>NZ_LR733979.1:0-936935 GCF_902506605.1 Sphingomonas sp. AX6
TCACCCCGTACCAGCGCGCGCAATATCGCCTCCAGCACCGGCATCCCGCGTTCGGTGATCGCAAGGCGTGATCCGTCGCGCACCGCCAGGCCCTCGCGCTCCAGCATCGCTAGCTGGCCGTGGTCAATCAGCGCCTCGATCTCCGCGTCGCCCAATTCCGCCACGCGAGCGAGGTCGAGTCCCTCGTCCAGCCGCAACCCCATCACCAGCGCCTCGGTCGCGCGATTGCGCGGCGACAATGGCTGGTCGATCTGTGCGCCATGACCGTTGCGCGTCACCGCGTTCAACCAGTTTTCGGGCTTCTTGTGCCGCGCCGTCTCATGCGCCGTGCGCCGTCCGTGCGCGCCGGGTCCGATTCCGGCATAGTCCTGATACCGCCAATAGGTCAGGTTGTGGCGGCTTTCCGCGCCCGGCCGGGCGTGGTTCGACACCTCGTAAGCGGGCAATCCCGCCGACGCCGCCACCGCGCGAGTATGTTCGTAGAGTTCGGCCGCGATATTTTCATCGGGGAGCGTCAATTCGCCCTTTGCCGCCAGTGTCGCAAAGCGCGTTCCGGGCTCGATGGTGAGCTGATAGAGCGACAGATGTTCGGTCCCGAAGCGCAGCGCGCGGGCGAGCTCTGCGTCCCATTCGGCAAGGTTCTGGCCGGGACGCGCATAGATCAGGTCGAACGACACGCGCTCGAATGCGGCCTGCGCGGTGTCGAGCGCGGCCAGCCCCTCGTCCACGTCATGCGCGCGGCCCAGAAAGGCGAGCGCATCGTTATCGAGCGCCTGCAACCCCAGTGAAACGCGGTTGACGCCCGCCTTCGCGATGTCGCCGAAGCGCGCGGCCTCGACCGAGGACGGATTGGCCTCCAGCGTGATCTCGCATCCTTCGCTCAGGCCCCATCGCGCATCCGCCGCCTCGATCAGTGCTGCGACCGTCGCGGGCGGCATCAGCGACGGCGTTCCGCCACCAAAGAAGATCGAGGTGACTTCGCGCCCCGGTAGCAGATCGGCTTCGTAGTGGAGGTCGGCCAGCATCGCGCTGCGCCACGCATCCTGGTCCACGCTCTCGCGGACATGGCTGTTGAAATCGCAATAGGGGCATTTGGACACGCAGAACGGCCAGTGGATATAGAGTGCCAGCGGCGTTCGTGCGGTGTTCATCGCGCGCGCCATAGGGCAGGGGCGGTGTCCATGCAAAAGCGAGCGTCCATGTTGCTGTGTCTGTTGCTGGCGGCGTGCGGGCAGCAAAGCGCGTCGCCCCCGCCGCGCATTGTAGAGGAGCGACCCTTTGCGGGCACCGCGCCGCGCGGCGAGCCGCGGCTGAAGCGCAATATGCTGACGATGCACAATGCGACCCGGGCTGAGGTGCGCCAGCCGGTGCTGACGTGGAGCGATGCGCTTGCCACCGATGCGCTGGCCTATGCGCGCGAACTGGCGCGTACCGGGCGCTTCGAACACGCACCGCAGCCACGCGGCAACCCCAATCAAGGCGAGAATCTATGGATGGGGACGCGCGGTGCATACCGCTATCACGAGATGGCCGGGCACTGGATCGACGAGAAGCGCGTCTTCGTGAACCGCCCGATGCCCAACGCCAGCACCACCGGCGATTACCGCGATGTCGGCCATTATACCCAGATCATATGGTCGGGCACCCGCGAAGTGGGCTGCGCGATGGCGAGCAACCGGCGGGACGACTTTCTGGTGTGCCGTTACCTCCCGACTGGGAATGTCGTCGGCCAGCGGGCGTTGCCGTAACGCGGTCACTGCCGCCGATCAGGCCCCCGGCATTGTGCCCGGTCGCACATAAGGCAGCATGTGTGCGACATAATCGGTTTTGCCGAGTTCGGTGCCGCCTGCACGCAGAATCGCATAGGCGGTCATCACGTGGAAATAGAATTGGGGCAGCGCCCAATCGCGGGCAAATTGTTCGGTGGTCAGATCGAAGGTGATGCCGGCAGGTAACGCGTGCGCGATCGCGGTTTCGGGTTCGATATCGAGCGCCGTCGCCGACAGCGCGTTGAGCAGGTCGATCGTCTCGGCAATCCTCGCCTGCGCGTCTGCGATCGATCCGGGATGGTCGCCCGCGTTCCGCCCTTCTTCCAGCAAGATGTTCGACGATTCGGGAAACGCTTCTCCCTTCAGGCGGAACACCGCTTCTTGCGCCTGCCTGCACGCGAAACGGATCTGCGTCGCCAGCGGGAACATGTCGGGTGCGAGCCGCGCCGAAAGCAGGGCTTCGGCGTCATCCGGGCGTTGCGCCTGCGCCTTTTCCAGCCAGGCGGAGAGCCGCCCAAGCATCTGGATATAGGTCGGGACGAGCAGGCGCGTGAACGACATGCCATGACCCGTTTTGTCGGAAGCCGACATCACAGCACCGCGTCCACCAGCTGCGCGAACGCGTCCGCCCGGTGGCTGATCGCGTGCTTCGCCGCCGGGTTCATCTCGCCGAAGGTCGTTTCGCTGTCGAGCGGCAGGAACATCGCGTCATAGCCGAAGCCGCGGTCGCCGCGTGGGGGCCACACGAGCGTGCCGTCGACACGGCCCTCGAATGTCTCGGTATGGCCGTCGGGCCAGGCGAGCGACAGCGCGCAGACGAAGTGCGCGTCGCGCGACACGTCGGGGCCGAGCGCGGTCAGGCGATCCTCGACCAGTCGCATCGCCACCGCGAAATCCTTCGATTCGCCGGCCCAGCGCGCCGAGAAAATGCCCGGTTCGCCGTTCAGCGCCTCGACCGCCAGACCGCTATCGTCGGCAAGCGCAGGGAGGCCGGACAGGTCGGCGGCCTGCATCGCCTTTAGCTCAGCATTGGCGACGAAGGTGGTGCCGGTTTCCTCAGGCTCGGGCAGGTCGAGTTCGGCGGCCGAGACGGGTTCGATGCCGTAGGGGCCGAGCAGGTCGCGGATTTCGCGGACCTTGCCCGGATTGTGGCTGGCGATGACCAGCTTGCCCGGCACGAGCTTGCGGATCGCCTGGGGGGCGTCGCCGCCAATGCCTTCGTCGGGGCCGCTCATTTGCCTGCGGCCTTTGCCTGCGCGGCGAAGATGCGGTCGCAACCGATGCGAGCGAGGCGGAGCAGGCGGAGCAGTTCCTCCTCGTCATAGCACGCGCCCTCTGCGGTCGCCTGAAGCTCGGCGATCTTGCCGCCTTCGATCAGGACGAAATTGGCGTCGGCGTCGGCATTTGAATCCTCTGGGTAATCGAGGTCGAGGACGGGCGTGCCGTTATAGATGCCACAGGAGACGGCGGCGACCTTGCCCAGGATCGGGTCCGTCGTCAGCTTTCCCTCTGCCATCAGCTTGTCGACCGCCAGGCGCAGTGCGACCCACGCGCCGGAAATCGCGGCAGTGCGGGTGCCGCCATCGGCCTGGATCACGTCGCAATCGAGCGTGATCTGGCGCTCGCCGAGCAGTTTGAGGTCGGTGACGGCGCGCAAAGACCGCCCGATCAACCGCTGGATTTCTTGGGTGCGCCCCGACTGCTTGCCCTTAGCAGCTTCGCGGTTGCCGCGGGTATGGGTAGCGCGCGGCAACATGCCGTATTCGGCGGTAACCCAGCCTTCGCCCTTACCGCGCAACCAGGGCGGCAGGCGTTCTTCGACGCTGGCGGTGACCAGTACCTTGGTATCGCCGAATCCGATCAGCACCGATCCTTCGGCGTGGCGCGTGAAGGCGGGTTGGATCGTGATTTCACGCATTTCGTCGGGGGCGCGGCCGGATGGGCGCATATTTTCGTCTCCTGGTTCGTTGTCCCGCCGATAGACCGCCGGGCGGCTGTGCGCCAGTCCGGCCCGAGGGAAGGAATTTCATGCCGTACCGTTTTGCCGTCGCCCTGGCCGCCCTGTCGGCGACCGCGTGCACCATGACCGATGCCGCGCCGGATGGGGCGCCGATCGCGATCGAACGCGAATCGATCACCTATTCCACCGAACCGTGTTTCGGGACATGCCCGGTTTATAGCGTCACGGTTATGCCGGAAGGCGAGGGCGTGTTCGAGGGTAAGCAGCATGTCGCGACGACTGGCACCCAGTCGTTCCGCATTGCCCCCGCAACCTATCGTCGCTTCGCCGAGCATCTGGCGGCGGTGCGGCCGCGCGAGGGCGACCGCAACATCAGTCATGGTGAGCCCGATTGCGGCAATGCGCCGACCGACATGCCCAGCATCACCGTGCGCTGGGCGAGCAACACCGGCGCAGCAGACCAGAATTTGCGGCTGTATCTTGGATGCCGCAGCGCCGAGGCGGATCGGGTGGCGGGTGTGCTGAAGTCCGCGCCGGAAATGCTGCCGATCGCTGCCTACATCGGAAAGCGTTGAGCAATGAGACAGGGCTCCCTAAATTCAGCCCGATGAGCCAACCGATCACCGAGATGACCGACCGGGCACGCGACGTGTTCCGGGTGGTGGTCGAATCCTATCTGGATACCGGCGTGCCCGTGGGCTCGCGCACGATATCGAAGGTGGCGGGCGTCAACCTGTCCCCGGCCTCGATCCGCAATGTGATGCAGGATCTGGAGGAACTGGGGTTGCTCGCCGCACCCCATACCAGTGCGGGGCGGATGCCGACCGAGACGGGTCTGCGGCTGTTCGTCGATGGCATGATGCATTCGATGGAGCCGACCGCGGAGGAACGCGCGGCGATTTCCGCAGGCGCGGGCGAACATGGCCCGGTGGAGGCGGCGATTGCCAACACCACCGCGGCACTGTCCGGTCTTTCGGCCTGTGCCGGGCTGGTGCTGGTGGCGAAGCGCGAGCCGGTGTTGAAGCAGGTCGGCTTCGTCGCGCTGCCGGACGACAAGGCGATTGCGGTGCTGGTCGGGGCGGACGGATCGGTCGAGAATCGCGTCGTCGATCTGCCGCTGGGGATGACTCCGTCTGCGCTCAACGAAGCCGCCAATTATCTGTCCGCGACGCTGGCGGGTCAGACGCTGAGCACCGCGCGTGCGCGGATCGAGGCTGAAATCCGGCGCGAGCGGGCCGAACTCGATTCGGCAGCGCACACGCTGGTCGAACGCGGGTTGGCGGTGTGGTCGGCGGATGGCGACGACCGCCCGGTGTTGATCGTGCGCGGTCAGGCGCGGCTGGTCGATGCCACCGCGACCGAGGATCTCGAACGCGTGCGCCAGTTGCTCGACGAGCTGGAGGGCAAGGAGGAGATCGCCCGGCTGCTCGACAGCGCCAAGGACGGCGACGCGACGCGGATCTTCATCGGATCGGAGAACAAGTTGTTCGCGCTGTCCGGGTCTTCGGTGATCGCAAAACCGGTGCGCGCGCTCGACGGGCGAGTGGTCGGCGTAGTCGGCGTGATCGGCCCGACACGGTTGAACTATGCGCGCGTCGTGCCCATGGTTGATTTCACCGCAGCGACGCTCGCGCGTCTGCTGGTTTGACATTTTCATGCACAAGAACAGGGCAACATGACCGACGAAACGAAGAACGGCGCAGGCGAAGCGCCGCTGGATACCGACCTGCGCGAGGAAACCGCAGCCGAGGCCCCCGAACTGGCCGAGCATGACCGGCTGGCCGAGCTGGAGGCGAAGCTGGCCGAGGCCGATGCGGCCTTGCTCTATTCCAAGGCAGAGACGCAAAATGTCCGCCGTCGGGCGGAGAAGGAAGCGCAGGACGCACGCGCCTATGCCGCGACCGGGTTCGCACGCGACATCCTGTCGGTCGCCGACAATCTGAGCCGTGCATTGTCGGTGATCCCGCAGGAACTGCGCGACGACGACAAGATGAAGGGGCTGGTCACCGGTCTGGAAGCCACTGGGCGTGAGATCGAAAGCGTGTTTGCGCGCCACAATATCAAGAAGATCGAGACGGCGGGCGAGACGCTCAACCCCAATTGGCATCAGGCGATGTTCGAGGTGCCGACCAAGGATGTCGCGCCGGGGACGGTCGTTCAGGAAATTCAGGCCGGTTACATGATCGGCGACCGGTTGTTGCGGCCTGCATTGGTAGGCGTGGCAAAGGCTGCCGACGCGTAAGTCGAAATCCTCCCCCAGCGGGGAGGTGGCAGCACGAAGTGCTGACGGAGGGGGGTTGCCACGAAGCGCAACGCGTGTGGCCTACCCCTCGACCATGCTTCGCATGGTCCACCTCCTCCGGGTGGGGAGAATTTTGAAGTTTACCTCTCTCGTCACCCCGGACTTGTTCCGGGGTCCACCGCGCTGCAAGTGCAACACCTGACACCTCAACGAAGCGCAAGTGGCTTAGTGGACCCCGGAACAAGTCCGGGGTGACGGTGCGGGTGGGTTGGGACGCATCCAAAAAACGCTTGCTGGCCACCCGCGCCCCAACCCCCTATCTCTCCTCCCATGCCAGCCCGCATGGATTCCCTGCCCAACCGCCGCGCGATCATCGATCGTCGGGTGCTTGCCGATGAATTGGCAAAGCTAGAGCCCGATCCCGGCCAGCCCTTGCGTCAGGCGGGGACCAAGCTGCTGCGCGCGGCGATGGACGCCGGTCGCGCCGAAATCGAGCGGCGGTTCATGGAGCATCCGACGCGCGGGCTCGAAATGGCGGCGTCGGGCGCGTTCCTGACCGACCAGATCTTGCGACTGTTATGGGATTTTACCGTCCAGCGGCTTTACCCGAACAACAATCCGACCAGCGCGGAGCGGATGACGCTGATTGCGGTCGGTGGGTACGGGCGCGGCGAGATGGCACCGTTTTCGGACATCGACATCGGTTTCCTGACGCCGTGGAAACAGACGAGCTGGTCCGAGCAGGTCATCGAATCGATGCTCTATGCGCTGTGGGACATGGGGTTGAAGGTCGGGCATTCGTCGCGGTCGTTGGACGAGATGGTGCGCCAGGCAAAGGCCGATGGCACGATCCGCACGGCACTGGTCGAGGCGCGGTTCGTGTGGGGTGACATGGGCCTGTACGACGAGGCCGCGGCGCGCTTCAAATTGGAGGTGCAGGCCGATACCGCGCGTGCCTTCATCGCCACCAAGCTTGCCGAGCGCGACAATCGCCATCGTAAGATGGGCGACAGCCGCTATGTCGTCGAACCCAATGTGAAGGAAGGGAAGGGGGGCTTGCGCGACCTCCATACGCTCTTCTGGATCGGCAAATATGCCTATGAGGTCAGGCGCGCCGCGGAGCTGGTCGACAAGGGGGTGTTGTCCGCCCATGAATATCGCCAGTTCAACCGGGCGGAAAACTTTCTCTGGGCGGTGCGCTGTCACCTCCACCTGATCGCGGGGCGGGCGGAGGAGCGGCTGACTTTCGACTTCCAGCGCGAGATCGCCGACCGGATGCGTTATTCGGACCGGCCGGGGAAATCGGCGGTCGAGCGCTTCATGCAATTCTACTTTTTGCAGGCCAAGCGCGTCGGTGACCTGACCGGCGTGTTCCTGGCGCATCTCGACGAGAAATTCGCCGCGCGCGGGCGTCGGTTCGGTCTGCCGATGCTGCGCCGAGCGCCGCGCAAGCTCAAAGGGTTCATTCTCGACCGCGGGCGGCTGGCGCTGCCCGGCGACGATTTTTTCCAGCGCGATCCGGTGCGATTGATCGAGCTGTTCCAGTTGGCCGATCTGCATGGGCTGGAGATTCATCCGCTTGCGATGCGGGGCGCGGCGCGTGATGCCAAGCTGATCGACGAGTGGCGCGACGATGCGCGCGCCAATGCGCTGTTCCTCGACGTGCTGACGTCCCCGCGCGATCCGGAAACCGTGCTGCGCTGGATGAACGAGGCAGGGGTATTTGGCCGGTTCGTGCCCGATTTCGGCCGCGTCGTGGCGCAGATGCAGTTCGACATGTATCACCACTACACCGTCGACGAACACACGATCCGCGCGATCGGGTTGCTGAGCGAGATCGAGCGGGGCGGGCTGAAGGAGGACCATCCGCTCTCCTCCACCATCATCGGCCAGATCGCCTCCCGCCGGGTTCTCTACGTTGCGGTCCTGCTCCACGACATCGCCAAGGGACGTGGCGGGGATCATTCGGTGCTGGGCGCAGGCGTCGCCGAGCGGCTGTGCCCGCGGCTGGGGCTGAGCGCGGCGGAGACCGAGACGGTGGCGTGGCTGGTCCGCTGGCACCTGCTGATGTCGGCCACCGCGTTCAAACGCGACCTGTCGGATTTCAAGACGATCCTCGATTTCGCCAACCATGTGCAGTCGGTGCAGCGGCTGCGCCTCCTGCTGGTACTGACTGTGGTCGATATCCGCGCGGTGGGGCCGGGGGTGTGGAACGGGTGGAAACGGCAATTGCTGTCCACCCTGTTCGATTCGGCCGAGGAAGTGCTGCGGCTGGGCCACAAGCAAAAGGGCCGCAGCGAACGGATCGCTGCCAAGCAGGATATGCTCGCCGAGACCTTGGGCTGGGATGCGGACACGCGCGCGAAGTTCGTGCGGCGGCTGGCCGAACCATACTGGATTGCCGAGCCGATCGATGTGCTGGAGGCCAATGTGCGCCAGATGATCGCGGCAGGTGACGAACAATTGTCGATCAGCGCCCAGGTCTATCCCGATCAGGATGCGACGCTGGTGACGGTCTATGCCGCCGATCATCCAGGGCTTTTCTACCGGATTGCGGGCGCGATCCACGCGGCGGGCGGGAACATCATCGACGCACGCATCCACACGACGCGCGACGGACGCGCACTCGACAATTTCCTGGTGCAAGATCCCTTCGGCCAGCCCTTTGACGAACCCGCGCGGCTGGCTCGACTGGAGGGCGCGATCACAGAGGCGCTGTCCAACCGTGCCAAGATGACCGAGAAGCTGCGGCGCAAACCGCTGGCGCGCGCACGGGCCGATGCCTTCTCGATCCAGCCCGCAGCGCTGATCGACAACAAGGCGTCGAATCGCTTCACGGTGATCGAGGTGAATGCCCGCGACCGCCCGGCGCTGCTCTATGATCTGGCCAACGCACTGTTTCAGTCCAAGGTGACGATTCATTCGGCGCATGTCGCGACGTACGGCGAGCGGGCGGTCGATACGTTTTACGTCACCGACCTGCTGGGCGAGAAGATCGATAATGCCGGGCGGTTGAAAAGCGTCGAGCGGCGACTGGTCGAGGCGGCGGGTGAGGGGGAAGCGGTGCAGGCTGCCTGACGATCAAGCGGGTGTGCGTTCGGGTTCGGGTGGCAGAAAGCTGATGACCTCATCCTCTTCATTGACCATCGGTTTGCTGTCCGACCGGAAGAATTCCAGCCCGCCGCCCTTGCGTTTGACCGCGATCGGCTCGCCCCCGCGCGGCAGGCGATCGCGATAATCGCTGAACGAGAATTGCTCGGTCAGCCGGGTTCGTCCGAACGTCCAGCCTTGTGCCGCCAGTTTTTGCAGCTCGTCGACGGTACGTTCGCTTTCGAGCAGGACGTGCGCGCGGGGCCGCACCGCATCGCGGCCCTTGGTCGCGGCGGTCTGCGTTAGTTTCTCAAAGCCCATTTCAGGGCCAAGATCGGCGCAGACCAAGGCGTTGTACGCATCATTCTCACTGGTCGCGAGCAATTGCTGGAAATCGCCGAAGTCGAGCGTGTCACGTGTGACTTCGTCAAGGATGTCGCCGCGATAGACGGTCAAGTCCCGCTTGCGCGCACCGCGCAGCGCAAAAGCCGAGCTGTCGGCGACCGTCACCTGATAGCCGAGCTGGCGAAGATAGTCGCCAAAGGCGATCGACCAGTCGTTGGCGCCGACGATCAGCACGCCTTCGCCCTTGCCCAGATCGATGCCCAGCCATCGCGCGACCCAGGCGGCGGAAAATCCATGCGCAAAGATGGTCGCTGCGACGACGGCAAAGCTCAAGGGCACGAGTGCGGCTGCTTCGGGAAAGCCTTCGTCGCCCAGCCGGATCGCGAACAGGCCCAGGATCGCCACCGCGACGATGCCGCGCGGCGCAATCCAGGCGATGAACACCCGCTCGCGCCAGGGCATCGAGGAAAAGAGCAAGCTGACGAATACGGTCAGCGGGCGCACCACGAACAGCAGCAGGATCAGGAAGATCACGAAGCGCGCCTGGAACGCTTGTATCGTCTCCCAATCGAGGGTTGCCGACAAAATGACGAACACGCCCGAGACGAGCAGGACGGTCAGATCCTCTTTGAACCGGTGCAGCACCCTGCTGGTGTGAATATGGCGATTGGCCATCACCACGCCCATGATCGTCACCGTAATCAGCCCGGTTTCATGCTTGACCAGATCGGCGATCACGAACCCGGCGATCACCGTCACCAGCAGCACGGGCGCTTTTAGAAATTCGGGGACGTACCCGCGCGGGAACAGCCAGGTGATGGCAAATCCCAGTATCAGGCCGAGCAACGCCGCGATCCCCGATGCGGCGGCGACGCCCAGCGTGATCGCGCCGACATCGACCGTCTCGCCCTTGAACGAGATATAGGCGAACACCCCGATCGCGAGCAGCGCGCCGATCGGATCGTTGACGATCCCCTCCCATTTCAGCGTATCCGATACGCGTTTGGGCACGCGCAACGTGCGCAGCATCGGCCCGATCACCGTCGGCCCGGTGACCACCAGCACCCCGCCCAGCAGCAACGAAATGTCCCAGGAAAGCCCGGCGCCGTAATGCGCGGCAAGCGTGCCCAGTGCCCAGCCGATCGGCACGCCCAGCATGACCAGTCGGAACACCGGCCACCCGGCATGTTTCAAATCGCGGAAATTAAGGCTCAATCCGCCTTCGAACAGGATGACGGCGACGGCGAGTTTGATGATCGGTTCCTGAAGCACGCCCAGGTCGCGGTCGGGGACGATAATGCCGGTGACCGGCCCGGCCAATATACCCGCGACCAGCATCAGCGCGATTGCGGGACGCCCTGTGCGCCACGCCAGCCACTGCGCACCGATCCCGATGACGCCGATCAGCGCCAGCTTGACCAATAATGAATCGATCATTTCGGTGTCGGTCCCCTTCGATCCGCGTTATTCTCGCTCATCGCGCTCGATGGAGAATCCCCAATGGCAGTGCTCGGCATAGGCGGTCTGTTCTTTCGCGCCAAGGATCCCGACGGTTTGTCGGCCTGGTATCGAGAACATCTGGAAATCGGTGCGGGTTGCAACGCCGAAGGCACTGGCGATCCCAGCGAGTGGTTCTGGAAAGTTCAGGGCGGGCCGCTTGTGTTCGCACCATTCAAGGCGGACAGCGATTATTTCGCGGCGGACAAGGCATTCATGCTCAACCTGCGCGTCACCGATCTCGACGGGATGCTCGAACAGTTGAACGCATCGGGCATCGCGATCGAGACGCGCGACGAATGGGACTCGCCCGAAACCGGACGCTTCGCGCGCATCCATGATCCCGAGGGCAACGCGATCGAACTATGGGAAGAGCCGCAGCCATAATGCGGCTGATCGCCTTCGGTGTCGGCGACAATCGAAACGGGGCGGCGGCGATAAATCGCGGCACCGCCCCAGTAACCCTTATTTTGGCGACAGCACCATCAGCATCTGGCGGCCTTCCATGCGGGGATAGGCTTCGACCTTGGCGTCTTCGGTGCAATCCTCGGCAACGCGCTGAAGCAGAGCCATGCCGAGCTGGCCGTGGCTGAGTTCGCGACCGCGGAAGCGCAGGGTGATCTTCACCTTATCGCCCTCGCCGATGAATTTGTGGACGTTGCGCATCTTCACGTCGTAATCATGATCGTCGATGTTCGGACGCATCTTGATCTCTTTGATTTCCTGCGTCTTCTGCGTCTTGCGCGCGAGGTTCGCCTTTTTCTGCGCCTCGTACTTGAACTTGCCGACGTCCAGGAATTTCGCGACGGGCGGATCGGCGTTCGGCGATACCTCGACCAAGTCCAGACCGACGGCAGCAGCCTGCTCCATCGCTTCGCGCGTGAACAGCACGCCCAGATTCTCGCCTTCGTGATCGATCACGCGGACTTTGGGCGACTGGATGAATTCATTGTAGCGCGGGCCGTTCATCGGCGGCGGCGTGTTACCACGCCGGGTCATGGGAGGACGTATCTTGGAATCTCCTGTCGTCAGTTATGGTGCCTATATAGTGGCGATGCGGGGAATTTGAAAGCGGGCTGATCGACGCGGAATACTGCGTCAGCGCGGTTGTGCCAGGATGACAATGCATCCCGCGAGCGCCAGCCCGACCCCGATGACATCCCAGCGCGTCGGCGCGACCTGATCGACCAGCATCAGCCAGCCAAGCGATGCGGCGATGTAGATGCCGCCATAGGCCGCATAGGCGCGGCCTGCGGCGTCCGCCGGGCTGAGTGTCAGCAGCCAGGCGAACAGGGTTAGGGCGGCGATACCGGGGATGATCCACCAGACCGGCTTGCCCGATCGCACCACCGCCCAGAAGGCGAAACAGCCCGCAATCTCCGCCACCGCGGCGGCAGCGTAGATTGCGAGCGTTTGCGGCGTCATGCGGTCCTGAGGTCGGGCGGGGTCGCGTCGTCGCGGAGCATCGCGATCGCCGCATCGAGGGTGATGACTTCCTGGCCCTGGCTGCCCAGGCGACGGATGGCGACGGTGCCTTCGTCTGCTTCGCGCTTGCCGACCACCAGCAGATACGGGACCTTTGCCAGCGAGTGTTCGCGCACCTTGTAGTTGATCTTCTCGTTGCGCAGATCGGCCTCGACGCGGATGCCCGCCGCCTTCAGCTTTTCGACCGCTTCATTGGCATAGCCATCGGCGTCGGAAACGATCGTCGCGACCACCGCCTGTACCGGCGCGAGCCAGACGGGCAGTTTGCCGGCGAAATGTTCGATCAGGATGCCGATGAAGCGTTCGTAACTGCCGAAGATCGCACGGTGGAGCATGATCGGGCGGTGACGTTCGCCATCTTCGCCGACATAGGACGCGTCGAGCCGATCGGGCAGCACGCGGTCGGACTGGATCGTGCCGACCTGCCAAGTTCGGCCGATCGCATCGGTTAAATGCCATTCCAGCTTGGGCGCGTAGAAGGCGCCTTCGCCGGGGAGTTCTTCCCAGCCATATTGCTCGGTTGCCAGGCCCGCCGCGACCACTGCGTCGCGAAGTTCGTTTTCGGAAAGGTCCCACATCTCTTCGCTGCCAAACCGCTTTTCGGGGCGGAGCGCGAGTTTGATCGCATAGGTGAAGCCGAAATCCTTGTAGATGCGGTCGGCGAGTTCGCAGAAGGCACGGACTTCGGCGACGATCTGGTCTTCGCGGCAGAAGATGTGCGCGTCATCCTGGGTGAACTGGCGCACGCGCATCAGGCCGTGGAGCGCGCCGTGCGGTTCGTTGCGGTGGCAGCAGCCATTTTCGTAAAGGCGCAAAGGCAGGTCGCGGTACGACTTGATTCCCTGACGAAAGATCAGGACGTGCGCGGGGCAGTTCATCGGCTTCAGCGCCATCCAGTCGGCATCGTCGCTGACGATCGGGCCTTCGTCCTCGGTGTTCGGCACCTCGTCGGGGATGACGAACATGTTCTCGCGATACTTGCCCCAGTGCCCGGATTGCTCCCACTGGCGGGCGTCCATGACCTGCGGCGTCTTGACCTCGCGGTAGCCCGCGCCGTCGATTGCGCGGCGCATATAGGCCTCCAGCTCGCGCCAGATGATGTAGCCATTGGGGTGCCAGAACACCGACCCGTGCGCTTCGGCCTGAAGATGGAACAGGTCCATTTCCTGACCCAGCTTGCGGTGGTCGCGTTTGCCCGCTTCCTCCAGCTTGTGGAGATGCGCATCGAGCTGCTTCTTGTTGAGCCAGCCGGTGCCGTAGATGCGGCTGAGCATCGCGTTCTTCTGGTCGCCGCGCCAATATGCGCCGGAAACGCGCGTGAGCTTGAACGCCTGCGGGTCGAGCTTGCCCGTCGAGGCGAGGTGCGGCCCGCGGCACATGTCGAGCCATGCGTCCTCGCCGCTGCCCGAACGATAGACGGTCAGTTCCTCGCCCTCGGGCAGTTCTTCGGCCCATTCGGCCTTGAACGTCTCGCCCTGCGCGTTCCAGCGCGCGATCAGGTCGGCGCGGCTCCACACTTCGCGGACGAGGCGTTCGTCGCGGGCGATGATGGCACGCATCTCGGCCTCGATCGCGGGTAGGTCTTCCTCGGTGAACGGGCGGTCCTTCGGCGCGAAGTCGTAGTAGAAGCCGTCGTCGGTTGCGGGGCCGAAAGTGATCTGGGTGCCCGGGAACAGATTCTGCACCGCCTCTGCCAGAATATGCGCGAAATCGTGGCGCGCGAGTTCCAGCGCGTCGGCCTCGTCGCGCGACGTCACCAGCGCCAGTTGCGCGTCGCCCTCGAACGCCCGCCCGATGTCGCGCAATTCCCCGTCGACGCGCGCGGCAAGCGCCGCCTTTGCAAGTCCCGGCCCGATCGCGGCGGCGATGTCCGCGGGGGTAGTCCCCGGCGCTACTTCGCGGACGGAGCCGTCGGGTAGCGTGATGCGGAACATCTGGGACATGGGGAGTTTAGCCTTTTCGATTGGTTTGAGCGACAATCGCTTATGCCGCACCGCGCCCTATAGGCAAGGCGGGGGTGCGCGCAAAGAGGAGCCGCGCGGATGATGACGCTGGTGGTCGTGGTGCTGGTGGTCTCGGGCGCGCTGCTGATCGGTGCGCTGTGGGGGATTTACGGATCGCTGTCGAAACCGGTCGAGGGGTTCCTGATCGCGCTGGCGGGCGGGGCATTGCTGTTGTCGCTGGTCACCGAACTGATCCAGCCAGGGGTCGAGCGCACCGGCATCTGGCTTACGCTGGGCGGGGTCGCGGGTGGAGCGATCGTCTTCACGCTGATCGACCAGTGGATAGAGCGGCGGTTCGGCGACCGGTCGGGGGGCGGGTTGCTCGCCGCGGTCACGCTGGACGGTATCCCCGAGAATTTGGCGCTGGGCGTCGCGCTGATCGGGGCGGGAGCGCCCGAAGTCGCGGCGCTGGCAGGATCGATTTTCCTCTCCAACCTGCCCGAGGCGGCGGGCGGCGCAAAGGAAATGGCAAAGGGCGGGCGGTCGAAGCGTGCCGTGCTGGGCATATGGGCGGCGACCGCCGCGATCCTGTCGGCGGCGGCGATCATCGGCAATTTCGCGCTGGAGGGTGCCCCGCGGGCAACAATCGCGGTGATCCAGTGTTTCGCGGCCGGCGCCGTGGTCGCAAGCCTGGCGACCGAGGTGTTTCCCAAGGCCTATCGCGAGGAGCACAACTGGGCGGGGCTGGCGACCGCGCTGGGGCTGATGCTGGCATTGTTGCTGGGGGAACTCGCCCCTTAAGCTACGCCGAACGGCACCACGTAATTCTCGGAGATATGCCCGATCTTGGCCGGGCCGAGATAGGGCACGCCCATGTCGCCGCACCAGCGGATGATCATGCCCTCCAGCGTCTCTCCGAACGGCACGTCGTTGTCGGGAATGTCGTTGAAGGTGCCCAGGCGGACGCCTGCCACGCCCTTTAGCTGGGTGGCGTTGGCAAGTTGGAACAGCATCCGATCGATCGAATAAAGCGGTTCGGATACATCCTCGATCATCAGCACATGGTCGGTCAGGTCGGGCAGCCAGGGCGTGCCGATCATGATCGTCAGGATCGACAGGTTGAAGGCTACCGCGGGCACGCCGCCTGCGGTGGAGGGTTCGAGCGAACGGCGATCGTCGTTGATCAGCCAGTTGAGCGCGCGTGCGGCGCTGGCGCCCGCGTCCTTGCGTCCGATCTCGGTCGGCATCGGGCCGTGCGCCGGGCGTCCGATGCGGCGGGCGTAAAGCGCGCCGAGCATGAACCCCATGTCGGAATAGCCGACATATTTCTTGGCCTTGGCCGACGAGTTGAGTTGCCCCATCACTGCGTCGAGGATGCGGTTCGACCCGTAACCGCCGCGCGCGAACCAGATCGCGTCGAAGCCCGAATCATTGGCGAATTCCAGGAATGCGCCCGCGCGCACTCCGTCGTCGCCCGCGAAATGGCCGTCCTCTGCGAAACATTGCGGGTGGAACACGATCTCGACCGAAGGATCGATGACCGCGGCCAACGCCTGCACGCGCGGGGCGACGCTTTCGTCGATCGACCTGCCGGGGGCGACTACTCCGATCCGTTTTGCCATTCCGTTCCAGACTCCCCGAGACCGTTTGCTTCGAGCGAAGTCGAGTAGCGTTTCCCGGACCAAGCGTTTCTCGACTGCGCTCGAGACAAACGGGTGGGAGGCGCTCGACTTGCTTTGCCCTGCACCCGCCGATAGCGCGCTCGCATGGAAACGGGCAAATCCTTCTTCTTCGTCGGCATCGGCGGTTCCGGCATGATGCCGCTGGCGATGATCCTGGCCGGGCGCGGCGCTACCGTCGCGGGGTCGGACCGCAGCCTCGATTCGGGCCGCTTGCCTGCGAAGTTCGAGGATCTCGCCGCACGCGGCATCGCGCTACACCCGCAGGACGGCAGCGGCATCGTGTCGGCAGACCAGATCGTGGTCGCGTCCGCCGCGGTCGAGGCGACGGTGCCCGACATGTTGGCGGCGGAAACCGTCGGCGCGCAGCGGATGACGCGGGCGGAATTGCTCGCCTCGCTGTTCAATGCGTCGGTCAGCCGGATTGGGGTGGCGGGGACCAGCGGCAAATCGACCGTGACCGGCATGATTGGCTGGATTTTCCATGCGCTCGGTCGCGATCCGACGGTGATGAACGGCGCTGTGATGAAGAATTTCGCGAGCGCAGAGGCGCCGTTCGCGAGCGCGCTGGTGGGCGAAGGCGCGGCGTTCGTGTCCGAGGTGGACGAGAGCGACGGGTCGATCGCGCTCTACACGCCAGAGGTCGCGGTGCTCAACAATGTCAGCCTCGACCACAAGTCGCTGGAGGAATTGCGCGCGCTGTTCGGCGATTTCGCGGCCAAGGCGCGGGTGACGGTGGTCAATGTCGGCGATTCGGAAGCCGAAGCGCTGGCCGACACGATGGACCGCGCGAAGCTGATGACGGTGGCGATCGACGCCTCCGCCGATCTGCGTGCCGAGAATCTTACCCCGGAGCGTTACGCGATTTCTTTCGACCTTGTGTCGCGCGGCGAGCGGTTGCGGGTGCGGCTTGGCGTGCCGGGGCGGCATAATGTCGAGAATGCGCTGGCGGCGATCGGCGCGGCGATCGCGGCGGGCGTGCCGCGCGAGGAGGCGGCGACGGCGATCGAAGGGTTCAAGGGGCTAAAGCGTCGCTTCGAATGGGTGGGAGAGGCGAACGGCGTCGCGGTGATCGACGATTTCGGCCACAACCCGGAAAAGATCGCGGCCACACTCGACACGCTCCACGCCAATCCGGGGCGGTTGCTGCTGATGTTCCAGCCGCATGGTTACGGCCCGCTGAAAGTGATGCGCCGCGAACTAGTCGATATGTTCGCCGAAAAGCTGGGCGAGGACGATGTGCTGGTCCTGCCCGATCCCGTCTATCAGGGCGGCACCACGTCGCGCGAAGTGACTAGCGCGGATATCGTCGCCGACGTGCAGGCCGCGGGACGCGACGCCCGCCACATCCCGGCACGCGATGACGCAGCCGCGGCGCTGATCGCGATGGCGGGGCCTGGCGACCGCATCGTCCTGATGGGTGCCCGCGACGACACGCTGTCGCTGCTGGCGCAAGAGATGGTGACAGACTTGTCAGGGTAGCTTGACATGGAAAGCGACCTTGACGTAAAGCTACCTTTACTGATTCGAAAGGGAGCCTGTCATGAATCGAACGCCCGCCGCACAGCGTTACCTGCGCCGCTTCACTGTCGTTACCGCCGCCTATGTCCTGCTGATCGCCGCCAATGTCGGGGTCAGTTGGGCCTTCGATCCCTCCCAGACGATACTCGGGCTGATGGCGATCGTGGCCGCTCTGCCGATCGTCGGGATGCTGATCGTGCTTGGCATCTATTTGCGCGAGGAAAGCGACGAATTCGTTCGCGACCGTATCGTGTTGTCGATGCTGATCGGCCTTGGCGTGCTGTTGTCGCTGTCGAGCATTCTCGGGATGTTGCAGTTCGAAGGGCTGGTTGGCGAGTTGCCCGTTTTCCTGGCCTTTCCGATCTGGTGCGGCGCGTGGGGGATCGCCCAGTCCCTGCTAGCATTGCGCGACAAGCGTGCGGATGCGGCATGAAGAACCGGCTCAAAATACTACGTGCCGAACGCGACTGGAGCCAGCAGGATCTGGCCGAGCGGCTCGAAGTGTCGCGCCAGAGCGTCAACGCCATCGAAACGGGGCGATATGATCCGTCATTACCGCTGGCGTTCAAGATCGCCGACGTGTTCGGCCAGCCGATCGAGGCGATCTTCATCAACCCGGCGAGCGACTGAAGCCAGCGCCCTTTCAACAAGGGGCCGCCCTGCGTAGAAGCGCGGCCATGCACTATCACAAACGCGCCGACCGCCCCCGCATCGCCTATCACCTGACCGAGGGACGTGGTCCTACGGTCGTGTTCCTGCCCGGCTATGCGTCCGACATGAGTGGGTCCAAGGCGCTGGCGGTCGAGGCGTGGGCGCGGACGAACGGGCGCGCAGCGCTGCGGTTCGACTATGCCGGGTGCGGTGAGAGCGACGGCGCGTTCGAGGATCAGGGGCTGGCCGACTGGCGCGACGATGCGCTGGCGATGATCGATCTGGTTGGCGGGCCGGTGGTGCTGGTCGGATCGTCGATGGGCGGGTGGATCATGCTGCTGGCGGCGCTCGCGCGGTCAGCTCAAGTCGTCGGGATGGTCGGCATCGCGCCTGCGCCCGATTTCACCGACTGGGGGTTCAACGACGCGCAAAAGATGGCGTTGCTGTCGGACGGGCGGATCGAGGAGCATTCCGACTATTCCGACCAGCCGACGGTCACGACGCGGACCTTCTGGCAATCGGGCGAGGCCAACCGGCTGATGCATGGTCCCATCGCGCTGTCGGGGCCGACGCGGCTGGTGCAGGGGCAGCGCGATCCCGACGTGCCGTGGGAACGCACGGTTCGCCTCGCAGGAAACATCGCGGGCGATGATGTTCAGACCTGGCTCATCAAGGATGGCGATCATCGCCTGTCTCGCCCACAGGACATCGCGATGATCCTGCGTGCGATCGAGGATGTTTCCGGAGAAGTCGAATGATGGCCGCCCTGATGTTGCTCGCACAAGCCGCGCCCGCGCCTGTGCCTGCGGATCCCCAGCGTTACCGCGCGTGCGCCGCGGTTGCCGAAACGGATAGCGCGAAGGGTGTCGCGGCGGCGGATGCGTGGGCGAAGGAAGGCGGCGGGTTTCTGGCCGATCGCTGCAAGGGGTTGGCGCTGGCGACTGGCGCGCAATGGGCGCAGGCCGCGGCGATCTTCGAATTTGCGGCGCAGGGTGCGCAGGCAGCGCGGCATTCGGTGGCCTATCCGGCCTGGGCGCAGGCGGGCAATGCATGGCTGGCGGCGGGGCAACCGACGCGGGCGAAGGCGGCGCTCGACAATGCGATCGACCCCGGTTTCCTGCGGAACCTGCAACTGGGTCAGGCGCATATCGACCGCGCACGGGCCTTTGTCGGCATGGGCGAGCTGCCGTCGGCGCGTGCCGACCTCGACATTGCGGTGCGCGAGGCACCCGAAGACCCGCTCGGCTGGCTGTTATCGGCGACGCTGGCGCGGCGGATGGGCGATCTGGAGCGCGCACGCGACGATATCGTCGAGGCGGCGGAGCGCGATCCCGAAAATCCGGCGGTGCAGTTGGAGGTTGGCAACATCGCTGCCGGATTGGGCGAGGATGTTGGTGCGCGGGGGGCTTGGGCTCGGGTGATCGAGCTTGCACCGGAGAGCCCGCAGGCGGCTTCGGCGAAGGCGGCGCTGGCGGCGAATCCCGCCCAGTAATCAATCGTCATCCCTGCGAAAGCAGGGATATCAGGCCGCGTGCCAACCGCTGGATATCCCTGCTTTCGCAGGGATGACGGGTCGTCGTGAAGGTATTGGAGCGGACGCGGCCTACTTCAGATAAAAATCGACCGTCGTCACCACCCGCACTTTCTTGAACGGCGTGTCTGCAACGCCATAACCACCCTGTTCGCCATCGCGCGCTTCGATCGAGAAATAGCCCTGAGTCGCGCTCTTGATGCCGCCGACGCCCGCCCCGCTGTCGCTGGCGAATTGCTCGGCGGCTGCGCGCGCATCCTTGGTGGCGGCGGCGACCATTGCCGGTTTGATGTCGTTCAATTTGGTGAAGCTGTAGACGATCCCCGACCCTTCTTGCAGGACCACGCCCTGACGCACGAGGTCGAATTGCCGAGCCACCGCCTGGCGCGCGCGCGCAATGTCGGTGGTGCGCAGTTGCAGCCGCTGGTTAATCGTCACGGTCTGGACGCCGTTGTTGTAGAATTGATTGACGCTGGCACCCGCCGGGCTGAGCGCGTCCTCGGGGAAGCCGACCGATTGGAAGAAAGTACGGATCGCCTGGGTGTCGCGGTCGATGTCGGCCTGCACCGCGGCGAGATCGAGGCCTTGCGACGAATAGTTGAGCGTCCACACTGCGAGGTCGGCGGTTACATTCTGCTCCGCCAGCCCGCGCACCGTCACTGACCGGTCAGCATGTTTCGCGCGGACCAGGCCGTTGCCGAGAAGATAGCCGCCAACGATCAGCCCCAAAGCGACGATCGCCGCCGCGATTCCCAACCCCAGCGTCGATTTGTCGGAAATTCGGCTTTCCAC
Source organism: Sphingomonas sp. AX6 (assembly GCF_902506605.1). Classification (GTDB taxonomy): domain Bacteria; phylum Pseudomonadota; class Alphaproteobacteria; order Sphingomonadales; family Sphingomonadaceae; genus Sphingomonas. Next base: position 20,506 of record NZ_LR733979.1, read on the forward strand.
GCGCGTCCCCCTTCCCAATATAGACACCGACTCATCTGCCATGCGCTCGATGAACCGTTGCTTGCATACGACGAAACGAAAGGCTTTGCCATGAAATATCTCCACACCATGATCCGCGTCGCCGACCCGGAAGCGACCGTCGCATTCTTCGAATTGCTGGGGCTCAAGGAAGTACGCCGGATGGACAGCGAGGCGGGGCGTTTCACGCTGATCTTCCTGGCGACGCCGAGCGAGTTGAAGGGCGAAGGAGCGCGCGCGGATGCCGAGGTCGAACTGACCTACAACTGGCCCGCAGAGGATGGAAGCGCGGCGGAAGTCTATACCGGCGGGCGCAATTTTGGGCATCTCGCCTACCGCGTCGACAATATCTACGACACCTGCCAGCGGCTGATGGACGCCGGGGTGACGATCAATCGCCCGCCTCGCGACGGGCATATGGCGTTCGTGAAGACGCCCGACGATATCTCGATCGAACTGCTCCAGCTGGACGGCGCCCTGGTGCCTGCCGAGCCGTGGAAGTCGATGCCCAACACGGGGACATGGTGAGGTGAGCGCGCTCCAGATCGTCCGCATCCCGGCGCTTAGCGACAATTATATCTGGCTGGTCCATGATCCCGACAGCGGAGAGACGATGGTGGTCGATCCTGCGGAGGCCGCGCCCGTGCTGGCCGAGGCCGACAAGCGCGGATGGCGGATCGGGGCGATCTGGAACACCCACTGGCATCCCGATCACACCGGAGGGAACGCGGCGATCAAGGAAGCGCACGGTGCAACCGTGATCGCGCCTGCGGCCGAAGCGGCGCGTATTCCGACCGCCGATCGACTGGTGGCCGAGGGTGACATGGTGTCGCTGGGTTCGCATGAAGCGGTGGTGATGGAAGTACCTGCGCATACCGCCGGGCACATTGCCTATCACTTCGCCGACGATGCCCTCGCGTTCGTCGGCGACACGCTGTTTGCGATGGGTTGCGGGCGGCTATTCGAAGGAACGGCGGATCAGATGTTCGCGAACATGCAGCGGTTCGCGGCGATGCCGGACGAAACCGTCATCTACTGCGCGCACGAATATACCCAGTCGAACGGGCGGTTCGCACGCGTTGCCGAGCCCGATAATACGGCGATCCGCGACCGGATGGCAAAGGTGGATGCGGCGCGCGCAGGCGGCGAGGCGACAGTGCCGACCACGATTGCGCTGGAGCGCGCCACCAACCCGTTCCTGCGCATTGAAAGCGCTGAAAAGCTGGCCGAACTTCGCGCGGCGAAGGATGGTTTTTCCGGGTAAGGCAGTGTAGCATCGTCTTTCATTCGCAGGGGGCGAGCCATCCGAAGGAGGTCGCCATGATACGTTCGATTGTTGCCGTTGCCGCCACTGCCATGCTCTCGGCATGCGCTATGTCGCCCGCCGACCAGGCACGACAGGACGCGGCTGCCTCGCGTGAAGAAGCGCGATTGGCAGAGGCGCTGGAGGGGTTCGAGCCGACGGGCCGCACCAGTAGCTGCGTGCCGCGGTTCGACGTACGCCAGACCAAACTGTATGACGGCGCGATCCTGTTCGAACGGTCGCGCAACCATGTCTATCGCAGCGATGTCGGGCCGGGTTGCGGCCGGAGTCAGGATGATATTCTGGTGTTCAAGAGCGTCAATGGTTCCGCTTATTGCTCAGGCGATATCGTTCAGTTGCGGGCGCGGACGGGTGGATTTTTCTCGGGGACATGCAGTCTGGGCGAGTTTACCGAGCTGAAGCGTGACCCGCGCTAGGGGAGTTTCGCTCGGCGCAGCGATGCTGCTCACCGCGTGCGCTACGACACCTGAACGAAGGGCCGAAGCCGAGGCTGCGCAGGCTGCCGAACTGGCTGAGGCGCTCGACGGATATTCGCCGGGCGCGCCCCAGGACTGTATGCCGATCGATCGAACCAACGGCCCGCAGATCATCGGCGGCGGGGTGGTCTTGTACCGCGAAAGCGGGCGGCGGACTTGGCTTGCGCGGACCGAAGACGAATGTCCGTGGCTGCGCCGCGACGGCATCCTGGTGACCGAACGGTTCGGCAACCAGATGTGCCGCACCGACCGGTTTCGGTTGATCGATCGCGGCAGCAGCATCCCGTCGGGCCATTGCCGCTTTGGCAGCTTCACGCCCTATGACAAAAACTGAGCCGCTGCGCCCTTACAGCACGTAGCGGCTAAGGTCTGTGTTCCGCGCGATTTCGCTGAGCTGGCTTTCGACATAAGCAGCGTCCACCGTCAGCGTTTCTCCACTGCGATCCTCGGCGTCGAAGCTGACTTCCTCGAGCAACTTTTCCATCACCGTCTGAAGGCGCCGTGCGCCAATATTCTCGACTTCCGCATTCACTTCGGCGGCAATGCGGGCGATCGCCTTGATCCCGTCGTCGGTGAAATTGATGGTCACGCCTTCGGTCTCGATCAGCGCCTTGTACTGTTGCGGCAGTGACGCCTTGGTGTCCGACAGGATGGCGATGAAGTCCTCCTCGGTCAGCGCTTTCAGCTCGACGCGGATCGGCAGGCGACCCTGGAGTTCGGGGAGCAGGTCGCTGGGCTTGGCGACGTGGAACGCGCCGCTGGCGATGAACAGGATGTGGTCGGTCTTCATCGGCCCGTATTTGGTCGAAACCGTGGTGCCCTCGATCAGCGGCAGCAGGTCGCGCTGGACGCCTTCGCGGCTGACCGATCCGCCGCGCACATCGCTGACCGCGATCTTGTCGATCTCGTCTAGGAAGACGATGCCGTTGGCCTCTGCATCCGCAAGCGCCGAGCGGCTGACCTCGTCCTGGTCGAGGCGCTTGTCGGCTTCCTCCTCGACCAATTTCGCCCAGGCGGCATGGACGTTGAGCTTACGGCGCTGGAGGCGGGGGCCGCCCAGACCTTTCATCATCTCGCTCAGATTGATCATCTGCGCGCCCGCACCGGGCAGTTCGAATGGCATCGAGGGTGCGGCCTCCAGCTCGATTTCGATTTCGGTATTGTCGAGATGACCGTCGTTCAGGCGCTGGCGGAATGCCTCGCGCGTCGCCTGGCTGGCGTCCTTGCCGGTCAGCGCGTCGAGCAGGCGCGTCATCGCCGCGGCCTCGGCCTTGTCCTTTACCGCGACGCGGCGGCGTTCCTTCTCCAGCCGCACCGCTTCCTCGACCAGGTCGCGGGCGATCTGTTCGACGTCGCGGCCGACATAGCCGACTTCGGTGAACTTGGTCGCCTCGATCTTGATGAAGGGCGCGTCGGCCAGCTTCGCCAAACGGCGGCTGATCTCTGTCTTGCCGCACCCCGTGGGGCCGATCATCAGGATGTTCTTCGGAGAAACCTCATCACGCAAGTCGGGTGAGAGTTTCTGGCGGCGCCAGCGGTTGCGCATCGCGACCGCGACGGCGCGCTTGGCTTCCTTCTGACCGATGATATGCGCGTCGAGAGCGGCGACGATCGCCTTGGGCGTGAGGGCTTCGTTCATGATGGGAGATGAGGTCCGTCTGTTCTGATTCGTTGCGCACAAGATGGCCCCGCAATGGCGCGGTTCAAGCCGGGCAGGTCCAGTTCGCGGCGACGCGGGCATGGCTGCGGACGATGCCGTCGATGTCGGATGCTTGCGGGGTCGCGTCCCACTCGCCGCGTTCCCAGGTGCCGCCGAGGACGATGCCATCGGCGCGCGGGAACATATAGCCTTCGCTGACGCCGTACGCGTAATCGATTTCGGGCTGGGGAAGCAGCACGGCAAGCTGGCCACGGACGGGCGTAAGTTCGGTGTCGCCGAACAGGTGATGGCTGCCCAGGCCGGTGCAATTGAAGATCGTCGTCTCGGGCAAGGCGACCAGATCTGTGGGACTCGCGAAATCGCGTACGACGATGCGTCCGCCTGCGCGCTGGAAATCGGCGATCATCCGGGAAAGGTAACGCCCGGTCTCCACATACATGGTGTCGAACCGGCGCATCACGCCATCGCCGAACGGATGCTGGCCCTGGGCGAATTGAGCAAGCGCGGGCTGATAGGCGAGCAGCCAGGCATCGTCGCCGTCGGTGCGAATCGGGCCGGTCTGCCACGTCGGCACCCAGTGGATGCCGTAATCGTCGCCGATCATGATCTGGAACCGCCGCCAGCTATAGTCCATCGCCGCGCGATACTGCCGCTGCCATTCGGGGGTCACCCGATCCTCGTCATAATGACCGGTCGGCACGATCTGGCCGCCCGCGATGTTCGACGTGGTGTGCGGCGGCAGCGCCTTTGCGTAGAGGGTGACCGCGAAACCCGCTTCCTGCGCTAGCCGGGCGGTGGCGAGGCCGACCGCACCCGCGCCGATGACCGCGACGGGTCCGGTCATGCCGGGCAGGCCGAGATTGGTGGCAAGGCGGCTGGTCCCCCAACTGAGCGTGATCCCAGCGCCGCCATGGCCGTAATTGTGGATCAGGCGTTTGGTGCCGAGCGCTTCGGCGCGGACGACGAAGCCCGAGGCGCGACAGGGACGCAGGCCCGCGACGGTGCGGATGACGCGATTGGCGGCGACGTTGACGCGCGGCGGGCAGGGGGTGCCGCGCGGCGGGGCGGCAAGGGTTGTGGCGCAACCGGGGAGGAGAAGGCCGGTCGCGGCGAGCGGCGCGGTGCGCAGCAGGGTGCGGCGTTCTAGCATTGGGCAGCCGCTCTCCATCCACACATCGTCACCCCGGACTTGTTCCGGGGTCCACCATGCCGCCTACGCAATGATCGAATCTGAGACCCTGCGCCTGCCGCCCGGTGGACCCCGGAACAGGTTCGGGGTGACGGATGGTAGAGCGCGGGCAGTGGTAAAGTCAGGCGGCACTCTCCAGCGTTTCGACGGTGAGATTCTCGTTCGTATAGACGCAGACGTCGGCGGCAATCTTCATCGCCTTGCGACAAATCGTCTCGGCATCGGCCTCATACTCTACCAGCGCGCGAGCCGCTGCTAGCGCATAATTGCCGCCCGATCCGATCGCGGCAATGCCGTTGTCGGGTTCCAGCACGTCGCCATTGCCGGTGACGACCAGCGTCACATTCTTGTCCGCGACGATCAGCATCGCTTCCAGATTGCGGAGATATTTGTCGGTGCGCCAGTCCTTGGCAAGTTCGACGCAGGCGCGCAGCAATTGGCCCTGATGGCGTTCCAGCTTCGATTCCAGCCGCTCGAAAAGGGTGAAGGCATCGGCGGTCGCGCCGGCGAACCCGGTAATGACTTCACCGCCGGCCAGCGGACGGACCTTCTTTGCATTGGGCTTCATCACGGTCTGGCCCATCGACACCTGGCCATCGCCTGCGATGACGACGCGGCCATTGCGGCGGACGGAAAGGATGGTGGTGCCGTGCCACACGGGAGGTTTCTCGCTCATCACGCGCATATGGGGGCTGGGCGGGGGCAGAGGCAAGGTCGGTTACAGTCTTCGCCAGCCTCTCCTCCTCGTCATCCCCGCGAAGGCGGGGATCCATATTCCTGACGCGAGCGATTCAATCGACAGCGCATGGGTTATGGATTCCCGCCTTCGCGGGAATGACGGGCGCCTATTTCTCCACACCCTTCACCTTCCCCCACGTCCGCGCGGCGGTGTAGCCGAGATAGCCGGTGCCGAAGAGCGCGTAGAGTTCTTCCGGTAACCCGCGCAGATAGGCGGTCATGGTGCGGGCGATGGCGTCGGCGAGGCCGGGCTGGACCGCGCCGATCAGGCCCATCGGGATCGACCACAGCACCAGCGCATACATGACGTAGAGGAAACTGGGCCGCGCGCGGCTGGTCCAGGGGTCGGCCGAATTGGCCTCCGCTACGATCGCGGTCAGTTGGGTGCGGGTGGCCTCCATCTCCTGGCTGCCCTCGAGTTTCAGCAGCTCGAGCTTGGCGGCGTCGCGCGCCTTGGGGTCGGGAATGATCTTGTCGATCAGACTAGCGAGCGGGCCGATCAGGCCGTTGAGGATGCTCATTGCATGATGTCCTTTCCTGAACAAGTTGACAAAGTTGACAGTCTCGCGGGTTTTTGGACGAGGCGCGTTCAGCCGATCCGGTGGGCGAGCCAGCCGTAGAGAAAGGCTTCGTTGGCGGGACGTTGTTCGGCGAGGCGGAGATAGCGTTCGCCCTGAAGCGCATCGACTGCCTTAACCAATACGGTTTCTCCGCTCGCACTGCGGGTCGCAAGGAAATCATCGAGCGCGGACAGCGTGACTGGACCGATCGCGCCATCGACAAGCATGTCGGGATAGTCGCTTGCGCCGCGGTTGAGCGCGTTCAACGCGCGCTGGAGAAAGGTCGCCGCAACCGCCGGGCCCATATTGACGCCGGTATCGAACAACTCCGCGGCAAGCGCTGGTGCGCGCTGAGCGATACGATCGAAGGCGGGCCGTAACCAATAGAGACGGCGATAGATGCCGACTGCTTCGCTGCGCGGCAGATCGCGCATGTCGCCCGCATGGCCATGTTGCCGCGCGACCGCCAGAGTGATCCCCCAGTTGGTCGGTCCGCCGCGGTCGGCGGGGTGGTTTACGTAACCGCCCTCGCGGTCGATGACCTCGTCGATGAGACGATCGATGGCTGGCATGTGCTGCTCCCCATAAAAGGACGAGCTAACCAGATGGGTTCCATGTAGGAAAGTAAAAAGAACGTACAGCGAACGAGATGATGTGAGTTCTGAATGCTTTCCCGATGTCACCCCGGCCGCAATGCCGGGGTCAACCGGGCGGCGAGCGTGAGATTATATTGGGAGGCGAACGGCAAGCGGCTTGGTGGACCCCGGCACTGCGGCCGGGGTGACGGTTTGGATGTAGCGGAAAGGTGGATACTCGAAGCCCAACATGCTTTTAGAAACATCTGCGTCCCGAGGAGCCGAATTGACCGCCACCCCTGCCCCCCGTCGCCTGCACCGCATCGTCGCCGCGCTCGATCGTTGGGGTGAGCGGGCGGTGCATCGAATCTCCGGCCCTGCGGGATATGACGGCAAGGTGCGGATGCTGGCCTATGCCGGGTATCGCAACGCCACGCGGTTGCGGGTCAAGGGGCGGATCGTGCGCTATCAGGAGCCGCTGGACGCCGCGACGAAGTGGGCGCGATTCCGGGCGATGGTCGCGATCTATAACAGCCGCGAATTGCCGGGGATCGCGGTGCGGCTGGTCGGCTATGGTCATGATGTGACGGTGCCGACCGATGACGAAGGCTATTTCGATTTCGATCTGGCCATCGACGCTGCGTTGCCACCGCATACCGAATGGGAAGCGGCGACGCTGACGACGCCCGAGCGCGAGATGCAGAGGCCGTCGATCGAGGTGCCCGTGCTCGCGCCGGGCGACGATCATCCGTTCGGTGTGATTTCCGACATCGACGATACAGTGATCGAGACGGGGGCGACCAATTTCGTCAAGAACTGGCGGCGAGTTCTGATCGAACAGCCCGGCGACCGGATGGCGGTGCCGGGGGCATCGACACTCTACCGGACTATTGCGGGCGATCACGCGGCTCCGCGGCGACCGTTCTTCTATGTCTCGTCCTCGCCATGGAATCTCTACGGCTTCCTGACCGAGTTCATGGAATTGAACCACATTCCGCACGGGCCGATGTTTCTGAAGGATTACGGGATCGACCGGACCAAGTTCATCTCGACCGGGCACGCCGCGCACAAGCTGGCAGCGATCGAGGGCGTGCTCGCATTCTATCCCGATTTCCGGTTCGTGCTGATCGGCGACAATGGGCAGGCGGATGTCGCGATTTATTCGCAGGCGGTGGCGGACTTTCCGGGGCGCGTCGCGGCGGTGTTCATTCGCGATGTGGATGGGACTTGCCGGACCGGGCCGGAAGGCGCGCTGATTGCCGGGATCGAGGCGGCGGGGGTGCCGACCTATTGCGGAACGGGGCTCGGCGACGCAGTGGCTGCATTCTCGGCGCTGGGCATGGACGATCCGCAAGAAGCAGCGGGCGCGGTGGCGGCGTCGTGAACGGCTTGCCCATCCTCTACAGCTTTCGCCGCTGCCCCTATGCGATGCGCGCGCGGATGGCGGTGCTCGCGAGCGGTGTCGCGGTCGAATTGCGCGAGGTCGTGTTGCGCGCCAAGCCTGATGCGATGCTGGCAGCCTCGCCCAAGGGAACCGTGCCAGTGCTGGTGCTGGCTGACGGTCGGGTGGTCGACGAGAGTCTGGAGATCATGCGCTGGGCGTTGGCCGTTTGCGACCCGCTCGATTGGCTGGGGGGCGACGATGCGGCGCTGATCGCTGATTGCGACGCGACGTTCAAACATCATCTCGACCGCTATAAATATCCCGAGCGGCATGGGAGCGATCCGGATGAGCACCGCGCGGCGGGCGTCGCATGGCTGAGCGGGCTGGAAGCGCGGCTGGCCCATGCGGCGAACCTGTGCGGGGATGCGGTGGGGCTGGCGGACATCGCGATCTTTCCGTTCGTTCGTCAATTCGCCGCGACCGACCGTGCATGGTTCGATACACAGGCGCTGCCGCGGGTTCGGGCATGGCTGGCCGCGCATGTCGGCTCGCCGTTGTTCGACCGTGCAATGCTGCGGGTTCCGCGATGGCAAGCGGGGGATGCGCCGGTGCGGCTGGGCTGAGCTTTGCGATTCCGGCGCTACGCGGTTACGCTTCCCCCATGATCAGACGATCGGCAGTTCGTTCCGCGACGATCGGCGCGGCATTGATGATGGGTGTCGCGGGGTGTGGCGTCGAAGCGCAGGAAACCGCGACACCGACGCTGCTGCGCGACGTGACCGCGACGCATGTGCCATCCGCGCCGATGCTCCACGCGCTCGACATCGCGCTGGCCGATGTCGAAGGCGACGGCGATCTCGATGCGGTGCTGGCGGTCGAGGGGGAGGCGAATCGGCTCTACCTCAATGACGGGCGCGGGCGGTTCAGCTGGAAGCAGGGTGCGTTCGGTACCGTCAAGCGCGACACCGAGCATGTCCGCACCGCCGATTTCAACCGCGACGGCCATGCCGATTTCGTGTTCGTGACCGAGGACGACCGCGTGCACCAACTCTATCTGGGGCGCGGCGACGGCAGCTTCATCGATGCAAGCGACCGGATCATGGTACGGGGCGAAGCGAACGGACTAGCGGTCGGCGACGTCAATGGCGACGGGCTGGCGGATATCGTCATCGGCACGTCGGGGGCGAAAGGCGATGATGGCGACGGGCAGAATTCCCTGCTGCTGAACGATCCCGCGCGTCCCGGCCATTTCATCGACGCGACGAAGACCCACCTGCTCGAATGGCGCGACGATACGCAGGGGTTGGCGCTGGCCGATGTCGATGGTGACGGCGACCCCGATCTGGTAATCGGCAACGAGGTGCCCAGGAACCGGCTGCTGCTGAACGACGGCAGCGGCAAGTTCGCCGAAGGATCGGAACGGTTGCAACTGGTCACCGATCTCCACACCCGCGAAGCGCATGTGTTCGATGCGAACGGAGACGGGCGCGCCGACATTTTGTTCTTCAACCTGACCAGCAATGCGGGCGAGTATGAGATGGACCCGCAGAACCGGTTGCTGATCCAGGATGCGGAGGGGCGCTTCGTCGACGAGACCGAACGGCAACTGCCGAAGAACGGATTTTCGAGCTGGGGCGGGACGGTGATGGACGTGAACGGTGACGGCGCGTCCGACCTGGTCGTCGGCGCGATTGAGGTGCCGGGGTTCGAGCCGCTGCAATTGCGGGCGTATCTGAACGACGGTCAGGGCGTGTTTCGCGACGCGACCGCCCAAGTCGTGCCGACGATCGCTACGGGTCGCCACTGGTCGATGGCGGTCGGCGATGTGAATGGCGACGGCATCGACGATGTGTTCGTCGGTGGATGGGGCACGCAGCTTCGGCTGTTGCTGGGGACGCGAAAGGCGGCTCGACCGGCATCCGGCGCACCGAACCAGTGACGTCTTCGACCGCACGAAAATGACCTGTTCGCGCCGTGAATCGTGCGGGCTGATCGGTATCGGGTTCAGCGCGGTGGACGGTCCTTCGGACGCAGCCTGACGAGCAGGCGCTGAATCTCTGCGTCCCGCGGCCAACGCGCCCCAATGCGCCGCGTCAGGTTCACCGAATACCAGGTCTCGCCCAGATTGACCGCTTCGCGCATCAGCGGCAGCAGTGCTTCGCGGTCCCCCATGGCGGAGGCGAAGAAGGCGGGGGTGATGCGGGTCTGGCGCGCACCGTTAGCGAATTCCTGGCGCGCATGATCGATCAGCACGCGGTGCGCGGTGGCAGGATCGCGCGCGACTGCGGCGTCGAGCCGGTCGGCAACCGCGAGCATCTGCTTCTCGCCGCGAAGCCGCGCGGTCTCACGATATTCGCGCGCATAGCTTGCGATGTCCCCGCCCGAAATATGCGCCCAGGCTAGACAATTGCGGATCGTCGCGTCGTCGGGCCGACGGGCGGCAAGATCGGTCAGTCGCTCGATCGCCAGCGCATCGCGCCCGGCCTGCCAGTCGGCGCAAGCGCGCTCCACCTCGATCGTCGGCGTTCCGGGTAGCAGCACGCGCGCGCGATCATAGGCGCTGGTCGCATCGGCATAATCGCCCAGATCGGCCAGCATATTGGCGTACCAGAAATGAGTCAGCCCATCCTGCGGATCGAGCGCGAGTGCGCGTCGGAATGCGGTTTCCGATTCCTGTGCCTTGTCATGCCACCAATAGAGGATGAACGCTTGCGCGCGGTGGGCGCTGGCCAGATCCGGGTCGAGCGATAGGGCGCGATCGATCGATTCCTGAGCGTTGCCATACGCTTGCGCCTCGGTCGCATCGCTATATTCGCGGCTGATGAGCCAAGCTTCGGCCAGCCCGACATGGGCTGGCGCGAAATCCGGCGCGCGGGCGATAACGCGCCGATACAAGGCGATCGACTGGCGCAGCGACGTCGCGGTGCGTTGCGCCCAAAAGTCGCGCGCGGCGGCGTAATCGGCAGCGGCAACCGGATCATCGGGCAGGGTTACGCGCGCCGCGACTCGTTCGGCCGCGGGCAATGCGGAGCGCGATTGGCCGATGACGATGGCACCCAATCCGACCATTGGAATTAGCGCCAGCCAGGCCAGGCGCCGCGTGCCACGCACCGGTGGCCGCGCGTCGGGCGAGGCATCGGATGGCGCTGTCGGATTGGGCGGTGCAAACGGCGCGGCTGGCGTAGAGAGGTCTGGTTCGGCGTCCGGCATTTGGCCCGATGGATCGACATCGCCGAACGGCACAGCCCAATGCGCCAGTTCATGTTCGAACGCGAACACCGATCCTTGCATGCCGCCGGGCATCCGGTGGACGGGCATGTCGCGGTCGCGCGCCCAGCGCATCACGGTGGTCCGGTCGCGTCGGAAGTAATTGGCGATCGCCTTCCACCCGTCGAGTCGCTTTTCCGGGGTGACGTCTGGCATCGACAGCGATTCTTCCGTTTCGACGGGCACGCCCCAGCCTTCCGCACCTGGTGCCGACGCCGGCTTTGAAAAGCTCACGCCCCCGGTGATGAACGATTGAGCGTTCCGAACCGATCATATGCAACATTATGCAACAATTTGCGACATCGCCTTTTGCCCCGAGCCAGCGCACATAAGCGCCATCGCGGATGCCCCGGCAACGGGGACAGCCGACACAGAAACAATGCTTCGACGGGGGGCTGCAAAGGAGGGGGTGATCGGATCGCCCAGGTCGGGAAGCGGCGGCGTTCGCCCGACCATCCGCCCGAACGCAACCCGCTGTCGCCACGGTCCCAACCCCGTGTGCGCCGATGAAGCTCGATCTTGTCGGATGGCGAAAGCCGCTGACAACCCGGTGCCCGATCAAACCCTTATGCGACCCGGGGGGATGCGGGCACCGGGAACCTTGCTTCAGCGCACGGCTCGCGTTCGGGCACGATGCCATCCCAAACCATAATCCTTAAGAGCAACGTCGTCGTCTCATCGCACGGCGTCGATCGCGCATCGGCTCGGCCGATCGCTTGGGTCGATGCGTTGATGAAATTGGTCGGGACGACAGGATTCGAACCTGCGACCCCCACACCCCCAGTGTGATGCGCTACCAGGCTGCGCTACGTCCCGACCGAGCGCGTGCCTCTAGGCGGTCGGGGGCGTTCTGGCAAGACGGTGTTCGCAGGCCTGCGCAACGCCGATGCGTCGGCGATGCGTGCGGGGTTCGCGTCATATCCTTGCTCGCGGGTCGCGTGCGTGATAGCGCGCGGCGCTTGTGCGGCGGCTCCTGTCTCCGCGAGACCCTTTCACGAAACGCAAACGGGACATCATGTTCATCAGCCCTGCATTCGCACAGACCGCCGACGGCGCGGCCCAGGGGGGCGCTGCCGGCGCTTTCCTATCCTTCGCGCCGTTGCTGCTGATCTTCGTCGCATTCTACTTTCTGCTGATTCGCCCGCAGCAGCGCCGGATGAAGACGCTGCAAAAGTCGATCGAAGCCGTGAAAAAGGGCGATCAAGTCGTCACCGCGGGCGGCCTGCTGGGCAAGGTGACCAAGGTCGAGGACAAGTTCGTCGAGCTGGAACTGGGCCAGGGCGTCAAGGTCCGCGCGGTCAAGGCGACGCTGGCCGAAATCGTGCCGCTCGGCTCCGGTAAGCCGGCGAACGACTGATGCTCGATTTTCCGCGCTGGAAAGTGTGGGCGACGTGGATCACGATCGTGGTCCTGTGCCTGTGCGCTGTCCCGAGCTTCCTGCCCGGTAACCTCCGCGACCAGCTTCCTGGCTGGGCGAAGCCGACGGTCAATCTCGGCCTCGACCTGGCGGGGGGCAGCTATATCCTGCTCGAAGCGCAGCCCGAGGATGTCCGCACCACCCGGCTGGAAGCGATGCGCGACAGCGTCGAACAGGCGATGCGCACGGGTCCGCGTATCCAGATCGGCGACATTTCGACGCGTGACGGCCGCCTGACCTTCATGGTGCGCGACGCGAGCCAGGTCGATGCGGTGCGCGAGCGGCTGTTGCCGATGACGCAAGGGGCGGGGCTGACCGGCCAGCGCGACTGGAACATCGAGGTTGTCGATTCGTCGCGCTTCGTGGTCACGCAAACCGAAGCGGGGCTGACCCAGGCGCTCGATCAGGCGATGGTCGATGCGACTGAAGTCGTCCGCCGGCGTATCGACGAACTGGGCACGCGCGAGCCGACGATCATCCGTCAGGGATCGAACCGCATCGTCGTGCAGGTGCCGGGTCTGGCCGATCCCGAACAGTTGAAGGATCTGCTCGGCCGGACCGCGGTGCTCGAATTCAAGCTGGTCGATTTCGACGCCGATCCGGCCGAGATCGCCGCGGGGCGCGCGCCGATCGGCAGCGAAATCCTGCCCTATCCGGGCAATCCCGGCGGCGTGCCGGTGATCGCTGTCACCCGATCGACGATCATTTCGGGCGACCAATTGTCCGACGCGCGTCAGGAATATGACCAGCAGACCGGGCTTCCGGTTGTCACGATTCAGTTCGATGCCGAAGGTGGTCGCCGCTTCGCGCGGGTGACGCAGGAAAATGCCGGCCGTCCGTTTGCGATCATCGTCGACGATCAGGTGATTTCCGCGCCCAACATCAACGAACCGATCCTGGGCGGCAGCGCGCAGATTTCGGGCGGCTTCACGGTCGAAAGCGCCAACGAACTGGCGATCGCGCTGCGGTCGGGCAAGCTGCCCGTCGCGCTGACCGTGATCGAGGAATCGACGATCAGCCCCGAACTGGGTGCCGATTCGATCGAAAGCGGCGTGATCGCAGGGATCGTCGGCACGCTGGCGGTGCTGATCCTGATGCTCTTCGCCTATCTGCGCTTTGGCGTTTATGCGAATCTGGCGCTGGTCATCAACGTCATCATGATCATCGGCGTCATGGCGATCTTCAACGCGACGTTGACGCTACCCGGTATTGCGGGCTTCGTGCTGACGATCGGTGCGGCGGTCGACGCCAACGTGCTGATCAACGAGCGTATTCGCGAGGAACAGCGAAAGGGCCGAACGATCAACACTGCGATCGAATTCGGTTACAAGGAAGCGAGCCGCGCGATTTTCGATGCGAACATCACCAACGTCATTGCGGCGGCGATCATGTTCATCTTTGGCGCGGGGCCGGTGCGCGGCTTTGCCGTGGTTCTGACCATCGGCATCGTCACGTCCGTGTTCACCGCGGTTACCTTTACCCGCCTGATGGTGGCGGGTTGGCTCAAGACCCGGCCCAAAGAGCTGGTGATCTGAGGATATAGACATGCGTCCCATGAAGCTCGTTCCCGACAACACCAACATCGACTGGATGGCGTGGCGTCGCATTGCCACGGTGGTATCGGTCCTGATGGTGATCGCGTCGATCGTCCTGCTGGGCGTTCGCGGCCTGAACTTCGGCATCGATTTCGTCGGTGGCCAGGTGGTGCGCGTGACGTTCGACCAGCCGGTTCAAATCGACGAATTGCGCGACCGGGTGGACACGCTGGGCATCGGCGAATCGACGATCCAGCAGTTCGGCAGCCCGCAGGACATCGCCATCCGCCTGCCCGTGCCGGACGGTGGCGAATCGGCGGCCAGTGAAAGCGCGAGCGCGGTGCGCGCGTTGATCGAAACCAACTATCCCGGCGCTCAGGTCGGGTCGGTCGAGGCGGTATCCGGCAAGGTGTCGGGCGAGCTGTTCCAGAAGGGCGCGCTGGCGCTGTTCTTCGCGATGATCGCGATCTCGATCTATATCTGGTTCCGCTTCGAATGGCAGTTCGGGGTCGGCGCGTTGCTGGCGCTGGCACAGGATATCCTGGTCACGCTGGGCTTCTTTGCCGCGACGCAGCTCGAGTTCAACCTGAACACCATCGCGGCTTTGCTGACGATCATCGGCTATTCGCTGAACGACAAGATCGTCATCTTCGACCGGGTGCGGGAGAATTTGCGCAAATATCGCAAGATGGAGATTATTCCGCTCCTCAACCTGTCGATCAACGAGACGCTGGCGCGCACCGTGATGACGTCTCTGACGCTGGTGCTGGCGCTGACCGCGCTGGTGATTTTGGGGCCGGACGTGATCTTCGGTTTCTCGCTCGCCATGCTGCTGGGCATCGCGATCGGCACCTATTCGTCGATGTTCGTCGGCAACGGCATTCTGATCCAGTTTAAGGTCGGGCCGGGCACGTTCGCCAAGACCGAAGGTGCGGCAGCCGCGGGTGCCGAACGGGTGCGGCCGCGCGACGCCGAAGTCTGAGGAAGCGGGCGGCGTGAAGATCGAACGCGACGGGCGCGCCGAGGGACCGGTAATTTCCGGAATCATCGCGCGCGGGTTTCGCGTCGATGACGGCGTGTATGAAGGGCTGTTGATCTCGCCAAGCCGGGCCGATGCGTGGAGTCCGCCGCCGATCGAGGCGCTGGGCGCGGACGACGTCGCGCCGTTGCTGGCGGAGGTGCCCTTGCCCGAGTTTATCCTGCTCGGCACCGGATCGCGCCTGGTGCGCCCGCCGCAATCCTTCATCACGGCGCTGGAAGCCAAAGGCGTCGGTGTAGAGGTGATGGACAGCCGCGCGGCGGCGCGCGCATGGGGTGTGCTGCGGGCAGAGTTGCGGGCGATTGCCGGGGCGCTTTACCCACTCAATTGACGGCGCGGTACCAGCCCGCGTCGTTTACGTCCCCGCCAGTCGCAAAAGATGCGCATAGAGCTGATCGCAATTGGCCTCCCATGAATAGGCAGCGACCGTGGCAGCGGTATCCGCCGGGGCCGGGGGATGGGCGAGCAGATCGCTGAGCGCGTGCGCGAACGCGTCGGCATCCCGCGCGACGATCCGGCCGGCGGCTGGGGTAGTGACGAGTTCGCGCGCGCCGCCTGCATCGGGGATCACGACTGGCGTCCCGCTGGCGAGTGCCTCGACCCAGGCATTGGCAAGGCCTTCGCTGGAAGAAGCGAGCGCCATGGCGTCGGCGGCGTTCATGAGTTGAGGGAGCTCGCGGTGCGGCACGCTGCCGAGCAGGCGGATGCGATCGGTAGCACCGCTGGCGGCGACGCGCGCATCAAGCGCGGCGCGTTCCGGGCCATCGCCCGCGATCATGAGCGATACGCCGGGCAGGCGTGCGACAGCGTCGATGACGATGGCGTGGCCCTTTCGGGGGATCAGCGCGCCGGTGGAGACTACCAGCGGTCCGGCGATCCCGAGCGCTTCCTTGGCCGATGCCCGGTCGCGGACGGCAAACAGCGTGCGGTCGATTCCGGTACGGTGGACGGCGATCTTGCCGCGGTCCACGCCCAGCGCAGCAATGTCGTCGGCCAGTGCTTCCGAGACCGCGAGGATGCCGTCGGCGCTGTTGGCGGCGTTGCGCACCTGCGCTTTAGTCGCGGGACTGCGGCCCCAATGATGGATGTCGGCACCGCGCGCCTTGATCGATACAGGGATGCCATAGCGCCTGCCGAGCGCGATTGCGGCGGGGCCGTCGGGGAAGAAGAATTCGGCGTCGATCACGTCGAAAGGCTGCATGGCGTGGAGCGGGTCGATGATGCGTGCGGCGGCGCGGGCGAGTGATGCGGCGTGGAAACGCCCGCCGGTGCCGGGCAAGGTGGTGAAGCGGGGCCGGTGGACCGCGGCGCCTTTCCAGCGTTCGTGCTTCGGGAGCGCGGCGAAGGCGCGGTAATTGCGGTGGTTCGACAGGGGCCAGGGGGGAATGCCCACCCCGGCGACGACCGTCAGATCGACGCTTTCATGTCCGGCCAGTCCGCGGGTTTGTTGTTCGACGAACACGCCGAAATTGGGGCGTGTCGCGTCGGGATAGAGGGTGGAGAGGGTCAGGACGCGGAGCATTTGCGCGGTCGTTAGCACGGTGTCGGTTAAGGAGTGGCTTGCGGGAGCGTCGTTTGTGCCTGTGTGAGGTGATCGTGCGAATTGCGCTCACTCATCCGTGCTCCCGCGAAGGCGGGAGCCCAGTGTGGCGAGAGTTGTGCTTTGTTACCCTGGGTTCCCGCCTGCGCGGGAACACGAGCTAGCAACATTCTCCGTTCGTTTCGAGCGAAGTCGAGAAACGTGAACCAACCGCTCGTAACACGTTTCTCGACTTCGCTCGAAACGAACGGGTGAGGGAGTGGGCTTGTTTAGCCCCGCGCCTTCGCCTCCGCCCGGAACCGGTGGAGCAGGGGTTCGGTATAGCCGCTGGGTTGGGCGACGCCCTCGAACACCAGCGCGCGGGCGGCCTGGAAGGCGAGGTTGGTGTCTTCGTTGCCCGCCATCGGTTGATACGCCGGATCGCCCGCATTCTGCGCATCGACCTTGGCGGCCATGCGGCGGAGTGCGGCGTCGGCTTCGGCTTCGGTGGCGACGCCGTGGAGCAGCCAGTTGGCCATGTGCTGTGACGAAATACGCAGGGTTGCGCGGTCCTCCATCAATCCCACGTCATGAATGTCGGGCACTTTGGAGCAGCCAACGCCCTGGTCGATCCAGCGGACGACATAGCCGAGGATGCCTTGCGCGTTGTTGTCGAGTTCCTGCGCGATATCGTCCGGCTGCCAGTTGTGCCCTTTCGCGACCGGGACGGTGAGGAGCGCGGAAAGCGGCGCGACCTCCTCGCTCGCGCGCTCCGCTTGGCGCGCGAAGACGTCGACGCTGTGATAATGCGTTGCGTGCAGCGTCGCGGCGGTGGGGGAGGGCACCCAGGCGGTATTCGCGCCGCTCATCGGGTGGCCGATCTTTTGCTCCATCATGTCGGCCATGCGGTCGGGCGCGGCCCACATGCCCTTGCCGATCTGGGCCTTGCCCGACAGGCCACAGACAAGCCCGATCTGGACGTTGCGGTCCTCATAGGCCTTGATCCAGTCGGATGTTTTCATCTCTCCTTTTCGGATCATCGGACCGGCGTGCATTGCGGTATGCATCTCGTCGCCGGTGCGGTCGAGAAAGCCGGTGTTGATGAACACGATCCGGTGCCGGACGGCATGGATGCAGGCGGCGAGATTGGCGGAGGTGCGGCGTTCCTCGTCCATCACCCCGACCTTGATCGTGTGACGTGTCAGGCCGAGCAAATCCTCAACCGCATCGAACAACCGGTCGGTGAAGGCGCATTCGTCCGGCCCGTGCATCTTCGGTTTGACGATGTAGATGCTGCCTGCCCTGCTGTTGGCGCGCGCGCCGTTCACATCGTGGAGCGCGATCAGGCTGGTGACGATCGCGTCGAGAATGCCTTCGGGGGCTTCGCTGCCGTCGGCAAGACGGACCGCCGGGGTAGTCATCAGGTGGCCGACATTGCGGACGAACAGCAGCGCGCGACCGGGAAGAAAGATTTCGCTGCCGTCGGGCGCGGTGTAGCGGCGGTCGGGGTCTAGGGTGCGGGTGAGGGTTGCGCCGCCCTTGGCGAAGCTGGCGGTCAGGTCGCCGCGCATCAGGCCGAGCCAGTTGGTGTAGGCCGCGACCTTGTCCTCCGCATCGACTGCCGCGACCGAATCCTCAAGGTCGCAGATGGTGGTGATCGCGGATTCGAGGATGACGTCGGCAATGCCTGCGGGATCGTCGCGCCCGATCGGGTGGTCGCGGTCGAAGATGACTTCGATGTGCAGGCCGTTGTGGCGGAACAGCCGGGCGTTGGCGCTGTCGCCGAGATATTGGGCGGGGTCGCGCAGGGCGATCGCGTCGGGGTCGGTCAGGTCGGACCATGATCCTGATTCGAGCGGGAT
This sequence comes from Sphingomonas sp. AX6, assembly GCF_902506605.1. Lineage (GTDB taxonomy): Bacteria > Pseudomonadota > Alphaproteobacteria > Sphingomonadales > Sphingomonadaceae > Sphingomonas. The sequence continues at coordinate 39,069 of NZ_LR733979.1, forward strand.
GGCGCGGTCGAGAAAATCCTTCGCCCACGCGACGACGCGCTGGCCGCGTTGCTTGTCGTAACTGCCGGGCGGGGGCAGGTCGCCCATCGCATCGGTGCCGTAGAGCGCGTCGTACAGGCTGCCCCAGCGGGCGTTCGCCGCGTTCAGAAGGAAACGGGCATTGAGGATCGGGACAACGAGCTGCGGCCCGGCGGTGGTGGCGACCTCGGGATCGACATTCGACGGATCGACCGTGAAGGGCGCGGGTTCGGGGACAAGATAGCCGATCTCGCGCAGAAACGCCTCGTCTACCGGATTGCCCGCTTTGTAACGGGCGTCGATGGCGGCTTGCAACGCTTCGCGGTGGGCGAGCAGGGCGCGGTTTTCTGGGGTGAAGGAGGCGAAGATGTCGGCCACACCCTGCCAGAAGGTCGTGGGATCGACGTCAGTGCCGGGCAGCGCGCGTTCTTCCAGAAATTCGGCGAGTTCGTCGGCGATGTCGAGGCCTGCGCGTAGATTCATCCACCTGTGCTCCGTTGTCATGCGCGGTCGGCGCGCGTCGTGATCGGGGCCTGGGGAGGCGCGTGCCCTAACTCGCGAAAATGTGCGGCGAGCGCAAGGGGGGAGGATCGCATTGGTTGACTCGGCACCGTCGAAACGTCAAACTGGTATCAATTGTTACCAATTAGGAGCTGCCGCCGTGGAGCATATGGACGTCAACCCGATGGGCCTGGACGGGTTCGAATTCTGCGAATTCACCTCTGCCGATGCCGACAGGATGGCCGCGCAGTTGGAACAGATGGGCTTTGTCGCAGCCTCGACGCATCCGACGCGCGATGTCGTCCGCTACAAACAGGGGCGGATCAATATCCTGCTCAACCGCATGACCGACGGCCACGCCGCTCAGTTTCGCAGCGATCACGGGCCGTCGGCATCGGGCATGGCGTTCCGGGTTGCCGACGCGAAGGCGGCGTTCGATGCGGCGATCGCGCGCGGGGCGAAGGCGGCAGACGCCTCGACCGGCGCACTGGGCGACGGCTATGCGCTCGAGGGGATCGGCGGGTCGATGCTGTATCTGGTCGACCGCCATGGCGCCGTGGGTAGCCTGTACGACGACTGGAACGCAGTGCCCGGCGCCGAGCAGGCGGAGGCTGAAAATTCGGTGGGGCTCGACCTGCTCGATCACCTGACCCACAATGTTCGGCGTGGCCAGATGCGGGTGTGGAGCGAATTCTACAACTCGATCTTCGGGTTCGAAGAACAGAAATATTTCGACATCAAGGGCAAGGCGACGGGGCTGTTTTCGCAGGCCATGATCGCCCCCGACAAGGCGATCCGCATTCCGCTGAACGAAAGCCAGGACGACCAGAGCCAGATCGAGGAATATATCCGCGAATATAAGGGCGAGGGCATCCAGCATCTCGCCTTCACCACCGACGATATCTACGAAACGGTCGAGAAACTGCGTGCGCGGGGCGTCAATCTTCAGGACACGATCGAGACCTATTACGAGCTGATCGACAAGCGCGTGCCGGGGCATGGCGAGGATGTCGAGCGGCTGAAGAAAAACCGCATTCTGATCGACGGCGATACCGGCGACGAAGGTATTTTGCTTCAGATATTCACCGAGAATATGTTTGGGCCGATCTTTTTCGAGATCATCCAGCGCAAGGGGAATGAAGGCTTTGGGGCCGGGAATTTCCAGGCGTTGTATGAAAGCATCGAGCTGGATCAGATTCGTCGCGGCGTCATAACGGTCGACGCGTAAGCGTCGGCCGAATGTCGGCGCGTAGGCGCCGAGACGCGACCGGCCAGCGCGGCAAGCCGCCGCATAAGGCGCGGCTTTGCCGCGTCTGACGCGGGGGCGGATTGATAACGAGCGGCGTTCCCGCCACTTTGGGCTCCCGCCGTCGCGGGAGCACGGAGCGTGCCGGGCAAGGTGAGCAAGCGATGACCAACTACATCCCCGGCTTCGGCAATCACGTCTCCACGGAAGCGGTGCCCGGCGCGCTGCCCATCGGGCGCAATTCGCCGCAGAAAGCGCCATTCGGCCTCTATGCCGAGCAGCTCTCCGGCAGCGCCTTCACCGCGCCGCGGCACGAGAACCGCCGGTCCTGGCTCTACCGCCTGCGCCCGACCGCGCAGCATGGTGCGTTCAAGCCCTATGGTGGCGGCACGCTGATCCGAAGCGCCCCATTCGACGAAGCACCGCCGAGCCCCAACCGACTGCGCTGGGACCCGCTGTCGATGCCGACCGAGCCCACCGACTGGGTGGACGGGCTCACCACCTATGGCGGTACGGGCAACGTCGCCGAACAGAGCGGCATCGGCATCCATGTCTATGCTGCGACATGCGACATGGACCGCGCCTTCTTCTCCGCCGATGGCGAATTGCTGATCGTCCCCGAACAGGGCGCGCTTGCGATCGACACCGAATTGGGGCGGATCGAGGTTGCGCCGCTACAGATTGCGCTGATCCCGCGCGGGGTGCGGTTCCGGGTGCGGCTGAAAGACGGTGCGGCACGCGGTTATGTCTGCGAGAATTATGGCGCGCCGTTTCGGCTGCCCGATCTGGGGCCGATCGGGTCGAACGGCCTGGCCAATCCGCGCGATTTCGAGGTGCCGGTGGCGTGGTTCGAGGACCGCGATACCCCTTGCGAGGTGGTGCAGAAATTCCAGGGCGGGCTGTGGACCACCACGATCGACCATTCGCCGTTCGATGTGGTCGCGTGGCACGGCAATCTCGCACCCTGCCGCTACGACCTGACGCGCTTCAACACGATCAACAGCGTCAGTTTCGACCATCCCGACCCGTCGATCTTCACCGTGTTGACATCACCCAGCGACACGCCCGGCACCGCCAATTGCGACTTCGCGATCTTCCCGCCGCGCTGGATGGTCGCCGAGAATACGTTTCGCCCTCCCTGGTTTCACCGCAACGTGATGAGCGAGTTCATGGGACTGATCAAAGGCGAGTATGACGCCAAGGAAGGCGGCGGATTCGTCCCTGGCGGCGCGAGCCTGCACAACCAGATGAACGGCCATGGCCCCGACCAGGCGAGTTACGACAAGGCGGTTGCCGCCGATCTGAAACCGGTCAAGATCGATGGTACGATGGCGTTCATGTTCGAGACGCGGCACGTGATCCGTCCCACGCGCTGGGCAAGCGAGAGCCCGACGATGCAGCTTGATTATGATGACGTATGGACGGGCTTTGCAAAGGCAAAGCTTCCCGAGTGAGTGACGCGCCGCCCGTGACGACGCGGCTGTTCGCGACGCCGCCGGGTATCGCGCTCGGGGCGCTGGACCAGATCGCCGACGGCAAGGCGCGCAATTTCGTGATCCAGATGCGCGCCGGGCGCTTTCACGGCTTCGTCGTGCGGCGCGGGGCGGCGGTGTTCGGCTATGTCGATCGCTGTCCGCATGCGGGCGTGCCGTTGACCCAGACGCTCGACGACTATCTGACCCCCGACGGATCGCTGATCGCGTGCAACTGGCACGGCGCGCTGTTCGAGATCGAAGACGGGCGCTGCGTCGGCGGGCCATGCGTCGGACAATCGCTGACGCCATGGCCCGTCGCGGTGGAGGGCGGCGCGATCGTCACCGGGTGAGGCCTTCGCCGTCCTTATCGCGCGCCTTGCGCTTTTCGGCATCACCATGCGGAATGCCAGGTATGAGACTCTTGGCGATGCGACCGAAGGTGACGAGCAACAAGCCGAACAGCATCGCCAATCCCACGACGACATATTGACCTGCACCGCACGCTATACCGATTGCTGTTGCCAGCCACAGATTGGCGGCGGTGGTTAGATTGTGGACGTCGCCGCCTTTGACGAAAATCAATCCCGCGGCGATGAATCCGATCGCCTGAGCAAGACCTTGGATGACGCGCAACGGATCGGGCTGTGCGCCCTCCGATCGTAGCTCAGTAAACATCAGAAGCGCAGAGACGGTCAGAACCGCCGAACTCAGCGCGACGATGCCGTTGGTGCGGATCCCCGCCGGATGCCCGCGACGTTCGCGGTCGAACCCCAGAATGGCCCCCGCCAATGTGGCAAGTCCGAGCCGAAGTGAGATTTCGGTCGCGTCAAGCGCCAGCAATGCCTCTCCCATACCAACGAAACGCGCGAATTTAGGTTTCGCTCCCGTCACGAAACGGGTGAGCAACTTTGCCGCCTGGATTGCGCCCGCGAAGGTCGTGGGTTAACCACTGTCAAAGTTCGAAGAACGGGGAAACGATGGGGGATGGACCGGCTGAGCGCGCAGGCGTGCCGCTTGCCGTTTTCAGCATGGAGGCCGATGCGACTGCTCCGGGCGAGCAGCTGGCGATATGGCGCGCAGCGACCGCGCCGTTGTTCGACAGCAGCCCGGTAGGCGGCGAACAGGAGGCGTTCGTTGCGTTGATCCGATCCTATTCGATCGGGCCGTTGCTATTCGGCCGAACGTCTAGCGTGGCCCTGCATTTCGTTCGCGATCACGCGGTTGTCGCACGCAGTGGCGTCGATCATTTGCTCGTGCAACTCTATGTCGCGGGCGGGTATCGCGGTACGACATCGACGGGGCCGATCCTGGTCGAGCCGGGCGATATCAGCGTGCTCGATCTGGCCGAGACGTTCGAGACCGTGGCGACCGGTGCGTTCGACAATCTGAACCTGATCGTGCCGAGGGCGATGCTGGCGCAGGCCGGAATCGATGTGGAGACGCTGCATGGAATGGTGTTTCCACGCGACCATGCGTTGACGCAATTCCTGGGCAATCACTTCGTCGCGCTCGACGGCCTGGCCGATACCATGACGGTCGCCGATGGCGAGGCCGCCGCCGACGTCGCCTTTTCGTTGTTGGCGGCCAGCCTGCGTCATGCGCCGGAGCGAACCGAGCGGATCGCGATCGATCCGATGGTCGGCAGGGCGCGGCGCTTCATCGAACTTCATCTGGCAGACCTCAATCTGAACGCTGAGCGGATCGCCAGCGATTGTGCGATGTCACGGGCGTCGCTGTATCGCCTGTTCGAGCCGATGGGCGGGGTCGCGGCCTATATCCGGTTGCTGCGGATGCGACGCGCGCTGTTCGAACTATCGCGAATCGACGGGGTGGATGCGCGCGTGGCTGCCATTGCGCTGCGCTGTGGGTATGAGAATGCGACGAGCTTTACCCGTGCGTTTCAGGCGAGTTTCGGGGTGCCTCCGACCGCGGTTCGCCTGTCGGCACAACGCCGCTGGCCACCCGCGCAAGGGTGTCGCGATGGGGCGGAACACCCGCTGAGCGACTGGATCCGCAACCTGCTGGTTCGTCACGCGCAAGGCGGGGAGATCGACGCGGAGATGATCGACTGATTGTCGTCGCGCCGCGATACGTTACATGCCGGGGCACATGACCGAACCGCTCCCCGTTCCGATTCCCGCCGCGACCGTCATCGTCATGCGCGACCGCGCTGGCGCGTCGCCGCAATTGCTGATGGTCGAGCGCGCCGCGGCGATGCGCTTCGCGGGCGGGGCGCTTGTGTTTCCGGGCGGTCGGATCGATGCGGGCGACCGGGTGGCAGCGGCGACCCTTGCCGGAGACGCAGACGATCTGGCGGGGCGGGTCGCGGCGGTGCGCGAGACGATCGAGGAAGCGGGGGTTGCGGTCGGCGTTGCGGGGCTGGGTTCGCCGACCGATCTGGCGACGGTGCGTGACCGGCTGGATGCGGGGGCAGCAATTCTGGACGCGCTGGACGATGTCGGCGCGACATTGGCACCCGAGCGCCTCGTGCCGTGGGCGCGGTGGTGCCCGCATCACAAATTGGTGCGGGTGTTCGATACGCGCTTCTATCTCGCGCGCTGGGACGAGGATCATGCCCCGCCAGTCGTCGATGGGACAGAAAACACACGCACATTCTGGGCAAGTGCGGCCGAGGTGCTGGCGAGCGCCGATCGTGGCGAGGCGCGGCTGATCTTTCCCACCCGGCGCAATCTGGAACGGCTGGCGCGCTTCGGCAGTTTCGATGGGGCCATGACCCACGCCCGCGCCCACCCCGTCCGCAAGATCGTCCCCTGGATCGAGGTGCGGGGCGGCACCGATCACCTCTGCATCCCCGACGATCTGGGCTATCCGGTCACCGCAGTCCCGATGGAAGACGCCGACCGCGCATGACGGGGCGTGGCAGGAAGCGATCGCGGAGCATCAAGGCGTTTCGGCGAACGCTGCGCTGGCTAGTCGCGCTGGTGGTGATCGCGGGCGCGGGCTTGTTCCTCTATTCGTTCGCGCGCGACCATCCCGAAGACCTTCCCTGGACCCAACTCGATCTGGCGCAGCCGGTGGGGATGTTCACGCGGGGCAAGTTGAACGGACTGAGCGAGGATTTCGCGCAGTGCCGCGGACTGCTGGAGCGGGCGGGCGTGGAATATGACGCGCTCGATCCGGTGTCGTCCGGCGAGCAGTGCGGATATGACAATGCGGTGCGCTTTGCCGAGGGCGGGGCGCGTAACATCGGTTTTTCACCTGCCGGGGTGGGGGTGTCCTGCCCGGTCGCGGCGTCGCTCGCCATGTGGGAATGGAATGTCGTCCAGCCTGCCGCGCAAGCACATTTCGGCAGCCCGGTCGCACGGATCGAGCATTTCGGCAGCTATAGCTGTCGGCGGATGTACGGCCGCGATGAAGGGGCGTGGAGCGAACATGCGAGTGCTAACGCGTTCGACGTGGCGGGCTTCGTGCTGGAAAATGGCGAGCGGATTACGCTGGTTCGCGATTGGGGAGATGCCGAAAAAGGCGCGTTCCTGCGCGATGTCCGCGACGGGGCGTGCGACCTGTTCACCACGGTCCTGTCACCCGATTACAATGCGGCGCACGCGGATCATTTTCATTTCGACCATGCCAGGCGGGGCATGGGCGGGGCGTGTCGATAAGGCATTGCGTCCCCGACCCGTTCGTTTCGAGCGAAGTCGAGAAACGCACGCGCACCCCTAGTTCACGTTTCTCGACTTCGCTCGAAACAAACGGTGGAAGGGGGGGACTGCTTTTCTCGATCAATGCGCCATTGGTTGCGCATCGACCTTTTCGACCCAGGCCGGGTAGAAAGCGGGTTGGCGTGATGACCAGCCGGAGGCAGTCGCCGCCGCCTCCGAAATCGATTGCAGCAATTTGCGGCGCAGGTCGGGATGAAGATGCGGCATCGCCGCCGCCGCACAGAAGGCGGCGGGCAGGAAGGGACGGACTTCGGCACCGACCAGCCGCTCGTACAGAAAGCGGTAGGCGGAAAAGCTGGTCAGGCGACCCTGGCCCAGATCGAAGGCGGACACCGTGATGAGCGGCGCCATGAACGGCTCGATCGCGTCGAGCGCACTGTCGTCGGGGATCGTCGCGCGCAGATCGGGCAGCCGGTCATAGATGCGCGCCTGTGCCCGGATGCTCGCGGCCTCCACCACGTCACGCGACCAGCGGGCCAGCGCGTCATCGCGGTCGAGCCCGATATCGAGCGCCCGGCGGATATAACGCTGGGTCGATGACGGAAAGCTGGCGAATTCCTTCATTTCCGACAGCGTCATCGCGCCTTCGGCCGGTTTCATGCGACTGCCCATCGACTTCACTCCCACCCCCGTGGTTGACGGAAAACAGTATCGCGCAGGATGGTTAACAACTCGCTGAACGAACCGTCTTCGTGCGTTCACAAGGAATCATGAAAGCTTGTGCGTTGCAACAAAGCTTGCGACGAGATGGGTGGGGTTTCGCGAATATGTCGCGAATCTGCGACATTTACGCAACAATCCATCGGACGCGTTGCTTGGCAACCCCAGCGGCTTCCGTTCGTTTGGAACCGTAACGAATGCCGTTCGCCGCCTGACGACTTGACCCGCCGGGTGGCCGCCCACAGCTTGAAGGGCATAGAGATTGAGGAATTTGTGATGCGTATCCTGTCGATCACCAGCGCGTGCATCGCGCTAAGCGCGTTGCCCGCCGCCGCGCAGACTAGCAATCCCATTCAGACGATCGACTTGCCGCCATCGGTGTCGGTCGCCAGCGATCCGTTCGCGCGGGTCGAGGGCGAAGCGGAGGTCGAGGGGGTCGAGACCAATATCACGATCGTCGATGACGCCGCGCCCGTCGAGGCTGCGGACGCTGCACCGCGAGTGACGCGCGCGCTGGTAGCTGGTGCGGAAGCGGTGGGGGATACCGGCACTGCGGTTGCAGGCGATGTCGCGACCGCCGCCGCGCCGGATGCCGACGCCGCCGCTCCTGCGGCGGAGGCCGAGGAAAGTGCTGTCGGACGCGTCGATGCGATCATGGAAGTGCTGCTCGGTCCGTCGGAGGAGGAGCAGCGCGCGGTCGCGGCCAAGCTCTATGCCGAGCAGGCAGAGCGCCACCGGCTGGAAATGCAGCGCGCCGAGACGCTCAATCGCGAGGCCCGCGAACGGGTGGAAGCGGAAAACACCCGCCGCCTGGCGGAGTATCGCGCCGAGGTGGAGCGGATCAATGCCGACCATGCCGAGCGCGAACAGGCGCGGATGGCCGATTGGCAAGCGCGCGTCGTCGCGTGCGAAGCGGGCGATCGATCGGCTTGCGGCCAGTGACGGGCGTGACCGTGAACGGGCTTGCGCGCCGGCCTGAAACCCCACAGCCCGAAACGGCAGCCAGTTGGGAAACAGACAGCGATGCGCGGCGACGTTCGCCCGCCGTGGCCCGCAATCGCGCGCCGATCGCGGCGGTCCTGCCCGACCTGCTGCCCGCCAGCGGCTGCGTGTTGGAAATCGCAAGCGGCACGGGCGAGCATGTCGCGCATTTCGCCGAGGTCTTCCCCGCGCTCGATTGGCAACCAAGCGACCCCGAACCGTCGTCGCTCGCGTCGATCGCGTCCTGGACGTCGGGGCTGAACAATGTCTCCACCCCGGTTGCGATCGACGCGACCGAGCCGGGTTGGCCCGTCGAGCGCGCCGACGCGATCTATTGCGCCAACATGGTCCACATCGCGCCGTGGGAGGCGACGCTGGGACTAATGGCGGGAGCCAGCGCGGTGCTGGCGAGCGGTGCGCCGCTGATCTTGTACGGCCCCTATTTGCGCGGCGACGTGGCGACCGCGTCGTCCAATCTCGATTTCGACGGATCGCTAAAATCACGCGATGCGCGCTGGGGTTTGCGCAGCGTCGAGGATGTGTGCGCGGCAGCGGAAGTACGCGGGCTGGCGTTCGAGCGGTTGATCGAGATGCCCGCGAACAATCTGATTCTGGTGTTTCGGAAGGCGTGACCCTCCCTTCCAGAGAGAAATTTACTCGGCCTCACCCCAAGGGCTGACCCCGCCTTCCGCGATGAATCGGTCGATGCGCTGTGTCAGCACGGGCAGCGGCACCGAACCCAGCGATAAGACCGTGTCGTGGAATGCGCGGATGGCGAACTTCGCGCCCAGCGCCTTTTCGGCGCGCGCGCGTTCGCGCTGGATCGCGAGCTGGCCGATATAATAGCTGAGCGCCTGACCCGGCCAGCCGATGTAGCGGTCAATCTCGGTCGTCACCTCATGGTCCGACAGCGCGGTATTATCGCGCATGAAGGCAAGCGCACGGTCGCGGCTCCACCCTTTGGTATGGATGCCGGTATCGACCACCAGCCGGGCGGCGCGCCACATCTGGTAGCTGAGCATCCCGAACAGCTCATAGGGCGTGGTGTACATCCCCATTTCCTCGCCCAGCGCCTCTGCATAGAGGCCCCAGCCTTCGCCGAATGCGGAGATATAGGTGTAGCGTCGCCATTCGGGAAGCGCGTCGTTTTCCGCCGATAGCGTCGCCTGCCAGTGATGCCCCGGATCGGCCTCGTGCAACGTCAGCGCAGGCAGCGAATAGAGCGGGCGCGAAGGCAGGTCATAGGTGTTGACGAGATACCCGCCCGCGCCGCCGCGGCCGGCGGTGTAGAAGGGCGCGATGTCGTCGGGCACCGGTTTGATCGACACGCGCGACCGCGGCATCCGCCCGAACCAGCGCGATGCGACGTTATCGAATTTCTGCGAATGCCAGGCGGCTTCTTTCAGGAGCTGCTCTGGCGTCGTCGCATAGAATTGCGGATCGGTCTTCAGGAAGGTCAGGAAGGCGGCGAGGTCACCCGAGAACCCGGCCTCTGCCTTCACGATTTCCATCCGCGCGCGGATCCGGGCGACTTCGCTCAGTCCAAGCTGGTGGATCTGGTCCGCGGTCATGTCGGTGGTGGTGAAGACGCGGATGCGTGAGGCGTAATATTCGGCGCCGTCTTCATATCCGGTCGCGGCCAGCCCATCGCGCATGCCGGGGAAATAGGTGCCGCGCAAATAGGTCAGCAGTTTCTTGTGCGCGGGGATCACGGTCTGCGTGATCCGTGCGCGCGCCTGATCCTGAAGCTGGTTGCGGGTCGCCTCCGGCATCGAAGCGGGGAGGGTGGCGAAGGGCTGCCAATAGACCGTCCGCGTCGGGTCGGTGGCATTGGCGATTGCCTCCACAGAGGCGTCACGCCCCTGCATGACGATTTTGGGCGGTGTGAAGCCACGCGCCAGGCCCAGGTCCATATTGGCGATCTGTTGGTCGAAATGGGTGCCGATGTCGCCCAGCATCGACAGATAGGCGCGGTAATCCTTTTCGCCGCCGGCGAAGTCGCCGCGTGCCGAAAATTGCAGGTTCGACCAGAAGGCGCTGTCGCTGTTCAGCGGCTTTTGCCATTCGAGCGCACGCTGGTCGTCGATCAGCGCTTCGATCTGCTGGCGATACACGCCGTAATTGACCGCATCCTCGGTCGAGAGGGTTGTCGGGTCGATGCCGTCCAATTGCTTCAGCGTCGCTTCCCATTTGGCGAGGCGGCGGGCCTGGGCCGTGGCGGATACGTCGGGGATATTGTCGCGCACCGTGCCGGGCGCGCGACCGCCGATGCCTTCGGATTGCCGCCATGTCCATTCGGCGTCGGCAATGGCGCGGAACTGCGTATCGGCGGCGGTCTGGGCAGTGGCGGGAAGCGCGAAGACGAGCGCGGCGAGCGGCAGGGTGCGGATTAGCATGGGTGCTTGGTCGCAAGCCGGGCGGGATTGTGCAAGCGGGTTGGGGCTATTCCCCGATGGTTGGGGTCGATGCCCTTCGCAACCGATGCTCGCGCCACACGATATACAGGCCGCTGGCGATGATGATCGGTGCGCCGATCCAGGTCCAGTCGCCGGGCAGCACCCCGAACAACAGCCAGCCATAAAGCGTTGCCCAGACGAGCCCCGAATAATCCATCGGCACCACGCTCGAAACCGGGGCGAAACGCAATGCGGCGGTCAGCGCGATCTGGCCCATGCCGCCCACCACGCCGATCCCGATCAACAGCGCCCACACCCAGATGCCATGCGCCTGCGCGTCGACGATATAAAAAGGCACGATCAGCGGCACCGACAGCAGCGAGAAATAGAACACCGTCGTCCCGGCGCTTTCGCTCCGGGTAAGCTGTCTCAGCAGGATCGAAACCGATGCGACCATGAAGGCTGCGAACAACCCGACGGCAGCGCCGACCAATGGGAAATGCCCGCCGCCAGGCTGTGCGACGATCACCACGCCGACAAATCCCGCGATCACCGCGCCCCAGCGATGCCAGCCGGTCGCCTCTTTCAGCCACAGCGAGCCGAGGATGGTTGCGAAGATCGGCACGGTGAAGGCCAGCGTCTGTGCTTCCGCCAGCGGTAACAGAAGGATCGCGCCGAAATTGGCGACCATCCCGATCAGACCGACCCCGGTACGGATCGCATGGCTTTTGAAGCGGCTGGTTTTCAGCGTCGCCAGCCCATCGCCCAGCGCAACGAAGGCGACGACGATCGGGATCGCGGCCAACTGGCGAAAGAACATGATTTCGGCAAGGCCGGCACCGCCTGCCTCTGCCAGTTTGATCAGGGCGGCCATCGACGCGAGGCAGAAGATCGCGAACAGGCGCAGGCCGATGCCGGTGAAGAGGCGGTCTGTGGACACCAACGCGCGCTAGGCGGTGGGGCGGGGCGTGGCAATGGGCCGACGGGTTCGTCGTCCCATCCACGAAAGATTGACGCGCGCGCGTCCCGCGCTATCGCTTCGGCCCATGATCAAGCACGCTCTTACCGTCAAACGCGCCGACGATTTCGCGGCCTGGTATCAACAGGTTATTTCAGAGGCCGATCTGGCCGAGGAATCGGGCGTGCGCGGATGCATGGTGATCCGGCCTTGGGGTTACGGCATCTGGGAACGCATCCAGCGGTTGCTCGACGACCGGATCAAGGCGACGGGGCATGAGAATTGCTATTTTCCGCTGTTCATCCCGCTTTCCTATTTCGAAAAGGAAGCCGAGCATGTCGACGGGTTTGCCAAGGAAATGGCGGTCGTCACGCATCACCGGCTAATCCAGAAGGATGGCAAGCTGGTGCCCGATCCCGCCGCCAAGCTGGAAGAGCCTTTGGTCGTGCGGCCGACGTCGGAAACCGTCATCGGCGCGGCGTTTTCGCGCTGGATCAATTCGTGGCGCGACCTGCCCGTGCTCATCAACCAATGGGCCAATGTCGTGCGCTGGGAAATGCGGACGCGGATGTTCCTGCGGACGAGCGAATTCCTGTGGCAGGAAGGCCATACTGCGCACGCCAGCGAGGCGGAGGCGCGCGAAGAGACGCTGAAGATGCTGGAAGTCTATCGCAGCTTTTCGGAAGAGTGCCTGGGCGTCCCCGTCGTCGCGGGCGAAAAGCCCGAGCATGAGCGGTTTCCGGGCGCGGTCGCGACCTATTCGATCGAGGCGATGATGCAGGACGGCAAGGCACTGCAAGCCGGTACGTCGCATTTCCTGGGCACGACCTTTTCGTCGGCGCAGAATATCCGGTTCCAGAACAAGGACGGCCAGCTCGAACTCGCGCAGACGACAAGCTGGGGCGTCTCCACCCGGATGATCGGCGGGGTCATCATGGTGCATGGCGACGATGACGGCTTGCGCGTGCCGCCGCGGATCGCGCCGTGGCAAGTGGTGATCGTGCCGATGCTGCGCGACGTGCCCGAGGATGCGGCGCTGATCGCCTATTGCAACGAACTCCACGCGCAGATCGCGCGCACGTCAGCGCTGGGCGAACCGGTGCGCGTGCTGCTCGACCGTCGCCCGGCCAAGGCCGCGACCAAGCGCTGGGGCTGGGTCAAAAAGGGTGCACCGGTTATCGTCGAGGTCGGGGGACGCGACATGGCGGGCGGTCAGGTCACGGTCATCCGCCGCGACCGGCTGTACCGCGAGGACGGGAAGCTCGACAGCGTCGGACAGGGGCGTGATGATTTCGTCGGCGGCGTCGGCGCGCTGCTCGATGAAATTCAGGGCGTACTCCACGCCGACGCCAAGGCGCGACTGGACGCCGGGATCACGCGCGGCGTAACCGAATTCGATTCGTTGAAGACGCATTTTGAGAGTGGCGGGAAGTATCCGGGCTGGGTCGAGGTGCAATGGGCCAAGCCGAGCGGCGATGCGCTGGACAAGGTGGTCGCGCGGTTGAAGGAACTGAAGCTGACGGTGCGCAACGTACCCGGCGATGCGGCGGCGGTGGATGGCGCGTGCATCTTTACCGGCGAACCCGCGGTCGAGCGGATATTGGTCGCGCGGGCCTATTAAAACTCCTCCCTCGATGGGGAGGAATTCAGCGGCATTTGAACTCCACCCTCATTCATGCGTATCTTCTCTGATCCAAACCGGGAGAGATATCATGCGCCGCATCGCCCTGTTCGCCGCCGCCGTCGCGATTTCCGCGCCCGCGCTCGCGCACCATGGCTGGTCGTCCTATGATGAGACCAAACCGATTACGCTGACCGGGTCGTTGACGTCGGTGACCTGGGGCAACCCACACGGCACCGCGACCACGCGCTGGCAAGGCAAGCAATGGGACGTGATTCTGGCGCCTGTAAGCCGGATGACCGCGCGCGGGCTGACCGAGGCCGAGATCGCGCCGGGTCAACGGATTGCCATTACCGGCTATGCGCGGCGCGACGGTGCAGCGGAAATGCGGATCGAACGGGTAATGGTCGGCGACAAGACGGTCGAGTTGCGCTGACGCTTTCGTGGACGGTTTGATCCTTTCGATTGCCGAGTGGCTCGATGCGGTTGGTATCGGGCCATGGGCGCGCGAAGGGGCGCTGACCTATCCGATCGCCAACACGTTGCACCTGTTGGGCCTGGTCATGCTGGTCGGCGGGATCGGCGTGGTGGACCTGCGCGTGCTGGGGCTGTGGAAGCGATTGCCGCTGGAGGCGCTGTCGCGCGCGCTGACGCCGGTTGCGGTGGTGGGCTTCGGCATCATGGTGCCAACTGGGGTGGTGCTGTTCGCGGCCGATGGCCCGGCGCTAGCGATGTCCGACGTTTTCGAACGCAAGCTGGTGCTAATCGTCATCGCGCTGGCCAATGCCGCCGCATTCCGCGCGTTGTTCGACAAGCGGCTGGGCTATTGGGCCGGGGTTGCGCCGCCTGCCGCGCGGATCATGGCGGCGCTGTCGCTTTTGCTGTGGCTGACGATCGGCACGCTGGGCCGCTTCATCGCGTATATTTAGAAGGGCTGCGCGCCGGGGTACGACGCGCGGCCCTCCCTGATTACGCGGCCTTCAGCGAGTCCATGTCGATGACGAAGCGATATTTGACGTCGCTTTTCACCATCCGGTCCCAGGCGGTATTGATCTGATCGATGGCGATCGGCTCGATGTCCGACACGATGCCGTGCGCCTTGCAGAAATCGAGCATTTCCTGCGTCTCGCGGATGCCGCCGATCAGCGACCCCGCCAGACTGCGGCGTTTGAACACCAGATTGGCGACCTCGACCGGATCGTGCGGTGAATCGGGGACACCGACCAGTACCATCGTCCCGTCGCGCTTGAGCAGGTTGAGATAGAGGTTGAGGTCGTGCGGTGCCGCGACCGTGTTGAGGATGAAGTCGAAGCTGCCGGCGTGACCAGCCATCGCAGCGTCGTCCTTCGACACGATCAGGTCGGTCGCACCCAGTCGTTTCGCATCGTCACGCTTGCCGGGTGAGGTCGAGAAGACATGAACCTCGGCGCCCATCGCCGCCGCGATCTTGACGCCCATATGGCCGAGCCCGCCCAGTCCGACGACGCCGACTTTCTGGCCGGGGCCGACCTTCCAGTGCTTCAGGGGCGAATAGGTGGTGATGCCTGCGCACAGCAGCGGCGCGACCGCAGCGAGATCGGCTTCGTCATGGGTGATGCGCAGCACGAAGTCCTGCTTCACGACTATATGGTCCGCATAGCCGCCATAGGTATGGCCGCCCATCACGGGATCGGGACCGTTATAGGTGCCGACGAAGCCCGATCCTTCGCAATATTGTTCTTCGCCCTCGTTGCACGAAGGGCAGGTGCCGCAGCTGTCGACCATGCAGCCGACGCCGACGATATCGCCGACCGCGAAATTGGTGACGTCGCCGCCGACCGCGGTCACCCGCCCGACGATTTCGTGGCCCGGCACGCAGGGATAAAGAGTCCCGCCCCATTCGCTGCGCGCGGTGTGCACATCCGAATGACAGACTCCACAATGGAGGATGTCGATGGCGACGTCGTCGGCCTGAGGGTCACGGCGTTCGAAGGAAAAGGGCGCGAGCGCGGTATCAGCGCTCTGCGCGGCATAGGCGCGAGCCGGGGTGGGCATGAAAAGCTCCTCCATGACGATGATTGATTTGATTGAGTCCGCAATTTGGGTTTGCGGCGACGCAACATCAACCGGGCGTGGCGAAAATCGGCGGGACACAGCGCCTCTGATTCTTCAGGCCTGTGTCGGCTCCGCCAATAAGGCATTGATCCGCTCGCGTGCCGCGTCATCCACCGCCATGCCCAGCTTGGATCGCCGCCACAGAACATCATCCACGGTTCGCGCCCATTCGCGGTCCCGCATCCAGCGCAACTCGATCTCGGTCAGCCCGCCGCCCAGGTCCGTGCCCATCCCGGCAACGTTCGACACGCGGTCGAGCATGTCGAACAACTGCGTGCCGTAGGCGTGCGCCATCCGCTCCGCGCGCATCGCCCCCAGAAAGGGATAGCGGTCGCGAATGCGGGAGAGCAGGCTTTCGAAATCGGTCGCGTCGCCGCCGGGTAGCGGGCGGTTGCGGCTGCTGTCGGATAGGGGCAACCCCAAAACCTCGGCCAGCCGCCGCAGTGCATCTTCTCCCAGTGCGCGGGCGGTGGTGATCTTGCCGCCATAAACGGTCAGGACCGGCGCGCCGTCATCGTCGATGACCAGGCTGTAGTCGCGCGTCACCGTGCGCGCCTCGTCCGCGCCGTCATCGACCAGCGCACGCACGCCCGACCAGACATGGCGCACGTCGCTGCGTGCGACCTGCGTGAAGAAGGCGCGATTGGAAGCGGCGATCAGATAGGCGATTTCGTCCTCGCCGATGACCGCCTGTTCGGGGGTGTCGACCGGCACGTCGGTGGTGCCGATCGCGGTGTATCGATGGAGCCACGGGACGGCAAAGACGATGCGCCGGTCGGGCTGCTGAAGGATATAGGCGTGCTCGCCATCGTACAGCCGATCGACGACGATGTGACTGCCCTTGACCAGGCGTAGCCCCGGCCCAGGCTCGGCATCGAGCAGGGTCGCGACCCGTGGCACCCAGGGGCCGGCGGCATTGACGAGCGCGCGTGCCTCCACGCTACGCCCGTCGGAAAGCGTCGCGCGCCAGCCTTTGAGCGTGCGGGTGGCGGAGGTCAGCGCCGTCCGGGTGGCGATCTGTGCACCCATCTGGGCGGCATCGACCGCCATGGCGAGCGTCAGGCGGGCGTCGTCGACCCAGGCATCGGCATAGACGAAGCCCCGCTTTTCGCCCCGCAGTGGCGCGCGGTAGAGCGCATCGCCATCGCGCAAGCCGCGCGATTTCGGCAGCGACGACCGCCCGCCGAGCAGGTCGTAAAGGAACAGCCCGGCGCGGACCATCCACCACGGGCGCACCGCATTGTCGTGGGGCAGTACGAATTTCATCGGGCGGATCAGATGCGGCGCGGCGCGCATCAGCCGCTCGCGTTCGTGCAGCGCCTCATGCACCAGCCGGAATTCGTAGCTTTCGAGATACCGCAGCCCGCCATGGATGAGCTTGGTCGAGGCGGACGAGGTGTGGCTGGCGAGATCGTCCTTTTCGACGAGCAGCACCGACAGCCCGTTCAACGCCGCCTCGCGCGCGATCGCGCAGCCGTTGATCCCGCCGCCGATGATCAGGATGTCGTACGTCACCGGGTATGCCTTATCGAGTTACTTGCCACTCCGTCACCCCGGACTTGTTCCGGGGTCCACCAAGCCGATTGCGTGAACGCACGACTCTGTACCGCTTCGCTTGCCGACCGGTGGACCCCGGAACAAGTCCGGGGTGACGCGTGGGAGTGGCTGGTGGAAGCTGCCGGGACCGCTTACATTCCCCACCGATATGGCAAAGAAACCAAAACCCGCCGGGCTTCCAACCCGCCAGCAGATCCTCGATTTCATCGAAACCACCGATACCCCCGCGGGCAAGCGGGAGATCGCGCGCGCTTTTGGGCTAACCGCGCAGGACAAGATCGCACTTAAAGCGCTGCTCAAGGACATGGCGGACGAGGGGCTGATCGATTCTGCTCCCGGCCGCGCGTTTCACAAGATGGGGGGATTGCCGAAGGTGACGGTGCTGCGGATCGTCGATGCCGACGACAGCGGCACGATATGGGCCGTGCCTGAGCGCTGGGAAGCGGAGGGCGTGCCCGAACCGCGCCTGCGGGTCCGTGAGCGGTCGAAGAAATCGGCGCTGGGTGTCGGCGATCGCATTTTGGCGCGGACCGAAGAGGCCGGGAACGGCTGGATCGCGCACCCGATGAAGAAGCTGGAGCGCGGCGAGGCGCTGATGCTGGGGGTCCTGCACGAGGAAGGCGGCAAATTCTGGCTGCAGGGGATCGAGAAGAAGGAGCGGCGGGATTTTCCCGTCTCCGATACCGGCGGCGCGTCGGTCGGCGATCTGGTGCTGGCGGAAAAGGCCGGGCGCCCGCCGCGCATGACCGCGCGGGTGACGCAGCGGTTGGGCGATCCGTTCGAGGCGCGCAGTTTTTCGCTGATCGCGATCCACAAACATTCGATCCCGAACGTGTTTTCGGATGAGTTGATCGAGGAAGCGGGACGGGTAGCGAAACAGCCGCTGGGCGAGCGCGAAGACCTGCGTCATCTCCCCATCGTCGCGATCGACCCCGCGGATGCGCGCGACCATGACGATGCGGTGTGGGCTGCGCCCGATGACGATCCGTCCAACCCCGGCGGATGGCGTGCGATCGTCGCGATCGCAGACGTGTCCTTTTACGTGCGCCCCGGATCGCTGCTCGACAAGGAAGCGCGGCGGCGCGGTAATTCGGTTTATTTCCCCGATCGCGTCGTGCCGATGCTGCCCGAAATCCTGTCGGCGGATGTGTGTTCGCTTAAGGAAGGACAGGATCGCGCGGCGATGGCGTGCCATTTTCGCGTGTCGAAGGACGGGAAGCTGTCCGACTGGCGGTTCACGCGGGCAGTGATCCGGGTGGCGGCGAACATCGCCTATGAGGATGCGCAAGCCGCGATCGATGCACACCAAGCAAAAATAAAGTCCGTTCGTATCGAGCGAAGTCGAGATACGCAGCCCGACGCGCAACGTGTCTCGACTTCGCTCGAAACAAACGGAGATTTGGTTGAGGCGGCCCTTCTTCCCCTCTGGAACTGCTGGGCGGCGCTGTCGAAGGCACGCGATGCGCGCGAGCCGCTCGACCTCGACCTGCCTGAACGCCGGATCGTGCTGGACGAGAAGGGCCGCATCCTGTCGGTGGCGCCGCGCGAGCGGTTGGACGCGCACCGGCTGATCGAGGATTACATGATCGCCGCCAACGTCTGCGCGGCCAAGGCGCTGGAGGCGAAGAAGGCCCCCGTCATGTACCGCATCCACGAACCGCCGAGCCGCGAGAAGCTGGTGGCGCTGAAGGACTATCTGGAGACGTTCGACGTGCCGTTCGCACTAGGTCAGGTGGTGCGCCCGGCAACGTTCAACCATGTGTTGAAGCGCATTGGTGACAGCGATTTCAAACCACAGGTGATGGAACAGGTGCTGCGGACGCAGACCCAGGCCTATTACGGACCCGCCAATCACGGCCATTTCGGGCTGGCGCTGGGCAGTTACGCGCATTTCACCTCGCCCATTCGCCGCTATGCCGATCTGGTCGTGCATCGTTCGCTGGTCAGTGCTTACCGGTTGGGAGAGGGCGGGCTGTCGGCGGACGACGCCGAGAATATGGAGCGGGTGGGGGAGGTGATCTCCACCCTCGAACGCCGGGCGATGGAGGCTGAGCGCGAGACGGTCGATCGCTATGTCGCGGCCTATCTGTCCGAACATGTCGGACAGGTGATGGAAGCGCGGATCACCGGGGTCGCCAGTTTCGGTTTCTTCGCGACGGTCGACGGGGTAGGCGGCGACGGGCTGGTCCCCGCGCGCGACCTGGGCACCGAATATTTCCGCTATGACGAGAAATCGCAGGCGCTGGTGGGTGACGACAGCGGCGACCGCTTCGTCAGCGGACAGCATCTGCAATTGCGGCTGGTCGAGGCCAATCCGGTATCGGGCGCGCTGCGGTTCGAACTGCCCGACGGTAAAGGTTCGGCTGGCGGCGGGCGTGATGACCGGCGGCGCGGCGGGCCAAAGCGCGTCATCAAACATCGCGGGCGGCCCGCGAACATCAAGCATCAGGGCAAGCGACGGAAATGAAACCCGCCAATATTCCAGAGGCGATTACCGCGGCGGCATCGACCGCCAAATACCGGGTGCAGGCGCATTTCATGGCGCATCATGCGATTACGCCCAACGACGCGATCGAGTATCTCCCTCCCGGCCCGCGCGAGCGCAAGGAGTTCGATCGGCTTCGTCGCGCGGAGATCGTCCGCCAGTCGGTGCCCGCTTATTACTGGCTCGACATGACGCGGCTGGACGCCGAGGAGCGGCGGCAGGAACGCCGCAAAGGACCAATCGCGATCGTGGCGGCGATCGTCCTCGCCGCGTTCGTACTGACGTTTTACGAGGGGTGAGGCTAGAAACCTGATCTCTCCCAAATCCGTTCGTTCCTCGACGTCGCTCGAAACGAACGGGAAGGGTGGCTAGCGGATTAGCGCCAGCACGATCCCCGCCGCGGCACCCGCGCCGAGCAGCCGTAACACGCCCCATTTTAACCATAGCGCCAATACCATCGCCGCCACCGCCAGCCCAAGCGCGACCGGATCGAGGGTCGCCCAATCCGGCCACGACATCGATACCGGCCCGGCCTCGATCCGCCCGACGCGCGCGAACAGGACGTGGAGGGCGAACCACAACGTCAAATTGGCGATCACCCCGACAACCGCGGCCGTCACCGCCGCCAGCGCCCCTTGCAGGCGGCGGGCATGTTCGAGCCGCTCGATCCACGGTGCGAGCGCGAAAATCCACAGGAAGCACGGCGCGAACGTGACCCAACTGGTCAGCGCCGCGCCGATGATGCCCGCTACCATCGGATCGAACGGCGCAGGGTCGCGGTACGCGCCGAGAAAGCCGACAAACTGGGTGACCAGGATCAGCGGGCCGGGGGTCGATTCGGCCAGGCCGAGCCCGTCGGCCATTTCGCCTGCGTTCACCCAGCCATAGGTGGTGACCGCTTCCTGCGCCATATAGGCAAGCACGGCATAAGCCCCGCCAAAGGTGACGACGGCCAGCGTCGAGAAGAATTTGGCGATGTCCATCAGCACATGGTCGGGGCCAAGCAGCGCGAGGATCGCGAGCACCGGTGCCACCCAGATCGCGCCCCAGATGAGCACCGCACGCAGGCTCGCCAGCGTCGGACGCGGTCCCGCAACCTCGCTCGCATCGCCGCTCGCGTGCGCCGCCTTGCCTAGCCAGGCCGGACGCGCATTCGCGGCGAACCAGCCCGCGAGTGCGGCAGCCAGGATCACTAGCGGGAACGGCGCGGCAAACACGAACAAGGCAAGGAACGCGGCAAAAACGAGCAGTCGTTTGAACCCGCTGTCGAGTGCGCGGGAGCCGATGCGGATCAGCGCCTGGACGACGATGGCGACCACCGCCGTCTTGATTCCGACGAACAGCGCCGCGAACCACGACAGATTGGCCGCCAGTGCATAGAGGATCGACAGCGCCAGGATGACGAGCGCGCCCGGGATGACGAACAACGTCCCCGCGACGACGCCGCTTTTCCACCCACCGATCCGCCAGCCGATATAGGTGGCGAGCTGCTGCGCTTCGGGGCCGGGCAGGAAATGGCAGAAATTGAGCGCGCGCAGGAATGCGCCCTCGTCAATCCACCGGCGGTCGTCGACCAGCTCCTTATGCATCAGCGCGATCTGGCCTGCGGGGCCGCCGAAACTGAGCAGGCCGATTCGCGCGAACACCGCGAATTGTTCGCGACGGCTGGGGACGACGGGGGGCGGCGGGTCAAGAGCGCGGTTCAAAATCTGGTCCATGCAACGCCTCTTCGCGCCGGACGGTGTGTGCGTCCGGGTGGGAAAGGCAACGCTTGGACGCGGCGAGCGCCTGACCGGGAGGTTGCGACGCCCCGTTGGGTGGAAGAATAGCGCGCGTCGATGTGGGTGGAAAGCGGTTTGCGTGCCCCTTCCCCATCGTCACCCCGGCCGCAGTGCCGGGGTCCACCCAGCCGCACTTTCGACGCCGATTATGAAGGCCACCCGAAGCCGGTTAGTGGACCCCGGCACGGAGGCCGGGGTGACGAAAGGGGTGTAAGGGCTGACTGCGCCCCGCCCTCAATTCGCGACGAACGTCAGTCCTGCGTGTTCCTCCAGCCGCTTCTTGAGCGGCTCCGCCATCAGCGCACCTGCGGTCCAGATGCCGCCCTTGTCTTCGCTCGCGACATCGCGAACCAGGCAGATCGCGGCCTCTGCAATCATCTTCGACGTCGATCCATAGCCGGGATCGCGGTCGCCGGTGACGACGCATTCGACGCGGTCGCCGTTCGCCATATCGCCGATGAAGATCAGGTCGTAGAAGCCTGCCTCGCGTTCCGCCTTGGACGGGCCTTCGCCGGGTTTCGGTCCCTTGTCGCCTGCCAGCGGATTGATCTTGGCGATGGCCTCTGCTGCCGCCTTGCCCATCTCGCCGATGCCGGGCGCAATCATCATTTCGTCATAGACGAAATCGGTGCCGAAGCTGTGATCGGTCAGGAAATTGGTGCGGTGGACATTCTTGGTGTTGATCGGCGCCATGATGAACGGCGCAACCCAGGCGCCCACGGCGGCGTCATATTCGGGTATCATGCCCGTCGGTTGGTGCGGTCCGGCGAAACCGGGCGCGAGCGCGAACGGGTTGGTGAGCAATTTGATCAGGCCGGGGTCGCGCGCCGCAGCCGCCAGCGTCGCTTTCAGGCTGGCTGCGGTGCCACCCGAAAAGCCGCCCTGCATCTTGCGAACGCGGCCCTTGACGCGGGGGGCGGGTTTGCCGTGCTTAGCCACCGCGGTTTGTTGCAGCGTCCATACGCCGAGGTCGAACGGGATCGAATCGAAGCCGCAGGAAAACACGATGCGCGCACCCGATGATTTCGCAGTTGCCTCGTGCGCGTCGATCATCGCCCGCATCCACGCAGGCTCGCCGCACAGATCGACATAGGCGGTTCCGGCCTTGGAGCAGGCTGCGACCAGGTCCGATCCGTAAAGCTGGTACGGGCCGACGGTGGAGATGACGACTTTGGCGCGTGCGACCATCGCGTCAAGCGAAGCGGGATCGTCGGCATTCGCAGTGATGAGCGGGGTGTCCGGGTGCGCGCCGATTTCATCGCGGACTTGGCCGAGTTTGGTCAGCGATCGCCCGCCCATCGCCCATGTCAGCGATCCGTCGGCGTAGTTCGCGCTCAGATATTCGGCGACCAGCCGTCCGGTGAAGCCGGTTGCGCCATAGACGATGATGTCGAAATCGGTGGCCATTCTCTCTCTCCCGTTCGGGATACTCTAACCGTTTGTTTCGAGCGAAGTCGAGAAACGTGGGTCTGGTGCGCGGGAGCGTTTCTCGACTTTGCTCGAAATAAACGGGGAAGGAGGGCGGTGGGTAAAGTCGCGGGGCTATGCGGCCTCGCTGAACTGGAGCGCCGCGAGCCGGGCGTAGAGTCCGCCTGCTGCCGCCAGTTCGGCGTGCGTCCCGCTTTCGACGATGCGGCCTTCGTCCATGACGATGATGCGCTTTGCCGCGCGGACGGTTGCCAGACGATGGGCGATGACCAGCGTGGTGCGATCGGTCATCAGCTTTTCGAGTGCGTCCTGCACCAGCCGTTCGCTTTCGGCATCGAGTGCGCTGGTCGCCTCGTCGAGCAACAAGATGGGGCTGTCGCGCAACAAGGCGCGCGCGATGGCGATGCGCTGGCGCTGGCCGCCCGAGAGGCGCGCGCCGCCTTCTCCAAGGAAAGTGTCGAGGCCGTCGGGCAACGCGCGCAGGAAATCGGCGGCGTTGGCAGCCTCCGCTGCGGCCCACAAATCATCGTCGCTCGCGTCCCAACGACCATAGCGCAAATTGTCGCGGGCGGAGGAGGCGAAGATCACGGTTTCCTGCGGCACCATCGCGATGCGCGCGCGGACTTCCGACGGATCGGCATCGGTCAGCGGCACGCCATCGACCAGCAATTGCCCGCTTTCGGGATCGTAGAAACGCTGGACGAGCTGGAACAAGGTCGACTTGCCTGCGCCCGACGGACCGACCACGGCAACGGTATCGCCTGCGCCGATCGACAGCGAGAAATCCTTGAGCGCGGAAACTTCGGGGCGCGTCGGATAGCGGAACGACACGTCGCGAAATTCGATGCTACCGCGCGAGGTGGCGGGGAGGGCGACCGGGCTGGCAGGCGCCGCGATGTCGGGCTCTTGCGCCAACAGTTCGGCGAGCCGTCCGGCGGCCCCTGATGCGCGCAGCAGGTCGCCATAGACTTCGGTCAGCGCGCCGAACGCGCCGGTGACGAGCCCGGCAGTGAACACGAACGCGGCAAGCGCACCGGCGGTCAGATTGCCCGAAGCGACGTCGCTGACCGCATCCCACAGGATCAGCGTGACCGCGCCGAACAACAGCCCGATCACCATCGCGGTCATCACCGCGCGGGTGGCGAAGCGCAATTTGGCGGTCTCGAACCCGCGATCGACTGCGTGCTTGAATCGGTCGCCTTCGCGGCGTTCCTGGCCGAAGGCTTGCACGATCTTCATCGCGCCCAGCGTTTCGCTGGCGATGGTGCCGATGTCCGCAATCCGGTCCTGGCTGTGACGCGAATATTTGCGAAGCCGCGCGCCCAGCATCATCATCGGCGTGACGATCAGCGGGATGCCGAGCAGCAGGAAGGCGGCGAGTTTGGGCGCGAGAATGAACAGATAGACGACTCCGCCGATGCCGATCAGCAGGTTGCGCAGCGCCACCGATACGGTCGACCCGACGATCTGTTCGACCACCGCGGTGTCGGCGGTCAGCCGCGACGCGATTTCCGACGGACGGTTTTCCTCGAACCACTGGGGCGCGAGCCGCAACAGGTTGCGCTGCACCGCGACGCGCATGT
Organism: Sphingomonas sp. AX6; assembly: GCF_902506605.1. Lineage (GTDB taxonomy): Bacteria > Pseudomonadota > Alphaproteobacteria > Sphingomonadales > Sphingomonadaceae > Sphingomonas. Next base: position 63,536 of record NZ_LR733979.1, read on the forward strand.
CGGCGACGGTGCGCTCTCCCAGCCACGACACGAAATAGAAGCGTGCGGCAGTCGCAAGCGCCAGCACGCCGACGACCATCAGCAATCGCCAGAAATACGGCCCGATCGCGCTCAAATCCGCGCCTTGCGCGAAGCCGTTATCGATCACTTGTTTGAAGGTGTAGGGGATGTAGAGCGTCGCCGTCGCCGCGCACAGCAGCGCGAGAATCGCGAGCGTCAAGTGACCCGGATAGCGCGAGGTATAGCCCCACACGATCATCAAATTGGACAGCTTGCGCTTTTCGGGCGCTGGAGCGGGCGGGCGCGGTTGCGGCGTGGGTTCGGCCATGCGTGCGCGCCTAGCGCGTTCGGAAGCGAAACGGAACCGTTCGCTTCCACTCGCCGTTATCGAATTTATAGTATCGTTGCACCGCAGCACCGCGGCGCTATAACCCCCTGTCCGGTCGCCGACGCCGGGGGCTCATAAATGTCGGCGGAGATTTGAATGCTGTACAACGCTTATGAAATGCAGCGCGGAATGCTGGCCGGTGCCAGCGCGTTCGCGAATTTCAGCGCCGGCCTGCTCAACAACCCCGCCAATCCCTTTGCCTATTTCGGCGGCGGTCCCGTGCTGGCGAGCGCGCTCGAAGTGTTCGCCCATGCTTCTGCCCCGCGCGGCAAGCCCGCATTCGGGCTGGATGAGACCAAGGTCGATGGCAAGACCGTCGCGGTGCGCGAGGAGATCGTGCTGCAAAAGCCGTTCGGCCAGTTGAAGCACTTCGTCCGCGAAGGCGTGGATGGCGGACCGAAGCTCCTGATCGTCGCGCCCATGTCGGGCCATTTCGCCACGTTGCTGCGCGGTACGGTCGAACGGATGTTGCCGACCTGCGATGTGTACATCACCGACTGGCGTGATGCGAAGCTGGTGCCGATGTCCGAAGGGACGTTCGATCTCGACGATTATATCGATTATGTGATTGAGTTCCTGGCGCATATCGGCGCCGAGGGCGATCCGCGCGGGCATATGCTCGCGGTGTGTCAGCCATCGGTGCCCTGTTATGCCGCCGTTGCATTGATGGGCGCGGACAAGCATCCCAATCGGCCCAAGACGCTGACAATGATGGGCGGGCCGATCGACACGCGCGAAGCACCGACTGCGGTCAACACGCTGGCGACCGATCGTCCGCATAGCTGGTTCGAACAGAATGTCGTCGCGACCGTACCGATGACCTATCCGGGCGCGGGTCGCCGGGTCTATCCGGGGTTCCTGCAGCTCGCCGGATTCATGACGATGAACCTGGGCAGCCACATGGTCAGCCATTGGGAAATGTTCCGCCATCTGGTCGATGGCGACGGCGAAAGCGCCGACGCGACCAAGGAATTCTACGACGAATATCGCAGCGTGTGCGACATGGACGCGGCATTCTACCTCCAGACCGTCGACCTGGTGTTTCAGACGCATGCGCTGCCCAAAGGCACGATGACGCATCGCGGCCGGCTGGTCGATCTGGGCGCGAACACGGATACCGCATTGCTGGCGGTCGAAGGCGAGCGCGACGATATTTCGGGGCTCGGCCAGACCAAGGCGGCACTGACCCTGGCGACCGGGCTTCCCGACAAGGCCAAGCACTATCACATGGCCGAAAGCGTCGGCCATTACGGCATCTTCAACGGCTCGAAATGGCGGACCAAGATCGCGCCGGTGCTTGAGAAGTGGATCGAGACGCACGGGGGGTAAGGGGGCTTTTCCCCTTCTTTTCCGTCACCCCGGACTTGTTCCGGGGTCCACTAAGCCGCTTGCAATACGTTCATTATTTCGCGTCCTGTGATCGCCGTCCGGTGGACCCCAGAACAAGTCCGGGGTGACGTTGGAGATGCGGCCAAGTTCCGGTCAATCCCACCACATTCGGGCGATCGACCACAGGAACCAACCGCTCGCGATCCAGACTCCGATCACCAGCAACGCGCCGACAATCGACTTCGGCCGCTGGCTAGCGCGTTCGGCGACCGCGCGATGTTCGGCCATCTGCGTCGGCGCAACCAGCCGCTCGAACAGCCACACGCCCGCCGGGATCAGCACTGCCTCGTCGAGCAGGCCGAGAAACGGAATGAAATCGGGGATCAGGTCGATCGGTGACAGCGCATAGGCGGCGATCAGCAACCCGACCAGCTTCGCGCGCATTGGCGTGCGTGGGTCGCGAGAGGCGAGCCACACCGCATGTGCCTCAACCCGGATTCGGTGAACTAGACTCGGTCCCGCCATACGTTAGCCTTGCGGGTGCAAAGCGGGACCGGTCAAGCAGCGTCGCCTTACAAAGCGACTTCGGTGTGGCGTCCGGCCTCGTCGGGCTTGATCTTCATGCCGGTCATCATCTTGAACAGGCCGGTCAGCGACTGGTCGCCTTCCCAGATTTCGGCGTCCGACAGGTCGAAACGCATCATTTTCAGATTGGGATCGTTCCGACCACCCTCGAACCATGCCTCGGTCTGGTTGGACCAATATTTGTCGATGATCGCCGGGTCGGTTTCCTCGGTCAGGGTGCCGCGAATACAGGCAAACACCTTGTGATCCTTGGACACATATTGCGCCATTGCTGGACCACCCGGCGCGATGCGATTGTCCTTGCGCGTGTAGAACCAGAATTCGCTGTCCGCATCCTCGTCCAGCTGCGCGGTCATCGGCTCGCTATGCTCGTTCGCGTTCGTCAGGCCGATCATCAGGAAGGGGCTGTCCGCCATCTTCTTCCACATCCGCTTGCGAACTTCGATCGGATCTTCGTGCGATTGCTGGTCGGTCATCGGGTTTCTCCTTACGGTTCGGCCAGACAACAAACGAGGATGAGGGAGGCTCCCGAACTTTTCTGCTCGACGCATTTCGACAGCATTTTGCTACGCCGGTCAGGACGGCAATTCCGCCGTCGAATCTGAGAGGAGAAGGCAATGAGCTTTGCCGAGTTGTGCCTGTTCCTCGGAATGCTGTTTGCTTTCGGCACCTTCGTTTTGAAGGTGATCGAAGTGGCGCGGTCCGAGTAGGGCACACGGGAGGGGGTGGGCCTGCCAGTCTGCCCCCGAACGCCGCTCAAGAGATTTGAGCCCCGGTCGCTGCCACGACCGGGGCTCGATCTCAAAGGACTGGCCGATGAGCTTTGCAGCTATTCACATAGCGCAAAGCGATGAATTTTTCAATCAGGTCGTCAAAGAACCTCGAACAGTCCCGCTGCACCCATGCCTCCGCCGACGCACATCGTCACGACCACATATTTCGCGCCGCGGCGCTTGCCTTCGATCAGGGCGTGGCCGGTCATTCGCGCGCCGCTCATGCCGTAGGGATGGCCGATCGAGATCGCGCCGCCGTTGACGTTGAGCAGTTCGTCGGGGATGCCGAGCTTATCCTGGCAATAGAGCACCTGGACCGCAAACGCCTCGTTCAGCTCCCACAGGCCGATATCGTCCATCTTCAGGTTGAAGCGTTCGAGGAGCTTGGGGATCGCGAAGACCGGGCCGATGCCCATCTCGTCGGGCTTGGTGCCCGCCACCGCCATGCCGACATAGCGGCCCAGCGGTTGAAGTCCGCGCTTCTCGGCCAGCTTTTCTTCCATCAGCACCGCCGATGACGATCCGTCGGATAGCTGGCTGGCATTGCCCGCGGTGATCGTGCCCTGATCGCCGATTACAGCCTTGAGCGACTTGAGCCCTTCCAGCGTCGTGTCGGCGCGGTTGCCTTCGTCCTTCGTCAGCGTGACCTCCTTGGTGGTCACTTCCTTGGTCTCCTTGTTCACGACGTTCATCGTCGCGGTGACGGGGACGATTTCGTCGTCGAACTTGCCCGCTTCCTGCGCGGCGGCGGTGCGCTGTTGCGAGCGCAGGCCATATTCGTCCATCCGGTCGCGGCTGATGCCATAACGCTGGCCGACGATTTCGGCGGTCTGGAGCATCGGCATGTAGATGTCGCCGTGCATCGCGAGCAGTTCGGGATCGGCGGCGACGCGCATCTGCGGTGTCTGGACCATCGAGATCGAGTCGACCCCGCCACCGATCGTCACGTCCATATTGTCGGTGATGATCTGTTTGGCGGCAGTCGCGATCGCCATCAGGCCAGAGGCGCACTGGCGGTCGACCGACATGCCCGAGACCGAGATGGGCAGCCCTGCACGCAACAGCGCCTGACGCGCGATGTTCCCGGCCTGATGCCCCTGTTGAAGGGCAGCGCCGAACACGACGTCGTCGACCTCGGCACCGTCGATCTTGGCGCGTTCTACCGCGGCCTTGATCGAGTGCGCCGCGAGCGTCTGCGACGGCAAATTGTTGAACGCACCGCGATAGGCGCGGCCAATGGGCGTGCGGGCGGTGGAGACGATGACGGCGGAGCGGGTCATGGGTGGTTCCTTTTTGTCTAGGTCGTCACTCCAGCGAAAGCTGGAGTCTCAAGCCGCATGAGATCCCAGCTTTCGCTGGGATGACGGTTACTGGCTCAAACGAAAATCTGGCTCATCCATTCGGCGATCATCGCGGGCTTTTCCTGGCCTTCGATCTCGACGGTGAATTCGTTGGTCTGTTGCCACTGGCCGGGCCGTTTCTCGACCAGCTCGAGCAGCTTGAAGCGGCCGCGCACGCGCGATCCCGATCGGACGGGCGTCAGGAAGCGGACCTTGTTACCGCCATAATTGACCCCCATCTTGATGCCATCGATTTGAGGTTGTTCGGTTTTCTGCGACAGCAGCGGCATCAGCGACAACGTCAGAAAGCCATGCGCGATGGTGCCGCCGAACGGCGTCATCGCCGCCTTGGCCGGATCGACATGGATGAACTGGTGGTCACCGGTCGCATCGGCAAATTTGTCGATCATATCCTGGGTCACTTCGACCCAGTCGGAAACGCGCTCCTCGCCCGTGCGTTCGGCATATTCCTGGATGGTGATCGATTGCACCGGCTTTCCCTCCACGACCATTTCAGCGCATAGCGCGCTCAATCTCTAGGCGTGCAAGCGCCGATTTCGCAACCCCGACCAACCGAGAATTGGAAAAACATGCAGGACGTAGCGTCGATCGCCCCGATTAGTTTGAATGCAGCGCGTCGGGCGGCCGAACCCGATGTTCTAAAACCACTATTGGCGCATGCGGCGCTGACAAGTGATTCGCGCCAAAGGGTGGTCGGAATCGCATCCGGCTTGATCGCGGACCTTCGTGCAGCGCAGAATTCGGGCTGGGTAAATCAGTTCCTGCAGGAATATCGGCTGAATTCGTCCGAAGGTATCGCGCTGCTGACGCTGGCCGAAGCGTTTTTGCGTGTGCCCGACCCCGAAACCGCCGACATGCTGATTTCGGACAAGCTTGGCGAGGCCAATTGGCGTGCGCACACCGGCAAATCGAGTTCGTCGATGGTCAATTCGGCGACCTGGGGGCTGGTCGTCGGGCGCGCTTTGGTCGGTGAAGGGTCGGCGGGGCCTCTACGCCGCCTGATCGCGCGTGCGGGCGAACCGTTCGTGCGCCAGGCGGTCGGCGCGGCAATGCGGATGATGGGCGAAGTGTTCGTGATGGGCCGCACCATCGACGAAGCGATGAAGCGCATGAAAAAGCCAGAAAATCGCGGCTTTACCGCCAGTTTCGACATGCTGGGCGAAGCCGCGCGGACGCAGGCGGATGCCGAGCGCTACTTTCGCGCTTATTCCGACGCGATCCGCCGGGTCGGGCGGTCGCCGGATTCGGGGCATTCGATTTCGGTCAAGCTGTCGGCGCTCCACGCCCGTTACGAAGTCGCACAATGGGACTGGTGCGTGCCCGAATTGACCGACCTGCTGGCGCAGCTGGCGTCCGAGGCGGCGGCGCAGAACATCTCTCTGACGGTCGATGCCGAAGAGGATGATCGGCTGGAAATGAGTCTGGCGATCATCGGCGATGTCGCGCGGCGGCCTGAATTAAAGGGCTGGAACGGCATGGGCATGGTGATTCAGGCGTATAACAAGCGCGGGCGTGCCGTCGTGCAATGGGCCGACGAACTCGACCGCCCGATGAATGTGCGGCTGGTCAAGGGTGCCTATTGGGATACCGAGATCAAGCGTACCCAGGTCGAGGGACTGAGCGATTATCCGCTGTTCACGCGCAAGGCGGCGACCGACGTGTCGTATCTTGCATGCGCGCGCGACATGTTGGCGGCCAAAAATATCAGCCCGGCCTTTGCCAGCCACAATGCCCTGACCGTCGCCACCATCCTGGAATGGGCGGGCGATTCGCGGGATTTCGAATTTCAGCGGCTGCACGGCATGGGCGAAGGGCTGTACGAGCGGCTGGTCCGCGAAGAAGGCTATCGCTGTCGCATCTATGCGCCCGTCGGTGGGCACCGCGACCTGCTCGCCTATCTGGTCCGTAGGTTGCTGGAAAATGGCGCGAACACCAGTTTCGTCCACCAGCTTGCCGATGAAGACCTATCGGACGAGGAATTGCTCGCCGACCCGGCCGAAAAAATCGCCGAAGTCGGCGGGACGCCGCATCCGTCGATCCCGCTGCCGGTCGATATCTTCGGCCAATGGCGCAACAGCGCGGGCATCGACCTGACCGATCGCCAGACGCTGGCCGATACGCGTGCGGCAATCGATGCGGTGGCGGTCGGCAATCGTGGCACCGACGCGGTCCATGCCGATCCCGATCACGCAAGCGGCGCGGGCAAGCGCGCGATCGAGGCGTGGAACACCAGCGACAGCAGCGTCCACGACGCCGTCACCCGCGCTCAGGCCGCCTATCCGGCATGGGACGCCATCGGGGTTGAGGCGCGCGCGCGCATTCTAGAACGCTATGCCGACCTGATCGAGGAACATCGGATCGAATTGATGGCGATCTGCGTCAAGGAAGCGTTCAAGTCGATCCCCGATGCGCTCGGCGAAATCCGCGAGGCTGCCGATTTCTGCCGCTATTATGCGATGCAGGCACGGCGGGTGATGACGCCGCATATCCTGCCCGGACCAACGGGCGAGCGCAACGAATTGCGGCTGGAGGGGCGGGGCACCTGGGCCACCATCGCGCCGTGGAATTTCCCGTTTGCGATCTTCACCGGCCAGAATGCGGCGGCTTTGGTCACTGGCAACACCGTCGTCGCCAAGCCTGCGCCGCAAACGCCGCTGGTCGCCAAACGATCGGTCGAACTGGCGCATGAAGCGGGCGTGCCCGAAGACGCGTTGATCCTGGTGACGGGTGCCGCCGAAGTCGGTGCGGAGTTGACCAGCGACCTGCGGATCGCGGGTGTCGTCTTTACCGGATCGACTGCGACCGCCAAGCGGATCGCATCGTCGCTGCTGGTCGACGAGGACCGCGCGATCATTCCGCTGATCGCGGAGACCGGCGGCGTTAACGCGATGATCGTCGATTCGACCGCCTTGCCCGAACAGGTGGTGGCCGACGTGCTGACCAGCGCATTCCGGACGGCGGGGCAGCGATGTTCGGCGCTGCGCCTGCTGATCCTGCAAGAAGAAGTCGCCGACCAGATGATCGAAATGATCTCTGGCGCGATGGACTTGCTGACGCTGGGCGATCCCGGCGATCCGTCCACCGATGTCGGGCCGGTGATCGACCGCGATGCGTATGAGCGATTGATGAGCTATCGCGAGACCGCACGACCGCGCTGGATCAAGACGGTCGATGCACCCGACGAAGGTCTGTTCGTGCCGCCGACGATGATCGGGCTGGACGCGATCGAGGATCTGAACCGCGAATGGTTCGGCCCCGTGCTGCATGTCGCTACCTGGAAAGCGGGCACGCTGGCGGAGACGATCGAGCGGGTGAACGCCAAACGGTTCGGACTGACGATGGGGCTGCACAGCCGCATCGCGCGTTCGGCCGAACTGGCCGAACGCTGTGCGCGGGTCGGTAATCTCTATATCAACCGGTCGATGATCGGCGCGGTGGTCGGCAGCCAGCCGTTCGGCGGCGAAGGACTGTCGGGCACCGGCCCCAAAGCAGGCGGGCCGAATTACCTCCCGCGTTTCTGTGGCGAGCGGGCGATTTCGGTAGATACCACCAGCGCGGGCGGCAATGCGACATTGCTCAATCTGGACGAAGGCGCGCATTGAGATGAGTACGGGCAAGCCGGATCGGGAGGCGCGACACGCAGCGTTGCTCGACCGGCTGGCCGACCATGTGCTTGACCATGGGCTGGCGGCGACCAGTCTGCGTCCGCTGGCACGCGCGGCGGGCACCAGCGACCGGATGTTGCTTTATTATTTCACCGACAAGGATGCGCTGATCGCGGCGTTACTGTCGCATCTGGCCGACCGGATGCGTGGGCTGCTCGACCAGAGCGTCGCGGCCGAACCGCTGGCGGAGGCAGAGTTGCTGGTGCTGTTGCGCGCTCGCGTGCTGGACGATGCGTTCTGGCCCTATATGCGGCTGTGGCTCGACCTGGCGGCGGGTGCCGCGGGCGGAAATGCCCAGTATCGCCAGGTCGGCGAAGCAATCGGGCGGGGTTTTGTCGGCTGGCTGGAGCCCCAGATTGCCGCACCCGATGCGGACGCACGACGTCAGTCGACGGCGCGTTTGCTGACGATGATAGAGGGCATGGTGCTGCTCAAAGCGCTGGGGCTGGACGATGTCGGAGCGGAGGCGGTTTAGGGTTGGCGTTCCATGACGAGCGCCAGGGCAAACGCCACTGCGAACGCCCATAACAGATACGCCGTGCCGACAAATTGCTCCATCGGCGTGTCGGCATAGAGCGTCGGCATGAGCCGCAGCGCGAGTGCGTCAAGGAGCATTGCCGTCGACGCGATCACGGTGACGCCCCGCAACAACTGACCCGGAGCAAGGGCGGCGATCGATCGACCGATGGCGATGAACCCCAAGGTCACGGGGATGATCGCGGCATAGAGCATGACGCCGCTTGCGCCTTCGAACGCGCCCAGTGGCGACAGCAACCGGATCGCCACCACGCCGGACACCCACAGAACCGCCCCGAAGGCGATGGCGACTGCAATCTGGCGAGTCGAGAGAGCGGCGGAAATCGGGGAAATTGGCGAGTGCTCCGTAGCGAGTGCTACGGATTGTTCTAGCGCATTGTAGCGACTGCTACAAGTCTGGGTTAGGCGGTCCCCTCTATCGATTTCCCACTCTTGTCGCGTTTCGTGACCCGCTCGCCCTTTGCGACCGGCAGCACCTGCTGCACGTCGGGATAGGGGAGCACCATCGTCCCGTCGGGGGCGGCGGTGAAGCTGGTTTGGGTGGGATAGGCGATTTCAATGCCGTCGTCGTTGAACCGCTTCAGGATCGCGATGCCGATCGCCGTGCGCTTTTCGTAGAACAGCGCATAATCCGGTCCGGCGGTGTCGAACAGCAATTCGAAATCTAGGCTCGAGGCACCGAAGCCGGTGAAGCCGCAGCGGATGAAGATCGCCTTGTGTTGTTCGACGATGGCTTTCAACATCTCCGGGATCGCGGCGCAAACCTCAGGTGGCGTCTGATAGGTGACGCCGATAATGAACTGGCCGCGGCGGTGGTCGCGCTGGGTGTTGTTGGTAATTTCCTTGTCGAGCAACTGCTTGTTCGAGATCACGCGCTCCTCGCCCGTGAACGAACGGATACGCGTCGATTTAAGCCCGATCGCCTCGATATTGCCCTGTGTCTGGTCATAGGACACGCTGTCGCCGCGACGGAACGGCTTGTCGAAAATGATCGACAGCGCCGCGAACAGATCGGCGAAGATGCCCTGCGCGGCCAGACCGATGGCGATGCCGCCGACGCCCAGACCCGCGACCAGGCCGGTCACGTTGACCCCCAGATTGTCGAGCACCACGACCAGCGCGATCGCAAACAGCGCGATCGTCACCAGCAGGCGAATGAGCCCCATCGCCGTGTTCAGCGTCTCGCCGTGATAGCCTTCGTTACCGGTGCGTTTTTCGACCGCGCCCAGAATCAGCTCGCGCGCCCAGATCGCGGCCTGGAACACGGCGGCGACGGTGAACAGGAAATTGACCGTGGTCGTCACCGCATCGGGGGTCGCGGCGTATCCCTCGACCAGTTTGGCCGCGACCATGACGATGAAGAACTGGTTGGTCTTCGACGCGGCCTTGGCCAGGATCGAACCCCAGCCGGTGATATGGTTGTTGCGCTTCTGGAACGATTTGACCGCGTGCCCGCGAATGAAGGTCAGCAGCAGGACAATGCCCGTTCCGATCGCGGCGGCGATCAGGATTTGCAGCCAGTGGGTCTGCAGCCAGTCCATGCTGGATTGAAAGAAATAGCGGGTCTGCGTTTCGAGATCGACGGCGGGCTGGGCGACGTCACGCGCGGCGGTTGCCGCGTTGGCGGTGGTCATGAAGGCTGGCCTTAAGCTGCTTTTGTCTTGGGGCGGACGATAGGCGTGCCGCTATCGCAGGCTTGGAGGTAGGCAATCAACCCCCGCTCGGGTCGCGACAGATAACGCGTGCCACGCGGCAACCGACACCCGACGAATTCGGCGGCACCCGATTTGCACGCTTCGATGAGGGCAGGGTGGACATAAGATTTGCGTGCGATGGTGGGCGTGTTTCCCAGCGCCGCGACGACGGGCTCCAGCATGTCGCGCAGCGAAATCGCGCCATCGGCTTCGCACATCGTCTGGTACGCGATGGCGCTGGCGGCCCAGGTGCGGAAATGCTTGGCGGTGAATTCCTCACCCATTGCGTCGCGAATGTAATCGTTGACGTCGGACGAGGTGACGGGTCGCGCCTCGCCATCGTCGTCGATCCAGCGGAACAGGTGCTGGCCGGGCAAATCCTGACATTTCCGTACGAAGCTGAGCAGCGAGCGGTCGGTAATCGTCAGCACGCGCAGCTTGCCCGATTTCGCCTTGTATTGCAGCCGTAGCGACGATCCGCCTAGCTTGGCGTGGCGTTTGCGCAGGGTGGTCGCGCCGTAGCTCTTGTTCGCCTGGACATAGGCTTCGTTGCCGATGCGGATGCTGCCCAGATCGAGCAACCGCACGACCGCCGCAACCGCGCGTTCCTTTGCCAGCGCGCGTTTGCGCAAATCCTTTTCCACCTGCGCGCGCAATTTGGGCAGCTTGCTGCCGAACGCCCCGCACAGCCCGAATTTTTCGCTTTCCTGCTGCGCGCGGAAATCGGGATGATAGCGATATTGCTTGCGCCCCTTGTCGTCGTAGCCCGTCGCCTGGATATGGCCGTTCGGCTTGGGACAGAACCACGCATCGACATAGGCGGGCGGCAGGCCGATCGCATTCAGCCGGTCGATTTCGTCGCGGTCGGTGATGCGCTCGCCATTCTCATCGCAATAACCCCATTTGTCGCCGCGCACCTTCATGCGGGTATAGCCGGGCATCGTGTCCTCGACAAAGATCAGGCGGGGCATCGGCATCCTCTTCTCATTCACCCCGACGAATGCTCGGGCGGTCGCTTCGTTCCGGGAACCGGTGGCGCAGGCGATGGTTCGGGTTGCTTCTCCCAAAGCGAAAAGGAACCTCCCATGACCGATCGCAATACCGACCTGTCGGGCGTCAAAGTGCTGATGCTCGCGACCGACGGGTTCGAGGAATCCGAACTGTTCGACCCCCGCCAGGCCTTGCTGGATGCGGGCGCCGAAGTGACGCTGGCCTCGATCGAAAAGGACGCCATCCAGGGCGTCATCAATGACGACGAAAAGGGCAAGACCATCACCCCTGACCTGACGCTGGATGAGGTCGAGACCACCGAATATGACGCGCTGGTCCTGCCCGGCGGAGTCGGCAATCCCGACAAGCTGCGCATGAACGAACGCGCGGTCGATATCGTCGGCGAGTTCATGGACGACGCCAAGATCGTTGCCGCAATCTGTCACGCTCCCTGGCTGCTGGTCGAGGCCGATGTCGTCGATGGCAGGCGCGTGACGAGCTGGCCGTCGGTGCGCACCGACCTGGCCAATGCGGGCGGCGACGTGGTGGACGAGGAAGTGGTGGTGGACGAGAATTTGATCACCAGCCGCAAGCCCGACGATATTCCTGCGTTCAATGCCGCGATAATCAAAGCGCTGGCGGAGCAGCGTGTGGAGGTCGAAGAGGACGCGTAACGACGCGCTTCCGTTCGAAACCGTTGGTGTCGAGTAGGGTTCGAGCGAAGTCGAGAACCCGTATCGAGACAGCGTGTGTTATGGCTCCCCTCCCTCGATACGCCTTCTCGACAAGCTCGAAGGCTACTCGGGACAAACGGGTGAGGGGCAAGCATCGCGACAGCGAATAAAGATGCTTAACCCCGTCCGGATTCCCGAAAGGGTACATCCGGGCGGGGTTTTCGTCGGCCATCGCAGCGCATCCGCGGGGTAGGATGGCGGAACCCGCATCCTTCGAAAGCCCGTCCCATGCGCCTTCGCCTGCCCCTGATCCTCGCCGCGTCGCTGATCGCGCTGCCTGCATTGTCCCAGTCCAACCCCCGGCCGTTCACGGTCGAGGAAAGCGGCCAGTCCTTTGCGCGGCTTCAGGAAGCGGTCGATGCGATCGGCGCCCGCCAGGGCACGATCCGCATCGCCCCCGGCCTGTATCGCGATTGCGCGGTGGTCGAGGAAGGCGCGATCGCGTTCGTCGCCGAAGTGCCGGGCAAGTCAGTGTTCGAGGGGCTGGCGTGCGAAGACAAGGCGACACTGGTGCTGCGCGGCGACGGCGCACGGGTCGAGGGGCTGGTGTTCACCGGCCTCGCGGTCGATGACGGCAATGGCGCTGGCATCCGGCTGGAGGAAGGCGATCTGGCCGTCGCCAACGCGATGTTCCTCGATTCGCAAAGCGGCATCCTGACGGCGGCATTTCCTTCGGGCAGCCTGTCGATCGATCGTTCGACCTTTGCAGGACTGGGCAAGGATCCCACCGGCAACGGCGCGCATTCGGTCTATGTCGGCGGATACGGGTCGGTGAAGGTCACGCGGTCGCGCTTCGAACGCGGGGTTGGCGGGCATTATTTGAAAAGCCGTGCCGCGACGGTCGAGATCGTCGACAACAGCTTCGACGATTCCAAGGGCAACGACACCAATTACCTGATCGACCTGCCCAATGGCGCGAGCGGCCGGATTGCAGGCAACAGTTTCGCCCAAGGGCCGAACAAGCAGAATTACGGCACGCTCATCACCGTCGCGCCCGAAGGGGTCGAGCACACATCCACCGGGCTGGTGATCGAAAACAACCGCGCCTGGCTGTCGCCCCAGTTCGAATATCGTACGACCTTCGTGGGGAACTGGTCGGGAGAAGCGGTGACGATGCGCGGGAACGAGTTGGCCGACCGCATCACGCCGTACGAGGATCGGGACTGAGGCAGAACCGTACTCCTGCGAAAGCAGGAGTCCTGGCAACAAATGATGACGCTGGTGGCCAACGCTCCTGCTTTCGCAGGAGCACGGTGTGGGTACTCGCTAGCCCAGCTTGCTCCCCAACCGCCCGGCCAGATATTCCAGACACGCCACCCTTCGCCATACGGCGCTATCCGAAATCGCTGCCACATCGAAAAACCGCCGCATCGCCGGAAACTCCAGGTCGATCACCCGGCGCATATAATCCGCGTCCAGCAACCCGCCATGCTCGTCCCCCATCGCCCCGCGACGGCGCTGGAGCGCGTAGCTTTGCTGCCGCAACCACGTCGGGCGGATGCGGGTCGTCCATTCGGCGAAGCGGTGCGCCCGGTTCGGTCCAGCGGCGAAACTGTGCCCGTAGGTGGAGGGGTGACGCGCCAGCGCGGGGTCGATCGCGTTCAGCAACGCGCCCTCGAACCGTCCCGCCTGTTTCATCGGCATCGGCAGCGTCAGTGCCTCGGCAACGATGCGGTGGTCGAGAAAGGGCATGAAATACGCACCGAGCCGCGATTCCAAACTGATCTCGCGACCGAACAGCGACCGGCAGCGGATGCGCGGATAGAGTTGTTCGACCTGCGTGCGCGACAGCCGACCGTCGTCGCCGCCCGCTGCTTCGCCCAGCTTGGTCGCGATACGCGCGACAAAAGCCGCCGGATCGAAGACGTCGGTCGCGTCGCTGGCGACGAACCGCGCGAAGAATGTGCGCGCGACCGCCCTCGCAGTGGTCGCGCGATCGGCCATGTAGAAGAAGTCCCGGTACACTTCGCCGCACCCGCCCGATGCCGCGAGCCCGCCTGCCGGATGCCGATGCTCGCGCGCCGCCAGGTGTCCGCCATTGTCGAAAATGTTGCCGAAGGTCGGCAGCGCGTCGAACCCGGCGAAATTGGCCGCGACCTGATCGGCAAAGGCGTCGGGCGGCAGAGGGGCGGCTTCCTTGTCGATCCATTCGATTTGGAACCCTTCGGCAGCGGCGATGGCGCGCGCGATCTGAACATCCTCGCTGGTCGCGGGGCCATAGACATAGACGTGCGGGCGCGCCCCGCTCGCCCGGAACGCACCGAGCAGCAGGCGCGAGTCGAGCCCGCCCGACAGCGGGCAATGGATGGCGTCGCCGAACGCGCGGACATGATCGTCGACCGTCCGCATCAGCAGATCGCGGTGCGCCGCCAGCCGCTCGGCAAGCGGGCGGTCGTCGATGCGATCGGGAAGCGGCTTGTCGAGCGCATGTGGCGTCGCACCACCCTGATCCAGCTCGATCATCGTGCCGGGGCCGAGCAATTTCAGTTCTTCGAACACCGTGTCGTCGCCGACGGGCACCACATTGAACGCGAATTCATACACGCCCTGCGGATCGAAACGGACGCGGGGCAGGGCGTCGAGCGCGGCCAGCAGCGAAGTCGAAAGCACATGGTCGCCTTCGCTGCGAAACAGTTGGAAGGCCGCGAAGAAATCGGTGAACAGCCAGCTTCGCCCTGCGCTGCGCACCAGTGCGACGAACTGGCCCGCGACGCGCTGCCAATCGATTGCCCCGTCTGCCAACATGGCGATCAGCCGGGCGAGCGCTTCCCGGCCCATATGCCCATCGACGGTCATCGTGCCCGCGATCGCGGCGAAGTCATCGCCGTCGACCAGCAGCGTGTCGGGACCGCCCTTGGCATAGGCCCAGTGGCGGACTTCCCAGCCGGGCAGCGAAAGCGCGGTCGGCCGATCGAAGCTGGACGCGGCGAAACGCGCCTCTGCGGCCGCAACGATCGCTTCGGCGTCGGGCGCGACGCTGCGCGTCAGGACCAATCCTGCCACGGTTCAGCCCTGCGCGGTGGCGACGGGCGCGCGTTTGGCGCGCAACGGCACCTTGGCGTCCGCTTGGCGCAACCGTCCGAGATACGTGTCCAGCCCGATCTGCGCCCCGATGATGAGGTAGATGAACGGATTGAGCGCGATCCCGACGAACAGCGCGCCGACCATGTAGATGATATGACAATGCTGGAGCGCGGTGGCGAGCGGGGATATCCATTCATCGCCCTCGCGCGGGGTACGGTAGCGGCGGCGCAGGATTTCCATCCTCAGAAATCCGAGCCCGTGGATCACCAGCCACAGAATCAACCCCGGCCAGCCCTGTTCGCCCAGCATTTCGAAATAGGCGCTGTGATAGGCGCGTGCCTGATCGACCACCAGTTGGCGCTGAACGGTCTGGTTTGGCCCCACGCCGACGACCGCGGTGGTTTCATAGCGCAGCTCGTTCTGGCGATAGGCGTCGAACCCGCCGCCCAGCGGCTTCTGTTTCACGTAATCGAGCGTCCAGTTCCACACCATGATGCGGGTCGAGGCGCTGGCATCCGCCTGGTAATTGCGGATCGTGCCCATGCGCTCGGTATAGGCCGACGGCAGGAACGGGATCACCAGCAGCAACGCCATCACCGCGCCGCCGATGTAGAGCATTCGCCGCTTGGCATCGCGCAGGCTCAGCACCGCCAACATGGCGATACAGATCAGCCCGGTACGCGCGGCGGTGCCGATGGGCAGGATGAGGCAGGCAAAAATCAGCGCTGATCCGAACGCCTTCACCCGCCAGTCGGGCGGAAAGATCGTGCCGAATTTCATGAACCACAGGATGATCGGGATCATCGCGATGGCGACGGTGGAGGCGATCGAACTTTCGAAAATGCCGGAATTGTTTGAGACGAGCAGGTGCATCTGGCCGTAACCGCCGCCCGACAGCACGGTCTTCAGCCCGCCGGTGATGACGATCGCGCTGACCGACAACAGGATGAACAGCAGCAGCGCCTCGATGCGGAGCTTGGTGCGGAGCGTCAGCGGGAGGAAGATCGCGAACACCATCGCCTTCCACACCCAGTCCCATTTGAACGCCGCCTCGATCGGAAAATCCGCGCGGCTGGTGGTGAACCAGCACCAGCCGAGCAGCATCAGCAGCAGCAATTGTCGCGGCGCGAAGCGGCTGTCGCGCTTGTCGTCGAACACCAGCCAGCTCAGCCCCGCCAGCCCGAACGCGATCATCGACACGGGGATCGCGTTCAACAAATAATAGCTGATATGCTGGGGCGAGACGATGTCGATATAGACATAGGTGAGGACGAACAGGAACGGCCGCCGCGCCGCCAGCAGGAACAGCGCGCCCAGAAAGACGATCAGGAACAGGTCACGCATCGGGCTTTTTCCGACGCAATGCGGGGACCGGCGGTTCTTCTGAATCCAGATCGCGCCGTGACAGCAATCGCCACGCCGCCAGCATCAGCAGCCCGTGCGAGACCAGCAATGAAATCGTGTCGACCATGCGCGCGTGCTGTCGTCCCTGAACCGTCCTGACCAGCCCTAGCGCGACGGAGTTGACGTGCCGTTAAACAGTCGCGTGGCAGGAACGCGGCAATGCGGATTCTCCATGTTCTCGACCACAGCCTGCCGATGCATTCGGGTTATACCTTTCGCACGCGCGCGATCCTGAAGGCGCAGATTGCGCATGGCTGGACCGTGGCGGGGGTCACCGGGCCGCGCCATCCTGATCGCGGTGACCTGAGCCGTGAGACGATCGACGGGCTCGATTTTCTGAGGACGCCGTCACCGGCTTCGCTACCGCCGCCCTTGGGCGAGATGCGCGAGATTGCGGCGTTTGCGCAGCGGATCGTCGCGGCCATCGACCAGTTTCGCCCCGATGTGCTCCATGCCCATTCGCCGGTCCTGTGCGCGCTCGCCGCGTTGCTGGCGCGTCGCAGACGGGACGTGCCCGTCCTCTATGAAATCCGTGCATTCTGGGAAGACGCCGCCGTTGGCAACGGGACAGGCCGCGAAGGATCGCCGCGCTATCGCCTGACTCGCGCCGCAGAGACCTTCGCCGCGCGCCGCGTGGATGCGCTGGCGGTGATCTGCGACGGATTGAAGCGCGACCTGATCGATCGCGGCATTCCCGCTGCCAAGATCATGGTGTCGCCCAACGGTGTCGATATGGGGCTGTTCGGCACGCCGCCCGCTTATGACGCAGCCTTTGCCACCGAAATGGGGTTGGTGGGGGCCGATGTCGTCGGCTTTATCGGCAGCTTCTACGATTACGAGGGGCTGCACGATCTGATCGCTGCCATGCCCGCGTTGGTCGCAGCACGCCCGGCAGCACACTTGCTGCTGGTCGGCGGCGGGCCGCGGGATGCGGCGTTGCGCGCCCAGGCCGCCGCCTCGCAGGTCGCTAACCGCATCCATTTCACCGGTCGCGTGCCGCACGAGGCGGTCGAGCGCTATTACGGGCTGATCGATATCCTCGCCTATCCGCGAAAGCACATGCGGCTCACCGATCTGGTCACCCCGCTCAAGCCGCTGGAGGCGATGGCGCAGGGGCGGATCGTCGCGGCGTCGGACGTGGGCGGCCACCGCGAACTGATCTGCGACGGCGATACCGGCACGCTGTTCGCGCCCGACGATCCCGTCGCGATTGCGGCGTCGCTCGGCGCTCTGTTCGCTCATCGCGAGGGGTGGGATGCAATGCGAGCGCGCGCACGCGCTCATGTCGAGGCCGAACGTAACTGGTCGTCAAACATTTTAGGATACGAACCCGTTTACCAAAGGCTGATCGCAGCGAAGCAAACGGATGTAAAATGGTCGCGTACACCCGCCAACGCCTGAACCTTCCCATTGCCGGGGCCGCAGGGGGCGCATCAGCGCTGCTCGCGGCGCTCGCCTTTGCGCTCGCGCCGTTATCACTGATCGAATCGCTGGTCGTGGCCAGCGGATTGCCCGGACTGTTGGGGGCTGCCGAACCGCCACTGGGTGCCACCGCACGCGCATTGCTGTGCTTCGGGGGATCGGTCGGGGCCGGTGCGCTGGTCCTGCTGGTCGTGGGCCGGATCGTTGGGAATCGCACCCTATCGTTCGGCCGACGCCGCGGGGAAGGGTTCGAAGCGACGCCGATCGTGCGCCGCGCCGATTCGCACCCCGACGCGCCGCCACGCCCCCCGGTAATCGCCACGCGCGAACTGGGCGCGCCGATGATGTCGGTGGGGGCAGAGGAAGAACGGCCCTTGCCCCAGGATCTGGATACGCCGCTGGCGGAATTCGACCCCCTGGCATTCATCGAATCGCATCCACCCCAGCCGCTGCCGAATGAGGGCGAACCGGATTATGCGGTTGCCGCGCCTGCGCCATTGCCGCGCCCGGCGGTGTTCGATGTGGGCGAGCGGTTCGACACCTTTGCCCTGAACCCGCCGGTGGCGACCTCGACCCCGCGCGCACCGCAACCCGCGTTCGACCGCGAAATTTCTGTGCCCGCATTGCTCGAACGGCTGGAGGCCGGAATTTCGCGCCGCGCGACCGATGACACCATTCGCGTCGATCAGGGCGACACCAGACTTTCGATCGCGATCGATTCGCTGCGTAGGCTCGCGGCGGCGGGATGAGCGGTTAGCTGCTCCCCCCGCTTGTTTCGAGCGAAGTCGAGAAACGGCAGCCAAGCGCAGGACTAGCGTTTCTCGACTTCGCTCGAAACATACGGTGTTGGGGGTGGATCAGCCATCCTCCACGGTGAGGACTTCGATCGCCACCACCAGCATGTCCCCTTCGCCATGCGTGCGCAGGACGATCGCGTCGGCAACCAGATGACCGCGGATCGGGATATCTGCCTCGGGTAACGCGGCGAGCCACCTTGCCGCCGCTTCGATGTCGGGCAATTCCAAGAGCAGTTCGTGTCGCGCGCCTGCAAAGGTCGCACTTGCCCAGCGCTGCCAATCGCTGGAGCGCACCGCAAGCGTCAGCCCAGCCGACGATGCCGCACGATTCAGCGCCCGGACCAGCAAGGTCGCGGCATCCGGTCCCCGGCTCATCGCTGCGCCTCGGCAATATAGCGTTCGACTCGTGCGACGGTCGCGTCGCGCGGCTGGCGTCCGTTGCGCAGGTCGGACACGAAACGCGGATCATGGACCGCGAGCCGCCCGAATTTGGTCTCCGGCATCCCCGTCGCGCGGAGATGGTGATTGATCCTGCTGAGCAGGTGCATGGCGTCGGCCCTCCTGACTGATTCGTCGATTGTTAGTTCATTGTTTGTTCTCAAATCCTACTTGTCTAGGAAAAATCCTTGGGCTATGGATCGTATATGGATGGACAGGATCAGCGGGCGGCGTTGAGGGACGCGATCGAGCGTGACGGCACCAGCCTGTCGTGGCTGTCCGAGCGGCTGTTGAAGCGCAACGCGGCCTATCTTCAGCAATATCTAACGCGCGGCACGCCGCGATTGCTGGCCGAGGGCGACCGGCGGCTGCTCGCCAAGTTCCTGCGGGTCAGCGATGCGGCGCTGGGCGGGGTCGAAACAGCAAGCGACGACAGCATCGCGGTGCCGCGCTATGCGCTCGCGGCGTCGGCAGGGCCGGGCACGCTTGTCGGGGAAGAACAACGCGCCTTGCCGTTCCGGTTCGACGCGCGGTTCCTTGCAGGCTTGGGGGTGCGGCGCGATGCAGCGTCGCTAATCGAGGTGAAGGGTGATTCGATGCTGCCGACCTTGATCGACGGCGACACCATGCTGGTCGATCACGCCCGCCGCAGTATTGCGCCGCGCGGCGGCGTTTATGCGATCCGGCTCGACGGGATGCTGGGGGTCAAGCGGCTACGCACGATTGGCCGCGAGGTGGAGGTTGTAAGCGATAACCGCGATTACGCGACCGTGGTCCTTGAGGGCGATACGGTGGAGGTAATCGGGCGCGTGGTGTGGATCGGACGGAGTTTGGCGGGGTTATGAGTAGCCCCCCAGCATCCGTTTGTTTCGAGCGAAGTCGAGAAACGTGAGCTAGGCGCTTGTGATCGTTTCTCGACTTCGCTCGAAACAAACGGGTTTAGCGAAGGACATTACCATCGTGTGCGCTTGCATTCGCACGTCCGCTCATGGTCAGCCCCGCCGTGCGCTCACCAGCCAGATCGCAACCGCAATCGCGATGCCCACGCCCAGCCCGACCAGCACGCCGATCGTCGGTTGACCGCGCGAAACGCCCCAAATCGCACCGATCAGCGTGGTGATCGCGATCGGTGCGCCTCCAGCGGCGGCATTGGGCTTGCGAGCGGGTGGGCGGGGCTGGTCCATCGCCGCCCCATGCCATGTGCGCGACGGTCGCGCCAGTCGCGGCGGAAAAGGCAAACGCGATCTTAACCTTGTCGCGACACCGGGCGGCAAAGACTTGCAGGCTATGGCAACATCCTGCCGCCGACGCATCAACAGGATCGCACCCGCACCTATGCCCCGATTGCCCTATCTTCCCGATCGATCGATGGTGTCCGATGCGGCGCTTTTGATCGAACAATTCGGCGCCGAGGCGGGGCTGGAAGCGTCCGAGCGTGCTGCGCGCAGCCGCACGCTCGGCAACCACATCCATTTCGCGCGCTGGCGTCAAGTCGAACGGCTGATCGACGTGCTGTCGGCGGACGGTGCGGTGGGCACGATACACTGATCGAGCGCGGCGAAAGCCCCTGAAATTCGGCGATTGGCGTGAAGGTTAAGCTCCGCTAGGACGGCATCATGTCGCGCCACCCCGGCCGGGCCACAATGTATCTGCGTTGCGCCGCGGTTTTCTCCGTCACTTGTGCTGCCGTGCCCGTCTGGGCGCAGGATGTGCCGCCGCCCATCGTTGCGGACGAAGCGACGCAGGACGACAGCGGCCTTGACCCGAATACTCCGCTCGCGCCGCTTCCCGATATCGGCGTTGACTGGCCCGATCTCGGCACGCCGTTGCCTGAGGAACAGGCAGTCGTCACCGACGAAGCGGGCCAGCCGCTCGATACCCCCGCCGCAACCGCCAGCGCGCAGAGCGAATATCGCTCCAATTACCGGATCACCGGCATCGACGGGGTGGGCGGCGACCTGCTGCGCCAGCGATTCAACGAATTGTCCGTGCTGCGCGCCAATGAGGACGAGCCCGCCAACGCCGCCCAGATCGACCGCCGCGCGCGTGAGGACGCCGATCTGTTGGGGACGCTGCTGGAAGCGGAGGGCTATTACGCCGCGCGCATCGGCACCTCTGTTGCCACCGAAGGCGAGCGGCTGATCGTCACGCTCGATGTGCGTGCCGGAGAGCAATATCGCATCGCCGCGGTCGAATTGCCGGGACTGGAAGCGGCGGGCGCGCGCACCGAAAGCTTGCGCAACATTTACGGGATCGCCCCCGACACGCCGTTCAACGCCGACGAAGTCGCCGCGGCCGAGGAGCGGCTGCGCACCAATATCGGGCGCGAAGGCTTTCCCTTTGCCGAAATCCGTCCCAGCGAAGTCGTGATCGATCATGCGACGCAAACCGCGACCTTGCTGGTTCAGGTCGATCCGGGCGGCGAGCGGCGCTTCGGGCGCATCCTGAAGGATAATGACCGGGTGTTCGGCGCCGATCACGTCGCCGATCTCGCGCGCTTTTCACCGGGCGATCTCTACAACGAAGCGGCGCTCGACGATCTGCGCCGGGCGATCGTCCAGACCGGGCTGGTGTCCTCGGTCCGCGCCGAGCCGGTCGAGGGGGCGGAGCCTGGCACCGTCGATATCCAGGTCGCGCTGGAGCCCGCACCGCCGCGCACCATCGCGGGCGAACTGGGCTACGGTACCGGCGAAGGCGCGCGCGCGGAGGTGAGTTGGACGCATCGCAACCTGTTCCCGCCCGAAGGCGCGCTGACGCTGCGCGGCGTGCTGGGGACCAAGGAGCAACTGGCGGGCATCATTTTCCGTCGCAGCAATTTCCATGGACGCGACCGCGTGCTGACCGGCCAGATCACCGCCGCGCATCTCGAACGCGATGCGTACGAAGCGGATACCGTGTCGATTTCAGGTTCACTGGAGCGTCAGACCAACATCTTTTTTCAGAAAACCTGGACCTGGTCGCTGGGCGCGGAACTCGTCGCGACCGACGAGCGCGACGTGATCGTCGATACCGGGGAGGCGCGGCGGCGAACCTATTTCATCGGCGCGCTGCCGACGAGCCTCAACTATGACGGCTCGGATGATCTGCTCAATCCCACCCGCGGCTTCCGGCTGGGCGGGCGTTTCTCGCCAGAGGTTTCGCTGTCGGGCGCGACGTTCGGCTATGCGCGGGTTCAGATCGATGCCAGCGGCTATTACCCCGTCAACGACCGGGTGGTGATCGCGGGCCGGGTGCGTGCGGGCACGATCGCGGGCGCACCACGCGACGCCATCGCGCCGTCGCGGCGTTTCTATGCAGGCGGCGGCGCATCGGTGCGCGGTTACGGCTTCCAGCGGATCGGACCGCGCGACGCCAACAACGATCCGATCGGCGGACGGTCGCTGACCGAGTTCTCGCTTGAGGCGCGGGTGAAGGCGTTCGGCAATTTCGGCGTCGTGCCCTTCCTTGACGGCGGCAACATCTACACCGACCCGCTGCCGCGCCTGTCGGGCTTCCGCTACGGCGCAGGACTGGGTGTTCGTTATTATTCGAACTTTGGCCCGATCCGCGTCGATGTCGGAACCCCGCTTAACCCGCAGGAAGGTGATCCGCGCATCGCCGTCTACGTCTCGCTCGGACAGGCGTTTTGAGCGACGTCGAGACGCCTGTGGCGATTGAGGTCCAAACACGTCGCAATCCCTGGCCGCGTCGGATTATCGGCAGCCTGGCGCTGGTGCTCGGCCTGCTTGGGGCGGCACTGATGGTGCTGGATTCGAGCATCGGCCACCGCTGGATCGTCGATCGCATCGCGGCGATGGAGCCCGCCAACGGCCTGCGCTACCGAATCGGGCGGATCGAAGGCTCGATCTTTTCGGAAGCGCGTCTGGTCGATGTGGCGCTGGCCGATGGTCAGGGTGAATTTTTCCGCGCGCCGGAGGCCACGCTCGACTGGCGGCCCTTCGCCTGGCTGAGTAACCGGTTGTCGATCGAGCAACTCCACGTCCCGCGCGCAACGCTCAGCCGGTTGCCTGCGCTGCAGCCCACCGGGCGCACCGGCCCGATCCTTCCCGGCTTCGACATTCGCATCGGTTCGCTGCGCGTCGACCGGATCGACATCGGCCCTGCGGTGACGGGGGTCGCGAAGACAGGCCGGATCGCGGGCAGCGCCGACATTCGCGCTGGTCGGGCGATGGTCGATCTGGTGGCATTGGTCGAGGGCAGCGATGTGCTGCGTGCCAAGGTGGACATCGCCGAATCCGAACGGCGCTTCGATGTCGATGTCCAGGCACGCGGACGCGCCGACGGCGTGCTGGCGCGCCTCTCGGGCATCGCCCAGCCGCTGCAATTGCGCATCGACGGCGAGGGCGACTGGAAACGCTGGACCGGGATCGCACTGGCAGAAGCAAATGGCGTCCGCGTCGTCGATCTGAAGCTGGGTCATACCAGCGGCAATTATTCGCTGGGCGGAACGCTGGCGCTGGGCACGCTGACGCAGGGCAAGGTCCAGCGGCTGACCGCGCCCAGCGTGGCGATCACCGGTGCGGGGACGCTCGTCAACCGCCAGCTCGACGGCAATTTGTCGATCCGTTCGCGCAGCGTCGCGATCGAGGCGGAGGGCGTGGTCGATCTCGCGCGCTCGGCATACCGCTCGATGCGAGTGCGCGCGCGGCTGCTCCAGCCGCAGGCGTTGTTCCCTAACATGACCGGTCGCAATGTCGAGGCACGGGTGATCCTCGACGGCGCGTTTTCGACCGCGCGCTACGATTACCGCCTGACCGCCGATCGCTTCGCGTTCGACCAAACCGGGTTCGAGGTCGCACGCGCATCGGGTCGCGGGCGGTTGTCGCCAGCGCCCGTGACGGTGCCGGTGCGCTTCACCGCCGCGCGGGTCACCGGTGTCGGCGACGTGGCGGGCGGCATCTTGCGCAACCTGACCGTGAGCGGGCCGCTACGGATTACGCCGACACTCATCATTGGCGACAATCTGCGCCTGACCTCCGACCGGTTGTCGGGACAGATCAGCCTGATGCTCGATCTGCGCACCGGCCGGTATGAAGTCGGGCTGACCGGCGGGTTGCAACGCTATCTGATCCCCGGCCTGGGCGTGGTCGACATCCAGTCTCGCTTGCGCGTCGTACCCGGCCCCGGCGGGCGCGGTACGCGCGTGATCGGCACCGGTGCGGCGCAGGTCGTGCGGCTCGACAATGCCTTCTTCCGCTCGCTCACCGGCGGCTTGCCGCGCATTACCACGGGGCTGGAGCGCGGGCCGGACGGGGTGCTTTATTTCCGCAACCTGGTGCTGACGTCGCCCGACCTGACCCTGCGCGGCCACGGTTTCCGCCGCCGCGACGGGACGTTCCGGTTCGAAGGATCAGGGCAGCAGCGCAGCTACGGCCCGGTTACGCTCGAACTCGAC
The DNA here is from genome assembly GCF_902506605.1 of Sphingomonas sp. AX6. Taxonomy (GTDB): domain Bacteria; phylum Pseudomonadota; class Alphaproteobacteria; order Sphingomonadales; family Sphingomonadaceae; genus Sphingomonas. Next base: position 88,072 of record NZ_LR733979.1, read on the forward strand.
GGCAATATCAGCCGTCCTGCGCTCAACCTGCGCTTCGCCGCGCCCAATGATGCGATGGGGTTGCGCGACGTCACCGCGCAACTGCGGCCCAATGCGGGCGGCTATGCCTTTACCGCGCAGGGCCAGTCGTTGCTCGGCGCCTTCGACGGCGAAGGCGCGATCCTGTTGCCGGCGGGCGGCACCGCCCGCATCCAGATCGCGCGGCTGGACGTCAGCGGCACACGCGCGAACGGTATGCTCGATATCGTCGAGGGCGGGTTCCTGGGCGCGATGGCGTTCAATGGCGGCGGGCTGGACGGCAAGCTCGATTTCCGCCCAGAGAACGGTTTGCAGCGGATCGACGGCACGGTGGAGGCGCGCAACGCCCAACTCGGTCCCGACATGCGCGTTCAGCGCGGGCGCGCGCAATTTGCGGTGGTGCTCGATCCCGAAGGCACGACGATCGACGCGACCGTTCAGGCGCGGGGATTCCAGCGCGGTGCGCTCAGCATCTCGCGGCTCGCCGCCAACGCCCAACTTCGCGGCGGCGAGGGCGAGGTAAAGGCGAGCATTGCGGGCAATCAGGGTCGTGCGTTCGACATCCAGACCGTAACGCAATTTTCCGACACGCAGGTTCGCGTGAATGGGCAGGGCACGCTCGACAATCGTCCGCTGCGACTGGTGGAACCCGCAGTCCTGACGCGCGAAGGCGATGGCTGGCGGCTCGCACCCACACGGCTGACCTTTGCCGGCGGCGAAGCGCGCGTCGGCGGCACCTTTACCGATAGCGAAAACGCGATCGAACTGGGGCTGACGCGGATGCCGCTGGCGGTGCTCGACATCGGTTATCCGGGGCTGGGGCTGGGCGGCGCGGCATCGGGCACGCTCAGCTATGTCGATCGCGGGGATGGCGCGCCGACGGGGCGGATGAACATGACGGTCCGCGGGCTTTCGCGATCGGGGCTGGTGCTGTCGTCGCGCCCGGTCGATCTGGGTATCGCCGCGGTGCTCGGGCGCGATAGTCTTGGCGCGCGGATCGTGGCGGCGAGCGACGGCAAGACCGTCGGCCGCGCGCAGATGCAGTTGCGCCCGCTGGCAGGCGGCAATCCGGTGCAGCGTATCGTCAACGCGCCGCTGTTCGGTCAGCTTCGCTACGAGGGGCCGGGCGACACGTTGTGGCGGTTGACGGGGGTCGAATTGTTCGATCTGACCGGCCCGATCGCGGTGGCGGCGGACGTGCGCGGGCGGCTGGCCGATCCCCAAATCCGCGGATCGCTGCGCACCAACGGCGCGCGCATCCAGAGTGCCACGACCGGCACCGACCTGCGCGACATTCGTGCGACCGGCCGCTTCAATGGATCGCGGTTGCGCATCGACCAGTTCAGCGCGCGTGACCGGGCTAGCGGGACCGTCACCGGCACCGGGCTGTTCGATCTGGCGGCGGTGCGTGGCTTCGGCTTGGATTTGCAGGTTCAGGCGAACAACGCCGAACTCATCAACCGCGACGATATCGGCGCGACGGTCACCGGCCCCTTGCGCTTCCGGTCGGACGGCGCGGGCGGGTTGATTTCGGGCGATGTGGTGGTCAATGCCAGCCGCTACCGCCTGGGCCGTGCGGTCGCAGCCACGCCGTTGCCGCGCCTCAACATCCGCCAGATCAATCGCGGTGATCTCGACGAAGTGCCGATGGCACAAGCCGTGCCGTGGCGCATGGCGATCAAGGCGCGCGCGCCCGGCAACATGATCGTCACTGGCCTTGGTCTTGACAGCGAATGGTCTGCGAACCTGGAAATCGCGGGTGAGCCGACCAATCCGCAATTGCGCGGCCAGGCCGACCTGATCCAGGGCGACTACGAGTTTGCGGGCCGCGATTTCGAACTGGAGCGCGGCGTCATCCGCTTTGACGGGTCGGTGCCTGCCAATCCCAGCCTGGATATCGCCGCCAATGCCGACGAACAAGGAATCAACGCGCAGATCCGGGTCACTGGCAATGCCGAGCGCCCGCAAATCGGCTTTTCATCGATCCCCGCATTGCCCGAGGACGAATTGCTGTCACGGCTGCTGTTCGGCACCTCAATCACCAACCTGTCCGCGCCCGAAGCCTTGCAATTGGCCGCGGCGGTGGCGGCGCTTCAGGACGGGTCGGGCGACCTCAACCCCCTGAATGCGCTACGCCGCGCGGCGGGACTCGACCGCCTTCGCATCATCGCCGCCGATCCGCAGACGGGGCAGGGCACGGCGGTTGCGGCGGGCAAGTTCATCACGCGGCGCATTTACGTGGAGATCATCAGCGACGGTCAGGGCTATTCCGCGACCCGTGCCGAATTCCGCATCACCCGCTGGCTGTCGCTGCTGTCGACTATTTCGACAATCGGACGGCAAAGCGCGAACGTCCGCATCTCGCGCGATTATTGATTGTCCACCGCGCGACCCTAGGTTGGGGGGACAATCACAGGAGAAAATAATGCGTTCGCCCGAAGCCGTTGCCGGAATGCTCTGCCCCGTCTGCAAGACCGGCCTTGCGATGAGCGAGCGATCTGGGATCGAGATCGATTATTGTCCGTCGTGCCGCGGCGTATGGCTGGACCGCGGCGAACTCGACAAGATTATCGAACGCAGCGAAGCGCCCGAGGCTCCGGCCGCGCCGCAACCCGCGCCCCAACCCAATTACCCGCCGCAACAACCCTATCCGCCGCAAGCGCCCAACCCGTGGGCTGGTGGCGGCGGATATCGCGACGACAAATACCGCGACCAGCGCGGCTACGACCCGCGCTATCACGGCAAGAAGCGTCAGAAATCGTTTCTGGAGAATTTGTTCGATTGAGGCGCGGCCGGAAAACCGTTTGTCCTGAGTAGGGACTGAGCGAAGTCGAAGGCCCGTATCGAAGGATCGTTCCAAATGGCCGTCCTTCGATACGCCATTTCGACTTCGCTCAATGGCTACTCAGGATAAGTGGGTAGGGAGGCGAGCGACCGTCGCCCCTCAACGCTCGTGCAGATAATAGCGGTCGGTCGCGTTCAGCGCGTCGTCCAGTTCGTAGACGATCGGTTTGCCCGTCGGGATTTCCAGGCTCGCGATATCGGCTTCCGAAATGCCCGACAAATGCTTGACCAACGCGCGCAGCGAATTGCCGTGCGCGGAAATCAGCACGCGCTTGCCCGCCTTCAACTCGGGGACGATGGCGCTTTCCCAGTAAGGAAGCACGCGGTCGATCGTGTCCTTCAGGCTCTCGGTCTGGGGAATGGGTACGCCCTTGTACCGCAAGTCCTTGGCCAGATCCCAAGGGCTCCCTTCCTCGGGCAGCGGTGGCGGGATGTCGAAACTGCGGCGCCACAGATGCACCTGCTCGTCGCCGTGGCGCGCCGCGGTCTCCGCCTTGTCGAGGCCGGTCAGCCCGCCATAATGCCGCTCGTTCAGCCGCCAGTCCTTGACCGTCGGCAGCCATAGGCGGCCCATCGCCTCCAGCGCCAGATTCAGCGTCTTGATCGCACGCGTCTGGAAACTGGTGAAGGTCAGGTCGAAATCCAGCCCCTTATCGCGCATCAACTCGCCTGCTTCGGTTGCTTCGCGTACACCCTGATCGGTCAGGTCGACGTCCCACCAGCCGGTGAAGCGATTTTCGAGATTCCAGGCCGACTGGCCGTGGCGGATCAGGACGAGCGTGGGCATGGGGCCTCCCGTTGTGAATTGGGTGTCGTGCGCGGCCTAGCCTAAAGCGCGCGCGACATGAAGCGGCTGAACGGATCGCCTTCGCGGTAATCGCCGAACGCGTCGCAGGGGGTGAAGCCGAACCGGCGGTAGAGTGCGTGGGCGGGTTCGAACGCGTCGCCGCTGCCGGTCTCCAGGCTTAGCCGCGTCATTCCTGCCGCACGGGCGGCGGTCAGGATATGGCCGACGATCGCCGCACCGACGCCGGAGCGCAGATGGTCGGGCAGGGTCCGCATCGATTTGATCTCGCCATGTTCAGGGTCGAGCGTCCTGAGCGCGCCGCAGCCCATCAACTCGTGGCCACACCACGCGGTCCAGAAGCGGACGTCCGGTCCGCTCAACCCCGTCAGATCGAGCGCGTGAACGCTTTCGCGCGGGGAATTCGCGTGCATCTGGTCGAGATGCGCGCGCAACATCGCCTGGACGGCGGGCAATTCGAGCCCCCCTTCGCGAATGTCGATCAAATCAGGTCGATCCGGTCGCTCAGAACATTGAGGCAGCTATGCGCCAGCTTCTTCGATCGTTCGGGCGACCACGCATATTCCGCGTCCGCATTGGGATCGTGATCCTTGAACGGCATTTCCAGCGTCATCGAAACCGCGCCGAAGCGTTCGGCGACTTGATTGGTCGACATCGACAGGTTCGCCTGCCCCGGCTTCGATTTCTCATAGCCCTTTTCGGTCTGGAAATCGGGCGTTTCGGCTTCAAGCGCGGTGCCGAAATCATAGAATTTCTGGCCGAGTTCGTCGGTCCAGGACGGGATGCCTTCGAACCCGGCAAGGAAGTTGGCGGGGATCGCTTCGTCGCCGTGTACATCCATCGCGAAATCAACGCCGGTTTCGTCCATCGCGGCTTTGACAAGAAATACCTCGGGCGATTGCTCCATCGTCGGCGCGTGCCATTCGCGGTTGAGGTTCACACCTGCGGCATTGGTGCGCAGATGCCCGCGCCGCGATCCGTCGGGGTTCATGTTGGGGACGACATGGACGGTCGCCTTGGCCAACAACGCCTTCGCCTTGGCATTGCCCGCATCGGTCAGCCATTCGAGCGCGCCCTCGGCCCACCATTCGGCCATGCTCTCGCCCGGATGCTGGCGGGCATAGAGCCAGACCGATTTCGGCCCCTCTCCAATCGTCAGCATGTCGAGCGGCTGGCCGTCGAGCGTCTGGCCGAGCTGGCGATGGCGCACGCCCGGAAGCCCGGCGATTCGCGCGATCAGATCGTGATGCCGCTCCATCGAATAGGGCGCGAAATAGGCGAACCATGCCGCGTCGCCTTCGAACGTATAGGTGAAGGTCAGCACGCCATCGGCGTAATGGGTATCGGTGGTCCGCCACGCCTGGCGATCGGTGGAGACGCGCGTCCGGTAATTGGGCCAGCCGAACGCATAGGCCGACTGGCCCGCATTCATGATGCGCAGCGTCAGCGTCCTTCCGCGCGCCCCGGCAACGCGGAAATGGAACCACTGGAAAAAATCCGACTGGTGGTCGGCGATGATTTCCAGGTCGATTCGGTCGCCGTCATGGCCGACCAGGCGGATGTTGCCGCTATCGAAAGCGGACGTGATTTGGATGGTCATTTGACCGTGATAGTGATCCCTGACTCGCCCGGAAAGCCCCTGAACAAAGCCGAGGCCAGCTTTGCCGACATGACTTCGTTCGCGGCATCGGGCGTGCCCGCTACAGACTGGGCGACGGCACGGCCTTCCCAGACCACGGTCGAATCGCTGCGGCGGCGAAGCTGGACCGCGAGTTCGGACGCGGTGACTTCGCGCAAGCCGCCTCCGCCAATCGGCAGGTTCACCCCGCCACCGACGCCGACGTTGCGCCCGAAGCTGCCGCCGCCCAGTCCGATCGAAAAGGGCGATAGCTGGCGGATGACGCCTGCAGGCGCGCGGCGAAACGATACTTGCGCGACGTAATTGGATTGCAGCCCTTCGCCGACGCGGGTGTAGCCCAGCCGGGTCAATTCCGCCGCGACCGCATCGCCGTAGCTGCGATATTCCAGGCTCATCGTGCCCGTCGTGCTGAGCGGTTCGACCGTGAAGCTGCCGGGGCGGATTTGCTCGCTGCCCAGATGATAGCGAGTGACGTCGGTCGGCCCCGCGCGCGGCGTCGTCATGCAGGCCGAGGTGCCGAGCGCGAGCGCGGCGATCAAAAGGGGCTTTGCGATACGCTTCATTGTGCGAACTCCCGTCGCGGGTACCAACGCTTCATCGCCCATCAACGCATGGGATGTCGAGGGGTGTCCGCGGTTCAGGTCGTGCGGGGAATTGCCATGCGCGCGCCTTGACTTTGGCGGGGTACGACCGTAGGCGGGCGCCTCGAAATTCCCCTGTCATTCAGCATTTGAGAAACGAATCGGTCATGAAGATCGTCAATTCCCTGAAGTCGCTCAAGGATCGCCACCGGGACAACCGCGTGATCCGTCGTCGTGGCCGCATCTACGTCATCAACAAGACCAATCGCCGCTTCAAAGCCCGCCAGGGCTGATCGATCGGTCTTCGGTCCAGAGCGGGCTGCAAAGGGCAGTCGCCTGCGCTTCCGGTGCTCATGTGCCGTAAGCACACTCCGCTCCGGTTCTCGGCAACTACCTTTTTCGCCGCGCCCTGAACCGAATCTCAACCGATCAGGTTTGTGTCGATGAGCGACAAACACCCTAACGCCGTCATTTTCGATGTGGGGCGGGTGTTGTTCGATTGGGACCCGCGGTTCCTTTACGAGCGCCTGATCAGCGATGATCGGGCGCTTGATGCGTTTCTGCGCGATGTCGTGACACAGGAATGGCATTTCCAGCATGACGCGGGGCGGCCGTTCGCGGAAACCTCTGCCGAGCTGATCGCCGAGCATCCGCACCACCGCGACCTGATCGAGGCTTGGGGTGCACGGTTCGACGAGACGATCCCCGGCGCGGTTGCCGGTATGCACGCCATCGTCGAGGAACTGGATGCGGCGGGCGTGCCGTTGTTCTGCATCACCAATTTCTCGGGCGAATTCTTTCCACCGTTTCGCGAGAAATATGCCGAGTTGTTCGACCGGTTTCGCGACATCGTCGTGTCGGGGGACGAGCGGTTGGTGAAGCCCGATCCGGCCATCTATGCGCTGGCGCTCGACCGGTTCGGGCTACGGGCGCAAGAGGCGTTGTTTATCGACGACAATGCGGCGAATGTCGATGCGGCAGCGGCAATGGGCATCCATGCGGTGCTGTTCACCGATGCGGCCAGTTTCCGGTTGGAGCTGGTGCGGGTGGGGCTGCTTTAGAGCTTCACTCCCAATCCCTTCCTCCCCCATTCGTTTCGAGCGAAGTCGAGAAACGTGAGCTTGGTACTCGAAACACTTTTCTCGACTTCGCTCGAAACGAACGGGGATGGTGGATGTCGATGCAGGTCGAGCTAGAGTTGGTGGATGACCCAGCCCGAACAGCACTTCTCCGTTACCCAAGCCGTCGCGCAGCGTCGCTCGGTCCGCGCCTTCACCGATCAGCCCGTCGATCTGACGCTCCTTCGCACGCTGATCGAACGCGCGGCCCGCGCCCCGTCCGGCGGCAACCTCCAGCCCTGGCACATCCACATTGTCTCGGGCGATGCGATGACGCGCCTAAAGACCCTCATGGCAGTCCGCGTCACCGAAGCGCCGATGGGCGAGTGCGCGGAATATGCGGTTTATCCGCCTCATCTCGGCGAGCGGTTCAACGATCGGCGGAAAGGCGTCGGCGCGGCGATGTACGACGCCCTGGGGATCGAACGCGGTGACCTCGCGCGGCGGCAGGCGGTGTTCGCGGAGAATTTCCAGTTCTTCGGCGCGCCAGTGGGCCTGTTCTGCACGGTCGAGCGCGATCATGGCCCGCCGCAATGGTCGGATTGCGGGATGTATCTGCAAACGCTGATGCTGTTGCTGGTCGAGGCGGGGCTGGATAGCTGCGCGCAAGAAGCGTGGGCGCTGTGGCCGCGGACGGTTGGAGATTTTCTGAGGGTGCCGGACAGTCAGATGCTGTTTACCGGGATGGCGATCGGGTATCGCGATGGGGATGCGGCGGTGAATAACTGGTCGGTGCCGCGCGCGGCGACAGACGAGTTCGCGACCTTCCACCAATAACGCTATCCCCCACCCCAATCGTCATCCCAGCGAAGGCTGGGATATCAGGCGGTGGTGCGATACGGCTGGATATCCCAGCTTTCGCTGGGATGACGATTAGTGAGGAAGATAGAGAGGCCGCGCGCCTCAATTCCCGTCCTTATACCCCTTCAACTCGTCGCCGATGATCTGCACCACGTGCAGCACGTTGGTCGATCCCGGCACGCCGAACGGCACGCCAGCGCACACCACAATGCGGTCGCCGCCCTTGGCGAGGTTGTGGCGGAGCGCCATTCGCTTGGCCTTGGCGACCATTTCCTCGAAGGATTCGACGTCGCGGGTGTGGACCGCGTGCGAGCCCCATAGCAGCCCCAGCCGACGGGCGGTTTCGTGGCGGGGTGTCAACACCATAATCGGCACGGCGGGCCGTTCGCGGGCGATGCGGCGGGCGGTCGATCCCGACATGGTGAAACACACGATCGCCTTTGCCGATACGGTCGCGGCGATGGTCTTGGCGGCTTCGGCCAGCGCGTCGGCGGTCGTGGGATCGGGGCGGGTGACGGTGAAATGCACGCGGTCGCCATGCGCGGGATCGCGTTCGACCGCGTCGGCGATGGCGTTCATCATCGCCACCGATTCGATCGGCCACTGGCCCGCGGCACTTTCGGCCGAGAGCATGATCGCGTCCGCGCCGTCGTAAACCGCGGTCGCCACGTCGGACACTTCTGCGCGCGTCGGCGAAGGCGAAGTGATCATCGATTCGAGCATCTGCGTCGCGACCACCACCGGGCGGCCCAGGCGACGGGCAGTCTCGACAATGCGCTTCTGCATCGGCGGCACTGATTGCGGCGGCAATTCGACGCCCAGATCGCCACGCGCGACCATCACGCCGTCGCACGCCTCGACGATTTCCTCCAGCCGCGCGACGGCGGAGGGCTTTTCGATCTTGGCGAGCAGCGCGGTCTTGCCGCCGATCAGCTTGCGCGCCTCGGCCAGATCCTCGGGCCGCTGAACGAACGAAAGTGCGATCCAGTCGACACCCTGTTCGACCGCGAATGCCAGATCGCTGCGATCCTTTTCGGTCAGCGCGGCCATCGGCAGCACGACGTCGGGGACGTTCAGGCCCTTGGAATTGGACAGCGCACCGCCGACCTCGACCACCGTTTCGATGCGGTCGTCGCTATGGTCGGTCACCCGCAGCACCAGCTTGCCGTCGTCGAGCAACAGGCGTGCGTCGCGCGCGATCGCGGCAAAGATTTCACGGTGGGGGAGTTCGACGCGCGTCGCGTCGCCCGGCGTCGGATCGCGGTCGAGCGTGAAGGTCTTGCCGGTCTCCAGCATCGTGCGCCCGCCCTCGAACTTGCCGACGCGCAGTTTCGGCCCCTGAAGGTCGGCGAGGATCGTCGTCGGGCGGCCATAGGTCTTCTCAAGGCTGCGGATCGCCTGGATCAGGGGGATTTTCGATTCCTGGTCGCCATGGCTCATATTGACGCGGAAGGCATCGGCACCCGCGTCGAACAGCTTGGCTATCATCTCTACCGTCGAACTGGCGGGGCCGAGCGTGGCGAGGATGCGGACCTTGCGGGTGCGGGGCTGGATCGATTTGGACATGGGGAGGTGCGGCCTTACTTGTGCGGTCGCTGGTCTAACCGCTATTCGCGACGGATCAACCGGAAGGACGTTAGAAAATGGCCGAACTCGACGAATTGGACGATGCTGTGGCTGCCGCCGCCTTCCGGCGATTGGTCAGACACCTTCGTCACCGGAGCGACGCGCAGAACATCGACCTGATGGGGCTGGCGGGCTTTTGCCGCAATTGCCTGGCCGACTGGGTCGAGGACGCATCACGCGGCACCGATCATCCGCTCGACAAGCGCGCGGCGCGGACGCTGATCCACGGCATGCCGCCCGAGCAATGGAAAACGCAGCATCAATCGCCCGCGACCGAGGATCAATTGCGGCGGATGGAGGAAAGCGTCGCCCGCAATGCGCGCGAGGATGCGCTGGACGAGGCGCTAGAGGAGAGTTTTCCGGCGAGCGATCCGCCCGCAATGACCGATCCGGGGCGGTGAGTTTGGGTTAAGCAGCCTGTCTGCAAACGGCCTGTTGCGGAAATCTGAAGCATCGATAACTTGCGGGAATGGTTTCTCTGTCGCCTCTATGTCCCGCCTGTGGCGAACCGGTCCCTTTCTTGAAGACGCAATGGGGCCTTGGAAAGCCGTTTGCCTGCAATGGTTGTAAGACTCCGCTTGTCATTCCAAAGAATGTTTGGATTGGCTTTGGTGCTTTTGTGATCTTCTGGCTCTTGAAAGATCGAATGAGTTCGTCGTTTGAGATTGTTACGCTGATCGCCGGTCTTGTCGTCGCGATTCTCATCGTGTCACGATTATTTTTGCATCCGCGGAGAGCATAGTGTCAGCACTCCAACCAGTTTTAATCGTTCGTGCATCCGTTAACCGCGTCGGCTTTCGGTAGACACGACGGCAAGCCGGTGCGCGCAGACTCGCACTACCCACACCTTACCCGTTCGAAGTTTTCGCCGCGCGTCGTGACGATCAACCGGTCGCCGTCGCCGAGACGTAGCGTCTGCGTTGCAGTCCATTCCATGCCTTCGCCTTCGTAAGCCGAGGTTACTGCGATCGTATCCGCATCGCGGCGGGTGACGCGGGTGGGGATTCCCAGGCTTTCGTGGAAGCGCAGTTCGCGGGGGGATATGGTCAGGCCTTCGATGCTGCTTGCTGGGTTGCGGCACGCGGCGATATCCTTGCCCCAGCGACCGACATAGGCGGCGGGGATGCGCGGGGTGTCGGCGACGTCCTCCGGCGCGGATTCGCGTGGGGGCGGGGCGGAGGCGAGGCGGGCGCAGCCTTCGGCATTGCCGCGACCGGAGATGGTCAGGCTGCCGGAGAAGGGGAAGCGCGCGCCCGACATGCTGTCCTCGCAGGGCATGTTGCGGATCGTGACGTCGATCGTGCCGCGCGCATCGCGAGCGCGGATAACGCGACCGTCGCTTGCTTCGTTGCTGTTGACGATCGCCAAGCGCCGTTCGGGCTGATCGATGCCGGTCAATATGACCGCGTCACGCGATACTCGGGCCTGCCAGAAGGGCTCGTTGGTGGAGATGATCAGGTCGTCGGGCAGGGTCGGGGAACCGGGCGCTGGCAGAGCGTTGTTATCTGGAAGCGTGCCGGCTGGCAGTGTTGGCGTCACGGCATTTTCCAGCGCAGCATTCTGCACGTCCGGGAGCGCTTCATTGTCCGATGATGGTGATCCGCACGCGGCCAGCGGCAGGACAAGCAACAGAATGAACCGCATTCGACCTCTCCTCGGTTAAGGGCGAAAAACGGTGATCGGTGCCGGTGTGTTCCCCGTCTGATTCCGTCATTCCCGCGAAGGCGGGAATCCATAACCCATGTCGGCGCTTATGGATTCCCGCCTTCGCGGGAATGACGGATTGGGTTGGGAAGCACCCTGCTCAATGCAGCTTGGCGATCTTCAGCCCGTCCAGCTTGGCGCGGTCCTTGACCGATTCCTCGCTTCGGTTGAGCGCCTTGGCGATGGCGCGCACTGCCATGCCCTTGGCCGCCAGACGGTGGAGTTTCTGAAGCTCGTCTGATTTCCACGGCTGGCGGTGGCGTTCGAACTTGTCGCTCATCAGGCGTCTTTCGGAATGGGTTGGGCGTCAAGGATTTCGATCGCTTCGGGCTTGCCGTTGAATTCGACCCGCTCTCCGACCTGGGCTTCCAGCATTGCCTGGGCCAGTGGCGCGGTGAAGGTGATGCGGTCGGCCTCGGGATCGGCTTCGTCGGCGCCAACGAGATCGAGCGTACGGGTCTGGCCGTTCAGGCGGAACGTGACGCGGGTGCCGAACGCGACTTCGCCGGGTTCTGGGACGGGCACGATCTCCGCCGTCGTCTCGCGCGTCTGCCAGTAACGCAAGTCGCGCTTTGCGACCTTGCGCGCGTCGTCGTCCAGGGCGGCATCGACTGCTGCGGAGAAATGCACCACTCGCTCGCGCATCAACGCCAGCCCGCGCGCGGTCACCAGATTGGGACCGGGGGGCAGCGGCAGTTCGAACCGGGGTTCCTTGTGTTCCTCATCGCTTTCGCGGCGAAAGGCGACGCTCATGATTGTCTCTCCATGCGCATAAGATGGGCGTTTCGCACCAAATGTTCCACCCGCGTTCAGCCATGCGTGATAAATGCGGCAGCGTGAAACGGGCGTCCCCCACCTCGAAGCGCGAACGCGCCGTCGCCATCGCGGCGGTGGCGGGCATCCACGCGCTGATCGTGCTGGCGCTGATGCAGGGTTTGCAGGTGCGCTTCGGCGCGGTCGAGCAATCATCGCTCGCCGCTTTCGATGTGACCGTCCCCGCGCGCCCACCGCTGGTCGAAGCCACACCCGAACCGGCTGCCGATCCGCGCGAGGAGGGCGCGGCGGCACCGCCCGCGCTTGAGGCGATCGCGACGCCGGTCGTCGCGCCGCCGGTGCGCCTCCCCCAGCCTTCGCCGCTCGTGGCGGCACCAGTCGCCGGGAACGGTGCGGACGCGTCTGCGGGGGCGGCACCGGTGCCGGGACCGGGGACCGGCGGGGGTGGCACCGGCACGGGAACCGGCAGTGGGCGGGGCGGTGATGGGCAAGGCGGCGGCGGTGGCGCGCGGGCCGAAAAGACGACGGGCGCGATCCTCGACCGCGATTATCCCCGCAGCGCCAGACGCGCGCGGGCGCAGGGAAGCGTGACGACGCGGTTCACCGTCGGCACCGATGGCCGGGCGCGCGGCTGTGCGGTGACGGGATCGAGCGGGAATGCCGAGCTGGACGCGACCACGTGCCGGTTGATCGAACAGCGGTTCCGCTATCGCCCGGCGCTGGGGCAGAACGGGCAGCCTGTTGCGGAAGTGCGGGGCTGGCGGCAGGACTGGTGGTTGGAGCGGCGGGGATAGGGCGCGCACCGACATCCGTACTGGTTCGGTGCTTGTTCCTTTGAAACAAGGCATGTGCTCCTGCGAAAGCAGGAGCGCTGGCCGCCAGCGATCACTGCGCTTCCCAGCACTCCTGCTTTCGCAGGAGTACAGTTTCGGAACTATAGGGAGCGCTCCCACACCCACTCGCCAATCCGTGCTGCATCTGCTAACAGCCCGCGCATCATGCTCAACCTGAACGACATCACGGTGCGCCTGGGCGGGCGCGTCATTCTCGACGGCGCGACGGCGGCCCTTCCGCCCGGAAGCCGCGTCGGCCTGATCGGGCGCAATGGCGCGGGTAAATCGACGCTGGTGCGCGTCATCGCCGGGATGCTGGAACCCGATGCAGGCGTGGCGTCGATGCCGCGCGGGGCCAAGATCGGCTATATCGCGCAGGAAGCCCCGTCGGGCACCGCGACTCCGTTCGACACCGTGCTTGCCGCCGACCTCGAACGCGCAGCGCTGATGATCGAGAGCGAGACATGCGAAGACCCCGACCGGCTGGGCGATGTGTACGAACGCCTGATCGCAATCGACGCCTATACCGCGCCTGCACGCGCTGCGCAGATCCTGCTCGGCCTGGGCTTCGACGAGGAGATGCAGGCGCGGTCGCTCGACAGTTTTTCGGGCGGGTGGAAGATGCGCGTGGCGCTGGCCGCGTTGCTGTTCTCGCAGCCCGATCTGCTGCTGCTCGACGAGCCGTCGAACCATCTCGACCTCGAAGCGGTGATGTGGCTCGAGGATTTCCTGCGCGGCTACAAGGCGACGATCGTCGTCGTCAGCCATGAACGCGATTTCCTGAACAACGTCGTCGATCACATCCTGCATTTGCAGGGCGGCAAGATCACGCTCTATCCCGGCGGATACGATGCGTTCGAGCGCCAGCGTGCCGAGCGGCTTGCGCAGATCGAGGCGGCGCGCGCCAACCAGGCCGCGCAGCGCGAGAAATTGCAGAGCTATATCGCCAAGAATTCGGCGCGCGCCTCGACCGCGAAGCAGGCGCAGTCGCGCCAGAAGATGCTGGCGAAGATGCAGCCGATCGCTGAAAGCTTCAACGATCCGACGCTCTCGTTCGGCTTCCCGAACCCCACCGAGTTGCGCCCGCCGCTCATCACCCTCGACCTCGCCAGTGTCGGGTATAGCGAAGTGCCGATCCTCAAGCGGCTCAACCTGCGGCTCGATCCCGACGATCGCATTGCGCTCCTGGGTCGCAACGGCAATGGCAAGACCACGCTGGCGCGGTTGCTGGCGGCGCAACTGACGCCGATGGATGGCGCGATGAACGCCTCGTCCAAGATGAAGGTCGGATACTTCACCCAGTATCAGGTCGAGGAACTCGATACTGACGATACGCCGCTCGAGCACATGACGCACAATATGAAGGGCGCGAGCCCCGCCGCGGTGCGTGCGCAACTGGGCCGGTTCGGCTTTTCTGGCGACAAGGCGACGACCAAGGTCGGCAAGCTGTCGGGCGGCGAGCGGGCGCGCCTCGCGCTGGCGCTCATCACCCGCGATGCGCCGCACCTGTTGATCCTCGACGAGCCGACGAACCATTTGGACGTCGATGCGCGCGAGGCACTGGTCCAGGCGCTCAACGATTACACCGGCGCCGTCGTGCTGGTTAGCCACGACCGCCACATGCTCGAACTCACCGCCGATCGGCTGGTGCTGGTCGATGAGGGCACCGCGCGCGAATATGACGGCAGCCTCGACGATTATATCGCGCTGGTGCTGAAGGGCGATGCGGGCAAGGGCGACGCGATGTCCAAGGCCGATCGCAAGGCGGAGAAAAAGGCCGCTGCCGAAGCGCGCGAGAAGCAGGCCGAATTGCGCAAGACCGCCAAGGATGCCGAGGGCGAGATCGCCAAGCTGACCGCGCGGCGCAAGGCGCTGGACGAAGCGATGTTCGCGCCCGATCAGGCCAAGGGCGATCTTGCCAAGCTGACGGTGAGCGAGCTGATGAAAAAGCGCGCGGAGGTTGCCGAGCGGCTCGATACGCTGGAAGCGCAGTGGCTGGAGATCAGCGAAGTGCTGGAACGCATCGCCGCCTGATCGCTCTGCCCATCGCCATTTCTGCCCGGCTCGTCGGACTCGGCTGTCTCTCGCCTGGTAAATACGCCTGTTTCGATTGCGTTAGCGGCACGTTTCGGATGCGAAAGCGTTGGCTTGCGGCAAGATACAGGGAGTGGTGCCGGACATGAACCCAGCGAAATCAATGATCGTGATCGCCTCCGGGCTCGCGCTGGCCGCCTGCGGACAGGGTGGCGATGGCAATGCGGCAGTTGCCGACAACACGACCACCGCCGGTGCAGTCGCCGCGACGCCGGGCGGTGCGACGCTGTGGAACAGCGGGCAGGCCAAGCCGCTCGATATTCAGGTCGCACACCCCAATGGTGTCGTGCTTCAGGTGACGTCGCTGCAATCGCGCCAGACCGATACCGCGGTCGGCATCCGCGTCATCAACGGGCGCGACCGGGAAATCGACCTCAATCGGTTCCCGAACAATCGCAACGGGTTCCTGTTGCTGGAGAGCGGTGAGCGGCTGTTCCTTTCGCCCCCGGCCAGCAATGCGCGGCTGACGGTGCCGGCGGGCCAGACGTTCGAGGGCGAGCTAGTGTTTCTGGGTCGTCTGCCGATGGTTCGTACTGGCGTGATGGTGCTTAACGAGCAGCAATCGGGCGACAATCAATATACCACGACGCCCGGGTTCCGCATCGACCTGCCCCTGACGGAGCCTGCGCAATGAACCGCGCGGGCTGGGCGATCGCGGCGATGGTCGCGTTGGCCGCGTGCGACGGCGGCATCGGCGCGATCGGTGGCGGCGGGGACGGGGCGGCGGTCGATGCGCAGATCGCGCATCCGAGCGGCGTCGTGCTGCAAGTGCTGTCGGTGCGCGCGTCGGGCGAGCGCGCCGTCGTCGCGATCCGTGTGTTGAACGGGCGCGACCGGGAGATCGAACTCGATGCGCTGACCGACAAAAGCTACATCGTCACCGACAGCGGCGAAAAGCTGATGCTGGTGCCATCGCCGACCAACGAAGACCTGGCGGTGCAGCCGGGAAAGACCATGGACGGCGAACTGGTGTTCGCCGGCGCGCTGCCCTCGTCCGGCAACGTGGTGATGATCCTCAACGAACATGATTCGGGCGGCGAATATACCCGCAACCCACGGCTGGAAGTGAGTTTGCCGCTGGAAGGATCGCGCGGCGGGTCGATACCCGAGGTAACGGCGCTGTCGAACATGCAGTCGCTGCCGACCGGACGTTTCGGCGCCGCGACCGGCGGCGGATCGCAATTCGGGGCCGCCGGGCAGGCGACCAGCAGCCTGAGCGCGGTGCAGGAACTACGCTCCGAACTGGGCGCGGTCGATACCGATCGCGGGACGCTCGTGTCGTTGCCGGGCGACGTGACCTTCGATTTCGACAAGGCGACGATCCAGGCGGGCGCAGAGCCGACGCTCGATCGTCTCGCACAACTGATCGCCGCCGGCGGTGAGGGCAAGATCGCGATTGAGGGGCACACCGATGCGCGCGGCGACGACGCCTATAACAAGCGGCTGTCCGAACAGCGGGCAGAGGCGGTCAAGGCGTATCTGGCTGAAAAGGGTGTCGATGCGGCACGGTTGAACACGATCGGGCTGGGCGAGCTTCGCCCGGTTGCGCCCAACATCAATTCGGACGGATCGGACGACGAAGCCGGGCGCCAGCGCAACCGGCGCGTCGAGGTGATCCTGCCGAAACAGGCGGCGACCCCGACACCCTAGGTCGGCTCGATGCTCGGGAAAAGCCGAGCCGAATCCAACCGTCACCCCGGCCGAAGTGCCGGGGTCCACCAAGCAGCAAGCGTAACTCTAGAAATCAGACTGTGCGCAAGCGGTTTGGTGGACCCCGGAACAAGTCCGGGGTGACGGTGGTGTTATGACGCACCCGACTGCCAATCGGCCCTATGCTACCGAGGCAGTGCGTGCTCCCAATGACAAGGCACTTTCTTCTGATCGATGAGGTGCTATAGATCAGCACTACACCTAATCAGAGGGGATTTTTGGCATGCAACGCCGCGACTTGATCGGCTCCACCGCTGCACTGGGCGCGCTGTCGTTGTTTCCGACGCGGGTGTTCGCTCAAGCGGCTGCACCCGCGACCGGAGAGGCGGCGAAGCTCAACGCGCTCCTCGCGCAGGTGTGGGAAACCATGCTGGACATGAGCCCCGAAGGGCGGACGGCGCTTGGCCTCGACACCGGCGCAAATGCTGCGGCGCGCGCTCGGCTGGACGATCGCTCGCCCACGGGGATCGCGCGCAACCATGCCCAGTATCGCAAGGCGCTTGCCGATCTGAAGGCGATCGACGCGGGCCAACTTACGGGCATGGACCGGGTCAATTACGATACGTTTCGCGCGCCCTGGCAGAATCAGATCGATGCGTTCGATCGTTTCAAATATGGCACGCATAGCTGGCCCGAACCCTATACCGTTAGCCAACTTGGCGGATCGTACCGCGCGACGCCCGATTTCCTGATCAACCAGCATCCGATCAATAACGCCGCCGATGCCGAGGCGTATCTGTCGCGCTGCAACGCCTTTGCCGGTGGCCTCGGCCATGAGACGGAACGGATGCGCACCGAGCACGCGATGGGCGTGATCCAACCGGACTTCGCGATCGACAAGGCGCTGGTGCAATATGCGGCGATTCTGAAACCCACGCCCGAAGCCAACGGGCTGACCACCAATCTTGCGACCAAAACCAAAGCCAAGAATATCGCGGGCGACTGGGCCGGGCGCTGTGCGGCGATCGTGCGGGATCGTATCTATCCGGCGATGCGGCGTCAGGCCGATGTGCTGCGCGCCGTTCGACCCAAGGCGGTGCATGACGCGGGCGTGTGGCGGCTGCCCGATGGCGATGCCTATTACGCCTACGGCCTGCGCTATGCCACGACGACCGACATGTCTGCGGACGAGATCCATGAACTCGGCATCGACCAAATGGCCAAGCTGACCGCGCGTGCCGATGCGATCTTCAGGAAGCAGGGCATGACCAGCGGCACCGTCGCCGAACGGATGCTCGCGCTCGGCAAGGAGCCGCGCTTCCTCTATCCCAATACCGACGAGGGCAAGGCGAAGCTGCTCGCCGACCTCAACGCGCAGATGGCGGAAATGAACAAGCGGCTGCCTGCGGTGTTCGGGCGGATGCCAAAGGCGGGCGTCGAAATCCGCCGCGTTCCGCCGGAGATCGAGGCAGGTGCCCCGGGCGGCTATTATCAGGTTCCGGCACTCGATGGATCGCGTCCCGGCGCCTATTACATCAACCTGCGCGATACCGCGGAAAACCCGAGCTGGACGCTGCCGACGCTGACCTATCACGAAGCGACGCCCGGCCATCACCACCAGATCGCGCTGGCGCAGGAAGCGCAAGGCATCCCCGAAATCCGCAAGCTACCCAATTATTCGGTCTATACCGAGGGGTGGGGGCTTTACGCCGAACAGCTCGCCGACGAACTGGGCGCGTATGAGAACGACCCCTGGGGGCAACTTGGTTATCTGCAAAGCTATATGTTTCGTGCCGGGCGGCTGGTGGTCGATACCGGCATCCACGCCAAGCGCTGGAGCCGCGAAAAGGCGATCGACTACATGGTCGCCAATACCGGTCAGCCCGAAGCGTCGATGGCGACCGAGATCGAGCGTTACGCCGTATGGCCGGGCCAGGCGACCAGCTACATGGTCGGGCAGACCCGCTGGGTCGCGCTGCGCGATCGGTTGAAGGCGGAATTGGGCGACCGGTTCGACTTGCGCGAATTTCACGATACGGCGCTGGGCGCAGGCGCGATGCCGATTTCGGTGCTGGAGGCGTTGATGGAACGCTGGGCCGCGGGCCGAAAGGCTTAGCCCCACGTTATGGCGAACGGTGTCATCGGCATGGCACCGTTAGTCTTTTGGTAGCGCTGACATCGGTAGGGTCATCCCATGAGTGCGGAATTTTCGATTCACGTCGATCCCTCCCGCGACTTGGTGCGGATCGAGATGCGTGGGCTGTTCGAGCCTGAAGACGTCCAGCGTTTCCTGCGTGCACGCACGGTGGCACATCGTGATCTGATGTGCGGGCCGAACCGCCACCTGACGCTCAACGACCTGCGCGACATGAAAATCCAGCCGCAGCAAAGCGTAGTCGCGTTTCGCGATATGCTCGCCGATCCGGTCTATCGCTCGCGCAAACTGGCCTTCGTTGCCGCGCCGACGCTGGCGCGCAGCCAATTGATGCGCGCGCTGAACGGGCGCGAGGCAAAATGTTTCGAGGATATAGCCTCAGCCGAGACCTGGCTGTTCGCCGACGATCTGGACGATGTGGGTCGGCTTCCCCGGACGGCTTGACCATTTTCGAGTGCTATTGACTACATATGTAGTCGTTATTAGACCATCCCCAATACGACGGGGAGCGGTCACATGCGCATGGCGCGAGAAAATCTGGTCTACCTAACGAGTTCCGTGATGCTGATGCTGATCGCCGCATCGGCGACGGCGATGCAGGACGGTGATCGAGGATGTGCCAAAATTGAGCCGATTGCAGCCGAGGTTGGGCAGTGTGCGGACACTCCTTACGGCGTCGTGCTGGCGGCAACCGCGGATCGCGCCGCCGCACTCGCGGCGATCGCCGCGCAAGGCGAGGTGCGCTTTGCCCGGCATTTCGATCGCACTCCGCCCCTCTATGCGTTGATCGAAGGGGATGGCGCATTCGATTCTGCGATCGGCGACGCGCTGGCGGCGGCGGGCTATGTCTGGCGGTTTCCTTGGTTGTCCGCGAAAGCGCAGTCGGATGGCATGGCGGCATCGGTCCGAAGGGCGGTCGAAGCGCGGGCAAAGGCCGAGGGTGCGACGACGCAAGCAACCGAAGCGATGGTGACGGCGGCGCTGGCGCAACAGCAGGCGCGGCAAACGCCGGAAGCGATCGATCGACGCGAGCGCGGGGTGGTGCCGCACGAACTGGGGCATGGCTGGTACATGCGCGGCTGGTGGCCGGAGCCGCCAAAGGTCGCGGGTGCCACACGTCAATATGGTGGTCCGGGGCCGGACTGGATGGACGAACTCGCCGCCGTGTTGATGGAGGACGACGTCCTGACCGCCGAACGCCGTAGCGGTTTCGCGTCCCGGCTGGAACAGGGCGGCAGCGAACGCGAGCGATTGCTTGACTTGAAAAAATTTCTGACGACGGATCATCCGATGGCGGGGCAGTCCTTCACCATGCCTGCTACCGTGCGATCGCCAAGGGGAACGACGCCGCAGGCGGGCGCACCCGTCAGGATCAGCCGGGTCGGCGTCGTAAGTGGTGACGAGGCGCGGTCGCTGGCAGCCTCGGGATTGCTCTTCTATCTCCAGTCGCGGCTGTTCGCCGATTATCTCATCGAGCGGGCAGGACCTTCGCGCGCGTTCGTGACCGCAGCGGAGACGTTTGCGTCTGGAGGCACGACCGCCGACTGGCTGGCGCGCCATGGCGCATCGCTCGGCATCGCGACCGATATCGACACGCTGGATGCTGACTGGCGGGAATGGGTGGCACCGCGCAGTGTCTCGCCAACCGACGGGTGACGGCCGCGTGATTTCGGGGTAGCATCGCGGCCATGTCGAACCGCATCCCAAGCTATGACGCGTTCTGGCCCTATTATCTGCGCGAACATTCGAAGCCGGAGACTCGCACGCTTCACTACGCCGGAACCGCGCTGACTTTCGTCTTCCTCGGGATCGCGATCCTGTCTGGCGGCTGGTGGTGGCTGGCGGTGCCGCTTGCCGGATACGGTTTCGCCTGGTTCGCGCATTTCCGCGTGGAGCGGAACCGCCCGGCGACCTTCACCCATCCATTGTGGTCGCTGGTCAGCGATTACCGCATGTTCTTTCTGTGGCTGACCGGTCGGCTGGATGCGCATCTGAAGGCGGCTGGGGTGTTCGCTGCTGACAACAAGCGATTGTAACGAACGAAACCAACATTGCTTGCCGCGCGTGCGGGGCCGCGCCATTTAGGGCACCATGACCATTGCGACGACCACGCTCGACCTGATCGGGAACACCCCGCTCGTCCGCCTGAACGGACCGAGCGACGCCACCGGATGCGATATTTTTGGCAAGTGCGAATATGCCAATCCCGGCGCCAGCGTGAAGGATCGCGCGGCGCTGTTCATCGTTCAGGACGCCGAGGAACGCGGGGCGATCCAGCCCGGCGGGACGATCGTCGAGGGAACGGCGGGCAACACCGGCATCGGGCTGGCGCTGGTCGCCAATGCCAAGGGTTACAAGACGATCATCGTCATGCCCGAGACGCAGAGCCGCGAGAAGATGGATACGTTGCGCGCGCTGGGGGCCGAACTGGTGCTGGTCCCCGCCGCGCCCTATTCCAATCCCGGCCATTTCGTCCACACCTCGCGCCGGATTGCCGAGGAAACCGAAAATGCGGTCTGGGCCAACCAGTTCGACAATATCGCCAACCGCCGGGCGCACATCGTCGGCACCGCGCGCGAAATCTGGGAACAGATGGAGGGGCGGGTGGACGGCTTCACTTGCGCGGTCGGGACCGGCGGGACGCTGGCAGGCGTCGGGCTGGGCCTCAAGGAATTTGACGAAGCCGTTACCATAGCCCTGAGCGATCCGCACGGCGCCGCGCTCTACGAATATTATGCGCATGGCGAGTTAAAGTCCGAAGGCAATTCGGTTGCCGAGGGGATCGGACAGGGGCGGATCACCGCCAATCTGGAAGGCGCGCCGATCGACACCCAATACCGGATTTCGGATGAGGAGGGGCTGGAATGGACCCGTCGCCTGCTCGACGAAGAGGGGCTGTGCCTGGGCCTGTCTTCGGGGATCAACGTCGCGGGCGCGGTGCGGTTGGCGCGCGACCTGGGGCCGGGAAAGCGAGTCGCGACGATCCTGTGCGATACCGGATTCCGCTATCTTTCAACGCTCTACAACGACGCCTGGCTTGCCGAAAAAGGGCTGCCGACTCGCGGCTGAGTGCGCGAATGACTGCAAAACTGGACTATGTTCAATTCGGGTGTTACCCGGATGTCACGCTTATGCAGTCGGGTTCGCACGATAACACGCAAGCGATGCAACGCATCCGCGTGGGCATGACGGGATTGGCAGCGGTCGTGCTGCTGATCGGCGTCGGAAGTGCCATTTACACGTCCGCTTCCAATGAGGAACCGGTGACCGCCATCGGTGCGCCGCGCCCGAACGTGGTTGCCGACTTGACCGCCGCGCCGACGCCGTCGGCAACCGAGGCGGCGAAGACCGAAGAGCCGCTCGCCGAACTGGGTGTTGCGCCCAGCACGTCGAACACGACCACGGCAACGCCCATCCCGGCGGTCCCCATCATCGAATAACCCGCAGGCCGTTTGGATCGGCCTATTCCGCTTGCCTGAATGGGCACGGATTCCATTCCGGATTCTTGTGAACTGCGCGAGTCGGGCTCGCTGCGTGTGCCCGTGCGCATGCATCTGGCAACGATGTTCAGCAAATACAAAACTTACCGAGAACAAAGCATCCTTGCGCTAAAATGTACGAACCCTAATGGTTAAAGTGGGGCTATATCCCATGAAATCCCCGTAAGAGGCGTTGCGACCCGTCCTGCTTTGAGTTAGAAAATTCGTCCGAGGGGGCACGCTCCTTATTTCCTGACGATCACCGGACGGGCGGGCAGGGCCGCTTTTTCGGAACGGGAGAGGCGTGTGTTCGCCGCTTTGGGGTGAAGCGTGACGAACCGAGAACTCTATGAAGGCTTTGCGCTGCAGGCGGTCGATGCGAAGGGTCGCGTCGCCATTCCCGCCGACTTGCGCGCCGCCATGGAGCGGAATTCCGAAAGCCGCACCATCGTCGTTCGCCGCAATGGCCTCTGCCTGAGCGCTTATGACGTCGAGCGTTCGAAGGACGAATTCGGGCGCATCCACAACCGCGAAATCGAAGCCGAAGAGAAAGCTGGCCTGGACGGAGGAGTCGTGCCCACCCGTGCCAAGGCGAACGCATTCGGCAAGGTGGAGCGCACCCCGTTCGACCCGTCCGGCCGGTTCATCCTGCCGCGCTTTTTCAAGATGAAGGCGGGGATCGGCAACTGGGCGTTTTTCGTCGGCCATGGCGACACGTTCGAGATCTGGGCACCGGAAGTATTGATGGCGTCGAGCGACGACGAGGAATTGAAGGAAATCTGTGCCTTCTGCCTCGACGACAAGAAGGTGACGCTGTGAGCGCGGTCGGTCTGATCCCGCGCGATGCGCCGCATCTGCCGGTTTTGCTGGACGAGGTGATCGACGGCCTGGCGATCGCCGACGGCGAGACTCATGTCGATGCGACCTTTGGCGCAGGCGGCTATACCCGCGCGATGATCGCCACGGGCGCGCGGGTGATCGCGTTCGACCGCGATCCCGACGCGATTGCGAACGGCCGCGCGCTGGAGGCCGAAAGCGGCAATGCGTTGACCCTCGTTGCGGCGGATTTCTCCGCGATGGAAAGCGAGTTGGCGGCACTGGACGCGATCCCGGTCGATGGCGTGACGATGGACATCGGCGTGTCGTCGATGCAGCTCGACCAGGCGGCGCGCGGTTTCTCGTTTCAGTCGGACGGACCGCTCGACATGCGGATGAGCCAGTCGGGGCCGAGCGCGGCCGATTTCGTCAACGAAGCCGACGAAGCCGAGATCGCCGACGTCCTCTACAATTACGGCGAAGAGCGCCAGTCACGCCGCGTCGCGCGTGCGATCGTCGCCGCGCGTCCGATCACGCGGACGTCCGAACTCGCCAACATCATCCGCAAGTCGCTGGGGCATAAACCTCACGACAAAAAAGACCCGGCGACGCGCAGTTTTCAGGCGATCCGCATCCATGTGAATCGCGAACTGGGCGAACTGGTCGATGGGTTGGAAGCCGCCGAGCGCGTGCTGAAGCCCGGCGGTCGGCTGGCTGTGGTCACCTTTCACAGCCTGGAAGACCGGCTGGTGAAACAGTTTTTCCGCGAGCGCTCCGGGTCGCAACCGGCGGGATCGCGGCACCGCCCGGAACTGGGGAGTAATCGGCTCCCCAGTTTCGACAAACCGGCCCGCGCAGTGCGGGCAAGTGAAAGTGAATTGGCGCGTAATCCGCGCGCGCGTTCGGCGACGCTTCGGGTCGCGCGCCGGACCGCCGCGGAAGCCTGGTCGAATAAAGGGGACGGATAATGGCGTTGGGCTTCAAGGGCATGGGGTGGTTCCTGTGCGGTCTCGTGGTGGCGCCCGGCTGCTACGTGGTCATGTCGCAAGTCGCGGCCGAACGCGCGCGTGTCGAAAGCGTCGACCGGGCGATCCGTCAGGCGAAGCGCGACATCCGCAACCTGGAAACCGAGTTCAAGACGCGCGCCAACTTCGCACAGCTCGAGCGCTGGAACGGTGAAGTCTTCGCGCTCGGCGCCCCCCAGCCCGAACAATTCGCAGGCGACATCGCCGAACTGGCGGCGCGCGGCATGGGTGAGGGCGATGCCGGTATGCGCTATGCCAGCTATGTCGTGCCGACGATGACGGCGGAAATCGACGACGCGGTGCGCGGCGGCATTCAGCGCGCGCAGATCGCCGAACGCGAAGCCAGCCAGTCGCCTGCGCCTGTGCAGACCGCTTCGGTTGCGGCAGCGACTCCGGCGCGCCAATTATCCGATGCGACGCCCAAGGCGGCTGCACCGAAACAACAGGCCGCTAAGCCGACTCGCGTCGCGGCTGCACCGGCGACCAAGCCCGTTCGCACCGCGTCGGCACCCGCCGCAAAGCCTGCGCCGCGCCAGCAACGGCGCGCCGAAGTCGCATCGCTTGACCGCAAGCTGCTGAGCGATTCGACGATGGGCGACCTGATGAAAGCCGCGCGCACGGAGGCTCGTCCCCGCAATTGATCGTCCTGACCGCCCCGCAGATGATCGACCGGCGAGGTGCCGGGTCACGCAATCCGATGGTCGTCGCCGCTCATGCGCGGTTGATGGTGCTGATGCTCGTCTTCACGGCGTGCGTCGCAGTGGTGATTTTCCGGCTGGCGCTGCTGGCGATTACGGTCGAGCCTGCAAGCGCGGCGACTGCTGCCAACGCGATGGTGCCGCTGCGCGGGGATGTGGTGGACCGCAATGGTGCGCCGTTGGCGCGCACGATCGATGCCTGGTCGATCGGGATTCACCCCAAGAAAGTGATCGGCGACAAGGCGGCACTGGCAGCACAACTCGCCGCCGTGATCCCGGACCGGACCGAAGCGCAGTACCGCCAGATCCTCGAATCGGACTTTACCTTCACCTATCTGAAGCGTCGTGCGCTTCCCGAACTGGTGGCGGACGTCAACGCGCTGGGCGAGCCCGGCATCGCCTTTTCGCGCGAGCCCGAGCGGCTCTATCCCCAGGCGACGATGGCCGCGCACGCGCTCGGTTATCTCAGCCGTGAAGGCGAGGGGATGCGCGGCATGGAGCGTGCGCTTAACGCGCAGCTCACCGATCCCACGGCGCGCGCCGCACCAACCCAATTGTCGATCGACGTGCGCGTGCAGGCGGCGCTGCAAAGCGAATTGTCGCGCGCGATGGCCAAGCATTCGGCGGCGGGCGCGGGCGGCATCGTGCTCGACGTCAATACCGGCGAAGTCGTCGCGATCGCGTCGCTGCCGACCTTCAACCCCAATAACATCGCCGGTGCCACCGACGACATGCTGCGCAACAACATGACGCAGAGCCAGTATGAACTGGGATCGACGTTCAAGCCGATCGCAATGGCAGGCGCGATGGATGCCGGCGTCGTCACGTCGATGGCGAAGCGGTACGACGCGACCGCGCCCCTGCAGGTCGGACGCTTCCGCATCCGCGACGATCATCCGCAGAATCGCTGGTTGAACGTGCCCGAATTGCTGGTTCATTCGTCGAATATCGCCACTGCGCGGATCGCCGAGGAAATGGGGCAGGCGCGGATGGAGCAACTGTTTCGCAACCTGGAATTCGACGAAGCGCCGAACATCGAAATCCGCGAAAAGGGCAAGCCGATCTGGCCGAGCTATTGGGGTCGGACCACGGTGATGACTACCGCTTATGGCCACGGGATCGCGGTGACGCCGCTGCATCTGGCCCAGGCCTATGCCGCGTTGGTCAATGGCGGCATCCTGCGCCCGGCAACGATGCTCAAGGTCGAATCGGGTCGGGCCTCGCCCGGCAAGCGCGTCTTTTCGCAGAATACGAGCTGGCGGATTCGCCAGATGCTGCGGATGATCGTGACCGAAGGTACGGGCCGTCGCGCCGAAGCGCCCGGCTACCGCGTCGGGGGAAAGACCGGGACGGCTGAAAAGCCGGGATCGGGTGGCTATAGCCGCAGCGTGAACGTCTCTACCTTTGCCGCCGCCTTTCCGATGGATTCGCCCCGTTATGTCGTCATCGCGATGCTCGATGCGCCCAAGGGCACGTCGGACACGTTCGGATTCACGGGAGCCGCCTGGACGGCAGCGCCGGTCGTGTCGCGCGTTATCCAGCGCACGGGGTCGATGCTGGGGGTGATTCCCGATCGCGGCACCGACATCGACACGGCGGAACTCAAGTCGCTGATGTGGCGCGCGCCGGGCGAGCGCGAAGCGATGGCGAACGCGGAATGAAGCTGTCCGCGCTTGCAGCCGGAGGGGGCGATGCGACCGTGACGGGCTTTGCCATCGACCACCGCAAGGTCGCGCCCGGCACGATCTTCGGTGCGTTCGAAGGCGCGCGGGTGAATGGCGAGGATTTCATCCACGCGGCGATTGCGTCAGGGGCGATCGCGGTCGTCGCTCGGCGCGAGGCCAGGGTCGAGGGCGCGCTGCACATCCCCGCCGACTCCCCGCGCGCCTGCTTCGCCGAACTGGCGGCGCAATTCTTCGGGCCGTTTCCTGAAATCTCGGTCGCGGTGACGGGCACCAACGGCAAGACATCGACGGTCGAACTGACGCGACAATTGTGGCGAATGGCGGGGCATCACGCCGCCTCGATCGGGACGCTTGGCGTCACCACGCCCGACGAGCGCGTGACGACCGGGTTGACGACGCCCGATGTCGTTACCTTCCTGTCGAATGTCGCCGGATTGCAACGCGAAGGCGTGACGCATCTGGCATTCGAAGCATCGAGCCACGGGCTGACCCAGTATCGCACCGAAGGGTTGCGGGTGAAGGCGGCCGCGTTCACCAACCTCAGCCGCGATCACCTCGATTATCATGGCGACATGGCGGCCTATTTCACCGCTAAGCTGCGGCTGTTTGCCGAGGTGCTCGACGCCGATGGCACCGCGGTCGTGTGGGCCGATGATCCCCAGTCGGAACGTGTCGTCGATCTGGCCCACGCGCGCGGCAACAAGCTGATGACCGTGGGCACGCATGGCGACACGTTGCGGCTGGTCAGCCGCGCGCCGACCCTGCTCGGGCAGGGACTGGTGATCGAGCATGAGGGGGTTGAGCATAAGGTCAACCTGCCGCTGATCGGTGCCTATCAGGCGGCAAACGCGCTGGTCGCCGCCGGGCTGGTGATCGCAACCGGCGGCGAGGCGAAGGCAACGCTGCCGGCGCTATCGCGGCTTCAGCCGGTACGCGGGCGGTTGGAACGCGCGGTGATCGCGCGGTCGGGTGCGCCGGTCTATGTCGATTATGCGCATACAGCCGACGCGCTGGAAGCGGCGATTGCGGCATTGAAGCCCCATGCGACCGGCAAGCTGATCGTGGTGTTCGGTGCAGGCGGCGACCGCGACGAGGGCAAGCGGGAGGACATGGGCAAGGTCGCGGTGGCCGAAGCCGATGTGGTGATCGTCACCGACGATAATCCGCGCAACGAAGACCCGGCGGTTATTCGCGCGATGGTGATGACGGGCGCGGTCGGCGCGACCGAAATCGGCGACCGGCGTGCGGCGATCCGCGCGGCGATCGAGATGGCGGGCGCGGAAGACATCGTCCTGATCGCGGGCAAGGGGCATGAACAGGGGCAGTTGGTCGGCGATCTGGTGCTGCCGTTCGACGACGTGGTCGTTGCGCGCGAGGAAGCGGCGTGATGGGTGTGCCGCAAACGATGATCTCCCTCCCACCTCGGGGGGAGGGTCGGGGTGGGGGTAGCGATTGCATTGGCAATCGCGCGCCGCGCCGTGCCGCTTCCCCCATCCAACTGCGACTAGGCAGCAAGCTGCCTAGTCATCGTATCCTTCCCCCCTTCGGGAGGAAGAAATGATTGGGCTATGGAGCGCCGCCGATATTGCTGCCGATAACGGCGGCACGGCATCTGCCGACTTCACCGCCACACAGGTCGCGTTCGATTCACGCGAAGTTACGCCCGGAACGCTGTTCATCGCGCTAAGGGGCGAGGCGACCGACGGGCACAAATTCCTGACCCAGGCATTCGATCGCGGCGCGTCGGGGGCGATCGTATCGGAGGATTGCGACCACCCGCACGTCCGTGTCGCCGATACGATGGCGGCGCTCGAGGCGCTGGGCATCGCCGCCCGCGCCCGCACCGATGCGAAGATCATCGGCGTCACCGGGTCGGTCGGCAAGACCGGGACCAAGGAAGCCTTGTTCGCCTGTCTCGATCGGATTTCGCGCGGTGCCGCGCACCGATCGGTCAAAAGCTACAACAATCATACCGGCGTGCCGCTGAGTCTGGCGCGGATGCCCGCTGACACGCGGTTCGGCGTGTTCGAAATGGGAATGAACCATGCGGGCGAGCTTGCGGCGCTGACGCGAATGGTGCGTCCGCACGTCGCCGTCGTTACGACCATCGCGCCTGCGCACACCGAATTCTTTTCGGGCGAGGAAGCGATTGCCGATGCCAAGGGTGAGATCTTCGAAGGGCTGGAACCCGGCGGCGTCGCGATCATCCCTTATGATAGTCCGCACCGCGACCGGCTGATCGCCGCGGCCAGTCCTCATGCGGCGAAAATCGTCACCTTCGGGTTGAGCAAGGACGCCGACGTTCATCCGATCGAACGGATGGCGGCACTGGGCGGTGGCACTTTCGTTTCCGCACGTGTCGGCGATAAGGAATTGAGCTTTACGCTCGCGCCCCCCGGCGAGCATTGGGTCGCCAATGCGATGGCCATTCTCGCTGGGGTCGATGCGGTGGACGGCGACCTGGCGCAAGCGGGGCTGGCGCTGGCCGAACTCGAGGGGCTGGCCGGGCGCGGCGCGCGACTGACGGTTGCGCTGCCAGGTGGCGAGGCACTGGTGATCGACGAAAGCTACAACGCCAATCCGGCATCGATGCGCGCGACGCTGAAGGTGTTGGGTGTGGAACCCGCCACGCGTCGCATCGCGGTGTTGGGCGAGATGCGCGAACTGGGCGACGACAGCGACGCCTATCACGCCGCGCTCACAGCACCGCTCGACGAAGCGAGCGTTTCCTACGCCATATTGGTGGGCGGCGGCATGACGGCACTCGCCAAGGCGCTTGAGGGTCACACCGAATTCGTCCATGTGGCGACCGCCGCCGAGGCACGGGACGCGCTGGACGCGATTCTGTCGCCGGGCGACGCCGTCCTCATCAAGGGTTCGAACGCAGTCGGGCTGTCGGCACTCGTCGCCAGCCTGTCGGGAAGGGGCTGATGCTTTACCTCATTGCCGAATATCTGGGCTTCCCCAGCGTCTCGAACCTGATCCGATATCTGTCGTTCCGCGCGGGTGCTTCGGTTGCGACCGCGTTGTTCGTCGGCCTGATCATCGGCCCCAAATTCATCGGCTGGCTTCGCGTTCGCCAGGGCAAGGGGCAGCCGATCCGCGAGGACGGCCCGCAATCGCATCTGGCGAAGCGCGGCACGCCGACGATGGGCGGATTGCTGATCCTGACCTCGCTGACCTTTTCCGTCCTGCTGTGGATGGACCTGTCCGATCCGTCGGTGTGGGCGTGCCTGTTCGTGCTGATCGGCTTCGGCATGATCGGCTTTCTCGACGATTACGACAAGGTTCGCAAAGCCACGACCGCAGGCGTTTCCGGGCGCATCCGGTTGCTCGGCGAGTTTGCGATTGCGGGCGTCGCGAGCTGGATCATCATCCAGCAATCGGGGACGATGCTGTACGTGCCCTTCTTCTCGCATATCTCGATCGATCTGGGCTATTTTTACATCCTGTTCGCCGCGTTCACGATCGTCGCGTTCGGCAATGCGGTGAACCTGACCGACGGGCTCGATGGGCTGGCGACGATGCCGGTCATCATCGCCGCGGTCGCGCTGATGGTCATCACCTATCTGGTCGGCAATGCGCGCTTCGCCGAATATCTGGGCATTCCGCATGTGCCGGGCGCAGGCGACCTCGCCATTTTCTGCGGCGCGATCGTGGGGGCGGGGCTGGCGTTCCTGTGGTTTAACGCGCCCCCCGCAGCCGTGTTCATGGGCGATACCGGCAGCCTCGCGCTGGGCGGCGCGCTGGGTGCGATCGCAGTGGTGTCCAAGCACGAACTGGTGCTGGCGATCATCGGCGGGCTGTTCGTGGTCGAGGCGCTGAGCGTCATCATCCAGGTGTTCTTCTACAAGCGCACGGGCAAGCGCGTGTTTCGCATGGCGCCGATCCATCATCATTTCGAACAACTGGGCTGGTCCGAGCCGACCGTGGTGATCCGTTTCTGGATCATTGCGCTGGTGCTGGCGCTGGCTGGCCTGTCCACGCTGAAATTGCGGTGAGCACGGGCGTCCCCCTCCACGCCAACGTGTTCGTGTGCGGGGTGGGTCCGCGCACCGCGAAGCTGATCGCGCATATCCTGAGCGATGCGGGCGCGGTGCGGCTGATCCGTGCCGATGACGAACCCGCAGGCGGCGTGACGGTGCTGACCGGGGTCGATCCCGGCATCGATGTTTCGCGTGACGCTTTGATCGTCCAGCATTTGCTGGCGCGACCCAAGAGTGCGCCCTTGGTGGTCGGAATCGGCGACGTGCGCGCGGGGACGATTGCGCGCCAGGTTGCGATGGCAGGCCGGGCCGAGGAATTGCATAAGGTCGCACCCGGCGTGTGCCTGAACGCATCGCGCTGGCCGGGATTACAGGGACCGGGCGACGATCTGGTCGCACTCTGCGCAATTGCCGCGTGCGAGGCGCTGGACGTGGATCAGTCTATGATCGACAAGGGGCTGGAAAGCTTTGGCGCGAATATTGCGCCGACCGTGGGGGCGGGAACATGACCGATGTGTTGCGCGGGACCGGAGGCGTATCGACCGGTCGCCTGCGCGAGAAATTCGACCGCCGCGTCGGGCGTTCCAGTCGCTCGCCGCTGGCCATGTGGTTCTGGGAAATCGACCGCGTATTGCTGTTGATGGCGCTGTTCCTGATCGCGATCGGGCTGATTGCGGTCGCGGCTGCGTCGCCTGCCTCCGCCGACCGTTATTCGGACATCCAGCACCGCATCGCGCCGATGGAATATTTCTGGAAACAGGCGGGCTGGGTCGGATTGTCGATCCCGGTGATGCTGGTGGTGTCGATGCTGCCGATCACGCTCGCGCGGCGACTGGCGCTTCTGGGCCTCGTTGTGTTTGCCGCATTTCTGGCACTGACGCCCGTGCTGGGCGTGACCGTCAACGGTGCCAAGCGCTGGATTTCGGTCGGGATCGGCCAGTTTCAGCCTTCGGAATTCCTGAAGCCGATGTTCGTGGTGACGACGGCCTGGCTGTTGTCGTTCCGGGCCAAAGACCAGACGCTGCCGGTCGTGCTCATCACCGGCGCGCTGACCGCGGTGATTGGCGGCCTGTTGATGCTCCAGCCCGATTTCGGACAGACGGTGGTGTTCGGCCTCATCTGGCTGACCATGCTGACGGTGGCGGGCACCTCTCACAAGATCATCGGCACGTTGCTTGGCGCGGGCGTCGGCGGCGTGGTCGCGGCATATTTCTTCTACGACACCGCGCGAATCCGCATCGACGGCTATCTGTTCGGCGAAGGCGGGCAGGTGACCGACACGTATCAGACCGACATGGCCCATTCGGTGCTGACCGCAGGCGGCGTGGTGGGAACCGGCCCCGGTGGGGGACGCGTCAAGTTCCTGCTGCCCGAGGCGCATACCGATTACATCTTTGCGGTGATCGGCGAGGAATTCGGGCTAATCGCGTGCGCGATCGTCGCGTTGCTGTTCCTGGGGATCGTCATCCGCGTGTTCGTCAAATTGCTGGACGAGGAAGACCCGTTCCGCGTGCTCGCCGCAGCAGGTCTAGCCGCGCAGTTCGGGCTACAGGCGCTGATCAACATGGCGGTCAATGTCGGGATCGCACCGTCCAAGGGCATGACGCTGCCCTTCATAAGCTATGGCGGGTCGTCGATGGTGGCGCTGTCGATCGCGATGGGACTATTGCTCGCCTTCACGCGGCGGAACCCGTATCTGTCGCGATCAACCTATAATGTGAGATATGGTGGATGAGCCGTTCGCGGCATTTCGTACTGGCGGCCGGGGGCACCGGCGGCCACATGGTTCCCGCAGCGGCACTCGCAGCGGAATTGCGCGCGCGCGGGCATCACGTCGCATTGGTGAGTGACGAGCGCGGCGTGCGCTTTCCCGGCCTGTTCGACGGTGTGCAGACGCATGTCCTGCCCGCCGGGCGGTTTGCAGGCGGGCCAATCGGTTATCTCCGCGCGGCGCGCAAGATGGTGGAGGGTCGCGCGATGGCGATCCGCCTGCTCGACAGCTTCCGGCCCGCCGCCGTGATCGGTTTCGGGGGTTATCCGGCGTTCCCGACCCTGCTCGCGGCGTTCCATCACAAGATCCCGACGATCATCCACGAGCAGAATGCGGTGCTCGGCCGCGTCAATCGGCTGGTCGCGGGCAAGGTCGATGCGATCGCCACTTCCTATGCCGATGTCGCGCGTTTGAAGCCGCGTCACGCCGCCAAGACGCAGCTAATCGGCAACCCGGTGCGCGCCGAGGTGCTGGAATTGCGTCACAAGCCCTATCCGATGCTCGACGAGGAAAGCATTTTCCGCGTGCTGGTGACCGGCGGCAGCCAGGGCGCGAGCGTGCTGAGTCAGGTGGTACCCGATGGCCTTGCCATGCTCCCTGTCCATTTTCGCCGTCGCCTGCAAGTGACGCATCAGGCGCGGATCGAGGACATCGACGCGGTGCGCGCCAAATATGCCGAGCATGGTATCCCGGCTGAAATCGCCACTTACCTGCCCGATATGCCCGAGCGGCTGGCCTGGGCGCATCTGGTGATCGCGCGCGCGGGTGCATCGACGATTGCGGAACTGACGGCGGCCGGACGTCCTGCCATCCTGGTGCCGCTTCCGACCTCCACCGACGATCACCAGACCGCGAACGCGCGGGAGATTTCGGATGCGGGCGGGGCGCGCACGATCCAGCAGCGCGCGTTCACGCCGGGCGAACTCGCCAAGCAGATGCAGAAACTGGGGCTTGAACCCCGTGCGCTCGAGAATGCTGCGGGCCGCGCCAAAAGCTGCGGTCGCCCCGATGCGGTGCGTGACCTGGCCGATCTGGTCGAGCGGGTCGACGGATCGCAGACCGCTGGTCCCGTCGCGCTGTCGAGGGCGGCGGCATGAGGGGCCCTTCGACAAGCTCAGGACAGGCAACACCTTTCATCGGAGGTATCCGATGAAAGGTGTTGCAACCGATATCGGCACGATCCACTTCATCGGCATCGGTGGGATCGGCATGTCAGGCATCGCCGAGGTGATGCACAATATGGGTTATAGCGTTCAGGGGTCGGACGCCGCCGACAGCTATGTGATCGAGGGGCTGCGCAAGCGCGGCATCCCCGTTGCCATCGGGCAGGATCCGGCCAATCTGGGCGACGCGGCGGTGGTCGTCACGTCGACTGCGATCAAGCGTGGCAATCCGGAAGTCGAGGCCGCCTATGCAAACCGCATTCCCGTGGTCCGCCGCGCGGAAATGCTCGCCGAACTGATGCGCCTGAAATCGACCGTCGCGGTCGCGGGCACGCATGGCAAGACGACGACGACCAGCATGATCGCCGCGATCCTCGATGCTGGCAATATCGACCCGACCGTCATCAATGGCGGAATCATCAACCAGTACGGATCGAACGCACGGCTGGGCGACAGCGAGTGGATGGTGGTCGAGGCCGACGAGAGCGACGGCAGTTTCCTGCGGTTGGACGGCACGATCGCGGTCGTCACCAACATCGATCCCGAACATCTCGACCATTATGGCTCGTTCGAGCGCGCCAAGGACGCCTATGTCGAGTTCGTCGAGAATGTGCCTTTTTACGGCGCGGCGTTGCTGTGCCTCGACCATGCCGAGGTTCAGGCGATCATCCCGCGCGTCCGTGACCGGCGGATCGTGACCTATGGATTCGCCGCCAGCGCCGATGTGCGGGGCGTCAACGTCCAGCCCTATCCGGGCGGCAACCGGTTCGAGGCGATCATCCGCCACCGCGACGGCACCACGCGGTCGATCGAGGACATCGACCTGCCGATGGCGGGGCGGCACAATGTCCAGAATGCGCTGGCCGCGGTCGGCGTCGCGCTGGAAATGGGTATCGACGACGCGACGATCCAGACCGGCTTCAAACAGTTTGGCGGGGTCAAACGCCGCTTCACCAAGGTAGGCGAGGTTGGCTTCGACGGCGCGGACCCGGCGATCGTGATCGACGATTACGGCCACCATCCGGTCGAAATCCGTGCAGTGCTGTCGGCGGCGCGGGAGAGTGCAACCGGTCGCGTGATCGCGGTGGTTCAGCCGCATCGCTATTCGCGGCTGGGCAATCTGATGGACGACTTCGCGCAAGGGTTCAATGACGCCGATCAGGTCTATGTGACCCCGGTCTACGCCGCGGGTGAGGCGCCGGTCGAGGGGGTCGATGCGGAGGCCTTGGTCGCGCGCACCGCCGAACGCGGCCACCGCGCGGTCGAGACGGTCGCTGATGCGGATGCGCTCGCACGGGTGCTGGCCGATCAGGCGCAGCCCGGTGACCTGATCGTATGTCTGGGCGCGGGCGACATCACCAAATGGGCGGCGGGCCTGGCTGATGCGGTGAACGCACAGCGGAAGGTCGCGGCATGAGCGACTGGTTCTCCACCGCGATCGAAATGCAGCGCGAAATTCTGCGCGCGCAGCAGGCGCAGGTCGATGCCGCGCAAAAGATGCTCGATGCGGGCAAGCAGATGACCGACTTTCAGGTAGCGGGCCAGAAAGCCGCCGATGCGAATATGGCGGCGTGGAAGGCCTGGGCCGGGCTGTGGGGTGTGAAGAAGTGAGTGGCTCCGCTACCTCTGCGCCGCATTCTCCGTTCGTTTCGAGCGAAGTCGAGAAACGTGAGTCCGGCGCTCGCGAGCGTTTCTCGACTTCGCTCGAAAGGAACGAGATCAGGGGGAAGTTGACGGCGGATGCCCCGCTTGCCCCTCTGGTTTGGTTCAAATCGGGCGGCGCTGCGCAGTGGCTGTTCGAGCCAAAGGATGTGGCCGACCTCCAGGATTTTCTGCGCAACCTTGACCCGCAGACGCCGGTGATGGCGCTCGGACTCGGCTCGAACCTGATCGTCCGCGACGGCGGGGTGCGCGGGGTCGTGATCCGGCTGGGCAAGGCATTCGCCACCGTTGAGCAGGTCGATGCGACAGCGCTGAAATGCGGCGGCGGGGCGAGCGGCATCCTCGTGTCGTCCAAGGCGCGCGACGCGGGCATTGCTGGCGTCGAATTCCTGCGCTCGATCCCCGGCACGGTCGGCGGTTTCGTGCGGATGAACGGCGGTGCTTACGGGCGCGAGACGGCGGATGTGCTGGTCGAATGCGAGGTCGTGCTGCGCTCGGGCGAGTTGCGGACGCTGGCGGTCGATGCGCTTGGCTATAGCTATCGTCATTCGGAATTGCCCGAGGGCGCGGTGGTCGTCTCCGCCACCTTTCGCGGTTCACCTGGCGAGCCTGCCGATATCCAGATCGAGATGGATCGCATCGCCACCTCGCGCGAGGCATCGCAACCGCTACGCAGCAAGACCGGGGGGTCGACCTTCAAGAACCCCGACGGCGACAAGGCGTGGCGGCTGGTCGATGCGGCGGGCTGTCGCGGGCTGACGCGCGGCGGGGCTCAGGTGAGCGAGAAGCATACCAATTTCCTGATCAACACCGGCGATGCGACCAGCGCCGATATCGAGGGACTGGGCGATGACGTTCGCGCACGGGTGAAGGCGGCGTGCGGGGTGGAATTGGAGTGGGAAATTCAGAGAGTTGGAGTGATTGCGTGAGTGTTTCGGGTGAATTCCTCCCCCATCGGGGGAGGGGGACCATGCGTAGCATGGTGGAGGGGGTTGGCCGCGGGAGTTGCGCTGTGTGGCAGACCCCCTCCGTCAGCGCTTCGCGCTGCCACCTCCCCCGGTGGGGGAGGAATTGATGGCGCATCCCCTGCACATCGTGGTCCTGATGGGCGGCTGGTCCGCCGAGCGGGAGGTGTCGCTGATGTCGGGCGCGGGCGTTGCCGACGCGTTGGAATCGCGCGGGCACCGGGTCACGCGGATCGATATGGACCGCAACCTTGCCGCGCGGCTGACCGAAGCGAAGCCGGACATTGTGTTCAACGCGCTGCACGGCACGCCTGGCGAGGATGGGACGGTACAGGGGATGCTTGACCTGATGGGCATCCGCTATACCCATTCGGGCCTCGTTACCTCGGTCATCGCGATCGACAAGGTGCTGACAAAGCAAGCGCTGGTGCCGCACGGCATTCCGATGCCCGGCGGGCGAATCGTCAAATCGGCCGACCTGTTCGAGCGCGATCCGATGACCCGGCCTTATGTGCTGAAGCCGGTCAATGAGGGCTCGTCGGTCGGCGTCGCGATCGTCACCGACGAAGGCAATATGGGCAGCCCGATCTCGGCGCAGGCGAAAGGCCCTTGGCAGGAATTCGACGAATTGCTCGCCGAACCCTTCATTCGCGGGCGTGAACTGACGACGGCGGTGCTGGGCGATCAGGCGCTGGGTGTGACCGAGCTGATCGTCCGCAATGGTTTCTACGATTACGACGCCAAATATACGGATGGGCTGACCCAGCATGTCTTCCCCGCGCAAATTCCCGACGACATCGCCGAGGCGTGCAAATCGCTCGCGGTCGAAGCGCACCGGCTGCTCGGCTGTAAGGGCGCATCGCGCTCCGATTTCCGCTGGGACGATGAACGCGGCGTCGATGGGCTATTCCTGCTGGAGGTGAATACGCAGCCCGGCATGACACCGCTCAGCCTTGTCCCCGAACAGGCGCGTCATTGCGGCATCGATTATCCCGAGTTGGTCCAGCGCATCGTCGATGAAGCGATGAAGGATGCGCCCGCGACATGAGCGCAGCGCGCCGCCCCTCCGCTCGAAAGAAGGTCAGCCCCAAGCGGCGGCCGCAGCGGTCGCGCGCGCGCAAGGCATCGATGATGGACCACGCCATCGCCGCGCTGCCTTTTGACGAAGCGACACTCAGGAAGATCGCGACCTGGTCGATCCTGGGCTTTGTCGGCGCAGTCGCATTGCTGATCGCGTCGGTCACCGGCGCGCTGGGCGCGGCGGGTACGGCGATGGCCGAGGGGATCGGGCGCGCGGGATTCAAGGTCAAGGAAATCGAGGTCACCGGCATCGACCGGATGGAGCGCATGTCGGTCTATGCCATCGCGCTCGACCAGCAATCGCGGGCGATGCCGCTGGTCGATCTGGATCAGGTCCGCGAACGGCTGCTCGATTATGGATGGATCGCGGACGCGCGCGTTTCGCGCCGCCTGCCCGATACGCTGGTGATCGACATCGTCGAGCGAGAGCCGGCAGCGATCTGGCAACATGAAGGCCAGTTGATGCTCATCGATGCGACTGGCGTGCTGCTGGAGCCGGTCGCCGCTAGCGCGATGCCCGATCTGCCGCTGGTGATCGGGGAGGGGGCGAACGCACAGGAGCCGGCGTTCCAACGTCTGATCGCCGCCGCGCCTGCGCTGAAACCGCAAGTCACCGCTGCGACCTGGGTGGGCAGCCGCCGCTGGGACTTGCGCTTCGAATCGGGCGAAGTGCTGGCGCTGCCTGAAGGCGAGCAGGAATCGGCCAAGGCTTTGGTCGAATTCGCACGCCGTGACGGGACGCAGGGTTTGCTGGGGCGCGGATATGTGCGATTCGACATGCGCGATCCGACGCGGCTGGTGGTGCGGATGCCGAACCAGGTGACGCGCGAGATTTCAGGTGAAGGTGGCGGCTGAGTATTTGCCGCATTTGGGGAAGTTTGGGGAAATGGCGAAAACGGCACCCGAGGGGTTGATCACGGTCCTCGACATCGGATCGTCGAAGGTTTCGGCACTGATCGCGCAAAAGGGCGATGGCGGCGAACTGGTCGTGCTCGGCACCGGCCAGCGCGAGAGCCGCGGCGTGAAGCGCGGCTACATCGCCAACATGACCGCGACCGAAATTGCGGTGCGCGAGGCGGTGGAACAGGCCGAACAGATTGCGGGGTTCAACATCGAGAATGTCTGGGTCAGCTTTTCCGCAGGCGGGCTGATTTCCGACATCGTCAAGCTTGAGGTCGATCTGGGCGGGCACCGGGTCGAGCAATCGGACATCGACGAGCTGCTCAAGGCCGGGCGCAACGCGATCGACCCGGCAGGACGCATGGTGTTGCACGCGCAGCCAACCCGCTATTTGCTCGACGGGCTGGCGGGGGTGAAGCAGCCGCTGGGGCTTCACGCCGATCGGCTTGGCGTCGAAATCCATGTCGTCGCAACCGACGGCTCGCCAGTCCGCAACCTCGACCTTTCAGTGCGGTCGGCGCATCTCGACGTGAAATCGATCATCGCCGCCCCCGTTGCGACCGGGCTTGCGTGCCTCTCCGAAGAAGAGCGCGAACTGGGTGCGGCGTTGATCGAAATCGGCGCGGGCGTGACCAATGTGTCGGTGTTCCAGGGCGGCGTGCTGACCGGGCTTGCCTCCATCCCGATCGGCGGCGCAGACATTACCGACGATATCGCCGCGGCGTTCGGCACCTCGCGCGCTTATGCCGAGCGGATGAAGTGTTTCTACGGCTCTGCCAATATGAGCCCGCGCGACAACCACGACATGATCGACGTCGCCCCCGTCAATGCCGAGGAAGGTGTCGAGGGCACGCGCATCACCCGTGCGCAGTTGATCGCCACCGTGCGCCAGCGGCTCGACC
The DNA here is from genome assembly GCF_902506605.1 of Sphingomonas sp. AX6. Taxonomy (GTDB): domain Bacteria; phylum Pseudomonadota; class Alphaproteobacteria; order Sphingomonadales; family Sphingomonadaceae; genus Sphingomonas. The sequence goes on from NZ_LR733979.1 coordinate 126,846, forward strand.
GGTTGATGGCGGAGATCCAGAAGGAACTGCGCAAGCTCAACTTCGACGACCCCGTCGGGCGGCAAGTGGTGCTGACCGGCGGCAGCGCCGAACTGAAAGGGATTGCCGATTATGCGCAACAGGCGCTGGGGCGCACCGTCAGGATCGGTCGACCCCGCGGATTGACCGCTTTGCCCGAAGCGCATGGGGGTCCGGCCTTTGCGACGCTCGCCGGACTTGCCATGTTTGCGGCGGCCGATCCGGTCGACCTGCGCAGCCTGCAATCGGCGCATCAGGTCGTGACCCGGCCAAGCCCGACGACGATGTTCAAACGACTGATGACCGCGATCAAAACGAATTATTAAGATTATGCTTCCGCATCGTTACTTTGCTACTAGAGTCGGTGGGGTCGTTCGTGCAACACGGGGCAATTACGCTATATCTAGTGTCGTCGGCGTATCAGGCGGCACGCGGGGAGATTTCAAGAAATGACGATCGAATTCCTTCCGCCCGACGTCGATGAATTGACGCCGCGCATTTCGGTGATCGGGGTTGGTGGCGCTGGGGGCAATGCCATCGCCAACATGATCCGGGCAGAGGTCCAGGGCGTCGAGTTCCTGGTCGCCAACACCGACGCGCAGTCGTTGAAGCAATCCTCGGCACCGCAGCGTATCCAGCTGGGCGCGAACATCACGCAAGGGCTGGGCGCGGGCGCACGCCCCGAAATCGGGCGCGCCGCTGCGGAAGAAACCATCGATCAGGTGCAAAAGGCGCTCGAGGGCAGCCATATGTGCTTCATTGCAGCGGGCATGGGCGGCGGCACCGGCACCGGTGCGGCACCCGTCATCGCGCAGGCCGCGCGTGAGATGGGCATCCTGACCGTCGGCGTCGTGACCAAGCCGTTCGCGTTCGAAGGCAAGCGTCGCTCGAAAGCCGCCGAAAGCGGCATCGAGGAGCTTCAGAAGTACGTCGACACGCTGATCGTCATTCCGAACCAGAATCTGTTCCTGATCGCCAATGCGAATACGACCTTCAAGGAAGCGTTCGAAATGGCGGACGAAGTCCTGCAACAGGGCGTTCGTGGGATCACCGATTTGATGGTCATGCCTGGCCTCATCAACCTCGATTTCGCCGACGTGCGGTCGGTGATGCAGGAAATGGGCAAGGCGATGATGGGCACCGGCGAAGCGAGCGGTGACACGCGCGCGATCGAAGCCGCGCAAAAGGCGATCGCCAACCCGCTGCTTGAAGGCGTCAGCATGAAGGGCGCCAAGGGCGTCATCGTGTCGATCACCGGCGGCGAAGACATGCGCCTGCTCGAAGTCGATGAAGCCGCAAACCACATCCGCGAGCTGGTCGACGACGACGCCAACATCATCTGGGGTTCGGCATTCAATCCTGACCTCGAAGGCAAGATCCGCGTGTCGGTCGTCGCGACCGGCATAGAGGCCGACGAAGGCGCGGTCGCGGTGCCGGTTCAGGCGCGCGATTCGGCCCAGACGCGCAGTTTCTCGTTCGGCGGTCCGCGTCGCGAGGCGGCCGCTCCAGTGGTAGCCACGGTCGCTTCGGAAGCCACCGCCAGCGAAGCGGAACAGGATGACGCCCCGCTCCATCTCGATGCGCCCGAGGGGAGCGAAGATGCCGCGCCGATGCCCAGCTTCGTCGATCCCGACGTGGCGGATGAGGGCGACGAATTGCTGTTAGGTGGCGAAGCGGTCGTGCCAGAGGCCGCCGAAGCGCCCAAGCCCGCTGCCAGCTTCATCGACGATGCCGTGCTGGGCGAGGAAACCCCGTCGCGCAACTGGCTGAGCGGCAGTGATGACAATGCCGACGAGGAAGCGGCACCGGCACCGCTCCCCACTTCCAAATCGGCAGGCGGCACGCTATTCGAACGCATGGCAGCCGCGACCCGCCGCGAAGCGCGCAGCGGTGAGGGCGAAGAGCGCGATCCGCTCGACATCCCGCGCTTCCTGCACCGCCAGAACAACCAGTAGATCCCCGCACCGGGTTGAAATGCGAAAGGCCGGGCCTACGCCCGGCCTTTTTGCGTGGGGAGCAGGGGGTGACCCGTACCCTTTCCGCTTGTTTCGAGCGAAGTCGAGAAACGCCCCCTAAGCCTGGATCACGTTTCTCCACTTCGCTCGAAACAAACGGTGGGAGGTCACGGCTTGACGGCTAACGATTAGCCGCCCTGTTTTATCACTTCCTCGAAGGCGATGAATGATGGAATAGTGTTTTATCCGGCATCATCATTCTCAAAGAGAATGCACCGATGGCACCCGGTTTCCCCGCAACCTCACACCTCGTCGCCCCCTCGGCTCGGTTGGCCGACGCGCATGATCCTTGTCATTGCTGGTTCAGGCGCGAACCGCTCTAAGGGTCGGTAACCATGACACATCCGACCCGAATCCGCCCCGGTATCCGCCGGTACGTGATCGCGCTGGCCCTGCTGGCCGGGGTGGCCGCGCCGTCGATGGCCGCCGCACAAGCGATGATCGCGCCGACATCGACCCCGACCGCCGATGCGCTTGCATCGCATATGCGTGCGCTTGCGGCAGACGCTGGCAACCTTCGCGCGCTGATCGGTGCAGGCGAAGCGAGCGCCAAGCTGGGTGACGGTGCGGCGGCGATGCAATTCTTTGCCCGTGCCGAGCGAATCGATCCGCGCAATCCGCGCATTGCCGCCGGTCGCGGTCGTGCATTGGTGGCGATGGAGCGGCCAGGTGAGGCGCTTAAGTATTTTGCCGAGGCCGAGCGGCTGGGGCTTTCGCCCGCCGACTACGCAGACGACCGCGGCTTGGCGTACGACCTGATGGGCTATCCTGCCAATGCGCAGGCCGATTACCGGCTGGCATTGTCGCGCGGGTCCGACGACGAGATCACGCGGCGACTGGCGCTGTCGTTGGGGATCAGCGGCAAGCGCGAAGAAGCGGCACGGCTGCTCGACACGATGCTGCGCGCCAATGATCGTCAGGCATGGCGGGTACAGGCGATGGTGGTCGCGATGGACGGCGACTTCGCGATGGCCGACCGGATCGCGGCGAGCATGATGCCGGGCTTCGGGCCGAACCTCGCGCCCTTCTTCCGCCGCTTGCCTGCATTGTCGCCGGGCGACCGTGCCTTTGCCGGGCATTTCGGCCAGTTGCAGCGCACGCCGCAGCGCATGGCCGACGCCAGCATGGCCCCGCCGATGGGCGCGCAGGCATCGACACCGACGATGCTTGCCGATGCGGGCACTGCGCGCCGCGAGGCGGAGGCCCGCGTCGAACCACGCACCACCCGCAACGCGCGCGCGCGCGAACGTACCCAGATGGCCGATAATCGTGCGTCGCGGCGCGCCACCCGCGACCCGCAAAGCGCAGTGCGCGCCGCGGTGGTCACCGACGTGCGCGAACCGGTTCAGCTTGCCGCCGCCGAGCGTCCGGCCCCGACGCCTGCGCCGTCCGCCCGCCAGTCGAATGCCGCGCTTGCGCAACTTGCGTCGATCGTGCCCTCGGGTCCGTCGTCGGTCGCGGCACCGCCGGGCGCGATGGTGCAGGCCGTACCCAGCGCTTCCGCACCGGGCGTGACGCTGGCCGCTTCGTCGGACGAGGGTCCGGTCGGCGCGCGGCTGTCTACCGATTCGCGCGGGGTGCTTAGCCTCACTCGTCCGGCCGAGCGCGCGCTGGAGATGCCGCCGAGCATGGCTGCCACGACAGCGCCCACCGCCAGCGCACCGCAACCGGCATTCGGGACTGCGGTATCGCCAGCGACGGTGACCGCTCCCGCCAATGCGCGGGTGGTCGGCGACAATGACGATGTCATCGGCCGGATCATGCGCGGCATTTCGGTGCCCGGTTCCGAACTCGGCGTTGCGCCGATGCCCGGTTCAGCGCCAGCGCCTGGCATCGCAGAGCCGATCGCGGCAGCGCCGGAGCCGAAGTCCGAACCCGCTTCGATCGAGAAGGTCGAAACTCCGCCGCCAGCCAAGGTTGTCGAAAAGCCTGCGGTTAAGGCGACCGCAAAACCGGTGCCCAAGCCCGCAGCGAAGAAGCCCGCCGCACCCGCGGACCCCGCACGCCACTGGGTTCAGGTCGCAGGCGGAGCACGCGCCGCCGACCTATACAAGGACTGGGACCGGCTGGCGAAGCAATCGCCCGCCGCGTTCAAGGGAAAGCAGGGCTGGACGACGCCCCTTCGCGCGACTAACCGCCTGCTGGCAGGTCCATTCAAGACTTCCGGTGAGGCGCAGACTTTCGTGAACGCAATCGCAAAAGACGGAATTTCAGCCTTCGCCTGGGAAAGCGAAGCGGGCCAGAAGATCGAAACGCTCAACCGCTGATGCAACGCAAAGCCTGCTTGGGTCCGCTCACGCGGACGCGGCACCGGCCCACTCCCCCACCCGGCCTCCCAGCGGCAGTATCTTAGTGGCAGGCCGGGTGGGGGAGTGGGCCGGTGCGGCTCCCAGAAATCTGGCGCCCTGGGCTTCCCACCCGGACGCGAGCAAAGGACGCCGCCACGAGGAACAAAACACGACCGCGCGCGGCCCGCGCGACGCGTTCCAGCGCGACCGCGACCGCATCATCCATTCGATCAGCTTTCGCCGGTTGCGGCACAAGACCCAGGTGTTCCTGGCCCCCGATGGCGATCACTTCCGTGTCCGGCTGACCCACAGCCTGGAAGTCGCGCAGATCGGTCGCACCGTCGCGCGCGCGCTGTCGCTGAACGAGGACCTGACCGAGGCACTGTGCCTGGCGCATGATATCGGCCATCCGCCGTTCGGCCATGCCGGTGAGGAGGCGCTGGAGGATGCGTTGCGCGGGGCGGGTGGTTTCGACCATAATGGGCACACGCTGCGGGCGCTGACCCGGCTCGATTGCCCCTATCCGATGTGGCCGGGGTTGAACCTCAGTTGGGAAACGCTGGAGGGGCTTGCTAAGCACAACGGCCCGGTGTTCGAACCTGGCTGGGCGCTGGCGGCGGAGGATGCCGATTTCCCGCTCGACCTGACGGCGCATTCGTCGCTGGAGGCGCAGGTCGCGGCGATCGCCGACGACATTGCGTATGACAATCACGATATCGACGATGGTATCCGCGCCGAGCTGCTGACGCACGATCAGGTAATGGCGGTCCCGCTGATCGCGCGCGGCTGGGACCAGGTGCGCGCGCGTTTTCCGGACATCGCAAGCGAGCGACTAGTCGGCGAATTGGTGCGGTCGCAAATCGGCGCGATGGTCAACGACCTGATCGAGGAAACGCGGGCTCGGTTGGCCGACGCGAAGGTCGAGTGCGCTGATGACATTCGTGGGGCGGGGCGATGCCTATCGGGCTTTTCCGAGGAAATGCGCGACGCCGAGCGCGAGCTGAAACGTTTCATGTACGCCAATCTCTATCGCCATCCGCGCCAGCTTGCGGCAGCCGATGCGGCGCGGGTGGTGGTGGCGGGATTGTTCGCCGCTTATGCCACCGACCCGGCGACGATGCCCCCCGAATGGCGCGACCGCTTGCCGGATAGCGAACCCGATCGCAGCCGCCACATCGCCGATTTCATCGCTGGCATGACAGATCGTTATGCGGTCTCGCGTTACCGCGAGGTCGTGGGAGAGATCGAGTTGCCTGAGGGGTTTTGATTCCCCGTCATTCCCGCGGAGGCGGGAATGCATTGCCGCCGACATGGGTTATGGGTTCCCGCCGTCGCGGGAATGACGAGTGAAAACGGCGATGCCACAATTTTTACGACATCATTTGAACCACGCCCAGCCGTCCCAAATCCACGACAAACCGCTTTCCGGGCATAATTCTGCGACAAATGAAGCGCATCCTCCTGGATGAACACGGGAAAGGTGTCCGCGATGGAAGCCAGTATTGCCCTTAATCGCTTCGGACTCGGTGGCAGGCCGGGAGAGGTGGCGCCCGAAAACCCGAAGCGCTGGCTGCTCGACCAGCTAAACCGTTACGAACCGCGCCCGCCCGCGATCGCCACCGCGCCGACCACCGCGATGGTCGCACAGGGCCTCGCCGACTATTTCCAGCAACTCCGCCAGGGCCGGATGCAGTTGTTTCAAGCGGGCGGCCAGAGCACAACCATTCAAGCTGATGCGCCCGCGACGATGCAACCCGCGGCGATGCCCGGCCAGCGCCAGCGTAACCCCGCGATGCGATCGCTCCGCATGGAAGCTGCGCGCGAAACCCGAGCCGACGGGCGCGGCCACTATATCGATGCGGTGGGCGCGCGAATGGAGGCGACGATGCGCACGCCTGCGCCCTTCGTCGAACGGCTGGTGCATTTCTGGGCCAACCACTTCGCGGTGTCCGCCGACAAGCTGACGGTGGTCGGACTGGCGGGAACGATGGAGTTCGACGCGATCCGTCCGCATGTGCTTGGCAAGTTCGCGGATATGCTGATGGCGGTGGAGCGCCATCCGGCGATGCTGCTCTATCTCGATCAGGCGCAATCGGTCGGGCCGGATAGCCCGCTGGGGCAACAGGTCGCGAACCGGGGCCGCCGCCAGGTCGGGCTCAACGAGAATCTCGCGCGCGAAATCATGGAGTTGCACACGATGGGTGTCGGCAGCGGCTATGCGCAGGCCGACGTCACCGAATTCGCGCGCGCGATGACCGGCTGGACGGTTGCGGGTATCGGCAATGGTCAGGCCGCGCGGATCGCGGGGACGCGGGGCGAACCCGGTGAATTCGTCTTTGCTGCTCGTATCCACGAACCGGGCGCGCGCACGATCCTCGGCAAACGCTACGATCAGCAGGGCGTGGCACAGGCGAACGCAGTGCTTGCCGATCTGGCGACGCATCCCGCCACCGCAAAACACGTCGCGACCAAATTGGCGCGCCATTTCGCGGGCGACACCCCGCCCGCGCCGCTGGTTGCCAAACTCGAACGCGCGTTTCTGTCTTCGGGCGGCGACCTGCCGACCGTCTATCGCGCGTTGATCGATGCGCCGGAAAGCTGGGCGGCGGGCGCCCCCAAGTTCAGGACGCCATGGGAATGGTCGGTATCGACGATGCGGGCGCTGGGTGCGCAATCGGTTGACGGGCAGGCGATGACCGGATTGCTCAACCAGCTTGGCCAGCCAGTGTGGCGGCCAGGTTCGCCGGCCGGCTATGACGACATCGCCGCAAGTTGGGCGGGGCCGGACGCGCTGATGCGCCGGGTCGAGGCTGCGGAGCGCATCGCGTCACAAATCCGGGGCGATGTCGATCCCCGCGCCCGCGCCGCGCAACTGTTCCCCGACGCGCTGTCCGATGCGACCGCGCAAGCCATTTCGCGCGCCGAAAGTCCTGCGCAGGGTCTGGCGCTGATGCTCGTCTCCCCTGAAATGCTGCGGAGGTAACGCCATGTTCGATCGACGCAAATTCATCCTGGGCGGTGCGGCAGGCGCGCTGTCCCTCGGCTTCGCGCCGCGCATGGCGTTCGCGCAGGCGGCGACCAACAAGCGGTTCGTCTTCATCATCCAGCGCGGTGCGGCAGACGGCCTTTCCACGCTCGCGCCAATCGGCGATCCGGCGTTCGCGGGCATTCGGGCTGCGCTGGCAGAGGATTTCGCGGGCAGCGCCGCGCACAAGATCGATCCGATGTTCGCGCTGCACCCGTCGCTTGGCGGGCTGGCCAAATTCTATCAATCCAAACAGGCACTGTTCGCGCATGCCATCGCTTCGCCCTATCGCGACCGGTCGCATTTCGACGGGCAGAACGTCCTCGAATCGGGCGGCAACCGGGCCTATGCGCGCAAGGACGGGTGGATGAATCGCATGCTCGGGCTGCTGCCGAGCGAAAGCGCGCGCGCGATCGCGGTCGCCGCCACCGTGCCGATGGCGCTTCGCGGCGAACGCGAGGTCGCGTCCTATGCTCCCTCCAACCTTCCCGATGCGTCGGACGATGTGCTCCAGCGCGTCGCCATGCTATATCAAGGCGACGCACAGCTTCACGGCATCTGGGAACAGGCGACCGCGACGCGGCTGCTCGCAGGCGATCTCGCCGCCGACAATGGGCGCAACGCCGCGGCGACGGGTGCGCTGGCGGCGCGACTGATGCTGCCCGACAACGGCGCGCGGATCGCGATGATCGAAACCGGCGGCTGGGACACGCACGCTGGCCAGCGCGCGCGGATCGGCGCGCAGTTGCGCGGGCTCGACGCGATGGTCGGCGCTTTGCAGACCGGGCTGGGGGATGCTTGGGGCGAAACGATGGTCCTCGTCGCGACCGAATTCGGCCGCACCGTCGCGGTCAACGGCACCGGCGGCACCGATCACGGCACGGGTGCAAGCGCGATGCTGGTCGGCGGCGCGGTAAAGGGCGGGCGCATCCTGTCCGACTGGCCGGGATTGGGACAGGCCGCGCTTTACGAAGGTCGCGATTTGAAGCCGACGCTGGGGCTGGATGCATTCATATCGAGCGCGGTAACGGCGCATTACGGGCTGGACCCGGCGCGGGCGATGACGGCATTGTTCCCGGATAGCCCCAAGGCGCGTGCGATTGAGGGATTAGCTTAGCGCGAGCCGCCCTTTTCCTGAGTTGCACTCCCCCAAAATGCCGTTCGTTTCGAGCGAAGTCGAGAAACGTGTCACAAGCGTTCAGCCCACGTTTCTCGACTTCGCTCGAAACGAACGGGAGGTGGGAGGGCGCAGTCGAGCGAATTTGCCGAATCTTCNATACCGCGTCCAAATCGGGGATTGGCGGGCTGACCAAGCTGCTCGCCTGCGAATGGGCCGCAAAGGGCATCAACGTCAACGCCATCGCGCCGGGATATATCGCGACCAACAATACCGCCGCCCTCCAAGCCGACGAGACCCGCAACCGCCAGATCATGGACCGCATCCCCGCCGCGCGCTGGGGCGAGCCAAGCGACCTTGGCGGGGCCGCGGTGTTCCTCGCGTCCGACGCCGCGCGCTACGTCCAGGGCCACATCCTCGCCGTCGATGGCGGGTGGCTGGCAAGGTGAACTTTACCCGCCCCGTTGGTGCTGAGCTTGTCGAAGCACCTTCCTTCTCTTTAGAGGTTCGAAGCGTTCGAACGGGGAGAAGTCAGTGACCAAAGGCCGCATCGTCTGTTTCGGGGAATTGCTGCTGCGCCTCACCGCGCCGGGGCGCGAGTTGTTGATGCAGTCGGGGCGGCTCGACGTGCATGTCGGCGGGGCGGAGGCGAATGTCGCGATCGGGCTGGCCTGTCTCGACCACCCGACCGCCATGGTCAGCGCGGTGCCCGACAATCCCCTGGGACGCGGGGCTATCGCCGCCTTACGCGCGCAGGGCGTGGACACATCCGGGGTACAACTGCGCGACGGGCGGATGGGGCTATATTTCCTTTCGCCGGGTGCTGGCTTGCGCGCGTCGGACATCGTCTATGACCGCGCCGCGTCGGCCTTTGCCGAGGCACCCGCCGATGCGTTCGATTGGGACGCATTGCTCAACGGCGCGGCGCGGCTGCATCTGTCGGGGATCACGCCTGCGCTTGGCCCTGCGACCGCCGCCGCCGCGATTGCCGCTGCCGAAGCGGCACAGGCGAAGGGCATCGCGGTGTCGTTCGACGGCAATTACCGCGCGCGGTTGTGGGAGGCGTGGGATAGCGATCCGAAGTCGGTGCTAACGAAACTGGTGAGCCTGGCCGACCTGTTGTTCGGCAATCACCGCGACATCTCGCTGTTGCTGGGGCGCGAATTTTCGGGCGATGGTGCCGATCGTCGGCGCGAGGCGGCGGAAGCGGCGTTCGCGGCCTTCCCCAACCTCCAGCGCATCGCGTCCACTGCGCGGCATGTTGACGACGCCGACCGCCACCGCATCGCCGCGCGGGTCGATACGCGCGAGCGCGGTTTTCAGACCGACGAAGTGGTGGTCGCGGGGATCATCGACCGGATCGGCGGGGGCGATGCGTTCGCGACCGGCATCCTGCACGGCGTTCATTCGGGGCAGGGGCTGGAAGATACGGTGCGCTCCGGTCTCGCGGTCGCGTGCCTGAAACATTCGTTGCCCGGCGATGCGAGCCTGTTCCGGCGTACCGACATCGACGCCTTTCTCGAAGGCGGGCTGGACGTGAGAAGGTAACGCGATGGTCGATCGGCGAGCGGTGCTGGGGTTGGGCGCGGGGCTGTCGCTGGTCCCGTTCGCCGCCGGGGCGCAGCGCGGCGATCCGGTTGCAACTGGCAAGTCCGGGCGCTGGCAGGGCACGCGCGAAGGCAATCTCTCGGTGTTTCGTGGCATCCGCTACGGTGCGGATATGAGCCGCCGCCGGTTTCAGGCACCGGTCGCGCCGAAGCCCGTCCGCGACATTCTACAGGCGACCGAGTTCGGCCCGTCCTGCCCGCAGCGCGGCGGCAGCGACCTGACGCAGCGCGAGGATTGCCTGTTCCTCAACGTCTGGACCCCCGGCACCGATGCGCGCGCCAGCCGCCCGGTGATGGTCTATTTCCATGGCGGCGCCTATTCGGGTGGGACGGTGATCGAGCCGCTGGTGTTTGGCCAGCATCTGGCCGGGCAGGACGTGGTCGTCGTCACCGTCAATCACCGGTTGAATGCGCTGGGCTATCTCTATCTCGACCGGCTCGCGAAGGGCTTTGCCGATAGCGGCAATGCCGGGCAGCTCGACCTGATCCTCGCGCTTCGATGGGTGCGCGACAATATCGCCGGGTTCGGGGGCGACCCGGGGCGGGTGATGGTGTTCGGGCAATCGGGCGGCGGCGCGAAGATCGCGACGCTGATGGCGACGCCTGCCGCCAGGGGACTGTTTCATTCGGCCGCGACGATGAGCGGGCAGCAGGTGACGGCGTCCGGGCCGCTCAATGCGACGCGGCGGGCGGAGGCGTTTCTCGCGCGGTTGAAGGCACGGCCCGGCGATCTGATCGACATGCCCGTCGAGCGATTGATCGAGGGGTTGGAGGCCGAAGATCCGATTCTGGGCGGCGGCGTCTATATGGGGCCGGTGCTCGACATGAAGTGGCTGACGCGCCATCCCTTCTGGCCCGACGCGCATCCGCAAGGGAATGCAATCCCGCTGATCCTTGGCAATACCAAGGACGAAACGCGCGCCTTTATCGATCCGCGCGGACCTGCGATGCAGGGGTTGGCCTGGGACAATCTGGCCGCGCGGCTGACGCCGCAGCTTCGGCTCGACGCGCATCCCGAATGGGTGGTGGCCGAGTTTCGCGCGCGCTATCCCGCGATGTCGCCTGCCGACCTGTTCTACGCTGCGACGACGGCGGGGCGCAGCTGGCGCGGGCAGGTGATCGAGGCTGAGGAGCGGGCACGGGCGGGGGCACCGGCGTGGGTCTATCGATTCGATTTGCAGTCGCCGGTCGATCGCTTGCGCGGTGCGGCGCATACCGACGATATTCCGTTCGTGTTCGGGACGCTCGACGCGTCGGGATCGAAAAGCGGGACGGGGCGCGCGGCGAGAGCTTTGTCGCAGGCTATGATGGAGGCATTCGTCGCGCACGCCGCGCGCGGCGATCCGAACGGGGCGGGGCTGCCCCGCTGGCCGCGGCACACGTTGGGCGAACGGCAGACGATGATGTTCGATGCCAAGGTTCGGGTGGAGAATGATCCGCGCGGCTGGGAGCGCGAATTGTTCTCGCGGTTTCAGTATATCCAGCCGGGGAGCTGAGCATTTCCTCAGCTTACGTCACCCCGGCCGAAGTGCCGGGGTCCACTTAGCCGCTAGCGTGTTGTAACCATTTCGAGCGCACGCTTGCCGGTCGGTAGACCCCGGCACTTCGGCCGGGGTGACGGTTATGGGGTGAAAACGCCCTATTTCTCCGAAATCGGATAGCTGATGATCAGCGACAGCGGCTCGCTCCCCACTTGCCGGATACCGACTTCGGCACCGGTATAGAGATACGCCGCCATGCCCCGTTTCAACCGCCGGGTGACGCCGTCCGAGGTCACATCGCCTTCGCCCGCCAGCACGTAATACACCTCGTCATGGTCGATGGGGTGGATGCCGATCGCAGCACCGACATGCAGGTCGCGGCGGCGGAATTCCATCGTGCGCGCGGGCACGGCGTCGGAGATGCGGTAGGCGGTGCTCATGCCGATCGCCCCGTGCGGTGGGGGTTCGTCGCGAACCTTGTCGCGCTGGTCGATGACCACCATCGCGGGTGCCTTGGCCGTGCCCGCAGCCCAGGCCAGGCCACCGCGCACATGCGCCAGGACGCGAGGATCGGCCCAGCTTTCCGGGCGGTGACCGAGCCCGGTATAGAAGACGCGCCCGCCTTCGAACCGGTGTGCCCAGGCAAGCGCGACGGGATTGGGGTCCTTCTCCCCGATCGATGCCGGGTCGAGCGTCAGCAGCATATCGACCGAGGGCGACAGGTCGGCGAACCAATACCATTCGTCCTCGATCCGAAAGGCGTCGGGGAGGGGGGCGGTCGAGGGGTGGGCGCGGGGCGTTTTCGTGACCGCGCCCTCGGGCGTGCCGTCTGGATGGCGGGCGAAGCGACCGCCGATCATCCGCGTGTACCACGGCCAGTGATGGTGCGAATCGGCCGCCGCGTGGATGGCAACGATCCCGCCGCCGTCGCGCACGAAGCGTTGGAGCGCGTCGCGACGCGCGCCGAGCCACCATTCGCTGGCTGGATCGTCGGGTTTGGTCGTGTTGCTGAGCAGGACGATCGCGTCGAAGCGGGCGAGTGCGGCGGGATCGTCGAACAGCGCGGGGTCTTCGCTAGCGACGACCAGCAAGCCTTCCTGTTTTGCGATCGCGCGTATCGCTTCAGTCGCCGGCTCGATCGACGCGTGGCGATAGCCGGTAGTGTGGCTGAAGATCAGCACCGATGGCGCAGGCGGCACGGACGCCACTTGCGGTGCCGCGCCGATGAGTAGCCATGCGGCCGCAGATAAGGCGATCAGTCTTGCCAGCATAACCCCTCCTGTCGGGTCGTTCCTTTACCCTTATCGCCGCATTTGCGCATCGCGGGCGCTTTGATTTTCCTGGATCGGGCCTTTTTGTCCCGGATAGCGACCCGATTTCGGCTCCATCGTGTCGAGATTCCAGTCGGCGTCGATGAAGGGCGCCTTGGTCGGCTTTTGCTTGGGATAGCCGCCGGTTTCCTTTTCGTCGTCGATGATTTCCCCGCGCCCTTCCGCGATGAAGAACAGCACGCGGATATCGTCGGCATCACGGTCCCAGGGCCGCGCGCCGGCATTGGCGAGCAGATAGGTTTCCAGTTCGGCGGCGGGCATGACCGGCAGTCCCTGTGGCCAAACCACCGGCTGCCTCGCCTCGATCAGCTTCGCTTTGGTGACGCCGTAGCGGCCGAATTGCGGAAGCGGTTCGCCATATTTATCGACCGCGATGTTGTCGCGCGCGTGATAGCGCAGGTCGCCATCGCCCCCCAGCATCATGAACGGCAGGCTATCGTCGGTGGACGGGCCTGCGCGCATCACGTTGCCGACCGCCGAGAGTTCGCCAAGCTGATACGGCACGCCCGCCCATTCGAGCGCCATCAGGTTGTAATGCACCGCGCGCGTGCCGGGGTCGTAGATGAAATTGTTGACCACGGCGGCATGGACCCCGCCCTTCAACAATGGCGAGCGTTCGACATTATGGGCGTAGATATTGCGATAGATCAGGATGCCGGTGGCATTGTCGTGGATCAGCGAGCCTTTGGAATGCTCGCCCTTGGGATGGGTCGAATCGGCCAGCCCTTCTGCGAGCAGATTGTAGCTGAAGGTGATGTTGTGGCTGGTGCCCTTGCGCCATTCCTCGACCGTATCGCCGGTAAAGCGCGGCCCCGAAGCCGAAAGATTCTCGTCCGGCGCCCAGGTCATGGTGCTGTGATCGACGATCACGTTGCGCGCGCCGACGGTGGATAGCGCATCGGGCTCCCATCCCGACCGCTTGGCACCGCCATCGGCACCGGGACGAATACGGATATGACGAATGATGACGTCGTGCGTCTTCACATCGAACCCGCCGCGGATGAAGGTGACGCCGGGCGACGGCGCGGTCTGACCGGCGATGGTCAGATAGGGTTCGGTGATGTCGAGCGCGGTCATCCCCATGTCGATCACGCCGCCGACTTCGAACACGATGATGCGCGGACCCTTGGTTTCGACCGCCGCCTTGAACGATCCGGGGCCGTCGGGGTTGAGATTGGTAACTCGGATGATGCTTCCGCCGCGCCCCCCTTGCGTGGCCGCAGCCCAACCCTGGGCACCAGGAAACGCAGGTTTCCCCGCATTCTGTACCGCCGGATTCGGCGATGAGCGATCGCTCACTTCGGCCTGCGCGGCGAAGGGAAGGGCGGGGATCGTTGCCATAAAGGCTACGGTCGCGAGCCATTTCATCATCGTCTCTCCTATTGGTTGACCCTTCTTGACACGGGCCGTTGTTCGTAACAATGTCGCTATGACACCGGTTACTCAAGCACTAAAACGGGTGTCGGATCGCGAAAACGCGACAGATCGGCGAGAGGATGCGGAAATCGGGCGCGACAGCGCCCCCTTCCTCAACCCGAAAAATCGAAGACTCCGGCGATTCGCGTCGGGTCTCGCAGGATTTGACTACCGGTGTCAGCTAAAGGCTGACCGGCGGGAGAGGGGATAGAAGATGGCCGATCGGAACCGCGCGCGGATGTTGACGCGATGGATGGGGGCAACCTCGTTGATGGTGATGGCGCAGGTGGCTCATGCGCAGGAGGCAGGCGCGCCGGTCGATCCCGAAGTCACGCAGGCCGAAGCGCAGGTCGCTCAGGAAGCGGACGGCACAGAGGTCGTCGTTACCGGTTTTCGTGCCTCGCTCGACGCCGCGCTCAACGTGAAGCGCGAATCGGTGGCGGCGGTCGATGCGATCATTGCCGAGGACATTGCCAAATTCCCCGACCAGAACCTGGCCGAATCGCTGCAACGCATCCCTGGCATCTCGATCCAGCGCGACGGCGGCGAGGGGCGTGCGATCACCGTTCGCGGGCTGGGCGCGCAATTCACGCGCGTCCGCGTGAACGGGCTGGAGACGATCGCAACCTCGCATGACGGCGCATCGTCGAACCGCGATCGCGCGTTCGATTTCAACGTGTTCGCGTCCGAACTGTTCAGTTCGCTGGTCGTGCGCAAGACCGCCGAGGCTTCGCTGGACGAAGGGTCGCTCGGCGCGGTGGTCGATCTAAACACCGGCAATCCGCTAGCGGGAAAGACGGGCTTCACCTTCGTCGCATCGGGGCAGGGATCGTACAACGACCTGTCGGAGACGGTCGGACCGCGGCTGGCAGGGCTGATTTCGTGGAAGTCGCCCGACGGCACGCTGGGCGCATCGGTGTCGGCCGCCTATCAAAAAACCGAGACGCTGGAGTTGGGCAACAACACCGTGCGCTGGGCGCAGGCGCGGTTCGATTCGGTTGCAGGCGTGCCGTGTTTCTTCACGACCGCGACCAGCACGGTGCGCGCGTCGAACAGCGGCGGCGTCTACCGCCCCAGCGCCGGCTGTGATGCGGCGGCGCTTGCCTTCCACCCGCGTATTCCGCGTTATGGCGCGGTCGAACATAGTCGCGAGCGGCTGGGGATCACGGGCAGCGTCCAATGGTCGCCGACCGATGCGACCCGCGTGTCGATCGACGGGCTCTATTCCAAGTTCAACCAGGATCGCCGCGAAAAATGGGGCGAAGTCCTGCTGCGGTCGAACGAACGCTCGATCGATGTCGTCGATTATCAGGTCGATGGCGACGGCAACATGATCTCTGCCACGCTCAACGATGCGTGGGTCAGGACCGAGCATTTCCTGAAACAGTCCGAAACCGAATTCTATCAGATCGGCGCGACCTGGGATCAGGATGTTACCGAAAATTTCCGCTTCACCGCGCTCGGCGGCTACTCGAAATCCAATGCCAGTGTGCCGGTCGAGACGACGGTGGTGTTCGACGATCGCGATGCGCAGGGGTATCAGTACGACTATACCGACATGGAATTCCCGCGGCTGACCTTTGGGACCAGCGTTACCGATCCCGCCAATTTCCAGCTCGCCGAAATCCGCGATCGGCCTTCGGACAACATCAACCAGTTCCGCACCGCGCAACTGCGCACCGAATGGGACGTGGCGGAGGGCTATATGCTCAAATTGGGCGGTATGTGGCGGCGCTATGATTTCGACATTACCGCGTTCACGCGCGACACCGCGGTGTGCGGCAATGGCGGGCGGGATCTGGTGCTGGGCACGATCACTTGTTCGCCGACATCGGCGTTCGGACCCAGCGCGGTGTATGGATTCCCCGTCACCGCTGCCTTGTCCGAACTGTTCCAGCTTGGCCGCGCGGGCCAGCCATCGGGCAACAGCAACAGCTGGCTGATCCCCAATCTCGACGCGGCCACCGCCTTCACCAACCTCTATGGTCGCACGGCTCGCATCGATGCGGGCAATAACCGCGGCGTAGTCGAGGAAACCTATGGCGGTTATTTCCAGGTCGATGCCAAGGGAGAGTTGGCAGGGTTGGAATATGCCGCGAACGCGGGGATGCGTTATGTCCGCACCGATCAGTCGTCCTATGGCATCAACAGCGGCGTCGTTGCCACGGTCGAGCGTAGTTACGACGATTGGCTTCCGTCGATGAACGTCGCGCTGTTTCCGCACCGCGATTTCATCATCCGCGGCGCCGTGGCAAAGGTCATCACGCGCCCGTCGCTTGGCAATCTGACACCGGGCGGGTCGGCCGACGGGTTCAATTTCCGCGTGACCAACGGCAACCCGTTCCTGGAGCCGTTCCGCGCCACCACTTACGACCTGTCGTTCGAATGGTATTTCGCGCCCCAGGCGATCGCGTCGGTCGCGTTGTTCAAAAAGGACATCGCCAGTTTCCCCGTCGGGATCACACGGACGGGCACTTTCACCGAAACCGGGCTGCCGGCATCGGTGTTGGTGCCGTCGTCGCCCGCCGCGCTCAACCCTGCGCTCCAGTCGCAGCCGATTTGGACGATCGCGACAACGGGCAACGGTGCCGGTGCGGAATTGAAGGGGATCGAACTTGCGCTCCAGGCCCCCTTCACGTTCCTGCCTGGGTTCCTGTCGAACTTCGGGGGGATCGTGAACGCGACCTTCGTCGATTCCTCGGCCACCTATACCCAGCAGGGACCGGCGATCGTGCCCGGCGGCGGTCTCCCGTCGCAGTCGTTGGAATCGACGCTCTATGGCCTGTCGAAAGAGTCGTTCAACGCGACGCTATACTATGAGGACGACCGGTTCAGTGCGCGCACCTCGGTCACCTATCGCGGTCCCTATGTCGATGGCGGGTCGGGCACCGGCAATATCTTTGAAGGCTATGAAGGCATCACCAATGTCGACGCGTCGATCCGCTACAAGCTGACCGACTGGGTCGAATTGTCGGTGGAGGGCACCAATCTGACCGACGCCTATCGTCGCCGTTGGGTCGATGTCGATGCGCGCCGCAATTATGAGAACAATCATTTCGGGCGCACCATATTGTTCGGCGCGCGCGTTAAATTGTGAGCATCGACAGGCGTGATGCACTCGGCCTGATCGGACTTGGCGCGGCGGGGATTTCCCTGCCGCGTGTAGCGTTCTCGCTTGGCGCGGACCAGGGATCGCGCGCCACCTCTTCGCTCGATCCGCACACCGCGATGCAATGGGCGCGGGGGATCGAGGGTCAGCGCAAGGCCGATCTGGGCGATGGCAATTTCCTCAACCCCGTCTTCTCGGGTGACCGGCCCGACCCGACGATCCTGCGCGACGGCGAGGATTATTACCTGACCTTTTCCAGCTTTGACGCCTATCCCGGCATCGTCATCTGGCACAGCCGCGATCTGGTGAACTGGCGTGCCGTCACCGCGGCGCTTCGGACCCCGATCGGATCGGTCTGGGCGCCCGAATTGTGCAAGCATGGCGACCGGTTCTACGTTTACATCCCGGCGCGCTTTCCCGATTACAAATCGATCTATGTCATCCATGCCGAGCGGATCGAGGGGCCGTGGTCGGAGCCCATCGACCTGAAACTGCCGCTCCACATTGACCCCGGCCATGCGGTGGGAGAGGAGGGCACGCGCTGGTTGTTCCTGTCGGGCGGCGACCGGGTGAAGCTGGCACCCGACGGGCTGTCGACGGTGGGCGGAGTCGAGCATGTCTATGACCCGTGGCGCTACCCCGAGGACTGGGTGGTCGAAACCTTTGCGCCCGAGGGGCCGAAGATCGTCCGGCGCGGCGATTATTACTATATGACCACCGCGGTCGGCGGGACGGCGGGTCCGCCGACCGGCCACATGGTCATCATGGCGCGGTCGCGGACCATCGACGGGCAGTGGGAGCACGCGCCCAACAATCCTCAGATCCGAACGCAAAGCGCGACGGAGAAATGGTGGTCGCGCGGTCATGCGACGCTGTTCGAGGGGCCGGGGGGGCAGTGGTGGATGATCTATCACGGTTATGAAAACGGCTATTGGACGTTGGGGCGGCAAGCGCTGCTCGAACCCGTTCGATGGACCCCGGACGGCTGGATCGAACCGCTGGGCGGCGACCTGTCGAAACCGCTCAAAAAGCCAGTGGAACGTGACGCGGTGCCGCACGGCCAAGCGCTGTCGGACGATTTCTCGACCGACAAATTCGGGGTGCAATGGAGCTTTTACGATCCGGCCAAGGGCGAAGCGTCGCGACTGCGGCGTGACAGCGGCATGCTGCATGTGAAGGCCAAGGGTACGACCCCCGGCGATTGTTCGCCGATCACCTGTATCGCGGGAGACCAGGCGTACCGGTTCGAATGCGACATCGAGGTCGATGACGGCGCGGAAGCCGGATTGCTGCTATTCTACAACCGGCGGCTCTATGCTGGCCTTGGCCTCGGCGCGAAGGGGTTGGTGATGCACCGGTACGGCCTGCAACGCCCGCGAGGTGCCATACCGGGGCAGCGTGAGGCAGGCGCCGCCGCCGTGCGCAGGCTGCGCATCCGAATGTTGAACGACCGCAACATCCTGACCATCCACACCAGCGCCGATGGCGGCGCACATTGGCAGAAGTTCGACGTCCAGATGGAAGTATCGGGCTATCACCACAATGTCGCGTATGACTTTCTCAGCTTGCGTCCCGCGCTTTATGCGGCGGGGAAAGGAGAAGCGCGCTTTCGCGATTTTCGGTTCGAAGCGTTGCCGTGACGGGCAGGCATGGGGATCGCCTTTAGGGCGTGATCGGAAAACTGCGCTCGATATCGACCGATTTATCGGCCAAATCATCCTGCGAGCGAGTATCATGCCGAACTCCGTGCCATTCAGTCCAACGGAAAGCGCCCAGTGACCGAACAACTCCAGCTTCATTCCGACCGCCTGTTTCCTGCCGATCCGGGCACGCGCGCGATCGCGCGGCGGCTGTATGAAAGGGTCGCCGATCTGCCGATCCTGTCGCCGCACGGCCATACCGACCCCAGATGGTGGGCGACGGATGCGCCGTTCGACAACCCCACCGCGCTGCTGATCACGCCCGATCATTATGTATTCCGGATGCTCTATTCGCAGGGGATCGACCTGGAGGCGTTGGGGATCCCGCGCGCCGATGGCCGTGCCGCCGACGTCGATCCGCGCGCGGTCTGGCACATCCTGGCGAACAACTATCACCTGTTCCGAGGCACGCCGTCGCGGATGTGGCTGGACTGGGTGTTTTCGAAAAGCTTCGGGATCGATGTCGCCTTGTCGGCGGCGACCGCCGATCATTATTACGACACCATCGACGCGGCGCTGAAGACCGACGCGTTTCGCCCGCGCGCGTTGTTCGAACGCTATAACATCGAATTGATCGCCACGACCGAAGGGCCGCTCGACGATCTGCGCCACCACCGCGCGATTGCGGAATCGGGCTGGAAGGGCCGTGTCATCACCGCCTATCGCCCCGATGCAGTTGTTGATCCGGAATTCGAGGGGTTTGCCGATAATTTGAAGGCGTTCGGTGAACTAACCGGCGAAGAGGTCTCCACCTGGGCAGGCTATCTCGCTGCGCATCGCAACCGGCGCGCCTATTTCGCGGAGGTGGGCGGGGCGACCTCGACCGATCACGGCCATCCTACGGCCGCCACCGCCAATCTGTCCGACGAAGACGCGGCTCAGCTATACCAGCGCGTGACAGCGGGCAGCGCGAGTGCGGCGGACGCCGAAACCTTCCGCGCGCAGATGCTGACCGAGATGGCAAAGATGAGCCTGGACGACGGACTGGTCATGCAGATCCATCCGGGTAGCTGCCGCAACCACAATGCGAAATTGTTCGACCGTTATGGCCGCGACAAGGGGGCGGATATTCCGACCCGCACCGATTATGTCGGGGCGCTCAAACCCATGCTCGACGTGGTCGGGAACGAGCGCGATCTGACGATCATTCTCTTCACGCTCGACGAAAGCGTCTATGCCCGCGAACTGGCACCGCTGGCGGGGCATTATCCTTGTTTGAAGCTCGGCCCGTCCTGGTGGTTCCACGACAGTCCCGAAGGGATGCGCCGGTTTCGCGAGATGACCACCGAGACCGCGGGTTTCTACAACACCGTCGGGTTCAACGACGATACCCGCGCGTTCCTGTCTATACCCGCGCGGCACGATGTCGCGCGGCGGATGGATTGCGGGTTCCTCGCGCGGCTGGTCGCCGAACACCGGATCGGCGAGGACGAGGCGCACGAACTGGCCCACGCGCTGACCTACGAATTGGCCAAGGCGGCGTATAGATTATGAGCGTGCGGCTCGATCGGTCGGCGTCGGCCAGCGCCCGCGATGGCGTTCTGTGGCCCGCATACGATCCGGGCGAACATGGCACCGGCATAATCCACCTGGGCATCGGCGCATTCCACCGCGCGCATCAGGCGGTCTATACCGATGATGTGCTGGCGAGCGCAGGCGGCGACTGGCGGATTACCGGCGTTTCGCTCAGGTCCGCCAGCGTGCGCGATCAGCTCGAGCCCCAGTACGGCCTCTACGCCGTGCTCGAACTCGGCAATGCGGGCGAGCGGTTGCGCGTGATCGGTGCGGTGGACCGCGTCCTGGTCGCGTCCGAACAGCCCGATGCGGTGATCGCCGCGATCGCCGATCCGGCGACGCACATCGTCTCGCTGACCGTCACGGAGAAGGGATATTGTCACGATCCCGCGACCGGGCGGATGGATCCGCACCATCCGGCCATCGCGCGGGAATTGACGGGCGGCGCGGTAGAGACCGCGATCGGTTATCTGGCAAAGGGTTTGCGCGCGCGCGCCGACGCGGGTGACGGGCCGGTGACGTTGCTGTCTTGCGACAACCTCCCGCACAATGGCGTGGTGTTGGGACAGGTACTGCGAGATTATCTGACCGCCTCCGACCCCGACCTGATCGACTGGATCGATGCGCATGTCCGCACGCCTGCGACGATGGTCGACCGCATCGTCCCCGCGAGTACGCCCGACGACCTCGACCGGGTGGAGGCGTTGCTCGGGCAGCGCGACGAAGGCGCGGTCAAGGCGGAGCCGTTCAGCCAATGGGTGATCGAGGATGATTTCGCCGGGCCGCGCCCTGCGTGGGAGACGGCAGGCGCGCAATTCGTCGCCGATGTTCGCCCGTTCGAACTCGCCAAGCTCAGGATGCTCAATGGCGCGCATTCGACGCTTGCCTATCTGGGGTTGATTGCCGGTCATGAAACGGTGGATCAGGCGGTCGCCGACCCCGCCATCCGGGATGTGGTCGATCGATTGATGCGCGAGGAGGCGGCGACGACATTGCCGGTAGTCGCGGGGCTCGACCCGCACGCCTATGCCGACGCGCTGCTCGCCCGCTTCGCCAATCCGGCGCTGCGCCACAAGCTGATTCAGATCGCGATGGATGGTTCGCAGAAGCTGCCCCAGCGGCTGCTCGGCACGATTGCCGATGCGCGCGCGAAGGGCATCGATCCGCATGCTGCGATCACCGGCGTCGCGGCTTGGATGCGCCATGTGGAACGCGTTGGCCGCGCGATCGACGATCCGATGGCGGACGCGCTTGGCCGTATTCCGGAAAGCGCTGCCGATGATGCCGCACTGATCGACGGCCTGTTGGACGTGCGCGCGATCTTCGGCGACCTGTCGGATGCCGACTGGCTGCGCGCCGCGCTCCGCTCCGCGATCGCGCGCCTTCCGATCGGTCGCGAGTCGGCATGAGCCGGTTGCTACACCCGAACCCGGGCGATCCCGTCGCCATCGCCCTCGATGCACTCGCACCTGGCGACACAGCAGGCGACGTAACCGTGCGCGACGCCATCCCGGCCGGGCACAAGATCGCGGTGCGCGGCATCGCGGCAGGCGAGCCGGTCCGCAAATTCGGCCATGTCATCGGTCGCGCCACGCGCGCGATTGGCGCGGGCGAACACGTCCATGTCCACAACCTTGCATTCGAGCCACAAGCCACGGCTCAGGGGATCGCGCGCGACGTGCCGCCCGCATTGCCACCGCGCGACGCTTGGTTCGACGGCTATCTCCGCGACGATGGCCGGGTCGGCACACGCAACTTCATCGGCATCCTGACGTCGGTCAATTGTTCGGCCAGCGTCGCGCGTGCGGTTGAACGGCACTTCACCCCCGAACGCCTTTCGCCCTTCGCGAATGTCGACGGGGTCGCGGCGTTCACCCACCAAAGTGGTTGCGGGCTGGCGCATGACGGCCAGGGGATCGCCAATCTCCGCCGCACGATCGCCGGTTATGCGCGCCACCCCAATTTCGCAGGCATCGTCCTGATCGGGCTGGGATGCGAAGTGAATCAGGTCGATCCGCTGTTGAGCGAAGCGGGGCTCACCCCCTCAGACAGCTTGCGCGTGGTCGGTATTCAGGACACCGGCGGCACCCGCGCCGCCATTGCGGCAGGCATTGCGGCGGTGGAGGCGATGCTGCCGCTGGCGAACGCGGAACGTCGTAGCCGGATGTCTGCGGCGCATCTGACCATCGGCATGCAGTGCGGCGGATCGGACGGGTATTCCGCGCTGACCGCCAACCCCGCGTTGGGCCGCGCCGCCGACCGGTTGGTCGCAGCGGGCGGGCGGGTGGTGTTATCCGAAACGCCGGAAATCTTCGGTGCCGAAGACCTGCTGCTCGCCCGCGCCACCAATGGCGAGGTCGCCGAAAAACTCACCGAGCGGATCGACTGGTGGCAGGATTACGCGTCGCAGCACGGTGCCGACCTCAACAACAATCCCTCCCCCGGCAATATCGCGGGCGGGATCACCACCATCCTCGAAAAGTCGCTGGGCGCAGTCGCGAAGGCGGGGTTGAGCCCGCTCAACGCGGTGATCGACTATGCCGCGCCGATTACCGCGCCTGGCCTGACCTTCATGGATTCGCCCGGTTACGACCCGGCATCGGCGACGGGCCAGATCGCGGGCGGCGCGAATCTGGTCGTGTTCACCACCGGTCGCGGTTCGGTGTTCGGATCGAAGCCTGCGCCGACGATCAAGATTGCGTCCAACTCCGCGCTCGCCGCGCATATGGCCGAGGATATCGACCTCGACTGCGGACGATTGCTGTTGGGTGAGGTGACGCTCGACCAATTGGGCGACGAGATGTTCAAGCTCATCCTGCGCATCGCCAGCGGCACGCCCAGCGCGTCCGAGCAAAGCGGGCTGGGGGGTGAGGAATTCGTCCCCTGGGTGCCGGGGGCGATGTTCTAGGTCGGCGCCTTCGTCCCAACATTTCACGGAAAGTTCCGGGCTGCCCCGCCGGGTCGTACCCGCTATCCTCCGCCAGATGACTCACATTCGAATCGGCATTGGCGGCTGGACCTACGAACCGTGGCGCGGCGGCGTGTTCTATCCGGAGGGCCATCCGCAGAGACGCGAACTGGAATATGCGTCGCGCGCGGTGACCGCGATCGAGGTCAACGGCACCTATTATTCGAGTTTCAAGCCCGACACTTTCGCCAAATGGGCAGCGGAAGTGCCCGACGATTTCGTGTTTGCCGTCAAGGCGTCGCGCTATGCGACCAACCGCAAGCGGTTGGACGAAGGCGGCGAATCGATCGCGAAGTTTCTGGGTCAGGGGATTACCGAACTCGGCCCGAAGCTGGGGCCGATTCTGTGGCAATTGGCCAATACCAAGAAGTTCGACCCGGATGAGATTGCCGGGTTCCTGAAGCTGCTGCCTGCGAAACAGGATGGTGTAGCGCTGCGCCATGCGGTGCAGGTGCGGCATGATAGTTTTCATGTGCCCGAATTTGTCGATCTGTGCCGGGCAGCGGGCGTGGCGATCGTCTACGCCGAGTCGGGCGATTACCCGGCGATCGCCGATGTGACGGGCGATTTCGTCTATGCGCGGCTGGAGAATGCGGAAAGTCGGTTCGCGGCGGGTTATGCGCCGTCGAAGCTGGACGAATGGGCGGATGCGGCTCAGGTCTGGGCAAAAGGTGGCGTGCCCGATCGGCTGCCGGTATTTGGCGGGGCGGCGGAGAAACGCGCACGCGACGTGTTCGTGTTCATGATCAACGGTGCCAAGGAAAAGGCACCCGCGGCGGCGCAGGCGTTGATCGAGCGGGTCAAACGCTGACGAACGGATGGTTTAAGGCCGCTCCGGGCTCGCCTTGTCCGAAACCATCCTTTCGCCGTCGATCACGATCGGGCTGGCGACACCGGGCAGGCCGTCCAGCATCACCTGCATCCCGCGCGCGATCACTTGCGGATCGGCGAAGACCTCTGCCACCGTGTTGATCGGGCCTGCGGGGATGCCTGCAGCCTCGAGTTTCTCGTAGAGTTCGGCCTTGTCCCAGGCCCCGATCGCGGCGGCGAGGACGGGGATCATTGCGCGGCGGTTCTCGACCCGTCCCGGGTTGGTCGCGAACCGCAGGTCGTCGGCGAGATCAAGGGCGAGGACCGCGCACAGCCGCCGGAACTGGCCGTCATTGCCGACCGCGATGATCAGGTCGCCATCGGCGCAGGCAAAGGCCTGATAGGGGGCAAGGTTGGCGTGGCCGTTGCCCATGCGGTGGGGGACGTTGCCGCTCGCCATCCAGTTGAGCGCCTGGTTGGCGAGCACCGCCACCTGGGTATCTAGGAGCGCCATGTCGATATGCGCGCCCTTGCCCGTCGCGTCGCGCTGGCGGAGCGCGGCGAGGATCGCGACAGCGGTATAGACGCCGGTGAAGATGTCGGCATAGGCGATGCCCGCTTTCTGGGGCGCGCCGTCGGGCTCCCCGGTCAGCGACATGATGCCGCCCATCGCCTGGATGATGAAATCGTACCCGGCGCGCGGTGCATAAGGCCCGGTCTGCCCGAAGCCGGTGATCGAGGCGACGATCAGGCGCGGGTTGAGGGTGCGGAGGCTGGCGGGATCGAGACCGTATTTGACGAGGCCGCCGACCTTGTAGTTTTCGATCACCACGTCGGCTTCGGCGACCAGCGCGCGGATTTCGGCCTGGCCTTGCGCCGTGGTGATATCGACCGCGCGGCTCGTTTTCCCGCGATTGGTCGAATGGAAATAGGCGGCGTCGAGATCGTGGCCGTCCGCATCGTGGAGGAAGGGCGGCCCCCAGTGACGCGTGTCGTCGCCTGCGCCGGGACGTTCGATCTTGACGACCTCGGCACCGAGATCGGCCAGGAGTTGCCCGCACCATGGCCCGGCGAGGATGCGGGCGAGTTCGACGACCTTGATGCCGGAGAGGGGTTTCATCTCATTCCCCATCCGTCACCCCAGCCAAAGTGCCGGGGTCCACCGTCCGGCAAGCGACGCGTCCGTTGCGTACGCGGCCCGGTGGATGCCGGAACAAGTCCGGCATGACGGAAAATGGGGGGCAGTCCCGCGCGAAACTCAAAAAGCCGCGATCCCCGTGATCGCGCGGCCCAGGATCAGGCCGTGGACGTCGTGCGTGCCTTCGTAGGTATTGACCGTTTCCAGGTTGATGGCGTGGCGCAGGACGTGGAATTCGGCGGCGATGCCGTTGCCGCCGTGCATGTCGCGCGCGACGCGGGCGATATCGAGCGCCTTGCCGCAATTGTTGCGCTTGATGATCGAGATCGCTTCGGGCGCGAGCGTGCCGTCGTCGAACATGCGGCCTGCACGCAGGCAGGCGTTGAGGCCGAGCGCGATTTCGGTCTGCATGTTGGCGAGCTTCATCTGGACGAGCTGGGTCGCCGCGAGGGGTCGCCCGAATTGCTGGCGTTCGAGCGTGTAGCTGCGTGCCGCCTCCATGCAGAATTCCGCCGCGCCCATCGTGCCCCAGGCGATGCCGTAGCGTGCGCGGTTGAGACAGCCGAACGGGCCTTTCAGCCCCTGTACCTCGGGCAGCAGCGCGTCCTCGCCGACTTCGACGCCGTCCATGACGATTTCGCCGGTGATCGACGCGCGCAGGCTCAGTTTGCCCTCGATCTTGGGCGCCGAAAGCCCCGCCATGCCCTTTTCGAGGACGAAGCCCTTGATCCCGCCGCCATGCGCATCGGATTTCGCCCAGACCACGAACACATCGGCGATCGGCGAATTGGTGATCCACATCTTGGTGCCCGTTAGCCGGTATCCGCCGTCGATCTTTTCCGCACGGGTCCGCATGCCGCCGGGATCGGAGCCCGCATCGGGTTCGGTCAGACCGAAACAGCCGACCCATTCGCCGCTGGCGAGCTTGGGCAGGTATTTGCGCTTCTGTTCCTCGGTTCCGTAGGCGTTGATCGGGTGCATCACGAGGGACGACTGTACGCTCATCGCCGAGCGATAACCGCTGTCCACCGCCTCTACCTCCCGCGCGACCAGCCCGTAAGAGACATAGCCTAATCCTGCGCCGCCATATTCTTCCGGGACGGTCGCGCCGAGCAGGCCGAGCTGACCCATTTCGCGCATGATCTCACGGTCGAAATCCTCGTCGAGATAGGCGCGGGTGACGCGCGGGAGCAGGCGTTCACGGGCATAGCTGCGCGCCGAATCGCGCACCATGCGCTCTTCGTCGGTCAACTGTGCGTCGAGCGCGAAGGGGTCCTGCCAGTCGAAGCGGCCCATATCTGCCATGTCGAATTCGTCCTTGTTCAGTTCGTGGGCGGCACGGTGCCGGGGGCGGCACCCGGTGCCGGTGCGCCGTCGACCGGCGCTGCGTTTCCGGGGAGGATGGTGGAGAGATCGGGCACCTGAATCGGCGGCGCGGCGGGCAGGATCAACCGGCCCTGACCCTGGATCGCCGCGGTCTCGATCCGGTCGAGCGCGCGCCTGGCATTCACGTACCGGCGCGCCGCCAGCATCCAGCTCTGCGCCTCGTTCGCGCCGGGCAGGCGTTCGATCTCGGCAATCGCGCCTTCGACCTGGCCTTCGTTCAGGCGCTGGCGGGCGCGTTCGAGGCGGTCTGCGGGGCGCGGGCTTTGCGATCCGCGCTGGCGAATGACGATCAGGCTACCGAGCGAACGGCGGCTTGCCGGCCCCCACCCGTCGGACAGATCGGTGCGGATCAGCGAGGGCGCGATCGTGTCGAGCGCCTCGCGCAGGTCGCCGATCGTCACCGGTTCGCGCGCGTTCCTCGTCACCACCGCGACCGCCTGGGGTTCCGATTCGGCGAAGCGCAGCCGCAACTGATCCTCGATATAGCCAAGCGCCAGCCCGCGATCGAGCGCACGGCGGGCGGCGAACGCGACCATCAGCCCTTCGGCGCGCGAGGCGAAGCCCGATGCGGTGCGAGAGCCCGTATCGACATCGTCCAGCCGTCGTTCGAGTTCGGCGATCCGCATCGTCAGCGTATCTGCCCGCGCCTGAAGCGCGACGGGATCGTTGGGGGAGGGCTGTTCGGTCGGCACGGTCAGCGCGGTTTCGACCGGCGCGGGTTCGGCGCGTTCGTTCAACCACCAGCGCATGCCCAGCGCCATCAGCGCGAGTCCTGCGACGAACGCGATCATCGCGACGATCAACACCGGGCTGACGCCCCTGGCGCGGGTCTCGCTGGGTATGGCGGGCGGCAGGTCCGTCCCGGTATCTAAGCTCATGGGCGTCCTTATCCCCGTCGCTCGTGCCAGCGTCAATCGGCGAGGGCGGTTGCGACCGCCAGCAGCGCGGCATCGTGAGGCTGTTCAGCGGCCTTTACGGTTTCCCAGCCCGATCCCGAAGCGTCGGCCACCGCCTCGCTGATCGCGGCGATGGCAATCGATCCGCGGTCCAGCCCGCCTGCATCGACGGCGAGCGCCAACCGCATCGCGGCGCGTGGGGAATGAAGCAGGGCGACGCAGCCGACCAGCCGGGTGATGTCTTCGCACGTCACTGCGACCGCTTCACTGGCATAGACGATGCGCACATCGGACAGGTGCAACGCATCGACGATCATCCGGTCGCGTCCCGCCAGATGCAGCGCGCGGCCGATGCGGTGCTGACCGAGGGTTTCCGAGAGTTCAGCCAGCCCGCCGCTGCCGATGGCGGTAACCTTCAATCCCGCCGCCTCTGCGGCCAGCGCCGTCGCCTTGCCGACCGTGAACACCGGCAGATGCGCATAGTCATAGAGCCGCGGCCCGGCGTTGCGCACCGCATTGGCGCTGGTCAGCACCAGCGCATCGTGCGTCGCCGGGTCGGCGGGGGTCCACGCCAGCGCGCGAATTTCAAACAGGGGCAAGCGGATGACGCGCAGCCCCAGCGCGAGTGCGCGGCCAGCGGTCGCGGCATTGCCGGGTTCCGGCCGCAGGATCGCGACCGGGCGGCTCACGGCCCGGCGAAAAGCTTGGCGACGGCGTGCGGCGCGCGTTTCAGCAGGTCGCGGGCGAGCGCTTCGGCAGCGGCGTCGTCATCGCCATCGCTGATAATGTCGCCGGTGATATGGTCGCTGCCGTCCTCGGCCAGCAGTTCCGCGCGAATCGTCAGCTGGTCGTCTTCGATCTGCGCAAGTGCCGCGACCGGCGAGTGGCAATCGGCCCCCAGCACCGCGAGCAACGCGCGTTCGGCCATGACGCAGCGCCAGGTCGGCTTGTGGTCGATCGCGTCGACGATGCGGCACGCGTCCTTGTCGTCGGCACGCACCTCGATCCCGACCGCGCCTTGCGCAGGCGCCGGGAGCAGGTCGTCGATGGCATGGCCGATGTCGGACTGGCCCAGCCGGTCGAGTCCGGCGGCGGCGAGCAGGGTTGCATCGGCTTCCCCTGCTTCCAGCTTCGCCAGTCGGGTCGCGACATTGCCGCGGAAGAGCAGGATTTTCAGGTCGGGGCGCAGGTTGAGCAATTGGGCCGCGCGCCGGGGCGAACTGGTGCCGACCCGTGCGCCCTTCGCCAGCGCCGCGATCGTTTTCGCCCCGATCAGCTTGTCGCGCACATCGGCGCGCGGCAGCATCGCTGCGATGCGGATGCGGGTCGGACGAATCGTCTCGACGTCCTTCATCGAATGCACCGCGCAATCGATGTCGCGGTCCAGCAGCGCACGGTCGAGTTCCTTGGTCCACAGCGCCTTGCCGCCGATTTCGGCCAGTGCGCGGTCCTGAACCCGGTCGCCGGTGGTCTTGATCGGCACGATCTCGACGTGCTCGTCGGCCCAGCCATGCGCAGCGATCAAGCGGACACGCACCATATTGGCCTGGACGAGCGCCAGCGGCGAACCGCGCGTGCCGATGCGGAAAGGTGCAGTCATGCGAATAGCGCCTAGAGGATCGCCCGCCCCTTCGACAAGCGTGCGGATCGGGCTATGGGTGGGATATGGCACTCATCCTCGGGATTGAATCGAGCTGCGACGAAACCGCCGCCGCAATCGTCGGCAGCGATCGGCAGATATTGTCGCACCGACTGGCGGGACAGGAATCGCGCCACGCCCCGTTCGGTGGCGTCGTCCCCGAAATCGCGGCGCGCGCGCATGTCGAAGCGATCGGGCCGCTGGTCGAAGCGGCGCTGGCCGATGCAGGGGTAAGGCTGGATCAGGTCGATGCGATCGCCGCGACCGCCGGGCCGGGATTGATCGGTGGCGTCATGGTGGGCCTCGTCACTGGCAAGGCGCTGGCGCTGGCGTCGGGCAAGCCGTTGGTGGCGGTCAATCATCTCGAAGGACATGCACTTAGCCCGCGATTGTCGGATCCCGATCTCGAATTCCCCTATCTGTTGCTGCTGGTGTCGGGCGGGCATTGCCAGTTGCTGCTGGTCGAAGGAGTCGGGCGGTATCGGCGGCTGGCGACCACGATCGACGATGCGGCAGGCGAGGCGTTTGACAAGACGGCGAAGCTGCTGGGGCTGGGCTTTCCGGGCGGGCCGGCGGTCGAGGAAGCGGCGAAGGCGGGCGATCCTTGGGGCGTGCCGCTGCCGCGTCCACTGGTCGGGACGGCGGAGCCGCATTTCTCGTTCGCGGGGCTGAAGAGCGCGGTACTGCGTGCGCGCGATGCGGGCACGCACAGCGCAGTAGATATTGCGGCGTCGTTCCAACAGGCGGTGGTTGATTGTTTGCTCGACCGCACGCGGCGAGCGCTTTCGACCATCGAAGGCGCGCCGACCGCACTAGTCGTCGCGGGCGGGGTGGCTGCCAACCGAACGATCCGCGCCGCGCTGGAGGGGCTCGCATCCGAACACGGCTTGCGTTTCGTCGCGCCGCCGCTGTGGCTCTGCACGGATAATGCGGCGATGATCGGCTGGGCCGGGGCGGAGCGGTTCGCGGCCGGATTGACCGACCCGCTCGACGTTGCGGCGCGGCCACGCTGGCCGCTCGATCCGACAGCAGAGAAGGCGCGCGGCGCGGGGGTGAAGGCATGAAGATTGGCGTGATCGGCGCGGGCGCATGGGGCACCGCGCTGGCGCAAGTGGCGGCGTCGGGCGGCGAGGACGTGGTGCTGTGGGCGCGTGAGGTCGATGTCGTCGATTCGATCAACGAAGCCCACGAAAACCGGCTGTTCCTGTCGGGCGTGACGCTGTCGTCCGCGATCCGCGCGACGTCGAATTTCGCCGACCTCGAGGGCTGCGATGCACTGTTGGTCGTGGCACCTGCCCAGCATGTCCGTGGCGTGTTGACCGAAGCGTGGGTCGGCGCGACGCCGTTGGTGCTGTGCGCCAAGGGGATCGAGGCGGGGACCGGGCTGCTGGTGGGCGAGGTTGCTGCTCAGGCCGCGCCTGACGCGCCAATCGCGGTGCTGTCCGGCCCTACTTTTGCGCATGAGGTGGCCAAGGGATTGCCGACTGCGGTGACGCTGGCGTGCGGCGACGACGCGCTGGGGGCGGCGTTGGCCGCTCGGTTGGCGGCGCCGACGTTCCGCACTTACGCATCGCGCGATGTGATCGGCGCGGAGATCGGCGGGGCGGTCAAGAATGTGCTCGCCATTGCTTGCGGCGTGGTCGAGGGTGCGGGGCTGGGGCTCAATGCCCGCGCCGCGACGATCGCGCGCGGTTTTGCCGAGATGACACGGTTCGGAGTCGCGCGCGGCGGGCAGGCGGAAACGCTAGCGGGCCTGTCGGGTCTGGGCGATCTGGTGCTGACCTGTTCATCGACCAATTCGCGCAATTTTTCGCTGGGCGTCGGACTGGGTCAGGGCAAGGCGGCGGGCGAGTTGCTGGCCGATCGGCGCACGGTGGCCGAGGGGGCCTTCACCGCGCCGGTTCTGCGCGGGGAAGCGCGCAAGGCCGGGGTGGAGATGCCCGTGACCGAAGCGGTGTGCGCGTTGCTCGACGGTGCACCGGTCGATGCGGTGGTGCGCGATTTGCTGGCACGGCCGTTGAAGGCGGAGGGGTATTAACGCCTCCCCGTCGGGGGAGGGGGACCAGCCGAAGGCTGGTGGAGGGGGTGCCACGGGCGTTGGGCTGCGTGGTGATCCCCCTCTCCGTCAGCGCTTCGCGCTGCCACCTCCCCCGATGGGGGGAGTTTATTTCAGCGCGCGCAACGCCAGCACGCCGCAATTGGCGTCGGTCGCCAGCGGCGGTTGCTTGCCCGTGATCGCCTTGCCCAGCAAGCGGAATACCGTGCCGACGCTCCGCGCATTTTGCGGCGGGAAGGCGTCGGGATTTTTGATCGTGCCGCCGATCGGCAGCGGGCGATCGTAGCGAAGCAGACTGCGTTGCTTCGGCGCGCCGGTCAGCGACCAGTTCAGGCGATCGGTCTTCATGTCGATCGTGCCGGTCACGTTCGCCTGGCTTTTCGACGTATCCACCACCAGCGGGTTCAGCCGCCCGGTGCCGCCGCGCAAATCCATGCGGAAGACGAGGCAATTGAGCCGTGCGCGCTCGTCCGAATCGCCGGTCACCCCGCGCCCGATGTCGAGGCCGATGAACGATGCCATCCGCCCGGGCAGCACGCCATTGGTCGCAACCAACCCGACCATCCCGTTCGAGTTCGCCACCGCCTGGCGCAAGGTTCGCCCCGGACCCGTCAGCACGGCACGCCCGCGCAAGCTGCCGGAAATATCGCCATGTCCGGCAAAGGTCGCGAGTGTCGAATCGGACAGTTTGAGGTCGAGCGTCAGCATCGGCACCTCGCGCCCGCGCGCGTCGATGAAGATGCGGCCCGACACCCCGCCGCGTGTCAGCGCCGCGGACAGCGGCTCGACCGTCAATTGCCGGTCGTCCATCGTCAACACACCGCGTGCTGATCGGAATGGCGCGGGTTGGCGCCAGAGCAGGCGGCGCAGATTGAATTCGATCCGCCCGTCGGTGGTGTCGATATTGCCGATATTGATGTCGGTATCGGGCACCACGCGCGGGCCGGTGCGTGCGGCTTTCGCAGCGCCGCGCGCGCGTCCGGCATCGTCGGCTAGGTCGTCGAAATCGAAGCCCGACGAATCGAGCTTGCCGGTGAGCTTCGTGCGCCCGCCGCGCTTCTCGACGGTCAATTCGCCCGAAAAGTTCGACCGTCCGACCGTTCCGTCCAGATTGGTGACGATCCAGTCCGGGCTGCGACGCTCGATATCGGCGGTAAACCGGACCGGTTGGGTGCCGGGCAGGCCCGCTTCGAGGATCGCATCAAGCGTTTTGAGCGAATCGCCGCGTGCAGTGACCTTGCCGGTGAATCGCCCGGTGTCGAGCGCTTGCGCCATGCGGCCATCAAGCCGCATCGATTGCGAGTCGCCGGTGACCTCGGCGCGGAACGGCCAGGGACCGTCGGTGATCGGCGGGGCGACCGCGACGATCCGTACCTGTCGGTCGCGCACCATGCCGCGTCCGCTGACCCGCAGGCCCTGGGCATCGAACGCGATCCGCACGGTCGCCGACCGGTTGCGCTGGGCATCGTCGTAGCGAACGACCGCATCCTCGATCGTCAGGTCGTTCAGGCGAGTCGGCGATCCGCTGCCCGCATCATCCTTTCGGTCGCGTTCCCAGTTGCGGCGGCCCTGTTCGTCGCGGATCAGATGCGCGCGAAGCCCGGCGATGCGGATGCCGTCGGGTCTGGCCTGGCCCCGGATCGCGCGCAGCACCGGCACGCGGAAGCGCGCTTCGGACAGCGTCAGCAGGTCGCCTTTCCCTGCCCAGTCGGGTTGGGCGATATGCACGTCGCGGACGATGATGGTCGGCGTAAAGGAAAAGGCTTCGGCCCGCTCGACGCTGCCGACTCGCGCGGGTGCACCCGTGGCGTCGGTGATCGCGGTTTCGATGCGGGGCTTGAGCCAGCCAACCGGGGCTGCTGCAATCGCCAGCACGGCGAGAAGCAAGAGTGCCACCAGGCCGATCGCGATCCGGATCGCCCAGACGCGCAGCTTCGCATGGCGGTGATCGGCAGCGGCAACCGATCCGGCATCGTCAGTCGTCAACCCTGCACTCCCCCCAAGCGCGTCGGCGCCGCAAAACCGGCGTCAAAAATCCACCGCTATGCCTTTTCGTTCCCAGTCGCCATAGCGAACCGGATCGGCGCCCAGCGGATCATCCGTTGGCCGCACGAGCGGCTCGGGTTTCGGCACCGGAGGGCTTTTCGACAGATGGGCAGGCGGCTTCACATGATCGGGCCGTTTGGCCATGGCGGATATCCTTGCGAAAATCGGGACTTTCCCCACATTATGGGGACAAGGAGTGACTTCAAGTGAACGGTTTCAAGACGACGATGCTGCTGGCGGCGATGACTGCCCTTTTCATGGCGCTGGGCTTCACGCTCGGTGGGCGCGGCGGCATGATGATCGCGCTGCTGGTGGCGGTGGGGATGAACTTCTTCACCTATTGGAACGCCGACAAGATCGTGTTGAAAATGCACGGCGCACGCGAAGTCGATGATGCCAGCGCACCCGAATTCGTGAGCATGGTGCGCGGCCTTGCCCAGCGCGGCGGGTTGCCGATGCCGAAAGTCTATATCGTCGATACGCCGCACCCCAATGCGTTTGCGACGGGCCGCAATCCCGAAAACGCCGCCGTCGCCGCGACGACGGGGTTGATGAACATGCTGACCCGCGACGAGCTGGCCGGCGTGATGGCGCACGAGCTGGCGCATGTGAAGAACCGCGATACGCTCATCATGACGATGGTCGCGACGATTGCGGGTGCGATTTCGATGCTCGCCAATTTCGGGCTGTTTTTCCGCGGCGGCGACAGTCGCGGCAACATGATCCCGATGATCCTGGCAGTGATCGTCGCGCCCTTCGCGGCGATGATCGTTCAGATGGCGATCAGCCGCACGCGCGAATATGGTGCCGACAAAGGCGGTGCGGAGATTTCGGGCAATCCCCGCGCGCTGGCGTCGGCACTCGCCAAGATTTCGCGCGGCGCGCAGGCCGTCCCGAACGAGACGGTGGAGCGCAATCCTGCGGTGGCGCAGCTCTATATCGTGCCCGCGCTGCGTGGACGCGGCGGCGACAGCCTGTTTTCGACGCACCCCGATACCGGCAACCGCATTGCGGCGCTTGAGGCGATGCATGGCGAGCTGGGCGGGGCGGCGGCGTTCGTGCCCGAACAGGTCGCGCGCGTCGAACGTGAAGTCGGCAGCGCGCCCGGCATTCCCTCCGTCCGCCGCAAGCGTTCGAGCGCCCTCAACCCGACGCTGCGCAATTGAGCCTGAACCTAAACCGCCCGCGCCTGGCGCCCGAAGCGCCGGGGGTTCCCGCACGCCGTGCAGCACTTCGCCTGATCGATGCGGTGCTTCGCCGCGGTCAGGCGTTGGAGCAGGCGCTGGATGGCGCTGCCAAGGATTTGGAGCTGCGTGAGGATCGCGCGCTTGCCCATGCGCTGGCCGCCGCCGTCCTGCGCCGCACCGCCGATCTCGATACGCTGATCGACAGCGCGACGCGGATGAAGCTGGCCGACGATGCCAAAGCGCGCACCGTACTGCGCATGGCGCTCGCGCAGGTGCTCGACATGGGCACGCCGCCACATGCCGCGATCTCGACCGTGTTGCCGCTGGTCGATGGCGGCCCGCGCAAGCTGGTCCACGGCGTGTTCGGCACACTGATGCGTGGCGAGGTGAAGCTGCCTGAATCGGTCGCGCTGCCGCCGCCCGTGTCGCACCGCTGGCGCGGTTATTGGGGGAACCAGGTCGTACGCGATGCGGGGCAGGCAATCGCCGCGCCTCCGCCGCTCGACCTCGCGCTCGCCGATCCTTCCCGGACCGAGGAATGGGCGACCCGGCTGGAGGGCATCAGCCTGATGCCCGGTCATGTCCGCCTGCCCGCGGGCGCAGCGGTGCCGTTTCTCGAAGGGTATGACGAAGGCGCGTGGTGGGTGCAGGATCTGGCTGCAACTTTGCCCGCGCGCCTGCTCGGTCGGGGCAAGGGGCGGGTGCTCGATCTGTGCGCCGCGCCCGGCGGCAAGACCATGCAGTTGGCGGCGGCGGGTTGGAATGTCACCGCGGTCGATGCGTCGGAAAGTCGTCTGGCGCGACTTTCCGAGAATCTGGCGCGCACGAATTTGAAGGCCGACGTGGTCGCCGCCGATCTGCGCAACCGCAACTGGCAACCCGAAGGCGAGGCCGATGCGGTGCTGCTCGATGCGCCCTGTTCGGCGACCGGCATCTTTCGCCGCCACCCCGACGTCCTCCACCGGGCGCACGGGCGGCTGATTGCGGAAATGGCCGAGCTTCAGGGGCAATTGCTCCACCGCTCGGCAAAATGGGTGCGGCCCGGCGGGACGTTGGTGTTCGCGACCTGCTCGCTGGAGCCGGTCGAGGGGGAGGAGCAGGTGAAGACCTTGCTCAACAGCCGCCCCGATTTCGCGATTGAGCCGGTGGGTGTCGAGGAACTGCCCGAGGGAGTGACGCCGCAGTCGGAGGGCTGGGTGCGGATTTTGC
This sequence comes from Sphingomonas sp. AX6, assembly GCF_902506605.1. Lineage (GTDB taxonomy): Bacteria > Pseudomonadota > Alphaproteobacteria > Sphingomonadales > Sphingomonadaceae > Sphingomonas. Next base: position 162,803 of record NZ_LR733979.1, read on the forward strand.
CGGGGATGCTGTCGGATGCCGGGGGGCTCGACGGGTTCTTCATGGTGCGATTGAGACGTCAGGACTGACCCACCAGCCTTGCGACCGCGCCTCTACATGCTAGAGGATCGGTCCATGCCCGCTAAACCCGTCCGCATCGCGCCGTCCATCCTCTCCGCCGATTTTTCGAAGCTGGGGGAGGAGGTTCGTGCGATCGATGCGGCGGGCGCCGACTGGATTCACGTCGATGTGATGGACGGGCATTTCGTCCCCAACATCACCATCGGCCCCGCAGTGGTGAAGGCGCTGCGCCCGCATACGACCAAGCCCTTCGACGTCCACCTGATGATCGCGCCGGTCGATCCGTATCTGGAGGCGTTCGCAGAGGCCGGGGCGGATTGCCTGTCGGTCCATCCCGAATCGGGGCCGCATCTCCACCGCACGCTCCAGACCATTCATTCGCTCGGCAAGCGGGCGGGGATCGTGCTCAATCCTGCCACGCCGCTGGAGGTCGTTGCCCCCGTCATCGACCTGCTCGACCTGATCCTGGTGATGAGCGTCAATCCCGGCTTTGGCGGTCAGAAATTCATCGACAGTCAGTTGCGCCGAATCGAAACCCTGCGCGTGATGATCGATGAGAGCGGTCGCGACATCGACCTGGAAGTTGATGGCGGCGTCGATCGTACCACCGCACCGCGTGTGATCGCCGCGGGTGCCGACGCGTTGGTGGCGGGGACCGCGACCTTTACCGGCGGTCCGTCCGCCTATGCCGACAATATCGCCGCGTTGAGAGGCGCGTGACGACCGAGCCCGACCTCGAAGCCGATGGAATCGATCAGGGCAAGCGGCTGATCCGCAGCGGCGGCGACAAGGGATTGTCGCTGGCAGAGCGGATTTCGGAGCGGCTCCAGCGGCTGGCATGGCGGACACCGCTGCATAGCGTGCGACTGCGCGGGCGTTATCCGCTGAAGCTGATCGCGGTCGCCGACGATCCGTTCTTCGGTGACGTGACGCGCGGCCAGGCGCTGCTCGACGGCATGGTCAGCCATTTGGGCGAGACGCAGAATCTCAGCGGCCTCAACCTCAGCCGCCCCAGTTTTTCGCCGCGCTTCGCCGACTATCTCCACAGCTTCGAATGGTTGCGCGACCTGTCGAGCGTGGCGACCCGCGCCAATGCGGTGCCGATTGCAGAGGCGATCATGCGTCAATGGCTCTCCGCGCATGCCGACAAGGTGTCCGATCCGGCGTGGCGCGCCGATCTGTGGGGGCGGCGGATGCTGTTCTGGATCGCACATGCGCCGCTGATCCTCTCCTCCAGCGACCTCGTCTATCGGTCGAAGGTGCTGAACACGCTGGCGCGCGGCAGCCGCCACCTGGAGCGCACCGCCGACAAGGCCCCCGAAGGCTTGCCCCGCGTCGCCGCATGGTGCGGGATCATGGCATCGGGGCTGATGATCCCCGGCGGCGATCCGCGGCGTGGGTGGTGCGAGACGGGGCTGTTCCGCGCGATCGACAGCGCGATGTTCGACGATGGCGGGACGATCGGGCGTTCGCCTGCGTCGCAGCGCGAGATGGTGATGCTGCTGACGATGGTGCGCGAATGCTATGCTGCGCGTCGTCTGGACTCGCCCGAACGGCTGCAGATTGCAATCGACAGTCTCGTCGCGGCCATGCTGGGCGTCTGCCACGGCGATGGTGGGCTGGCGAGTTGGCAAGGCGCCGCACCCATATCGGGCGAGATGATCGCGCAATGCGTCGAAGCCTCCGGCGCGCGCGTCAGACCCTTACGACAGGCGCGCGAATGGGGTTATCAGCGGCTGGTCGGTGGCAAGTCGGTGCTTATCATGGACGCTGCCCCGCCCCCCCTGGCTCGCGTGTCGGAGGGTGGCTGCGCTGCCACCCTGGCGTTCGAATTTTCCGACGGTCCGGCGCGGGTGATCGTCAATTGCGGGGGCGGGCGTCAGGCGCATGTCATCGTGCCACCACCGCTTGCTGCCGGGCTGCGGACGACGGCCGCGCATTCGACGCTGACGCTGGCGGACAGCAATTCGACCGCGATCCATCCCGACGGGACATTGGGCAAGGGGGTGGGCGAGATCGAACTCAGCCGCGTTGAGGCCGACAATGCCGCACGGATCGAGGCGAGCCATGACGGTTATGTCCGCCGCTTCGGCCTGATCCACCGGCGTCAGGTTACGCTGTCGAAGGATGGCGGCGATGTGCGCGGAGAGGATATGCTGCTGCCGTCGGGGCGCAAGCGTAAACGCGGCGACGTGCCCTTTGCCATCCGCTTCCACTTGGGCGCGGGCGTTCAGGCCTCGCCGACCGCGGACGGATTGGCAGCGTTCCTGCGCCTGCCGGGCGGCGGACTGTGGCAGTTTCGTGCAAAGGACGCGGTACTGGCGATCGAGGACAGCCTGTGGATCGGCTTCGACGGTCGCCCGCGCGCAATCAGTCAGATCGTGCTCACCGGCACCGCGCCTTCGGGTGGCGCGCATGTGAGCTGGGTCATGCACAAGGCCAAGTAGCGACCCGCTGTACTCCTGCGAAAGCAGGAGCGTTGGCAACCGGCGTCGTCCCTTGTAATCCAGCGCTTCTGCTTTCGCAGGAGTACGGCGGACTATTTGGACAGGCTCGGAAACCCCGCCTTGAACGCGGCGACCTTGGGTTTGTCCCAGCGCAGGATGTACGGATGCGCGGGGTTCTTGCGCATGAAGTCCTGATGATATTCCTCGGCCGGGTAGAACGCCCCGCTCTCGATTCCCGTCACGATGGGTGCGGGAAACGACTTTGCCGCGCCCAGTTGCGCGATATAGCGCTTTGCGACCATGGTCTGCGCCGATCCTTGCGGAAAGATCGCCGAGCGATAGCTGCGGCCGACATCCGGTCCCTGTCGGTTCAACTGGGTGGGGTCGTGGACGACCGAGAAGAAGATGCGCAGCAGCGTGCCGTAGGTGACTTGCGCGGGATCATAGACGATCCGGATCGCCTCTGCATGGTCGGTCGTCTCCGCTGCGACCTGCTTGTAATTGGCGGTTGCCCTCGTCCCGCCGGCGTAGCCGCTGGTTACCGATCGCACACCCTTTACGGCTTCGAATACCGCTTCGGTGCCCCAGAAACAGCCGCCGGCAAACACCGCGGTTTGAAGCTTACCCTCGGGCTTCACGTCCGCCTTGGGCGCAGGGATCGGCACGGCGCGTTCGGATGCTGGCGCACCGGTCAACGCGACGGCGGCGAGTGCAACGGCACCGCCGAGGGCAAGGATCGTCTTCATCGATGGAATATAGGTCATATGGGGTCCCGTCACAAAGGCTGACGAGACGGGTTCGGCATCGGCCAGCCCGGCGTTACACCGGACGTCGTTAGCCGACCGGCGTCACCACTGCCGACTGGGTATAATCCACGGGGATGGGCGCATCGACATTATGCGTCAGCTGCACACCGACCAGCGCGACCGCGCCGAGTGCAAATCCGCCAATGAAGTGCCGGAAAAATCCGGTGCGCTTGATCGTCCGCATGGTCATCCCCTTATCGGGCAAGTGGTTAACGAGCCGCAAATGCCGATCCCGTCTTCGTCACCCGGTCAGCTACGTGCCGAATGAAAGATGGGATGCGAACATCCGCTTTTGGAGGGATAGATTTAATGCAGGTTAGCTGAACCGGCGCTTGGCGGCCCGTTCATCCGCCAGTCGGGTTTGTCCGCTCAGGACAGCGCCTTGCAGGCTTCCTGGATCCGCGCGCACGCTTCGCTCAAGGCCTCGTCGCTGGTCGCGTAACTAATCCGCATCGCAGGGGAGAGGCCGAAGGCGGCACCCTGCACGGTCGCGACACGGGCTTCGTCGAGGAGATAGGCGACGAAATCCTCGTCGCTGTCGATGCGCTTGCCCTTGGGAGTCGATTTGCCGATCAGACCCGACAGTTCGGGATAGACGTAGAAGGCGCCTTCGGGCGTCGGACAAGTCATGCCGTCGATTTCGTTGAGCGCGGAAACCACCAGATCGCGGCGGCGCTGAAAAGCGCTATTGCGCTCTGCGAGGAACGACTGGTCGCCGTTCAATGCGGCGACGGCAGCGGCCTGGGCGATCGAACACGGGTTGCTGGTCGATTGCGACTGGAGCTTGGCCATCGCCTTGATCAGGCGTTCGTCGCCGCCCGCAAAGCCGATCCGCCAGCCGGTCATCGCATAGGCTTTCGAACAGCCGTTCACCGTCAGCGTGCGGTCGTAGAGGTTGGGGCAGACCTGCGCGATGGTCGCGAATTCGAAGCCCGGATAGACGATGTGTTCGTACATATCGTCGGTGAAAATCCAGACATGCGGGTGGCGCTCCAGCACCGCGCCCAGCGCCTTCAATTCGTTCGCCGTATAGCCCGCGCCGGTGGGGTTGGACGGCGAATTGAGGATCACCCATTTGGTCTTGGCGGTGATCGCGGCGTCGAGCTGGTCAGGCGTGATCTTGTATCCCTGATCCGCGCCTGCGGCCACGAACACCGGCTTGCCGCCCGCAAATTGCACGACGTCCGGGTAGCTGACCCAGTAAGGCGCTGGCACGATCACCTCGTCGCCCGCGTCGATCGTCGCGACGAAGGCGTTGAACAAAGTGTGCTTGCCGCCGACATTCACGCTGATCTGGCTGGGTGCGTAGGTCAGGCCGTTGTCGCGCGCGAATTTGGCGGCGATGGCTTCTTTCAGTTCATGCGTGCCATCGACATTGGTGTATTTGGTCTGGCCCGCGCGGATCGCCGCGATGGCAGCCTCTTTCACGAAATCGGGCGTGTCGAAATCGGGCTCGCCCGCGCCCAGCCCGATCACCGCGATCCCCTGGCGTTTCAGCTCGTTGACGCGCGCGGTGACGGCAAGCGTGGGCGAAGGCTGGATACGGCCGAGCGCGGCGGAGGTCTGCATGGTTCTGGTGGCCCGTTTCGCTGGAGAGTGGCGAGCGTGCCGTTAGCGCGGTGCGTGCTGCGGCGCAACCAGTCGCGCAATCATCAGCCCGCGAAGGGCATTGCCGATGTAAAATTCTTGCGTGAGATCGGCGGCGGTCAATTCGCCTTCGATGGCGCGACCTGTCGCGATCAGTTCGGCGCGGAGGACGCCGGGGAGCAGGCCATGCGCTGGCGGGGTCACCAGCACGCCGCGCTTTTCGACGAAAAGGTTGGTGAAACTGCCTTCGGTCAGCCGCCCTTCGGGGGTGGCGAACAGCACGTCGAACGCGCCGGATGCATGGCGCGCGGTGTCGTAGAAGGTGCGGTCGGTCGTCTTGTGGTTGAGCCGGAAATCGTGCGGCGACACCGGCAGGGGGGCGATTGCCACCTCGACCGGTCCATCGGGCGCGGGCGGCATCGCGGCGATTTCGATCGCGATCGCCCCGCTCTTGGCGAGCAACAGCCGTACGCGCGACGGGGCGAGCAGGCGAAAGGTCGCAACCTGAAGCGCATTGCGCGCGGCATGGCGATCGAAAGCGAAGCCGAAGGTCGCGGCACTGGCGCGCATTCGTTCCAGATGGCGTTCGAGCAGGACGACGCCGCTGAGGGGGTCAAATGCCATCGTCTCGATCAGGTCGAAACCGCGTTGCCCCGCGGTGACGAACGCGCCCTTCGCCAGACATTCGGCCCATTCCTCATTCGCACGAGAATCGGCGACGATGCCCGAGCCGAGACCCATCTGGAACGGTTCGCCGTCCGCCGCCCACAGCGTGCGGATCGCGACGTTGAACATTGCATCGCCTGTCGGATCGATGCGTCCGATCGCGCCGGTGTAGGGGCCGCGGGGAACGCCGCGTTCGACCGTCTCAATGACCTGCATAGCCCGAACCTTGGGTGCGCCGGTGATCGAGCCACAGGGGAACAATGCTTCGATCGCGTCGACGGCATCGCGGGCGGGGGCCAATGTGGCAGTGACGCCCGACACCATTTGATGCACGCTGGGATAGGTCTCCACCACGAACCGCTCGGGCACTTGCATGCTGCCCGGCATCGCAATCCGGCTGAGGTCGTTGCGCAGCAGATCGACGATCATCAGGTTTTCGGCGCGCTGTTTCGGATCGCTGCGCAGCAAATCGATGGCGGCGCGGTCGGCATCGAGGCTGGCCCCGCGCCGCGCGGTGCCCTTCATCGGGCGGGCGCGGAGGTTGCCGCCCTCAAGCGCAAAGAACAATTCAGGGGAGAAGGAGAGCAGCCATGCGTCCTCGGTCCGCACCAGCGCGCCGAACGGTGCTTGGGCGCGGCGTCTGATCGCGGCGTAGAGCGCGAGCGGATCGCCTTCGCTGGCGACCCGCGCCTGAAAGGTCAGGTTCGCCTGATAGATATCGCCTGCCGAGATATAGTCGGCCACCTGCGCCGCCGCCGCGAAATAGGCGTCGCGCGTGACCAGCGGTTGCGGTTCGCCCACCCAAGCCCCTGCTGCGTCGGGCAGCAGCGTCACGAGATCGGCGTTGGCAATCTCATGATAACCCTCGAACAGGCCGAACCATGCGACCGGCAGCGTCCCCGGTGCGACCGGCCCGCCCTTGGGCTCGAACGCCGGACCTGCACCATAACTGAGCCACCCTGCGGCGTGGAGGCCATCTTTCGATGCCTCCCGCAATCGCGCCATAAGTGGCGGCACCTCTTCCGTCCGGTGCGCCTGCAAATGATCGACCGGATGGCGATAGAGCCGCGCCGGACCGCCGCCGGATCGGGCATCGTCGAGCAGGACGAACGGACTATCGGCGGAAATCGGCCCCATCCCGTCGTCGATGCCGTGCTTAGGTCCAGGCTTCAACCCCTCGACCGTCTCTTGTACTCCTGCGAAAGCAGGAGTGGTGGCGGCAAGAGGGGGTGGGACTGTGCTTGTTGCCAACACTCCTGCTTTCGCAGGAGCACGCATGGCCCGATGTTGCCGCCCTGCGTCCCGTTGCCTATGTCGCCTGTTATGGAACAGCCTCCGCTTCGTGCCGCCATCATCCCCGTGACCCCGCTTCAGCAGAATTGCTCGCTGATCTGGTGTACGAAAACGATGCGCGGCGCGTTCGTCGATCCGGGCGGCGACTTGCCGCGGCTGAAGGCGGCGATGGCGCAGCACGGGGTGACCATCGAGAAGATCCTGCTGACTCACGGCCATATCGACCATTGCGGCGAAGCGGGGACGCTGGCCAAGGAACTGGGAGTGCCGATCGAGGGGCCAGAGGAGGCCGATCGATTCTGGATTTCACGGCTGGATGAAGACGGCAAGAATTACGGCATCCGCGGCGCCGTGTTCGAACCCGACCGCTGGCTGGTTCAGGGCGATACAGTGACGGTCGGCGAACTGACGCTCGACGTCTATCATTGTCCCGGCCACACGCCGGGGCATGTCGTTTTCCACCATCCGGCGTCGAAGCTGGCGCTCGTCGGTGACGTGCTGTTCCAGGGTTCCATCGGCCGGACGGATTTTCCGATGGGCAATCACCAGGATCTGATCGATGCGATCGTCACTAGGTTATGGCCGCTGGGCGACGATACCGCCTTCATTCCGGGGCATGGCCAAATGTCGACCTTTGCGCATGAGCGGCGCAGCAATCCGTTCGTCGCGGATGCGGCGTTGGCGTCCGCGTGATCAAGGTTTTCGACCCCCGCCAATTGACCCACGCACCCGCGCAGGAGTTCCATAATGGCGGCTGGGCACCGCATGCCGATGTGCCGAGCCGCGCAGAGAGCATTGTTGCCGCGCTTGGCGATACCAAGCCTCCGCGCGATTTCGGGCTCGATCCGATCCGCGCAGTGCATGCGTCCGACTATCTCGATTTCCTGCAATCGGCCCATGCGATGTGGCGCGATTCCGGTCGGGAAGGCGATGCGGTAGGCTATGTCTGGCCGGTCGTCGGTCGTCGTCCGCTCAACCTGTCGCGAATCGACGCGCTGCTGGGGCGGTTCAGCTATGATGCGGGAACGCCGATCACGCCCGACAGCTGGAATGCCGCTTATTGGGGTGCGCAGACCGCGCTGACGGCGCTTGCGCCGGTGCTGGATGGCAGCGCGCGGTCGAGCTTCGCGCTGTGCCGCCCGCCCGGCCACCATTCCGGCGCGGATTATCTCGGCGGTTATTGCTACCTGAACAATGCCGCGATCGCTGCACAGGCGGCGATCGATGCCGGGCAGGGGCCAGTTGCGATCCTCGACGTCGATTATCATCACGGCAACGGCACGCAGGATATTTTCCTCGGCCGCGGCGATGTGTTCTTCGCGTCGATCCATGCCGATCCGGCGACCGATTATCCCTTCTTCTGGGGCCATGCAGATGAACGCGGTGAGGGGGCGGGAGAGGGCACGACGCTGAACCTGCCGCTGCCGCGGGGCACCGATTTCGCGGCCTATCGCGGGGCATTGGCGCGCGCGCTGGAGGCGATCGCAGCGTTCGGCGCACGGACGTTGATCGTTTCCTACGGTGCCGACACGTTCGAGGGCGATCCGATCTCCTACTTCAAGATCCGCACGCCCGATTATGCCGATATGGCGGCGGACATCGCCGCATTGGGACTGCCGACGCTGATCGTCATGGAGGGCGGCTATGCCGTCGATGCGCTGGGCGCGAATGTCGTGAGTTTCCTGAGCGGCTTTGAGGTTTAACGAAGTCCCCCTCCACCGTTTGTTTCGAGCGAAGTCGAGAAACATGGACTGGCGCTTCGTCAGGGTTTCTCGACTTCGCTCGAAACGAACGGGATGGGTAGAAGTGAAGTCACCCCATGGCAGGCGGCAGGGGGATCGCCACACCGGGCGCGCCACCGCTCGCCAGGATCACGATTGCATAGATTGCGAGTCCCGCGGTTACGGCAAACGTCACGATGATCCCGAAGCCGCGCGCGGGCATCACGCCGTCCATGCCGATCGGGTGCGCGATCCGCGCCAGCACGAACGCCACCGCCGCGACCCACAATCCGATGTTTTCCCCGCGCGCCGTCTCCGTCAACGCCAATAGAATCAACACCACCGGCGCGAATTCGGCGAAGTTCAGTTGCGCGCGCATCCGCGCCGTCAATCGTTCGTTGCCGCCATCGCCGATGCTGATCTTTTCCGCGCGGCGCACCGCCCCGATTCGCATCGCCAGCCACAGGTTGATGAACGCACATGCCGCCGCCGCGCTCAGCGTCACCGGCAAGGTCAGGCCACCCATCATCGTCTCTCCCCCTTGGTTCTTATCTCGTTTCGTCGGCGTGCCACCGATGGCCAGCGCTTGCAACGCCGCGGAAATTCGGTATAGGCACCCGCTCGCCTCGCGACCTCGCTATCCCGCTGGTCCGGCGGTGGCCGGTGACGGTCGCTTGTCCGGAAAAGCGCGGTCGGCGTATCGCGACACCCGATTCGTTTTTGATCGATTTCGTAAAGGTTGCCGAGATGGCCGTTCCAAAAAGAAAGACTACGCCTTCGCGGCGCGGTATGCGTCGTTCACACGACGCGCTGACAGTGCAGGCATTCCAGGAATGCTCGAACTGCGGCGAACTCAAGCGCCCGCACACCCTGTGCTCGGCGTGCGGCCATTATAACGGCCGCGAAGTCATCTCGGTCGAAGGCTGATACGCCTCCCACCCCGTTAGTTGAGGTTGGACCCGCGCATGTCTGCAAGCTCCAGAATCGCCGTCGATGCGATGGGCGGCGATGAGGGGCTTGCGGTAATGCTGGCTGGCGTTGCGCGTGCGCGACGCCGGTTCGATGGTCTGCGTTTTCTGTTGGTGGGTGACGAGACGGCGATTCGCGCCGGGCTCGAATCGCATCCCAATCTGACCGCCGCCTCCGAAATCGTCCACGCGCCCGACCAGGTCGGCGCGAACGACAAGCCGAGCCAGGCGATCCGCCGCGCCAAGACCACATCGATGGGCATCGCCATCGATCTGGTGAAGCGGGGGGAGGCCGCCGCGGCGGTCTCGTCGGGCAATACCGGCGCGCTGATGGCGATGGCCAAATTGTCGCTGCGGACGATGAAGGACATCGACCGCCCGGCGCTTGCCGCATTGCTCCCCAGCCTGGGCAAGACCGACACGGTGATGCTCGATCTGGGTGCCAATACCGAAGTCGATGCCCGCAACCTGATCGAATTCGCGGTGATGGGCGCGGCCTATGCACGCACCGCGCTCGACCTCGAACGCCCGCGCGTCGCCCTGCTCAATATCGGCACCGAAGAGGGCAAGGGCACCGACGAAATCCGCGATGCCGCCGCCGCCCTTCGTCTTGCCGTTCACCTGCCGATGGAATTCGTGGGCTTCATCGAGGGCAACCGGCTGTCGCGCGGCGAAGTCGATGTCATCGTTTGCGACGGGTTTTCCGGTAATATCGCGCTGAAGACGATGGAGGGCACCGCGCGGTTCGTGGCGGACCTGTTGAAGCGCGCCTTCTCAAGTTCGGTGCGATCGAAGCTCGGCTTCCTGATCTCTCTGCCCGCGACGCGGTTGCTGCGCGATCATCTCGACCCCAACAATCACAATGGTGCGGTGTTTCTCGGCCTCAACGGGCTAGTGGTCAAAAGCCATGGCGGCGCGAATGAGATGGGCGTCGAGAACGCGATCGCGGTCGCGGCCAAGATGGTTCGCGACGATCTGACGACACGCATCCACGAAGATCTTCGCCATTTCGAGGAAGATGCGCGCGCCGCGCAAGGCGGAGTGCTCGCCAAGTGATCCGCTCGGTCCTCAAGGGTACCGGCGCCGCATTGCCGCGCAATCGCGTATCCAATGCACAACTGGCGGAACGCGTCGATACGTCCGACGAATGGATCGTCGAGCGCACCGGCATCCGCTTCCGCCACATCGCGGAAAGCGACGAGACGACCGGCACGCTCGCGACCGAGGCCGCGCGCAAGGCGATCGACGCGGCCGGTCTGGTCGCAACCGACATCGACCTGATCGTGCTGGCGACCGCCACCCCCGACCAGACCTTTCCCGCCACCGCGACCAAGGTTCAGGCCGCGCTCGGCATCGACGATTGCGTCGCGTTCGACGTGGCGGCGGTGTGCTCCGGCTTTCTCTATGCGGTACAGGTTGCCGACGCGATGATCCGGTCGGGCGTCCATACCCGCACGCTGGTGATCGGGTCGGAGACGTTCAGCCGCATCCTCGATTGGGAAGACCGCACCACCTGCGTCCTGTTCGGCGACGGCGCGGGCGCGATCGTGCTGGCAGCGGAGGACAGCGACGCCGAACAACCGCGCGGAATATTGGCCACCAAGCTCCATGCCGATGGGCGGCACAATGATCTGCTCTATGTCGATGGCGGGCCGTCGACCACGGGCACGGTCGGCAAGCTGCGCATGAAGGGCCGCGAAGTATTCCGCCACGCGGTCGTCAATCTGGCCGCGGTGATGAACGAAGCGCTGGCGGGTCTGGACCTGACGGCCGACGATGTCGATTGGGTGGTCCCGCATCAGGCCAACGCCCGCATCCTCGACGCCACCGCGCGCAAGCTTAACCTGTCGCCCGACAAGGTGGTGGTGACGGTCGATCAACACGCCAACACCTCGGCTGCGTCGGTGCCGCTGGCGCTCGACACCGCGATCCGCGACGGGCGGATCAAGCCGGGCGATCTGGTGGTACTCGAGGCGATGGGCGGCGGCTTCACCTGGGGCGCTGCGGTCCTGCGAGTCTAAACTGGGACAAGCGGCAGATGGGGGCGGCTTTCGCTGCCGCTAAACCCATGCTATCATGGCCGATCACGGCATTTCGGGGGTGGAAACCACATGGCGGCAGGCGAAACTCTGACACGGGCCGATCTGGCCGATGCGCTCAACCGGGAAATCGGACTGTCGCGTGCCGACAGCGCGGAAATGGTTGAGAAGATCCTGTTCCACATGTGCGAATCGCTGTCGCGCGGCGACAATGTGAAGATTTCGGGGTTTGGCACCTTTGTCCTGCGCGACAAGGGTGAGCGCGTCGGCCGCAATCCCAAGACCGGCGTCGAAGTGCCGATCGCACCGCGCCGCGTCCTCACCTTCCGCGCCAGCCAGATGATGCGCGACCGCATCGTCTCGGCGGGCTGAACCCCGCTTGGCCGGTTCCGACAAGGCAGAGGGTGCGTGGCGCACCATCGGTGAAGTCGCGGCGGAAATCGGCCTTCCCCAGCATCGGCTGCGCTATTGGGAAACGCGCTTTCCCCAGTTGAAGCCGCTCCAGCGTGGCGGGCAACGACGCTATTACCGGCCCGAGGACGTCGATCTGGTACGCCGGATCGACCGGCTGCTGAACCATGAAGGCTATACGATCGCGGGGGTGCAGAAGCTGCTTGCGGGCGCGCGCCGCGCGCCGCGTAGCGAGGTCGTGGACCAGCGCGCGCAGTTGCGGCTGATCCGTGATCGATTGAAACGGGCGCTTAGCCAGTAACCTTATCGCTCGTCACCCCGGCACTTCGGCCGGGGTGACGGAAGGGGTCAACCCGCCTTCGCGCCCGGATCGGGGGGTGCCTCGGGCCGCGGCAATTTCTTGAACAGCGCGCGGTCTTCAGGCTGGAGTGCCCATTTGCCCAGCACGAAGAAATAGACCGCGAGGATCATCGGGATGCCGATAATCAGTTCCGCCCATTCTGGCAGTTGCGTGACGAAATAGCCGGTGACGAGTGCCGCGAGGATCGCCCAGACGAACGGCCATCGCAGCCCCGATACGGGGTGTTCGAGAATGCGTTTCAGGAACCAGCTTTTGAGCACCGATCCCACCGCGAGCGACGCTGCCAGTGCAACCGCCGGCCCCGCCGCCTGCCACGTTTCCGGCCATCCGAGATCGCGCATCACGAAGACAAGCGCGAAGCTGAGCGCGATCTGGAAACTGAGCAGGATCGCCGACAACATCAGATTGCGGTGCCGCGCAACATAGACCAGTCCGGCTTCTGCCACAGCGCCCTGGGCGGCCAGCACTTCGGCGGCGAGCAGGAAGCAGAGCGCGCCCGCACCGACGACGAATTCGGGGCCGATCACCCCCATCACGCCCTCTGCCGGGATTCCGCCCGCGAGTGCCAGCGCGGCCTGGGCGGCCATGATCCAGAAGCCGACCTGGCGGATCTGGCGCGCGACCGCCGCCTTGTCGTTATCCGCCAAGCTGCGCGTAATGACGGGGCCGAGCACGGGATCGAAGCTGGTCTTGAGCTTTTGCGGCAGCGACGCGACCTGCTGCGCCATATAATAGATGCCGACCACCGCGGGGGAGAACAGCAAGCCCAGAATGAAGCGATCGACGTTGCGCGTGCCCCATTCCAGCGCATCGGCCCCGGCCAGCGGCGCGTTGCGGCGGGCAAGCGCGAACATCTGCGACACGCGCGGATTCCACCCCTTGGGCAGGCCGTAGCTTTTGATGAAGGGGATCATCGACGCGATCAGCGCAGCGGCCATCGACAGGACATAAGCGATGATCAGCCCGTCGCGCGACGACACATAGGACAGCCCCCACGCCGCGATCGAGATCGTCCAGGGTTCGACCACGGCACGCGCGGTCACGCTGGCCTTCACATTATGGCGATAGGCGAGTGCGGCAAGGCTGACATCCGACCAGGCGAGCGCGAAGATCACGCAGGGCAGCAGCCATTCGAGGCCGATGACTTCCGAATTCGGGTACATCGCCTGGGGAAAGACGAACAGGATGGCGCTGGCGATCATCGACAGGACGAGCGCGACCGCCAGTGCATCCCACACGACATGCGCGTGCGGGCGATCGGTGCTGGACAATGCCTGTGCCAGACCACGCTTTAGGCCCAACGTCGCCAGCAATGCCGCAAGTTCGACCACCACGACCGCCAGCGCGAACCGCCCGACGATTTCCGGGCCATAAATCCGCCCCGCGATGAACAGGAACGGTAGCCGCGCGAGCAATCTGAGCGCGAAGCCGAACACATTGGTCCGCCCGCCGCGTGCCAGCGCGTTGATATCGTCCGATGGCGGCTTTGCGCCTTCGGTCGGGGCCATGCTCAATGCGCGGCGCCCCAGCTTGGACCGACGCCGATTTCGACGCCCAATGGCACCGTCAGCATGATCGCGGGTTCGGCGGCGGTTGCCATGACGCGCTCGATGACGGGTCGCGCGGCGTCGACATCGCCTGCGGGCAATTCGAAAACGAGTTCGTCATGCACCTGCATCAGCATCCGCACGTTCGGCAGGCCCGCCTCGGCAAGCGCCGGGCCCATGCGGACCATCGCGCGTTTGATGATGTCGGCACTGGTCCCCTGAATGGGCGCATTGATCGCTGCGCGTTCCGCGCCCTGGCGTTCGTGCTGGAGCTTCGATTTGATCCGCGAGAAATGCGTCTTGCGCCCGAACAAAGTGCGGGTGAAGCCATGTTCGCGCACGAATTCCAGTGTCTCGGCAATATAGCGGTTGATGCCGGGAAAGCGCTCGAAATAGCGGTCGATCATCGACTGGGCTTCGTCCGCCGACACGTCGAGCCGCCCGGCAAGCCCCCAGCGCGAGATGCCGTAGAGGATGGCGAAGTTGATCGTCTTGGCGCGCCCGCGCGTCTCGCGATTGACCTCGCCGAACAATTCCTGCGCGGTCATGTTGTGGATGTCATCGCCTCGCGCAAAGGCATCGCGCAGCGCGGGCACTTCGGCGATGTGCGCGGCCAGCCGCAATTCGATCTGCGAATAATCGGCGGCGAGGATGACGTTGCCGGGCTCCGCCACGAATGCATCGCGAATCTGGCGACCTATTTCGGTGCGGATCGGGATGTTCTGCAAATTCGGGTCGGTCGATGACAGCCGCCCGGTCTGCGCACCGGTCAGCGAGTAGCTGGTGTGGACGCGGCCAGTCCGCGCATCGATCTGTTGCTGAAGCGCGTCGGTGTAGGTGGATTTGAGCTTCGACAATTGCCGCCAGTCGAGCACCTTGCGCGCGATTTCCACGCCGTCGCCCGCCAGCCGCTCCATCTCGTTGACGTCGGTCGAATAGACGCCGGACTTGCCCTTGCGACCGCCCTTCAGCCCCATCTGCTCGAACAGCACGTCGCCCAGTTGCTTGGGGCTGCCGATGGTGAACTTGGTGCCTGCGATCTCGTGGATTTCGATTTCCAGGCTCGCCATCTGGGCCGCGAACTCCTCCGACAGACGCGACAGCACCTTCGCATCGACCTTCACTCCGGCCATCTCCATGTCGGCGATGACCGAGACGAGCGGGCGATCGACGCGTTCATAGACCCGCGTGACTTCCTCGCGCGTCAGGCGCGGTTTGAAGCGCCGCCACAGGCGGAGCGTCACATCGGCGTCCTCGGCGGCATAGCGGGTGGCGGCTTTCAGATCCACTTCGTGGAAACCGATCGCCTTTTTGCCCGTGCCGGTTACGTCCTTATAGGCGATGCAACTGTGCGAGAGGTGGGTGGCGGCGAGTTCGTCCATGCCGTGGCCATGCAGACCCGCATCGAGATCGAAGCTCATGACGATCGTGTCGTCATAGGGCGCAACATTTATCCCCAGCTTTCGCAGGATGATGAGGTCGTATTTGAGGTTGTGCCCGATCTTGAGCACGCTTGGGTCTTCCAGCAGCGCTTTCAGCTTGGGGAGCGCGATGTCCGCCGACAATTGCACGGGGTTTTCGGCGAACATGTCGCTGCCGCCATGGCCAAGCGGGATATAGCAAGCGAGGTTCGGGTGGAGCGCCATCGAAACGCCGACCAATTCCGCCGACATCGGGTCTTTCGCCGTCGTCTCGGTATCGATCGCGATCCAGCCCTGATGACGGGCGATCTGAATCCAGCGGTCCAGCGCCGCCTCGTCCGTCACCGTCTCGTAATTGTCGTGATCGCACGGCGGGTCGTCGGGCAGGTCGGGCGCGGCGGCGGTGGTGGCCTCGGCCGTTGCGGGCGCATCGATACCCGCAGGCGCATCGCGCGACGCCAGCTTGGCGAGCAGCGAGCGAAAGCCGTGATGCTCCAGAAACGCGCGCAACGGCGGCTCCGGAATGCCTTTCAGCTCCAGTTCTTCAAGCGCATCGGGCAACGGCACGTCGCAGGCGAGTTCGACCAGCTTTCGCGACAGCCGCGCGGCGTCGGCATGTTCGATGAGGTTGTCGCGCATCTTCGACGGCTTCATCGTCGCGGTCGCGGCGATCACCGCCTCGACATCGCCATGCTCGTTGATCAGATCGGCGGCGCGTTTCGGCCCGATCCCCGGCACCCCGGGGACATTGTCGACGCTGTCGCCCATCAGCGCGAGTACTTCGCCCAATTTCTCCGGCCCAACGCCGAATTTCTCGCGGACATACGCCGGACCCAGCGTCCGGTTGTTCATCGTGTCGAGCATGTCGACCGAATCGTCCGTCAACAATTGCATCAGATCCTTGTCCGAACTGACGATGGTGACCGACCAGCCTTGCGCCAGTGCCGCCTTGGTATAGCTGGCGATCAAATCGTCGGCTTCCCAGCCCTGTTCCTCGATGCAGGGCAGCGAAAAGGCGCGGGTCGCGTCGCGGATCATCGGGAATTGGGGGACCAGATCTTCAGGCGGCGGCGGGCGATGCGCCTTGTACTGGTCGTACATTTCGTTGCGGAAGGTGTGGCTCGACTTGTCGAGGATGACCGCCATGTGGGTCGGCCCGCCCTCGTCCTTGGCGCCCTTGTGCAGCGCGTCGGCAAGCTTCCACAGCATCGTGGTATAACCATAGACCGCCCCCACCGGCTCACCATGTTTGTTGGTGAGCGGCGGCAGCCGATGATACGCACGAAAGATGTAGCCCGATCCATCGACCAGGTAGAGGTGGTTGGCCATCGCTGCGACTTAGCAAGCCCCGCGCGCGCACGCGAGATGCGATTAGGTCACATGCCTGTTTGGGTTTGGCCCGATCGTGTCCCGCCCGCCGCCATCCGGTCGGGGCGGTGGTTGGCGGCGACCGTGGCGGCGACGCGCTGCATCAAATCCTGACGCTGCGGAACCGATCGGCTGGTCTCGCCGATCAGTACGGCGACCGCATAGCTTTTGCCGTCGGGCGCGGTCATGATGCCGACATCGTTGAAGCCTGCGGTGCGCGGCGGCAGATCCTGGCCGGTGCCGGTCTTGTGGCCCCACAGCCAGCCCGAGGGCGTTCCCGCCTTGACCCGAGAGCGGCCCGTGCGCGTGTTCTGCATGGTCGAGACCAGCCAGGTGGTGGAGGCCGCCGACAACAGATTGCCTTCCTTCAACCGTGCCAGCGCATCGACCATCGCGTGCGCGCTGGCACCGTCTGGCGGATTGGCGACATAGGCGTTGAAGGCGCGGCGGCGAACCTCCATCGGTAAGGCTGCGCGCGCGGTATAGAAATTGCGACCGACGCTGTACGATTGATTCCAGGTCAGCCCCGCGGTCCCCGCTTGCAGCAGACGCTCGCCGGGACCGAATTTGATGCTGCCCAGCGATTTTCGCCGGATGAATTCATTGACCGCCGAAGGTCCGCCCGCCAGCGTCAGAAGCCGGTCATTGGCGGTATTGTCGCTCGATGTGATCGCACGGCGCAGCAGGTTTTCGACCGTGGTGGTGTGCGATCCGTTGCGCACCACCAGCGACGCGATCGGCTGGTGAAACAGCGTCAGGTCCTGACGGGTGATCGTCACCGAGTCCGACAGATCGATCCGCCCGCGATCGCGTTGATCGAGGATGGTCATCGCCACCCACATCTTGCTGACGCTCTGCTGGGGCATCGGCTGGTCGCCATTGGCGCTGACCGTCCAGCCATCGTCGATCGATCGGATGGCGATGCCGACGCGGCCGCCGAAATCGCTGTGCATCCGTTCGATGTTCGACACCAGCACGGCGGGCGGCGCGGCGGGGCGCGGCGGGGGTGGCGGCACGGGAATGGCGACGCGGTTGGTCGGCTGCACGACGAACGGGCGAGACGCAGGCGTAGCGGCAATAGATCGGGTTATTGGTGCGGGCTCTGCACGGGCGGCACCGGCCGGAATGATCCCTTCATGTAGCGCGCAGCCGAGCAGCACGACAGGGGCCAGCCCCGCAATGGTCATCGCCCGCTGTTTCACCGTAAATGCCTGAAAAAAACCCAACGCTTCTACTCGCCCCTTGCCCGTGTGCGATCATGCGCGCTTGCGAGTCCTCCCGGCAAGCCGGGTTCCACGCCCATGCGACGAATGTTGCCAGCTTAGCGACGAATTGTGAATCCCCCTGAAATATGGGGATTCTATCGCAGGCGATCAGGGGACGAGGATCGTATCTTCGGCGCATTCCGACTGTTCGGGATAATCGAGCGTGTAATGCAGGCCCCGGCTTTCCTTGCGGTGGAGCGCGGACTTTACGATCAGTTCGGCCGATTGGAGCAGGTTGCGCAGCTCGATCAGGTCGGGGGTGACGCGGAAATGGCCGTAATAATCGGCAACTTCCTCCTGGAGCAGCTTGATCCGGCTGGCGGCGCGCTGGAGCCGCTTGGTGGTGCGGACGATGCCGACATAATTCCACATGAAGCGGCGGATTTCGGTCCAGTTCTGCTTGATGACCACTTCTTCGTCGCTGTCGGTCACCCGGCTTTCGTCCCAGCCGCGGATGGGGGGGACGGGGGTCAGGTCATCCCAGCTTGCCGCGATGTGCTTCGCAGCACTTTCGCCGAACACGAAACATTCGAGCAATGAGTTGGACGCCAGGCGATTCGCACCGTGCAAACCCGACTGGGTGCATTCGCCCGCCGCATAAAGCCCGGGCAGATCGGTGCGCCCGTCGCGGTCGATGACGATCCCGCCGCACGTGTAATGCTGCGCGGGCACCACCGGGATCGGCTGCGTCGTCATGTCGATGCCCAGCCCCAACAGCTTGGCATGGATGGTCGGGAAATGCTCGCGCACGAATTCGGGCGGCTGATGACTGATGTCGAGATGGACATAGTCGAGGCCCAGCCGCTTGATCTCGTGATCGATCGCCCGCGCCACCACGTCGCGCGGCGCGAGTTCGGCGCGGGGGTCGAAATCGGGCATGAATCGGTGGCCCGTTTCGGGGATTTTCAGCTGCCCGCCTTCGCCGCGAACGGCCTCGGTGATCAGGAAATTCTTGACCTCAAGGTTGAACAGGCAGGTCGGATGGAATTGCATGAATTCCATGTTCGAGACGCGTGCGCCTGCACGCCAGGCCATGGCGATGCCGTCGCCGGTCGCGCCCCTGGGTGCGGTGGAGAATTGATAGGTCCGGCCTGCGCCGCCGGTCGCCAGGATCGTCGCGCGCGCGGTGAACAGGTTGACGTGGCCCGTGACCTTGTCGACCGCATAGGCACCCCAGACGCAGCCCGCGCCCGAATAGCGTTCCTCGTGACGGCTGGTCGCCAGGTCGATCGCGACCTGATTGGGGACGAGCGTGATGTTGGGATGGGCCTCTGCCGCGCGGATCAGGGCTTCCTGGACCGCCCAGCCGGTGGCGTCGTCGACATGGACGATGCGGCGATGCGAATGCCCGCCCTCGCGCGTCAGATGGAGCGTATCGCCGTCGCTGTTGAACGGCACGCCGAGTTCGACGAGGCGGGCGATGGCGGCAGGGGCGCCCTCGACGACGAATTCGACGATCTCGCGATCGTTCAGGCCAGCGCCTGCGACCATCGTATCCTCGACATGATTGTCGAACGTATCGCCGGGCTCCAGCACCGCAGCGATCCCGCCTTGCGCCCAGGCGGTCGATCCTTCGTTGAGCGCACCCTTGGCCAGCACCGTCACGCGAAAGCGGTCGGCCAGATTGAGAGCCGCGGTCAGCCCCGCCGCGCCCGAACCGACGATCAAGATGTCGCTTTGCCGCGTCTCGCCCAAATCCGTGCCTTCCGATCGCCTCAACTCGAAACCCCTGCGATCTAGCCGCAGTTGCCGCGCACATGAAACAAATCTTGCCCGCACTCCGATAAAGTTGCGGGAACGCAATGAAGGGTGAAGGGGTTGGGCGGGTTCACTATAGGTTCAAGCCAAGGGTCCTATCCCGCCGGGCATGATGTGGAGAAAGAACAACGTGAAACTGCGTGTTGCCCTAAGTCTCGCCGCGGCGGCAGTCGCGGCCCCGGCCCTCATGACGTCGGCCCCGGTCGCAGTCGCGCAAAGCGGCGACCTCGCCGCTGTCCAGCGCCATCTGCAACAGACCGAAAGCATGGTTGCCAGCTTTACCCAGACCGATCGCGCGGGAAAGGTGCTGGCCGGCACCATGACGCTGAAAAAGCCCGGCAAGATCCGGTTCCAGTATCAACAGGGCGTCCCGTATCTGATCGTGGCGGACGGCCGGAACCTGCATTTCCTAGACTATCAGGTGCGCCAGCAGCAGCGCTGGCCGATCGGCGATTCGCCGCTGGGCGTTTTGATCGACCCGCGCCAAGACATCACGCGCTATGCCAAGGTCGTGCCCGGCACCGATCCGCGCGTCCTTACGGTCGAAGCACATGACCCCAAACGCCCGCAATATGGCAGGATTTCCATGATTTTCGCCCGCGACAGCGCAGCGCCCGGCGGATTGCGCCTGCAAGGCTGGGTCGCGCTCGACAGCCAGAACAACCGCACGACGATCCGGTTGAGCGACCAGAAATTCAACGTGCCCGTCAACGACCGGACGTTCCGCTGGAACGACCCGCGTCGCGGTGGGCGGCCCGGTTAAATCGGCAATCTGAACGAATCTTTCAGTCCGTTCATCCCGGCGACAGCTTCGGATTGCTAGTAAAGAACGTGCGGAGAGCGGGGTTCCGGTGTTTCCCCCCTGTTGACCGGACCAAGTCCCTCTCCCGCCTGCGTGACGAACGCTAGGTTGGCCCTCGTTCCATGCCCCCGGAGCGAGGGCCTTTCCTTGTGTGACCGATATTCGGGCCGGGGCGGCCTGCAAACCGCCCTTGTCTGCGCTTCCGGTGCTCACGTGCTGAAGCACGCTGCGCGCCGGTTCTCTACAAGCGCAGTTTTCGGCACGCCCCAGCCCAAATCTCGACCACACAATCCGTAAGCAAAAACGACGTGGCGGCATTGCCAGTCCTCCCACCCTTTGCTAGGGGCTCGCGCCTGCCAGCGGCCGGAGCAATCCGGCGGCGTTTCCGTGCGGCCATGGCGGAATTGGTAGACGCGCAACGTTGAGGTCGTTGTGGGCGAAAGCCCGTGGAAGTTCGAGTCTTCTTGGCCGCACCAGGAAATCGGCAGGAGCACGCACCGGCGGTGGCGTCTCCTGCCCCATTGTCACCAGCAAAAACGAGCGGTGGCTTGGCGCTATTCAGTCGCGCGCAACTGGACGGTGCCGGTCTTCAATCCATCTGCCGTGGCTTGAATCGTGAAGTTTCCCGAACCAGAGCCCCGCACCAGCGCCGCTGCAACGCCATCGTTCGCAGCGCGGCTGTGCGAGGGGAATGGCGTGTGGTCGGTCGACGATGCATTGTCGGTCGCGATCAATTGCCCTGCACCCTTTACCGCAAACCTAAGGCGGTGCGATGCGCGCGGCACCGTGACGCCATTGGCATCAACCACGCGTGCGCGGACATAGGTCATGTCGTCGAACGTCGATCCAACCTCAGGCTTGTCCGGGGCCAGTTCGATTCGCGCCGCGCGGCCCGCGGTGCGCAGGGAGTCGGACAGATTGTTTGCGCCTGCGTCTCTACACACCGCGCGGACTTCGCCGGGGGCATAGGCCACGGACCAGCGGCGGGGGGCGGCATCCTTGTCGAGCGGCAACGAGCCGAGCGACCGCCCGTTCAGCATCGCCTCCACCTGCTGGCAATTGCTGTAAACCTCGATGATCTGCGGGCCGGGTGATCGCGCCTCAGGCGTCCAGTCGTCGAACAGCGCGATCTTTGGCTGGGGTGTGGCGACCGCGATCATCGTCGGCAGCACCGGCTGGTTCGGGCCGCCCGCGCCGTCGGTGGCCGGTCCTGCGGCACCGGGATCGGCGTTGCGTACGACATGGATCACCGGACGATCGGACCACCAGCTTTCGCGTTCCATGCCCCTGATCTTCTGGCGACCGGTGCGGTCGAGCAGCCCCGAGGGGTTCTGGATGTTGGGCCAGCCCGACCGGTTCGCCTCGCCCAGATAATCGATGCCGGTCCACAGGAACATGCCCGCAAAGGGAGCGAAATCGCGTACCGGTAGCCAGTTGCTGCGGTTATGCCCGTTCTCGGTGCCGATGATGCTACGTTTCGGATTCTGCTTGTGCGCCGCGATCAGTTCGTTCTCGCGGTAATTCTGGCCGACCACGTCGAGCATGTCGGCCAGGCCGTTCTCGTAATCCTTGGTCACATTGGGGCGGAACAGCGCCAGTGTCATCGGCCGCGAAGGATCGGCGGCATGGCCGATGTCGAGGATGCTCTGGAGCGCTGTCTTTGCCTGTACCGGATAGGCGGTGTCGTGGATTTCGTTGCCCGCGCTCCAGAGGACGATGCTGGGATGGTTGCGGTCGCGCCGGATCATGTCGAGCGCGTCGCGCTTGTGCCAGTCGCTGAAGAACAGGTGATAGTCCTCGGGCGTCTTGGCAACGTTCCATTGGTCGAACAGTTCGTTCATCACGATCAGCC
Source organism: Sphingomonas sp. AX6 (assembly GCF_902506605.1). GTDB lineage: Bacteria > Pseudomonadota > Alphaproteobacteria > Sphingomonadales > Sphingomonadaceae > Sphingomonas. Next base: position 185,175 of record NZ_LR733979.1, read on the forward strand.
CGAGTTCGTCGGTCAGGTCGAGGAATTCCGGGCTCGGCACGTTATGCGCCGTGCGGATCGCGTTGACCCCCTGGGCTTTCAACGCACCCAGCCGCTGCCGCCAGACGTCGAGCGGCACCGCCGCGCCGACCGCGCCGCCATCATGGTGCAGCGCGACACCCTTCAGCTTGAAGTTCCTGCCGTTCAGCCAGAAGCCGGTGGCGGGTTCGAACTTCGCCTCGCGGATGCCGAAGCGGACGGCCTGGTCGTCGAGGACGCTGCCGTCGGCGGCGCGTACGCGAATGGCGGCGGTGTAGAGCGCGGGATCGTCAACGTCCCAACGGCGCGGATTGGCGACGCGAACTTCGCGCGCGACGATCGCGGTTCGCCCGGCGGCGACATTGGTGAGCGCCGAGGTCGTCCGCCCCGCTTCGAGCCCGTCGGGGCCGGTCAGGACGACCTCGACCGTCGCGCCGCGCGCGGCGTCGCTCGCATTGTGGATTTCGGTCGAGATTGCCACCGTCGCGCTGTTCTTGGCGATCGTCGGCGTGTGGACGAAGGCACCGCCCTGAGGAATATGCACGTCGCTGGTTTCGATCATGCGAACATGACGATAGATGCCCGAACCGTTGTACCAGCGCGAGGAGGGCGCAGCCGAGGTGTCGGCGCGCACGGCGATCACATTCTTGCCATCGGCGCGCAAATGACGGGTGATGTCGTAGCGCAGGCTGACATAGCCCATCGGCCGGAAACCGACATGGTGCCCGTTCACCCACACGCCGCTGCGCTCCATGATCCCGTCGAACTCGACGAAATAGCGGCGACCGGGCTGAGGCTTGATGTCCAGCGTCCGGCGATACCAAGCGATGCCGGTGGGCAGGAAGCCGTTTTCACCTGCCGCTTTGGCATTGCGGTCGAACGGACCGGCGATCGCCCAGTCATGCGGGACCGACACGGTTTCCCATGCGCTGATATCGGCATCCGCCGTTTCTGCCCCTGCCGGATCGGCCTGAATGAAGCGCCAGTCGTCAGCAAGCGGAGTGGTGACGCGCTGGGCGAGGGCGGCAGCCGGTGGCAACAGCAGCGCAACGCCAAGCGCCAATCCCAAAGCGCGTGTTCGCTTGCTCATCCGCTCCACCCCTTTTGTCAGTCTTCGAAAACCGATCTTGGGCTGAGGCTATCAAAGTGGAAACGACAGTGATAGAGGTAATGTGGAACATGATCCCATATAATGGTAGCCACCATGGATATTAGAGTCGGGCTCTATTTGTCCTTCGGCCCGAAATTCAGCCGCCGCGACACGTTATAATCGAGCACCGTCATCACGAAGAACGCGCCGAACCGGGCAATGCGTTTCCACCAACTGCTGCGCGCGCGGTGCAACTCCCTGGTGATCCGTTCCGAATCGGCGATTTCGCCATCGACATAGGCGCGGACATGATCCGCGAACGCCTTATCCTCGATCCTCAGCATGACTTCCATGTTGATGAAAAAGCTGCGGATATCGAAATTGGCCGATCCGATATGCACGACGTCATCGATGACGATCAGTTTGGTATGGAATTTGGTCAGGCGATATTCGTAGATCTCGACCTGTTTGCGTAGCAGTCCGCGATAGGTGAAGCGGGAGGCCCAGATCGCCATCTGGTGATCGGTTTTGCCCGGCAGCACCAGCCGCACGCGCCCGCGTCGCCCCGCACGGCCGAGTCTTCGCAGGAAACTGACCCCCGGCGCGAAATAGCCCGCGAGAATGTCGATCCGCTTGCCACGCTTCAAATCGTGCCGGATCGCGCGCGCGAAGGGCGACAGCCGCCTTGTCGGTCCGCCATGCAGCCAGCGGACGGTGCCTTCGGGTTCGGACCAGGCGCGAAGCAGCCGCGTCAGCCCTCGAATCGGTGCCTTCGGAAAATGCGTCCAGACATTGAGCGCGTCGAAATAGCCCGCCAGCCGCCGCGCCGCACGCCCCTCGACCAGCAGCCCCAAGTCGCGCCATGCGCCGCTCGCGACGGTGCCGAAATAGGCATCCTCGATATTGAAGCCGCCGATGATGCAGCGCGTCTCGTCGGCGATCGCCATCTTTTGATGGTTGCGCAGCAGATATTTGCGCCCCAGTCGCGGGATGAAGCGGCACAGATCGGCACCAGCTGCTTCCAGCGGAGTAAAGAAATCATCGTCTGCCGCCGATGCGCCCAGCCCGTCGACGATCAGCGATACGCGGACCCCGCGTGTAGCCGCTGCGGCGAGCGCATCGCGCACCCGCGTGCCCGCGGCGTCATCGACGTAGATATAGAAGAGTACGCGCAGCGTTTCTTGCGCGCGGTCGATCAGATCGATCAGCGCCTCCATCCGCCGGGCGCCGGTATCGAGCAGCGTGAAGCGGTTGCCGTCGACGTGAAAGCTGGGTTGCGGGGGGCGATCGTCCATCACCTCCGGCTCATGGCGGGCAACGCCTGGCATCGCAAGCGCCGCCCCCGCACGATTTCTTGACAATCGGCCCGCCTGCCCCTAGTTCGCCAGCCTTTCCGACACCTGTCAGAAGTTTTGCGAAGGAAGCGTTCATGGCGCGCGTCACCGTCGAAGATTGCGTCGACAAGATCCCCAACCGGTTCGACCTGGTACTGCTCGCGGCCCAGCGCGCCCGCCAGATTTCGGGCGGTGCCGAACTGACGCTTGACCGCGACCGCGACAAGAATCCGGTCGTCGCGCTGCGCGAAATCGCCGAGCAGACGGTGCGCCCGAACCATCTGGAAGAATCGCTCGTCGGTTCGCTCCAGAAGGTCCAGATCGACGACGAAGAAGCACCCGACGAAATCGGTTCGCTGTCGGCATCGGCAGAGGCGCTGCGCCTCACCGCCGCCGCGCCGCCGCGCAACACCAATGTCGGTGGCGATTACGAAGGCTGAGGCTTTCGTCGGTTGCCAGGATTAGAAAAGGCCGCTCCGGAATGTCCGGGGCGGCCTTTTTCTTTGGCTTGCGGGTGTGACCAACTCACTTCGGCACCCCGGACCTGTTCCGGGGGCCACTGGGCGGCACGCGTGCGCTCGGTTTACGGAACGATGCGCAAACGGCTTGGTGGACCCCGGAACAAGTCCAGGGTGACGAAGGAGGCGTCTTAGCCCTCTTCTCCCACGTCAACCCGACCCTTGAACCCTTGCGCGATTACATACCATTCGGACGAACCCTTGCGGCTCGCAGGGGGCTTGGCGTGTTTGACCGCAGTGAAGTTGCGTTTGAGTTCGGCAACCAGGTCATGGTCGGCACCGCCTGCCAGTACTTTCGCCACATAAGCCCCGCCGGGGCGCAGGATTTCGCACGCGAACACCATTCCTGCCTCGACCAGCGCCATCGTGCGCAGATGGTCGGTCTGGGCGTGGCCGACGGTGTTCGCGGCCATATCCGACAGCACGATGTCGGCGTCGCCGCCCAGCGCTTCGGTCAGCACGCGCGGCGCGTCGTCCGATAGGAAATCCATTTGCAGGATCGTCACATCCTCGATCGGATCGACGGGCAGCAGGTCGATACCGACGATCGTCGCGCCCTTCGTCTTTTTCTGCACGACCTGGGTCCAGCCGCCCGGGGCGATCCCCAGATCGACGACGCGTTTGACCCCGCGCAACAGGTTGAACCGCTCGTCGAGTTCGAGCAGCTTGTAGGCTGCGCGGCTGCGATAGCCTTCGGCCTTGGCCTTTTTGACATAGGGATCGTTGAGCTGGCGCTCCAGCCAGCGGGTCGATTGCGCGGTGCGGCCCTTGGCCGTCTTGACGCGGGTATGTCCGGTGCTGCGGGTCATGCGACGCGTCCATTCATCAGGCGGCGAAGGATGCCTTCGCGAATGCCGCGATCGGCAATGCCGATGCGTTCGGCGGGCCATAAATCGAGAATCGATTCCAAAATCGCGCATCCCGCCACCACCAGGTCGGCGCGCTCGCGGCCGATGCACGGCACTGTCCCTCGTTCCTCCAGGCTCATCCGCGACAGCCGTTCGCTGACTCCGCGCATCGCCGCCGACGGCACGATCAGACCGTCGATCGCCGATCGGTCGTAACTGGTGAGCTCTAAGTGGACGCTCGCCAGCGTCGTCACCGTACCGCTGGTGCCGAGCAGGCGGTGGCCGTCGCCGTTCGCGGGGATTTTCTCGGCGAAGGGCGCAAACGCTTCGGTCACGACACGCCGCATCCGCGCATAGGCCTCGGCGCGCGCCGCGGCGCTTTCGCCGCCGCCATGCGCTTCGGTCAGCGAGACGACGCCCCAGGGTGCCGAATGCCAGGCGCGGACCCGCGGCACGGGTTCGCTGGCGTCGAGCAGCACCAGTTCGGTCGATCCGCCGCCGATGTCGAACACCAAAGCCGGGCCGTCGCCGGGCTCGAGCAGTGCATGGCAGCCCAGCACCGCCAGCCGCGCCTCTTCCTCGGCGGTGATGATGTCGAGCAGGATGCCGGTTTCGGCATGGACGCGTTCGATGAATGCAGCACCGTTCGACGCGCGCCTGCACGCCTCGGTCGCGACCGAGCGCGCCAGCGTGACGTTGCGGCGCTTCAATTTCTCGGCGCAGATCTTGAGCGCGGCGATGGTGCGTTCGATCGCCGCGTCGCTCAGTTGCCCGGATGCGGCCAGCCCTTCGCCCAACCGCACGATCCGCGAAAAGGCATCGACGACCGCAAAGCCGTCCTTGCCCTGTGGACGCGCGATCAGCAGGCGGCAATTGTTGGTACCCAGGTCGAGCGCGGCATAATGGCGCGCCGATGGCCAGCGGGGGCGAGGCGCGCCCGGATTCGCCGCGCGCGCGGTGGTCGTCTCACGGGTCCGTGGCCCCGATTGGGACGACAGATTGGCGGGATGGTCCCCCATGTCGTCACTCGCTTATATTCTATCCGTCACGGCGCAGTGCCGCTCGGTGGTTGGGGGCGACGCTATCGCAAGCGGTTGAACGGAGCAAGCGCAGTGGCGGGCAGGGGCTTGACCCCGCGAAACGCCCGTCCTATTCGCCGCCGCCTGATTGCCCCGTCGTCTAATGGTAAGACTACGGACTCTGACTCCGTCTATTGAGGTTCGAATCCTCACGGGGCATCCAGACTTTTCCTGACATCGATACGCATCATTTCGTCTTGCGAGGCGAGCGCGGCTTGTGACGTTTGCGTGACAACGCGGTTTCACGGGCATGACAATTCAACGTCAGAACAAAGACAATAAAATTCCACAAATCACGCCATTTGCATAACTTAATGTCACACGACTCTCACAATCGAACCCTAGAGGCGCTGTTGGACGGGCCGCGAACAGTGAGTCGCAGCGCCCGCGACAACCAAAGGGGCCAGGTCGATGAAGCGTTTTTCCACTTTTCTAATCGCAAGTTCGGCGATCGCGCTGACGGCATGTAACGGTGCGGCGGATATCGCATCGCCCGGTGAAGGCGTGATCGTGGTGCCCGCCCCGACGCCTGCCCCCACGCCTGCACCGACCCGCTGTCGCACACGCCGGGAATGACGAGCTGAAAGATCGTCCGCTCGTTGCTTTCTTCAAGACTGCCGCGCTCGAGCGCATTGGCGTCGGAGATACCGAGCTTCCTGGTCTTGAACCCCTGATGCGCTGGGCACGACGCCAGATAGAAGCGCGCGCCCTCACCTGAGAACACCACGTCCGTCGCGCCCATCGTCACGTAGAGGCAGTCCTTGTTGCCCAGCGTGAAGCTCTCGCCATCGACGGTCACCACACCCTCGACCGAGCCGACATTGACCACCGCCATCTCGCGGCGCTCCAGGAACGGATGCCCCTTGGCCGAGGCCGGTTCTTCCTGCGCGGGCAAGGCCACGTCCGCACCCGCCACCGCGACCCCGCCGATCACGAAGCGGTCGGCGTGGGTGTAGTTCAACACGCACTCGCCGTCGCGGAACAAGCCCTGGATCAGATAGCGATCCCGCAACTCCTCGTTCGACACCACCTCCATCATGTCCGGATGCGTGGCGTAGTAAGTGCGGTCGTACATGCGGGCTCTCCATGGAATGCGTTTTGCTCTTGGTAACCGGTGTCAGGTGCGGGTTCAACCCTAACATCTTCGATGCAACAGATTGCAGTCGTTCGCCCGCGCAGAGACTGTTCCGACACCCCTTACGGACCCCAATCCGTCATGCCAGCGAAAGCTGGCATCTCAGGCCGAAGCCACCGACACCCGAAATCTATGCAATCCGCGACACTATGAGGCGCGGATATCGCGCAATCCAGCGCTTGTCGGACACGCGACGGTCGAAAATGGGCAGCTTGCCGGTCGCGAACGCCAGTGTCGGTTTAAGCCGCAACGCAAAAAGATCTTCCATGCCGAACGGCGCATTGATTTCGATCGAACCTGCTGCATCTATCCGAGCTGCCATCGCGGTCGCCGTTTCAGGCCAATATCGCATCGCGTTGGCCACAGAGGTATAGGGCGCATCGCCGTTGCGACGATGCATCCGCGCCTGATTTTTACGGACCACTCGACATCGGGCAACGCAAACCCAAGCTGGCGTTCGATGCGCTGATCCATATCCTCGTGCTTTGCCGCAGGTCCGAACCACACGACATCGCCACTCGACGGACGAGTACCATAGCCGTGGAGATGGTCCCATACGGCATCGCGAACGAAACCCGCCCCGATCCAGCAGTCGGGAAGGTTGAGCGCCGCGACTGCCTCCAATGCGGCCCGTCTGACCTGGTCTTGGAACAGCAGCGTGCAAAGGGAGGCAATCTGGCTCAATTGCTGTCCCCGAAAGTTGCATCGCCCGCTCACCCCGGCGGGGGCGCGACAGAGGCCCGGCGGATCAGCGTCGAGACGAACAGTGCGTCCTCTCCGCCACTTTCGCCATTCTCCTCACCCCCGGCATCGCCAATCAGCTTCAGCGCCGCCGCGCGCGCCATCGTCGCGATCGGCCAGCGGACCGTGGTCAGCGGTGGCCACAGATGCGATGCGATCGAAGTGTCGTCGAAGCCGATGATCGACAGGTCGGCGGGCACGTCCAGGCCCCGCTGCCGCGCGACGTGCAGCGCGCCTGCAGCCATTTCGTCGTTCGAGGCAAAGATAGCGGTTGGGCGCGGCGACAGGTCGAGCAGGCGCTCGGCCGCGCGCATTCCCGATTCGAACGTGTAATTGCCCTGTGCGACCAGCGTCCGCTGAACGCCGATGCCCGCCGCCTCGATCGCCTCTTCATATCCCTGTTGCCGCTCGAACGCCGAACGGAATCCGTGCGGCCCCAGGATCATGCCGATCCGTTTGTGCCCCGCCTGGATCAGGTGATCGACCGCACCGCGCACCGCTTCGCGATCGTTCGACGCGACCATATGCTGCGCATCGTCGAACGGCGCCGATCCCATCCGCACGAAGCGACAGCCGATCTCCGCGCACAGTTCCGCCAGCGCATCATTTTCCGATATCGGCGGGAGCAGCATCACGCCGTAAGGACGCTGGCGTTCGAGGAACAGCCGGATGTCCGTCGCCATGCTGGGCGATCCGCGATCGACCGGGTGAACGATCAGTTCGAACTCGGTGTCGCGCAGCACTTCGAGCAGCCCCTGCTGCACGCCCAGCACCATGTGCGGATTGGGATTGTCGTGGATCAGTCCGATCAGGAAATTGCGCCTGAGCGCCAGTGCGCGTGCCTGCGGATTGGGGACATAGCCAAGCTCGGCAATCACTTCCTCGACGCGCTTGCGGGTGTCGCCGTTCAGGAGCGGCGACTGGTTGATGACGCGGCTGACGGTTTTCTTCGAGACGCCCGCGATCCGCGCGACGTCGTTGATCGTGGGCTGGGCGGTTTTCTTCACATCCAACGGCATAGCGCGCCGATCGGCCACCGCCAATCCATGACGATGCGATAGCCCCTTGCCAATGACACCGGTTTCCGTATTAATCCCGCGAAAGTATCGAAGAGGGGATGCATGAGCCAGGGCAGTCAGATTGCGAGCGCGTTTGTCGACGCGCGGCGCGCGGCACGGGCCCTGCCCGATTATCCCGGCACCCCGCCGACCAGCCTGGACGCCGCCTATGCGGTCCAGAACGATGCGATCCGTTTGTTCGGACAGCCCGTTGCGGGCTGGAAAGTCGGGCGGATCAACCCGCCGCTCGACCGACAACTCGGTAGCGACCGTTTGGCGGGACCGATCTTTCCAGACACCGTCGTCGATGGTCGCGGCACCACTCCAGCTATGCCGGTGTTCGCCGATGGCTTCGGCGCGGCAGAGGCCGAATATCTGATGCGGATCGGCACCGCGCCCGACCCGACACGCACCGACTGGAGCTTCGATGACACCGTTTCCCATATCGACGCGGTGCATGTCGGGCTTGAGATCGCGTCCTCGCCCTTTCCCGGCATCAACGATCTGGGACCGCTCGTCACGATCAGCGATTTCGGCAACAATCACGGGCTGGTGATCGGCGACGCGATCGACGGGTGGCGGGATCGCGGCTTTGTCGGCTGGCCGGTGCGGCTGGAGATCGACGGCGCGGTCGCGGGCGAAGCGACGGCAGAGACGATGCTCGACGGCCCGATCGGCGCGGCCGCCTGGCTGTTCACCACGCTGGCGGCGCGCGGCATCGCGCTGGCCCCCGGACAATGGATTTCAACCGGCGCGGTGACCGGGGTGCATGTCGTGCGCCCCGGTGCAAAGGTCACCGCGACGTTCAAGGATATGGCCGTCAGTTGCTCGATAGAGGCAGCGCGGCCGCAGGGATAAGCCTGCACCAGAGAGAGGATCATCATGGACGCGCAACCCGCCACGGCACCGGGGCCAATCGCGACGAAGGTCGGCAGATATCGCTGGTCGATCATCGCGCTGCTGTTTTTCGCGACCACGGTCAATTATATCGACCGCACGATGCTGGGGCTGCTCGCGCCGATGCTGGGCGACGAGCTGAGCTGGAACGAGAATGACTATGGCAACATCGTCACCGCGTTTCAGGCGGCCTATGCGCTGGGCTTCCTGCTCATGGGCTGGCTGGTCGATCGGTTCGGGCCGAAGATCGGCTATTCGATCGCGATCACGATCTGGACGATCGGTCATGTCATGCACGGCTTCGCGACATCGGTGTTGTCGTTCATGCTGTCGCGGATCGTGCTGGGCGTCGGCGAGGCGGGGCATTTTCCCTCGGTCGTGCGCGCGTCGAGCGAGTGGTTCCCGCAAAAGGAGCGCGCCTATGCGATCGGCTGGGTCAATTCGGCGACCACGATCGGCGTCATCCTGACCGCCCCGACGTTGTGGGTGTTCATGACCTGGCTCGGCTTCGGCTGGCGCGAGACGTTCTTCTACACCGGCATTTTCGGCGCGGTGCTGCTGGTGCTGTGGCTGCTCTTGTACAGCAATCCGCGCGAAAGCGGCAAAGTCAGCGAAGCCGAACTCGCCTGGATCGAACATGACCCGCCCGAAAGGATCGAAAAGATCGGCTGGGGCAAGGTCGTACGCACGCGCGAAGCCTGGTCCTTCGCGACCGCCAAGTTCCTGACCGATCCGGTGTGGTTCCTGATGCTGTTCTGGTTACCCAAATATTTCACGTCCACTTACGACGTCGATCTGTCGGTGGTGCTGCTCCCCATGATTGTCATGTACCTGCTCTCCGATGTCGGCAGCATCGCGGGAGGCTGGCTGTCGTCGCGGCTGATCCACAAGGGCTACACCCCCAATGTCGCGCGCAAGGTGACGATGCTGATCGCCGGGTGCTGCGTCACGCCGCTGCTATTCGTCACCAGCCTGGACAATATGTGGCTGGCGGTGGGCCTGATCGGGCTTGCGCTCGCCGGGCATCAGGCGTTTTCGTCCAACCTGCTGTCGATCCCGCCGGACATGTTTCCAAAGCGTGCGGTGGGATCGGTGATCGGGTTGGGCGGCTTTGCGGGTGGCATCGGCGGCATGATCATGGCCAAATCGACCGGGCTGGTGCTGGATGCGACCGCGGGAAATTACACGCTGATCTTCGCTTGCTGCACGGTGGTTTATTTCCTCGCGGTGGGGGCAATCCATCTGTTGTCGCCGCGGTTGAAGCCGGTGGAGATCGTACGGGTTTAGGCGGCTATTCGGGCGATGCGCGCGTGCTTGCCGGCTTCGGTGGAAGCGTGTCGGGCTGACGCCCCCATGTGTCGGAGGGGTGCATCGCCAAAACCTCACGGGTTCCGACACGGCAAAGCCGCGTCGTCGGTCGGGGCCTTGGCCCCGCCGTCCGTGCGGTCGCTGAAACACAAATTAGCGCAGCTAATTCGCTGCCACCGCTGGAGCGGGTGAAGAGATTCGAACCCCGCGCGTAGCCCGGAAGGGCGTAGCACCAACAAAATATTCGAGGGTTCCGACGTGGCAAAGCCACGTCGTCGGACATCGCCCAGGGCGATGCCGTCCGAACTGCCGCTGAGCACGATTTGGCGCAGCCGAATCGCTGAGGCAGTTGGAGCGGGCGAAGGGATTCGAACCCTCGACCCCAACCTTGGCAAGGTTGTGCTCTACCCCTGAGCTACGCCCGCTCTGGCGCCTGATCCCGGTTACGCGAACCGGGCGGGTAAGGCGGTGGCCTCTAGCAGCGGGTTCCGGGGTCGGCAACCCCCGATACGCAACTTTCGTTCGGGGGTTGGATGCCGCGCACAAAGCGCCCAAATAGAGCGCTTCCAATTCCCCGATCAGGAGCGCCCCTTGGCCACGCTAGGATTGTCCCCGCAGGAACGCGAAGCCGTCGAACAGTTCCGCAAGGACGTCGTCGAACCGTCCATGACCAGCCTCGTCATCCTCGATTTCTGGGCCGAATGGTGCGGGCCGTGCAAGGCGCTGACGCCGACACTGGAAAAGGTCGCCGCCGATTATGCCGACAAGGGCGTGGTGCTGGCCAAGGTCAATGTCGATGAAAACAAGTTCATCGCGGCCCAATTCCAGATTCGATCGATCCCGACCGTCTATGCGATGTTTCAGGGCCAACCGGTCGCCGATCTGACCCAGACGCGCACCGAATCGCAGCTAAAGACGATGCTCGACCAGATATTGAAGCAAATCCCGCTCGATTCGCCTGCGGCGCAGGCCGAAGCCGACATCGAGCCGCTCATCGCCATGGGCGAGGAGGCGTTGGCACAGGGGGATGGCGACCGAGCGCTGTCGATCTTCTCCCAGATTGCGGAGATGGCGCCCGACAATCCGGCCGTCCATGCCGGCACCGTGCGCGCGTTGGTGTCGCTGGGCCGCACCGACGAAGCGCAGCAATTGCTGGATGCGCTACCTGAGGATGTGACCAAAGCCCCCGAGATCGACCGCGCGCGTTCCGCACTAGCCCTTGCCACCACCGCACAGCCGGTCGGCGATCTTGCCGCGCTGGAGGCCGAAGTCGCCGCCAATCCGGCCGACATGGACGCGCGCATGAAGCTTGCCGACGGCCAGATGGCGGCGGGCAACCGCGATGCCGCCGCCGACACCCTGCTTGCGCTAATCGCCGAGGATCGCGACTGGAACGAAGCGGCAGCGCGCGCGCGGCTGCTCCAGATTTTCGAAGTCGTCGGCCTCGAAGACCCCTGGGTCTCCGCACAGCGCCGCCGCCTGTCCGCGACCCTGTTCGGGTGAGCACGCGGCTGTCGATCTTCCCCCTGGGGGGTGCGCTGCTGTTTCCGCACATGCACCTGCCGTTGCACATTTTCGAGCCGCGCTATCGATCGATGGTGTCCGACGCACTCGCTCGCGATCGCCGCATCGGCATGATCCAGCCGCGCGAAGGGGGCGAGAAGCCCGCCTTGTTCGACGTCGGTTGCGTCGGTCAGATCATCGATGTCGAAGCGCATGAGGATGGACGCTACGACATCGTGCTTCAGGGCGTGTCGCTGTTCCGCGTGACGCGCGAGTTGGAAGTGCCAACGCCGTTTCGCCAGGTCGAGGCGGAAATGCTGCCGGCGGAGAGTAAAACCGACTTGTCGCTTGGCGAACGCGCTAGCCTGGAAATGGAGTCGCGCCGCTTTGCCGATGCTCAGGGCTATGCGGTGGATTGGGAAGCCGTCTCTCGGCTCGACGACCAGAGCCTCGTCAATGGTATCGCCCAGATCGCCCCGTTCGACGCCGCATCGAAACAGGCGCTGCTGGAAGCGCCGGATATTGCGACACGCACCGAACTGATCGTGCAACTGATGCAATTCTACGGGCGGCACGGCGATGATGAGGCGGGCACGCTTCAGTAAGTGGGCATTTAGGAGCGCGAGGCCGGAGCCACCCCCCGCCCCGCAAAATGCCCGATCGCAGCACCACCCAGCAACACCACCGCCGCAATCACGAACACCAGCCCCGGCATCGCCACCACCGACACTCCGTACACCGCGCCGAAGAACAACGGCGAGATTACCCCCGCGACGCTCGCCACACTGTTGTTTGCGCCCTGCAACTGACCCTGTTCACGCTCGGACACCAATCGCGTCATCAGCGACTGGATCGTCGGCAACGCCAGCGACCACAAGGCATTGGGCACCAGCGCGGCGATGAACAGCCAGCCGGTCGGGGCCAGCCCCATGCCGAGAATGCCGAACGCGCCGAGCACCAGCCCGACTACCATCGTTCGCCGATCGCCCAGCCGTGCCGACACCCGCCCGACCAGGAAAATCTGCACCAGCATCTCGAGCAAGCCAGCGAACGCCAGCAACAACCCAGTCTCCAGCGGCCCGAACCCGTATCGGTGCGCGGCATAGAGCACGAACACCGCGGAAAAGACGTGGTGCGCGAAATAAAGCATGAAATAGACCCAGGCGAGCCCGGTCAGCTCCGCATGCCGCCGTAGCAGCCGGAACGCGCCCAAAGGATTGGCGCGGCTCCACGCGAACGCCATGCGCCGCTCCTTCGGCAGCGATTCGGGCAGCACGAACAGGCCGTAGAGGAAGGCCAGCGCCGAAAGCGCCGCCGCCACCCAGAACGGCGTGCGCGGCCCCCATTCGCCCAGCACGCCGCCCAGTGCAGGCCCGGCAATGAACCCCGCGCTGAATGCCGCCCCGACCAGGCCATACGCCTTGGCGCGCCCCTCTGGCGGGATGATGTCGGCGAGATAGGCATAGACCGCGGTGAAGCTGGACGAGGTGATCCCGCCGATGATCCGCCCCACCGCCAGCCACCACAAATTGGGTGCCAGCGCCATCAACACCCAATCGACCGCCAGCCCAAAGATCGAAATCAGGATGACCGGACGCCTGCCGAACCGGTCGGACAGCGATCCGATGATCGGCGAGAACACGAACTGCATCAGCGCCCACAACGCGACCATCACCCCGTTCCACCACCCGGCGGTCGATGCGGACCCGGCAAACTCCTCGATCAGGATGGGCAGCACCGGAATCACCAGCCCCATCGCCATCACGTCGAGCGCGGCGGTCACGAGCACGAAGGCGATGGCGGGCCGATGCCGGTTGAGCGCGGTCATGGGGACGGATTCCTGAACCGCAGCGGGAGCCCGCGCGATTCGATTATGGGAGTGGGTAGCAGGTAGCGTGCCGATAACTACTCGTCACCCCGGACTTGTTCCGGGGTCCACCGGGCGGCGGGCAAAACGCTTTGTGCGCGAGCGAAGCACAATCGGCTTAGTGGACCCCGGAACAAGTCCGGGGTGACGAAACGGGACTTTAGACCGTCATCCCCTGAAGCAGTTTCGGCAAATCGCCCGACTCACCGCGCGCTTCGGCCATGAACCGGTTCTTCAGCGGCGGCACCGCATTCACCGCCGAAATCCCGAACCGCCGCACTGCGCTGGCGGTCTTGCCGGGAATACCGAACAGTCGCGTCAGCAGGTCGGTCGATGCCGCCACCATGAACGTATCCAGCCCGCGCCACCGCTCGTACCGCGTCAGCACCTGCGCGTCGCCCAGATCGAGCCCCAGCCGTTTGCCCTCGACCAGCACCTCGACCAGCGTCGCGACGTCGCGATAGCCCAGATTGACGCCCTGCCCCGCGATGGGATGGATACCATGCGCCGCGTCGCCGACCAGCGCGAGCCGTTCGCCGGTGACCTTCGCCGCGTGGTGGAATCCCAACGGATAGCTCGACCGCTGCGTGACCGGGCCAAGCGTACCCAGAAACCCGCCCATCCGTTTTTCCGCCTCGGCCAGCCAACCGCGATTACCCAGCTTGAGCAGACCGGGCGCGTCCTTGGCATCCACCGTCCACACGATCGCCGAACGGTGGCCATTCTCGTCATCCAGCAGCGGCAGGATCGCGAACGGCCCCGCCGGATAGAAGATCTCGAACGCCGTATTCTCGTGCGGGTGTTCGTGGTTCAGCGTCGCGATCATCGCGACATGGTCATATTGCCAGCGCGCGACGTTGATCCCGGCGGCCTCGCGCATCGGCGAGCGACGTCCCTCGGCGGCGATCACCAGCGGCGCATGCACGGTTTCGCCGGATGACAGGGTGACAGATACCCCACCGACGCCGCGCTCGGTCTTCACCGGCAGGGTCTTCATCCGCAGATCAACCAGAGGTGCAGCACTGGCCGCCTCGAACAAGGCCGTCCGCAACCGGCGATTTTCGTACATCACCCCCAAAGCGCCATCATCGGCATCGGGTTCGAAATCGAGCGCCCCAGGCTCCAGCCCGTCGCTCACCCGGATCGCCCGAATCGGACAGCCATGCCCGGCCAGCCGCTCGCCCACGCCGATCGCGTCGAACATCCGGTGGCTGGCGCTCGCGACTGCCGACGCGCGTCCGTCGAAGCCTGCGCCCTGCACCACCGCCGGATCGGCGGGATCGACGATGATCGACGACAGGCCATGCGCGTCGAGTGCCACGCCCAGCGCGCTCCCGACCAAACCGCCGCCAAGGATGATGACATCTGCGCGTTCCATGAACCCGGACTTAGAGGGCGCTCGCACGATGCACAATCAACTCCTCGTCACCCCGGACTTGTTCCGGGGTCCACTACGCCGCTTGCGCGACGCTAGACCCTCTTGCGATGGTGATCGCCGCACGGTGGACCCCGGCACTCCGGCCGGGGTGACGGAGCGCTCATGGAGCACCGGAACCCTCCACCCACCGCAACCAACCTTGACGCCAGCGCCTCGCCAAGCCAAGATTCCCCTTATGTTTCGAGCCCGGGGCGCTCGAATTTCGGCAACCCGTGAAACGAAGCAATAAGGGGGCGGACGATGGCCAGCCGGGCAAGTCCCAGTCTGTGGCGCGATACGATGAAGGCAGGCGCGATCCGATCGACCGCGTTGGCGGGCGCGATCGCGCTGTTCTTCGTCACCATCGCCACGGCCATCGCGATGCTCAGCTATCGCAGCGGCGATCCGTCGTTCAACACCGCGGCCGCCGGCCCGACCCAGAACTGGCTGGGCGCGCCGGGCGCGTATCTGTCCGACCTGATGTTCGCTCTGTTCGGCGTCGCGGCAATCTTCATCCTGCCGCTGGGGCTCAAAATCGCGCTGCGGCTATGGCGGGACATCCCGGTCGGTTCCTGGGCGCGCATGCTGCGCCAGGTGCTGATCGGCGTGGTGCTGATGGGCGCAGCGCTGGCCTTCGTCGCACCCGGCGCGGTGCTCAAACTGCCTGCGGGCTGGGGCGGCATGGCCGGGCTCGCCATTTCCGGCGCGCTTCAACTCGCCATCGGTCTGATCGGCAACGAAGTCGCCGAGGTTTGGACCGCGCGGGGGCTCGCGCTGCTGCTCGGACTGACCGGCATCATCGTCTGGGCACGCGGCATGGCGATCGACTGGCGCGAGGCGCGCATCGCACTTCCCAAGCTCCCGAAGATCGAACGCGCGCCCGCCGCCGACGTGCCGCCCTTCGAGGTCGAGGACGATTTTGCCGACGCGCCGCGCGCTGCCCCTGCCCCGCGCAAGATCGCCGAACCGTCGAACAAGCCCGCGCCCGTCATCGCCGATCGCGCACTGGCACCCGCCACCGCCAAGCCCAAGGCGGCGACCCAGACCTCGTTCGACTTGCGCGACAATTTCAAGCTGCCGTCGCTCGACCTCCTCACCCCCGCACCCGCCAATTCGGCCAATCCCGTCGACAAGGCCGCGCTGGAACGCAACGCCCGGCTGCTCGAATCCGTCCTCGACGATTTCAACGTCAAGGGATCGATCGTCGAGGTCCGCCCCGGCCCCGTCGTCACGATGTACGAACTCGAGCCCGCGCCGGGGATCAAGGCCAGCCGCGTCATCGCGCTGTCCGATGACATCGCCCGCAACATGTCGGCGATTTCGGCGCGCGTCGCGACCATTCAGGGCCGCAACGTCATCGGCATCGAATTGCCCAATGCGCGGCGCGAACCCGTCTCCCTGCACGAACTGATCGGCAGCCAGAGCTTCGCCGACCAGAACGCCCAGCTTCCCATCGTGCTCGGCAAGAACATCGCGGGCGATCCCGTCATCGCCGACCTTGCCCCCATGCCGCATCTGCTCGTCGCGGGCACGACCGGCTCGGGCAAGTCGGTCGGGCTCAATTCGATGATCGTCTCGCTGCTCTACCGGCTGACTCCCGACCAGTGCCGGATGATCATGATCGATCCCAAGATGCTGGAATTGTCCATCTATCGTGGCATTCCGCATCTGCTCGCCGATGTCGTCACCGATCCACCCAAGGCCGTCCGCGCACTCAAATGGGCGGTCGAGCAGATGGAGGACCGCTACCGCATGATGGCGTCGGTCAACGTCCGGTCATTGGGCGGCTTCAACGAAAAGGTGAAGGCGGCCAAGGCCAAGGGCCAGAAGCTCGGCCGCAAGGTTCAGGTCGGTTACGACGACAATGGCCGTCCGATCCACGAGGAAGAAACGCTCGACCTCGAGCCCCTGCCCCAGATCGTGGTGGTGGTCGACGAACTCGCCGACCTGATGATGACCGCGGGCAAGGAAGTCGAATTCCTGATCCAGCGGCTGGCGCAAAAGGCGCGTGCGGCGGGCATCCACTTGATCATGGCGACGCAGCGCCCTTCGGTCGATGTCATCACCGGCGTGATCAAGGCAAATCTGCCCACGCGGATCAGCTTCCACGTCACCTCGAAAATCGACAGCCGAACGATCCTGGGCGAACAGGGTGCCGAGCAGCTCCTGGGCAAGGGCGATATGCTCTACATGCCCCAGGGCAAGATGATCAGCCGCGTCCACGGCCCGTTCGTCAGCGACGAGGAAGTGCAGGCCGTCGCCGACCATTGGCGCGCGCAAGGTCAGCCCGATTATGTCGACGCGGTCACCACCGAACCCGAAGAGGGTGCAGGCTTTTCGCTCGACGGCGCCCCTTCGGGTGAGGACAGCCCCGAGGACCAGCAATTCCGACAGGCGATCCAATATGTCGCGTCCAGCCAGAAAGCATCGACGTCATGGCTCCAGCGTCAGATGCGCATCGGCTACAACTCCGCCGCCCGCCTGATCGAACGCATGGAACGCGAAGGCCTGGTGTCGGCACCCGACCATGTCGGCCGTCGCGAAGTGCTGATGGATGAGGACGGGCGGCCTGGGTGATCGGCTCGCAGCACTCAGGCCGAGGCCGCGCCGCAACCACGCGTCACCCCGGCCGAAGTGCCGGGGCCCACTAGGCAGCAACCGAAGTGCTCAAGTTTTGAAGGCGGGCAAGCGGCTTGGTGGACCCCGGCACTTCGGCCGGGGTGACGAAATGAACTAAGCCGCGACCGGTGCCCGCGTCAGGTTGAGGAACACATCCTCCAGATCGGCCTCGCGCGTGGACACATCGACGATACCGAACCCCGCTGCCTGCACCGCGGCCAGCACTTCGCCAGCGTTCACCTGATCCTTTTGATAGGTGATCGCGAGTGTGCGCTCGCCCTTCAGCGCGATCTTCTGGAAGCAGCGATTGTCAGGCACCGTCGCGACATCACGGTCCACCGTAACCTCGACCAGCTTTTCCTGCGCCATGCCGATCAGCGTCTGGGTCGGTTCGTTGGCGATCAGGCGACCGTGATTGATGATCGCCACGCGGTCGCACAATCGCTCGGCTTCTTCCAGATAATGGGTGGTCAGCACCACCGTCACGCCCTGATCGTTCAGGCTGCGAACATAGGCCCAAAGCTGCTGGCGCAGCTCGATTCGGCACCCGACCATGTCGGCCGTCGCGAAGTGCTGATGGATGAGGACGGGCGGCCTGGGTGATCGGCTCGCAGCACTCAGGCCGAGGCCGCGCCGCAACCACGCGTCACCCCGGCCGAAGTGCCGGGGCCCACTAGGCAGCAACCGAAGTGCTCAAGTTTTGAAGGCGGGCAAGCGGCTTGGTGGACCCCGGCACTTCGGCCGGGGTGACGAAATGAACTAAGCCGCGACCGGTGCCCGCGTCAGGTTGAGGAACACATCCTCCAGATCGGCCTCGCGCGTGGACACATCGACGATACCGAACCCCGCTGCCTGCACCGCGGCCAGCACTTCGCCAGCGTTCACCTGATCCTTTTGATAGGTGATCGCGAGTGTGCGCTCGCCCTTCAGCGCGATCTTCTGGAAGCAGCGATTGTCAGGCACCGTCGCGACATCACGGTCCACCGTAACCTCGACCAGCTTTTCCTGCGCCATGCCGATCAGCGTCTGGGTCGGTTCGTTGGCGATCAGGCGACCGTGATTGATGATCGCCACGCGGTCGCACAATCGCTCGGCTTCTTCCAGATAATGGGTGGTCAGCACCACCGTCACGCCCTGATCGTTCAGGCTGCGAACATAGGCCCAAAGCTGCTGGCGCAGCTCGATGTCGACGCCCGCGGTCGGCTCGTCGAGCACCAGCACGGGCGGCGAATGAACCATCGCCTTGGCCACCATCAGCCGCCGTTTCATGCCGCCCGACAATGTGCGCGAATAGGCATTGGCCTTATCGGCCAGATGCATCGCGCCGAGCAATTCCATCGTCCGCCGCTTCGCCTTGGGAACGCCGTACAAGCCCGCCTGGATTTCCAGCGTTTCAGCGGGGGTGAAGAATGGGTCGAACAGGATTTCCTGATTGACGATTCCGATCGACGCCTTGGCATTGCGCGGGTGTGCGTCGATGTCGAACCCCCAGATGCTCGCGCGGCCTGCGGACTTGTTCACCAGCCCGGCCAGGATATTGATAAGCGTCGATTTACCCGCGCCGTTCGGCCCCAGCAGGCCGAAGATGCTGCCGCGGGCGACGTCGAACGTCACATCGCTGAGCGCCTGCTTGCCGCCCGCATAGGTCTTGGACAGACCGTCGATCTCGATTGCTGCCTGAGTCATGCGCACGCGATAGTCCGCTACGGCGTGCGCGACAACGGGCTCTGGGCAAACACTCCCCCTCCCCGTTCGTTTCGAGCGAAGTCGAGAAATGTGAACCAGGTGTGCGATCGCGTTTCTCGACTTCGCTCGAAACCAACGGAGGGGTGAAGCTCATCGGGATATTGTCGCGGACCCACCCCTTTGCTATCGGCGCAGTCATGATCGCACCGCCCGAAACCACTCGCGTTACCAGCCGCCGCGTCTCCTGCGACGGGGCCAGCGACATTCCCGGCGGCGCGGCGCTCGGCCATCCGCGCGTGTTCCTCGAAATCGACGAGCATGGCTATGTCGATTGCGGCTATTGCGACCGGCGTTTCGTGCTGATCGGCGGGCCTGCAGACGGCGCGGATCAGGGCCACCTCCCCGACATCGCGTCTGGCGCGAGCCTCTAAC
Organism: Sphingomonas sp. AX6; assembly: GCF_902506605.1. Lineage (GTDB taxonomy): Bacteria > Pseudomonadota > Alphaproteobacteria > Sphingomonadales > Sphingomonadaceae > Sphingomonas. Next base: position 204,725 of record NZ_LR733979.1, read on the forward strand.
GCTCCTATATCGGCGGGATGACCATTCCCGCCGACCCCCGCGCCTTTCTCTATGGCAGCACGCTCGACCCCGACGCCGCGCTGAAACTGACCGCAGAGGCGCTGTCGCGTGCCGATGACGGCGAACTCTATCTCCAATATCGCAAGACCGAAGCGTTCGGCTTCGATGACGGCGTCCTGAAGACGGCCTCCTATTCGACCGACTCCGGCTTTGGCCTGCGCGGCGTATCGGGCGAGATGACAGCCTTCGCCCATGCCAGCGAGCTCAGCGCCGACGCGATCCGCCGTGCCGCGCAGACGATGACGCTGATCGACCCCAGCGACCGCGCCCGCGCCGCCCCGCCGCGTGGCAACAACCGTCACCTCTACACCGCAGCCGACCCGATCGAGCTGATGCCCTTCGCCGACAAGGTCGCGCTGTGCGAAGCGATCGACGCCGCCGCTCGCGCCCGCGATCCGCGCGTGGCACAGGTCTCGGTCTCGCTGCTGGGGTCATGGAGCGTGGTCGAAATCGTCCGCGCCGACGGCTTCGTCGCCACGGATATCCGTCCGCTCACCCGTTTAAACGTGTCGATTGTCGTCGAATCGAACGGTCGCCGCGAAACGGGAAGCGTCGGCATTGGCGGGCGCGATCTTTACGCCCCCATCGTCACCCCCGACGCCTGGAACCGCGCGATCGACGAAGCGCTCGCCCAGGCGTTGGTCAATCTGGAAGCCGTCGATGCGCCCGCGGGGGACATGCCCGTACTGCTCGGCCCCGGCTGGCCGGGCATCCTCCTCCACGAAGCGATCGGCCACGGGCTGGAGGGCGATTTCAATCGCAAGGGTACGTCTGCCTTTTCGGGCAAGATCGGCCAGCGCGTCGCCGCGCCCGGCGTGACCGTCGTCGACGACGGGTCGATCCATGGCCGCCGGGGTTCGCTTTCCATCGACGACGAAGGCACGCCGACCCAGGAAAATATCCTGATCGAGGACGGCGTCCTCAAGGGCTATATCCACGACCGCCTCAACGCCCGGCTGATGGGGGTCGAGCCCACCGGCAACGGCCGCCGCGAAAGCTTCGCCCACGCGCCGATGCCACGCATGACCAACACCTTCATGCGCGGCGGAAACGACGATCCCGCCGAACTGCTGAGCCGCGTCAAGAAAGGCATCTTCGCCAAATCCTTCGGGGGAGGGCAGGTCGATATCGTGTCGGGCAAGTTCGTGTTCAGTTGCACGGAGGCGTACCGGATCGAAGACGGCAAGCTGGGCGCGCCGATCAAGGGCGCGACGCTGATCGGCGACGGCCCGACGTCGCTGACCCATGTCCAGGGCATCGGCAACGACTTCGCGCTCGACCCCGGAATCGGCATGTGTGGCAAGGGCGGACAGAGCGTGCCTGCAGGCGTGGGCCAGCCGACCTTGTTGATTGGCGGACTGACCGTGGGGGGAACGGCGGCCTGAAGCTTCAGACCCCGGTCAGCAGCATGTCGAACGCGCCGATGATATCGAACCGGTAATTGCCCAGATGAGTGACGTGCTGTCGCAATTCACCTGTGCGAACCGCCGTCGCGAACTGGGTCACCATCGCATAGCGCTCGCCATCAACATCGAAGACCGGATTTAACCGCGCTTTTCGCTCGGGTGCGTCAGTGATTGGAATGAGCGGGGCGACAATCCGCGTGCCAAGATTTCCCAATGCGTCGGATTGGCAATCGACGAGTAATTCGCCTCGCGCGCCGCGATAGACATCGAACTGCGCCATCAGAACAAACGATAGCGCTCAAGCGGCAGGCCGTTCTGCTCCACCCAGCGATTGACCGATTCGGCCCATTCGCGATTCTCCTCCTTCCACAACCGGTCGCGTTCCTTCTTCGCGGCGTCTCGGATGGCCGCCTCGCTCACCTGCGACAGGTTGATCCCCGCCTGCCGTGCCGCGGCAACCACACCAGTGTCGATCGACAGGTTGACGGGTTTGCGCTTGCCCGATGCGATGGGATCATGCTTCATGCGCAAAGAATATGCGCATCCCCCATGCGCGTCAATCGAAGGAAGATGCGCATGGCACTGGTCGAAATCGGTCGCTTCGACATGTTCGAAGCGCATATTGTCGCCGGTCGGCTGGAGGCATCGGGCATCCCGGCTGTCTGTTTCGACACCGGCGCCAGCATCGCCGACGGCTCCGCATTGCTGATCCCCGTGCGGGTCATGGTCGATGACGAAGACGAGGACGCTGCGCGAGAACTGCTCTCCCGACCCGACGACCAGACTGCCTAAATTTCGGGCACCATTTCGCATCTGCACAAATTTCTGACTGCCCGCGACATTTGCTTTCGCCAAAGGCGTTGAAAACGCGTCGGTTCGACTCTGGCACAACCTTTGCTGCATTGCCCTTGGGAAAAACCAAAACAAGGGGGCGGCATGAAACTGGTCATCGCCATCATCAAGCCATTCAAGCTCGATGACGTGCGCGAGGCACTGACGGAAGTCGGCGTCGCGGGCATGACGGTCAGCGAAGTAAAGGGGTTCGGGCGGCAAAAAGGTCAGACCGAAATCTATCGCGGGGCCGAATACAGCACCAACATGGTGCCCAAGATCAAACTCGAGATCGTCTGCGCCACCGACCTGTGCGACCGCGTCGTGGAGGCGATCCAGGCGTCGGCCAACACCGGCGCGATCGGCGACGGCAAGATCTTCGTTCTCGATGTCGGACAAGCGGTGCGCATCCGCACCGGCGAAACCGATCAGACCGCGCTGTGATGGGGGTCCACATGAACAACATGCTTACCAAAGCCGGCATGGCCGGCGCGACGCTCGCCGCGTCGCTGTTCGCCGCCATGCCCGCCTGGGCACAGGACGTCGCGGAAGCCGCGGCGCCGACGCCCGACAAGGGCGACACCGCCTGGATGATGACCGCGACGGTGCTGGTGATGGCGATGATCGTCCCCGGCCTCGCGCTGTTTTACGGCGGCCTCGTCCGTACCAAGAACATGCTGTCGGTCCTGACCCAGGTGCTTGCGGTCGCCGCGCTCGCGATGATCCTGTGGGTCGTCTATGGCTATGGCCTCGCCTTTGGCGGCGATTTCAACCGGTTCATCTCGACCGGCAAATTCTTCCTGGCGGGCGTCACCGCGGATTCGACGGTCGCGACCTTTACCGACGGCGTGGTCATCCCCGAATTCGTGTTCATCGCGTTCCAGATGACTTTTTCCGCGATCACGGTCGCGCTGGTCGTCGGCGGGCTGGTCGAGCGGATGAAATTCTCCGCGTTGATGGTGTTCGCGCTGATCTGGCTGACCATCGTCTATTATCCGGTCGCGCACATGGTCTGGTATCTAGGTGGCACCGACGAAGCGACGGGCCTGATCTTCGGCTGGGGCGCGCTCGATTTCGCAGGCGGCACGGTGGTTCACATCAACGCCGGCGTCTCGGCGCTGGTCGGCTGTCTGATCCTGGGCAAGCGCCTGGGCTACAAGAAAGACGTGATGGCGCCGCATTCGCTGACCATGACGCTGATCGGCACCGGGCTGCTATGGGTCGGCTGGTTCGGCTTCAACGCAGGGTCGGCCCTTGAAGCCAATGGTTCGGCGGGCCTCGCCCTCATCAACACCTTTGTCGCGACCGCGGCGGGCGTGCTGTTCTGGATGCTGACCGAGCGCGTGTTGGGCCACAAGGGATCGCTGCTGGGCGCGTGTTCGGGAGCGATCGCGGGTCTGGTCGCGGTCACCCCGGCCGCGGGCAATTCGGGCCCGTTCGGCGCGATCCTGCTCGGCGCGATCGCGGCGATCGTCTGCGCGTGGTTCGTGGTGTCGATCAAGCCCAAGCTCGAACTCGACGATTCGCTCGACGTGTTCGGCATCCACGGCATTGGCGGCATCATCGGTTCGATCGGCACCGCCTTCACCATGCTGCCCGCGCTGGGCGGCCCCGGTGACGCCGATTATGCGCTGGGCGGCCAGCTCTATACCCAGGTCATCTCGGTCCTGGTCGCGATTGCATGGGCAGGCGTCGGCTCGGCGATCGCGTTCGGTGCAGCCAAGGCCCTCACCGGCGGACGCGTCAGCGAAGAGGTGGAGCGCGAAGGCCTCGACCTCGGCGAGCATGGCGAACGCGCCTATAATTATTGACGAGCTTGGGGAGGGGGACCGCATCCACCCTCCCCACCCACGGGTTCCTCCTGCGGACGACTGGGCCGGTGAGCGATCACCGGCCCATTTTTTTGAGCGCGGCGCACAACCACTCGTCCCCGTCGCCCCGGCCGACGTGCCGGGGTCCACCAAGCCGCTTGCCCGACGATGACGGTGGAATGCCCAGCGTGCGGCTAAATTGGAAATTGATTCGTGCGGAGGCCCAGAGGGCGCGGAGGGGGTGGGCCTTAAACACCGCGAAGCGGCCCCAACCGGCGATTTGCGAATAGCGTTACAGGCGGCGGCTAACGCGGACTCTCTGCGCCTCTGCGCGAACTCCTTCTTCTCTTCGCGCCTCCGCGTGAATCAATGCATACCGACGAACACCGCGTCTAATCCAGAACCGCCCTACGGCGTCCGCCGCACCGCGGGCATCGCGTTACAAATATCCGCCCCGCCCAGCTGAACGGTAAAGAATGGCGGCTCGCGATTCTCGCGCATCTTCACCCAGGCCGCAAAGCGCGGGTTGTCGGTTGCGCGATACTCGAACCGCGGCCGTTCTCCGACCGGCAACTCGCTCGCCAGCCGCACCGTATCGATCCGCACATATTGCTTGGGATCGTCGTAAATCCCCAGCGCTTCCATCCCCCGCGGCAAGACCGTCAGATGCTCGATCCCTTCGACGATCCGCCCGGCCAGCGCGATGTTGCGGTCCAGATGCCGCGGTCCATGCCCGATCACGGTATAAAGGTCGCTTCCCGTGCCCGTGCTCGGTGCCAGATCGCGCGCCACACCGACCATGCCGTAACAATGCGGCATCCACGACCGATCGCCATCGCCCACCAGCGGCCAACCGTCGGCGCTGTATCCCGATCGTGCGGCATAGGGGTCGCGCCGCGACAGCATCGTCACCCCGTCCCAGCCCGCCCAGTCATATTCGGGCGGCGGATTGGCAACGACCCCCGGCTGCGGTTTCTTCTCGGTCGGATCCCCCCATTGCACGACATAATTGTCCTGCACCCGGTACACGCTTTCGCCATCCCACCACTGCGCCACGGCCAGTTTGCGGATGTTGTCGACATGCACCGGTGCGTATCGCGGCGCCAGCCGGATGACGATCCGCCGGTCGCCCGACAGAGTCATCACCAGCAACTCGTCGGCGGGAATCCCACGCCAATCCTCCGCCGCCGCATCCCATGGATTGAAAGCTGTCGCAGACGCCGGTAAAGGCGCTGCGACGGGCACAGGCGAGGGTTGCGGAACCGCCTGTGGCGCGGGCGACGGCGCAGGCTGGGTTTGAACGAGCACAAGAAGCGCAAACAGGCTGGTCAACATGGCCACCAGTGTTGGCACGACCGCCCGCCCCCACGCAATCACCCTTGCGCTTGCGAACCCCCGCTCGCTCGCCTAGGGGAACCGCCTGTCCAGGCATTCAAACCCTGCGGAGCGGTGGCCGAGTGGTCGAAGGCGCTCGCCTGGAAAGTGAGTATACGTCAAAAGCGTATCGTGGGTTCGAATCCCACCCGCTCCGCCAAGGCCTTAGCCGACCTGAAGTCCTGTACGGCACCACCGGCTATTTCTGCTGATCCTGGTCGAGTTCGAGCCAATCCGTCGGCGGCAGCCCATAGAGCATGTCCATGAATTCGAGCTGAAGTCGCGCCGGCTTGGGCTGGTTGCTGTTCCACAGCATGACGATGCCGCTCTGGTGAAGCGGATCGAACAGGATCAGCGCCCCGTAACCATCGACCGATCCGCGATGTCCCACCAGTTTACGGCCGGCATAGGTAAAGGTTCGCCATCCCAGCCCGTAACCCGCATCGGTCAGCGCGCGGTCCATCGCTCCGCGCCGCCCACGCGGGGGCGTCGCCACGATGGGACGCTGCATCCTTTCGATTGCGGCGGGTGACAGGATTTCCGGCGCACCGGCCAACTGCGCGCGCATCCACAGCAGCAGATCGCGGATGGATGCGTTGACGCCACCCGCCGCCGGGACGCGGTAGTAATTGTCGTTCACGATCGTCGGCACCCGCCCCCGGCGATGCGGCCTTGCCCAACTGGGTGCGCGTTCCAGTCCGGCGCGGCCGATGCTGGTGCGCGTCATGCCGAGCGGCGCGAACAGCCGATCGGCGGCGAACCGGGCATAGTCCCGTCCAGACGCGCGCTCGACGATCTCGGCGGCGGCATCGAATGCGATATTCTGATAGGCATGGCACGTCCCCGGCGGACAATAAGGCGGCAGTGAACCAAGCGCGGCTCGAAGCGCCTTGGGATCCTCACCGGCCTCCAGCCGATCGTCCCAAGCATTTCGGACCAGGCCTGTCCGATGCGAGAGGATGTCGGCCACGCTGATACTGGTCACGCCACCCGGGAGTGTCAGCGTCGTGCCCGACGCCGCCACCGGGGCGTCGAGGGACAAGCGCTTTTCCTCTGCCAGGCCGACCACCAGCGCGGCCGCCACGCCCTTCGAAAGCGATGCCCAACGAAACACGGTGTCCGGGGTCACCGCTGATCCCGACCCGGCCAGCGTCTCCCCATATCCCTTGGCGAAGCGCACCTGCCCCATCTCGATGGTCCCGACCGCCAGTCCCACCATGTCGGGGTCGCGCATCAACGCGACGATGCGATCATCAAGCCGTCGGTAATCGACAAGCGACGGGCGTCCGTCCTCGACCGGATCGGCCGGATGGCGCATCATGGCTCGATCGGATGCGGAGCGCGATGCGGCCTGATCCGGACCATCGCCTCCAGACAGCGCCGCGCCGACCGATAGTGCCAATGCGACCAAGCCCGCCATCAGCATCATCGTTCGCCGCGCCATCGTCACCCCGCCTGAATCCCATACCCGAATAGATTGACGGCGGGTGCTGATCGACAGCGCGACCACCCGCCGCAAATGCTTGGCACGTCGTTGCTTAGACCGGGGGAAGGGCGGTGGAAAGCGCTGGCCTGACGCCCTTCGACCCGGCATCTGGTCGGGTGAGCTGCCAATTGATCCGGCACTTTCGGAAACGGTCGGGCGAAGCGGTGGGAAATCGTCGCCGATGACCGCCGCTTGCAACCGCTAGTCCGCCAACCGGTCCTGACCGGGCACGAACGGCGTCAGCACCGCCGGATCGGCACTGACTTGCGCGGCGCGGATATCGAGCAGCTTCATGCGCAGACCTTGGGGCAAGCGACCGAGCAACTGTGTTTTCCATCCCCCGCCGATCCTATGTCCCTGGATATCCGGGGTGGCACCCTTTTTGGCCCATTCGGCGCTATAGTCGCTTTGCTGGGGGGTGTTCGCAAAGATCGGCACGTCCGACACCCGCTGGGCGATCACGAACAGATACGTTGATCGTCGTGGCGCGTTATACCCCACTCTGCGCCCCGCTGTGGCGGGATCGCGTGCGCGCAGCCAATCGGCGTCGAGGAACATGGGCACCAGAAACACGTCGCGGATGCGGTAGCCATTCTCGCTCGACAAGGTGCGGAAGAATAATTCCGGGCTGAACTGATAGAAACCGTGGCCCATTTCGTTGTTCGACGGCACCGCGATGATCAAATGCCCCCCGACGCGGGGCAGCGCCATGTAATTGGCAAGCGCCGACGAGCAATTGAACACATGTTCCAGCGTCCCGCCGTCGAACACGGTCGAAAACCGCGTTCCCATCTCGGCAGGCAGGGGCTGGTTGAGGTCGTGGACCAGTGTGGCGCCTTCGAAATCGGAGATATCGAGCGAATCGACCTGTCGCGCACCCAACCGACGGAACAACGCATCGCTGAACCGGTTCTCCTGCCCCGACAGCGCCTCGGCCTCCTCCGCCGAGACGGGGTCGCCGAACGATGCGAGCGCGGCCCCCATGTCCGATGGCGAAATCAACAGATCCTGACGCCCGATGGTCAGCGTATCGCCGAAATCCACGCCCGCCGCCTTGGCCGCGAGGAGCAGTTTGACCGTCTGTAGTTCGATACCCATGGCCGCGTTCGTAATGCAGCGCGTTTTCTAAGTCGATGGTGCCGTTGAAATGCGGTTGCGCAATTGCGTTGTCAGGCGCACCATCTCGACGAACAGCGGATGTCCCATGATGCGGAGCGACACCACCCACAACGCGATTCCCCCCGCGATCGCCATCGCGATTGTCGAGAGCGACGTCGCCGGGCTCCAGTCGTTTTGGATCATCACGGCCAGCGCGGGCGCGGTTGCCGCGGCGGCAAGCACCGCCCCGCGCAGATAGACCACGAACAATTCGCGGCGCGCCGCACCCGAGAGTCGAGGGAGCAAGGGCACGAAGAGCGCGACCCCGAGCAGCGCGTCCAACAGCCGGGCGAGCGCCGCTCCCAGCAAGCCGAACGTACAGCCGATCGCGAACGCCGCCAGCCCGACGACCGACCGGATCATCTCAAGCCAGGTCTGTTGCGCCAGCCGATCGCGCAGGATGAACAGCTCGTGGTTCATCGCAAAGCACAGGCAGATCGCCTGCGACAACAGCAGCACCGTCAGCGGCGGCGCCGCCGCGAGCCACCGCTCGCCGAACAGGATGAGGATCACCGGCCCGGCCAGGATCGCCAGCCCGGCCAGCAGCGGCCACAGCAGCGCCAGGACTATATCCAGCCCCTTGAGATAGCTGGTCGACGTGCCGATCCCCGACCGGTGGTCCTCGGCAAGCCGCGGGAACAACACCCGCGCCAAGCTGCCATACAAATTCTGGTAGAGCGTGTTCGTCAGCGCGCTGGCCCGCGAATAGATTCCGAGCGGCGCGAATCCCAGGATGCGCCCCAGGATAAAGTCCGCTGCGCGGGCCGATGCGGTCGAAACCCCGCTGATCGCCAGCGTCTGGAACCCGAACCCGATCATCTTGCGCCATCCGAGGATCGACACCGATACCCCGATATGGCGTCGTCCGAAAATCGAAAAGCCCAGCGCCCCGACCACCGCCTGGGTCAGCCCCCCATAGGCCGCGCTGAGTGCCCCCGCACCGTACCAGGCCGCAACGATACTGACCAACGCCCCCATCACTGCACGCGCGGTCGTGACCAGCGAAATCACCCGAAAATTCATTTCCCGCTGAAGCATCGTGGCGGGACGCAATTCGAATGCGTTCAGCAGCGGAACCACCGACAACAGGTGCAGCACCGATCGCACCTGGGGCTCGCCAGCCGTGATCCAGTCGGAATATCCGGCCGCGAACACGATTCCCGCCAATGCGACGCACAATACGCCGTTCAGCGTGAATGCCGTCGACAGCGTGCCCGGCGTCAGCTTTTCTTCGCGGATGACATAATTGCCGACGCCAAAGGCGGAGATCGCTTGCAGGACACCCACGATTGCTAAGCCCGCGGCGTAGATCCCGATTTCGCGGGCCGTCAGCATCCGGGTCAACAGCACCGTCGCACCGAAGGTCGCGGCAAACGACATCATCTGACCGGTCAGCGACCAGGCGAATGCCGATCGAAGCGACATCAGAGCGTGCTACGCATATCTGGAGAAACCCGAAATTCGCACGGCGACGGGACCGTGTCGCGCGGATAGCCGTCCCCATGCCCGGCTGCAAGCCGCGGAGGCCTGCGCTTGCCAAACCGGCCGGGCTTCGCCAAGGCCAAGCGTAATGAACGACCACCCGTCGAATGGTTCGCGACCGCATGGCGGCGGCATGAAGCGCTGGCTGGACCGGGGCGGGCGCATCCTTCGACAGCGTTGGGCGCGGTTGAACCATGCGGTGGCGCGCAGGCGCGATCTGGCCGCGGTCTTGCAGGACGAACGACCCCATGTCCTGCTCGTCACGAACGACCTCAGCCGCAGCGGCGCACCGCTGCTGGTGTTCGAAATGGCATCGCTGCTGATCGACGACGGCGTCGTCCCGGTGGTCGCGTCCCCCGTCGATGGACCGTTCGCCGCGAAGCTGCGCGACCTCGGCGTCAGGGTCTTCATCGATCCGATGGTGCGGACATCGCCCGCATGGATATCGGCGCTCGCCAGTCACGCGCGGTGGGCCATCTGCAACACCATCGATACCGCAGACGTCGCCCGCACGGTGGCCGAACGCACGCCGGTCCTATGGTATCTGCACGAAGTCTCGCTGCTGGAGGATCGCCTGGCCGACCCCCAGGTTCACGCCGCGGTACTGGGCGTGTCGGTCCTGTGGGCGGGCAGCGCCTTGTGCGCAGAGAAGATCGCCCCGCTGCGCCCCGACGTCACCATCGTCCCGTACGGTGTCGCCCCGCTAGGCGATCCGCCGACCAAGATTCCAGACCGCCCCTTGCGGACCGGCATCTTCGGATCGATCGAGCCCCGCAAGGGCCAGGACTTGGCGGTCGAAGCAATGGCATTGCTGTCGTCCGACGAACGGCGATCGATCGCCCTCACGCTGTACGGCCGCATTCTCGACCGCCCCTTTGCCGAGGACGTGCTTGAACGCGCCCGCGCGCTTGGCGTCGATTATGCCGGCGAGCTGGATCACGGTGCGTACAAGGCCGCGATCGCCGCGACCGACGCGGTGCTGGTCAGCTCGCGCGACGATACCTTGCCGATCGTCTCGATCGACGCGCTGGGACTGGGCCGCATGTTGCTGCTGTCACCTGATGTCGGCACCGCTGCCTGGCTGGAGCCCGGGGTCGATGTTCTGGTCGCACCCGGTGGCGACGCCGCAGGCCTCGCGACGTTGTTGAAAGACGCGCTTTCCCGGATGGCGGAGGCACCCACGATCGGATCGGCGGCACGACGCGCGTTCGACGCCCATTTCTCCCGCACCGCCTTTCGCGACCGGTTGCGAACCGCGGCGGCGCTGTTGGAACGCCCGTCATGACCGCGTCGTTGGCGAACATTCGCTGCGTGGTACTGGGCGGCGGCGGCTTTATCGGCACCAACCTGCGCCTTGCGTTGTCGAATGCCGGTGCGCAGGTGATCGGCTTTGGCCGCCCCCCCCGCTTCGCAGTCGATGCGGGCCAATGGGTCGACGGGGAGTTCGACGACAGCGCCGCCATTGCCGCCGCAGTCCGGGGCGCCGACCGCGTATTCCACCTTCTGGGTGCCGCCGACCCTGGACAATCCAATCTCGACCCGGTGCTCGACGCGCGGGTCAACGTCCCCGCCAGCCTTGCAGTGCTCGAGGCCTGTCGCGACGCAGATGTCGGAAAGCTGGTGTTCCTGTCGTCCGGCGGCACCGTCTATCGTCCGGGACTGGCGCTCCCCATCGCCGAAGACGCGCCGTGCGATCCGATCTCCGCCTACGGCATCGGCAAGCTGACGATCGAGAAATATTGCGCGCTGTTCCAACGGCTTTACGGGCTCGACACCGCGATCCTGCGCATCGCCAATCCATTCGGACCCTATCAGTCGCCCCATCGCGGCCAGGGATTCATTGCCAAGCTGATGCACCGCGCGATGAACCGACAGACCATAGACCTATGGGGGGACGGCAGCGCGATCCGCGATTTCCTGTTTGTGGGCGATGTCGTGACCGCGATGCTCGCGGCTGCGGATCGCCCTGGCGTGCTCGGCCCGATCAACATCGGATCGGGCTTCGGCCGCAGCCTGAGCGACGTGATCGCCGACGTCGAGCAGGTGCTGGGTCACCCCGTCGGGATCAACTATCAGGTCAGTCGCGCCGCCGACACGCCTGCCAATGTGCTCGACATCCGGCGTGCCGCCGATCTGCTCGACTGGCGGCCCGCTTGTCCCTGGGTCGAAGGGTTGCAACGCACACGCGACTGGCTGGCGACGCTCTAGCTCGCCGACGATCCCGGATTATCGCGTGCTCAGAATCTGCGCCAGCGGATTGCCGACCGCTTCGTTGCGTTCCAGGCGAAGCGACCGCGCCTCGACCCGCGCATCCTTGAACAGCATCACCGATTGCGACATGCGCCCGTCGCCGCTGCGAAACCGGTTGCCGCGCATCGTCAGGCCTTTGACCACGCCCGAGACAAAGGCGATCGCAACCCCGCTGCGGTCACCGGCAGCCCCCGCATCCACGAAGTGATTGTCGGCGATCTCGATGCCATCGGCGTCGCGTACCCACATCGCCATGCCGGGCGGCGCGGCACCCACCCGCTCGAACCGGTTGCCCGACAGCGCGATGTCCACATTGGTGCCGCGATAGCCCATCTCTGCATGGCTGGCGCAATCGCGAAACAGGTTGCCCGCCATCCTCATTCCGCGAATGCCGCTGACGATGAAGGGCTTGTCGCACCCCGTGACCTGGTTGTTGCGGAACGTGATGGCATAGGGCCGGTCGCTGCGTACCGCGCCGTCCCCGACGAAACCGAACGCCTGAAACGCTGCTACCCGGTCCCGGATGCGGTTATTCTCGATCAGGATGCCTTGCTGGGGCGTGCGCACGACATCGTTCGGCAGCAGCAGCAGCGAAATCGCCGCTCCCCCGCCCCCTGCGAAATCATTGTCGCGGATGACGATATTGCGGATGACCGCGAACGCATCGGCATTGGGTTCCAGATCGATCGCCCCCGGCTGGGCAATGCCGGTCGCCGGGTTCATCGGATCGCCGGGAACCGCGGTGCCGTCGCCGGCCCGGGTGACGTTCAGGAAACGCGATCGTTCGATTCGAAGACCATCGACGTCGATCACCGATACCGCGTTGCGGTTGTTGGCGTTGATCCCGTCGAACACGCAATTCTCGATCACGACATTGCGATTATGCCGCTCGACCTGGCTGGTGACGCTCGACCCCAGATGAAGGCCGTCGCCGCGAAACCCGCGAAACGCGACTCGCTCGAACCGGACGTCGCTGACACCGTTCAGCATGACCAGATAGGAAAATTCGCTGAACCCCAACCGCTCGACATCGTCGACGAAGCTCAGGTCGCGAAACGTAAGGCCGCGGATGTTCCGCCCCGGATCGGGCGAGCCGCTATCGCCATGCAGGATGAAGGGGTTGCTCGCGCCCGAGCGCGCAATGACCGTTCGCCCGACCCCATCGCCAAACAGGGTCGCACCGCTGGGCAGCGTCGCCGTTGCGGTGTTTCCGATCAGGTAACGACCGCCCGGCCCGCTTCCGCGTCCCGCGGGCGCATGGACCGGTCGCCCCGTCGCAAATGCCCGCGCCAGCGCGGCGCTGTCATCGGAATCCCCTGCCCGACGGAAGTCGGGTAGCGCCACGGAATCCTCTTCCTGGCCACCGGGCGCCGCACGACAGGCAGCGGCGGCAAGCGGCGCGGTGGCGAACATCGATGCGACGAAGCAACGCCGGGTTAGCCCGTCGCGCATCCCGATCACCGTTCCCTGAACGCGTTTTCGGACAATCGGGTGAAGGGCGTCAAAAGGTAACTCATGATCGAACGCTTATCACCGATCAGGCTGACATCGGCAACCATGCCGGGCCCGATCGGTAGCGCCTGCCCGTTGCGATCGACGACGACATTCGCCTGGGTCCGGATGCGCACCGTGTAGAACGTCTCATCGGTTCGCTCGTCCAGGATCGCGTCGGGCGAAATGCCGATCACGCTGCCTTCGAGCCCGCCATAGAGCGAATAGTCATAGGCGGTGATCTTGACGAGCGTCCGCTGACCCTGCCGGACAAAGGCGATGTCCGCGGGCCGGACGCGCGCCTCGATCGTCAATCCCCGGTCGTCGGGAACGATCTCGACCAGCGGCTCGCCGGGACGGACGGTGCCGCCGACGGTATTGGTCAACACCCGGTTGATCCGCCCGGCCAGGGGCGCGCGGATCGTCGTTCGATCTACCCGATCCTCCAGCGCGGGCAGCGCCTGACGCTTGGCCGCGAGTTCGGCCTGCGCGGCCGCCAGTTCCTGCGCCGCGCGCGAGCGCCAGTCCTGCCGCACCTGCGCCAACGTCGCACGCGCCTCTGCCACGCCCGATTCGGCGCGAGCGAGCGACGCGCGCGCCTGGCTCGCCTGGCTGGCAGCCACCGACGCCTGGCGATCGGCCTGCACCAACGACAGACGCGGCTCGATGCCGGATGCGACCAGCGGGCGGATCATTTCGGCCTGATCGCGCGCCCCGTCCCGGTCGGCGATCGCCGCCTGAAGGCTCGCCTGCGCTTCGCCGACGCCGCGTTGCGCCTGCACCAACCGCGCGCTTGCCGCCGAGGTCAGGCTTTGGAGATCGAGCTGGCGCGACAGATACAGCGACTGTTCGATCGCGACCTGTTCCGCCACCGCCAGATCGGCCGATTGGGGGAATTGCGGCGCGCGACCCGCGACTTCCGCTTCCAGCCGCGCCACCTTGACCCGCAACGATTCATAGGCCGACTGATTGGAATTGAGATCGGCGCCCGTCGCGATCGGATCGAGCCGGATCAGCGGCGCGCCCGCCTGTACCACGGTGCCGGTCTTGGCGATGATTTCACGAACGATCCCGCCTTCCAGGTTCGATACCACCTGAAGCTGGGCGGTCGGCACGACCCGCCCCGCGGCGTTGACCGTGCGATCGAGTTCGGTGAAGACTGCCCACAGAACGAATAGGGCGAAGAACCCAAGGATGCCCCATAGCAGCGCATTCGATGCCCAGCGCGGTTTGATCCGCTCCGCATAGTCCTCAAGATGATCGTTCGACATGTTATGCGGCCTTGGGCGGCGCCGCCAGACGGCGCAGGATTTCGTCGCGCGGGCCGTCGGCCAGGATCTTGCCGTCGCGCATCAGGATCACGCGATTGACCAATCGCAGCAACGACATCCGGTGCGTGATCAGCAACAGCGTCCGGCCATCGATCTCGGGCGCGATGCGCTCGATCAGTGCCTGTTCGCTTTCATTATCCATCGCGCTGGTCGGTTCGTCGAACACCATCATGTGCGGGCGACCGGCAAATGCCCGTGCCAGTGCGATGCTTTGCCGCTGTCCCCCCGACAGGCTTTCGCCGCGGTCGGACAGCACCATGTCGTATCCGTTCGCGATCCTGCCGATAAAGTCGTGCGCACCCGACAGGCGGGCGGCCCGCAGCATTTCCTCGTCGTCGATGCCGTCGCGCTCCAGTACGATATTCTCGCGGATCGACCCGGTCAGTAGCACGCTTTCCTGAAGCGCCGTACCAATCATCGAACGCGTATGGCCCAGATCGAGCTGGCGCATATCGGTGCCGTCGAGCTGAACCAGCCCGTCCGTCGGCTCGTACAAGCCAAGTGCCAGCCGGGCCATCGTCGACTTGCCCGACCCGACGCGTCCCAGCAGCGCGACGCGCTCGCCCGGCTTGATCGTCAGGTTGATGCCGTTCAGCGCATTTTCGGCCGCACCGGGATAGCGGAACCCGACCTCGCGCATTTCGATCAGGCCATCGACCTTGGCGGGGCGCAGGGGGGTGGGGTTCGATTTTTCGCTGGGTTGTTCCATCAGCCCGTTGATCTGGCGATACGCCATGCGCGTGCTGGTCAGGCGGGACAGCAGCATCGCGATCTGGGCCAATGGTGCCACCGCGCGCGTGCCGAGCATCGAACAGGCGATCAGCCCGCCCATGGTCAGGTCGCGCGCGACGATCATATACACCCCGACGACGACGATCCCCGCATAGGTCAGCGTCTGCGCGGCATTGGCCACGTTCATGCTGATCGATCCGATCAGCCGCTGGAGCAGCGATTGTTCCGCATGCGCCTCGATCGAGGCGAGCCAGCGTCGCGTCAGCAGCGGTCCGGCACCCGACGTCTTGACGGTCTCGATCCCGCCGATCGTCTCGACCAGAACCGCCTGCTTGCTCAATCCCTGTTTCATCGCGTCCGCTGCCAGCCGGTCCATCGCCGGATAGGTCAGCCATGCACTGGCGAGCACCAGGGGCACCATGATGAGCGGCACGATCACCAACGGACCGCCGATAAAGCCGATCGCGATCATGGTCAGGATGATGAACGGCACGTCGATCATCGTCGACAAGGTGACCGAAGCGAAGAAATCGCGCAGCGTTTCCAGTTCGCGCAGGATCGCCGCCAATGCCCCCGTCGATCCGCGCCGCGCGTCCAGACGCAACGACAACAGCCGGTCGAACGCCGTCGCGCCCACGTCGCGATCGACATTGGCACCGGCGATATCGACGAAATAGGAGCGCAAGGTGCGCAGGACGAAATCGAAGACGATGACGATCAACAACCCGATGCTGAGCCCGATCATCGATGCGGTCGCGTTGTTGGGCAGCACCTTGTCGTACACGGTCATCGCGAACAGCGCCGATGCGAGCCCGAACAGGTTGATCATCGCCGCGGCAAGCCCGACCTTGATATAGACCTGTTTGTTCTTCAGCATCGGACGCGTCAGCCAGGCGGCAAAGCGCGGCGGCGTCGCGACGATTTCCATCTCATGTGGTTTCACTGGTCAGCCTGTCGGTAGGCGCTGTCGATTTCAAGCGCGGTCAGCAGTCGGCCGGTGCGCGCAAGCAGCACATAATGCGCAGCGTCGCGATCGGCCAGGCTTTCGATATAGGCGGCGGCGGCCCCGAAATAGGCGTCGTTGGCGTTGATGACGTCGAACAATGTGCCGCGCGAGATGCGGAACCGCGCCTCGACCGCATCGCGCGACTGGCGCGCCGACAAATAACCCTGTTCGAGCGATTCGGTCTGGCGATTGAGCGCCTGAAGGTCGCTCCACGCGATCGCGGCGTCGCGTGCCGCCTCTTCCTCTACCCGACGCGCGCGCGCCGATGCGCCGGTCGCCCGCGCGGTCGCCTGTTTCACCCGCGACGTGGTGCCGCCGCCCAGACGCTGGCTGAGCGTAATCCGGGCGCGCACGTCATAGTCGCGCTCGGTTTCGAACACGCCGTAGCGGCCGGCGTCGATGCCGGCGCTGATATTGGGCAGGACTCCGCGGCGTAGCGCCTGGGCGTCGCGGGTTGCGGCATCGGCCTGTTCGGACGCACTGCGCACCGCGGGCACGTCGATCGCGGCTGCGCGCGCGGTGGCCTGAGTGGCGGGCAGATCGCCCAGGAACGGCGCGCGCATCAACTGCGCAGGCGCGGCTTGTCCGGTAAGCTGGGCGAATTGCGCCTCGGCATTGGCGACCGCGCGTTCGTAGCGGGCGACGCGGGTGTTGAGCGACGCGAGGCTGCTGTCGATCCGCGCGACATCGACCTGGGCATTGACGCCCTGATCGACGCGCTGGGCGAATTCGCCCTGCCAGCGCGACTGGTTGGTCTGATAGTCGGCGCTGATCCGCAGCAGCGCGCGATAGGTATAGATGTCGTACCATGCGGCGATGGTGCGCAGCGCGATCTGCGACGCGGTGTCGTCGATCGCCGCCGCTGCCGCCCGCATCCGCGCACCGCCCGCCGCGATCCGGCTGAAGGTCGCGCCGAAATCGAACAAGGTCTGGTTCACCGCCAATTGCGCGTCGGTGCGCGCGCGCGGGCGCGATCGTTCGATGATATTGTCGATATCGTTCGAAAATGCGCGAGAGATCGTATTGTAGCTGGTGACGTTCAGCTCGGCACTGGGGAACAGGCCCTCGCGTGCCTCTCCCCGGATCGCCTTTGCTTCTTCGGCCGCAGCCTCGGCCTCTCCCAAAGCCGGGTTGCGATCGACCGCGGCGGCCACCGCCAGCCGGAAGGCCTGGGCGGAACTGCCCGCGCGCCCCAATTCCAGCACGGGATCGCCGATGCCCGAAATTTGCAACGGCTGGCTGAGCGGTGCCGCCAGGCTGGATGGCGATCCCGGACCCTGCCGCGGTTCGGCGACGGGCGCGGCGGCATCCTGAACGGAGCGTTCGGGTAGCGGCAGCGCTTCGCCTTCGATCGAGGGGAGCACGGGTGCCGCATCGTCCAGCCCGCCCGTCGTCGTCGGCATCGGCGGCAGTGGCGATTCGCTGGGCGGTGTCGGGCCGAAGGGCGAGGAAGGCGATGACGTCACCGGCCCCGGAACGCTGGCACGCGGCTGGCCCGCATCCTGGGCCACCATGCTACCGCCCGCGGAAATCGGCGCGGCAGCGACGCCGACCGGCGCGGCCATGGCGGACGCGGCCATCGTCAGGGCGAAGAAGGAAGCGGGGGAATGGGGGATGTTACGCATGGCCTATCGCATTCGGGCCGATACCGACCGAGCGGCGCTTATAGGGCGATGGCGCAACAGCGTCCAGCCGTTCGTGGCGGCGGCAGCGCGGTCCATCCAAGCGCGTGGTGCGCCGCGCCGAGACACAAAAAAAGGCCTCCACCTTGCGGTGGAGGCCCCTTTTTGAGGTTGGTGTGCTTATGCGGCCGGAATGGTCGCGGGCGTCGCACCGATGATGTCGAAGTCGTTGAAGCCAAGCTGCGTACCGGCTGCAACCGATGCGAACAGCACCGCTGCACCCGAACCCGTACCGTCGGCGTCGTAGAAGATTTCGCCGGTCGCCTGGTTGTACAGGATCTGAGCGTTCGTCCCGACCGCGGTGGTGCCGTTCACGAACTCGTTGAAGTCAACATCTGTACCGAGACCAGCAAACGCCGTCGTCGACAGACCGATGAAGTCGCCTGCAGCGAAGTCAGAGATGAAGTCCGCATTGGCCGCACCCACTTCGCCGAAGCCGAAGATGTCGCTGCCGCCACGGCCGGTGAGGGTGTCGTTGCCGGCACCGCCCCAGATCGTGTCAGCACCGTCGGTGCCGATGATCGTTTGAGCAAGCGAGTTGCCGATCATTTGAAGCCCGGTCGTGCTCTGCTGATCCGCAGCCGAGAAGGTCTCAATCGAGCCACCTTCGCGCAACTGATAGTTGCCGCTGGTGAACACGGTGTCGTTACCCTGGCCCGCGACTTCGCGAACCACGTCGTTCTGGCTGTACACACGGTAGATATCGT
This sequence comes from Sphingomonas sp. AX6, assembly GCF_902506605.1. GTDB lineage: Bacteria > Pseudomonadota > Alphaproteobacteria > Sphingomonadales > Sphingomonadaceae > Sphingomonas. Next base: position 223,532 of record NZ_LR733979.1, read on the forward strand.
CACCGAACAGGCCGGTGAGGGTATCGCCAGCAGCCGTACCGATTGCGACGCCATTGCCGTCGACGGTGTCGTTGTCACCGTTCAGGATGTTGTTGCCAAAGTTACCGACGAGGATCTGTGCCGCGCCGTTACCGGTGAGGTTGATCGCGTCCGTACCCTGACCATCCGCTGCGATGATCTGTTCAATGCCAATAATACCACCAGCGGCCACGGCATTGGCGTTTTCGTCGGTGTAGGCAGCGTTGGTTGCTGCCAGATCGAAGCTGACCGAGGTCACGACACGATCGCTGTCGCCTACCGCACCGGCACCTTCGATGATCCGCGCCGTGTTCGCGTTGAACGCGGTGATGAGGTAGCTGTCGCTGCCATCGCCACCGATCAGCGTGTCTGCACCGCCCGCACCGTCGAAGGTGTTGGCAGCCGCGTTGCCGCGGATCACCTGAGCGAAGCCGTTACCCTGAAGGTTGATGGCATTGGTGCCGGTTGCCAGCAGATATTCGACTTCGGCAGCCGCAATCAGGCCGAAGAAGTTCGACGTACCGCCATCCAGGTTGACGTTGACCACATCGGTGCCTTCGCCGACATTCTCGTTCACCGTCGTGTTCTGGGCAGTGACGTTATAGGTGTCGTTACCGCGCAGACCGGCCAACTGATCCTGATACTGGACACCGTTGAGCAACGAACCACCATCGCTGATGACGTTGTTGCCGAAGTTGCCCTGAATGATCTGGCCATAGGCGTTGCCGGTCAAGTCGATGTCGGTCGTGCCAGCCTGATCGGCCGTCGACAAACGTTCGATCTGCATCGCGCCGTTGATGAAGCCGCTGATGCCGCGAGCATTACCAGCTTCATCCGTGAAGGACGCCAGTCCAGCGTTGATGTCGTTCTGCGCCAAGCTGAAGTCAGCGCTTGCGAAGATGGTATCGAACGCACCGCCATCGGTATCTTCCGCGACGACATCGGTCTGGTCGTAGACGCGATAGGTGTCGCTGCCGTTGCCGCCGATCAACAAGTCGGCAGTACCACCGGTGCCAGCACCGGTACGGCCGTTGAGGATGTTTGCACCCGCATCACCGAAGATGGTCTGGCTGGTTGCCGTGTCACCAACGAAATAGTTGCTGGTTGCCGTGGTGTTGAGCGCGTTCAGGTTGAGCGTGCCGTCACCCGTGCCCCCGGCCGCTGCGGCCAGATTGGTGCCTGCAGCAACCAGATATTCGATGCCGGTTGCCGAACCTTCCAACTGATAGCTGGACGACGCGATAACCATGTCGAAAGTGCCGGCTGTGTCGGTAATGACATCACCCAGCGCGTCGACGAGGTAGGTGTCGTTACCTGCGCCACCGTTCATGGTGTCGTTGCCTGCACCGCCGTTAATGCGGTTTGCCTCGCCATTGCCGTTGATCGTCTGAGCGCCCGCACCGGTCGTAACGTTGACTGCCGTCGTCGCCTGAACGTTCACCACTTCGACATTGTCGCCAATGTTGTAGGTGCCAGCAGCCGAGCCGGCCACGATGTTCACCGTGTCCGTGCCGCCACCGGCCTGCTCGACCACGCTCGTGCCAGTCGTGCTGACATTGTAGGTGTCGTTACCACCAAAACCGATCAGCGTGTCGGCTCCGCCGCCGCCGGTCAACACGTTAACGCCAGCGTTACCCGCAATCACCTGAGCAAGCGCATTGCCGGTCAGGTTGAGAGCAGTCGTGCCCGTCGCGTCGGAAGCGACCAGGTTTTCGACCGACACGCCAGCACCCAGCGTGTAAGTCGCGCGGTTTGCCGATGCGACCACCAGCACGGTGTCGTTGCCGTTCGCGGTGCCGTTCAGCGTATCCGCGCCTGCTTCGACGATGACGTCGTCGTTGTCGCGGATGATGTAAGTGTCGTTACCCTGGCCGCCGGTCAGCGTATCGAGCACGGTGTCAACACCGCCGTCCAGCGTGTTGTTGCCAGCATTGCCATTGATGATGTTTGCAAGGTCGTTACCGGCCAGCACGATGTTGCCCATGCCGGTACCCGTCAAATTCTCAACGCCAGCGCCCAGCGTGAAGTTGACCGACGTCTGTACGAGATCGGTGCCCGATCCACCCGATTCCGAGACTTGGTCACCGGCGTTGTCGACGACATAGGTGTCGTCACCGCCGCCGCCGATCATCGTGTCGAGGCCTTCGCCGCCATTCAGCGAATCGCCGCCGGTGCCGCCGATCAGAACGTCGTTACCCGCCAGGCCGTTCAGCGTATCGCCGCCGGCATTCGTGGATTCGAGGACATCGTTGCCCGCCGTACCATTGATAGTAGCCATGAATAAAACTCCCTTACCTTACTATTGTGTGTCGAGGAGCGGCCAGCCCACAACCTCGGCGATCCATTGGTTTTGACGGGTGTGTCGCAGGCGCAGACCGAAGCCCCCATCGCGCCCCTGCTGAAAATCGAACTCTGTAGGCCCCTTTATTCCTCTCACAGAACTACAGGTCCACTTAGCGTGGACGTTTAGTCCTTGGCAAGCCTTTCACTGGACCCCACAACCCCGAAAACGCAAGAAAATATCCCTAGCGTTGCTAATTTGTCTGATCGTAAGTGAAACTATCCGCATTTCCGATCAGAAATTGGTGTTGGATCAGGGCCGCTAGCGGTCGGCCGTCGGCATGATTTGACAATGTGTGCGCAAGCCGCTTTGTCCGCGCTCCATGCGTATCCTGATCGTCCACCAGAACTTTCCCGGCCAGTTCAAACATCTCGTCCCCGCGCTGCTGGCGCGTGGCGACGAAGTGGTCGGCATGGGGATGCGCGACGTCAAGGAAATGGTGGCCGCAAGCGGCGGCGAGCAGCGGATCAAGGGGCTGCGCTATATTCGCAGCACGGGGGCGTGCAACACCGCGACCGATGGCCATGCGTGGAGCCGCGATTTCGATTCGAAGATCATCCGCGGCGAAGCGACGCTGCGCAGTGCGACGCGGCTGCATGCAGAAGGCTGGACTCCCGACCTGATCCTGGCGCACCCGGCGTGGGGAGAGGCGATGTTCCTGCCGAACCTGTGGCCCGACGTGCGAATCGCGCTGTATTGCGAGATGCTCTACCGCGAAGAGGGGCTGGACAGCGATTTCGACCCCGAATTTCCGCGACAGAACGATGGCCCGTTCGAATCGGCGCGGCTGATGATCCGGTGCCTGCCGCAGCGATTGCTGTGGGACCATGCCGCCGCCGGGCTGTCGCCGACGCGGTTCCAGGCCGATACCTATCCCGATCCGATGCGTGGCAAGATCAGCGTGATCCACGACGGGATCGATACCGATGCCGTGGCACCGGGGCCGGGCCAGTCGATGAAGACGGGGGGTGGCCATGTGTTCAACCCGGGCGACGAGATCATCACCTTCGTCAACCGCAACCTGGAACCGCTGCGCGGCTATCACCGCTTTATCCGCGCCCTGCCGGAGATTCAGCGGCGGCGGCCGGAGGCGCACACGATCATCGTCGGTGGCACCGAGGTCAGCTATGGTGCCGCGGCCCCCAGCGGCAATTGGCGGGACCATTTCCTGGCGGAAGTGCGCGACCAGCTAGACCTGTCGCGGGTCCATTTCGTCGGCAAGGTGCCCTATTCGGTCTATCTGAACATGTTGAAGCTGTCGCGCGCGCACGTCTATCTGACCTATCCCTTCGTCGCGTCGTGGAGCCTGGCCGAGGCGCTATCGACCGGCACGCCGGTGGTCGCGAGCGACACCGCGCCGGTGCGCGAATTCGTGACCGACGGCGACAATGGCCTGCTCGTCGATTTCTTCGATTCCGACGCGCTGGTCGATCGAACCTGCAAGCTGCTGGAGGATCGCGCTCTGGCGACCCGGCTGGGCGAGGCCGGGCGGGCGCACATCGTCGAGCATTACGACCTGACGCGGGTCTGCCTGCCGCGGCAGCTCGCCTGGATCGACGCGGTCGCCCGTGGCTGATCCGGCCCGTCCGCTGGAGGGCAAGTCGATCCTGCTGCTGCCACGCTACACGCCGCTGGGGCCGAGCAGCCGGTTGCGGATGGGACAGTTCGTGCCGCTGCTGGAGGCGGCGGGCGCGCGCATTACCAGTTCGCCGTTTTTCGACGATGCGTATCTGACCGGATTCTTCGACGGCGGGCGCCAGTCGCGCGCGGCGGCGTTGCGCGGCTATGCTCGGCGGCTTGCGGTCCTGTCGCGTACCCGCGCCGACCTGATCTGGGTCGAGCGCGAGTTATTCCCGTTTCTGCCGGGCCTGACCGAGCGCCTGCCGAAATCGCGAGGGGTGCGCTATGTCGTCGACATGGATGACGCGGTGTTCCACCGATATGATACGCACGCCAGCGGGCTCGTGCGCGCGGTGTTGGGGCGCAAGCTGGTGCCGCTGCTGCGCGGTGCGGCTGCCGCGACGATGGGTAATCCCTATCTGGTCGATTACGCCAGGCGTGCGGGCGCGCCGCGCGTGGAGATGATCCCCACCGTCGTCGATCCCGCGCGCTATCCCGTCACCGCGCCGCCTGCCGGCGAACGGCTAAGGCTGGGCTGGATCGGCACGCCGGCCAATGCGCGCTACCTCGACATCGTCGTCGATGCGCTGCGCACGCTCGGCGCGCACGTGCCGGTGACGCTGGTCACCATCGGTGCGCCTCCGTTGGAAGGACTGCCCGTACCGCAGGAAGTGCATCCCTGGCACGAGGATAGCGAGGGACGCTTGCTCGCCACCATCGACGTGGGCGTGATGCCGCTGGTCGACGATCCGTTCGAACGCGGCAAATGCGGGTATAAATTGATCCAGTACATGGCGGCCGCGCGTGCCGTCATCGCATCGCCCGTCGGCGTGAACGGCGACATCGTAACCCCCGAAACCGGATTGCTCGCGACCACCGCGGACGACTGGGCCGCTGCCATCCGCACGCTGGCCACCGACCGCGCACGCACGGCGGCGATGGGTCGCGCCGGTCGCGAGCGCGTGGAACGCCATTACGCCCGCGACGTGGCGGGGGCGCGGCTGATCGATCTGTTCACGCAGGTGACGGCATGACTCGGGTCGCCATGATCACCAGTGGCGCGCGCACCGTGCCCAATTTTCGCGGCACCCTGATCGAGGAACTGGTCGCGCGCGGTGCCGAGGTGCTGGCGCTCGCGCCCGACTGGGACGATGAATCGCGCGCCGCCACGCGCGCGCTGGGGGCCGAGCCGATCGACATCTCGCTCGCGCGGACGGGGTTGAACCCGGTGCGCGACCTGGCCGACACGCTGCGAATGGCGGCGGTGCTGCGCAGCCTCGCGCCCGATGCGATGCTGACCTATTTCGCCAAGCCCAATACCTACGGCATGTTCGCAGGCGCGCTTGCCGGGGTGAAGCGCAGGATCGCGATGGTCGAGGGACTGGGCTTCGCGTTCGACAGCACCAGCGCATCGGGCGTCAAGGCGCGGGCGGTGGCGGCAGGGGCGAAGCTGCTCTATCGCCAGGCGTTCGCGCGCGCGGACAAAATATTGTTCCTCAATGCCGAGGACGAAGCCGTGTTTCGCGAAAGCGGGCTGGTCTCGCCCGACAAGGCGGTCAGTTTCGGCGGCATCGGCGTCGATCTGGCGGCCTTTCCGCCGACTGCCCCGGTGCTCGATCCGCCGACCTTCCTGCTGATGGCGCGGCTGCTGCGCGGCAAGGGGATCGTCGAATTCGCGCAAGCCGCCGCCTTGGTCAAACGGCAACATCCGAACGCTCGCTTCGTGCTGCTGGGCGATGTCGATGCCAATCCCGACAGCCTGACCCGCCCCGAAGTTCAGGCATTGGTCGATCAGGACATGGTCGAATGGCCAGGCCATGTCAGCGACGTTCGCGCGCGGCTGGCCGCCGCCAGCGTCTTCGTGCTGCCCGCCTGGTGCCGCGAAGGCCTGCCGCGCAGTACCCAGGAAGCCGCCGCCATGGCCAAGCCCGTCATCACCACCGACGTGGTCGGTTGTCGCGATACGGTGGTCGATGGCGTCAACGGGTTCATGGTTCCCGGTCGCGACGTTCCCGCGCTGGCAAGTGCGATGCTGCGGTTTCTCGACGACCCCGATCTGATCGCCAGCATGGGCCAGGCAAGCCGCCGCCTTGCCGAAGAGCGCTGGGACGGACGCAGCAAGAGCCGCCAGCTGGCGGCGCTGTTGTTGCCCGACTGACGACGATCGCGCCGCGCATCAGGCGTTGGCGGCCGTATCCGCATTGCCGGTGACCGGTCGCACCGCGATCGCCATGACCGGCAGGAAGTACATCCACTGGAACACGAAGGATTCGATATAGGGATTGGTCGCCGTCGCCAGCAGCGAGGGCACCAGTCCGCCGATCATGTAGATGTCCTCGCCGCGAAGATCGCGGGCACGCCAGCGCTTCAGGAATTGCTGGCCATACATGAAATAGACCGCAGCATAGGCGATGAACCCGAACAACCCGACGCGCAACAGGGTCGCCAGCGGCATCACTTCGTAGCGCCAAGGGAATAGCATGTTGCGGATATAGGGCACGCCCACGCCGTGCCCGACGCCCATGCCATAGCTGTCGAGAAACCCCTCCCACAGCGCCGCGGCCTGTTCGGTCCGCTCGGAACCGCCCGCGCTGGTCAGTTCTTCCCACAAACGCTCGATCAGGACGACCAGATCGACCGACACCAGCAGATAATCGATCGCCACCATGATGATGAGCGACACGACGCCGAGCAGGATGGTCGGCAGCAGCACCGATCGCGCACTGTCCCCCTCCCCACTCAGCTTCGACCGGCGGCGCAGCACTGCCCCGGTCAGAAACCCGATCGGGATCGCGATCATCAGCGCCGACCGGCCGGAGGTCAGCGCCGCGAGAAAGACGAGGCCAGGCAACACGATCCGCGCGATCGGACTGCGGACGATCATCGGCTGGGCGTAAAGCGCACCGCTCAAAAAGATCAGCGATCCATAAACCAGCATCGTCGCGCCGGCATAGCCGTCGGACACGTTGACGTTGGCTTCGGAAACCAGGAACGACACCGCCCCCTCGCCGAACGTCAGGAACAGAAAGAAGAACGCCGCAACAGACGCGACTGCTGCCCAGGTGAACCAGATGAGCCATTTCGTCGTGCGTTCGAGGCCGACATATTGCATCAGCGTCGTCGACATGATGATCCACATGAACGGTGCGATGATATAAACGAACAGCGTCTGGTTGGATGCCGCACGCGGCGCACCATTGGTGTATCCGACCCAGATATAGGCCGCGGTTACCGCCGTCGCGGCGAAGAACGCCAGGATCACCCGGTCGAGCCAATCGTCGCGACGCACCAACACCAGACAGATCAGCGTCGTTGCAACGAAGGTGGCGGCCTCGACTTCCTGAAACGAATGCGGCACCACCGCCGCCATCGCCAGCGAGACGAACAGAAAAAACCCCGCAATCTTGGCAAGCGCGTCGCGCGCCTCGGTCCGCGGATTGACCGCCAGCGCGGCGCGCATCGTCACCGCGCCTGCTCCGCCGAGCGGCGCGTCAGGCTGGCCCGGACGATCTTCGCGATTCCCGGCAGCGCGCGGTACAGCATCGCAAAGCCGCTGAGGGTAAAGCGGAACTCGTCGAACGAACCGCGCAAGACGGCCCGCCCCAGTCGGGAAAAGGGTTCGATCAGCAGCGTGACGATCGCAACCAGCCAGGCCTGACCCAGGGGAAGGTGCTTGAACGCGTAGATGATGTTGCTTTGAAGCGCGTAATAGAGCCGATGCGCCCGGACCTGTTCGGACGTGCCGCCCTGTTTGTGATAGGCGGTGACGTCGGCCAGATAATGCGTCTCCCGCCCCGCCTTGGCAACGCGACGCGACAGGTCGAGATCTTCGAGATAGACGAAATAATCCTCGTCGAACCCGCCCAGCGCCTCGAACAGGTCGCGGCGGATCAGGTAGAATGCGCCCATCACATGCTCGATGGGGCGCGTCTCCAGATGATCGAATTCGATCCGCGTTACCGGCGGAAACCAGCGCCGGGCGATGCGTGTCAGGCCCAGCGAATTGCCGATGAAACTGCGCCAGTTCGGAAAACGCGCACAATGGCGGTGCGCGGCGCCGTCGCGTCCGACCAGCCGGATGCCCACCACGCCGACCGTATCGCGGCGGGCCTCGGCATAGGCAAGCGATCCGTCGATCGCGCCGCCGTGCAACTCGGCATCGGGGTTCAGGAACAACAGGAACGCGGCGCTGCTTTGCCGCGCGGCCAGGTTACAGGCGCGCCCAAAGCCCAGATTGGCACCCGCCTTGATGATCTCCAGCGCGATATCGGACCGCACAATGTCCGCCGATCCGTCGGTCGAGCCGTTGTCGACCACGATCACGCGCCCCACCGCCGGACCGCCATGCGCGGCGATCGAATTGAGACAGGCGGCGAGTTGGTCGCCCGCGTTCCAGTTGACGATGACGATATCGACCGCGCCGACGGACGCAGCGACAGACGAACCGTCCTGGGAAATCGCGTTAACAGCTAGATTCATTGCGCTGCTTTAGGCGGAGGGCCCACGAAGTTCCAGAGCCTCTGACGCCGGTCCGCCTCTGACGCTCGACAGCCGGCAAGCGCCGCGGCACAGCGGCCCGATGGACATCGATTCCTTTTCGCGTTTCGCGGCGCTTCGACCGGACTGGCACTTTACGCCTTCGCTCCCGAACTGGCGCGTTCGCGCGACGCGCCTCTACTGCCGGTTTCGCGGCCGCATCGGCGCGCCCGCGCACCGCGTACTGACCCCGCCGGTCGAAACCGGCGACTGGACGATCTATTTCGCCTTTCTGCCCGATGGCCAGGTCCAACCGGCACACCGGTTCGCGATTCGCGCGTTGAAGGCGCTGGGGCGCAGGCTGATGATCGTTTGCGCGACCCAAGAACCGAACGCCATTCCAGCCGGGATTCGTGATGCTGCCGATGCGCTCATCTGGAAAGCGCTGCCGGGATTCGATTTTTCCGCGTACGGCATCGGTCTTCGCACCCTGGCAACGCATTGTCCGGGCAGCGATGCGCTGGTGCTCAACGATTCGACCTTCGGACCGCTGACCGACCTCACGCCCTGGCTGGCGCGTGCGCAGTGGGATCTGACCGGATTCACCGCAACGTCGAACGTCGAAAACCACATCCAGAGCTATGCCTTCCACCTGCGCGACGTGACGCCGCGGCGCATGAAGGCGTTGTCGGCGATCTTCCCTGCCACTCACAGCTATGACCGGTTCTGGTCGGTGGTGCTTCGACAGGAAACGCGCTTTGCTCGCATCGCCGCGCGCACCATGTCGGTGGGCGCATTCCTGTTCGCGGACCATGACGATGTCGAGGATCCGACGTGGCAGATGGCGCTGCCGCTGGTCGAGGCCGGATTTCCGTTCCTGAAACGATCGCTGCTCGGCAAGCTGGAGCATGTCGCCCCGCGCGAACAAACGCTCGCGACGCTGGCTGCCGCCGGTTACCCGGTCGAGGAAGAAATCGCCCCGCGCGCCTAACGCGAGCCAAAGCCTGTCAGCATCGTCCGCACCGTCCGCACCACGATCAGCATATCGATCCAGGGCGAATAATGTTTGATGTAATAGAAGTCGTAGTGGAGCTTGCTCCGCACATCGTCCAGATCGGTGACATGCCCCTGGCAGACCTGGGCCCAGCCGGTGATCCCCGGTTTGACGATGTGGCGATAGCGGTAGAAGGGCAGTTCCTCTTCGTACCAGCGTGACAGGATCTGCGCTTCGGGGCGCGGGCCGATCCAGCTGATCTCGCCGCGAAGAATGTTGATGATCTGCGGCAGTTCGTCGATTCGGCTACGCCGAAGGAAGCGGCCCAGTGGCGCGATCCGCACGTCGTCGGGACGTGTCATCGCCTCATTGCGTTCGCAGGTCACGTCGCGGACAGCGACCATCGTCCGAAACTTGTAAACCGTAAACGGCTCGCCCTTGTACCCGATCCGCTGCTGCCGGAACAAGGCGGGGCCGGGCGACGTCATCCGGATCGCGATGCCGATGATCAGCAGGAACGGGGCCAACAGGATTGCGGCCAACGCCGCAGCGATCCAGTCCAGGACATTCTTGACCGACATCCACGCCGAGATCGGGGCCAGCGACCCGAAACTGTTTTCGGACAAATGCTCAAGTTCGACCCGGCCGCTCAGCGATTCGACCAGATGCTTGGTATGATAGACGGGCAGCCCGGCCAGTGCGAAATCGGCGAGCCGACGATCCCATTCGCTCGGCAGATCGGTGCGCAGGTCGGCGGCGACCGCATCCAGCCCGGCGACCGGGGTGGTCGGGTCGGACAACAGCACCCATTCGACCCCCGGTATATGGTCGGCTTCCAGGCGCATCCCGAACGGCAGGATGCCGACGCGAAGCACATTCTGCCGCTGGCGTCGGGAATGCATCACCAGGAACCAGATGACGCTCAGCGTATATCCGCTGAAGATCATGATGCGGTTATATTCGAGCCGCGTCATGAAGAAGATCAGCATCAGCGTGGCAAAGGACAGGCTGAACGCCGGCAGGACATAAGCCGCCTTCTCCACCCCCGGATAGGCGCTGACATTGTGGAACAGCGCGTAGCCGATGACGATCGCCAGCACCGTGCCGTAAAAAGCCTGGGTGACGGGAACCATCTGCGCCGCGCTGTCGATCGCCAATACGCGCAGCAGGAACGGAATGACCGCCGCCAGCAGCAGCGCGCCGCCCAACTGGTAGCGAAGACGATCGTACTTGCCGCGCCTCATGTTCTCGAATTCGCCGACATGTATCCGTTCTTCGGGGCCCCGCGCGCTCGAACGGCGCGATCCGTATCCGCGCCATAACCCCTCGTCCCATTCGAGGCAAACGTCCGCACCCCGGAATCGCTTCGCTTCACCGGGAAGGCGCGACGCTGATCTGGTCGATCGCACCCTCGACCGTCGCCAGCCCGGACCCGGGCTGAATGATCAGTGCCAGCGATTGACCCGCGCATCCCGCAGGGACCGTGAAGGTCGCCGACGATGGCGCGCGCGCCGCCAGCGGAACCCGCGACAGTTCGTTGCCCGCCGGAAGACAGGTGACGCGCAGATAGGGCGGTGCTTCGTCCGCCCCCTGGAGCGTCGCGACCCGCGACTGGAGCCGGTACGGGCCGGACGGCAGCGCCAGCATCTGCCGCGCGGCCTCTCCCCCTTCGCCCGACGCCGTCGAAAAGCTCAGCCGTCCCTGTCCACCCGCCCCGGGTTCGATCTGGGCGGAAACGAATTCGGTATCGGTGGTTTGCCAGTCGAACGGGGTCGGCGATACCGGCTGCTCGGAGAAGCGCGGATTGCGCACGCCCGCGCGTGCCGCCTCCGGCGTGTCGGTGGCGTAAACCGCCCATGCGACATCGAACAGCCGCGCCTCGATCAACCGGGAATAAAGCGCCGCATCCGCCGCCGCCCCGGTGGGCACGCCCTGACGCTTGAGGCGCATCAGCAATGACGCGGCCGCACGGACGTCACCGCTCTGCGCGAGTTGCTGGATGTACAGCCCGCCCCATGAAGGGCGTCGTGCCAGCGTGTTGGCGATTTCGACCCGCAGGGCTTCGTCCGATGCCGCACCGATCAGTACTGGAAACAGGATCGACGGTGCCGCACGCGAAGTGCGCATTGCGGTGTCGTAATGGCGCAGCGCGCCCGCAATGTCGTTGTCGGCGACCGCCGATTCGATCATCCACAATTGCGTGGACAGGTCGCGGCGCGACAGCCGCTCGGCCGCTGAGAATGCCGCGTCGGATGCAGCGGTCCGATCGCTGGTCAGCCCCATCACCGCCAGCGCGGTGACGTTGCCGGCATCGCGCTGTAACGCGCCCAATGCCAGGGCGCGTGCCTCGCCGAACCGGGTGCGGTCGGTTTCGCCATCGACCATGTCGAATGCCGCGCGGGCGCGCACGATCGCATTCTCGCGATCGATGTTGAGCGCCGCCTCCGGACTGCGGTTCGCCAGCGCCAGACCCAGGCTGTGGCGGACCGCGAACGTGCCGGTCACCAGGACGATGGCGACCAGGAACATCCGCCACCAGAAAGCGGGCGGGCGGGCGCGCCCCGCAACACCGTCAGTCTTTGTTGCCGTACCCATAGCCATATTCATAACCATAGCTGCTCCGGCCCGATTCGAACTTGGTCAGCACCGCACCCAGCACGCGGACATGCGCGCTTTCCAGACGGTGAAGCGCGGCGCGCACCAGGCTGGATCGGATGCCGTGCGATTCGATCGCATAGATGACGCCATCGACCCGTCCACCGATCAGCGGCGCGTCGGCGAGCCCCATCACCGGCGGCGAATCGATCACGACATGATCGAATTGCTCGAGCAGGCTGGCGATCAGCATGTGCAGCCGTTCGCTGGTCAAAAGCTCCGCGGCGTTGGGCGGGACCGGCCCGGCGGTGACCGCGTGGAATCCATACTGCGCTACCGGCTGGATCAACCCCGTCACTTCGTCGTTCCCGGCCAGATAATTGCTCAGTCCGCGATCGTTGTCGGTGCCGATCAGGTGATGGATCGACGGCGACCGCATATCGCCATCGACCAGGACGATGCGCTTCTGCGCACGCGCCAGCATCGTCGCGAGCGCCAGCGCGGTCGTGGACTTGCCTTCCGACGGGCGCGTACTGGTAACGGCCAGCGACCGTGGCACGCCATGTTCGGTCGAAAAGGCCAGATTGGTCTGAACCGCGAGATAGGCATCGACCATGCTCGACTTGCGATCGGCGAGCGCGTCGCTCGGCTGCGTGCCCGACAATTTCGGGATGCTGCCCAGCAACGGCACGCCGATCAGCGGCTCGACCTCGGTCGGGTCCGATATCGCCTCGTCCGCCTGTTCGAGCAGGAACGCCGCCATCCCGCCCAATGCACAGCCGATGATGAGCGCCAGCAGCATATTCAGCACCAGTCGCGGACTGGAGGGCCGCTGCGGCATTTCGGCGGCATCGACCACCGAAATGTTGTTCACCCCGACGCCGCCGGCGATGCCGATTTCCTTGTAGCGCGCCAGCAGCGCGTCATAGAAACCGCGATTGGTATCGACCTCACGCTGCAAGATCCGGTACTGGATCGTGCGATTGCGCAGGTCGAGCGAGCTGTTGGTCAGATCCTCGACGCGCGCCTGAAGCCCACGTTCGCGACCCAGCGCCGCGCGATAGGCCAGCTCGATCGAGCCAGCGATCCGCGCCTCTTCGGCAGCGATGCTGCGTTCGGTCTGGGTGATCTGGGTCTGGACCGCGCGCGCGGCCGGATATTCCGGTTCGAATTGGAGCATCAAGCGCTGATAATCGGCCTGAAGCTCCGCGCGCTTGGCGCGCAAGGTGTTGAGCGCAGCGTTGGTCAGCGCCTCGGTTTCCTGGCCGCCGCGTCCCTGGCCAGCACGATAGCGCGCTTCGGCCTGAACCCGGTCGGCGGTCGCCTCCGACAGCGCGGTGTTGATCGCGGTCAAATCGTCCGAATTGAGCGACCGCTCGGTGCCCGCCGCGCCGGGAATGTTGATGATCCGTTCGGCAGATGCATAGGCCACCAGCGCGCGTTCCGAGGTTTCGAGCCGCTGGCGCAATTGTTCGATGCGCTTTTCCAGGAATTCGCGCGCATAGCCATTGGCTTCGTAGCGACGCTGCAACGTCGCCTGGATGAAGTTGGTCGACCACGCATCGGCGACCTTTTGAGACAGCGCCGGATCGGGGCTGCTGAAACTGAGATCGACAAGCCGCGACGAGCGTACCGGCGATATTTCCAGATTGTCGAGCAACAGATCGCCCGCAATCCGCAGCCGGGCCGGACGTCCGGCGGTGCCGAGCCTGCCACCCGCATCGGTCCGGAAAATGTCGCTTTCGGTATCGACGTCGAACGTCTGGAAAAACGCGAGATCGTCGACCAGGCGAAGCTGCGTCGCGACGCGTTCGGCCAGCGAACGCGCGCGCAGCAGACCATATTGCGTCTGATAGAATTCCTGGTCCGCGTCGCTCGATTCCTGCTGTGCGCCACGCAGATCAACGATTTGGTCCGATTCGCGCGAAATCTCGATCGTTGACACCGCAGTATATTGCGGGGTCATCAGCAGCGTGATGATCAGGCCCAGCAACAGACATCCGCCGACGATCGCGGCGATTGTTTTTTTCCAGCGCGTGACCAATCGCCAGACATAACGCAGCAACGGCGTCTGTTCCGCCGGTGCCACCACCAGCGCCGTGCCCGCGGGTCCGCGTGGAATGGGAGTGTGCGTGTTCATAAATATTCCGCGCGTTACTGGAGGACGGCGATCAGCGGTGCCGCCAGCAACGGCGAGACGGCAATGAAATCACGGAACAATCGACGCGACGGCGAATCGCCGACGACGACGACGTCATTGGGATAGATTGGCGGATCGACATAGGCACCGCGACGAATCTGGCTGACATTGTACAGCCCCGCCATCCGCTGCTGACCGACGGTCCGCAGGATGACGACATCGTCGAGCTTGGCATTTTCGGTGAAGCCGCCGCTAAGCGCCAGCGTCCGCAACAACGTCGACTGGTTGGTGACCGGATAGGTGCCGGGGTTTTCGATCTCGCCATCCACCGTCACGACCTGGCTCACCGATCCCTTGATCGTGACCGTCACCTGCGGGTCGCGAACATATCGTCCGCGCAGCGATTCGTCGATCCGCGACGCCAGCTCCACTGCGGTCATGCCATTGACGTCGATCGTCCCGACCAGCGGCATGGTGACGCGGCCGCCGCTGTCGACGACGATGTCGCGCGTCAGTTCGGTGACGTTGAACACCTCGACGTTGATCGTGTCGAGCGGACCGATGAAGCTGGGTCGATCGGGCGCAACCAAATCCTCGCGGCCCGGCGCAGGCAGCACGGCCATCTCGACGACGGTCAGGTCCGCCGTGCTCTGGATCGGCTCATTCCGCGCGCAGCCGCCCAGCAGAACCAGCCCGGAAATAGTCAGGAAAAACGCGCGCAACATTGCATCTGCCAATCATTGAAGGTCCAAACGCCAGCGACCGGCCTTACTGGGGTTGCGATGCAGCGTAAAGGCGGCATTAGTCGCCCGCGTCGCGACGGGGCGAAACCGGGGTCAGCATCCACGCCGCCGCCAACGCAAAGATCGCGAGCATCAACGGGGTCCGCAGCGGATAATCGACAATGCTGGCCAGCAGGCACAGCAGCGTGATCACCGACCCGGCGCGTGCCGCGAGCGATTGCGCCGACACCGGCGCCCGCCACGCCCTGACGGTCGCAATCATCCACCAGATCGCGAACGCGACCAGCAGCAATCCCGCAGCAATGCCGCCTTCCAGGACCAGCTGGACGATGTCGTTGTGCGCCTCGTTGAAATAAGGCCGTTGAAGCAGCTCGAACGGCTCATATTGTCGGAAGACGCGATCGAAGGTGCCGATTCCGCTTCCGAACGGCAGGAAATCGCGCGTCATGTCGAACACCACCGGAAAGGCGCGGATGCGCTGGTCGCTCATCGGGTCTAGCCCGGCGATCCGGCTGAACGCGACATTCTGGCCCAGGAAGACGAGCACCGCGACGAACGCCAGCGCCGCCGCCACACCGCCACCTACGAACAACCGCCGCTTCTTCCGCCGCATCGCCATCAGCCGCTGGCGCATCGCGGGCGCGGCGATCGCCAGCGCGGCCAGGATCGATAGTCCACCCAGCGCCAGTCCGGCGCGCGATCCGGTCGATGGCAGCATCAGCACGATGAACGCACCCGTGCCCAGCGCCACCCAGTGGATCGCGACCCAGCCGCTGCGCTGTTTGACCCCCGCCTTGGGGGGCATGCTGGCGAGCGCCGCCAACACCGGCAAGGCGCAGGCCAGCAACAGCGCCTGATGATTGCGATTGGCCAGGAACCCGACCGCCGAACTCTCCGATGTGAACGCGTACCAGCGCAGCGCACTGCCGTCGCCCCCCGACAATTGCGCCAGCCCCAGCACCCCGCTGGCAAAGATCAGCACCGCCAGCGGCAGCATCAGGTCGGCCCGCTTGCGCGGCGACAGGCAGGCCAATCCGACCAACAGCGCCACCGGCACGATCAAACCGAAAAAGGCGCTCCACCCCAAGTCGGGCGCGACCGAAATCGGCCGCCACTGGCCATCGACGCCGACCGCCGCCGCTGCGACCGCATAGGCGTCGCGCGCCGGCAAGGCCGCCCACCAGGATGGCGGCAGCGGCACGAGCTGCACCCCGATCAGAACCGCGCACAATCCGATAAACACGAACGCCGGGCGCAGACGCGGGTCGCCGCCGCTGCGCATGGCAAATACCAGCCACCCTGCCGCCGCGAGCGTCGCTGTGGCACGCACCAGCACCTGGGCGAAGGAGGATGGATTGGAGGCACCGCCGGCCAGCGCGACCGCGACCAGAAAGGCCACCACCGACCAGAACGTCACTGCGCCCGATCGGGCAAAGCGCTGCCGCAACAAGGATTGGCTCATCGGCGCAACTCATCATAAACGGCTGGTTCGTCAACCCTTGGCGGCACTTCGGCCCTGCCAACTACCGCGCCGGGGAGCATGATTGTCGCGTTTCGAAAGAGGGGCTATAGCGCCGCCATGTCGTCTCCCGTCCGCCTGTTGCCCCCCAAACGCTTCGGCGACAATCGGGGCTGGTTCACCGAAACCTACAACCGCGAGCACTTTGTCGCGCTCGGGATCGATTGTATCTTCGTTCAGGACAATCATTCGCTCTCTAGGCCGGTACACACGCTGCGCGGCTTGCATTTCCAGACGCCGCCGCGCGGCCAGGACAAACTGGTCCGCTGTATCCGCGGACGCATTTTCGACGTTGCGGTCGATGTCCGGCGCGGCTCGCCCACCTATGGCCAGTGGGTCGGGGCCGAACTGTCCGCCGAGAACGGCCACCAGCTCTTCATCCCGATCGGCTTCGCGCACGGGTTCGTGACCTTGGAATCCGATTGCGAGGTCACCTACAAATGTTCCGACACCTATGCCCCCGACCATGACGGCGGCATCCGCTGGAACGATCCGGCGTTGACCGCCCTGGGTGGACAGGATGGCGGCATCGATTGGCCGATCCCTCCGGGCGCATCGCCCGAATTGTCGGAAAAAGACGGGCGCCAGCCGCTGCTTGCCGATTTCGACAGCCCCTTTCCCTATGACGGTCGCCCGCTGGCACCGCTGACCTGAAGGATCTTCATGCGTATCTTCGTCACCGGCGGGGCCGGCTTTATCGGCTCGGCGCTGGTCCGGCACCTGATCGACAATACGAGCTACGAAGTGCTCAATTTCGACAAGCTGACCTATGCGGGCGACCCTTCGACCGTCGAGCAGGTCGCAGGTTCCAACCGCTACCGTTTCGTTCAGGGCGATGTGTGCGACGCTGACGCGGTGCGCGCGGCGATCGCCGAATTCCGTCCAGACGTCATCACCCATCTGGCGGCCGAAAGCCATGTCGATCGGTCGATCGACGGACCGGGCGCGTTCATCCAGACCAATGTGGTCGGTACCTATCTCATGCTGGCAGAGGCGCGCGCCTATTGGCAGACGCTGGACGGCGACCGGAAAGCCGCGTTCCGCTTTCACCACATCTCGACCGACGAAGTGTACGGCTCGCTGGGCGACACCGGCTTGTTCACCGAGGAAACCCCCTACGATCCCCGCTCGCCCTATTCGGCGTCGAAGGCGGGCAGCGACCATCTGGTCAGCGCCTGGGGCCACACGTTCGGGCTACCGGTGCTGATCACCAATTGTTCGAACAATTACGGCCCCTATCACTTCCCCGAAAAACTGATCCCGCTGATGATCGCCAAGGCATTGGACGGCGAGCCGCTGCCGATCTACGGCAAGGGCGATCAGGTGCGCGACTGGCTTTATGTCGAGGATCATGTCCGCGCGTTGCAGGCGGTGTTCGAACGGGGTGAGATCGGCCGCACTTATAATGTCGGCGGTCACAACGAGCGCCAGAATATCGAGGTCGTAAAGACGCTGTGTGCGATCCTCGACGAGTTGCGCCCGCGCGCCGACGGCAAACCCTATGCCGATCAGATGACCGAGGTTGCCGACCGCCCCGGCCACGACAAACGCTATGCCATCGACGCCAGCCGGATCGGCGACGAGCTGGGCTGGACCCCGGCGGAGACGTTCGAAACGGGCATCCGCAAGACGGTCGAATGGTATCTGGCGAACGAGGATTGGTGGCGTCCGCTGGTCGCGGCCAAGGCAGCGGCACGTCGCGGCGTCGCGGCCTGATCCGTCGACATGCCGGATCATGACGTCAACCCATCCCGCGCGGTCCTGATCACCGGCGCGGGGGGTCAGCTCGGCATCGAGCTTCAGCGCTGCGCCTGGCCGCAGGGCTGGGAAGTGGTAGCACTCGATCGCGCCGCGCTCGACCTGACCGATCCGTCCGCGATCGCCGCGAAAATGGCCGAGCGCGACTGGGCCGCCGTCATCAACGCCGCCGCCTATACCGCAGTGGACAAGGCGGAAAGCGATGTCGTGACGGCCTGGGCCGTCAACGCGCTTGCCCCAGCGGCGTTCGGCGCGGCGTGTGCAGCCGCCGACATCCCAATGGTTCAGGTCTCGACCGATTACGTCTTCGCGGGCAACAAGGACGGCGCCTGGGACATCGACGATCCGGTCGGTCCGCTGGGCGTTTATGGCGCATCCAAATTGGGCGGCGAACTCGCGGTGCGCACCTCGGGCGCGCGCCATGCGATCGTCCGCACCGCATGGGTGGTGTCGGCGCACGGCCATAATTTCATCAAGACGATGCTTCGCGTCGCCGAAAGCCGCGATACGCTGACCGTGGTCGACGACCAGCGCGGCAGCCCGACCAGTGCCGCCGATCTGGCGCACGCGCTGATGGAAATCGCGCTACGGCTGGTCGACGACGATGCCGCACCCACCGGCACCTTTCATTTCAGCAATGCAGGCGCGGTAAGCTGGGCGGGCTTCGCCACCGAAATCTTCCGCCAATCGACGGCGCGGGGTGGTTCGAGCGCACAGGTTGCGCCGATCACCACCGCCGACTATCCGACCCCCGCCCGACGACCCGCCAATTCGCTGCTCGACACGCGTGCGATCCGCGAGGCTTACGGTATCGAACCGCGTGCATGGCAGGTCGCGCTGGGCGACATTCTCGACGAACTCATCGGAGCAAAGAAATGAAGGGCATCATTCTGGCAGGCGGCTCGGGCACGCGCCTTCACCCCGCGACGCTGGCCGTCAACAAGCAGTTGCTGCCCATCTATGACAAGCCGATGATCTATTATCCGCTCAGCGTGCTGATGCTGGCGGGGATTCGCGACATCCTGATCATCTCCAGCCCCGAATATCTGGACAATTACCGCCGCCTGTTCGCCGATGGCTCAGCACTCGGGCTGAGCATCGACTATGCCGAACAACCCAGCCCCGACGGACTGGCGCAAGCATTCACCATCGGCGCGGATTTCATCGGCGACGACAATGTCGCGCTGGTGCTGGGCGATAACATCTTTTTTGGCGCGCATCTGACCGATCTGCTGGCAAGCGCAGTCGCGCGCACGTCGGGCGCAACCGTGTTCAGCTACCGGGTCGAGGATCCCGAACGCTACGGCGTGGTCGAACTCGGCGAAAGCGGTAAGGCGCTCTCGCTCGAGGAAAAGCCCGCACAGCCCAAATCGAACCACGCGGTGACCGGCCTGTATTTCTACGACAATCGCGTGGTCGAGTATGCCCGCAACCTGAAACCATCGGCGCGCGGCGAACTGGAAATCACCGATCTCAACCGGCTGTACATGGAAGCGGGCGATCTGTTCGTCGAACAGATGGGCCGCGGCTATGCCTGGCTCGACACCGGCACCCATGACAGCCTGCTCGAAGCGGGCGAATTCGTCCGGACGCTCCAGCATCGCCAGGGCATCCAGATCGCCTGTCTAGAAGAAATCGCGTTCGAAATGGGGTTCATCACCGCCGACCAAGCGCGCGACGCCGGCGAGCGATTCAAGAAGACCGCCTATGGCCGCGCCATCCTGAACGCAGTCAACGGGCGCTGAAGGTTAAACCGCAATCTTCAACGGTTCGTCGCGGGCCATGATCGCCGGCTGATCCGGCCAGATCCCGCGCGTGTCATACACCCGCTTATCCGCCCGCTCGTCGAGAGGAATCGATTTGAAGATCTCATGATCGACCAGCACGATGAAGATCGGGCAGTCCTCGATCGCGGCGTCCACATCGATCAATGTCGCACCGCTGCCGTCGAAGGCGGGCGGGAGCGCGTCGGCATAGGGTTCGACGATGCGCACGCGGTCGCCGAAGCGGTGCGCCAAATGGCTGGCGACCTTCATCGCCGGGCTTTCGCGGAAGTCGTCGATGTTCGCTTTGAACGCCAGGCCCAGGCACGCGACAGGCACGCCCGGCAGGCTCTCGATCAAAGCCTCTGCGCGACCAATGGTGTAGCCGACCTTGGCGTCGTTCACTTCACGTGCGGTACGGATCATACGCGCGTTTTCGGGATCGCCATGGACGATGAACCAGGGATCGACCGCGATGCAGTGCCCGCCGACGCCGGGGCCGGGTGACAATATGTTGACGCGCGGGTGGCGGTTGGCCAGCCGGATCACTTCCCACACATCGATGCCCAGATTGTCGGAAATGACCGACAATTCATTGGCAAAGGCGATGTTGACGTCGCGAAACGCATTCTCGGTCAGCTTGGTCATTTCCGCCGCGCGCGAATTGGTGGTGACACACGCCCCGCGCACGAAGCGTCGGTAGAATTGCAGCGCCTTTCGCGCGCATCGCGGCGTGATCCCACCGATGACGCGGTCGTTATCGACCAGTTCGACCAGGATACGCCCCGGCAACACGCGTTCGGGGCAATAGGCGATGGCGATGTCGGGCGTGCCTGCCGAATGGCCCGGCACCTTCAGGTCGGGGCGAAGCTGCGACAGTAGTTTCGCGACTTGCTCGGTCGTGCCCACCGGCGACGTCGATTCGAGAATCACGACATCGCCCGGCTTCACCACGGCCGCGACATTGGTCGCGGCTTTCAGCACATACCCGATGTTGGGCGCATGATCGTCGTCGAACGGGGTCGGCACTGCGATGACGAACACATCGGCGGGCTCGACCTGGGTCGAGGCACGAAGATTCCCACGCGCGACCACGCCGGAGACGAGCCCGTCGAGATCGATCTCCTCGATATGCACCTTGCCCGAATTGACCGTATCGACGACCGACTGATGCACGTCGATCCCCAGCACCTGCGCGCCCGTGCGTGCGATCACGGCGGCGGTCGGCAGGCCGATATAGCCAAGGCCAAGGACGACGACCTTCAGTTCAGAGTCCGAAACCATCCGCAATAATCCCCGAAATCCTAGTCGAGGCATGGCCGTCGCCGAACGGATTGTGCGCGCGCGCCATCGCCTGATAGGCGGCATCATCGTCGAGGAGAGTTGAGATTTCGGAAACGATCCGCGCCGGATCGGTCCCGACCAGCTTCGCGGTGCCCGCCGCGACCCCCTCGGGCCGCTCGGTCGTCTCGCGCATCACCAGCACCGGCTTGCCAAGCGCGGGCGCTTCCTCCTGCACCCCACCCGAATCGGTCAGCACCAATTCGGCCATCCCCAACGCGCGGATGAAATGCGGGTAATCGAGCGGGTCGATTCGCGCGATGTTGGCGCGGTCGCCCAGCATGTCATCCATGACCGACACCACATTGGGATTGGGATGCACGGGGAACAGGATCGCCACGTCGTCGCGCGCCGCGATGCGCCCGATCGCGTCTGCAATCCCCTGCATCCCGCCCCCGAAGTTCTCGCGGCGGTGGGTAGTGACGAGCACCAGCCTTTTTTCCGCAAAGCGTGCCGCGATCGGATCGAGCCCGGCGGCCAGCGATGGGTCGCTCTCGATCCGCGCGGTCGTCGCATGAAGCGCGTCGATCACCGTATTGCCCGTCACATGGATCGTGTCGGCCGCCACATTCTCGCGCTTTAGCGCTTCCGCCGCGGTTTCGGTCGGCGCGAAATGCTGGTCGGCGATCGGCGCGACGATCCGCCGATTCACTTCCTCGGGCCAGGGATGGTGGATATCGCCCGACCGCAGCCCCGCCTCGACATGGGCAACCGGCACCTTGCGGTAATAGGCGGCGAGCGCCCCCACCATCGCGGTCGCGGTATCGCCCTGGACGATCACCCGGTCGGGCCGCTCGCGGTCCATCACCTCGCCAAGTCCGGTCAGCAGCCGCGCCGTCAACCGGTCGAGGCTTTGCCCCGCCTCCATCAAATCGAGGTCGATATCTGGCACCAGCCCGGCAATCGACAGCACCTGATCGAGCAGCCCGCGATGCTGCGCGGTCACGCACACGCGCACGTCGAGATCACCGCGGCTTTTCAACGCGGCAATTACGGGGAACAACTTGATCGCCTCAGGGCGGGTGCCGAAAATGACGAGGATGCGGGGTTTTGCACTCATGACCGGCATCCTAGCGCGCATCGCTTAAAACCGCCCTAAAGGTTCACGCGCGCCTCAATCCTCCACGAACCGGAGCGGCGACACACCCCGCTCGCGGTCGTTGACGATCAGTGCGCGGTTGGCGGGGGGATGCGCGCGCTGGGGGCAGTCGGGGCGCAGGCAGGCGCGACACCCCGGTCCGATCGGCGTCGCCCGGGCAGTGGGGTCGATGTCGTGCGCGGGTGCAAGCGCGCTCGCCTGGTCGGCGGGGACGCCCAGTCCGATCGCAAATTCCGCCGCGGCTTCCGACGGCGGCGCTCCGGGACGACTCCCCTGTCCACGCACGGTGCGTGCCAGCGTCAACCAACGCGCACCATCCTCGATCTCGACCAGTTGCGCGCGCACCACGCCGGGCATGTCGAACGCATGGTGCAGCCGCCACAATGGGCAGCGCCCCTCGCCATCGATCAATGCTCCGCCGCTTGCACCGCCATAGCGTTTGGACACCTGACCCGCGCGGTCGATGCGGATCATGAAGAAGGGCAGGCCCCGCGCACCGACCCGGCTCAGCGTCGTCAGCCGATGTGCAACCTGTTCGAAACTCGCACCGAACCGCCGTTCCAGCACGCCGATCTCGTACCCCGTACCCTCGCACGCACGCAGGAACCGACCATAGGGCATCATCAGCGCGGCGGCGTAATAATGGGTCAGGTGACTGCGGAACAACCGCTCGGCCACCCGGTCGGCAAAGCCCGCGCCGCGCGCCAGCGCATCGATTTCCACCCGCGCCTCGATCTGGGCGAGCTGTACCGCCAGCGCAAAGCTGCGCGCCGGGCCGCTCAGCAATTCGCTCAGCTGCAACTGGCGCGCATGCAGGTCCAGCCGACGCAACACATCGGGCAGCACGTCGACCGGCAGGATGCGCACCGACAGGCCGTGGCGCACGCGCAGGCGTTCGACCAACGCGGCATGGGTATCGGCATTGGTCAGCCGCAATTCGTCGGCGAGCGATTCGGCGTGCGCGTCGAGGTCGGCGAAATGATTGCGCCACCGTTCGATTTCGCGTCGAACCAACGCGGTGGGCTCGTCGAGTGTCGCAGCCCCGCTCGCCGCGCCGCCGCCCACTCGGTCGAACACGCGCGCGAACGCCTCTGCGCCGCCGGGTGCCGCGGCCAGCCATTCCTCGACTTCGTGCCGGTCGATTTCCAGATCGGCGAACATCGGATCGGCCAGCCGCCGCCGGATCGCGTCCATCCCCCCGCCCGGCTCGCCCGCCGCCAGCGCGCGCGGATCGAAATCGAACTGGTCGGTCATCCGCACCAGCAGGCCGGCGGGAAGGGCGCGCTGATTGCGCTCGATCAGGTTGAGATAGCTGGGCGAGATGTCGAGCATCTCCGCCATCGCCGCCTGGGTCAGCCCGGTACGGCGGCGTAATCGCCGGATCGCATGTCCCGCCAACAGCTTTTCACGCGCCACCGCTCACCTGTAAAGATCATGACAACAAGACAGGATGAGTACCTCATTATCCGACTTTGCGACACTAAAATGCGTAAATTGCTATCGCCAGGAACAATGGCGCGGCCGTATCAAGGTGTCACCGCAGACAAGCGGACGAACCGAGCAGGAGCGTCGAAATGACCACCGAACCCCAGCGCAGCCGCGCCGTCTTCTCCAACGAGGACTTCGGACTGATGAAGGAAGCGGTGGCGAATTACGTCAAACAGATCGCCGACGATCCGCGTTCGTCCAAATTCTCGAATCTCTATCACCGCCTCGGCCGTCTCGGCTGACGCCCGGCCCGGCTCCGGCCCCGCGCCAGAGCCAACCAGTTCCTGGGGAGGAAAGGTGTCCGTCGGTGCGCTTGGCGTGCCGACGGACATTTCTTGCCCGCACAGCCCATCGGGGGAATTCTCGACATGACCTATCAGGATCAGATCACCGGCACCCAAGCGCTCATCGAGCGCTTCGGCGGCACATGGGACGGCATCGATGCGGAAAGCGTCGCGCGGATGCAGGCGCAGAACCGCTTCCGCACTGGGCTCGACATCGCACGCTATACCGCAGGCATCATGCGCCGCGACATGGCGGCCTATGACGCCGATCCTTCGCAATACACCCAGTCGCTGGGCTGCTGGCACGGATTCATCGGCCAGCAGAAGCTCATCAGCATCAAGAAGCATTTCGGATCGACCAAGGGCCGCTACCTCTATCTCTCCGGCTGGATGGTCGCCGCGCTGCGCAGCGATTTCGGCCCGCTGCCCGACCAGTCGATGCATGAAAAGACCAGCGTCCCTGCGCTGATCGAGGAACTCTACACCTTCCTCAAACAAGCCGACGCGCGCGAACTGGGCATGATGTTCCGCGATCTCGACGCCGCACGCGATGCCGGAAACCATGTCGAGGTTCAGCGACTGACCAACGCCATCGACCATTACGAAACCCATGTCGTGCCGATCATCGCCGATATCGACGCGGGCTTCGGCAATGCCGAGGCAACCTATCTGCTGGCGAAAAAGATGATCGAGGCGGGGGCGTGCGCGCTCCAGATCGAAAATCAGGTCAGCGACGAAAAGCAATGCGGGCATCAGGATGGCAAGGTCACCGTGCCGCACGAGGACTTTCTCGCAAAGGTCCGCGCCTGCCGCTACGCCTTCCTGGAACTGGGCGTCGAAGACGGGATCATCGTCACGCGCACCGATTCGCTGGGTGCGGGCCTGACGAAGCAGATCGCCTATTCCAAGGAGCCGGGCGACCTGGGCGATCAGTATAACGCGTTTCTCGATTGTGAAGAGATCACCGACCTGTCCTCCTTGCGCGGCGATGTGGTGATCGAGCGCGACGGTAAGCTGATGCGCCCCAAACGCCTGCCCTCGAACCTCTACCAATTCCGCGAAGGCACGGGTGCCGATCGCTGCGTGCTCGATTGCATCACCTCGCTACAGAATGGCGCCGATCTTTTGTGGATCGAGACGGAAAAGCCGCACATCGAACAGATCGCATCGATGGTCGATCGCATTCGCGACGTCGTGCCGGGTGCCAAGCTCGTGTACAACAACTCACCCAGCTTCAACTGGACGCTCAATTTCCGGCAGCAGGTGTTCGACGCCTGGGTGGAGGAAGGGCGCGACGTCGCAGGCTATGATCGCGCCCGGCTGATGAGTGTCGATTACGACACCACCGATCTGGCGGTCGAGGCGGACGAGCGCATCCGCACCTTCCAACGCGATGCCGCGGCACGCGCGGGCATCTTCCATCACCTCATCACGTTGCCGACCTATCACACCGCCGCGCTATCGACCGACAATCTGGCCAAGGAATATTTCGGCGACGCGGCCATGCTCGGCTATGTGAAAAGCGTCCAGCGCGAAGAAATCCGCCAGGGAATCGCGTGCGTCAAGCACCAGAACATGTCGGGCTCGGACATCGGCGACGACCACAAGGAATATTTCGCCGGGGAAGCCGCGCTGAAGGCTGGCGGATCGCACAATACAATGAACCAGTTCGCGGCCTGATCGACCGCTAGCCAAAAAAAGGGCTCGCAGGCAGCAACGCCTGCGGGCCTTTTTCTCGAGCCTGCGAAGGCTCCCCCGCGGAAAGCGAGGTCAGTGGCCGTAGGTCTTTACGCCACGGCGCCGCAACCGCTCGCGCTTGCGCCTGCGCAGCGTATATCCCAACCAGGGCACACCGATCGCTATGACGACAGCGACAATCCCGTAAGCGATCATTTCGCGAGACAGCTCGAACATGAACATCCTGTGACGACTGATCCCGTCGGCTGCCATGCCATCGCGCAATTGCCTCGGTGAATGGTTATTTTCCCACGATGAACCGATAATCGACTGAGAAATCTGGCCGCGGCACGGTCGAAATGCGGCACGAACCGACCGAAAAGGGGACGGCGGGTTGCGTGGAGTCTCGCGCCCATCGCGCGTTCCAACCCTAGTCGCGCGCATCATCGCCGCGTAGAAGGTGCGCATGTTCGCCGCGCTCGCCATCGCCCTGTCCGCCGTCGCGATGACGCTGATCGTCGGCGTGCGCTACCTGATCGCGTCGGGCGGCTTCGCCTGGGCGACGCGCCTTCGCCATCCCGGCCTCTACACCGGCCTCGATGCCCAGATGCGCAAGGAAATCGGCTGGAGTCTGGCGTCTGCCGCGATCTATGGCATCCCCGCCGGGATCGTCGCCTGGGGTTGGCAGAATCGCGGCTGGACCGCGATCTACACCGACGTCACCGCCTGGCCGCTCTGGTACGTGCCCGTGTCGATCTTCGCCTATCTCTTCGCGCACGACACCTGGTTCTACTGGACCCACCGCTGGATGCATCGGCCCAAGCCGTTCCGCATGGCGCACGCCGTCCACCACGCCAGCCGCCCGCCGACCGCCTGGGCGGCGATGGCCTTTCACCCGATCGAGGCGCTGACCGGCGCTGTGGTAATTCCGCTACTGGTCTTCGTCATTCCCATCCATGTCGCCGCCCTCGGCTTTGTGCTGACGGTAATGACGGTTATGGGAGTGACCAACCATATGGGGTGGGAGGTTTTTCCCCGGTTCATGTGGAAGGGGCCATTGGGGGCGTGGCTGATTACCGCCAGCCACCACCAGCGGCATCACGAACGGTACGGGTGTAACTATGGCCTCTATTTCCGCTTCTGGGACCGGCTCTGCGGGACGGACGGTGGACTCGGTTCTTTCGAGCCTGCTCGCCGCCGGGCCGACCGAGCGGTTGCTGCGGCGTCTGGGCGCGGCGCTGATTCTGGTGGCGCTGCTGCCGGGGGCGAGCCCCACCACGCGGCTTGACGTCGATGTATCGGGGGTGCGCTCCGACAAGGGGATGATCCGCGTCTGCCTGACCGCCGATCCCGAAAACTTCCCCAACTGCGTCGATGACGCCCGCGCCAGCACCAAGAGCGTCCCCGCCCGCCAGCACGGCATCGGCTTCGACGCGCTGCCCCCCGGCCGCTATGCCGTCGCGGTGATCCACGACGAAAATGGCAATGCCAAACTCGACACCTTTGCCGGCATCCCGCGCGAAGGATTCGGCTTTTCGCAGAACCCCGCCATCCGCTTCGGCCCACCCAAATTCAGCGCCGCCCGGTTTGAGATCACCGGCCCCACCCGCCAGCAAGTCCGCATGAAATACATGCTGTGAGCCAACGCGCGGGCGGCCATCCGGTCACCCCCGACGGTCGCTACTTCGTCGTGCGCGGGCGGCTGTGGCGGATGAGCAATCCCGCCTTGTCCGAAGAGTCCCGCGAGCGGCTGGTCCGCGACCTCATGACCGCCCGCCGCGCCGTCCGCGCAAAGGAACCCGACGCCCGCGCCCGCGTCGATGCCGCCAAACGCGCCCTCGGCGAACGCGGCCCGGTCTGGTGGGATGACGGCGCCAAGGACTGGAACCGCCACCTCGCCAAGAGCACCCCCTATGCCGACTGGTACGCCAGCATAAGCGCCCCGGACACCCTGCGCTAATCGGCGATCCCCGCCACGATCGCACGCAGCGCCGCGACATGGCGGGTCAGCGCGTTCCGCCCTTCCCGACTGAGCGAGGCCCATGTGCGCTGACGCCCGGCTTCCGCCGCCTTGCGCAACCGCACATAGCCTGCCTCGGACAGCGCGGAGAGGTGCTTGGACAACACCGAATCACTGACTTCTACCAACTCGCGCAGTCTTGCGAATTCCATCTCGCTAACCTTGGTCAACAGCGTCGTGATCCGCAACCGCGCGGGGGCGTGCAGCACCATGTCGATCCCGTCGGCGCTCACGCCGCATCGTCCAGCAACTCGCGCTGATAGATACGCGTCCAGATCAGGCTGACTGCAAAGGCGAGGCCAAAGGCACCCGCCGCGATCCCCAGCTTGACCCCCAGCGACAGGCCATTGACGCGCGCATAATATTCGGCACCCATCGCCCCCAATAGCAAACCGACAAGCGACAGCGTCAGTGGCAGGGTACGCCCCTTGCGATATCCGTTGACGAACGTGCCATAGCGCCGACGATCATCCATCGTGATCGCCGCAACCCCGGCCATCGAAAGCACGAACATCACCGTGCCCCACGGCATCTCCAATCCCTGGCTGAGCACCAGCATCCCCATCACCACGCCGAACGCCGCGTGCCGCCACAAGGGATATTCCGGTCCGTCCAGCGCCAGCTTTCGCGTCGTGTTGCTCATATCGTCGAGCGCCGCCCGTGCTTCATCGCGGTTCATTGCAATTCCCTTCCCTTTCCAGTTTGGAAACTCATACTGCATCACTTTCCAAAGTGGCAAGTGATAACTTTCCGAATCGGAAAATGATGGCGGCGTGACATTGCATCGCCAGCGAGCTAGACCTTGGCCATCCCCGGGGGACCGCGCGTGAGCGGTTGAGAGTTGGCTGATGCCAAGACCCGCTGAACCTGATCCGGCTGACACCGGCGTAGGGAGGGAGCGGTCCAGATCCCACGGCCCGTTCCCTCCGAATGGAGTGGAACATCATGGCTGACATCCCCGCACGCACCGAACTCAAAGTCACCACCGGCCCGATCCGCGGCAGCCGCAAGGTCCATGTCGGCAAATTGGGCGTCGCCATGCGCGAAATCGACCTCGAACCCTCCTCGGGCGAGCCGCCGTTGCGCGTGTACGACACCAGCGGCCCCTACAGCGACCCGCAAGCCCGCATCGACATCATGGCGGGCCTCCCCGAACTCCGCCGCGACTGGATTCGCGACCGCGGCGATGTCGAGGAAGTCGCCCAGCGCGAAATCCGCCCCGAAGACAACGGCCAGCTCGGCCCCGACCGCTCGGGCGGGGTCCAGCCCTTCCCCAATGTCCGCAAGCGCGTGCTGCGTGCCAAACCCGGCATGAACGTCAGCCAGATGCACTATGCGCGTCAGGGCATCATCACCCCCGAGATGGAATATGTCGCCACCCGCGAAAATCTCGGTCGCCAGCGGCTCGCCGAATATGTCCGCGACGGCGAAAGCTTCGGCGCCGCCATCCCCGATTTCGTCACGCCTGAGTTCGTCCGCGACGAAGTCGCACGCGGCCGCGCGATCATCCCCAACAACATCAACCACCCCGAATCCGAACCGATGGCGATCGGCCGCAATTTCCTGGTCAAGATCAACGCCAATATCGGCAACTCGGCGGTCGCCAGCGACGTCGCGGCAGAGGTCGATAAGATGGTCTGGTCGATCCGCTGGGGCGCGGACACCGTCATGGACCTGTCGACGGGCCGCAACATCCACGACACCCGCGAATGGATCCTGCGCAATTCGCCCGTCCCGATCGGCACCGTCCCCATTTATCAGGCGCTGGAAAAGGTCGGCGGCATTGCCGAGGAACTGACCTGGGAAATCTTCCGCGACACGCTGATCGAACAGGCCGAACAGGGCGTGGATTACTTCACCATACATGCCGGCGTCCGCCTGCCCTATATCCCCATGACCGCCAAGCGCGTGACCGGCATCGTGTCGCGCGGCGGCTCCATCATGGCGAAATGGTGCCTCAGCCATCACAAGGAATCGTTCCTCTACGAACATTTCGACGACATCACCGAAATCTGCAAAGCCTATGACATCGCCTACAGCTTGGGCGACGGCCTGCGCCCCGGCAGCATCGCCGACGCCAATGACGAAGCGCAATTCGCCGAACTCTACACGCTGGGAGAACTCACCAAGCGCGCCTGGGAACAGGATGTTCAGGTGATGATCGAAGGCCCCGGCCATGTGCCGATGCACAAGATCAAAGAGAATATGGACAAGCAGCTTGAGGCGTGCGGCGAAGCCCCCTTCTACACGCTCGGGCCGCTCACCACCGACATCGCGCCCGGCTACGACCACATCACGTCGGGCATCGGTGCGGCGATGATCGGCTGGTACGGCACCGCGATGCTTTGCTACGTCACGCCCAAGGAGCATCTGGGCCTGCCCGATCGCGACGATGTGAAGGTCGGCGTGGTGACCTACAAGCTCGCCGCTCACGCCGCCGATCTCGCCAAGGGGCATCCGGCGGCCCAGATGCGCGACAACGCGCTAAGCCGCGCCCGCTTCGACTTCCGCTGGCGCGACCAGTTCAACCTGTCGCTCGACCCCGACACCGCCGAGCAATATCACGACCAGACGCTGCCAGCCGAAGGCGCCAAGACCGCCCATTTCTGCTCGATGTGCGGCCCCAAATTCTGCTCGATGCAGATCTCGCAGGAAGTTCGGGAATTTGCTGCCGGACGGGCAGCAAATAGCGGTCATCCGGGGGATGGACGCGATCTCGAACTCGGGACTTTCGCCGCCAAGCAGAACCAGAGCGCAGACAGCTTCCTCGCTGCAAATCCTCCCCGGCACGGGGAGGGGGACCATTCGGCAACGCCGAATGGTGGAGGGGGCTCACCACAAGCCCCAACCACCGTTGAGGAAGCGGAAGCGGGGATGGCCGCGATGAGCGAGGTATTCAAGGAAACGGGCAGCGAACTGTATATGGGCGCTGGAGACCGGGAGCGAGGCTAAATCTACTCTCTTTGTGCCTCCTATCTGCGGGTCGAGAAATTAAGGAATTCCTCCGCCCGCAGACCCCATACTTACATTTGCTCAATCCTCCGTTCATCGGCCGAACAATAAAGTGCTTTTTGAGTATAGATCTCGCCGGATTCGTCGCTATAGGTGAGCTACTAGCCCGTCGATGGCATCCAAACAATTCAGGCGGTAAGGCTCATTTACCTCTACCCGATGTCCACCAACTGACTGCTTGCCGGATTTCAATCGGCTAAAAGGCAGACCCTTAGCGAACGCCACAACTCCGGTAGTTTGGAAATCTCTAATACTTACCGAGGCCTTTTGAGCAGACGTAAAAGTGAAAAGATTCGGGTGAGCTTTCTGAAGGTTAATGATGTCAGTCTCGATCGCGTGAAGAACCGCGGCGTAAGCCGACGCTGGACCCATATATTGGGTGATCCTATTTTTCGCGATTAAATGAACTTTAGGCAATTGTCTATTGGCAGCGTGCAGCTTCGCACTAAAGGCATACGTAGCGTAGATCGGTGAGGGCAGGCTAAGACCATACACTAGCGACAATGCATTTTGAACAGCGCGTCTTGAACTATCGTCGGCCATGACCGGAAGGATGAGTCTGTCTACACTTGCCAAAGCAATTTGGGTATAAAGTGAGAAGCTCGGATTGCAGTCTACGAAAACAACATCATAGTCGTTTTCTACCTTTTCGAGAAAGTCTCTAATCCAGTCAGCTACTTCTATCCAAGTGTCTGTACCTGGAATCTGAGCATTTGCTAGTGTATTGATAGCGT
The DNA here is from genome assembly GCF_902506605.1 of Sphingomonas sp. AX6. Taxonomy (GTDB): domain Bacteria; phylum Pseudomonadota; class Alphaproteobacteria; order Sphingomonadales; family Sphingomonadaceae; genus Sphingomonas. The sequence continues at coordinate 255,154 of NZ_LR733979.1, forward strand.
TGGATTGCAATTCCAACAAGGGGTCACCACAAACCAGCGATATGTTACTGGGAATATATGGATTAACGGAATCTGGCTTCATAATGTAATCGGCTGCGTTGAACATCGGCGCTGAGTAGGGCGAAGGCAGCCGAATTTGGAAATATCCACCCACGCTGCAACGAGGTATTTTTCCTTGTTGTTGCAGAAGCTGTGACCCACCACCGCTTGTCATTCCTCCGAGAAGAAGTTCAGACATATTTGCTTGGGGACACATGTCGATCACGAGTATACGAGCAAGTGGATGCTTTTCTGCATATCGAGTCACCGCTTGGAATGCCAAGCTTGTCTTCCCCGTGCCACCTTTATTATTCCAGAAAGCATATTTCAGCATAATCAGCTCCAGCCTGTCGTTAATGGACGCATAGCAGTCCAAACTGGACGTGTCAACGTCTGTTTTGGACATTAGGCAGTTCTATGCTGCCGCGCCGTACCGATCTCCCGACCCTTCAATCATCTGCCCAACCCCGCTACCCTCCTCCCATGTGCAACGAAGCCTATCGCCGCACCCAGATTGCAAAGCTCATCCGCGACTTTGGCGAAACCCGCATTGCGCTCGACTTTCCCGAAGGCGTGCCCAATTTCGCACCCCTCGATTCGATCCGCATCACCGACCGGCTGGAAATCGTCCGCACCGGCGCCGACCGATCCGACAGCGCCCCCGCCGATCCCGTCGCGCCGATGACCGCCGAAATGGTCACGCGCCGCTGGAGCTGGCCCGCGCCCTCGCGCGGCGGGGGTGGCGGGTGGCCCGTCTATAATTTCCGCTCCGATGGCCGCACCCTGACCAACAGTGCGACGGGCGGCCGCTGCCTGATCCCCGTCGACGGCTTTTTCGAATTCACCGATCCCCCCGCCCCCGCAGCCGATGCGCCCAAACCGGCGAAGAAGCCGCTCAAATCCAAATGGGCCTTCACGCTTGCGGGCCATGACTGGTTCTGCATTGCCGGGGTGTGGAAAGCGGACGCGACCGTGGGGGAGGCCTGGGCGATGCTCACCTGCCCGCCCGGCCCCGACATCGCCCCCTATCATGATCGCCAGGTCGTCGTCCTGACCCCGCCCGACTATGCCCGCTGGCTCGACGGGTCGGCCCCCGCGTCCGAACTCTGCCGCCCGCTCCCCGCCGGATCGCTCACCGTCGAACAGGTCCGCTGACCCCTCGGTGGAGGCGCGCCCGCCGCGTTCTTCGCGATCAGCCGTCCTCGCCCCGGTCCCCGGCACGCCCGATTCGATACGGCCCGCCCCGCACTGCCATCGCAGCACCCTTCCAGCTCAACCGCACCGCCCCCGCCGTGACCAGTCCATCGACCGCCGCATGAACCTCCTCCATCCGCGCGCGCCAGTCGCCGTCCTCCCCCGCCAGCGCCCGCGCGACTTCGCTGGGGCATAAAGTCGCGTCCGGCCGCCGCGCCGACAGCATCTCCGCGATCTTCGCCCCGATCTGCCGATCCTCATCCCCGCTCATCGCTCGTCCCTTACCTGCACATCCGCCTCGACACTGGCGCCTCGACACTGGCGCCTCGCCACTGGCGCTTCCCCGCGCGGCTGGCTACATCGCCGGGCGATGAGCGAGAAGATCAGCATTGCGTCGTGGAACATCAATTCGGTGCGGTTCCGCATGGACATCGTCCAGCAATTCTTGCGCGAAGCCGCCCCCGACGTCCTGTGTCTTCAGGAAACGAAGGTCATCAACGGCGATTTCCCGCACGCGCCGCTTCGCGCGCTCGGCTATGAACACATCGCCATTCACGGCCAGAAAATGCACCACGGCGTCGCCATTCTCAGCCGCATTCCCTTTACCGAGGACGACCGGCTCGACTGGCAGGCCAATGGCGAAGCCCGCCACATCGGCGTCCGCCTCGAAAACGGCCTTCGCCTGGAAAACGTCTATGTCCCCGCGGGCGGCGACATTCCCGACCGCGAGGCGAACCCCAAATTCGGGCAGAAGCTCGATTTTCTGGAGCGCATGACTCGCTGGTCCGAAGGATTGGGTGACCTGCCCGTCATCCTCACCGGCGATTTCAACATCGCACCGCTCGAAAGCGATGTGTGGAGCCACAAGCAGTTGCTCGACGTGGTCAGCCATACGCCGATCGAGGTTCAGGCGCTGGCGGGGTTGCAGGCCGCGAACGACTGGGTCGATCTCGGCCGCAAATTCGTCCCCGCGCCCGAACGGCTCTACACCTGGTGGAGCTACCGCGCGAAGGACTGGGCCGCGTCCGACCGCGGCCGGCGGCTCGACCATATGTGGGCCTCGCGCAGCGTCGCAGACAAGGCCGTGGCCCACCGCGTCTACGAACCCTGCCGCAACTGGCTAAAACCCTCCGACCACATCCCGATCCTGACCGAGTTCGTGTTGTGAGCGACCCGCGCGCCGTCGCCCGCGCCATCGACGCCGCCCGCCGCGGCTGGCCGATCGCGATCGCGGGCTCCAACGGCGTGCTCGAACTCCTAGCAATCGAAACCGCCGACGCAAACCGGCTCGCGGCCTTAGATCCCGCAGGCGAAGCGTTCGTTCTGCTGTCGGCAGGGCGCGCGACAACGCTGAAACTGGCCAACCAGCGTGACGCCGCCGATCCGGTCGCGCCGGTCGCGGTTGAGCGCAGCCCCTGGCTCGATTTCGACGCCGCGACTGCGCTGGCCGATCCGCAATTCGACCTGGCGACGCCGCTCAAGGGACCGTTTCGCAGCGTGCCGCTCGCCCAACAGGACGCCGCACGCGCCGCGCTGGAGCTGGCGCGGATCGCAGGGCTGCTTCCCGCATGGTTCGCGCGGGTCCGCCATGACGCCAGCGACCCGATCACCCCCGCCGACATCGCCGCGCACGAAGATGCCGGGCGACTGGAAATTGCCGCCCGCGCGCGGCTGCCCGTCGCTGGTGCCGAGGATGCGGAGATCGTCGCCTTCCGCACCCCCGACGCAGCAGGCGAGCACATCGCGTTGCTCATCGGCCAGCCGACCGGCGCACCGCCGCTCGTCCGCCTGCACAGCGAATGCCTGACCGGCGACGTGCTCGGCAGCCTGAAATGCGATTGTGGCCCGCAACTCCACGCTGCGATCCACGAGATCGCCGCGAACGGATGGGGCATCCTCCTCTATCTACGACAGGAAGGACGCGGCATCGGACTGGTCAACAAGCTGCGCGCCTATGCGCTTCAGGATCAGGGGTTCGACACGGTCGATGCCAACACTCGGCTGGGCTTCGCGATCGACGCGCGCGATTTCGGGGTGGCGGCGCGGATGCTGACGCTGCTGGGTCAGGACAAGGTGCGGCTGCTCACCAACAACCCCGAAAAGGTCGCCGGACTGGAGGCGGCGGGCGTCACCGTCCTAGAACGCGTGCCGCATCATCTGCCCCCCAACCCGCACAACGCGCGCTATCTGGCGACCAAACGCGACCGCACCGGTCACCAGCTTTAGGCCGCCCACTCGCTCAAATCATCCTGCTCGCCGATCAACGCAAGGCCATGAGCGATCGAGGTGAGTTCGTTACCACCGGCGATGCGCTCACCGCCGAACCGTGCTTCGAAAATGCGCCGGATGCGCGGGATCAACGACGATCCGCCGGTCAGGAACACGCGGTCGATGTCCGTGGCCTCGACACCGGACCGCGCCAACGCACGGTCGACCGCCGCTTCGATCCGGACGATATCGGGCGCGATCCAGCGTTCGAAATCGGCGCGGGTCAGCGGCGCTTCGATGCTTAGTCCCGCACCGCTGAACGCGAACCGGGTTTCTTCCTCAGACGACAAGGCGCGCTTTGCCTGCCCCACCGCGTCGTACAGCCGAAAGCCCAGTTCCTGCTCGATCACCGCGATCATGCGCCCGATGGCTTCGGGGTCAATCGCCGATCGACGCAACTTGTCGAGTTCCGCCAGCGTCCGGCGATTGCGCATCAACGCCAGCCGCGACCAGTCTCCGAACTCGGAAAAATAGCCGCCGGGGATGTCCAATACCTTGTCGAACGATCGATATTTCCCGCCCTTGCCCAACAGCGGCAGCACCAGATGATCGACGATCCGGTAATCGAACCGGTCGCCCGCAATCCCCACACCCGCATGACCCAGCGGCACGCATCGCTTCGCCGCACCGGGCGCGGCGATCCGCACGACCGAGAAATCGCTGGTCCCACCACCGAAATCGGTAACCAGGATCGTCGCGGCTTGATCCAGTCGCGATGCATAGCTGAACGCCGCGCCCAATGGCTCGAAGATATAGTGCGTCTCCACCCCGAATCCGGCAAACATCGCGTCATAGCGTTCCCGCGCCAACACCTCGTCAGGCGCGTGCCCGGCATATTCGACCGGGCGCCCGACGACGACGCGCGACACGCCGTCGAACGCGCCACCGCTGCGGGCCTGCATCTTGTTCAGCAGCAACGCGCCCAGTTCTTCGAACCGGAAACGCTTATGGAACACGCTGGCATGTTCGAAACTGGTCGAGGCGGCGACCGATTTGAACGACTGAATGAACCGGCTACCTTCGGGATATTCGATATATTCGGCGATCGCCCACGGTCCCGCTTCGGATGCGATACCCCCGCGCACGGCTTCGTCTTCCCAGAAGCACAAGGCCGATCGAAACACCGCCTCGCGCTCTGTCGGCGCGTCGAGCAGCACCATGTCCGACCGACCCCCGCACGCCAGTGCGGCAACCGAATTGGTGGTCCCGAAATCGAGACCGAGCGAGCGGGCGGCGTCGGTCATCGGGCTAAAGCAACACCAGCCGCGCGACGTCGTCGAAACCATGCGCGATGGCATGGACGCCCAGATCGCGGAGGCGCTGGTCATGCCCGGCCAGGCAATGCGTGCCCGCGCACAGCCCGATGACGTACGCCCCCGATGCGACCGCGCCTTTCGCGCCGACGGGCGAATCCTCGATCACCGCCAGCCGCTCGATCGGCACGCCGATTTTGGCCGCCGCGTGGAGGTATAGATCGGGTGCGGGCTTGCCGTGCTCGACATGCTCGTGCCCCGAATAGAGATGATCGCCGAACCGATCGCGCAAGCCGAGGTGGCGAAGATGCGCGTCGATCCACCCCGTGCGGCTGGACGAAACGATCGCACGCGGCAGATCGTCGGGCAGCGATTCGACGAAGCCGATTGCACCCGCCACCGCGGGCAACCCCTCGGCGACCACGCGCATATCTTCCGCCGCGCGGGCTTCCGCAAAGCTGTCGGGCAGCGGGCGACCGATCCAGTGTTCGACCGCGCCGGTGAACGCACTGCCCGACAGCCCCATGAAATGGTGCATCGATTGCTCCGGCGTGGTCGGATGGCCGTTATCAGTCAGCCACGCGGCAATCTGGGCATTGCCCGCATATTCGCTCTCAAGCAGCACGCCGTCGAAATCGAAGAGTAGTCCGTCAAGCTTCATGGCATCCGCGCGCCGAACAGCGCGGAACCGATGCGGACATGCGTCGCGCCGATCGTTACCGCGGTTTCGAAATCGTCGGACATGCCCATGCTGAGGGCGGGCACGCCGTGATCGCGCGCCAGTTTGGACAGCAACGCGAAATAGGGCGCAGGCTCAACCGATGCAGGGGGCAGACACATCAATCCCGCGACCGGCAAGTCAGCGGCACGCGCTTCCGTCAGCAAAGCAGGCAGATCGGCGACTGCGCATCCGCCCTTCTGGTCCTCATCGCCGATATTGACCTGAATGAAGCAAGCCGGCCGCTTGTCCGCCTTGTCCATAGCTTTTGCGAGCGCGGCCACCAGCGACGGGCGGTCGACCGAGTGGATCGCATCGAACAGTGCAACGGCTTCTTCCGCCTTGTTCGATTGAAGCTGACCGATCAGATGGAGTTCGATGTCTGACGTCGCATCGCGAAGTGCGGGCCATTTGTCGGCGGCTTCCTGAACGCGATTCTCGCCGAACACGCGCTGGCCCGCATCGATCAGCGGCTGGATCGATGTCGCTGGATGCGTCTTCGACACCGCGATGAGCGTGATATCCGTGACCTCGCGTCGCGCTATCCTGGCGGCGGCGGCAATGCGATCTTGGATCGCGGACAGGGCAGCGGCGGGGTCGTGTGCTTGCATGGCCTGCGCTATAGAAACCGCAATGCGTCGCCGCCACCCCCTGCCCCGCATCTGGCTGATGACTGACGAGCGGATGGGCGACGCGTTATGGCGTGCGATCAACCGCCTGCCGCGTGGCGCGGGCGTGGTGTTTCGCCACTATTCGCTCCCGCTGCCCGAACGCCGTACCTTGTTCGCGCGAGTCAGTGTCCAGGCACGAAGGCGCGGCCTGGTGCTGATCGTCGCGGGCCGCGATTGGTTGGGCCGTGCGGATGGCACGCATAACGGTTCGAAACGCCAGGGCGGCCTGCGCACCTGGTCGGTGCATTCGCGGTGCGAACTGGTCGAGGCGCGACGGCGCGGCGCCGATCTGATTTTCATCTCCCCCGTATATGCCACGCGCTCGCACTACGGCGCGCGGGCGCTCGGCCGACTGCGACTGGGGTTGCTGATTCGCGGAAACACGATCCCGGTGGTCGCGCTGGGCGGGATGACCGCGAGCCGCTTCCAAACGCTGCGGGGATTAAGTCTTCACGGCTGGGCGGGGATCGACGCGTTTCTCTAAGCCGAAGGCTTCGACAAGCTCAGCCTGAGAGCGGTGATACTCGCAACCACGATCGGGCCGTATTCGGCTCAGGGCGAGGCGAAAATGGCGCTTGTCGGGCACCGGCGCGCAGCGTGCTTAACGCACGTGAGCACCGGAAGCGCAGACAAGTGGTATTTGCAGCCCGCCCTGAGCCGAATACGGCCCGATCCGTCAGAAGCGGAAGGCGGTGCCTACGTAAACCGCCTGGCTGTCACGGCGGTCGTCGGCGATGCGGGGAAGCCGCTCGCGTTCGGATTTATAACGAAGCCCGGCCGTCACATCCAGGTTGCGGGTCAGCGAATAGCTGCTGCCGACATCGATCGAATAGCTGGGATCGACCGCAACCAGCGCCGGAACGTCGCCGGTCGGACGCTCTGCACCGGCTTTGATCCGGGCGGAGGCGCGCTTGCCGGTGTAGCTGATGCCCAAATCGGCCATTTCGCGGCTGCCGGGCTGGCCTGCCATGTCGATCTTGGCGACGTCGCCGGAAACCGCAAAGCGCTTCCAACCGACCGCGACACCCAGATTATAGGCGATTGGCGCGAGCGACACCGATTCGCTGGCACTGGCAATGCGATCTTCGCGCGTCGCACGGTTCGACCGGGCACGCACCGCGACGGTGATGTCGCGCGACGATTTCCGAGTCGATTCGGACGGGGTGAAGCGGAAACCCGACCCATTGAGGCCACTGCGTGCCAGCACGGCGGCCAGCTTGGGATCGGCGGATGCCGGCGTAAAGGAACCGATGCCGCTGCTCATGGGAAGCGAAGGCCTTGAGGCCAAACGGCTTTCCTGAGCGTAGAGCGCGGGCGCAAGCGTGAACGCCGCGGCGACAAGCGCCCCGAGCCCAGCTCCTGCGATCCAGCGTTTCACGTTCATCGTTTCCCTCTGCCTTCGTGTAAGCGTTACCACAGGCGCAGGTGATTGTTCCACAGGCGGAATCCGTTTAGCGCGCGACTGTTGCAGCTTATCCACAGGTGCGCCGACGCTTGCGGGTTATGCGCGACCTTCTATAGATGCGTCCCTGAATGGTATGTTTAAGGAATTGCCGATGATCCGCCGCTTGCGTTTCGCTGTTCTGGGGTCGCTCGCGCTCGGCCTGGCCGCTTGTGCCGGTGGAAACGACCGCCCGGCAGCCGACCTTGCCGCGTCGCAGGTGACGACGATCGGCGTGAACAGCTATCTGTGGCGCGCCAGTTTGGAGACGCTGAGCTTCATGCCGCTGCTCCAGACCGATTCGGCCGGCGGCGTGATCGTCACCGACTGGTACGTCAATCCGGCCACGCCGACCGAGCGGATGAAGGTGACCGTGTCGATCCTCGACCAGGATCTGCGCGCCGATGCGCTGCGCGTCGCGACCAGCCGCCAGATCAACCAGAACGGTCAATGGGTCGAAGCGCCCGTCCAGGCCGCGACGGTGCAGAAGCTGGAAGACATCATCCTGACGCGCGCCCGCGACATCCGCCGCTCGTCGATCCTGAATTAATCGGTTTCGCGGTGCCAGTCCGCTTCCCCTTCTGACCTTCACGTACAATCTGGGAGGTCGGGAGGGGGAGCGGGCTGGCACCGCCTTCACCAACGGAGTTGGTCAAACATGTCGCGCTTCAACGCGCTGAAGGCCGATGCGGCATGGCAGGCGGTCTGGGAAGAACGCCGCACCTTTGCCGCGCGGGACGACAGCCCCAAGCCCAAATCCTATGTGCTCGAGATGTTTCCCTATCCATCGGGGCGCATCCATATGGGCCATGTCCGCAATTACACGATGGGCGATGTGCTCGCGCGGTTCCGGCGGATGCGTGGATACGAGGTGCTCCATCCGATGGGCTGGGACGCGTTCGGGATGCCCGCCGAGAATGCGGCGATGGAAAAGAAGGTTCATCCTGGCGCGTGGACGTACGAGAATATCGCGTCGATGCGCGCGCAGCTCAAACGGCTGGGCTTTGCGCTCGACTGGACACGCGAATTCGCGACCTGCGATCCTGCATATTACGGCCAGGAACAGGCGCTGTTCCTCGACCTGATCGAAGCGGGTCTGGTCTATCGCAAGGAAAGCGCGATCAATTGGGACCCGGTCGACATGACCGTGCTGGCCAACGAACAGGTCATCGACGGGCGCGGCTGGCGCTCGGGCGCCCTGGTCGAGCGGCGCAAGCTGAACCAGTGGTTTTTGAAGATTACCGACTTCGCCGATGAGTTGCTGGACGGGCTGACGACGCTCGACCAGTGGCCCGACAAGGTGAAGCTGATGCAGGAAAACTGGATTGGCAAGTCGGTGGGCTTGCAGTTCCGCTTCGCGCTGTCGGACGGCGGATCGGTCGAGGTGTTCACCACCCGCCCCGACACGATTTTCGGCGCGAGTTTCGTGGCGGTTGCGGCGGACCATCCGATCGCGCAGGCCCTTGCTGCCGATCAACCGGAAGTCGCCGATTTCATCGCCAAGTGCAAGGCGGGCGGGACGAGCGCCGCGGAAATCGAAACCCAAGAGAAGCTGGGCTTCGACACTGGCGTCACCGCAACACATCCTTTTGATATCAATACAAAACTGCCGGTTTACATCGCCAATTTCGTGCTGATGGAGTATGGTACCGGCGCGGTGTTCGGCGTGCCCGCGCACGACCAGCGCGACCTCGACTTCGCGCGCAAGTATGCGCTGCCGGTGCGCCGAGTGGTGTCCGAAGGCAGCTACGACGACGCGGAGTTCGAAGGCAACGAGGCGTGGACCGGTCCCGGCACGCTGTGCAATTCGCATTTCCTTGACGGTATGGACGTCGCCGACGCCAAGCGGGTCGTGATCGAGCGCGCCGAAACCGAAGGCTGGGGCAAGGGCACCACCGTCTGGCGCTTGCGCGACTGGGGCGTGTCTCGCCAGCGTTACTGGGGCACGCCGATCCCGATCATCCACTGCGACGCGTGCGGCGTTGTGCCGGTTCCGAAGGACCAGTTGCCGGTGGTGCTGCCAGAGGATGTTTCGTTCGACATTCCCGGCAACCCGCTCGACCGCCATCCGACCTGGGGAAAGGTGGATTGTCCGACATGCGGTGCTCCAGCGCGGCGCGAAACCGACACGCTCGATACGTTCGTGGATTCAAGCTGGTATTTCATCCGCTTCGCCAGCCAGCCCGACGACCAGCCGTTCGACAAGGCGGTGGCCGAGCAATGGCTGCCGGTCGGGCAATATATCGGCGGGGTCGAACATGCGATCCTCCACTTGCTCTATGCGCGCTTCTGGACGCGGGCGTTGAAGCATATCGGGCGGCTTGACGTCGCGGAACCGTTTGCCGGGCTGTTCACGCAGGGCATGGTGACGCACGAGACTTACAAATCGGCTGAGGGCAAATGGCTTGCCCCCGACGAAGTGCGCGACGGCATCGAAATCGCAACCGGCCATCCGATCACGCTCGGCCGCGTCGAGAAGATGTCGAAGTCGAAGAAGAATACCGTCGATCCCGGCCCGATCGTCGATCAATATGGCGCGGACGCGGTGCGGTGGTTCATGCTGTCCGACAGCCCGCCCGAGCGCGACCTGCCTTGGAGCGAGGCGGGGATCGAGGGGGCGTGGCGGTTCGTGCAGCGTTTATGGCGGCTGTTCGATGGCCTCTCGACCGAAGCGACCGGTGAGGACATCGCACTCCGCAAGCTCGCCCACCGAACCGCAAACGGCGTCGCCGATGCGATCGAGGCATTGCAGTTCAACAAGGCCGTGGCCCTGCTCTATACGCTCGCCAATGCGGTGGAAAAGGCAACGCCATCCGCCGACCGCAGCGACGCGATCCGCACGATGCTGAAACTCGTTTCGCCCATGGCGCCACATATTGCCGAGGAAGCCTGGGCAGCGAGCGACGGTTACGGCCTGATCGCCGATGCCGATTGGCCTGCGGTGGACCCCGCATTGCTGGTAGACGACGAAGTCACCGTCGCGGTGCAGGTCAACGGCAAGCTCCACGATACGCTGACGTTTCCCAAGGGGCTGGACAAGGACGCGGCAGAAGCGGCAGCACTGGCATCCGAAAAGATCGTCCGTGCGTTGGACGGCAAAGCCCCGCGAAAGGTGATCGTCGTGCCCGACCGTCTGGTGAATATCGTCGCATGAAGCGCGCCCTGATCCTGATCGCGCTTGCCGCCCCTGCCCTGACCGCCTGCGGGCTTCAGCCGCTTTATGGCGGGCCGCAGGGCGCGAGCGCCCGCGCGGTGCTGGGCAATGTCGATGTCGCGCCGATCCAGGGCCAGTCCGGCTGGCTGGTAACCCAGGCGCTGCGCGATCGGCTGAACGCGGTGCCGCAAGGTGCAGGGCCGCAATACCGGCTGGACATCGTTCTCGACGACCAGATCATCGGGTTGGGCACGCGGCGCGACGACAGCATTTCGCGCGAGCGGCGGACGCTGCGTGCGCGCTATCAGCTCGTGGACGCGACCAGCGGCGTGGTGCTGGTGGACGACACCGCAGGGTCCGACGCCGGGATCGACGTGGTCGATAGCGAATATGCGACGATCGCTGCCGAACGCACCGCGCTGGAGCGGCTGTCGGGGATCGTCGCCGACCAGATCGTCGCCCGCCTCGCGCTCTATGCGCGCCGCGCCGAGACCCCGTGAAAGCCAAAGCCCACGAAGTCCGCGCGCGGCTGCAGAAGCCGCCCGAAGATATCCGGCTTTATCTTCTCCACGGGCCGGACGAGGCCGCAGCGAACGAACTCGCCGACCTGCTCGGCCGCGCATTGGGACCGGAGACGGAGCGCGTTGAATTCGACGGCGCGACGCTCAAGACCCGCCCCGGCGTGCTGGCGGACGAGGCCGCGTCGATGTCGCTGTTCGGCGAGCGTCGTTACATCCGCGTGACCGCGGTGGGTGAGGAATCGCTTGAGGCATTCACCCTGCTGCTCAACGCCGATCGCGCGGGCAATCCGGTGGTCGCGATCGCGCCAACGGCTCGCAACACGGCCAAGATCGTCAAACTTGCCCAAGGTGCGCCGAACGCGATGGCGGCACCGCTTTATTTGCCCGAAGGCGCGGATGCGGCGAAGCTCGCGGCAGGCATCGCGCGCGACCACGGCATACGACTGGCCCCCGATGCCGCGGACACGCTGGCGCGCGGGTGTGGATCGGACCGCGCGATCATCACCCGGGAGATCGAGAAGCTGGCGCTGTACCTCGACGCCGCTCCGGACCGCCCCAAGGAAGCCGATGCCGCGATGCTGGCCGAAATCAGCGCGGTGATCGACGAAGGCGAATTCGGCGGCGCCATCGACGCGCTGGTTGCGGGCGATGCCGCGAAGCTGGGCGAAGAGATGCGGACGCTGATCGGTGCAGGCACGTCGCCGGTTCCGCTGCTGCGCCAGATGGGCAAGCGCCTGATCGCGCTGGCCGATATGCGCGTGCAGATCGAAGGCGGCGCGTCGGCGGACCAGGTGCTGGCGCGCGTGTTCTGGAAGGAAAAGGAATCGACCGCGCGGGCATTGCGCCGCTGGGATTCGGCGCATCTGGTGCGCGGACTGGAACGCGTGCGCGAGGCCGAGCGCGCAGTGATGGCGAGCGGGAATGCGGGGCCGGTGGTGGCGGAGCAGGCAGTCGTGGTGCTGGCGCGAGCAGTTGCTCGGCTACGCTAGGCTGTTGCAGGCTGCGGCCGTTCGATATCCACCTGAACGCCCCTTCCCCGTTTGTTTAGAGCGAAGTCGAGAAACGCTCGCGAACGCCAAGTTCACATTTCTCGACTTCGCTCTAAACAAACGGGTTTTTTTGGGGCTAGCCTGTCCGCTCAAACGCGGGCGGTCAGATAATCTCGCCGCTCAGCCGCTGGCACACCATGTCGAGTTGGTCGAGGGTGGCGTAGTTCAGGGTCAGCGTGCCGCCCTTGTCGCCATGCGCGATCCGCACTTTTAACCCCAACACATCGCCCAGTTGCTGCTCCAGCGCGGCGATGTCCGCGTCGCGCGAGAAATCGGCGCGCCCATGGTCGAAACTTGGCTGGCGTTCACGGCGGTTCGATTCGGGTTTGGCGTTGCGCGCGAGTTTTTCGGTATCGCGCACCGACAGACCGTCATCGCGCACCCGCATCGCCAATCGCTCGGCATCGGGCGCGCCGATCAGCGCACGGGCATGACCCATCGACAGATCGCCTTCGATCACCATCGTCTGAACGAGATCAGGAAGGTCGAGCAATCTCAACAGGTTGGCGACGTGGCTGCGTGATTTGTTGACGATCTTGCCCAGCGCTTCCTGGCTGTGGTCGAATTCGACGATGAGCTTTTTATAGGCCGTTGCTTCTTCGATCGCATTGAGATCCTGACGCTGAATATTCTCGACCAACGCGATCTCAAGCGTCTCCGAGTCGGCGAGTTCACGCACGACGACCGGGACTTCGTGCAGCCGCGCGCGCTGGGCGGCACGCCAGCGCCGTTCGCCGGCGATGATCTGATACCCCTTGCCACGCGGGCGCACGACGATCGGCTGGATGATGCCATGGGCTGCGATCGACTCCGCAAGTTCGTTCAGCGCGGTTTCATCGAAGTGGCGGCGCGGCTGTCCGGGGTGCGGAGACAGCGCACTGACCGGCATGGTCCGCACATTTTGCGGCGCTTCGTGCCCGCGCTCATTCTCTTCGGGCTGCGCGCCATCGCCGAGCAGTGCGCTCAGACCGCGACCTAGGCCGGGGCGCGCTTTGGTGCGGGACTTGTCGGTTTCGTTCATGCCGCCTTCGCCGATTTGGGGAGTCGATGGATCAGTTCTCGCGCCAGCGCGATATAGGCTTCCGAACCCGCGCAGCGATGGTCGTAGATCAGCGCAGGCATCCCGTGACTGGGCGCTTCGGACAAGCGCACATTGCGCGGGATCACGGTGTCGAAAACAACCTTGCCAAGCACTGCGCGGACGTCGTCCGACACTTGGTCGGTCAACCGGTTGCGGCGATCGTACATGGTCAGCACCACGCCCAGGATCGAGAGGCCGGGGTTGAAGCGGGTACGAATTCGCTCGACGGTTCCGAGCAGCTGGCTGAGCCCTTCGAGCGCAAAGAATTCGCATTGCAACGGCACGAGCAGCGAGTGCGATGCGACCATCGCATTGACGGTGAGCAAACCGAGCGAAGGTGGGCAGTCGATCAGCACGACGTCCCAGCGATCCGCACCGCGCGACAGGGCACGATCAAGGCGATGGGTGCGCGCATCGAAATCGATCAGTTCGATCTCCGCCCCCGACAAATCGACGGTGGCAGGCACGATGTCGAGCCGCGGCACCTTTGTGGGGATCGCCGCTTCATCCGCGGTCATGTCGCTGATCAACAATTCGTACGAAGACTTGTCCCGCTCGCCGCGCGTCACGCCCAACCCGGTTGATGCATTTCCCTGCGGGTCGAGATCGATCAGCAAGACGCGCGATCCGGTGGCAGCCAACGCCGTGGCGACATTGATCGCGGTGGTGGTCTTTCCCACGCCTCCCTTTTGATTGGCGATCGTGACCACGATCATCTTGGCCGAACTCCGCGCGCGACGACGATCTTTGAATCAGGATGGGTGATGCTTTGTTCCACGTGAAACGAACCTTGCCACGACTTGCGCGCTGCATCCACCTCCGATTGTGCCGATTGCCCCTTGGGAAGCAACCAGATGGTGTCTTTACCCGCCAGGTGGTGCGCGCTGACGAACAGAGCAGGGAGCGCGGCGACTGCACGCGCGCTTATGACCGCCGCACGGCGTGGATCGATCGCCTCCGCTTTCGACAGGGAAACATTTGCACAGCCAAGGCCCAGTACATCGATGCAGTGGTCGAGAAATTCGACCCGTTTTCGGCGGGGTTCGACCATCTGGATAGGTCCGTCCCGGAGAATCGCGATCACGATCCCCGGCAAACCGGCACCGGTGCCAATATCGACCCATAACCCGTCCGCAGGCGTATCGACAACCGCCAACAACTGCGCCGAATCGACGATATGGCGTGTCCAAATCTCGGCAATGCTGGCTTTCGATATCAGATTCTGTTGGTTGGACTCGGCTATCAACAAGTCAACGAATATCGCCAGCCGGGCTTCGCATGGCGCGCCGAAACGGCCGAGGAGCCAGTCGCGGGCTTCGCGTTCGGTCACGCTGCTTTTCGCTTTTTGCTGTGCAGCAGAATCGCCGACAGCGCCGCCGGGGTGACGCCGCGAACGCGCGATGCGGCTCCCAACGTCTCCGGCTGTGCTTTCGACAGCCGCTCGATCATCTCCCGCGACAGACCCGGGATGCCCGACCAATCGTCGATGGCGGTAAGCGTCGTTGCATCGCTGAGATGTAGTGCGTCGACCTCCGCCGCCTGGCGCTCGAGATAGGGCGCGTAGCGCGCATCCTCGAGTGCCTCATCGAGCGCTGCCGAATCGAACACAGCAGAGTCGAGTACGTGGGCTGGGTCAACACCGGGGAAACGGAGCCACTCGCTTCCCGGACGCACCGTACCATCGCTGCTCAGCGTCGCACCGCGTTCGATCAATTGGCGTGCGCTGTGTCGCGTTTCGAGCGCCGTCGCGACCTCCGCAAGGGCCTCAGAGTGCTTCGCCTGGTGCGCCCGACGCGCCTCGCCCAGCACGCCCGCCGCCTTGGCAATGGCGCCAAGCCGGGTCTCGGCATTGTTGGCGCGCAACCGCAGCCTGAACTCGGCGCGCGCGGTCAACATGCGGTAAGGCTCGGTCACGCCCTGGAGGATCAAATCGTCGATCATGACCCCGAGATAGCTGGTTGCGCGATCGAGAATCGTCGGCGCGCGACCCAATGCATGGGCCGAAGCATTGATCCCGGCGACGAGCCCCTGCCCTGCCGCTTCCTCATATCCGGTCGTCCCATTAATCTGACCCGCGCAAAACAGCCCCGGTGTCGCGCGATATTCGAGCGTCGACGACAAGGCACGCGGATCGACATGATCATACTCCACGGCATAGCCATGCGTTTCGATAACGGCACGTTCCAAGCCCACGACGCTGCGGATCATCGCGTCTTGCACATCGTCGGGGAGCGAGGTTGAAATTCCGTTGGGATAGACGAGATGAGTATTCAGCCCTTCAGGCTCGAGAAAGATCTGGTGGCCATCGCGGTCCGCGAAGCGATGGATCTTATCCTCGATCGACGGACAGTAGCGCGGCCCCTGTCCCCCGATCGCGCCGGAAAACAAGGGCGAGCGATCGAGCGATGCGCGGATGATATCGTGCGTCACGCTATTGGTGCGGGTAATCGCGCAGCGGAGTTGTGGCAACATTCGACGCGATGTCATTGCCGACATCGTCCATTGGTCGATGTCCGACGGCTGTTCGTCGAGCGCACCCCAGTCGATCGTGCGTCCGTCAATTCTTGGCGGCGTTCCGGTTTTCAATCGTGCGAGCGGCAATGCCAAATCGCGAAGCTGGACGCCCAATCGGGTCGCCGCTCGCTCGCCCACGCGACCGCCCTCCGCACGGATATCTCCCCGAAAGATACGGCCTGACAAGAATGTGCCCGTCGCCAGAACGACCGATGGAGCGTCAAGGGTCGATCCGTCTGCGAGTTCGATCCCCGCAACGCGATCTCCGGACAGAATTAGCGCGGCAGCCTCGGCCTCGACGACTTGCAGTCCCGGCTGGGCGGCGACCATCGCTTGAATCGCAGCCGCGTACAGCGTGCGGTCGGCCTGAACCCGCGGTCCCTGAACCGCACTCCCTTTCGACCTGTTGAGCATCCGGTAGTGGATGCCCGCCGCATCGGTCGCGCGTGCGATCAACCCGTCAAACGCATCGACTTCGCGAACCAGATGCCCCTTGCCTAACCCGCCGATTGCGGGATTGCACGACATTGCGCCAATCTTTGACGCCTCGAAGGTGACCAACGCGGTCCGCGCGCCACAGCGGGCTGCGGCCGCCGCTGCCTCGGTTCCGGCATGGCCGGCACCGATTACGATCACATCGAACTGGGTCATACAATCGCGCTACTTCAAAGCCGCTCGGTGGTCAAAACCGTTCCACGTGGAACACTCTCATTTTCCGATGCAGAAGCGTGAAAAGAGGGAATCGAGCATCGCCTCAACATCTCCGCGGCCCGTGATACGGTCGAACGCGCCGCGTGCAGCCCGCAATGACTCGGCTAAGAGTATCAGGTCGTGCTCACCCAGCCCCGTCTCCAGCCAATGATGCGCTTCGGCGGCGAGCATACGTTGACGCGCGTTCAGTGCAGGGCGATCGAGCGTTGGCAGCCGCGATTTTGCAACATCGGCGATCGCATTCCACAAATCTTCGATCCCCTGCCCCGTCTCCGCCGAAAGCGCCAACCGGTCTCTCGCGTCGCCGCGGCCCGGCTGGTCGCTACGCGGATACAGCGCCAGCTTAACCGGCCCGTCGAGCGCGGGTGGCGGATCATCCCCCAGCCAAAGTAGAATATCCGCGCCATCGACCGCTTCGCGCGCGCGCGCCATGCCAATTTCCTCGATCGCATCGTCGCCGGGCGCTCGTAAACCGGCAGTGTCGGTAAACAGATACGCGATGCCGCTACGCGATACCGGCACCTCGATCCGGTCGCGGGTGGTCCCCGCGATCGGCGAAACGATCGCCGCATCGCGTCCGACCAAGCGATTGAGCAATGTCGATTTCCCGCTATTGGGCGGACCCGCCAACACCACACGGATGCCATCACGCAATCGTTCGACCGGGGGTTCGGCGAGCACCTTGCCAATATCGCTTGCCAGCGCTGCCATCTCGCGTCGGATCTCCGGCAAGTCGCCCTCGTCGCCGACATCGTCTTCGTCGCTATGATCGATCTGCGCCTCGACGCGTGCCGACAGTGCGACGGTGCGCGTAGACCAGCCATCGACCATCCGCCCGATCGCACCTTCGACCGCAGTGATTGCCGCGCGGCGTTGGCTTTCGGTTTCAGCGGCAAGCAAATCGCCCAACCCTTCAGCCTCAGTCAGGTCGATCCGGCCGTTGGTCAGCGCTTGGCGTGTGAATTCCCCAGCCTGGGCTTCGCGCAAGCCATCAATCCCAGCGAGCGCGCCGAGCACCGCGGCCACGACTGCCCTGCCGCCATGAAGATGAAGTTCAACCAGATCCTCTCCGGTCGCGGTTGCGGGTGCGTCGAAGCGCAACACCAATGCCTGGTCGAGCAACTCTCCGGTCGTCGGGTCGCGGAGGCTGCGAAGCACCGGCACCCGCGGGCCGGGCACGCGCTTCATCAGACGAGCCACGGCATTGTTCGCGCGCGGACCACTAATTCGGACCACCGCGATTGCCGCAGGCGGCGATCCGCTCGACACCGCGAAGATCGTGTCGGTCACTGCGGTATCAACCCTTTTTCGACGTCGTTCCTGCGAGATCGAACAACTGGCGCCACATGCCCAGCCCCGCTTCGCCCATCGGTGCCCAGCTCCTCATCATCTGGTCGAGCATTTCGGGGCTGGCACCCTTTTCCAGGGATTCCAATAACATACCGATATAATGATCATGGACGGGGGTGAAATCGGGCAACCCCATCGCGCGGCGCGCCTCTTCGGGGGTGCATTCGACTTCGACATTGATCTTCATGGCCCGTCCCTTCGATTGAGCGATGTCCGCTCGTCCATCGCCCTGCAATGTCTATGCACAGGACCGCCCGACAATCGCAACGACGATGGTTGCGAAACCAGAACCTGCGCGTTGGCGTTCGATCCTTGCAACCGACAGGAGAATGCATGACCGACACCCTCACCCTCGACGCGCTGGACGGCAGCGGTAGCTTTAACGTCTATGTCGCCCGCCCTGATGAACGTCCCCGCGCAGCGATCATCGTGATCCAGGAGATTTTCGGGGTTAATCGCGGCATCCGGCGGAAATGCGACACGCTGGCGGCCAACGGATATCTTGCAATCGCGCCCGACCTGTTCTGGCGGCTAGAACCGGGCATCGAACTCGATCCCGACGTGCCCAGCGAAATGCAGGCCGGACTCGATTGGATGGGCAAGTTCGATCAGGACAAGGGCATCGCTGATATCGAAGCGACGATCCGCGGGGCGCGTGCCCAATTGGGCGATGACGGAAAGGTCGGCGCGGTTGGCTACTGCCTGGGCGGACGGCTGGCCTATATGACCGCGGCGCGAACCGATGTGGACGCGACCGTTGGCTATTATGCTGTCGGAATCGACGGCCTATTGGGTGAGAAGCACGGTATCGCCCATCCGCTGATGCTGCATATCGCAGGCAAAGACGGATTCGTCGATAATGCGACCCAAGCCAAAATGCACGATGGGCTGGACGATCATCTCAAGGTCACGCTGCACGACTATCCGGGTGAAGATCACGGCTTCGCCACCGAAATCGGTGCGCGTCGATCAGACACCGCGGCAAAACTGGCAGACGAGCGGACAATAGCATTCTTCGCCGAACATCTTGGCTAGTTAATGAAAAGGGGCGGCTCCCACGTGGGAACCGCCGCATTTTTTACCCTGGTCTCGTTCAGGGGATGAGGGTCATCAGCCCAACTTCCTGATCGGTGATGCCGGTATAGATCATTGATCCAGCGACATAGACGATCACGATCAGACCGATCCACGCGATCCAGCGATAGCGTTCGATATATTTGGCGATGAGGTTCGCCGCCACGCCCATCAGACCGACCGCAATGACCAGACCGACGATCAGAATGCCTGGATGCTCGCGCGCGGCACCCGCGACTGCAAGCACATTGTCCAGGCTCATCGACACGTCGGCGACCGCGACCGCCCAGGCGGCAGCGGCAAAGCTCTTGGCAGGCTTCACACCCGCATGTTCGTCGCCTGTGATTTCAGGCGAACCATGGCTCAACCCGCCTGCCGGGCGCAATTCGCGGTACATTTTCCACGCGACCCAGACCAACAACACGCCACCGGCAAAGATCAGACCGACGATCTGCATCAACTGCGTGACTACCAGCGCGAACCCGATGCGCAGCACCAAGGCGGCGATGATGCCGATCAGGATGACTTTCTTGCGCTGATCGGCTGGCAAGCCGGCAGCCAGCGCGCCGATAACAATGGCGTTGTCGCCCGCCAGCACGATGTCGATCAGCAACACCTGACCGAAGGCGAACCAGGCGGCACCGATGTCGCCGCCGCCAGCCCCGAATAGCGTCGCCATATCGCTGACGATGTGATTCCAGATTTCCTGCATCGTGTTTCCCTGTTGCAGTGTTCTTGACGCCGACAAAGCCGTTCGGGCGCGTCGGGTCAAGTCAGAGGTTAGTTATAGCAACGCAAAGCGACACAGGCGTTTGCCTGCGCCGTCGGTCGGGGTAGGGCCTTGCCCACCCCGCCGGCCGAACCGGTTTCGGACGCGCGGGCGTCGCCGCGCTGAAACCGGTTACTGATTCATTGAATCGAAGAAATCCTCGTTGGTCTTGGAGTTCTTCATCTTGTCGAGCAGGAATTCCATCGCATCGACAGTGCCCATCTGCATCAGGATGCGGCGGAGTACCCACTGTTTGCTGAGCTTGTCCTTGTCGACCAGGAGCTCTTCCTTGCGCGTGCCGGACTTGCCGACGTCGAGCGCCGGGAAGATGCGCTTGTCTGCGACCTTGCGATCAAGGACGATTTCGGAGTTACCCGTACCCTTAAATTCCTCGAAGATAACCTCGTCCATCCGGCTGCCAGTATCGATCAGCGCGGTGGCGATGATCGACAGCGAGCCGCCTTCCTCGATGTTACGCGCCGCGCCGAAGAAGCGCTTGGGACGCTGGAGCGCATTGGCATCGACGCCGCCAGTCAGCACCTTGCCCGAACTGGGCACGACGGTGTTGTAGGCACGGCCGAGACGCGTGATCGAATCGAGCAGGATGACCACGTCTTTCTTGTGCTCGACCAGGCGCTTGGCCTTTTCGATCACCATTTCAGCGACTTGCACGTGCCGCGTCGCGGGTTCGTCGAAGGTCGAAGAAACGACTTCACCCTTCACCGAACGCTGCATGTCGGTGACTTCTTCCGGCCGTTCGTCGATCAGCAGAACGAGCAGGAACACTTCCGGATGATTTTCCGAAATGGCGCGCGCGATGTTCTGGAGCATCACCGTCTTGCCGACGCGCGGTGGTGCTACGATCAGCGTACGCTGGCCCTTGCCCTGGGGTGAGACAATATCGATAACGCGCGCCGATTTGTCCTTCTGCGTCGGATCGAGCGAATCAAGGCTGAGCTTGGATTCGGGATAAAGTGGGGTCAGATTGTCGAAATTGACGCGATGACGGACAGCGTCGGGATCGTCGAAATTGACCTTTACCAGCTTCACCAGCGCAAAATAACGCTCGCCATCCTTGGGCGCGCGGATTTCACCTTCGACCGTGTCGCCGGTGCGAAGACCGAATTTGCGGACCTGATTGGGCGAGACATAGATGTCGTCGGGACCGGCGAGGTAATTGGCTTCGGGCGAGCGGAGAAAGCCAAACCCGTCCGACAGCACTTCGATCGTGCCTTCGCCGGTGATCTGGTCGCCCTGTTCGGCCTGCGCCTTGAGGATCGCGAACAGGATGTCCTGCTTGCGCATCGTCGACGCGCCTTCGACGCCCAGCCCTTCGGCCATTTCGACGAGTTCGGCGGGCGCTTTTTTCTTGAGGTCTTTGAGATGCATATCGGTCGGTCCGATTGGTGCGCGCGAAAGGCGCTATGGGGAGAGTGGCGTCGGTTTGCGGGTGTCGGGACGAACGCGCGAACGAAGCTGAGAGGAGGGAACCGCCCGGATGCGGATCCGCACGGCGTTGGTTGGCGAATTAGGATTCGCGAGGGCTCAAGTCAAGCCGGGAGCAACGCTTAGAAAGGGCGAACCACCGCGAGGATGACGATCAGCGACACGCCGATCGCAGGAATTTCGTTCAGCATCCGGAGCTGGCGTGGCTGAAGTGTGGGTTTTCCAGCCTCGAGCTTGCGCGCATAGCCGACCATCCAGCCGTGATAGCCCGACAACAGAATGACGAGGAACAGCTTGGTGTGCAGCCAGCCCAGCCCCGCTTGCCCGTCGAACAGGCCGAGATTGGCGGACAGCGCGAGACCCAGCACCCAGACCATGACGAGCGACGGGGTCAGGATCACGCTGCGCATCTTCTTCTCGCGCGCCAGCCAGCGTGGCGGCTCGGCAGGGTCAGTCAGCCCTTCCTGATGATGGACCAGATAGCGTGGAAACAGGAACAACCCCGCCATCCAGAAGATGACGAAGATGATATGGGCGGCCTTCACCCACAGATAGGCATTTCCCAGAAATCCGGTCATGGCGTCAGCCTCTACCGCCGCGCACCCTTGCAATCAACGCTTCGACATGGGCGATGGGCGTGTCCTGCTGAATGCCGTGACCCAGGTTGAACACGTGCGGGCGGGTCGGGAAGGCAGCGAGGATGCGGTCCACCGCGGCGTCCAGCGTCGCGCCACCCGCAATCAGCGCGAGCGGATCGAGATTGCCTTGTACCGGCAAATCGGTGGGGAGATTGGCGTCGGCCCAGACCGGATCGACGCTTTCGTCGAGCGCGATGGCATCGACGCCCGTTTCGCGCGCATAAGCGGCCAGCTTTCCGCCCGCGCCCTTGGGAAAGCCGATAATCGGCGTATTGGGACAGCGCGTCCGAAGTTGTTCCACGATTGCGGCATTGGGTGCGATTACCCAGCGTTCGAACTGTGCGGGCGAGAGGCTGCCTGCCCAGCTGTCGAACAATTGGACGGCTTCGACTCCTGCCTCGATCTGCTTTGCGAGATAATCGACGGTCGAGGCGATGATCTTGTCGATCAGCACCTGCATCAAACCGGGGTCGGCATAGGCGAGACGCCGCGCCGCTGCCTGTTCGCGGCTGCCTTGGCCGGCGATCATATAGGTCGCCACCGTCCAGGGAGAGCCTGCAAAGCCCAGAAAGGTCACTTGAGGCGGGAGCATCGCCGCGACACGCCGAACGGTCCCATAGACCGCCTCCAGCGCTTCCGGATGATAGGCCAGCGTGTCGACGGTCGCTTCATTGTCCATCAGCGGTGCCAGCCGTGGCCCTTCGCCGGTTTCGAACCAAAGGTCCTGGCCCAGTGCGCGCGGGATCATCAGGATATCGGAAAACAGGATCGATCCGTCGAAGCCGAAGCGGCGGATCGGCTGGATTGTTACCTCGGCCGCCGCGTCGCTATCCTCGACCAGCGCCAGGAACCCGCCCTTTTCAGCGCGCAGGGCGCGATACTCGGGAAGGTAGCGCCCGGCCTGGCGCATCAACCACAAGGGGGGCGTCGCCTGCCGCTCACCCTTCAGCGTGGCGAGCAATGGCTTGGCGGAAACAGGCGTTTTGGAAGGATCGGTCAGCGTGTTCGCTCCCCCTTCTTCAATAGAAGAATCTATAAAAGAAGGATGTAGTGGTTGTTGGCGCGTGGAACCCGGGGCTTATGCGTCCCCCACACAAAAGCCAACAGCTTGACGGCCGGCGCCGTCGATTGTGCTTGCGATTCGAAGGCGTCTTCCCCGTTATTCACAGCCTGTGGATAAATCAGCGTACTGTGTGCGAGACTGTGGATGAGGTTCGGGGTTATCCACGCGGGTCGACCGACTTGGCGAGGGGCCGGGGTTACGCTAGCGGCTGTCCCGGAGTTTTCCACAGAGCTGTTCCTGGCGGCGAAAAGGGCATGGATTGAAGCTGCACCTGCACCTCCTTTCGGACTCCACCGGCGAGACGCTGGAGAACATCGCCAAGGCGGCGCTGGCCCAGTTCGACGATGTCGAGACGGTCCGCCATTTTTGGCCGATGGTACGCTCGGAAACGCATCTCGAGCGTATCCTTCAGGAAATCGGCCAAAATCCGGGGCTGGTAGTGTTTACCCTGGTCAACAGCCAGATCCGCGAGATGCTGGAGGGCCGGTGCGCCGCAATGGGTCTTCCCGCGATTGCGCCGCTCGACAGCGTGTCCAACGCGCTGTCGATGTTGTTGGGTCAGGAAGCCAAGGCGCGGCCCGGGCGCCAGCATGTCCTCGACGCCGCCTATTTCGCGCGGGTCGATGCGATCCAGTTCACCATCGCGCATGATGACGGCGTCAATTGGGAGAATTGGGAGGAAGCCGATATCGTGCTGGCGGGCGTATCGCGCACGTCGAAGACGCCGACTTCCATCTATCTCGCCAATAGGGGGTTCAAGACCGCGAACATCCCGATCGTCGTCGAAAGTCCGCCGCCGACCAAATTGTACGAACTCAAAAAGCCGCTGGTCGTCGGGCTGACTACCAGCGCCGACCGGCTGATCCAGGTGCGCCGCAACCGGCTGCTGTCACTAAACGAGGAAACCGAGACCAGCTACGTCGATCAGGAAGCGGTGAAGGCGGAGGTCGCCTATGCCCGGCGGATGTTCGCCGATAACGACTGGCCTGTGATCGACGTGACGCGGCGCTCGATCGAGGAAACTGCGGCGGCGATCATTACCATGTGCAGCGAGCGCAAGGCGGTCGGGGCATGAGGCTGATCCTGGCGTCGAACAGCGCGTCGCGAAAGGCGATGCTGACGGATGCAGGCATACCGTTCGCGGCCGAGGCGAGCGGCGCGGACGAGGATGCGGCAAAGGCGGCTTTGGCCGAAGTCGGCACGTCTGCGCGTGACACCGCCGATGCGCTGGCCGAGTTGAAGGCGATTAAAGTGTCGATGCGGCATCCGTCCGATCTGGTGCTGGGCAGCGATTCGATCGTGGTGCTGGACGACGGCACGATCCTCGACAAGCCCGCGACGCGCGACGATGCCGAGCGGCATTTGAACGCGATGTCGGGTAAGACCCATCGGCTGATTTCGGCAGCGGTCGTCGCCGAGGCCGGACGCCCGGTATGGCGACATGTCGATATCGCCAAATTGCAGGTTCGCGCGCTGTCGGACGATTTCATCCGGACCTATCTCGATGCCGAATGGCCTGCGATTGCCGGGTGCGTCGGTTGCTTTCGGATCGAGGGGCCGGGGGTGCAATTGTTCGCGCGGACCGAGGGGAGCCACTTCACGATATTGGGGATGCCGTTGCTTCCAGTCCTCGATTTTCTGCGCGTTCGGGGCATATTGGCGTCATGACGAAGCCCGATGCCCCCCCTTATGCAGACGTGATCGGCGATCCGATCGCTCAGTCCAAGTCGCCGCTGATTCACGGATACTGGATCGAGCGGTTGGGACTGGAGGCGGCCTATCGCGCGACGCATGTCACCGCAGAGGGGCTTTCCGACTATATCGCCCGCCGCCGTGACGACGCCGACTGGCGTGGGTGCAACGTCACCATGCCGCACAAGCTGGCGGTGATGGATCTGGTCGATGATCCAGGAGGTGTGCGCGGATCGATCGGTGCGATGAACACGATTTTGCGCCAGCCCGACGGGTCGCTGATCGGCACCAACACCGACGCCGCCGGATTCTACGCGCCGCTTGCCGATTTCGACCTCGAAGGCGCGCCGGTCGCGCTTTACGGGACCGGTGGCGCAGCACGCGCAGTGCTGTTCGCGTTCAAACAGATGCGCGTCGGGCCGGTGACGATGTTCGCGCGCAATCCGCTGAAGGCGGCGGGGCTGCTCGCGACCTTCGGGTTGAAGGGTGATGTGGTGTCGATCGATTCCCCGCTGCCCCCGGTCGCGTTGCTGGTGAACGCTAGCGCGCTTGGCATGACCGGACAGCCTGCATTGTCGCCCGATCTGTCGGTGCTGCCGGACGACGCCGTGATTTACGATATTGTCTATAGTCCGCTGGAGACGCCGTTGCTCGCAGCGGCGCGAGCGCGCGACCTCGCGACCATCGACGGGCTGGAGATGCTGATCGGTCAGGCAGCGGCGGCGTTCGAGCTGTTCTTCGGCAAGGCTCCGCCGCGCGACGATGCAAGCGAAACCGAATTGCGGCGGAGACTGACGTCATGATCACCATCGGGCTGACCGGCTCCATTGGCATGGGTAAATCGACCGTCGCGCAGATGTTTCGCGACGAAGGTATCCCTGTGTTCGACGCAGACGACGCGGTGCATGAATTGCAGGGAGTAGGCGGGCGGCTGGTGGCGGAAATCGAGCGGCATTTTCCTGGCACGACGGGGCCGCAAGGTGTCGATCGCCAGGCGCTGGGCGCGCAGGTGTTCGACAACGAGCCCGCGATGCGCAAGCTGGAGGCGATCGTCCACCCGGCGGTCGGCGAGGAGCGCCGGCGCTTCATCGATTCGCATGGCAGCGCGCCGTTGGTGGTGCTCGACATCCCGCTCTTGTTCGAAACCGGCGGTGCCGCGCATGTCGATCGCATCGTCGTCGTGTCGGCCGACGCGCAGACCCAGCGCGACCGGGTGCTGGCGCGCTCGGGTATGACCGAGGCCAAGTTTCTGACGATCCTCGAAAAACAGACGCCCGATGCGGAAAAGCGCGCGCGTGCCGATCATGTGATCGATACCGGCACGCCGATTTCCGAAACCCGCGATCAGGTTCGCGCGCTGATCGCTTGCCTGTTGCCGCAAGCAGGTTGATAATCCCACCCATGCGCGAAATCATCTTCGACACCGAAACCACGGGATTGAGCTTCTCGGGGGGTGACCGGCTGGTCGAGATCGGTTGTATCGAGATGATCAATCGGGTGGAGACGGGGCGGACCTTTCACGCGTATGTCAATCCGCAGCGGTCGATGCCGCCCGAGGCACAGGCGGTGCACGGCTTGTCCGAAACCTTCCTGTCCGACAAGCCGCTGTTCGCCGATATCTGTGAAGACTTGCTCGCGTTCCTGGGCGATTGTCCGCTGATCGCGCACAATGCCAATTTCGACATGGGATTCCTGAACGGCGAGCTGAAGCTTTGCGGTCGGGCAATCGTGCCGATGGACCGGATGGTCGATACGCTGGTGATCGCGCGGACCCGCCATCCGGGTGCCAAGCATAGCCTGGACGCGCTGTGCAATCGCTATGGCATCGACCGCAGCCACCGCACGCTCCACGGCGCGCTGCTCGACGCGCAATTGCTCGCGCAGGTCTATGTCGAGCTGCGCGGCGGACGCCAGATCGGGCTAGGATTGGCAGAAGTGGTGGTCGAGGAAGTCGCGATATCGACGGTGAGCGTCCAGCGCGCAATACGCCCGCCACGGGTGTTTGCGGTGAGCGATGCCGAGCTTGCGCGCCACGCCGCCTTCGTCGCGGGGCTGAAAGATCCATTGTGGGGGACCGCCGCATCCGGTTGATGCGTTGAGCGTGTCGGCGGGTGTGACGACCCGTCGATATTACGTTCATCTCTAAGGAGGAAAAACATGGAAATCCGCGTCTCGGGACATCAGGTCGACACGGGCGAAGCGCTCAAGACTCACGTCCAGGACCGCCTCCAGGGGATCGCCGACAAATATTTCTCTCGCGCGTTATCGGCACACGCGATTTTCGGGAAAGGCCCACATGACAGCTTCACCTGCGACATCATCGCGCATGTGATGCAGGGGCTAGTCCTGAAGGCATCCGACAATGCGCAGAACGCGCACGCCGCGTTTGAAGGTGCCGCCGACAAGATCGAAAAACAGCTCCGCCGCTATATGCGCCGGTTGAAGGATCGCAAGACCGCACCCGTCGCGCCCATCGATGCCGATGCAGGCATGTTCGACAATGCCGGATACACCGTGTTCGGCGGTGGACAGGAAGAGGAAGAGGTCGAGGACGCGCCCCTGATCATCGCCGAAACCCGCGTCGATGTGCCCGATGCCAGCGTGTCGGATGCAGTGATGATGCTCGACCTACGCAACACCAACGCGCTGCTGTTCAAAAATAGCGGGACGGGGGCGTTCAATATGGTCTATCGGCGCCACGACGGAACCATAGGCTGGGTCGAGCCCAATCGCGGCTGACCACGACCGGACCTGTAATGCGAAGGACGGACGCGCGCGCAGCGTATGGCGCGCGCGTCCGATATTTGATTGATGACCGACCTGACCGATCTGCTGATTCCCGAAGCCGTGCTGGCCGATATGCCGGTGGCGGGGAAGAAGAAATTGTTCGCGCAACTGGGCGACGCCGCGCATCGCGCCTGGGGTCTGGACGCGCGCATGGTAACCGACCGGATCGCGGACCGCGAACGGCTGGGCACCACCGGGTTTGGGTTGGGAGTCGCGATACCGCATGGCCGGATCGACGGAATCGACCGGGTGCGCGGGCTGTTCGTGCGGCTGGCCCAGCCGGTCGATTTCGACGCGATCGACGATGCGCCGGTCGATCTGGTGTTCATGCTGTTGTCGCCGGGCGATGCCGGGGCGGAGCATCTGAAGGCACTAGCGCGCGTGTCGCGGGCGATGCGCGACCGCGGTTTCGCGGACAAGCTGCGCGGCGCGGGCAGCGGCGATGCGCTATATGCGCTGCTGGCGGGGGTAGAGGCGCGTGACGCTGCCTGACGGCGAAGCGAGCGCGGGCGCGTCGCGCCATTACCGTGCGCTCGAATCACTTTATGCCGCCGCACCGATCAACCGGTTCTTCGAATCGCGGCTGGAAATCGTCGATGCAGGGCTTTCGCGGATTCATTTCACCATCGACGAACGCCATTTCCACGCGGGAGGCGCGGCGCATGGGACCAGCTATTTTAAGATGCTTGACGATGCGGCCTTTTATGCTGCGAACAGCCTGGTCACCGACCGGTTCCTGCTGACGACGCAGTTCAACCTGCTGTTCACTCGCCCCTTGTCGGTCGGGCCGGTAATTGCGGAGGGGCGCTGGATTTCGGGCCAGCGTCGGGTGTTCGTCGCCGATGCGCGACTGATCGGGCCGGATGGTGACGAAGCGGCGCGCGGCACCGGCACGTTCATGCGCTCGCGAATCGCGCTCGCCGACCTGCCCGGTTACCGCATTCCGGCATGAACGATCGGCTGCCGACACATCTGCTCGCCAGTGCGCTGGTGCGCCGCGTGAATCAGGCAGGCGGATCAGCGATGATCCTGGCCAAGGGGCATGCGGAAGCGGGCGCGATCCTGGTCCTGACGCTCGATCGCGGGGTCGATCCCCGGTTTTTCGAACGGGGTATGGGTCAAAGCGGGACAGTCCAACTGATTGCATCGGGACCGGACAGCTTTGCCGATTCGCATGCCGTCACCGATTACTGGCAGCGCAGGCGGCGCAGCGACCCCGATTTATGGGTGATCGAGGTCGATGTCGCAGAGGCAGAACGATTCGTCGCTGAAACGATCGTCCAGGGTTGACTTTGCTGCACTGCGACAAGATAGGGCGCGTCTGTTTTGATGCGTTGTGCCGTTTGCCGGGTCTTTGCCGGGCGGTTACGCAGTCGGGGGATCACCCGGACGTCGGCGATCGATAGCGATCCTTGTGCCCGGCGTTCCGCGGATCAACCGCATTTGAACGTTTGTAGATGAAGTTTCCGTTTCGCGCCGCGTCCTTCGCGGCGATTGTCGTTGCTGCTGCCGGTACGCTCGCGGCCACGACTCCCACGATCGCCCAGGAGCAAGTCCCCATAGCGATCGAACAAGATGTAAATGGTCGAGCCGTCACTTCGGTTCCCGCCCCCGCCCC
This sequence comes from Sphingomonas sp. AX6, assembly GCF_902506605.1. Classification (GTDB taxonomy): domain Bacteria; phylum Pseudomonadota; class Alphaproteobacteria; order Sphingomonadales; family Sphingomonadaceae; genus Sphingomonas. The sequence goes on from NZ_LR733979.1 coordinate 284,205, forward strand.
GCAAGCCGTCCCCACCGTGTGGATGCCCGGGGAAATCGTTCAGCCCCTCCCCGCCGAAACGCAGGAAGACGATGCGAGCGATGCCGCACGCGCCGAATTCGCGTCGCTGGCCGCTGCGGTCGATGCGCATCACGGCACCGACGATCTGAACGAAGAACTCCGCTGCCTCGCCACGGGAGTTTATTTCGAATCGAAGGGCGAACCGCTGGCCGGCCAGCTCGCGGTTGCCGACGTCATCCTCAACCGCTCGCAATCTGGGCGCTTCCCGGGTTCGGTCTGTTCGGTGCTGACCCAGCGCGGACAGTTCTCGTTCGTGCGCGGCGGCAAGCTGCCGTCGGTCAATCCGGGCAGCAAGGCATGGAAGACCGCGGTCGCCGTTGCCCGCGTCGCGCAGGCCGAAGCATGGGAAAGCCCCACCGATGGCGCGCTGTTCTTTCATGCCCGCTATGTCTCACCGCGTTGGCGGCTGGCGCGTGTCGGATCGGTCGGCAACCACATCTTCTACCGCTAAGGGCAACCGAGCCCTTTCAACTGTTCCCCACTTGTTCTAGAGTTGCGGCATGAATATGCCGTCGCCCGCGTCCACGTCGATCTCCCCTCCCCCCCTCGTGGCGATCGACGTGGCGCGCGGCGTTAGCCGGATGCTGCTGCGCCACGATTATGTGGCGATGGCCGAAGTGCCGCTGGCAGGTGGCCGCCGTGCCGACCTGATGGCGATCGACGGCAAGGGCCGGATCGTCATCGTCGAGATCAAGGTATCGCGTGCCGACCTGCTCGGCGACTGCAAATGGACAGAATATCTCGACCATTGCGACCGATTCTTCTGGGCGGTGCCGGGTGGCTTCGATGCCTCCCCGCTCGATGGCGCGGCATTCATGCCCGAACGATCGGGGGTGATCGTCGCCGATCGCTACGACGCCGCGATCATGCGAGAGGCGACGAGCGCGGCAATGCCCGCCCATATGCGCAAGACCTGCACGCTTGCCTTTGCGCGGCGTGCCGGACGCAGGCTGTTAGGCCTGGTCGATCCCGATGCGGAGATTCTGTTTTGATGAAATTTGGGCGTTAGGCGGGTCGCGTTCGCTCAGCGGACGCGGGGACCGCTGACCGTCGCTGCCTTCGCCTTTGGCGCGTCTTCGATGAGCTTCAAAATCGGCCGCGAACGCCCGTCGCGGGTGGCATAGTCGCGTGCCGACATCCCGGCGAAACTGTCCGATTGATCAGGATCGGCCCCGGCTTCGAGCAACACGCGTACTGCCGCCAGATTGCGGTTCTGCACCGCGCGGATCAGCGGGGTCTCTCCCCGAGAATTGCCCGCGTTCATGTTCGCCTTGTACCGCGCCAGGATCGGGATCGCATCGACGAAGCCATTCTCCACCGCGATCATCGCCGCGGTATTGCCCTGCCCATCCTCCATATTGGGATTGGCACCCTTTTGCAGCAGAAAGCGCAGATAGACCGCATCGCTACGCCGGGTGACGATGTGCAGTGCGCCATCGCCATTGGCGCCGCGCGTATTGATGATGGTCGATCCCGGCTGATTGAGCGTCGCGGTGACCTTTTCGCCCTCTGAATCGCGCACCGATTCCAGAAACTGGTAACCGGGCGAGTAATTCTGGGCGGTGGCAATGCCGGGGGTCAGCGACAGCGCGAGCGCGGCGATCGACAGGCGGAGGGTCATTGGTGTTGGGTATCCCGATACTCTGACTCGAACTTGCGCTTGGGCATCTAACAGATCATGGCTGGCTTCGCCATGAACCAGATCGTTTTTCGCAGCGCCATCGCTGCCGCCCTGCTCGCGCTCGCCGGATGCGGCGATGCCTCCCCCGCCGACAATGCCACTGCCGAAGCCCCGCTTGCCGGCGCGACGATCGGCGGGCCGTTCACCCTGACCAACCAGGATGGCGAGCGGGTTAGCGACACCGAATTCGCAGGCAAATACCGCGTGATGTATTTCGGCTATACCTATTGCCCCGACATCTGCCCGGTCGATGCCCAGCGGATCGGTGCAGCGGTGCGGTTACTGGAAAAGACCGATCCGGCAATCGCGGAGCGGATCGTACCGTTCTTCGTCACGGTCGACCCCCAGCGCGACGGCCCCGCCGAAGTGAAGGCGTTCGTATCTAACTTTCACCCGAGGATGGTCGGGCTGACGGGAACGCCCGAAGAAATCGCCGCGGTCGCCAAGCGATTTGCTATCTACTACGCTGCCCAGCCGACCAGCGAAGGCGGCGGTTATCTGGTCGATCACCAGCAGCTCTCCTATCTGATGGGGCCGAACGGAGAGCCGATCGCGCTGTTGCCCGTCGAGGAAAGCCCCGAGGCGATCGCGGCCGAGATCAAGCGCTGGGTGACGTGACGACCAAGCCGTTCTGGGAAACCACGCCGCTCCACAAGATGGACCGTGCGCAGTGGGAGGCATTGTGCGACGGCTGCGGCAAATGCTGCCTCCACAAGCTGGAAGATGACGAGACGGGTGAGGTTCATGCGACCAATGTCGCGTGCCGGTTGCTCGACAGCCAGACCGCACTTTGCACCGATTATCGTCATCGCCGAGCGCATGTGCCCGAATGCGTGCGGCTGACCCCGCAATCGCTGGCCACCATCGCCTGGCTCCCGTCCACCTGTGCCTATCGCCTGTTGGCGGAAGGACAGACGCTCCAGCCCTGGCATTACCTGATTTCGGGTGACCGGGAGACGGTTCACACTGCCGGGATTTCGACCCGCGGCTGGACGGTGTCCGAAGTCGTGGCGGGAGACCTCGAACATCATCTGACCGACCGAGTGTTGTGAGCGAAGCGCCCGAGATCACCGTCGTTCGCAATCCGCGATCCCGCGGTGCGAAGCTGTCAGTGGACCGGGTGACCGGCGAGATTCGTCTCACCATTCCGCCGCGCGCATCGGCGCGGTCGGCACTGGCCTGGGCGCAGGGGCAACAGGCGTGGATTGCGGCACAACAATCGAAACTGCCATGCGCGCAGCCGATCCGCGACGGTAGCCTGTTGACGGTGGACAGCGTGCCGCTGACCGCGCGCATGGTGGATGGGGGGCCGCGCACGCCGCAGATCGAGGACGGTGCGCTGATCTGTACTGGACCGGAAGCACTGTTTCAGGCGCGCATCTTGCGCTGGCTGCGTCGCGAAGCGTTGCGGCTGTTGAGTGTGGACACCGCCGAATTCGCAGGCCGCGCGGGTGTCGTCGTCAGCGGTGTGTCGGTGGGCGATCCGCGCGGGCGCTGGGGGAGTTGTTCCTCAACAGGCGCAATCCGTTATTCGTGGCGACTGGTGCTCAGCCCCGCCTGGGTCCGCCGCGCGATCGTCGCGCATGAAGTCGCACACCGGGTGCATATGAATCACGGTCGCGAGTTCCGCGCGCTGGAGGCGGAATTGTCCCACGGAAAGGCGGTGCTGGCGCGCGCCTGGCTACGCGGCAATGGCGTCGCGCTGCACTGGGTGGGGCGGGAATAGCCGGGAATGATCCGCGCGATCGGGGTCAGACGATCTCGAACAATCCGGCAGCCCCCATGCCGCCTGCGGTACACATCGACACCACCACCCAGCGTACGCCGCGCTTCCGTCCCTCGATCAGCGCGTGGCCAACAAGGCGCGTGCCGGTCATGCCGAACGGATGGCCGACCGCGATCGCGCCGCCGTTGACGTTGAGCTTGTCGGGGTCGATGCCCAGCGTGTCGCGGCAATAAAGCGCCTGGCTCGCAAACGCTTCGTTGATTTCCCACAAGCCGATATCGCCGACTGACAGACCGGCGCGTGCCAACAATTTGGGCACTGCGAAGACCGGGCCGATGCCCATTTCGTCGGGCGCGCATCCTGCGACCTGAAACCCGCGATAGATGCCCAAAATATCCTTGCCCTCGGCCTCTGCCGTCTTGCGGTCCATCAGCAATTGTGCCGATGCGCCGTCCGACAATTGGCTGGCATTGCCCGCGGTGACGTGGCGTCCTTCGGGGACGAACTGCCCGTCCTTCCACACCGGTTTGAGCGCCGATAGCGCCTCAAGCGTGGTTCCCGCGCGAATGCCTTCGTCCTGGGTGACGGTCACCGTCTCGGTGCCCGTGCGATTGCCCGCCTTGTCGAACAACGCCTTTTCGACCGTGATCGGGACGATTTCTTGGGCGAACGCGCCGCTGGCCAAACCGGCCTCCGCGCGTTGCTGGCTCATCGCGCCGAAGGCGTCCTGCGCCTCGCGGCTGATACCATAGCGTTCCGCGACGATCTCTGCGGTCTCGATCATCGGGATATAGGCGGCAGGCTCCTTCGCCAGCACCGCTTGCGACGGCGCGCGCGGTGCGTCCTTGGTCACGGTCAGGCTGATCGATTCCTGGCCGCCCGCGAGCGCGACTTCGATTTCGTCGCACATGATCGATCGCGCCGCCAGCGCCACGGCGTTCAACCCCGACCCGCATTTGCGGTCGAGCGTGAAGGCGGGGATCGACTGCGGCAATCCGGCGGCGAAGATCGCCATGCGCCCGGCATTGGCCCCGGTCGCGCCCCATTGGTTGCCCACGCCCCAGAACACGTCGTCGATCCGCGCGGGGTCGATGCCTGCCCGCTCGACCACCGCATTCATCACATGGCCGCCAAGGATCGGCGCTTCGGTCGCGTTGAACGCGCCGCGATAGGCCTTGCCGATGGCGGTGCGAGCAGTGGCGACGATGGCGGCTTCGCGCATGGGATCGTTCCTTTGCGGTTTCGGGTATTGCCCAATCCCTAGAGAATTCGCCACCGATCGCAAAGTTGGAAGATCGGGTCAGTCGGTGAACACCGCCTTGCGCTTTGCCATGCCGGCCATCACCGCTTCGACCTGATTGGGCTGGCGGATCACCTTCGACTGTTCGTCGCTTTCGGCCAGAAGGATCGATTTTCCGTCACTTTCGGCGACCAGATTGGCCAGTCGCTTGGCCGCGCGGATCGCCTGCGGAGAGCGTTCGGCAATCTCGCGCGCCAGGCTCATCGCATGGGCGTGGGGGTCGTCATTCACATGCGTGATAAAGCCGTATTCGGCCGCATCCGCTGTATCGAATTCGCGCGCAGTATAGGTCAGTTCCCGCAGGACATCGTCGCGCACCAACCCGCGCCACAGCGCATAGCCCGCCATATCTGGGACCAGCCCCCATTTCATCTCCATGATCGCAAAGCGCGTTTCCGGTGCGGCAATGCGGATGTCTGCGCCTGACATGATCTGAAACCCGCCGCCGAACGCGATGCCCCTGACGGCTGCAATGACCGGCACCGGCAGCGTGCGCCATCCCCAGGCGACCTGCTGGACGATGTTGGCGTCGCCCCAGGGGCGATGGTCGAGGTCGATGCCCGATCCGCCACTTGCCATCGCCGCCATGTCCAGGCCGGCGCAGAATGCACGGCCTTCGCCCGACAGCACCACGCAGCGCAGGCCTGGCGTCTCCGCCAGCCGGTCGATCGCGGCGACGATGCCGTCGAACATCGGGCGGTCGAGCGCATTGAGCTTGTCCGAACGGTTGAGGCGCACATCGGCGACGCCATCGGTGATCTCGATCGTGACGCGGTCTTCGCTCACCTGATGCTCTCCCTGAATATCTGTGGCGAGCCTATCGTCATCCGGGGGCGAGGCGATAGCCCTTTCCGCGTTCGCTGAGCAGCATCGGATGCGGCTGCCCGCGATCGAGCTTGGCGCGCAGGCGCGAGACATGGACCTGAACGACATTGGTGCCGGGGTCGATCCGCAGTCCCCACACGGCATCCAGCAGCGCGCCGCGGCTGACGACCTGGTCTGCGCGTTCGGCGAGGTGGACGAGTAACGCATATTCGCGCGGCAACAGGTCGATCGGCCGCCCGGCGCGTTGGGCGCTGCGCTGAATGCGGTCGATGACGAGATCGCCGACGCCGATCCGGTTTGTGGGCGCGCGGACGGCAGCGGCAAGGCGGGCGGCGATTTCCTCCGGTCCCGCGCGGCCATCTACGGCGTCGTCGGCACCGGCATCGATCGCGAGCGCCACCATCGCGCTGCCACCCATCGCGCGGAGCACGATCGGCCCGCGCCAGCCGCGACCACGGATGGTATCGACCAGCTCGCGGGCAGGTCCGATCTGCATGCGCCAATCGACGAACAGTGCAGCCAGCCCGCGCCAGTCGGCGGCATCGAACGACACCAGGCTTAATCCGCGCGCCGACGCTGCGGCGTCGAGTCCGGCCAGATTCACGTTGGTTGCGACGATCTTCCCCACCAGCACAATCTTATCGTGCGAGGTGAAGGCTTGCCGACCGATCGGTCCGGTTCGGAGGCGATTGCGCGAGGCCATCCAGCCGGACCGCCGCTGCGAGCGCGATCCGACGCGCCGGATCGGCAGTCGCCCGTTCGAGGATCGGGATCGCCGCATCCGGGTCGGCGCGGAACAAGGCGTCGATCGCGGTCAGCCGCATCCGCTCGCACGGGTGGCGCAATGCAAAGCGCGCCGCCAGATCGATGCCGTTGCCGTCACCGAACCGTGTGCCGAGCGCCAGCAACGCTTCGCCGGGAGTCGTCGTCAGGATCGCATCGACCGTGCCCGCCTGCAGGTCGTAGCGATACTGATCGGTCCAGGGCTGCGCCGGGTCATGCCCCAATATGTTGAGCGACACCGAAAACGCATCGGGCGGAGCCTGCGAATGCACGTCGCGGCGCATCCGGTAGAGCATCAGCTTGCCCGGCCCCAACCGGCTGCGTTCGATGAATCGCAACCCGGCATCCTCGCCGACGCAACCTTGGACGCGTGCGGGATCGACTTCGTAATAATCGCTCCAGTATCCGGGGCCGAGATAACCATAGGTCAGGAACGGAAAATTATGGTCGTGCGGTAGGCCGTAGAAGAATGCTGCCGCGCCGCTCGCGACGAAGGCGGGATCGTGCTCGCTGGGCCAGAAATTGGCGCGGACAACGAACCGCCCATCGGCGGGCCGGAGCAGAAACACCTGCGCGCCATAATCATTGCCCCGCGCTTGCCCATCGCATCGCTGCGCGAGTTCGGCGATCGCCAGATCGGCGAGGAAGCGGGGATTGCGCCCAAGCCGCGCGAGCGCCGGGCCAAGCGAGGCGAACGCATCCTCGTCGCGCACGTCGATCCGGCTGTCGTCGAGGATCGCGAACAAATCATCGAGCGTGATCGCATCGCCACTACCGGGATCGATCGTCCGCGGCATCAGGCGTGCGCCGCCCGCGCGGCTGCGACCTGAACCAGCGTCGCACCGGCAAGCGTGCGAATATCGTCGTTCGGATCACTTGCCGCCATTTCAGTTAGCCGCGTGACCGCGGACTCCGCGTCGCTCGCCAGCCATTGACGCATCGCGTCCCACCGCACGAAAAAGGCCGGGTCGCGGCTCGCCGCATCGAAGGCCGGGCCGCAATCGCCGCGCCCGTTCGCGCGCAGCAAGGTCAGCAGCATCTGGCTGCGCGCCGCGCGTTCGTCGAGCGTCGCGCCGCGGCGTGCGCGCCCGTCGTGGCGATCATATTCGCGCATTACCGGTGCGGCACCGATGCGCAGCGTCGCGGTGAGCGTCACCACATCGCGTGCCGCATTGGTGATCAGCATCGCATCGCTGCGCCCGTCGATGCGCAGCACCACCCCGTCGTCCAGCGCAAGCCGCGGCAGCGGGTGTGCCGGGCCAGCCGTTGCGAGCGTGAAGTCCCCGGCGACCTGTTCCGCCCGCCACCGACGCAGCGTGGCACCGCCGCCAACATGGACGCGCATGATCGACAGCCGACCCGGCACGACGATCGTCGTTGCGGGTTTGCTGCGCCGCAACGCCGCCGCCGACAGCAAGGTCGCGGTGAGCGAGCCGGTCGGGCAGTCGTGGATCCGCGCGCTGGTGCGAAGCGCGTCGCGGCTGACCTTGAACGGCGGATCGAACAGCGGATCGGCGGCCAGTGCGTCGATCAACGGCGCGAAGATGGCAGCCACCCATGCCCGATCGGCCAGCAGCCGTGCCGCATGGGTAGCGGCGGTTTCCACGTCCGCCACCCCGTCCCATGCATCGCGCAACCGCCGGATGGGATCGCCGTCGCGCCACGCCTGTGCGATGCGATGGTTCGGCGCGCGCGCGGCGACGATGGCGTCCCGCAATCGGTTGCTGACGGGCGGCACCACGGGCGCCTCAGCTATTCGGTTGGGTCTCATAGATGATCGTGACCACTGCGATCACCATCTCGAAAATGTCGTCGCCCGATATTTCCGCCACGCGCAACGCGGTGGAGGTCGCGATCTGGGTCGGCAACTCGGCGATTTGGGCGAGGTCGAGCGTGAACTTCATCGCGGTGTCTCCCTTGTCAGGTGCCGGCATCGTGGGCGGGCACCGACAGCCTAACGGGGGCAACGACCGCAATCCGAGTTACAACGATGTAATTTTCGATCTTCGCTCTCCTTCCTGCAGCGACGATTGCCCGTGGCCCCGCGCTTCGTGTAGGCGCTCGTCCATCATGTCGGATGCCAGCCCTGCCAAAGCCGTCGGATTCACCGGCCCGATCGACCCGCAGCGATTTTTCGCCGCGCGGCTGGGTGGGCATGTCGGTGCGCTCGGGATGCGCTATCACGCGCATGGCGAAGACTGGATCGAACTGGCGCTGCCCTATGCCGACAAGCTGATCGGCGATCCTGAAACCGGGGTGATGGCGTCGGGGGCGATTCTGGCGCTGATGGACATGGCGTGCGGATCGTCGATCTGGCTGGCGCGCAAGATGTTCGTGCCGCAGGCGACGCTGGACCTGCGGATCGATTATCTTCGCCCCGCAACGCCCGGCGAGACCGTCATCGGGCGCGCCGAATGCTACCGCGTGACGCGCAGCATCGCGTTCGTCCGCGGCCAGGCACATGACGGCGACCCGAGCGATCCGCTGGCCCAGGTTGCCGCCACCTTCATGTTTACCGGTGCACCGACATGAGCCTGCCGCCCTATGCCGAATTCCTGGGAGTGACAGTCGAGCGGTCGGACGACGGCCAGCCGCCGGTGCTGGTCATGCCGTTTTCCTCCGATGTTCCGGGGCGCCCCGGCTTCCTGCATGGTGGGGCGATCGGCGGTCTGCTCGAAATGGCGGCGATCGTCGCGCTCTGGCATGCGCTGGACGACGAGGATGCGCGCGGCAAGCCGATCGGCGTGACGGTCGATTACATGCGCGGCGGACGCGAATTGCCAACGCGTGCGAAAGGGACGGTCACCCGGCTGGGTAGCCGGATCGCCAATGTCGAGGCGGTGGCGTGGCAGGATGATGCGACAAAGCCCATCGCGTCGGCGCGGATGAATTACCTGCTGACACGATAGGGGACCACAGGGACTAACCATCACCCCGTTCGTGCTGAGTAGCGCCGAAGGCACGTATCGAAGCACTGTTCTTCTGTCTTCCTTTCCGCCCAGCGGCACGAAGAAAAGGACAGTGCTTCGACAAGCTCAGCACGAACGGTTAGGGATTACCCGGTCGGCGAAAGCTTCATCAGCTTGCCACCCGCACCGCGACCGCCGTCTTCAAGCAGCCAGATCGACCCGTCGGGCGCTTCGGCGACGTCACGAATGCGCGTTTCCATATCCCACTGATCGCCCTTGGTCGCGTTGGTGCCGTTCACGTCGACCCGCACCAGCGCCTGGCCCGACAGCGCGCCGATGAAGGCGTCGCCACGCCACTGCGGCCACAACTTGCCCGAATAGATCATCAGACCGGCAGGCGAGATCGCGGTGCCCGGCCAGGACACCTTGGGCGCTTCGAGATCGGGGCGGGTCGAATGATCGGGAATGTCGCGCCCGTCATAATGGTCGCCGTCCGACACCATCGGATAGCCGTAGTTGCGGCCTGGTAGCACGACGTTCAACTCGTCGCCGGCCTTCGGCCCCATTTCCTGCTGCCAGAAACTGCCCGAGGCATCGAACGCCATCCCCAGGATATTGCGGTGACCGTACGACCAGACTTCGGGACGGAAGCCCTGCGTCGCCAGCGGATTGCCGGGCGCAGGCTGGCCATCGAGCGTCAGCCGCGCGATCTTGCCCAGCGTACCGCCCTTGTCCTGAGCGGGATCGAATTTCTGACGGTCGCCCATCGCGAAGAACAGGTGCTGGCCATCCGGCGAAAAGGCGATCTGGCCCGAATAATGGCCGTTACCCTCGACATAGGGCGTCGCGCGATAGAGTGTCGATACCTGCTCCAGCCGCGCCTGGCCATCGGCTGCGACGAGACGACCGCGCGCCAGCACCACGCCCTTGCCGCCTTGGCCGCTGGCGGAATAGCTGAAATAGACGAGGTTGTTCTGCGCGAACTGCGGGTGGAGCGCGACGTCCATCAACCCGCCTTGCCCGGCGCTGTCCACCGCAGGAATGCCCGCGACCTGGATACGCTGTTGGCCATCGGCGGACGCGAGCAGCATCTGGCCGCTCTTTTCCGTGATCAGCATCCGCCCATCGGCCAGAAAGGTCATCGCCCAGGGTGCGTCGAGGTCGGCGACATTGGCGACGGTGAAAGGCCGTTCGCCCATCGGCGCCGCGGCTTGCGCGCTATTGTCGCTGACATTGCCGGCATTGGCGACGCCGCCCTGATTGCAGGCGGCGAGCAGAACGAACGCAGTCGCTCCGTAACGAAGGTTGAGCACGCATCTTCCCCTTAAAATTTAATGGTCGTGATTATCGCTCAAGCCAACGCACGATATTGTGAGATGGTTCATCGCATCCCGGCGCGCATTCGTCGAGCGGATCGCGCCTCAGACGGTTAACCCGATGAAAAGCGACCGCGATTAAGATCGATCCCCATGCCACGCACCGCCCTTCCTCCTGTCCGTCGTCCGAGCGACTGGCCGATCAAGGAAATGCTGCTGCTGGTGTATCTGGCGCTGGGGGGGGATGCGATCGTCGAACGGGTGCAGTCGCTGGGCGTGTCGGCGGCGTTGCCGGCCTATGTCGCCTTGTTCGGCGCACTGGTGCTGGCCTTGTGGCTGGTGTCGCGAATCCATAGCGACCGGATACGCTGGCCGATCGCATTGCTGCTGTTCGTCTCCGCCGGATTCATGGCTGCGAACGAACGGATCACGGGTCAGCATTTCACCTATGAAAGCTTCCTCAACATGCTGGATGCCGCCGGGTTCTTCGGCGATGCGCTGGCGCAGCATGGCGGCCAGATCGGGCTGGCGGCGCTGAGCGCGCTGCCATTGTGGCTGGGGGTCGGATTGCGTCCGCGCACGCGACCGCAATTCGGTTGGAAAGCGGGCATTGCGATACCGCTGGCGATCCTAATCGGCTTTACCGCGATGCTGTTCATGCGCGGCGGCGATGGCGCGCGCGGTGTGCCAGGCGCGTGGCCCCCGATCGCCTATGCGTTGCTGCTGGGGAGCGAACGCGCGACGCGCCCTTCGGTAGAGCCGCGTGGGGTGGAACTCACCCCCGGACGTCCGAGCGCCAGCGGCGACATTGTGTTGCTGATCGATGAAAGCATCGCGCCTACCTATCTCGACGTCAACGACCCCGCTGGCGTGCGGTCGGGTCTGGCGCAGCCGCGCTCAGGCGTCGCAATCCACAATTTCGGCATCGGTGCGGCGGTGACGCATTGCAGCCTGGGGTCGAACCTGACGCTACGCCATGGCGGCACGCGCGAAGACTATCATCTCCGAAACACCGCCGGACCGACGATCTGGCAATATGCGAAGGCTGCGGGGTATCGCACTGTCTATCTCGACGCGCAGCGCACCGGCGGCGCGTTTCAGAACGGTATGGACGCAAGCGAGGCGAAGGATATCGACCGGTTCGTCCAGTTCGGCGACGTCGATGTGATCGACCGCGACCATGCGGTGGCTGCGCGGCTGTCCGAACTGCTGCGCGACAATGTGCGCGACGTGATCGTCGTCAACAAGATCGGCGCGCATTTTCCGGTTCAGGCCAAATATCCCGAATCCGCGACCCGCTATGCGCCGGTTCCGTCGCGCGGTGGCTTTGCGGGGATCGTCGATACCGCCAGTCGGGAGGGGTTCGACGATTCGGGGAAAGGCTGGCGGCGCTATCGCAACGCCTATCGCAACACGGTGGAATGGAATGTCGGCGGATTCTTCGACCGGCTATTCGCGGGCGGGGTCGGCAATGCGACGATTCTCTACACCGCCGATCACGGGCAGGATTTGAACGAAGTCGGACGACCGGGGGCGAGTACGCATTGTTCGGGTAGCCCAACCCCTGCCGAAGGCGCGGTGCCGATCGTCGTGCTGGCGGGCGAGGGCGCGGGCGGGCCGGACTGGGGCGGGGCGGCGTCGGCCAATGCGAATCGAGCGAGCCATTATCAGTTCTTCCCTACGCTGCTCGGGCTGATGGGCTATCCCGCCGGCGATTACGGCGCGACCCTGACGATGCCGCTCGACGACGAGATGCGGTTCAACACGCGTTTCAACGCACGGCTGGGACGCCTGCCCCAGTGGCTCGCGATCTATCCCGACGAGCTGCCACGGCCCCCGGCCACGGATAGCGAGACGCGCTGAACCGCTATCGCTTGCCAGCGAATGCGATTCGACTTATATCGCGCCTTGTTCTCGACATCGGAAACCTTGACGAGGCTGGCCCCACCGGGACCGGCAACGACCCGGCGCATTTGCGCGACACGACCCGCCTTCGGGCAGACAGGATATGGACCACGCATGGCGAACATCGCCGCATTGACAGCGCTGATCGAACCCGAAGCCGCTGCTTTGGGTCTGGCGCTCGTGCGCGTGAAGATGTTCGGCGGCGAGAGCGATCCGACGCTTCAGGTGATGGCCGAGCGCCCCGACACCCGCCAGTTGACGATCGAGGATTGCGCCGCGCTGTCGCGCCGGATTTCGGAGCAACTCGACGCACTGGAAGAAGCGGGCCGCGATCCCATCGACCATGCGTATCGGCTGGAAGTCTCCTCCCCCGGTATCGACCGCCCGCTGACGCGGCTTGCGGATTTCGAGGATTGGAAGGGCCATGAAGCTCGCGTGACGCTGACCGAGAAGGTCGACAATCGCAAGCAACTGACCGGCATCCTGATGGGGGTCGAGGGCGACCAGGTGACGGTCGATGTGCGCAAGCATCAGCCGATGACGGTCGCATTTGCCGATATCGCCGACGCAAAACTCACGATCACCGACAAGTTGATCGCAGCAACCCGCCCGCTCTCCACCGAGGGCGCAGACGACATCATCGAAGTGGAAGGTTGATTCAAACGATGGCCACCGCAGTTACCGCCAACCGTGCCGAACTGATCGCGATCGCCGACGCCGTCGCGCGCGAAAAGCTGATCGACAAGGGCATCGTCATCGAGGCGATGGAGGACGCGATCCAGCGCGCCGCGCGCTCGCGCTACGGTGCCGAAAACGACATCCGCGCAAAGCTCGACCCCAATACCGGCGATCTGCGCCTGTGGCGCGTCGTCGAAGTGGTCGAGGCGGTCGATGACTACTTCAAGCAGGTGAATCTGAAGGAAGCCGAGAAGCTTCAAAAGGGTGCGGTCGTCGGCGACTATATCGTCGATCCGCTGCCCCCGATCGAATTCGGGCGCATCGCAGCCCAGGCCGCCAAGCAGGTCATTTTCCAGAAGGTCCGCGACGCAGAACGCGACCGCCAGTTCGACGAGTTCAAGGACCGCGTGGGTGAGATCATCACCGGCGTCGTCAAGCGCGTCGAATTCGGCCATGTGGTCGTCGATCTGGGCCGTGCGGAAGGCGTCATCCGCCGCGACGCGCAGATCCCGCGCGAAGTGGTGCGCGTCAACGACCGTATCCGCTCGATCATCCTGAACGTCCGCCGCGAAAACCGCGGGCCGCAGATTTTCCTCAGCCGCGCGCATCCCGACTTCATGAAGAAGCTGTTCGCGCAGGAAGTGCCCGAAATCTACGACGGCATCATCGAGATCAAGGCTGCGGCTCGCGATCCCGGCAGCCGCGCCAAGATCGGCGTGATTTCGCACGATAGCTCGATCGACCCGGTCGGCGCGTGCGTCGGCATGAAGGGCAGCCGCGTTCAGGCGGTGGTCCAGGAAATGCAGGGCGAAAAGATCGACATCATCCCCTGGAGCGAGGACACCGCGACCTTCGTCGTCAACGCGCTTCAGCCCGCCAGCGTCAGCCGCGTGTTGATCGACGAAGAGGATGACCGCATCGAAGTCGTCGTCCCCGACGATCAGCTTTCGCTTGCCATCGGCCGCCGCGGCCAGAATGTCCGCCTCGCCAGCCAGCTCACCGGCAAGGCGATCGACATCATGACCGAGGCCGATTCGAGCGAGAAGCGCCAGAAGGAATTCGTCGAACGTTCGGAAATGTTCCAGAACGAACTCGACGTCGACGAAACGCTGGCACAGCTTCTGGTTGCCGAAGGCTTCGGCGAACTCGAAGAAGTCGCCTATGTCGAAATCGACGAGCTGGCCGGCATCGAAGGGTTCGACGAGGATCTGGCGGGCGAGCTTCAGAACCGCGCCGCCGAAGCACTGGAGCGCCGCGAAGAAGCCAATCGCACCGAGCGTAAGGCACTGGGCGTCGAGGACGATCTGGCCGGAATGCCCTATCTGACCGAAGCGATGCTGGTCACCCTCGGCAAGGCGGGGATCAAGACGCTCGACGATCTGGCCGATCTGGCGACCGACGAACTGGTTCAGAAAAAGCGCATCGAACCGCGCCGCCGCAACGAGGACGCGCCCAAGCGCACCGAAGACAAGGGCGGAATCCTGGCGTCCTATGGCCTGAGCGACGAACAGGGCAACGAGATCATCATGGCCGCCCGCGCCCACTGGTTCGAAGACGAAGACGCAGCGAAAGCTGAGGTCGAGGCTGAGGCTGAAACCAACGCGGATCAGGAAACCGGTACGTCCGGTGCGGAGGACGCTGTTGCGGAATCCGAGCAATGATACGGCTGGGCTGACCCAAGCTACCCGTCACCCCGGCCTCGTGCCGGGGTCCACGGTGCCGCGATTCCGGAACTGGGTTGGCGCACGGATGCGTGCCGCCCGGCCTCCTTTCGACGCGCCTGACGCACGGTGGACCCCGGAACAGGTCCGGGGTGACGAACAGATGGAGGCGCGCGCATGAGCGACCCCATCCGCACCTGCATTCTGTCACGCGAATCCGACACGCGCGATCACCTGATCCGCTTGGCGGTGTCGCCGGACGGAGACGTGCTGCCCGACGTCCGCGCCAAGGCACCGGGGCGCGGCGCGTGGATCGGCGTGACGCGCGGCGAGTTGGAAACCGCGATTGCCAAGGGTAAGCTGAAAGGTGCGCTGGCGCGCGCGTTCAAAGGCGCACCGTTGGCGATCCCCGACGACCTGCCGCAACGCATTGCCGATGCGCTGGAACGCGATGCGCTCAACCGCTTCGGACTCGAATCGAAGGCCGGGCATGTCGTGATCGGACATGAAAAGATCGACAAGGCCGCGCGCTCGGGCAAATTGCATCTGCTGGTCCATGCCGACGACGCCGGTGCGGATGGCACGCGCAAGCTGGACCAGGCATGGCGAGTCGGGCGCGATCAGGAGGGTTCGGGCGCGACGGGCTTGGATTTGCCCGTTTCGCGCACCATATTGTCTTTAGCCCTTGGCCGCGAAAATGTGGTACATGCCGGGCTGATCGACGCGAGAGCGGCAAAGCGGGTGGGCGAAAGCCTGGCCCGCTGGTTGTATTTTATCGGACCTGACGGTGCGACCAAGCCTTGCGAAACGCTTTCGCAGGGGCCATCGGACGGCGCGACAGGCGCGTCGGACGAACCGACGAACGACGCTAGGGAATTTGAGTAACCGGATGAGCGATACGGACAACGAAAAGCCGAAACTCGGCGCACGCGCACCGCTGGGCATCAAGCGCACGGTCGAAACGGGCAAGGTGAAGCAGAGCTTCAGCCATGGCCGTTCGAATACCGTGGTGGTTGAGGTCAAGCGGCGTCGCGTCATTGGCCGTCCGGGCGAAGAACAGCCGGTCCAAGCCGAGGCACCTGCTGCGCCACCCGCGCCTGCGCCCGCAGCCGCTCCGGCTGCGCCTCAGCGTCCCGCAACGGCGGGCGAAAGCCTGTTGTCGCGTCAGGAGCTTCAGACGAAGCTGCTGCGCGAGGCCGAAGAAGCGCGGATGAACGCGCTTGAGGAAGGCCGTCGCCGCGACGAGCGCTTGCGCGTCGAGGCGATCGAGGAAGAACGCCGCCGCGCCGAGGAAAAGGCCAAGGCCGATTTCGAGACGCCCGTAGCGCCCGTTGCTGCGCCGACGGCCAAGGCCGCGCCTGCACCGGCGGAGCCGCCAAAGGTCGAAGCGAAAGACGCGCCCAAGGCCGAGGACGCCGGGGTCGTGGATGCACCTGCCCCGGCACCCGCCGCAGCACCTGCGCCCGCACCGACGCCAGCCGCGCCGCCGGAGCCGATCACGCTTCAACTCGATCCGTCGATGCCCGCACCGCGCCGCTTTACGCCGGTGCAACGTCCCGAAATCCCGAAACCCGCGCCCAAGCCAGCGCCCGAACCAGCGGCACCCGCCTCGGCGTCGCAGCCTGCGCGCACCGGTCCTTCGGGTCCGAACGCGGCTCCGCTTGCCAAGCGTCAGGATCCGCCGCAGCGGCCGACGCGCGGTGCCCGTCAGGGCGACGATCGTCGTCAGTCGGGCAAGCTGACCGTTAATCGCGCACTGGGTGGCGACGATGGTGCGCGTGCGCGCAGCCTCGCCGCTCTTAAACGTGCGCGTGACAAGGAAAAGCGCAGCCACATGTCCGGCTCGCGCGAACCGCAGGTCAAGCAGGTTCGCGACGTCAAGGTGCCTGAGGCGATCACCGTTCAGGAACTCGCAAACCGCATGGCCGAAAAGGGCGCGGACTTGGTCAAGACCCTGTTCAAGATGGGCTCGCCCGTCACCATGAATCAGGTCATCGATCAGGACACCGCCGAATTGCTGGTCACCGAATTCGGCCACAACATCGTTCGCGTGTCGGATAGCGACATCGATCTGGTGCTCGACACTGCCGACGATACCGAGGACGCGCTGTTGCCGCGTGCGCCGGTCGTCACGATCATGGGCCATGTCGATCACGGCAAGACCAGCCTGCTCGACGCGTTGCGCGGCACCGATGTGGTGCGCGGCGAAGCGGGCGGGATCACCCAGCATATCGGCGCGTATCAAGTGACGATGAAGGACAAGTCGTCGGTCACGTTCCTCGACACGCCGGGCCACGAAGCCTTTACCGAAATGCGTCAGCGCGGTGCCAATGTCACCGATATCGTTGTGCTGGTCGTCGCTGCCGACGACGGGCTGATGCCGCAGACGATCGAGGCGATCAACCACACCAAGGCGGCAGGCGTGCCGATGATCGTGGCGATCAACAAGATCGACAAGCACGACGCCAATGCCCAGAAAGTGCGCGAGCGTCTGCTGGAGCACGACATCCAGGTCGAGGCGATGGGCGGCGAAACCCAGGACGTCGAAGTGTCGGCGCTCAAGAAAACCGGTTTGGACGACCTGATCGAAAAGATTCAGCTTCAGGCCGAACTGCTGGAACTGCGCGCCAATCCCGATCGTCCGGGCGAAGGCACCGTGGTCGAAGCCAAGCTCGACAAGGGTCGCGGCGCAGTCGCCACGATTCTAGTCGGACGCGGCACGCTGAAGGTCGGTGACATCTTCGTTGTCGGCGCCGAAAGCGGCAAGGTCCGTGCGCTGATCGACGACAAGGGCCGTCAGGTGAAGCAAGCCGGGCCGTCGATGCCGGTCGAGGTGCTCGGCCTGTCCGGTGTGCCGATGGCGGGCGACACGTTGCAGGTGGTCGAAAGCGAAGCGCGTGCGCGCGAAGTCGCCGAATATCGCGCAGGCGTCATCCAGCAGCAGCGGACAACCTCTGCCCCTGCCAGCCTCGAGAGCATGTTCAGTGCGCTCAAGGACAAGCAGGCGATCGAATATCCGCTGGTGGTCAAGGCCGACACGCAAGGCACGGTCGAGGCGATCCTGGGCGCGTTGCACAAGATTTCGACCGACGATATCAAGGTTCGGATTCTGCATTCGGGCGTTGGTGGCATCACCGAAAGCGATGTGAACGTGGCCGCGGCCAGCGGCGCGCCGATCATCGGCTTCAACGTGCGTCCCAATGCCAAGGCACGCGAGATCGCCGACCGGAACAAGGTGGCGTTCAAATATTATGACGTCATCTATGCCCTGACTGACGAAATCCGTGCAGGCATGGCAGGCGAGCTTGGCCCTGAGGCTTTCGAAACGGTCGTCGGCCGTGCGGAAATCCGCGAAGTCTTTTCGGCAGGCAAGCATGGCAAGGCGGCAGGCTTGTTGGTCACCGAAGGCATCATCCGCAAGGCGCTCAAGGCACGCATCACCCGCGAGGATGTCATCATCTATCAGGGCGAAATCGCAAGCCTGCGTCGCTTTAAGGACGATGTGGCGGAGGTCCGCGCCGGTCTGGAATGCGGCGTGACGTTCAGCCAGAACTTCGTCGACATCAAGGCCGGGGATTTCCTCGAAACCTTCGAAGTCGAAATGCGCGAACGGACGCTGTAGGCGCTAGAGGAAAGGCTATCGGTGGCAACACCGATAGCCTTTCCTCTAAGATGATGGTGTGGAGGTTCGGTTCTCATCCTCGGCGGCTCGATCGCTGCTTAGGTCGAACAAGCGGGCATTGATCCGCACAAAGATTGACGATTTAGCGCGTGATCCGTTGTCGGCCAGTGCCAATATAAAACGGTTGCAGGGCCGACCTGAATATCGGTTGCGCGTGCAGGATTGGCGAGTCATCTTCCGGATTGAGGACGACATCCTGTGGATCGATGACATCGCGCCGCGTGGATCGGTTTATTAGGTGATGCAGTGACCGCCCAGATCGTTGAAATTTCCGGCCAAAAGATGGTCGTCCTACCAATTAGGGATTATGAGCGGCTGGTCGATCTTGCCGAAGAGCGTGCGGACGTTGCCGCCGCCACAAGTGCCGAGCAGCGACGAAACGATGGCGAGGAGTTTCTGCCTGCCGATATGGTCGATCGGTTGTTGGCGGGCGAGAATCCTCTTCGGGTTTGGCGGAATCACCGCGGACTTACTCAAGACGCGCTGGGGCAAGCGGTTGGAGTAAGCAAAGTGATGATCTCAAAAATGGAACTTGGCGATCGCAACGGCTCCCTTCAGACGTGGAACGCAATCGCTCACGAGCTTGGCGTCGCGATCGACGATATCACGCCCAATTGAATCGTTCGAAAGCCTGATGAAACCCGACAACACCACCGAAACCCGCTCCGTCCGCCTGCTGCGCGTGGGCGAGCAGATGCGTCACATCCTGTCCGAAATCCTTCAGCGCGGTGACGTGCATGACGAGACGCTCGCCAAGCATCTCGTTAGCGTCACCGAAGTCCGCATGTCCCCCGACCTGCGCCACGCGACCGTGTTCGTGAAACCGCTGCTCGGCCAGGACGAGGAAAAGGTGATCAAGGCGCTCAGGACCAACACCGCCTACCTCCAGCGCGAAGTCGCGAGCCGCGTGAAGATGAAATACGCCGCCAAGCTCAAATTCCTGGCCGACGATAGCTTCGACGAAGGCACGCGCATCGACCAGCTCCTCCGCGCGCCCAAGGTCGCCCGCGATCTGAGCGAGGATGGCGACGGCGAAAGCTGATCGCGTTTCGCTTCCGCTCGGTTAAGGTCGCAGCGTCATGGCCAAGCTCTATTTCTACTACGCCTCGATGAATGCGGGGAAATCGACCACGCTGCTCCAGGCCGATTTCAATTATCGCGAACGCGGGATGCACACGATGCTCTACACCGCCGCACTCGATGACCGGGTGGAGGCGGGGATCATCGGATCGCGGATCGGACTGGCGGCGAAGGGGCAGCTGTTCGATGCGATGACCGATCTGTTCGCCGACATCGCCGCCGAACATGGCGAGCGCACCGTCGGCTGCGTGCTGGTGGACGAGGCGCAATTCCTTACGCCCGCGCAAGTCGACGCGTTGGCCGCGGTTGCCGACCGACTGCATATTCCGGTGCTTGCTTACGGCCTGCGCACCGATTTCCAAGGGGAGTTGTTCCCCGGTTCGGCGCGGCTGCTGGCGATCGCCGATGCGTTGGTCGAGCTGAAATCGGTCTGCGCATGCGGGCGCAAGGCGACGATGAACCTGCGTGTCGACGACAGCGGCAACGCCGTCGCCATCGGCGCACAGACCGAGATCGGTGGCAACGACCGTTACGTCGCGATGTGCAGGCGGCATTTCAGCGAAGCGTTGGAAAGCTCGCTCAGCACCGGTTCAGAACGGGCGAATTAGGGTCACCTCCATGTCGATGCTCCTGCTTCTCGCCGCGCTCGCTTTCCCGGCGCAACACAGTGCTCCTGAAATCGGTCGCGAAGTGAAGCGGATTGGTTCCGCTGCGAATGGCGGGATCAGCGACTGGCAGGAGGGGGAGGACGGCAGCACCGTCTATTTGCGCGGGCCTGGACGCTGGTACCGGGTGACGTTGTCCGGACCGTGCATCGATTTCGCAACGTCGCCGCGGCTGTTGTTCCGCACCCATATCGACGGCTCGTTCGACCGGTTTTCGACGATCACCGTCGCCAACGAACCGCGCCGGACGTGCGGGGTGAAGGCAATCCACCAAAGCGCCGACCCGCGCCGCTCGCGCGACCGCTGAGACCCCCATTTCGCTTCCCCTGAAGGGGGCAAGTGCCTATAGGATGGGCATGGCAGAACCCACTGAAAATGGCGGCGCGAACGCAGGCGCCGCGACCAGCAACCAGAATGAATATGGCGCGTCGTCGATCAAGGTCCTCAAAGGGCTAGACGCCGTGCGCAAACGCCCCGGCATGTATATCGGCGACACCGATGACGGGTCGGGCCTCCACCACATGGTGTTCGAGGTTTCGGACAATTCGATCGACGAGGCGCTGGCGGGGCATTGCGACCGCGTCATCATTCAGCTGAACGCCGACGGATCGGTCACGGTCGAGGACAACGGCCGCGGCATTCCCACCGGCATCCACGCCGAAGAAGGCGTGTCGGCGGCCGAAGTCATCATGACCCAGCTTCACGCGGGCGGTAAGTTCGAGAATACGTCGGACGACAATGCCTACAAGGTCTCGGGCGGTCTTCACGGCGTCGGGGTGTCGGTCGTCAACGCGCTCAGCGAATGGCTCGACCTGACCATCTGGCGCGATGGCGAAGAAAATTACATGCGCTTCGCTTACGGCGATGCCGTGGCACCGCTGAAGGTCGTCGGGCCGTCGGACGGGCGCAAGGGGACGCGCGTCACCTTCCTGCCATCGCCATCGACCTTCAAGATTACCGAGTTCGATTTCGACAAGCTGGAGCATCGCTACCGTGAACTCGCCTTCCTCAATTCGGGCGTGCGGCTTTTCCTGCGCGATGCCCGGCACGAGGAAGTCAAAGAGGTCGAGCTGTATTACGAAGGCGGCATCGCAGCGTTCGTCAAATATCTCGATCGCAACAAGGCGGCGTTGATTCCCGAGCCGATCGCAATCGTCGGCGACCGCGACGATGTCGGCATCGACGTCTCGCTCGAATGGAACGACAGCTATTACGAAAACGTGCTGTGTTTCACCAACAACATCCCGCAGCGCGATGGCGGCACGCATCTGGCCGCGTTCCGCGCGGCGCTGACGCGCACGCTCAACAACTACGCCGACAAGTCGGGGATGTTGAAGAAGGAAAAGGTCAGCCTGACCGGCGATGACATGCGCGAAGGGCTGACCGCGATCGTCTCGGTCAAGCTGCCCGATCCCAAATTCTCGTCGCAGACCAAGGACAAATTGGTGTCCTCCGAAGTGCGCCAGCCTCTTGAGTCGCTGATGGCCGACAAGCTTGCGGAATGGCTGGAGGAGAATCCCCAGCCCGCACGTCAGGTGATCCAGAAGGTCATCGACGCCGCCGCCGCGCGCGAAGCCGCGAAGAAGGCGCGCGAATTGACCCGGCGCAAGGGCGCGATGGATATCGCTTCGCTTCCCGGCAAGCTCGCCGATTGCCAGGAACGCGATCCGGCAAAGTCCGAACTGTTCCTGGTCGAAGGCGATTCGGCAGGCGGCTCGGCGAAGCAGGGCCGCGACCGTCATTTCCAAGCGATCCTGCCCTTGCGCGGCAAGATCCTGAACGTGGAGCGCGCGCGGTTCGACCGGATGATCTCGTCGCGCGAAATCGGCACGCTGATCCAAGCGATGGGCACCGGGATTCTCGACGAATTCAACCTCGACAAGCTGCGCTATCACAAGATCGTGATCATGACCGACGCCGATGTCGATGGCGCGCATATCCGCACGCTGCTGCTGACGTTTTTCTATCGCCACATGCTGCCGATCATCGAGGCCGGGCATCTCTACATCGCGCAGCCGCCGCTCTACAAGGCGACGCGCGGACGGTCCGAGGTCTACCTCAAGGACGATGCCGCGATGGACGAATATCTCGTCGAAAACGGCGTAGCGTCGGTGCGGTTCGAACGTGAGGGCGAAGTGCGCACTGGCGCCGACCTGCGCGCGCTGGCCGATCATGCGCGGCGGATGCGTACGCTGATGCGCTATGTCCCGCGGCGTTATTCGGCGAACATCATCGAGGCGTTGGCACTGGCCGGCATCTTCGATCCCGAAGCCACGCGCGACCAGCGCGCCGAACGGCTGGCGATCACCGCCCAGCGGCTCGACCAGACCGATGCCGACGCGCGTTGGACCGCCTCGCTGTCCGAAGAAGGCGGAATCCATTTCAAGCGGATTTGGCGCGGCGTCACCGACCATCATGTGATTGAGGCGGCGTTCCTGACCTCCGCCGAAGCGCGCAAGCTCCATGGTTTGGCAGCGGAAGAGACGCTCAGCTATGACGGTGCGGCCAAGCTCGTGCCGGTCAAATCCGCGTCGACCGCCACCGACCAGGCCGAGAGCGAAGAGGACGAAGCACCCGCGCTGGGCAAGGGCGAAATCGGCATTTCGCGCCCGAGCCAGTTGCTCGACGCGATCCTGGCCGCGGGCCGCAAGGGCCTTTCCATCCAGCGCTACAAGGGGCTGGGCGAAATGAACGCCGAGCAATTGTGGGAAACCACGCTCGACCCCACCAACCGGTCGATGTTGCGCGTCGCGATCGACCAGGCCGATGTCGCGGACGAAATCTTCACCCGCTTGATGGGCGACGTCGTCGAACCCCGCCGCGAATTCATTCAGGAAAACGCGCTGTCGGTCGCCAATCTCGACGTTTGATCTTACCGGGATCGGTGCGGTTGCGCCGAGCCGATCCCGTGCGGTGACCACTGCCCTTCCCCCCCCTGCGCACATCGGCTAGGCGGCGGGCATGTCGTCCACGCTTAGCTGTGACGTCGCCATTGTCGGCGGCGGCCTTGCCGGTGCGCTGATTGCGCTGGCGCTCAACAAGTCGCATCCCGAACTCGACGTTCGCGTGATCGAGGGTGGGCGGGCGATCGGCGGCAATCATATCTGGTCCTTTTTCCCCAGCGACATTGCCGACGCCGATCGCTGGCTGGTCGCCCCGCTCGTCTCCTATGGCTGGACCGGCTATGATGTGCGGTTTCCGGCGCATCAGAGAACGCTGAAATCCGGCTATTATTCGATCGAATCCGAACGGCTGGACCGCGTGCTGCGCGAGGCGATGCCCAAGCGTTCGGTGATGCTGCGCCGTCAGGTGCTGGGGGTCAGCGGACGCCGCGTGCAACTGGCAGACGGCACGCGGATCGACGCGAAGGGCGTGATCGATTGCCGCGGTCCCGCCAATCTCGACCATCTCCAGCTCGGTTGGCAAAAATTCGTGGGCCAGGAACTGGAACTCGGCGAGCCGCACAATTTGACGCGGCCGATCATCATGGATGCGAACGTCGAACAGATCGATGGATATCGGTTCGTCTATAGCCTGCCCTTTGCGGCAACACGGATGTTCGTCGAGGACACCTATTACAGCGACACGCCCGATATCGACCTGCGCGGCTACAAGAAGCGCATCTATGCCTATGCCGATGCGCGAGGGTGGCCGATCGAGCGCGTCCTGCGGACCGAAACGGGGGTGCTGCCGGTGGCGATGGGCGGCGATTTCGAAGGTTATTGGGCAAGCGGCGGTGCGCAGGTGGCAAAAGCGGGCATGCGCGCGGGGCTATTCCATCCGCTGACCGGCTATTCGCTGCCCGATGCGGTTCGGCTGGCGAGCCTGATTTCCAAGCAATCGGATTTCTCTGGCTCGGCGCTCCACGCCCTGACGCATGACTTTGCGCGCAAGACGTGGAAATCACGCGGCTTTTATCGGATGCTGAGCGCGATGCTGTTCAAGGCGGCGGAGCCGGAAGAGCGTTACGGCATTCTTGAGCGTTTCTATCGGCTGGACG
Organism: Sphingomonas sp. AX6; assembly: GCF_902506605.1. Lineage (GTDB taxonomy): Bacteria > Pseudomonadota > Alphaproteobacteria > Sphingomonadales > Sphingomonadaceae > Sphingomonas. The sequence continues at coordinate 308,476 of NZ_LR733979.1, forward strand.
CGGGACTTGTCGCGCGCTTCTATGCCGGGCAATCGTCATGGCTCGACCGCGCACGCGTGTTGAGCGGCAAGCCACCCGTGCCCATCTCCCGGGCCATCGGTGCGATCAGGGGAATGCGTTGATGAAGACCGCAGCGGTCATCGGATCGGGCTTTGGCGGACTGGCACTTGCCATCCGCCTGCAAGCCGCCGGAATTTCGACCACCATCCTGGAATCGCGGGACAAACCGGGCGGTCGCGCTTATTATTGGGAACGCGACGGCCATGTGTTCGATGCCGGGCCGACCGTCATCACCGCGCCCGAATCGCTGACCGAACTCTGGTCGATTACCGGCCACGACATGGCGCAGGATGTGACCCTCGATCCGGTCAGCCCCTTCTATCGGCTGAACTGGCCCGATGGCACGAACTTCGATTATTCGAACGACGACGTGTCGCTGAAGGCGGAGATCGGCAAGCTCGATCCGCGCGATATCGAGGGGTATCGCAAGTTTCTCGATTACTCCGCGGGCGTCTATCAGGAGGGATACGTCAAGCTAGGCCATGTGCCGTTCCTCGACTTCGCATCGATGATCAAGGCGGCGCCTGCACTGATGAAGCATCAGGCGTGGCGGTCGGTTTATTCGATGGTGTCGAGTTTCGTGAAGAACGAGAAATTGCGCCAGGCGCTGTCGTTCCACACGCTGCTCGTCGGCGGCAATCCGATGAACACCAGCGCGATCTATGCGCTGATCCACAAGCTGGAGCGCGATGGCGGCGTCTGGTTCGCGCGCGGCGGGACCAACCGGCTGGTGGCAGGCATGGTCAAGCATTTCGAGCGGCTGGGCGGCACGATCCGGCTGAACGATGCGGTCACATCGATCGACACGCTGGGCGACAAGGTGACCGGGGTGACCACCGCCAGCGGCTATCATATCGACGTCGATGCGGCGGCGTCGAACGCCGACATCATGCACAGCTATCGCGACCTGCTGAAGACGTCGCGCAGCGCGCAGCGGACCGCCAATTCGCTGGAAAAGAAGAAATATTCGCCATCGCTGTTCGTCGTGCATTTCGGGATCAAGGGGACGTGGCCCGGGATTCCGCACCACATGATCCTGTTCGGCCCGCGCTATCAGGGACTGCTCGCCGATATCTACGATCACGGCGTGCTGCCCAAGGACTTCTCGCTCTATCTGCACCATCCGACGATCACCGATCCGTCGATGGCGCCGCCGGGGCATTCGACCTTTTATGCGCTGGCACCCGTGCCGCACATGGGTAAATTCCCCGCCGACTGGGATCAGATCGGGCCGGTGTTCGAAAAGCGCATTCTGGACGAGATCGGACGCCGTTTGATCCCCGACATCCATGAGCGGATCACCACCAAGTTCAGCTATATGCCGACCAATTTCGCGACCGACCTGAACGCGCATCTGGGATCGGCATTCAGCCTGGAGCCACTGCTGACGCAAAGCGCCTATTTCCGCGGGCATAATCGCGACGACCATATTCCCAATATGTATCTGGTCGGCGCTGGGACGCATCCGGGGGCGGGGATTCCGGGGGTTGTCGGCAGCGCCAAGGCGACCGCGAAATTGATGCTGGAGGATTTGCGGTGAAGCGTTTGGCCATTTACTGTGGCTCCGCGACCCCCACCGATCCCGTCTATGTCGAAAGCGCCAAGGCCGTCGGCCGCGCGCTCGCCGAACGTGGCATCGGCGTCGTCTATGGCGGCGGTCGGCTGGGCCTGATGGGCGCGGTCGCGGATGCGGCGCTTGAGGCGGGCGGCGAAGTTATCGGCGTTATCCCGCAAGCGCTGGTCGATGCCGAAGTCGCACATCGCGGCTGCACCGAACTCCACATCGTCCGCACCATGCACGAGCGCAAACAGGCGTTCACCGACCTGTCCGATGGCTTCGTGACGCTGCCGGGCGGCACCGGCACGATGGACGAATTGTGGGAAGCGATGAGCTGGGCGCAGATCGGTTACCACGCAAAGCCGGTGGGACTGCTCAACGTCGCGGGCTTCTATGATGGGTTGATCGAATTCGTTGGCAAGATGGGCGAGGTGGGTTTCCTGCGCGCCCAGCATCGCCGATTGCTGCTGATCGACGACAGGCTGGACGGATTGCTCGCCAAGATGGCGGCGCACGTCCCGGCCCAGACCGTCGGCCAGATCGGCGCGAAGGATTTGTGATACTCGTAATGATCGCCGAACCCTCTCCGTTCGTTTCGAGCGAAGTCGAGAAACGCTTACGAGCGCCCGGCTCACGTTTCTCGACTTCGCTCGAAACGAACGGATAGCGGCATGACCGCCACCCACCCCTCCCGCGCTGCCATCGTTGCGACTGCGCAGGAATCGATCGCGCGCGGGTCGAAAAGCTTTTCCGCCGCCAGCCGCTTGTTCGACCGCCGGACTCGTGAACGCGCCTGGCTGCTCTACGCCTGGTGCCGTGCGTGCGACGATCTGGCCGACGGGCAGGACCACGGCCACGGCATGGTACGGGTGGACGATGCGCCGCAGCGGCTGGCGCTGATCCGCACGCTCACCGACCGCGCGCTGGCGGGCGAGTGGGTCGGCGTTCCCGCTTTCGACGCGCTGCGGATCGTCTGCGAGGAAACGCACATGCCGCGGCGGTTCGTGGACGACGTCATCGCGGGCTTCGCGCTCGACGCCGACGACTGGCGGCCGCGATCGACCCACGACCTGATGCAATATTGCTATCACGTCGCCGGTGCGGTGGGCTGCATGATGGCCGTGGTGATGGGGGTCGATCCGCAAGACGACGCGACGCTCGACCGCGCGTGCGACCTGGGCCTCGCATTCCAGCTCGCCAATATCGCGCGCGATATCGAGGAGGACGACCGCGCGGCACGCTGTTACCTACCCGAGGAATGGCTTGTCGAGATGGACATGCCCCCGGGCCAGCACATGAAACCGCCATTTCGCCCGCGGCTGACGGTGTTGGCGCACCGCTTGGCGGAACTGGCAGCGGCGCACGAAGAAAGCGCTAGGATCGGCACCAAGCAGCTCGCCTTTCGCCCGGCCTGGGCGGTGCTGTCGGCAGCGGGCATTTACGGCGATATCGCGCGCAAGGTCGCCAAGCGCGGCGATCATGCGTGGGATCACCGTGTCACTACGTCGAAAGCAGAGAAAGCGGGCTTCATCCTGCGCGCCTTCGCCCATGCCAGTGGGCGGGCACGCTTGCCCGACACCCCGCGCTCCCCCGAATTGTGGACTCGGCCGCGATAGTGCGATTCCTCTCCCCGTTCGTGCTGAGCCTGTCGAAGCACTGTCGTTCTTGGCGTCGGAAGAAAAGGACAGTGCTTCGACAAGCTCAGCACGACCGGGATAGGAGCAGGTTCAGTTCGCTACCGGCCTGTCCGTCGGTAGCTTGGTGGCGACCCATCCCCCCAAGAACGGTGCCGCGACCGCCGCGATCTGCATCCACAACGGCGCCGGGATCAGGAACAGGTTGATGATCCCGCCGACGAGCACCAGCCCGGCGATCACCCAACCCGCCCAATGCTTGCGCGTAATGGACCGCGCTGCCCAGCCGCCGATCGCGGCACCGGCGAACCAGCCGAGGGGCGGAAAGATCAGCGCCATGACCGGGGCGGTGGCGATATAGTCGGCAACGATTTCGGGGCTGTTCATCGAGACGCCGACAGGCGGCGGGTAGAGCTGGTGACCCACCCATTCGACCACGAAGATGCTTCCCATCGATACGGCGATGCCGACGATGATGCCCAATACGACTCGCGCCATAAAAAAACTCCCCCCGGTTGCCCGGAGGGAGGGTATCAGTTCAGGGGGGTATCAAAAAGTCGGTTGGGATCAGCCGCGATTGGCGTCTGGCATCGGCTTGTTCTGTGCAGCGCGTTCGCGGTTCGACTGGCAGGCTGCACCGATGGTCGGGTAATCGAGGTCGGTGCTGCGCATCAGCACGTTGGGAATTTCGGTCCGGCATTGCGCCGCGCTGACATAGGTCACGGGCTCAAGGCGCGCTTCCTGGCACTGGGTGCCGGGGTCGCCGCATCCGAGGATGGCCATGACGTAAACGAGCGGTTCCATATTCCCTCCAATCGCATCTTAAACACTTGGCCATGGCGGTGGTTCCACGCCGACGCGTTGCGGACGTGCGACGGAACCCCCAAATAGCCCCTCGACAATGCCGCCGCTTCCCCCCGCCTCCACCGACGCCGATCGTCCCGTCTTCGCGACCGTGCGGCGATTCCTGCCCTATCTGTGGCCCGCGAACATGCCGGGGCTGAAGGCACGGATCGTCGTCGCCATGGGATTCGTGATCCTGTCCAAACTGGTGCAGGTTTACGGCGCGCCGTTCGCGCTGAAAGGCGCGGTCGACAATATGGCGACCGGCGATCGTTCGCTGGCCACGCTCGTGGTGCTGCTGGTGATCGGTTATGCGGTGGCCAGGCTGGGCACCGTCTTGTTCGACAATCTGCGCAATGCGGTGTTCGAGCGGGTGGGACAGGATGCGACGCGGCGGCTGGCGGCGACGGTGTTTCGCCACCTCCACAATCTGTCGCTACGCTTTCATCTGGAGCGGCGAACGGGTGCGGTCACTAAAGTGGTCGAGCGCGGGACCAAGAGCATCGATACCATGCTCTATTTCCTGTTGTTCAACATTGCGCCCACCATCCTCGAACTCGCGCTGGTGCTGCAAATCTTCGGATCGCAATTCGGCAGCTGGCTGGTCGCGAGCACGCTGGGCATGGTGGTCGTCTATATCGGCTTCACGCGGTTCGTGACCGACTGGCGAGCAAAGCTGCGCGCCGAGATGAACGACCTCGACACCGGGGCGGTCGCCCACGCGGTGGACTCACTGCTCAATTTCGAGACCGTCAAATATTTCAACGCCGAAAACCGCGAGGCGCAGCGTTACGACAACGCCATCCACGCCTATTCCGAAGCGGCGGTGAAGTCGGAGAACAGCCTGGCGTGGTTGAACGTCGGGCAAGCGGTCATCACCAACGTCATGCTCGGCTTCGGCATGGCGATGATCGCCTGGGGCTGGTCGACGGGCGAATTCACCAGCGGCGACGTGGTGCTGGTGTCGACATTGCTGGTGCAGTTGTTCCGGCCGCTCGACATGCTGGGCTTCGTCTATCGCACCGTGCGTCAGGGTGTGATCGACATGGGTGCGATGTTCGATCTGGTCGACACCGATGCCGAGGTGAAGGATGTCGCCGACGCGAAACCGCTGGCGGTGCGGGGTGCGGCGGTGCGGTTCGACAATGTCGTGTTCGGCTATGATCCCGACCGCACGATCCTGAACGGGCTGAGCCTGGACGTGCCTGCCGGGCATACGGTTGCGGTCGTCGGCCCGTCGGGCGCGGGCAAGTCCACGCTCGCTCGGTTGTTGTTCCGCTTCTACGATATTCAGGGCGGGGCGATCACCGTCGATGGGCAGAATATCGCCCAGGTCCAGCAAGCGTCCTTGCGCAGCGCGATCGGCATCGTGCCGCAGGATACGGTGCTGTTCAACGACACCATCGGCTACAACATCGCCTATGGCCGCGAAGGCGCGGGCGAAGACGAAATCCGCAATGCCGCCCGCGGGGCTGCGATCGCACCGTTCATCGAAGCCTTGCCGGATGGCTATGACACGCGCGTCGGCGAACGCGGGCTGAAACTGTCGGGGGGTGAGAAACAGCGCGTGGCGATTGCGCGCACCTTGCTCAAAGACCCGCCGATCCTGATCCTGGACGAGGCGACCAGCGCGCTCGACAGTCGTACCGAAGCTGCGATCCAGACCACGCTTGAGGCGATTGAGCGCGGTCGTACGACCATCGTCATCGCGCACCGCCTGTCCACCGTGGTCAATGCGGATCGTATCGTCGTGCTGGATGGCGGGCAGGTTGCAGAGCAGGGCACCCATGCCGAATTGCTGCGCGCCGACGGGCTTTATGCCGCGATGTGGCGCGCGCAGGCCGAGCAGCGTGAAAAGGCGCTCGACGCGGTTTAGCCCGCGTCAATCGCATCGCCGCTGTTCGCTTTCGTCAATCACGGATAGGGTGGCTGATCGATTCTTCCACTAGCCCTGACCTGATTATCTCGTTTCAATCGTCAGGGCCGCTTCGATAGCCTGAACGCAACGACAACTGATAGAATGGAGAGCTTCCCATGGACGCCAAGACCGGATCGATCGACGGGGGCTGCCCGATGAAGGGCGATGGCGGGGTTCGCTCGCTGCTGGGTCGCACCAACAAGGATTGGTGGCCCGAAATGCTGGCGACCGAGGTGTTGAACCCCAATGGCCCGTCGAACCCGATGGGCGACGACTTCAACTATGCCGAAGCGTTCAAACAGCTCGATTACGACGCGCTGAAGGCCGATCTGACCGCGCTGATGACCGACAGCCAGCCGTGGTGGCCCGCCGATTACGGACATTATGGTCCGTTCTTCATCCGCATGGCCTGGCACGCGGCCGGCACCTATCGCACTGCCGATGGTCGCGGCGGCGCCAGTAGCGGTCAACAGCGTTTCGCGCCGCTCGATTCATGGCCCGATAACGGCAATCTCGACAAGGCGCGCCGCCTGTTGTGGCCGATCAAGCAGAAATACGGCAACAAGATCAGCTGGGCCGATCTGTTCATCCTGACCGGCAACGTCGCGATCGAAAGCATGGGCGGCCCGGTGTTCGGCTTCGGCGGCGGTCGCGCGGACGTGTTCGAGCCAGAGCGCGATATCTACTGGGGTTCGGAAGACAAATGGGTGAACGAAGGCGTTCAGACCCGGATTTCGCCCGAACACGGCATGCACGAACTGGAAGGCCCGCTGGCGGCGATCCAGATGGGCCTGATCTACGTCAATCCCGAAGGCCCGGGCGGCAACCCCGATCCTTTGCTGTCGGCACGCGACATGAAGGCGACGTTCGAACGCATGGCGATGAACCATGAGGAAACCGTCGCGCTGACCGCCGGGGGCCACACCTTTGGCAAGGCGCACGGCAATGGCGATGCGTCGCTGCTGGGCAACGCGCCGTCGGGCGGCGATCTCGTCGCCCAAGGCTTCGGCTGGGTCAGCGGCCATGAAAGCGGCGGCATCGGCGAGCACACGGTGACCAGCGGCATCGAAGGGTCGTGGGTGAACACCCCGACCGAGTGGACCGAGAATTACTTCCGCCTGCTGCTCGATTACGAATATGAGATCGTCCATTCGCCTGCGGGCGCGCAGCAATGGCAGCCGATCAACCAGCGCGAAGAGGATATGGCGCCTGCGGCCTGGGACCCGAACGTCAAGGTTCCGACGATGATGACCACTGCCGACATGGCGCTGAAGGTCGATCCCGAATTCCGCGCGATCAGCGAGCGGTTCCGCAACGACCATGAAGCGTTCAAGGACGCGTTCGCCCGCGCCTGGTTCAAACTGACGCACCGCGATATGGGGCCGAAGGTCCGGTATCTGGGTCCGGAAGTGCCCGGCGAAGACCTGATCTGGCAGGACCCCGTGCCCGTCGGCACGACGCCGTCGGACGCGGATGTCGCGGCAGTGAAGGCGAAGATCGCCGACAGCGGCCTGACCGTCAGCCAGCTTGTCAAAACCGCCTGGGCGTCGGCCAGCACCTATCGCAAGTCGGACCATCGCGGTGGCGCCAACGGCGCGCGCGTCCGTCTGGCCCCGCAAAAGGACTGGGACGTCAACGAGCCCGAAATGCTGGCGAAGGTGCTCACCACGCTCGACGGCCTGCGCGGTTCAATGTCGATGGCCGATGCCATCGTACTTGGCGGCGTGGTCGGGCTTGAAAAGGCAATCAGTGACGCCGGGTTCAGTGTCGCGGTGCCGTTCACCGGCGGACGCGGCGATGCGAGCCAGGACCAGACCGACGCCGAAAGCTTCGACGTGATGGAGCCCGAAGCCGACGCATTCCGCAACTATGTCGGCAAGAAGAAGCTGGCGGTGAAGACCGAGGAAATGATGCTCGACCGCGCATCGCTGCTCGGCCTGTCGGTGCCCGAAATGGTCGTGCTGATCGGTGGCCTTCGCGTGCTGGGTGCCAATCATGGCGAGCGCGGGCATGGCCATTTCACCAAGCGGTCGGGGCAGTTGACCAACGACTTCTTCGTTAACCTGCTGGGTATGACCAATGTCTGGAAGGCGGTCGAGGGATCGGACGACCAGGAATATGTCGCGACCGACCGCAAGGGCGGCCACGAAACCTGGCACGCGACCCGCGCCGACCTGATCTTCGGATCGAATTCGGAACTGCGCGCGGTGGCCGAGGTCTATGCCGAGAACGGCCATGAGGAGAAGTTCGTAAAGGACTTCGTAAAGGCTTGGAGCAAGGTGATGAACGCCGACCGGTTCGACCTGAACTGATCGCATTCTTGCCAACTGGATACGGCCCCGACTGAAAATGTCGGGGCCGTTTTCGTATGCGGCATCAGGCCATCACCGCCTTTGCGGATGGACGGCCCGGTCCGGCGGCTGCCAGATCGATCCCGGCGCGATCCGCCACCCGGCGGGCGATGACATAGCTGGTCGCGATCATCGTCACGCCCATGTAGCCGACCAACAGTGAATCGACCGCCATCAGCGCCCAGACCAGCGCGGACGACTGACCCACCGCGAAATAGGCGAGCGCATAATGGGCGACCATCAGCGGCAGCATCGCGATCAACGACAAGCCTAGGGCGCGCACATAGACTGGCCGGGTCAAGCGGATCGAGCCGACAAAGCCGATGGCCGGGTTGGCCGCGGCGGCCGAAGTCTTCCACGCGCTGAGCAATGGTTCGAAGAACAGGCTGGCGATCATGACCGACAGCAGGACGATGCTGGACGTCGCGGACGCGATGCCAAGCGCACCGGCGATCAGCGGCCCGTCCTGGATCGCCAGCAGCCAGAACAGGCCCCATGCCATGACCGGCAGGAACAGGCGCACCGCGCGCGGATCGATTCGGCGTGCGGCTGCGGGGTCGTCTCCGAATACCAAGAAGCGTGCCGCCCAGTATCCGACCAGGAACAGTGCCACGACCTTCAGATGCCCCATCGCCATGCGCAGCGGATCGTCGCCTGCAGCGCGCATTCCGTCGGCATCGACATACATGCCCCCGCGAATTTCGACCGCGTGCTGGATCATTTCCAGTCCGACCGGAATCAGGAACAGGATCGGGCATAGCAGCGCGTAGCGGCCCGATCGTGCGAAGATCTCCTTCAGGTCATTCCACATCGTCATCCTCCCCCTCTTCGAAACTCAATATGTCGCCCGGCTGGCAGCCGAGTTCGCGGCAGATCGCGTTTAGCGTCGAAAAACGGATCGCCTTGGCCTTGCCGGTCTTCAGGATCGACAGATTGGCGAGCGTGATATCGACCCGCTCCGCCAGTTCGGTCAGCGTCATGCGGCGATCGTGCAGGATCGCGTCGAGCGTTACGCGAACGGCCATCAGACCGTCGCCTCAAGCTCGTCCTGCATCGCCGCGCCCTGCTGGAAGACGCGGGCCAGGACGAAGAGCAGCAGCACCGCGAGCCAGCCGGTGACCGAGAATTGCCAGCCGATCAGCTCGCCCGTCGCCTCGCCCAGCCGCCACGCGAACCAGCCGAATGCGATGTCGATGAACTGGAGGGCGAGCATGCCCCAGGCGATGTGGCGCAGCCGGTCGGCATTCGCCGCCACGAAGGGGTGTCCGGCACGCACCGTGTCGATCATCGCGATGAGCCGGGTAAAGATGACATGCACGGGCACCGCCGCGACGACCCCGACCGCCATCATCCCGATGATCGCATGACGCGCGGCATCTGCGTTGGCGCCGAAATCCTCCGTGAACTGCGTCGCCATGTGGTCGGGCGCGAAGGCGAGAAACCCTGCGAAGACGACGAACCCGGCAACCGCTACCCAGTTGAGCACCAGCAAGACTTGCAACAGGCGACGAACGACGTTCAGCATCGACTCACTCCCTCAAAGATCGATTATCGATAATCAGCATATCGTAAAACGGCAAATCATTTTATCGTTTAACGATATTCTGTCGGGGGTGACGCCTCGCTTCGTTGCGCTATAGAGGGCGCGATGCGTCCCGATCCCTTGCCCGTCCTGCAATCGACTTTTGGTTTTCCTGCCTTCCGCGGGGTGCAGGCCGATGTCGTCGACCGGGTGCTGGCGGGCGATCGCACGCTGGCGGTGATGCCGACGGGGGCGGGCAAGTCGCTGACCTATCAATTGCCGGCAGTGATGATGAAGGGGACGTGCGTCGTCGTCTCTCCGCTGATCGCGTTGATGCACGACCAGCTGCGCGCCGCGACCAGCGTCGGCATCCGCGCCGCGACGCTGACATCCGCCGACGACAATCGCGCCGAGACGATCCAGCGTTTTCGCGACGGCGAACTCGATCTGCTTTACGTTGCGCCCGAACGCGCATCATCGGGGCATTTCCGCGACTTGCTGGCGAGCGCGCCGCTCAGCCTGTTCGCGATCGACGAGGCCCACTGCGTCTCCGAATGGGGCCACGATTTCCGCCCCGATTACCGGTTGCTCAAACCGCTGCTCGACACGTTTCCGGACGTACCGCGCCTGGCACTGACTGCGACGGCGGACGCGCATACCCGTGCCGATATCCTCGAACAGCTGGGCATTCCCACGGACGGCCTGATCGTCGCGGGGTTCGACCGGCCCAATATCCGCTACACCATCACCCCGCGCGATGTGGTGGCGCGGCAGGTCGGCGACCTGATGGCCGAACATCCCGGACCCGGCATCGTCTATGCCCCGACGCGCGCCGCGGTCGAGCGGCTGGCAGAGAAATTGGGATCGGGCGGGCGGCGCGTGCTGCCCTATCACGCCGGGCTCGATTCGTCCGTGCGCCAGCGCAACCAGGCGGCGTTCGTCGCCAGCGAGGACATGGTGATGGTCGCGACCGTCGCGTTCGGGATGGGCATCGACAAGCCCGATGTCCGCTTCGTCGCGCACGCCGCGTTGCCCAAGTCGATCGAGAGCTATTATCAGGAAACCGGTCGCGCGGGCCGCGACGGTGATCCGGCCGAAGCACATCTGTTCTGGGGCGCCGACGATTTCGCGCGCGCGCGCCAGCGGATGGGCGAAGTCGGCGAGAGCCGGGTGGCGGGCGAGCGCACGCGGCTGAACGCGCTGGGCGCGCTGGTCGAGACCGCGACGTGCAGGCGGCGCATCCTGCTTCAGCATTTCGGCGAAACGCTTGAGCGCGACTGCGGCAATTGCGACAATTGCCTCACCCCGCCCGATGCGGTGGATGCGAGCGTCGTCGCGCAGAAATATCTCTCCGCCGTATTTCGCACGGGTCAGATGTTCGGCACCGGCTATGTCGAGAGCGTGCTGACCGGTCAGTCGAGCGAGCGCAGTTTGATGAACGGGCATGAGAAACTGTCGGTATGGGGCATATTGGAGCCCGCCGAGCAGGCGCTGCTCAAACCCGTCGCGCGGGCGCTTCAGGTACGCGATGCGCTGCGCGCCAATGCCCATGGGGGGCTCGAATTCGGCCCCGGCGCGCGGCTGATCCTCAAAGGTCAGGAAGCCGTTTCGCTGGTCGTCCCGCCCAAACGCGAACGGCGGCGCAAGGGCAGCACACGCGGTGGGGGCGAGGCCAATCCGGTCGGCAACCCGCTGTTCGAGGCACTGCGTGCCAAACGCCGCGAGATCGCCGCGGAAACCGGCCTGCCGCCCTATGTCATCTTTCACGATTCCACGCTGCGCGACATGGCGCTGGCACGGCCCGCCAGCCTTTCGGCGCTGGGCCAAGTGCCCGGCGTTGGCGCGAAGAAGCTGGAGGCTTATGGTGACGACTTCCTGCGGGTGATCCGCGACAATTGACGAGGGGTTCGATGGATATCCGCCGCATCAACGACCGGGTTTCGGTCAGTCCGCAGATCGACCCGGCCGACGTCACCGAACTGGCGCGTCTGGGGTTCAAGAGCATCGTCAACAACCGCCCCGACGGCGAGGAAGCGGGCCAGCCCGAAGGCGAGGCGATCCGCGCAGTGGCCGAGACTTTAGGGCTGACCTATTCCGCCATTCCCGTGACCCAAGCCGGGTTCAGCCATCCCCAGATCGATGCGATGACCGCCGCGGTCGAAGATGCGGGCGGGCCGGTGCTTGCCTATTGCCGGTCGGGCACGCGAAGCTGCAATTTGTGGGCGCTGACAGAGGCAAAGGGCGGCGGTGCGCCGGGCGAGATCGTCGAGGCGGGCGCGGGTGCGGGATATGACCTGAACGGCCTGAAGCCGATGCTCGACGCGCTGTCCGGCAAGCAGTGAGCGGCGCGCGCGCGTGAATTGGGCGCTGCTCGGCGGATCGCTGGTCGCGGTGCTGGCGCTCGCGGGCATCGCCGCGTGGCTGAAGCTGGGCGGCGATCCGCTGGACGAGGCCGCGGCGATCGACGCAGCGGGCGACATGCTGCCGGGCTTCGTGCCTGAGGCGGTGCTGCTAGGGAGTGAAGGTGACGCGGCGTTGGTGCGCGGGCGCGGCGACCGGGTTGCGCTGGTCAAGCGACATGGCGCGCAACCGGCGGTGCGGGAATTGGTGCGGCCGGTCGGGCTGGCAGCGGCGGGCGAAGGAACGATGCTGCGGTCGGGCGATCGGATGTTTGGGGATGTCGTTTTGCAAGGGCGAGCGTTGGGCGAGGTCGAGGGGTTTTTGGCGGGACATAACCCCACTCACTCGTCACCCCGGCCGTAGTGCCGGGGTCCACCGGGTGGCGGGCGCAACGTTCTCATCTGTGGCGATGCGCGAGCGGCTTGGTGGACCCCGGCACTACGGCCGGGGTGACGGTAGCGGGTAGCGCGCGCCCCACAATCGCGCTGGCGCGCCTGCTGACAGCGATGTAAGCTCGCCTGCAAATGCCCAACCTGCCCGATCCCGTCGATCTCGCCATTCCCGCGTTCGTGGCGCTGGTGCTGGCCGAGATGATCGCAGCGCGGTTTCGCGATCGGCGGCGCTATTGCCCAAAGGATACCCTGACGTCGCTCGGGCTCGGGCTGGGCAGCACGGTCGCGGGGGTGTTGTCGGCAGGGCTGGTGTTCGCGCTTGCGGTCTGGGTCCACCAGTTCGCGGTCTTCGAGATTTCATGGGCTTGGTACTGGTTCGTCATCGCCTTCGTGCTCGACGATCTGGCTTACTACGTCTTTCACCGATCGGCGCACCGGGTGCGGTGGTTCTGGGCGAGCCATGTCATCCACCACAGTTCGCAGCATTATAATCTGTCGACCGCGCTGCGTCAGACCTGGACCGGCTTTTTCTCCGCCACCTTCCTCTTTCGCCTGCCGCTGTTCCTGATCGGCTTTCCGCCAGCGATGGTGTTCTTCGTCGCGGCGCTGAACCTGGTCTATCAATTCTGGATCCATACTGAGACGATTGGGCGGATGCCGCGCTGGTTCGAGGCGGTGATGAACACGCCGTCGCACCACCGCGTCCATCATGCGACCAATCCGCGCTATCTCGACAGCAACTATGCGGGCGTGTTCATCGTCTGGGACCGAATGTTCGGGACGTTCGTGGCCGAACGCGATGAGGATCGACCGCGCTATGGCATCGTCCGCAACCTGGGCAGCTTCAACATATTATGGGCGGCATTCCACGAATGGATCGGCATCGCGCGCGACGTGAAGGCCGCGCCGGACTGGCGCGCCCGCACAGGCTATATCTTCGGACCACCCGGCTGGAGCCATGACGGCAGCCGCGACACCAGCGATACGATCCGCCAAAAATGGCGGGCGCGAGAGGAGCAGGGGACATGGAAGAGGTCGACTATATCGTCGTCGGTGGCGGATCGGGCGGAAGCGCCGTCGCGGGTCGCCTAGCCGAAGACGCGCGCACGACCGTCGCGGTGCTGGAGGCGGGCGGGCGCAATGACGGGTGGAAGACCGTCATGCCCGGCATGATGCCGTTCCAGCAGGAAGGCACCAACTGGCGCTTCGACACCGTGCCGCAGGTCGGGCTGAACGGCAGACGGGGATACCAGCCGCGCGGACGCGGGATGGGCGGATCGAGCGCGATCAACGCGATGCTCTATGTGCGCGGCCATCCGTGGGATTACGACAATTGGGAAAGGCTGGGCTGCAGCGGTTGGGGCTGGGATGATGTGCTGCCGGTGTTCAAGCGTGCGGAAACCAATGTGCGCGGGAGCGACGCATTTCACGGCGACAGCGGCCCGCTGCATGTCAGCGATCAGGACTATGCGCACCCCGGCAGCCGCGCGTTCATCGAGGCGGCGGAGAGCCTGCAAATCCCGTTCAACCCCGATTTCAACGGTGTGCGTCAGGAAGGCGTCGGCCTGTATCAAGTGACGCAGAAAAAGGGCGAACGCTGGTCGGCGGCGCGCGCCTATCTGGGCGACGGCAAGCCGCCTGCCAATGTGAAAATCCTGACCGATGTCATCGCGGAGCGCGTGGTGTTCGACGATGGCCGTGCGGTCGGCGTTACCTATTCGCGCGGTGGAGAGGCGCACACCATTCGCGCGCGGCGTGGCGTCGTGCTGGCGGGCGGGGTGTTCGGGACACCGCAACTGCTGATGCTGTCGGGGATCGGGCCGGGTGCGCATCTTCGTGACCACGGCATCGACGTGCAGATCGACCGCGCGGCGGTGGGGTCGGATTTGCAGGATCACCTCGATTATACCGCTGCGTTCGAGACGCCGGGGGACCTGTTCCTGGGTCGATCGCTGAAAGGTTCGATGCGCTCGCTGGGGCAGATGTGGGAGTGGTTTCGCAAACGCACCGGCGCGATGACCACGCCCTATGCGGAGGCGGGGGCATTCCTGTCGTCTCAGCCGGGACTGCCGGCGCCCGACCTGCAACTCCATTTCCTGATCGCGATCGTCGAGGATCATGGCCGGACCAAGGTGCCGGGGCATGGGTTTAGCTGCCACGCCTGTGTGTTGCGTCCCGAAAGCCGGGGAACGGTGCGGCTGGCGTCCGCCGATGCGCGTGCTGCACCGTTGATCGACCCGGCCTTTCTGACCGATCGCCGCGACGTCGACCTGCTGATGAAAGGGGTGCGGGCGATGTACCGTATCCTGGAACAGCCCCAGATGACGCAGTATCAGGGACGCGACCGCTATCCCGTCGACCTCGACGACGACGACGCGCTGGAGGCACTGATCCGGTCGCGGGCGGACACCATCTATCATCCCGTCGGCACCGCACGGATGGGGGGCGATGCGGATGCCGTGTGCGATTCGCGGTTGAAGGTCCGCGGCGTGGACGGGCTGTGGATCGGCGACGCATCGATCATGCCGCGGCTGGTGGGGGGGAATACCAATGCGCCGTCGATCATGATCGGCGAGCGGTGTGCGGCGTTCGTGCGGGGGGATGGTTAGATTGGCGTCTATAAGCGCCAACCCCACTCCTCACCTCTCCACCCGTTTGTGCTGAGTAGAGACCGAGTAGCTCCGAAGGAGCGTATCGAGGGCGCGTATCGAAGTACGGATTTGGGCGCTCTGGCTTGGCCTCCTTCGATACGCCCTCTCGATACGCGGCTACGCCGCTACTCGATGGCTACTCAGGACAAACGGGGGAGAGAGGCGAAGATAGCTACAACAACGCCAGCGCGTTTAGCTTCCCGACCAGCGCGAGCGGCATCGCCGCCACCCCTTCGCCATCGCCACCCATATCCACGGGCGCATCGGCGCCCTCGAGATAGCGCCAGCCCTGATGTGCGCGCTTTGGGCGCGGATTGACCAGGATCAGGCGCGGTTCGAGATGGATCGCGACTCGCCCCCCTTCGGCCTCTCCAAATCTCAGGATCGGCGAGCGTGCGACGAGTTGGTGCTTGATGATCCAGTAGAGCGAGCCGCCGTCGATTTCGGCCACGCGTTTGGGCAGGTAGCGCGTGGTCAGTACCAGCCCGCCTTCGGACTCGCGCAGAGCGATGCGGTCGCGCAGATGCTCCAGGCTGTCATGACCGTAAGCGACTTTTGTGAGGTGAAGCGGCACCGGTGCGATTTGGGCGGACGAGCGCCCGCGATCAAGTCAATTGCCGACCAACCCGGTCGCGACCGCCAGTCCCAGAAACGCCAGAAAGCCGATCGAATCGGTGATCATCGTCACGAATACCGAGGATGCGACCGCGGGATCCTGATCCAGCCGTTCCAGCACGACGGGCACCAGCACCCCGGCCAGTCCCGCGACGAGCACGTTGATGACCATTGCGGAGGCAATGACGATACCGAGTTGCACGTCGCCGAAGAACGCCGCCGCGCCCAGCCCGATCAGCACCGCGATCGTCGCGCCGTTCAACACCGCGAGCAGGATTTCGCGGCGAATCGTCCGCGCGGTGTTCGACTGGGTCAGCTGATTGGTGGCGAGCGCGCGGACCGCGACTGCCATAGTCTGCGTGCCCGCATTGCCACCGATCGATGCGACGATCGGCATCAGCACCGCCAGCGCCACCATCTCTTCGATGGCTGCGCCGAAATAGGCGATGATCCCCGAGGCGACGAGCGCAGTGAACAGATTGGCGATCAGCCACCGCACGCGCGCGGTATAGCTGTCGCGGATCGGTTCGTTGATGTCGCCTTCGCCTGCGCCCGACATCAGCAGCGCGTCTTCGCCGGCTTCTTCGGAGATGATGTGGACCACGTCATCGACCGTAATCATGCCGACCAGCCGCCCGCTCGCATCGGTGACGGCCGCCGAGATCAACCCGTATTTCTGGAAGCGCAGCGCGACTTCTTCCTGGTCCATATCGACCGGGATCAGCGTCTGTTCGCGCTTCATCACGTCGCCGATCGCGACGGAGCGCGGCGTGCGGAGGATCCAGGACAGGTTGCAGGTGCCGACCGGGTGGTGGGCGGGATCGACGACAAAGATTTCCCAAAAGTCGGTCGTCAACTGATCGTCGGCGCGCAGGAAATCGATCGCGTCGCCGACGGTCCAATGCTCGGGCACCGCAATCAGCTCACGCTGCATCAAGCGACCGGCGGATTCCTCCGGATAGCTAAGCGCCTCCTCAATCGCGGCGCGATCGTCGGGGTCTAGCGCACGCAGCACCGCCTGCTGCTCGTCGGCCTCCATATCCTCGATGATCGCAACCGCGTCGTCGGTGTCGAGGTCCGAGGTCAGGTGTGCGACCTGATGCGGCTCCAATGCGTCGATCAGTTCCTCGCGGACCCAATCGTTCATTTCGGCGAGCACGTCGCCGTCGATCAGGTCGGCGATGGCGGAGGCCAACGCGGCACGCTGATCGCCCGGCGTCAGCTCGATCAGATCGGCGATGTCGGCGGGGTGGAGCCGTTCGACCTTTTCGCGTGCGGCCTCACCGTCGCCTGCCTCGACTGCGGCCAGAACGGCGCGGACGAATTCGGGTTTAAGGCGATCGTCCTCGTCGAGTTCGCTGGTCCGCGCCTCAATGGCCTCGCGGGAAAATTCGGTCTCGCTCATCGTTCGACCTCCACGCGGGGTTTCCAAGGGGTTGGGCTGCGCTTCTCTAGCGAGTGGGAACTCCCCTGCCAATGGACCGCTTTACCTGAAGGACCGCGCCCATTAGGCGCGTTGCCATTCCCATCCACGGAGATTATCAATGGCCGAAACCCTGACCCTGACGCTCGACACCGGCGACGTCACGATCCGCCTGCGCCCCGACCTGGCCCCCCAGCACGTCGAACGCATCACCGAACTGGCAAGCGACGGTTTCTACGATGGCGTGGTGTTCCACCGCGTGATCGACGGCTTCATGGCGCAGGGCGGCGATCCCACCGGCACCGGCACCAGCGGTTCGGACAAGCCCGACATTCCGGCGGAATTCTCGAAGGAGCCACACAAGCGCGGCGTATGTTCGATGGCGCGGACGATGGACCCCAACTCGGCCAACAGCCAGTTCTTCATCTGCCTCGACGATGCGCGCTTCCTTGACGGGCAATATACCGTGTGGGGCGAAGTGACCGACGGCATGGAACATGTCGACAAGCTGCCCAAGGGCGAACCACCCCGCACGCCGGGCAAGATCGTCAAGGCGACCGTGGCGTAACCAAACCCCATTTACATTGAACCTGTCGAAATGCTGTCCTTCTTTCCTGGAAAGAAAACGGATGGCGTTTCGGCGGGCTCGGCACGAACCGATTTAGGAGGGTTGCTGGGCTCCGAACGCCTCGACCAGCCAGTCGTGGAACAGCTTTACCGGGCGCTGCGATAGCGCGCGCGGGCGGCAGACGAACCAGTAGCTATACCCCGAATCGACCGCACGCCCGAACAGGTTGACGATGCGCGGGTCGCGGGCTTCCTCGAAGTGAGATTCGAACATGAAGGCGATGCCCAGCCCCTGGGCTGCCGCCTCCAGCATCAGCGCGCCTGAATCGAAATGGTCGATCGCTGCGGGCTCGAGATGTGGATGGCCCATGCCTTCGCGCCAGATTTCGAACGTCGTCGGCATGTCGCGGTGGATCAGGATGGTTTGACCGGCCAATTGCCGCGGATCGGTGATCGGGTCGTCGCCTTCCACCACTGCCCGCGCCGCGATCGCGAACACGCGGTTTCGGTTCAGCCGCACCGAATAATAGGCCGGATCGACGCTTTCGCTCAGCACGATCGCGGCATCAATCCCCTCCCCCAGCCGCGATGCACCGTGGGCGGCGGTATCGACGTCGAGGTGCAGTTCGGGATGGCGACGGCGAAGCTCCGGCAATTTGGGAAGCAATTGTTGCGAGGCAAACAACGACAGAACGCTTAATCGCAGCCGCATCACCCCGACGCCACTGGTCGTGGCCTCGATCGCATCGGACATCGCGTCGAGCGCAGGGGCAAGCTGGCCGATCAACCGTTCGCCGTCAGCGTTGAGCACCATCGCCTGACGTCGCCGGTCGAACAGGCTGCGCCCCATGAATCGTTCCAGAGTCTGGATACGGCGGCTGAGCGCAGGCGAGGACAAAGCGAGTTCCTCTGCCGCCGCCTTGATCGACCCCAGCCGCGCGACATGCACGAACGCTTCGATCGCGGACAAGGGAGGCAGCCTGCGCATCGCGATATTGTGCGCCGCGACATTGCAATTTGCAACCGATACCACGGTGGACCGCGCCGGGTTACCGGTATCAATTGCAAAAAACGCAACTTACCCTGTTTATTTCGCACTTGCACAATATGCCGCACCGCCGCAAAAAGAACGGGCCTTTCAGGCATCCTCTCCTAAACCTTTCACGGCCGGTCCCCAGGGATCGGCCTTTTTTTTGGCGTGCTCCCGCTCGCGCTCATCGCCGAGGGGCGATCACACAACGAAGCCCGTATGCTGGCGAATTACGGACCCCCACCCTATCTCCCGCGTTCGAGATTAAACGACTGGCGGGAGGACGGCGCGTGGCCGATCAGGAAAGCGATACGATCAAGCTTCAGGTGGCCAATTCACGGCCCGACGATTCGGGGCGCGGTCTGGCGCGGCTGCCGCGATCGATCATGGCGCAACTGGGCGTGACCGAAGGCGATATCGTCGAGCTGATCGGCAAGCGCGTGACGCCCGCGCGCGTCGTCTTCCCCTATCCCGAGGACGAGACCATCCAGGTCGTCCGCATCGACGGGCTCCAGCGCGCCAATGCCGGGGTCGGGTCGGGCGATTTCGTCGAAATCCGCAAGAGCGATCCCAAGCCCGCGACTCGCGTCGTGCTTGCCCCTGCGCAAAAGAATCTCCGCCTCGAAGGGTCTTCGCCTGCGCTTCAGCGCACCTTCGCCGGGCGTCCGATGTGTCAGGGCGATACCGTCGCCACCGTAGGGCAACAGCGAGTCGGGGATATCCCGCCGCATGTCGCGCAATATCTGCGCGCGCCCGCCTATGCGCTTCAGGAAATCCGGCTGACCGTGGTCCAGACCGTGCCCAAGGGCGTGGTCCAGATCGACGAGAATACCGAGATCGAACTGCGCGCCGATTATCAGGAAGCGCAGGAAACCCGCCGCGCCGACGTTACCTATGACGATATCGGCGGGATGGCGGCGACGATCGACCAGTTGCGCGAGATGGTCGAGCTTCCCCTGCGCTACCCGGAATTGTTCGAACGGCTGGGGGTGGAACCGCCCAAGGGCGTGCTGCTCCACGGTCCCCCCGGCACCGGCAAGACGCGACTAGCGCGCGCGGTCGCCAATGAATCGGATGCCGAATTCTTCCTGATCAACGGCCCCGAGATCATGGGATCGGCCTACGGCGAGTCCGAAAAGCGGCTGCGCGAGGTATTCGAGGAAGCCGCCAAGTCCGCGCCCTCCATCGTGTTCATCGACGAAATCGATTCGATCGCGCCCAAACGCGGCCAAGTGTCGGGCGAGGCCGAGAAGCGCCTCGTCGCGCAATTGCTGACGCTGATGGATGGGCTGGAGGCGCGCGCCAATCTGGTCGTGATCGCCGCCACCAACCGCCCCGAGGCAATCGACGAGGCATTGCGCCGTCCTGGCCGCTTCGACCGCGAAATCGTCGTCGGCGTGCCCGATGAGCGCGGCCGTCGCGAAATCCTGGGCATCCATACCCGCGGCATGCCGCTGGGCGAGCGGGTCGATCTCGACGAACTGGCGCGCACCACATTCGGTTTCGTCGGTGCCGATCTGGCGGCGCTGACCCGCGAAGCCGCGATCGAGGCGGTGCGGCGGATCATGCCGCAACTCAACCTTTCCGAACGGACGATCCCACCCGAGGTGCTCGACAATCTGTCGGTCACGCGTGAGGATTTCGTCGATGCGCTGAAACGCGTGCAGCCGTCGGCGATGCGCGAAGTCATGGTCCAAAAGCCGAATGTCCGCTGGGAGGATATCGGCGGGCTGGGCGATGCGCAGGCACGGCTGAAGGAAGGCGTGGAATTGCCGCTGAAAGACCCCGACGCCTTCCTGCGTCTGGGCATTCGTCCGGCCAAGGGATTCCTGCTCTACGGCCCGCCCGGCACCGGCAAGACGCTGCTGGCAAAGGCGGTTGCACGTGAGGCGGAGGCCAATTTCATCTCCACCAAATCGTCCGACCTGCTGAGCAAATGGTATGGCGAAAGCGAGCAGCAGATCGCCAAGCTGTTCGCGCGTGCGCGTCAGGTGGCGCCGTGCGTCATCTTTATCGACGAACTGGATTCGCTGGTGCCTGCACGCGGCGGCGGGCAGGGCGAGCCGCAAGTGACCGAACGCGTGGTAAACACGATCCTGGCCGAAATGGACGGGCTGGAGGAATTGCAGTCGATCGTTGTCATCGGCGCGACCAACCGCCCCAACATGATCGACCCGGCGTTGATGCGTCCCGGACGGTTCGACGAAATGGTTTATGTCGGGGTGCCCGACCAGCCCGGACGGCGGCACATATTGTCGATCCAGACCGAAAAGATGCCGCTGGCCGCCGATGTCGACCTCGACGCGGTTGCAGCGCGCACCGAACGCTTCACCGGCGCGGATCTGGAGGATGTGGTGCGACGCGCGGGCATGTTCGCGCTGCGCGAATCGCTGTCCACTCGGGAAGTCGCCATGGCGCATTTCGAAAAGGCGCTGGGCGAATCGCGCGCATCGGTCACGCCCGAGATGGAGGACGAATATCGCCGCATGTCGGCGCAGTTGAAGCAGGAGGCGATGACGCCGCTCGGCTTTATCTCCCCCGGTCAGGTGACTCCGCGCGGCGAAAAACACCAAGACTGATCGCGGCATAGATCAACAGCAGGACCAGCACGGCGCTCGCAGTCAGATAGGGCAGCGGGCGCCAGATTTCGTACATGCCGACCCCGATCGAGGGGCCAAGCACGAACGCCGCGCCGTTGATCGACGTGACCTTGCCCGCGACCGACCCTTGCCCTGCGGCACCCACCGCCAGCGACGACCCGGCGGTAAATCCGGGACGCAGGAACCCGAAACCGAGCGACGCCAGCGCGAACCCGGTGGCGATGCCATAGAGCGAATCGGCGGTGCCCGTTACCAGACACCCCGCCGCGCCGATGGCCATGCCCCACAGCACCAATTGCCGTGGTTTCAGGTTCAGGATCGGAATGATCCCCCATTGCGCCAACAGCGCCGCGCCCGCGCCCATCATCAGCACGATGCCGGTGGGTTGCAACGCCTCCATCGGCGGCACCGCCAGCCGGTCGATGATCAGAAAGCCGATCGCCTGTCCCGTCATCGCCTGGGCATGGCCCATCACCAGCCCGATGATCATCCAGATGCGGATGCGCGGATCGAAATAACCCACCCGCTCGCTGCGTTCGGCCGTTGCGGCGGTGATGCTCGCGCCCGACGATTGTCCGCCGATCGACGGATAGGCCGATGCCGCCCCGCGCGCCTCGGGTGAAGGCAGCGATTCGCCCAGCATCCGCGTCGTTGCGACCGCGATTCCGATGCCGACGATCGCAAAGATGAACGCCGGTCCCGCCAACCCGACCTCGATACGTCCCAGGCTGCCGAGCACCAGATAGGGCGCGAAGGCGGGGCCGAGGATCGTCCCCAGCCCGAAGGCGGATCCCAGCAGCGTCAGCGCACGGGTGCGTTCTTCACGTGTCGTCGCACTGGCCACCATCGCCTGAACCGCAGGCGGCGCGGCGGCACCGAACGTGCCGTAGATCAGCCGCGCGCCGATAAAGAGCAGAAATGCCGTGGCCGGCGCGACCCAGCCGTTGATTCCCATCATCAGGAACAGCCCGCACAGGAACAGCGACGCCGTAAATCCCCAGATTCCAAGCAGAACCATCGCTCGCCGACCGCTACGGTCCGAACGATTTGCCCAGAACGGTGCGGCCAGCACCCACAGCAATGCCGATACCGAAAACGCCGCCGCCACCGCGCTGTCGGGCACGCCCAGCAATCGCCCCAGCGCGGGCAGCACCGATTGCAGCGCGGTATTGCCGGCCGCGATCACCAGCATGATCAAGAACAACAGGATGAAGGTGCGGTCGCGCGTCATCCGCCGCGCTCCCAGTCATAGCTGCGCGCGACTTCGCTGACGGTCACCTGATAACGGTCGTACCAGACCGCGCGGCCCGCATCGCGGATCGCGGCATGTTCGGAATGGTCGCGCCAGGCAAGCGCGGCGGCGTGATCGGTCCAATAACTGATGGTGATGCCGAACCCATCGGTGCCGCGCGACGATATGATCCCGCGATAGCCCGGCTGGACCGACGCCAGTGCCTCCATCGCGTCCGCCGCTGCCCGATATCCTGCATCGTCCACGCCATTTCGCTGCGAGGCGAAGATGACGGCGATCTCTCCTGGTTGCGGCATGCGCGTGGGATACGCGATTGGTTGCGGATCGCAACCCGTTGCCCGCATGTGCCATCCCGGCTTTCGCGGGATCGCGGTTGGGTCGTCCCGCAACCACCCTCCTTCCCGCACGTTACAGCTTTGCGACGCCGCTTCGCTCCGCTATGTCCGCCCGCTCCGGGCCATTTTACGGAAATTTCGAGTGAACACTTCCACTACGCGCGACACTGCCACGCGGACCCGCCGCGCTTCGCTTCCCACCCCCTGGGGCATGTTCTTTCGCGGTTTTCTGAAGCATCCGGTAATGGTCGGGTCGGTCATCCCGTCGTCGGACCGGCTGATCGCATCCATGCTCGCACCAGTCGATTGGGCCAAGTGCAAGGTGTTCGTCGAATATGGTCCGGGCGTCGGCACCTTTTGCCGCCCGATCCTCGAAAAAATGGCGCCCGATGCCCGGTTGATCGCAATCGACACCAATCCCGATTTCATCGGCTATCTCGACGCGACGATCCTCGATTCGCGCTTTACCGCGGTCGAA
The DNA here is from genome assembly GCF_902506605.1 of Sphingomonas sp. AX6. Classification (GTDB taxonomy): domain Bacteria; phylum Pseudomonadota; class Alphaproteobacteria; order Sphingomonadales; family Sphingomonadaceae; genus Sphingomonas. Next base: position 332,105 of record NZ_LR733979.1, read on the forward strand.
GGATCGGCCGCCGATGTGGCGCAGATTCTCGCCGATCTTGGCCTGGATGGCGCGGATTACGTGCTTTCGGGTCTTCCTTTTTCCACCCTGCCCTCGGGGGTCGGTGCGCGGATCGCGACCGCCACCGCCCAGGTGATGCAGCCCGGCGGCGCGTTCCTCGTCTATCAATATTCGCCTAGGGTGCGCGATTTCATCGCCCCGCATTTCGCTCGGATCGACCACCGGATGGTATGGTGGAACGTGCCCCCCGCCCAGCTTTACTGGGCATGGAGCGACAAGCCCGCCTGATCCGGGCTTCTACGTAATTGCCGGGAATTGACGCGGGCGCATCGCGACCACACATTCCCTCTCATGAACCAGATGAACCTGTCCGAAGCCGAGTGGCGCAAGAAGCTGTCGCCGGAGGCCTATCACGTGCTGCGCGAAGCCGGGACCGAGCGCGCGTATGCCGGGCATTTCACCGATAACAAGGCCGATGGCGTGTATCGGTGCGCAGGTTGCGGCAATCCCTTGTTCGATTCGCTGGACAAGTTCGATTCGGGATCGGGCTGGCCCAGCTTCACCCAGCCGGTTGCGGAAGAATCGCTCTCTCATCACGAGGACGTCACTCACGGCATGCGCCGGGTCGAAGTACGCTGCGCGGTGTGCGACGGACATCAGGGCCATGTCTTTCCCGACGGCCCGCCGCCGACGGGAATGCGTTACTGCATCAATTCGGTCGCGCTCGATTTCCGCGCGCGCGATGCGGCAGAGGGCAGCGCGGCTGCTTAGGGCTGTCGCGTGCCATCAGAACCGCTTGTGACAGCGTGCGTTAACGCTTAATCACGCAAGCCAATCCCATGGCATCTTCCCGCTCATCGAAAAAGAAACCGCGCAACTGGCGGCGCATCGCCGCCTGGACCGCGGGGATCGTCGCCGCGATCGGCCTTACCGCGCTGATCGCGCTGGTCGTGGCGGTCTATAGCGCGCGCGCCTCGCTCCCCAGCTATGAAGCGCTCAAATCCTCGCCCAATGGCCAGATGATCCGCGTACGCGCTGCCGATGGCACCGTGATCGTGTCGCTTGGCCCGAGCTATGGTGAGTGGATTTCACACGACGAAATCCCCGCGGTGATGCGCGACGCGATGGTGGCGGTCGAGGATCGCCGGTTCGAATCGCACTGGGGCGTCGATCCCATCGCGCTGGCACGGATCGTCAAATTCGCATGGGACAATTACGGCACCGACCGACGTTTGCAGGGCGCGTCGACCATCACCCAACAGGTCGCGCGCACGATCTTTCTGTCGAACAAATACGATATCGGCCGCAAATTCCGAGAGATGATCCTGGCGCTCGCCATGGAGCGCAAATTCTCGAAGGAGCAGATCCTCGAGCTCTATCTGAACAAGGTCTATTTCGGCGGCGGCGCGTACGGAATAGACGCGGCGTCGCGTAAATTCTTCAACCATGACGCCAACACGCTGAGCCTGTCGGAAGCCGCCGTGATCGCGGGACTGGTCAAGGCGCCCTCGCGCTATTCGCCGACCGCCGATGCCGAAGCCGCGGTCGGCCGCGCGGGCGTCGTACTCGAACTGATGCGCCAACAGGGCCGCATCACCGCTGCCGAAGCCGCCGCTGCCGATCCCGATACGGTCGAACTCGCCGCCGCGCCGCGCCAGAACAGCGTGCGGTACTTCACCGACTGGGCGTTGCCCCAGTTGGAAGTGTTGATCGACGAGACGCAAGCGCCGCTCGACGTGTGGACCACCATCGACCTGAACATGCAGAATGCCGCGACCCAGGCGGTGCAAGCGAACGCACCGTCGGGGGCACAAGGCGCGCTCGTCGCGCTCGACCGCGACGGCGCGGTGCGCGCGTTGGTCGGCGGCAAGGATTATGTCGCGTCGATCTACAACCGCGCGACCCAGGCGACGCGTCAGCCGGGATCGTCGTGGAAGCTGTTCGTCTATCTCGCCGCGCTGGAGGCGGGTATCAAGCCCGACGACCAAGTGGTCGATAGGCCGATCGACATTAACGGCTGGCGACCGCGGAATTCTTCCGGGCGGTTCAGCGGCACGATGTCGCTGCGCAACGCCTTTGCCTATTCGATCAACACGGTGGCGGCGCAACTGGGACAGGAAGTCAGCACGGGGACGATCGCCGACATGGCGCGGCGTTTCGGGGTGACGACGCCGATCAATACCCAGCCGTCGATGGTGCTGGGAACGTCCGATGTCCGCCTGATCGACATGACGCGCGCCTTTGCGACCGTAGCCAACAAGGGCGTGGCGGTGGTCCCCTACGGTATCACTCGCGTCACCGCGAACGGCTCGGTCATCTATGAGCATGAGGTCAACCGATCGCTCGTCCTGATCGCGCCCTATGTCGCGGCCGAGATGACCGACATGCTCCAGACCGCCGTCAACACCGGCACCGGTCGGGCGGCGCAGATCGGACGTCCCGTCGCTGGCAAGACCGGCACGACCACATCGAACAAGGATGGCTGGTTCCTGGGCTTTTCAAGCGGAATCACCACCGGCGTGTGGATGGGCCGTGACGATGCGCGTGCGGTTGGCGGCTTGCAGGGCGGCACCGCGCCAGCGCGTGCCTTTGCCAATTTCATGCAAAAGGCCGTCGCAAACCGCCCGGTCGAACAATTCGATACTCAGGTGACGTTGCCCGAATGGCAATTGGAGCCCGACGACGAGAGCTATTACGGGGAAGCCGACAACGGCCTGTTCGTCGATGAGGACGGCAATCCGGTCCAGCCTTATGGCGTACTGCCGATGCCCGATACGCCATCGTCCGATGACGGCAGCGAACCCGCACCACCGCCCGAACGGCTCGACCAGCAATGGATCGACCGCGCGATCGGACGCGGTCAGCGCGAGGAAGCCCCGCCGCAGAGGCGTCGTCCCAATGAGGGGCCACCACCTTCGCAGCCGCGCGAGGATGCGTTGCAGGGGGTTTACTGAGCGACGCCTGCTCCGTTCTCAATCCCCTAAGACGCGTTTCACCGTCGCTTCCGATTCGGCGTGCAATGCCCAGAAATTTCGCACGACATCGCCCGACAGCTTCGCCTGAAGCACCGCGAGATGCGAATGCCAGCCGCCGCCGAAATTGGCCATCGGTGCCGGGCCGGTGATGCCCGAATGGGTGAGAACTAGGCGCGTGCGCGCGCCATCCTCGAACAGTTCGAACCGCGCGACGCCTTCCGTGCCGCCGTCCCAGGTGAAGGCGATCAGGCGCGGCGGATCAGATTCGGTGATCGTCTCGCGCCCGACCGCGCATTTATGTTCGGCATAGTGCGGAGGATAAGGCACGTCGTTGGCGGAAAGATTATCATGGTCGAAAACCAGTTCGATCTCGCCCCCGACACGCGGTTGCAAGGGTCCGCCCGCAAACCATTGCTTTCTCAAGTCGGGTTCGACCAACCAGCGCCAGACGGTTTCGCGCGGGGCATCGAGCAATCGCTCCATCCGCAGCGTGTCGGGCGCAAGGCGTTCGAGATCAACCATCCGCTTTCTCCTCATACAGCATGATCCAATTGCCACACTGGTCGTCGAACACCGCCATGCGCGGTGCGCCGTCGCCGCCTGCGCTGGGCGGCGATTTGAACGCGACCCCCGCCTCGGTCAGCCGCGCATGTTCGGCATCGATATCGACGACGGCAAAGGCGGTCAGCGGGACGCCGTTGTTCTTCAGCGCCTTTTGATACTCGGCGACGAAGGGGAAGGCATTGGGCTCGAGCGAAATCCGGGTGCCACCCGGCACCTCGGGCGATTCGAGCGTGATCCAACGCGGTGCACCCGGTGGTCCGGTCGCCAGGTCGTCCTTGAGCACGAAGCCCAGCGTGTCACGGTACATGGCGAGCGCGCGATCCTGGTCCGCGACGATGATGCTGAGCAGCGTGACTTTCATGTCGCGCGCACATCCAGAAGGGGGCTGAAGCCGCCATAAATCATGCGGGTGCCATCGAAGTGGCGCTGTTCTTTGGCGTCGGGTTGCATCCGCGGATCGTTGGCGACCTTGTCATTTCCGGCGTCGCGCGCCGCGCGCGACGGCCATTCGATCCACGAGAACATGACAGTCTCATCGTCCTTGGCCTGCACGGCGCGGAGGAAATCGGTCTTCTCGCCTTCGGTCACCTCCTCGCCCCAGCACTCGATCACGCGCAGCGCGCCATGTTCGATGAAGACCTTGGCCGCGAATGTGGCTTGGTCACGAAACGCCTGCTTGTTTGCAGTCGGCACCGCGAGAACGAACCCATCAATGAAGCTCATACCTTCTCTCCTTTTTCGATGGCGATCAGCGAATCGAGTCGATCGAGCCGACGCGTCCACAAAGCTTCCCATTGAGAAAGCCATGCCTGTGCCTCTGCCAGCGGTGTGACGCGCAAGGTGCAGAGATATTGGCGGCCTTGACGGCGGCGTTCGATCAGTCCGGCCTTTTCCAGCGTTGCGACATGTTTCGATGCGCCCGCGAACGACATGGTGAAAGGTTCGGCGAGTTCGCCGATTGAACGCTCTCCGTTCGCGAGATGCGCGAGCATTGCCCGACGGGTCGGATCGGCGAGCGCCTGAAACGTGGCATCGATTCGTTCAACCATGAAGTTGAACGTGCACGTCTGTTACAAAATAGTCAACCGCCTGGTTGAACGATCAGTCCGCAAAGGGGTCGCGAACCAGGATCGTGTCCTCACGTTCGGGGCTGGTCGATACCAGCGCTACCGGGCACTGGATCAACTCCTCGATCCGGCGGATATATTTGATCGCCTGTGCGGGCAGGTCGGCCCAGCTACGCGCGCCCGCGGTCGATTCCGACCATCCGGGCATGGTTTCGTACACCGGCTCGACCTCGGCCTGATCGGCGGCATGGGCAGGGAAATAGTCGAGCGTTTCGCCGCGCAAGCGATAGCCGGTGCAGATCTTCACCTCGTCGAAGCCGTCGAGCACGTCGATCTTGGTCAGGGCGATGCCGGTGATGCCGCCGACCGCCGCCGACTGGCGCACCAGCACCGAATCGAACCAGCCGCAGCGGCGCTTGCGCCCCGTGACGGTGCCGAATTCATGCCCGCGCACGCCCAGCCGCTCGCCGGTTTCATCGTCCAACTCGGTCGGGAACGGCCCCGATCCGACGCGGGTGGTATAGGCCTTGGCGATGCCCAGCACGAAGCCAACCGCGCTTGGCCCTAGGCCCGATCCGCCTGCCGCGGTGCCCGCGATGGTGTTGGACGAGGTGACGAAGGGGTAGGTGCCGTGGTCGATGTCGAGCAGCACGCCCTGCGCGCCTTCGAACAGGATGCGGCGTCCGCGTGCGCGCTGTTCGTTGAGCATCTTCCACACGGGCGATGCGAATTGCAGGACGAATTCGGCGATCTCGGTCAGGTCGGCGACGAGCCGGGCGCGGTCGATCGGCGGCTCGCCGAAACCCGCACGCAGCGCGTCGTGATGCGCGGTGAGGCGGTCGAGTTGGGCGTCGAGCTTGTCGAGATGCGCCAGATCGCACACCCGGATCGCGCGGCGGCCGACCTTGTCCTCATAAGCGGGACCGATGCCGCGCCGCGTCGTCCCGATCTTGCCCGCGCCCGATGCGTCTTCGCGCAACGCGTCGAGATCGCGGTGAAACGGCAGGATCAGCGTGCAATTGTCGGCGATGTGCAAGGTGTCGGGGGTGATGGTTACGCCCTGCGCCGACAGCTTCTCGATCTCGGCCTTGAGCGCCCAGGGATCGAGCACGACGCCGTTCCCGATGACGCTGGGGGTGCCGCGGACGATGCCCGACGGCAGCAGCGAGAGTTTGTACACCGCCTCACCGACGACCAGCGTATGCCCAGCATTGTGCCCGCCCTGGAACCGGACGACGACATCGGCGCGCTCGGCGAGCCAGTCGACGATCTTTCCCTTGCCCTCATCACCCCATTGGGCGCCGATCACTGCGACATTGGCCACCGCGAAATTCCTCGTGCGATTGGAAGCGCCCGCTCCCTAGTCGCTGGGGGGCATTGCGGCAAGGATCAGGCGGCGACGCGTTCCGAATCAAGCGCCTCGCGGATACGACGCGCGAGTTCGTCGATCCCGAACGGTTTGGCCAGCACGTCGCGTTCGATCAGCGTCGCATCGCCGTCGCGGCGCGCGATCACGTCTCGGGTATAGCCGCTGGTGTAGAGCACGCGCAGCCCCGCGATCCGCTCACTGGCGCGCTCGGCGAGTTCACGCCCCGTCATGCCGGGCATGATGACGTCGGTGAACAACAGGTCCACGCGCGCGCCGCGATCGATCAGCGACAGTGCCTCGGCGCCGTCCACGGTCTCGATCACCGTATAGCCCAGGTCGCGCAGCGCTTCGGCGGAGAAGGTGCGGACGCGTTCCTCATCCTCGACCAGCAGGATCGATTCGCCCGCGCCGCGCGGGGTCGAACGGCGATCGTCGGGGACGGCGTCGGGCAGGGGGCCGATCAAATCGCGGGGCAGGACGATCCGAACCGTCGTCCCGCGCCCATGCGCGGTATCGATCGCGACATGCCCGCCCGACTGGCGGACGAACCCGAAGACCTGGCTCAGGCCAAGTCCGGTGCCCTTGCCGACTTCCTTCGTGGTGAAGAACGGTTCGAACGCGCGCTGGGCGACATCATCCGGCATTCCCATGCCGGTATCGCCCACCGCGATCTCGACATAATCGCCGGGGGCCAGCCCCATCACTTGGGCATCGTCGCGGCCGATGGTGCGATTGGCGGTGCGGATGGTCAGCGTACCGCCGCGCGGCATCGCATCGCGGGCATTGACCGACAGGTTGATGAGGCAATTTTCCAACTGGCTCGGGTCGGCCTTGGCGCGCCAGGATTCGCGTTCGAGCACGGTTTCGACCCGCACGCCTTCACCCAGTGTCCGCGTCAACAGGTCGATCATCCCCAGCAACATCTGGTTGGGGTCGATGCTGGCGGGTGCCAGCGGTTGTTGGCGGGCAAAGGCGAGCAGACGCTGGGTCAGCCCGGCGGCGCGCTGCGCCCCGTCGCGCGCGGCATCGATGTAACGCGACAAATTGGTCTCGCCGCGTGCCATGCGCCGTTCCAGCAGGTCGAGCGCACCCAGCACGACCGCCAGCATATTGTTGAAATCATGCGCGATCCCGCCAGTCAGCTGGCCGATCGATTCCATCTTTTGCGCCTGGCGCAATTGTTCTTCGGTCGCCATCAACTGGCGCGTGCGTTCGTCGACCGCAGTTTCGAGTTCGGCGCGCGACCGGGCCAGCACTTCGCGCGCATCGACGATGTCCTGAATGTCGGTGCAGGTGCCGAACCAGCGGGTGATGCGCCCGCGCTCGTCGCGCACCGGGTGCGCACGTCCCATCACCCAGCGATAATCGCCGCTGCGGTGGCGCAGACGATATTCGATCTGATAGGGTTCACCCGTCTCCAGCGAATGCGACCAGCGTGCCCAGGCGCGCTCCTGATCGTCGGGGTGGAACATGTCGTTCCACCCTTCGCCATCAGTCGATCCGGGCGGGGTGCCGGTATATTCGTACCATCGGTCATTGTAATAATCATGGAAACCGTCGGGTCGGGTCGACCAGATCATCTGTTCGATCGAATTGACGATACCGCGAAACTTGGCTTCGCTGTCGACCAGCCCACCGATCGCCTCGACGCGTTCGACGGCATCCCAGCTGATCTCGGCAATCCCCTCGATCAGCGCGATTTCTTCGTTGGTCCAATCGCGCGCGGTCGCCTGGCTGACGTAGAGGCTCGCGACCCACCGGCCCTGACGGAGGAGCGGCACGCCGATTCCGGCAGGCGACAGCCGTGCGAGCGGGGTGTCGGCATGGTCGGGATCGGTTGCGGCGTCGCGGATGACGACCGTCCTGCCGACCGCATATTGATCGCGTACCTGCTGCCCCATCGTGCCGCCGGGAACCGTCCCCGTGATCGGCGGCAGCTTTCCGCTGGTCCAGCTCGGCCCGAATTCGAGCGCGCGGTCGTCGCCGACCCGGAAAAAGCCGACGCGGTCGAGCCCCAGCCGCTCGCCCAGCGCCTGCGATGTCGACGCCATGATGTCGTCGACATGTTCTGCGGCGCGCTGCTGTTCGGCAAGCGCATAGACGAAGGCCTGGGTTTCGGTCGCATCGCGCAGCTCTTCGGCGGTCGCGAGCGCATTTTCCTCGGCCTGAACCCGTTCGGTGATGTCGAACGCGACGCCCAGGAAGCGGTTCGGCTGTCCCGCGTCGTCCCGCGCGCACTGGCCATGGGTGGATACCCAGCGCACCTTCCCGCTGGGTTGAACGATCCGGTAGTCATGAGCGTAGGGCTCGCCGGTCGCGACGGCATGGTCGATCGCACGGCCCAGCGCCTCGACATCGTCGGGATGGATGAAGGTCAGGAATTCGGAGATTGGAACGCCTTCGGCCGCGCGGTCCGGATCGACGCCGTACAATGCGGCGAAGCGCCGATCGGCAACCACCCGGTCGCCTGGCACGTCCCAATCCCAGATGCCGATCCCGATCGACGTGTGAAGCGCAAGTTCGAGCCGTTCCTCGGTCGCGCGCAGCCGTTGTTCGGCGCGCGCACGGTCGGTGACGTCGGTCGCCTCGACGAAGATATCGGTGACGTTGCCGTTCGAATCCTTGATCGGCTGATAGACGAAATCGATCAGCCGTTCCTCGATCGCCCCGCCTTCGCCCCGCGCCAGTTCGACCGGAACGCCGAACCCGCGATGCGCTTCCCCGCTGGCGAACACGCGGTCGAGCAGATCGAGAAACCCCTGATCGACGACCTCGGGCAATGCATCGACGAACCGCCGGTTCAGGATTTCGCGCCGCCCGGTCAGCTCCAGATAGGCGTCGTTGGCGATTTCATAGACATGGTCGGGGCCGCGCATCAGCGCGACCGCGCCGGGTGCCTGTTCGAACAGGTCGCGCAGCCGTCCGACCTCCGCCAGCCGTGCACGCTCGGCCATGATCGTGCGCGTCGTCTCGTTTCCCTGGTTGAGAATGCCGACCACCGCGCCGTGCTCGTCGCGGATCGGCGTGATGCTGTAATTCCAATAGGTTTCCTGCGTACGACCGTCGCGGAACATGTCCAACCGCTGATCAAAGGCGGCGAAACCCTCACCCGTTTCCATCACCCGGTCGAATTGCGGCCCGACAACGCTCCAGATTTCGGGAAACACGTCCGCGCCGCGCTGCCCCAAAGCCCAGGGGTGCCGTTCTGCCGGAATATGCGCCCACGCGTCATTGTAGAACAGCCGAAGCTCCGGCCCCCAGTAGATCGCCGTCGGAAAGCTCGATCCCATGCAGATATTGAGTGCGAAGCGCAGCGGCTGCGGCCACGCATCAGGTGTGCCAACCGGATTGCCGGACCAGTCGTGATCGCGGATCAATCGACCCATCTCGCCACCGGAATCCAGAAAATTGAGCGCCGAGAACATGTTGGCGTTCGTTGCCCCGCTTTACGTCTGTGTCAATCGCCCGGATAACCGCCACCGGCTCGACAAGTTGCGTTGTCCCACTATGTCTGGGGCCAATCAAGGGAGACTCCATGAAACTCGCCAGCCTAAAGCACGGACGCGACGGCAAGCTCGTCGTCGTATCGAACGACCTCGCCTGGTATGCCGATGCCAGCCACATCGCGCCGACGCTGCAAGCCGCGCTCGACAATTGGGACGCGGTAGAGGCGGACCTTCGCAACCTGTCGACCGACCTCGACCATGAGGCGATTCCGATGATGCGTTTTCACGAGCGGCTGGCGGCGGCGCCGTTGCCGCGTGCGTACCAGTGGGCGGACGGATCGGCTTATGTGAATCACGTCGCGTTGGTGCGACAGGCGCGGGGTGCGGAAATGCCCGAGACGTTCTGGCACGATCCGTTGATGTATCAGGGGGGGAGCGACGGTTTTCTCGGCCCGCGCGATGATATCCCGCTGAAAGACGAAAGCTGGGGCTGCGATCTGGAAGCCGAAGTGGTGGTGGTGACCGGCGACGTGCCGCTGGGCGCGTCTCGCGAGGAAGCGCTGGCCGCGGTTCGGCTGGTCGGTCTGACCAACGACGTGTCGCTTCGCAACCTGATCCCCGGCGAACTGGCCAAGGGATTCGGATTCTTCCAGTCGAAGCCCGCCAGCGCTTTCTCGCCGGTGTTCGTGACCCCCGATGCACTCGGCGACTGGTGGCAGGATGGCAAGCTGCACCGTCCGCTCATGGTCGAGCTGAACGGCCAGCCGTTCGGCAGGGCCGATGCGGCCGAGGACATGACGTTCGATTTCGGAACGCTCGTGGCGCACGCCGCCAAGACCCGCGCGCTGGGGGCGGGCACGATCGTCGGATCGGGCACGGTCTCCAACCGCGACGCAGACGGCGGTCCCGGCAAACCGGTTGCGGACGGTGGCGTCGGCTATAGCTGCATCGCCGAAATCCGCACGATCGAAACCATCAAAGACGGCAAGCCGACGACCCCGTTCCTGAAGGCGGGCGACACAGTCCGCATCTGGGCCGAGGACGACAAGCATCATCCGATCTTCGGCACGATCGAACAGGCGGTGGTGGCCGCTTGACCCAACCTATCTCTCCCCATTGCGGTCTGGTTGCCGTTGTCGGCGCGCCCAATGCGGGCAAGTCGACATTGGTCAATGCGCTGGTCGGGCAAAAGGTCGCGATCGTCAGTCCCAAGGCACAGACGACGCGTACCCGGCTGATGGGCATCGCGATCGAAGGCGACACCCAACTGCTGCTGGTCGACACGCCGGGCATTTTCGAACCCAACCGGCGGCTCGACCGGGCAATGGTCGCGGCCGCGTGGGAAGGCGCGCGGGGGTCGGACGCGATCGTGCTGGTGGTCGACGCCAAGGGCGGGCTGCCCGAAAAGGTCCGCACCATCGCCGAGCGGATCGCCGAGCGCAAGGAGCCCCGCTTCCTGGTCCTCAACAAGGTCGATATCGCCGACAAGCCGCGCCTTCTCCGGCATGCGGAGCAGTTGAACGCGCATGTCCCGTTCGACGAAATCTTTTTCGTATCGGCCACAACCGGCGACGGCGTCCCCGAACTGAAGAAGGCGCTAGCGGCGCGGATGCCCGAGGGGCCGTGGCATTTCCCCGAGGATCAGGTGTCGGACGCGACCGACCGGATGCTCGCAGCAGAGGTCACGCGCGAACAGCTATACCATCAGCTCCATGCCGAATTGCCTTATTCGGCTGCGGTCACGACCGAACAGTATAAGGAACGCGAAGACGGCTCCGTCGAAATCCACCAGCAGATCCTGGTCGAACGCGACACCCAGCGCGCGATCGTGCTGGGCAAGGGCGGCCAGCGATTGAAGGAAATCGGTAGCAAGGCGCGCGCCGATTTGGCGGCGATCATGGGGGTACGCGTCCACCTCTATCTCCACGTCAAAGTCTCTCCGAAGTGGCAGGAGGACAAGAGCCTCTATCGCGACATCGGGCTGGATTGGGTGGAGTGAGCTGGACGCGTGACCATCACCAGTAAATCGTGACGCCGTTCCGACAAACGCCAACCTGGACCTGCTGCTCATAAGGCGTGATCGTGCCGTATGTGGGGCCGACCCCGGCATAACCTTGATAGCAAACGCCGGATTGGCTGCCGACCAGCTCGGAATAGGTCGCATCCGAGTAATAATTATAGTCGTAGAGCGGGATGTCGCCGCCAACTTGCGCTGCTGAGGTGCCGGTAACTGCGAATGCGGCGACGAGAGCAATTGCGCTCCACATCTTGGTCGATTTCATGGACTGCTCCTTTGCAAGAGCGACCAGTAGAAACAGCAATGCCGGGCGGATCAAACGCAAGTGCCTCCGCTATGGAGGGATCAACCGCCCCCGTCGTCCAGTTCGGCAATGATCCGCTTCACCTCTTGGCTGCGGCCGCGCGGCAGGATCAATATGTCGTTGCCGTTGGCGACCACGATCAGGTCGCTCACCCCGACCATCGCGATCCGCGCATGGTCGGTGCGCACCAGGCAATTCGTGGAGTCGATCGCGGTGACGTCGCCCGACAGCGCATTGCCGCCATCGTCATGCTTGCTGATCGCGTGAAGCGCGTCCCAACTGCCGACATCGCTCCAGCCCATCGAAACCGGAACGACGGCCACCCGCGTCGCCTTTTCCATCACCGCATAGTCGATCGATTCGGACGGCGACGCGGCGAAGGCGGCCGGATCGGGCAGGATGTGACGGTTCTCACGCGTTGCGCCATTTGTCGCCGCTGTCGCCGCTGCCAGAATGTCAGGCGCGTGTTCGCCGAGCGCATTCAGGAATGCATCGGCGCGGAACAGGAAAATGCCGCCGTTCCAGGCATGGTCGCCCGATGCGATCATTGCCTCGGCCGCCGCGCGCGGCGGCTTTTCGACGAAGCGCGCCACTTTGTGAGCCCCATCGGCGACCTGCTCGCCGATATGGAGATAGCCATAGCCGGTCTCGGGCGCGTCGGGCGCAATGCCGAACGTCACCAGCCAGCCGTCGCGCACCAGCGGCAATGCCAAGTCCACTGCGCGTTGAAATGCTGGTTGATCCGCGATGACGTGATCGGACGGCATCACCAGCAATGGTGCGTCGCCGCCGCCTGCCGCCAGTGCCGCCAGTGCGATCGCGGGTGCCGTGTTGCGCGCTGCCGGTTCGAGGACCAGGCAGGCATTGTCGATGCCGATCCCCGCCAGTTGCGCGTCGATCGCGTCGGCATGACGGGCGCTCGCCACCACGATCGGCGCGGCGTAACGTTTGCCGAATCGCACCCGATCGGCCGTCATCTGAAGCATCGTGTGCTCGCCGGTCAGTGCCAGCATCTGCTTGGGTGTATCGGGCCGCGACATCGGCCATAGCCGCGTTCCCGCGCCGCCGGACAGGATCACGGGGACAATCAGCGCATCGACGCCCATGTTCGGCGAACTCCCTCTGACGCCACGTTAATCGCTGGCGCGCTCGCGTCAAACGATGTCCGACGCCGAAGGGTTCTTCGGCATATTCAGAAAATCTTTGTCAATTATTGCGACAGAGGAAGGTGTCGGCGGGTTTTACACCCGCGCCCCGGACCCGTGCGCGCATGATCAGGTTGTTCAAACACTATATCCCGAACGCCGTGCTGCTGCTCGGCTTGCTGGATTTCATGCTGCTGCTGCTGGCGGCGGAGGCCGGGTGGCTGATCCGCGCGGATCAGATCGGGATGCTGGTCGAACCCATCCACACGCGGCTGCCGCAAATGTTCAGCTTTGCCGCCAGCCTGATGCTGGCGATGGTTGCGGTGGGCGTTTACGGTGCGCAGGCGACGCAATCGATCCGCTTTGCCGCCGCGCGCTTGCTCGTTGCGATCTCGCTGGGCGTCATCTTTCTCGCGCTCATTTTCTTCTTGGTCCCCGCACTGACGTTCTGGCGATCCAACCTGTTCTACGCGATGCTGGTGTCGATGGGGTTGCTGATCGGGCTTCGCATCCTGTTAGGCAAGACCTTGGGCGGACAGGCGTTCAAGCGGCGGATCGTCGTCCTGGGCGCAGGACCGCGCGCCCAACGCCTGAAGGTGCTGGCGCAACGTCCCGGCGCCGGGTTCGTCGTCGTCGGTTATGTGTCGATGAGCGAAGCCAACCGCGTCATTCCAGAGGCGATCGCGCGCGATGCGATCTACAATCTCGCCGACCATGTCGTGTTGTTGAACGCGTCCGAAGTCGTGCTCGCGCTGGAGGAACGACGCAATGCGCTGCCGCTCAAGGACTTGTTGCGGATCAAGACGACCGGGGTCCATGTCAACGAAATCTCGACCTTTCTGGAACGCGAGACGGGGCGCGTCGATCTCGACAGCGTCAACCCGAGCTGGCTGATCTTTTCCGACGGCTTTTCATCGGGTCGGATGTTTTCGAGCGCGTTCAAGCGACTGTTCGACATCGGCGCCAGCCTGTTGCTGCTGGTCCTGACGCTGCCGCTCATCCTGATCGCCGCGATCGCGGTCAAACTCGACAGCAAGGGACCGGCTTTCTACCGCCAGCGCCGCGTCGGGCTGTACAATCAGGGGTTCGACATCATCAAATTGCGCTCGATGCGCAGCGATGCCGAGGTCGCCGGGACCGCAGTTTGGGCGGAAAAGAACGACCCGCGCATTACCCGTATCGGCCGCATCATCCGCAAGATTCGCGTCGATGAACTGCCGCAATGCTGGAGCGTGCTGAAGGGCGAAATGAGCTTCGTCGGTCCGCGCCCCGAACGCCCGCAATTCGTCGAGGATCTCGAAACCCAGCTATCCTATTATGCCGAGCGCCACATGGTGAAGCCCGGCATTACCGGCTGGGCACAGATCAACTATCCTTACGGCGCCTCGATCGACGATTCGCGGCAGAAGCTGGAGTACGACCTCTATTACGCCAAGAATTATTCGCCGTTCCTCGACCTGTTGATCCTGCTTCAGACCATCCGTGTCGTGCTGTGGCCCGAGGGCGCGCGCTGACATGAGCGCATCCGCCGGCATCGTCATCTGGGGCCATGCCCTGACCGCTTTGCTGTTCGGTGCGTTGGGGGTGTGGACGCTTCGTCTCGATGCGAAGCGCATGCCGCGTATCCCGTTCGCGATCGCGTTGATCGCCACCGCGTTATGGGCGCTGTCCGTCGCGGGGATCGGTGAGCCGCAACCCGGCGTCGATCTGGCGCAGGGCGTGCGCGATCTTGCGTGGCTGGGGGTGTTGCTGTTGCTCCACCGTACGCTGAGGCCGGAAAACGGCTTTGCGCCGATCGGCAGCGTCTATGCCGTCGTGGCGCTGGTGCTCATTACGACGATGGTGCTGCGGTTGCTGGCTCGCGCGACCGAACAGGTGGCGGTCGCGGACGCGATCGATCAGGCCGCGACGATGCTGGCGATGATGACCGCGATTGCCGGGCTCTGGCTGGTGCAGGGGTTGATGAACGGCGCGGGCGGGCGCACGCGCTGGGCGATCGCGCTGGCCCCTGCGGCATTGTGGACGCTCGATCTGATCGTGCTGGTCGCTGGCCATGTCGCGAGCGATGCGGATTGGGCGCATGGCCTGCGCGGAATCGCGCTCGGATTGGTCGGTGCCCTGCTTGCGATCGGGCTGCACCGGGCCGACCAATGGAATCTGCGCGTATCGCGGATGGTCGCGCTGCAATCGATGTCGTTCGTCGCGGCAGGTCTATACCTCGTCTTCGTGGCGGCAGGCGCGACTGGAATCGCGCAAATGGGCGGTAGCCGCGCATTCCAGACCGTTTTCATCTTCGGCGCGACCACCACAGCGCTTGCCGCATTGTCCAGCCCGCATCTGCGCGCGTGGCTGCGCGTCAAGCTTGCTAAGCATTTCTATCGCCACCGCTATGACTATCGCGCCGAATGGATCCGTTTCACCGATACGCTGGGCAGTGGCGAAACCAGCCTTCAGGACCGCATCGTCAAAGCCGTAGCCGACCTGACCGAATCGCCCGGTGGTGTGCTGATGGTGCCGAGCGGTGCGGGGCTCGACATCGCTGCTCAGTGGCGTTGGGACGGTGCGGAGGTGCATCCGGGCGAGGGTGCCGATGTGCTGCTCGCGCATCTGGCCACCACGCGCCGCGTGATCGAACTTGACGCAGTGCGCGAGCATAAGGCCGACGCGGTGGACGCCGCCGCGGTCCCCGGCTGGCTCATCGACGTTGTCGATGGATGGGTGATGGTGCCGCTGCCGCATGGCGATCGGTTGGCGGGGCTGATCCTGCTGGCGCGCCCGCCAATCGAACGTCCGCTCGATTGGGAAGATTTCGATCTGCTCAAAATCGCGGGACGCCAGGTCGCGTCGCACCTGGCAGAGGCGCGCGCGCAGGAAGCGTTGGCGCAGGCTGAGCGGTTCGACGAGTTCAACCGGCGGTTCGCATTCATCCTTCACGACATCAAGAATCTGGTCAGCCAGTTGAGCCTGGTCGCGCGCAACGCTGAACGCCATGCCGACAATCCAGAGTTTCGCGTCGATATGGTCGCGACGCTGAACGAATCGGCGGAGCGCATGAACGCGCTGCTGGCCAAGCTGTCGCAGCATCATCAGGCCAAGGGCGAACCGATGGTGCCGGTGGCGCTCCATACGCTTGTCGACACCGTCGCGAGCCGACGCAAGGGCCAGCATCCGATCATCCTGTCGGGCGATGCGACCGCGACCGCATGGGGAGACCCTGCGCGGATCGAACAGATCGTGTCGCACCTGATCCAGAACGCGATCGATGCCAGCGCACCCGGCGAGGCGATCATCCTGCGCATTGGCGACGACGGCGACGGCGTGACCATCGATGTGGTCGACCGCGGTTCGGGCATGTCGCCCGGCTTCGTCCGCGACCGGTTATTCAAACCGTTCGATTCGACCAAGGCGGGCGGATTTGGCATCGGCGCGTTCGAAGCGCGACAGCTCGCCAGCGCGATGCATGGTCGGCTCGACGTGCATAGCCGCGAAGGCGAAGGCACGCGCTTTCGCCTCACCCTTCCGCGTTTGGGTTCGAATGGGGCCGATGCCAATCCGATGGAACATGCCGCATGACCGCACCGCGTCCCAAATTGCTGGTCGTGGAGGATGACGCCGGGCTTCAGCGCCAGTTGCGCTGGGCCTATGAAGGCTATGACATCATCGCCGCGACCGACCGCGAACAGGCGATCACCGCGTTGCGTGCCGAAGAACCGCCCGTCGTCACGCTCGATCTCGGCCTGCCGCCCGATCCCGACGGCACCACCGAAGGCTTCGCGACGTTGGAGGCGATCCTGTCGCTGGCGCCCGCGACCAAGGTGATCGTCGCATCCGGGCATGGCGAAGCGCAAAGCGCGGTAAGGGCGATCGCGGCGGGCGCGTGGGATTTCTATCAGAAGCCGATCGACATCGATGCGCTGGGGCTGATTGTCTCCCGTGCGTTTCACGTCGCCGCGCTCGAGGCCGAAAACCGCCGGCTTGCCGATCGCCCCGGTGGCGACGTCGCGCTGGGTGGGCTCATCACCGCCTCGCCCGAAATGCTCAAAGTGACGCGCACCATCGAACGCGTGGCGCAGGCCGATGTCAGCGTGCTGCTGCTGGGCGCTAGCGGGACCGGCAAGGAAGTGCTGGCGCGCGGGCTTCACGACACTAGCCCACGCAAATCCGGCCAGTTCGTCGCGATCAACTGTGCCGCGATCCCCGAAACGCTGCTCGAAAGCGAGCTGTTCGGCCATGAAAAGGGCGCGTTCACGGGTGCTGTAAAAACCACGCCCGGCAAGATCGAGCAGGCACAGGGCGGAACCCTGTTCCTCGATGAAATCGGCGATGTGCCGCTGGCGCTCCAGGTCAAATTGCTGCGTTTCTTGCAGGAACGCGTAATCGAACGCATTGGCGGGCGCGCGCAGATTGCGGTGGATACGCGGATCGTTTGCGCGACCCATCAGGATCTGGAGGCGATGGTCGCCGACGGGCGGTTCCGTGAAGACCTTTACTATCGCATCGCGGAGATCGTCGTGCGTATCCCTTCGCTGGCCGAACGCACCGGCGACGCGTCATTACTCGCGCGTCATTTCCTGCGCACCCACGCCAAATCGATGAACCCCGCGGTGAAGGGCTTCGCCCCCGATGCGCTGGCGGCGATCGATGGCTGGGGCTGGCCCGGCAATGTCCGCGAGCTGGAAAACCGGGTGAAGCGAGCCGTCATCATGGCCGACGCCAAACTGGTCGGTGCGACCGACCTCGACCTGTCCGAACCGGGCGAATCGGAAGCGCTGCCAATCAACCTGAAGGCCGCGCGCGAAGCCACCGACCGCCGCGTCATCGCCCGCGCGCTGGCGCGGTCTGAGGGCAATATCTCGGGCACAGCACGGTTGCTCGGGATCAGTCGCCCTACCCTTTATGATCTGATGAAAAGCTATGATCTTCAGCCTTGAAGCGAAACTCACCGTGCTCCCGCGCAGGCGGGAGCCCAGGGTTGGACAGGGCGACATTTGTGGTCCTGGGCTCCCGCC
Organism: Sphingomonas sp. AX6; assembly: GCF_902506605.1. GTDB lineage: Bacteria > Pseudomonadota > Alphaproteobacteria > Sphingomonadales > Sphingomonadaceae > Sphingomonas. The sequence goes on from NZ_LR733979.1 coordinate 350,001, forward strand.
TGCGCGGGAGCACGGCCGGTTGTTGGGTATAGCGTTTTTTCTGGGAAGCCTGGCCCTTGCTTCGACGCCGCTACATGCCGACGACCAGAAAGCGCGTCAGGAACTGGCACAGGCGCTTGCGCTGCTCGACGCCGGAAACGCTTACGCCGCACGCGATCTGGCGATCGGGGCAGTCCGACGCGCGCCAGACTGGAACCTGACCCACGCGATCCATGCCCGAACATTGGTCGCGCTGGGCGACGGATTGGGCGCGGAGGCGGCACTGAACCGCGCATTCGATAACGGCTTTGCTCGCTCGCGCGGAGTGGCATTGCTGGGGGAGGCACAATTGCTGCGCGGTGCGCCCGAGCAGGCACTGGCGACGCTGAACGCCGCGCCGCCCGCCTATGCCGCCTATGCCTGGCGTATTCGCGGGCAGGCGCAGGCGGCGATGGGTCGAGGGGGCGAAGCGGCAGACGCCTTTGCCCGAGCACGCGAATTGTCCCCAGACAGCGCGGTGTTGTGGACCGACATCGCCCGCCACAATCTGGCCAATGGCGATATCGGCAATGCGATCCGCGCATCGGCGCGTGCGGTCGAACTCGACCCGCGTCAGCCCGATACGGTGCTGGTCCGCGCGCTGCTGGTGCGCGAGCAATTCGGATTGATCGCGTCGCTGCCGTGGTTCGAGCGTGCATTGGCACGCGATCCGCAACATCACGATGCGCTGATCGATTATGCCGCGACGCTGGGCGATGCCGGGCGCACGGTCGAGATGCTCGACACCGTGCGCCGCGCGATGCGGGTGCGCGGCAACAGCCCGCAAGGCTTCTATCTGCAAGCCGTGCTCGCCGCGCGCGCGGGCGACGCCGCCACCGCACGCAGCATCCTGGCGAAAGCGGGTCCGAGCATCGAGTCGGTGCCCGCGGCGATGATGCTGGCGGGGACGCTCGACCTCGAAGCCGGCGGCTATGGCCAGGCGATCGAAAAGCTCCGCCCGCTCGTCGCGCGTCAGCCGGGCAATGACGGCGCGCGCCGCCTGCTCGCCACCGCCTATTTACGTGCCGACGCGTCGCGCAATGCGGTCCAGTTACTTGCGCCCCTGATCGCGCGCGCCGATGCCGACAGCGAAACGTTGTTGCTCGCTGCGCGCGGTTACGAGCGAATCGGCGACCGGGTGCGCGCCGCGCAATTGAGCGACCGCGCCGCCGCCCCGTTCCGTCCGTCCGCTACCGTGCTACCCGAGGGGGGCATGGTCTCCGTGCTGATGGCCGAGGCCAATGCGCGGCCTGGCAATCCCACCACGACCGTCGCATTGGTGCGCGGCCTGATCGCCAGTGGCGACCGCGTCGGTGCGCTCGCCCGCGCGCAATCGCTTGTCGCAAGCAACCCCGGTGTACCCGAGGCGCATCTGGTGGTCGGCGACATCCACGCGCTGGTCGAAAACTGGGAAGCGGGGCGTACCGCCTACGCAACCGCCGCGTCGCTGCGGTTCGACGAACCGACGATGTTGAGGCTGGTCGAGGCGCAGGAAAAATCAGGCCGTGCCGCCGATGCCGCGCAAACGCTCGCCCTGTTCCTGTCGCAAAACCCGATCAATGTCGCCGCCCTCAGGCTCGGGGCCAGATGGCAGCTCGCCAGCGGCGAATATGACGCTGCGATTGACGCGCTGGAGGAGGTTCGCTTCCGCACCGGCAATCGCGACGCCGCACTGCTCGCTGAACTGGCGATGGCCTATGCCGGGGCCGAGGATCCCGACACCGCGCGCGTCTATGCCCGTGCGGCCTATCGCCTCGCACCGGGTAACCCGGCCGTCGCCGATGCCTATGGCTGGACGCTGACGAAAGCGGGCGAACCGCGACAAGCGGTCGCGTTGTTGGTGAAGGCGGCAATGCTAGCCCCCGACCATGCGGTCATCCGCTGGCATCTGGCGCAGGCATATGCCGCGACGGGCAATCGGCGTGCGGCAAGCGTTCATGCCAGGGCAGCGCTGCGCGACCCCAGTTTCACCGAACGCCGAGAGGCACAGGCGCTGGCGAGGGGGTGAACTGACCCAAAGCTCTCCTCCGCCCCGTTCGTTTCGAGCGAAGTCGAGAAACGTGACCTGGGCGTGCGCGTGCGTTTCTCGACTTCGCTCGAAACGAACGGGTTTCTGATGGCCGGGCTAGACCATATACCCCAACCCATGACCGACCCGCTCGACCGTATCGCCGCCGCCCTCGAACGCCTCAGCCCGCTGCCGCCTGCGCCTGCCGATCCGCACGCCCATCCCGGTTATTTGTGGCAGGGCGATGCCCTCACCGTCCTGACTCGGATCGCCGCGCGGCCGTTGAGTGCGCTGATCGGGATCGACGCGCAAAAATCGGTGTTCGTCGCCAATCTTCAGCGCCTGTCCGACGGCCATGCCGCGCAGGACGTGTTGCTGTGGGGCGCGCGCGGCACTGGCAAGTCGGCGCTGGTCGCAGCGGGCGTGGCGCATGTCCAGGCATCGGGCGGTGCGCTTGGATTGATCGAGGTGGCGGGGGATCGGTTGAGCACGTTGCCGCGTCTGTTCGACACGATCGCCGCGACCGACCGGCCTTTTGCGATCTTCATCGACGATCTGGGCTTCGATGCGCCGGGTGACGCGCGGGTGCTGCGCTCGCTGCTGGAGGGTGGCGCGCAGGCGCGGCCCGGCAATGCACGGCTGATCGTCACCGCCAATCGCCGCCACTTGGTGCCGCGCGACTTCGCCGACGATACGCACGCCGTGAACCCGCGCGACGCGCAGGACGACGCGCTGGCACTTGCCGACCGGTTCGGGCTGAGCCTGGGTTTCCACGCAATCGATCAGGACCAGTATCTTCGCATCGTGCGCGGCTATGCGGAGGCGCACGGTTTGGACTTCGATTCCGCAGAGGCGATCAACTGGGCGACGCGGCGCGGCAACCGGTCGGGGCGGATCGCCTGGCATTATGTCGTCGATCTGGCGGGACGCGCGGGCAAGGCGATCGGTTAGCGCGCAACTCTCGACCCGGACGCGCGTTCGCTAGACGACCTTCCCAACCGGAGAACCACCATGAAACTCTATTATTCGCCCGGCGCTTGCAGCCTGGCCGACCATATCGCGCTGCACGAAGCGGGCCTGAAGTTCGACCATGAAAAGGTCGACCTGAAGGCCAAGACCACGGAAAGCGGCGGCGATTTCACCGAGATCAATCCCAAGGGCTATGTCCCCGCGCTCGAAGTGGCGGACGGCGTCGTCCTGACCGAGAATATCGCGATCCTGGGCTGGATCGCGGACCAGAAGGCCTCGCTTGCCCCGGCGGGTGACATGGGCCGTTATTGGCTGCTCGAAATGCTCGCCTTCATCTCGACCGAGATTCACAAGAGCTTCAAGCCGTTCTTCTCGGGCGCGGGCGACGATGAAAAGGCCAAGGCCAAGGCAGCGATCGAAAAGCGCTTCGGCCAGATCGCCGACATGATGGAAGGCGATTATCTGTTCGGGGAGCAAGTGTCGGTGGCCGACGCCTATCTGTTCGTGATGCTGCTGTGGGCGGGCAAGACCGGCGTTGGCGTGCCCGACGATCTTGCCGCGTTTCACGAACGGATGATGGCACGCGATGCGGTGCATACCGCCATGAAGCATGAAGGGCTGAACTGACGACCGGCATCACCCCGGCGCCGGCGCCGGGGTGATGCGACGGATCAGCCGAGCGTTTCGATCTGTTCGGCCAGTTCCAGCCAGCGCAGTTCGGCTGCGTCCTTTTCCTCGCGCGCTTTTTCGATGTCGCGAGTCAGCGTCTGGAATTTCCCTGGATCGCGCGCATAGAGATCGGGGTCGGCGAGCGCGGCCTCGTCTTTCGCGATCCGCGCCTCGATCTCCTCGATACGCTTGGGCAGCAGGTCGTAATCGCGCTGATCCTTGTAGGTCAGCTTCGCCGTTTTCGGCTTTGGCATTTCCGCGACCGGTGCCGCTTTTTCCGCTTTCTTCCCCGTCCGCGGCTTTCGCTTGGCTTCCCAGTCGGCATAGCCGCCGACGATCACGTCCACCGTCCCGCTGCCGTCCAGCCCCAGCGTCATCGTCACCGTGCGGTCGAGAAAGTCGCGATCATGGCTGACGATCAGCACGGTGCCGTCATAGTCGGAGATCACTTCCTGAAGCAGGTCGAGCGTTTCGAGATCGAGGTCGTTTGTCGGCTCGTCGAGCACCAGCAAATTGGAAGGCCGTGCGAACTCACGCGCCAGCAAGAGCCGTGACCGCTCACCACCAGACAACGTCCCGACCTTGGCGTCGATCAGCTTGGGCTCGAACAGAAACTCCTTCAGATACCCATGGACGTGCTTGCGCACCCCCAGCACGTCGATCCACTCACCGCCATCGGCCAGCACGTCGCGCACGCTCTTTTCGGGTTCCATGCGGCTGCGCTGCTGGTCGATCACGACCGCATCCAGCGTCTTCGACAAACGGATGTGACCCGCATCGGGCTGAATTTCGCCGGTCAGCAATTTGAGCAGGGTCGATTTGCCCGCGCCGTTCGCGCCGACGATACCGATCCGGTCGCCACGTGAGACGCGCAGGTTCAGGTCGCGGATGATGGTGCGGTCGCCGTATCCTTTACTGACATTCTTTACGTCGACGACGATCTTGGTCTTTGAATCGTCGCTGGCGGTGACCAGGTTCGCGGCCCCCTGCGGCCCCTGCATCGCCGATCGTTCGGCCCGCATTTCGTACAGCTTGTTCAGCCGCCCCATATTGCGCTTGCGCCGGCCGGTAACCCCGCGCAGCAGCCAATGCTCCTCCAGCTTCAGGCGCGCGTCGAGCCGCTGGGCGGAGCGTTCCTCATCGGCATAGACCTGATCGGTCCATGCCTCGAACCCGCCGAAACCGATTTCGGCACGCCGCATCGATCCGCGGTCGAGCCATAGGGTCTGGCGCGTTAGCCGGGTCAGGAAGGTGCGGTCGTGGCTGATGACGACGAACGCGCCGCGAAAGCGGTTCAGCCATTCCTCAAGCCATTCGATGGCGTGGATGTCGAGATGGTTGGTCGGCTCGTCGAGCAACAGCACGTCAGGGTTCTGGGCCAGCGCGCGCGCGATCGCGGCCCTCCGGCGCTCACCCCCGCTGGCGGTTGCGGCCTCGCGGTCTAGGTCGATGCCCAGCTGGTCGGCGATCGCTTCTGCTTCGTGGACAACCGGCGCGTCGTCGCCGCCCATCACGTAATCGCGCAGCGTCTCGCAGCCGAGCATCCGGGGTTCCTGTTCCAGGATGATGACGCGCGTGCCGGGTACGATGACGCGGCGACCCTCATCGGCCTCGATCACGCCCGGGAGCAATTTCAGGAAGGTCGTTTTTCCGGCACCGTTTCGCCCGATCAGTGCCAGCCGATCGCGCGCGCCGACATGAACGTCCAGCCCGCGGAACAACCAGCCGGACCCCTGGACGAGACCAAGGCCCTCATAACTCAATATCGGTGCAGCCATGTCGGCGCGGTTAAAGGATTGTGCGGCGCGGCACCAGTAGAGTCATCTCATTCCCGTACTCCTGCGAAAGCAGGCGTGGTGGCCGCAGACGAGACGCTATGCGCCAACGCTCCTGCTTTCGCAGGAGCACGGGCAGGCGACATGGGCCCCTCAACCCGATTGCCATTGGCTGACGCGCCCATTCACAGGCTGTTCAACGCGCCACGCCTATGCCAAATCCCATGAAGATGTTGGTTTCCGTGTTTCTGGCCGCAGGTCTGATTGCCGCCACGCCTGCGCTGTCCGCGCAGACGGACGTGCAGTCGCGCCCGCGTTCGGACCAGGATGCCGCGCTCCAGGCGCGGATGCAGGGGCGAATCCTGCCCGTGCGCGAAATCGAGCGGCGCGTCGTGCCGCAGATGCGCGGAAGCCAGTATCTGGGCTTCGACTTCGATGCCGGAACCCGCATATACACGCTGAAGTTTATGCGCGACGGCAACGTCGTCTGGGTCCATGTCGATGGCGGCAGCGGTCGCGTCGTCGGACGCAGCGGTAACTGAGCCCGGCTTCGGCGACCAACAAGGGGAATGATTTCATGCGCGTGCTGATCGTCGAGGACGAACCCAATCTCCGCCAGCAACTCCAGAATACGCTCGAGGGCGCGGGCTATGCCGTCGATGCGGCATCGGACGGCGAGGAGGGGCATTTCCTGGGTTCGACCGAAACCTATGACGCGATCGTGCTCGACCTGGGCCTGCCCGAGATCGACGGGCTGACCGTGCTCGACCGCTGGCGCAAGGAAGGGCGCACTGCCCCCGTGCTAGTGCTGACCGCGCGCGATAGCTGGTCGGACAAGGTGGCGGGGCTGGATGCGGGGGCCGACGATTATGTCGCCAAGCCGTTCCAGACCGAAGAACTGATCGCCCGTCTGCGCGCGCTGATCCGTCGCGCGAGCGGAAATGCGTCGGCCGAACTCAACGCAGGCGACATCCGCTTGGACACGCGGTCGGGCAAGGTCACGCGTGCGGGTACGCCGATCAAGCTGACTGCGCAGGAATACAAGCTGCTCAGCTACCTGCTCCATCACAAGGGCAAGGTGGTCAGCCGCACCGAATTGATCGAGCATATCTACGATCAGGATTTCGACCGCGATTCGAACACCATCGAAGTGTTCGTGACGCGCATCCGCAAGAAACTGGGCTCCGACGTCATCACGACGATTCGCGGGCTCGGCTACAGCCTCGATGATCCCGACGAACCGCGGGCAACGGAATAATGATCGGCCTCCCGTGACGGAGGTTGCCGCAACTGCGCCCGACGTGCCCCCGCGCCCCTATGTCCGGGTAACGGGCTCGCTGGGTCGGCGGATGAGCTTCATCGCCGCGGCATGGATTATGCTGCTGCTGGCGGGCGGCGGCTTCGCGCTCGACCGCGTGCTGTCGAGCGCGGTGACGCGCAGTTTCGACGACAGCCTCGATTATCTGCTCACCTCGCTTATCGTCTCGGCAGAGATCGATTCGGAAGGCGAAGTCCGCTTCATCCGCGAATTGACCGATCAGCGCGCAGTCGAACCCTATTCGGGGCTTTATTGGCAGGTCTCGGGCGAGGGGTTCGACACGTTTCCGTCGCGTTCGTTGTGGGACCGGCGGCTGCGGACCGACCGCGCGCATCAGGACCGCGAGCTGCACACCTATGACAGCGACCAGTTTCCCGACCAGACACTACGGATCACCGAACGCGATCTGACCTTGCCGGGATCGGACGTCGTGTGGCGGTTCCAGGTCGCGCAAAGCCGCGAGTTGCTGGATGCGCAGATCGAAGCGCTGCGATCGACGCTGATCTACAGCTTTCTGCTGCTGGGCATCGGACTGTTGGTGATGGCGGCGCTCCAGACCTGGTACGGGCTGCTGCCGCTTCGCAAACTGCGCAACGCCATTGCCGATCTACGCGCCGGAAACGCAGCGCGGATCGAAGGCGACATGCCCGACGAAATCGCGCCGCTGGTCGAGGAACTGAACGCGCTGGTCCAGCACAATGACCGCCAGGCGGAGGAAGCGCGGCGGCATGCGGGCAATCTGGCGCACGCGCTGAAGACGCCGCTGACCGTAATAATGAACGCGGCCAGCGCGCAATCGGGCGAGTTGTCCGAAACCGTGGTGCGCGAAGCTCGCACGATGCGGCGTCAGGTCGATCATCATCTCGCCCGCGCGCGCGCGGTCGGCCGTCGCGGCTCGGCGCACAGCCGCGCCGATGTCTGGCCGTCGGTCGAGGCGGTCGAGCGCGCGGTCGGGCGGCTCTATCCGCATGTCCGCATCGATGTGGACGGGCCGAAAGACCTGGTCGCGCATATCGAGCGGCAGGATCTGGAGGAAATCCTCGGCAATCTGGTCGAGAACGCGGCGAAATACGGTGGTGGCAGCGTGTTCATCACCGTGAGGGCGGAAGCCGGATTCGTCGAAATCATGGTCGAGGACGATGGGCTCGGCATCCCCGAGGCCGACCGCGTCCGCATCTTCGACCGGGGCGTCCGGCTGGACAGCGGCAAGCCCGGCACCGGGCTCGGCCTGGCGATCGTTCGCGACGTGGCCGAGATTTACGAAGGCACCGCGAGCCTCGAGGAAAGCGAAGATCTGGGCGGGTTACTGGTGCGGCTGAGACTGCCTGCTGCGGGGTGAGCACTGCAAATTCCTCCCCCAACGGGGGAGGGGGGAGGGGTAAAGCCGCGAACGCCCGCTCTATGTGGTGAGTACCCCTCCGTCAGCACTGCGTGCTGCCACCTCCCCCGCCGGGGGAGGAATTTCCTTGCTTCACCCGCAGTTCATGCCTCCCACGCGATGACCCGAACCCACCCGCATTGCGCCCATCGGAGAATTCCGCTCAAACCATGACCATGCGCCGCGTCCTCGCCATGCTTTCGCTCATCACCCTGTTCGCCGCCCAGCCTGCGATCGCGCAATCGATCCTGCGCGACGCCGAGAGCGAAGCGCTGTTCAACGACATGTCGGCGGACATCATCCGTGCCGCAGGGCTTGAGCCGCGCAACGTCCAGATCGTCCTGATCAACGATCCATCCGTCAACGCCTTCGTCGCGGGCGGGCAGATCGTCTATCTCCATTCCGGGCTGATCGACGAGGCGGATACCGCCAACGAGGTCCAAGGCGTGATCGCACACGAAATCGGCCATATCGTAGGCGGGCACGTGCCGTTGATGGGTCGCGGATTTCAGCCTGCGATGGGCGTGTCGATCGTCAGCCTGTTGCTCGGCGTCGCGGCCATGGCAGCGGGTGCGGGCGAAGCGGGGGCAGGAATCATGGCGATGGGCCAGCGCGCGGCGCTCGGCACCATATTGGCCTTTACCCGTACGCAGGAATCGGCCGCAGATGCCGCGGGCGCGCGGTTCCTGAACGGCGCGGGCGTCAGCGGCAAGGGGATGATCGGCTTTTTCCAGAAGCTACAGCAGACCGAATATCGCCTCGCCGTGCCGCAGGACAATGGCTATGAGCGCACCCACCCGATGTCGGGGCAGCGCATATCGAACCTGCGCAACGACCTGCAGACCGCAGCCGCTTGGGGGAAGCCGAGCGACAGCGATATCGAAAGCCGCTTCAAACGCGTTCAGGCCAAGCTGCGCGGCTATGTCAACGACCCCGAACGTACGCTGAGCCTTTACCCGGCAAGCGATACCAGCGCGGCCGCGCGATATGCGCGCGCCTATGCCTATCACAAATCGGGCTACCCTCAGCAGGCGGCGGCGGAGACGACGGCGCTAGTCGCCAGCAACCCCGATGACCCGTATTTCCTCGAGTTGCAGGGACAGATCCTGCTGGAGTCAGGCAAGCCTGACGCGGCGCTGGTCGCGCTGCGCGAAGCGACGGAGCGGACGCGGTCGGCGCCGCTGATCGCCAGCACGCTGGGACACGCGCTGCTGGCAACCGAAAATACGGCCAATCTCGACGAGGCCGAACGCGTGCTCAAACAATCAGTCGCCAACGATCGCCAGAACCCGTTCGCCTGGGTTCAACTGGGCACGGTGTACGAGCGGAAGGGCGACGGCCCACGCGCCGCGCTCGCGACGGCGGAACGCGCCAACCTGACGCGCGACGTGCATGTCGCATTGGTCAGCGCCGAACGCGCAATGGCGGGCTTGCCCCAGGGCAGCGCGGAGTGGATACGCGCACAGGACATCCAGATGGTGTCGAAAACCGCGATCGAAGACGAAAAACGCCGACGCTGACGGGGAATACGACGAATGTCCGAACGATTGATGCGCAGCCCCTTGCTGCTGGCCGCCTTGCTGGTGGCGAGCGCGGCGATCGGTGCCGCGCTCTACGGACTGGTCGCGCCGATGCTGGGTGGCGGAGACGATGCGCGCGTCGAGCAACTGGTCAAGGACACGATACTCGAAAACCCCGAAATCCTGCCCGAAGCCATGGACAATCTGCGCAACCGCGAAGTCGGCAAGGCCGTCGCAAGCAACCAGGCGGCGATCACGCAAGCCTTCGGCAATGCATGGGAAGGCGACCCCGAGGGCGACGTAACGCTGGTCGCGTACATGGATTATGCGTGCGGATTTTGTCGCACCAGCCTGCCAATCATCGAACGGCTGGTGGAAAGCGACCCGAATCTGCGCGTTGTTTATCGCGAGCTTCCGGTGCTTTCCGAACAGAGCCGGATTGCCGCGCAGTGGAGTCTGGCCGCCGCCGAGCAGGGCAAGTTCATGGAATTTCACGATGCGCTCTACGGAGCAGGGCAATTGAGCGAAGCGACGATCGAGCGCGCGATTGCCAGCGCCGGACTCGATCGCACACGTGCCAGCGAAGTGGCGGGATCGCCGCGCGCATCGGAGGAAATCAACCGCAACCTGGGCGTGGCGGGGCAACTCGGCATGTCGGGGACGCCAAGCTGGGTGATCGGCGACCGGATGCTGTCGGGCGCACTGCCGTTCGAAGCGCTGCAGCAGGCGGTGCGCGAGGCGCGGTCGGCACGCTGATTTCGGGGGCGCTGCTTGTGAGCGGGCGTCGCGCACCCTAACTCCGCCCCTTACGGCGAAGGGGAACCGCACGCATGGCTGCCATCCTGTCGCTCCGCGGCGTAGGCAAGACCTACAAATCGGGGCACCGCGCGCTGGGCGCGGTCGATCTCGACATCGAAAAGGGCGAGATTTTCGCACTGCTCGGCCCGAACGGCGCGGGCAAGACCACGCTGATCTCGATCGTGTGCGGCATCGTCAGCCCGTCATCGGGGACCATCCTGATCGACGGCCATGACGCGATCAGCGATTACAAGTCCGCGCGCTCGATGATCGGGCTGGTGCCGCAGGAATTGTCGACCGACGCGTTCGAGACGGTGCGCGCGACGGTGCGCTTCAGCCGCGGCCTGTTCGGCAAGGCGCCCAATGACGCGTTTATCGAACAATTGCTGCGCGACCTGACGCTGTGGGACAAGCGCGACATCAAGATCATGGAGTTGTCGGGCGGCATGAAGCGCCGCGTGCTGATCGCCAAGGCGCTGGCGCACGAACCCGATATCCTGTTCCTCGACGAACCGACCGCGGGCGTCGACGTCAATCTGCGCCGCGACATGTGGAATCTGGTCAAGGCGCTGCGCCAGCGCGGCGTCACCATCATCCTGACCACCCATTATATCGAAGAAGCCGAGGAAATGGCCGACCGGGTGGGCGTCATCGATCGCGGCGAATTGCTGTTGGTCGAGGAAAAGCGCGCATTGATGGCCAAGCTGGGCAAGCGGCGCATGGAATTGACGCTGGCCGAACCGATGTCGGCGATCCCGAGCGACTTGTCCGACTGGGACTTGGAACTCGCCGACGAAGGCCACCGGTTGAGGTACACGTTCGATGCCAAGGCCGAGCGCACGGGCATCCCCTCGTTGCTCAGAAAGCTTGCGGACATGGGCATCGGCTTCACCGATCTGGAAACCGCCAAATCCTCGCTCGAGGATATTTTTGTCGATCTGGTCGAAAAGAAGGAGCGCGCGGCATGAGCGCCCCCCGGTTCAACGCGCGCGGCGTGTGGTCGATCTATCGTTTCGAAATGGCGCGGTCGCTGCGCACCTTGTGGCAATCGCTGGCGACGCCGGTGATCACCACCAGCCTGTATTTCATCGTCTTCGGCGGCGCGATCGGCAGCCGGATGCAGCAGGTCGGCGGCGTCGATTACGGCAGCTTCATCGTGCCGGGCCTGATCATGCTGATGCTGCTGACGCAGAGCATCGGCAATGCATCGATCGGCATCTATTTTCCCAAGTTCACTGGCACGGTGTACGAATTGCTGTCGGCACCGATTTCCGCGTTCGAGATGACGTTGGGCTTTGTCGGCGCGGCGGCAACCAAATCGATCGTGCTGGGGCTTATCATCCTGGCAACCGCCAGTTTCTTCGTCGACCTGACGATCCTGCACCCGCTGGCCATGATCGCATTCCTGGTGCTGACCGCGCTGACATTCAGCATGTTCGGCTTCATCATCGGCATCTGGGCGAAGGGGTTCGAGCAACTCAACTTCGTGCCCGCCTTGCTGGTCACCCCGCTGACGTTTTTGGGCGGCGCATTCTATTCCATCGATATGCTGGCCGAACCCTGGCGCACGGTCAGCCTGTTCAATCCGGTGGTCTATCTGGTCAGCGGCTTTCGCTGGTCGTTCTTCGGCCAGGGCGATGTGTCGCCTGCGATCAGCCTGGGCGTGACCGCGCTGTTCCTGTTCGCGTGCATGGCCGTGATCTTCTGGATTTTCAGGACCGGCTACCGGTTGAAGGACTGATGCGCCGCGCAAGCCAGGGACGGATCACGAGGCCGTTGAGGTTGATCGCCGCATGCGCCGCGATCGGCAGCCACAGCGTGCCGGTGCGCAGGTAAAGCAGGGTCAGGAACGCCCCGCCGATCGCGGTGCCGGCAACGCCTGCCCAGCGCTGATAGCGGTGGGCGAACGCAAACATTGCCAGCGCCACCGCAAAACCGATCCACGCATCGCCGGTCGCGCGCGACACCAGCAGCGGCACCACCAGCCGGAAGAACAGCTCCTCGGTCACCGCCGCGACGATGGACAGCAATGCGGCCCAGCCGAATGCGCCGGGTTCGCGCGGTTGGAGATGTGCGATCTGCCCGATCGTCCAGTCGCGCTTGCCTCGTCGCAATCGGCGCCACGCGATCAGGCCGCCGACGACCACGCCGCCCGCAAAGCCCAGCATCACCGCCAGTTCGATCCCTGCGCCCTCGACGGGGCCGAACCATTGGTCGAGGTGCGTGGCGACGGGTGAGAAAGCGTCTGAACGTTGCGATAATGCGCGCACGTCGCCCGACAGCGCCAGCAGCGCGACCCCGCCGGCGCCGAACGCGATCAGCGACCGTGCCATCGCGCCGCGATAGCGATCGATCTGCGTCGGCCCGCTGGCCACCCCGCGCAACCGCCACGCGTAAAGCGCCAGCCCAGCGAGGGTTAGGGCGATGTGAGCGATCATCGACACCCCTTATCCCGTTCGTTTCGAGCGTAGTCGAGAAACGTGGTCCAGGCGGTGCCAAGCGTTTCTCGACTACGGTCGAAACAAACGGAGGTTAGGAGTCGCGGATGACCTAGAACCGCGTCAATCCAGCTGATGTTCACCCTTTACCCAGCGCACCGTGCCCGACGATGCGCGCATCACCACGCTTTCGGTGGTCATCTTGGTACGGTGGCGCTTGACGCCCGCCAGCAGCGATCCGTCGGTCACGCCGGTCGCGGCAAAGATGCAGTCGCCCTTGGCGAGTTCGGACAAATCGTATTGCTTGTCGAGATCCTCGATGCCCCATTTGCGGGCGCGGGCGCGTTCGTCGTCGTTGCGGAACAGCAACCGGCCCTTGAACTGACCCCCGACGCACGCCAGCGCCGCACAGGCCAAGACGCCTTCAGGGGCGCCGCCCGAACCCATATAGACGTCGATCGTGGTTTCGGGGTCGGTCGTCGCGATCACCCCGGCCACGTCGCCATCGCCGATCAGCACCACCCCGCAGCCGATCTTGCGCAATTCGGCGATCAGCGTTTCGTGGCGCGGGCGATCGAGGACGCAGGCGATGATGTCGGCGGGCTTCACACCCTTTGCCGTGGCGATCGCGGTGATGTTTTCGGTCGGCGATTTGTCGAGGTCGATGAGGTTCGCCGGATAGCCCGGACCGACCGCGATCTTGTCCATGTAGACGTCGGGCGCGTTCAACAGATTGCCTTCCTCGGCAATCGCCAGCACCGCCAGGCTGTTCGGCCCCGCCTTGGCGCAGATCGTAGTGCCTTCCAGCGGGTCGAGCGCGATGTCGATCTTCGGCCCCTTACCGATCGCCGAGCCGACCTTTTCGCCGATGAACAGCATTGGCGCTTCGTCGCGCTCGCCTTCGCCGATGACGACGGTGCCGTCCATATAGAGCGAATTGAGCGCCTCGCGCATCGCCTCGACCGCGGCGGCATCGGCGGCCTTCTCGTCGCCGCGCCCGACCAGCTTCGACGCGGCGATCGCCGCCGCTTCGGTTACGCGCACCATTTCGAGGACGAGCACGCGGTCGAGCGTCTGGCTGGGCGACTGGTCCATATGGCGAAATCCCTCTCGAAACCCTTGTTTGCTGGGGCGATAGGCGAGCGTGTTCGGCTTGTCGAGCGAGAAGGGGTTGCGTCGGGCGCGTTCCCCGCTAGCCTGTTGCCGGGTCAGTCGGGAGGCGCAGATGCTTGCCATGCTAGTGTTGCTGTCGGCGCCGCAATCGGTGCCGCGAACGGTCGATCTGAACCGCGAGATGATCGCTTATCGCCAGCAGACCCGCGCCCGCGTCGAATGCGACCGCGACGTCGATGAGATCGTTGTTTGCGGTCGCCGCGAGGCGGACGAATATCGCGCGCCGCTGGTGATCCCCAATACCGGCGAACGCGACAATATCGGCGCGTTCGAAGCGCGTCAGGCGCTGCTTCGCCAGCCCAACGCCTGTGAGACCAAGATCGGCAACACCCCCTATGGCTGCGGATTTGCAGGCGTGACGATGACCAGCAACGCCAGCGGCACCCGCATCGTCGAACGCGAACGCGCGCCCTAAACCTGCTGTCCCGCTGCCCAGCCGCTGGACCACGCCCATTGGAAATTATAGCCGCCCAGCCAGCCGGTGACGTCCACCGCCTCACCGATCGCGTAGAGTCCCGGCACGCTGCGCGCTTCCATCGTCTGTGACGACAGCCCGGCGGTGGCGATGCCGCCGACGGTAACTTCGGCCTTGGCGAACCCTTCCGTGCCGTCGGGGCGGAATTGCCAGTCGCGCAACCTTGCTTCGGCTGCGCGCAAATTTGCGTCGCGCTGGTCGGCTAGGCCACCGTTCAGCGCCAGTTGGTCGGCAAGTGCTTCCGCTAATCGGTCGGGCAGATGTTCGCCCAGCACCGATCGCAGGCCCGCTTTCGGGCGCGCGGCTTTCGCCGCGATCAGCCAGTCGGTGGGCGCGTCGGGAATCAGGTCGATGCCGACTGCTTCGCCATGACGCCAATAGCTCGAAACCTGAAGGATAGCAGGGCCGGACAGACCGCGATGGGTGAATAAGGCAGCCTCTGCAAAGCGGGTCTTGCCCGCGCGCGCGACGACCGGGGTGGCGACACCCGACAACGACCGGAACAGCGCCTCGTCAGAAGGCAGTGTTAGTGGAACAAGGGCGGGGCGAGGCTCGACCACCTTCAGCCCGAAGCGGCGGGCGAGATCGTAGGCGAAGCCCGTCGCACCCAATTTGGGGATCGACGGACCGCCGGTGGCGATCACCAGCGACGGCGCGCGGGCGATGCGGTTGCCGTGCGCGACGCTGAACACGCCATCCGCATGGCCGACCTCGCCCATCGACGCGCCCAGCCGCACGGTGACATTGCCGCGATCGCATTCGTCGATCAGCATCGCGACGATCTGCTTGGCCGTTCCATCGCAGAAGAGCTGCCCGAGCGTCTTTTCGTGCCACGCGATGCCGTGGCGATCGACCATCGCGATGAACTCATGCTGGGTGTAGCGGCTGAGCGCCGACTTGGCGAAATGTGGGTTGGCCGAGAGATAGCGGTCGGGGGCGGTGTGCAGGTTGGTGAAATTGCACCGCCCGCCGCCCGAAATCAGGATTTTCTTTCCCGGCTCGGGTGCGTGATCGATCACCAGCACCCGCCGCCCACGCTGTCCGGCAGTCAGCGCGCAAAAGAGGCCCGCACCGCCTGCGCCTAGGACGATCGCATCGAAATGTTCGGGGGTGCTCGCCATCCTCGCGCACTGTCACGGAATGGTCGAATGGCCAAGAGGCCGTTAAATCCCATTCGTCACCCCGGCCAAAGTGCCGGGGTCCACCGGGCGGCATATCACCCGCTTAAAACTTGAACGATGCCCAAGCGGCTTAGTGGGCCCCGGCACTTCGGCCGGGGTGACGAAATGGGGCGGTGGCTAACTCAGTCCCCCAACAGGTGCATCCACATCGGCTGGCCCACCAGGCTCGACGACCCACGTAGTTTCTCCAGCGCCTGTGCGACCGAGCGTTCCGGCCCCTCATGCGTCACGATCGCGACCAGCACGCTGCCATCGGCCATCTGACCGCGCTGCATCAGGCTTTCGATCGATACCCCCGCATCGCGCATCGCGGCGGCGATTTCGGCAAGCACGCCGACCTTGTCCTGAACGGTGAAGCGCAGATAGGCGCGGCCCCGGCGATCGCCCGTCTCTGCCTGTGCAGGATGCGACAGCGACGCGACGGGCATCGCATAGGCCGGGCCATATTCGCCGCGTGCGATATCGATCAGGTCGGCAACCACCGCGCTGGCGGTCGGCCCGTCGCCTGCGCCTGCGCCCTGAAAGAACAGTCTTCCGACGAAATTGCCCTCGGCCACGACCGCGTTGATCGATCCCGAGACATGCGCCAGCGGATGGTCGATCGGCACCAGATGCGGGTGGACGCGCTGGAACAGCCCGGCCTCGCCCGCCTCCGCCATGCCGACCAGCCGGATGCGATAGCCGAGCGACGCGGCCTCGGCGATGTCGGCGGCGATGACGTGGCGGACGCCGGTTACGCGCACATCGCCGAACGCCGGTTGGGTGCCGAAGCAGATTGACGACAGGATCGACAATTTATGCGCGGCATCCACGCCGTCGATGTCGAACCCCGGATCGGCTTCGGCATAACCCAGCCGTTGCGCCTCGCCTAACACATCGTCGAAATCGCGTCCTTCTGCCTCCATCTTCGACAGGATGAAATTGCAGGTGCCGTTGAGGATGCCGTAAACGCGCGAAATCTCGTTGGCGGCCGCCCCTTCGCGAAGGCCCTTGATGACCGGAATGCCGCCCGCGACCGCGGCTTCGAATTTCAGCGGGGCGCTGGCCTTCTCAGCGGCTTCGGCGAGTTCGAGGCCGTGATGCGCCATCATCGCCTTGTTGGCGGTTACGAAGCCCTTGCCCGCGTCCAATGTCTTGCGCGCGAGTGCCAACGCGGGACCATCCGATCCGCCGACCAGTTCCACCACGACATCGGCATTGCTCGCGCTCAATTCGGTCGGATCGTCAATCCAGTCGAAGCGCGCGATATCGACGCCGCGGTCCTTGGCACGGTCGCGGGCGGAGACGGCGACGATCTCGATCGGGCGTCCGGCGCGCCGCGCGATGAGCGCGCCATTGGCGTCGATCAGGCGAATGACGCCCGCGCCCACGGTGCCCAAGCCAGCGATTGCGACGCGCAACGGTTCGGTCATTTCTGTCCCTCGTTCATCGGGCCGCACGGGGCGTCCCCTCGCGCTCGCTTCTGCGGCACGGTGGACCCCGGAACAAGTCCGGGGTGACGAAGGATTTTTTGGGCAGCCGTTACTTCTTGATCAACCCGATCTCGACCAGCCGCTCGTGCAGATAATCATGCGCGGTGATCGGGGTGTCGTAGCGGTTGGGGTTTTCGTCGGAAATGCACGACGGAAGCGTCTGAATCAGGAAATCGGGGGCAGGGTGGAGGAAGAACGGCATCGAATAACGCGAATGCCCGCGACGATCGACCGGCGGGTTGACGACGCGGTGGGTGGTCGATGGAAGGACATGGTTGGTCAGCCGCTGGAGCATGTCACCGACATTGACGACCATCGCGTTCTTTGGCGGCTTGACCGGCAGCCAGCGCCCGTCCTTGTCGAGCAGTTCCAGCCCGGCTTCCTCGGCACCCAAGAGCAGGGTGATGAGGTTGATGTCCTCATGCGCGCCTGCGCGGACATTGGGGGCGTCTTCGGTCACGGGCGGGTAGTGGAGCAGGCGCAGGACCGAATTGCCGTCCCTGACGGCGGGGTCGAACCAATGGGGATCGAGGCTCAGATAGCGCGCGATCGCCGACAGCAACTTGTCGCCCGCCGTATCGAACGCAGCGAACAGTTCGAGAAAGGTGTCGCGGAATCCCTCGGGCTTGTCAGGCCAGATGTTAGGCGACATTTGCGCTTCGAACCGGTGTCCGGCGGCAAGCTGGCGGCCAATGTGCCAGAATTCCTTCAGGTCGACATGGGTCGCGCCCTTGGCGATCTCGGTCTTGAACGGGGTATAGCCGCGCGCACCGCCGCCGCCTTCGATGAACAGCGCGCGCTTCTCTTCCTCTGGCAGCGCGAAGAATGCTTCGGTCATCGCCCAGGCACGGTCGATCAGACCCTGGTCGATGCCGTGATCGGTGACCATCGCGAAACCGAAGCGTTCGAACGAACGACCGAATTCGCGGGCGAAGCCTTCGGGATCGGCGGCCTGATCGGCCAGGCTGACGACAGGCATTTCTGCCATCGGGGTATCAAGCATGTCACTGTCCTGCGGGTGAGTCATTGCAGGATGAGATAGGCTATCCGGCTGCCCGCGAACAGGGGATGATATTAGAACCATCTACCCCAACCCCGTTCGTGCTGAGCTTGTCGAAGCACTGTCCTTTCTTGCGTAGCCAAGAAGGACAATGCTTCGATACGCGCCTGCGGCGCTACTCAGCACGAACGGATTTTGGGGAGAATGCGGTGCGAGCTTAGTTTCCGATCGTGATCGTGCCCTGACTGGCCTCTCCGCCATTATCGCCCAGCGCAATGCGGAACGGCTTGCCGCCTTCGGTCTGGCCCGACATGCCGTCGCCGGTGACGCGAATACCAGCGTCTGCCAGAGCGCCGCGATACCAGCTACGCACCACATCGGCGGGTGCAGGACTGTCGAACGCGATCTCGACACCACCTTCACCGCCGCGTGCGTTGACCTTCACGTCGCGGACCTTCGATCCGGGATAGAGGTCGAGCCCGTCGAGTTGCAGGTCCGCCCCATCGAGGGTGAAGGCGGGGAGGTTGATGTCGCCTTTGAACACCGGGGTATCGATCTTCACCGCGCCGTCGGTCGAGGTCGAAAACACCGTCTTTTCCGCGCCATTCTCTTCAGATTTGATCGAAATGCTGGTGCCGTCGCCATCGCCGCAACCGGCAAGCAGCACCGCGCCCGCACTCGCCAACAATATCGCCCGCATGATCCGCACTCCTTACTGTGTCACTGGATCAATACAGTGGGCATGGAAACGCTCGGTTTCAAGCAAATAGGGGCGTGACGAATGGACGCCACAGGTTCATGGGAACGCTGCAATGCAACAAGCGACCCCCCGACTCAGCGAGAATCAGGCGCCGATTCCCTTCGGCGAATTCGTCGCGCTGGCTGCCGCGCTGATGGCGCTGACCGCGCTCGGTATCGATTCGATGCTGCCCGCGCTCCCTGCGATCGGCGAGTCGCTCGGCGTCCTGCGCGACAATGATCGTCAGTTCGTCATCACCGCGTTTCTCGTCGGTTTTGCCGTTGCTCAGCTGGCGCATGGTCCGCTCGCCGACCGGTTCGGACGCCGCCCCGTACTAGCGGTCGCGCTGCTCGCGGCGGTCGCGACCAATTTGCTGGCGGCGATCGCAGGTAGTTTCGAATTGCTGCTGGCGGCGCGCTTCGCCTCTGGCATGGCGGTGGCGGGCGCGCGCGTCGTCACCATCGCGCTGGTCCGCGACTGTTTCTCGGGCCGGGCGATGGCTCGCGTGATGAGCCTGGTGTTCGTGGTGTTCATGGCGGCCCCGGTGCTCGCCCCCGCGTTCGGCCAGATCGTGCTGCTGTTCGCGCCGTGGCGCTGGATTTTCGTCGGTATCGCGGTCGTCGCGGCCATGATCCTCGCCTGGTTCTGGCTGCGGATGCCCGAAACGCTGAAGCCCGAGGATCGCCACGAATTGAGCGTTTCGCGCATCTCCAAGGGCTATGCCTTCGTCGCGCGCGACCGGATGGCGGTCAGCTATACGCTGGCCGCGGCACTCATTTCGGGCGGGCTGTTCGGCTTCATCAATTCAATCCAGCAGATCATGTCCGACATTTTCGGTCGCCCGGAGTTGCTGACCGTGATCTTCGCGTGCGTCGCAGGCACGATGGCGGTCGCCAATTTCCTCAATTCGCGGATCGTGATGCGGTTCGGCACGCGGCTGTTATCGCATTCAGCGCTGACCGGGCTGATCGTGATTGCCGGCATCCATCTGGTCGTGTCGTGGATCGGCGGCGAGCATCTGGTGGTGTTTGCCATCCTCCAGGCGCTGATGATGGCGTGTTTCGGGCTCGCCGCGTCCAATTTCTCGGCGATGGCCATGGAGAATATGGGGCATATCGCGGGCACCGCGTCGAGTGCGCAGGGCTTTGTCTCCACGCTCGGCGGTGCGGTCATCGGCGCGCTGATCGGCCAGGCGTTCGACGGAACGACGGTGCCGCTATACGGCGGCTTCCTGATCTGCGGGCTGATCGCACTGGTCATCGTGTTCATCGGCGAGCGCGGCAAGCTGTTCCGTTCGCACTGATCCCGCACGCACCGTCCAACCGTTCGTCGCAAGCGTCGGGAACGGAGTCGGCCCGCTCTCCGTTCGATCGCTACCGAGCGCGGCATTCCGCTGTGCCATCAAGATGGATGAAGCCAATGGGCGGACATCAGGTAACCGACCAGAATCCCGGCGACGACGGCTATGACGAGGATGGCTATGATGAAAGCCAGCGTGCCGAAATCCTCGAAGTGACACGCGATGGCCGCAGTGATGGCACGATTCTCGTCGATCTCGATCCCGATCTGGGGGCCGAAATCGATGAAGACGAAGATGAAGGGACGCTCGACAGCCTTGACGAAGAGGGCGAAGACGACGAGCGCTGATCGCATGATGCGAACCGGGGTGACCGGCCTCGCGCTGCTGTTGGCGGCGTGCGGACCGGGAGAGGATACGAACGCGGCGGCCGATGCGGCCGCGCGGATCGAACAGGGTGAGCGCAGCGATGCGCGACTGGAAGATCCGTTGCCGCCGCCGGAAAACACCGTCGGTGCCGATCCGGCGACCGGAACGGCGCCGCAACCCGGCGCAACGCCCGACCCCTATCCGAT
The DNA here is from genome assembly GCF_902506605.1 of Sphingomonas sp. AX6. Classification (GTDB taxonomy): domain Bacteria; phylum Pseudomonadota; class Alphaproteobacteria; order Sphingomonadales; family Sphingomonadaceae; genus Sphingomonas. Next base: position 370,804 of record NZ_LR733979.1, read on the forward strand.
CGCCGAGCCCGAAGCCGAACAGGATGTTGCCGACGCCGTTTCGGTCGCGGAAACCTATTTCAAGCTGATCGGGGATCGCGAGTATCGCTCCGCCTATAATCTGTGGCGCGACCAGGGTCAGGCGACGGGGATGAGCGCGCGGCAATTCGCCCAGAGTTTCGAACGGTATGCGCGTTACTCTGGCGACATCGGCGAACCCGGTCGCGTCGATGCAGGCGCGGGGCAGCGGCATATCGAAATCCCCGTGACCATCGCCGCACGCCTGCGCGAGGGCAACAAGCCGGTGCGGATGGAGGGGACAATGATCCTGCACCGCACCGCCGCAATCGACGGCACGCTTCAGGTCGATCGGCGCTGGCGCATCCGCGACACCGATTTCGATCCGCAACCGCCCGAATCCGCCGATCCCGCACCTGCGCAGCCCAATCGCATCCGCGCCGAATATCGATGCGAAGACGACAGTCGCTACAACGCCAATTTCGACAATGATGCGAATACGGTCGAACTCGCGACCGGGCGCAGGCGGCTGGCGGTGCTCGACCAGCAGCGCAGCGGTTCGGGGATCGCCTATGAAGGCGGCGGATACGCCCTGCGCGGGCAGGGGACAGAGGCGTATATCAGCTTCCCCACCGGCAACCGGAAACGCTGTACCACCGACCCCTAAGGGCTAGCCCCTAAACCCGCTTGTTTCGAGCGAAGTCGAAAAACGTGGTGCGGGCGATTTGGTCACGTTTCTCGACTTCGCTCGAAACGAGCGGATATGTGGTTGCAACGTGGCGTGTTGTGATACCGAACCGGCATGAGCCGCTATACCCGCACCATCACCGCCACCCCTGAGGACATCGACGAACTCGGCCACGTCAACAATGCGGTGTGGGTGAAGTGGATTCAGGATGTCGCGGTCGGCCACTGGGTGGATGTCGCGCCACGCGAACATGCCGATGCCTATATCTGGGTCGTGACCCGACACGAGATTGACTATCGCGGCAATGTTTCGGCGGGCGAGACGGTGACGGCGGAAACCTGGGTACAGGATCCGCCGCGCGGGGCGCGGTTCGATCGACATATGCGGTTTACCGGGGCCGACGGACGGGTGAAGGTCGAGGCCAAGACCACCTGGGCGATCGTCGACCGCGCGACGGGGCGGATATTGCGCGTGCCGAAAGAAGTGGCGGAAACGTTTTTGCCCTAAATCCTCCCCATTTATGGGGAGGGGGACCGCTCGAAGAGCGGTGGTGGGGGTTGGCCATAAGCGCTGTGCTGCGTGGCGCACCCCCTCCGTCAGCGCTGCGCGCTGCCACCTCCCCACAATGTGGGGAGGATCTTCTACCCGCTATTCCTCAGCGCGGTGGCTATCGCGTTGATCGACAGCTGAATTCCTTCGGCAATGCGCGGGTCGTCCTCCCCGCTGCGGTGGCGTTTGAGCAATTCGATCTGGAGCAGGTTGAGCGGCTCGATATAGGGCAGCCGCAACCGGATCGAGGTTTCCAGACCGGGGCTGGCCTCCAGCAGGCGTTCCTGGCCGGTGACGGCGAGCAGGCAATCATGCGTCTGGTGCCAGCCATCGCGAATCTGCCCGAACACGCGGTCGCGCAGGGTTTCGTCCTCGACCAACTCGGCATAGCGCGCAGCGATGCCGATGTCGGATTTCGCCAGCACCATTTCCATGTTCGCCAGCGTCGATTGGAACAGCGGCCAGCCTGCCGCCATTTCGCGCAGCAGCCCCTTGTCCTCGAACCCGGCGATCGCTTGCCCGACGCCGTACCAGCCGGGCAGCATCACCCGCGCCTGCGCCCAACTGAACACCCAAGGAATCGCACGCAAATCCTCGATCGCGTCGGATTTCTTGCGGCTGGCGGGGCGGCTGCCGATCTTCAGCGTCGAGATTTCCGCGATCGGGGTCATCTGGCGGAAGAACTGGCGGAAGCCGTCGGTCTCGTAAACCAGCCCGCGATAGGCGCGGAACGCGGCGTTCGAGAGCGCGTCCATTGCGGCCGAAAAGCGGTCGTAATCGGACTGGCTCAGTCGCTGCGGCTCGAGACTGGCGAGCAACGTCGCCGATGCCATCGCTTCCAAATTGGTCTTGGCGCTGGCGACCGTTCCGTATTTCGCGGCGATCACTTCGCCTTGTTCGGTAATGCGGATGCGACCCTGGACGGTGCCCGGCGGCTGCGCCTGGATCGCGGCATAGGCAGAGCCACCGCCCCGTCCTACCGCGCCGCCGCGGCCGTGGAACAACTGCATGCCGACGCCCGCTTCGGCGAACACCGGGAGCAAGGCGGTCGATCCTCGGCTCAATTGCCAGGTGGAGGTCAGATAGCCGCCGTCCTTGTTCGAATCGGAATAGCCGATCATCACTTCCTGGAACCGGCGCGATTTCGATATTGCGGCGATTTCGGGCAGCGCGAACCAGGCGCGCATGATGTCGGGCGCGGCTTCCAGATCGGATACGGTCTCGAACAGCGGCACTGCCATGATGTGCGCTTTTGCCGGTTCGCCGGGCACATAAAGCCCGGCCTCTTTCAGCATCAGGTGAACCTCGAGCAGATCGGACACCGACTGCGCCATCGACACGACATATTGGGTAATCGCCGCCCGCCCGAACCGAACATGTGCCTCTGCGGCGGCATGCATGATCGCGATCTCGCCCTTCGTCTCGTCCGAATAATCGGCATAGGGGCTGGTCAGCGGACGCGGGCTGGCGAGTTCGTGACGGAGCAATGCGATCCGCGCCTCTTCGTCCAGCGCGGCATAATCCGCCTCGACGCCTGCGACCTTTAGCAATTCGCCGACGACGCGTTCATGCACCGCCGAATTCTGGCGCATGTCGAGCGTGGCGAGATGAAAGCCGAACGTCTCGACGCTGCGAATAAGGCGCCCCAACGCGCCACCCGACGCCAGCGCCCCGCCGCCGCCTGCGCTCAATCCGCGGGCGAGCGCGATCAGGTCGTCGCGCAACTGGTTCGGCCCTGCATAGGCCTCGGCATCGATCGGGGCAGGACGCGGCGCGCGCTTGCCGGTCAGCAATTTATGCGTCGCGCACAGCCGCGCATAGATGCCCGACAAGGCGCGGCGATAGGGTTCGTCGGCGCGGCTCGCGGCGTTGTCGCCCGATCCATTCGCAAGCGCCACCACCGCATCGCCGACATCGCTATGCCCGGTGGAAATCGACAGTTCGGCACCCAGCGCATGCACGCCGTCGAGATAATGGCCCAGCGCCACTTCGGCGGCACGCGATAGCGCCAGCCGCATCGAATCGGCGGTGACGAAGGGGTTGCCGTCACGGTCGCCACCGATCCAGCTTCCGGGTTTCAGGAAACTCGGAACGCGCTCGCCGATCGCGCGGTCCCAACGGGCATAAAGCGCGGGCAACGCGGGGACGAACACGTCGCGCATATAGGACAAAGCGGTCTCTACCTCGTCGGCGACATGCAGTCGGTCGCGGCGCAGCACGCGCGTCTGCCACAGCAGCGCGATCTGGCGCAGGATCGCCTCGTCCACGTGGTCGCCGTCGGCGGTTTCCTCGATCCCGCGGTCGCGCAGACCCATCAGTTCGGCGATCCGGTTGCGGTGGTCGATCATCGACTTGCGCCGCACTTCGGTCGGGTGCGCGGTCAGCACCGGCGCGATCAGCGCATGTTCCAGCAGGGCGCACACCGTCTTGCGGTCGATGCCGTCCGCGGCGAGCCGCTCCAGCGCGCTTTCGACATCGGCGTCGGGGTCGACCGCGATCCCCTGGCGATCCTCGGCCAGATTGGCGAGCATCGAGAACAACATGAAGCCGCGCACGAAATCGAGCGTCTCGTCGAGGCTGAGGCGTTCCAGTCCCGGATCGGTTGCCTCCGCACCCTCCAGGCCGCGGTGTCGGTCCACCGAAGAACGGCGGATATATTCGATCCGCTCGAACAACCGGTCCCCGCCATAGGCGCGGATGACGTCGCCCAGCTTTTGGCCGAGATATTGGATGTCGGGGTTGTTTGCGATTCCGGGAAGGCTAGCCATGCCCGCCATTGCTGCATTGCAACAGGTGCCGGGTCAACCGCCAGCAGGCTTGGCCGCGATCAACTCTCGCTATTCAGCCGATGCAGTTCGACATGCCCATGCCCGCGTTGGACGAGTCCGATCTCGGCAGCGGCGGCTTTCGACAAGTCGATCACGCGCCCGCGCGCGAACGGCCCGCGGTCGTTGATGCGGACGACGACGCTCTTGCCATTTGCCGGGTTGGTTACGCGCAGCTTGGTTCCGAACGGCAATGTCCGATGCGCAGCGGTCAGTGTCGCGGGGTCGCAGGTTTCGCCATTGGCGGTGCGGCGTCCGGCCATCTCTGCCGCGAAGAAGCTGGCCATGCCCAGTTCGAAAGGCGCGGCGGCAACACCGGCGGCTGCGGTCTGCGCGGAAGCTGGCGTGGCAAAAACACCCGCCAGCGACAGCGCAGCGGCGGCGATCGAAAATCGGTTCATGGCATGAGCCCCCTCATGGAAAGGGGGGATGCACGGGTCTCGCTAAGCCGGAAAGAGCGCTTCCTGGATTCTGCGGCGTGCGGTGCGCCGGACCCGACGAAGAGTCGTTTCGCGAACGAATCCGCCGCAGCGATAGACGATCAGGCGGTGGTCGAGAACCGTGACGCGAGTCGATCGAACGCCGAGCGTGCGGGCGACGTGGAGGCCGCAGAGGGTGCCATCAACGCGTCCAGTTCGGCATCGGTCAGCGGCACCATGAACTGCACCCCGCACCGGTCGGTGTCGCACCACACCACGCGTCCGCGCCGCTCTGCGGCACCCAGATCGAAAATCGCGACGGTGCCGACAGCGGGCGGTGCGTCGCTGCGCAGCATCAGGCCGCTGCTCGACAGGTTGACGACGTGCACCTTCACCCGCGCGTCGAGCACGCGCATTTCGGCGATGTGAAACATCTTGAAGCGCCGCGCACGGGTAGGCGCTGTCGTCAGGTTAAGTGCTTGGTCGGTCACAGGAAGTACGCCCCCTTGGTCCCAACAGAACACGAAAGGGGTTTCTACGTTCCCGCGAATCAGGGCTAACGCAGCGTTAACCGCGATTGTGGTGCTGCGTCAGCGTTCGACCACGTCGCCCCGCATCGGTGCAAGCTTCGACAGGAACCGGTTCTGCGCGGCAAACGGAACGCCTTCCGCCGCCATCGCGGATTGCAGGTTCTCGACCAGCCGGTTCATGTCGCCCTGTTGCACGCCCATATCCTTGTGGCTGCTCCGCATGTCGCGCCCGGTATAGGTGCAGCCCGCGTTCAAGATAAAACAGAACTGCTCGAATAGGGTGCGTTTCAGCCGCACCTGATCGTGGTTCGCGAAAATCTCGCCGATGCGGTCGTCGGCGAAGTTTACGGCGACGAAGCGGTCGACGATGCGGCGAATGCCGTCCTGTCCGCCAAAGGCGCGCGCCATGTTGTCGCCGGCAAAAGGTGTAGCCCCGGCATTGGCGGGATTAACCGTATAGGGTTCGACCGCTTCCTCGCCCGGCATCGCGTGCGCGGGCGGCGCGACTTGGTCCTGCGGGACGACCAGCATTGCGAGCGCGATCATCGAAATTTGGAGCATTAGAAACTTCCCTGAAGCTGAACGAGCACGCCGCGCTGGCCCTCGATCGTCGCGATCGATCCGAGGTCGGTATAGGCGACCGTCGCGGTAACATGACGGTTGAACGCATAGGCCGCGAACGCATCCCACCAATCGTCCTCGCGCGCGATGCCCAGATTGTCGGGCTTGGTGCGGTATTCCGCGCCGACCACGAATTTCCGCGAAAATTGATAGGCGAGCGATCCTTCGACCTGGACGCTGTGGCTGTCGCGCAGGTCGCCGCCATAGCCGAGCAGCCCGGTCTGGTTGGCCTTTGTCGCGCGAACGGTCACATTGCCCAGCACCGACCAGTTCAGGAACAGCTTGGTCGCCGAGAGGTAATAATCGACGCCTTGGTCCTGCGCCGCCCCCACCGCGCGAACGATCGGCGCATCCAGGCTTTTCTTGTATTGCACGCCCACGGCGATCGCGGGCATCCATTCGGGGCCGTAAACGACATCGCCGGCCAATTTGACTTTCAGGCCCCAGATGTCCTGATCGAATGTGTAATCCTCGCCCAGCCCCAGTGCGCCACCGACCCAGTTGGTGTCGAACATCTGGCGCGCATAGCTAACCTCGATCCGATCCCACGCGCCGATCGCAATGCCCGCACTGCGGAAATCGTAATCGGCGAGTTCGGCGACGGTGACATTGGCCTGCGCGCCGACGCCGTCGCGCGTGCCGTTGCCGGCGATCACAGCCCAGGGCGTCAGGCCACCGCCCGATGCGCCTTCGATTGTCGAGACGCCATTGGTCAGCAACAGCTTTCCCGGTTCGGCGACCTGTTGCGCGACGGCGGGCGTTGCCGCCAGCGAAAGTGCGGCGAGCGAAGCGAAGCGCGATCTGCGCGCGATCGAGACGAAGCGGTCCATGCCCGTCGGTTAACCGGGCGATGGTTAAAAAGCGGTTCACTGTCTTCGATCAATTTTGACCGCACCTGTTTACGAGAGTTTGACGATTTCGTCCGATACGGATGCGATGAAGACAGTTTTAGCCATCGCTGCCGCCAGCCTTGCCGCGTTGCCTGCCCAAGCCGGAAATGTCGGGGTTCGCGTCGTCGATTCGACTGGCAAGCCGGTGACGGACGCGGTGGTCACGATCCATCCTGCCGCTGGTGTGCCATCAGGGCCGATCCGCTTTCCCTGGGCCAATCAGGTGATTCAAGAGAACATCGCCTTCAATCCGGGCACGTTGATCGTGCCGGTGGGGGCGACGGTGACCTTTCCCAACCAGGACAAGGTACGCCACCATGTCTATAGCTTTTCCAAGCCCGCACGCTTCGAACTGAAGCTGTTCGGGCGCGAAGAAAGCCGCGGCTACACCTTCAAGACCGCAGGCGCGGTCGCGCTTGGCTGCAACATCCACGATTCGATGTCGGGCTTCATCAAGGTCGTCGATACGCCGTTCGCGGCCAAGACCAATGCCACCGGCGGTACGCTGGTCGAAGGGGTGACGGGCGGTGCCGCGAAGCTGACCGTGTGGCACCCGCGGCTGCGGGCCAAGGACAATGAAGCGGTATTCGACCTCGACGTGCCCGCAAGCGGTGAGATCGCCAAGCGTATCCAGATCGTGCTGCGCTGATCATCGTGGCGGGGGGCAGCTCCATTTTGCGGCGGGGCGCGACGAAGCTGGGCACGTCGCTCTCGGCCAAGCTAACCCTGTTCTATGCCGGGCTGTTCGCGCTGGCCGCCGCGCTCATCCTGCTGGGTGCGCAGACCGGGATCAGCGCCTATGCCGAACGTATGGTCGCCAGCGAGATGGCGGCGGGCGCCAAGGTGTTCGATCGCGTCACGACGATGCGCTATGCCCAGCTCGGCGATGCGGGCCGCGTGCTCTCCGCCGATTTCGGTTTTCGCGAGGCGGCGGCCACCGGCGATGCGCCGACCATCGCCTCCGCGCTCGATTCGCTGCGCGGTCGCCTCGACCTCGATCAGGCATTTTTCGTCGATATCGACGGCAATGTCACCGGGTTCATGGGCGCATTGCCACCTGCCGACGCCGAGACGCTGCGCGCGGCGCTCGATTCGGGTGCGGACAGCGGGGTGCTGAGGATCGGAGACGTGCGCTTCAACGCCGCTGCCGCACCGGTCGAGGCACCGGTGACGATCGGCTGGGTGGTGTTCGCCAATGCGCTGGATGGCGATGAAATGGCGGCGCTTTCCAAACTGTCGGCGATCGACCTTGCGCCGCGCATCGTACCGCTGGACAGCCTGCCCGCCGGTATGTCGATGAGGGCGGCGACCGAGCATATCGTGGCGGGCGAACGCATGCTGGCGCAGGCCTCTCCCATCGCGTCGTTCCGCAGCGACGATCCCCAGGCGCTGCTGCTCGAATACAGCCTGACGCACGCGCTGTCGCAATATGCGCCGATGCTGTGGTCGTTGCTGATCTGCGGGATCGTCGGCGTGATGATGGCGGTGGCGGGTAGCTGGCTGCTCGCTAAGCGCATCACCCGTCCGATTCGCGCGCTCGACGCCGCCGCGCGTCGAGTCGCGCAGGGCGATTACGCCCAGGTCGCAGTGGAGACGCGCGACGAACTCGGGACATTGGCCGACAGCTTCAACCGGATGGTCGACGATATCGGCGAGCGCGAGCGTCAGATCACGCACATGGCGCTGCACGATGGGCTAACCGGCCTCGCAAACCGCACCTTGTTACGCGAGCATTTGGCGACGATGGCTTCGCGCCCCGCCACCGATCGCAAACAGGCGCTGTTCTGCCTCGATCTCGATAATTTCAAGGTCGTCAACGATACCCTCGGCCATCCGACGGGCGACGCATTGCTGTGCGAAATCGCGCGGCGGTTGGCTACCTTTGCAGGCGACGGGTTCGTCGCGCGGCTGGGGGGCGACGAATTCGCGCTGGTGATCGACGACAGTCAGCGCCCGCTCGACCGTACCGCGCAGGAACTCATTCAAACGGTGGCGAGCCCCTGCATCGTCAACGGACATCGGATCGTGCCCGGCACCAGCGTCGGGATTTCGATTCTGGGGGCCGATGGGGTCGATTCGGTCACATTGGTCAAGAACGCCGACCTCGCGCTGTACCGCGCCAAGCATGACGGGCGCGGCGGTTTCCGCTTTTTCGAAGCCGAAATGAACGCAGAGGCGCAGCGGCGTCGCCAAATGGAACTCGACCTGCATGACGCGATTGCCGAAGGGCAATTGTTCCTGATGTTCCAGCCGCTGTTCAATCTGGCGGAGGGGCGGGTATCGGCGTTCGAGGCCTTGCTGCGTTGGAACCACCCGACGCGCGGGCTGGTGTCGCCGGTGGATTTCATTCCGCTGGCCGAGGATACCGGGCTCATCATCCCGATCGGCGAATGGGTGATCCGCGAGGCCGCGCGCGTCGCGTGCGGCTGGCCCGATCATGTGCGGGTTGCGGTCAACGTATCGCCGGTGCAGTTCCGCAACCCTGGGCTCAACACCGTGATCCTTCAGGCGCTGGCCGAAACCGGCCTGCCGCCCGGCCGGCTGGAGCTGGAAATCACCGAAAGCCTGTTCATCGACAATCCCGAAACCACGCTCGCATCGCTCCATTCGCTGCGCGCGCTGGGCGTCCGGGTCGCGCTCGACGATTTCGGTACGGGTTATTCCTCCCTCAGCTATCTGCGCAGCTTTCCGTTCGACAAGATCAAGATCGACCGCAGCTTCATCATCGACTTGCTGGGGTCTGACGGCGCGACCGCGATCATCAAATCGATCACCTCGCTGGCCGACGCGCTGGGGATGGAGACGACGGCGGAGGGCGTCGAGAATGCCGGCCAGCTCGATATCCTGCGCGAACAGGGCTGTAGCCATATTCAGGGCTATTATTTCAGCCGCCCGGTGACCGAGGACGCGGTCGCCGCGATGCTCGACAAACCCATCGATGATCGTCGCGTCGCCAACGGTTAGTGCGATTTTAGCGACGAAATGTGTGTTCGCCGTGCGGAATCGCCCGTTTTCTGGCGATTCTAGGCATTCCCCCGCTAGACCGGGGGCGTAACCATCGCTAACCCCGGGCATTCCGGTTCTTTACAGGAGGATGTCCAAGTGAATAATGCCGATCTCGCCGACGTTATTGCCAACGATCATGGCCTGACCAAAGCCGACGCCCGCAAGGTCGTCGATGCCGTTTTCTCGTCGATCACCGATGCCGCCTCGAAGGGCGAAGAAGTGTCGCTGAACGGCTTCGGCAAGTTCAAGGTCAAGGACAGCCCGGCCCGCGAAGGCCGCAACCCCTCGACCGGCGCGACCATTCAGATCGCCGCATCGAAGAAGCTGGGCTTCAGCCCCGCCAAGGCGGTCAAGGACAAGCTGAACGGCTAAGTCCTTCGCATGAGTATCGACAGCGTCCGGGCGTTCTTGCAGACAAGAGCCCCGGACGTTGTTTTTATCGACCAGGGTACAAGCACTGCAACCGTCGCCGAGGCTGCCCAGGCGCTGGGTGTGGAGCCCGCGCGGATCGCCAAGACGATTGCGCTTAAAAGCGGCGACACCGTGTAGCTGGTCGTCGCCAGCTGCAATGCCCGTATCGACAACCGAAAATTCAAAGCCCGCTTCGGCCAGCGTCCCCGGATGCTGGACGCCAAAACGGTCGAGTGCGGGACTGGCCATCCGGTCGGCGGCGTGTGCCCGTTCGGGCTGCCCACGCCGTTGCCGGTGTATTGCGACCGGTCGCTAGAGGGTTTTGCCAGCGTGTTCCCCGCGGCGGGTTCGCGGACGGCTTCGGTTGAAATGACCCCGGCAAGGCTCGTGGAAATCACCGGCGCTGTATGCGTGGATATATGCGTGATGCCGGACCCGGTTTGACCGCACTGGCGATTACGCTCCACACACATCCCGTTCGTGCTGAGCTTGTCGAAGCGCTGTCCTTCTTCATGCCAAGAAGGACAGCACTTCGATCCGCCGCTTCGCGGCTAGTCAGTGCGAACGGGGCATAAAAACTGTGAAACTTACTCGCGCTCGTCCGATTGCGGGTTGGCGATTGCGGCTTCCTTTTCCTTGGGTTTGTTCGCCTCGAAGGTCTTGGCCAGCTTCTTTTCGGTTGCAGCCGACAGTTCCTCGGCAGCCGCCGGGAACATTTCCTCCTCTTCCTCGTCGATATGGTGTTCGTAACGATGGCGCATATCATCGAATTTGCGCTTCCACGCGGAAGAGCTCATGTCGATGTCGGCCAATTCGCCCAGGAAATCGTCGATTTCCTTATGTTCGGACACCGAATGGCGCGCTTCGTCGCGCAAGTCGGGATTGCCGAGCATTTCGGCATAAAGCGATTCTTCTTCCGCAGCGGCGTGTGCGGTAACCTCGACGCGAAAGGCCTCGAACAAAGTCCGTCGGTCTTCGCTGTCGCCCGACGTCTCACCCAATTTGGCGAGCAGCTCGCGGTGGCGGTCGTGATCGGATTTCAGATCGGCGTAGATTTTTGCTTCGGCCATGAGAATTGCTCCTGTTGTTCAGGAGGCCCAACAACCGCCGCGCACGCTTGTTTCACCCGCGAATCGTTCGCAGGCGATATCGGTCAGTCGAGCGGCGACGCGGCGCGTTCGCGGTTCTGGCGCTCAGCCTTGGCGGCGGCTGCCGCCTGACCGAAACAGCCGATCTGGCCACCCGGCCCGACGGTCGAGCAGCTACCGATACCCTGCGACGCGGTGCCGCTGTTCAACACATCCTGTTGGCGGACCGCCCAGCTACGATTTTCGGGGGTGATTTCCAGATTGCGTAGCTCCTGCGGGATACGGAATCGCTCGGTTTCCGGGCGACGCGCGCACACGACGATTTCTTCACCATTGGCGTTGGTCGGACAAGCATCGTCCCCATAGATGACCAGCACGCCATTTTCGGTCGCACGCTGCGCCTGAGCAGGGGTGGGGACGAACGCCGCGGCAATTCCGGCGACTGCGATCAAGACCAAGCTACGCATCATCATTCTCCTGCTCCCTTCAACGCATGAAGCGCGGTTAGGGTCAATTCGTTTCGTCTAAATCCGTTTGGCCTAAATCCGCTTGGAAAGCCCGATCGCGGCGCGGCACCCCAGCCGGATCGCGGCGGCGAGCAGTGGATAGGCGGGGGCCTGCTCGGCACCGGCCTCCAGCGCCGCATCCTTGTGCTCCAGCTCCTCCTCGCGAAACTGGCGTACCGCGTCGCCAAGTTCGGGGTCGTCATTGCCCAATTCATCCAGCTGATGCTGGTAATGCCGGTCGATTTCGGTCTCCACCGCCACCGTACAGGCCATCGCCGCGCGCGGACCCATCGCGGCGGTCGCCGCCCCCAGCGCGAAGCCCGCGACCTTCCACATCGGCTGGAGCAGGGTCGGGCGCACGCCGCGCCGAGCGATCATCGCGTCGAAAAATGCGCGGTGGCGTTCTTCCTGCAGCGCCATGCCCGCAATCGATCGCCCCGCTTCGCTGCGGTCGCCCATCACTGCTAATTGCCCGGCATAGATCCGCGTCGCGCCATATTCGCCCGCCTGATCGACACGGATCATCGTCTCGGTAGCCTCGCGGCGGTCGCCGGGTCGCCAGCGTCTGGAAGCAGTCATGCGCGCCTCGCCTTCAACAGCCACAAAATGGCACCCGCCGCGCCTAGCGAAATGATCGCGTTGAACCCGGCGAGCGAAATGCCGATCAGGCTCCAAGGCGCACGGTCACAGCGGATGACCGGCGCAGCCATGATCGCTTCAAGAAAATTGTCGCCTGTGGGTAGGTTGGCAGTGCAGGCGGTGACGCCTTCCCACCAACCATATTCGACGCCCGCGTGAAACGCGCCGATCGCACCGCTGACCGCGATCAGGATCGCGGCAAGCGCCACCAGCGTCACGCGCGATCCCATGCGCGACACCGCCAGGAAGGATGCCCCCGCGGCGGCGATCGCGGCATAATGCGGCCAGCGTTGCCAATGGCACATCTCGCACGGCGGATATCCCGCGAGCTGGAACACCCATGCCCCGGCGATCAGCGCGCCTGGGACCAGCAGCGCGATCCAGCGCGCCAGGATCACCGGGTTCTGCTGCACCTCGTGTCAGCTCAGCGCTTGGTGGTGGCGGTCGTCGGGCGCGCGGCCAGCGCCTGACCAGGTTTCACCCGCCCGATGGTCTGGAGCGCATAGTGAAGCTGGAAATCCTCGATCCCCTTCGCCTTGACCTGTTCGGCGGTCATGTCGAAGCGCGGATCGGCCTTCACATCTTCTTCCAGCGTGCGGTCATCGGCGGCGGCTTCGTTGATCAGATGGCGACGCAGATCGGCCTCGCGGAACACGGGGCGCGACTTGTAATCGGGGTCGGAAAGCTGTGGCACCATCAGGTCGGGTTCGATCCCGCCTTCCTGAACCGACTTGCCCGAGGGCGTGTAATAGCGCGCAGTGGTCAGGCGCAGCGCGGTGTTCGACGATAGCGGAAGCAGCGTCTGGACCGATCCCTTGCCGAAGCTGCGTTCACCCATCACCAGCGCGCGGTGATGGTCCTGAAGCGCGCCTGCGACGATTTCGGAGGCCGAGGCGGAGCCTGCGTCGATCAGAACGACGATCGGCAACCCGCCGGTATCGTCGCCCTTACGCGCATAGAAACGCTCGATATCGCGCTTGTCGCGTCCGCGCTGCGACACGATTTCTCCCTGGTCGAGGAACACGTCGGTCACCTCGATCGCCTGGGTCAGCAATCCGCCGCCATTGTTGCGCAGGTCGATGACATAGCCTGCGGGCTTGCGGCCCAGCGACTTGTCGATCGCCGCAATCGCCGCGCGGGTATCGGCACCCGTCGCCTGGGAGAAGGTGTTGATCGCGATATAACCGATCCCATCCTTCACTTCCCATTTGACCGGCTTCTGGACGATGACTTCACGCTTCAACGCGACCTCGATCGGCCGATCGCGGCCCGGACGGACGATGGTGATGGTGATGTTCGATCCCGGAGGCCCGCGCATTTCAGCAACGGCCTCGTCCAGCGTCCCGCCGAAGATCAGCTTGCCGTTGATATGGGTGATATAATCGCCCGCCTTGATCCCGGCGCGGTCGGCAGGGGTATCGGCGGTCGGCGCAATCACCTTGACCGTCCGGTCCTCCATCGAAACCGTCAGGCCCAACCCGCCGTAATTGCCTTCGGTCGCGATGCGCAGATTTTCGAAATCCTTGGCGCTGACATAACCGGAGTGCGGGTCGAGCGCGGCGAGCATTCCTTGCACCGCGCCTTCGACCAGCGTCTTGTCATCGACCTGATCGACATAATCGGCGCGCACCGTGTTGAACACGTCCATGAACAGGTCGAGTTCGCGATAGGTGCCGCTATCGACCTGCGCCATCGCGCCGGTGGTGACGGGAACCAGCGCGAGCGCACCGGCAATGGCGGTAGCCTGAAGAAACGGACGGATCATGGAAGCGACTTTCGACATTTGCGAAGCAGGATAGCCGGTTTCGTGAGCGGGATCAAAGCGTAGCATGGATGAACCGCGACTGACCGTTCAGCCGATCAGGGCGGCGAGATCGACCGGTTGGCCATGACGGCGAAGCTCGACCGTGATCGGCAGCGCGTCGCCGCCGCCTGCGCGGCCCAGTGGCGCGCCCTGTGCGATCGGGGTGCCCGGTTCGACGTCGAGCGACGCGAGTCCCGTGACCAGTGTCGACCAGCCGTCGCCATGGTCGATGATGACGATCCGGCTGTAGCCGCGAAAAGTTCGAGCAAAGACGACTCGGCCCGAAGCGGGGGCGGCGACCGGGGCGTTGGCGCGCGCTGCCAGGCTGATGCCACGAGCGCGCACGCCGTTTTCCGACAGTTCACCGAAGCCGGTGGCGACGACACCTGCGACGGGAAGACGATACGGTGCTGCCCCCGCAGGAATCGGCGCAGGGCCTTCGCCCTCGGGACGCGGCAAAGGTCCGGCAAGCGCCGCCAGCCTGTTTTCGGTGACGGCGGCATCCTCGGCAATGTCGATATTGGCAATCAGATCGCGGGCCTGTTCGCCCAGCGCGATGGCGCGATCCGATTCGACAAGCGCGCCGCGCGCCAACTGGCCCGCGCGCAGGCGTTGGCGCGCCTCGGTTTCGATTAGCTGCATGCGTTCGTCGTTCAGCGTCTGGGCACCCTGACGCAGCGACGCGACCGCCAGTCCAGCTTGCCCGCGCAAGTTGCGCGAGCGGTCGATCTCGACGCGGACCGACCGGCTACGCGCGTCGATTACCGGGCCGATCGACCCCAGCAGCGCGCGGACATGGACCGCGTCGCGGAGCGATCCCGGCTGCACCACCCCCAGGATTTCAGGGCGCCGCGCCAGTGACTGGATCGCGGCGATCAATCGCACCATCGGTCCTTGCCGGTCGGCCAGCCGTTCGCGCTGCATGCCGATCCGGCGGTCGATGATTGCGATCCGCGCGCGCGCGGCGGCGATGTCGGCTTGTGCCGCGACGATGCGCGCTTCGGCAGCGGCGCGTTCGGCGCTGGCGCGGGTGGCGGCATCACGGGCGCGAGACGCCTGGACCTCCAGCGCCTGCGATCGTTTTAGGGCCGATGCGCTTTGCGCGCGCGCGATGCGGAGCCGGTCCTGCTGCGCCTCGATCGCGGGCGGCACTGGGGTTTGCTGCGCCGAAAGGCTTGCCGCGGCCAGACCCGTTGCCATCGGCAGGATCACGGCAAGGGCGAGCGCGCGCTTCATCGCGCTAAGGGTCCAAATTCAATCAGGAGATTGACGTGATCGCCCGGAGCGGCGGGTGGGCAAGGAAGGCTGCGCAGACGCGTAGCTACGCTACGCGCAAGCGGCCTGACGCCGCCCACCCGCCGCTCCGGGCGACCGCTTTGCGGCGGGCCGATTTGGGCACCAGTCGGCGTTGATCGTCGCGCACGATGCGCCGCATCGTGCCCTCCTCTCGCCTTGCCTGACACCAAAATCGCCTCCGTCACGTCAATCTCCTGGTTGAGTTTGGACCCTAACCTTCGCGGTGATAGGGGTGGTTGGCAAGGATGCTCGACGCGCGCCAGATCTGCTCGGCTAACATCGCGCGGGCCAGCATGTGGGGCCAAGTCATCCGCCCGAAGCTCAGCAGCAGGTCTGCCTGCGCTCGCTCGGCATCGTCGAACCCGTCGGCAGCCCCGATCATGAAGCGGATCTCGCGGACGCCGTCGTCGCGCCACTCCCCGATCCGGGTCGCCAGTTTGACCGATCCGGGCGACTCGCCGGTTTCGTCGAGCATGACGATCCGCGTGCTGGGTTCGACCGGGGGCAGCTTGCCGCCGGTGTCGGGGAGTTCGGTGATCTTGGTGGGCCAGGACACGCGCTTCAGGTAGCGATCGACAAGTTCCGCCTCTGGCGACCGCCCGATCTTCCCCCGCGCGACGATGTGGATCAGCACGCGGTAACGGCTTCCCAGAGCATCCCATCAACCGCTTGTTTCGAGCGAAGTCGAGAAACGTGACCAAAGCGCCCGATCAACGTTTCTCGACTTCGCTCGAAACGAACGGGAATTGTGGCGGCCCGTTTGCCGCTGCCAGTCCTCACTCCTCCGGCAAAACCGGGGGCGGAGGCGCATCGCCGAACGACCACATGCGTTCCAGATTGTAGAAGCTGCGAACCTCGGGGCGGAACAGGTGGACGATCACGTCGCCGGCGTCGATCAGCACCCAATCGGCATTGGGCAGCCCTTCGATCCGTGACGATCGACCGAACTCGGCCTTGATCTTTTCGGCCAGTTTCTGCGCCATCGAAGCGACCTGACGAGTCGATTTGCCCGATGCGACGACCATGTAATCGGCGATGCTCGATTTGCCCGCAAGCGGGATCGATACGGTTTCCACCGCCTGATCGTCATCCAGCGAAGCGAGGACAAGCGCGTGCAACGCCTCCACCTGATCGGTGTCGGTAGAACGCTGGACATTGGGGGTTGCGGGCATCGGGTTCCTAGAAATCGGGTACGGGCGCGGGGTTTGTAGGTCGTGTGTGCCAGTCGGGATCGGCGGCACGGATTGCCGTTGCGGAAGTTTTATCGGGGCGAAAGGTCAGCAACACCAGCGCCGGCAAACTCCAACTCGTCCAGTTCAACGCCTGACGTGCGGGCCGTCCGTGACGCCGCAGCCAGCCCATCGCGACACTCGCGCGGGCGGTGCGACCATAGCCCGGACGTGCGATCACCGCAATCGGAACCGTCCGCGCGATACCGCGCCAGTCGCGCCAGCGGTGAAATTGCGCCAGATTGTCGCTGCCCATCAGCCAGATGAACTGCGTGTCGGGGTAGAGCCGAACGAGTTTTCTGAGCGTGTCGACCGTGTAGCGCGTGCCCAGTTTCGATTCGATCGCGGTAGCGCGAATGCGGCTGCCGCGCGCCATCCGTTCGGCAGAGGCGAGCCGGGCAGAGAGGGGGGCCATATCGGTCCGCCCATCCTTGAGCGGATTGCCCGGCGACACCAGCCACCACACCTCATCTAGCCCCAGCGCGCGCATAGCGGCCAGCGAAATCGCGCGGTGCCCTTTGTGAGCGGGATTGAAGGAGCCACCGAGCAGGCCGATGCGGGTCATGGTTCGACGAACCAATCCTCGCGTTCGTGACGGATGCGAAGAAGCTGAACGTCGCCGCCGACGATCCGGTAGAGGATGCGGTACGCCGTGTCGGTGACTCGCAGCACGCGGCAATCGGTGCCGAACGGACGACCGCCACGCGGGAAACGTTCCAGAAACAGGGCGCGTGCGCGGATCGACGTCAACGTGCGCAATGCGATCTCGGGATGGGCGCGGTCAGTCAGCCACGCATCGATGGCACGAAGATCATCCAGCGCGGGCTGCGCCCACTCTATCGACTGCATCGTGCCTGATGCGCGGCAATCCGTTCGTCCAGTTCGGCCATTACTTGGTCGTGAGGCACCAGCTCCCCACGATTGGCGGCATCGATGCCCTTCTGGAGAAAGGCCATCATATCGGATTCGCTTTCGGCAATCCGCCGGATCGCCTCTGCAGCGAAATCGGCTCGACTACGACCCTGCGCGGCAGCGACCTGATCGACAAGGTTTAGCGTTTCGGTGTCCAGTCGAGTGGTGATGACCGCGCTCTTGCTCATGGACAGCAATGTATACTTTTGTATTCAGCCGATCAAGCGCGCGTCCGTCCGCCGCCATCGACCAGCCATTTATAAGTGGTCAGGCCTTCCAGTGCGACAGGACCGCGGGCGTGCAGTCTTCCCGTCGATATACCGATTTCCGCACCCAGTCCGAATTCTCCGCCATCGGCAAACTGGGTGGAGGCGTTCCACATCACGATTGCGGAGTCGACGCGCGCCTGAAATTCGGCGGCGCGGTCCGCATCCTCGGTGATGATCGCGTCGGTATGGTGCGAACTGTGCCGGGCGATGTGATCGATCGCGTCTTCCAGCCCATCGACCAGACGCACCGACAGGATCGGTTCGAGATATTCGGTATCCCAATCGTCTTCGTTCACCGGCTTTGCTCGCGGTTCGATCGATCGCACGCCTGCATCGCCGCGAACCTCGCAGCCAGCATCGACAATCGCGGCCAGCACTGGCGCGGGGTCGGCGAATGCCTTGTCGATCAGCAGCGTTTCGGTCGCACCGCAGACCCCGGTGCGGCGCATCTTGGCATTGACCGCAATGTCGCGCGCCATGTCGGCGTCGGCGGCACCGTCGATATAGGTGTGACAGATGCCGTCGAGATGCGCGAGCACCGGCACGCGCGCCTCTTTCTGCACGCGCGCGACTAGGCTCTTGCCGCCGCGCGGCACGATGATGTCGATCAGCCCGTCGGCCTTGAGCATCGCGCCCACCGCCGCGCGGTCCTGCGTCGGCACCAGTTGCACCGCGTCGGCAGGGAGCCCTGCGCTTTCCAATCCGCGCACCAGCGCCGCATGGATCGCGCGGTTCGAATGCACCGCCTCGGTGCCGCCGCGCAGGATCGCGGCATTGCCCGCCATCATCGCCAGTGCGCCGGCGTCGGCGGTGACGTTGGGGCGGCTTTCATAGATGATGCCCACCACGCCCAGCGGCACGCGCACGCGTTTCAACTTCAGACCATTGGCGGGTGTGCTCTGGTCGATCACGTCGCCGACGGGGTCGGGCAGTCCTGCCACTGCTTCGAGCGCGGACGCGATCCCCTCCAGCCGGGCCTCGTCGAGCGCCAGTCGGTCGAGCATTGCATTGGCCAGCCCCTTGTCGCGCCCCGCGGCCAGATCCTTTGCGTTGGCATCGAGGATCGCGGCGGCATCCTCGCGCAGCGCGGCGGCAGCGGCATTGAGCGCGTTCGCCTTTTGCGCAGCCGGGGTGCGGGCGAGGATCGCGGCGGCCTTGCGCGCGCGCTTTCCCATGTCGGTGATCAGGTCGGTCGGATTGGTTGTCGTATCAAGCATGCTGCAAATGCTAACATATCCGAGCCGTAATTGACACCGGAGCGCCCAAAAACCGTCTCGCAAGGTTGCTGTGGTCGCGTTACACCGAAGCGATGAGCGGGGAAATCGAAGGGGTCGGCGATGTCGCGACCGGGGTGTTGCTGGCGCGCGCCGTCGATCGCCAGGCGACGGGATCGGGCACGGGCGAAGGCCTGTGTCTGAACTGCGGCACCGCGCGGATCGGCCCGCATTGCCACGAATGCGGGCAGGGGGGACATATCCACCGTTCGATCGGTGCGATCTGGCACGACCTGCTCCACGGCGTCCTTCATTTCGAAGGCAAGTTGTGGCGCACCTTGCCGCTGTTGACCTTTCGGCCCGGCGAATTGATGCGCCGCTATATCGATGGCGAGCGCGCGCGGTTCGTGTCGCCAATGGCGATGTTCCTGTTTTCGGTGTTCAGCCTGTTCGCGGTGCTGACGATCCTGGGGATCGCGCCTCCCAGTGAAATCAGCGGCAACACCGCACAGGTCCAGGCCGGGCTCGAGCAGCAGCGAACCGCAATGGTCGCACGACGCGACCGCGCCGTCACGACCCGCGACGAGGGCAGTGCCGATGCCGCCGAACGCGCCGAAGCGACGCGCGACATCGCCGAGATCGACGAAGCGATCGCGGCGCTCGACCAGGTCGGCCCGGTGTTCGCGACCCGGACTAACGATAGCGGTCTTCGCACCGGCTGGGCACGGCTCGATAAGGGGATTGAGAAGGCGGAGAAAAATCCTGGGCTGATGCTCTACAAGCTTCAGGCCAACAGTTATAAATTCAGCTGGCTGCTGATCCCCATTTCGATTCCCTTCATCTGGATCATGTTCGCCTGGCGACGCCAATTTCGCGCTTACGACCATGCGGTGTTCGTCACCTATTCGATCGCGTTCATGTCGCTGTTGTTCATCGTGCTGATGCTGCTGAACGCGGCGGGGGTCGCATTTCCGTTGATCGCGACGATCGGCACCTTCGCCCCGGCCATCCATATCTATCGTCAGTTGCGGGGTGGCTATGGCTTGCGCCGCACGACGGCGATCCTCAGGATGCTGGTGCTGACGGCGGTGTCGATTCCGGTGATCATAAGTCTGTTTCTGGTCGCGGTGCTTGGGCTGGGAATCGTCGGTTGACGGCTGCGCATTTGTAGAATCGGTCGATCGGTGCCATATAGGGCGTGCTTCAGTCGCAAATCGACGGTTCCTGGCGCTTTGCGGCACCTCTTTCCTTCTTTCCCTGCCCTTGTCGCACCAGCGGTCCGACACGCGGGCCGTGTGAAACGAAGGAATACCCAAATGATCACCGGAACCGTAAAGTTCTTCAATGCCGACAAGGGCTTTGGCTTCATCAAGCCCGACGGCGAAGGCGATGACGCGTTCGTCCACATTTCGGCAGTCGAGCGTGCAGGCATGCCCACGCTGCGCGAAAATCAGCGCGTGAGCTACGAGCTCGAGCCCGATCGTCGCGGCAAGATGGCGGCCTGCAACCTGCAGCCGGCAGAATAAGCCGAAAAGGGGCCGGGGTGCAGATGCGCTCCGGCCCTTTTCTTTTTCCCAACTCCAATCAGCGAAAGGCGCACACGCATGTCCAGCCCCTCTCTCGCCTATCGCGATCGTGCAGCCCAGGCCCATCAGGAAGCCGAAGCCGCGACCCTCGACAATGTCCGCGACCGGGCGCTGCGCGCCGAAGCCGCCTGGACTCAGATGGCCGAACGGGCCGAACGCGTCGATGCCGCCCGCGCCGAACGCGAGGCGCCGAAGGAAGCCGCCGAGTAAACCAAGGGGTGGCGAAGGCGAAAGCGCAGGTCCGCCCCCGATCACTTGCAGGGGTAGCGGCGCCTCATCATCTCGTAGAACGCCGCCTTGGTGCTGACGCTGCGCCGGGCGGGCGGAATGCCTTCGAACTCGGCGAGCAGTTCCTTGCTCCCCAATTTGCCCTTGCCCTTGGGCGGCGGGCAACTGTGCGGCGCTTTGCCCGCAATGCGCGCGCCTTCGATGTCGCGGCGATAATCGGCCGCCACCGTCATCATGTGGTTTCGCAGCAATTTCAGGTCGGACGAGCCGAGCGCCATCACCCCCTTTGCCTTCAGCGCATTCGCCTTGGTCAGGAATTGATCCACGGTCATCGATTGCGCCGATGCGGCAGCGGGTAACAGGGCCATCAGAGCGGCACCAAGCAGGAGCGATTTCATGGTCGCGATGCTTGCCGCAAAATGTGGTGCGAGCAAGCCCAAAGAAAAGCCGCCCCGCATCGGTGGCGGAACGGCTTTAGAACAGTGCGTGCAGCGTGCCGTTCAGGCGGGTTGCGGATTTCCGAACGGCCCCTTTGGACGCCGCGTCTTGGGGATGGACGTGCCCGCCGCGACAACCGATGCCGCCTTGGCACCCGGATCGCCGCGTCCGATATCCTCGCCCGCGATCAGACGCTTGATTTCGTCGCCCGACAGCGTTTCATACTCGAGCAGCGCGCCAGCCAGCGTGTGAAGCTGGTCGATATGCTGAGTCAGCAGGTCGCGAGCGCGCTTCAGCCCACCCTCTACCGTAGCGCGGATTTCATGGTCGATCAGTTGCGCCGTTTCGTTCGACATGCGCGCGGGCTGAGACGAGGAATAACCCAGATAGGTCTCCCCCTCGGGCTGGGCATATTCTACGGGTCCGACCTTGTCCGACATGCCCCATTTGGTGATCATGTCGCGCGCCAAGCCGGTTGCATATTGAATGTCACCACTCGCACCCGACGACACCTTGTCGTGGCCGAAGATGATTTCCTCGGCGACGCGACCGCCCATGGCCACGGCGAGGTTCGCGTACATCTTGTCGCGGTGATAGCTGTACGAATCGCGTTCTGGCAGGCGCATCACCATGCCCAGCGCGCGGCCGCGCGGAATGATCGTCGCCTTGTGAATGGGGTCCGATGCCGGTTCGTGGACGCTGACGATCGCGTGGCCCGCCTCGTGATAGGCGGTCATCCGCTTTTCGTCCTCGGTCATGACCATCGAACGCCGCTCGGCGCCCATCATGACCTTGTCCTTGGCTTCCTCGAACTCGCTCATCGCGACCAGGCGCTTGCCCTTGCGCGCGGCGGTCAGCGCCGCCTCGTTGACCAGGTTGGCGAGGTCCGCGCCAGAGAAGCCCGGCGTGCCGCGCGCGATGGTGCGTGCATCGACGTCGGGGGCAAGCGGCGTCTTTTTCATATGGACTTCGAGGATCTTGATCCGGCCCTCGATATCGGGACGCGGCACCACGACCTGGCGATCGAACCGGCCCGGACGCAGCAATGCGGGGTCGAGCACGTCGGGACGGTTGGTGGCGGCGATAATGATGATGCCTTCGTTCGCCTCGAAGCCGTCCATTTCGACGAGCAACTGGTTCAGCGTCTGTTCGCGCTCGTCATTGCCATTCCCCAGCCCTGCGCCACGGTGACGACCCACCGCGTCGATTTCGTCGATGAAGACGATGCAGGGGGCGGATTTCTTGGCCTGTTCGAACATATCCCTGACACGGGACGCGCCGACGCCGACGAACATTTCGACGAAGTCCGAACCCGAAATGGTGAAGAACGGCACGCCCGCCTCGCCCGCGATCGCGCGTGCGAGCAGCGTCTTGCCGGTGCCGGGCGAGCCGACGAGCAGCGCGCCCTTCGGAATCTTGCCGCCCAGTCGCGCGAATTTCGTCGGATCCTTCAGGAACTCGACGATTTCCTCGAGTTCCTCGCGCGCCTCGTCGATGCCCGCGACATCGGCGAAGGTGACCTTCCCTTCCTTTTGCGTCAGCAGCTTGGCTTTGGATTTGCCGAAGCCCATCGCGCCGCCGCCTGAATTCTTCTGCATCTGCCGCAGGACGAAGATCGCGATGCCGATGAACAGCAGGAAGGGCAGCGACTGAACCAGCAGATATTGCCAGATGGACGGGCCTTCCTCGGGTCGCGCGTTGATCGTCACGCCCTTTTCGCGGAGATTCTGGATAAGGTTGGGGTCGGAAAGCGTGTTCGTCGTGAATTGCTGATCGTTCGCCAGCGTGCCGGTGATGCGGTCCTTGGTGACGTTGACCTCGCGCACTTCGCCCGCCTCGACCCGGTCGAGGAATTGAGAATAGGCGATCGAATTGCCGGCCGCGGCCGAATTGCGACCGTCGAACATCGACACGAACAAAGCGAGCGCGAGCAGGATGCCGACCCACACCAGCAGGCTCTTCATCCAGGGATTGCCGCCGCCGCCATTGTCGCCCCCGCCATTGTTGCCGCCGGGCTGCTGCTGCTTGTCGTTGTCGTTCATCGAATCCGGATACCTTCTCGTACGCCGATCAAGATAGGCGAGCGCAGGTTAATGGCAATGGAACGGGCGATGAATTCGGGCAATCAGTGTGATCGCCGCGGTGGTGCCGGCCCGAAATGCCAGATCAGGGCCTTGGGCGTCACCTTGATTCCGGCCTGCGTCGCCGCATTACCCTGTTCGAGCGCATCGAGCAGCGGTTCGATGTTGGTTGCGGGAGTGAATGCGGGCGAATCGATGCCTTCTTCGACGCGCACCCGTTCGATCGCTCGACGCGCCATCAGTCGGCGGACGCCGCGCGGCAGCCCGGCTGTGTCGAAGTCGCGCGGCGCAACTTTGCGGGTTTCGACCAGCCAGTCGGCGATCGCGTTCAGATCGCGCTCAGCCTCTGCCAGATGCGATGCCGAGCGCGCCAGCGCCGCAGCGGGCAATTCTGGAGTCGCGGCCAGAAGCGTGCGGAAATGCGCGCGATCGAATCGTGGATCGAGGTTGGAGGGATCGTCGACATGGGGGATACCGCCCGCCGCGGCCACCGCCAGCAACTCCGCGCGGCGCCAAAACAACAGCGGACGCACGATCGGCACGCGGTTCGGCGCGGCGTTGCGTGCGCGCACGCCAGACAGCCCTGCGAGCCCCGATCCGCGCGCGGCGCGCATCAGGAAGGTCTCGGCCTGATCGTCGGCATGATGGCCGGTGACGATCGCGAGGGCATTGGCGGTTCGCGCCCAGTCATCAAGCAACGCATAACGCTGGCTGCGTGCCCAGTCGTGTAGATTGGAAGCGGCGGGTAGGGTTTCGCGAACGGTCAGAATGTCATGCGGGGTTCCCGCTGGCGCGCACCACTCGGCAACCATTGCGGCTTCGTCGGCTGCTTCGGCGCGCAGGCCGTGATCGACGGTGGCTGCGATTGCCGCGCCGGGGAAGGCGGCGGCGGCCAGCGCCAACATCGCCATGCTGTCGGGTCCGCCGGAGACGGCGAGCGCGAGCGGTGCGGCAGCGGAAGGATCGCGATCCAGCAACGCGCGGCAATCGTCTCGGAACCGGGCGATCAGGGGATCAGGCAGCACGCGGCAACTCTGTTGTGATGTGGGCACCGGCCTTTTTCCCGGTGCCCAGCCTGAGCGCAGAGCCCTCGGCCCGGCCTGTTCCTAGCTGCACCGCGCCGCAGTACGACCGCGGGTGATGTCGGCCTTCATGCTTCCCGAAATCCGCGTCGGATAGACTTCCTCCAGCTCGGCATAAACGTCGCACGCTTCGGACGGTTTCTTCAACTGGACCAGCGCTTGCGCCAGATAGAACAGGCTGTCCGCCGCGCGCTCGCCATCGGGCATCTTCTTGTAATTGTCGTAGAAGGCGATCGACGCCAGGCTCGGCTTGCCGTCGTCGAGATAGGACCGTCCGATCAGATTCTGGGCATAGCTGGCGCGGCGGTGCGTCGGGTTCTTGTCCACCACCTGTTTCAGTGCGGCCTGCGCTTCGGGGTAGAGCTGCGCCTGCCACAAACGGAATCCATAAGTGTATTGATCCTCGACCGCATCGCCGGTGTCGGGCTTTTGTACGGCGGCAATGGCTTCGCGGCGCGCGGGGCTGGCGGCAGTCGTCGCGGTCGATGCGGAAACGCGCGGCGGGTTGGCTGCGGCCGGGCCACCGCTACCGTTCGTCGTTGCGGCGGGCGCGCTGCCCATGCCGGACAGCTTTGCGTCGGTGGCGCGCTTATAGGCCTCGAACTGCTGTTCGAGCTGGCGGATGCGGTATTCGCCTTGCTCGATCTGGCCGGTGATCGTCTGGAACTGGCTTTCGATCGCGCTGACCCGGCTTTCCAGATTGGAAATCGCGCCGGTCGCGGGCGAGCCCAGAATGTTGGTTTGCATCTGCGGCGCGGTGATGTCGGGCGTGACGATCTGTCCCGATCCGCCCGGAAACACCTTGCGCTGCACCGCGCGCATTTCGCGTTCCAGCCGGTCCACCCGGCCCTCGACCGCGCTCTGGGCGAGCGCGGGTGCGCTCCACGCCGAACCCGACGCCAATAGTGCAAGAGCCATGAAACTGCGCATCGACACCCCCCAGGTGCTGGTTGTTCGTGAAAGCGGCTATAACTGACAGATGCCAGCTTTCGCCAGCATTAAGCAGATGATGACGTCAGGGCGTCAGCCGGGATCGGATGCGGATGTCGCAACCCCAGGGCTGGCACCAGCGCCCCGCGCCTGAAGCGTCGCGGCACTCACGCCGACATTCTGGATCGCCTGACGCCCATCGCCGAGCGGCGGCACCACCGATCCATTCACGCGTACCTCGATCTGGTCGGCGCGACCGGTGTTGATCATCGGATTGTTGGCGGTCGCAGGCACATCATATTGTTCGCCTGCTTCCATCGTCTTCATCAGCAATGTCGTCCCTGCCGAATCATAGACACGGACCCACACTTCGTCGGTGGCGGTCAGCGTAACCTGACCCCCGGTCGCGGCGGGGGCTGCGGTGGCGACGGGGGCGGGCGTGGCCTCGCTTTGCGCGACTTCGGGGGTGGGCGGCGCGTCGCTGGTGCGGAACAGGTCGGTGCCATAGAAAATGCCGACCGCGATCAGCAGCAGCACCGCGACGACTACGCCGCCAACCACCACGCCGGGCGCGGGCATTCGGCGCGGATCGCTCGCTTCGTAGATTTCGCGCACCGGTCGCGAATAGGTCTGGCTAAGCTCACCGCGCAGATCGCGGCCCAGCTCTACGGTATCGACGCCGACGGTGCGGGCGTAAGCCTTGGCGAAGCCCATCGCATAGGTCGTGGCGGGCAACGCATTGTAATCGCCGGTCTCGATCGCGGCCAAATGACGCTGGGGGATGCGGGTGCGCTGGGCGATTTCGCTCAGGTCGAGGCCTTGGGCCTCTCGCGCGTCGCGCAGGCGTTCGCCAACGGTGCGCGGACCTTGCGGCGCGGTGTCGGCGAGTTCGCCCTGTTCCATGAATGTCTCCCACCCGGGGTGTGCGACCAGATGCCCCGATTGTGCGGTGTCTCTTAGCAGCCAGGCGCTGTCAACGCGAGCCCAAGTCGCCTCGTCGTCCGATCAAGCCAGTTCGACGCCATTGTCCTGAGCCCAGGCGGTCAGCGCCGCGCGCATATCGGCAGGCGGCGTGTCGAGCAGCGCGTGAAGCGCGGGTTTCAGCGCGGCGCGGTCGAGGCTGCGGACCATCGCCTTGATCGGGCCGATCGCGGCAGGCGTGATCGACAGCCGGTCGATGCCGAGCGCAATCAGCGTCATCGCCTCGAGCGGACGCCCGCCCATTTCGCCGCACACCGCGATCGGCACGCCCGCTTCGTGGCATTCACGCGACACTCGGCGCAGGAAGCGCAGGATGGATGGGCTTAGCCAATCATAGCGCAACGCGAGCTTGGGGTGCGCGCGGTCGGCGGCAAACAGGAACTGGGTCAGGTCGTTGGTCCCGACCGACAGGAAATCGATCTTGGGTAGCAATATGTCGAGCACCTCGGCCAAGGCCGGCACTTCCAGCATCGCACCGAAACGGATTTCGTTGGGCACTTTTTTCCCGCGTGCGATCAGCCATTCGCGCTGTGCATCGAAAATCGCCTTGGCCTCGTCGAATTCCCACGGTTCGGACACCATGGGGAACATGACGTTGAGCGTGCGTCCGGCGGCGGCCTCCAGCAATGCGCGCGCCTGCGCCTTCATCAACCCACCGCGATCGAGCGCCAGGCGCAGCGCGCGCCAGCCCATCGCCGGATTTTCCTCCTCCCCGCCTTCGTCATGGTCGAGATAAGGGAGTGCCTTGTCGCCGCCGATATCGACGGTGCGGAAGATCACCGGGCGGTGCTCGCCCGCTGCGTCCAGCACATCCTTGTATAAACGCTGCTGACGCTCGCGCTGGGGCAGCGTGGCCGACACCAGAAACTGGAATTCGGTGCGGAACAGGCCGATGCCGTCGGCACCCGTCAGGTCGAGCGCGGCGACATCGTCGCGCAATCCGGCATTGACCATCAGCGTCACGCGGTGGCCGTCGGTGGTCACGGGCGGCTCGCTTTTGAGCGCTGCAAATGCCGCGCGCCGCCTCTGGCTGATCTCGAGCTTCGCCTCGAATGCCTCGTCCATCGCGGGCGTGGGGCGGACGACGACGTTTTCGCTATTCACGTCGAGCAGCAGCCGGTCGCCCTCGGCGATCAGGCGGCGGACCTCGCGGACGCGGCCCAGCACCGGCACGCCCATCGCGCGGGCGACGATGGTAACGTGCGCGGTTAGCGACCCTTCCTCCAGGATCACACCCTTCAGACGGCGGCGATCATATTCGAGCAGCTCGGCCGGACCCAGGTTGCGCGCGATCAGGATCGTGTCCTGCCTCAACCCCATTTGCGCCGCGGTGCCCATCTGGCCCGATACGGTGCGGAGCAACCGGTTGGAGAGATCCTCCAGATCGTGCATCCGGTCGGCAAGCAAGGGGTCGGCGATTTCGCGCATCCGCATCCGCGTGCGTTGCTGGACGCGCTCGATCGCGGCTTCGGCGGTCAGGCCTGAATCGATCGCCTCGTTGATTCGCCGCGACCAACCCTCATCATAGGCGAACATCTTGTAGGTCGCGAGAACCTCTTCATGCTCGCCCGCCGCGCCGAATTCGGCCTGGCTGGTCATCCGGTCGATCTGTTCGCGCATCTTGTCGAACGCGGCATAGACGCGGTGGCGCTCGGCTTCAGTATCCTCGGCCACCGTGTGTTCGATGGTGATGCGCGGCTGGTGGAACACGGCGAACCCTGCCGCCATGCCGTCAACCAGCTTGAAACCGGGCACGCGCACCGGTGCGGTCGATTGCGGTTTGGCCTGGCCGCCGCCTTCGTGCCCGTCGATCAGCCCGGCATTGGCGATCAGTTCGGACAGCACCATCGCAACGGTCTGAAGCGCTTCGATCTCGACATCGTCATATTTGCGCGATTCGGCATGCTGGACCGCCAGCACGCCCACCGCGCGCTCGCGCCGGATGATCGGGACGCCGGCAAAGCTGTGAAAGCGTTCTTCGCCGGTTTCCGGCCGATAGGCGAAGTCGGGATGCGCGGCAGCTTCGTCCAGATTGAGCGTTTCGATATTGCCCGCGATGGTGCCGACCAGCCCTTCGCCGACCGCCAGCTTGGTGACGTGAACCGCCGCCTCGTCCAGTCCGCGCGTCGCGAACAGTTCCAGCACGCCTTCGCGAAGCAGATAGATCGAGCAAACCTCGCTATCCAGCGCCTCGCCGATGATCCCGACGACGCCGTTCAGCTTGGCCTGCGCATTGGTCCTGGCCGCCATCACATCGTGCAGGCGGGTCAGGATTTCGCGTGCAGAGGCAACGGCGGTCGTGGGCATGCGCTTGGGCTAACAGAAAGGCGCGCTGGGCGGCAAGCGACGCATCGCTGCGCCGCGTGCAATTATTGCTTTAGCGTCAGGGTTCGGGGGTGCCCGGAACCTGCTGGACGATGGGGGTCGACGGGGCGAAGCGCACCGCGCCCGCCGGGGCGGGTGACGCTGCGCCGACCGCGACTGCGGGCGCACCGCCGGGTTGTTTTGCCTGCCACGCTGCCAGATCGACGCGATAGCGATTATATTCGCCCCAGAAATCGGCAAAGGGCTGGTCGATCCGGGCAATGGCCGTGCGCGCGAAACCCTCGAACGCATCGGGCGCCACGGTTGCAACCTCGGCCAGCACCGGTACTGCCGCTTCGCAGAAGCTGCGCTGGGCAGGGGGCTGCGCGAAATAATTATAGAGCCGTGTCATCGTATCGTCGAATCGGTCCTGCCAGTCGCCGCCGCCGCTGCGATATTCGCCCTCTAACGATTTGAACGCAGTCGCCAGCGCGGTCTTATGGGTCTGGAGCATCGCATTATACTGATCCGAGGACGCGCCGCCGCACTGAAGTGCAGCGACATTCAGTCCCGAACGCAAATGCCAGATGCTGGCCGGACCCGACAGGTTGCGATTGGGGGTGGCGAAGCTGCCATCGGGAAGCGGTGTCGGGATGGCGAGCCGCGCCGCAGAGCCACGGGGCGGTTTGGGCATGACGAGCGGCGCGGGCGGTGGTGGCGGGGTGACGGCGATGATCTCGACCGGTTTCTGGGCGCAGCCCGCGAGCAGGCCGATGCCGACCAGCGCGGCCAGCGTGGACGCGCGAAGTGACCGCGATTGGTTGGACTGCTGCATTGAAATGCCCCCTTATACTCAAACAATCCGTGCTCCCGCGCAGGCGGGAGCCCAGAGTTACTGGTCGTTGCGCGTCGTTACCCTGGGCTCCCGCCTAAGCGGGAGCAGGGTGGCTAGAATATTCTGCGTCCTCATCGCCCCAATGCCCGATCGAGCGTCGCAAGCGACCGTACCGCATATCGCGGCAGGTCGCCGCGTTCCACGGTGGCGATTTCGACCAGGACCGGCCCAGCCGCGGCGCAAAAGGCGCGTTCGCCGCGCGGATGCGCGACATGGTTGTAAAGCTGGGTTTGGCGTTGGTCGAACCGGACCTGCCAGTCGCCACCGCCGCGGCGATATTCGCGCTGCAACCGCGACTGCGCGCGCGCGAACGATCGGCTGTGAACCTTGAGCATCCTATTGTAGCGATCGGGTGCGTCGCCCCCGCATTTGAGTGCGGCGACGTTCAACATGCCGCGCAGATTCCACAGCGTCCCCGCCGCCGACAGCCCGGCATTGGGACCGGCATAGATCGTCTCGTCCGGTCCCTGAGCCGTGAGCCGCTCGCGGCCAGAGCCGCAGGCGGTCAGCGCCGCGATCAAAGCGAGGGGGACTAGGAAGCGGCTTGATTTCATTGCCCTTTAGTCACCCCTAGCTGGAAAACGCGCGACGGCCCTGCGACAGAGCGACCGGCTTTTGCGGTGCGCGTCACCCCATCACCGACGTCACCCCGGCCGAAGTGCCGGGGTCCACTATGCCGCTTGCACAGCATTCAACCTTAAAACGCGAACCCAGCCGCCCGGTGGACCCCGGCACTTGGGCCGGGGTGACGGGTGGAGGATGCCGCGTGTCTCTCACCGTAACCCGATTGATTACGCAGCCCGCTTCTCGAGCGCATGTGCCGCCTCGGCCATCAGCGTGGCGAGGATATCGGCCAGCGGCTCTTCCTTCGTGACCATGCCGACCGACTGGCCCGCCATCACCGATCCGTTCTCGACATCGCCGTCGATCACTGCGCGGCGCAGCGCGCCTGCCCAATAATGTTCGATCTGGAGCTGGGCCTCCATCATCTCGACCTTGCCTTCGTCGAGCAAAGTGGCGACTTCGCGCTGCTTTGCGGTGAACAATTCGCCCGCTGCGTTCTTCAACGCGCGCACCGGAATGACCGGAAGCCGCGGGTCGATCTGCACCGACGCGGTGGCATCACGGGCAGAGGCGCGGATGAACGCCTTTTTGAAATTGGCGTGGGCGATGCTTTCGGTCGCGCAAACGAACCGCGTGCCAAGCTGCACGCCCGCCGCGCCCTGATCGAGATAGCCCGCAATTGCCTCTCCGCGCCCGATGCCGCCTGCGACGAACACCGGCACCTGTTCGGCGACTTCGGGCAGGATTTCCTGCGCCAGCACGCTGGTCGAAACCGGGCCGATATGGCCCCCCGCTTCCATCCCCTCGACCACCAGCGCATCGACGCCCGACCGGATCAGCTTCTTTGCCAGCGATAACGCAGGCGCGAAGCAGATGACCTTGGCGCCCGTCGCCTTGATCGCCTCGAGCGATCCCTTGGGCGGCAACCCGCCTGCCAGCACGACATGGCCGACCTTGTGCTTTCCGCACACCTCGATCAACGCGAACAAATCGGGGTGCATGGTGATCAGGTTCACGCCGAACGGCTTTGACGTCATGGCTTTCGTCGCGGCGATTTCGGCATCGAGCAGTTCGACCGTCATCGCGCCGCACGCGATCACCCCAAATCCGCCTGCGTTCGACATCGCCGACACCAGATTGCGTTCGGACACCCAGGACATGGCCCCCGCCATGATCGCAACTTCAGAGCCGAGAAATTCGATGCCGCGTGCCATTCGGCGCTGAAGGCGTTCGGCGCCCACTGATGCTGTTTGGTTCATGGCACCTCGCCTAGCCGCGAAACGCTTGGCACGGCAAGCGCCGTTCCGGGGTTCGCACGCGCGGCTCATGAGGTTAGAAGCCGCTGCCAGTTCAGGGAGTATCGCCATGTTCGACCGCCGCCGCCTGTTGACCGCCGCCGCCGCGCTGCCGCTTGCGGCGTGCGCCACACGTTATAGCGCGGGCTCGACGACGACTCTCAAGGTCATGACGCTCAACATCTGGCACGATGCGGGCGACTGGCCGACGCGGTTGAAATTGATCGCCGATGTACTGCGCGCAAGCGACGCCGATGTGATCGCGCTTCAGGAGATATTGGAGGACAAGGCGAAGAACCTGCCCAACCAGGCCGATACGATCGCCGCGTTGCTCGATGGCTACAGCGTGAATTTCACTGCGGTCGATCCCGAAGGATCGCCCAAACGCTATGGCAATGCGATCCTGTCGCGGCTGCCGGTGATCGAGACCGCGACGAAAAAGCTGGAGCCTTTGAACGATTTCCGTACCGCGATCCGCGCACGCGTCGATGTCGGCGGGCGTGTGGTGGATGTGGTCAACACCCACCTTGCGCATCAGCCCGATGCCGGACCGATGCGCGCCCGCCAGATCACCGACCTGCTCGCCTGGTTGCCGACCAACGGCACGCCTTTGGTCGTGATGGGCGATTTCAACGCGCCGCTGGAGGATTCGGGGCTTGCCGGGCTGGCTGCGCGCGGCCTGCAAACCGCACTGCCGCCGGGTGCGGCGCAGACCACGCTGGTCACGTCACGCGGCCACAGCGCGCGGGTGATCGATCACATTTTCGTCGAGCGCGATCGGTTCACGGTCAACGACGCGCGCACCATCGCTGACCAGCCGGTGGGCGGCGAATATCCGTCGGACCATTATGGGGTCGCGGCGACGCTCGCCTTGCGTTGAAAAGACGCGCGCGGCAGGATCGACCACGCCCTGTTTGATAGCGGAGCCGGTTTGATGAGTTTTAAGTTTATCCTGCCTGCCCTCTTCGCCTTGCTTGCCACACCTTCAATGACGGCAGCCGGGCAATCCCCGCATGACGATTTCGGCGGCGCGACCGCGCTCAACCGGGCCGAATGGTTCAAGGCCGAAGATTATCCCGAATCGGCGCTCTACAATGAGCGTCAGGGAACGGTTTACGTTGCGTTCGACATCCTGCCCGATGGCAGGGCGAGCGGATGCACCGTCGCGAGAACGAGCGGTCATGCCGATCTCGACCGCCACGCCTGTCGCCTGATTCAGAATCGCGCGCGGTTTCGGCCCGCGACCGATACGGCGGGCAATGCCGTGCCCGCGAAGGGCAAGACCCGGTTCGTGTACGCGCTGAGCTGAACCTCAGTCCGCGGCGTCCGGGGCATCCAGTCCGTACGCCGTGTGCAGCACGCGCACGGCGAGTTCGGTGTAATCCTCTTCGATCAACACGCTGACCTTGATCTCGCTGGTGGTGATGGCGAGGATGTTGATGCCGCGTTCGCCCAGTGTCGCGAACATCGTCGCGGCGACGCCTGCATGGCTGCGCATGCCCACCCCGACGATCGAAATCTTGGCGACGCGGGTGTCGTGGACCAGCTTGGAATAGCCGATATTGGCGCGCTCCTTGTCGAGCACGTCGAGCGCGCGGGCCAGTTCGGCTTGGGGCACGGTGAAGGTCACGTCGGTCGAACCGGACGAATGCGCGATATTCTGGACGATCATGTCGACATTGATGCTGGCGTCGGCCAGCGGGGTGAAGATCGACGCCACCGCGCCGGGCCGGTCGGGCACGTCGGCTAGCGTGATCTTCGCTTCGTTCTTGTCGTGCGCGATGCCGGTGATGAGCTGGCGTTCCATATCGTCGATTTCCTCTTCGCCCACGATCAGCGTGCCGGGTTCGGGGTTGGTGTCGTCGGCATCGACGAACGACGAGAGCACCTGCACGCGCACCCCCTCTTTCATCGCGAGTCCGACCGAGCGGGTCTGAAGCACTTTGGCCCCCACGCTCGCGAGTTCGAGCATTTCCTCATAAGTCACGCGCTTCAACTTGCGCGCGCGCGGCACGATGCGCGGGTCGGTGGTATAGACCCCGTCGACATCGGTGTAGATGTCGCAGCGATCGGCCTTCATCGCCGCCGCCATCGCGACTGCCGAGGTATCCGATCCCCCGCGCCCCAGCGTGCTGACGCGCTCGCCGACCGCGACGCCCTGAAAACCGGGGATCACGGCAACTTCGCGGTTTGCAAGACTCTTGTTGAGCGCAGTCGTGTCGATGTCGCCGATGCGGGCCGAAGCGTGGCCGTCGGACGTGCGGATCGGCAATTGCCAGCCCATCCACGACCGCGCTGGCACGCCGATTGCCTGGAGCGCGATCGCGAGCAGGCCCGAGGTGATCTGCTCCCCGGCAGAGACGACGACGTCATATTCCTTGGGGTCGTAGAGCGAGGATGCCTCGCGGCAGAAATTGACCAGCCGGTCGGTCTCGCCCGCCATGGCGGAGACCACGACCGCGACGTCGTTGCCCATATCCCATTCGCGTTTGACGCGGGCGGCGACCACGCGGATGCGTTCGATCCCGGCCATCGACGTGCCGCCGAACTTCATCACGATACGGGCCATGCGCGGCTGTCCTTGCCCTTTGGAATGGGTGCCGGGCCTGATAGGAGGGGGGCATGACCGTTGCAAGCATCACCCCCGGCGCGCTGGCCGCCGCGACCAGCACCATCGACGCGCGCGAGGCCGAGCATTTCGGCACGCTCGCCGCCGACTGGTGGAATCCAAAGGGCTCCTCGGCGATGCTGCATAAGCTCAACCCGCCTCGCCTGCGCTATCTGAGAGAAGCGATCGACGAACATTGGGGCAGCGATTCCAATGACTTCACGCCGCTCGGCGGCAAGACGGCGATCGACGTGGGCTGCGGCGCGGGGCTGCTCACCGAGCCGCTGGCACGATTGGGCGCGCGGGTAACCGGGCTTGATGCTGCCCAAGAAAATATCGGCGCGGCGCGCGCCCATGCGAACAGCGTCGGGCTGAACATCGACTATCGCCACGGCGGGATCGAGGCGCTGTCGGGCGAAGCATTCGATCTCGTCACGTCGATGGAGGTGATCGAACATGTGTCGGACGTGGACGCGTTCATCGCTGGTCTGGAGCGCGCGCTGGCACCGGGTGGGCTGATGATATTGTCCACGCCCAACCGCACGCCACTATCGCGGCTGGCGATGATCACGATCGGCGAAGGCGCGGGCATCATTCCCGAGGGCACCCACGATTGGGAACGGTTCCTGACACCAGACGAATTGACCGATCGGCTGGAGGCGGCGGGACTTCGCGTCGCCAACTTGCGCGGGCTGTCCTTCTCCCCGATGCTGGGCTTTCACATCAGCGACGACACCAGCCTCGACTATCTGCTGACCGCGACATGGCGCTGAACGAGATCAGAACAAGGGGGAATGGATATGCTGAAAGAGGCTTTGGCGGCAACCGCCGCTGCGATGCTGCTCGCGGGTTGCGCGACGACCGGGACGCCGATGGTCGACAGCGCCAACCCGCAGGATCAGTTCATGGCGCGCCTCAACGCCTTGTGTGGCAAGGCTTATGAAGGTCGCGTCGTCACCACCGAGGCCGCGGACAAGGATTTTGCCGCCAGTCGTCTGGTGATGCACGTTCGCGAATGTTCGCCGGCGCAAGTCAAAGTGCCGTTCCATGTCGGCGACAACCGCTCGCGGACCTGGATCTTCACGCGCACCGAAGGCGGCATCCGGCTGAAGCACGACCACCGGCTGGAAAATGGCAGCGACGATCCGGTGACGATGTATGGCGGCGACACCGCCGAACCCGGCACTGCAACGGCGCAGGCCTTTCCCGTCGATGCAGAGTCCATCGCCATGTTCCGCGCTAACGATCTGGGCGTGTCGGTGACGAATGTCTGGCATGTCGAGGTGACCGACGACACCTATGCCTATGTCCTGCGCCGTGCGAACCGGCATTTGCGGGTCGAATTCGACCTCGACCGTCCAGTCACCCCGCCCCCAGCACCTTGGGGCTTCGAGTGAGCGGAGACTATCGCTACGACGAGGCCAGAGGCGAATGGGTTCAGGCGTCGGATGCGACGCCCGAACCCGCCGCCGACGGAGGCACCGAGGTGCGCGACAGCGTCGGGAACGTGCTGACCGATGGCGATCAGGTGACGCTGATCAAGGATTTGAAGGTCAAGGGCGCGAACCAGGTGCTGAAGCGCGGCACGCTGATCAAATCGATCCGGTTGACCGGCGATGCGCAGGAAATCGACTGCAAGTTCGACGGGATCAAGGGGCTGGTGCTGCGCGCGGAGTTCGTCCGCAAACGCTGACTTGCCGATTTCGTGCGGGGTCAGGTCGTCAATGCGCCTAGCAGGGGTGCGGGACGACCCGTCCCTTCAGGAAATCGTCATGGCCAAGAGTCAGAAGAAATCGAACAAGGAAGTCCGCAAGCCCAAAGCGGAAAAGGTCAAGACCAATGCCGCCCAGCCATCGACCAAGGACCGCCCGGTCGGGATCGTCACGCTGAAGAATTAGGGCAGATCGACACCGCGACAGGCGCACGTCACCCCGGCCGAAGTGCCGGGGTCCACTAAGCCGCATTCTTGCGCTTGATCTTTCAGTGATTGGGGTGCCGCATGGTGGACCCCGGCACTTCGGCCGGGGTGACGATGTGGTTCAGATCGCGCACGAACTCAATTTGGATGGTCCCACGGGCGCTAACCGCAGGGTTTCAAATCCCCGAGACGAACGTCAGCTCGAGCATGTTCGAATTGGGGGGGATATCCAGCCGCGCCGAATTGAATTCGACCGATCCGCCCGGCGCGATGACGCGGTTGGGCGGCTCGATCGTCCAATCATAGACCCGCCTGCCCTGCGCATCGCGTAGTTCGGCGCGGATATTGGGAACGCGCTGGCTTTCCGCAGTCGGATTACGCACTGCGCCGGAAATCGAGAATAGCTCGTTCCCGCTCGACAGCACGCGACGGTCGATCGGATTGTGGACCAATGTCAGTGGGCTTTCGCTCGTGCCGATCGGTAGTCCGATCTGCGCAGCGATGCCGGGTGCGCCGGTGTAAAGGATGGCACCGGCTCCCACCAGCATCGACACGCCCGCCACGATCGCCGCCGCGGTCCAGCGCCGCGCGGGGTTGCGGCGCGGCTTGAAGGGAGCCCGGTGCGCGAAGGCGTCGAAGTCGCGCTTTCTGGCATGCGGGATCGCAGGGTCGGACAAGGGATCGACAAAGGTGCGGGCGGGTGTCGGCGCGGGTGGGCGCGCTGCGGGCACGTCATCGCGTTCAGCGACCGGCGCGATCGATTGCGGCTGGCCAGCGTCCGCAGGCGCCTCTGTCTCGGCGCGCAGGGAAAGGTCGAGGGGGGCGGGCGGCTGGAACCAGCTATGCTTGCAATTGGCGCAGCGCACCGTGCGCCCCTCGGCCCCGACGGCGGTGTCGGGAACCAGGTAACGCGTGCGGCACTCGGTACATTCGAGGATCATGGCGGCAATCGGCTTTGAATGAGCGGCGGATCGACGAGGATTTCGCCTGACGAATCTATGCATCCCCGATTCGCGCCATGCAAGCATTGAAGCCTGACGCTTGAGGGCCAGCGCGGGACATGCGATGTGAGCCTGACGAGCGGATGGGTGCCGCGAACCATTTGAAGCGGAGCGGCGCGGGCGCGCATGGCGAATATCGTGCAGTTCGAAAATGTTGGCCTTCGCTATGGCACCGGCGCGGAGACGCTGTCGGACGTCAGCTTCACGCTTGCGTCCAGCGGCTTTTATTTCGTCACCGGCAATTCGGGCGCCGGCAAGACGTCCTTGCTCAAGTTGCTTTACCTCTCACAGCGACCCACGCGCGGCGTGATCCACATGTTCGGCGAGGATGTGGTGACGCTGCCGCGCAAGCGCCTGCCCGGTTTTCGCCGCCGCATCGGCGTCGTGTTCCAGGATTTCCGGCTGGTCCCGCATCTGTCGGCCTATGACAATGTCGCCCTCCCTTTACGCGTCGCAGGCATGCCCGAGGTCGATATCGACGAGCCGGTGCGCGAGATGCTGGCCTGGGTCGGGCTGATGGACCGCGCCGACGCGCTCCCCGCGACGCTGTCGGGCGGCGAGCAGCAGCGGGTGGCGATCGCGCGCGCGGTCATCAATCGTCCCGACATGCTGGTTGCCGACGAACCCACTGGCAACGTCGATCCGGTGATGGCCGAACGGCTGCTGCATCTGTTCGAGGCGCTGCACCGGCTGGGCACCACCCTGGTCGTCGCTACCCACGACATCGCGCTGATCAACAGCGTGCCCAGCGCGCACATCATGCGGATCGAGGCCGGGCGACTGGACGATCCGTCGGGGGCGCTGCGTCACCCGCCCAAACGGGACGACGGCTGATGGCACGCAGCCGGGGGCGCCGGATCGCGGCCATGCTCGACCAGCGGCGCGCGACGCGGGCGATGGTCTGGATCATGGCGATCATGGTCTTTCTGACCGTGCTGGCGGTCGCGCTCGGTCTGGCGACCACGCGCGCGACGCAAACGCTGGACCGTGACCTTGCCGGGCGGTTGACCGTCCAGATCGTCGAGGGGAATGCGACCCGGCGCGACGATCAGGTTGCGCGTATCCTGACCAGCCTGCGCCGCGTGCCCGGCGTCGAGGCGGTGAGCGAAGTCGATCGCGCCGACCTTGCCGAACTGGTCCGTCCCTGGCTGGGCGATGCCGGGCTCGATCCCGATTTGCCGATGCCTGCAATGATCGACGTCGATCTGACCGATGGCGCAGAGGCCCGCGTCGCTGCCATCGAGTTGGTCGTGCGCGGGATCGCGCCGGGGGCACGGGTCGATCGCCATGTCGCATGGCTGGCACCGGTGCGCGATTTTCTTGCGCTGCTGACCTTGCTTGCGGGCGGGGTGGTGGTGCTGATGTTGATCGCGACGGGGGCGGTCGTGCTGTTGTCGGCGAAATCGGGGCTGGACACGCACCGCGATACAATCGACGTGCTGCACATGCTCGGCTCAACCGACCCCCAATTGTCGCGCCTGTTCCAGCGGCGTATCGGCGCGGACACGCTGCTGGGCGGCGCGATCGGCGCGACCGCGGGCATCGCCGTCGTGGCATTGCTCCAGGTGCAGGTCGCGGCGCTGGGATCGGGCGTGACGCAGGGCGCGAACCTTGCGACCGCCGACTGGATCGTGCTTGCTGCGATTCCCGTCGGCTTTGCGGTGATCGCGATGCTGGCCGCGCGTGTCGGCGTCAGTGGCCAGTTGAGGAAGACGTTGTGATCGTCCGCGCGTTGTCGACCCTGGCGATCGTCTGGCTGCTCGGGTTCGCGGCGTTCATGCTGTCGCTGGGCCGTCCGCTCGATGATGTGACGACCGACGCGATCGTCGTGCCGACTGGTTCGGCGGGACGGATCGACCGCGGGATCAAGTTGATCCAGGCAGGTGCGGCGAAACGCATGCTGGTAACCGGGGTGGCGCGTGATGTGCGTCCACAGGAACTTGCCGCGCAATATGATGCGCCGCGCAGGCTGTTCGATTGCTGCATCGACCTGGGGTTCGAGGCGGTGGATACCCGGTCCAATGCCAATGAGACCGCCGCCTGGGTAAACTCGCGTGGGGTACGCAGCGTGCGACTGGTTACCTCCGACTGGCACATGGCGCGCGCCGGGCTGGAACTGCGAAACTCGCTCGGCGACGATGTCGAGGTGGTCGGCGACGCCGTGCCCGAAAGCCCGCGGCTGGGGTTCCTGTTCCTCGAATATAACAAATATCTGATCCGGCTGGTCGCGATTACCTTCGGGATCGGTCAGTGACGACGCTTCGCCGCTGGCTCTACAATCTGTTCTTCTACGGCCTGTCGGTGCCGATCGTGCTCTTCGCGCCGATCGCGGCGTGGTTCGGGCGCAAGACGATCCAGCGCTATGCAGTCGGCTGGATGCGGTTGCAGCGTCGGCTGGTCTGGATTCTCGGCATTCGCAACCGGATCGAGGGCGGCGGGGCGGTCGGATATCCGGTCATCTATGCATCCAAGCACCAGTCGATGTACGAAACGCTGGAGTTGACCGCGATGCTCGACGGGCCTGCGGTCGTGCTGAAGCAGGAACTGGCGGACATTCCATTCTGGGGCGGTGCCGCACGTGGTTACGGCGCGATCGTCGTCAATCGCGAAGCATCAGCCCAGGCGCTGCGGTCGATGATGCGCGAAGGCAAGGCAGCGGTTGCCGAGGGCCGTTCGATCCTGATTTTTCCTGAAGGCACGCGCGTCGAACCTGGCACCATGCCCCCGCTCAAACCCGGCATGGCGGGACTATACCGGATGCTGGGGCTACCGGTGGTGCCGATCGCAATGGATAGCGGCGTTGTGTGTTCGCGCAGCGGCCCCGCACGGCCCGGTGTGGTGACTTTCCGCTTCGGAGATCCGATCCCGCCGGGCCTGCCGCGCGAAGAGATCGAGGCGCGCGTGTTTGCCGGGATCAACGCGCTGGAGATGGAGCGGGACGGGGGTGACCGCCGAGCGTTGAGCGGGGCCGGGACACGCTAAGCCGCTCAGTCGTGCTTGCGACCGAAATCCTCTGCTTCGTCGTCCTGGCCTGAATCGATGATCGACCGGCGCACGTCGCGGGTGCGCGTGAACAGGTCGAACAATTCGTCGCCCTTTCCCCAGCGGATCGCGCGTTGCAGCGCGGACAGATCCTCCGAGAAACGCTGGAGCATGTCGAGCACGGCTTCGCGGTTGGACAGGAACACGTCGCGCCACATCGTCGGGTCGGAGGCGGCGATGCGCGTGAAATCACGAAAGCCACCGGCGGAATATTTGATGACTTCCGACGCGGTCACTTCTTCCAGGTCGGACGCGGTGCCGACGATGGTATAGGCGATCAGGTGCGGCAAATGACTGGTCACCGCCAGCACGCGATCATGATGCGCCGCGTCCATGATCTCGACCTGCGAACCCAGCAGCCGCCAGAATGACGCAACGCGTTCGATCGCCACCGACGTCGTGCCCTCGGGTGGGGTCAGGATGCACCAGCGCCCCTTGAACAAGGTGGCAAATCCCGCATCCGGGCCGCTGCGTTCGGTGCCCGCCACCGGATGCGCGGGAACGATCTGGTTGTCGGGGAAGGCACCGCGCAACGCGATGACCACACTTTCCTTGCACGATCCGACGTCGCTGACGATGGCGTCGGCGGGCAAGTCGGCGGCGATCTCGGCTGCGACCTCCCCGATGGCCCCAACGGGTACGCACAGGATGACGAAATCGGCATCAGTGACTGCGGTGGCCGCATTGTCGGCGATGTCGTCGGCCAGATCGAGTTCGACCGCCCGCGCCCGCACTGCCGGGTCGGCGTCGTGGCCGGTCACCCGCACGGTCGGCATCTTCGCGCGGATCGCGTGCGCCAGCGACGAGCCGATCAGCCCCAGCCCGATGATCGAGACGCGGGCGAAGGGGAGCATCAGCGCGCCACGATCTCTCGAATCGCCGCCGCCACGCCGCGCACTTCATCCTCGGTGCCGATGGTGATGCGCAGGCCCTGCGCCAGTCCCTGTCCGGGCAGCCAGCGCGTGATGTAACCGCGGTCCATCAGGCCCTTATACGCGTCCTCGGCCGTCACTGGCCCTTCGAACAGCACCAGCGAGAAATTGGCCTTGGACGGCACCGCGCGCAAGCCGGCGTTGCCGAGCGAGGCGATTTCCGCTTCGAACCAGGTGAGCCATTGTTTGTTGTGCGTTCGGCTGGCGGCGACGAAATCCTTGTCCGCCAGCGCCGCGATCGCCGCTTGCTGGCCTGCCGTGGTCACGTTGAACGGCGCGCGGATGCGGTGCATCGCGTCGATCAGCGCAGGCGCACCATATCCCCAGCCGATGCGTTCGGCGGCAAGCCCGTGGATTTTCGAAAAGGTTCGCGTGACGAGGACGTTGTCGGTCTCCATCGCAAGCGCGAGCCCGTGGTCGTCCTCGGCGTCGTCGATATATTCGGCATAGGCCTGATCGAGGACGAGCAGCACGTCTTTGGGCAGCGCATCGTGCAGCCGGGCGATTTCCTCGCGCGGGGCAAAGGTGCCCGTCGGATTGTTCGGATTGGCGACGAAGACGATCCGCGTGGCATCCGTGACGCACGCCAGGATCGCATCGACATCGGTCGCATAATCCTTGTCAGGCGCGATCACCGGCAGTGCGCCGACGCGACGCGTGGCGATCTCATAGACCGCAAAGCCGTAATGGACGAAGATCACCTCGTCCCCCGGCCCCGCGAATGCGCCCGCCGCAAGGTGCAGCACTTCGTCCGACCCGGTGCCATAGATCACGCGCGCGGGGTCCAGCCCGTGGGCGGCGGCAATCGCCTCTCGTAACGCGCCTGCGCCCGCATCGGGATAACGTTCCAGCGTGACGTCGGCGGCATGAAAGGCGTCGCGCGCCTTTGCCGAGGTGCCGAGCGGGTTTTCGTTGGACGACAATTTGGCGACGACGCGCCCGTCATCGGTCTTGGAACGGCCCGGCACATAGGGGGCGATGTCCATGATCCACGGCTTGGGAATTGGTCCGGTCATGGCCGCGCGGGATGGCGGAAAGCGGGCGGGATGGCAAGGTGCGCTTGCCGCCAGCGCCACATCGCCGTAACGCGCGGACATGTCGACCGACCAATGCTTCGGCCTCCAGCGCCAGGTGACGCTTCCCGGACCGCTTGCGCTCGATGGCGGCGGCAGCCTGGCGGCGGTCGACGTCGGATACGAAACGTATGGCACGCTCAATCAAGACGCCTCCAATGCCATTCTGATCTGCCATGCGTTGACCGGCGACCAGCATGTCGCGTCGGTGCATCCCGTCACCGGCAAGCCGGGCTGGTGGGAACGGATGATCGGCCCTGGCAAGCCGGTCGATCCGGCGCGTGATTTTATCATCTGTGCCAATGTGCTGGGAAGCTGCATGGGGTCGTCCGGTCCCGCGAGCATCAACCCCGATACCGAAAAGCCTTGGGGGATGGCGTTCCCGGTCATCACCATCCGCGACATGGTGCGCGCGCAAGCGATGCTGCTCGACCATCTCGGCATCCGTACCCTGAAGGCAGCGGTCGGCGGATCGATGGGCGGGATGCAGGTGTTGAGCTGGGCTGCGAACTATCCCGAACGGGTACGCTCGGCGGTGGTGATCGCATCGACCGCGCGGCATTCGGCGCAGAATATCGCGTTCCACGAAGTCGGTCGCCAGGCGATCATGGCCGATCCGAACTGGGCAGGCGGCGATTATTACGACGGCGACACGCCCAGTGCCGGGCTGGCCGTCGCGCGGATGGCGGCGCACATCACCTATCTGTCGGAAGCGGGGCTGACCGCAAAATTCGGACGCAAATTACAGGCGCGACCCGACGGGACGGCAGGGGCCAAGACCTTCGGATTCGATGCTGATTTTCAGATCGAAAGCTATTTGCGGCATCAGGGGATCAGTTTCGTCGACCGGTTCGACGCCAATGCCTATCTCTACATCACTCGCGCGATGGATTATTTCGACCTGGCCGAGGAGCATGGCGGGCGGCTGGCCGATGCGTTTCGCGGGGCCGCAACGCGCTTCTGCGTTGTGAGTTTCGACACCGACTGGCTCTATCCCACCACCGAATCGCGCGCCATCGTCCATGCGCTGAACGCCGCCGGGGCGCGGGTCAGTTTCGTCGAACTGTCGAGCCCGTTCGGCCACGACGCCTTTCTGCTCGACGCACCCGAGATGAACCGCGTGGTGGACGGTTTCCTGAGGGCGGGTGAGTGAGACCCACCGTCCTCCACCCGTTTGTTTCGAGCGAAGTCGGGAAACGCGGCCAAAGCGCTCGCGGACGTTTCTCGACTTCGCTCGAAACGAACGGAGAGGTAGGGCGCACAATATGAACCTGCGCCCCGACCTTGCGATCATCGCCGATCATGTCGCAACGGGTGCGCGCGTGCTCGACATCGGCTGCGGCGACGGCGCGCTGATGGCGGCGCTGACCGCCAAGGGATGCGACGCGCGCGGACTGGAGATCGATTCCACTAAGGTCGCGACTGCCGTCGCGCGCGGTCTTTCGGTGGTTCAGGGCGATGCCGATACCGATCTGGCCGATTATCCCGACGCCAGTTTCGACGTCGCGCTGCTCAGCCAGACGCTTCAAACCACCCGCGCGCCCGACCGGGTGCTCGACCATCTGCTCCGCATCGGCCAACGCGCCTTCGTGTCGTTCCCCAATTTCGCGCACTGGCGCGTGCGCGCGTCCTTGCTGTGGGGCGGGCGGATGCCGGTGACCGAATTGTTGCCCGAACGCTGGTACGACACTCCCAACATCCACCACGTCACGATCGACGATTTCCGCGCGTTGATGGCCGAGCGCGGCGTCACGGTCGAACGGGCCTGGTTTCTAAACCACGGTCGCCAAACCGGGCCCGCCGCCGCCAATTTCCGCGCCGAACATGCGGTATTCCTCCTGCGATCCTAGTCCGCGAGGATACGCTTCACGAGCGGCGAATCGCAGATGTCGCGGTACCGCGCCATGACCAGGCTGAACACGCCGAACATCGCCAATCCCGCGGCAATCGTCCGGTAGAGGTCGTCCTCCTCGCGGTACATGGCCAGTGCGTCCTGAAACCCGATCTGGCCGACAGTGCCGCTCAATCCCGCATGGAGGACGGCCCAGGCCAATGCCGCGAACACCGCGGCGCGCGCCGCAAAGCCCACGCGACCGACCGTTTCCGCCCAGCGCGGCGTATCGCGCGACATCAGCGACATGAACTTGCCGGACCATGCTCTGCTGGCCTGGCTCACCGCGGCGATCGCAAAGCCGATCGCAACCACGACCACGAGCACCCAGCCGCCGGGCAGATCGATCACCGCGTCCGCTGCCGCGCCGCCCGCAGCACCGTCACTCGAGCCTTCGCCCCCGAAGCCGAGCTTGAGCGCGGCCCAGGCAATCCCCAGATGCGCCAGCCCGCTCAGCACATGGCCGAAGCGCTTGCCGCGCCCCTTCCAATCGTCGCCATCATTTTCCAGAT
This sequence comes from Sphingomonas sp. AX6, assembly GCF_902506605.1. Classification (GTDB taxonomy): domain Bacteria; phylum Pseudomonadota; class Alphaproteobacteria; order Sphingomonadales; family Sphingomonadaceae; genus Sphingomonas. Next base: position 415,058 of record NZ_LR733979.1, read on the forward strand.
CGACCCACGCGCCATAGAGGCGAAACAGGCCGTATGCTGCAAGTCCGACCGCCAACAGGACCATCAGCGCATTGCCGCCCGGCACGTCGGCCAAGGGATCGAGCACACTGGTCGTCCCCTCCGCCTCGCCCGTCGCCAGCGTCAGGTAACCGAGCGCGAAATAGACGGTGGCGCGCGCCAGATACCCGACGCGCGCCAACATTGCGATATGTTCGACCTTTGGATTCACCCGAAATTCCCCTTCGTTTCAGCAGCGAAACGCGAGAGGGGCAAAAAGGATCAGAACGGAACGTCGTCGTCGAGATCGTCGGGAAAGCTCGATCCGCCGCCTGAGCGCGCGCCGCCGCCCGAACCACCGCCGAATCCGCCGCCACCGCGCGACGAGGACTGGCCCGCAAACGCATCGTCGCCGCCGCCTGCGCCCCAGTTATCGCCGCCACCGCGATTGCCGCCACCGCCGGGTGCGCCATCGAGCATGGTCAGGACGCTGTTGAATCCCTGAAGCACGATTTCGGTCGAATATTTGTCCTGACCCTGCGCATCCTGCCATTTGCGGGTCTGGAGCGCGCCTTCGATATAGACTTTCGATCCCTTGCGCAGGAAGCGTTCGGCGACGTTCGCCAGCCCTTCGTTGAAGATCGCGACCGAGTGCCATTCGGTCTTTTCCTTGCGCTCGCCGCTATTCTTGTCCTTCCAGCTTTCGGAGGTGGCGATGCGCAGGTTGACCACCTTGCCGCCATTCTGGAACGACCGGCTTTCGGGGTCGCGCCCCAGATTGCCGACCAGAATTACCTTGTTCACGCTGCCGGCCATCTCACGTCCTTTGAATCGATTGAATGGCGACGCTTATAGCCCGGCGGCGGTTGCAATCCAGTAGGTCGCGCCCGCCGCGACGTAGGCCAGCACAAAAAGATATGCGAGCATGACGAGTGGCCATTTCCAGCCATTGGTCTCTCGCTTGGCGACGGCGATCGTCGACAGACATTGCGGTGCGAACACGAACCACGCCAGGAAGGCGAGCGCAGTCGGCAGCGGCCAGGCATCGCCGATCCGCGCGCCAAGTTCCTGCGCACCTGCATCCTCGTCCTCGGCGTCGATCGAATAAACCGTCTGGAGCGCGGACACCGCGACTTCGCGTGCCGCCATCGCCGGGATGATCGCCAGCGACATTTCATGATTGAAGCCGATCGGCCGCAGCACGACTTCCAGACCCGATGCGATTCTGCCGGCGATCGAATATTCGCTCTGTTTCACGCCCTCTGGCGCAACCGGATAGCTGGCCAGCACCCACAATGCGACGGTCGCGGCCATGATGATGGTCCCGGCACGGCGCAGGAAAATCCAGGCGCGCTGCCACAGGCCAAGCAGTACGTCGCGCACGATCGGCAATTGGTAACGCGGCAACTCCATCAAGAAGCTGCCATTCGCGGTCCCGCGTGCCGAGAAGCGTCGGATGACCAGCGCGGCGACTACTGCGCCGACCACGCCCGCGAGGTAAAGGATGAACAGCACCAGACCCTGCAACCCGATACCGGGGGCCAGAGAACGCGCTGGAATAAACGCGCCGATGATGACCGCATAGACCGGAAGTCGCGCCGCGCAGGTCATGAGTGGCGCAATCATGATCGTCGTCAGCCGCTCGCGCGGGTCGGAGATCGACCGCGTCGCCATGATGCCGGGGATCGCGCAAGCAAAGCTGGAGAGCAACGGAATGAAGGCACGCCCCGATAGTCCGACGCTGGCCATCAGCCTGTCCATCAGGAACGCCGCGCGGACCATGTATCCGCTGCCCTCCAGCAGCAGGATGAACAGGAACAGGATGACGATCTGGGGTAGGAACACCACTACCGATCCGACGCCGTTGATGATTCCCTCGATCAGCAAATCGCGCAAGAAACCTTCCGGCAGGTTCAGCGCGCTGTCGGCGAGGAAGCCCTGAAGCCCTTCGATCCAGCCGATCGGGGCTTCGGACCAGGAAAACACCGCCTGGAACATCACGAACAACAGCCCGAGCAGGATGATCGGCCCGGCCACCGGATGCAGCACCACGCGGTCGAGCGATTTGGACACGGCGCGCGAGCGCGGTTGCTCCACGGTCGCGGTCTTCGCCAGCGCGCGCGCGGGGCGCTGATAGGCGCGGATGTCGGGATCGACTTCGCGCGGGTCGCCGGCCTTCGCGCCCAGCACGCCCGCCAGCGCATCGCGAATCTCGTCCAGCCCGCGCTTCCTGACCGCCACCGTCGGAATCACGGGCACGCCGAGTTCGGCCGCCAGCACTTTAGTATCGATCGTCAGCCCATCGCGGGTCGCCATGTCGATCATGTTGAGCGCGACGACCATCGGCCGCCCCAGCGCCTTCAACTGCAACACGAAGCGCAAATGATTCTCGAGATTGGTGGCATCGACGACAACGAGCAGCGCGTCGGGCACGCATTCGAGGCCGCCCCTGCCGGTCACGACATCGCGGGTGACTTCCTCGTCGGGGCTTGACGGGTCGAGGCTGTAGCTGCCGGGCAGGTCGAGCAGTTCGACCGGGCGACCGTCGGACAGACTCATCCGGCCCGAATGGCGCTCCACGGTGACGCCGGGATAGTTGCCGACCTTTTGCCGCGCACCGGTCAGCGCGTTGAACAGCGCGCTCTTGCCTGCATTCGGATTGCCGACAAGCGCGATCAGGGGAGCGGGGTGCATCGCCTCAGGCTCCCGTGGTTTCGACGTGAATGGCATGCGCGACATGCGCGCGGATTGCGATCGTCATTCGTCCGATCCGACAGGCGAGCGGCCCGCGCCCGAACATCGACCGGTGGAGGATTTCGACCTCCACCCCTTCGTCCAGCCCGAATTCGCGCAAGCGGCGCGTCTCGCCATCGCTGAGCGCCGTCCAGTCGATACTGCGGACGGGGGCCGGATGGCGAATCGGTGCGCCCGATAGCGGCGCGGTCGTGGCAAGGCTCATATTGCGAGCCATTATCAACAGTTGCTTACAAACGAAACCGCAAAGTTGCGCGGCACGACTTTAGGGAAAGGGATTATACCGCGGGGTAGCGCAGCCGGCCGATGAACCGCGACAGGCTGGGGCGGTGCTGGCCGCGACCCAGCAGCTGCGCCTTGGTCTTTTCGAACCGCATGATTCCGTCGATCCGCCGCGCCAGGAACGCGCGGGTGTCGGCCAGGCCTTCGCTGTCGTCGTCCAGCATCACCGTCACGGTCGCGCCGTACACCGATCCCAGAATCGCCCGCTTGGTATAGTGATTGTAATCGGTCGCGGTATCGCCTGCCAGCCGCCACATATGATCCGCCGCGCGCCAACCGAGCCTGGCACCCTTTGCGACGTTCTGCGGCATGGTGAGGATCGCTAGCGCGCGGCGCAGCGCTTCCCGATTGGGGGCGACGGTATCGAGCCGTGCTTCCACCAATGCGGTGATGCGCTCGCGAATTTTCATCGATGCCAGCGTTTCCGGCGGCAGTTTCGCCGCCACTGCCAGATCGACGCTGTGGAACCACGCATCGATCATATCGACCGCCCCGCCGGGAAAGGCCACGCGCGCGACATCGGGATCGACGCCCATCTGCGTCGCGGTCGCGTCCAGCGCAGTTGCATTCCAGCCGTCGAACGCGGCATTCGCGGGGAGTTCGGGCGCGAGCGCCGCGCGTACCTCGTCCAGTGTCGGATCGTCGGGAAGGGCAGTCACGATGTCGTCTCCTTCTGCCCCGACTTAATGTCCTGAGCGTCGGTGGCAAGCTCGACCGGGCGTTCCCGCTGACTGCGCACCAGCACCAAAGCGACGGCGACCAATGCCGCGCCGATGAAGTCGAGCGTTCCCAAGCGCTCGTCATAGACGATCCACCCGACCGTCCCGGCAACGATTGGCTGGGTCAGCAGCGCAAGGCCCAGCAGCAACGGGGTGACGTGACCCAGCGCATAGATCATCAGCCCCTGGCCCAGCACTTGGCTCGCCAGTGCCAGTCCGACCAACACCGTCCAGTTGCCGCCGAACAGCGATTCACCCATGATGAACACCAGCGCCAGCAGCGGCAGGATCGAGGCGACCGACGAGACGGCGAGCGTCGACAACGGCGCCATTTTCTCGCGAGCGCGCGCCATGAAGATGAAATAGACGGCATACAGCACCCCCGCGAGCAGGCAGAGCAGGTCGCCGATCAGGTTCGCGCGCGACAATTCCGCAGATCGCCCCATCAGCATCGCCGCGCCGATTGCGGCGAGCAGCAATGCCGCGGCCTGCGGCCGGTTGGGCCACATCCGCGCGGCGATGAAGCCATAGATCGGGTAGATGAGCGTCGCCGAATTGCCGAACAACGTGGCGTTGGCCAGGCTGGTATAATGGATGCCGACATGCCAGCTCGCCAGATCGGCGGCGAACGCGACGCCCGCGATCAGCAGCACCGGCCACAATCCGCGCGCATCGCGAACCGGGCGCTCTCCCATCGAATAGGCGAGTGCGATCAGGATCGGGGCGGCCAGCGTGATCCGCCAAAATCCGGCCGCCACTGGCCCGATTTCGGCCGCGCGAACGAACCAGGGGCCAAACGCGAGCGCGACATTGCCCACCAGCAGCGCGGCCAACGCGGTTGGTGCGGGATTAGTTTTTCTTTGCAACGCGCTTTGATGCATATCGCCCCATAGCGCCCTATCTCCCGTCCTTCGCAATGCAAAAATTTGGAGGCACGATGCCCAGCCTGTTCGACCCCATCCAGCTCGGCGCGATCGCCGCGCCCAACCGCATCCTGATGGCACCACTGACGCGCGGCCGTTCGGGGCGCGACGGCGTGCCGGATGCACTGGTGGCGGAATATTATACCCAGCGCAGCGGCGCAGGCCTGATCATTTCGGAGGCCACTGGCATCAGCCGCGAAGGACTGGGCTGGCCCAATGCGCCGGGATTGTGGACCGACGCGCAGGTCGAGGGCTGGAAGCGCGTGACCGAAAGCGTGCATCAGGCGGGCGGGCGGATTGTCGCGCAGCTTTGGCATATGGGCCGCGTCGTCCATTCGTCGCTGGGGGGCGGACAGCCGGTGTCCTCGTCGGTGACGACTGCGCCCGGTCAGGCGCACACCTATGAGGGCAAGCAGGACTATGAAGAGGCGCGCGCGCTCGGTCTCGACGAGATTTCGCGCGTGCTCGATGATTATGCGCTGGCTGCCGAAAATGCCAAGCGCGCCGGGTTCGACGGGGTGCAGTTGCACGCGGCGAACGGCTATCTGATCGACCAGTTCCTGCGCGACAACGCCAATTTCCGCGACGACGATTATGGCGGCTCGCCCGAAAACCGCATCCGCCTGCTGGTGCAGGCGACCGAGCGGCTGGCCAGCGTCTGGGGTGCGGACCGCGTTTCGGTGCGCTTGTCGCCCAATGGCGATTCGCAAGGCGTGAAGGACAGCGATCCGGCCAGCGTGTTCGTGCCCGCCGCGGCGGAACTGGAGCGGATCGGCATCGGCTTCCTGGAATTGCGCGAACCCGGCCCCGACGGGACGTTCGGCAGGTCGAAGCAGCCGAAGCAATCGCCCGCGATCCGGGAGGTGTTCAAACGTCCGCTGGTGTTGAACAGCGACTATAATCTGGAGCGCGCGCAAGCCGATCTGGATGCCGGGCTTGCGGATGCGATCAGTTTCGGTCGCCCGTTCCTTGCGAATCCCGATTTGCCGGTGCGGTTGCAACGCGGTGCGCCGCTCAACCCCGACGATATGGCGACGTGGTACAGCGCAGGGCCGCAAGGCTATGTCGACTATCCCACGCTTGAGGATGCGACCGCCTAACGCGGTTCGGTGGTGCCCAGTCCGTCGATCCAGCGCGTGATCTGCGCGCGGATCGACGCTCGGGTCTTGCCGCTGAGCAAACCGAGCCCGACGAGCAGGATCAGCGGCGACGCGAAGACGGAGGCTGCGGCCCCGGCGCCCAGTCCGCCCAGCACGGTAAGCAATGCGACGTTGAGCTGGTCGCGTCCCGCCGCAGACAGCTTTACCCGGCGCGGCCCCTTTTCATCGAACCAGCGATGCGTATCGAAATATTCGGCCTCACCGCTCGGTGCCTTGCGGACCAGCGCATCGCCCATGCTGCCGCCCGCCTGCGCCAGCAGCCCCATGCCGGAGCGATCGTCGGATACGGGCGACGTACTGGGCTCGACTGTTCGGGCAACAGCGGGGTTCAGCGCATCGCCGGGCGGTACGCTTTCGATCCGCACCTCGGCGACATCGGCATCGGGTCGCGTGTCGATCACCACCAATTGGCGACCGCGTTCGACGATCCGGTAGCGGGAAGGCGGCATGTCCATCGTGGATCAGGCTAGCGTGGGGGCGTGCTCGCGGCAAATATTGGCTGGGGGAATACTGCGTGTTGTGCGAGGCAGACTTGCTTCTTCGTCATTCCGGCGAAGGCGAGAATCCATTGCTACTGGCCTGGATCATGGATTCCCGCCTCCGCGGGAATGACGGCTTGAAGGGGCTTGCCTAAACCCCCCGCCGCGCGCGCCATTGGTCTGCGCTCTGGCCCCAGGCATCGACGACCGATTCCTCATAGGGCTGGGGCAGGGTCACGCGCCCGCCATTGGTCGATCCCAACCGCTTGGCCAGCGCAATCGAGCGGACGTTTTCGGGGTCGATACTGTGGATGATATGGGTCCAGCCCAGCACATCGACGGCATAATCCATGCAGGCGACCGCTGCTTCATGGGCATAGCCCTTTCCGGCAAAGTCGTTCGACACGCCCCAGCCGACTTCCTTGCCCGGCCAGCCCTCCGGCTCCCACGGGCCGATGCGGCCGACCCAGCGCCCGGTGTCGCGTTCGATGACCGAGAACATCGCAAAACCGCGAATGTCCCACGCGCCGCGCATCGCGCACAGGTCGCGCCAGCATTCGGCGCGGCTCTTGGCCCCGCCGATAAAGCGCATCGCCTCCGCATCCGCCGCCATCGCTGCCCAGCCGTCGAGGTCGCTCGCCTCGGGCAGGCGAAGGATCAGGCGATCGGTGAACAGAATGGGCTCGGCCATCAGCCGAACCGGGATTTGAGGTCGAGCATCGCGATCGCGGCGCGCGCGGCGTCGCCGCCCTTGTCCTTGTCGTCAGGACGCGCGCGGACCAGCGCCTGTTGCTCGTCCTCGGTGGTCAGGATGCCATTGCCGATGGGGGTGCCATCCAGCGTCAGCGCCATGATCGCCCGCGCGCTTTCGCCCGCGACGATTTCGAAATGATAGGTCTCTCCGCGGATGACGACGCCCAGCGCGACATAGGCGTCGTAACGGTCGCTTTCGGACGCCATCGCGATCGCGCCGGGCACTTCGAGCGCGCCCGGGACGGTCACCGTTTCATGGCTATGCCCGGCGGCTTCGATCGCGGCGCGCGCGCCTTTGAGCAAGAGGTCGTTGAGATGCGCGTAGAAGCGCGCTTCGACGATCAGGATATGGGCCATGTTCAGTCCGCCTTCAAATCGATGGGCCGCTCGCCGACGATCGACAGGCCATAACCGTCCAGCCCGACCAGCGTGTGATGCGTGTTGGTCAGCAGCACCATTTCCTCGACGCCCAGTTCGGTCAGGATCATCGCGCCGACGCCATAGTCGCGCAATTCATCCATGTCCTTGGGCGGAAGCGTTCCGGTCTTGGCTTGCAGTGCGACGGTGAACTGGTCGGGGCGGGGGCGGTTGATGACGACGATGATGCCTGCGCCTTCCTCGGCAATGATTTCCATCGAGCGCTGGAGCAGCGCCGACCGCTCGCCACTTTCGCCGAAGAGGTCGGTGAAGGTGTTGAGCGCGTGCATCCGCACCAAAGTCGGCTTGCTCGGATCGACGCGGCCTTTGACCAGCGCGATCTGTTCGCTGCCCGTCGCCTTGTTCCAGAAGGTCATCGCGGTCCAGTCGCCACCCCAGCGGCTGTGGAATTTGGCCTCGGCACGCTTTTCGGCAAGGTGATCGTGGCGGAACCGGTACGCGATCAGGTCGCGGATCGTGCCGATCTTCAGCCCGTGCAGCTGCGCGAACGACACCAGGTCGTCCATCCGCGCCATCGTGCCGTCGTCCTTCATGATCTCACAGATCACGCCCGCAGGGGTCAGTCCGGCGAGCCGCGAGACATCGACTGCGGCCTCGGTATGGCCCGCGCGGACCAGCACGCCGCCGTCGCGCGCGACCAGCGGGAACACATGGCCCGGCGTCACGATCTCGTCCGCACCCTTCGACGCGTCGATCGCAACCGCAATGGTGCGCGCCCGGTCGGCGGCGGAGATGCCGGTGGTGACCCCGTCGCGCGCCTCGATCGAGACGGTGAAGGCGGTTTCGTGCCGCGTGCCGTTCTTGCGGCTCATCAGGTCGAGCCCGAGCTGTCCGACGCGGCCCTTCGACATGGCGAGGCAGATCAGGCCGCGGCCATGCTTGGCCATGAAGTTGATCGCATCGGGCGTCGCCATCTGGGCCGGGATGATCAGGTCGCCTTCATTCTCGCGGTCCTCGTCATCGACCAGAATATACATGCGGCCGTTGCGCGCCTCATTGATGATCTCTTCGGGGCTAGAGAGGAAGGCGTGCGGAAGGCGGGCGAGTTCAGGCTTTGCCACGGAGCTGCTCCATGCGTTGAAGATAGCGTGCGAGCACGTCGATCTCGATATTGACGGTCTGGCCCTCGGCGAATGCGCCGAGCGTGGTGACCGATTGCGTGTGGGGGATGAGATTAATTGCGAACTGCGCGGTGCCGTCCGCCTGGTCGCTCACTTCGTTGACGGTCAGCGACACCCCGTCGATCGTCACTGACCCCTTGGGAGCGATGAAGGGGGCGAGTGCGGCGGGGACGGAAAAGATGATCTTCTTCGAATCGCCCTGTGGGGAGATGCGAACGATGGTGCCGATGCCATCGACATGGCCGGTGACGATATGCCCGCCCAGTTCGTCGCCCAGCTTCAACGCGCGTTCGAGGTTGAGGGCACGGCCGACGCCCCATTGATCCGCGGTGCGCGATACGGTTTCGCCGGACACATCGACCGCGAACCAGCCCGGCCCCTTGTCCACCACGGTCAGGCACACGCCCGAGCACGCGATCGACGCGCCGAGATCGACAGTGGTCGTATCGTAGCTGGTGGCGATCCGCACGCGCAGGTCGCCGCGTCCTTCCGCGGACTCGATCTTGCCGATGTCGGTGACGATGCCGGTAAACATGGCGGTCCTTAATTCAGTCTCGCACGCGCTCGTAGACTTCGAGGGTGTCGCTGCCAAGCATTCGCGTGTCGACACGCCGCCAGCGGCCATGCGCGTCGGCAAGCGACGCCAGCCCGATATCGCCCAGCGCAGCGCGCCCCTCGCCGATCAGGATAGGGGCGCGGTACAGCAGCAGGCGATCGACCAGATCGGCGTTCAGGAACGCCGATGCTGCGCCCGCGCCACCCTCGACCATCAGGTGATCGACGCCGGGGTGCGCAGCGGCGACCTCAGGCGACGCCACCGCGGTCCAACCAGCGGTCGCGGTGCCGCGGGTGAGCAGCAACCGCATCGGTGCGCGATCCTCGAACCCTTGCAAGCGCACGTTTAGGCGCGGTGTATCGGCGTCGAGGGTTCCGCGCCCGACTAAGATGGCGTCATGACGCGCGCGTTCCACATGACCATGGGCGCGGGCGGCTTCGCCCGTGATCCATCGGCTTTCGCCATCGCTGCGGGCAATGCGGCCATCGAGCGACGTGGCCAGTTTCAGCGTGACATGCGCGCGGCCAAGATGCTGTCGCGAAAGGAACCCCTGCATCGCGCGTCGGGCTTCATTCGCACCGATGCCCGTGGAAACGGCAATGCCAGCGGCCTCCAGCATCGCGATTCCCTGCCCGTCGGTGCGCGGATCGGGATCGCGCAAGCCGATCACGACGCGCGCAATGCCCGCTTCGATGATGCTCGCGGTGCAAGTCGGTCCGCGCGGCGACACATGCGCGCAGGGCTCGAGGCTAGTGTAGAGCGTCGCGCCCCGTGCCGCGTCGCCCGCCTGTTCGAGCGCGACCGCCTCGGCGTGCGGGCGTCCGTGGGGGCGCGTCCAACCGCGCCCGATCACGCTGCCGTCGCGAACCACCATCGCGCCGACGCATGGATTTGGCGCGGTTCGTCCGCGTCCACGCTGCGACAGCGAAATCGCCGCACCCATCCACCGCGCGTCGTCATCTTTCGAGATTGGGGTCAGATGCCCCATGAATTGAGCTTGTCGTCTAGCCGCTTGAATTCGGCCTGACGCTTTTCCTGACGCGCCTTGTAATCGGCGATCAGCTTGTCGCGCTCGACCTTCATCACTGCCTGGCGCGCGATGATTTCCTCGTCGGTGCGGTCCAGCCGCCAATCCTCGACATATTGAATGTCGCGTTTGTAGGCGCGTTCGAAGAACGAGTCCTTCACGAACCCGGCGATCAGCAGCGATGTGATGCCCACCGAAATGATCAGGAAAAGCAACCGGTGCGGCTGTTCGCGCTTGGCGACATAATCGCGCAGGTCGCGGTACGCATGGGCGGGGGAGAGGAATCGAAACAGGGACATGGTACTGACAAAGATAGGGGCTGATCGCCGATGCGACCAGCCCCTTCCCCCGGAACCCCATGGGATCGGTCGAGGATGCCGATCAGTTCAGGACACCAGTCAGTTCAGAACAAACGTCACCGACATCCGATACCAGCTCTCGATCGCCGCACCGTCGCGCGTGGCCGGGCGGAACCGCCATTGCGATAGCGCTTGTCTGCGCGTGGCGGTGAAGAAGGCGTCACTGGTCGCGGACACGCGCTCGACCGCCTTCGCCCGGCCATCGGCGCCCACCAGCACGCGCACCACGACCTGACCATCGCGACCCTCGCGTTGTTCGGACGGCGGATAGGCAGGCTGGAACCGGTCGGCGAAGCGCGGGTCTGGGGACACGCCGACCATGACTGGCGCGGGCGTCTCAACTGGCCGTGTTCCGGTGCCCGTGCCGCCGGGGCCGATCGGGGGGAGCGGCGGACGGAGCGGTCCGAAATCGATGATCGGGCCGGTGTTCGGAACATCGACCATCGGCCGGGGCGCATCGGGACGTGGCAATGGCGCAGGCGCGGGTTGCAACAGCGGCGTGGTATCGGTGGTCGGCAGGGGTTCGGACGGAATCGGGATGGGTTCGGGGGGCAACGGGATGTTGCGCGTGGTCAGCGCGGGCGGCTCGACATAACCCTGCACCCATTCGGGCGCGGCGAGGAACAAGGCGGCCAGCACGCCGCCGTTGATCGCAACCGCAATCGAAAGGCTGGCGGGGTTGATGTGGAAACGACGATTTGAACGGTCTGCGTACATCGTGTTGCACTCCTGATTGTTGCCAGGACGTGCAATGTTAGATCATGATCGGGTCATCACCTAAGCGTTTCGTTTCGCAACGAAAAGGGCCAGCGACAGGATATGTCCCTTGTGAGTGGCACGCTGTTGCCAAATTCGTCATTCCCGCGAAGGCGGGAATCCATATCCTCCGACTTGGCTTATAGATTCCCGCCTTCGCGGGAATGACGAACTATTCAGTCGGTGCTTGTATTCAACGATGCTTCAACCGCTCGATCGTCGCCTCGCGCCCGATCAGGGGCAGTAGCGCCGCCATGTCCGGCCCGGCATCCCTGCCGGTCAGCGCCAGGCGCAGCGGCAGGAACAACGCCTTGCCTTTCCGCCCGGTCAATTCCTTCAGATTGTTCGTGATCTGGTGCCAGGGATCCGCCAGCCAGTCGGCGACCGCCGCTTCCATTACCGCCGAGTCGAGCAGCGCGTGGTCTGCCTCGCTCGCCACCGGCGGCGTAAACGGCCCGGTGATGATCGCCCACCAGTCGGCGGCCTCGTTCAGCGTCGACAAATTCGCCTTCACCGTGTTCCACGCCATGCCGTTCATCCCCTTGGGCAGGCGGCGGACGACGCGGGTATAGGGAAGCTGGTGGACGATCCGCGCATTGACCTGCGCCAGTTCGGTCTCGTCGAAGCGCGCGGGCGCACGTCCGAAATGCGAAAAATCGAATGTGTCGATCAGCGGCTGGGGATCGACCATCGGCTCCACCGGCTGACTGGTGCCGATCCGCGCGAGCAGGGAGATCAGGGCCTGGGGCTCGATGCCGATGTCGCGGAAATGATCGACGCCCAGCGAGCCGAGCCGCTTCGACAATTTGCCTTCGCTACCGGTCAGCAGCGCGGCGTGCGCAAACACCGGCGGCTTGGCCCCCAGCGCGCCGAACATTTGCACCTGCGCGGCTGTATTCGACACATGATCCTCGCCGCGCACGACATGGGTGATGTTCATGTCGATATCATCGATGACGCTGGGCAGCAGGTAGAGCCACGACCCGTCGCCGCGCCGGATCACGGGATCGGAGAGCGATGCCGCATCGAACTGCTGATGCCCGCGCACCAGATCGTCCCAGTTGATGGCGGTTTCGGGATCGAGGCGGAAGCGCCAGTGGGGCGAGACGCCATCGGCCTCCAGCTTCGCGCGGTCCGCGTCGGTCAGTTTCAGCGCAGCGCGGTCGTACACCGGGGGCAGGCCGCGGCTGAGCTGCACCTTGCGCTTGAGCGCCAGTTCCTCGGGCGTTTCGTAACAGGGATAGACGCGTCCGCTCGCCACCAGCTCGGCGAAGCGCGCATCGTAGCGATCGAACCGGTCCGACTGCCGCGCCTCGCCGTCGGGCTTCATGCCGAGCCAGTCGAGATCGGCGCGAATCGATTCCACGAACCGTTCTTCCGATCGCACGGAATCGGTATCGTCTATGCGCAGCAGGAATTTGCCGCCCTTGGAACGTGCGAACATCCAGTTGTGGAGCGCGGTCCGCAGATTGCCGACGTGAAGCTGGCCCGTGGGGCTGGGGGCGAAACGAGTGATGACGGTCATGGACCGCGCCCTAACCCAAATTCGTGGGCGCGGAAACGCCTTCGCCCTTTGCGTTCGCGCGGGCTGCGGATAAGGGGTGCGCGTTCACGCCTTCCATGACAGTTCGGTGAAAAGGGTCCCTGCCATGAAACTCCTCGCGGGCAATTCCAACCTTCCGCTCGCGCAGGCCGTGGCCAGCTATCTCGAATCGCCGTTGACCCAGGCCAATGTGCGGCGGTTCGCGGACGAGGAAATCTTCGTCGAAATCCTCGAAAATGTCCGCGGCGAAGACGTGTTCGTGCTCCAATCGACCTCGTTTCCGGCGAACGACAATCTGATGGAATTGCTGATCATGATCGACGCGCTGCGCCGCGCGTCGGCTCGCCGGATCACTGCCGTCCTCCCCTATTTCGGCTATGCGCGTCAGGACCGGAAGCCCGGACCCCGCACGCCGATCTCTGCCAAGCTAGTCGCCAATCTAATTACTACGGCCGGTGCCGACCGGGTGTTGTCGGTCGATCTCCATGCTGGGCAGATCCAGGGTTTCTTCGATATCCCGACCGACAATCTCTACGGCGCGCCAGTGATGTCAGAGGATATCAAGGCGCGGTTTTCCGACAAGAATCTGATGGTCGTATCCCCCGATGTCGGCGGCGTGGTGCGCGCGCGGGCGCTGGCCAAGCGGCTCGACAACGCGCCGCTGGCGATCGTCGACAAGCGCCGCGAGCGCGCGGGCGAATCGGAAGTGATGAACATCATCGGCGATGTGGAAGGACGCTTCTGCATCTTGATCGACGATATCGTCGATTCGGCGGGCACGCTTTGCAATGCGGGCGCGGCGCTGAAGGCGGCGGGGGCGGAGGGCGTGGTCGCCTATTGCACCCACGGCGTGCTGTCGGGTGGCGCGGTCGCGCGCGTCGATGCGTCGGAACTGCATGAGCTGGTCATCACGGATTCGATCGGCAACCACGACGTCATTGCCCCCAGCGACAAGGTCCGCCATTTGACCATCGCGCCGCTGATCGCAGAAGCCATCCGCCGGATCGCCGACGAAAGCTCGGTCTCCAGCCTGTTCGACTGAGGTTCGCGCACGCCCCAAAACCGTTCGTGCTGAGTAGCGCCGCAGGCGCGTATCGAAGCACTGTCCTTCTTGGCTACGCAAGGAAGGATGGTGCTTCGACAAGCTTAGCACGAACGGGGTTGGTAGGTTCTACAAAACCCCATCCCAGACCAGTTTGGCGCCCACCGCGATCATCAACACATAGATTGCGGTATAGAACCGCGCTGCGCTCACCCGGCGCACCAGCCATACGCCTGCAAAGGTTGATGCGATCGCCACCGGCATCAACACGGCCGCGGTCAGCATATTCTCACGCGTGAACTGGCCCAGCGCAGCATAGGCGGGCACTTTGAGCCAATTGACCGCGAAGAAAAAGAACGCGCTGGTGCCGACCAGCATGTCGCGCGTCAATTGGCGGGGCAGCACCCAGAACTGAAACGGCGGCGCGCCGGCATGGGCGATCTGGCTGGTGAAGCCCGATGCCACACCGAACGCCTGTCCGCTCCATCCCGGCAAATGTCGGGGCGCGGGTGGATCGCCGCGTTCGACCCAAAGCCGATACGCGCCGAACAGAATCGAGATCGCGCCCACCGCCGCCATCACCGCGGCAGGCGACACGCTGGCGGCATAGAAATAGCCGACACCGATGCCGAGCGCCGCCCCCGGGAGCATCGCCCGGATCACGCTCCAATCGATGCTGCGGCGAAACGCCCAGACGCTGACCACATCCTGCACCATCAGGATGGGGAGCAGGATCGCGGCGGCCTGAACCGGATCGACCGCGAACAACAGCATCGGCAGCGACAGCGCGCCCATTCCCGAAAACCCGCCCTTGGCAAGGCCGAGCAGGATCACCGCAGGGACCGCGAGCAGATAAAAAATCGGATCGGACAGCATCGTTTTTTCGCCTAGCACGCGCGACAAAGATTGCGAGCGCCAGGAAATTGGGCATTAAGGGCTTAGGTCGCGTGTAACGGAGTAACGATGCGTCATCCTTCTGACGGTGCGCTGGGCGAGAATCGCCGCGCGCTGCGCCAGCCGATCGCGGTCACCGCGCAGATTCGCGATGGCCGGGGTCCGAAATTCGCCTGTCGGCTGCTCGATCTGTCGACCACTGGCTTTCGTGCGGAAGCGGTGCACCCATTGAGCATCGGCGACACCGTCTGGGTGACGCTTCCCGGCATGAGCGGGCTGGAGGCGGAAGTCGCTTGGCGCGACGAATTCACCATCGGCTGCCGCTTCAAACAGCCGCTATACGGCCCGATCTTCGACAATCTGATCCGCGCGAACGGTTAGCGCTCGGCGATCCGCGCCAGCAACGCGGTGATTCGCAGCAGTACCAGCAACGCCGCGGCCATGAACCCGGCGAGTGCCAGCACCGCATAGGTCAGCGATTCGAGCCAACGGGCGATTTCTCCGTCCTGCGCGTCGCTCGCGGACAGGGCGGCGAGCACGCCGGTTTCGTCTGCGGAAGCAAACGGTGCTTCGCTGGCGATGCGTTCGCCCGGTTCGATTGGCGGCGTCTCGGGCATCTCGAAGCGCTCGGCAACGTTCTCGCTGCCGGGTCGCGAGGGTGATGATGTTCCGTGGATGTTGGACACCGATGCGACCGAGGCGATGATCGACAGCGTCGCCAGCCCCGCCATCACCAGCAACAGCGTGCGGCCCAGCCAGTCGAACACCCTCATGCGGCCAGATCGTCCGCGGGTTCGGGGGCCAGATTGCGCCCGACCGGCGCGCGCACCCCCGCATGGCCACGAAGCTTGAGTTCCGCCTTGAGCGACTCGGGTTTGGGTGCCCACAAAAACCCGAAGCTGACCGTACCGTGCTTGGTCTCCACCACATGGTGCAGCCGGTGCGCCTGGATGATGCGTTTCATATAATCGGATTTGGGCAGATAGCGGTGGTTCAGGCGCTTGTGGACGATGACGTCGTGAAACCCGAAATAGATCGCGCCATACGCCGCGATGCCCGCACCGACCCACGCATAACCGACCCACCAGCCAAGCTGCACCCCGCCCAGCAACAACACGATGCTGGGGATGGCAAAAATCACGGCATAGAGGTCGTTCAATTCCCAATTGCCGGTGCGCGGTTCGTGATGGCTCTTGTGCAGGAACCAGCCGATACCGTGCATCACCCAGCGGTGCATGACGTAAGCGAACACCTCCATCGCAAGGATGGTGCCGAGGAACAACAGGATGCCGAGCGACCAGTGCATCGCCCCCATATAGGCTAGCCGTCGCGACGCGTCACCCGGTGCGATCATCGCCAGCGTGATTCTAAAAGGCTGCGGGGTGGATTCGCCCGCCCCGATATGCTTTAGGCCCAAGCAAACCCGCTTTTCGAAAAGGTCAGGCGCACTCATGAACATTCACGAATATCAGGCCAAGGAATTGCTGGCGAAATTCGGCGTCCCTGTCCCCGCAGGCTATGCCGCGCTGACCGTCGAGGAAGCCGTCGCCGCGTCGAAAAAGCTGCCCGGACCGCTTTACGTCGTGAAGGCGCAGATTCACGCGGGTGGCCGCGGCAAGGGCAAGTTCGTCGAACTCGGCCCCGACGCCAAGGGCGGCGTCCGCCTGGCAAAGACCGAGGACGAAGTCCGCGCGGCGGCGACCGACATGCTCGGCAATACGCTGGTGACGATCCAGACCGGCGACGCGGGCAAGCAAGTCAACCGCCTGTACGTCACCGACGGCGTCGATATCGCCAAGGAATTCTACCTCGCGCTGTTGGTCAATCGCGCCACCGGCCGTGTGTCGATGGTCGCATCGACCGAAGGCGGCATGGACATCGAAGCGGTCGCGCACGACACGCCCGAAAAGATTCACTCGATCGACATCGACACCGCGACCGGCTTCATGCCGCATCATGGCCGTGCTGTCGCTGCCGCGCTTGAGCTGACCGGCGACCTCGCCAAGCAGGCCGCATCGACTGCATCGAAGCTGTACGACGCGTTCCTGGGCACCGATGCCGAGCAGATCGAGATCAATCCGCTGGCCGTCACCGACGACAACAAGCTGATGGTGCTCGACGCCAAGGTCGCGTTCGACGGCAATTCGATGTTCCGTCACAAGGATTTGATGGAACTGCGCGACGAGACCGAGGAAGACCCCGCCGAACTCGAAGCGTCCAAATACGACTTGGCCTATATCAAGCTGGACGGCGACATCGGCTGCATGGTCAATGGCGCGGGTCTCGCCATGGCGACGATGGACATCATCAAGCTGAACGGCATGTTCCCGGCCAACTTCCTCGACGTCGGCGGCGGCGCTTCGAAGGAGAAGGTGACCGCGGCGTTCAAGATCATCCTCGCCGATCCGAATGTGAAGGGCATCCTCGTCAACATCTTCGGCGGGATCATGAAGTGCGACATCATCGCCGAAGGGATCGTCGCGGCGGCGAAGGAAGTGAACCTTTCGGTGCCGCTGGTCGTTCGCCTGGAAGGCACCAATGTCGAAAAGGGCAAGGACATCCTGGCCAATTCCGGCCTCGCCATCGTTCCCGCGAACGATCTGGGCGATGCCGCGAAGAAGATCGTCGCAGAGGTGCAGAAGGCGGCTTAAGCCTTCGTCCGAACGGTACGAATTTCTCCCCCGCACCCCACGTGCGGGGGCCAGCCTTCCTCCCCAGGAACGGTTGGGACATGGGAGAGAGATCGAATGAAAGTGTTGGTCCCGGTCAAGCGCGTGCTTGACTATAACGTAAAGCCCCGCGTGAAGGCGGACGGATCGGGCGTCGATCTGGCGAACGTCAAGATGTCGATGAATCCGTTCGACGAGATCGCGGTCGAGGAAGCCATCCGCCTGAAGGAAAAGGGCGCGGTGACCGAAATCATCGCAGTGTCGATCGGTGAGGCCAAGTCGCAGGAAACTTTGCGCACCGCGCTCGCAATGGGTGCGGATCGTGCGATCCTGATCACGGCGGAAGAACGCGTCGAGCCACTGGGTGTCGCCAAATTGCTCGCCAAGGTTGTCGAGGAAGAACAACCGCAGCTGGTCATCCTGGGCAAGCAGGCGATCGACGACGACAACAACCAGACCGGCCAGATGCTTGCGGCACTGCTTGGCTGGGGCCAGGGCACGTTTGCATCCAAGGTCGAGATCGAGGGCGAAGCCGCAAAGGTCACGCGCGAAGTTGATGGCGGGTTGGAGACGGTATCGCTCAATCTGCCCGCGATCGTCACCACCGACCTTCGTCTTAACGAGCCGCGCTATGCGTCGCTCCCGAACATCATGAAGGCGAAATCCAAGCCGCTCGCGAACAAGACGCCTGCCGATTACGGCGTGGACGTTTCCGCCCGGCTGACCACGCTCAAGGTCGTCGAGCCCGCCAAGCGCAGCGCGGGTGTGAAGGTCGCGGACGTGGACGAACTGGTCGCCAAGCTCAAGTCGATGGGAGTTGCCAAGTGAAGACGCTCGTCTGGGTCGAACACGACAACGCATCCGTGAAGGATGCCACCCTCGCCGCGGTCACCGCCGCATCGCAACTGGGTGAAGTGCATCTGCTGGTCGCAGGGCAAGGCTGCGGCGCGGTTGCCGAACAGGCTGCCAAGATCGCTGGCGTGGGCAAGGTCCATGTCGCCGACGACGCGGCTTACGGCCATGCGCTCGCTGAAAACATCGCGCCTTTGGTGGTCGAACTGATGGGTCATCACGACGCGTTCGTGGTGCCCGCGACCACCACCGGGAAGAATGTCGCGCCGCGCGTCGCCGCTTTGCTCGACGTGATGCAGATCAGCGACATCCTGTCGGTCGAAAGCGAAGACACGTTCACGCGGCCCATCTATGCGGGCAACGCGATCGCGACCGTTCAGTCCAAGGATGCCAAAAAGGTCATCACCGTACGCGGCACCGCGTTCGAAAAGGCCGCGATGGAAGGCGGATCGGGTAAGGTCGAGGCGGTGTCGTCGACCGGCGACAAGGGCCTGTCGAGCTTCGTCTCGCAGGAAATCGCCAAGTCCGAGCGGCCGGAATTGACCAGCGCCAAGGTGATCGTCTCGGGCGGTCGTGCGCTGGGTTCGGGCGATCAGTTCCATGCGCTGATCGATCCGCTGGCGGACAAATTGGGCGCAGCCGTCGGCGCGAGCCGTGCGGCCGTCGATGCGGGCTATGCCCCCAACGACTATCAGGTCGGCCAGACCGGCAAGATCGTGGCCCCCGAAGTCTATATCGCGATCGGCATTTCGGGCGCGATTCAGCATCTGGCGGGCATGAAGGATTCCAAGACCATCATCGCCATCAACAAGGATGAGGACGCACCGATCTTCCAGGTCGCGGATTACGGGCTGGTGGGCGATCTGTTCAAGGTCGTGCCGGAACTGACTGAAAAGTTGTGACGGTGCGAGCGGGATAGCGGCACGCTATCCCGCGGTCGCAGTCGGTCAAGGGCTAGACTGCGACGCACCGGCACGGCCGGCGGGGCTGCAGCCCCGACCGACGGGACGGGACTTGCTCCCGCGGTGTTGCCGCACCAAACAGAAGCATTGAGGTGGGGCGATTAGGGAAAACGCGGTGGCGAATGGCGTCTTTATCCACCGCGAGGATTCAATCTATCGCGATACACCGTCTGAGCGATATCATTTCCCGAAATCTTACCTCAGTCGCGCCGAAAAATGTGTCGGCGATTGGATCCTATATTATGAGCCGGTGAAGGTTAGAAATACCAAAGGATACTGGGCGGTTGCAAAGGTTGCGGCGATAGTGCCCGATCCCGAGGATCAAAATATGTTCTACGCCATGATCGAGCCGGGTGAGTTCGTTCAGTTTGGTTCAAACGTTCCATTCACCATTGACGGTGCGGTAGTCGAACAGGGACTACTTAATGACGTCGGTATTCTGTCAGGACGTGCGCAATCTGCTGTTCGGCCGCTCAATCGGGAGGATTTCGTCCGGATCGTAAAGCTTGGTCTGACGGCTGAAGACGACTTACTCCCTCGGACTGCTTGGTACTCCGAAAACGGACTGCTCCGAGAAGATCGAGTGGCATTTGAATACGGTGAACGCGAGCGTGTTCCACAATTATCGTCACGGGTTGCACGCGATCGAGCGTTTCGCCGGACCGTTCTAAGGGCCTACGACGAGCGTTGTACGTTGACTGGGCTAAAGCTGATCAACGGTGGAGGCCGTGCGGAAGTGGAGGCTGCACACATCCGCCCCGTTGCCGCGAACGGGCCTGACATTGTGACAAATGGGCTAGCGCTTTCAGGCACGGTTCATTGGATGTTCGATCGCGGGCTAGTTTCGGTAGCTGACGACCTTACAATTTTAGTTTCGCGGCACGTAAACGACCGCGACGGGGTAACAAGCTTATTGAATCGCGACGGTCGCGCCCGATTGCCCAGCAATCCCTCGGAGCGCCCGCATCCGCATTTCTTGGAATGGCATCGACAAAACTGCTTCAAAAACTAACGACTGGAGTTGAAAGTCGGTGTTTACCTAAACCCACCAACCCCAGAAACAGGTAAGGCCCGTCGCTTTCGCGGCGGGCCTCCCTAGACGATCCGTGGCCGAAGCCTTGGTTCGTCATAATGCTTTTTCTTTCGATCAAGCCGTTACAAAACCATCGACATCGCTAAAGGTTCCGCGTTCGAGAAATTATTTTCAGCGGCTCAGAAATCCGGCTCCCCGGTTGCCTCCTGCTCGGCGTTGGTGCCCCGCTTTACCGGCGCCGTCCGAAGGACGAGATACCCGCCAATCGCCGACAGGATCGACCCGAACAGCACGCCGATCTTCACATCGTCGATCAGCTCCGCATTGCCGGGAAAGGCGAGCCCGCCGATGAACAGGCTCATCGTGAAGCCGATCCCGGCGATCATCGACATGCCGTAAATCTGACGCCAGCTGGTGCCGCGCGGCATCGTCCCAAGCCCCAGCTTTATTGCCACCCAGACGGTGCCGAAGATGCCGACCTGCTTGCCGATGAACAAACCCGCGGCGATGCCGAGCGGCAGCGACTGGACCAGCACCGACGGCTCCACCCCCGCCAGGCTGACCCCGGCATTGGCGAACCCGAACAGGGGGACGACGAAGAAGGCGGACGGCCCATGGAGCTTGTGCTCCAGCCGATGGAGCGGTGAATCGACCGCCTCGGGCGCGCCCGGCGTTTTCTTGATCGGGATCATCATCGCCAGCGCGACGCCCGCGATCGTCGCATGGACGCCCGACAAAAACACGAAATACCAGAGCACCGCACCGAGCAACAGATAGGGCCATAGCTTCTGCACGCCGCTGCGCCCCATGACATACATGACGCCCATGATGAGGGCTGCGGCACCCAGCGCCAGCGACGAGATGCTTTCGGTATAGGCGATGGCGATGATCGCGACCGCGCCCATATCGTCGACGATCGCGACCGTGACCAAAAACAACTTAAGCGCGGTCGGCGCCCGCGGGCCGAGCAGCGCGAGCACGCCGATCGCAAAGGCGATGTCGGTCGCCGCCGGAATCGCCCAGCCATTGGTAAGCCCCGGCGTTCCCGAGCTAAGCCCTAGATAGACCAACGCCGGCACCAGCATCCCGCCTGCCGCCGCCAGGATCGGCAATCGCCGATGTTCCCAGGTGGCCAACCGTCCGTCGACGAACTCGCGCTTTATCTCCAGCCCGACGAGCAGGAAGAAAATCGCCATCAGCGCGTCGTTGATCCACAGATGGACGGTCATCGGACCGTATTTGGGAGAGATGACCGGCCCGGTTTCCCAGTGGAGGAAACCGAAATACGCCTCCGATATGCCGGGTAGATTGGCGAAGAGCATCGCCAGCGCAGCCGCCGCCATCAGGACGATGCCGCCCGATGCTTCGCTTTTCAGAAAATCGCGTAGTGCCGATTGCGGCCGCGTGGCTCGATTGGCCATGGTCGCTCCCTGTTTTGGTTTCGTCGCTGGATTGCCCCTTCCTACCGACTGGCGTCGGCGGGTCAAATCACTTACGCCGCGGGCATGGCTACGGTTCCCCTGAACGCGAACGATCCGCATCCCGTCCTGCATTGGTGGCGCAATCACGTCGTCGCGACGGTCGATCACATGAAGGTCGTCGAGAAGGTCGAGGAAGAGGGTGGCTTCGACGGACGCTATGTGTTCATGACGCTGATGTCGGCGGGGATCGCAGTGCTGGGGCTGCTCTTGTCGTCGCCGGCGGTGGTGATCGGGGCGATGCTGATCTCGCCGCTGATGGGGCCGATCATCGGCCTGGGCTTCGGCGTGACCCTGTTCGATTCGCGCGAGATCAAACGTGCGCTGATGGCGTTGGCGCTGGGTACGGTGCTGGCGATTCTGTTCACCGCGGCCATCGTGCTGATGTCGCCGCTCCAGACGCTGACCAGCGAGCTTGCCGCGCGCACCCGGCCCAACCTGTTCGATCTGCTGGTGGCGCTGTTTTCGGGGCTGGCCGGTGCCTATGCGATGATCCGCGGGCGCGAGGGTGCGGTCGTCGGCGTCGCCATCGCCACCGCGCTGATGCCGCCGCTCGCGACCGTGGGATATGGTCTGGCGACGTGGAACGGTACGGTGTTCTTCGGCGCGTTGCTGCTCTATTTCACCAACTTCATGGTAATCGCGGCATCGGCGGCGATCATGGCCCGACTGTACGGGTTCGGCCCGCGATTGTCGCCGCGACAATCGATGTTTCAGACCTTTGCAATGCTGGTCATCTTTGCTGTGCTCGCGGTGCCGCTGGGATTCACGCTGCGCCAGATCGCATGGGAAGCGACCGCGCAGCGCCAGGCACGCGACGTGGTGGCGGCGGAATTCGGCGACAATTCTCGGGTCAGCCAGCTTGAGATCGATTATAGCAGCGAACCGGTTCAGGTGACCGCCACGGTCCTGACCCCCGGCTTCATCCCCCAGGCCGAGCAGGAAGTGTCGGCGACGCTGGCCAAGGCGTTCAGTCGCCCGGTTGATGTGCAGATCGAACAGTTCCGCGTCGGCGTCGGCGATGCCGAGGCGACCCAGGTCGCCCGTGCCCAGGCCAACGAACAGGCGACGCGCGAGGCGCGAACGGTGACGCGGTTGGCCGAACAACTCGCATTGGTCGCGGGCGTGCCTGCCGAGGCGGTGCTGCTCGACCGCGGCAATCGGCGCGCGGTGGTCAGCGCGAGTGCGCTGCCGGGCGCAAGCCTGGCATCCTATCGCGCGCTGGAGCAGCGGGTCGGCGGGGCTGCGCAGGGCTGGTCGGTCGAACTGGTGCCGCCTGCGGTCGCGCCTGCCAGCGTGTCGTTCGGCGAGGACGGACCGGACGCCCAGGGCCAGGCCGCGCTCCAGACCGCGATCTGGGCAGGGCGGCGATTGCGGCTGCCGCTGGGGGTGAGTGGGGCTGCGGACAATGCCGATGCGGTGGTCGCGGCGTTGATCGAGGCCGGGGTCGCGGCGGAGCGGTTGCCCGGCGGGGGGCCGGTGACGCTCCAGTGGCTGGCGCCGAGCGTGGAGGGGCAACCCTGACCCCGCTCCCTTTGGTTTCGAGCGAAGTCGAGAAACGCTTCCGATTGCTTAAGTCACGTTTCTCGACTTCGCTCGAAACCAACGGATGGTGAGGATGGTTAGCTGTCCCGTGCTCCGGCGAAAGCCGGAGTGGTAGCGATCGGCGACTTCCCTTTCCAGCGCTCCGGCTTTCGCCGGAGCACGGTGGGTTATGCCGCCTTCGCCAACGCCTCCGCGATCAGCTTGCGGCTGTTCTCTACCCCGTAAAGCGCGATGAAGCTGCCCATGCGGGGGCCTTGCGACGACCCCAGCAGGGTTTCGTAGAGCGCCTTGAACCAGTCGCGCAGCGCCTCTTTGCCGAAATGCGTCTTGCCGATCTCATAGACGTGGTTCTGGATATCCTCCGCGCTTGCCGGACCATCGGCCAGCGCCGCATCCAGGTCGCGTAGCGCTGCGACTTCCACGCCCTCGGGCGCACGACGCACCAAGGTCGGCGTCACGAAATCGCGTCCATAGGCCAGCGCATAGCCGATCAGGTGATCGAGCGCCGGATTGGCCTCGGGCGACGCATCGGGGACGTAGTTCTTGAGGTAAGCCCAGACCTGATCCTTGGTCGCGTCGCCCATCACCCCGACCAGGTTGAGCAGCAGGCCGAAGGTGACCGGCAGCACTTCCGCAGGCGGCGGGCCGCCATGGATGTGGTGGACCGGATTGCCCAGCCGCTGTTCGACCGCCTGTCCCGCATAATTGCCGCGGAACTGCCAATATTCGTCGACCGCGCGCGGGATCACGCCCATGTGCAGCGCCTTGGCCTTTTTGGGCTCGCGGAATGCGAAGAAGGCGATGCTCTCGTCAGGACCATAGGTCAGCCATTGTTCGAGGCTGAGGCCATTGCCCTTGGACTTCGAGATCTTCTCGCCCTTTTCATCTAGGAACATCTCGTAGATGAGCCCCTCGGGCTTGCGGCCGCCCAGGATGCGCGCGATCTTGCCGCCCAGCATCGCGCTGTCGATCAGATCCTTGCCGTGCATCTCGTAATCGACGTCGAGCGCGGCCCAACGCATCCCCCAATCGGGCTTCCATTGCAGCTTGGCCTTGCCGCCCAGCACCGATTGCTCGATCCGTTCGCTCTCATCGACGAACGCGATCATGCCGGTTTCGGCGTCGAGCACCTCTACCGGCACCTGAAGCACGATTCCCGATGTCGGGCTGATCGGCAGCACCGGCGAATAGGTCGCCTGGCGTTCGGCACGCAGCGTCGGCAGCATGACCGCCATGATCGCATCGTAATTGCGCAGGACATTGCGCAACTGATCGTCGAACTTGCCCGATGCGTAATAGTCGGTCGAGGACGCGAATTCATAGTCGAACCCGAACTGGTCGAGGAACGCGCGCAGCCGGGCATTGTTGTGCGCGGCAAAACTGTCATGCGTGCCGAACGGGTCGGGCACCTGCGTCAGCGGCTTGCCGAGATGTCGGCTGAGCATCTCGCGGTTCGGCACATTGTCGGGCACCTTGCGAAGCCCGTCCATATCGTCGGAGAACGCGATCAGCCGCGTCGGAATATCCGACATTTCTTCGAAGGCGCGGCGAACCATCGTCGTGCGCAGCACTTCGTTGAAGGTGCCGATATGCGGCAGGCCCGACGGCCCGTATCCGGTTTCGAACAGCACATGGCCTTTCGCCGGGGGCGCGTCCTTGTAACGGGCAAGGATCTTGCGCGCTTCTTCGTAAGGCCATGCCTTTGAGGTGAGCGCGGCGGTGCGGATATCGGCGGGGGTCGGCTGATCGGTCATGCTGAGCATCTGGCGCGTGTGCCGCCAAATCGCAATCGCGATTCTGGCCAGCGCCGATCAGGTGAGCGCTGCGAACCGCTCCACCAGATCGACGCGACCCGATACGATCAGCAGATCGTCGGCCGCCAGCATCGTATCGGGCCGGGCATAGGTGAAATCCTCGCGCGGGCGTTTGATGCCGACGATCGTCACGCCGTGATTGGTGCGGATCGCGGAATCGCCCAGCGTCATATCCGCCATCGACGCCGGTGCGCGGGTCTTGGCGATCGCGAAATCATCGTCGAATTCGATGTAATCGATCATGCGGCCAGTCACCATGTGCGCGACGCGTTCGCCCATCCGCGCTTCGGGATAGACGACGTGATGCGCGCCGGTCCGCTCAAGGATGCGGCCATGGCGTTCGTTGGTCGCTTTTGCCCAGATCGTCGGCACCCCCAGATCGACCAGCGCCAGCGTGGTGAGCACGCTGGCCTCCACATCGCTGCCGATGCCGACGACGGCGCTGGCGAAATCGCCCGTGCCCAATTCGCGCAGCGTCTCCACATTGGTGGTGTCGGCCTGAACCAGATGGGTCAGTCGGTCCGTCAGGCGCTGAACGCGCTCCGCATCCTCGTCGACGCCGAGCACTTCATGTCCCATGCGGATCAGCGATTCGGCGACTGCGGTGCCGAACCGACCGAGGCCGATGACCAGAACCGTGCTGGAATTGCGCGATTTGCCGCGTTTAGCCGACAATGGGAGTCTCCTCGGGATAGCGATAGGGTTTGCGCTTGCCGCCCAGTGCCAACGCGGTGGCGACGGTGATCGTGCCGACGCGCCCGACATACATCAGCACGATCAGCACCAATTGGCCCGCGGGCGGCAGATCGGCGGTAATGCCGGTGGACAGGCCGACGGTCGAAAAGGCGGAAATCGTCTCGAACATCACATCGCTGAGCGGCAGCGGCGTGATCGACAACAGGATCAGCGTGCCGATGCCGATCAGCGCGACCGCCAGCAGGACGACGGTCAACGCCTGGCGTTCGACATGCGACCCGATCCTGCGTCCGAAGATGGCCGCATCCTGCCGGCCTCGAATTTCGGACCAGACGACGATGCCGAGCAGGAAGAAGGTCGTGACCTTGATCCCGCCCGCCGTGCCCGCGCTGCCGCCGCCGATGAACATCAGCAGATAGTTGATCGACAATGTCTCGATCCGAAAACTGCCGACGTCCAGACTGTTGAACCCGGCGGTGCGCGGCATCGCCGAGTGGAAGGCGGCATTGAGCAGCTTGCCCCCCATATCCATCGGCCCCAGCGTATCGGGATTGCCCCATTCGGCCAGCAGGATCGCGATAAAGCCGACAAGGAGCAGGACGATCGTGCCGAGCACGGTGATTTTGCTATGCAGCGACCAGGTCCGCGGGCTTCGCGCGCGCATCCGCAATTCCTGCATGACCGGAAAGCCGAGCGCGGTAATGATCACCGCGATCATCACGGGCATCAGGATCAGCGCATCGGCCTGATACCCCATCAGGCTGTCCGAATAGATCGAGAAGCCGGCATTGTTGAACGCCGATACCGCATGGAACACCCCGCTCCATAGCGCTTCGCCCCATGACTGGTCATAGCCGAAGCGCAGCCGCAGCGTCAGGATGGCGGCGACCACCGCCTCGACGATCAGGGTGACGGCAAAGACCAATTTCAGGACGCCGACCGTGTCGCCGGTTTCCAGCCGGCTGCGCTCGGTCTGGGTGAGCAGGCGATTGCTGAGGCGAAGGCCGCGCCCCGCAACCAGGCCCAGCAAGGTCGCCGCGGTCATGATCCCGAACCCGCCGATCTGGAACAGCGCCAGGATGACGACCTGGCCGAACGGCGACCAGTAGGTGGCGGTATCGACCGTCACCAGCCCGGTCACCGCGACGGCGGAAGTGGCGGTGAACAAGGCGGTGATAAGCGGCGCGGCACCGGGTCCGGCACGCGCGACGGGCAAGGCGAGGATCAGCGTGCCGACCAGAATCGCGACGAGAAACACGATCGGGACCAGCCGGGTGGGATGCCGGATGCCGCTCAATTGCATCGAAAAAGCATCGTCATCGTCGTCTGGCCCTATCCGAGGGGCAGCGTGGCGGCAATGGTCGCAGCGATTCCGCTTTTTTCAGGGTGTGTCGACGATCGGATGGGTCAGGCGGACGCGGTCGAGCAAGGCTTCGATCTCGGCGATCTCGTAAGCGGAGCCCTCGGGTCGGACCGCCCAGTTGCAATGCGGGTGCGTGTCGATCGACAGCGCGCGGACAGGACCGAGCGCAAGTCGCCAGCGTCGCTGGGTGCCGCCGCAGCGGCGTGCCAGTGCGGCGACCAGCATGTCCTGAAGCTCGCTGGCGGTCATGAACGGATCTGTGCCTATCGATAAGCGGGCATCGGCCATCCATGACGGTGTCCGATGCCTGTTTCGCTTATTTCTTGCCCAGACGCTGCTTGCGCGCGGCGTAGCGCGCGTCGCGGGCTTCCTTCAACTCGGCAGCGGTGGGAAGTTTGGGGCGCGCCTTTTCGGCGGCTTCGGCAGCGGCGATGCGTTCGGCCTCGGCAGCGGCTTCGGCAGCCTCCTCGGCGGCCTTCTTTTCGGCGGCGATCCGGTCGCGCTCGGCCTGCTTCTCGGCGCGCTTTGCGGTCTGGGCGGCTTCCTTGCGCTCGGCGGCGGCGCGGCGTTCGGCGAGCACGGCTTCATCGACCGGCGGCTTGTTGCGCAGCTTTTCGAGCGCGGCCTGCTTGGCTTTGGCGGAGCGCTCTGCGCGTTCTTGGAAGGTTTGGTTGAACGAAGGCATAAGAGGATGCGGGTTCCTGATTTCGACGACGGACTCGGGGTCGCTCGCCAATCGAGCGCGGTCCGTCGCGGTTCCGATAGGGCAAAACGCGGCGTTTCGCAAAGTCGGTGATGTACTGCGGTGCGAAATCTCGCCTTTGCGGTCCCGTGCGGCTATCGGCGGGAGCAACCGGACCGATGCGAAAGTGACGCGATGACCCCCAGAGAATTGCTCGGCACCGCGCAGGTGCCCGGCGGCGAAACACTGACGCTGTATCGCCGCGGGCGCGATTTCATGATCGTGCTCGACCGCAACGAATTGATGAGCAGCCGGATGAGCGGGTCGGAGGAGGCGCTCGCGAACATGACGATCGACCGGTTGGGTGGGCGGCAAGCGCCGCACCTGCTGATTGGCGGGTACGGCATGGGATTCACACTGCGCGCAGGTCTGGCGCGTCTGGGGGCGGATGCGCGGGTGACGGTCGCCGAACTGGTGCCCGAGATCATCGAATGGGCACGCGGGCCGATGGTCGAGTTGATGGCCGGATGCTTGGACGATCCCCGCGTGGCGCTGGCGATGCAGGATGTGGCGGATGCGATCGCCGAGGGGCGCGGGCGGTACGACGCGATCCTTCTCGATGTCGATAACGGTCCCGACGGGCTGGTGCGCGGTGCGAACGATCGAATCTACACGATGCGCGGGCTGGCGGCGGCAAAGGCGGCGTTGAAGCCGCGTGGGGTGCTGGCCGTCTGGTCGGCGGGGGCGGACGCGGCCTTCACGCGGCGGCTGGGAGATGCAGGTTTTGCTGTGGACGAGGTGAAGGTGCGCGCCAGAAGCAACGGCAAGGGGCCGCAGCATGTGATCTGGTTCGCGCGGCGGGGATAAGGGGTTCCAACGAACGGGGATGGGGTTTGCGCATCCTTGTCAGGGCTGCGCCCCCAACCACCCCGTTCGGAACTTGGTCTGTGCCGGCGTCAGCGTGCCGCCGATCGCCTCGTTCCTGACCACCTCCAGCGTCGGATCGGCCGCCAGCGTCATTGTCGCGCGGTGATCCTGCCCCAATCGCGTGAAGCCGATCTCGACCCGATCCCCCGGCTTGCGCGCGGCAAGTCCGGCCGACCAATCAGCCTCGCTCGTGATCGGCGTTCCGCCCAGGCTGGTGATCCGCGCGCCCGTATCGACGCCAACAGCATAGAGCGGCGTGCCCGGCGCAGGATAGGTGCCGACGACCACGCCGCCCTCACCACCGCGGATCGGCGTAGGGCCTACCCAGGCGCTGCCCGGATTGGCGAGGCGCAGCGTCAACCCGGCCTGCGCGAGCAGCGGCGCGAAGTCGGGAAGTTGGCTATCCTCGATCTGGGTGGCGAAGAAGGTATCGGCGAAGCGCAGATCGGTGACCGTCGCCAATGCGGCTTTCAGGTCGGCGGTAACGAAGGGCCGCTCGGTGACGCCATGGCTGCGCCAGAGCGTCTGCATATAGGTGTCGAGTGTCGTCCCGCGCTGGCGGAGCGCGAGATCGAGCCCGGCGGCGATCACCGCGCCATAGAGATAATAGCTGGTGAAGATATGATCCTGGCGCGGGTCGATCGCGGTCGCGGCATCGACGAACGGCGCCCGCAGGCTCATCTCCTTCGGGCCGTGATAGCGCCTACCCGGACGATTTAGCGTGTAGTTGAGCGCGCCCGAAAGCTCGCCCAGATACTGGTCCACATCCGACACGCCCGCGCGAACGATGGCGAGTGGCCCGTAATAGCTCGTGAATCCTTCGGCGAACCAAAGGCTGGGGGTCGGATTGGCACGGGTGAAATCGAACGGTTCGAGTTCCGCCGGACGCAGTCGTTCGACCAGCCAGGCGTGGAAGAATTCGTGGGACAGCGTGCCGATCTGCGAATAATTTGCCTCCGCCAGACCCCGGTTGCCGGTCAGGATCGTCGAATTGCGGTGCTCCATCCCGTCGCCCGACGCCTGCGGCACGTAAGCGGCGATGAAGGTGTAGGCGTTGTGGTCGAAATCGGGGACGTCGCCGCCGAACACCTTGATCTGTTCGTCCACCACCTTCTTGGCCATGTCGGTGAAGCGATCGACTTCGGCCTCCGCGCCATTGTGGTGAACGGCGAGGCGGATGGTGCGCGGGGTGCCGCGATCATCGACATTCCACTCGCGCACATCATGGTCCGCCAGGCTGGTCGGACTATCCATGAAATATTGCAGGTCGGGCGCGCCGAACGTCCAGGGGCGGTTGGTCGGCACCAACTGCGTCGCTGCTTTCCAGCTATTGTTGGGCGGACGGAACCGCACGGTGATCGGGCGATCATCCTGCCCCGCCGCCCACAGGAAGGTCGCGGGCATGTTCAGATGGGAGTGCGTGGGATCGACCTGCGCATAAGTGCCGTCGGCGCGATCGGCGAACAATGTGTAGGTGACGGCGACGGTGCCGTCATGCTTGGCGACGCTCCAGCCATAAGGATCGGTGCGGGTGACGGGCAAATCGCGGCCCCGGCTGTCCTTTGCAGTGACCGAATAGACGTTCTTGGCGAATTCATGGATCGCATAACGACCGGGGGATGAGCGCGACATCTGAAACCGGACGGGTTCTGCGGGCAAGTCGGTAACGGTGACGGTGATGCGCGCTTCGTGATGCACCGCGTTTTCGAAACTGACGTCATATTCGATCGGGCGCGGCGCGTTCTGGGCACTCGCCGATGTGGCAAGTGCGACGGCGGCGGTGCCGATCAGGAAGCGGCGCATCAGTTGGTCCCCTCATTGTCTGTGGACAGGGCTAAGCGGGAACACGTCTTTGGGCAACCGTCTCGATCGAGGTGGTTGCCAATCTGTTCCGGATCGCCGACAGGAGGGGCGTGCTGCCCTATCCCGCCCTTCACGCCAGCCATGCCGGGGTCTGGATCGCAACGCCCGCTGGCGAAACCCGCGCGATCGGGCGGGGCGAGGCGATCCGGCTGGCGGCGGATATGCCGGTGCTGGTGCTGAACGCGCCGCTGGTTGGGCAACGGTTGGGGCATCCCGAACTGAACGGACTCGACCTGCTGGAACTGTTCGCGTTTCTGCACCCTGCCAAGTTTCTGGTGCCGACGCCCAAGGGTCTGGCCCGCGAAACCGGGCTGGATGAGCCGTCCGGGGATGCGGAGATAGCCGCTTTCCTGCGCGAGGTCGCTGCGCGGCTGCTGGCGGTCCCGACCGGCAATTGGGCCGAGCGCGAAGGCGCATGGCACGGGCTGCAATCGCTCGCACGCCTGCGCTGGCCCTGGGCACCGGTGCTGACCCAGGTCGTGGACAAGCCCGAGCGTGCCGAACGCTGGCTGTTCTCGAAACTGCTCGAATGGGACGAGGCAGCCCCCCGCCCTGCGCCGCGTCAGGTAACGCTGGCCGACGATGTCGTTGCCGAACGCCTTGCGATGCTGACCGGATCGGGGGCGGAACGACGTCAAGGCCAGCGCGATTTCGCGCGGGTGGCGGCAGGGGCGTTCGCGCCGCGCGCCACGCCCGACGCGCCGCATCTCGTGCTGGCCGAGGCGGGGACCGGCATCGGCAAGACGCTGGGATACCTCACCCCCGCATCGCTCTGGGCGGAGCGATCGGGCGGCGCGGTATGGATTTCCACCTATACCAAGGCGCTGCAACGCCAATTGGCACGCGAGACCGAACGACTGTTCCCCGACCCCGCGGTCCGCCGCCAGCGGGTGGTGACGCGCAAGGGCCGTGAGAACTACGTTTGCCTGCTCAATCTGGAGGATGCGCTGCAAGGCGGGTTCGCCGGACGCGCGGCGGTGCTGGCGCAGTTGGTCGCGCGCTGGGCGGCGTTCACGGCGGACGGCGACATGGTCGGCGGCGACTTGCCCGGCTGGCTGCCGGTGCTGTTCCGCCGCAATGGCGCGACCGCGCTGACCGACCGGCGCGGCGAGTGCGTTTATGCGGGGTGCCCGCATTACCGCAAATGCTTCATCGAACGCGCGGCGCGAGCGTCTGCCGAGGCCGATATCGTCATCGCCAATCACGCGCTGGTGATGGTCAACGCCGCGCGCGGGCGAGAGACCAATGCACGCCCCAGCCGCTACATCTTCGACGAAGGCCATCATCTGTTCGAGGCGGCGGATTCGATGTTCGGCGTCGCGCTGTCGGGGCAGGAGACGATCGAACTGCGCCGCTGGGTGATCGGCCCGGAAAGCCGCGCGCGCGGGCGGCGACGCGGGCTGGCGGCGCGACTGTCGGACGTTGCGAGCTATGACGAGGCCGGCGGCCGCGCGATCAACGACGCGGTGGCGGCGGCGAATGCGTTGCCGTCCGAGGGCTGGCTGGGGCGGATTGCCGAAGGCGAGCCGTACGGCGCGATCGAGGCGCTGCTCGCCGCCGTGCGCGGCTTCACCTATGCCCGCGACGAAAGCGGCGGCGCGGATGCGGGATACGGGCTGGAAACCGAGCTGGCGGAGCCCGATGCGGCGTTGGTCGAGGCGGCGGGCCCGGCGGCGGTGGCGCTCGACGCGCTCGTCCGCCCGATGATCGCGCTGGGGCGGCGGCTGGAAGCGGTGCTGGCCGAAGGACCGGACTGGATGGACGGACCCGCACGCGCGCGCATCGAAGGGGCGATCGCCTCGGTCGCATGGCGCGCGGAGACGGTGGGGGCATGGGCGGCGCTGCTGGCACGCATCGGTGGCCCCGCCGATCCCGATTTCGTCGACTGGCTGGCGGTCGATCGCATCGAAGGACGCGAAGTCGATATCGGCATCCACCGCCGCTGGTTGGACCCAACGCGCCCCTTGGCGGCGACCGTCCTGAAACAGGCGCATGGCGTGCTGGTGACCAGCGCGACGCTGCGCGCGGGCGACGACTGGGATGTGGCGGAAGCGCGATCGGGCAGCCGCCATCTGGAGCGTCCCTCGACCCATTTCGAGGCGCAGAGCCCGTTCGATTACGCATCCCAGGCAGAGGTGCTGATCGTGACCGATGTGAAGCGCGGCGATCTGGCGGCGCTGGCCAATGCCTATGGTCGGTTGATCGTGGCGAGCGGGGGTGGGACGCTGGGTCTGTTCACCGCGATCCGGCGGCTGCGCGGCGTTCACGCGCGGATCGCCGACCGGCTGGCGCGCGAAGGGCTGCCGCTGCTCGCCCAGCATGTCGATCCGGTCGATCCGGGGACGTTGGTCGACATCTTTCGCGACGATCCGCGCGCCTCGCTCATCGGCACCGATGCCTTGCGCGACGGCGTGGACGTGCCCGGCCATTCGCTGCGTCAGGTGGTGATGGAGGCGGTGCCCTGGCCCAAGCCGACCGTACTCCACGCCGCGCGCCGCATCGCCGAAGGGGGCAAGGCGTTCGACGACCGCGTCGTCCGCGCGCGGCTGGCGCAGGGGTTCGGACGGTTGATCCGCCGAGCCGACGATCGCGGCCAGTTCGTGCTGCTGTCGGCCGCGATGCCCAGCAGGTTGCTTAGCGCCTTTCCCGCAGGCACCCCCATCCGCCGCGTGACGCTGGACGAAGCGGTCGAGGCTGCAACACGGCTTTCATCCAACGCTGCCATCGGGCATGAGGAGATCAAGGTCGACGGGTAGAGGGTTTGGATGAAGACGCTGACGATATTGCGCCACGCCAAATCCGGCTGGGACGATCCCGTGCTTCGCGATTTCGACCGACCGCTCAATGCCAAGGGCCAGCGCGCCGCGCGGCTGATGGGGCATCATCTGGCGTCGCTGGGGCTGCGGTTCGATCTTGTCGTGGCTTCATCGGCGGTGCGGGTGCGAGAGACGATCGACGATTTCGCGCGCGGTTATGGCGATCTGGCCGAGCCGGAGTGGGACAAGACGCTCTATCTCGCCTCCGCCGACACGCTGCTCGACCATATCCACGCGCTGCCCGACAGTGCCGACCGGGTGCTGATGATCGGCCATAATCCGGGTCTGGAAGATCTCGTGCTGCTGCTCACCCCCAACGATGGCGGCCACGCCCGCGACGCGGTGGAGGTGAAATTCCCGACCGCCAGCGTCGCGGAAATCGACTTCGCGGTGGAGCGCTGGGCCGATGCCAAGGCAGCCGGTGGCGTGCTGGTGCGGTTTATCCGGCCACGCGATCTGGATGTCACGCTGGGGCCGGACGGGGACTGAGCCATACCGGGTAGG
Organism: Sphingomonas sp. AX6; assembly: GCF_902506605.1. GTDB lineage: Bacteria > Pseudomonadota > Alphaproteobacteria > Sphingomonadales > Sphingomonadaceae > Sphingomonas. The sequence goes on from NZ_LR733979.1 coordinate 449,065, forward strand.
TATAATGATTGGGGAACGGACAGATGTGGGTAACGATGATGCTCGCCATTGTGCAGGACCTTCCCGTCGCAGAGCCCGTGGATCTTCCTAGTTGGCTATCGATGTCGGACTATCCCACGGAAGCACGTACGAACCGACAATCCGGCAATGTTCGTGTGAAGATCGATGTCGATGAAACGGGAAAGGTTCGGCGATGTGCGGTGACGCGCTCGTCCGGCCACGACGCGCTAGACGATGGGACGTGCCGCTTGGTGTCCGACAATGGCAAGTTTGTGCCTGCAACGGACAGCGCGGGCAAAATGATCGCAGGGCGTTTCACATGGTCGATGCGATGGGCCATGCCGGACACGTTAATATTGCCGCGAATGTCGTGGGAGGAAAAGGCCCTGATCCGGTTTTCCGAAGATCGCGAGATCGAAAGCTGCGAGGGCGACGGGGATGGCGAACTCCCGGCAGGCATGACCCTTTGCCTCTACTTCCATCGCGCATCGAATCTTGCCGAGGGCCAACCGATCTTTCGTGCGATTGGCAACAACAGCGTAGTTGATGCACGGAAGCAGATCATCTTTCGCGACGATAATCCGCAAGCCCTGCCGCTATTCCTGACACCGGTCACGGGATATATCAGCTACGGCACTGCGAAGATCGAGATCGCGGATGATGGCTCCATCTCCAATTGCCTGGTAGAGGATGGTGGGATTCGACCCAAGCTTTTCGACCTTTGCGCGGCAGCCCATTCGTTTAAATTCGAACCTGCGAAACAACCGACCAGTTACCGTGAAGCCATCTACCTGCAATCGATCGCAGCACCAAAATAGCGCGCAGCTCTCTCAGTGCCGGAAGTGGCGCATCCCCGTAAACACCATCGCCAGTCCTGCCTCATCCGCTGCTGCAATAACCTCATCGTCGCGGATCGAGCCGCCGGGTTGGATGACGGCGGTGGCACCGGCTTCCACCGCGGCGAGCAGGCCGTCGGCGAAGGGGAAGAAGGCGTCGGAGGCGACGGCCGAGCCGATCGTGCGGGGTTCGGACCAGCTCGCTTTTTCGGCAGCGTCCTTGGCTTTCCAGGCGGCGATGCGGGCGGACTCGAGCCGGTTCATCTGGCCTGCGCCGATCCCTGCGGTCGCACCATCCTTCGCATAGACGATCGCGTTCGATTTGACGTGCTTCGCGACGGTCCAGGCGAAGCGGCAGTCGGCGAGTTCTTGGGGCGTGGGCGCGCGCTTGGTCACCACCTTCAGCGCGTCGTCGGCGAGGACGCCGTTGTCGCGGCTTTGCACGAGCAACCCGCCTGCGATCGTCTTGACCATCAGGCCCGGACGTGTGGCATCCGGCAGGTCGCCGGTTAGCAGCAGTCGCAGATTCTTCTTCGCCGCGAACACCGCGCGGGCTTCGTCATCGGCATCGGGGGCAGCGACGACTTCGGTGAAGATTTCGGTGATCGCACGCGCGGTTTCGCCGTCGAGCGTGCGATTGACCGCGACGATGCCGCCGAATGCGGAGACGGTGTCACAGGCGAATGCCGCTTTATACGCGTCGATCAGCGTGTCGGCGCTTGCAACGCCGCAGGGGTTGGCGTGCTTGACGATGACGACCGTGGGTGGCCCGCCCGCGAACTCGGCGACCAGTTCAAGCGCGGCGTCGGCGTCGTTGTAGTTGTTGTAGCTGAGCGCCTTGCCCTGAAGCTGCTCGCTTTGTGCGATGCCGCGCGCGGCGGGGCCGTTCGAGAGATAGAGCGCGGCGGACTGGTGCGGGTTCTCGCCGTAGCGGAGTTCCTCGGCTCGCTTGAACGAGAGGGGCAGGGTCTGCGGGAAGCGCTCGCCCTGATCGGCGAAGGCGAACCACTGGGCGATGGCGGAATCGTAAGCGGCGGTGGCGGCGAACGCCTTGGCCGCGCAGCGCTTGCGGAAAGCGAGGCTGGTCGCGGCGTTGTTGGCGTCGAGCGCTTCGATCAGCTCGGCATAATCCGCGGGATCGGTGACGATGGTGACATGCGCGTGGTTCTTGGCGGCCGATCGCACCATGCTGGGGCCGCCGATGTCGATATTCTCGATCACCTCGTCGCGGCCCGCGCCGCGCGCGACGGTCTGGGCGAAGGGGTAGAGGTTGACGACCACCAGATCGATCGCGCCGATCGAGTGTTCGGTCATCGCCGCTGCGTGCTCGGGGTTGTCGCGCACCGCGAGCAAGCCGCCATGGACCATCGGGTGCAGCGTCTTAACCCGCCCGTCCATCATTTCGGGGAAGCCGGTCAGGTCGGACACGTCGCGGACCGTCAGCCCGGCGTCACGCAGCGCGGTGGCGGTGCCGCCAGTCGACACCAGTTCGATGCCGTGGCGGGCGAGCGCGGTTCCGAGGTCGACGATGCCGCTCTTGTCCGAAACGGAAAGGAGCGCGCGGGCGAGGGGGCTGTCGGTCATGCGCGCCCCTTTCGCGCGAGGGGCATATCAGCGCAACCCCCCTTGATCCGTTCGAAACGAACGGGACGGGTGCGGCGCGGATGATCAACAGCGCTGGCGCTTGCCGCGCGGTGGACCCCGGCACGGGGGCCGGGGTGGCGATTTGTCTTAGCGCCCGACCCAGTCTGCCACTTCGCTGGCGACCGTATTCGCGGCCTGGTTCAGCGCTGGGCCGACCGTGGTCGCGTCGATCGCTGTTACCGGCACCCGCGATTCGAAGCGGCGGCGTTCCAGCGCGCCGTTTTCACCGCGTTGAAGGGCGGCGTCATAGGTGACGACGGCTTCCAGTCCGGCCTCGTCCATGCCGAAATTGCGCAAATCGCCCTCGAGCCGCGCGGTCGGCGGGACAGGTGCACCGACGGGCGCGACGACGACGCGGCCCGTGCGTGCGGTGATCGTGTCGCCGAGCAGGCGCGCGAACAAGCGCGAGGGCACTTCGACCCAGACCGCGTCCTTGACATAGGCGACCTGCGTATCGCTCGACCGCACCGGCACGCGGGTCACACCGATTTCCTGCGGCGTCGCAGGCTCGGCAATGGCGATGGTCGATGCGCTGGCGCTCGACTGGCTGGCTCCTGCCTGCAATGTAGCGGCGCTGTTGAGCGTCAGCAGCGAGGGCGGCGGTTTCGCGCCGAAGCTGATGCAGCCGGCCAGCAGCAGGGCGGGGGTGAGCGCGAGGAGCTTTTTCATATGCGTTCTCACTTGGGTTCGTAGTCGGGCAGCTTGGGCTGCGAGATGATCGAGGTCGCGCCCTGTTGATCGACCTTCTCGGCGACATTGGCGAGTGCCGACGACATCGTGCGCAGATCTGCGACCAGTCGATTGACCTCAGGCACGGTCTGTTTGGAGAAAGTCTGGAGGCCCGGCCGCGCATCGCCGATCGCGGCATCCAGCGTCTCCATCGAATTCTGCGCCGATGCGATCGTCTTGTTCAGATTGGCCATTGCCGGGCGGATGTCCTGGGCGATCATCTCGTTGCTGGTCGCGGCGAGCCCACCGATTTCCTCCGCCGCAAGTCCTGCGCGCTGGATGGCGATGCGGGTTTCGGCCAGCGTCGCAGCGATTTCGGGACCACGATCGGCGAGCGCATCGGTCAAACGGTTGGTGTTCTCAAGAATACCCGCGATCGACACCTGATTGCGATCGGAGAGGAGTTCGGTCAGCCGCTCGGTCAGTGACGTCAGGCGTTCGAGCAATTGCGGCGCTGAGGAAAGCAGCGCGCCCAATCCGCCTTGGCGAGTGGGGATCACCGGCACGCCTTCGGGACAGGCAGCCTTGGTGTTCACCTCGGGGCAGGCGAGTGGACGGGCACCCTTTACCGCGCCGTCGAGCTGGATTTGGCTGACTCCGGTAAAACCAATGCCCTGGATCGAGGCGACGGTGCCCTCAAGGATCGGCACATCGGCATTCACCGAAATGCGCACGCGGACGAATTGGGGATCGGGCTGGTAGAGCGTGATTTCCTTCACTTGGCCCGACGGCACGCCCGAAAACGCCACCGGCGATCCGCGGTTGATGCCGTCGACCGCCTGTTTGAAGAAGATGTCATACTCACGCTCTTCGGAACCGCTGAGCCGTGCGAGCCAGACCGTGAACAGTGCCAGGACGAGCAGCAGGATCAGCACGACGGCCCCCACCAGCACATGGTTCGAACGTGTTTCCATCAGCTTGTCGCCTTTGCAGCGCGATCCGCGCTATCGACTGCCGCGCGACCGCGCGGTCCATTGAAATATTCCTGGATCCACTTGTGATCGGTGGCCAGCAATTCGTCGATCGTGCCGATCGCGATCACCTTCTTGTCGGCCAATACCGCCACCCGATCACAGATCGCATAGAGCGTATCGAGGTCGTGGGTAATCAGGAAGACCGTCAGGCCCAGCGTCTTTTGCAGCGACCGGGTCAGTTCATCGAACGCCGCCGCGCCGATAGGATCGAGCCCGGCGGTCGGCTCGTCGAGGAACAGCAATTCCGGGTCCATCGCCAGCGCGCGGGCAAGCCCGGCGCGCTTCTTCATGCCGCCGGACAGCTCGGCCGGATATTTGGGTCCGGCTTCGGGGCCAAGACCCGTCATCACCACCTTGTACGCCGCAATCTCGTCGATCAGCGCCGGGCTAAGCTCGGGATAGAATTCGCGAAGTGGAACCTGAATGTTTTCCGCAACGGTCAGCGTCGAGAATAGCGCACCGCCCTGAAAGAGCACGCCCCACCGCTTGCGGACGTCGATCGATTCGGTTTCATCCTCATCGACTTCGCTGCCGAATACAGAGATTTCGCCTTCATCGGGGGTCTGAAGCCCGATGATCGATCGCATCAGCACCGATTTGCCGGTGCCCGATCCGCCCACCACGCCCAGGATTTCGCCGCGACGCACGTCGAGGTCGAGCCCCTCATGAATGACCTGCTCGCCGAAGCTGTTTTTGAGTCCGCGGACGCGGATGATCGATTCCTCGCGGCTCATATCCAGCCGATCCGTTCGAAGAACACCGCGAAGAACGCGTCGAGGACGATGACGAGGAAGATCGCCTGCACCACTGCCGACGTCGTGCGCAGGCCGACCTGTTCGGCGTCCGATTCGACCTGCATCCCCTGATAACAGCCCGACATCGCGATGATCGCACCGAACACCGGCGCCTTGATCAGCCCGACATAAAGGTCGGTGATGGGCACGACTTCCTGAATGCGCTGAATGAAGGTGACGGGCGGAATGCCAAGCGCCGCCCAGCAATATAGGCCACCGCCGATGATCGAAATCATCGATGCGTAGAAACCCAGCAGCGGCATCAGCAACACCGCGGCGAAGAAGCGCGGCAGCACCAGCGCCTCCATCGGCGACACGCCGATGGTGCGCATCGCGTCGATTTCCTCGGTCAGCTTCATCGTGCCAAGCTGGGCAGCAAAGGCGCTGCCCGAACGTCCGGCGACCATGATCGCGGTCATCAACAGTCCCAGTTCGCGCAGCGTCAGCCGCCCGATCAGGTTGATCGTGAAGACTTCCGCACCGAACTGGCGCAGCTGCACTGCACCCTGCTGGGCGATGACGATGCCGATCAGGAAACTCATCAGCCCGATGATGCCGAGCGCGGACACGCCGACCACCTCGAACCGGTGGACGGTGGCATTGAAGCGGAACCGGCTGGGGTGCCGGATGACGTTGCCGAGCGCGATGGTGGTCGCGCCCATGAATCCGATCAGGCCAAGCGTCGATCGGCCCGCGATCGACACCGCCTCGCCGACTTCGCCCAGCACGCGGGTGAAGGACGATCCGTGCTTGATCGGCTTCGCGATCGGCTCGTCGGCGCCCTTGACCTTGGCCATCAGCCGCTGCCCGTCGTCGCTCAGCCCGTCGATCGGCGTATCGTTGCGCGTGGCCAGCCGGTGGACGACCCAAGCACCCACGGTATCGATCCGATTGACGCCCGCCATGTCGATGCGATCGATTTGCCCGGCGTCGCGGTCGAGCCGGTCAGGCAGGTCGCCCATCCGTGCCAGCGACAGGTCGCCGTTCAGGCGTAACGTCCTGCCGCCATCCTTTTCGTCGATCTGAAAGTCGGCTGCGGCGCTCATCGGGCGCATCCTTGGTCGATTTTGGCTGAAACGGCAAGGTTTTCAGCGCATAGGCAAAAGCCATGCAAGCACGACCGCATCGCATCGCCATTTACGACATGGACAAGACGATTACGCGCGCGCCGACCTGGACGCCGTTTCTGGTCCACGCCGCGCGAAACCGTGCGCCGTGGCGGCTGGCGCTGATGCCGATCGCGGGGCTGTATGGCCTCGGCTATGCCACCAAATTGATCGACCGGGCGCGGCTCAAACAGCTGACCCAACAGCTGATGGTCGGGCGCTTTACCTCGCGCGCCGACATGCGCGCGCTGGCCGACAGCTTTGCCGAGCGGACCTGTGCGACCGGATTGTTCGAGGATGCCCGCGCACGAATCGCGCAGGACCACGCCCAAGGGTTTCGGCTGGTGCTCGCGACCGCATCGTTCGGCTATTACGTCGAATCGATCGCCGAGCAGCTGGGGTTCGACGGGGTGATCGCCACCCGTTCGCGGTTCCATGACGACGACCGCATCACCGCCCTGATCGACGGCGAGAATTGCTATGGGCCGGGCAAATTGCGGATGGTCGAGGCGTGGTTCGCCGATCAGGGGATTGATCGCGCCGATGCGGAGGTACGCTTCTATTCGGATCATGTGTCCGATGCGCCGGCGATGGAATGGGCCGACGAGGCATTCGCGACCAACCCCCATCCGCCGCTGCGAAAGCTGGCAAAGGCCAAGGGATGGACCGTGCTCGACTGGGGCAAGTGAGGGTCGACTTGCCCACATTTCCAATCCGTCACCCCGGACTTGTTCCGGGGTCCACTAAGCCGCTTACGCAACGTTTGGTGATTAAGCGTGGTCATTCGCCGCCCGGTGGAGCCCGGAACAAGTCCGGGGTGACGGCTATCTTCTCGGAAAACGCTCAAAGCATCACGTCGACGGTGTGGATGAACAGGCCGACCAGCCCGCCGACCAACGTCCCGTTGATGCGGATATATTGCAGGTCGCGGCCCACCGCATTTTCCAGCCGCCCGGTGATGGTGCGCGCGTCCCAGCCGCGGATCGTGTCCGAGACCAGCTTCACGATCGAATCGCCATAGTCCGCGGCTGCGCCCACCGCCGCGCGGCGCGCGAAGCGGTTGATCGTGGCAGCCAGCGCCTCGTCCTTTTCGAGCGTGGTGCCCAGCTGGCGCAGAGCCTCTCCGAACTTACCCGCCATCGCCGCCTCCGGGTCGCGCGCCATGCGCAGCATCGAGGCGCGGCCCTGTTCCCATAGTCCGCCGATCCAGCGCTGAAAGGCGGGGTTATCGAGCAGCTCCTCCTTGACCCGGTCGGCCTTGGCCTGCGTTTCGACATCGAATTGCAGGTCGAAAGCGAGTTTCTGAAGCGCGTCCTCGGCCTTCAGGCGCAGCGGGTGGCCGGGATCGGAAGCCATGTCGGCGACCAATTTGGTCAGCCCGTCGATGATCCCGTTCGCCAGTCGCTCGTCGAGGCCAGTCCAGCGCATCAGCGTGTTGGCGCGGCGTTCCACCATATCGCGGATCAGGTGTTCGTTGGCGTCGAGCGTCCGCGCCATCCAGCGGATCGCAGCGTCGAGCAACGGCAGATGCCGGTTCTCCGCCAGCGCGGCCGCGATCGACTGACCCAATATCGGCCCGATATTGGTGGCGCGCAGCCGACTGGCGATGGCGCCCTTCACCATCCCGCCCAACCGCTCCTGATCGAGCGATTCGAGCAGGTCCGCGGCCATGCGCGATGCGCCGTGGCGTAACCTTCCGCCGCCTTCGGGGGGATGCGCGAGCCAGCGCCCGGCGGCGCTTGCGACGTCGAGCCGACGCATCCGCCGCGCGACGACTGCAGGTACCAGGAAATAATCACGCAGGAAGCGCGCGAGCGAATCGGCGATGCGATCCTTGTTGCGCGGCACGATCGCGGTATGCGGGATGGGGAGGCCGAGCGGATGGCGGAACAAGGCGGTGACCGCGAACCAGTCGGCGATGCCGCCGATCATCGCGGCTTCCGCGAACGACTGGACGAAGCCCCAGACCGGATCGCGGTCGATCAATGCGCGCGAGACGAAGAACACCACCGCCATCGCGACGAGCAATAACGTCGCGATGGCGCGCATCCGGCGCAATTCGGGCGGTGGCAACTCTCCGGGGGGAGCGATGCGGGCGAACAGGTTCATCGCCGTAACAATCCCCGAAACCGGGGAAGGTTCACTTCCAGGCGTGGGCACCACTCGTTCGCATGTGCCCTTGGCGCCAGCATATCATCGATAGCCGGACACGATTCCCGAACGAAGAAAAGCACTTCGTTCGTCAACCGCCGTTATCGTGCCGAACAGCCCAAGCCGCCAACGAAGGTGTCCCAGATCCATTCCGCAGCCGAACAGGTCTGTGCCTGAGGCGTGGGTAATGATGCCGTTGCAAAGACTGTTACCGCCACAGCCGCCATGATGATTTTCAAGATACCCTCCCACAATATTGGTCGGCAGCATGTTAAACCCGGTGCTGTCGACAAGAAATTTGCAGAAAGTGAAGATCAGCGCAACCGCCGCCACCGCGGATTGCCCGTGTGAGCTTTTCCACCCGAACAAATTGTCCGGCTTTAGCGATCCCATAGATTTGGGACTGAACGAGGCAAGCGACCGATCGGACGTCACCACTCACTCGGCAGGTTTCGGATGATCGCCCTGACCATAGCCCAGTGCGCCACCCGGTTTGTGGTCGATCGCGGGGCCGATCACTTCGGACCCGTCATCGCCGGGTTTGTAGGTCAGCAATCGACGTGCCAGCCGCGGTCCGACCCAGCGCTCCACCCCGACCGCCAGGCTGAAGGTGGCGGGCACGATCAACAGCGTCAGCAAGGTTGAAAGCAGCAGTCCGCCGATCACCACGACCCCCATCGGCGATCGCCATGAGGAATCGCCGCCAAGCGAGATCGCGGTGGGCACCATGCCCGCGGTCATCGCGATGGTGGTCATCACGATCGGCTGGGCGCGCTTGTGCCCTGCGTCCATGATCGCGGTGAACTTATCGACGCCCTTGTCCATTTCCTCCAGCGCGAAGTCGATCAGCAGGATCGAATTCTTGGCGACGATGCCGAGCAGCATCAGCAGCCCGATATAAACGGGCAGAGAGATTTCCTTGCCAGTGATGAGCAGCGCGAGCAGCCCGCCAAGCGGTGCGAGCAGCAACGAGCCCATGTTGACGAACGGTGGCATGATGCGTTTGTAGAGGAGAACCAGCACGGCAAACACGAGCATGATCCCTGAAATGACCGCGACGACGAAGTTCGTGATCATCTCGGCCTGCCATTTGGCGGGACCGACATCCAGTTCCGTAACGCCGATCGGCAGGTCGGCCATCGTCGGCAATGCCTTGATCTGCTTCATCGCTTCGCCCGAGACATAGGGCTTGCCCGTCTTGGGATCGACACCCAGATCGGCACCGATCACCAATCGGCGCATCTGGTTGATGCGATCGATCTGGGTCGGTCCAGCGCCGAAATCGATTTCCGCGACGACCGACAGCGGCACCGCCCCCCCCGACTGAGTGGGAACGGGCAGGTTCTGGATCGTCGAAAGCTGGGTGCGCGAATCCTCCGATAGCGCGACGCGGATGGGCACCTGGCGGTCCGACAGCGAGAACCGCGCGCTGTTCTGATCGATATCACCCAAGGTTGCGATGCGGATCGCACTGGAAAGTGCTTGCGTCGTCACACCCAGATTGGCGGCGAGATCGAGCCTTGGGCGGATGACGATTTCCGGACGCTGCAGATCACCGGAAATGCGCGGCGCGACGATCGTCCCCAGTCCCTGCATTTCCGTCATGATCTTTTGTGCGGTTTCGTTCAGCAGCGCAGGGTCGTCACCGCCCAGCGTGATGCTGAGGTCGCGGCCCGAGGATCCCCAGCCGAACTGCGAGCGGAACGACACGCGAGCATCCGGAATAGCGGCCAATTGTTGCGCCAGGCCGCGTTCGAAATCGACGCTGGTGAATTCGCGTTCGTCGGCCAGCATCGCCGTAACCCGCCCATTGCCGACGAAACTGCGTGCATAGGTATCGGTCACGCCAGGTTGCTGGGCGAGAATACCGTTGACCTGCTGGACCACGCGATCGGTCTGTTCCAGCGTCGAGCCCGGGACCATCTCGATATTGGCGGTGACATTGTCGCGGTCCTGCGCAGGCTGGAACGCCTGGGGCAGCATCATGAACACGATCCCGGTCGCGACCAGCGCAGTGGCCCCCGCGACGATCGCCGACCAGCGGTGACGCAGCGTCCAGCGCAGGATTTTCATATACTGGTCCATGATCCAGCCTTCGCCGTGGCTGGCATGGCCTTTTGCTTTCAGGAAATAGGCCGCCAACAATGGTGTGATCAGTCGCGCCACGGCAAGCGAGATCAGCACGGCAGCAACCACCGTCAGACCGAAATTCTTGAAATATTGACCCGAAATGCCGGGCATCAGGCCAACGGGCAGAAACACCGCGACGATCGCCATCGTCGTTGCCAACACCGCCAAACCGATTTCGTCGGCAGCGTCGATCGATGCCTGATAGGCGGATTTGCCCATCCGCATATGACGAACGATGTTCTCGATTTCGACGATCGCGTCATCGACCAGCACGCCCGCCACCAGGCTGAGTGCAAGCAGCGTCATCTGGTTGAGCGTAAAGCCCATCATGTCCATGAACCAGAAGGCGGGGATGGCCGACAGCGGGATCGCAAGGGCGGAAATGATCGTCGCGCGCCAGTCGCGCAGAAACAGAAACACCACTAGGATTGCCAGCGCCGCGCCTTCCAGCAGTGCCGCGATCGCGCTGTTATATTGTTCCTCGGCATATTGGACGTTGTTGAACAGCAGTTCGAATTGAACGTCCGGGTTGCGCGTCGCCAAGGCCTCCAACTTCTCCTGCGCGCCGTAGAAAACCTCGACGTCGGAGGCACCCTTTGCGCGCTTGATGTCGAATGCCAGTACCTGACGGCCGTTATATTCGGCCGACGAGCGCTGTTCGGCATACAGGTCGCGGACCCGTCCGAGGTCGGCCAACCGAACGGTGCGTCCGCCGCCGATCGAAATCTGCGACTGGCTGAGCGCATAGGCGTCTTCGGCATTGCCCAGCACGCGGACCGATTGTTCGGAACCCGCGATTTCCGCGCGTCCGCCGGCGGCGTTGACGTTCGTCTGGCGGAGCTGCTGGTTCACCTGGCTTGCGGTGATGCCGTAGGATTGCAGACGTGCGGGGTCGAGGATGACGCGGATTTCGCGACTGACCCCGCCGATGCGCTCGACCGTCGACATGCCCGATACCGCGAGCAGTTCCTTGGCCACGGTGTTGTCGACATACCAGCTCAGCTCTTCCATCGTCATGTCGGTGGCGATGGCAGTGAAACTGGCGAGATCGCTGTCGGTGGTGTTCGCGCGATAGACCTGCGGCTCAAGGATGCCGTCGGGCAACTGGCTGCGAATCTGGTTGACGGCTTCGCGCACGTCGGTGACGGCGCGGTCGATCGGCGTGCCGATGTCGAGCTGTACGACAGTGGTCGAGCTGCCTTCGGTGACGGTCGAGCTAAGCTGATCGATTCCCTGGAGCGAGCGCAGCGACGCTTCGACCCGTTGGGTGACCTGGGTTTCGAGTTCGGTCGGCGCGGCACCGGGCTGGCTGATGACGACGATCGCGATCGGAAATTCGATATCCGGCTCGTTATTCACTTCCATCTGCATGAAGCTGACGATCCCGGCGATCGTCAGCGCCAGGAACAGCACGAGCGGCGCGACAGGATTGCGGATCGCCCAGGCCGACATGTTGCGGAAGTTCATGGTTGCCGTCCTTACTGTTTCGGCTGATCGGCAGGTTGCGCCGCTGCCGCCTGCCCCTGTGCCGCTTCGCGACGCGGGATCACCTTTTGGCCCGGCGTCAGGAACGCACCTGCCGAGCGTACGACGCGTTCGGTGCCGTCCAGCCCTTGTACGATCTGTACGCCCGCATCGGTGACCTGGCCGATCGTGACCGCACGGCGGACCGTTTCGTTCTGCGCGTTCAGGATATAGACGAAGCTGCCCTCATTGTCGCTGAGCACGGCCGAATCCGGCAGCACCGGCGCGGAACTGGCACCCGAGATGATGCGTGCGCTGGCAAACCCGCCGGGGCGAAGTGCCGGCGAATAGCTGAGCGCGATGCGGGCGATGCCCTGGCGCGTCGCCGGGTCGATGACCGGGGAGACCTGCCACACCTGGCCGGTGAATGCCTCGGTGCTGCCGACGGGGGTGACTTCGGCCTGTACCCCGGCGCTAACGCGGGCAAGGTCGCCTTCCGAGAGCTGCGCGCGCATTTCCAGCTGGCCGCCCTGGGCGATGCGGAACAGCACGCCGCTGCCCGACGACACGATCTGGCCGGGCTCGACGGTGCGCGTCAGCACCAGTCCGGCAGCGGGCGCGCGGATGTCGAGCCGGTTGTTGCGCGCACGGGTTTCGGCAAGCTGTGCCTCGGCGGCGCGAACGCGGGCGACCGCGCCGTCGCGCGTCGCGGTGCGGCGCTCGATATCGGCAGTCGAGACGAAACCGCGCGACACCAATTGCTTGGCGCGATCGAGTTCGGACTGAGCGAGATCGGCATCGGCGCGCGCGACGCGGACCTGCGCCGCCAGCGTTTCGGCGGTTTGCGACTGGACCGATCGATCGACGACGGCAAGCACCTGTCCGGCACCGACCCAGCTACCGGGTTCGACCAGGACACGCGTGACAAGGCCACCTTCGCCCGCCACGCCGACGGGCATTTCGCGGCGTGCGGCAAGCGATCCGGTGCCGGTGATGACGCTGCCCGTAACCTGACGACCGGGAACCACCACCGTGACGGTGGGCATCGCGCCCGATTTGCCCGCCGGAGCGGCACCTGCATCCGGTGCTGCGGCTTCGTCACCACCCATGAAGAAGAACGCCGCGAGCAGGATCGCGACGATCGCGACGATGCCGCCGACGATCCACGCTTTTCGATTCGAGCGACGCTCGGTTCCGTCTTCCAGCATCACCGTCGTTCGGCCGTCGGCCATGCTCCGCCCCTCGATATCCATCTGTCCCAACCCTTCGCTCGGCACCTTGCACCGACCGTTTCTATCCTGTGTGTTATAGGAATAGATCACCGCCGACAAGCGGTCCTTTTATCGATCGCGCAAATGCCGTTTTTCAGGGGGTTAGGCAAGTGTTTCGATAGCGTTCCAAATACCGGCTTGCCATGGCCGAAGCGACGCGCGACCCTTGGCACGCGATCCTGTGATCAGGCGCGACGATTTTGAGGGAGAGGACGATGCCCGACGGTATAATTGGCTGGCTTTTGATCGGACTGGTGGCAGGCGCGCTGGGCAAGTTCATCATGCCCGGCAAGGATCCCGGCGGATGTTTCGTGACGATCCTGATCGGGATCGCGGGCGCATTGCTCGCCGGATTCGTCGCGCAATCGGCGGGGGTCGGACTCGACGGCTTTTGGCGCAGCTATGGCGCGGCGACGCTGGGGGCGATCGTGCTGTTGGCGTTGTACCGTCTGATCATCGCGCGGCGGGTTAGATAGGTTTTGATCGCCACGGCGATGAGGCAGCATCGGCATTCTCCCGCCTCGTCTGTTTGGCGCGCTCCCGCACGCGGGCGGCACCAGCCCTCTCCCCCACCCACCACCCAATCAGCATCATGTCTTGGGTGGTGGGTGGGGGAGAGGGCCTGTGCCGCCGCCCATCGCCGAGAGGCGGTCGTACAAGACTCGATCGAATTTACGTTCAGCGAACGTTGTCTGCGTCTTGGTTATTCGCACCCTTGCGGCGCGCATCTGCGGCCGTGGAAAACGATAGAACAGGAATTCCCATGCGTTCGATCCTATTGGCGGCAACCGCCGCGATGCTTATCCCGCTTTCCGCGGCTGCCCAGCAGCAGGCGGTGCCCGCAGCGCCGGTGCTGCTCGACGCGACCTTGCTCGACGTCATGGCGGAGGGACGCTCGACCCGCGTGCCCGATCTGGCGACGATTCGCGCAGGCGTGGTGACGCAAGGGACGACCGCGCAGGCGGCATTGTCGGAAAATGCGGCCCGCATGGACCGCGTCATCGCCGCGCTGAAGCGCGCGGGCGTCGCCGATCGCGACCTTCAGACCGCGACGATCCAGCTCAATCCGCAATATCGTTATGGAGAGAATGTGCCGCCGACGATCACCGGCTATCAGGCGACCAACACCGTGTCGGTGCGTTTTCGCGATGTCGCGAAGTCGGGCGCGATCCTGGACGCGCTGGTGCGCGAGGGCGCGAACCAGATCGACGGGCCGAACTTGGGCGTGGAGGCGATGGACGCGGCGATGGACGAAGCGCGCACCGACGCGATCCGCCGCGCGCGGGCTCGTGCAGAACTTTATGCCAAGGCGGCGGGGTTGCGGGTCGAGCGTATTCTCGTGATCGCCGAAGGCGCGACCGCGCTGCCACCGCAGCCGATGCCCCAGATGATGATGCGCGCCGAAATGGCGAAAGACAGCCAGGTGTTGCCGGGCGAGCAAGAGATCAACGCAACCGTGACGGTGCGGTTTTTGCTTCGTTAAGGCGAGGCAGTTTCAGGGTGTCATTGCGAGCGTAGCGAAGCAATACAGAGCGACCCGCGCCGACCTGAATTGCTTCGCGGCGCTCGCAATGACGAAATTTGCCGAAGTCCCTGCGATCGGCAGCAGCGGGACACGAAAAAGGGCCGCTCCCTTCACAGGGGCGGCCCTTTCTTTGCGTCCAGTCGGGCGGCGCGTTTAGCGCACCGAACCGCGACGGATCAGGTTGACGATGGCGAGCAGGATGACTGCACCGACCAGCGAGGTCAGGAACGTCGTCACGGTGATCGCGTCGTTGATGCCGCCGCCGAAGATCAGGCCAGCGATGAACGCGCCGACAATGCCGACGACGATGTTGAGCAGGATGCCCTGCTGCGCATCAGTCCGCATGATCAGGCTGGCGAGCCAGCCGCATACGCCACCGACGACGAGCCAAACGATAATTCCGATCATATTCAGTCCCTCCGTTATCCCCCGGTTACGTCGGGGTACTGAGGCAAAGACTCGTGAAAGGAAGTAAGGTTCCGGGAGCGTTCTGATTCCGGTCGTGCGTTAACCGCTTAATATTTCTGCTGTCGTTCGTAGAGCGACTTGTAATGCTGGATGCGGGTGACGCGCAGGCCGGGCATGCCCGACCGGTCGATCGCGCGCTGCCAGCCGGCGAATTCCTCGACCGTCAGGCCGTATCGCTCGCATACTTCGTCCACGCTGAGCAGTCCGCCGTTGACCGCGGCCACCACCTCGGCCTTGCGGCGTACGACCCACCGCGTCGTCTCGGGCGGGGGCAATGTGTCCAGGGTCAGCGGCTCTCCGAGCGGACCGATGACCTTGGCGGGACGGATTTTCTGGTTTTCGATCATTACAACCCTCGGGTCGGGCGGGGGCGCCCGGCTACTGACTCGAACGACGAATAACGCGATGGTTTGAACATCGCCTGAAATGGCGGGGTAAACGCGGCGTTCATGCGTCTTTCCCGGTCGTTACCGCGCGCGACGCGGCGGTATTGAACGCGCCGTCGCGCGGGGCGAGCAACGCGCGTGCGATGGCGGTCTGCGTCATCCCGGCCTGGACTCGCGCGGTCGGCGACGCCGCCTGGCACGCGGCGATCCCGACCAGCAACACCGCCAGATCGGGTTCGATCGGGGTGACGCAGGCGTTGCGATCAAAGGTGAAACTCAAATCCAAGCGGGATACTCGACTCTTATGTTTGGCCTTGTCTGGAAAAGCCGGTTGTAGGGACGAGTGCTAAAGGGCTGGTAAATGTCGCTTCATTTCGTCGCATGGTTGCCAATTTCGCCGCGCCTTTGCGTCTTTTGGCCGCGCGCACTATCTAGCCCGTCATGATTCCCGCCGATTTCCAGTTGAGCGCGCCGACGGGCGCAAAGCGTATCGTCGTCGCCATGTCGGGCGGAGTCGATTCGTCGGTCGTCGCAGCACTTGCCGCCAGATCGGGGGCGGAGACGATCGGGGTGACGCTGCAACTCTACGACCATGGCGAGGCGGTGGGGCGCGCGGGGAGCTGCTGCGCGGGACGCGATATTCGCGATGCGCGCGCGGTGTGCGACCGGCTGGGCATCGCGCATTATGTCTTCGATCACGAATCAAGCTTTCGCGAGCAGGTGATCGACGATTTCGCCGACGAGTATCTGGCCGGTCGCACGCCGATCCCGTGCGTTAAATGCAATATGGGTCCAAAATTTACCGACCTGTTCAAACTCGCGCGCGACTTGGGTGCCGATTGCCTGGCGACCGGCCATTATGTGCAGCGCGTCGAGGGTGTGGAGGGCGCGGAGCTTCACCGCGCGATCGATCCGGCACGCGACCAGAGCTATTTCCTGTTCGCGACCACGCAGGATCAGCTCGATTATCTGCGGTTCCCGCTGGGGGGCATGGAAAAGAAGCTGGTGCGTGAACTGGCGGCCGAACTGGGACTGGGAGTCGCGGGCAAGCCCGACAGCCAGGACATCTGCTTCGTCCCCGACGGCGATTACGCGCGGCTAGTGACCAAGCTGCGCCCCGATGCGGTGCATGTCGGCGACATCGTCGATACCGCGGGTCGCAAGCTGGGCGAACATGGCGGGATCATCCATTTCACCGTCGGCCAACGCCGCGGGCTGGAGATTGGCGGCAGCCCCGAGCCGCTCTATGTCGTGCGGCTGGATGCCGAGCGACAGCAGGTCGTGGTGGGTCCACGCCGCGCGCTGGCGGTGGCCGCCGCGCAGCTGACCGACATCAATTGGCTGGGCGGCGATTTTGACGGACCTTTGACGGCCAAGGTGCGATCGATGGCCAAACCAGTGCCCGCGCGGATGGAGAGCGGTCGGCTGGTATTCGATGCCCCCGAGTATGGCGTCGCGCCGGGACAGGCGGCGGTGCTCTATGCGGGCGAGCGGGTGCTGGGCGGCGGCTGGATCGCGGAGACGGAAAGCGCGGTGCTGGAAGCGGCCGCGTAGACTACGCCGTCACCCCGGCCGAAGTGCCGGGGTCCACCAGGCGGCTTCGTTGAGCGTTCAAACTGAACGATAAGCGTTCGGCACAGTGGACCCCGGCACTCCGGCCGGGGTGACGGGTGGTTTGGTGATCTCCTAAAGGGTGAACCGTCCCTCGATCACGGTCACGCAGCGTCCGCGCAGCACCACCCGGTCGCCCAGCAGTTCGCAATCGATGTGCCCGCCGCGCTTGCTCGCCTGAAACGCGGTGAAGCGGGCACGACCAAGGCGTTCGGCCCAGAACGGGGTAAGGACGCTGTGCGCCGAGCCGGTAACCGGGTCTTCGTCGATCCCGGCGGCGGGTGCAAAGACGCGGCTGACGATGTCGGTGTCGTCACCCGCTGCGGTGACGATGTTGAGCGTGTTGCCGAGTGCTGCCAGTGCGCGGAAATCGGGGGTCAGGGTGCGGACGGCATCGGCGCTGTCGAGCATGGTAAGGTCGTAGCCGTTCGGATGGTGGAATGTTTCGCCGCCTTCGACCCCCAGCGCTGCCCTCAACCCCGGCAATGCACTTGGTGGCGGCGAATAGGCGGGGAGCGCCATCGCATAACCCGCCCCGTCGCGTTCGACCGACAGCAGCCCGGCCTTGCGGGTGCGGAACGTCACGCCGTCGCGTGGCGGCTCGCGCGTCAGGACGAAATGGCCGCTCGCCAGTGTCGCATGGCCGCACAAGGCGACTTCGGTAGCGGGGGTGAACCAGCGCAGCTCGTAGTCCGCCGCGCCGCTATTGTCGGCAACCAGAAATGCGGTTTCGCTGAGGTTGTTCTCCTCGGCGATGGTCTGAAGCACTGCATCGTCGAGCCAGGCGTCGAGCGGCATCACCGCTGCCGGATTGCCGGCGAATGGTCGGTCGGCGAAGGCGTCGATCTGGGCAAAGGGTATGTGGGTCATGGGGATGCCTTCGTAGTTCGGGCACCACCTAACCGTTTGTTTCGAGCGTAGTCGAGAAACGTGATCTCGGCGTTGCGGTCGCGTTTCTCGACTTCGCTCGAAACAAGCGGTGGTTGGGAGGGTATTCCGATGTCAGCCACAATCACGACGTTCGCGCCCGCAGCTTGGCCAGTTCGTCCGCCTCGACCAGCGGGTTGTCGGGCTCGTCGATCCGTCCTTCGGGATCAATATGGATGAACACCTCGCAATCGGGAAAGGCATCGGCGAAGCTCGCTTCGATGCGCTCGACCACTTCGTGCGCCTCGGCGACGGTCAGGTGCGCGTCCATCCACATGTGGAACTGGACGAAATCCTTGTTGCCGCTGGTGCGGGTGCGCAGGTCATGGAGGTGGCGGATCTCGGGATGGCGGGCCGCGACTTCGACGAAGCGCAGGCGCTTTTCCTCGGGCCATTCCTTGTCCATCAACTGATTGATTGCTTCTTCGGCGGCGCGCCACGCGCCGAACAACAGCCACAGGCCGATGGCGATGCCGAACAGAGGATCGGCAACGCTAAGCCCCAGATACTGGTCGAGAATCAGCGCGGCGATCACCGCGGAATTGAGCAGCAGGTCGCTTTGATAATGCACCCGGTCGGCCCCGATCGCGACCGACCGGGTCTGGGCGATGATGTGCTTTTGATAGGAGGTCAGCGCCAGCGTCACGATGATCGCGAAGACCGACACGCCGATGCCGATCGCGCCTTCGCTCGGCTGCGCGCCGTCGGAGAAGCGCGACACCGCCTGACCGAAGATGAAAAAGGCCGACACCGCGATCAGCGCGACCTGAAACAACGCCGCCAGTGCCTCCGCCTTGCCGTGGCCGAAGCGGTGGTCGTGGTCGGCGGGCTGCGCCGCCAGATGCACTGCGAACAAGGTGACCAGAGAGGCGACCAGATCGAGCAGGCTGTCGGCCAGGCTGGCGAGTACCGCAACCGATCCGGTAGTCCATGCCGCCCAGGATTTGACGAGGCCGAGCGTGACCGCACAGGCGACGCTGGCGATCGCGGCGCGTTTGGCGAGCGGGATCATCGCCGAACGCTCATGGGTAGAGCAAAATCTCGTCCCAGCCATCGCCCGCGCGCACGAACAGGCGGCGCTCATGGAGGCGGTGGGCGCGGTCCTGCCAGAATTCGATTTTCGCCGGGATCACGCGGTAGCCGCCCCAATGCGGCGGGCGGGGAACGTCGCCGCCGTCGAATCGCGTCTTCATCGCCTCGAATCGCGCTTCGAACGTCTCTCGCGCATCGAGCGGGCGCGACTGGTCCGATGCCCATGCGCCGAGCTGCGAATCGCGGCTGCGGCTGGCGAAATAGGCGTCGGATTCGGCATTGCTGACGGGCTCGACCCGGCCTTCGATGCGAATCTGGCGGCGGATCGATTTCCAGTGGAACAGCAGCGCCGCGACCGGATTTGCCGCCAGCGCGTCCGCCTTTCGGCTTTCGCGGTTGGTGTAGAAAACGAAGCCACGCTCGTCATGCCCTTTGAGCAGCACCATGCGCACCGCGGGCTGCCCATCGGCATCGACGGTTGCCAGCGCCACGGCATTGGGATCGTTTGGCTCGCCCGCCTGAGCCTGGGCATACCAATCGTCGAACAGGGGCAGGATCGTTTCGCGCATGGGAAGGGCGATACGCCGCGCACCTTTTGCTGTCGAGCCGATCAAGCGTGTTGCGCCGCCGCATCCTTTGTGGTTGCGTCAGCGCGATGTCCGGCCCCGTGCTTCCCGCCCCGTCCGCCGACCTGTTCGACGCGTGCGTGATCGCCGATCGCTGGATCGACGATTATTGCAGCCAGACGATTGCGTCCGACATGCTGTGCGGTGCCAGCGGCGATGCACGTGAGGCATGGCGCGTGGCGTTCGAGGAAGCGGCCAGCGTCTCGGGTGAGGCGATCGGGCTGGTGACCGAACGCGCACAGCGACAGGCCGAGGATATCGGCACCGGCTTTCGTATCCCCGGCGAAAGCGACGAGCGCCCCTGGCCACTGTCGCCGATCCCGCTGCTGATCGACGGGCACGAATGGGCAGGGATCGAACGCGGAATCGCCCAGCGTGCCGAGCTGATGGAATGCGTGATCGCCGACATTTACGGCCCCGGCCGATTGGTTGCGGGCGGTCAGATTCCGGCAGCGTTGGTCGCGGGCAGCCCGTTCTTCATGCGCCCGATGGTGGGGATGGAGCCGCCGGGGGGCAAGCATCTGCATTTCTTCGCCGCCGATCTGTGTCGCGGCCCGGAAGGGGGCTGGCGCGTGCTGGCCGATCATCTGCGCGCGCCGACGGGGGCGGGCTATGCGCTGGAAAACCGGTTGGCGATGGCGCGGACATTGGGCGGATTGCAGGCGCGGTTGAATATCGAGCGGCATGCGCCGTTTTTCGCGCGGATGCGCGATGGCCTCGCGGCGGCGTGCAGGCGTGCCGAACCGCGCATCGGACTGCTGACACCGGGACGGTTCAACCCCAGCTATGCCGAACAGGCGCATCTGGCGCGCTATCTAGGGTTCCTGCTTGTCGAGGGCGCGGACCTCGCGGTGCGCGACGATCAGGTCTATGTCCGCACGATCGCGGGCATGAAGCGCATCGACGGGTTGTGGCGTCGGCTCGATCCCCGCCTGCTCGATCCGCTGGCGTTCGATTCGCATTCCCAGATCGGGGTCGCGGGGCTGGTCGATGCGATGGCGGCGGGTAATGTGGTGGTGTCGAACGCGCCGGGCGTGGGCGTGATGGAATCGCCCGCCTTCGCCGCGTTCCTGCCGTCGCTGGCGCTCAGGCTGACGGGCGAAGCCTTACGCATTCCCAATATCGCGACCTGGTGGTGCGGCCAGCCGCGCGAATGCGACGAAGTACGCAGCGAGCTGACCAACATGTTGATCGCGCCCGCATTCGGGCAATCGGTGCTGGGACTTGCGGGCGGCCCCACGCTGGGATCGGAACTGGATGCGGACGCGCGCGCGCGGCTGCTCGCCGATCTCGACCGCCGGCCACAGGATTATGTCGGGCAGGAAGTGGTGCGGCTGTCGACCATGCCGGTGGCAACCGGAAACGGTATCGAGGCACGGCCCTTTACGCTCCGCGTGTTCGCGGCGCGCGATGCGAACGGCAAATGGGTGGTGCTGCCCGGCGGTTTCGCGCGCATCGGCGAGCATCCCGATCCGCGCGCGGCGGTGATGGGCGAAGGCACTTTCTCTGCCGATGTATGCATTCACGGGGCCGATCCGGTCGACGCGGTATCGCTGTTGCCGCCGGTCGATTCGGTGCAGTTGCGGCGCAATCCGGGAACGCTGCCCAGCCGCGCGGCGGACAATCTGTTCTGGCTGGGGCGCTATCTGGAGCGCGGGCAGGCGCTGTTGGGGGCGATCCGCGTTCTGCTGGGCCACTCGATCAGCGCGGATACCGGCGCGGCGCTGCCGGAGGCGACATTGCGCGGGTTGGTCGATCTGATCGCCGCCAAGGGTGCGGCCCCCGCGCCTGCAACGATGCGGCGTGCCGAACTGACCGGGTTCGCCCGTCATGCGCTGGAGCATGAATCGGGCTGGCAAAGCGTCCGGTCGATCAACCGCAGCGCGCAGGACATCGGCGCAGGATCGCGCGACCGGTTGTCGGCGGATGTGATTCGGCTGCTGGACGCACCGTTTCCGGTCAAGGGCAGCTTGCTCGAACGCGCAGGCACGCTCCAGCGACGCTATGCCGCGCTCGCCGGGCTGTCGGCCGAACATATGGCGCGCACCGATGCGTGGCGCTTCCAGGACATGGGGCGACGGATCGAACGCGGCCTGTCAATCGTCCGCGCGGTCAGCGCCTTTGCGGGAACCGATGCTACCGCGGACGACCTGTCCACTTTGCTCGATCTGGGCGACAGCCAGATCAGCTATCGTCAGCGTTACCTGACCGGCATCGCGCGTGTG
This sequence comes from Sphingomonas sp. AX6, assembly GCF_902506605.1. GTDB lineage: Bacteria > Pseudomonadota > Alphaproteobacteria > Sphingomonadales > Sphingomonadaceae > Sphingomonas. The sequence goes on from NZ_LR733979.1 coordinate 470,964, forward strand.
CCCGTCATCGATCTGGTGCTGCTCGATCCTGGTAATCCGCGCAGCCTGGCCTATCAGGTCGAACGGATCGTTACGCATCTGACGGCGCTTCCGGTCCTGTCCGATGATGGACTGGCCGAGCCGCAACAGGCGCAGGCGACGCAACTCGCGGCGCTTGTGACGACGGCGACAGCGGCAAACGTGGACCCGATGCTGCTGATCGATTTCGAGCGTCGATTAGGACAATTGTCCGAAAGCATCGCGCGACGGTATTTCCTGCAAGGCGCCGAACCCTTGCGCGCAGGTGGGCTGACGCTGGCATGATGCATTATCAGGTCCGGCATGTGACGCGGTTCGATTATGCCAATCGCGTGGCGTTCGCGCGGTGCAATCTGCGGCTGAAGCCGATCGACTGGCCGGGACAGGTGTTGCTCGATTACGACCTGATCGTCGAGCCCGACAGTCACACCGCGCCAGCGCGCGCCGAGGCAGGATTGGCGCATGTCGTGCGGCTGGTGGTGGACAAACCGGTGAGGCAATTGACCATCGAAAGCATCGCGCGCGTCGATGTCGATCGTCCGGTGCCGATGCCGTCGGCGGACGATCCGACGCTCGCCGACATCGCCGCCTGGGCACGGGCGAGCCGCGACATCTCTCCCTCTGGCCCGGCCAGCTATCTGTTTCCGTCGCCGCGCATTCCGCTCGACCCCGCGATCGCCGACTATTGCGCCGCCGATCTGGACCCCGGGCGTGGCGCTCTGGAAGCGGGAATCGCGCTGGCGCGGCGCATCCAGTCGGATTTCGACTTCGATACGACCGCGACTTTGGTCGATACCCCGCCGATCGAAGCGTTTTCGAAACGCGGCGGCGTGTGCCAGGATTTCGCGCAGATCATGATTTCGGGGCTGCGCGCGGCAGGGCTGCCGGCGGCCTATGCATCGGGCTATATCCGTACGCTGCCGCCCGAAGGCCAGCCGCGGCTGGTGGGGGCGGATGCGACCCATGCCTGGGTGCTGCTGTGGTGCGGGCCGAATCTGGGATGGGTCGGGCTCGATCCCACCAACGGCATCTGGATGGCGGGCGACCATATCGTCATGGCGGTCGGCCGCGATTATGGCGACATCGCGCCGATCGATGGGGTGGTGCTGGGATCGGGCGTGCAGGCGATGAAGGTGTCGGTGGACGTGGAGCCGCTGGATGCGACCACGGTTTCCGAGCCTCCCCACGCAGTTCGTTTCGAGCGAAGTCGAGCAACGTAAGCGAGGTGCTCGTGAGCGTTTCTCGACTTCGCTCGAAACGAACGGGATAAGGTAGTGTTCTGGCCCTTGCGCGTTGCGGCTGTTACGCCGATCTAACACACTAGCAAATCGCCAAATCGAACAGGGAATTCATGGCCGATCCGTATTCAACCTTGGGTGTCGCACGCGGGGCGAGCGAAGCCGAAATCAAGAAAGCGTATCGCAATCTCGCGAAACAGCTTCATCCGGATCGCAACAAGGACAATCCCAAGGCGTCGGAAAAATTCAGCCAGGTCACCAATGCCTATGACCTGCTGACCGACAAGGACAAACGCGCGCGCTTCGACCGCGGCGAGATCGACGGCGACGGCAACCCCACCAATCCGTTTGCCGGAATGGGCGGCGGCGGGCAAGGTGGCCAGTACCGGTCGGGCGGATCGCAGTTCGATTTCAATAGCGATGGCGCCGATGTCGGCAGCATGTTCGAGGAATTGTTCGGCGGTGCCCAGCGGCGCGGCGGGGGCGGCTTTTCGGGCGGGTTTGGTGGCTTTGGGCGGCGTCCGAGCCCCAAGGGCGCGAATGTCGGATACAAGTTGCAAGTCCCGTTCACCGACGCCGCCGCGCTCGCCCCCCAGCGGATTACGCTGGCCGATGCCAAGACGATTGATCTGAAACTCCCCGCCGGGGTCGAGACCGGCACGCAAATGCGCCTGTCCGGCAAGGGCCAAGAGGGTCCAGGCGGCAATGGCGACGCGATCGTGACGATCGAGGTCCAGCCGCACCGCTTTTTCACGCGCGACGGCGATGATGTGCGTCTGGATTTGCCGGTTTCGCTCAAGGAAGCGGTTTTGGGCGCGCAGGTACGCGTGCCGACCGTCGAAAAGCCGGTGATGTTGACGGTTCCCAAGGGCAGTTCGTCTGGCAAGACGTTCCGGCTGAAGGGCAAGGGATTTCACAAGAAGGGCGGCGGACGCGGCGACCAGTTGGTGACGTTGGTCGTCGATCTGCCCGCGGGCGATGCGGCGCTGGAAGCGTTCGTCGAGGGTTGGACGCCGATCGGCGACGGGAACCCGCGCGCCAAGTTGGGCGTCTAAAGTCCGACGATTAAGCTCATAAGGAGCAATTTTATCGCAATCGAACCCCACCCGTTCGTTTCGAGCGAAGTCGAGAAACGTCTGCCAGCGCGCGGATCGCGTTTCTCGACTTCGCTCGAAACGAACGGTTCTAGGGGGTTGCGCGCTCGGTGACCGACGAAATCTCCTCCCAGTCGCCCGAAGCTCGGGCAAGGTCGCCGTTTCGCAAGCGGCTGGAGCAGATGGGCGTCAGCGAACGCGTGCTGGAGGTCACAAAACGCGTGCTGGTCGGCACCTATACCGACGGATTTACGCACGCGGGCAACCTCGCCTATTTATCGCTGCTGACGCTGTTTCCCTTCTTCATCGTCGCCGCTGCGCTTGCGCGTATTTTCGGACGAACCGGGGACAGTCTTCAGGCGCTCAACGCCTTCCTGCAGACCGTGCCGCCTGAGGTGGCGATGCTGTTGCAAAAGCCGGTGGTCGACGTGCTCGCCGCGCGATCGGGCAATCTGCTGTGGATCGGCGCGCTGGTCGGGCTGTGGACGACGGCGAGTTTTATCGAAACGGTACGCGACATCCTGCGCCGAGCATACGGCGTGCCGTTCAGTCGTCCATTCTGGGAGTATCGGCTGACCTCGGTCGGGATCATCATCGGTTCCGTCATCATGGTGCTGATCGCGTTCAGCTTTCAGATCGTGTTGACCGGGGTCGAGCAGTTCATCGTCCGGCTGCTGCCATTCGCGACCGATGCGGCGCAGATCGTTCAGGTATTGCGGATCGCACCCGCGCTGGCGCTGTTCGGGGCGCTCTATCTATTGTTCTACACGCTGACGCCGGGGCGCTATCGCAAGAGCAACTGCCCGAAATGGCCGGGCGCGGCCTTTACCGCCGGATGGTGGATGCTGACGACCGCGCTGTTGCCGCTCGTGCTCTCGTCGCTCGGAAGCTACGATTTGACCTATGGCAGCCTTGCAGGCGTGATGATCGCCTTGATTTTCTTCTATATCGTGGGATTGGGCGTGGTGATGGGTGCCGAACTCAACGCGGCGCTGGCAGAAAAGCCGAATGGCGCGCTAGAAGCGCCATCCGACCAACAAGGGAATGAAGCGGCGTGACCGGATTGATGGCAGGAAAACGCGGGCTGATCATGGGCCTCGCCAATGATCGTTCGCTGGCATGGGGCATCGCCAAGAAGCTGGCCGAACATGGCGCGGAAATGGCGTTCAGCTATCAGGGCGAGGCGCTGGAAAAGCGCGTGCGGCCGCTGGTGGAGCAACTGGGCTGTGATTTCCTGATCGAATGCGACGTGTCCGACATGGCCGATCTCGACCGTGCGTTCGACGAGTTGAAGGCGCGGTGGGAGACGATCGATTTCGTGGTCCACGCGATCGGCTTTTCGGACAAGAACGAATTGCGCGGGCGGTATTACGACACCAGCCTCGACAATTTCCTGATGACGATGAACATCTCGGTCTATTCGTTCACCGCGGTGTGCAAGCGCGCGCAGGCGATGATGCCGAACGGGGGATCGCTGCTGACGCTGACCTATTACGGGTCGGAAAAGGTCGTGCCGCATTATAACGTCATGGGCGTGGCCAAGTCTGCGCTGGACACGTCGGTCCAGTATCTCGCCGTCGATCTCGGACGCGACAATATCCGCGTAAACGCGATCTCGGCGGGGCCGATCAAGACGCTGGCGGCAAGCGGGATCGGCGATTTTCGCTATATCCTCAAATGGAACGAGCTGAACGCGCCGCTGAAGCGCAACGTGACGATCGAGGATGTCGGCGGCTCCGGCCTCTATTTCCTGTCCGATTTGTCGAGCGGCGTGACCGGCGAAATCCACCATGTCGATGCCGGTTATCACGTCGTCGGCATGAAGGCCGAGGACGCGCCCGACATCGCGCTGAGCTGATCGGGAGACGCGCGTGACGATCGAGGTGAGAGTCGCGCAGCCCGAGGACGTTCCCGCGATCGACGCCCTGCTGCGCGCGAGCTTTCCCGCGCCGGACGAGGCGTTGCTGGTCCAGCGGTTGTGCATGGACGGCGACATGGTGCTGGCGATGGTGGCCGAGGAAGCGGACGCGCTTGCAGGGGTCGCCGTGTTCAGCCGGATGACGGTCGAGGTGGCGGGTAAGCCGATCGCCGCGGTCGCGCTGGCGCCGGTTGCGACCGCGCCCACGCACCGACGGCAGGGCGTAGCGGAGGCGCTGGTCGCGGCGGGGCATGACCGGCTTCGCGATGCCCAAGTCATGCTGTCTTTCGTGCTCGGCGATCCGGCTTATTACGGGCGCTTCGGCTATGCCGCCGATTGGGCCACGGGCTTCGACAGCCCCTATGCCGGGGAATATTTTATGGCCGTACCCTTACAGGACGGCGCGATGCCGTGCGGCGTTCGGGGGCGGTGCGATCACGCGGCCGCGTTCGCGATGCTGGGGGAAGACGCATGAGCATCGACCGGTCAATCCTTCTTGTCGCCCGACACCATTGATGCCGGCTATATTCAAAGAGGCGGGATATCGATTCCACTTCTATTCCGACGAAGGCAATCCGCGGGAACCCGTGCATGTGCATGTCTTCAAAGACGGTGTGGATGCGAAGCTGTGGCTGTATCCCGACGTACAGTTTGCGTATAACCACGGGTTCGACGCACGCACTCAGCGATGGATCGTCAAAACAGTGATGCTGCGCCGCTCCGAGATCGAGGATGCCTGGAATGAACATTTCTCCACGCGCCGTTGAGGTGAATTTCGACACCGACCAGATGTGGGTCCGGCTAGACGATGGGCGCGTTCTGGGCGTGCCGCTTGCTTGGTTTCCGAGGTTGCGAAATGGCTCGGTGGCCGACCTTCGAGCTGTCGAGATCAGTCCGACGGGCTTGCACTGGGACGCGCTGGACGAGGACATTTCGATCGCTGGCTTGCTTGCGGGTCGCGGCGACCAAACGCGAGGCTCGCGCAGCGCCGCATGAGCTGGAACAGCTTCGGGCGGGTGTTCCGCTTCACCACCTGGGGCGAAAGCCATGGTCCGGCGCTGGGCGTTGTCATCGACGGGTGCCCGCCGGGGATTGCGTTGTCGGAAGGCGATATCCAGCCGTTTCTCGACAAGCGACGTCCCGGCACCTCGCGCTTCACCACCCAGCGGCGCGAGCCCGATCAGGTGCGCATCCTGTCGGGCGTGTTCGAGGGGAGGACGACGGGCACGCCGATTTCGCTGATGATCGAGAATGTGGATCAGCGGTCGAAGGATTATTCCGAGGTCGCCAAGGCGTATCGTCCGGGCCATGCCGATTATGCCTATGACGCCAAATACGGGTTTCGCGATCATCGCGGTGGCGGGCGGTCGTCTGCGCGCGAGACGGCGGCGCGGGTCGCGGCGGGGGCGGTCGCGAGATTGGTGATTCCCGAAGTGACGATCACCGGCTGGGTCGAGGCGATCGGCGGCGATGCGATCGATCCGGCGCGGTTCGATGCGAACGAGATTGCCAACAACCCGTTCTTCGGTCCCGACCCCCAGGCGGCGATCCGCTGGGAAGCATTGGTCGATGGTGCGCGCAAGGCGGGGTCTTCGCTGGGTGCAGTCGTGGCGTGCGAGGCAAGCGGGGTTCCCGCAGGCTGGGGCGCACCACTCTATGCCAAGCTCGACAGCGAGTTGGCGGCGGCCGCAATGTCGATCAACGCGGTGAAGGGGGTAGAGATCGGCGATGGCTTCGGCGCGGCGATGCTGTCGGGCGAGCAGAATGCCGATGCGATGCGACCCGGTGTGGAAGGCCCGGACTTCCTCGCCAATCACGCAGGCGGGATCGCGGGCGGCATTTCCACCGGGCAGCCGGTGCGGCTGCGCGTGGCTTTCAAACCGACAAGCTCGATCTTGACCCCGGTGAAAACGATCACGCCCGAAGGCGAAGCGACCGAGATCGCAACCAAGGGGCGCCACGACCCCTGCGTCGGCATAAGGGGCGTTCCAGTGGTCGAGGCGATGATGGCGCTGGTGCTAGCGGATCAGAAGCTGTTGCACCGGGCGCAATGTGGCTGAAATAAGGCTCGCCTCGCCGGTTGGTGAGTGATTCGAGGGGTGAGCCGAACTTTAAAAATGGCTCAAAAGCGCCATTTCCGATGTTGTAAGGGGCGAAACAACACGGAGAATTTGAAATCATGCGTACCAAAGCACTTGCTTCTGCCTTGATCCTGTTCGGTTCGACCGCCGCTCTGGCGCAGGTTGCCGATACCCAGGACGCGCCGGTCGAAAACAACATGCAGGCCGAAGAAGCTTGGGACAACAGCACCACGCCAGCACCGACCACCGATCCGGTGCCTGCGGAACCGGTGCCTGCGGATGAAACGACACCGCCCGCGCCGACCGAAGAGCCGATGGGTGAGCCGAGCGAGGACGACCTCACGACCCCGCCGACCGATCCGACGCCGCCACAGGGTTGAGCCCAGAGGGTGAATGAAGAGGGCCGGGGAGCGATCCCCGGCCCGTTTTTGGGCTTATTCCATTTCGCCCGTTCGTTTCGAGCGAAGTCGAGACATGTATTGCGAGCGGTTCGCTAGCGTTTCTCGACTTCGCTCGAAACGAACGGGTGTGGTGACAACCCTCAGTCCGCGAACAGCAGGACGGGGGTTTCGACGAGTTTCTTGAGCGCTTGCACATAGCTGGCCGCGTCCCAGCCATCGACGACGCGGTGGTCGCAGCTGATCGAAAAGTTCATCAGCTTGGCCCGCACGATGTCGTCGCCCTGAAACATCGGGCGCTCGACAATCTTGTTGGGGCCGAGGATCGCGACTTCGGGGCGGTTGATGACCGGTGTGGTCGCGATGCCGCCAAGTGGGCCGAGCGAGGTGATCGTGATCGTCGATCCAGACAGCTCTTCCGACTTGGCCTTGCCGGTGCGCGCCGCGTCGGCGAGGCGACCGATCTCGCTCGCCAATTGCCAGACATTCATGTCCTGCGCGTCGCGGATGACGGGGACCATCAGGCCCGCATCGGTCTGGGTCGCCATGCCGAGGTGCACGCGACCCGACCGTGTGACTACGCCCACTTCGTCGTCGTAACGCGCGTTGAGCATCGGGAAGTCCGGCAAGCTGCGGCAGATCGCGACGATCAGGAAGGGCAGCATCGTCAGTTTCGGGCGATAGCCGCGATTGGCGTTCAGGTCCGCGCGCATCGCCTCCAGCGCGGTGACGTCCATTTCATCGACATAGGTGAAGTGCGGGATGTTGCGCTTCGACGCAGCCATGTTCTCGGCGATGCGGCGGCGCATGCCGATGACCTTGACGGTCTCGTCCGCGCGGGCGCGGCTGACGTGCGGCGCATGATAGCCCTCGCCGCTGCCATAGCGAAGGAACGCGTCAAGATCGGCGTGGCGGATGCGGTCGCCATCGGTTCTGACCGATGCGAGATCGATGCCGAGTTCCTTGGCGCGTAGGCGGACGGCGGGGGAGGCAAGCGCTTTGTGATCCTCCTTGCGCGCTTCCCTATCCCCGTTCGGACTGAGCTTGTCGAAGTCCTGTCCTTCTTCTTTCTTGCTCGGCCCGGAAGAGAAGGACAGCGCTTCGACAGGCTCAGCGCGAACGGTTTGTGGGGTGGGCGTAGGGACAGGAGCCTCACCGTCTTTCGCACCGGGCGTTTCCGCTTCGATCTGCTCGACGGCTTCGTCCGATGCGGGCGTTTCTGCGACCTCGCCTTCGGTTTCGATCACCACCAGTGTCGATCCGATCGCAACCTGATCGCCGACTTCGCCTGCCAGTTCGACGACCGTGCCTGACACTGGCGATTCCATCTCGACCGTCGCCTTGTCGGTCATCATGTCGGCGATCTGCTGATCTTCCTCGACCCGGTCACCGACCTTGATATGCCACGCCACGATTTCGGCTTCGGAAATGCCTTCGCCAATGTCCGGCAGGCGAAACTTGAACTGCGCCATGCTTAGTCCTTCATGATCTTTTTGAGCGCCATGCCGATCCGCACGGGGCCGGGGAAGTAAGCCCATTCCAGGCTGTGCGGGTAGGGCGTGTCGAAGCCAGTGACGCGTTCGACCGGGGCCTCCAGGTGATAGAAGCAGCGTTCCTGTACCAGCGCCGACAGCTCCGCGCCGAAGCCTTGCGTGCGGGTCGCTTCGTGGACGATCAGGCAGCGGCCGGTTTTCTTCACCGATTCCTCGATCGTCTCGATGTCGAGCGGAACGAGCGTGCGGAGATCAATGATCTCTGCATCGATGCCCGCTTCGCGCACCGCCTCTGCCGCGACATGGACCATCGTGCCGTAAGCGAGCACGGTGAGTGCTTCGCCGGGCCGCACGATCGCCGCCTTGCCAAGCGGGATGCGGTAATAGCCAGTGGGGACTTCGCCTGCCGGGTGTTTCGACCAATTGCTGGCGGGTTTGTCCCAATGGCCGTTGAACGGGCCGTTATAGATGCGCTTGGGTTCGAAGAAGATGACCGGGTCATTGTCCTCGATCGCGGCGATCAGCAGGCCCTTTGCGTCATAGGGGTTCGACGGAATCACGGTTTTCAGGCCGGAGACGTGCGCGAAGATCGCCTCCGGTGATTGGCTGTGCGTCTGGCCACCGAAGATGCCGCCGCCAAAGGGCGAGCGCACGGTGATCGGCGCGGTGAACTCGCCTGCCGAGCGATAGCGGAGGCGGGCGGCTTCCGACACGAGCTGGTCGAGCGCGGGGTAGATGTAATCAGCGAACTGGATTTCGGGGACGGGGCGCAGGCCGTACGCGCCCATGCCGACCGCGACGCCGATGATGCCGCATTCGGTGATCGGGGTGTCGAACACGCGGGTCTTGCCGAATTTCTTCTGCAAGCCCGCGGTCGCGCGGAACACGCCGCCGAAATAGCCGACATCCTCGCCCATCACGATGACGTTGGGGTCGCGGTCCATCAGCACGTCCATCGCCGAATTGATCGCCTGGATCATGTTCATGCGGACGCTGTCGCCTTCGCGGTCGGGCGTCGGCGCGATGCGGGCTTCGGGAGTTTCGAGATCGCTCATATCGCTCACTTCCGATCCCATGGACGGCCGCTTGTCTGTTCCTCGTCCAGCATCTGCTGACGCTGCTCCTTCAGATGCCAGGGCATTTCCTCGTACACGCCGTCGAACAGCGTATCGAGCGGCTGGTGGAGGCCGTGGCCGAGGATGCCGTTCTTCTCGGCTTCCTTCTGCGCGGCCTTTACCGTCTCGGCGAGTTCGAGATCCTGCGCGGCATGGCGTTCCTCGTCCCATTCGCCGAGCTTGATGAGGTGATCCTTCAACCGCTTGATCGGATCGCCCAGCGGCCATTCGGTCGCCTCATCCGCGCTGCGATACTGGCCGGGATCGTCGGAGGTGGAATGGCCTTCGGTCCGGTAGGTGAAATGTTCGATCAGCGTCGGCCCCTGATTGGTGCGTGCGCGCTCCGCCGCCCATTCGGTCGCGGCATAGACTGCGAGTGCGTCGTTGCCGTCGATGCGCAGCCCCGCAATGCCGTAGCCGACCGCGCGTGCCGCAAACGTCGTCGCCTCCGCGCCCGCAAAGCCCGAAAAGCTGGAGATCGCCCACTGATTGTTGACGACATTGAGGATGACGGGTGCGCGATAGACCGTGGCGAAGGTCAGGGCGGAGTGGAAATCGCCCTCCGCGGTCGAACCCTCTCCGCACCAGGTCGCGGCGATGCGGGTATCGCCCTTTGCCGCCGATGCCATCGCCCAGCCCACGGCCTGCGGATATTGCGTCGCGAGATTGCCCGAGATCGAGAAGAACGCGCCTTCCTTTGTCGAATACATGATCGGCAACTGCTTGCCTTGCAGGCGGTCGGCGCTGTTCGAATAGATCTGGTTCATCATGTCGACCAGCGACCAGTCGCGCGCGATCAGGATGCCCTGCTGGCGATAGCTGGGAAAGGTCATGTCGTCGCGTTGCAGCGCCATGGTGGCCGCAACCGCGACCGACTCTTCGCCGGTCGCCTTCATGTAGAAACTGGTCTTGCCTTGGCGCTGGGCGCGGAACATGCGCTCGTCGAACGCACGCAGCAGCGCCATGTAGCGGAGCATCTGGCGCAACTTGTCGGGGGAAAGGCGCGGGTTCCACGGGCCGACCGCATTGCCTTCGTCGTCCAGCACGCGGACCAGCGTGAACGCCAGGTCGTGGAACTTGTCGGCGGCCTCGGCCGTGTCGGGCCGACGCTGCTCGCCCGCAGGCGGCACGTCGAAATCGCTGAAATCGACTGCGTCGCCGGGCCGGAATTTGGGCTCGGGTACGTGCAGCGATAGCGGCGGCAAATTGGCGCGCGATGGCTCGCCGGTCATGGTCTCTCCCGAGCAATAATGGGTCATGTCGCGTCCAGCAGAACGCGCGAACCCGGTTCGGCTTCCCTGTTATATAATTTCAATGCCGATGGCGAGAGGGGGGAGGCGCTAAGCCGCGAAAGCCCTGAAATGCGCGGGTTTCGGCGGTTCCGCGCGCGATATTTGGCTGATGGACGTCATCGGACCATCCCAAAAGATCGGGGGATCACCAATAGGGCGCGAACGGAAATTGCACGCGAGGCCTGTCCAGCGAACGAAAGTCTCCAAACTGCGACGGTTCAGCGCGATTCGCGACTCAATTTGATTGCAGCTTTTCGAGCATGGCGGTGGCCGCGGCGGTTTCGGCTTCCTGTTTGGACGCGCCCTCAGCCTCGACCTCGGCAAGCTTGCCCACGGTGACGCGTATCCTGAATCGCGGCGCGTGATGGGGTCCGAAGCGCTCGACGATGGTGTATTCGGGCGGGCGGCGGTTATGCGCGGCGGCCCATTCCTGAAGCGCGGATTTGGGGTGTTTGGGCGCGCGGGTCTGGGTTTCGATGCGGTCGGCCCAGGCGCGGCGGACGAAATCGCGCGCGGCGTCGAGCCCATGATCGAGATAGAGCGCGCCGATCAGGGCCTCCATCACATCGCCCAGCACATTGTCGCTATCGCCCGCGCCGTCGTCGCGCGCCTGCTTGCCCAGCTTCATGCGCGCGGCCACACCGACCTCTCGCGCGACGTCGGCACACGCCGCCCCGGTCACCAGCGCGTTGATCCGGCGAGACAATTTGCCCTCGGGTTCATCCGGGAATCGCTCGAACAACCAGTCGGCCATGACGAGGCCAAGCACGCGGTCGCCCAGAAACTCCAGCCGCTCGTAATTCTCGACCGCCTGGCTGCCATGCGTCAGGGCGCGGACATAGGGGGCAAGGTTGCTGGGCCTGCGCCCCAGCGTTGCGGTCAGCCAGTCGATCAGGTCGGCGTCGCTCAAAAGCCTTCCCCGATGCGCTCCCACCGCGCGGCGGTGAACCAGGTCCAGGGCATCAACCACTGGGCATTGCCGTCGGTCGACCAGAAATTGACGACCGCCTTGCCCTGGATATTTTCTAGCGGCACGAATTCGATGCCGCCCGCCAGATGCTGGAATCGGCTGTCCTTCGAATCGTCGCGATTGTCGCCCATCATGAAGGCGTGGCCTTCTGGCACGGTGAAGGTTTCGGTGTCGTCGGGCAGGAAGCTGCCCTGGTCGAGTACCATATAGCTTTTGCCGTTCGGCAGCGTTTCGCGGAACTGCGGCACGCGGCAGATCGGCGTGCCGTCGGTGTCCGTCGACACGAATTCGCCGCGGCAGCCATTGGTTTCGTTGAAATTGGGGGTCAGCGGCAGGACGAAATCGGCGACGCGCTGTTTCGGCACGGGCTGGCCGTTGAGGATGATCTGACCGTTGCTCATCTGGATCGTGTCGCCGGGGACGCCGATCACGCGCTTGATCCAGTCGTCGGCGTCCTGCGGCGGCGCCTTGAACACCGCGACATCGCCGCGCTCGGGGGTGGAGGCGAAGACGCGACCGGGGATCAGCGGCAGGCTAAACGGCAGCGAATGCTTGGAATAGCCGTAATTCCATTTGGTGATGAAAAGATAGTCGCCGACGAGCAGGCGCGGCAGCATCGATCCCGACGGAATGACGAAGGGCGAGATCAGGAAACTGCGGATGATGAAGACGAAAATCGCGAGCTTCAGCAGAAAGATCGCGGTGTCGCGCAGTTCCGATTTGGGCTTAGCCGCGGGCGCGCCGCCCTTGCCGATCGGTTGCGGGGTATCGTCTGCGGGGAGGCCCGCGTTGTCGGTGTGGTCGGCCATGTGTGTTGCTGTGCTGGCACGCGAGGGTTGCGTCAAGGTTTTGATCCTCCCCGTTGGCGGGGAGGTGGCAGCGCGATAGCGCTGACGGAGGGGGAGCGCCACGAAGCGCAACGCTTGCGGCCCGCCCCCTCCACCATCGCTTTGCGATGGTCCCCCTCCCCGTGCCGGGGAGGATTTGCGTGGTGGCGATTGGCCGGTTCGCGCGTTAGGGACGGCGCAAAGTTGAAGGAGCCTCCCATGACCCATCCCGACTGGAATGCGCTCGAAGCGCTCGACCGTCCGACGTTGAAGACCCTGTTCGATGCCGACAGCGACCGTGTGGCGCAGCTTTCGGTCGATGTGGCGGGCATTCATTTCGACTGGTCGAAGACGCATCTGTCGCCGCAGGTGCTGGGCTGGTTCGAATCCGCCGCCGCGACGGCCGAACTCGCGGAGAAGCGCGACGCGCTGTTCGCAGGGGAAGCCGTTAACGTCACCGAGGGCCGCGCCGCCGAACATACTGCAGAGCGCGGCGAGGGTGCCCCCGATAGCGTCGAGCGCGCGCGCGGGCTTCATGCGCGGATGCGCGCGCTGATCGACGCGATCGAGATCGAGGCGCTGGGGCCGGTGCGGCTCATTCTGCATGTCGGGATCGGCGGATCGGCGCTGGGGCCGGAGTTGCTGATGGATGCGCTGGGCCGCGATGCCGGGCGGTATGACGTGGCGATCGTGTCGAACGTCGACGGGCTGGCGCTGGAAGAGGCGACGCGCGGGTTCGATCCGGCGGCGACCCTGCTGGTCATCGCATCGAAGACCTTTACCACTAGCGAAACGATGTTGAACGCCGCCAGCACCATCCAGTGGATGAGCGAAGGCGGGGTCGAAGACCCTTACGGCCAAGTCATCGCGCTGACCGCGTCGCCCGACAAGGCGATCGAATGGGGCGTTGACGAAACCCGCGTGCTGCCGTTCAACGAAGCTGTCGGCGGACGTTATTCGCTCTGGTCTTCGATCGGATTTCCGGCGGCATTAGGCCTGGGCTGGGGGGCGTTTGAGGAAATGCTGGAGGGTGCCGCCGAAATGGATCGCCATTTCCGGCTGAGCGACTGGTCCAAGAACGCGCCGGTCATGGCGGCATTCGCGGACCTGTATTACACGCAGGCGCGCGGGTGCGAGACGCGCGCGACCTTCGCCTATGACGAGCGGCTGCGCTTGCTGCCCAGCTATCTCCAGCAACTCGAGATGGAATCGAACGGCAAGGGCGTGACCACCGACGGGGAGAGGGTCACGCGCCCGACCGCGCCGATCACCTGGGGCGGGGTCGGCACCGACGGGCAGCACGCGGTGTTCCAGTTGCTGCATCAGGGGACGCGACTGGTGCCGGTCGAATTCGTCGCGGTGATCGAGCAGGAGGACGTGTTCTCCGACGATCATCACCGGCAATTGCTGATCAATTGCTTCGCGCAGGGCGCGGCGCTGATGGCGGGCAAGGGACATGACGACCCGGCGCGCGCCTATCCGGGCGACCGGCCGTCATCGACCTTGCTGCTCGATACGCTCGACCCGCGCACACTGGGCGCGTTGTTGGCGTTCTACGAACACCGAACCTTCGTCAGCGCGGCGATGCTGGGGATCAATCCGTTCGATCAGTTCGGGGTCGAGCTGGGCAAGGAAATGGCCAAGGCGGCAGACGCTGCCAGTTCCGGGGGCGGGCTGGACTTTGATGCGTCCACCACCGACCTGCTGAAGCGTGCGGGGCTTTCCGCGTAACCACGTCGTTCCCGCGCAGGCGGGAACCCATCTCCTGTTCGTGCCGTGGGGCGTGTCCGGGAGATGGACCCCCGCCTTCGCGGGGGTGACGGACCGAAGTGAGAAGACCGATGGCAAAATACGATTATGATCTGTTCGTCATCGGTGGCGGTTCGGGCGGCGTGCGCGCAGCGCGGGTGTCGGCGGCGCATGGCGCGAAAGTGGCGCTGGCCGAGGAATATCGGGTCGGCGGCACCTGCGTCATCCGCGGTTGCGTCCCCAAAAAGCTGCTCGTCTACGGCGCGCACTTCGCGGAGGATTTGCGCGACGCCAAGGCGTTCGGCTGGGACGTGCCCGACGAATGCGCCTTCAGCTGGGAACGGCTGCGCGACAATGTGCTGGGCGAAGTCGATCGGCTGAACACCGCCTATACCAACACGCTCGACAGCCACGGGGTCGAAGTGATTCTCGACCGAGCGACCGTCACCGGACCGAACGAGGTCAAGCTGGCGAGCGGACGCACGATCACTGCCGAACGCATCCTGATCGCGGTCGGCGCGCGGCCGCATGTGCCAAGCTGTCCGGGGCACGAGCTGGGGATCACGTCGAACGAGGTCTTCCATCTCGACAAATTGCCCGAACGCGTGCTGATCGCGGGCGCGGGCTATATCGCCAACGAATTCGCCGGCATCTTCAACGAGTTCAAATCCAAGGTGACGCTGATCAACCGCAGCGACGTGATCCTGCGCGGTTATGACGAGAGCGTGCGCGACCGGCTGCTCCAGATTTCGATGATGAAGGGGATCGATTTCCGCTTCAACGCCGATTTTCAGGGGATCGAGAAGCTGAAGAGCGGCGCGCTCAGAGTGTCGATGTCGAACCACGAGCCGATGGAGGTCGATCTCGTGCTGTTCGCCACAGGCCGCGTGCCCAACACCGAAAAGCTGGGGCTGGACAAGGCGGGGATCGAACTCGACGACAAAGGCGCGATCCCGGTCGATGACGACAATCAGTCGGCATGCAAGTCGATCTATGCGGTCGGCGATGTCACCAACCGCGTGCAACTGACGCCGATCGCAATCCGCGAAGGCCAGGCGTTCGCCGACACCATTTATGGCGGCAAGCCGACGCGGGTCGATTATGGCTGTATCCCGGCAGCGGTGTTCAGCCATCCCCCGATTGCAGGCGTCGGCCTGACCGAGGGCCAGGCCAAGGAGCAGTTCGGATCTGTAAAGGTCTATCTCTCCGATTTCCGGGCGATGAAGAATGTGCTGGCGGGCCGCAACGAACGCGCGCTCTACAAAATGATCTGCGACAGCGAGACGGGCAAGATTCTGGGGCTGCACATGATCGGGCCGGACGTGCCGGAAATCCTGCAAGCGGCTGCAATCGCGGTGAAGGCCGGGCTGACCAAGGCCGATTTCGACGCGACCGTGGCGCTGCATCCGAGCATGGCGGAAGAGCTTGTGTTGATGCGGTGATTCGCCGCAGAATCACTCCATCCCGTCACCCCGGACTCGTTCCGGGGTCCACCAAGCGGCTTTCGCTCCGTTCGAGCTTCTTGTGATTGGTCCTGCCGCCCGGTGGACCCCGGCACTTCGGCCGGGGTGACGAAGGACTGGGGAAGCGAGCCCCCTCAATCCAGCAGCGCGTCGGCCTCCGTCTCCGACGTCACGCCCGCCCGGTTCGATACCGTCGTCGTGACCGCCAGGTTCATCGTCACATTGCCCACCGTCCGCATGATGTCGGGCAGCGTCTCCACTGCGACCAGCAGCGCAAGGGGCTCGATCGGCACGCCCATGGCAATGGCGATCGGCGCGATCGAGCTGATGAAGCTGATCGACCCCGGCAGGCTGACCGATCCCATCGTGGTGATGGCCGCGGCAGCGATTCCGGCCGCGATTTGGGCCGGAGTCAGTTCCATGCCGAAGACGTGCGCGACGTAGAGCGCGACCGCGATATTCATGGCCGGACCGGTCGCGCGGAAGATCGCGACGGCGAGCGGCAGGACCACGCCTGCGCTGGCGACCGGTACGTGCAGCATATGCGCGCCCTTTAGCGTGGCGGGTAGCGACGCGAGGCTAGACTGGGTGGAGATCGCGACGGCCTGTGCAGGAAGTGCCGCACGCACGAAATTTTGCGGTGAAACGCGCCCGCCGATGACGCCGAGCGGATAGGCGAGCAGCCAGATGACGCCGCCGACCGCGGACACGATCAGGATGTAATGGACGAGCGCACCGAATGCCGCCGTCCCCGCCTGCGCGCCGACCATGAAGGCCAGCGCACCGACGCCGATAGGGGCAAGCCACAGAACCCAGCCGATCAGCACCAGCATTGCATCGCCGATCGCTTGAAAGAAGCTGACGAGCTGCTTGCGTGGTTCGACCGGCAGGCGCGTGATCGCAAAGGCGAAGGCGGTGGTGAAGACGATCAACGGCAGAAACGCATCCTCGGCCGCCGCCGCGATCGGATTGGTCGGGATCATCGCCGATAAGAATTCGCTGAACGGCGGGATATCACCTGCGGGGGCGGCGGTCGCAAAGGTGCTACGGAGCGCCGCGGCGGGGTCTGCTGCCAACGGAAACAGGTCGAGGAAGCCGAGCGTCAGGAACGCGCCCAACGCCGCCGAAGTCCACAGGATGGTGATGAAGGTGACGAAGGCGCGTGCCGCCAGCTTGTTGGCACGGGCGGCTTCGGCGGCGGTGGCGATCCCGGTCACGAGCAGTGCGACCACCAGCGGTACGATCGTCATGCGCAACGCGTTGAGCCAGGCGGTGCCGATCGGCTGTGCGACGGCGGCGGCATCCTGCGCGCCTTCCGGCGATTGCGACGACCAGAAGATGCCGATCGCAAGGCCGCCGATCAGGCTGAGAAAGATACGAAGTGGTTGCGACATGCTCGCCCTTTTTGGTTTCGCGCGCTATCAGCCACGACGATAGGTCGCCGCAAGGTGAGGACAAAGCACGTAATGGCAAGAAAATATTTCGGCACCGACGGAATCCGGGGCGCGACCAACAGCCCGGTGATGAGCGCCGAAATGGCGATGAAGGTCGGTATGGCGGCAGGCGCGCATTTCCAGCGCGGGGACCACCGCCACCGCGTGGTGATCGGCAAAGATACGCGGCTTTCGGGCTATATGCTCGAGAACGCGCTGGTTGCAGGCTTTACCAGCGTCGGCATGGACGTGGTGTTGGTCGGGCCGATGCCGACGCCTGCCGTTGCGATGCTGACCCATTCGATGCGTGCCGACATGGGCGTGATGATTTCCGCCAGCCACAATCCCTATGCCGACAATGGCATCAAGTTGTTCGGGCCGGACGGCTACAAATTGTCCGATGCCGACGAGGAAGCGATCGAGGCGCTGATCGACGGCGATGTGCCGCTGGCGCCGTCCGAGCATATCGGACGGGCGAAGCGGATCGACGATGCCAAGGGCCGCTATATCCACTTCGCCAAATCGACCTTCCCACAGGACATGCGGCTCGACGGGATGAAGATCGTCGTCGATTGCGCGAACGGCGCGGCCTATCAGGTGGCACCGTCGGCGTTATGGGAGCTGGGCGCGGACGTCGTCGCGATCGGGGTCAATCCCAACGGCAAGAACATCAATCACAAGGTCGGATCGACCGCACCCGAAACTTTGTGCGAAACCGTTGTCGCGAGCGGAGCCGCGATCGGCATCGCGCTCGACGGCGATGCCGATCGGCTGATCGTGGTCGATGAAAACGGCAAGGTGGTGGACGGCGACCAGTTGATGGCGACGATCGCCAGCGGCTGGGCGCGTGATGGACGGCTGTCCGGCGGCGGGCTGGTCGCGACCGTGATGTCCAATCTGGGGCTGGAGCGACATCTGTCGGCGCAGGGGCTTGGCCTGATCCGGACCAAGGTCGGGGACCGGCATGTGTTGGAGAAGATGCGCGCGTCGGGCTATAACGTCGGCGGTGAACAGTCGGGGCATATCATCCTGTCGGATTATGCGACGACCGGCGACGGGCTGGTCGCCGGGTTGCAGGTGCTGGCCGAGTTGCAGCGCGCGGGCGCACCCGCCAGCGAGGTGCTGCACCGCTTCGATCCCTTGCCACAGTTGCTGAAGAATGTGCGGTTCGCAGGCGGCAAGCCGCTGGAGGCGGAGAGCGTCAAGGCGGTGATCGCCGAGGCCGAGGCCGAACTGGACGGCAAGGGGCGGCTGGTGATTCGCCCATCGGGCACCGAACCCGTGATCCGCGTCATGGCAGAAGGCGATGACAAGGGTCAGGTTGAGCGGATGGTGGACCGCATCTGCGACGCCGTGCGCGTCGCGGCGGGCTGACGCGATGCTGGACATGCGACCCGATTGCGAGCGCTGCGGCACGGATTTGCCCGCGGACGCGCCGGGCGCGTTCATCTGTTCGTTTGAATGCACCTATTGCGCGGCCTGCGCCGATGCGGTGGATGAGACTTGCCCCAATTGCGGCGGAGAATTGCTCGATCGACCGGTGCGCAGCCGCGAGATGCTGGTGAAGCATCCGGCGGGGACGCAGCGGCGGTTCGAACGCTGAAAATCCTCCCCTGAAGGGGAGGTGGCAGCGCATCGCGCTGACGGAGGGGTAGGTCGCGTGTGGCAAATACCCCTCCACCATGCTTCGCATGGTCCCCCTCCCCCTCCGGGGGAGGATTTGTTAGGGCGCATCCATGACCATTCCCCGCATCCTGATCATTGCCGGATCCGATTCGGGCGGGGGCGCAGGGATTCAGGCGGACATCAAGACCGTCACCATGCTCGGCGGCCATGCGATGACTGCGATCACCGCCATCACAGCGCAGAATACGCTGGGGGTCGATGCGGTGCATCCGGTGCCGACCGACATGGTGATTGCCCAGATCGACAGCGTGGTCCGCGACATCGGCGTCGATGCAGTCAAGATCGGGATGATCGGATCGGCGGAAACCGCACACGCCGTCGCCGACCGGCTCGCGACGTTCGGCGTGCCGATCGTGTTCGATCCCGTCATGGTCGCGACCAGCGGTTCGGTGCTGGCGGACGCGGACACGATCGCGGCATTCGAACGGTTGATGGCGCTGGCGTCGGTGGTGACGCCGAACACGCCTGAACTCGGTGCACTTGCTGGAATGACCGTAGAAACGGAACTCGATCAGGCGGCTGCTGCCGAATGCGTCATCACGCGAACAGGTTGTCCGGCTGTACTTGCTAAGGGCGGACATTTGGTCCTCGATGGCGAAATATCTGGCGTGGACCGAGAAGGGCGTCATTGCCGTCACAAGAACTCGGAGCGCGTTTTTGATTTTTTATACTGGCTCGATGCCGATGGTTGGCATGAGATGAGCTGGAACGATGCTCGGATAGAAACCAACCATACCCATGGAACGGGTTGCACCTTTGCCAGTGCCCTTGCGGTCGGTCTTGCAGAAGGACGACCGCTTGAAGATGGTATTTCCAGGGCGCGTCAGTTCGTTCGTGCCGCGCTGATTTCTGCGCCGGGGTTGGGCGGGGGGCATGGGCCGATGGGGCACGCGCTTGGCGTTTCGCCCTTCGATGCGCTCGAAGGCTGAAGGCGATGCCTGATTTCCGATTCGAAAGCGCACATGCCGGGCCGGTCGCGGGTGTCGATGAAGCCGGTCGCGGACCGCTTGCCGGGCCGGTGGTCGCCGCCGCCGTGATCCTTGATCCCGATTGTATTCCGGACGGCATCGACGATTCGAAAGCGCTGACCGCGATCCGGCGTGCGCGGTTGCATGATGCATTGCTGGGATGCGCTCGCATCGGCGTTGGCGTGGCGAGCGTCGAGGAGATTGATCGGCTCAACATCCTGTGGGCATCGATGCTGGCGATGCAGCGCGCGGTAGACGCCCTGCCCTGCGCGCCGGTGATGGTGCTGGTCGACGGCAATCGGTGTCCGGACTGGGCGCATCGGTCCCAGGCGGTGGTCGGGGGCGATGCGAAATGTCTGTCGATCGCAGCCGCCTCGATCGTAGCCAAACACGTGCGCGACGGGATGATGATCGAGGCGGATGTGCTGCACCCCGGCTATGGCTGGGCGTCGAACAAGGGTTACGGCAGCCGGGCGCATCAGGAGGCTTTGCGGACATTGGGGCCGACGCCGCTGCATCGACGGAGCTTTGCGCCGGTCGCGCAGGCCTGGTTAGAACTCTAATCTCTTCCAACCCGTTCGTTTCGAGCGAAGTCGAGAAACGCTATGGCATCGCCTCGGTCACGTTTCTCGACTTCGCTCGAACCGAACGGGTGGAGTGAGAGCGCACCCACCTTCCCTGTGGATAACTTGGGTCGGGAGTGAGTCTTTCCGGCCACACGCTAGGGGTTGGGGCTGTGGATAAGTTCCGGACTCAACATCTCGTTTGTCCAGAGGGAAAGCGCGTGCGTTAACCAATTCGCAACCCAGATCGTTAACCAATGTTCGCTTGACGGACGGGTGGGGTCGCCGGGATATCCTGCGCTCCAACAACCGGGGGGTATGAATGGCGGTCATCGAAAAGACGCGGATCGCGCGCGCGAAAAAGGCAGAGGTGCCTGCGCCCGCTCTTCCCCTCGACCAGATTCTGATGGGCGATTGCGTCGCGGCGATGAAGGCGCTGCCGACCGCGTCGATCGACATGATCTTTGCCGATCCGCCCTATAACCTCCAGCTCGGTGGCGACCTGCTTCGCCCCGACGGCAGTCAGGTCGATGCGGTCGACGATGATTGGGACAAATTCGACAGCTTCGCCGTCTATGACCGCTTCACCCGCGCCTGGCTGAAGGAAGCGCGCCGCATCCTGAAGCCGAACGGCTCGCTGTGGGTGATCGGCAGCTATCACAACATTTTCCGCGTCGGGACCGCGGTGCAGGATCTGGGCTTCTGGATCCTGAATGATGTGGTGTGGCGCAAGGCCAACCCGATGCCCAATTTCAAGGGCACCCGTTTTACCAACGCGCACGAAACGCTGATCTGGGCGTCGATGGGGGAGAAGGCGCGGTACACCTTCAACTATCGCACCATGAAAACGCTGAACGACGAGCTTCAGATGCGGTCGGACTGGGAATTCCCGATCTGTGGCGGGCAGGAGCGGTTGAAGAAGGACGGGGTCAAGGTTCACCCGACCCAGAAGCCAGAGGCGCTGCTGTACCGCGTGATGCTGGCGACGACCAAGAAGGGCGATGTGGTGCTCGATCCGTTCTTCGGTACGGGCACGACGGGCTCGGTTGCCAAACGTTTGGGGCGGCGGTTCATCGGGATCGAGCGCGAAATCGGCTATATCGAAGCGGCGAAGGAGCGGATTGCCGCGGCGCTGCCGCTCGACGAATCGGCGATCACGACGATGCAGGCCGGGCGCGCCGCGCCGCGGGTCGCGTTCGGTTCGCTGATCGAAAATGGGTATCTGACGCCCGGCGCGGTGCTGAGCGATGCCAAGCGGCGCTGGCGGGCAGAGGTGCGCGCGGACGGGTCGCTGCTGTGCGACGGGGTCGAGGGATCGATCCACAAACTGGGTGCGACGTTGCAGAATGCGCCGTCGTGCAATGGCTGGACCTTCTGGCATCACGAAACGGCGGACGGGTTGAAGCCGATCGATAGTCTGCGCCAGACCTATTTGTTGGCGACGCAGCCCTGATGCCCTCTCCACCGTTCGTTTCGAGCGAAGTCGAGAAACGTCCGCCAGCGCAACGATCACGTTTCTCGACTTCGCTCGAAACGAACGGCTAGGGGTTGGCGATGGTGCACTTGCCCAACATCTCGCCCGACGCCCGCCTCTATCTCCGGCCCGAGCGGTTCATCGATTCGCCGGTTGGGCGCGATGGCGCGTTTGCTCGGTTGGCGGGCGGGATGGTCTTTCATTCGGGTTATGAGCTGATCGTCGCCGAGGGCGGCGAGCGACGGGCGTCTGTGGCGGTCGATGTGGCCGATTTCGATGCGGTGATGGGCGCGGTGTCGGAAACGCAGGCGGCGCGGCTAGGCGAGCAGGTGGCCCGGTTGGCGGCACCGCGACCGGCGATGACGCTGGGGACGCGGGTGCTGCGGTTCGACCAGCCGCAGGTGATGGGGATTTTGAACGTCACGCCCGACAGTTTCTCGGACGGCGGCGCACATGGCGACGGTCCAGCGGGTGCGGCTGAGGCTGGCGCGCGCATGGCCGAGGCAGGCGCGGCGCTGATCGACGTTGGTGGCGAATCGACGCGACCGGGCGCAGCCACGATGTGGGAAGGCGACGAGATCAAGCGCGTGGTGCCGGTCGTCGAGCGGTTGGCGCGCGGCGGCAATCTCGTTTCGATCGACACACGCAAGGCGGCGGTGATGGAGGCTGCGCTCACCGCGGGCGCGGCCATCGTCAACGATGTCGCAGCGCTTGCCTATGACGACCGTGCGGCCGAGGTGGTGGCGCGCAGCGGTTGCCCGGTGGCGCTGATGCACTCGCCCGATCCGAAAGACGGCGGGCATGGCGAGATGCCGGGGGGCGATGCGTTGCTTGCGGTTTACGATTGGCTGGAGGCGCGGATCGAGGCGGTGGTGGCGAGCGGCGTGGATCGCGCGAAGATCATCGTCGATCCGGGCATCGGCTTCGGCAAGACGGTGGCCCAGAATCTGGAATTGATGAACGGACTGACGATCTTCCACGCGCTGGGGTGCCCGGTGCTGCTTGGCGCCAGCCGCAAGCGGTTGATCGGGGCGCTGTCCAACGAAGCGCCTGCGAGCGAACGGCTGGGCGGGAGTTTGGCGCTGGCGATGAAGGCGGTTGAGAGCGGGTGCCAGATCATTCGGGTGCATGACGTGGCGGAGACGGTTCAGGCGGTGCGGGTGTGGCGCGGGTTGCGCGATGCGGCGCTGACCCAGCGGCTGGGTTAGGATCGTCGATCGACATCCAGCAAAACCAAGGCAAGCCGAACCACGCCGTCACCCCGGCCGTAGTGCCGGGGTCCACCAGGCGGCAATCAAATTGCTCCAAGTTTGAACGTGCGCAAGCGGCTTAGTGGACCCCGGCACTACGGCCGGGGTGACGGGGGCTAGTGGCGTCCCAAACTGGATATCGATCGGCCCTCGTTCGTTTTACGGAAGCGTTACAGCGTGTAGCCACCATCCGCGACGAGGACGCTTCCCGTGATCAGCGCCGCCGCGTCCGACAGCAGGAACGCAACCTGTTCGGCAATCTCTTCGGGCTTGGCATAGCGACCCAGCGGGGTGGCCATGGACGCAAGTTCGGCAAAGGCGGCGTCGCGGCCGACTGCCTGCGCGCGGTCCGCGAACATCGGAACCGCGTCCCACACGGGCGTTTCGACGCCAGCGGGGGCAATCGCGTTGACGCGAATACGACGGGCGGCGGCTTCCTTCGCCGCGACCTTGGTCAGGTGGATGAGCGCGGCTTTCGAAGCGCCATAAGCGGCGACGCCGGGTTCCGGCTTGATGCCCGATGCCGACGCGATGGTGACGATCGCGCCGCCGTCGTGGATGGCGCGTAGGCTCGCCCGCAGCGTCAGGAACGCGCCGTCAAGATTGATGCCCAAGATGCGCCGCCATTCGGCATAGCCATGGGTGGCAATCGGCGATGCACCCGCGACCCCGGCATTGACGACCGCGAGGTCGAGGCCCGTGAGATCGATACGGTCCCACAGCGCTTCGTCCGACACGTCGCCAGCGACGCGGTCGGTGGAGCAGTCGAGCGATAGCGTGTCGAGGGCGGCTGCGTCGCGGTCGATCAGGATCAGTCGTGCTGCGTCGTGCGTGGCGAGGTGTTCGGCGACTGCTCTGCCGATCCCGGATGCGGCACCGGTGACGAGTGCGGTTTTGCCGGAAAATGCCTGGGTCATGGCAAGAGGCTAGCGGGTTTTGAAACGACAACCCAGCCCGTCTGTGCTGAGCTTGTCGAAGCACTGTCCTTCTTGGCACGAAGAAAGGCCAGCATTTCGACAAGCTCAATGCGAACGGGGAGGGGTGTGTGGTTCTCCCGTTAAGCGACGTGCTGGTCGATTCCGAGTTCGCCGAGCTTGCGGTACAATGTCGAACGGCCGATCCCCAAGCGACGCGCCACTTCGGTCATGCGGCCGCGATAGTGGCCGATCGCCAGGCGGATGACGTCAGCCTCGATTTCCTCGAGCGCGCGCAGATTGCCGTCCGAGCGAAACAGCGTGATCCCGCTGGTCGCTGCCAGCGCGGTGCGGCTGCCGGTGGTGGGACGTCCTTCCGAATGGGCGGCGATCTGGGGGAAATCTGCACGAGTCAGCGCGTCGCCGTCGCACAGCACCGATGCGCGGAACAATACATTGTGAAGCTGGCGGACATTGCCCGGCCAGTCGTAGCTGGCGAACAGGCCGATGGCTTCGTCGGTAATCCCCAGCGGACGCAGGCCCGGCTGTTTGGCGATCCGCGACAACAAGTGCCGCGACAGCGCAGGCAGATCGCCGATCCGGTCGCGCAAGGGCGGGATCGTGACCTGGACGACGTTGAGACGGTAGTACAGGTCTTCGCGGAAGCGGTCGGTTTCCACTTCCTCGATCAGCGTCTTGTTGGTCGCCGCGATGACGCGAACGTCGATTTCCAGGCTACGCCGCGCGCCGATAGGATGGATTTCGCCGGTCTCCAGCAGGCGAAGCAGCTTGATCTGCGCCTCGATGGGCATTTCGCCGACTTCGTCGAGGAAGATGGTGCCGCCGTCGGCTTCCTGGAAACGGCCGATCTTGCGTTCGAACGCCCCCGTGAACGCGCCCTTTTCATGCCCGAACAATTCGGATTCGACGAGGTTCGAGGGGATCGCGCCGCAATTGACCGAGATGATCGGTTTCTTGGAGCGCGGGGAGGCGGCGTGGATCGCCTCTGCGATCACTTCCTTGCCGACCCCGCTTTCGCCCTCGATCAGCACGGGCACGCGCGAGCGCGCGGCCTTTGCCGCGATGGCGAGCGCGGCCCGGAATTGCGGCGATGCACCGACGATCTCGTCGAAGCCCAGCGGATGCGAGAGTTTCTCGGTAAGCGGGCGAAGTTCGCCGCTGGCACCGCTGCCTACCGCAGCCTCCAGCGCGCCGAGCAGGCGTTCGGGCGCGATTGGTTTAGCGAGGAAATCGCTGGCCCCCGAACGCATTGCCGAGACGGCTGCGCCGACCGATCCGTTGGCGGTCAGCATCAGGATGGGCAGCATCGGGCGGTTTTCGCGCAATTCGGCAATCAGTGCGGGCGCATCCGAATCGGGTGCCCAGCTGTCGAGCAGGATCGCGTCGAGTGCCATGCCGTCGGGCGTGCCGAGCGTGGCCAGTGCCTGTTCGGCGTCCTTGGCAAAGATCGTCCGCCAGGCGCGACGCGCGGCAATTGCGGCGACGAGGCGGCGCTGGGCCGGTTCCTCGTCGATCAGCATCAATAGGCGCTGGCCGTTACGCGTCATGCATCCACTTCCCGATTCCGTCCCATATCGAGGCAGTTTTAGACGTGAAGGCGTAAAGACGGGCTTAAACGCAGCGAAGCGCGAGCGGACTTGAGGGGAAGGGCGGGTCTGGGTAGAGAAGAGGTAAGGTTTTGCAAATTCAGGGGACGATCATGGCCGGTAACGGCAATATGAAGCAGGCCGAAGGCAGCTATTCGGGTTTCACCGCAATGATGAAATGGGGCACGATCGCCAGTTTCGCCGTTGCGGCATTCGTTGTCTGGCTGATCGCATAAGGTGCGGATCGCGGTCCTGAAGGAAGGCGCCGCGAACGAGCGGCGGGTTTCCGCCACACCGGAGACGGTCAAGAAATTCATCGCTTTGGGTGCCGAACTGGCGGTCGAAGCGGGTGCCGGCGCGCATGCTTCGATCAGCGATCAGGCCTATGCCGATGCGGGCGCGACCATTGGCGACCGCGCGAGCGTGCTGGCCGGGGCGGACATCGTGCTGGGCGTGCAGGGGCCGGACCCCGACAGCTTGGGTGGGGTGACACCGGGCGCATGGCTGGTCGCGGGGCTCAATCCGTTCGGCGAGCGGGCGCGGGTGGATCGCTATGCCGCGCTCGGGTTGGAAGCGCTGGCGATGGAATTCATGCCGCGCATTACCCGCGCGCAGTCGATGGATATCCTTTCGTCCCAGGCGAATCTGTCCGGGTACAAGGCGGTGCTGGACGCGGCGGGTGAGTATGGCCGCGCCTTTCCGATGATGATGACCGCCGCTGGGACCGTCTCGGCGGCGAAATTGTTCGTGATGGGCGTGGGCGTCGCCGGTTTACAGGCGATCGCCACCGGACGGCGGCTTGGCGCGCAGGTATCGGCGACCGATGTACGCGCGGCGACCAAGGAACAGATACTGTCGCTGGGCGCGAAACCGATCTTCGTCGAGAATGTGAAGGGGATCGAGGGCGAAGGGTCGGGCGGCTATGCCACTGAAATGTCCGACGAATATAAGGCGGCGCAGGCGGAGCTGGTATCGAGCCACATCGCCAAGCAGGACATCGTCATCACCACGGCGCTGATCCCCGGACGGCCCGCACCGCGCCTGATCTCCGACGCACAAGTGGCGAGCATGAAGCCGGGCAGCGTGATCGTCGACCTGGCGGTCGAACAGGGCGGCAATGTCGAAGGCGCAGTCGCGGGCGAAGTGGTCGAGCGGCACGGGGTCAAGATCGTCGGCCACCGCAACGTGCCCAGCCGATTGGCGGCGGATACGTCGGCGCTGTTTTCGCGCAACCTGTTCAATTTCCTGTCGGCCTTCTGGGACAAGGATGCGGGGCGTCCGGTGCTGGACGAAGAAATCGGGAATGCCGTGCGCGTAACGCAAGGCGGCAAGGTTGTGAGCGAGCGACTTCTGAACGCTTAAACGGGGGCAGCAATGGACTTCATCTCGATCCTGTCGATTTTCGTGCTGGCCTGTTTCGTCGGCTATTATGTTGTGTGGTCGGTGACGCCGGCGCTGCACACGCCGCTGATGGCGGTGACCAACGCGATCTCCTCGGTCATTATCGTCGGGGCACTGATCGCGGCAGCCGCAGCCGGGGTGCCGGGGGCCAAGTGGCTGGGGCTGCTGGGGGTGGTGCTGGCCAGCATCAATATCTTCGGCGGGTTCGCCGTCACCGCGCGGATGCTGGCGATGTACAAGAAGAAGGAGCGCGCCAAATGACGGTGCGTAGGCTCGCAGATTGGGGGCGGGCAAACCGGTGGACCTTGGCGCTGATCTTTGTCGTCTTCATGGGTTATCAGATCGGCAAGGATAGGGCGCTGCGCGATAATCGTGTGGACGCGGTAGCGGCGGGGGTGCGCTGAGCATGGAACATGAAGCGGTGAACCCATGGGTGGCGCTGGCGTATTTGATCGCGGGGGTGTGCTTTATCCTGGCGTTGCGCGGGCTGTCGTCGCCGGAGACCGCGCGTCGCGGCAATCGCTATGGCATGATCGGGATGGGGATCGCGGTGGCCACCACGCTGGTGACGCACGACATCGCGTCGCTGCCCGAGATATTGGTTGCGATTGCAATCGGCGGGGTCATCGGCTGGGTGATCGCGCGGCGGATCGCGATGACGGCGATGCCGCAGCTGGTCGCCGCGTTTCACTCGCTGGTCGGCATGGCGGCGGTACTGGTCGGGGTCGCCGCCTATCTGAATCCGGGCGCGTTCGACATTGTCGATCCCGCGACCGGCCTGATCAATGCAGTCAGCGCGATAGAACTGGGGCTGGGCGTCGCGATCGGGGCGATCACCTTTTCGGGATCGGTCATCGCCTTCCTGAAACTCAACGGCAATATGTCAGGCAAGCCGATCATGCTGCCCGGCCGCCATGTCATCAATCTGGGCGTGATGGCGGCGATATTGGGCGGGGTTGGCTATTTCACCGTCGAGCAGAGCCCGGCGTTGTTCTTCACCGTCACCGCGCTGGCGTTTCTCGTCGGATTCCTGCTGATCATTCCGATCGGCGGGGCGGACATGCCGGTCGTCGTGTCGATGCTCAACAGCTATTCGGGCTGGGCGGCGGCGGCGATGGGCTTTACGCTCGGCAATACCGCGATGATCGTCACTGGCGCGCTGGTCGGATCGTCGGGCGCGATCCTGTCCTACATCATGTGCCGGGCGATGAACCGCAGCTTCATAAGCGTGATCGCGGGCGGCTTCGGCGGCGACAGCGGCGGCGCAAGCGGTGGCGGAGAGGCGATCGATCGGCCGTGGAAACGCGGATCGGCAGAGGACGCCGCGTTCCTGATGAGCCAGGCCGAACAGGTCATCATCGTCCCCGGTTACGGCATGGCGGTGGCGCAGGCGCAGCATGTGCTTCGCGAAATGGCGGAGAAGCTGGAGGCGCACGGCGTTCGCGTCAAATATGCGATCCACCCGGTCGCGGGGCGGATGCCGGGGCATATGAACGTGCTGCTCGCCGAGGCGAACGTGCCCTATGAGAATGTGTTCGAGCTGGAAGACATCAATTCCGAATTCGCGCAGACCGACATCGCCTTCGTCATCGGTGCCAACGACGTGACCAACCCGGCGGCGAAAACCGACAAGACCTCGCCCATCTACGGCATGCCGATCCTCGACGTCGAAAAGGCCAAGACGGTGTTGTTCATCAAACGATCGATGGGCGGGGTTGGTTATGCGGGGGTGGATAACGAGGTCTTTTACCGCGACAACACGATGATGCTGCTCGCCGACGCGAAGAAAATGGTCGAGGAGATCGTGAAATCCCTGGATTGATCCGGGGATCAATCTTTCGCGATCTCGTCAAGTCGCTCGACTGAGTTACGCGGTTTACGCGAGTCTGGTCCAAATCGGAGGTATTCGCGCTGGCATCGCGGCGATGAGCCGATAGGTTCGTGCGAACAGAGCATGAACCGAAAAGGGGCCGACCGTGGATCGCAGCGAATGGGGGACGGGTACGCAGGATAGGGTCGATGCGCTTCGCGTGATCGTGGCGAGCGACGACGCGGCGGCGCTCGCATCGGTGGCGAAGGCGGTGGGGATCGTCGGCGGGCGGATCGTCGCCGAGGTGCCGCTCGATCAGATCGGTGCGCGGTTGGGCGACCAGATCGCGATCGACCTGGTGGCGCTGGAATTCGCAGGGGCCAGCCCGCGTGTGGTCGATCGCGCGATCGATCAGCTGCTGACCTCTGAACTCGGTGCCGACATCGAGGACGAAGGCGGCGGGGTGCCGGTGATCGCGGCGATCGACGTGGCCCAGATCGACGCGGTGTCGGCTCGGCTGCATGGGCGCAACGTCCAGTTGCTCTGTGCACCCAGCTTGGCCGAACGCACCGCGGCGATCGTCCATGTCCGCGAAATGCGGGGCGGGGCTGCGCTGTCCGACCTGACGCGCGAAAGTGAATATGAGCGGCTCAAACGGCTCGACGAGGATGTTGCGCGGATCGCCGACGCGCTGGCGCGGCTGACTGGGCGCGATCCGGCGGGCGGGCGCGATCAAAACGGGCAACCACCCGGCGCGACGCTGCACGAGGCGCCCTTGCGCTACGGCGCGCCGCCCGCGGTTCCCGCGACCAACGACCTGGCGTTAGCAGGCAAGGTGCGCACCGCGATCAAGGCGCGGCGGATGCGCGACCAGTTCTTCGAGCCAGGCCTATTCGCCGATCCCGCCTGGGACATGCTGCTCGACCTGTTTGCCGCCCGATTGGAACATGCCCGCGTATCGGTATCGAGCCTGTGCATCGCCGCCGCCGTGCCCCCGACCACCGCGCTACGCTGGATCTCGACGCTGAGCGAAGCCGGGCTGATCGAGCGCGAAGCCGATCCCTTGGACAAGCGGCGTGCGTTCATCGGCCTCTCCGAAGGGGCGAGTGCGGGGATGCGAGGCTATGTCGCGGCAGTCGAGCGCGCAGGGCTGGCGATGGGGTGAGGAGCATGTGACAGCGCGCAAAGAGAAGGGCTGGTGCATTAGGGCGGGATTGCGAATGGTGCAGGTTGAGCCATAATTGCCGCGTAGGAAGCGGGAGATTGGGACGAATGGCTCGAAACTCGAGCATTTATCTTTGCCTGTTGGCGATGATCGGGCTGGCGGTGGCGACGCTAGGTAGCCCGGCCCGCGCGGCGCATCGCGACCCCGGACCTGCCGCTTATCTCGACCACGCGCTGCACTTGCTTCGAACCAAGCACATCAATCGCGCCGCGGCCGATTGGCCGACGATCGAAGCCACAGCGCGCGCACGGATTCGCGATGCGAAGACGTCCACCGACACCTATCCGGCGATCCGCGAGGTGTTGGAGAGGCTGGGCGAGAAACATAGCGTTCTGGTGGAAGCTCGCCCCAAGCGGCATGCAGGTTTCGCGTCGGGCAACAGCGCGCAACCTGTGCCCGCAATGCAAATGCCGTTGCCCAGGGGAATCATCGCTCGCGCTCGCGTGGGCGTGGTTTGGCTGCCGTCGCTGAACACGCTGGGCGACGGCGGGCTGGCGGCGGGCCGGCGTTATGCGAGTGAATTGCGATCCGTGCTCGCGCGGCTGGACGGCGAGGCGGCCTGCGGCTGGCTCGTCGATCTGCGACAGAATGGCGGGGGCAATATGTGGCCCATGCTGAACGGGCTGGATCCGCTGTTGGGCAAGGCACCGTTCGGCCATTTCGTCGTCAGTGCCAGCGGAACCCAGCGCTGGGTACGGACGGCGGAGGGGATCGCGGCCTCGTCGGACGTTCCCCCCGCTGGGGAGCCCGGATTCTTTCTTAAGCATGCGGATGCACCGGTGGCCGTCCTCATCGGTCCGCAAACGGCGAGTTCGGGCGAAATGGTGGCGATCGCGCTGTTGGGACGGTCGGATGTAAGGACTTTCGGCGCGCCGACGGCAGGGTTGAGCACTGCGAATGAGACATATCCGCTGGGTGATGGTGCAATGCTGGCGATCACGACGATGACTGTCCGCGATCGGCTGGGCAGGGACTATCGTGGCCCGATCGGGCCGGATCAACGGACCGAGGGTGATGCCACCGAGATTGCTGCGATCGAGTGGCTCGAGGCATCGTGCCATTCGAAATATTGACCGGCTGCGAGCGGGCCGCCCGTCCGTGACGCCTCGTGAATTTGGCGATAGGACTGCGTTGCTTTGTCTGATGACGGCGCGCCCAGGCCTAAGCGGCGGACGCGCCTAAGAATGTAGCGCCAAGTCGCCTGTTGACCCCCGTCCCAAACCCGTTAAAGCCCAGCGTTCCGGGCATCCGGGCGATTAGCTCAGTTGGTAGAGCATCTCGTTTACACCGAGAGGGTCGGCGGTTCGAGCCCGTCATCGCCCACCATTCCCTTCTTGTTTCCTTTGCTAAAGGCGCCGCACCAAGCGCACGGCCTCCGCGATCCAGGCGGGGTCGGTGACGACTTGCTGCCGCTGGCCGCTGCCCAGCGGGAGCAGATGGAGTTTGCCTGGGGTTTCACCGCTAGGGGCTTCGCGACCGATCAGGCGACCGAACAAATAGCGACCGGCGGGACGGGGGACGAGGATGTCGCGGTTCAGGGCGTTGACGAAATGTTCGGGGTCGAGCCGTTCGCACCAGATGTCGTCGCCGCTGCGATAGTCGCCGATCCCGGCATGGACGGTGACCGCGATCAGACGCGGGGTTGGTTTTGGCGGGGTGACGCGCGATTTGTGGCGCGGGGCGCTGGCACCGTCGGCGTCCAGCATGGCAGCGACGGGAATGTCGGGGCGGTCGGGCATCGCGACGAGGTCCGATGCATCGACACCGAGCGCGTCGGCGATGCGGTTGAGCCAGCCGACCGAGACGGTGCGCGTGCCGGTTTCCAGCCGCCCGATCGTCTGTGCGGTGGTGGGTGGATTGCAGCGCTGGGCGACCTGGTCGAGGGTCAGGCCCTGGGCGCGGCGGACTTCGCGGATGGCGGTGATCATCGGATACTCCATTAACCGATCTGGTTTTTCTTCTTTCCTACAATGTGCCGTTGGTGGCAAGCCTCGTTTCGAAGGTGGAGGGAGAACGGCGCATGCGTGAACTGGTGGAGCGACGGTTGGACGGGCGGACGGCGGTGGCGGGGCGCGGGCGCAGCGTGACCGTCAATCTAGGAGAATCGGCGCTGAGTTGGTTGGGCGCGCGCAAGCATATCGATGCGCGGCAGATCGAGGCCGGGGAACGGCTGCGGACCGACTACGAACGCGCGTCTATCGCGCCCAGCGTGACGATGCGGTGGGACGTGTCGCCGCGGGGTGGCCGGGGCGATGTCCTCGATCCGACCATGGCGCAGATCGAAGCGAAGCGGCGGTTCGATGCGGCGATGGCGGGCGTGGGGCCGGGGTTGAGCGACGTGCTGTGGCGCGTGGTGTGCGCCGACGAGCGGCTGGCAGACGCCGAACGGGCGCTGGGTTGGCCTGCGCGCGCGGGCAAGCTGGTGCTGGGGTTGGCGCTCGACCGGTTGGCCGAGCATTATGGGCTCAGGCGTTAGGCGTGGTCTTTGGCCTGCGCAGGAAGCGACCGTAAAGCGCGCCGATACCGATTAGCGCGAGCCCCAGACCGAGAAAGGACAGGACGCGGAGGAAACCGTCGAGGCGAGCGGCATCCAGAAGGAATACTTTGAACGTGACGGCGGTAAGGAGCGCGATGCCGAGCGTGCGCAGGTCGCGCTTGTCGGTGGCAATACCGCGCCAGAGCCAGAACAGGCCGATGCCAAGCGGAACCGCGGAATAGCCCCAGTTTTCCATGACGACGATGCCGCCCGTCAGACTATCACCCTGGGCAAGCTGACGGACAAGTGCGAGCCCGGCCACCAGCGTCATCGCAGCGGCGGATGCGCGCAGCGACCGGTGCGGAGGCATGGTCCACAGCCAGAACGCGGCAAGGGTCGCGTGCGCGACCGCAAGGTTCAGCACCGGCAGCGGGCCGACCGATTGTGCGACGAAGGCGGCGTTGAAGACGATGAGGTCGAACCACAGGATGCGGAACAGCGCGAGGCCGGTGAGCAGCGCGGCAAGCATGGGCTGACGATCGGTGCGGCGCAGCCACCACGCGGCTGCAAGCAAGGCTTGAGTGATGACTGCGCGTTCGAGAAAGCCGTTGGCGGCGAACGCTTGTGGGGTGGCGATCGCGAAGACCTGCTTGGCAAGGATGTGGAGCGCGACCAGTGCGAGGCCGGTGGCGATGAGCGCGACTTGCGGGCGGTGCGCGGCGAAACTCTTCGCTTTCCATTTGAGCAGCCCGACGGCGGCAAGCGCAGGCACAGCAAAACTTAGCATTGCGGTCAGCGGACCGGGGAGTGCTGCGTAGATAAGCGCGTTGCCGGTCACGGCCTCCAATGCGGCGTTTACCCAGGCGAGCAGCGGTTGTGCGGCAGCGAGGATCGCCGCGGCGAAGGCGAGCGTCGGGAAGCGTGCGAGATCGCGGTCCGGCGTGCGATCGGCCCACCAGGCGAGCGCGGCCATCGCGACGACGATCGGTAGCGCGATCCAGGCAAAGGGAACGAGGCGATCGAGGGCGAGGACGAACAGGATTGCGGCGAATGCGCTCCCCAGGATCAGGCCGGGATCGCGGCTGTCGATCAGCGCGCGGCGTCTCCACGCGAGGCTGGCGCAGGCGGCGGCGAGTGCAAGGCCGCTCACCATCCAGAGCGTGTCGGCCAGGCGCGGGGCGATGGTGCCGAGCGCGATGATCCACGGGCCGGCTGTCCCTGCGACCGCGACCAGCGACCAGTTGCGATCGCGCATCGTCAGCGCGTGGCCGGTGCCACCGAACAGCAAGGTCGCGGCGACCGTCATCCAGGGGGCAGCACCAGGCTGGGGCTGGAACAGCGTCGTCGCGAGCAGGATCAGGACGAGCAGCGCGGCACCGACGGCGGCGATGACGAGGCGCGGGTCGCGCCACGCGAGGATGAGGGCGGCGGCGGAAAGGGTGATGTAGAAGCCCCAGGCAAGGCCTGAGAAATCGAGCGCGGGGGCAAGCAGCAGGAGCTGGACGAGACCGCCAGCAAGCGGGAGCAGGCGGACCCAGCCTACGCGCATTTCGGTCGCAGGGAGCGCCAACGTCGCGCCGATCGACAGCAGCACGACGAACAGCCCGACCGCGGGAAGGTCACCGGGGCCGAGCAGGAACAGGAGCAGGTTGATCCAGGCGAAGCCGCTCGCGGTGGCGGCGAGCGCGAGCCAGGCCCAGCCGCGATGGATGGCGAGCCCGAACAGCGCCGCGACGAACAGACCGAGATAGACAAGCAGCGGACCGATGCCCGCCACGTCGAACCCGGCGATCAGGGGTGCGGCGAACCCGCCGACCAGCGCCATCACCGCGGTCGGCGGGCCGTGGCGCAGCGCGAGGACGAGGCCCGCTGCGGTGACGCCGATCATCAGGACGAAAGCGGGAAGCGGCGTAATCAGATCGTAGAGCGCGGCGGCCATGTAGAGCGTGCCATATGCGGAGGCGATGCCCGCGCCCGCCAACACCTGGCCGATGCGCGGATCGTCGGCGGTGGCGGGGATGCGGCGCGCAGCTTCGCTGGCGGTGATCAGCGCGACGGCGAACAGTGCAGCGAGCACGACTCGAACGCCGGGGCCGAGGAGGCCGGATTCTATGGACCAACGGACGAGAAAAAAACCGGCGAGGACGAGGGCGGCGCCGCCGATCCAGATGGGGAGGCGACCCGCGATCATCGATTCCAGGTCGAGCGGGGGACGAGCGGGAGGCGTCGGAATTTCGGCATCGGTTGGTGGTGCGACGGGCGCGGCTTGGGTGGCGCGGCTCGCGGGGAAACGCCAGGGGGCGATCCGGGATTTTGTCGCGGTCGACGGCAGATCTTCGACTGGCTGCCACCTGCCCAGCAGATCGACCATCGCCTCGAGATCGTTAGCGCGGCGTTCGACCGCAGACAGGCGGCGGTGGAGATGTACGGCTACCCCGGCGAGGATTAGCACGGCCAGCAACAACAGGCCGGTCACGCGAGGGTTCCGTTACGCATCGCATGGGCTTTTCGCACATGGCGCGGGGCTTGTCTCGTGGCGATTGGGCGTAAAACTGGAGCCTGTGCGAAGCACTTGCGTTGCCACGCCGCCGTTTGTTGGCTGGCGCTACCCCTCGCCAGCGCGATCCGCAGCGACTATCTGAACCATGATGCGGATCGAATTTATAAAATGTCATGGGTCGGGGAATGATTTTCCGTTGGTCGATGGGCGGGGTTGGGCGTGGGCTGACGCCCGATGGGCAGCGCTGGCGCGGGCGATGGCCGATCGTGAGGGGCCGGTAGGGGGCGACGGGTTGCTGGCGCTGGTCGAGGGGGACGAAGGCCATGCCTTTGGGATGCGGATGTTCAATTCGGACGGGTCGGAGGCGGAGACGTGTCTGAACGGGTTGCGGTGTACCGCACGACTGGGGTTCGAATTGCTGGGGCTGGACCGTGCGCGGGTGAATTTGAAGACGAGTAGCGCGGACGTTGCACGGGCAGATCCGGTGGCGCCGGGGGTCGAGACGATCCTGACGCGGGTGGGTCCGGTTTCGACCGCGACGCGCGATGTGGGGTTGCGGATCGCGGCCGCGGAGGTGGTCGATGCTCCGATTGCCGAGTTGCCGAGTGCGCGCAGCTTCACCGCGGTGGCGATGCCCAATCCGCATCTGGTGACGTTCGTCGAGCGTGTGGACGAAGGCGAACTGGTGGCGCTGGGCGAATGGTGCGAGGCCGCGCCCATGGTGCTGCCTGCGCGCGGCAATGTGAGTTTCGTTGCCCAAGAGGATGCAGAGACGATCTTTGTCCGCACGTTCGAGCGCGGGGTCGGTCTGACGGACAGTTGCGGGAGCGCGATGGCCGCATCGACGCTCTCCGCCGTGTTG
This sequence comes from Sphingomonas sp. AX6, assembly GCF_902506605.1. GTDB lineage: Bacteria > Pseudomonadota > Alphaproteobacteria > Sphingomonadales > Sphingomonadaceae > Sphingomonas. The sequence continues at coordinate 506,789 of NZ_LR733979.1, forward strand.
ACCGGGCGAGTGGCCGAGGCGCGATGGGTGACGGTGCGCAATCGCGGCGGGCTGGTCCGTGCAATGGTCGAACGCGGCGATGGCGGTCCGGTGGTGTCGATCGCGGGCAATGCCACGTTCGAGGCGGATCGAGTCGTCGAATGTGATCCCGCAACGGGCACGCTGGGCGCGGTGGAGACGGTGCGCGAGCGACGCGACGAGATTGCGGCCTGGGCAGGCGTGCTGGCCGCGCGCTGATCGGTGGTTGCGCGGGGCCGGTGACCGGGTTAGAGGCGCGGCCATTCGCATGGACCCGGTGAAATTCCGGGTGGCTATTCCGGCCGCCGATCCGCCGGACAACAACGCACATCCTTCATTCCGTTCGGACCGCTTTGCCAGAGCGATGTGATGTGCCCTTGTTGTGGACCCAAAATGCCCACCCAGTTTTCATCTCTTCGCCGTCAGTGGTTTACCGACGGCGCATCGGCGCGGCGCGAGTTGCTGGCCGGAATCGTCGTCGCCCTGGCGCTGATCCCCGAGGCGATCGGATTTTCGATCATCGCAGGCGTCGATCCGCGCGTCGGGCTGTACGCGTCGGTCGTGATCGCGATCGTCATCGCCTTTACCGGCGGGCGCACCGGCATGATTTCGGCAGCGACCGCCGCGGTCGCAGTGCTGGTGATCCCGCTAGTCCGCGACCACGGGGTCGAATATCTGTTCGCGGCGACGATCCTGATGGGCCTGATCCAGATGGTCGCGGGGCTGCTGAGACTGCACCTGTTAATGCAGTTCGTGTCGCGGTCGGTGATTACCGGTTTCGTCAATGCGCTGGCGATCCTGATCTTCATGGCGCAGATCCCGCAACTGACGGGCGTGGGTTGGGAAACCTATGCGATGATCGCGGGTGGGCTGGCTATCATCTACCTGTTGCCGCGGCTGACCAAGGCGGTGCCGTCGCCGCTGGTCGCGATCGCGGTGCTATCGGCGATCAGCATCGGGTTCGGCCTGCCGGTCAACACGGTGGGCGACATGGGCGCGCTGCCCGAGGGGCTGCCCGCGTTCGCGCTGCCCGATGTGCCGCTGACGTGGGAAACGCTGCGGATCATCCTGCCCTATTCATTGACGATGGCGGCGGTCGGGTTGCTGGAAAGCCTGCTGACCGCACAGATCGTCGACGACATGACCGATACCGACAGCGACAAGCAGCGCGAGTGCGGCGGCCAGGGCGGAGCGAACATCGTCGCGGCGTTGTTCGGCGGGATGGGCGGATGCGCGATGATCGGCCAGTCGGTGATCAACGTGACGTCGGGCGGGCGCGGGCGGTTATCGACCTTTACCGCAGGCGCGTTCCTGCTCTTTCTGCTCGCGGTGCTGGGACCGTTCGTGGGGCAGGTGCCGATGCCGGCATTGGTCGCGGTGATGATCATGGTGTCGATCGGCACATTCAGCTGGAACTCGATCATCAACTTGCGCCGCCATCCGCCGGTATCGTCGATCGTCATGCTGACGACGGTGGCGGTGGTGGTTGCGACCCATGATTTGTCACTGGGCGTGCTGGCGGGGGTGCTGCTGTCGGGCGTGTTCTTTGCGGGCAAGGTGCAGCGCATGTTCGCGGTCGAGCGGACAGAGGCAGTGGACGGGCGCATGGCGACATACCGGGTCACGGGCCAGATGTTCTTCGCATCGGTCGACCGGTTCACCCGCGCATTCCAGAGTGAGCGCGAGGGGACCGAAATCGTGATCGACGTGTCGGCGGCGCATTTCTGGGACATTTCGGGCGTGGGCGCGCTGGACAAGGTGGTGGCGCGGCTGCGGCGCGAAGGATGCGTGGTCGAGGTGATCGGATATAACCGCGCCAGCGCGGACATCGTCGACAAGTTCGCGCTGCACGACAAGACCGGGGTGGAGATGGGGCTTGTGCCGAACTAATCAGAATATAACCCATCTGGAACATCAAACTTGACATCGTCACGCTGATATGGCACATGACGTGAACGATGAGGAATTGCGGGCGGTGACGAACGGGTCGGCCGCCGCAGGGTGATCCGACATCAAGCGATAGACAGTTCGACCGGGCCGGAGCGGAGACGCTTTCCGGCCCGAATCGTGTTCGGAAGGGGCGATGCATGGGTGGGACCGTGATCAGCGTGAAGGGGAAGCCGAAGGCACAAACGGCCAAGGCGAGCAGTTTCGGGGTCACCAAGCGAACCAGGTTCCTGGATGCGCTGGCATTGACGTGCAACGTCACGCGGGCCGCAGCCCATGCAGGGGTATCGGCCTCTACCGTCTGGCGCGCGCGGCACCGCGACCCGGTGTTCCAGGAGGAATGGCGCGAGGCGCTGGCGATCGGATATGATCGGTTGGAGGCTCTGGTGCTGGAACATGGCGGGGCGGGCGAGCGGATCGTGCCCGACCCGACGCGGGTTGGCGAAGACGGCGCGGACGCCGCTTCGGTCGCCGAGCCGTTCGATTTCGATCGCGCGATGAAAGTCCTGATCTATCGCCGGGGCGAGCGCAACGGCGAGCCGAACCGGCGCACCGGTCGCCCGCGGGGCCAGGCGACGCGCGAAGAAACCAACGCCGCATTGCTGAAAGCGTTGAACGCGGCGAAGCGGCGCGTCGAGAAGCAGCGTGAGCAGGAATAGGCGCGAAGGGGCAGGCGAGCCGATCGATGATCGGGCGATCGACGAGGTGGCAATGATCGCAGCCATACGGTCGCTGCCCGAGGACGAGTTGCGCCGCGTGCTGAATATGCTGACCGATCGGCAAGCGCGCGAATTGCATAAAAGATGGCCGCTATGGGCACATGCCGGGCAACTCGCGCCGCCGGGGGACTGGCGGGTGTGGTTGATCCGTGCCGGACGCGGGTTCGGGAAAACGCGCGCGGGGGCGGAATGGGTGAGCGAATGGGCGCGGGTCGACAAGAACGCACGCATCGCGCTGGTCGGGGCGACCGCGGACGATGTCGCCAAGGTGATGATCGAAGGGCCGAGCGGGGTGATCGCGGTGGCGCGCGTCGGCGAGACGGTGACATGGCGGGCGAGCGCCGGCGAGGTGACGTTCCATTCGGGGGCGAAGGGCTTCGTCTATTCGGCCGAGGCACCCGAGAAACTGCGCGGGCCGGAACATCATGCGGCGTGGTGCGACGAGCTGGCCAAATGGCGGCGCGGGGACGCGACCTGGGATAATCTGACGATGGGGATGCGGCTGGGCGAGCGGCCGCGTGTGGTGGTGACGACGACGCCGCGCCCGGTGAAGCTGATGAAGCGAGTGATGGGCTTGGCCGATTGCGTCGAGACGCTTGGGCGGACGCGGGACAATCCGCATTTGCCCGACAGTTTCGTGGGCGCGATGACCGGCGAATATGGCGCGACGTTGCTGGGGCGGCAGGAGCTGGACGGCGAGCTGGTCGAGGATGTCGCGGGGGCGCTGTGGACGCGTCGGCTGATCGAGCGGGTGCGGGTGCGGGGGCTGCCCGAAGTGACGCGCGTGGTGGTGGGGGTGGACCCTCCGGCAAGCATAGGCGGCGATGCCTGCGGGATCGTCGCGGTGGCGCTGGGGGCGGATGGGTTCGGCTATGTGCTCGAGGATGCGAGCGTGGTGGGGGCGAGCCCGCGCGGTTGGGCGGATGCGGTGGCTGCCTGTGCGGAGCATTGGGAGGCAGACAAGGTGATCGCGGAGGCCAACCAAGGCGGCGAAATGGTGCGCACCACGCTCCATGCGTCCAGTGTGACGATGCCGGTGGCGCTGGTTCATGCGAGCCGGGGAAAGGTCGCGCGGGCCGAACCGGTGGCGGCGCTGTACGAGCGCGGGCGGGTGTTTCATGTTGGCGCATTCGCCGCTTTGGAAGACGAGATGTGCGGGCTGGTCACGGGGGGCGGATACGAAGGGCCGGGACGGTCGCCCGACCGGGCGGACGCGCTGGTATGGGCGCTGACCGCGCTGATGCTGGGCGGCGGGGGTGAGCGTGCGGGGGTTGTGAGGGGTCGCCCGCACTACTATGATAAAATCATAGGAGACTGGCCGTGAATAAACCTGTGACGGTGACGTTGGGCGCGATGGGGGATCGAGCGCGGGCGCATGTGGAGTCCGGGCGCTATGCTTCGCTGAGCGAAGTGATGCGCGCGGGATTGCGGGCACTGGATCGCGAGGAGGCGGCGCTTGATGCGTTGTTGAAAGCGAAGGTCGAGGCGGCGCTGGCGGATGATCGGCCGCTGGTGCCAGCAGCCGAGGTATTCGCGTCGATCCGGGAAGCGGCCAAGGCGCGGCGTGGAGCGGGCTGAACTATCCTTCCATCCGCAGGCCGAGGCCGACCTTGCGGAGTTGTTTCGCCGGATCGAGGCTGAGGCGGGCGCTGACGTTGCCGACCGCTATCTGGCGCGGATCGAAGCGAAATGTGCGATGCTGACGGCCTATCCCAATCGCGGAAGTCCGCGTGACGATTTGGGCGCAGGCATTCGGACGCAGAGTTTCGAGCGGCGGCTGGTGATCGCTTACCGGGTCGAAGGGGATCAGGTGGTTATTCTGGCTGTAGCGCACGGAGCGCGTGAACAGGTGCTGATGCCCGAAGCGTAGTCGTTCGCCGCGCGTCGGCGGCCGCGGACGGACCATCAAAGTCCATTGGAGAAACACATGAAATGGTTCGGCAGGAAGGCTGCCGGGCGCGAATTGTCGCGTCCGGCGTTGGCGCGGTCCACGAGTGGCGTGCCGCTGATCGGGGAGTGGCCGCGCGGCTATGAGGCGCAGGTGCGCGAGGGCTATGCGGGCAATCCGGTGGCGCAGCGTGCGGTGCGGCTGGTGGTCGAGGGGGTGGGGGCGGCACCGTTGACCGCGTCGGAGCCGGGGATCGAGGCGCTGGTGCGGGCGCGGTCGGGGGGGCAGCAATTGGTGGAGACGGTGGCGGCTCAGTTGCTGCTCCACGGCAATGCCTATGTCCAGATCCTGTGCGGGTGCGATGGCGGGGCGGCGGAGTTGTATGCGCTGAGGCCCGAGCGGGTCGCGATCGAGGGGGACGCGAGCGGCTGGCCGATGGCGTATCGATACCGGGTGGGCGAGCGGGTGACGCGGATCGCTTCGGAGGACGAAGCGGGTCGTCCGGCGATCGTGCACCTCAAAGGCTTTCATCCGCTCGACGATCATTATGGGCTGGGGTGCCTGGGCGCGGCGGCGGGGGCGGTCGCGATCCACAATGCGGCGACCAAGTGGAACAAGGCGCTGCTCGACAATGCGGCGCGGCCTTCGGGGGCGTTGGTCTATGAAACGCGCGACGGGGCGGCGCTGTCGGCTTCGCAGTTCGAGCGGTTGCAGGAGGAAATGCGCGCGGCGTTCCAGGGGGCGGCGAATGCGGGGCGGCCAATGCTGCTCGATGGCGGATTGAAATGGCAGGCGATGAGCCTGTCGCCCGCGGACATGGATTTCGTCGCGCTGAAGGCGGCGGCGGCGCGGGAGATCGCGCTGGCGTTCGGGGTGCCGCCGATGCTGATCGGGCTGCCCGGCGACAACAGCTATGCCAATTACCGCGAGGCCAACAAGGCGCTGTGGCGGCTGTCGATCCTGCCGCTGGCGGACAAGATTTACGGGGCGCTGGGACAGGCGTTGGCGAGCTGGTTTCCGGGGGCGTCGGTGGCGATCGATTTGAACCGGGTGCCGGCGCTGGCGGAGGACCGTGCGGCGATCTGGGAACAGGTGAAGGGCGCGGATTTTCTGCACGCGGATGAGAAGCGGAAGCTGTTGGGGCTGGCGTGAGTCGGCACCTCGATACGAGACCTCGATACGCCGCTGACGCGGCTACTCGGCCTCTACTCGGCACGAACGGGAATTGGGGAGCGGTGGGATGAGCGATGGGGCGGTGCTCGCTCAGTTGATCGGGCAGGCGGAGGGGCGCGGGGCGGATTTGGCGACGTTGCGCGCGATTGCGGAGGAAGCGGGCGAGCAGGGGGCAGCGCGGGCGTTGAAGCGGCTGGGGCTCGATGATCCAGCGGCGGCAAAGGATATGGCGGAGTTGCGCGAGCTGCTGGGGGCGTGGCGGGATGCCAAGCGCTCGGCGTTGCGCGCGGCGATCGGGTGGGTGGCTCGGTTGATGCTGGCGCTGGTGCTGGTGGGGCTGGCCGTTCGACTGGGGTTCGACGGGTGGGTGAAGTGAGTTTCGCTCAAAGTGGTACTTTGAGCGAGTTGGCGCACGAGGAGGCCGCGACAGGCAGTCGCGCAGTCCGGTTTGCGGGCTATGCGGCGGTGTTCGATGCGGTGGATCGCGGGGGCGATGTCGTGCGTCGGGGGGCGTTTGCCGATGTGCCTGGGACGGTGCCGTTGCTGTGGCAGCATGGCGGGCGGGCGGTTGGCGAGGTTCGGGTGCTGGGGGAGGATGCCCGAGGGCTTCGGGTGATCGGATCGGTTGCGGAGCCTCGGTTGGCGGCGTTGGTCGCGAAGGGCGCGGTGACGGGGTTGAGTTTTGGGTATCGGGCGCGCGGGGTTCGGCGCGGGGCGGTGCGGGAATTGACCGAGGTCGAGTTGGTCGAGGTTAGTCTGGTGGCGCAACCGATGCAGAGGTTGGCCCGGGTTCATGCGGTGGAGTCTGGCGGATAGGCGCTGTCTGCTGTCCAAGAAGAAGGACAGTGCCCTTCGACTGCCTGCCAAGGCAGGCGCTCAGGAGAGCCTTCGACAAGCTCAGCACGAACGGAAAAGAAGGAATGACGGGTGGGCGTGGCCGCATTGGCTGCGCCCTTTTTCATGTGTGGAGATGATGAATGAGCGACGGTGTGATGGATGTGCTGGGCGAGAGCTTTGCAGGGGTGGATCAGCGCGGCGTGGTGGCGCGGCCGATGCTGGCGGGGAGCGACGCGCACGTTGGCGGCGGTGCGTTCGACGGGTTCCTGCGTTCGGGCGGCGGGGTGCTCGAGCTAAAGGCGATGTCGGGGGTTACCGGGGCCGAGGGCGGCTATGCGGTGCCGCGCGAGATCGATGCGATGATCGATGCGACGCTGGCCGCTGTGTCTCCGATCCGCAGCGTCGCCAATGTGGTGCAGGTCGGTTCGGCGGGCTATCGCAAGCTGGTGGCGTCGGGGGGTACGCCGTCGGGCTGGGCGGCGGAGACCGAAGCCCGCGGACAGACCGATACGCCGGTGTTCAACGAGATCGCGCCGCCGATGGGCGACCTGTTCGCCAATCCGGCGGCGAGCCAGGCGATGCTGGACGATGCCGGGTTCGACGTTGAGGGCTGGCTGGCCGAGGAAGTGGCGCGGGAGTTTGCGCGGGCCGAAGGGGCGGCGTTCGTCAGCGGTTCGGGCGTCAATCGGCCGCGCGGGTTCCTGACATCGCCAACCGCGACGACGGGCGACGGGACACGTGCGTTCGGGACGCTTCAGCATATCGTGTCGGGGGCGGCGGGGGGCTTTGCGGCCAACCCGGAAGAGAAGCTGATCGACCTGATGCAGGCGCTCCGTTCGCCCTATCGCCAGGGGGCGGTGTGGGTGATGAATTCGGCGACGCTGGCGCGGTTGCGCAAGTTCAAGACCAGCGATGGCGCATTCCTGTGGCAGCCGGGTCTGACCGAGGGACAGCCCGCGACCTTGCTCGGTCACGGCGTGGTCGAGGCGGAGGACATGCCCGACATCGCGGCGGGTTCGCTTTCGATCGCGTTCGGCAATTTCAAGGCGGGGTATCTGATCGCCGAACGGTCGGAGACGCAGGTGCTGCGTGATCCCTATTCGAACAAACCGTTCGTGCATTTCTACGCCACCAAGCGTGTCGGCGGATGTGTGAGCAATTCGGAAGCGATCAAGCTGATGAAGTTCGCCGCGAGCTGATCGCGGCGGGGGCGGCGCGTTGCGGGGCGAGCCGCCCCATTCATTCGGGACAATCGGATTCAAGGGAGATGTCGATGGAGCGGGATCCGATTCCCGAGGCGGTCGTCGCGGCCGCCGCGGAAGGCGTGCGCGCCTATCTGCGTGGGGGGCTGAGCGAGGCGGACGGTCTGGTCGAGCGGATGGCGGCGAGCGCGATCGCGTTGTTTGAGGCCTTTGCCGGGCGGGTGCTGATCGACCGCGGGTTTCGCGAGACGGTAGCAAGCGGCATTCGCTGGCAGCGGCTGGAGGCGACGCCGGTGCGGTCGATCGACCTGGTCGAGGGATTGCCCGCCGAAGGACCGGCGTTTGCAATGCCGATGGGAAGCTATGCGATCGATCTGGACGCGAGCGGCGACGGCTGGGTTCGGGTCAGTCTGGCTGGCATTGCCGGACGTATCCGCGTGACGGTGAGCGCGGGCGACTGTGCCGATTGGGAAGCGGTGCCGGGGCCGGTCGCGCAAGGGATCGTGCTGCTGGCGGCGCACATGATCGAGGGGCGCAGCGAAGGCGCGCCGCCCGCCGCGGTGAGCGCGCTGTGGCGACCCTATCGCCGGATGCGGATTTCGGGAGCGATGCGATGACGCCGGGCGAGCGGCTGGTTACTGCGGTGGTGGCTGCGCTGGAGGCGGCGGACGGGATTGCGGGTGTGGTGCCGGTATTCGACGCGCCGCCCAGCCGGGCTGCGCGGCCGCATCTCGTGATCGACGAGCCGGTGCAGGGCGACTGGGGCGCGAAGGGGGTCGAGGCGCGCGAGTATCGGGTGACGGTGCGCGGGCACGACAGCGGCGAGCGACCGGTTCGGCTGCGGGGCGTTGGCGAGGCGGTGGACGGCGCGATGCGCGGGCTGCCGCGCGATCTGGGTGACGGCTGGGGATTGGCCAGCGTGGCGCTGCTGCGTCGCCGGATCTTACGTGAGGGTGGCGATCGGTGGGTTGCGAGCAGCGAGTGGCGCGTGCGGATGGTTCGGGGGCCAGGCTGACCCTGCCCTGAATCGTCACCCCGGCTGAAGTGCCGGGGTCCACCGGGCGGCACCATCATCGTTCAATGTTCTAGCGACGCGCAAGCGGCTTGGTGGACCCCGGCACTTCGGCCGGGGTGACGGGCATTATCGGAGGGCTGCGCGCTGGTTCAGCAGCCTTCGTTGGAAACAATTGGTTGGGGTCGTGTGGCCTGGGCTCCCGCTTTCGCGGGAGCACGGCGTGGATTGAGGAGAGGGTTGATGGCTGCAGAGAAGGGAAGCGCGTTTTTGTTGAAGGTGGGCGATGGCGGCTCGCCGGTCGGCTTTGCGACGGTGGCGGGGCTGAGGACGACGCAGCTTTCGATCAACGGCGAGATGGTGGCGATCACGTCGAAGGATTCGGGCGGCTGGCGCGAATTGCTGTCGGGGGCGGGGGTGCGGTCGGTCAGCGTGTCGGGGGCGGGAATCTTTACCGGGTCGGCGGCCGAGACGCGGTTGAAGGGCAATGCCTTGTCTGGGGCGATCGACGATTATCGGCTGTCGTTCGAAGGGGGCGAGACGTTGACCGGGCGGTTCCTGGTGACGCGGCTGGACTATGCCGGGGACTATAATGGCGAGCGCAATTACACGTTGAGCCTGGAGAGTTCGGGCGTGGTGGTGTCGGCGTGACGGTTGCCAATCCGGTTCGGGGGGAGGCTTCGTTGCGAGTCTGCGGCGAGATGCTGATTTTGCGGCCCAGCTTTGCGGCGCTGGTGGCGGCGGAGGGCGAGGTTGGGCCGTTGTTCGCGCTGGTCGAGCGGGCGGCGGAAGGGCGTTTGTCGCTGGGCGAGCTGGTGGCGCTGTTCTGGCATTGCCGGTTCGATGCGCCCGAGGGGGTGACGCGCGAGCGGTTGGGCGAGGCGGTGGTGGCGGCCGGGTTGGCGCAGGTCACGCCGGTTTTGCGGGTGTTGTTGCAGCAGATTTTGGCGGGACGGTGAGCGCGAGGGGTGGGGCGTCGCCCCTCCACCATGCTTCGCATGGTCCCCCTCCCCGAGACGAACTCGGGGAGGATTTTGGGGGGTGTGCGCGGCGGCTGGCTGGGCTGGCTGGGCTGGCATTCGGGTGGGCGCCGGACGTGTTCTGGGGAGCTACGCCTGCCGAGCTGGGCGCGCTGGTCGAGGCGGCTTGCGGGGGTGAGGCGCGGGTCGATCCGCCGGACCGGGGGTTGGTCGCGCGGATGATGGAGGCGTTTCCGGATGGATGAGCTGGACGAGATGATCGTGTCGGTGCGGGCCGACACGCGGGGGTTTGCGCGCGACGTGGCGGAGATGCGCGGGGCGCTGGACGGGCCGCTGGTGGCGGGCGCGGACCGGGCGGGGCGGGCGATCGAGACGACGCTGCTGCGCGCGGTGCGAACCGGGAAATTGGGGTTCGAGGATCTGCGGCGCGTCGCGGTCGGCGTGATGGGCGAGATTGCCCAGGCGGCGATCGGCGGGGGGATCGCGTCGTTGCTGGGTNGCGCGCATCTCCGCTGAAAAGCTCGGCGCCAAGGTGGGTCGCACGCTCGACGTCATCATCGACGCGGTGGACGCGGAGAGCGGCGGCGCGACCGGTCGATCGAAAGCCGACGCGCCAGAGATCGACGGCGAAGTCCATCTGCGCGACGCGGGGCATCTGGCACAGGGCGACATCGTCCGCGTCGAAATCGAGGACGCCGACGAGCATGACCTGTTCGGGGTGCCCGTCGCCTGACACCACCGTCACCCCGGCCGTTGTGCCGGGGTCCACCGGGCGGCAAGTGCAATCGCCAGAAACTCCAGCCGAGCGCAAGCGGCTTAGTGGACCCCGGCACAACGGCCGGGGTGACGGAGTGGGCGTATCAGCCGATTGTCTGCCCGGTCTTCGCCCAATCGGCCATGAATCCTTCGATCCCCTTGTCGGTCAGCGGGTGCTTGACCAGCTGGCGGATCACCGCGGGGGGTGCGGTCATGACGTCCGCGCCGATCTTGGCGGCTTCCAGAATGTGGATGGGATGACGCACGCTTGCGACCAAAATCTCGGTCCGGAAGTCGTAATTGTCATAGATGATGCGGATATCGGAGATGAGCTGCATCCCGTCAAACCCGACATCGTCGTGGCGACCGACGAACGGCGAGATGAAGGTCGCCCCGGCCTTCGCCGCCAGCAGCGCCTGATTGGCGGAGAAGCAGAGCGTGACATTGACCATCGTCCCGTCGTCGCTCAGCGCCTTGCAGGTCTTCAGCCCGTCGATGGTCAGCGGCACTTTGACGGCGATATTGTCGGCGATTTTCCGCACGATTTCGGCCTCGCGCATCATGCCTTCATGGTCGATCGCGACGACCTCTGCGGAAACCGGTCCCTTCACGATTCCGGCGATCTCGCGCACCACTTCCAGGAAGTCGCGGCCCGATTTGTGGATCAGCGACGGGTTGGTGGTGACGCCATCGACCAAACCGCTGTCGGCAAGGTCGCGGATTTCAGCGGTGTCGGCGGTATCGACGAAGAACTTCATGACGGTTTCCTTGCAGATGTGTGACGCTTTGCGGGCGACTATGTTACAGGCCCCGCGCGCCGATTCGTGGCGCCTTATACCCGCGCGAACGATGCGCGACACCGGCCAAGGGAGTTCGATCCACTTGCGTACGCCATTTTTCGCAAGCCTGCTGCTCGCCAGCATCGCCAGTCCCGCATTCGCGCAGGACCAGGACCAGCAATTATGGGTCAAGCTGGCGGCGGGGACCGACCTTAGCGATACCACCGATCTGGGCTTTGAGATGAACCAGCGCTTCGGCAACGACGAAGGCGGCGTTATCGAAAGCCAGTATCTGGCCAAGATCGGCGTCGATATCGGCGGCGGTTTCAAGCTGACCGGCGGGATCAACCGCGTCGTGGGCGTATCGGACGGGCGGGTCGACAATACCGAATGGCGTCCGCGCCAGGAGATCGGCTTTCCGATCGCAGCGCTGGGGCGCGGTGCGATCGCGGGGCGCGTGCGGCTGGAACAGCGATTTCGCAGCGACGGCGACGATGTCGGTCACCGTGTCCGCCCCGAAATCACCTATGCATTGCCGCTGACAGAGACGCTCGAGCTCGAAATCGGGCACGAAAGCTATTTCAACCTGAACACCACCGATTTCGGCCAGCGGTCGGGCCATGAGCGGATGCGCAATTTCGCCGCGCTGGGCTTTCCCGTCGCGACGAATGTCAGTGCCTCGGTCGGGTATCTGAACCAGTATCGCTTCAATCGCGACGCGCGCGATCGGATGGAACACGCGCTGACGACGGGGCTGTCGGTCAAGTTTTAGGCGCCTCGCTAGGGCACATTCCAGACCGTCACCCCGGACTTGTTCCGGGGTCCACTAAGCCGCTTGCGTCTTGCTGGCACCACTGACCGATGCGGATGCCGCCTGGTGGACCCCGGAACAAGTCCGGGGTGACGATATCTAGGCGGCGAGGTTTACCCCAGCCGCCCCGCCGCCTATCTCCCCCCTCCATGTCCCGCGCGCGCGTCATCGTCCTCAATTCGGCCCTGGGCCCGCTCGATTACCGCGTTCCGCACGGGATGAGTGTCGAGCCGGGCAGCATCGTCGTCGCCCCGCTCGGACCGCGCCAGTTGATCGGCGTCGTGTGGGAACCGGAACGCCTACCGACCGAAGAGATCGGCGACAACCGCCTGCGCAACCTGCTCGGCGTGCTGGACGCGCCCCCGATTCCGGAGCCCCTTCGGCGGCTGGTCGAATGGACCGCGGACTATTACCTTGCGCCGCTGGCCAGCGTGTTGCGGATGACGCTCGCGTCCACTTCGGCATTGGAGGGCGCGCGCACCGCGACCGAATATCGAGCGACCGGGGTAACGCCGCCCCGCATGACGCCGCAACGCGAACAGGCGCTGGAGCGGATCGGCGATCGCCAGGGACTGGTGCGCGAATTGGCTGCCATCGCCGAAGTCTCCGACGCGGTGATCCGCGGCCTCGTCAAATCGGGCGCGCTGGAGGCGGTCGAGGTCGATATCGACGCGCCGTTCGCGATTCCCGAACCCGCGCACGCCCCGCCCGCGCTCAACCCCGAACAGGAAGCCGCCGCATCGACGCTGCGCCGCGCGGTCGCCGATCATGTCTTCCAGCCCTTCCTGCTCGACGGCGTGACAGGATCGGGCAAGACCGAAACCTATTTCGAAGGCGTGGCGCAAGCGATCGAAGCGGGGCGACAGACGCTGGTGCTGCTCCCCGAAATCGCTCTGACCCAGCCATTCCTCAAACGCTTCGCTGCGCGCTTCGGCGTGACGCCGGTCGCATGGCACAGCGACTTGCGCTCGTCGCAGCGCCGCCGCGCATGGCGCGAGATCGCCAGCGGACAAGCGCTGGTGACCGTCGGTGCGCGATCGGCTTTGTTCCTGCCTTACGCCAATCTCGGGCTGATCGTCGTCGACGAGGCGCATGAGACGAGCTTCAAGCAGGAGGACGGTGTCCATTACCACGCGCGCGACGTCGCGGTCATGCGGGGCAAGTTCGAACATTGCCCGGTAGTCCTGGCGTCCGCGACCCCCGCGATCGAAACCCGGCAACAGGTCGCGCTCGGGCGCTATGCCGAACTCAAGCTCCCCGGACGCTACGGCGCGGCGGAGATGCCCGCAATCGAAGCGATCGACCTGATCGCCGAGCCGCCCGAGCGCGGTCGCTGGATCGCGCCCACATTGGTCCGCGCGATCGACGAAACGCTCGCGCGCGGCGAACAGGTGCTGCTGTTCCTCAACCGTCGCGGCTATGCGCCGCTGACGCTCTGCCGGACGTGCGGGCACCGTTATCAATGCCCCAATTGCACCGCGTGGATGGTCGAGCACCGGCTGACGCGGCGGCTGGCTTGCCATCATTGCGGTCACCAGATCCCCACTCCCCGCGCGTGCGGCGAATGCGGCGCGGAGGAAGCGCTGGTCGCCTGCGGTCCCGGCGTCGAGCGTATCGCCGACGAGGTCGCAGCGCTTTATCCCGAGGCCCGCACTGCCGTCGTCACCTCAGACACGCTCTGGTCCCCGGCCCGCGCCGCCGAATTCGTCGAACGCATGGAAAGCGGCGCGATCGACATCGTCGTGGGAACACAGTTGGTGACCAAGGGCTATCACTTCCCCAATCTGACCCTGGTCGGGGTGATCGACGCCGACCTCGGCCTCGATGGCGGCGACCTGCGCGCGGCGGAACGCACCTTTCAACAGATCATGCAGGTGTCGGGGCGCGCAGGCCGCGGCGAAAAACCAGGCCGCGTCTTCATCCAGACCCACGCCCCCAACGCCCGCGTCATGCGCGCGCTCGTCACGGGTGACGACGCGACCTTCTACGCCGCCGAGACGGAAGCGCGCGAGGATGCAGGCGCCCCCCCCTTTGGCCGCTACGCCGCGATCATCATCTCATCCGAGGATCAGGATGCCGCGCGCGACACCGCCACCCGCATCGGTCGCGCCGCGCCGCAGGTGGAGGGAATGCACGTCTATGGCCCCGCCCCCGCCCCGTTGGCGATGCTGCGCGGCCGCCACCGTTTTCGGTTATTGGTCCACGCCCGCCGCGCGCTCGACGTGCAGGATGTGATCCGCGACTGGCTCGGCGCAGTGGACTGGCCGGGCAAGGTGCGCGTGGCAGTGGATGTTGACCCGTATAATTTCCTGTAATGCTTCCCCTTGAACGAGGCCGCGCTTTCGCCAAAGACGGGCGCGGAACTCCGGGGGCCACCACCACGACCATGATTCGTCTGATCGCCTTTCTCGCGCTCATATTGACGCTCGCCGTCCCGGCGCGCGCCGACGATATTTCGGCGTCGGGGCGGGGCGTCGTGCGGATCGTGGTGATCGCGGTGGTCGATGACGAAGTGGTGGGATTCGGCCACGGCAGCGGATTTGCGGTCGGCCCGAACCGGGTCGTCACCAACGCGCATGTCGTGGCACTCGTCCAGCGCTATCCGGGCAATGTCGTGATCGGCATCGTTCCGTCGGAGGGTAGCCAGGCGTTTCAGGGCCAGTTGGTCGCGCAGGACATCGACAAGGATCTGGCACTGATCGAATTTCGCGGCGAGCGCCTGCCCCCGCTGGCGCTCTATACCGGCTCGCTTGGCGAAGGCGAAAGCGTCTATGCACTCGGCTATCCCGGCAATGTCGATCTGGCGACCGCGCAGTCGGCCAACGACTATATCACCCCGCTAACCCCGGTTCGGACGCAGGGACTCTATTCGGGTCGCCGCTCGCTGATGGGGACGGAAGTCATGCTCCACACCGCATCGATCGCGCGGGGTAATTCGGGCGGGCCGCTGCTCGACCGGTGCGGGCGTGTGATCGGGATAAATTCGGCCTTCACGCGTGCCGACGAAGGCGACGCGGCGTTCGCCTTCGCGATTTCGGGCGCGGAGCTGCAATCCTTCCTGCGCGCTGCGGGTCAGGGCATGAACGCGGTCGGCGGACGCTGCACCAGCATCGAGGATAGCCTGGCCCAGGACCGCGCCGCCGGAGAACGCGCCGCCGCCGACGCCGCAGCCCGCACCGCCGCCGATGCCGAACGCGCACGACAGGCACACGAAACCGCGATCGATGCAGAGCGCGAACGTATCGATCTTGCGCGCGAAAATTACATGGCGATTGCCGCCTTCCTGCTGGTGCTCGGCGGGCTCAGTCTGGCGGGTGCGGCAATGCTCGCGACCAAGGGTCAGCGGCGCAACGCAATCGTCGCGGGGGTCGCGGGCGGCGTGCTGATGCTCGCGGCGCTCATCGTCTTCCTGCTGCGCCCGACATTCGACGCGCAGGCCGTTACCCTGCCCGCCGATACCACCGCGTCCGAGCCGCACATCGCGGCGACCGGCCCACTGGTCTGCACCCTGATCGCCGAACGGAGCCGGGTGACGGTGTCAAAGACCGATGACGTCCCGCTCGACTGGCAAGCCGAAGGCTGCATGAACGCCCGCACGCAATATGCCCAAACCCAATCCGGGTGGCAGCGCATTCTGGTGCCCGCGGACGAAGCGACCGTATCGGTGCTCGATTTCGATCCGCAGAGCGGCATCTATGTCAACAGCCGCTACCTGCTGACCGCACCGCAAATGGCCGAAGCACGCCGCCTGCGCAGCGAAGTCGAGCTGAAACAATGTTCGCGCAACCCCGACGCCGTGGGTCAATTGGGTGCCAAACAATCCGCGATCCGCAATAGCCTTCCCGCACTCCCGAACGAGCGGCTGGTCTATCGGTGCACCGGTGCCGAATAGCTACTCGCCCTCACGCTTCAACAACGCCCGCTTGCGCTCGACGCCGTAAGCATAGCCGCCGATTGATCCATCGGCGCGCTGGACGCGGTGGCAGGGGATGACGACCGCGACATTGTTCGCGCCGCACGCGGTGCCGGCTGCGCGCACCGCGCCGGGTTTGCCGATCGCGGCGGCGAGTTCGCCGTAGCTTCGGGTTTCGCCCGGCGGGATACGGCGCAGCGCCTGCCAGATCGCTTCCTGGAATGCCGTGCCTTGCACATCGAGCGGCAGGTCGCGGTCGCGGCCGGGGGTTTCGACCTCGGCAACGACACGCGCGGCCAATTGCGCTAGCGCCGCGCCGCCCTCGACGATCTCCGCGGCCGGAAAACGTTCTGCGAGTTCCAGCGGCCCTTCGTCGAAAGACACGCGGCACAACCCTTTTTTGGTGGCTGCGACGAGCAGTTTGCCCAGACTCGTGTCGGCGACGGTCCAGCGGATCGTCACCCCTGCTCCGCCGCGTTGCCATGCGCTGGGGGTCATCCCCAACCGCTTGCCCGCATGGTCGTAGAAACGGCTGGGCGCGGAATAGCCCGCGTCGTAGATCGCGTCTGCCACGCGATCCTCGCGGGTCAGGGCATCGCCTGCGCGCGTGGATTTCAGGCTGCGGGCATAGGCGGCGGGGGTGATGCCGGTGGCGCGTTTGAACAGTCGGTGGAAATGATGCGGGGCATAGCCGACGGCGCTCGCGACCGCGTCTAGCGAGGGCGCGTCCTCGGCCTGCTCGATCAGCGCAATGGCTTTGGCGACGGCAATCCGGTCACGCCCGACTTCATCGGGCTTGCAGCGCAGGCAGGCGCGATACCCCGCCGCACGTGCCGCTGCGCCATCGGAATAGAAGGACATGTTTTCGCGCAACGGACGGCGCGCCGGGCAGCTCGGCTTGCAATAGATGCCGGTGGTCTTCACCGCGCCGACGAAATGCCCGTCCAGCGATCGATTGCGCGCGACGAAGGCGGCCCATGCGGTGTCGGGGTCGATGGTGGTTTGCTGGGTCATGTTGCCGGTTTACGCGCTCGGGCGTTAGAGCGCATCCCGTGACTTGCGTCCAAAGCTTCCTTCAGCCGCCATTGGCACGGAACAGCGCCAGCGTACGCTCGCGCGCCAGATCGGCCGACGACTCGTGATAATCCTTGCGGCGATCCGAATTAAACCCGTGCCCGGCATCATAGACGAAGATTTCGGCATTGGCGGGCGCTTTGGCGATCATGGCCTCGACATCATCGACCGGGATGCCGCGATCATAGCGTCCGAAATGGGCCATGGTCGGCAAGCGGGGTTCTTCGGTCGTCTTGGGGATCAGGCTGCCATAATAGGCCGAAGCTGCCGCCACCCCCTTCAGCCGACACGCCGCGAACCAGGCGACCGAACCGCCATAGCAATAGCCGGCGACGAAAACGTGGCCGCGATCGGACAGCGCGTCGATGCAGGTCTGAACGTCGGACAGCGACTGGTCGAACGGGTGGAGCTTGCGCGCCAATTCGACCGCGCGGTCGAAATCGGGGCCGGTATAATCGGCCTCGAACCCCGGATGCTCGCGGTCGAACAACGCGGGGGCGAGCACTTCATAGCCCTCGCTGGCATAATCGTCGCATTGTTCGCGAATATGGTCGGTGACGCCAAAGATTTCCTGGACCAGGACGAGGCCGCCGCGGCGCTCTCCCGTGGACTTGGCGTGATAGACGGCGATGTCGGCACCATCGGCCATCTTCATGTGGATCGTCTCGCCGGTCATTTTCCACCCCTGCAAAAATTTCGTCATTCCAGCGAAAGCTGGAATCTCATGCGGCCTGAGACCCCAGCTTTCGCTGGGGTGACGCAATTGTGCGGATTAAGGGGGAGGCGGCGTGCCGCTGTCAATCATCGACGACCCGCTTCAGCCCTTTCGCAAGCCCCGCCCTGCCCGCCGCGTCCAGCTTCCCGAACACCGCACCCTCCACCCGCACCGCTACCGCATCCAGTTCCGGCACCAGCCGCGCGCCCGAGCCGGTCAGCGCGATCGTCTGCATCCGTCCGTCCCCGCGGCCCTTTGCACGCACCAGCAATTGCTTGGCCTTCAACCGATCGACCAGCTTGGTGACCGCGCCGCGCGTCATCCCCATCCGGTCGGCAAGCACGCTCGGTGCAACCGCGCCCGCCGCGTGCAGTTCGCGCAAGAGCGTCGCTTCCGCGGCGGTGACACCCTGCGCGCGCAGCGCCGCGGCTTCGGCCACCGCCAGCTTTCCCGCTGCGACCCGGAGCAGGGCACCAATCGATCGTTCAGGTTTTCCCATTCCGTCAAACTCGATCAAACCGGTTTCCTAGTCAACCAACATCAGACTCCATCTTGCATCCCCGCACCCCCGATGCTAACCGCGCCGCGAACCCATTGGGGGCCGCCCAGTCCGGCCCTCTTTTCGCATGGGGCCATCTTACTCGTCACACGGGGACCGTTACGCGTGGATCAATCCGCCGGTATTCAGGCAAGCCTTAGCGGGCGTTACGCCACTGCGCTGTTCGAATTGGCCAGCAACGCCAAGACGATCGACGCGGTCGAAGCGAGCCTGATCAAGGTCCGCCAGGCACTCAGCGAATCGGCCGAGTTCGCGAAGCTTGCAGCCAGCCCGCTGGTCGGTCGCGCTGCGGCGTCGAGCGCGGTGACCGCTGCCGCCGACGTGATGGCGCTCGACCCGACCACGAAGAATTTCCTGGGCGTGCTGGCGCAGAACCGCCGCTTGTCGAGCCTGTCGGCCATCATCCGCGATTTCCGCGCGTTGGCCGCACGCCATCGCGGCGAAGTGACCGCAGAGGTCGCCTCCGCCCACCCGCTCACCGACGATCAGGTCAAGGAACTGAAACAGGCGCTGCGCAGCCGCGTCGGCCGTGACGTCACCCTCGACCTTCGCGTCGATCCCTCGCTTCTTGGCGGCCTGATCGTGAAGGTCGGCAGCCAGATGATCGATTCGTCGATCAAGACCCGCATCAACACCCTCGCGCACGCGATGAAAGGCTAAGGCACGACAATGGATATCCGCGCCGCAGAAATCTCGAAGGTCATCAAGGACCAGATCGCCAGCTTCGGCACCGAAGCGCAAGTCAGCGAAACCGGCCAGGTGCTGTCGGTCGGCGACGGCATCGCGCGCATCCACGGCCTGGACAATGTCCAGGCGGGCGAAATGGTCGAGTTCGCCAATGGCGTGCAGGGCATGGCGCTGAACCTTGAGGCCGACAATGTCGGTGTCGTGATCTTCGGCTCGGACAGCGAGATCAAGGAAGGCGACGTCGTCAAGCGGACCGGCACCATCGTCGACGTTCCCGTCGGTCGTGGCCTGCTCGGTCGCGTGGTCGATGGTCTGGGCAACCCGATCGACGGCAAGGGCCCGATCGAGTTCACCGAGCGCAAGCGCGTCGAAGTGAAGGCACCCGGCATCATCCCGCGCAAATCGGTGAACGAGCCGATGCAGACCGGCCTGAAGGCGATCGACGCGCTCGTCCCCGTCGGCCGCGGTCAGCGCGAGCTGATCATCGGCGATCGCCAGACCGGCAAGACCGCCGTCGCGATCGACGCCTTCATCAATCAGAAGACCGCCAATGCGGGCACCGACGAATCGAAGAAGCTGTACTGCATCTACGTCGCGATCGGGCAGAAGCGCTCGACCGTCGCGCAGATCGTCCGTCAGCTCGAGGAATCGGGCGCGATGGAATATTCGATCGTCGTCGCCGCGACCGCGTCGGAGCCTGCACCGCTCCAGTTCCTCGCACCGTACACCGGCTGCACCATGGGCGAATTTTTCCGCGACAACGGCATGCACGCTGTCATCGTCTATGACGATCTGTCGAAGCAGGCGGTCGCCTATCGCCAGATGTCGCTGCTGCTGCGTCGTCCTCCGGGTCGCGAAGCCTATCCCGGCGACGTTTTCTATCTCCACTCGCGCCTGCTCGAGCGCGCGGCGAAGATGAACGATGCAAACGGCAACGGTTCGCTGACCGCACTGCCGATCATCGAAACCCAGGCAGGCGACGTGTCGGCCTATATTCCGACCAACGTGATTTCGATCACCGACGGCCAGATCTTCCTCGAAACCGACCTGTTCTTCGCGGGCATCCGCCCTGCGATCAACGTCGGCCTGTCGGTCAGCCGCGTCGGTTCCGCCGCGCAGACCAAGGCAATGAAGAAGGTTTCGGGCTCGATCAAGCTGGAGCTGGCGCAGTACCGCGAAATGGCGGCATTCGCGCAGTTCGGCTCCGATCTCGATGCATCGACGCAAAAGCTGCTCAACCGCGGCGCGCGCCTGACCGAATTGCTGAAGCAGGCGCAGTTCTCGCCGATGCCTTTCGAAGAACAGACGGTGTCGATCTTCGCCGGCACCAACGGCTATATCGACGCCGTGCCGGTGACCGACGTGGTCCGCTACGAACAGGCGCTGCTTGCCGACATGCGGGCGAACCATGCCGACATCCTGACCACGATCCGCGACACCAAGGATCTGGGCGACGAGGTCAAGGGCAAGCTCAAGGCGGCACTCGACCAGTTCGCAAAGACGTTTGCGTAATTGAAACCGTCACCCCAGCGAAAGCTGGGGTCTCGGGCCGCCAGCGCGCGGTTTGTTACACGAGATCCCAGCTTTCGCTGGGATGACGAGGTAGGAAGAACATGGCCTCTCTCAAGGCGCTGAAAATCCGGATCGGGTCGGTCAAATCGACCCAGAAGATCACCAAGGCGATGAAGATGGTCGCCGCGGCGAAGCTGCGTCGTGCGCAGGACGCAGCCGAAGCCGGTCGTCCCTATGCCGAACGGCTGGAAGCCGTCGTCGCCAGCCTGGCGTCGAAGGTTACCGTCAATGAAAGCTCGTCGCCCCTGCTCGCGGGCACCGGTCGCGACCAGAAATATCTGTTCGTGGTCGCCACGTCGGACAAGGGACTGGCGGGCGCGTTCAATTCCAACATCGCACGCCTCGCCCGTCGCGAAGCCGACAAGCTGATCGCGCAAGGCAAAGACGTCCACTTCTACACGATCGGTAAAAAGGGCCGCGCCGCGCTCAACCGTCTTTATCGCGAGCGGATGAAGCACGGGATCGAACCCGGCGATCTGGGCAAACTGAACTTTGCGGATGCACGCGGCTATGCCGACGACCTGATCGCCCGCTTCGAAGCCAGCGAGTTCGACGTCGCTTACCTCTTCTATTCGACCTTCAAATCGGTTCTGACCCAGGAACCGACGATGCAGCAGATCCTGCCGATTGCGCTGCCCAAGGTCGCGGCCAACGCTGCGCCCGAACTCGATGGCGGTGCAGTCGTCACGTACGAACCCGATGAGGAAGCGATCCTCGCCGATCTGCTCCCGCGCGGTGTCGCGATCCAGATCTTCCGCGCGATGCGGGAGAATGCCGCGTCCGAACAGGGGTCGAAAATGACCGCGATGGACAATGCGACGCGCAACGCCGGCGACCTGATCAAGCGCCTGAACATCGAATATAACCGCCAGCGTCAGGCCGCGATCACGACCGAACTGGTAGAAATCATCTCGGGCGCAGAAGCCCTTTAATCATACCGTCACCCCAGCGAAAGCTGGGGTCTCGGGCCACAAGGACGCCCTCTCGTGGAGGGATATCCCAGCCTTCGCTGGGATGACGAAAAAGAAGGCAAGGAACGAAGCCATGGCAACCGCCGCAGATACCCTCGCCCCAAAGGCGACCACCAATAACGTAGGCCGCATTTCGCAGGTCATCGGCGCAGTCGTCGACGTGACTTTCGAACAGGACAAGCTGCCCGCGATTCTGGCCGCGCTGGAAACCGATAACAACGGCAACCGCCTGGTCCTCGAAGTCGCGCAGCATCTGGGCGAGAACACCGTCCGCACGATCGCGATGGACGCGACCGACGGCCTGACCCGCGGCCAAAGCGTGACCGACACCGGCTCGCAGATTCGCGTCCCCGTCGGTCCCAAGACGCTCGGCCGCATCCTGAACGTCGTCGGCGAGCCGATCGACGAGCGTGGCCCCGTCGGCCACACCGACACGATGCCGATCCACGCATCGGCGCCGTTGTTCGTCGATCAGTCGACCGAAAGCGCGATTCTCGTCACGGGCATCAAGGTCATCGACTTGCTCGCGCCTTATGCAAAGGGCGGCAAGATCGGGCTTTTCGGGGGCGCAGGCGTCGGCAAGACGGTTCTGATCCAGGAACTGATCAACAACATCGCCAAGGGTCATGGCGGCACCTCGGTATTCGCAGGCGTCGGTGAGCGCACCCGCGAAGGCAACGATCTCTACCACGAATTCCTCGACGCAGGCGTTATCGCCAAAGATGCCGATGGCAATCCGCAATCGGAGGGATCGAAGGTTGCGCTGGTATACGGCCAGATGAACGAGCCCCCCGGCGCACGCGCACGCGTCGCGCTGTCGGGCCTGACCATCGCCGAATATTTCCGCGACGTCGAAGGCCAGGACGTGTTGTTCTTCGTCGACAACATCTTCCGCTTCACCCAGGCCGGTTCGGAAGTGTCGGCGCTGTTGGGCCGTATTCCATCGGCCGTGGGGTACCAACCCACACTATCGACCGACATGGGCGCACTTCAGGAGCGGATCACCTCGACCAACAAGGGCTCAATCACCTCGGTTCAGGCTATCTACGTCCCCGCCGACGATTTGACCGATCCGGCCCCTGCAACCTCGTTCGCTCACTTGGACGCGACCACGGTTCTCAACCGTGCGATCTCCGAACTGGGCATCTATCCTGCGGTCGATCCGCTCGATTCGACCAGCCGCGTGCTGGAACCGCGCGTCGTCGGCCAGGAGCATTACGAGACCGCACGTGCGGTCCAGTCTACCCTGCAAAAGTACAAGTCGCTTCAGGACATCATCGCCATCCTCGGCATGGACGAGCTGAGCGAAGAGGATAAGCTGATCGTGACGCGCGCGCGCAAGATCCAGCGCTTCCTGTCGCAGCCCTTCCACGTCGCCGAAGTCTTCACCGGTATTTCGGGCAAGTTCGTCCAGCTCGAAGACACGATCAAATCGTTCAAGGCGGTGGTTGAAGGTGAATATGACCATCTGCCGGAGTCGGCATTCTACATGGTCGGCGGCATCGAAGACGTGAAGGCCAAAGCCCAGAAAATGGCCGACGAGGCTTAAACTAATTCCCCTCCCGCTTGCGGGAGGGGCTAGGGGAGGGCTTGTTCCCGGTGGACTAGAGCTCTCCCACATTCCCTCCCCCGACCCCTCCCGCAAGCGGGAGGGGAGTGAGAAGCGAAAAAATGCTGCACTTCGAACTCGTCACTCCTGAAAAGCTCGTCCGGTCCGAGGATGTGTACATGGTCGTCGTCCCCGGCACCGAGGGCGATTTCGGCGTGCTCGAAGGCCATGCCCCGCTGATGTCCACCATCCGCGACGGTGACCTCGCGATCTATCGCACCGAAAAGGGCGAGCCCGAGACGATCCGCATCCAGGGCGGCTTTGCCGAGGTGGGGACCAAGGGGCTGACGGTGCTGGCCGAACAGGTCGGCTGAGCGGCGCAATAACA
The DNA here is from genome assembly GCF_902506605.1 of Sphingomonas sp. AX6. Classification (GTDB taxonomy): domain Bacteria; phylum Pseudomonadota; class Alphaproteobacteria; order Sphingomonadales; family Sphingomonadaceae; genus Sphingomonas. The sequence goes on from NZ_LR733979.1 coordinate 530,339, forward strand.
TGCCTTCCCGAATTGGTTAGGCAATTGTAAAACCTTCGCCCGTAATCCTGTCGTCCAAGCATAGTGGGGCGATGAGGACGTAGAATGAGTGCATTCGGACGACGCAGTGGACCCGGCGGGACGGGTGGTCGGCCCGCATTCGGTGTCGCACGACCGATGCAGGGCGGAGGCGCGCGACCTGCCGAACCCGATCACGGAACGCAATTCCCGCCGATCGAGCCCGCTGCGCTGGGTGCGGCTGAACCGTCCTTCGGTTCGGAACCCGCTATCGCCGGTCCGAATGACGCCGCGCTGCAACGACTCGCCGACCGTCAGGCAACGTCGGGCGAAGCGGGCAACAGCCGGGTCGAAGGATTCGAAAGCTCGATCCACCGTATCAAGGAACAGGTGTTGCCCCGCCTGCTCGAACGCGTCGATCCAGAAGCCGCGGCAACGCTCAGCAAGGACGAACTGGCCGAAGAATTCCGCCCGATCATCGGCGAGGTGCTGGCCGAGCTGAAACTGACGCTCAACCGCCGCGAACAGTTCGCGCTGGAAAAGGTGCTGGTCGATGAATTGCTGGGTCTCGGCCCGCTTGAGGAATTGCTCGCCGACGCCAATATTTCCGACATCATGGTCAACGGACCAGAGCAGACCTATGTCGAGCGCAAGGGCAAGCTTGAACTCGCCAATATCCAGTTTCGCGACGAGGAACATCTGTTCCAAATCGCGCAGCGCATCTGTAACTCGGTCGGTCGCCGTGTCGATCAGACCACGCCGCTGGCCGACGCCCGTCTTAAGGACGGTTCCCGCGTCAACGTGATCGTGCCGCCGCTGTCGCTTCGAGGCACCGCGATCTCGATCCGTAAATTCTCGGCCAAACCGATCACGCTCGATATGATGGCGGGCTTCGGCTCGATGTCGTCGCAAATGGCGACTGCTTTGAAGATAGCGGGCGCGTGCCGGTTCAACGTTGTCATCTCCGGCGGTACGGGTTCGGGCAAGACGACGATGCTCAACGCGTTGTCGAAAATGATCGACCCCGGTGAGCGCGTGCTGACGATCGAGGATGCCGCCGAACTCCGCCTGCAACAGCCGCACTGGCTGCCGCTGGAAACCCGCCCGCCCAATCTGGAGGGTCAAGGCGAAATCACCATCCGCGATCTCGTCAAGAACGCGCTGCGTATGCGTCCCGATCGCATCATCCTGGGCGAAATTCGTGGCTCCGAATGTTTCGACCTGCTTGCCGCGATGAACACGGGTCACGATGGATCGATGGCGACGCTCCACTCCAACTCCCCACGCGAATGCCTGGCGCGTATGGAGAACATGGTGATGATGTCGGACATCAAGGTGCCCAAGGAAGCGATTTCGCGCCAGATCGCCGATTCGGTCGACCTGATTGTCCAGGTGAAGCGCCTGCGCGACGGCTCGCGCCGCGTGACGAACATCACGGAAGTCATCGGCATGGAAGGCCCGGTGATCGTCACGCAGGAATTGTTCAAATTCGAATATCTCGACGAAAGCGCCGACGGCAAGATCGTCGGCGAATATCGATCGATGGGCCTGCGCCCCTATACTTTGGAAAAGGCCAAAATGTTCGGCTTCGACCAGGCGATGCTCGAGGCGTGTTTGTAAACGTAAATCCTCCCCATCGTGGAGCGGGGGGATACCCCTCGGTCAGTCGCTGCGCGACTGCCACTTCCCCTGCCGGGAAGGAATTAGGCGCTACCAACCGCCCATTTTGAAGCCGTACAGCGCCATCATCGCGGCGCCGATTACTGCAATCACCTGAACCGTGGTCCAGGGCATGATCCCGACCCGGTCGATGTTGCGGCGGTTCTTGCGGCGGTACTCGGCGACGCCGCTGCCGACCGCGACCGCGACCAGGCTGCCGATCCCTGCCAATAATGCGTGTTGCATCACGTCCATCCGTGCTCCAGTTTCGCCCGCGATATAGGGTGATCAAACCCGATTGCGAGGAGCCCGAAATGCGTCACCTGACTTTATTTGCCGCCGCCACATTGGGAGTCGCGACCGTCGCGATCGCCGCCCAGGATACCAACCGCGTCGCGCTCGACACCGCGGTCACCGCGGGCACCCGCACCCCCGCCAATTCCGCGCGCGACCGGTATCGCAATCCCGCCGAAACCCTGGCATTTTTCCAAGTGAAGCCGACCGATACCGTCATCGAACTGTGGCCCGGCGGCGGCTGGTACACCGAAATTCTTGCGCCCTATCTGAAGGCAGGCCGTCTGATCGGCGTCGCGCCCGCCAACGGCCTGCGCGGGATTGAGGGGCTGCGGACCAAGGATGCCTCCACCTATGGCCGCGTCGAGACCGCGCCTTATGATCCCGCCACCGGGATGACCGCGATCGACGCGAGCTCGGCGGACGTCGTGCTCACCTTCCGCAACGTCCACAACTGGCGGATGGGCGGGGTCGAGAACGCGGAGAAGGTCTTTGCCGAAGCATATCGTGTGCTGAAACCCGGCGGGGTGCTGGGCGTCGTCGAACACCGGCTGCCCGAAGCGCGCGATGCCGGGGCCGAGGAAAAGAGCGGCTATATGAAGGTCAGCTCGGTCGTCGCGCTTGCCACGAAAGCAGGCTTCACCGTCGATGCGCAGTCCGAGGTGAATGCCAACCCCAAGGACACCGCCGACTGGCCGCAAGGCGTTTGGACGCTGCCGCCTTCGCTGCGGCTGAAGGATGTCGATCGCGCCAAATATCAGGCGATCGGCGAAAGCGACCGCATGACCATCCGGTTCCGTAAACCCGCCGCCTGAACTCAAATCCCAGCCAAAAAAGGCCGGCCCCGCGAGGGACCGGCCTTGTTCTCTTGTCCGGATCAATTGACCGGGAAGCCGCGCTTCTTGAGCAGCGCATTCACTTCCGGGTCACGGCCGCGGAATTCGCGGTAGGCGTCCACCCGGTCGATTTCGTTGCCGGTGGATAGAATCCACTTGGCGTAGCTATCGGCCGTCGCCTTGTCGAAGACGCCGCGTTCCTCGAACAACGCCCAGGTGTCGGCGTCCATCGTTTCCGACCAGAGATAGCTGTAATATCCCGCCGAATAGGCGTCGGACGAGAAGAGGTGATTGAACTGCGGCAGGCGGTGCCGCATCACGATCTCCTTCGGCATGCCGATCTTCGCCAGCGTTTCCTTTTCGAACGCATCGGGGTCCGCGACGCCCGTGGTCCGGGTGTGCATTTCCATGTCGACGATCGCCGAAGAGAGATATTCGACCGTCGCGAAGCCCTGGTTGAAGGTCGACGCTTTTTCGATCTTCTGGATCAGCGACGCGGGCATCACTTCACCGGTCTGGTAATGCTTGGCGAAGCGGCTGAGCACCGGCTGGGTCAGCAGCCAATTCTCGTTCACCTGGCTCGGATATTCCACAAAGTCGCGCGGCGTGCCGTTGAAGCTCGGATATTCGACATTCGAGATGAAGTAATGCAGCGCGTGGCCGAATTCATGGAACAGCGTTTCCGCGTCGTCCAGGCTGATCAACGCGGGCTGACCGGCAGGCGGCTTCACGAAATTATTGTTGTTCGAACCCAGCACGATGTTCTTGTCGGTGAGCCCGGCGCGGCTGCGATAGGTGGTTGCCCATGCGCCCGACCGCTTGCCGGTGCGCGCATAATCGTCGCGGTAGAACACGCCGACCTGATCGCCCGACCCGCGCTTCGTCACCGAATAGACGCGGATATCGGGATGCCAGGTGGGAACGGTGCCGGTGATTTCCTTGAAGTCGAGCCCGAACAATTCACCCGCCGCCCAATAGGACGCCTCGATGATGTTGTTCAGTTCGAAATAGGGCTTCACCTCATCCGCCGACAGGTCGTAGCGATCCTTGCGAACCTTTTCCTGATAGAAGCGGTAGTCCCAGGGTTCGATCGTGATGTTCTGGCCGGACGACTTGGCCATCGCCTGCTGGTCGGCAACTTCCTGTTTCACGCGCGCGACCGCGGCGGGCCAAACGCGCATCATCAGTTCGTTGGCAGCCGCCGGCGTTTTCGCCATCGTGTCCTGCATCCGCCATTCGGCGTGGTTCTTGTAACCGAGCAGCTTGGCGCGATCGGCGCGGATCTGGGTGATCTTGGCGATGGTCGCATTGGTGTCGTTCGCGCCGCCATTGTCGCCGCGTCTGACGAAGGCGCGCCAAACCTTTTCACGCAGCGCACGGTCCTCGGCAAAGGTCAGCACGGGATCGACTGCGGAACGCGTGTTGACGATCGCATAGCTGCCCGCGGGGAGGTTGCGTTCCTTGGCAGCACCGGCGGCTGCGCCCTTGATGTCGGCGGGGACGCCCTTCATCTGCGCTTCGGTTGCGGTGATGTAGGTGCTTTCGTCTGCCAGCACCTTTTCGGAGAAGCCCGAAAATTCGGTCGAGAGCGCGGCGTTGTAGGCCGACAATTGCTGCTTCTGTTCGGCGTTGAGGTTCGCACCGCGACGGACGAAGCTGTCATAATAGCGCTCGACCAGACGGATCTGCTGCGCATTCAGACCGGCGCTGTTGCGGTTGTCGTACACTGCCTTGATCCGCTGAAAGAGGATCGGATCGAGCGTGATTTCGTCCGACGCGGCGGACAGCTTCGGCCCCCATTCGCGCGACAATGCCTGATACTGGGAGTTGGTCATGTTGCTGGTCATGACGCTGAACACCGACAGCACGCGGCCAAGGCGTTCGCCCGCCTTTTCCATCGGCACGATGATGTTTTCGAACGTCGGCGCGGCGCGGTGGCGGGTGATCGCCTGATATTCGCGGCGTTGTTCGTCGATGCCGTACTGGATCGCCTCGGGGAACATGGCGGGGGTCACCTTGTCGAACGGCGGCGTGCCGTCATAGGCGCCGGACCAGTCGGCGAGCAGAATGTTGTCAGGCATTGCCTGATCGCCAGCCGCCGCAACCGGGGCTTCGCTGCCCGCCGAAGCGGTGGTGCCGTCGGTCGTCGCCATGCTGCTGCATCCTCCAAGCGCGAACGCAGCCGCGCTCGCCAATAAAATCGCCTTCATGAAACTCTCCGGATTGAAACTCGGGACATCGGAGCGAGCCGCGAAGGCCCGCCATCGGGGTCTGCTAATACAGAAACGCGGCTGAACCTAGGGTGAGGGGAGATATTATATCGGCGGGCGGTGGCGGCTCGAACCTGAACAAGTTGACAAGGTTTACACGATTGCGTGGTTTTGAGGGGTGAGGCGACGGCGACGCGGCGGGGAGGCCACGGCGACGCGACACTGGGTTGGTTCGTGGTTTCAGCAGGGGTGGTCTGGCGCGCCATCGCTCAGGGTAGAGCAGACGAAATCCTACATTTCCAGTTGAATGAACGGCGGGAATTGGGTGGGAAGCTGCCGTTACCAGAGAAGTAAGAACACCGCAGCGCATAAACCTACCGCGACGACGATCCACCATTGCGAGATATGCGAACCAATATGCTTCCCCCGCTCGATTTCCTTGGGCAGATAGCCATCTAGCGCCGCTATGTGGTTCATCATCCGCTCCCGTCGGGAAGCAGTGTATTTCGGATCCTTCTTTCGAATGTCTTTATCGTCCGCCCAATGGCTTAACTCCTGCCACGCATCCTTCTCTGCTCGATTAAGTAAGCGCGGATCGGCAACGGCGGCATCCAATTGATCTGCGGCGATGTCGCCGCCGCTGGCCACCCTTTCAAGAGCAGACCGAAGATAGGCGCGGGCTTTAGACATTGCGGTAGTATGACACCGGTCAAAATGTCCGCAATGGGGTCGTTTGCAGACATTCAGCTTTGCCCGCAAATGTCAGCAAAACGTAGCGGGGCCTAAACGATCCGAACATCCTCTGATGACACAGAGAGCCGCACGGTGCCGCGACCCAAAATCGGGCGCGTCGCCAGATGCGCCAGGATCGGGGTATCACCGACCATTCCCGACACCTCGTACCGGTCGCCGAGATAGGCGATTTCGCTGACCGTCAGATCAAAGCCCGCGCCGTCCCCCGCCACCCCGAATGCCTCCGGGCGGGCGAGCAGGGTGGCGGGGCCGTCGGGGTGGTTGGGGGCTGGTATCGTGCCCAGCGCCGTTTCAATCCGGCCGTCCTTCACCATCCCGGGCAACGCGTTGACCGGGCCGAGCAGGCGGGCGGCGGCGGCGCTGGTGGGCTGGGCGTAACATTCCTCCGGCGTGCCGGTTTGCAGCACGCGCCCCTCGGCCATCAACACGATGCGGTCGCCTACGCGCATCGCTTCCTCTGCGTCATGGGTGACGATGAGTACCGCCGCGCCGCTCGCGCGCAACTGGCCCAGGATGGCGAGCTGGATGTCGCGACGCAGCGCGCCGTCTAGGCCCGAAAAGGGCTCGTCCATCAGCACCACGGCGGGCTCGCGCGCGAGTGCACGGGCGATGGCGACGCGTTGCTGCTCGCCGCCCGACAGGCTGTGGGGATAGGCGTGCGCAAGGTGTGCGATCTGGAAGCGGTCGAGCAGGGCGGCAACGCGGGTCGCGCGGTCGGCCTTGTTCAGATGCGCGAGGCCGAAGCCGACATTCTTCGTGACATCGAGGTGCGGGAACAGGGCATAGTCCTGGAACACCAGGCCGATGCCGCGCTTCTCGGGCGGTAGGTGCGTTGTAGAGTCCGCGAACAGCGTGTCGCCCGCGATCGTTCCCCGATCGGCGCATTCCAGCCCGGCAATCAGGCGCAGCAAGGTGGACTTGCCGCAGCCCGACCGGCCGAGCAGGCACGTCACCTGCCCTGCCGCGAGATCGAAGCTGGCGCCGTCCACGGCCTGCACCGATCCATAGGATTTGGCGACATCGGCGACGGACAGAGCGGGAGCGGTCATGGTGAGCATGCCGGTCTGGGAAAGTATGACCCCACCCCGTTTGTTTCGAGCGAAGTCGAGAAACGCTCGCGAGCGCCTCGGTCACGTTTCTCGACTTCGAGCCAAAGGCTCGAAGCCTGTCCTGAGCGCCTGCCTTGGCAGACAGTCGAAGGGCTCGAAACAAACGGATGGGGGTGGGTTGGTGTCACTGCACCCGACCTAGCTTGCCGGGCGCACCGCGGCAATCCGCCGCGACAGCCAGATCACCGGGCCAAGCGCGAGCGCGACGACGATCAGCGACGGCAACCCCGCCTGCCCCAGCCGCTCGTCCAGCGCATAATTATTGGCGATCACCGCCAGCGTGTCGAAATTGAACGGCCGCAGGATCAGCGTCGCGGGCAATTCCTTGACGATGTCGATGAAGACGAGCAGCGCCGCCGTCAGCACCGCACCGCGCGCCAGCGGCAGGTCGACCGCAATCGCGCCGCCAACCGGCCCCTTGCCCAGCATCCGCGCGGCATGGCGGGTGGAAGGCGCAATCCTCTCCAGTCCGGCCTCGATCGGCTCCAGCGCCGCCGCCATCAGCCGCGCCGCATAGGCGAGGAGGAGCAGCGCGACGCCGATGACGATGCCCGACGACATGATCCCCGCGTTCCACAGGAGCGAGGCGGGGACCAACAGCCCGATCGCCATCACCGCGCCGGGCGTCGCATAACCAAGGCTGGCGAGGCGGAGCAATGTGGGGCGGCCCCTGCCCCCCATCGCCAGCAGCGTCGCGAGCAGCACGGTGAGCGCGGCGCCACTCAGGCCCAGCGCAAGGCTGCGAGTGGCGGCGGCGGTCAGGCGCGGCAAGTCGGGGGTCTGCTCCAGCGCAAGATGCCCAAGCCACGCGGCGGGGAGGAGGAGGCCAAGGATCACGGGAAGCGCGCAAGCCGTGGTGGCAAGCGCGGCACGGATGCCGGTCAGGCGCGTCACGGCGAGCGGGCGCAGGCGCCCCTTGCCCCCCTCATGCACCTTGCCACGCCGCGCCGATCGCTCGACCCACAACAGGAAGAACGCCGCCCCCATCAGCGGCAGCGCCAGCGTCGCCGCGCTCGCGGTCGATCCGAACACCGACCAGGCGCGGACCACGCCCGTGGTCAGCGTCTGAACGCTAAGATACCGCACCGCCCCGTAATCGGCGAGCGTCTCCATCACCGCCAGCGCCACCCCCGCCGCCAGCGCGGGCCGCGCGACCGGGATCGCGACAGCAGCGAGCCCACGCCACCGCGATGCGCCAAGCGTGCGGCTGGCATCCATCAAATCCGCCGACTGCATCAAAAACGCCGCGCGCATCGCGAGATAGACATAAGGGTAAAAGGCGAGGCCAAGGACGAACGCCGCACCGGGAATCGACCGGATCGACCACATCGGATTGATGCCGAAATCCTCGCGCAACCACATGCGCAACCCGCCGCCCACGTCGAGCAAATCGGCATAGGCATAGGCGAGCGCGAAGCCCGGCACCGCGAGCGGCAGGACCAGTGCCCAGGTCAGAACGCGTCTGCCCGGAAAGGCGTACATCACCGTCAGCCACGCAGTCGCGGTGCCGATCACCGCGACCAGCACGCCGACAACGACTGCAAGAAACGCCGAAGTCGCGGCATAGCGCCACAACTCGCTCGCCGCGATGTCCGCGCGCTCGGCGCCGAGGGCGGCGTAGAGGACGCCAATCAGCGGTGCGGCGGCGAGCAACGCGGCGACCAGCGCTGCCCAGCCGAGCGGGTTGGGAAGGCGAATTTCCCGGAACATCAAACCAAACCCGTTCGCATTGAGCTTGCCGAAATGCTGTCCCTTCTTCGAGCCGAGAAGGACAGTGGTTGAGACTTCGTCCCGCCCCTCGGGTCGATAAGCTCAGCACGAACGGGGATAGGGAAACCCAGATTGATTATCGACTGCACCCAGTTCGCTCCGCCGCCCGCAATTCCTATCCGGAACACAGGCAGCGGTAGCAACCCAAATCACCGCCAGCCCGCCGCGCTCATGATCTTTTGCGCCTCTGCCTGACGCCGCGCGAAGTTCGCGACCGGCATCGGGTGCGGCTGGAACCCGGTATAGCTTGCGACCGGCGGCGGCGCGGTCACGGTCGGGCTGGCGGGATATTCGTTGTTGTTGGCCGAGATATATTCCTGCGTCGAAGGCTCGGTGAAGAATTCGAGCAGACGCACCGCATTGTCGCGATTGGGTGCATTGGCCGCGACCCCGCCGCCCGAGATGTTTACATGGCTGCCCTGCCCGTCGAGCGACGGGAAGCCGAGCTGAACCTTCTCGGTCATCGCGCGGTCGGCGGCATCCTCGCCGCTCGCCATGCGGATGTAATAATAGCTGTTGGTCAGCGCGATTTCGCAGACGCCCGCGTTCACAGCGCGGATCTGGTCGCGGTCGCCGCCTTCGGGTGGGCGCGCCATGTTGGCGACGATACCTTCTGCCCATTGTTGCGTCTTCTCCGGCCCCCACGCCTCGATCAGGGCACCGACCAGCGACAGATTGTAGATATTGTCGGCGGACCGCACGCACAGGCGATTGCGGAAGCGGGGCGATGCGAGCTGTTCGTAGGTTTCGACCTCGTCCTCGCGAACGCGGTTGCTGTCATAGGCGACGACGCGCGCGCGGCGCATGAAGCCTGCCCACAGCCCAGACGGCTCGCGCAGGTTAGCCGGGATGCGTTGCTCGATCGTTTCCGAGCGCACCGGCTGGAACAGCCCGGCCTGTTCGGCACGGTGGAGCGCGCCTGCGTCGGCGGTGATGAACAGATCGGCCGGGCTCTGTGCGCCCTCGCTGCGCATCCGCGCGATCAGCTCGTCTGCATTGCCCTCGATCAGGTTGATGCGGATGCCGGTTTCCTGGGTGAACCGCTCGTACAGCGCATTGTCGCTGTCATAGTGCCGCGCGCTGTAGAGGTTGACGACCTGCTCGCCCGCCGCGGCGTTGCTGCCGTTCGCCGCCTCGTCGCCGGAGGAACAGGCGGCGAGCGCGACGCTGGACGCGAGGGCGAGCAGAAGCGTGCGGGATACGGCGAAGGTCATGAGGGGGGGGGCTCCGATGTGATCGTTCGTTGCGAGCGTCCTACTGGTGTTGCGAGTAATTCGCAACAGTCCTTCATTCGAAAACCGCCTGCTTCGCCTTTACCGGAATCTTCAGATAGCGAACGCCGTTTGCCTCCGCGAACGGAAAGCGACCCGCGCGGATGTTCACCTGGATCGACGGGAGCAGCAATTTCGGCGCGGACAGTGTCGCATCGCGCGCCTCGCGCATCGCGACGAAGTCGTCCTCGCTCACCCCGTCACGGACATGGACGCTTGCATCGCGCTGGGCGCCGACTGTGGTTTCCCACGCATAGTCTTCGCGGCCCGCTGCCTTGTAATCATGACACAGGAAAATGCGGGTCTCGCGCGGCAGTTCGAGCAATTTGCGGATCGAACGATAGAGCTGGCGCGCATCGCCACCGGGGAAATCGGCGCGCGCGGTGCCGTAGTCGGGCATGAACAATGTGTCGCCGACGAACAGCGCGTCGCCGATCCGGTAACTGACATCGGCGGGCGTGTGGCCGGGGGTATGGATCACCTCCACCTCCAGGCTGCCGATGGAGAAGCGTTCGCCATCCGCGAACAGCCGGTCGAAATCGCTGCCGTCGGTTTTCAGATCGTCGGCGGCGAAGACCGGGCGGAAGATTTTCTGCACGTCGCGAATATGCTCGCCGATGCCGATCGCAGCCCCGGTCTTCGCCTTGATATAGGACGCTGCGGACAGATGATCGGCATGGGCGTGCGTTTCCAGCACCAGTGTCACGCGAAGCCCGCGCGCCTCGACCGCGGCCAGCATCCCGTCGGCGGAGGCGGTATCCACCTCCCCGCTCGCGGCATCGTAGTCGAGGACCGGATCGATCATGGCGGCGTCGCGAGTATCGGGATCGAAGACCAGATAGCTGACCGTGTTGGTCGCCTCATCGAAAAATGCGGTGATGTCGGGGGGCGTCATGATTTTCTCCATCGTGTCGCTTGACAATATATTAGCATTCTCTAAATTAGCAATAGCTGATGTAGAGGAAACCAATGCCCAGCCTGCCCGACATGAAAGCATTCGAAGCCAAGGCCGGTGAAGTCGCCGAGGTGCTGAAACTGCTCGGCAACCAGCGACGACTGATGCTGCTGTGCAAGCTGGTGGAACTGCGCCGTGCGCGGGTCGGCGATCTGGCGGAGGCCGTCGGCCTGTCGCAATCGGCGCTGTCGCAGCATCTGGCGAAGATGCGCGAAGAGGGCCTGGTGGCGTTCGACCGCGAGGCCCAGACTTTGTGGTATCGCATCGCCGATCCGCGCATCGCGGACCTGCTCGACACCCTCTACGCCCTTTATTGTTTGCCCGAAGGACAAGAGTCATGAAGACGATTTCCCCCCGCGATGCCCAGCGCCTGATCGCCAGCGGAGCGGCGCGGCTGGTCGATATTCGCGGTGCCGACGAATATGCCCGCGCACATATTGCAGGCGCGAACCATGTGCCGCTGGATGCGATGACCAAAGTCGATCGCGGCGGCGCGCAGGTCGTGATCTTTCATTGCAAGTCGGGGATGCGCACCGCCGCCAATGCCGATCGGCTGAGCGACGCCGCGAACTGCGAAGCGTTCGTGCTGGAAGGCGGCATCGACGGCTGGCGCGCGGCCGGGCTGCCGGTAGCGGAGGATAAGTCGCAGCCGATTGAGATCATGCGCCAGGTTCAAATCACCGCGGGAATGCTGGTGCTGGTGGGCGTGCTGCTCGGCTGGCTCGTCGCGCCCGCCTTCTTCGCGCTGTCGGCATTCGTCGGTGCAGGGCTGACCTTTGCCGGGATCAGCGGCTGGTGCGGGATGGCGAAGCTGCTGGGGGCAATGCCCTGGAACCGGCGCGCGGCGGCCTAAACGAAACGGCTGCGCAGCGGGGTAACGGCTCGATAAGCCCCTGCCCCCGTTCGTTTCGAGCGAAGTCGAGAAACGTTATCCAAGCGTTCGTGTCACGTTTCTCGACGTTGCTCGAAACGAACGGGTCGGGCGGGATGAACACTTCAAATCCGAAAAGGATCGATCGTCATGGGCGGCGAAACGCTGTTGCTCGCATTGATGTCCGGCGCGCTGATCGGCCTGGTTCTGGGGCTGGTCGGCGGGGGCGGATCGATTCTCGCGGTGCCACTGATCGTGCACGTCGTCGGCACCGGATCGCCGCATCTGGCGATCGGAACGGCGGCGATCGCGGTGGCGCTCAACGCATCCGCATCGCTTGTCGGCCATTGGCGCGCGGGCACCGTCAAATGGCGATGCGCGGGCGTGTTCGCGCTGGCGGGGGTCATCGGCGCGGCGATCGGCGCGGAAATCGGCAAGGCGATCGGCGGGCAAGCCTTGCTCGGACTGTTCGGACTGCTGATGATCGGGGTCGGACTGTCGATGCTGCGCAGGCGGCGCGGCGAGCCCAAACCCGATGTGCGCCTGACACGCGACAGCGCGCGCCAATTGTTGCCGCGCCTGATCCCGATCGGTGGCGGCGTCGGGCTGATGGCCGGGTTCTTCGGTATCGGCGGCGGCTTTCTGATCGTGCCGGGGCTAATGCTGGCGACCGCGATGCCGCTGGCCAACGCGATCGGCACCTCGCTGGTCGCGGTCACCGCGCTGGGCGCGACGACGGCGACGTCCTATGCGTTGTCGGGACTGGTCGATTGGACGCTCGCCGGGGTGCTGGTGGCGGGTGGCATCGTCGGCGCGGGTCTGGGGATCGCGCTCGGCAAGCGGCTCACGGCGCACAAGCGCGCGATGGAGGTCGGCTTTGCGGCGGTGGTGGTGCTGGTCGGGGTTTATGTGGTTTGGGGTGCGGTGTGGTGAGCGAAGGCTGGGCTAAGGCCGCTCCGCTTAAAGTCCCTTTTCGCGCCGCGAACGGATCGCCAATTTATGGATAAGCGCATCGGGAATTGGATTGTTGACCGTGAACGTCACGCCGGTCTTGGTTGATTTGAGCTTCAATGCGGCGATTTCGTCGGCATGGGCGGCGATCGCCTCGGGATCGACATAGAGGCCACATTGCTTGCTGAAGGCTGCATAGCCCGCGACGATCGCCTCTCCGATCTGGAAGCCGGGCAGGTCGTATTTGATGACTTCTGCGGCATCCGGCAGGGCGTGCGATAGCTGTGCGCGCATTCGGCTCAAGATGGCGCGAAACTGCTCCGGGACTGCGGCGATGTAGGTGTCGTGGGTTGGGTTCGTTGCCATGCGAACAAGGTGCCATTTTTGCGTGCGAGCAGGCAACCGTGCAGGTTGTCGGGTGAACTGCGGCAGCGCCGACACGGGGCGAGCCCGTGACGTCGGTCGGTTCGGCTGACTGCGTAGGTCAGCCGACCGCCGGCCGGCTCGCGCTGATCCTCGGCTAACGCGCTGCGCGCCTTAGCCTTGGGCGCTACGCGTCGTCGCCCATCCTCAGCGCCGCAATAAACGCCTCCTGCGGAATGCTCACGCTCCCATATTCCCGCATTTTCGCCTTACCCTTTTTCTGCTTGTCGAGCAGCTTGCGTTTGCGGCTGGCGTCGCCGCCATAGCATTTGGCGGTCACGTCCTTGCGCATCGCGCTGATCGTTTCGCGCGCGACCACACGGCCGCCGATCGCGGCCTGGATCGGGATTTTGAACAGGTGGCGGGGGATCAGTTCCTTCAGCCGCTCGCACATGCCGCGACCGCGCGTTTCCGCTGTCGCGCGGTGGACGATCATCGACAGCGCATCGACCGGTTCCTCGTTGACGAGGATGCTCATCTTGACGAGGTCGCCCTCGCGGTGGCCGATCTGTTCGTAATCGAAGCTGGCATAGCCGCGGCTGATACTCTTCAGCCGGTCGTAAAAATCGAACACGACTTCGTTGAGCGGCAGTTCGTAGGTCACCTGCGCGCGGCCCGCGACATAGGTCAGGTTCTTCTGGATGCCGCGACGGTCCTGACACAGCTTCAGGATGGGGCCGAGATATTCGTCGGGGACGTAGATGACGGCGTTGATCCACGGCTCGCTGATCATTGCGATCTTCGTCGGATCGGGCATGTCGGCGGGGTTGTGGAGTTCGATGTGACCGCCGCCGTGCGTCAGTTCGATTTCGTACACCACGCTGGGCGCGGTGGTGATGAGGTCGAGGTCGTATTCGCGCGTCAGCCGTTCCTGGATAATCTCCAGGTGCAGCAGCCCGAGGAAGCCGCAGCGGAAGCCGAAGCCCAGTGCCGCCGAGGTTTCCATTTCGAACGAGAAACTGGCGTCGTTCAGCCGCAGCCTGGAAATGCTTTCGCGCAGTTTTTCGAAATCCGCGGCATCGACCGGGAACAGGCCGCAGAACACCACCGGCTGGACTTCCATGAAGCCCGGCAGCGCCTCTGCCGCGGGGCGTTTGGCGTCGGTGATGGTGTCGCCGACCATCGTCTGGGCGACTTCCTTGATCTGCGCGGTCATGAACCCGATTTCGCCGGGGCCGAGGTCGGTCAGTTGTTCGATCTTGGGCCGGAAACAGCCGACCCGATCGATCAGGTGAGTCGTGCCCGCCTGCATGAATTTGACCTGTTGGCCCTTTTTCAGCGTGCCGTCGATGACGCGGACGAGGATGACGACGCCCAGATACGGGTCGTACCAGCTATCGACCAGCATCGCCTTTAGCGGCGCATCTGGATCGCCCTTTGGCGGCGGGATGCGCTCGACCACCGCGTCGAGGATTTCCTCGATGCCGATGCCCGATTTGGCGCTGGCGAGGACCGCGTTCGACGCGTCGATGCCGATCACGTCCTCGATTTCCGCGCGGACCTTTTCGGGTTCGGCGGCGGGAAGGTCGATCTTGTTGATGACCGGAATGATCTCATGGTCATGCTCGATCGACTGATAGACATTGGCGAGCGTCTGCGCCTCGACGCCCTGCGCCGCGTCCACCACCAGCAGCGCGCCTTCGCACGCGGCCAGGCTGCGCGAGACTTCATAGGCGAAGTCGACATGGCCCGGCGTGTCCATCAGATTGAGGACATGGCCCTTCCATTCCAGGCGCACGGTCTGCGCCTTGATGGTGATGCCGCGTTCCTTTTCGATGTCCATATTGTCGAGCACCTGCGCCGACATCTCGCGCTCGGTCAGCCCGCCGGTGCGCTGGATCAGCCGGTCGGCGAGCGTGGATTTGCCGTGGTCGATATGCGCAATGATCGAAAAATTGCGGATCTTGGATTGTTCGGTGGCCATATGCGCCGCGCGTTAGCACCGTGCGGGGGACTTGCGAAGGGGGGCCGACACGGGCAGCGTCGCGGGCGATGAAGATGCTGACGATGATCGCCGCGCTTGCCGCGATGCTGGTGCCCCTGCCTAGCGCGGCGCAGGAGGCCGCACCGCGCTATGTGATGCGCCATCTGGACACGCCGAAGGGCGAGCGCGATCCCGATTTGCTGCCCGCGGGCGCAGCAAAGGCAAAGGCGCTGGTGACGTGGTTCGAGGGGAAGCCACTCGCCGCGATCTTCGCCACCCCCTATCGCCGGACTCAGCAGACCGCCGCCCCGATCGCAGCCGCGCGCGGGCTGACGGTGCAAACTTATGATCCCGCGGAAGAAGCTGCGCTGATTGCCCGGGTAAAGACGGTGCCGGGGCCGGTGCTGATCGTCGGGCACAGCAATACCGTGCCCAACATCGTCGCGGCGCTGGGCGGCGAGCGGCCCGGGGAGTTGGTGCATGAGGATTTCGGCGATGTGTGGACGGTGACGGCGACCGCGACGATCCGGGAGCGGTTGGGAGAGTAGCCTCTGCCCCATACACTCCGTCACCCGGACTGGTTCCGGGGTCCACCAAGAGGCACCCGATACGGCAAGAGGCTCGAGCGCAGGCGCCCGCGGCTTGGTGGACCCCGGCACTTCGGCCGGGGTGACGACGTGGGTGGGGCAATGCAATCATTGCCCCGTGCTGACATCCCGATAGGGTGCGGAAAATTCCTCGGAGAACCCCATGCGCGCTCTATTGCTAACCGCCGCCCTGACCCTCGCCTTGCCCGCCAGCGCACAGACCCTCGTCATCGGCAACAAGGGCGAAGACACGGTCAGCTTCGTCGACCTGAAATCGGGGCGCGAAGTACGCCGGGTGGAAACCGCGAAGGCACCGCATGAAGTCGCGATCTCGCCCGATGGCGCGCACGCCGCGGTGGTCGCCTATGGCGGGCAGACGATCGACATTTTCGACGTCGCATCGGCCAGCCTGGTCGAACGCATCGACATCGCGCCCAATCTGCGCCCGCATGGCCTGGTCTGGCTGAAGGACGGGCGTCTGGTCGCCTCGGCAGAGGGTAGCGATTCGATCGCGGTGGTGCGTGCGGCCAAGGACGGCGCAGGCGAGCGGGTGCGCCAAGTCGCGACCGGTCAAAAGGGATCGCACATGGTCGCCGTCTCCCCCGACGGACGCCGCGCCTGGGTCGCGAACATGGGGTCCAAATCGATCACCGCGATCGACCTGTCGGCCATGCGCAAGATCGGCGACACCCCGGTGGGCAAGGAGCCCGAGGGGCTGGCGCTGTCGCCAGACGGACGCCGCCTTTGGGTCGCGGATCGCGGCGGCAACCGCGCGCACGAATTCGACGCGATGACGATGAAGGAACTGGGCAGCGTCGCGGTCGGGCAATTCCCGATCCGCATCTTGGTATCGCCGGACGGAAGACACGCGGTGACGTCGAACTTGGAGAGCGGCGACCTGACGGTGATCGACACTGCAACGCGGGCAGTGACGCGGACGATCCCGGTCGGACGCAACAAGGCATTCGGGCAAGTGACGATCCTGTTTTCGGACGATGGCACGCGGCTTTACGTGGCGGAGACAGGAATCGACCGGATTGCAGAGGTCGATTTCGCGAGTGGTCGCGTGCTGGGGCGGCTGCCTGCGGGGAAACAGGGCGACGGCATCGCGATCGCGCCGGTGAGCGTCCGGCAGGCGTTGCCCTGAGATGGTTCGAAGATTTACCGCAACCAACATCCGTTGGTCCTGAGTAGGGACTGAGCGAAGCCGAAGGCCCGTATCGAAGGATCGCCCCAAGCGGCCGCCCTTCGATACGCCATTTCGACTTCGCTCAACGGCTACTCAGGACAAACGGGGGATTGGCACCCTTGCCACCCCCGCCCCATCCTCTAGCATCGCCGAGATAACGGGAGAGCGCGTCCATGCGACATATCGCGGTGATCGGATCGGGACCGGCGGGCTATTACACCGCCGAAGCCGCGCAAAAGGCGTTCGGAGACGATGTGCGCGTCGATATCATCGACCGGATGCCGGTGCCGTTCGGGCTGATCCGCACCGGCGTCGCGCCCGACCACCAGTCGATCAAGGGTGTGTCGCGCCGGTATGAAGCGACCGCGCTGACCGAGACAGTGCGCTTTGTCGGCAATGTCACCGTCGGCCAGGACGTGACCATCGCCGAATTGCGCGAGCTGTACGACGCGGTGGTGCTGGCGACCGGGGCACCCGCCGACCGGCCGCTCGACATTCCGGGTAGCGATTTGCCAGGCGTCGTGGGATCGGCGGCGTTCGTCGGCTGGTATAACGGACATCCCGATTTCGCCGGGCTCGCACCGCCGCTGGTCGGGCCGGGCGCGGTGGTGATCGGCAATGGCAATGTCGCGCTCGACGTCGCGCGCATCCTCGCCAAGAGCCAGGACGAACTCGCCGCATCCGACATCGTCAACCATGCGTTTCGGGCACTGGAGCGCGCAGGCATCGACACGGTGACATTGCTGGGCCGCCGCGGGCCGCACCAGATTGCGATGACGCCCAAGGAACTGGGCGAACTGGGCCATCTGGCCCGCGCGACGCCGGTGGTCGAACCCGGCGACCTGCCGCCGACGGACGAGGACGCGGCGTTGGAACCCGGCCAGCGCAAATCCGTCACTCATTTGCGCGATTATGCCGCCACGGGACCGGACACGGCCAAGCCGGTTCGGGTCGTCTTCGATTTCTTTGCCATGCCCGTTGCCATCAAAGGCGAAGGCCGCGCCGAACGAGTCATCGTCGAACGCACCGCGCTCGACGCCGAAGGCCGCGCGACCGGCACGGGAGAGACCTACGCGATCCCCGCGCACCTGGTCGTCAGTTGCATCGGATACCGCACGCCGCCGATCGACGGCGTTCCCTATGACGCGCGCGCCGGGCGGTTCGCCAATGACGAAGGGCGCATCCTCCCCGGTCTCTACGCCGTCGGCTGGGCACGGCGCGGACCATCCGGCACGATCGGCACCAACCGCCCCGACGGCTTCGCCATCGTCGAAAAGATCGCCGAGGACATCGGCGAGGGCAGCGGCAAGCTGGGACGACCTGCGCTCGATGCGCTGCTGGCGGCGCGCACCGTCGATGTCGTCACGTTCCGCGACTGGCAGAATATCGATTCGGCGGAAGTCGCCGCCGCGCGCGACGGTGCGCCGCGTGAGAAGTTCGTGGCCGTCGATGCCATGTTGGGGGCAGCGCGCACGCCCACGACTTGATCGGCAACCCCGCGACCCCACTTGCACGGGGCGGGCACGCTTTGTATAGGCGCGCCTTCCAAGCACCGGTCGCACCGCACACGCAACGATCGGACTCCGTCGGGGAGTAGCTCAGCCTGGTAGAGCACTGCCTTCGGGAGGCAGGGGCCGGAGGTTCGAATCCTCTCTTCCCGACCACCGCTTATCAGTATCGGCGCATCGGCGATCCGTAGAGATCGTGACGCGCAGTGGCCCGGCGAACATCATAGGGGATCGCCATATATCACCGGTGTCGTGCGTCGGGTTTCGCGCGGTCCACGCCGGTGATTTGGCCGTTCCTTATTTTTTCGCCGCCCCCATGCGGCATCGTTGGATTATTGCCGTCATGTCATTTGCCGAACTCCCCCCCCTGCTCGCCGAAGCGCTCGAAGCGCGTGGCTATGCCGCCCCCACCCCGGTCCAGGCCGCGGTGCTGGAACCCGAAGCGGCGGGCCGCGACCTGATCGTCTCCGCTCAGACCGGCTCGGGCAAGACCGTCGCCTTCGGTCTGGCGATGGCCACCGACCTGCTGGGCGATGAAGGCCGCATGGCCGCGCCCGGCGCGCCGGTCGCCCTCATCATCGCACCGACGCGCGAACTGGCGCTTCAGGTCAGCCGGGAATTCATGTGGCTCTATGGCAAGGCAGGGGCGCGGATCGCCACCTGTGTCGGGGGCATGGACGCGTCGAAGGAGCGTCGCGCGCTGAGCCACGGAACGCATGTCGTCGTCGGTACGCCGGGACGTTTGCGTGATCACCTGGAACGCGGCGCGCTCGACCTCTCGGCATTGAAGGCGGTCGTCCTCGACGAGGCCGACGAGATGCTCGACATGGGATTCCGCGAGGATCTGGAACAGATTCTCGACGGTGCGCCCGACACGCGCCGTACCTTGCTGTTCTCGGCGACGATGCCGCGTCCGATCGTGGCGCTGGCCAAACGCTATCAGCGCGACGCGCTGCGCATCTCGACCGTCGGCGACGATCGCGGGCATGGTGACATCGCCTATCAGGCAGTGACCGTCTCCCCGTCGGAGATCGAGCACGCCGTCATCAACCTGCTGCGCTTCCATGAAGCGGAAACCGCGATGCTGTTCTGCGCGACACGAGACAATGTCCGGCATCTGCACGCGACGTTGCAGGAACGCGGCTTCGCGGCCGTCGCACTGTCGGGCGAGCATTCGCAGAACGAGCGCAATCATGCGCTGCAATCGCTGCGCGACCGCCGCGCGCGCGTCTGCGTCGCCACCGATGTCGCCGCGCGCGGCATCGATCTGCCGACGCTCAGCCTTGTCGTGCATGTCGAAATTCCGCGGGATGCAGAGGCGTTGCAGCATCGCTCGGGCCGGACGGGTCGCGCGGGCAAGAAGGGAACGGCAGTGCTGATCGTCCCCTATCCGCGCCGTCGCCGGGTC
This sequence comes from Sphingomonas sp. AX6, assembly GCF_902506605.1. Lineage (GTDB taxonomy): Bacteria > Pseudomonadota > Alphaproteobacteria > Sphingomonadales > Sphingomonadaceae > Sphingomonas. The sequence goes on from NZ_LR733979.1 coordinate 550,054, forward strand.
GAATCGATGCTGCGCGGCGCGCGGATCGAGGCGGAATGGATTTCCGCGCCGACGCCGGAGGAAATCCGCGTGCAGGACCGCGAGCGGTTGATCGCCGCATTGCTCGCCCCGCAAGAATATGACGAGGAGGATCGCGCGCTCGCGGAACGGCTGATGGCGGAACGTCCGGCAGAGGATATCGCCGCCGCACTCGTCCGCTCGCACCGCGCGTCGATGCCGCAGCCCGAAGAACTCATCCCCAATTCGCCCGAAGCGCGGCAGGCGGCTCAACAGGAACGCCATCGTCCGGGCTTCGACGATACGATCTGGTTCCGCATGGACATCGGTCGCCGACAAAATGCCGACCCGCGCTGGTTGCTGCCATTGCTGTGTCGTCGCGGGCACATCACCCGCAACGAAGTTGGCGCGATCCGCATCGGACCGAACGAGACGCATTTCCAGATTCCGCGCGCCATCGCGGGCAAGTTCAGTGCCGCACTTGCGCGCACTGCAGGGCAGGACGGCGAGGAAGGCGATGTCCGCATCGAACCCGCGCCCGATGCACCCGAACCCGGCGCACGCGGCGGGGGCGGCCCGCGCGAGCGGCTGGCCCCTGCCCCTCACCGCAAGGGTCCGCGGCGCGGTAACGCCGGTGCAGGCGCACCGCGCCACAGCCCCACGCCCTATAAGGGTGGCGGCAACAAGCCCGGCGGCAATCGTCGTCCCGGCGGGCCGCCCCGCGCCCGGTGAGCGGCACGCCGCATATCCTGGTCGATGCCGATGCCTGCCCGGTAAAGGATGAGATCTACAAAGTCGCCTGGCGCCACGCGGTGCCGGTGACCTTGGTCAGCAACCAGTATCTGCGCATCCCCGATCACCCGTTGATCGACCGGGTGGTGGTGAGCGACGGCTTCGATGCCGCCGACGACTGGATCGCAGAACGCTCGGACGCGACCAAGCTGGTGGTGACGGCGGATATTCTGCTTGCGGATCGCTGCCTGAAGGCGGGCGCGACGGTGCTCAAGCCCAATGGCACGCCGTTCACGACGAGTTCGATCGGCGCCGCGATCGCGACCCGCGCGATCATGGCCGATCTGCGCGCAGGCGGCGACCAGATCGGCGGGCCTGCGCCCTTTTCGGGCAAGGACCGGTCGGCGTTCTTGCAAGCGCTGGACACCGCGCTGGTGCGGATGAAGCGCGGCTAACTTACACTCTATCCGTTTGTCCTGAGTAGGGACTGAGCGCAGTCGAAGGCCCGTATCGAAGGATCATTACAAGCGACCGTCCTTCGATACGCCATTTCGGCTTCGCTTAATGCCTGTCCTGAGCGCCTGCCTTGGTAGGCAGTCGAAGGGGCTACTCAAGACAAACGGTGTGGAGTGTGTCCCGGCTTGTTTCGCCTCAAACCCCGATCACCCCGCCATCGTCCTTTCGCACCACCACGACCGAAGGCCGCGGCGGCATGTCGGGTTTGAAATCCGGCCAGCGATGCGCCGGGTCTACCGCGGTCGAACGACGTCCGAATTCGGGCCACTCCACCATGCCGTCGGAGGCAGGATGCTGGATCGCCAGAAACAAATGCCGCCCGTCGCGGGTGAAACGGGGGCCGCACATTTCCGCGCCGGCTGGAACGCGGAAGAACATGTGTCCCGTGCCCCTGCCCGCCCCGTCGGTTTCCATCGCCCAAAGTCCATCCGCCGTGCCGCTGTTCGGCCAGTTCGACCCCTGATCGGTCGCGATCCACAGGCGGCCTGCCGGGTCGAACGCGCAATTGTCGGGGCACGAAAACCAGCCACTGTCCGAGATTTCCGCATTCCAGCGCGCGCCAACCTTCGGATCGTTCGGGCGTCCGCACAGCACCAGGATTTCCCAATCGAACCGGTCTGCGGCATGGTCGCCGCCCGGTGCGATCAACTCGACGATCTGGCCATCGCGGTTGGCGATGCGCGGGTTGGCGACATTTGCCTGATCGCGGTCGCTATTGTTGGTCAGCATCACATAGACGCGGCCATTGGTCGGATGCGCCTCGACATCCTCGGGCCGGTCCATCGGGGTCGCGCCGAGCAGGTCGCCCGCGCGCCGCGCCTCGATCACGACATCCGCCTGGCTATTGAAGCCGTTTTCCGCCGTCAGCGGCCCGGTGCCATGCACCAGTGGCACCCAGCGCATCCCGCCTTCGTCGAAGATCGCGACCGACAGCACACCATGGTCGAGCAGGTCGGCATTGGCCGCGCGATCATCGCTCACACGATCGCGGCTGACGAAACGGTAGAGATATTCATGCCGCGCATCGTCGCCCATATAGACGACCAGCCGCCCATCGCGGTTGACGATCGTCTCCGCCCCTTCATGCGCGAACCGGCCCAGCGCGGTGCGCTTCTTCGGCAGCGCTTGAGGATTTAGCGCGTCGATTTCGACGATCCAGCCGAAGCGGTTGGCCTCATGCGGATCCTTGCCGACGTCGAAGCGCGGGTCGAATGCGGCCCAGCTCAGCTTGCCCTGCCCCGGCTGGGTCGGCTTGCCATCCTCTCGCACGACGCCGAAGCGGCGATGGTTGACGGTTTCGGCATGACCCGCGGCCAGCCCGCCTGAAAAGGCAAAGTCGAAATTTTCCTCGGCGGTCAGATACGTACCCCACGGGGTCAGTCCGCCCGCGCAATTGCCGTAAGTGCCGATCACGGTGCGTCCCGCCGGGTCGGCGACCGTCCGCATCCGTGCATGGCCCGCCGCGGGGCCGGAGACGCCCACGCGGGTGGACAGCATATCGACCTTGCGGTTCATCGCGCCGGCCACCGGCACCCAACGTGCGCCGTCGCGGCGAAGCTCGGTCATCGAAATGCCGACGGCGGCGCGCTCCACCTCCGAATGGCGCTGCGTGTACCGGCTGCGGTCGAACTTGCCGTCCGCGCCGTACAGGTCGGGGAACATCAGTTCGGGCAGCACATATTCATGATTGACGCCCAGCATCATCCGGTCGCGCGACACCGGGATCAGGCCGACGAAATCGCAATTATAGCCGAACTGCTTCGACTGCGCCTCGCCGGTCTGGTTCATCGGATCGAACGCAGGCGCACCGGGCATCACCGGATCGCCCCAGCGCAACAGGATGTCGGCGGTATAGCCGGGCGCGACATGATGGCGATCGTCAATGCCGTGCGAAATCGGGGTGAAGGCGAAGGCGGGGGCTGCACCGCCCGCACTCCCCAGTCCCGCGCCGCTATAACCGCAGCTCGACAGCATCACCGTCGCGCCGACCCCGCCCAACCCGGTCAGGATCGACCGCCGCGACAAACGGGCTTCGACGATCTTCTCGAACGGACGCGACATGGAATTCTCCGGCAGGATGGGAAATCCCGTCCCGCCTAGGGATGCAATGTGGCAGTTCCGTGAACGCTCAGCGCGCCCAGCTTCTCAGCAGATTGTGATAGCAGCCCGTCAGCGCGATCAGCGCGGGGTCGCGGTCGCCGACGCGGGGGCGAAGCGACTGGATGGCGATGTCCATGTCGAACAGGGTCGCGCGCTGTGCGGCGTCTGGCACCAGGCTTTCGATCCAGAAGAAGCTCGCGACCCGCGCGCCGCGCGTGACGGGGGCGACGCTGTGGAGCGTGGTGGCGGGGTATAGGATCATGTGCCCGGCGGGCAGCTTGATCGCCTTGCCATCATGCCCGTCCTCGATGATGAGTTCGCCGCCGTCATAGTCGGCTGGGTCGGACAGGAACAACGTCGCCGATAGGTCCGTGCGCAGCCGCCCCTGCCCGTCCGGCATCGGGCGAAACGCATTGTCGACATGCGTCCCGAACGCCTGTCCCCCGGCGTAGCGGTTGAACAGCGGCGGATAGACGGCGCGCGGCAGCGCGGCGGACTGGAACAGCAGGTTCGCCGCCAGCGCCGCCGCGACCTCTGCCCCCAGTTCGCGCGCTTCGACGCAATCCTGCGGCAACTGCGCATTGTCCTTGGCGAGCGCCGACTGATAGCCCGCGGTCGCCCGTCCATCGGCCCAGGGCGCGTCCGCCAGCCGGTCGCGGAACCGGCGCACCGTTTCCGCATCCAGTAGCTGCTCGATCTCGATCATCATCGGGCACGAGCCTTCAGGCTTAGAACCCCATCGTCAAGGTCAGCGTTGCCGATCGCGACGCCGCCGGGATCGACTGCCCGCTGGCGAAAGAATAGAAATAGTCGCGGTCGCCGATATTATAAACATTGGCGCGCAGGCCGAATTGCTCGTTGATCTTATACTCGGCGAAGGCGTCGAACACCGTATAGGCGGGCGCAGTGATGGTGATGTTGGCGGTCGCCGACTGGCGCACGTCGCTGGTGCGGCTCGACACATGCTGCACCCCGCCGCCGATGGTCAGCGCGTCGGTTGCGGCATAGCTGGTCCACAGATTGGCCGAGTGTTCGGGCGTGTGGTCCAGCCGCTGGCCAACCTCGAACGCCCGGTTCGATTTGGTCACTTCGCCATCGAGATAGGTATAGCCCGCAAAGATGTTCCAGCGAGGGGTGATGCGGCCCACTGCCTGAAGCTCGAGTCCCCGCACCCGCTGTTCGCCGTCGAGTACCACCGGCGGGTCGCCCGCGTTGACGCCCGGCGTACGGGCGTTGTCGCGGGTGATCTGAAACACCGCCGCCGACAGGTTGAGCGCGCCGTCCATCACGTCGATCTTGCCGCCCGCTTCCCAGGCGCGGCTGGTTTCGGGATCGACGTTGAAATTGGCGGCAGTGGTCGGGGGGTTGTTGTTGCCGCCAGCAAGTTGGACGATTTCCGCACCGCTGCCAGGTTCGAATGCGGTGCCGTACGCGACGTACAGGCTGGACGCGGGCGTCGGTTTGAACACGATCGCCGCGTTGCCGCTCAACTTGTTGTCGGTGCGCAAGAGGTCGGTGACGAAGCCGGGCGCGATGCCGATGTCGTCGAAGCCGCGCGCGCGGGTCTTTACCCGGTCGTGGCGCAGGCCGCCGACGAATTTCCATTGCTCGCCCAGCTCGACCGTGTCGAACAGATAGACGGCCAACGTCTCGACATCGGTGCGCGCACGGGTGCCGTTGTACGCGATCGGCGCGGCGAACAGGAAGGCGGGGTCAAACAGGTTCATGTTCGGGCCGTTGGCGTCCAGGCGGCGACGGTTCTCGTTGCTCTCATCGACATATTCGACACCCGCGACCACGGTATGCCGCAGCGCGCCGGTCGCGAACTCGGCCGTCAGGTTGGTTTGGTTGATGAACAACTGGTCGGTCTGGTCGCGGGGTTTGCGGTTGCCGACGGCAAGCGTGGCCGGGGTCAGCGTGGTGACGTTGCCGACGAAGCGCGGGGCGGAGGCGACCTGTTCGTTATCGACGCGGGCATAACGGGTGACGTTGCTGATCGACAGCGTCTCACCGAACTGGTGCTCGAACCGACCGGTCACCGTGTCGGTGCGAACATCGCGGTAATCGGTCGAATAGCCGTAGAAATTGTCGCGATCGACCGGCGCGACGACACCGCCGAAGGGCGAGCCCGCAAGGCTGAGGTTACGACCGTTGGGCAGGCCGAAATCGGGACGGTCATCCTGTTCGAGATGCAGGTAATTGACGATGAAGCTGGTATCGCCGCCGATGCCGAAGCCGATCGATGGCGCCACCGCCCAGCGGCGGCTGAACACCTGATCCCGGCCGGGTTCGTCGGCCGAATGCGCCATCGCGGTCAGGCGAACGGCAATGCCGCTATCGGTGTCCACAACGTAATTATAGTCGGCAGTCGCGCGGTAGAAATTGTCCGTGCCGACGCCGATTTCACCGCCGACGCGGTTGGACAAGATCGGCTGGCGCGTGACGATGTTGACCGTCCCGCCGACATTGCCGCGGCCCGCAAAGGCGGAGGCCGGCCCCTTGGTCACCTCGATCCGCTCGGCATAAAAGGGATCGCGGAAATAATTGCCGGGGTCGCGAATGCCATCGACGAAGATGTCGTCGCGCGCGGAAAATCCGCGCACGTTGAACGCATCGCCGCCGCCGGGGGGATTGCCCTCGCCCGCCTGGAAACTGACCCCGGTGATGTTGCGCATCGCGTCGCGCAGCGTCCGGCGGCCCTGTTCGGACATCAGGTCGTCTTCGACCACCGTCACCGATTGCGGCGTGTCGAGCGGGGACAGCACCTGTTGCGGCAGCGACAGGTCGTCGGTCAGATACTCGCCGGTGACCACCACCTCCTGCGGATCACCCTCGGTCACGGGCTGGGCATAGGCAGGCGCGGCGGACAAGGCGGCACCGGTGCCGAGCGCTGCGATCAACTGACGACGAAACATGCGAAACAAGCCCCCGATTATCTTTCTGGGAGGCGCGTTACTGCTTTTGATACTCGCTCGCAATAGCGTTTCGACTATGCCTTGAGATTGCTCGCGATTTCCACGAAGCGGTCGATGTCGCGCGCGTCATGATACAGGCCCAGCCCGATTCTGAGCACGTCGCCGCGCACATCGACGGTCACATTCTCGACCGCCAATTGCGCTTGCCACGTCGCCGCGTCAGGCGAGCGCAACGCGATGAACCGCGCCACCGGGTGGGTCGCGGCATTGACGTGCTTGGCGCGCGCAAGCGGCGTATCGGCCAGTCCCGCAACCAGCCGCGTGCGCAGATCATCGACATGCGTAGAGGTCACCGCCGTCGTCAGTTCCTCGCGCGCCAACATGTCGCGCACCGCGACGAAACGGTAGAGCCCGCTAGGGTCGAAGGTCGCGCCCATGAAACGCATCGCGTCGGGGGCATAGCCGACCATGCCGGGCGGCAGCGACAGGTCATCGAATTCGGCATACCAGCCGGTGATTTGGGGACGCGGTCCGAAGCCAGGCGGGCAATGCAGGAACGCGCAGCCTTCGCCTGCCATCGCGTATTTATAGCCGCCAGCGGTGTAGAAGACGCGGTCGGAAACGGCCGACAGATCGGTCTCCACTGCCATGAAGCCATGATAGCCGTCGATCACGACCCACGGCCCGTCCGGGCGCGCGAGATCGGCGAGCGCTTCGAGCGCGGCGAAAGGCGTGCCGGTGCCGAACATCATCTGGCTGACGAAGATCAGGTCGTGGTCGCCGGTGCGCGCGGCGGCGAGAAATCTAGTTTCAAAACTCCGTTCGCATTGAGCTTGTCGAAATGCTGCACTTTCTTCCTCGGAAGAAACGGACAGGGCTTCGACAAGCTCAGCCCGAACGGTTGAGGGGTTTTCGACCGCAACCCGCGTCACCTCGACCACGCCAGCCTCTTCCCAGCGCGCGACTTGCCTCCGAAAGCTGTGAAACTCGCCATCGCTTGTCAGGATACGCAGCGGTCGTCGCGGCATCGCCGATGCGACCCGCACGAGCAGGTCGTGGGTGTTGCCCGCGAACACCACGCTCGACGGATCGGGCAACCGCAATTCATCCGCGACATGCTTTTGAGCCGCAGGCCAGATGTCGCCCATCACCCGGTCCCATTTGCGATCCGCCAGCCGCGCGGCATCTTCCCATGCGGCCTGCTGACCCAGCCAACTGGCGTCGGGCCACAGGTGATGGCTGTGCGCCGCCATGTGCAGCCGATCGGGTGCCGCCGCCAAAGCGCGCGCAAACAGATGCTTGTAGCTGGTCACAGCCAGCCGCTCACAACAATGTCCTGAGCGACCATAGTTCCGGGAAGGCGCGTTTCGAAAGCGTCGATTCCAGATAGGGCACGCCCGCCGTGCCGCCGGTGCCGCGCTTGCCGCCGATGATGCGGCTGACGGTCAGGACGTGCTTGTGCCGCCACGTCGCCATGGCATCGTCGATATCGACCAGCTTTTCGGCAAGCTGGTACATCTCCCACCAGCGTGTGGTGTCGCGATACACATCGGCCCATGCCGCCTCGACCTGGGGATCGGACCGATAGGGTTGCGGCCAATCGCGGTCCAAAGCAGAAGCCGGGACGGCAAAGCCAGCGCGAGCGAGCGCCGCGTTCGCCTCGTCCCACAGGCTGGGCCGGGTTGCCGCTTCCGCCGTCATCGGCCCGTGCCGCGCGCTGTCGCGCACCCCCAACATGACCTCCACCGTGCGGAACTGGTCCGATTGAAAGCCCGACGAGGTACCGAGCACGTCGCGGAACTGGGTGTAATCGGACGGCGTCATCGTCGCCAGCACGTCCCAGCTAAGCGTCATTACCGCCTGAATCCGCGATACCCGAGCCAACGACTTATACGCCTCGACCAGCCGGTTCTCGCGCACCAGATCGATCGCGAGTGTGATCTCGGCAATCGCCTGCTTCAGCCACAGCTCTTTCGTCTGGTGGATGACGATGAACAGCAGTTCGTCGTGCCGATCCGAAATCGGATGCTGGGCGGAAAGCAGGTCGTCGAGCGCCAGATAGCGCCCATAGGTCATGTCGGTCACGTCAGCGTTACCGCCCGCTCATCACGGTTGCGTCGCCACTGGCCTGCATCGCGATCAGGTGGTCGGCGCCATTCTCGCACGTCGCGCGCCAGGTCGTGGGCGTCATTTCCGGCTCGATCTCGGCGCTAGTCACTTCCTGGCAGGGCAATCCGGCATCGCGGATCGCGCGGAACATGACGCCGCGGCGCTGCGCTTCGTTGAGTGCCAGGACTTCGGCCACGTAATTCGTGGTGTCCGCCGCTTCGTTCGCGGTCACGTTTTCGGGTTCCGCGGCTTGCTGGCCGCACGCCGTCAGCAGCAGCGCGCCTGCCATCGTTGCGAGCAGTTTGATCGATGCGTTCATTCGTCCCTCCATCGGTTCGCGCCCTTGTTTCGCGCGCGTGACGCCGGGTCAACCGATGAGGAGCCGAAAAGTTGACACGCCCGCACAGGAACGCAAAACCGGCCTTACCAATGAAGAGGGGGCGCGGGTGAACATCGGTCGTTGGATCGTCATGGCATGGGCGCTGATGCTGGCGGGTTGCACCACGCCACACGTCACTCAGGGTGGCGCTGTCCGCGCGGTCACCGATTTGTCGAACGGATGGCGCTTTCACCTGGGTGAACCTGCGACCGATCCCAGCCGCGCCGAGTTCGACGATGCCGGCTGGCAAGCAGTGGATGCCCCGCATACGTGGAACGCGCTGGGGGAATATCGCATCGGGCGCACCGACGCGACGCGCAACGTCCAGGGGATCGGCTGGTATCGAAGGACCATCGATCGCGCTCAACTACCCGACCGCGCGCGCCATTTTCTGCAGTTCGACGGGGTTGGGAACATCGCCGATGTGTGGGTCAACGGGCGGCACCTCACCCAGCACAAGGGCGCGTTCAGCCGGTTCCGGTTCGACGTCACCGACCATCTGACACCGGGGCGCAACGTCATCGCGGTGCGCGCCGACAATAGCGAGCGCAAGCCAGGCTCCTCGACCCAGCATGTCATCCCCCTGCTCGGCGATTTCTTCATGCACGGTGGTCTCTATCGCGGCGTATCGATGGTGAGTGCGGGCGACGCGCATATCGCGCTCGACGACCATGGCGGCACCGGGGTGTATGCGCGCACTACGCGGATCGGCACGGAGGCGGCAGACGTGTCCGTGCTGACGCGCCTGACCCATTCGGGCGGCGGGGCGGAGGGACTGGTCACCACCCGGCTGATCGACGCCGACGGTCGGACCGCGGCGACCGCGACGCAGCCGGTGGCGTTAGGTGCAGGACGCAGCGAAGCACGCCAGACGCTTTCGGTGGCCGCGCCGCGCCTGTGGGACGGTCAGCGCGACCCGCATCTCTATCGGCTCATCGCTGAACTCGCGATCGACGGACGCCTCGTCGACCGGGTCGAGGACCGGTTCGGCATCCGCGCATTCCGCGTCGATCCGAACAAGGGGTTCTTCCTCAACGGCCGTCACCTGCCGCTGAAGGGCGTGTCGCGACATCAGGATTATCTGGGCAAGGGCTGGGCGCTGACTCCAGAGGATCACGTCCGCGACATGGATTTGATCGAGGAGATGGGCGCGAACTCGGTTCGGTTCGCGCATTACCAGCACGCGCCCGAATGGTTCGCGCTGAACGACGAGCGCGGCATGATCGTCTGGGCCGAACTCGCCTTCGTCAACAAGGTCGCGTTTGATAACAGCGAAGCACATCCCGAGCTGGTCGAGAATGCCCGCACCCAGTTGGTCGAGCAGATCCGCCAGCATTACAACAGCCCGTCGGTCGTCACCTGGGGGATCGGCAACGAGGTCGACATCGATCTCGCCTTCAACCGGCTGGGGCCGAAAGCCGATGCACGGCCGCTGCTGCGCGAACTCCATGCGCTGTCGAAGCGCGAAGACCCCGACCGGCTGACGGTGATCGCCGATTGCTGCGAGGATACGCCGGGCGACAAGGCACCCTATCTGCCCGTGCTGTCGGGTATCGCCGACCTGATGGGGTATAACCGCTATTATGGCTGGTATTATGGGGAGGTCGACGACCTCGGCCCGCATCTCGACGCGCTCCACGCCAAGCATCCCGACTTACCGATTTCGGTCAGCGAATATGGCGCAGGCGCGGCACTGACCCAGCATAGCGACGATCCCGAAGGTGGGCCGATCGCGTTCAGCGGACGACCGCATCCGGAAGCCTTCCAGAGCTGGTATCACGAACAGCATTGGCCGCAGATCGCCGAGCGCCGCTATCTCTGGGGATCGTGGATTTGGAACATGTTCGATTTCTCGTCGACCGTCCGGCAGGAAGGCGATGCGACCGACATCAATGACAAGGGGCTGGTGAGTTTCGACCGCAAGACGCGCAAGGATGCGTTCTTCTATTACAAGGCGAACTGGTCAGACGCGCCCGTGCTGCACATCACCGGGCGGCGTTATGTGGACCGCGCCTATCCGGTCAGCGACATCCGGCTTTATTCGAACGCGGCAAGCGTGCGCGTCAGTGTCAATGGCCGCGCGCTGGGCACGCGGCCGTGTCCGGGGCGAATTTGCGTGTTCGAGGCGGTCAGGTTGGACACGGGTGCGAACCGGATCGAGGCGCGTGCCGAGGTAGGTGGCAAGACACTGAGCGACGCGATCGAATGGACCGCGCCCGATGCGCGCGGCGGACTGGCGATCAATGTCGGCGATCTGGCGGGATTCACCGCCGCCAATGGCACGCGGTACGGGTCCGACGCGTTCTTCACCGGCGGCACGGCGCGGCGGATTGCGGGCAAGGATGCCGAAGCGCTGTCGGGTGCGGGCGAGCGGGCGGCATTGGTCAGCCACCGATCGGGCGATTTCCGCTACACGCTGCCGCTGCCCGCCGGGCATTGGCGCGTGACGATCCTGTCGGTCGCACCCGATCGCACCCCGCGACGCAGCGTGGTGAAGGCCAATGGCCGGACCGTGATCGAGCGGCTTGGCAGCGCCAGACCGCTTACCGGCAGCGAAACGCACTTCGACGTGCGCACCGATGGCAACCCCCTTGACCTCGGGGTCGAAGGCAACGCCGCGGTCGCCGCGATCCGGGTGACGCCGCTGCGCTGAGTACCCTCCGACGCAAACGGCGACCGCCTCAGTCGCGCGGTGCCTGGTCCAGCCAACCGCCCGAAAAGCCCGCGCGACGCAAACCGCGAACGATGTGCGGGTTCTTGCGCATCGTCTTCCAGATCAGATCGCTGCGATAATTCTCCATCATCGCCAGGATCGGGCCTTGGTCGATGCCCAGATGATCGCGCGCGACCCAGCCGATATCGGGATGGACGGTGCCGGTCGTGACCCGTTGATCCTGGAAGGTGAAGCTGGGGTTGATCGCGTCCTTGAAGCCGTACTTCGTGTAGAAGCGATCGCCATATTTGTCCTTCATCGCCATCAGCGCGTCGATGGTGACTTCGGGCGCAAAGGGCACCGATCCACCCGCTGCGGTCGGGACCACCGTGCCGTCGTCGCGGGTAATCGTCGGCGACACCCCGCGCGCCGAATAGGTCATGAAGTTGCGGGGCTTTCCGTTGACGACGAGCCCGTCGACGCCCTTCGGTCCATCGGACGCGGTCCAGCCCCAGATGTCTCCCGAATAATCCTTCCAGTCCTGCGGATTGGCGATGCCGTATGCGCGATGAGCGAGCGTCGCGCGGCGGCTATTTTCGAAGTAATCGATCCCGCGTGACGCGATATAGGGTTCGGTGATGCCGCGGAAATCGACCCAGACATGGCTGTACTGGTGGCCGAACAGCGGCTCGAACGCTTCATATTCCTGGCCCATGAACTGGCCCCAGCGCTTGCCCAGCCCGAGCGCCCAGCCATTGTCCCAGGCGTCTTCCTTGGTCACCGGATGCGTCGGCGATGCAAGCGCGAGGATATAGACCAGCATCCCTTCGTCATAGGCGATCCAGTCGTTCGGCTCGTAGCCCCGTTCGGGCTTCCACCCCATCGCAATCCCGCGCGATTGCGGCATGTTGGCCGCGCGCGGATCGCCGGCCTTGCGCTGCATGAAGGTCCAGTCGACCCGGCTATAGATACGCTCCGCCAGATCGCGGATGCGCGCCTCCGTCGGCGTGTCGCGATCGTAATAGCTTTGGGCGAACAGGATGCCGCCCAGCAGCAAGGTGGTGTCCACGCTCGACAATTCGGTGTTGCGATAGCGATGACCGTTGCCATCCAGGAAGTGGTAGAAAAACCCCTTATGCCCCGAAACTCCGCTTTCGGCGGGGCCCATCTTGGCGTTCCAGTAATATTCGACACAGGCCAGCGTGCGTTCCGCCGCCTGTTCGCGCGTCACGTAACTACGCTCTGCACCGACGCCGTAAGCGGTAATCGCAAAGCCGGTCGCAGCGATGCTGGAAAATGGGTTGGACGGCCAACGATCGGGCGCGAGGCAGGTCTTGGGATCGGTCGTGTCCCAGAAATAGGCGAAGGTGCGCTGCTGCAAATCCTCTGCGAATGCCGCCTGATCGCGCGACATGGTGAAGTCGGCGGGCGATCCCTGCGGTGCAGCAATATCGCTGGGCGCGGACGCATAGGGCGCACAGGCGGCAACGCCTGCTCCAGCAAGCAGTGAGAGGATGAGGGGGCGGATACGCACCATTCGTCTCCTTGTGAGATAGGCAAAGAAAAAGGGGCCGGTCCGCTTGCGAAAGCGGACCGGCCCCTCGATGGGTTGGGCTTAGAAGTTGAAGCCCGCCGACAGCTTGATCGTCCTGGGCGGATTGCCGCCGGTCGCGAAGCCGACGCGTTCACGATAAACCGTATCGACCGGTGTCGTGCGCGTGTTGTCGAGCGCGCTGCTGTTATAGTTGGTGTAATTCCGGTCGTTGAACAGATTGATGATATCGACGCGGAAACGGAGTTGAGCGGTGTCGCGAAGGAAGTTCAGCGGCACATATTTGGTGACGGCGATATCCATCTGGCGGCGACCCCAACGGTCTCCATTGCCGAATGCTTCGTCGTCGAACACCACACGCTCGAACGGAACAGGGAAGCCCTGCAACTGACGAAGATAGGTGGGCGACTGGATCTGGAACTTGCCCGACAGCGCGACTCCGATCGGAAGATCGACGCTGCCCGCCGCAACAATGCGGTGACGCGGCACGCCAACAGCGAAAACGGTCGGGTAATCGTCGATCGACGGGAAATCGAGGCTGAACGCGCCCTGATCGGTCGTGTTACGATTTTCCTTGGCATGGCTGTAGGTATAGGTCGCATCGAAGCTCCACGGCGATGTCGCCGTGTACGCCTTGGTCAGCTTTACATAGCCAGTGTCGGTCGTGGTTTCCGCACCATTGTCGCCGATGATGATGCTGCCAAAGCCCGCAGGCGTGAAGCCGAAGGGCGACGAAGGCGTATCGGTGGCACTAGCCGGATTGTCGAAGAAGAAGGTGCCGTCGGGGCGACGATTGCCGAGCAGGAATACGAAGCCGTCCTTGCTTTCGATCCGGCTGTACCCGACCTCGACGTTCAACGCGTCGAAGCGCGAGCGCAGGCCCAGGCTGAACTGATCCGAATAAGGCGTCTTCAGGTCGTTTTTGATGAAGCGCAGTTCAGCGCCACCGCCGAAGGGCGCATTGGCGAGCAACTGAGCGCGCCCTGCCTCGGTCAGATAAACCGGGTCGAACGGAATACAGGTTGCAGACGGCGCGCAGACATTTTCCGGATCGCCGGTGATGAAGTTGAAGGTGCGGATCGCGTAGGAGCCGACCGAAACTTCCTGCTGGAGGAAGTCGAACTGGTTGCGGTCGTAGGACCGGCCATAGCCGCCGAACACCACGAACCGGCCATCGGCATCAAGGTCATAGCTGAACCCGATCCGCGGCTGGAACGCACCGGTGAACGCCTTACGCTCACTGCCGGTCGAGATGTAGTCGCGGATGTTGTAATCTGCGTTTTGCAGATTCGGATAAAGCGGCTGACCATTCGCGCCGCGCGTCACGCCGGTGACCAGATCGACCACGTCCTGACGATGCGCGAAGTCGAGGAACGAGGGCACTTCCTCATAATCCCAGCGCAGGCCGAGGTTGAGCGTCAGGCGATCGGTAACGTCCCAATCGTCCTGCGCATAGATGCCAAATTGCCAGTTGTTGGTGGTGACGATCGGGTTGCCCGTTCCGGTCGCCGCACCGAATTGCAACTGATAGGGGATGTCGTCATTGAACGTGCCGCCATTCGGGTTGAAGGCGGGATTGTAGACATAGAGCGGATTGAAGCGATTCAGCTGAAGCGAATTCAACTCGATCCACGACGACTTCACGCCGACCTTGATCGTGTGCCCTGCAAAGCCCGTGTAGGTGAAGTCGTCTTGGACGGTCCAACCCTTCTGGCCCTTGTCCTGATAACCACCACCACCACCGATGGTGAACAGGACGCCGCGCTGGTTGACGGTGGGCGCACCAGGCGTTGGGCCGTCATACACGAACTGGCGGCCATCGGCGAACAGCAATGGCGTCGGTGCCCAGCTCGCGTCCTGATATTCCGCCTTGAGTTCGTTCACCCAATTGTCCGCGGTATGCTCCCAACGGCCAACGATACGTAAATCCTGCGTGTTAGTGGTTGATGCGGTCTCACTCGCGCTCGTACCATTGCCCGCCCCAAAACCGCTTTCGTCGCGATACTTGCCGGACAGTTCGATCAAATCGCGCGAGGTAGGCGCGAACGTCAGCTTGCCGAAATACAGGTCCGAGTTGAAGACCGAGTTGGTCTGTCCGAAAACTCCCTGATATTCCGCGGGAAGATCGGTGATCGCGCGACCCAGGCCGGGGAAGATATCGACCGGGCGACGGATGCGCTTGCCTTCGTAAGTGGCAAAGAAGAACAAAGTGTCGGGGATGATCGGGCCGCTAAGCGCGCCACCGAACTGCATGTCCTGTGTTTCGACCTTCTCGGTGCCTGCGCTGCCGTCCGGCTGAATCGTGAACTGCTCGGCTGGCGTCTTTGCGCGCAAGTCCTGATTGGTGAAGTCGAAAAAGCCTTCGCCCTCGAACCGGTTGGTGCCCGATTTGGTGATCGCGGTGATCGCGACCGATCCGACCTGACCGAATTCGGCCTTGTAGTTGGAACTGATGACCCGGTATTCCCCGACCGCAAGCTGCGGGAACGGGTTGCCCTGCGACGAATCCTGGCCGGTGATCCCGTTCTTCAGGACGAAATCCTTCTGGCTGACGCCGTCGATATAGACGTTTACCGTGCTGGGCGAGTTCGCGCCGCCACGCAGGCTGCTGTTGCCTCCGCCATCGGTGTTGAACTGAACGCCGGGCGCCAGATCGGCGAAGGCCAGGAAGTTGCGATTGTTCTGCGGAAGCTGGTCGATCAGCCGCTGCGAAATGGTGATGCCGACTTCGCCGCCTTCCATTTCGCGGATGCGCGTGCCGGTGACGACGACGTCGCCGCCTTCGGCACCCAGATCGGCTTCGGTGGTGTCTCCGCTCGGCGCGGCCGTGGCGTCGATCCCGCCTTGCGAGAAATCGAAATCGAGTTGCGCGTTCTGCGCCACCGACAGGGTGAAGGCGTCAGTGGTGCGCGGACCACTGGAAAGCACGAATTCGAGGCGATATTCACCCGCACGCAGCGAAGGGAAATTATAGGCACCCCCAGCGCTCAGCGTCGCATTGCGACGAATATTCGTAGCGATTTCGATAGCTGTCACGCTGGTGACCGTCACGCCGCCATCGGTGGTGACCGTCCCACGCAGCGATGCGTTCGACTGTTGCGCATGGGCGGGCGCGATCGCGATGGCGGACGCCGCGGTGCCCAGCATCAGCGCGGCGGCAAGGCGTACCGCAGACGTGCGGTTGCGGTTGTGGCGGCGGTCAACTCGTTCGAACGTCATCGAAAACTCCCCTGTGGCTCTTGTTAGCGCGAACATCTTCAGCGTGCCGCTTGTGACATACGTATGCCCGTTTAATCCCCGCTCTACCCCTTATTGGTCAAGCAGATTTCGCCGGAATATGCCGCTAGCGATTCGACTTAGCAAAAAGCCAATAAAAACATCGCGTTAACCGAAAACAATGGGACTGCACTTGCCAATGCCGGGCTTGATTGGCAAGACCAAGGGGCCTTTTCGAGCCGCATTCCACGTCGATTGCGGGATTTTAGTCACACCTGCCATTCGTCTTTTCAGGAGAAGGATCCCGCATGATCGCGCGTCCATATATCGGGGCCGGGCTTACTGCCCTCGCCGCCGCACTCGCCCTTTCCGCCCCGCTTCAGGCCCGTCCATCCGACGACCAGCAGCGCCGGACCTCCTCCACAAAGCAAGTCGATGCAGCCAGTTGGCAACGCGATGATAGCGCTAAGATGGACAAGTTCATCGCCGACCTGATGGCCAAGATGACCTTGGAAGAAAAGATCGGCCAGATGACGCTGCTCACCAGCGATCTGGAATCGACCGGCCCCACCCTTCGTGAAGGCTATCGCGAGGATGTTCGCGCGGGCAAGGTCGGCGCGCTGTTCAACGCCTATACCGTCGAATATACCAGCGAACTCCAGCGCATGGCGGTCGAGGAAACGCGGCTGAAAATTCCGCTGCTGTTCGGCTATGACGTGATCCACGGCCACCGCACGATCTTCCCGATTTCGCTGGGCGAATCGGCGTCGTGGGACTTGGTCGCGATCGAACGCGCGGCGCGAGTCGCGGCCGAGGAAGCGACTGCGGAAGGGCTGCACTGGACCTTCGCACCGATGGTCGACATCTCTCGCGATGCGCGTTGGGGCCGGGTGTCCGAGGGGTCGGGCGAAGACGTCTATATGGCGAAGAAGATCGCCGAGGCGCGCGTTCGCGGGTTTCAGGGCGACGACCTGTCCGCGACCAACACGATGCTGGCGACCGTCAAGCACTATGCCGCCTATGGTGCCGCGCAGGCGGGGCGCGATTACCACACGGTCGACATCTCCGAACGCGTGCTGCGTGACACCTATCTGCCCCCGTTCAAGGCAGCCATCGATGCCGGTTCGGCCTCGATCATGACCGCATTCAACGAACTGGACGGCGTGCCTGCATCGGGCAGCAAATATCTGCTGACCGACGTGCTGCGCGATCAGTGGAATTTCCAGGGCTTCGTCGTCACCGATTACACCTCGATCAACGAAATGATCCCACACGGCTATTCCAAGGACCTGAAACAGGCGGGCGAACAGGCCGCCAATGCCGGGGTCGATATGGACATGCAGGGCGCCGTCTTCATGGGCAGCCTGGCGCAGTCGGTGAAGGAAGGAACCGTGCCGATGGCTCGCGTCGATGCCGCGGTGAAGGGCATCCTGGAGATGAAGTACCGGCTTGGCCTGTTCGAAGACCCGTTCCGCTATTCGAACCTAGAACGTCAGAAGACAGGGCTCTACAAGCCCGAATATCTGGAGGCTGCACGCGACGTCGCGCGCAAATCCATGGTGTTGCTGAAGAACCAGAACAACGCGCTGCCGCTTGCAGCGTCTGCAAAGCGCATCGCCGTCATCGGCCCGCTGGGTAATTCGAAGACCGACATGATCGGTAGCTGGTCGGCCGCGGGCGATCGCCAGACCCGGCCCGTGACCTTGCTCGAAGGATTGCAGGCACGCCGGAACGCACCGCAGATCACCTATGCCAAGGGCGCGGCGTACGAACTGGGCAGCACCGACACGTCGGGCTTTGCCGAAGCGATTGCGGCGGCGCAGAATTCGGACGTGATCGTCGCCGCGATGGGCGAGAAATGGGATATGACCGGGGAAGCGGCGAGCCGCACCGATCTGGACCTGCCGGGCACGCAGCAAGCCTTGCTCGTGGAATTGAAGAAGCTGGGCAAGCCGATCATCCTGGTGATGATGTCGGGCCGTCCGAATTCGATCCAGTGGGCGCACGACAATGTCGATGCGATCCTCCACGCCTGGTATCCAGGCACGATGGGCGGCCATGCGATCGCCGACGTGCTGTACGGCGACTACAACCCGTCGGGCAAATTGCCGGTCACCTTCCCGCGCAATGTCGGCCAAGTGCCGATCCATTACGACATGAAGAATACCGGGCGTCCGTACAGCGAGGATAACAAGGAACAGAAATATCTGTCGCGGTATCTGAACACGCCCAACTCACCGCTCTACGCATTCGGCCACGGGCTGAGCTATACGACGTTCAACTATTCGCCGGTGACGTTAAGTGCGGCAACGGTGCGCAAGGGTCAGCCTCTTACTGCGACCGTGACGGTCACCAACACCGGCAAGCGCGCGGGCGAGGAAGTCGTGCAGATGTATGTCCGCGATCTGGTCGGATCGGTCACGCGGCCGGTGCTCGAGCTGAAGCGCTGGGACAAGATTGCGCTGAAACCGGGGCAGAGCCGCCGGGTGACGTTCACCATCACCGATGCCGACCTGGCGTTCACGCGCCAGGACATGAGCTGGGGATCGGAAGCAGGCGACTTCAAACTGTTCGTCGGCACCGCTTCGGATCAGCTTCAGGAAGCGAACTTCACGCTGACCGAGTAAACCACCCCTCATCTCCCCTCCAGCGCCCGGTCGGATTGGTCTGACCGGGCGTCTTTTTTGCGCGACGCAGGCGGGTTGGCTTGTTAGGGTCGCGTGAAAGTAAATTGCGTCGCGCAAGTGGCGGGCTTGGTCTTCAACGACTTAGCGCGATCGATGCACGCGAGAGGGGTGGGAATGCGGCGGTTATACCAGCAGGTTGCGGAGCATTTGCGCGAGCAGATCGCGTCCGGCACCTATACGCTGGACCAGCGGATGCCCGCCGAACGCGATCTTGCCAAATTGTTCAACGTGTCGCGCCCCACCGTTCGCGAAGCCATCATCGCGCTGGAAATAGAGGGCCTGGTCGAGGTCCGCACGGGTTCGGGCGTCTATGTGATCAGCACCGAGCCGACCAGCGCAGGCCCGACCGATTACGATGTCGGCCCGTTCGAACTAGTCGAGGCGCGGCGCGCGATCGAGGGCGAGATTGCGGCGGCCGCAGCCGTCCACATCAACGACACGCAACTCGCGCGACTGGAACATTTGCTCCACGAAATGCAGGTCGAATATGCCACGCCGACGATCGGCGAAAATTCCGACCGCGATTTCCACATGACGATCGCCGATGCGACGCAGAACCCGGCCTTCGTCGCGGCGCTGGAACAGTTATGGAAGATGCGCGACACCAGCCCGATGCTGATCGCGATGCGCAAGGCACGCCAGGGCGGCATCGCCCCGCGTTTGCGCGATCACGAGAATATCCTGCGCGCATTGAAACGTCGCGATCCCCATGCGGCGCGAAACGCCATGCATTCGCACCTCAACCGCGTGCTGGAAAATCTGCTGCGCCAGACCGAGGTCGAGGCGATGAAGCGCGCCAAGGGCGAAGCCAATGCGCTGCGCAACCGATTCCGGGTGCCGCCGAAGAAAACTGAGGCCAATGACGCGGCTTGAGGATGGGCGAGCGGTCCGCGACCGAGCCTCAGCTCCACGTCCGCTCGAAACAAACGGGTTTGGGTTTTGCGCGGCCGTGTGGATCCGCAAACCCTAACCCCCGTTCGCACTGAGCTTGTCGAAGTGCTGCCCTTCTTCGTGCCGAACAGCGCGTGGCACGAAGAAAATAAGGACAGTGCTTCGACAGCGCTCAGCACGAACGGGGTTAAGGTAGCGTGCCTTACCGCTCGTAAGCCTTGGGCAGCGCGCCCTCCGCGGGGTTCAGATACCGTTGCAGCAACCGGTCCTGGCGATCGACCGTCGGCTGTTCCACGCCGTCGATGAACACCAGTTGGGCCGCGGTGCCAACCTGGAGCGGATCGCCGTCCCAGATCACCACGTCGCCGCGGCGACCGGCGCGCAGCGATCCGAATTCGCCGCCCATGCCCATCGCCTCTGCGGGGCGCGAACTGATGGCGGCAAAGGCTTCACCCCATTCGACCCCGGTCGCGCCGGGCACTTTGGTCAGCGCCACCAGATTGCCGGCATATTGTTTGACCAGCCGGGCCTGACGCGTCTCGTCGTCGTTGATCATGCCGATTCCGACCAGCACGCCCGCCGCCTTCATCCGCCCGACGTTCGACTGAGTGGCGCCGAGTTGCTCGAAGCTGTTGGGCAGGTCGGTCAGCGCGCTGGCGATCACCGGCACTTGTGCGGCGGCGATGTCGCGCGCCACGGTCCAGCCTTCGCTGGCGCCGACGAACACCAGATTGAGCCGAGGCATTTCGCGCTTCAGGTCGATCAGGGTCAGCATGTCGGAGCCGCGTTCGACATGGATGAGCAACGGCACGCGACCCTCGACCACCGGCACCAGAGCGTCGGCGTCGGCGCGGGTGAGCAGCGATTCCTTGCCACGGTCGAGAAAAACCGATGGGTTGCGGGCATAGGCAGCGACTTCGAACAACGTGTTCCGCAGCGACGCAAAGGCTGCCGGACGGCTTCCGCCTGCCGCACCCGCACCGGTTTCGCCATATTCCATAAACTGGAAGGCGCGCGGTCGAGTGACTGCGTCCATATCGGCCGCAAGATCGATGACTGCGCCCTGCCCGCCAAAGATCGCACCCGATGCACGCGGTGCGACGACCGCGCGGGTCAGACCCTCCGCCCGGCTGATGCCGATCGACAGGTTGCGCGGATTGACTGCAGGCACGACGTCGAGCGCGGCGTTGAACGGTGACGTGCGCGCGCGGCTGTCGTCGGTTTCCTGCACGCCGTCGACATCGACGATGCCCAAGCGGCTGAACCCGGCGAAGATACCGGGTGATACCCAGCGTCCCTCCGCGTCGATGGTGCGGACCCCTGCGGGCACCGCGACGCCGGTGCCTGCCGCAACGACGCGACCGCCGCGAATGACGACGGTGCCGCCCTCGACCGGACCCGATCCGTCACCGATGACCAGGCGGGCGTTGGTGATCGCGACGTCCTGCGCAGCGGCGGGAAGTGCGAATGCAGTCGCGGTGAGAAGCGCGGCCAGTTTCAGCTTGAAGCGGCTCATTTCACGTCTCCCTCGCCGGGCTGGCCCAGCTCGAAATCGGATACCGGGCGCAGGCGCGGGTTATTGGCGTCGAACAGCAATGCACCATCGACCCAGACGCGGTCGGGGCGGGTATAGACGCTGAACGGATCGCCGTTCCACAGCACGATATCGGCCATCTTGCCCGCGCGCAGCGAACCAGTGACATCATCGATGCCCAACGCCTTGGCGGGCGTGATCGCTGCCCAGCGCCAGGCCTGTTCCTTGGAGATGTTGATGCCCGAACGCGTAGCCGCCGCGACGACCTTGGCGATCTCCTGGTTCAGCCGCTGGATGCCGTTGGCGTCGTCCGAATGGATCAGTCCGCACGCGCCCTCTTTTTCCAGGATCGCGAGGTTTTCGGTGATCGCGTCATAGGACTCCATCTTGAAGCCCCACCAGTCCGCCCAGACCGCCGCGCAGGTGCCGTTGGCCTTCAGCAGGTCGGCGATCTTGTACGCCTCCACGGCGTGGTGGAACGCCGTGACCTTGTACCCGAACTCCTTGGCCATATCCATGACCAGCGCCATCTCGTCCGCGCGGTAGCAATGATTGTGGACGAGGATGTCGCCGTCGAGCACGCCGCGCAGCGTTTCCATCTGGAGGTCGCGCGCCGGGGCAGTGCCGCCGTCTTCCTCATACTTCACCCATTTGGTGCGGTATTCGGCTGCCTTTGCCCAGGTCGCGCGGTTTACCGCCATATTGCCCATCCGGGTGGAGGGCATCCGACCCTTGCCGCCATAGACGCGCTTGGGATTCTCGCCGCACGCCATCTTCATGCCATAAGGCGCGCCGGGGAATTTCATCGCCTGAACGGTGCGGCCATACACATTCTTAAGCGTCACCGAGCGACCGCCGAACAAATTCGCCGATCCGGGAAGGATTTGCAGCGTGGTGACGCCGCCATTGGCGAGCGCGCGGGCGAAGCCGGGGTCTTGCGGCCAGACGCTATGCTCTGCCCAGACCTCTGCCGTGACCGGGTTGGTCGCCTCGTTGCCGTCCGAATGCGCGGCAACACCGGGAGAGGGATAATTGCCGAGATGGCTGTGGACGTCGATCACGCCGGGGGTCAGCCACTTGCCTTGCCCGTCGATCACCGTCGCGCCGTCGGGTGCGGCAATCGACTGCGCGACCTCGACGATCTTGCCGTCGGCAAACAGGATCGATCCGTTATCGATCCGACCGCCTTCGCCATCCAGGATCGTGACGTTGGTGACCAGGGTCGGCTGGCCGGGAAACACACGGTACGTGCTGGGATACGGATCGCGTGCGATCGGCGTACCCTTGGTCCGGGTACCGGAATTGGACGACGCGGATTGCGTGCCCGTGTCCGGATTGGCGCAGGCGCCCAGAGCCAGCACGGCGGCCATCGCCGCGGTGGCGGTGAAACTACGAATCACGCGAAACCCCCTTATCCCTGCAGTTGGGCTTTTTCCGAGCGCGGCCATCGAACCACGCGCTGCCCTTTCCCCTAGGGTAAGCGCGAAAGGCGTTGCGTGCAAAGCGCTGATTTGCTCCAGTCGTCGCGACCGGACGGTCGGGGGGTGAATGGCGTTTCAGGGTCGATTGCCGGAGGAAAGCGCGGATACCGCGCCACCCGAAGTCGATCCCGCCGCGATTGCGACCGCACACGATGCGGTGAGAGCCGACGACACCATCCAGTTCGATCTCGCCGACCCGCCGGTTGAGGAGCCGCCGCCCGACTGGTTGCTCGCGCTGTTCAACTGGCTATCCGAATTGGGGCCGGTGTGGCGGGTGATCTTCTGGGGGCTGATCGTGCTGGCCGTGGTCGCGCTGATCGTGGCATTGGTGCCGCCGCTGCGCGCATGGGTATTGGACCGCTGGACGGGGCGACCGCGCGACGTTGATGAGGCAGACGGCGGCGAATGGATGCCCGAACAGAACCGCGCCCGCGCGCTGCTCGCCGATGCCGATGCGTTGGCGCAAGCCGGGGATTATGATGCGGCGGTCCACCTGGTCCTGCTGCGCAGCATCGATGATATTGAGGCGTGGCGCGGTGACCGGCTCGCCCCTGCCCTGACCGCGCGCGACATCGCCGCTGCGCCCGACTTGCCGGGCGCAGCGCGCGGCGTGTTCGAACGTCTGGTCGCGGCGGTCGAACGCAGCCTGTTTGCCGGTCACCGGCTCGGCGCAACCGATTGGGAAAACGCTCGCGCCGATTATGCCGCAATCGCGCTGGGCACGCCATGAGCGCTTCCGCCGCTGCACCGTTCGGAGGTCGCGCGCTTAGCGTACTGATCGCGCTTGGCGTGTTGCTGATGCTCGGCTTCCTGCTGATCAGCGGGTTCGGCAATGCGCTGACGCCGGCCAATCCGCTGCATCCCAGCGCTACCTCGCGCGCGGCGATCGGGTTCGCCGGCGTGCGCGATCTGGTCGAGCGGCTGGATCTGGCGGGTGAGGACGGCGATGCGATCGGCGACTGGGATCATCCCGGCCTGCTGATCCTGACGCCGCGGGTCGATACCACCCCCGAACAGATTACCGACATCATCACCTATCGCTCGTCATCCGAACTTGCGACCTTGGTCGTGCTGCCGAAATGGGCGGTTTCCCCTGCCGAGGGGAATAGCGACTGGGCAGAGGGACACGGCCTGCTGCCGATCGGATCGATCAACGCGATCTTTCCTCAGGTCGATGACGGGATGCGGTCGACCATCGGTCGAACCGGTCCAGCCGAAACGCTTGGACCGGAAGGGTTCGTCCTCCCCGCCACCGTGCAGGCCACCCCACTCGATCCGTTCAACGAAACCGAGGCGCGCAACACCGTCGTCATCCTGACCGATCATCCGGGCGAGGTGTATTTGATGACCGACCCCGACCTAATCAACAATATCGGAATGAAATCGGCTGCCAACGCTGCAGCGGCGATCCGGTTGTTCGGGGAATTGTCCGAACTGTCCGGACCGACCGAGATCGCATTCGACCTATCGTTGCCCAAGGGTGCGGACGAGCGCAACCTGATCCAGTTGATGTTTACCCCGCCCTTTCTTGCCGTCACGATCGCGGTGTTCGCCGCCGCCTTGCTCGCCGGTCTCGCCAGCGCCAACCGGTTTGGACCCGTGCGCCGCGAAGCGCGCACGGTCGCGTTCGGAAAGGCTGCGCTGATCGACAACATCGCCAATCTGACTCGCGCCGCCGGGCGAGTCACGGGCGGCGGCAGCGCCTATGCCGATGCGTTTCGAGAGCGGATGCGAACGCGACTGCACGCCCCGCCCGCGCTCGATGGCGATGCGCTCGATGCCTGGTTTGACGCGCGTCATCCGACGCGGCGCTATAGCGAGATCGACCGGCGGCTACGCGCCGCCCGTACCGAAGCCGCGCTGCTGAATGCGGCGCGCGACATGCACGATTGGCAAAGGGAAGTTCAGGGATGAAGGTTGAAGACGTCGCCGCGCTGGGACGCGCGATCGAGGATGAGGTCGCAAAGGCCGTGATCGGCCAGGCGCCCACCGTCCGCTTCCTGAGCATCGCGCTCTTGTCGATGGGGCATGTTCTGCTGGAAGGCCCGCCGGGCACGGCCAAGACGTTGCTCGCGCAGAGCTTTGCGCGCGCGCTTCATCTCGATTTCGGGCGCATCCAGTTCACCCCCGATCTGATGCCCGGCGACCTGATCGGATCGAACCTGTTCAATTTCCAGACCAGCCAGTTCGAACTGACGCGCGGGCCGGTATTCTGCGAAATCCTGCTCGCGGATGAAATCAACCGCACCCCGCCCAAGACGCAAGCCGCGCTGCTGGAGGCGATGCAGGAACGCAGCATCACGCTCGACGGGCGGACCGAGCGATTGTCGGATCGCTTCACCGTGATCGCGACGCAGAACCCGATCGAACAGCAGGGCGTCTATCCGCTGCCCGAAGCACAGCTCGACCGCTTCCTGTTCAAACTCTCGGTCGATTATCCCGATGCCGATGCCGAGCGCCAGATCGTCGCGCGGTACGGCACGCGCAGCGGCACGCCCCGGCCGGAGCAAAGCGGCGTGGGGGCAGTCGCCGACGCCGCGCAGATTGCCGCTGCGATCGACGCGGTGGCAGAAGTGCGGCTGGCGGATGAAGTGATCGATTATGTCGTGGCGCTGGTCCGCGCCACGCGGTTGCATCCCGACCTGACATCGGGCGCATCGTCGCGGGCGGCGGCGGCGCTGGCGGGGGCGGCGCGAGCGGCGGCAGCGCTCGACGCGCGCGATTACGTCATCCCCGACGATGTGAAGGCGCTGGCACCCGCATTGCTGCGCCACCGGCTGATCCTGTCGCCCTCGGCGGAAATCGACGGGCGACGGATCGACGACATCGTCGCCGAACTGATCGACGCGACGGAAGCGCCGCGTTGATCTATCCCACCCAGCGTGCGGTGGTGCTTGCCGCGCTCGGCGCGCCCGCCGGGCTGGTCATCGGCGTGGCGTCGCCGGGCGGCTGGGCAGTGGCCTTGTTATGGGTTCTGTTGATCGTCGCGCTGACTGTCGTCGATGCGGTGATGGCACGCCCGATCGCCGGCACGCTGGCGGTCGATATGCCGGGCGTTGTCGGGGTCGGCGATCGGTTCGACGTGCGTCCCTCGCTGGTGGGCGGCGATGCTCAGCGAAGCGCATTCGCGGGCGATCTCGGCCCACCTGCCGAACCCGCCGATCGGACGACCTACCGCGCGACGCGTCGTGGTACGGCACGGCTGAACGCCGCATGGGCGCGGCGCGCGGGGCCGTTGGGGCTGGCATGGCGACAGAAACGCGCACGCGGCGAAGGCAGCGTCGCGATCCTCCCCAATCTGCGCGCGGTGCGCGAACAGGGCATGAAGCAGTTCCTGCGCGCGCAGCAACACGGCCTGCGGATGCGGCCCGAAGCGGGCGACGGCAACGAATTCCAGGCGCTGACCGAGTTTCAGCCCGGCATGGCGCGGCGCGCGATCGACTGGAAGGCATCGGCCAAGCATCTCTCGCTGCTCGCCCGCGAATACCGCACCGAGCGTGCCAACAATCTGGTGTTCGCGATCGATGCTGGTCGCGCGATGAGCGATCCGGTCGGCGACGTGCCGCGCATCGACCGCGCCGTGTCCGCCGCATTGCTGTCGGCATTCGTCGCGCTGCGGTCGGGCGATCATGTTCGCCTGTTCGGCTTTGCCGGGCGGCCCAGTATCGATAGCGGCAATCTGGCGGGGATGCGCGCCTTTGCCCAGCTGCACCGCGCCGCTGCCGAGATCGATTATGCCGCCGAGGAGGCGAACTACACATTGTCCCTGGTGACGCTCGACCAGCGATTGCAGCGCCGATCGATCGTGCTGCTGTTCACCGAATTCACCGATCCGACCAGCGCCGAACTGATGATCGCAGCGGCGCGCCGGATGGTCCGGCGACACCGGGTGGTCTTCGTCCTGTTCGCGGACACCGAGCTCGACGATATCGCGACTGCCTATCCCCAGGCTGCCGACGACATCACGCGCGCCAATGTCGCGGCCACGCTGCTGCGCGAACGCCGCATCGTGATCGAACGGTTGAAGCGGCTGGGGATCGACGTGGTCGAGGCGGCACCCGATGCGATGCCGCTGGCGCTGGTCGAACGCTATCTGACGTTGCGGGAACGCGCATGACCGACGCTGCCCGCCCGCTTTTTTCCGCCGCGCTGTTCCGCGCCGAGCGCGAGGCCGATTGGTCGCGGCTGGAGGCATTGCTCGACCGGGTCGAGAAAGGATCGGCGCGGCGCTTGTCCGACGACGACCTGACCGATTTGCCGCGGCTCTACCGCGCGACGCTGTCGGCGCTGTCGATCGCGCGCGAAACCTCACTCGACGCAGCCCTTATCGCCTATCTGGAGTCGCTCAGCCGACGCGCCTATTTCATCCTCTATTCGGCGCGCGAGCCTTGGGGGGCAAAGCTCCGCAGCTTTGCCGCACGCGGGCTGCCCGGTGCCGTGCGCGCGATCGTGCCCGAGACGCTGGTCGTCGCCCTGCTGTTCTTCGCCAGCGCGCTCGGCGGCTATTTCCTCGTCACCGCCGACCCCGAATGGTTCGGGGGCATCGTGTCCGCCGACATGGCCAGCGGACGCGATATGGAGGCGAGCGCCGACTATCTCCGTTCGACGCTATACGATCCGCCCGAAGGCGGCGGGCTGGAGGTGTTCGCGACGATGCTGTTCACCAACAATGCCGGGGTGGCGATCCTGGCATTTGCGCTGGGCTTTGCGTTCGGCGTGCCGACCCTGTTGCTGATCGCGGCCAATGGCGCGCTGATCGGCGCGTTCTATGCAGCCTTCGTGCCGCACGGACTGGGACCGAACCTGACCGGATGGCTGATGATCCACGGCACCACCGAGATATTGGCGATCATCCTGTCGGGTGCGGCAGGTCTGCATATCGGGCGCGCGGTCGCCTTTCCGGGGGATCGCACGCGGATGGCGGCGGCGTCGGATGCCGGACGGCGCAGCGCAAAGGTGATGATCGGCGTGGTCGCGATGATGGTCGTCGCCGGACTGCTCGAAGGGTTCGGACGTCAGCTGATCAGCCAAGATTTGCCGCGTTATGCGGTCGGGATCGTGATGCTCGCGTTCTGGACGGTCTATTTCTACGGACAGCGCAGCGCGCGCGATCATGGCTAGGCCGCCTCGCACCCTGGACCGCGCACTGGTGACGCCGGAGGGCGTGCGGCTCGACATCCGCCTGGCGAGCGTATCGGCACGCGCGGGCGCATTGCTGATCGACCTGTTGCTGATGGTGGTCATCCTGGCGCTGCTGACCTGGGGAGCGGTGTCGCTGGCGCAGACCGGCACCGCGCAAAACCTGGTCCAGATCATCTGGATGCTGGGCTTCTTCACGCTTCGGAATTTCTATTTCATCGCCTTCGAAAGCGGCGCGCGCGCCGCGACGATCGGCAAGCGACTGGTGAAATTGCGCGTCGTTGCGCGTGACGGCGGGCGGCTGACGACCGGCGCGGTGGTGGCCCGCAATTTGATGCGCGAGATCGAGTTGATGCTCCCCCTCCTCACCATGCTCTATGCGATCGGGACCGACAATGCGGCGGGCTGGTTCGCGCTCGGCTGGTGCCTGTTGTTCGTGGCATTGCCGCTGTGCAACCGCGACCGCCTGCGCGGCGGCGATATCGTCGCGGGCACCTGGGTCGTCGAACATGAGCGGCACAAGATCGGCATCGACCTGCTCGATCGCGTGACCGAGACTGACGACGCGCCGCGATTCAGCGCCGAGGACCTCGCCGTTTACGGCGCATTCGAACTCCAGAAACTCGAAGCGGTGCTGCGCCGAAACGACGAAAAAGCGATCGAAGCGGTGGCGACGACCATCCGGGGGAAGCTGGGACGGACCGACTGGGGCGACGACCGTTTGTTCCTCGATGCCTACTACGCAGCGCTGCGCGTCGAGCTTGAGGGCGGATTGCTGATGGGACGCCGCAAGATCGACAAGTTCGATACCACTTAACGCCTCGCCCTCCGGGAGAGGGCGCGCACGCCAATCGCGTATTGATCGCGGTCGATGACGCGACACCGCAGATGCTGCCGCCACACTCGGGGTTGATTATCGACCTTGGCGCGTGAACAGATAGGCCTGACCAATCGACACAATGACCAGGGAGAGTGAACGAGTGATCCGCACCCTTTTGCCGCTTGCGGCGATGACCATCGCCAGCCCCGCGCTTGCGCAAATCGACCAGGGACCGGCGGCCGCGCCGGTGCCGCCCGAACGGATGGCCAGCGCAACGTCGCCCGACGGACAAATTCGGGTCACGCTTGTTATCGATAACGAGGGCCGTCCGCATTACTGGGTAACCCGCGCGGGCAAGCCGATCATCGCGCAGTCCGCACTCGGCTTCCTGTTGGCGGACGCGCCCAAATTGCAGCGCCGCTTCGCGATCGAGAACCGCACGACGCTTAGCCGCGACACGACATGGGAACAGCCTTGGGGCGAATGGCAAAATGTCCGCGACAATCATGTCGAACTGAAGGTGCGGTTGAAGGAAACCACCGCGTTGGCGCGGGTGATGGATGTCACGTTCCGCATCTTCGACGACGGGGTTGGCTTTCGCTATGAGATCCCCGACCAGCCGAACCTCAAGACCGTCAATATCACCGACGAGCTGACCGAATTCGCAGTCGCCGAGGATGGCGATGCATGGTGGATTCCCGGCGGCGAGTGGAACCGCTACGAATATCTCTACAACAAGACGCCGATCTCGGGCGTCGGCACCGCGCACACGCCGATCACGGTGCGGTTCAAAGACGGCACGCATATCGCCTTCCACGAAGCGGCTTTGGTCGATTATTCGGGGATGTGGATGCGCCGGGTCGAGGGGACGAAATTCCGCGCGCATCTGTCGCCAGCGGCCAAGGGTCCGAAGGTGGTTCGCAACACGCCCTTCACCACGCCGTGGCGGACGATGCGGATCGCCGACTCCGCGCCGGACCTCTATATGTCGCAGCTCGAATTGAACCTCAACGAGCCCAACAAATTGGGCGACGTCAGCTGGGTGAAGCCCGGCAAATATGTCGGCGTGTGGTGGGAACTGCACCTCGACCAGACCAGTTGGGGCGGCCCGAAGGTCGGCGCGACGACGGACAACGTAAAGCGCTACATCGATTTTGCGGCAGATAGCGGCTTCGACGGCGTTCTGGTCGAAGGCTGGAACGTCGGGTGGAACAGCGACTGGTTCGGCAATGGCGATGCGTTCGATTTCGCAAAGCCCATCCCGCAATTCGATATGACCGAACTCAGCCGTTACGCGACGGCCAAGGGTGTTCACCTGGTCGGGCATCACGAAACCGGCGGTTCGATGACGCATTACGAACGCCAGGCCGACCGCGCCTATGCCTATGCCGCGAAGAACGGGATCGAGGTCGTCAAAACGGGTTATGTCGCAGACGCAGGCAGCGCGCGGCGGGTCGGCCCCGACGGCAAGCTGATGATGGAATGGCACGACGGCCAGTATGCGTCGAACCACCATCTCAACATCGTCAGGATCGCGGCCAAGCACAAGGTATCGGTCAATCCGCACGAGCCGATCAAGGACACCGGCCTGCGCCGCACCTATCCCAACTGGGTCACGCGCGAAGGCGCGCGCGGACAGGAATACAACGCCTGGGGCGAGCCGAAGAATCTGCCCAATCACGAAGCGAATTTGATCTTCACGCGGATGCTGTCGGGACCGTTCGACTTCACACCGGGCGTGCTGAGCCTGGAGGGCAAGGGCGGGACGCCGATCCTGTCGACCATCGCCAAGCAATTGGCACAATATGTCGTCCTATATTCGCCACAGCAGATGGCAGCGGATCTGCCAGAGAATTACGCGAAATATCCTGAAGCGTTTCAGTTCATCAAGGACGTCCCCGCGGACTGGTCGGACACGATCGTGCCGAACGGCGAGGTCGGCGATTACGCGACGATCGTTCGCAAGGAACGCGGCGGCGACGGCTGGTATCTGGGTGCGGTCGGCGACGAACAGGCCCGGCGGTCGAGCGTGAAGCTCGACTTTCTGGATGCCGGGCGCACTTACCGCGCGGAAATCTACCGCGACGGCGAGGATGCGGATTACCGGACGGACAAGCGGCATTCGATCCGGATCGAGCAGCGCAACGTGCGCAAGGGGGATACGCTGGACATACGGCTCGCCCCCGGTGGGGGTACGGCAGTGCGGATGGTGCCGGTGGGATGAGGTTGCCAGGGCGGGCTTCGGTCCGCCCTTTTTTTGCGCACACAAAGGCACGAAGGCGCCAAGAGGCTGTGCAGCTTTCCGCGTAGCGGCTTTATCTCAAGCGCGTGCCGCGCTGCGTCGGTTGGTGATTGGAAGGCCGCTATCGCGGCAAGCGAAACCTCTTTGCGCCTTTGCGCGAACCACTCCTTCTTACTTGTTCGTGCCTTCGTGTGAGCAAAAACCAAAAAGGCCCGGCATCGCTGCCGGGCCTTTTCGTTTGCACGTCTGCCGAAGCGATCAGTGTCCGGCGGCAACCACGCGTTCGCCATCGCCGATCGCATGGATCGGCGCGCGCTTGGCCGAGATCGCGAACAGGCAGATCAGCACGTAGCAGATCGCAGGCACCACGAAGGCGAAGCCGTATCCGGTCGCGCCCGACACCAGCCCGACGACCGGCGGGATCACCGCGCCGCCGACGATGCAGGTGCACAAGAAGCCCGAGGTTGCCGCCGCACTGGCGCTCGAGCGTTCCAGCGTCAGGGTGAAGATGGTCGGGAACATGATCGAGTTGAACAGGCCGATGCCCAGCGCGATGAAACCCGCGGGCACACCGCCGACGCCGAAGATATACACGCACATCGCCGCGGCGATCGCGGTGAAGATCGTCAGCAGCGTGGCGGCATGGACCCGCGCGAGCAGTGCAGTGCCGATGATACGGCCGACCATCGCCCCGCCCCAATAGAGCGACACCGCCTTGCCCGCCTCTTGTAACGAAACACCGGGCGTCGAATCGAGCGCCATGAAACGGGCGAGCGCTCCGACCGTGCCGGGGGCATCGGACTGGCCCCAGACTTCGGGTGAATTGAGGAACAACGCCATCTGGGTGCCGATCGCGACTTCGGCGCCGACATAGAGGAAGATCGCCGCACCGCCGAGGAGCGCCCAGCGTGACGACAGCGCATCGCGCAGCGTCTCTGCGATGCCGACGCGCGGATCGCCGATCGGCGGGGCGACCGCATCGACGCGCTTCTTTTGCAGCATGAAGAACACGAACAGCATGACGATCAGGCCGGCGAGCCAGAAATAGGCGATGTCGATGCCAATCAGGGCGTTCGCGCGCGCGGCTTCGCTGACGACTTCGCCTTCCTGAACTTCAAGCCCCTCAAGGAACAGCACCGCGCCGATATAGGGGCCGATGAACGTACCCAGGCTGTTGAAGGTCTGGCTGAGCGTCAGGCGGAAATGGCTGTATTTCGGATCGCCCAGCGCCGCCGCCAGCGGATTGGCAGCGACCTGGAGGATCGTGATCCCCGCCGCCAGGATGAACAGGCCGAGCAGCACCAGCGCATAGACCGCGACATTGGCCGCCGCCAGCATCACCAGACAACCGACGATCATCATCGCCAGCGCGATCAGGATCGACGGCGCGGCGCGTTTGCGCGCGACCAGCACCGCCGCCGGTAGCGATACCAGACCATAGGCAATAAAAAAGGCCGAGGCCGAAAGCTGCGCCTGGAAATCGCTCAGGCTGAACACGCCCTTCACTGCGGCGACCAACGGGTCGATCAGCGAGGTGATGAACCCCCAGGCGAAGAACAAGGTCGTGACCGCGGCGAATGCGCCGATGGTCGATTGGCGTTGGGCTGTCATGCACGCTCCCCGAAACGATTTTACCGAACGGTCAGGCCGGTTTGCCGCCGCGCGAATCACAGCGGTTTGCAACAGAAGATCGGCGATTGCCAGCCTTTGTACGCTGGCGTTCGGGCAGGCGGCTCAGCGCCATTGGTCTTACCGCCGCGAATCAGGGCTGAATTTCACGCCCGTCCCAGGCGAACAAGTGCCCATTTGCGGCCACGTCCAGCCCGTCGATCACCGACAACAGGGCGTGTACCGATCGTTCGGGGGTGAACAGCCTGCCCGCGGGGACGCCCGTCTGAAACGGGGTACTCAGCGCCGTATCGACGGTGCCGGGATGTAGTCCGACGACCAGCGCCTTGGGCCGCGAACGCGCGATTTCGATCGAAGCGGAGCGAACGAGCATGTTGAGCGCCGCCTTGGACGCGCGATAGCCGTACCAGCCGCCGATGCGGTTGTCCGATATGCTCCCCACCCGCGCCGACAGCGCCGCGACGACGCTGCGTCGATCGCGCGGCAGGCGGGGCGCGACATGCTTGATCGCCAGCGCCGGGCCGATCGCATTGACGGCGAAATTGCGCGCCATCCAGTCGGCGTCGAGTTCGCGCAAGGACCGTTCCGGTCGGCGCGCGCCATCGTGCAGGATACCGCTCGCGATCAGCAACAGGTCGATGTCACCTGCCATGCGATCGAACGTGGCGGCGATGCTCGCTTCGTCCGTCAGGTCGATGGTGCCCGGTATCGCGCCGTCCACGCCCCCGTCGCCGCGGCGCGACAAGGCATGGACGGCGGGGTAGCGCGCGTCGGCAACCAGCGCGCGCACCAACGCCGTGCCGATTCCGCCGCTTGCGCCGATCACCACTGCCGATCCGGTCATTCTTCTCGCTCCTGCTCGTGCCAACCGGTTGCGATCGTCACGAACGCCCTTGTTCGCACGGAACCGCTTCGCCAAGAAGGGGACAGAGAATTTGAGGGGATATTGT
This sequence comes from Sphingomonas sp. AX6, assembly GCF_902506605.1. GTDB lineage: Bacteria > Pseudomonadota > Alphaproteobacteria > Sphingomonadales > Sphingomonadaceae > Sphingomonas. Next base: position 583,596 of record NZ_LR733979.1, read on the forward strand.
CACATGAAACTGATCGCACTGCCGCTTGCCGCGCTGACGCTGATCGTCGCCGTCGATGCCGATGCCCAGCGCATGGTCGAATTCGCCGCGACCGCGCCGACCACCGGCACGCTGGTCCTGCCGCTGTCGAGCGCTGCCGATATCGCCGCCCGCGTGCCCGGCCTGGATGCCGCCGCGCGCGACGCGGTGGCGCGGGCGCTGACCGCGCAAGAATTCGACTTCGATCAGGGATCGACTGTCACCGTCCCTGCTGCCGGAGGGTATCGATCGATCGTCGTGGTCGGCATCGGCAGCGACGCGCTGGCCGCGACCGACCTGCACCAATTGGGTGCAGTGGCAGCGCGCGAAACCAAAGGCATGACCGGCCCGGTCGCGATTGCGGCGGGTGGGCTACCTGAAGGTGCCGCTGCTGAAATGGCGCTTGGCGCGCGTCTGGGGGGCTATTCGTTCGACACGTACAAGGCGAAGGACGCCGATGCGACCGCGCCTGGCGCGATCACCGTGATCGGTGCGGGCGGTGCGAATTGGGACCGGCGCAATGCGGCGCTCGCCGACGGCGTGGCACTGGCGCGCGACCTGATTTCGGAACCCGCCAACATCATCTATCCCGAAAGCTTCGTCGAACGGACGCGCAAGGCGTTTGCGAACACACGGGGCGTCACCATCGAAGTGCTGGACGAAGCGCAGATGGAGCGGATGGGGATGGGCGCGATCCTGTCGGTTGGCAAGGGATCGGCGCGCCCGCCGCGGATGCTGGTGGTGCATTATAGGGGGTCAAGCGCGCAGCCGATCGTGCTCGCCGGCAAGGGTATCACGTTCGACACTGGCGGGATTTCGATCAAGCCAGCGTCGGGGCTGTGGCGGATGAAGGGCGATATGGCAGGAGCCGCCGCGGTCGTCGGCACGGTCCATGCGCTCGCCAAATCGGGCGCACAGACCAACGTCGTCGCAATCGCCGCGCTGGCCGAAAATATGCCCGGCGACGCCGCGACGCGCCCCGGCGACATCGTTCGCGCGATGAATGGCAAGACCATCGAAGTGCTCAACACCGATGCCGAAGGGCGTATGGTGCTGGCCGATGCAGTGGCGTACGGCGAACGCCAGTTCAAACCCGCCGCAATCGTCGATATCGCGACGCTGACGGGGGCGAAGGTTACGGCGCTGGGAACCGATCACGCGGCGCTGTTCGCGCGCAACGACGGACTGGCCGACCAGTTGGAAGTGGCAGCGGACGCGACCGGGGAGAAGGTCTGGCGGCTGCCGCTGACCGATGCCTATTCGGCGAGCATCAAGTCGCAGTTCGCCGATTATGCCAATGTGTCGGACGGCGGCGGCGCACCGGGTGCGGCTTATGGTGCGGCGTTCATCGGCGCGTTCGTGACGCCTGCCACGCCGTTCGCGCATCTCGACATTGCGGGCATGCAGTTCGGGATTTCCGGTCCGCTGACCCCAACCGGGGTCGATGCGTTCGGGGTGCGGTTGCTGGAGCAGTTCGTGCGCAATTTCCAGCCGGTCGCGGGGGAATAATCCTTACCCGTTCGTGCTGAGCCTGTCGAAGCACTGTCCTTTCTTGCTTAGCCAAGAAGAACAGTGCTTCGATACGCGCCTGCAGCGCTACTCAGCACGAACGATTTTGGGGTGTAGTCGCTACGCACTCACCCCTTGCGGCTGGCCTCGAACAGGAACCAGGCGCGTTCCTCGGCCTGGTCGGTCCAGTCGTCGAGGATACCGCTGGTCGCATTGTCCTTGGCCTCATCGACGATGTCCTTGGCTTCACGCAGCAGTTCGACGAGCTTGAGGTTATCCTCGCGCAGTTCGGACAACATATCTTCCGGCTTCACGAACTCCTTGTCGTTGTCCTTGATCGTCTGATGCCGGGCGATGTCGCCGATCGACCGTAGTGTCGTGTTGCCGGTCTTGCGCACGCGCTCCGCAATGTCGTCGGTAGTCGCCAATATCTGCGTGGCCTGATCGTCGAGCATCAGGTGATAGTCGCGGAAATGCGGGCCGGAGACGTGCCAGTGGAAATTCTTGGTCTTGAAATACAGCGCATAGCTGTCGGCGAGGATGCCGTTCAGCGCCTGCGCCACCGTCTTGGTCGCGTTGGCCTTCAGATCGGTCGGCGTGTCGAGTGCGGCGTTGGTCATGATGCCCTCCATAAGCGTGAATTCGGTTCGCTAATGTAACGAGGGTGCGGGCGATTGGCTCCGCTTGTGCCTAACAAGTTTCACCGGTTTCGGTGATCGACGCGCTAGATCAGGCCCCAGGCGGACAGCGCGAGCAAGATGCCGGTCAGCGCGAAGACGGCGGCGGTCCCATAGCGGACCCCGCGATGCGGCAGGCGCGCCCAGGCCGCCTCTCCCATCATCACCGCGATGGTTGTCGGGATCATTGCGCCGATCGTGGCACCGATGGCGGGAAGCACCGGACTGGCGCTCCATGCCGAAAAGCCGAGCGCGAGAAACTGGGTGCGGTCGCCGAAGGCGAGGATGAACGCGCCGAGAAATGCGGTAGCAATCGACCCGATCCGCCAGCCCTCAAGCCGGTCGAGCCGTCCCTGCCGCCAAGCCATGCCGAAGGCGCCGAACAGAAAGGCCAGGCCCAGGATCAGGCGGCGCGCCTCCGGCGTCATCACATTGGCCATGATGAGGCCTGCGCCCGCGGCCAGCGCGAACCCGATAAGATGCGCGGCGGCAAAGGCCAGCAGCACGCGGCGCGGCGCGGCGTGGCGATCGGAGAGAACCGCCGCGAGCATGGGCGCACGGTCGGAAAATTGGGCGAACGCAGCCGCGACCAGAACCGGTAGGAATGCGTCCATCTTATCGGCGCATCAGCCGCCGTAGCGGACGATGCAGGCGGCAGCGAAGGCCGCGTCGGCATCGGCGTCGCGCCGGTCGCATCCCACGGCATCGCGCAGAATCGACAACCAGCCATGGATCATCGCCCGGTGTTCGCCGCGCGCCAGTGCCGAATCGATGGCGTGGATGACGGTCACCGCGGGCTGGATGCCGTTGGCGTGCGCGAGCCTGCGAATCGATTCGAGTTCGGATGCCAGATCGTTCGGTCGGCTATGGTCGGCGCGCGCATCGATCAGGTCGATACGGGCGGATAGTTCGGCAACGATCGCCGGTTCGACTGCTCTGGCGGCCATCATGCTCACCCCCCAAACCCGCGAAAGTGCGGGCAGGATCGATCTTGCGCCCACATGGTAAACGAAGGATGAAGCATGGAACGTCCTGTGCCGACGACTTGACTTTGCAAGCGCGATATCGCATCGGCTCGCTTCTGTTGGGCGGCCGCGGTTTGCGCGCGCCGCTCTTTGCCGTTTTTCACAGTTTAGTTTTCATCGTTCCAGGGGTTAAGGGTCATGGCCAAGCCGACCACCGTCAAGATCAAGCTCGTCAGCTCGGCCGACACCGGCTTCTTCTACGTCACCAAGAAGAATCCGCGGACCCAGACCGAAAAGCTGTCGTTCCGCAAATATGATCCCGTCGTGCGCAAGCATGTCGATTTCAAGGAAGCCAAGATCAAGTAAGCGCGTCCGGGCGATCCTGATCGCCTGACCAGCCTGCCTGAATCGATTCGGCCCGCCTGCTCCACCGATTTCCCGGTGTGGCGGCGGGCCGATTCGCGTTTGTGGTTGTATCGCTGCAAGTCTACCCGGCCGAAGTGCCGGGGTGACGGAGTGGGTTTGGCCGCGCGCCAACTAAATCTTTATATTCCTGCCTTCGCGGCAGCGCGACGTCGCCTTAGACATTGGTCGGATGCAACGTCGATGTCGGGCCGAAACCGGTTCCGACACCACGCGACTCACATCAGCGCGCGAACCTCGTCGATAAAGCGGGCGAGCGAAATCGGTTTGGTGACATAGGCGTTGGCCCCTGCCGCGCGCACGCGTTCCTCGTCCTCGCGACCAGCATAAGCAGTGACCGCCATGACCGGCACGGGCTTCAGCTTGGCATCCGCCCGCAGCGCGCGGATCAGATCGGTGCCCGACAGAAACGGCAGTTGAATATCGGTGATGACCAGGTCCGGTTCGAACACGCGCGCGCGGCTTACCGCTTCGCGACCGTCACGCACCGGCTCTACAGCAAACCCATGAACCCGCAGCAAATCGCTGAACAGCTTCAGATTGAGTTCGTTGTCCTCGACAACGAGCACTTTCCCCACGATGTGTTCGACCCCCAAAACGCAACTACCCCCGACTCGCCATAGCGGACCTGTCGCCATTGCACTAGGACAAAGCGCACCATGCGCACGACGAAATGAAAATACGGAATCTTGACGATATGGATGCATCGGCACTCGCGCTGCTCGCGCTGGCCTGGATTTTAGCCGATAATGGGCGAGCCGAGCGGCTGCTGGCCCTGACGGGACTAGATGCGGATGAGCTTCGCCTGCGCGCGACCGATCCCTCCGTATTGGCCGCGACGCTGGCGTTTCTCGAATCGCACGAACCCGATCTGGTTGCCTGTGCCGATGCGATCGGGCATCCGCCGCTGGCGCTGGTCGCGGCGCGCCAGCGATTGGAGGATGCGTGAAACCCCTGCTTATTTGTGACTGCGACGAAGTGCTGCTCCACATGGTGCGGCATTTCGGAACCTGGCTGGACGAGGCGCACGACATCGACTTCAATCTGGCGGGCGGCGATTTCACGACGTCGATGCGACGGCGTACGGGCACGCCCGAACTGGCGCGCGAAGAGATGTGGGGGCTGCTCGACGGTTTCTTCCCCGACGAAATGGCGCGCCAGACTTTGGTGCCGCATGCGCGCGAGGCTCTGGCGACGCTGGCCGAGCGCGCCGACATCGTCATCTTGACCAATTTGAAGGATCATTGCCGCGACGCGCGGATCGAACAATTGTCGGCGTACGGCATCGCCCACCGCGTCGAATGCAATCAGGGTGGCAAGGGCGGTCCGGTGGCCAAGCTGGTCGCCGAACATGGCGCGTCGGTGACGGTGTTCGTCGACGACCTGGCGGTCCACCACGATTCGGTCGCGCGCCATGCGCCGGGCGTCCACCGCCTGCACATGGTGAGCGAGCCCGATCTCGCCCCGCACATCCCGCCCGCACCCACCGCTCACGCCCGCATCGACGATTGGCGTGAGGCGCAGGCGTGGATCGAAGAACGATTTGAAGAGGCAGTTGCCGCAGCCTGACCCCTTGACCCCGCCCCCTCGCCCGTGTTGAGCAGGGCGCATGACCGATCTGATCAAAGCAAAACTCGCCGAACGTGGCCTGACCCTGCCTCAAGCCGCCGCCCCCGTCGCCGCCTATGTTCCCGCTGTCCAAGCAGGTGGGTTGCTCCATATTTCGGGGCAATTGCCGTTCGAGGACGGCGCGCTGATGACCGGGCGGCTGGGTGAGGACCGCGATCTCGATTACGGGGTCCGCGCCGCAGAACGCTGCGCACTCATGCTCGTCGCGCAGATCGAAAAGGCGCTGGGCGATCTTGGCCGCGTCAAGCGGATCGTCAAACTCGGCGTGTTCGTCAACTCCGCCGCCAGCTTCACCGATCAGCCAAAGGTTGCAAACGGGGCGTCGGAAATGATGCAGCACCTGTTCGGCGATGCGGGGCGTCATGCCCGCAGCGCAGTGGGCGTGCCCGTCCTGCCGCTGGGTGCCGCAGTCGAGGTGGATGCGATCGTCGAGATCGCCTGACTGACGGCCCCTGCCTGTTGCGGCAGCGCCACAGAGCCGTAACAATTCTTCGCAGTTGCAGCGAAATCTTATTGTGCGGTGCGCTGAAATTCGGCAATCTTCTAATTGCGAGCGACATTGCGTGCGGCGCCCATGGGCGGACAGACGCGCGAGCCGACTTGCGACAGGAGGGAATCGTCGCTTTAGATTTTGCGAAAGGATTCCGATGCGTTTCTATACCCCCAGCCTGACGGCTCTGGCGCTTGCCGCCACTGCCACGCCTGCGTTTGCGCAGGATACCGATGTTCCCGAGCCCGTCACCGTCAGCAGCACCATCACGCTGACCTCCGACTACAGGTTCCGCGGCATTACTCAGTCCGACGAAGGCCCCGCCGCGCAGGCCGGCATCGTCGTGAACCACGAATCGGGTTTCTATATCGGTGGCTGGGCATCGTCGATCAGCAACGATTCGCTGCCCGGCTATGGTGAGGCCGAAACCAACTTGTTCGGCGGATATTCGACAGAGACGGCAAGCGGCGTCGGCTTCGACGTCGGGCTGCTCTATTATCTGTATCCCGATGCCGCATCGGGTGCGCAAACCGACTTCTTCGAACCCTATGCCGCGATCACCTATTCGATCGGCCCGGTCAGCACGAAGGTGGGCGCGGCCTATGCCTGGGGTGGCCAGGACGGGCTCGACTTCACCGGTGGCAAGGACGACAATCTGTACCTTTACGGCGATGCCAGCGTCGGCATCCCGACCACGCCCTTCTCGCTCAACGCGCATGTCGGACGCAGCGAAGGATCGCTAGCGTTGCTCAACATCGATTCGAGCGATGTCTATTGGGACTGGTCGGCGGGCGTCGAATGGTCGGGCGGGCCGATCGTCGGCGGTCTGAAATATATCGACACCGACATCTCGAACGATGGCGAGTTCGCGCAGTCGCTGGGTCGGGGTTCGACCGTGATCGGCTATGTGGGTTTCAGCTTTTAAGGCGTAATCCCCTACCCGTTCGTGCTGAGCCTGTCGAAGCAATGTCCTTCTTGGCTACGCAAGAAAGGACAGCATTTCGACAAGCTCAATGCGAACGGGTTTGAGGTTAAGCCACGCAAAAAGAGCCCGGAAGGATCGTCCTTCCGGGCTCTTTTCGTTTGTTGGTGTGTCAGTAGCGGGCTTATTCGCCGCCGGGCGTGGTCACGCGCGTCGCCTGCCCGTCGCCGGGGGGCGCCGCGATGATGTCGCGGGTCGTTTGACCCTTGTCGATCACATTGGTCTGCGGATCGCCGACCGCCGAGCGAACGCCGGGTTCAGCCGTCGTCTGGCCCGCGGCATTGAGGGCGTTGCGTTCGGCATCGCTACGTTGCGCAGGGCCACCGAACAGGGCTTGCAGCGCCTGGGTCTGCGCGGTGCCGTCGGACGGACGAGTCGCACCCGTCTGGGGCGGCGCGAGGCCGAAATCGGGCGGGATCACCAACGGTGCCTGACGCGCGACCGCGAATTCGTCGGGACGCTGACGGTCGCCAAGGCCGAGCGAGGCGCAGCCCGACAGGGCGACGGCACCAGCCGACAAAGCAAGAACAGTAACTTTACGCATTGGAATTCTCCATATCGGCCGAGGCCGTCTCGGGCTTTTCGCGCACGAAGATCGCTCTGGCAAGCAGGATCACGACGCCGATGGTGATCGCGGCATCCGCGACGTTGAAGATCAGGAACGGCCGCCACTCGCCGAAATGCAGGTCGGCATAGTCGACGACATAGCCGAACCTCGCGCGATCGACGATGTTGCCGAGCGCCCCGCCCAGGACGAGCGACAGCGCCAGCACGTCGAAGCGATTCTTCTCACGCAGCATCCAGATGCTGACCCCGCCCGCGATCAGGCCGGTCATCACCACCAGCCCCCATCGCATCGCGTCGCTGTTTGCGGGCAGCAGCCCCAGCGACACCCCGATATTGGGCACGAAGCGCAGGTCGAAGAAGGGCAGCAACTCCATCACCGCGCCCTGATAGCTGATGCCCAGCGGCTCGGTGACGATGTATTTGATGAGCTGGTCGATACCGAAGATCAGCGCGGCGATGCCGAAACCGAAGCGTGCGTTGCTGGTCATGCCGCGATCTCCCGTCCGACGACGCTTTCGCAGCGACCGCACAGCGCGCCGTCCTCCGATACGTCGGGCAGCAGCCGCCAGCAGCGGCCGCATTTGTTGTGATCGGTGCGGGTGACCGCGATGTCCTCACCGCCCTCGGCTACCTTCGCAACGATGAAGATTTCGGCGAGCAGGTCGGCGTCCTCGATCATGTCCGGCACGGTGACTTCGGCCTCCAGGCTTGATCGCACGGTCTTTTCACGGCGCAGCGGCTCGATCGCCTCGGTGACGCGCTCGCGAAGCCGGCGAACGTCTTCCCATTCGGTGGAGATCGCATCGTCGCCGGGTAGCGCGGGCAGATCGGGCCATTCGAGGAAATGCACCGATCCGTCTTCGGACGGGAAGCGCGCCTGCCACACTTCTTCCGCAGTGAAGGGGATGATCGGCGCGGCGTAGCGGACCAGTGCGTGGAACAGGTGATCGAGCACGGTGCGATAGGCGCGACGCTTGGGATCGGTGGCCGCGTCGCAATAGAGCGAATCCTTGCGGATATCGAAGAAGAAGGCCGACAGGTCTTCGTTCGCGAAATCGGTCAGCGCGCGGATATAGCGGTTGAACTCGAACGCCTCGGCCGCCGCGCGCAGCTCGACGTCAAGCTGGCCCAATTTGTGGAGGATATACAGCTCAAGCTCGGGCATTTTTTCGACCGGCAGGCTTTCCGCATCGGTGAAACCGTCGAGCGCGCCGAGCATGTAGCGGAAGGTGTTGCGCAGCTTGCGATACGCATCGCCGGTCCCCGCCAGCACTTCCTTGCCGATCCGCACATCCTCGAAATAATCGGTCTGGGCGACCCACATGCGCAATATGTCCGCGCCGCTCTCACCAATGATTTTCAGCGGATCGACGACGTTGCCGAGCGATTTCGACATTTTGCGCCCATTGCCGTCGAGCGCGAAACCGTGGGTCAGGACCGCACCGTATGGCGCACGCCCGCGCGTGCCGCAGGATTCGAGCAGCGACGACTGGAACCAGCCGCGATGCTGGTCGGAGCCTTCGAGATACAGGTCGGCGCGGACGCCTTCGCCGTAACGCTGTTCGATCACGAAGGCATGGGTCGAACCGCTGTCGAACCACACGTCAAGGATGTCGGTGACGACCTCATAATCGTCGAGGGCGTAATCCGGGCCGAGCAGTACCTGATGGTCGGCAGCATACCAGGCGTCGGCCCCACCTTCACGGAAAGCCGCGAGGATGCGCGCGTTGACCGCCTCGTCGCGCAGGTAATCGCCCGTCGCGCGGTTGACGTAGAGCGCGATCGGCACGCCCCAGGCGCGCTGGCGGCTGATGACCCAGTCTGGGCGCCCCTCGACCATTGCATGGATGCGATTGCGGCCCTTTGCGGGGACGAAGCGGGTGTGCTCGATCGCGTCGAGCGCGAGGTTGCGCAAGGTTGGGGCGTTGCCTGCGGCACGGTTGTCACCACCCGTCACGCCAATACCCGTCATCCCGGCGAAAGCCGGGATATCAAGCGGCTCCTGCTCCGCGCCATCGCCTGATGCCCCAGCCTGCGCTGGGGCGACGGAGGTGGCAGGACGGTCCATCGGAATGAACCACTGCGGCGTGGCGCGGAAGATCACCTTCGCCTTGGACCGCCACGAATGCGGATAGCTGTGCGCGAAATCGTCCGACGCGGCGAGCAGCGCGCCCGCCTCCCGCAGGTCGCGGCAGATCGGCCCTTCCTCCAGCTTGCCGCCGTTGCCGGACGCGACGAACTTCGGGTTGATGACGCTCCCCTGCCCGCCCAGCCACAGCCAGTCGTCGCGATACTTGCCCTCGCCGGTCACCGCGAAGACGGGGTCAAGGCCGTTCGCCTTGCACAGCAGGAAATCGTCCTCGCCATGATCGGGCGCCATATGGACGAGCCCGGTGCCCGCGTCGGTGGTGACGAAATCGCCGGGAAGGAAGGGGCGCGGCTTAGCGAAGAAGCCGCCGAGATGCTGCATCGGGTGGCGGGCGGTGGCTCCGGCGAGGTCCGCCCCCCAAACCTCGGCTTCGACATCCAACCATACTCCGTACTCGGCGTTCGAGGCTCGTGCCTGCAGGGCAGCTACAAGCGGCTCAGCGACAACAACCCGCTCGATATTGTGCCAAGGGTGGTTTCTCTGGCTGTCTGAAACGTGCTGACTGAGATCCTGATCGACGGCGCCGGATACCGAACCCGTCGGAGAAACGCGGCAAATGACGTATTTGACTTCCGGCCCATACGCCAAAGCCTGGTTCACCGGGATCGTCCACGGCGTCGTCGTCCAGATCACCGCATGCGCGCCGACCAGTTCCGGCGCGTTCGGCGCGTCGAAGATCTCGAACGCGACGTCGATCTGGGTCGACACCACATCCTCATATTCGACCTCGGCCTCGGCGAGTGCGGTCTTTTCGACCGGGGACCACATCACCGGCTTCGCGCCGCGATAGAGCTGGCCGCTCATCGCGAATTTCAGCAGCTCGCCCGCGATCACCGCTTCGCTGGCGTAGTTCATGGTGAGGTACGGGTCTTCCCAGTCGCCCATCACGCCCAGCCGCTCGAACTGCGCGCGCTGGATGCCGACCCAGTTGGCGGCATATTCGCGGCATTCGGCGCGGAATTCGGCCTGGGGCACCTCGTCCTTGTTCAGCTTTTTCTTGCGATAGGCTTCCTCAATCTTCCATTCGATCGGCAGGCCGTGGCAATCCCAGCCGGGGATATAGGGCGCGTCCTTGCCCATCAGGCTCTGGCTGCGGACGACGATGTCCTTCAGCACCTTGTTCATGGCGTGGCCCATATGGATGTCGCCATTGGCATAGGGCGGGCCGTCGTGGAGGATGAAGCGCTCGCGGCCCCGGCGCTGTTCGCGCAGCCGATCATACACGCCGATCCGCGCCCAGCGATCGAGAATCGCGGGTTCCTTGGCGGCGAGGCCCGCCTTCATCGGGAAGTCGGTCTTCGGCAGGAAGACGGTGTCGCGGTAATCGCGTTGGGCGCTGGTTTCGTCGGTCATTTGGGGCGGGGATTAGCTTGTGTTCGGCTTTGGGGGAAGAAGGAAGGTTATCGGTTCACGCAAAGGCGCGAAGGCGCAAACTGCCTCTGCGCCTCCCCTTCCTCTCCGCGCCTCTGCGCGATGCCCTTCACTTCGCGCCTTTGCGCCTTTGCGTGAACTAACCTTCTTTCAACGCCGCCCGAGCCGTATCGCAATCCTTCGCCATCTGAACCTTCAGCGCATCCAGATCGTCGAACTTCGCCTCAGGTCGCAGGAAATCGATCAGCTCGACCTCGATCTTCTGACCATAGAGATCGCCGGAGAAATCAAAAAAATAGGGCTCGAGCAATTCCTCCGCCTGTCCTGCGATGGTCGGACGGATGCCGAGATTCGCGACCCCGTTCAACGCGCGCCCGTCGGGCAATCGCCCGCGCACCGCATAAATGCCGTAGCGCGGGCGCAGATAAGCGCCGAGCCGCATATTGGCGGTCGGATACCCAAGCTTGCGGCCGAGCTGTGCGCCATGCTCCACCACCGCCTGTACCGCGAAGGGACGTGTGAGCAGCGCGGCGGCCTCGCGCGGTTCGCCTGCGGTCAGGAAATCGCGGATGCGGCTGGAGGAAATGGTGCCTGCGCCGTCATCGACCGGCGCGACGGTCTGCGCGCCGAAGCCCATTTCCCTGCCCAACGCGGCGAGCACATCGACATCGCCGTCGCGTCCCTTGCCAAAGGTGAAGTCCGCGCCGGTGACCACGCCGCCAATCCGTAGGCGCTCAACCAGCCGGTGTTCGGCGAACGCGCGCGCGGGCAGGCTCGCCAGATCGCCATCGAACGCGAACACCAGCATGGCGTCGGCCCCGGCTTGGGCAAACAACCGTTGGCGCTGGTCGAGCGTGGTCAGTCGGAACGGCGGCGTGTCGGACCGAAAATGACGCATCGGATGCGGATCGAACGTCGCGATGACCGCGGGGCGGTTCTCGGCGCGCGCCCGGTCGATCGCGCGGCCCGCGACTGCCTGATGCCCGGCATGAAACCCGTCGAAATTGCCGAGCGCGACGATCGCGCCCGCCAGATGGTCGGGGATAGGGGTGTTGCCGTCGAGCCGCTCCATATCGGCGCGGCTATAGGGGCGCGGGGTGCGGGGTGGAAGTCCCAACAATTCCTCCCCCACCGGGGGCGGGGGACCAGCCATAGGCTGGTGGAGGGGTTCGCCGCACACGCTGCGTCTCATGGCTCGCCCCCCTCCGTCAGCGCTTCGCGCTGCCACCTCCCCCGATGGGGGAGGAATTTAGAGCGGCTCCACCCCTGCCCTCAGCAACCGCAACACATTGCCGCCCATCACCTGCGCGATCTGGCGTTCGCTGAAACCCCGGTCGATCAGTTCCTGGGTGATCGCGACCAACTGGCTGGTGTCGAAGCCGGTGGTCACCGCGCCGTCGAAATCGGATCCCAGCCCGACATGATCGATTCCCACCAGATCGCGAACGTGCGTGATCGCATCGACGATGTGGCGGGGCGAGGTGCCGCACACCGCCGCATCCCAGTAACCGATGCCGATCACGCCACCGGTTGCCGCAACGCCGCGAATCTCCGCATCGGACAGGTTGCGGTTGACGTTGCAGGTCGCCTGTACGCCGCCATGGCTGGACACGACCGGACGGCGTGCCACGCCCAAGATTTCGGCGACCGACTGATGGCTGGCATGAGCGATATCGACGACCATGCCCAGTTGCTCCATCCGCGCGACCACCTGGCGCCCCAGCGGAGTGAGCCCGCCCTTCGCTTCCCCATGCATCGACCCCGCGACTTCATTGTCGAAGAAATGGGTGAGCCCGGCCATGCGAAAACCCGCGGCGTGGAGCCGGTCGAGATTGTCCAGCCGCCCTTCCAGATTCTGCAATCCTTCGATCGACAGCAGCGCGCCCGTGACCGGTGCGCCGCCGCGCCGCTGGGCGAACAAAGAATCGATATCGGCAGCGCTGCGGATCACGCGCAACTGGCCTTCAGACGCGCGCGACTGGCGGTCGAGTTTGGTCGCGTGCCATAAAGAGCGCTCGAGCAGCGAGCCCCAGGTGCGGATCGGCTGTAACTGGCCGACCGCCAGCATCGTGATGTTGTCGGTGTCAGCGGAATTGGCGTCGTAATTCTGGCCCTTCGGTGTCTTGGTGACCGAGGAGAAGACCTGAAGCGCTACGTTCCCCGCCTGCAGCCGCGGCAAATCGATCTGGCCGCGTGTCGCGGCGTCGAGCAGGCTGCGCTTCCACAGCAACGTATCGCCGTGAAGGTCGGCGATCGCGAGCCGCGCGTGCAATTCCCGCGCTTCGAACGTGATCTCGGGCAGGTCGGTCGGCTCGACCTTGTTCATCGATCGCTCGGCCATGCCGGGCGCGAGCAGGAAGAACATGCCCGCCGCGACGAGAACAAGTGCGGCAAATCCGAACAACCATTTGCGCATCGACCAAACCCCCATTCCCGATTCCCATCGTAGCTCGGCAAGGGTCGGCGTCCAGTCGCGATTGCGCCGCAGCGTGCCATCGCGAAGCGCCGTGCGATCTGAAATCCGCAGGCGGTCAATCGTTGAAAAGGCCCAGCCCGGAATAAAGCCAGCGCATAGCATACAGGAATGATCGGAAAAGCTGGCGCACCCGACAGGATTCGAACCTGTGGCCTCTGCCTTCGGAGGGCAGCGCTCTATCCAGCTGAGCTACGGGTGCCTGGGTTCGAGCGCCTAGCAAAGCAGTGCGGGGTACGCCAGCGGTTTTGAGATCACGCCGATCGCTTGGCCGTGCGCGATTTCGGCTCGGGCGTCTTGGGCTTGTAGGCGCACAGGTCGGCGACCGGACAGCGCCAGCATTCGGGGGTGCGCGCTTTGCAGACATAGCGGCCGTGGAGGATCAGCCAGTGATGCGCGTGGAGGCGGAACGGCTGGGGGGTTGCTTTGTCGAGTGCCTTTTCGACCGCCAGCGGGGTTTTCCCACGCGCGAGCCCCGTACGGTTGCCGACGCGAAAGATGTGGGTATCGACCGCGAAAGTTTCGTGCCCGAACGCGGTGTTGAGCACGACGTTTGCGGTCTTGCGCCCGACACCGGGCAATGCTTCCAGTGCCTCGCGTTCCGGCGGTACTTGACCGCCATAATCGGCGATGAGCGCTTCGGACAGCGCGATGACGTTCTTCGCCTTGGCGTTGAACAGCCCGATCGTCTTGATGTGCTGTTTCAGCCCGTCTTCGCCCAGCGCGACCATCTTTTCGGGCGTATCCACTTCTTGGAAGAGCAGCCTGGTCGCCTTGTTGACGCCGATATCGGTCGATTGCGCGGACAGCGCAACCGCGACCAGCAGCGTGTAGTCGTTGACATAGGCAAGCTCGGTTTCGGGATGCGGATTGGCCTCTGCCAGCCGGGCGTAGAATTCGACGACGTCTGCCTTCTTCACCGCGTCAGAGCCCGAGCACCTGGTCCATCGTGTAGCGGCCCGCGGGCTGATCCTTCAGCCACAGTGCCGCCTTCACCGCGCCGCGCGCAAAGATCGCGCGGTCCTCTGCCCGGTGGATCAATTCGATGCGCTCACCGTCGCCCGCCAGCACGACGCTATGGTCGCCCGCCACCGTGCCTCCGCGCAGCGACGCAAAGCCGATCGTCCCCTCGGCGCGCGACCCGGTCAGCCCGGCGCGACCGATGACCCCGCATTCGGACAAAGGCGTCCCCAGCCCTTCGGCCGCCGCTTCCCCCAGCATCAGCGCGGTGCCGCTGGGGGCATCGACCTTTTGCCGGTGATGCATCTCGACGATTTCGACGTCCCAATCGGTGCCCAGCCGCCGGGTCGCATCGCGGACCAGCGCGCACAGCAATGCGACGCCAAGCGAGGTGTTACCGGTTTGAAGTACCGCGATATCGCGCGCGGCGTCGTCGATCAGGTCGTGGTGCGGCCGGGCAAGGCCCGTCGTTCCGATGACCACCGGCGTGCCGCCCGCGCGCGCCGCGGCAAGATTGGCCTCGAGTGCGGCGGGGGCGGAGAAATCGACCAGCACATCGGCCTCGCGTGCCAACGGGACGGGGTCGTCACCAATATCCACGCCCCCCGCAATGCGCGCGTTCAACGACGGCGCGACATCGGCGATCGCCTGGCCCATGCGCCCGAGCTTTCCAAAGATGCCGATGCTCGTCATGCGATCCTCACGTCCCAGATTTGCGTCAAGCTGTGGCAGAAAGCGGCGGCGGGGGCCAACATATATCAGGTTTTCGAGCAAGCAATCCGACCGATCGAGGGCGTGAGGCTTGCCTTGACAATGCCCCCATCCGAATGAGGGCGGCAGGGAGCGATGCGATGCAAGTCAAAGGAATATCCTGGGTCGGGGTAGGCACCGATGCTTTCCAGCCAACGCTGGACTTTTTCACCACCGTCCTAGGTCTGGAGACGAAAATCGTCGACCCGCGCGGCGTGGCGATGCTGACGGTAGGGGACGGACAAATTCTGGAGTTGTTCGGCCCCGGTACGGGCGGACGGGCGCTTACGTCGCCACCGGTCATCGCATTCGAAGTCGACGACGTCTGCGCCGCGCACGCCGAACTGATCGCCAAAGGCGTGGAAGTCATCGGTGATATAGGTACGTGGAACGGGTTCGAATGGCTTTATTTCCGCGGTCCCGACGATCATATTTATGCGGTGAAGAAGACGCCGCCGCCCGGCTGGGAGGAAACGGCATGACCCAGAACATCGTCGTCCTGACTGGCGCGGGGATTTCCGCCGAGAGTGGCGTCGCGACGTTTCGCGGGCCTGGTGGCTTGTGGGAAGGGCACCGGGTCGAGGATGTCTGCACGCCCCAGGCATTGGCACGCGATCCCGAGTTGGTTCACCGGTTCTACGATCTGCGGCGCGCGGCGCTGGCGACGGTCGAGCCCAATGCGGCGCACCGTGCGCTGGCGCGGCTCGATGCCCAATGGACCGGCGGTTTGCTAATCGTGACGCAGAATGTCGATGATCTGCACGAGCGTGCCGGAGCGGCGCGCATGGTGCATATGCATGGCGAACTGAACGCAGGTCTGTGCGCTGCGTGCGATACGCGGCGACCCTGGACGGGGAACATGGCTCCGAGGACGGTGTGCGCGGCGTGCGGTGCGCCTGCAATGCGGCCAAACATCGTTTTTTTCGGCGAAATTCCGTATGAAATGGAGCGGATTCAGGCGGCACTGTCCGACTGCGACCTGTTCGTGTCGATCGGTACGTCTGGGGCGGTCTATCCTGCGGCAGGATTCGTCCAGTTGGCGAATGCGGTCGGCGCACGGACGCTGGAACTCAACCTCGATCCATCGGAGGGCAGCGACTGGTTCGACGAAAGCCGGTTGGGCAGCGCAGGCGTATTGGTACCGACCTGGGTGGAGGAAGTGTTGGGCGAGACGCGTTCAGGCTCAGCGGTGGTTTAGGGACTGGATGCTAAAAGCCCTCCGTCACCCCGGCCATAGTGCCGGGGTCCACCGGGCGGCATGGCTCTCGGATAGAGGCTCTCTCGGTGCGCGAGCGGTTTAGTGGACCCCGGCACTTCGGCCGGGGTGACGGTTGGGAGGGGCGATCACTCGGCCTAGATCATTATCAGTCAGCCGCGGCCAACGCGCCTCAATGCCCCCGGCAGGCCATCGCCTCTAGGATGTCGTCGATCCGTGCCGGGTCGCCCGCAGCGATGACTTCGCCGATGCTGCCGGCGTGCAGCGGATCTCCCGCCCAGTCGCACATGCGCCCGCCCGCGCCCTCGACCACCGGGACCAGCGCCGCGAAATCGTGGAGCTTCAGTCCGGCCTCGACCACGATGTCCAGGTGCCCGCTCGCCAGGCAACCGTAATTATAGCAATCGCCCCCCAGCACGGTCGACCGCACCTGCGCGTCGAGATGTTCGAACGCATGCAACTGGCCGTCGTCGAACAAGGCAGGGGAGGTGGTGGCGAGCAGCGCGTCGGTTACCGCACGACAGCGACGGGTGGTCGCGGGCTTGCCGTTCAGCGTCGTCGGCTGGCCGACCACCCCCAACCAGCGTTCGCCGATGATGCCCTGATCGATCACCCCCAGCAGCGGCCAGTCGCCCTCGATCAACGCGATCAACGTGCCGTAGATGGGGCGTCCGGCGATGAACGACCGCGTGCCGTCGATCGGATCGAGCACCCAGGTCCGCCCGCTGCTGCCTTCGCGGGGCGCTTCCTCTTCGCCGATGATCCCGTCCATCGGGCGTTCGGCGATCAGCAACCGGCGCATTGCGGCCTCCGCGGCCTTATCGGCGAGCGTCACGGGAGAGGCGTCGTCCTTTACCTCAAGCCCATGTTCGGCGCGGAAATAGGGGCGGATCGCGTGGCGGGCGGCATCGGCGAGACGCCCGGCGAGTTCGATGTCGGAAGGAGAGATGGCCATGATTCAACCGCCTAGCGATCACGAGCGCGGCGGGCTAGGGTATGTTCGGCAAAAGGCCCGGCGAGCGAGAGGATGAACGAAATGCGTAACGGATTGATCGGACTCGTCGCGGTGGCGGCAATGGCGCTGCCCGCACAGGCAGCGCTCACCCCCGGCACGCGCGCGCCAGATTTCACGACGCAAGGCGCGATGGGCGGCAAGGCGTACCGCGTACACCTGGCCCAGCAACTGAAGAAGGGGCCGGTGGTGCTGTATTTCTTCCCCGCCGCCTTCACCTCGGGCTGCAACGCAGAGGCCAAGATGTTCGCCGACAAGGTCGATGCGTTTCGCGCGGAGGGTGCGACCGTGATCGGCATGTCCGCCGACGGGATCGAGCCTTTGAAGAAATTCTCGACCGAACATTGCGCGGGCAAGTTCGCGGTGGCGACTGCCAGCCCCGCCGTGCTCAAAGGCTATGACGTGGTGCTCGCGACCAAGGGCAAGGACGGCAAGCCGCGGGTCATCAGCAACCGCACCAGCTATGTCATCGCCCCCGACGGCCGCATCCTCCACGCGCACAGCGACATGAGCCCGGCGGAGCACGTCAATTCGACGCTGGCGGCGGTCAAGAAGTGGCGGGCGTCACGGGGCTAAGTCCTCACCCGGCGTTGGAAGTTGAAGTGGCCGACCGATCGAGCAGATCGTCGGTCACTTCCATCGCGAACGCCACCCCGCCTTCCTCCACCGCCTCGACGAACACGCGGCGGGTGTCGGGGGCGTCGTACACCATCTTCACGTCCATTGCCGCCTGCCACGTCGCCTCATCGGGCCATTCTGCGGTGCCGACGAAACGCCCGTCCTGCGCGCGGTGGAGCCGCGACCCCAGGCTGCCATAGCGGGCGCGGATCAATTCGGTGCCGTGTCGCCATGCCGTGCGGAACCGATCTTCCTCGCCGGGCTTTATGCGCCACCAATAGACTGCGACGAACATGTTGGCGGCCTTTCCACTTGGTAAACCGCAAAGTCACTGGATTTTAGCAACTGACTTGGTAGTCAGGAGACAAGGTTTCATCGGCATCCACCGAGCAGAAACCCGGTGGGGATCAATGACCAGCGCGAATGCCATCCGCAGTGTAGGGGACAATGACGCAGCCGCGCGCCTGTTCCAGGCTGTAGGGATTTTCCTTCGCGACCAGCGGCTTGATCCCAACCCCACCAACTATACCTTTGCCTGGCATGTGCTTGCCAACCCTGCGGGACCGCTGGCGCAGGCGGTCAATCAACTGACCGATGGCGGCATCCGCCTGACCCAAAAGGACATCGATTCGCTGGGCGCGGATGTCGATACCACGACCGAATCGGCGACAATCGAAGGATTGGTCGCGCGCACCCAGATGAAGGTCGAGACGTTTGCCGACATGATGGGCAGCCTTCATGAAGAAACGCGCGGCTTCGGTCGCGACCTGCAGGCAAGCGCTGAGGCGATCGCGGCGTCGCGCGAGCGACCCCAGGACGGCATCGCATTGGAGGAAGTCGCGCGGATCACCGCGTCGATGATCGAACGCGTCCATGTCGCCGAGGCCCAGCTCGAATCCGCCACGAAGGAAGCCAACGGCCTGCGCGAGGATTTGGAAGCCGCACGCAAGGATGCGCGCCGCGATCCGCTGACCGGCCTGCCCAACCGCCGCGCCTTTGCCGAGGCGTTCGCCGCGCAGATCAATGCCGGGAGCCAATTGTGTCTGGCGATGTGCGACATCGACCATTTCAAACAGGTCAACGATCGCTTCGGGCACCAGGTCGGTGATCGCGTGCTGAAGGCGATCGGCGACACCATGGCCAAACATTGCGGCGGACAGCTCGTCTCGCGCTATGGCGGCGAAGAGTTTGCGATCCTGTTTTCAGGCCTGACATTGGAGCAAGCCGACGCGATGCTGACGATCGCGCGCGAAGCCACCTCGGAACGTTTTTTCCGGACCCGAGACGGCGATTCGCCGGTCGGCCATGTCACCTTTTCCGCCGGTCTGATCGCATTGCGCGATGGCGAGGTGCAGAGCGACGCGTTTCATCGCGCCGACCGCAACCTTTATGCCGCCAAAAGCGCCGGTCGGAACTGCATCGTCAGCAATTAGCGAATCGCGCTACATGAACATGGCGCAACTTGACATCCGTCTGGCGTAAATTGCGAAATACAGCCGGTAGGCGTAGCCGAAGCCCGAAAAAACCCGCCCTTTTCGCAATTGGCATGCTCCCTGCAACTCCCTCAGCATCGGCGGACGGATGGTCCGGTACCGCCGAACATCAGGGAGTTTCCACCATGTTCGTCCGTATCGAAAACGTCTCGCGCAATGCCGTCGCTCTGGTCGGCTCGGTCTTCTTCACCGCGATCCTCGTCGCTGCATCGGCACCCGGCCTGCCGCTGGCGTAACCCGGTGAAGCTCCGTAACCCGGCGGCGCGCACCGCGCTTCGCCCCGTCCTGATCGGTATCGGATCCTTTTCGACCACGATCCTGCTGATCCTCGGCACCCATGCGCAAGGGCTGGCCATTCTCGCCTGACCCTTGCGCCACCGCCGTCCTTATGTTGACGGAACCTTCGACCCGGTCCCTCGCTTCACAGGCACAGCCTGAACAGGAGCGCGCGATGACCGAGACGTCGAAATGATCCATGAAGATCAATTGCCTGGCCATGAATCGGGACTCGATCCGAAGCCCGAATGGCAGCCGCGCTATCCTGGTTCCGGCCGTTTGAAGGGCAAGGTCGCCCTCATCACCGGTGCCGACAGCGGGATCGGTCGCGCCGTCGCTGCGCTCTATGCGCGCGAGGGCGCGGACATCGCCATCCTCTACCTGTGCGAGCATGACGATGCCGAAAAAACCGCACAGATCGTCCGCGACGAAGGGACGCGCGCGCTGACCATCGCCGGGGACATCGGCGACAAGGCATTCTGCAACGACGCGGTGGCGCGGGTGATCGCCGAGTTCGGCAAGCTCGACATCGTGGTCAACAATGCAGGCGAGCAGCATCCCGATCAGGACATCACCGACATTACCGAGGAACAGCTGAAACGGACGTTCCAGACCAACATCTTTGGCATGTTTTTTCTGGTCCAGGCTGCGCGACCGCACCTGAAATCGGGCGCGGCGATCGTCAATTGCACCAGCGTCACCATGTATCAGGGGTCGAAGGAGTTGCTCGATTATTCATCGACCAAAGGCGCGATCACGGCGTTTACCCGATCACTGTCCGAAAATCTGATCGGCGACGGCATTCGCGTGAATGCCGTGGCGCCGGGGCCGATCTGGACGCCGCTCAACCCGTGCGGTGGCGCGTCGCCCGAAAAGCTCGAGACGTTTGGCGAAAGCACGCCGATGGGTCGTCCTGGCCAGCCCAACGAAGTCGCGCCCAGTTTCCTGTTTCTGGCGTGCAACGATGCCAGCTATATGTCGGGGCAGGTGCTGCATCCCAATGGCGGGATGATCGTCAACGGGTAGCCACTTTACGTCATCCCAGCGAAAGCTGGGATATCGGGCCGTAATGCGGGGTGACGTTGTGTCCCATCGCCTGATATTCCAGCTTTCGCTGGAATGACGGGTTTGGCGGTGAGGGTTGGCTCAGCCCCCCACAGGAACCGCCGCGCCGACCGGGCCACTCGGCTTTTCCTCGCCACGCGAATAGGTGCCGGTCAGGATTCCCGCCGCCAGCACGCGGCCCTTCATCGCCTTCAGGATCGCCGATCGACTGGGGGTGGTGCCGGGATCGGGGCCATCCGAAATTGCGAACAACTGGAATGCGTAATGATGCGCGCCGTGGCCGGTCGGCGGATCGGGGGCGAGCCAGCCTTCGGTGAAATAGCTGTTGCGGCCGACATCCGGCCCGCCGACTTCGCCTTCGCCATCGCGTCGGATCGCGCCCTCGACCAAGTCGCCATCCGCTGCCGCCAGATCCCACACGATCGCGTGGACCAGCGGCTGCAGTGCGGGCGCGTCGGGGTCTTCGACCAGCAACACCAGCCGCGCGGTCCCCTCGGGAACGCCGGTCCAGAACAAGGGCGGCGACACGCCCGCGCCGTCGGCGGTGAATCGCTCGGGCAGGCGCGCGCCGTTCGCGAAGGCGGGGCTAGCCAGCCGCAACGGTTCGAAACTGCCTAGGCCGGGCTGAACGATCGCCAGCTTTTCCTCGCCCGCGCGCAGGCCCTTCATCGCCTTGCCAAGCCAACCGGGTACGTGTTCGAGCATCCGCGCCTTCCCTCGGGTTTAACGATTAACTCGAAATTCGGCCTACAGGTCCAGATTTTCGTAGTCGGCGGGCGGGCTGATGACTTCCATCCGTTCCGCCAGCAGTGGTCGCATCGACGGACGGCTCTTCATGCCGACATACCAACGCTTGGCCTGTTCGTGCCCCTTCCAATCAATTCCGCCCAGATAGTCCGCGACCGAAATATGTGCCGCGGCGGCCAGATCGGCGAGACTCATCGTCGCCCCCGCCAGCCAGGCACGGTGATCGAGCAGGAAATCGATATAATCGAGATGCGCGATCGCGGACTTCATCGCTTCGCGCAGCGCGCCTGAATCGGGTGCGGCGCGGTGGACGAGCCGCTTCTCCATCCGCTCGAACAGCAGCGGCCCGGTCACGTCGCGGTAGAAGGCGGTATCGAACCAGATCGTCAGGCGGCGGATTTCGGCACGATCGGCAGCGGTCCCGTTGATCATCGCCGCCTTGTCGACCGTCTCTTCGAAGTATTCGCAGATCGGGCCTGAATCGATCAGCGGCATGCCGCCGCGCTCGACATCGACCATCACCGGGGTCTGCCCTGCCGGGTTCAGGTCGAGATATTCGTCACGCCGCAGCCACGGCGATTCGCGTACCGGCGCATAGGGGACGCCCTTCTCACCCAGCAGCAGCCGGACCTTGCGCGAAAAAGGGCATAGGGGGAATTGGTAGAGCGTCCACATGGCACCCAGCAATAGCGAGGCGATGCGGTGAGCGGAAGTTGGTAGCGAGCGTTTTGTTTGGCGCACACGCGCCCTCACCCCGGCCGCAGTGCCGGGGTCCACTAAGCCGCTTGCGCCGCGCTCAACTCTCGTGCCGCGTTGTTTGCCGCTCGGTGGACCCCGGCACTGCGGCCGGGGTGACGGCGTGGGATCTTACTCCGCGGCGACCAGTTCGCTCGCCTCATCCTCCAGCGGATGCGCCAATCGCGTCAGCATTTCCTTAGGCACCACCTGCCAGAAATCGCCGACGATCCGGTCCCAATCCTCGATCAGGCCGCGTGAATGCTTGCTGTCGGTCGCCGCCGCATGGGCCGCAACCAGTTCCTTGAGCACGCCTCCCCAATGTGAGGACGCGATGCGTTGCCAGGTGATGTTTTCCGGGTTGGCCCGCGCGGCGAATGTGCCTTCGCGATCGTAGATGAAGGCCATGCCGCCGGTCATCCCCGCGCCGAAATTGGCACCCGTCGCACCCAGGATCACCGCCGTCCCGCCGGTCATATATTCGCAGCCGTTCGCGCCGCAGCCCTCGACGACGACGTTCGCGCCCGAATTGCGCACCGCGAACCGCTCGCCCGCCTGCCCCGCCGCGAACAGCCGACCGCTGGTCGCACCGTACAGCACGGTGTTGCCGATGATGGTATTGTCCTGACTGACCAGCGGCGAACTGACCGTCGGACGCACGACGATGACGCCGCCCGACAGCCCCTTGCCAACATAATCGTTGGCGTCGCCGAACACTTCCAGCGTGATGCCCTTGCACAGGAACGCACCCAGCGACTGCCCGGCGGAGCCGCGCAGACGGACATGGATGTGCCCGTCAGCGAGCTTGTCCATCCCGAATTTGCGCGTGACTTCGCTCGACAGGCGCGTGCCGACCGCGCGGTGGGTGTTGCGTACGGTATAGGTGAGCTGCATCTTCTCGCCGCGGCTGAACACCGCCGCCGCATCGCCGATCATCTGCGCGTCTAGGCTGTCGGGCACCGGATTGCGCCATTGGCCCTTGTCCGAACGGCGATCCTCGTCCGACGCATCGACCTTGGCGAGGATCGGGTTGAGATCGAGATCGTCGAGATGCTCGGCCCCGCGGCTGACCTGACGCAGGAGTTCGGTGCGTCCGATCACTTCGTCGAGGCTCTTGACCCCCAGCTTGGCGAGAATCTCGCGGACTTCCTCGGCGATGAAGGTCATCAGGTTGATGACCTTTTCGGGCGTCCCGACGAACTTCTTTCGCAGCGCCTCGTCCTGGGTGCAGACGCCGACCGGGCAGGTGTTCGAATGGCATTGGCGAACCATGATACAGCCCATCGCGACGAGGCTAAGCGTACCGATGCCATATTCCTCCGCGCCCAGGATCGCGGCGATGACGATGTCGCGCCCGGTCTTCAGCCCCCCGTCGGTGCGCAGCGTCACGCGGCCGCGCAAATTGTTGAGCGTCAGCGTCTGGTTGACCTCACTCAGCCCCATTTCCCAAGGGGTGCCGGCATACTTGATGCTGGTCTGGGGCGACGCTCCGGTGCCGCCGACATGGCCGGACACGAGGATGACGTCGGCATGCGCCTTCGCCACGCCCGCCGCGACCGTGCCGATGCCCGCAGAGCTGACCAGTTTTACGCACACCCGCGCGCGCGGATTGATCTGCTTCAGGTCATAGATGAGCTGGGCGAGATCCTCGATCGAATAGATGTCGTGGTGCGGCGGCGGAGAGATGAGGGTGACGCCGGGCGTCGCGTGGCGCAGCTTGGCGATGAATTCGGTCACCTTGAACCCCGGCAATTGCCCACCCTCGCCGGGCTTGGCCCCTTGGGCGACCTTGATCTCGATTTCATCGCAAGCGTTCAGATATTCCGCCGTTACGCCGAAGCGCCCGGATGCGATCTGCTTCACCCCCGAATTGGCGTTGTCGCCATTGTCGTACGGCGAATAGCGCGCCATGTCCTCGCCTCCTTCGCCCGACACCGCCTTCGCGCCGATGCGGTTCATCGCGATGGCGAGCGTCTCGTGCGCCTCCGGCGACAGCGCGCCCAGCGACATGCCCGGCGTCACGAACCGCTTGCGGATTTCGGTGATCGCCTCGACCTGATCGATCGGTGCGGCTTCCGCCGGATAGTTGAATTCGAGCAGATCGCGTAAGTAGACCGGCGGCAGGTCGCGCACCCCGCGCGCGAATTGCAGATAGGTCGAATAGCTGTCGGTCGAAACCGAGCTTTGCAGCAGGTGCATGAGCTGCGCCGAATAAGCGTGGGTCTCGCCCGAATGCCGCTGGCGATAGAATCCGCCGATCGGGAGCGTGACGACTGCACGGTCGAAGGCCGCCTCGTGCCGCATGATCGCGTTGAGGTGGAGCGAAGCATAGCCTTCGCCCGAAATCTTGGCGGGCATCCCCGGAAACAGATCGGCGACCAGCGCACGGCTCAACCCCACCGCTTCGAAATTATACCCGCCGCGATAGCTGGAGATGACTGCGATCCCCATTTTCGACAGGATCTTGAGCAGCCCTTCCTGAATCGCGGTGCGGTGCCGCTCCAGACAATCCTCCAGCGACAAGTCCCCGAACAGCCCGCGTGCCTGGCGATCGGCGATCGACGCTTCGGCGAGATAGGCGTTCACCGTGGTCGCGCCCACGCCGATCAGCACCGCGTAATAATGGGTGTCGAGGCATTCCGCCGTCCGCACATTGACGCTGGCATAGGAGCGCAGTCCCTTGCGGACGAGATGCGTATGCACCGCCGCTGCCGCCAATACGCCTGCAATCGCGATGCGGTCGGGACCGACATTCTCGTCGGTCAGGAATAATTCGGTCTTGCCCTCACGCACCGCCTGTTCGGCCTGCGCGCGGATGTCGGCGATCGCGGCGCGCAAATCCTCCGCTCTGCCCCCGGTCGCAAAGGTGCAATCGATCTGCGCGGTCTGGTCGGCGAAATAGGCCTTTAGCCTGTCCCAGTCGGCGTTGGTCAGCACCGGGCTTTCGAGCACCAGCACCGGGTTGGCGCGCTCTTCGCTTTCCAGGATGTTCGACAGATTTCCGAACCGCGTCTTGAGCGACATCACATGACGCTCGCGCAAGGGATCGAGCGCGGGATTGGTGACCTGGCTGAAATTCTGGCGGAAGAACTGGCTGATCAGGCGCGGCTTGTCGGAAATGACCGCCAGCGGCGTATCGTCGCCCATCGATCCGATCGCTTCCTTGGCCATCTCGACCATCGGCGACAGGATCAGCTCCATATCCTCCAGCGTCTGTCCCGCCGCGACCTGACGCCGGGTCAGCTCGGCGCGGTCGAAGCGGCAGGATGAGGCATCGGCTTTCGGCAGATCGTCGATGGTCAGGAATTCGCCGATCATCGACGCATAATCATGCTCGCCCGAAATCCGGTCCTTGACCGCGCGGTCATGCATCAGCACGCCGTCGTCGAGGTCGACCGCGATCATCTGCCCCGGCCCCAGCCGGCCCTTTTCGAGCACGCTCGCCTCTGGCACCACCACCATGCCGGTTTCCGATCCGACGATCAGCAAGCCGTCATTGGTCAGCGTGTAGCGAAGCGGGCGCAGCGCATTGCGGTCCATCCCCGCGACCGCCCATCGGCCATCGGTCATCGCCAGCGCGGCGGGGCCGTCCCACGGCTCCATCACCGAGGCGAGATATTTGTACATCGACAGGTGTGCGGGCGGCATGGCGTCGCCGCCCTGCCAGGCTTCGGGGACGAGCATCAGCTTGGCAGTCGGCGCATCGCGGCCCGAACGGCAGATCGCCTCGAACACCGCGTCCAATGCCGCGGTGTCGGATGCGCCCGCCGGGATCACCGGCTTGATGTCCTCCGAGCGATCGCCGAATGCGATGCTCGCCATCTTGATCTCGTGGCTCAGCATCCAGTTCTTGTTGCCGCGGATCGTGTTGACCTCGCCATTATGCGCCAGACATCGGAACGGCTGCGCCAGCCACCATTGCGGGAAGGTGTTGGTCGAATAACGCTGGTGAAAGATCGCGACGCGGCTTTCGAACCGGTCGTCGGTCAGGTCGGGATAGAAGACCGACAGCGATTCCGCGAGGAACAGGCCTTTGTAAATTATGGACCGGCACGACAGCGAACAGACGTAGAAGCCCGCGATCTGGGCGGCGATCACCGCCTTCTCGATCCGGCGACGGACGAGATAGAGTTCCTTTTCGAATTCCGCCGCGCTCTGCTCGTCGGGCATTGGCCCGGCGATCATGATCTGTTCGATCTCGGGCCGCGTTTCCTGCGCCTTGCGCCCGATGACCGAGACGTCGACCGGCACCTGACGCCAGCCATAGATGGTGTAGCCCGCGCCGATGATCTCGGCCTCGACGATGGTCCGGCACGTCTCCTGCGCGCCCAGGTCGGTGCGGGGCAAGAAGATCATGCCCACCGCCAGCCGGTTGGGCAACGCCGCATGGCCCGATGCGGCAATGGCATCGTCGAAAAAGCGGTGCGGCAAATCGATATGCAGCCCTGCACCGTCGCCGGTCTTGCCATCGGCATCGACCGCGCCGCGGTGCCATACGGCCTTCAGTGCATCGACCGCCGACTGAACGACGCGGCGGCTGGCCTTGCCATCGGTCGCCGCGACCATGCCGACGCCGCAGGCATCGCCCTCGAACTCGGGGCGGTACATGCCGTCACGGGCGAGGCGGCTGCGTTCGGATGCCATGTCGCGGACCATCATGCCGCCTCCTTCTCGCGCGCGGGCGCAGCCTTTGCCTTGGTCTTCAAATAGCGGTGCATGTGGTCGCTGACATCGCGACCATCGCGGATCGCCCACACGACGAGGCTCGCACCGCGCACGATGTCTCCCGCGGCGAACACGCCGTCCAGACTGGTCATCATGCTGCGCGCATCGACCCGAACGGTGCCCCAGCGATTGACGCCCAGTTCAGGGGCTTCGAACAAAGCGGGCAGGTCTTCCGCGTCGAAGCCGAGCGCCTTGATCACCAGATCGGCGTCCAGCGTGAAGTCGCTGCCCGGATCGGGCTCGGGCGCGCGGCGGCCGGAGGCGTCGGGCGCACCGAGGCGCATCCGCTGACCGCGAACGCGCGCGACATTGCCGTCTGTATCCTCGAACGCTGCGGGTGCCGACAGCCAGACGAACTGGACGCCTTCTTCCTCGGCATTGGCGACTTCGCGCTGCGATCCTGGCATATTGGCGCGGTCGCGGCGATAGAGGCACTTCACCGACTTCGCGCCCTGGCGGATCGCGGTACGCACGCAGTCCATCGCGGTGTCGCCGCCGCCGATCACGACGACGTCCTTGCCAGCGGCATTCAGGCTGCCATCCTCGAATGCAGGCACTGCGTCGCCGAAACTCTTGCGGTTCGACGTGGTCAGGAAATCGAGCGCGTCGACGACGCCGTTCGCGCCGATGCCGGGTGCCCGAATCGCGCGCGGCTTATACACGCCGGTCGCAATCAGCACTGCGTCGTGACGGTCGCGCAATTCGTCCAGCGTTGCATCGCGCCCGACCTCGAAATTCTCGTGAAAGACGATGCCGCCTGCCTTCAACCGGTCGACCCGGCGCATCACCACCGGCTTTTCCAGCTTGAAGCCCGGGATGCCGTAGGTGAGCAGTCCGCCCGCGCGATCGTAACGGTCATAAACATGGACTTCATAGCCCATCAGCCGCATATATTCCGCCGCCGCCAGCCCCGCCGGCCCAGCGCCGATCACCCCGACCGATTGCCCGCGCGCAGTACCCGGCACCAGCGGCTCGACCCAACCTTCCTCCCACGCCGTGTCGGTGATGTATTTCTCCACCGACCCGATCGTGACCGCACCGTGACCGGAAAATTCGATGACGCAATTGCCTTCGCACAACCGGTCCTGCGGACAGATGCGGCCGCAGATCTCGGGCATGGTCGATGTGGCGTTGGACAGTTCATATGCCTCGCGCAGCCGCCCTTCCGCCGTCAGCCGCAGCCAGTCGGGGATGTGGTTGTGAAGCGGGCAATGCACCGAACAATAGGGGACGCCGCATTGCGAACAGCGCCCGGCCTGCGCCTCTGCATCGGGCGTCGCATAACGATCGGCGATCTCGCGAAAGTCGTCGGCGCGCAATTCGGCTTCGCGCTTGGCGGGATATTCCTGCCCGAGCTTTACGAATTGCAGCATCTTTTCGTCGGCCATTTCGCGCTCGCCCCTTGTTCTGAGGCCGCGAAATATGCGCGAAACCGGGGCGAGTCACGCCAAAACCGACAATTAGGTCAGGCTTAGCACCCTATCGAAAGAATGTTGCGACGCAGTGAAATGTTTTGTGGACTGCGCAGCGCGATGTTGGTGCCGTTCCGGCCCTATCGCGCCAGCAGCCACACCAGCGCGACCGATCCGATGACGATCCGATACCAGGCAAAGGGCGCGAACCCGAACCGTCCGACGATCGCCACGAACGCCTTCACGACCAGCAGCGCCACCAGAAACGCGACCGTAAATCCGATCGCGATGGCGTTCAGGTCGTCGAACGTCAGCACGTCGCGATCCTTCCACAACGCATAGACGGTTGCGCCGATCATCGTCGGCACCGCCAGGAAGAAACTGAACTCCGCTGCGGTCTTGCGCTCGACCCCCATCAGCAGAGCGCCCATGATCGACGCGCCCGAGCGGCTGACCCCCGGTACCATCGCCAGGCACTGGACGATGCCGATGCCGATCGCGGTTTTCAACGGCATCGCCTCGACGCTCTCGACGGTCACGTGCTTGACCATCCGTTCGATCGCTAGGATCGCGAGCCCGCCTAGGATCAGCGCAATCGCGACCGTCACCGGCGACTGAAGCAGCACTCGAATGCCTTCATAGGCGAACGCACCGATCACCATCGCGGGCAGGAATGCGATCAGGATGTTGCGTGTGAACATCACCGAGTCGCGGTCGGCACGCATCAGGCCATGCCCGACATTCCAGAAGCGCCGCCAATAGGCGATCAGGATCGCCAGGATCGCACCCAACTGGATCGATATCTTGAACGCCGCCGATCCTTCTCCGGTAAAGCCGAGCAATTCGCTCAGCAGGATCAGGTGCCCTGTGGACGATACCGGGATGAACTCGGTCAGCCCCTCGATGATGCCGAGCAGGATGATGGTCAGCAGGTCTTGCATATCGTGCCCCTCAGGGTCGTTCGTACATCAGGGATGGGCGGTACGGTTCAGGCCGCGCGATGCGTGCCGAACCGCCCTTGCTTGCGATACTGCACCAGCCAGCCAGGCGCGACCGTCGCCATCGGCACCGGATCGATGTTCAGGTCTTCAATGCCTAGCGCGGCGCCTGCGACGACATTGTCGGATTGCAGCATCTTCCACTGATCGCGGGTGATCGGCGCGCCAGGCAGGAAACCCGCGCCCGCGATCAGCGATCCGATCTGGTCGGGCAAGTCCACGATGGCGGGATCGCGCCCGATGGTTTGCGCGATCCAGCGGATCAGCGCACCCATGGTGATGACGTCGGGTCCGCCTAGTTCGATCGTCTTGCCCGCAAAGCGCGTCGGCTCCGCCAGCACGCGGCCCACGGCTTCGGCGACATCGGCAACATAGATGGGTTGAAACTTCGCCTCTGCGCGCAGAACAGGCACGACCGGTGCGCTCTGGATCATCCGGGCGAAGCGGTTCACGAACTGGTCTTCGCGCCCAAAGATGATCGAGGGGCGCAGGATGGTGGCCCCCGCGAATTCCCCGGACACCGCTTGTTCGCCCAGCGCCTTCGATCGACCATAGGCCGATTCGGATTCGGGATCGGCACCGATCGCCGACATCTGAACAAAGCTGGCCGCCCCCGCCGCATCGGCAGCCGCCGCGGCAGCCCGCGCGCCGCGCACGTGATATTTCTCGAAATCTCCCGACAGAATGCCGACCAGATTGACGACTCCATCCGATCCTTCGACCGCGCGCGCCAGCGTTTCGGGACGCGCGATGTCGGCGGCGACAAATTGCGTCTGGCCCAAGCCGCCCTGCGGTTTAAGGAACAGCGCCTGGCGGGGATCGCGCTGCGCGATCCGCACCCGCGCACCGCGCGCAAGCAGCGCCTGGACGACATAGCGGCCGACGAAACCGCCGCCGCCGAACACCGTGATGAGCTTGTCCTTCATGTGCCTTTGCCGTGTCTCGGTTGGTCATGGGCGCGTGCCCGATGCGGTGTCCAATGCCCCTTGTCACCGCGAAGGGCAAGGTCGCGCTGGGAATGCGCGCGCTCCTGCTCCGAAATCCGCACGACCCCAGTTGACACCCCCCGGTCCGCCGCCTAGTTGCCGCCGCCTACCCTGTGCCCGGATGGCGGAATTGGTAGACGCACCAGCTTCAGGTGCTGGCGATCGCAAGGTCGTGGAGGTTCGAGTCCTCTTCCGGGCACCATTCGCAGAAACCCGCAGAACAGCGCCGCTTTCTGCGACCCCATAGAGGACTATCTGAGAACCGGAGCCGTTCGACCGACAGCTTAGCGTCCCATAATCGGCCGTTCGGCGAGATTAAGGCTGTCCCCAAAACCTGCCGTTCGTTTGCGCCTCAACCGCAGCATGCTCGATCTGGCAGCGGCCGATCCCGAATTACAATGCGATGCTGATGCAAACTTGAACGCGCAACAATATGTAGGTTTTGTCGGAGACCTTTCTGCGAACTCCGCGATCACTGGCGTCGCGCCGCCAGCCATGGATTGATCTCCGCGATTTCAGGGCGCAGCTTCACCTAATCTCTAGACGCTATTGGGTTAGCGGACGCACGTCCGCGATAGCGGCGGAAGCAAGTCCCACAATGTCGACGCGTGCCTTCAACCTCGCGCCGAGCAGCGCTGTTCCGCTGACCTTGCGCTGCACGAACAGCGTTTCGACGTTGGGTACGTGCCAAGTTGCCCGGTCGCCCAACAGTGCCGAAGCCTCATCGCGAATGACCGGCACGAACGCGCGGTCGCCGAAGTCGAACGGTCCCGGTCGGCCAAGGGTGTCGTCGACTGCTGCGATGATGCGATCGACCGTCGCCCGGTGCGCCGCGACTGCGCCTGCACCCAAGAAGCCAGTTTCCACAGCGATGTCGCGTATGCGGTCGCGGTCATGCGCGAGCCCCGCGGCGATCAGCGCCCGATAGGACGCCGCTGTTCGCGGCGGCACATCCCGCGTCGCGCCGAAGTCGAGGAGCACCAGCGCTCCGGATTCAGGTTGCCAGCGATAATTGGCGAAATTGGGATCGGTCTGCATGACGCCGAACTCGAACAGTTCGCGCAGCACCAGCTCGATCAACATCGCGGTTGCGAGGTCGCGCTCGTCCTGCGGTGCATCAACCAACGCTTCGATTGGCTGCCCCCCGACAAATTCCATCGCCAACACCTCCGGTGTCGTCAGTTCAGGATGGAGCGTAGGTACCACATAGCGCGCGTCGTCGCGGAGCCGCTCGCCATAGGCCCGCATCTGTTCGCCCTCACGGAGATAATCGGCCTCGTCGGCGAGCTGCCTTTTCGCCTCGTCCAGCAGCGCTGAGAGATCAAGCGTCGCGGGCAGCACATTGGACAAGCGCAGCAATGTCGCGACATTGTCCACATCGGCGTTGATGCTGGCGCGCACGCCGGGATACTGGACCTTGATTGCCAGAATGCGGCCGTCCGGCAATTCTGCGCGGTGGACCTGTCCAATCGATGCCGCCGCCATCGGGGTTGCATCGAAGCGCTTGAACCGCTGTCGCCAGTTTGCGCCCCATTCCCGCTTCAGCACGCCGTCGAGTTGCTGAGGCGGCATCCGGTATGCCTGGTTGCGGACGGTTGCCAAGATCGTCGCAAGCTCGGGCGGGAGGAAATCGCCAGCGTCCATCGAGATCATCTGACCGAGCTTCAGCGCGGCTCCGCGAAGGTGCGACAGCCGATCGGCCACGCGCTTGGCGTTGGCGGGCGTTAGCAACAAGTCACCAAGCCGCGGCCGTTCACCCGCTGCGAGCCGCCGGGCGCCCTCAGCCGCCATTCCTCCCGCGACGCCACCAGCCAGCCGTCCGAAATGGCCTAGCCTGGAAAGGCGCCCACGAGGGATCGAACGGCTAAGCCGATCGCCGTTATCTCTGCTCATCCGGTCACCAGCCCATGCTGCCAGGAACGCCCTTGAACGGACCCGAAAGGTCCGACGTGATCCAACCGCCGTAAAAACTGCCAGGTTGCGGCGTCACGATCTCGCCATCGACCCAGCAATGGTCGAGTGGCCCGGCGTAGAACGCGATGTAGTTGCGAAGCAAAGCAAAGGCGGGGGTTGGAGACGGATAGCTCCATCCGACGCGTGGCAGCGCCGCGCCGTCTACAACGACGTCCCAGTAGCGCGCCGCGCCCTTCCATTCGCAGAATGAGCCGCCACCCGCAGGGCGCAACAGTTCCATCGTGATATCCTCGGGCGGGATATAGTAGCTGGGGGGATGGCTTGTTTCGAGTGTACGGACGGCGCGACGGGTATCTGCAATAATCCTGTCACGGTGCTTGATGACGATGTGCGCATCCCTCGGCTCGGCAATGGCCGGTCGAGGATAAGCCCATACGCTCTCCTGTCCGGGACGAATCGGGTCGGGGCGGGGTCTCATGCGGACGCCGTGTGGCCGACCAGCCGCTGGAGCGTCGGCCGAACCCTGAGGAACATCACGTAACACCGCTCCAGCAAGGCGAGGACAAATCGGGATCTCGCGATCAGGCCAAACGGCCGCAGTACCGGGATCGCGCGCCACATTGCGGCAAAGGCCGCCGCGCCGGATAGCATAACGCCGTCCTCGCGAGCTTGAAACCGAGCGAGAAGCTCGGCACGATCGACGGGACAATCGGCCATAAGCGGATTTGCAACGTCAATGAATTCTATGCGGTCTTTTGTGTCGAGCCGACGCATTACGGCAATCTCTGCGCGGCAGAGTGGACATCCGCTATCGTGCCATACGGTAAGCTTCGACATCTCGTGGATATGGGTGGCAGGGCCTAGTTTACATCCCCGATGACCGATCCCGGACTGGCTGTGCGTACCGGCGGCACCCTGAAGTCATTGGCTGCCTTGCGCCGGCTACAGCGGGTGGTGGGCACAGCCTCTGAACGCGCTGGATCAGACATCGATCTCGTAATGGCATTAAATTCGAGCCGTGGCGTCGCAATGGCTGCGCACCGATTAAACGCGCGCAGGAATTTAGCCGACGATGCGTGGCACACCTTTCTGGCCAATCGCACAGGACAGATTTTCTTCCCAACCAGCCAGACCCGCAGCAGCATCGTAGGTTGACTGAAGGAATTCCAGCAGCGCCGCGCGTGGATGCGGTGCCAGCCGGACAGCTTCGTATGGAAGCACGAATTCGCCCAGCTTCTCGTCGAACCTTGCTGCCTCCGGTTTGACAGGCTGCTCGGAAAAGCCATCCGGCGTAGGATATGCGTAGGAATAGAAGCAGGGCTCTTTGATATCGCCCCCGCCGGGCCAGAAACCGGCTGAGCTCACTTCGTGGCTATAGGCTTCCTGCGTGATCGGATCCGGCAGGTTGGGAATGCCGCCGGGGTGCAGCGGGGCGGATCTGCCTGAGAAACGGGTGGCCGCCAGGTCGAAGCTTCCCCAGAACAGATGCACAGGGCTGACCTTGCCGAGAAATCCTGTGCGGAACTCGTTGAAGACCCCGTCAATCTGCACCAAAGCGCGATGGAATCGAGATACGGCGTCGGCGTCCCACGGACGTTCCGCGACATCGTTGGCAAACGGTGTGGCCTCAGCAAGTTCGTTCGGACGACCGTGATAATTGGGCGAACCGCCCAGTGTGGCGATCGCTTCTTTAAATCTGAGGTCAAACTCGGCGACCGACATGGGTTCCAAGGCGAAGCCGCTAGTGGTTCCGGTCGCGCACGACGCGACAAGCCTTTGCCGCTGGAGGTCGAACTGAATGGTAACACCTGGGCCATCGGGAATGAGCCCGGTCGTTAGCCCATCGGCGTTGACGTACAGTGTTGCGTGCCAAGAATGATTGACCCACGGCGTGTGGGCGAGGCGATATTTACCGACGATTTGTGTATAGAGGTGCAGCGCAGAACAGGTGTCCATCCACGGTTCGAAGGGAATGGCTGGCCATTCCTGACTATCGGTCATCACATCGGCCCTCGATCTTCACTGTCTTGCATCGATAATGATTTTAACTGCTTGAGTTAGTAGGGCGGCGGTGTCCGCTCTCTCTGATGCTTTGCGGCGGCGGTCCACCAGGCGAGGTCATCGGCGAAGCGTGCAAATGCGCGGTCAAGGGCTTGGCCTGCCTCGCCAATGGGAGCGCCATTTTCGTCAAGCGTCTTGACGATAGGCCCGACCGCCACGGTGCTGGGAATGACGACCATGCCCATCTCGGACAACGTTCCGTGCCAGGCGAGGTTGGCGCGCACACCCGACAACCTGCCCGCCGAGTAACTTGCTACTGCTGCTGGTCGCCAGAACCACTCCTCAAGGAAATGGTCCGTGAGGTTTTTTAGTCCTGGCTGAACGCCCCAATTATATTCCCCCGCCACGAATACGAACGCATCGGCGATGCGAAGCTGCTCAGCTAGGGTTTGCATCGCCTGGGGTGCGTCTCCCGGTGCGTATTCCTTGTACATCCGGTCAAGCATGGGAAGTCCGATTTCGCGCGCGTCCAACAGCTGGGCATCGTTCCCCCGACCCTTGAGCCCTCGAACGAGATAGTTTGCCAAACGAATGCCCGTTCGATCGGAGCGATACGAGCCGTAAAGAACAAGAATCCGGTCTGGCATGCTTCACAACCCTAAATCTGTTGCGCCGATTGTCTCCATAGTGGCGGTAGCAGTCAGCCGGGGCAATCGTTCGCTGCCGGGACGTCAAACACATTCCCCATTTGTCGACCGCGGAGGATGGCTTCGTAACGTTGCGGATCCATGCCGATTGCAAAGCGCCCCAGGAATTCTCAATTCAAACTCTGAAACTTGCTGTTGAGGCGCAGCTTGTGTTTGCAAACAGTTGCCCGCATGCCGTGCAACCGACGTCACGTGCACGCCTTCTCAGCAGAAAGGTCGCACAGCGCCTAACGACACTGGCAGCAATCAACGCGGTCGGAACTGCTCAGGCTTGCCACTTCGCGTCGTCCCTTTGGGCGTTTAAGTGGTTGCAATTCCAAGCCAGTCTATCGCTTTTTCTTCTGTTGATCTAATCGGACGGTCGTATGCCGTCGTGATAAGCAATTGCGCGAGGTAAGATGCCGACCCCTATCGCGGGAGATGATCTGTGACAAAGCATGACGTGGCCACACAGGCGGAGACTGGGATTGGCGGGCTGGACGATGTGCTCGGAGGCGGTTTCGAACGCGGCCGCGTCTATCTGCTCGAAGGGAGCCCCGGCACTGGCAAGACCACCATCGCCCTCCAGTTCCTAATGACCGGGGCGGCACTCGGCGAAAAGTGCCTCTACGTCACCTTATCCGAGACCGAAGACGAACTGCACATGACGGCCAAGTCGCATGGCTGGACACTGGACGGGCTCGACATTTTCGAACTGGTGCCGCCTGAAAGCTTGCTGGACGACGACCAGCAACAGAGTCTGCTTTATTCGTCCGACCTTGAACTGGGGGAAGCGACCAAGCGCATCTTTGAGAATTTCGAGCGCGTAAAGCCTTCGCGCGTAGTCATCGACAGCCTATCCGAAATCCGCCTGCTCGCGCAAAGCTCGCTACGGTATCGGCGTCAGATCCTGGCGCTGAAGCATTATTTCGCGCGTAGCGGTGCGACGGTGTTGATGCTCGACGACATGACCACCGAGGTCAATGACAAGACCGTGCATTCGGTCGCGCACGGCGTAGTCCGGCTGGAGGAGCTTGCCCCCGAATATGGCGCGGAGCGGCGGCGGATGCGGGTCGTCAAATATCGTGGGCGGCGGTTCCGGGGCGGCTATCACGACATCGCCATCCACACTGGCGGGGTAAAGATTTTCCCGCGCTTGATTTCGGCTGAGCATCACAAGGAATATGACCGGCAAGTTTTGAGCACCGATACGCCGGAACTTGATTCCTTGCTCGGTGGCGGTGTCGAACGTGGGTCGGGCGTATTGTTGCTTGGTCCCGCTGGCACCGGCAAGTCGCTGCTCGCGCTGACCTTCGTTAAGACCGCGGTGGCACGTGGTGAGCGCGCGGCAATGTTCGTGTTTGACGAAGAAATTGGATTGCTAACCCAGCGTGCGCTTGGGCTGGACATCGATTTGAAGGCGATGATTGCCTCCGGCAACCTGGTTCTGGAACAGGTTGATGCGGCGGAATTGACCCCTGGCGAGTTTTCGGCGCGGGTGCGCGAATGTGTGGAGGCGCACGGCGCGCGCACGATCGTCATCGACAGCCTGAACGGCTATCAGGCAGCGATGCCAGGCGAAGGGGCGCTGATCCTGCACATCCACGAGCTGTTGCAATATCTCAACCGGCGCGGCGCGACGACGTTTCTGACGGTGGCGCAGCACGGACTCGTCGGTGACATGAAGTCGCCGGTCGATGTCACCTACCTTGCCGATACGGTCATACTCTTGAGATATTTTGAGGCGGTGGGGCGCGTCCGAAGGGCAATCTCGGTCGTTAAGAAACGCATGAGCGCCCACGAAGATTCGATCCGGGAATATCAGATCAACAGCCAGGGTATACGCCTCGGCCCACCGCTTACCGGTTTCCAAGGTATCCTGCGTGGGGTGCCCGAACTGATCGAACCTGTCGCATTGCTGGGCTCCGGCCCTGCGTGAAACGCACGACGCTCTCCGAACGGGCTCTGATCCTCGCACCTCGCGGCAGGGACGCCGCGATCGCAGCGGTCATATTAGGCGAAGCTGGCGTCGAAACGCACATCTGCACTTCTCTACCTGCTCTGATCGAGGAACTAAATGCCGGGGCAGGCTTCGCGCTGTTCACTGAGGAAGCGCTGATCAACGCTGACCTCCGGCCGTTCGTCGATTGGCTGGCCGACCAACAGGAATGGTCGGACATGCCGATCATCCTCCTGACCAATCGCGGCGGTGGCCTGGAACGCAATCCGGCGGCGACCCGACATCTTGAGACGCTCGGCAATGTGACGTTTTTGGAGCGGCCCTTCCACCCGACGACCTTGGTTAGCCTGGCACGATCGGCGCTGCGCGGTCGCCGTCGGCAATATGAAGCCCGTACCCGCCTGGTCGAACTGCGCGAAAGCGAGGCGCGTTATGCGACGCTGTTTGACACGATGGACGAAGGGTTCTGCGTCATCCGCTTCGTCGATGGCCCCCATGGCCCGTTGAGCGATTATGTCCACGTCCAGGCCAACAGCGCCTATGCGCGCCATGCCGGGATCGAGAATGTCGTCGGCCAGCGTGTCCGCGAAATGGTCCCTGAAGAGGCGGCATCGTGGGTCGAACGATATCGCGGCGTGCTTATGACTGGCGAGCCGATCCGTTTTGAGCAGGAACTGGTTGCGACCGGCCGTCATCTCGAGCTGTCAGCGTTTCGAGTCGAACCGGAGGGAAGCGACGAGGTCGCCGTGTTCTTTCAGGATGTGACCCAGCGCAAGCGTGCCGAAATTGCGCTGCGCGATCTTAACGAAACACTTGAGCGACGTATCGATGCAGCGGTCGCCGAGCGACAGGCTGCCGCCGAGCAGCTGCACGAGGCCCAGAAGCTTGAGACGATCGGGCAATTGACGGGTGGCGTTGCGCACGACGTCAACAATCTGCTCACCCCCATCACTGGTGCGCTAGACCTGCTCAGCCGTCGTTACGCGGATCAAGATCCTCGCATGGGGCGCCTGATCGATGGAGCGCTTCAATCGGCGGAACGCGCGCGATTACTGGTCAGCCGTTTGCTCGGTTTCGCGCGGCGACAAGTGCTGGAAACGAAAGCGACCGATGTCTGTGCATTGGTCGACGGGGTTCAGGACTTGGTCACGAGTTCAATCGGGCCCGCGATCAAACTTCAGATCGAATGCCCTGATACCTTGCCCGCTGCGATGGCGGATCCCAACCAGCTTGAGCTGGCGATCCTCAATCTCTGCGTCAATGCGCGTGATGCGATGCCGGACGGTGGTACCCTGACGATATCGGCGTCGTGCGTGTCGAGCGACGACTCAAACGCCGATGGTCTGAAGGCGGGACGCTATATCAGCCTCGCAGTCCGCGATACCGGCACAGGCATGGATGCCAATACGCTCGCTCGGGCGGTCGAGCCATTCTACTCTACCAAGGAAGTTGGCAAGGGGACGGGCCTCGGCCTT
Organism: Sphingomonas sp. AX6; assembly: GCF_902506605.1. Taxonomy (GTDB): domain Bacteria; phylum Pseudomonadota; class Alphaproteobacteria; order Sphingomonadales; family Sphingomonadaceae; genus Sphingomonas. The sequence continues at coordinate 621,878 of NZ_LR733979.1, forward strand.
TCAATGGTCCACGGCCTGGCGGGTCAATTAGGCGGCGCGTTCACCCTGGAAAGCGAAGTCGGTCGCGGCACGCAGGCCCGGTTCTATCTGCCGGTAGCAGATGAGCTGGCACCCCAATCTGTGCAGCATTCAGGCGGCGACGTTCCTGATACCAGACCGCTGCGCATCCTTCTGGTAGACGACGAAGAGCTCGTCCGAGCAGGTACAGCTGAAATGCTCCGCGAGCTCGGACATTCCGTTCGAGATGTTAGCGGCGGTACGCAGGCGTTGAGCGAATTATCTGCCGGACTGGAAATTGATTTGGTGGTTACGGATTACATGATGCCCGGGATGAACGGCGCGATGCTAGCCAAGCGTGTTGCCGCTCAAGATCCTGATATGCCAGTCCTAGTCATCACGGGATATGCCGGCGGCGATCTGAACATTGGCCTTCCCCAACTTACAAAGCCGTTCCGCCAGCCCGAGCTAGCGCAAGCCCTGCACCGCGTGATCCATCCTCAAGCAGCATAGATCGACATCTGATCGATTGATTTTATGGCACGGGGCTGCGCCAGCAGTCTTGGTCTCCCGTGCCTTGCAACACAAAACCGACGTTTGAGGCAGAATGGCAATAGGCCGGCTCGATCTGCGTACAGCCTTGTTAGTTGCGCCCTAGCTGCTCTTTCAATTCGTCGATGTGTTGTGATGCTTCCGCCTTGGTAAGGTCATTTGGCGGCGCTGGATCGCCTGACTCTTCCGCCAACGTGGTTAAATAACTCGCCTGCGCTCCGGTCATCGGCTCGTCACCGGAGACCCAGTCCTTTGGGTCCTTCTCAGCATTTGACGCAGGGTGGGCATCCAATTTGGGATTGTGAAGGTCAGTCATAGCATTGCTCCGTTCTTTCTATGTTCTAAATGCCGGTTGGGGTCGGTTGTTCCGAAGCCGAGAACGAACTTTCACATCGAATTCACAACGCAGCTGTGGGCACGCTCCCTGACGCAGGACCGTAAAGCACTGTCATCATAGCGGAGGGCCCCTCGGGCATATGGACCCAGCTCGTTGTTCCGACTGTTAAGGGCACCAACGAAACGGAGTCCCACATGCATCAGATAGCTCAGGGCAGCGGCAAGCCGCTACTTCTCATCCACGGGCTGGGAAGCAGCTGGCGGGCTTGGCGACCCATCTTGGATGATCTGGCAGCGGAACGATCGGTCATCGCCATCGATCTGCCGGGCCACGGTGCGACACCTGCCGAACCGGACAGCGGTACGTTCGAGGGGCTGGTCGGTAGCGTTGAGCGCTACCTGGCAAACAACGACCTTATCGGCGTCGATGTTGTAGGCAGCTCGATGGGGGCCCGGATCGTGCTGGAGCTGGCACGGCGGGGCAAGGTGGGCAACGTCGTGGCGCTCGATCCCGGCGGCTTCTGGCGCGGTTGGGAGCGTCCGTTCTTTCGCATTACTATCGGCCTGTCTGCGCGGCTATTGCATGCTTTGCGAGCGCGCTTGCCAGCAATCAGCAGGAGTGCAGCGGCACGCACAGCCTTGCTGGCTCAGCTTTCCGCAAAGCCTTCAGCCCTGTCGCCCGAATTGGTGTGCACGGAACTGACCGGGATCACCGATACGCCAACATTCGATGCCCTTGTCAGCGACCTTGCCGATGGCCCCGAGCAGCAAGGCCCTGCCGCCGATCCCATGAAGCGGATCGTGATCGGTTGGGGAAGACATGACCGATTATGCCTGCCCCGGCAGGCGGCTCGGGCGATGGCTGCATTCCCTACGGCGACGCTCCACTGGTTCGAACACAGCGGCCATTTTCCGATGTGGGATATGCCCCGCGAAGCGACGGCGGTTATCTTGGAGGCGACAAGCTAAGGCGACAGTCGCTTCATGCGGCGGTGGCGCGCGGTGGCAAATCGCCAGGCGCGATTGCGTCGTCGCGCCCGGTAGTCTTACGCCTGGGCCGTTTGGTCGAATTACGGTTCGTGAGGCGGCGGAAACGTCTCATTTGGAATGGCAAATGTGCCTCTGAATGAGAAGTTTAAAATGCAAAGAGGATTAGATCGAAAATGAGGGATCGACGTGACGCTGCCGGTGTCCCGTGTAGGCCGAGGATAATTATTTGTTAACGCGTAGCGCGCATGTTCCGCAAACCGGAGAAGACACGATCCTAATCGATCGCGTTACACAGCGTTGAAATGACCAGAGTGCTTTTGGCGGAAGACGATCCGCTCACCCTTGCCGGTATCGAGATACTTCTCGACAAGACCAATTTCGACATCGTTGCGACGGTGGGCACCGGAACTGCGGCGTTGGATGCCTTGCCGAGTGCGCGTCCGGATATGCTCATTCTGGACAATGGAATGCCTGAGCGCACTGGGCTCGACGTCCTACGAACATTGCGTAACCGGGGCGACAATCGCCCGGTCATCCTGCTGACCGGGGGAATTAACGATCTCGCGTCCCGCGAAGCCATGCAGCTTGGCGTCAACGGCATCGTCATAAAATCGACAGCGCCGCGCGATCTACTGACCTGTCTGGACGTGGTTTCTCAAGGTCGGCGATGGCTGGATCAGGAGGTGATGCAGCGCGCGATGGACTTGGCGATGTCGCCCGATGCAGTTCGCGATCCAATGGAGATACTGAGCAGTCGCGAACGTGCGGTGGCGACATTGGTCCAGCGCGGTCTGCGCAACAAGGAAATCGCTGACGAACTGGGCCTGACGGAGGGCACGGTGAAGGTGCATCTGCACAAGGTTTTCGACAAGCTCTCCATCCGGAGCAGAGCCGAACTCATCCTCCTTTCCAAAGGCCAACAGGCCTAGGCTTTCGAGCTACCTATATCGAACGTAATAGGTAAATTCTGCCGTTGGTAATCATTCTTCGTGCCACCTGTTGAATGGTGCACATCGACCGAGGGGTGCATCTGCATGTCTTGCTGGCGGCATCTGACCGCTCTCGACAAGGCGGATGATGACACGGTTACACACGCTCGGACTGGCGATTTTGATGGCGCTCTGCGCTATCATTCAGCCTGCGCGTGCCCAGGTCACCGCCTACGCCACTGGCCAAGGATCAGTGAACAGCATCGATGTCGCCGTGGAAGTGCGCGCTTCGGTGCGCAGCCGTTGCGGTTTTGCGGCTGGCGGTGCGCCAGCCGGGAATATCGATCAGGCCGATTTCGATCAAAGCGGTTTTACGAAGGATTTTGCGATCCAGCTCAACTGCACCGGTGCATCGCGAATTGCAGTCTCCTCGACCAATGGCGGGATGGCGACCCAAACTGTAGGCGGCACGGGATATGGGACCAAGGCCCCCTATCAGGTCGCGCTACGGATGGTGGCGGACAATGGTACCAGTGTTGCAGCCATGTGCGAGGCCGCAACGATCGGCGACGGAAGCTGCTCGTTCGCCGGCATGGCAAGCACCGCCACCGGCCTCCGTTTGGCTGGTGCATCGACCAAAGCCAATGGCTCTTACCTCCGCGTCAGCGCACCGAGCTATTCTGGCAGCGCGCCGCTGGTCGCCGGACGTTACACCGACACCCTGTCGATTACCGTCAGCGTAACCCCTTAAGGCGCCGCTAGGTATTTCATATGAGGCTTTATTCACTCGGAACGGGCTATGCCATGTCCCGTAATGATGCGCAGCCTTCCACTTCGCTTGCCAAGCTTGTGCCATACGGTGCGGATGACCGGCGCAGCGATGTTGGCGCTTCCGCTGCTCGCGAGCCCTGCTCAAGCGAATTCGGATGCCCAAGTCGGCGTGCACGGCCATGTCGCACCCCGCTGCTGGGTGGCAAACCCGGCAACCCGCCAAGCACCTTCGGAAATGCCGGGATCGACAATTGCGGCAATCTGCAATCAGGCGACACCGATGATTCAAACGACGATGCGCGCGCTCGACACCGACGACACCATGGCAGTCCGCACCGAGGCGGCTGGAACTTCCCCGCAATTCGGTGGTCGCGCCGCAAGGGAGATCACGATATCCCCTCAACCATGAGGGTAGTTTCTACTTTTGTTGGTGCCGCGGTTTTCCTGTTGTCCATTGCCTGTGCATCGTCCGCAAACGCACAGGCCCAGATTTCGTCCGTCTGTGGCGTCACCGGCAGCGCAACCGCGCCGACGACGATAACCTACGATCCGTTTTCAGCAGCGGGCCTTTCGGAAGTGACCATACCGCTCGTGCTCCGTCGCAATCGAGGTCTGGTTCTTGGCCGTACAAATGAAGTCAGTCTGGTGTTGGTCGCGCCCTCCGGCACGCCGCCGCTCGACATCACCTATCGCGGCTTTCGCGTTCTTTACGCCGAAGGTGCCACCGCCGGGCGTCCACGATCCCTCGACTCGCGCGATAATGGCGCAGGAGCAGCGGGCGAGATACGCTATAATTTCGGCAACCTGTTCTCCGCGGACGTGTCCGCGCCATTGAATCTTCGGGTGACCGTACCGCCGGGATCCGACCTGTCCGCTGGCGAGCCGATCATTCTGGACATTCTATATATCTGCTCTGGCGAGCTCGGCATTGGCAGCGTGACGACGCCGATGCGCGATACAGCGTCGGTTCGAATCAACGTCAACACCGTCAGCGCGCTTCAGGCATTCTATGCAGGCTCGGCGCTGGACTTTGGGGAAGTCGGCGATCTCACGACTGCGACCGTTCTGGCGGCGCCTGATCGTTACACCACGCCATCCGCCAATTCGCTCCGGGTTCGCAGTTCGGGTCCGTTCGAAGTCCGGATGCGGTCGCAGAACGATTTTCGCCTGACATATCCGGGAGGCAACCTGTCCGACCCCGCTCAGGTCATTCGGTACAGCGCACGGTTTCTGGGACAGGAGATCACGTCGAACGCATCGTTCGGGACACGCACCTGCGCGCGAGCGGGGATAACGGGTGCGGCGGGGACCTTGCCGTTGCGCGCGACGCTGAAGGAAGGCGGGGCAACCAAGACGCCGGCACCCAATTATGGCGACACGATCAGCATCACCTTCACACCGGTCGTCACTGCTTCGGCGGCGACCAACTGCACTGCAATTTAGGCATCACGCCGCGGGTGTGAGAGATATCCGCTATATCCTCCGGTATAATGCTTCACTCCCGAAGATAGCATCGCTTTTTGCCGCACGCTAAATGTGACCGGGCAATATTTCCGGCCATATCCAGGTCATCGGGGCATGGCGCTCCAACGTAATTCCACCTGGAGACTTGAAGTGAAAAAGCTGGTTCTTTCCGCCCTGATGCTCGGTTCGGTCCTCGCAGCAGCCCCGGCATTCGCCCAGGCAAATGGTTCGGTCGACGTGACCGGCACCGTGTCGGCGCGCTGCTCGGCGGTCACCCCCATCAGTGGGAGCATCACGCTGGGCGAACTGGCAAAGGCTGATGGAACCATCGATGCTGCTTTCTCGGGTAACACCGGTGGGCTCAGCCGCAACTTCACCATCAAATGCAACGGCAGCAATCCGAAGGTGTCGGTAGAAGCGAAGCCGCTGGTAAATGCCGCTGCGACCAACTCGCCCAACGGCTACACCAACACTGTCCACTACACCGCAACGGTGGTTGCGATGGGGGCGAAGGGTGGAACGGCCAGTGTCGCCGATCAGTCGATCAGTTCGGGTGCTACCTCGGGCCAAGTCGGCGATCGCCTGGCGGCAGTGGCGAACAACATCGCACTGACCATCGGCACCGGCGTTACCAGCGAATCGACCGCGATCCTCGATGCGGGTACCTATGCAGGCAAGGTCGAAATCACGGTTGCACCGACAGCCTGATCGAGCGACCCCCGGCAAGTTTCATGTTGGACCTGCCGGGGTCAACCTTCGCGCCCGACGAACGGACAAGACCTTGGATCGCTGACCGCCGAACTTCGCGTTCGCACGTTCGGTGCAGGCCTTTCGGAATTCGCTCAGCTAAACTTCCTATACGCTGAATGAGAGCGGCAAACAGAGAGGCAAGGGCAGGAAATCGTAAAGGTTCTGCTGCCAAGGTGACGTCTGTGCGGGCTGTTCGGAAAGCGCCGGCCTTGGCGTGAGCAGCCCATTCGTCCATTATCGGGCGATGCCCGCCCGGTAACAGGCGCGCACGTGTTGGAGTCTGTGTTTTGAAACTGCAGCGTAGATCTGTCATCGCCGCCCTGGCCGCATCGGCCGCTGTGTTGGGGATTTCGACTGCGGTCTATGCCATGACCGTGCAACCCGTTGTAATCGATCTGACCACGTCGGGCCGCGGCATGAGCCAGACGATCACCGTGGAAAATACCTTCGACCGGCCACTTCCGGTAGAACTCCGGGTCGAATCGCTTGATCTTGTTGCCGACGGTGTCCGGCCAACCGGTCGCGACACGGGTGAGCTTGCGTTTTTCCCGCCCCAGGCACTCATTCAGCCCGGCCAGCGCCAAAATTTCCGCGTACAATATGTTGGTGAGCCTGCGCTGGCACGCAGCAAGCACTATTTCATCACCGTCGCGCAATTGCCTGTCGATACCAGCGACACCCAGTCGAACATCCAGCTTCTCTATAATTTCCAGGTGCTGGTCAGCGTCTCGCCTGATGGCGTAAAGCCCGCGCTTTCCATTGCCTCGGCGGAAATCGGGAAAGATGCCGAAGGTGCCGCCGCGCCGGTCATCACCGTTTCCAACGCTTCTGCGGCGCATGGCTATCTCTCACGGGGACGCGTGCGCGTAACTCAGTTCGCGCCCGATGGCCGTCAGCTATTCAATCAGCAGATCGCGGGGCCGGAACTTCAGCAGACGATCGGCTATGGCCTGATCGGCGGAGGACAAACGCGCCGCATCGTGCTTCCCGTGAAGCTGCCGCGGACCGATGGGCGGATCGAAGCACAGTTCACGCCCGAGGGCTGAGACATCGCGCGCCGCATGAAACCCCGTATTGTAGCAGGGGCGCTGCTTCTCTGTGCACTCATCGGGCCGCTATCCGCGAGCGCACAAATTGCCGACCAAGCCCAGTCAAAGGTTATCATCGATCCCGGGACGGACGGGTCGCAGATCAATCCGACAGGCCGCGCGATCATACTCACGACGCCGGTCATGGACGGCCAAGCATATCTGGGGGACGCGACCGTTACGCTCGACCCGTCCGGCCAAGCCAGCTTTTCCGGAAGTCGACTGATCGCGCTACTGGAGCCCCGAATTGCTGCACCCCTGATTACGCGCTTGCGCGACAGGTTGGCCGAGCGCGGCCTGATCGACCGAACGGACCTTCAGAGCGTCGGCGTCGGCATCCGATACGATGCTCAGTCACTGCAAGTGATGCTGGACATCGCTGCGCCGAGCCGCGCGAGCAGAACCGTGGAACTAAAAGACGGCGCATCGCGGGCCTCGGCCACCTATATCGCGCCCGCAGATTTCAGTGCCTATCTCAATATCCGCGGTTCGCTCGACTGGGTGCAGCAGGGCAGCGAGCAGGGTTTGGCAGCGCCAATCACCTTTCTCGACGGTGCGATCCGCGCAGGTGGCGTCGTGGTCGAGGGTGAAGCCAATTGGCAGGCGGGCGCGATCGGCCCCGATTTCCAGCGGCGAGGGACGCGGGCGGTATATGACGATCGCCGTAACCTGGTCCGTTGGACCGGCGGCGATCTTCAGACGTTGGCACGAGGTTTCCAGTCTGCACCAGAGATTGCCGGGCTTTCGGTCTCGCGCTTCTACTCGCTGATCGATCCCCAGACGATCATTCGACCACGCGGCAGCCGCAGCTTTAAGCTTGAGCGACGCTCGACTGTCGAGGTTCGTATCAACGACCAGCTCGTTCGACGATTGGAACTCGATCCGGGCACGTTCGACCTGACCGATTTCCCCTTCACGCAAGGGGCAAACGACGTGCGACTGACCGTCACCGACGATACCGGGCGCACCCAGTCCTTCGACTTTGATATCTTCCTCGACCAATCTCAACTTGCCGCCGGGCTTAGCGAATTTGGTGTTTATGCAGGTACGCTCGCACCGCTTGGTCGGACCGGTCCAGTCTACAGCGACGACCCCGCGTTCAGCGGCTTTTATCGGCGCGGGATCAGCGACCAATTGACGCTTGGCGCCAATGCCCAGGCAGACCGACGGGGATGGATGGGCGGGGTGGAGACCGTGATAGGCACGCCGATCGGCGCGTTCGGTGGCTTCGCTTCGGCCTCACACGTCAATGGTGTGGGATCGGGTTGGGCGTCGATCCTGACGTTTCAACGCACCATCAATCGTTCGGAGCTTGGTGCCGACGCCTTGTCGTTTTCGATCGAAACGCGCAGCCGCGACTTCGCACCGATCGGCACAGCCTCTCCTTTCAACCCCTATGCGCTCATCGCAGGTGCCAGCTACAACACGACGATCAGCGAGGCAGTCTATGCCGGGCTCGATTTTCGCTATTCACGTGGACGCGACAACGAGCCTGACGTTGGCAGCGTTCGCGCGAGCGGCGGATGGCGAATTAATCCGCTGCTCAACTTCACGGGCGATCTTTCCTACGAGCGCGACGGCAGAGGTAGTCGCGTCGCTGCCTTCCTGTCGCTGACCCTGAGGCTCGATCGTGCATCCAGCATACGCGCGGACTATGACAGCCGCTTCAACCGGGCTCGCATGACGTACCAGACCTATCGCGGTTCGGGGACCGGTGCCTATAATCTGAGCGCTGATGTGGAACGCAGCGATCTGGGCGTGGGCGCAAACGCCAGCGGCGTGTATTACACCAATCGTGCCGAGCTCGGGTTCAGTCATTTCGGAACATTTGATCGGAATCTGTCGGGATCGACCAGCCAGCGAAGCTCGCTGAGGTTCGGCACTGCGCTGGCGGTGGCCGATGGCAGCGTTTCGATGGGACGCCCGATCCAAGACGGTTTTGCCATCGTCCGTCGGCATGCTTCGCTCGGCGACACCGACATTCTGATCGACGAGAGTGGTGGAAGTTCCACGGCCAATACCGGCATGCTGGGCACCGCGCTCCAATCGAGCCTCAGTAGCTATAGCGAGCGCAATCTTCAGGTCACAGCGCCCGATGCAGATCTCGGCGTCGATCTGGGCGACGGCTCGTACCGGCTTCTGCCGCCCTATCGCGCCGGATACCGGCTGACGGTGGGCTCGGATTACAGGATCAGCGTCGTCGGTCGCCTGACCAACGCCAACGGCGAACCTATCTCGCTCGTCGCAGGAACGGCGATTGAACTGGCGCAGCCCGAACGAGAGCCGGTTCCGTTGTTCACCAATGCAGCGGGTCGATTTGGCGCTACTGGTCTGGCGCCTGGCCGTTGGCGCATTACTCTGGCCGACCGCGACAAGACGAGCTTCGATCTATTGATATCGGACGCCGCCGAAAATACGATCGCCGTCGGTGATCTACGCCCGGCACAATATTGGACGCCTTAAACGGAAATTCGGTAGCGACACCATGGCGATAAGACTTGAGATCTAAGTCATCCCCCGCCACAATTCGACGATGATAAAGCGCAAGAGCTACGACCGTTTGCCTTGGCTTCTGGCCGTGTTGCTCGTGATTGCCATTCCCGTGTCATTGCTGGGGGTGAATGCCATCCTGGCGCGCGAATTTGACGCCAGTGAACGCTATGCAGCGGCAGTGTCGAGATCGTTCGAAACGCGCGAGCAATTGCGGCTTTTATTGTCGCTCCATCAGGACGCCGAAACGGGCCAGCGCGGATTTGCGTTGACTGCAAATCCCGCGTTTCTCGAACCGTACACGTTGGCCCGGGGTCGCATCGACGGCACGTTTCAACGATTGGGATCACTGCTCGGCAACGATTTGGGAACGCAAAAGTCGACCACCGCGCTCCGGGCTGCCTCCCGCGCCAAGCTTGAGATCGTCGATCGCGATGTTGCGCTCGCCAAGGCCGGGGAGATTGGCCAAGCCCAGGCGTTGATCGCGACGGGCGAAGGACGCAGGCGGATGGACGCCCTGCGCACAATGGTTGCCGCGATGGACGCGGCCGAAGGCGAGCAACTGGCTGAGCAAACTGCGGCATCGAACCAATCGCGAAAAACACTTCAACAAACCGCCCTTGCTTTGAACGCTGCACTGATCGTGTTGCTGGCGCTCGCCGGGTTCGCGATCATGCGGGCGCTTCGCGGTCGGGCACGCGCAGTGGATCAGGCTCGAGATCAGGCTGCGCGACAGGCAGCCGTATTTGACGGCGCCAAAGACGCCATGATCACGATCAATCCGTCGGGGAGCATAGAGACGCTTAATCCCGCTGCCGCCCGACTGTTCGGCCATGCCTCCGATGATTTGCTACGGCGCGACGTCGGCATTTTGTTTGAGGTCGCACCTGATCGGGGGCGCGTGGAAACGTTCCTAAAACGGCTTCAGGCCAGATCGTCCTTGCAGAACGGGCGTGCGGAGGAATTCTGGGCAAAACGGCAGGACGGATCAACGTTTCTTGCCGACGTCACGATCAGTCCTGTGCCGCTTGTCGACGGCTATCGCTATCTCGCGGTGTTGCGCGACGTCACCGAGCGAAAACAGGTCGAGCGAATGAAGACGGAGTTCGTCTCCACCGTCAGTCACGAACTGCGCACCCCGCTGACGTCGATCGCAGGATCGCTGGGGCTGTTGTCGGGTGGCGCGGCAGGGACGCTGCCCGAACGCGCGGGACGACTGGTCGATATTGCGTATAATAATTGCCAGCGGCTGGTGCGGCTGATCAACGATATTCTTGATATCGAAAAGATTGAATCGGGTCAGATGCGGTTCGACAATCGCCCCGTCGACCTGGTCACTGCAACGGAAAGCTGCGTTCAGGCCAATACCGGCTTTGCCGAAGCACATCGCGTGACGATGGCCGTTGCGTCATTCGCGGGCGATGCGACGGTCATCGCCGATCCGGACCGATTGACGCAAATCGTGACCAATTTGCTGTCCAATGCGATCAAATTTTCGCCAGCAGGGGGCGTGGTCGATGTCGAGATATTGCCCCTGGACCGGCGGTTTCGCCTGACCGTCGCCGATCGTGGTCCGGGCATTCCGGCGGAGTTTCGCGACCGTATTTTTGCCAAGTTTGCTCAGGCCGATTCATCGGACACGCGTAGCAAAGGTGGGACAGGCCTGGGTCTTTCGATCGTTCGTGAATTGGCCTTGCGGATGGGCGGATCGGTGATGTTCGAGGATCGCGAGGGGGGCGGCACGGTGTTCAGCGTTGATCTTCCCGCCGGGGAGACGACGATTGACGGAGAATTGAAACTTAAACCCGTTGCCACGATGGTCGGGCTGCCAATCATTCTTCATGTCGATGACGATCCAGACATGCTCCGCGTCGTTTCGGCAAACTTCGAGGGGCGGGCCGATATCCGATCAGCGAAGACCGTTGAGGCTGCACGCAGCCTGATCCGCGTCCAGCATTTCGACGCCGCTATTCTGGATATCGGGATGGCTGACGGATCTGGGCTCGATCTGTTGCCACTGCTGCGCGAAAAGCTACCGGCGGCGCCGGTTGTGGTATTCACGGCCCAGGATCCGGATTCCGACCTGGATGGAGCGGTCGAAGCCTTGTTCGTCAAGTCGCGCGCCAGTCTGGACAGGCTGGTCTCCCGAACGTTGGAACTCTGCGGCGCGAAGGACGCTGACCCTGTATGACCCGCATACTTTACATCGACGACGAAGCCGACATCCGGGAAATAGCGGCACTGTCGCTCGAACTCGAAGGCGATCTCGACGTTCGTTGCTGTGCATCGGGCGCAGAGGGAATTGTCGTGGCGCGCCAATGGCAACCCACGTTGATTTTGCTCGACGTCATGATGCCGCAAATGGACGGGCCGACGACATACGCGGCTTTGGCAGATGATCCGGCGACGGCGTCGATCCCCGTCGTCTTTATCACGGCGCGAACCCAATCCGCGGATGTCGACGCTTTAAAGGCTTTGGGCGCGCGGGGCGTAATCGCCAAGCCGTTCGATCCAATGGCGCTGGGCGGCCAGGTGAAGGCGTTGATTGAATGAACGACGTCGAGGCGCGGATGGCCGCGTTACGCCGTCGGTTTGCAGACTCGGCTGATCAACATTCAATTGCGCTACGCGCGGCGTTTCAAATCGATGATCGGGACCGTGTGTCGGAAATCGCACATCATCTCGCCGGTGCGGCAGGCATTTTCGGTCAGCCGGTTTTGGGGAACTGCGGAGCGCAACTTGAACAAGCAATAGACGCGGGCGCGGATGGCGTAGCGCTTGAGGCGTTTGTCGATGCTGTTTTAGCAGCGCTCAATCAGATGGCTCGATCGCGCTGACGAACGGTGGGAACCGATCGAGCGTTTGAAAACGAGCATGCGCATGAAATTCTGAGGTAGGCCCGGTCCTGCCAACGCTTCGCAGATCGCACGGCGCGATTTACGCAACCGGTAATGACAGCATGCGTGCAAAATTAGACGAAAGTCTAATTTCTTGGCCGTGATATTGGACATCGTGTGTCAAATCGGCGATGCTCGACACAGGAATAAGCAACAGTAATCGAACGACTTGAGCGCCGAGGGGACGACGCCATGCCGAACATGATACTGATCGCCGACGATCATCCGTTGACCTGCGAGGGGCTGGCAATGGCCGCGCGGCTGGCGGTTCCCGGCGCAATCGTTCATTTCGCTGGGACCATCGCGGAAGCCGAGCAACGCGTCGATGCCATTGGCAGTTATCAGTTGATCCTGCTCGACCTGATGCTACCCGATACAACCGGGTTTTCGGGCCTGCTCAGGTTGCAGTTCGCCGACCCGGATGCGCGCATCGCGGTGATCACCGCACGCCAGGAACCCGCCCTTGCGACCCAGGCCCGCGAATTGGGAGCGGTTGCCTTTCTTCGCAAATCCGAGCCAATCGACGCACTGGCAGCGCACATTCGAAACATCGTCGCCGGTGTGGCTGTATTTCCGCCCGACCTGCCGATCGCAAAGAACAGCATGCGCGACCGGATCGCCCAGCTGTCCGAGGCCCAGCGCCGCGTGTTGTTCGCGCTTGCCGATGGGCGTTCGAACAAGCAGATCGCCTATGACCTGGGCATCACCGAGGCGACGGTGAAAGCGCATCTGACTGCAATTTTCCGCGGACTTAATGTCTACAACCGAGCCCAGGCACTGGTTGCGCTGCAACCGCTCCTCGGGTCGATCGGCGACGAGTAGCGCCTGCTTCGACCAATAAGTCATCGCTCGAGTCAGACATTGGTCTTAGATTCGCGTCAAACTGTGCGCACAAGCGAACTCAGGTAAGACGAATGGGAGATCGTTGTTGGGAAACAGCGAGAGCCCATCATGCCCGAAATCGAAGCCGACCGGCAGCACCTCCATTTCCTGCTCGATCACATGCAACAAGTGCTCGATCACGCCGATGCCGCTTCGGGATCTGTGCTTGCGCAATTGCGCTGGGAGCTCGCACGTCGGCTATTCCCGTATTTGACGGTAGACGGCTTGCGAAACCCGTGCCGCAAGGCAAGCTGCGGCGTCCTTCTGGAGAGGGTACGCGGACATTTCAAAACCTGGGACAGCAGCAGGATCGATCGCGACTGGCCGGCTTATCGCCGAGAGGCGCGCGGACTGGTCCAGTCGCTAAGGCTACATCTCGGCTAATCCCCAAGCCGCAATACGCTGGGGTACCTATTTCAGAATGTAACGACCACGCTGACAGTGTCGGAATAGCTGCCCGCAGGCGGCGTCGGCTGGTTTACATCGATGCGCGCGCGATAGGTGAAGGGCTGGTTGGCAACCGTACTGCCCGTGCCCGGCGCTGCTGACACGAGGGGGTTGCTCTCGTCCCAGATCGTGCTGCCGTCGCTCCGATACAGATTGTATCGCAGGACGTTGCCGCCCGGCCCGCGCATCGCCCGCCACGGACGCGCACTACCATTGCCGCCGCTGGTCATCGACACGGCGTAGCTACTTCCCCTGGTACAGGCGACCATCACCGATTGGCTGATCTCGGCGAATTGACGCACCAATGAGGCGCTTCCGAAATCGAGCGGCGGGGCGGCGATGCGGCAATCTGCCGCAACCGTGATCGTCACATTGATCACCGCGATTCCGGTGCCGGTTTCCGACAGGATGCAAATGCCCGCCAGATTGACCAGCCGACACATGTTCCAATTCCACTGGACGGTCAGCGTGTCGCTATAAACGCCGGCCGCGACATTGGCGTTGCCCTGAATGGCGGCATGGAACACCGGCTGTAAATTGCTGCCGTTCAGTAATCCGATAAGGTCGCCCGAAAAATAATCGATCGTGCCGCCTTGCGTGAAGTTGCGCGTGCCGGTGGCGTTGGCGCTCAATCGGTACGGGATCAGGTCGCCCGTCGTGCCGCCCAGCCGGAAATTGCGCGCGCTGGTCACGGTCGCGCGGGCAGAATTGCCGCTCAGCAGCACGATCGGGGTACCGGTGCACGACAGGCCGCCCGGCCCGCTGGTCCCCGCGACGCTGCCGGATTGCACCGCGTAGGAACCGGTCGCGCCAAAACCGAGCGTGCCCCCGCCTACCGTGCAAGCGGCCTGCGCGATACCAGGAAACAGGATCGCGGCGATGATCGCAAAGATCAGACGCATGGTACGCCCCCGATATGGTCTAGGCCCTTACGTACTTCCGGCATGGTCACCGACACGCGGCACGATCCACCATCCTGGCGCGTGACGGAGAAGGCGAGCGAGGCGGGCGCATCACCGACGAACAGCACACCGTCCCAGCCGATGGACAGTACCTGCCCGCCCAGATCGGCAATGCTGCCCGCCGGGATGGCGCTGCCCTGCGCATCGACCAGGCCCAGCGTGACGCTGGCGGTGCGGTGGATCGGCATTCGGATGACCGCGCCAGATCCTTCGACGATCGCGACCCGCCGCTCGACCACGCTTGGCGACAGATCGGCATCAAGGCCGATCGGGTCGATCGAATAGCGCGCGGCGTGATAAGGTGCGACGCGCGGCACGAACACATGGCCGCGCCGGTTGGTCACGCCGACGATCTGATTTTCATAGCGGACCGGTACCCCGGCAACGCCTTCGGTGGAGACGAGCGCGAACGCGCTGCTGGTGCCGTTGGCCAGATGCACGCCACCGTCCATCACGATCACCGAGCCCGATACGCCCATCAGACCGATGGCCCGGTTTCCGGAGAAGGCGACGCCCGCATTTGCCTGAGCCGACTGGCCACGCGCGGTGAGGGTCGCTTGCCCCTGGTGGAAGCCACCGGCATCGGCGGCGATCCCGGCGTTGATGCCGATCCCCCCCGCATAGGGAACCGCGCTGCCATATTCGGCGTGAACCTGCGCCCGATCGCGCCCTGCCCGTCGTGCGCCGACACTGATACTCGCGCCGCCCAGCGCCATCGACACGCGAACCTGAAGCCCGAGTCGACGCCGGTCGATATCGTAATCCACACCCGCAAAACCCGCGACGCGCGATCCCAACGGCAACGACCAAGACGCCGTCGCCAGCCGTGCCCGTGGGCCTTGGGCGGGCCGCACATCCAGATAGCCGAGCCCGACATTGCCCCATCGTTCGAAATTGCCGCTGGCAAAGACGCGCGTGCTGTTACCACCGACGGCTAGCGCGCGCGCGTCAAGATCGGCGATCGACCGGAAATCTCGCGATGCGCGGCGATGATCCGCCGATAGCGACCAGCGCCGCGCGATATAGCTGTATCCGGCGGACCATAGATGCCCCGTCCCTGCGTCCGCGCGTCCCAGCGTCACATTGGCGTGGACGGTACCGAACAGGCCCGGCATCCACGCCGCGCCGATACCGGCGGCGGCGCTGCGTGTGCTGGCTTCGCCGTGCCCCTCGATCGTCAGCCGGTCATTCAACCCGTGTCGAACGAAACCGCTGGCGGCGACCATGCCGTAATCGAAGCTCGACTGGCCATAACGGCGGCGTACCAGCCCGGTTTCCAGTCCGAAATCGGTCAGCCCGCGCGCCAGCAGATCGGGCGCAACGTAAAATGGGATATCGGTCGCAATCTGGCGTCCGACCGCATCGGTGGTCACGATCCGTGCATTGCCGGCGCCGGTCACCACCGGCAGATCCTCGATCACGAAGCGCCCGGGGTCGACCGCGCGCTGCTGCTGTCGCTGGCCGTCAATGAACAGATCGACCGCCGACGGCACCGCAGCCTCGCCTGCGAAACGGGGCAGCGGCATGGTGATCAGGTCAGGCCGAATGCGCCACGCGCGACCGATCTGGATGCCCCCCATCCGGTACGCGCGCGTCCAGTTCAGCCCGCCCGAAATCAGGTCGCCCGCCACCAGATGCAACGCACGTTCCGCGTCCACGCGCCGGAAATGAGTGTCGTAGCGCAGATAGGCGGTCGGACCGTTACCGAAGCGCAGCACGCCATTGTTCGACAGGCTTCCGCCCGACGAAAACCAGCGCTGCTCGGTCCACAGGCCGCCGCCCACATGGCTGCCGCCGACCTGGACGTTCAGATCATAGCTGAACGCCAGGCCAGTGCCGCTTTCTGCTATGATGCGTGCAGTCGCGACGCTCGCGTGATGCGCAATAGGCAAAAGGGTGATGGCTACCGTCAGCGACAGGCGTTGGCCTAGCGGATCGTAATCGGCGGTGAAGCGTGAGTCATGCGCGACGTCGGTGCGCCCATCGCCTTCGATCGCGATGCCCGCTGCCATCAGCGCCGCATTGGGCACCCACAGCGCGTCGCTAATCGATTCGATCTCCACCAGCTCGGGATGGGCGCGACCGTTGACGACGAGCTCGACGAACAACGGCGTCCCGGCACCCTGCGCCGATGCGACCAGTGGCGACAGCAGCGCGCACCAGCTCAACAACAGGGCAAGGAGACGGATCATGGCCGTGGATACGCAGTCAGATTGCGGGCGTGAGCACGACCGAATGGCCGTTGACGCCCGCGCGCAGCACCGATGCCGGGGCCAGCGTATCGGGCAACGCCCAGCGCATCGTCGCGCCGGGCAGGACATAGCCGACCAGCCCCGACTGCACCGGCGATACCGCGCCGCGTTGTTCAAGGGTCAGGTCGGTCAGGCGCGCATGTCCGTTGCCGGTGTTGCGCACGACCAGCCAGCGCTTCCCGTCCTCGATCATGACGCGCGAATCGAGCGCAGGCTTGGCGGTGTCACGCGCTGCGTCGTAAGCGAACAATGGCAACGAATAGCGCATCTGGACGTCCAGCCGCGCGCTGACGGCGCCGGTTTCGCTGCGCGGGCGCGGCAGTTCATCGATAATCAGGCGATAGGCGCGCTCGCCGCTGGCCGCCGGGCCGCGTCGGATGACGCGCACCAACTGGCGTTCGCCCGGTGCGACCGTGGCAATCGGCGGGCTGGCGACGATCGCCGATTGATCGACATGCGCATCGGTGCCGCTCGACTGGTCCCAGCCGAAGCTGCGCAATTGCAGCGTGACCGGGTCTGCGCCCTTGTTCTCAAGCCAGATCGCGGTCGCCTGTTCACCCTGTTCGATCCTGGGATCGACCGGCCAGATCACGACGGCGGATTGCGCCAGCGCAGGCGCGGGCAGCAGAAGGAGCGCGGCCAGGACCGCGCGCGACAGCGAGTTCATCGTCAATGTTCCTTTTACCAGGTAACCGTGACGCGCACGGTGTCGGTGTAGAGCCCGGCGGCGTGCGCACCGGTCAGGGTCGCGCGACCCTTAAGCGCCAATCGCTGCGCGCTGCCGCCGACCGGAAAGCTGAGCGCGACGGACTGGCTTCCCCAGACCGTCGCCCCGCTTCCGACCAGCAGACGATACCCGATACGGTTGGTGCCATTGCCCAGCCGACGCTCCCCGCCCGCAGCATGGTCGCCCAAGTCCGCCGACACATTGGCAGTGGCGCCCGGCGTGCATTCGATCGCGATCCCGGTGCCGCTGCGGGACAGCAGATCGGCCTCTACGCTCTGGCTGGCAGTTCCCGGCACGGTACCGAAATCGATCCGCCCCAGCGCCCCGCCACCATCGATTGCGACTGCGCAACCGTTCACGACGCGAGCTGACACGGTGAAGTCGGCATGGGTCTGCGCCTGGGCCCGCACGGCCAAGGTCGCGACCGCAACCGAGAGCAGAACCAGGCGCATGACCGGCTTACCAGCTCAGCGTGATCTGAACCGTGTCGGCATAGCTGCCTGCAGGCAGAATGCCCCCGCTGTTGGTCGCGCGAGCATAGATCGGCACGACGATCGCGGCACTGCTCGCCGCACCCAGCGCTAGGCTGCGCCCGATGCCGATTTCGTCATTACGCGCCGCATTGGTGTAGAGCCGATACGGCACCGCGCTGCTCCCCGACACCATCTGCCGCACGCCCGCTTGGTCGTTGGCACCCGCGCCGATCGTAAGTGCTGGCGTAGCGCCCGGCGAACACCGAACAGCCAGTGCTCCCAGCGCACCGACCAGTTCGCCATCCACCGCGGAAAAGGTGCCGGGCTGATCGGTGAAGTGGATGTCGCCCGTACGCCCCAGATCGGTCTGAAGCGCGGTCGCGTCATTCACAACACAGGCATTGGTGATGTTGAGCCGAACGCCGATCGTGCCGGTCGCCGACTGAGCGTTTGCTGGTACCGCTGACAATAGGATGGTGGCCGGAGCCGAGATGGCGAATGCTTTAAACAAAGAAATAAACATGGTTGGTCCCCCGCAATCTACGAGCCACCAGATTGCCGCACCGGGTAAACGAAACCTTTCATCATCGGTTTGACCGTGATCTGGTTCGACCTAAGTCTATAAATTGCACTACCTGGTGAGGGACATCTCAATCTTTTTGGGCACTGCTCGTGCCGAGTTTTTACAACGCAGCAGACTGCACGGCGACTGTACAAACACGGACTTGCGTTGCGAGCTTTTGCAACTTTCGTCTTCGACAAAAACTTACGGTCGCCGCCACCAAGTCCATATTTCCATTGCTTAGGTTGGGGTCTGGCCTAGTTTCAATCACGGAAAATCAAAATTCTCCAATGATTTGAGTGCCCAGCTTTGTCCTCTGTGGGGCACCAGAGCCTGTTCCAGGGACGTCCAGAAACGTCCGGAAAGTGGCTGTTTTCCGAGGTTTTTAATGGCATATTCGTTCGGTAACATCCGGGCGGATTTACCACCGATACCATCAGTCTGATGGTATCAAGCCGCTCGAAAACGGGTGGATACCATCGTGGCGTTGACCGCAATAGGCATCAAGAATGCAGCGCCGCAGGGCAAGGCCTGTATCTGCTGGTCACACCGAAAGGCGTAAAGCTGTGGCGGATGAACTACCGGCATCTCAATCGGCAGAAGACGCTGGCGTTCGGCACCTGGCCGGACGTGACCCTGGCTGAAGCGCGCGCAAAGCGCGATGGTGTGCGCAAGCAAATCAGCCAGGGCATCGATCCTGCCGAAACGCAAAGGCTCGATCATCTGTCCGCGCTTCTCGAGGCTGAAAACACCTTCAAGGCGATTGCCGAGGAATGGGTCACGAAGAACGAGCGCGAAGGTCGTGCTCCGGTCACGCTCGACAAGATCCGCTGGCTTCTTAACATTACTTATCCAACGCTGGGCGGCCGGCCAATCAACAAGATCAGTCCGCAGGAAGTTCTGCTTGTTTTGCGGAAGGTCGAAGCGACCGGGCGGATCTCCCAGGTGCCACCGACCGTCGCACTGGGGGAAACTTCAATCTACTGACGAACTCTGTCAGCGCAGGCCTACGCCCAATCAGGCAGAGTGAAGACGCTGCCAATCACAGGCTTGAATTCTCATCTAATCCGATATGGGAGCATTCGAAACCACGCATTTATGGGGTTTTCAGGAAGTGGTGCCCCATGGGACAAAGATGGGCACCCAAATCATACCAAAGTTTCGGTTTTACGCGACTGAAATTGGGCGGGACCCGAAGGGCTGCTTTTTCGCAATCGTCGCGATTTCCTGCCGGTCAGGTCCCGACCCCATTGCGGACGCAGCCAAAACCTATATTCCATGTGGATGCTATCGATTGAATTGACCTTCTTAATCGGTGCGGTCTTCGGAATGCTGGCTGGGGTTTTCGCCTCTCGAAAGATCGGCTGCCTTCTCTTGCTTCCTATACCAATCGCAATGTTCGTCTACGTGGGCGAGTGGCAGGACCAACACCCCGAAAGCCTAAAATCTACAAGTGTCCTAGACTTTTATTTCAGCGCGCTTTGGCCGAGCCTTGGCGCGCTATTGGGATTGTGGACTGGAAGGTATTTGCGCGCCCGTATGCGCGAGAAATAGCGAATGCCCGCTTTCCACCCAGTTCGAGGCGTCGGATGCGCTCGACGACGTTCGCTAATGCAGCCAGATGATGTTCAACCTTGGAAAGAGGATTAACCTCGATTTCTCGATAAACCGAAAAGATACCTCACGGTAAAATACAACGGAATTCCATAGGACAGAATGAATAGAACTACCCATTTTGAATTATCTATAAGGTGTTCGCTTGTAAGCGGTGGCCACAAAGGCAATGAACCTGACCACAGCCAACCTAAGACCAATCCGGGCAATAGTAATATCAGCCAAAGAATAGCCAGCACCCATTCGAACTTGCTAATTTTATGCTTTTTATTTCTTCTATTAATATTTGCCATTATAAGCAGCATCCTTGTCGGTTTACCACGTTGGTTGTGGGGAACAAAACTCTCGATTGCTGCCCCCCTTACGGCAGCTAACCACCCAGTTCGAGGCGTGAGGCAAGCCACTTCGTTTTCCCGAAACCCGTCGCGCCGCGATCGACCCCATTGGAGTCATTTGGGGTCTGTCCCGTGTGTTTACGCATCACCGACGGTTGGGCTCGACGGCAAGTAGCCGAGCCCAATCTTGCTCTGCAAATTAGACCGAGGGTGTGGCCGCCGCGAGCATAGTAAAGCTGGTGGTCTCCAGCGCGGAACCTGGCGCAACGGTTGCGAACAGAACAGCAGCCCCGGTTCCGGTGCCGTCAGCATCATAGAACAGTTGTCCCGATACCTGGTCGTAGATAACTTGGGCATTGGTGCCGGCCGCAGCCGTACCCCTCAAGAACTCATTCGTATCGAGGCTTGCGCCGAGCGCCTCGAACCCGGTTGAAAGACCGATACGATCGGCCTGTCCGCCTGCGTTGAAGTCGCCAATCACGGCAACGTTGCCGGCAGCCGTTCCACTCATCACGAACAGATCGGCACCGCCGCCGCCGAACAGCGTGTCCATGCCGCCCCCGCCAGCGATCGTATCCGCACCCTCGGTCCCAGCGATCGTCTGCGCGAACACATTCCCGGACAATCGCAGTCCGATCGTCGAGCTGCGATCCTGTGCGGCAAGCAGCTCAACCGAGACGCCGGCTGCGAGGGAATAATCGACCGAGGTGACGACGGTGTCGAAGCCCTGGCCATCCTGTTCCTGGATCACCGTTGCGCTGTCGCCCACAGCATAAATATCGTTGCCGAATAGGCCGATCAGCGTGTCTAGACCGCCCGATCCGCCATTCAGAACGTTGTCGCCATAATTGCCGATAATCGTCTGGGCAACAAAGTTACCAATCAGGTTTATTGTGACGGTTGCCGAATGATCTACTGTAGATAGGACCTCGATCGAGTTATCGCCGAGATTATAACTGGTCGTAGTGTAGATGATGTCTGTCCCGCCATCGACGCGCTCGATGACAACGTCACTCGCGCTATCCACGAGGTAGGTGTCATTGCCTAGAAGACCAACAAGCGTATCATCACCCCCTCCGCCGATAAGCACGCTACCATCGTCGTTACCGACAATCAGTTGATCGAAGCGGTTACCGACTATATCGATACGAAGACCACCTGAAATACGAATTTCTTCAATCTCTGCATCAGCGGATAGTTCGTACGACCCCCCGGCGACCTGACGGTTCGTGTTGATAGTAATCGTATCATAGCCACCACCAACAGCCTCTATTACCTTTGTGGTGGAACCGCGGACAATGTAATGATCGTTTCCACCCAGGCCCATTAACGTTTCAGGGCGAGCGGGCGAAGAAGATATGTCAAATGTGTTTGCCGGTAAGCCGGTGTCGAGCAAGTCGTCCCCGTTTCCCCCAGTGATGTCCTGCGAGAAACTGTTGCCAATGAGCGTGATCCCGGTGGTACGGTCGGGATCACTAGCGCGAAGCACTTCAATGGCCATCTCGCTGCGATAGACACCGAAGGTGAACAGCTCGAAGCGGTCACCGCTGACCAAGACCGTGTCGAAGCCGTACCGCTCTTCGAAAATGTCCCCCCGCTCATCAATTACGACTTGGCCATCGACTTGGTAAGTATCATCACCCATGCCACCGGCCATCGTGTCAAATCCACCCCCACTGATTAGGAGATCATTCCCGCCGCCGGCGCTAAAAACGTCGTCCGCAGAAGTGCCAATCAGTGTGTCCGCACCCTCGGTTCCATTAATAACAGCCACGTGACTTACTCCAATTTTGGGGCACCAACAGCGCGATGATCGACCTAAAGCATCGAACCATGGAATTGAAAACAAAACAACTTCAAGTGGTTAAGAATATGGCCGCCGTCGCCAACGGAAATGCGGAACCGGAAATGGCTTTGGCTCAATGAACGATCCCGGACCATAAGAACCGATCGGTTTTGCCTAGAGCTGCCCGACAGCGATCACCCAGTTGCCGTCGATCCGAGACATATGCCGTCTCCCATTAGCGGCCATCGGGCAATGCCCGACAGCCGCATCGATGGTCAGATTTCGGTACGCTCAGCGAGCATGAGCGCATCCTCGACATCGACGCCTAGATAGCGGACGGTGTTCTCGATCTTGGTGTGTCCTGGCAGGATCTGCACCGCCCTGAGATTGCCGGTAGCCCTGTAGATCATGGTCGCCTTCGTCCGCCTCATCGAATGGGTGCCATAGTCTTCGCGCCGTAGTCCGATTGCTGTGACCCATTCGTCCACGAGCCGGGCATACTGCCTCGTACCCATCGGGCGACTGTGATCCAGTCGACTGGGGAACACATAGTCATCGGCTGTTCCGCCGCGGCGCTGCAGCCACGCGGCAAGGCTCCCACGCGCGTCAGCGGTAATTTCGAATTGCACCGGCCGACCAGTCTTCTGCTGGATTACCATAGCGCGAGTCCGAATATCCTACCCGGCTATGAGACCGCCGATCCTCAGCTTCACGAGGTCGCTGCCCCGCAACTTGCTATCGATGGCAAGGTCAAACAACGCGCGATCTCGCAGCCGCTCCTCTCGATCAAGAAGGAAGCGGATCGCCCAGATCTGCTTCTGCGTGAGCGGTCGCTTCGTGCCAACCGTTTTACCGGCATTCCAGGCCACGCGGTTCTGCATGACGGGATCCAGATTAGGTCATCGTCGTTCTCCTTGGCCGTGATTGGCCAAAGGCAAAAACGGACGACGATCACTGAGAGTCGTCCAAAGAGGACTCACACCACCGGGTAATATGACCGGTTTCCGGCGACACCGAGGGTTGGCCCTAGGACCGGGATGCGGGCGCGTTTCAGTCTCAGACCTGTCGCTAAAAGTTCTCGCCTAACCACTTAAGAGGCTTCTCGCATATACGGTTAAATAGCAAAGTTCTTCAGCGTAGCCGTGCCTGACAGTCGCGGCGAACCCCGCCTTACCAATCCAGCCGGCATTGGCAGATCGAGACTGCCAAGAAAACGCAGCGTCACCGCCGCGCCTTCCCCTGCCGCCCAGGCGATCACCTCAGTTGACGGCGAATGCGTGCGTACCCGTGATCCGATGGGTGTCGGCGCCGACGACGTGCCAATCGACGCGGTAGGTGCCCGCGGGAAGCGGCTTGGCCGAGGTCAGGACGATCGAGCTTCCGTCGCTGCCGATCGCGGCGTTGACGCCGGTCATCTTCATATCGGGATGATTGGCCATGCCGGGCATCCCGGTCATCGTCAGGGTGGCACCAGATAGCCGAGGCGTCAGCCGTTCGCTGAATTTGAGCGCGATCCGCGTCACCCCCTTCGCCGACGCGTTCGCCGCGGGAGACGCCGATACCAGCTTGGGATGGGCGACCGCGACGCCGGGTGCCGCAAAGGCAATGACAGCGGCCAGCGAGAGTGCGATTTTCGAGAGGATGCGCATATTCACTCCATGGGTTTTCGATCCCAGATACGCGATCGCGCGCCCAACCCCTCGAAAATTTCGAGGGGCGCGCCGACAGCACGCGTAGAGGGGACCGACGGAGACGAGGATATGACGACCGACATCGACGACGCATTGCACGCGCTGGGACGGGTTCCCGACCACGCCGCGCTGACCGGCATCGAGGATCGCGTGCTTGCCGCGATCGATGCGCGGCGCGGCGAAACGTTGGGCTCGCGGATGACGGTCGGGCTGGCTGTCGGCGCGCTGCTGATCGGCGCGGGCGGCGCGGCCTTGCCGTATCGATCGGCCACCGCATCTACGCCTGCGAGTTTTGCGGCACCCGGTCCGCTTGCGCCGTCGTCGCTGCTGCTGGGATCGGCCGAGCGGTGATGAAGCGCAATTTGACGATCGCCCTGATCGCTTTTGTCGCGGCATTGCTCGGCGTATTTGCCGGCCGTGCGCTGGCTCCGGCAGAAGCTGAGGCGGGGATCGATATCCATGCCGTGCTGCACGACCGGCTCGACCTCGACGCCGATCAGGAACGGCGGCTGGAAGTGCTCGAACGTGATTTCGCCGTTCAACGACGTGCGCTCGAAGCGGAAATGCGCGCCGACAACCGGCGGCTGGCAGCGGCGATCCAGGCCGAACATCGAAATGGTCCTGCGGTGGAATCCGCGATCGACGCGACGCACAGGACGATGGGCGAGCTGCAAAAGGCGACGCTGGCCCATGTGTTCGCGATGCGCGCATTGCTGCGCGACGATCAGGCCGTCATTTTCGACGAGGCGGTGACCAAGGCGCTGGTCGAAGACGGGCAGTGACCGCGCCATCCGGCGACAGCGATGGCGCGTTGGCGGCACGATCGATCGCGGGCGACGATCGGGCGTTCGCTGAAATCGTTCGCCGCCATAAGCAGTTTCTCTATGGCCTGACCGCGCGTCTGGTCGGCAATCCCGACGATGCGCTCGATCTGGTGCAGGAGGCGTTCGTGTCGGCGCACGGTGCGCTCAGACGCTACGACCCCGACCGACCGATGCGCACCTGGCTGGCGCGGATCGCGGTCAACAAGGCGCGCGACTGGCAGCGCAAGGAACGCGTGCGCGCGGTACTGCGTAGCATTCTGCCTTTGGGCGACGTCGCCGATGTCGCCGCCGAGCAGGTGTCGGTCGAACAGGCGGTGTCCGACCGTGCGGACCTGGCAGAGGTGCGTGATCGCATCGCGAAAATGCCCGCCAAGCTTCGTGAAGTGCTGGTATTGCGGACGATTGAGGGATTGCCGCAGGCCCAGGTCGCCGAACTGCTCGGAATTAGCGAAAAGGCGGTGGAAACCCGGCTCTACCGCGCGCGGCGGCACCTTTCCACATAGTCTCAGGCGGTATCGCCGAGCCGCTGGATGATCGGGCAATCGGGGCGGTCGTCGCCTGCGCAGGCGTCGGAGAGCGTCTGGAGCGTGTCGACCATCGCCTGCATGTCGTCGATCTTGCTGCGAAGCCGGTCGATATGGCTGCGCGCCATCGCCTTCACATCGCCGCTGCGGCGCGTTCGGTCGCGCCACAGGCCGAGCAGCTCGGAAATTTCCGCAACGGAGAAGCCCAGATCGCGTGCGCGGCGGATGAAGCGCAGTTCGTGGACGTTGGCGTCGGCATAGTCGCGATAGCCCGATGCGCGCCGGTCGGCGGGCGGGATGAGCCCGGTTTCCTCATAATAGCGTATCATCTTTGCCGAAATGCCCGACTGGCGGGCGGCTTCGCCGATGTTCATGGGGGCTCCTTCGCGTTGCGAGACCGATACGGCGATGCGCCCTTGACCTTCCAATGATTGGAAGCCCCACATGGTGGGTCAGACCGAAGCATTGACGAGGAGCGAGACGTGGCACAGCGCCCGACCAAGGCAGAACTATACCGGATGGTGATGCCCGAACACACCTGCCCTTACGGCCTGAAAGCGCTCGACCTGCTCAGGCGCGAGGGGTTCGAGGTCGCCGACCACCACCTGACGACGCGCCCGGAAACCGATGCGTTCAAGGCCAAGCACGACGTGAAGACCACGCCGCAGGTCTTCATCGATGGCCAGCGGATCGGCGGCTATGACGATCTGCGCCGGTATTTCGGCAAGCGGGTGGAGGACAAGGACGCGGTCACCTATACTCCGGTAATCGCGCTGTTCGCGATGGCGGCGCTGATGGCGGTCGCGGCCAATTGGGCGACGGCAGGCAGCGTGCTGAGCATCCGCACGGGCGAATGGTTCATCGCCTTTTCGATGTGTCTGCTCGCGCTCCAGAAATTGAAAGACGTGGACAGCTTCGCGACGATGTTCCTGAACTACGACCTGCTCGCCAAGCGCTGGGTGCCGTACGGCCATATCTATCCCTTCGCCGAAGGCGCGGCGGGGCTGCTAATGATCGCAGGGATTGCGATGTGGGCATCGGTGCCGATCGCGCTGTTCATCGGTACGATCGGTGCGGTCTCGGTGTTCAAGGCGGTCTATATCGACAAGCGCGAGTTGAAATGCGCTTGCGTCGGCGGCGACAGCAAGGTGCCGCTGGGGTTCGTGTCGTTGACCGAAAACCTGATGATGGTGGCGATGGCGCTGTGGATGATCGCCAAGCCTTCGCTGCTCGGCACGCATTGATGTGCCTCGACTTCGAGGGGTAGCGGGGCGCCGCGCGTAGAACCCGATAACCAACGGAGCTTCATACCAGATGACTGCATTATTCGACCGGCGGCAATTGCTACGCGGCGCGGGGCTCGGCGGCGGCGCGCTGGCGCTGTCGGCATGGATGCCCGCCTGGGCGCAGACCAATTCGCCGGGCCTTGTCCGCGACCTGCCCGAGGTGTCGGGCGAGGATATCCGGCTGAAGATCGCGCATCAGATGCTGACCATCGACGGCAAGCCAGGCCACGGCATCGGCATCAACGGCACCGTGCCGGGGCCGCTGATTCGCTTACGCGAGGGCCAGAATGTCCGCCTCCATGTCGAAAACGCGCTGGACGAGGATAGCTCGATCCACTGGCACGGGCTGATCCTGCCGTTCCATATGGACGGCGTGCCGGGTGTGAGCTTTCCGGGCATCAAGCCGCGCGCGACCTTCACCTACGAATTCCCGATCCTTCAGGCGGGCACCTATTGGTATCACAGCCATTCGGGGTTGCAGGAGCAGATGGGGCATTACGGCCCGATCGTGATCGACCCCGAGGGCGCCGATCCGATCACGTCCGATCGCGAGCATGTGGTGGTGCTGTCCGATTACAGCTTCCTGCACCCGCACATGATCTTCCGGAAACTCAAGCAGATGGGCGGCTATTTCAACCAGCAGAAGCTGACCGCGACCGACGGCGAGCCG
Organism: Sphingomonas sp. AX6; assembly: GCF_902506605.1. GTDB lineage: Bacteria > Pseudomonadota > Alphaproteobacteria > Sphingomonadales > Sphingomonadaceae > Sphingomonas. The sequence continues at coordinate 649,177 of NZ_LR733979.1, forward strand.
ATGGCGGCGAGCGAGCGGCTCGAATGGGGCCGGATGCGGATGGACCCGACCGACGTCGCAGACGTGACCGGTTCGACCTATAGCTATCTGGTCAACGGGCATGGTCCGCGCGACAATTGGACCGCCCTGTTCAAGCCTGGCGAACGGGTGCGGCTGCGCTTCGTCAATGCGTCGGCAATGACGACGTTCAACGTGCGGATACCGGGGCTGAAGATCACCATCGTCCAGGCGGATGGCCTTAACGTGAGGCCGGTGCCGGTGGACGAATTTCAGATCGCGGTTGCCGAAACCTATGACGCGATCGTCGAGCCCGCCGACGACCGCGCCTATACGCTGGTCGCCGAAAGCATCGACCGGTCGGGTATGGGCGTAGCCACGCTGGCGCCGCGGCCCAGTATGGCGGCCGAAGTCCCGCCACTGCGCAAGCGCCCGCTCGCGACCATGAAGGACATGGGGATGGGCGCGATGGATCACGGTGCTGCCGCGGGTTGCACCGCGGAGCATGCGGCGATGGGCCACTGCACAATGCCCGAGGGCGATAGCGCAGTCGATCATGCCGCGATGGGCCATGGTGCGGCTCAGGGCGCGGCGGGCGGCATGGCGATGGATCATTCGATGCGCGATTTCTCCGTCGCGCCGGGGGTGAAGAAGACGCCGACCGTCCAGACCATCTCGCCCATGCCGGTCGACCGGATGGGCGATCCGGGCCAGGGGCTGGAGGATGTCGGCCACCGAGTGCTCACGTACCGCGATCTCATCGCGACGACGCGCAACCCCGATATCCGCGCACCCGAACGCGAAATGCGCATCCATCTGACCGGCAACATGGAACGCTATATGTGGGCATTCGACGGCGAGAAACTTTCCGAAGTCCGCGATCCGATCCCGTTCCTGGAGGGCGAGCGGGTTCGCATCACCCTGGTCAACGACACGATGATGACGCACCCCATCCATCTGCACGGCCATTTTTTCGAACTGGTGACCGGGCACGGCGATTTTGCGCCGCGCAAGCATACGGTGAACGTCCAGCCGGGCGGCACCGCGGCTTTCGACTTCACCGCGGACGCGGTCGGCGACTGGGCGTTCCACTGCCACATGCTCTATCACATGCACGCCGGGATGATGCAGGTCGTGACCGTGCGTCCGCGGGAGGAAGCGGCATGAACCGGCTGCTGTTCCTGGGTGCGGCGATGGGCGAGTTGGTCACCGCGACGCCCGCGCTGGCGCAATCGCATGGTGGGCACAGCCAGCATGGCGCCGCGCCCGCGCCTCCGCCCGCCCCGACGCCCAGCCCGACACCTGCGCTGACAACATCGGCCTGCACACCGGAACATGCGGAAATGGGGCATTGCGAGATGCCCGCGCCGCCCGCCGCTTCGCAACAGACGGGCTGCACGCCCGAACACGCTGAGATGGGCCATTGCAAGATGCCCGAAGCGTCGACTCCCGAGTCCGCAGCCCAAGATCCGGACTGCCTGCCCGAACACGCGGAGATGGGCCATTGCACATCGGGCACTGGTGCGGCCGATGCCGATGGCGAAGCAGACGGAACCGACCTGTCGCCGGGCGATGCCCCCGCACCGCGACCGGTCGTCGCGAACTATGCCGATCGGGTGTGGGGCCAAAGCGCGATGCAACCCGCGCGCGACATGCTCCGCCGCGAGCATGGCGGCGGCAGCTTCAGCCAGGTGATGATCGACCTTGCCGAGGTAAAGATCGCCAATGGTCATGCCGGCTATAAATTCGAAGCCGATGCCTGGTTCGGCGGCGACATTAATCGGTTGGTGCTCAAAGCCGACGGCGAGGGCGAATTCGGCGAGCCGTTCGCAGACGTCGAACTCAAGGCGCTCTATTCGCGCGCGATCGGTCCCTATTTCAATCTTCCAGCGGGCGTCCGGCAGGATCTGGGCGTCGGCCCCGACCGCACCCATGCCGCGATCGGCGTCGAGGGACTCGCACCCTATTGGTTCGAGGTCGATGGCTATCTCTATCTCTCCACCCAAGGCGAAGTCCGCGCCAGCGCGTCGGCCGAATACGACCAGCGCCTAACCCAGCGCCTGACCCTCCAGCCGAAGGTCGAGTTCGAACTGTCGGCGCAGGACATCCCCGAACTCGGCATCGGATCGGGCCTGACCAGCGCCGAAATTGGCCTGCGCCTGCGCTACGAAATCGCTCGCGAGTTCGCACCTTATGTCGGCATCGTCCACGAAGCGAAGTTCGGTTGCACCGCCGATTTCGCGCGCGCGGCGGGCGACGATCCGTCCTCGACCAACCTCGTCGTCGGGATTCGTGCCTGGTTCTAAGGCCAAAGGGGAGCTCATGCTTTATCTCGTCATCAAAGCAGCGATTTCCGGCGTGCTGATCGCGGTCGCGAGCGAGATCGCGCGGCGCTATCCCGGCTGGGGTGCGCTGGTCGCATCGCTGCCTCTGGTATCGATCCTGGGCATGATGTGGCTGTGGCGCGACACCCGCGACCTGACCCGGCTTGGCGAGCACAGCACCGCGACCTTCTGGTTCGTATTGCCCAGCCTGCCGATGTTTCTAGTGGTTCCGTGGCTATTCAAACGCGGGCTTGGGTTCTGGCCGGCGCTGGCGATCGGATGCGCGTTGACGGTCATTCTGTACGTGGCAATGATCCAGATCCTGCCTAAAATCGGTGTTCGGCTCTGACAGAGTGACGGCCGTGATCGGTCGCGAGATCATCAAAGCGTGCCGCCAGCGTTCAGCAGTTTCAGACCGCCTCCATCCCGCTCCCGGCACATTGACCTGCCCCGCATCACCTGATACCAGATGGTGATAACATATTCCACATAGTGGTAATGGAGGGGGATATGGGCGTTCACGCCTTTCGGATGCAGCTCAAACCCGGCAAGCTTGCCGAATACCGTGCCGCGCACGACGCGATCTGGCCCGAACTGGTCGATCTGCTCCGCGACGCCGGAATCTCCGATTATTCGATCTATCACGACGCCGACTCCAATGCGCTGTTCGCGACCCTGACGCTGGCGGATGAGAGCAAACGCGATGCCTTGCCGCAGCATCCGGTGATGAAGCGCTGGTGGGATGCGATGGCCCCGCTCATGGAAACCAATCCCGACAATTCCCCACGCGAATGGCCGCTTGCCCGCGTGTTCCACCTGGCCTGATGAGGGGATTGCCGATGCTCCGCCCGCTACTGCTCGCCTGCACCATGCTCGCCGCCATGCCCGCCGCCGCTCAGGTCGCCAAGCCCACCCAAAATCTCGAAGCGCCCATCCAGAATTTCGGCCGCGTCGGCTTCGACGCGCGCTCGCTGCTGATCGACGGCAAGCGGCTGGTGATCTGGGGCGGGGAAATGCACGCCTTTCGCCTGCCCTCCCCCGATCTGTGGCGCGACATCCTGCAAAAGATGAAGGCGACCGGATACAACACCGTCGCGATCTACGTTTATTGGGGCTTCCACAGCCCGAAACAGGGCGTCTATGATTTCAACGGCATCCGCGACATCGACCTGTTGCTCAAAATGGCGGCGGAAGAGGGCCTCTACGTCATCACCCGCGCCGGTCCCTATGTGAATGCGGAATTGTCGCGCGGCGGCTATCCCGGCTGGCTGGTCAACCAGCGCGTCCGCGCACGCACCGATGCGCCCGAATATCTCGAAGCGTCGGACGAGTGGCTGACCGAGATCAACCGGATCATTGCGCGGCACCAGATCAATGGCGGCCCGAACGGGGAGAAGGGCGGCAGCGTCATCCTCCACCAGATCGAGAACGAACTCGCGCTGACCACGCCCGCCCAGTCGCGCTACATGGATCACCTCTATGCCAAGGCGCGCGCCGACGGCATCACCATCCCGATCTTTCACAACGACCAGGGCCGCAACGGATATTGGGTGCCCGAGGATTCGCCGGTCGAGAAGACCGTCAAAGGCCCGGTCGATCTCTATGCATTCGACGGCTATCCCGGTGGCACCTGCACCGTGGGCGGCGAGCCGACCAAGGGATCGGCGGCCCCGGACTGGGGCTATTACGGCACCGGGGGCGCGCGCGGTGGTGCCTCCGCCAGCCCCAACACGCCCGGCTTCGCCGCAGAATTCGGCGGCGGCTGGTTCGATTATTGGGGATCGAACGGCGGCTATGAATGCAACGCCATCCAGCGCGGTCGGCGTTATCAGCGCGTCTTCTACGGCACCAACCTCTCCAACGGGATCAACATCCAGAGCTTTTACATGACCTATGGCGGCACGAGCTGGGGCTGGACCCCTGCGCCGGTCGTGTTCACCAGCTATGACTATGGCGCCGCCATCAGCGAGCCGCGCGAGGTGCGCGACAAGGCGCTGGAGATGAAGCAACTGGGGGGGCTAATCGAGGCCGTGCCCGATCTCGCGGGCATGATCCCCGCGCCCGCGGTCCAGAAATCGAGCGACAAGGTTCAGGTATATCACAACCGGTCGCCGGAAACCGACGCGCGCTTCCTGCTCGTGACGCAGAACCCATCGAACGAGAGCGGCAACCACCGCTTCACGGTGACCACCGACCTGCCCGACGGGCGCTATACGATGCCGCTGCAACTCAACGGCTATGACGCCAAATGGCTGGTTGCGGGCGTGACCGTCGCGGGCCAGCGGCTGGTCTATTCGACGAGCGAATTGCAGTACGCGATGACGCTCGACGGCGAGGCGCTTGCGTTGATCTATGGCCGTGCGGCGGAGGATGGCCAGACATTGCTGCGTTACACCAGTGCGCCGACGGTGACCGTGCTCGAAGGCACCGTCCGCCACCGCTTCGATGCGGCGACCGGCGACCTCACGCTCGATTATCAGCATCAGGGCCTGGCGCGCATGAGGATCGAGGGCGGAGGGCGTCCGGCGCTCAATTTGCTGATCGCCGACGAACCCGAAGCGATGCGCTTCTGGAAGGATGGCGACGTGCTAGTCCGCGGCCCGCAATTGCTGCGCACCGCAGAATTGCGCGGCAGCCGTCTAGCGTTGACGGGTGATACGGCGATCGAAAGCCCGCTCGAAGTCTGGGCACCGCGCGCCGCGCGCACGGTTACGTGGAACGGCACGCGCGTCGCAACCGTGCCGGGCGTCGGCACCAGCCGCGTCGCTTCGAGCAAGCTAGCAGGGCCGGTCGACTTCGCGCTTCCCGCGCTGACCGACTGGCGCATGGCAACGGGCTCGCCCGAAACCCAGGCCGCATTCGACGACAGCGCGTGGCAGGCGATCGACCGCCGCGCCTATGCCAGCAACACCATCCGTCCCGATGGCGAGCCCAACATGCTGATGGATGCCTATGGCTTCCACGAAGGCGATGTCTGGTATCGCGGACGGTTCCAGGGAACACCCGATGCCGAGCGCATCCGCTTTCACTATGGCGCGGGCGGTGCCGGGATGGCGCAGGTGTTCCTCGACGGCAAGTTCGTCGGCCAGCATGAATTGCCCGCCGGCGCACCCCGCCCGATCACCACGGGCGCGACCAGTTTCGACTTGCCGCCAGAGGCGCGCACCCCCGGCGAGCATGTCGTCAGCATCATGGTCCGCAACAACGGCCATAACTGGAACCTCGAATCCGACGACTTCCACAAGGAAGCGCGCGGCCTTGTTTCCGCATCGGTCGAAAAGCAGGCCGGGCGCAGCTTCGCCATTCCGGTGGCGTGGAAAATCCAGGGCCGCCGCGGCGGGGAAGATCTCGCCGATCCGGTGCGTGGCGTACCCAATAATGGCGGTCTTTATGGCGAACGCGTCGGCTGGCACCTGCCCGGCTTCGACGACCGCCGCTGGGAAGCTGCGACCGTCCCCGCCACGACCGCGCAAGCAGGTACGAGCTGGTATCGCACCAAGTTCAACCTAAGCGTGCCCAAGGGTCAGGACGCGACCATCGCCGTTCAGTTCGGCGATCCCGATACGCCGCGCTCCGCCGTCGATTACCGTGTGCTGCTGTTCGTCAATGGCTGGAACATGGGCCAGTTCATCGCGCATGTCGGCCCGCAGCGCACCTTCCCGATCCCCGAAGGCATCCTCAACCATCGCGGGTCGAACGTCATCTCGCTGGCGGTGACGTCGGACGGAAAGCCGGGCAATGCGCTGGAACCGGTGCGGCTTGTGACGATGCGCAACGTAAAGGGTGGCCTGCCGGTGCGCATGGTCCCCGCCCCCCGCACGCCTGCGGAACTAAAATGAGCGGCCTCACCCGCCGCGATCTGGGCACGGCGGCGGGCGCAACGCTGGTCGCCGGGCTCGCCGGTTGCGCGACGATGCCGCACACCGGTGCGACGGCACCCAAGGCCGCGCGTCCCTGGCCCTATCTGATCGGTGCCGACGTTTCGTGGATCCCCGAGGACGAAGCACGGGGCGCCACCTATTTCGAGAACGGCGTCCGGCGCGATCCGTTCGACATCTTGAAGGACGCAGGGTTCAACGCGATCAAGGCGCGGTTGTTCGTCGATCCCGCCCGCGGCTATTCGAAAGAGAAACCCGGCGGCCCGTGGTGCGACATGGCGCAAATGGTGAAGTTCGCCCGCCGCATCCGCGACGGTGGCTTTCACACGTCGGTCACCATCCATTATTCGGACGACTGGACCAATCCAGAACGTCAGGACAAGCCGCACGCCTGGACCAACCTGCCCTTTTCCAGGCTGGTCGATGCCGTCCACGCGCACGGTGCTGACGCAATGAAGGCGATGACGGCGGGCGGCGCCACCCCCGACATGGTGGTGCTGGGCAACGAGATCACCTTTGGCATGCTGTGGCCCGAAGGGCGCCTGCCCGCGACCATCGCCACCGGCAATCCGGTCACCGATGCGCGCCAGAATACCAACATCCTGCCGGGCGGGCACGACCGCTTCGCCGCGATCATGAAAGCCGCGATCGCGGGCGCGCGCGAACACGCGCCCGATGCGAAGATCGTGCTCCACAACCATCTTGGTCGCCACTGGCAAATCGTCCAGGACTGGATGGACAATCTTCTCGCCCGCGATGTGCGGTTCGATTGCGCGGGTTTTTCCTGTTACCAGCAATTGGCGCAAGGCGATTGGGAACGGACCTTTGCGGCGTTCCCCGAACGCTATCCCGATCACGGTTTCCTCGCGCTCGAATATTCGTCGCGCAAGCGTTACCTCAACGACATTGTCCATGCGCAGCCATCGGGTTGGGGCAGCTTCATCTGGGAACCGATCCGGCATCAGGAAGCCATCTTCACCCGCGAAGGCGTCAACGCAGGCGGCGGCCCCCGCCCCGATCTGTTGAGCCAGGGATTGAGCGCCGCCGAAGCACCCGGATCGACCCCGGCCGCAACGACCGTTCCGCAAGAACCGCATTTCGACCATCCCGGTGGCCGCTATGATGCGATCCCAGAATTCCTCGACCTCTACCGATCCATGGCGCGCGATTACGGCCTGAAGGCCTGACCCGTCGCCTCATCAATCCACAGGAGATATCAACTTGGCCGCGCTGACCCACGACATTCCCCGCCAGCAGGTGACGGACGCGATCCAGCTCCTCATGCACAACCTCGTCAACATCAAGGACGAGACCGGCGAGTTCCTGCTCCATCTCGACGATGGACGGATCATCGACACCAAGGGCTGGGCCGGATGGGAATGGACCCACGGCATCGGCCTGTTCGGCATGTGGCGCTATTTCGAGCAGACCGGCGACCAAAAGGCGCTCGACATCATCAAGCAGTGGTTCGAGGATCGCTTTGCAGAGGGCACGCCGACCAAGAACATCAATACCGTCGCGCCCTTCATCACGCTGGCCTATCTCTACGAACACGAGCCCGACCCGCGCTACATCCCCTATCTCGACACCTGGGCCGAATGGCTGATGGCCCCCGACGGCCTGCCCAAGACCGAGGAAGGCGGGTTCCAGCACATCGTCTATAACGACGAGAATCCCGGCGAAATGTGGGACGACACGTTGATGATGTCGGTGCTGCCGCTCGCCAAGATCGGCCTGCTGCTCAACCGCCCGCATTATGTCGAGGAGGCCAAGCGCCAGTTCCTGGTCCACATCAAATATCTGTTCGATAAGAAGACCGGCCTGTGGTTTCACGGTTGGGACTTCAACGGTCGCCACAACTTTGCTGAGGCGCTGTGGGCGCGCGGCAATTGTTGGGTCACGATCGCGATCCCCGAAATCATCGAGATTCTGGATTTGCCAGAAGGCGACGCATTCCGCACCTTCCTCATCGATACACTCGCCGCCCAGGTGAAGACGCTGGCCGAGACGCAGGACGAAAGCGGACTGTGGCACACGCTGATCGTCGATCCGACCAGCTATCTCGAGGCATCGGCGACCGCGGGCTTCGCTTACGGCATCCTGAAGGCGGTGCGTAAGGGCTATCTGCCACGCGAATACGAAGCCGTCGGGATCAAGGCGGTGCGCGGCGTGCTCGACAATATCGACGAAACCGGCGAGCTTCAGCAGGTGTCGTTCGGCACCGCGATGGGTGACACCTTGCAATTCTACAAGGACATCCGCCTGACCTCGATGCCCTACGGCCAAAGCTTGGCAACCTGCGCGCTGGCCGAATTCATGCGGACCTATATCTGATGGACAAGGGGCGGCGTGCGCTGCTTCGGGCAACCGCGATCGCGCCGCTCTTGCCCGGCATGACGAATGCCTTCCTAGCGCCGTTTGCCCATGCGCAAACGGTCGCGCGGGAGATGGTCCCGGTACTAGGACCACGCCCGTTCATCGACTATTTCACCGCGACCCCGATCGTCAGCCCGCTTCGCAGCGATGCTTGGGGCGCGGCGGAGGTTGGATCGCGCGATGTCGGCAACGGCCTCGAAGATGCCAGCATGGCCCAGTGGAACTACTGGGACGGCCAGATCCTCAAAGGGCAGGACGGCCGATACCGCATGTACGCCAGCCGCTGGGACCAGGCACTCGGTCACAGCGAATGGGGTAAATCGCAAGCCGTTCTGGCGGCGAGCGATACTTTATGGGGTCCGTACCGGGACAAAGGGTTGATGTGGCCCGATGACCGAGGCGGCCTTGGCCATAATGTGATCGCCCTGCGCATGGCCGATGGCCGGTTCGCGGTCGTGGTCAGCGAGACGCGCAATGGTGACATCTTCGTGTCCGAAACCGCCGATGGCCCCTGGCGCAACATCGGCAGTATCGAGGTCGATCAAAGCGCGTTCAAATCGGTCAAGACGCCCGGCGACCTTCAGGCAACGAGCGAACTGAAGCCTTGGAAGGCGTCCAACGTCAGCCTAATCCTGCGGCCCGACGGGGCGTATCAGATCATCCAACGATCTGGGCAGATGCTGCTTAGCAACAGCGGCATTCTCGGCCCATACAAGGTCACGGGCGACAGCATCTATCGCGGTCTTGTAGGCGTGCCCCAGCGCGACATGCGCGCCTATGAAGACCCCGTGCTGTGGTACAGCGGAGGCTGGTATCATGTGATCGTCAATCATTGGCGCGAACGGCGCGCCTATCACATGATTTCCCGCAATGGATTGACCGGCTGGCGCGTTCAGGGGCTGGCCTATGAACCTGGCGCCAATTTCATCCGCTATTCCAACGGGCAGGTGAACCACTGGAACAAGCTCGAACGCCCTGCCGTCGTAATGGAGGATGGGCATGTCATCGCGCTCACCTTCGCCGTGATCGACACGCCAAAGGAATCGCAGATGGGCAATAACGGTCATGGCAGCAAGATCATCGTCGTGCCCTTTGACGGAGCGGCGATGGATCGCGATTTGGCGAACGCCGATCGTCCGAAGGCCGAACGGGCGACTTAGCAATGAGGATCATCGTTGCGCTGATCCTGCTCGCGTTCGCCTTGCCCGCCCTGGCAGAGGAGCGCTGGGCAGCGTTCGACGCAGGGCCAGGGTTCGCATTGCTGAAATCAGGGCGCGGCGCGCCGGTATCGACTGACCCCCGCGACGCGGAAGTGGTGCGGATCGCCGCCGCCGACCTGCGCACGGATATGGTCAGTGTGGGCGGTCGCGCCGTCGATTCCGAAGCGCCACCGATCTGGGCGGGAACACTGGGACGCCATGCCGAAATCGATCGGCTTGTGGCAGCGGGGCGGATCGACGTGTCGCAAGTGCGTGGTCGCTGGGAAGCCTATCTGATCGCGGCCGTCGAGCGACCCGCGCCCGGCGTACCGCAAGCATTGGTCGTGGTCGGCAGCGATCGGCGGGGCACCGCATATGGGATTTACGCGCTGTCGGGTGCGATGGGCGTGTCACCCTGGCAATGGTGGGCCGACGTCACACCGACGCGGCGCAACCATGTTCGCGTCCTGCCGGGGACGCACCATATCGATGCGCCGGACGTCAAATATCGGGGGCTGTTCATCAACGACGAGGATTGGGCGCTCGTCCCCTGGGCCGCCACGACCCACGCGCCGGATGAAAAACCGCTCGGTCCCAAAACCTATGCGCGCGTGTTCGAACTGCTGCTGCGATTACGCGCCAATCTGCTTTGGCCCGCGATGCACAAGAGCACGGCACCGTTCAACGCAGACCCGGCCAACGCCGCGCTGGCGGATCGCTATGCGGTCGTCATGGGATCTAGCCATGCCGAACCGATGCTGCGCAACAATGTCGGTGAATGGACGGCGCCCGCCGACCGGTTCGATTATGTGAAGAACGCGGACGGCGTGCGCGATTATTGGCGCGCGCGGGTCGATACCAATGCGAAGTACGAAAGCGTCTGGACGCTGGGGATGCGCGGTATCCACGACAGTGGCATGGCCGGGCCGACGACGACCGCGGAACGCCGCGCGTTGCTGGAGACGATCTTTGCCGATCAGCGCGGCCTTCTAACCAAGGCAGGCGTGCCGCAAGCGCCGCAGGTCTTCACGCCCTATAAGGAAGTGCTCGACATCTACCGCGCCGGATTGAAGGTGCCGGACGATGTCACGCTGATGTGGCCCAACGACAATTTCGGTTACATCCGACAATTCCCCAACGCCACCGAACGCGAGCGATTGGGCGGATCGGGGGTCTATTACCACCTGTCCTATCTCGGCGCGCCGATGGCCTATCTATGGCTATCGACCACCCCGCCTGCGTTGATTCGCGAAGAGATGACGCGGGCGTGGGATCTGGGCGCGCGGCGGATGTGGGTGGTCAACGCAGGCGACATCAAGCCCGCCGAACTCGGCATCGACTATTTCATGCAGCTCGCCTGGGATGTGGAAGGGACGCGGGCGCGCCCGATCGACGACTATGTCCGCGGCTGGGCGGCGGCAAACATCGACCCGGCGCTCGCGGAGCAAATTGCCCCGATCATGGCCGAGCATCACCGGCTGAACTTCGCGCGGCGGCCCGAACATCTGCAATGGTGGCTGCCGCATGGCCGCACCCGCGCCAGCGCATTGCCGACGCACGAAATTGCAGATCGGATGACGGGGTTCGAACGCAACCTCTCCGCGCTGGGTCAGGTCGCCGATCGCGTACCCGCGCATCGACAGGACGCGTTCTTCCAGCTTGTCGGCTATCCGGTGGAGGCAGCCGCTCGCGCCAACGAACGAGTCTTCGCCGCCGAAGCGCACGACCGGCTGCGCGACCGCGATTTCGCCACCGCAATGGGCTGGGCCGCGCGGGCGAACGCTGCCGATGCGCGGATCACTGCCCTCACGCGGCGCTACAACGAAGAGATCGCAGGCGGCAAATGGCGCGGGATGATGGCGGTCGAACCCGCCGACGGCCAGTGGCGATCCTATCGCGCGATGCCGGTCACGCTGCCCGCTGTCACCGGCAATCCAACGCGCCCGACCATCTGGCCCGATACGGCCAAGGGCCGTGACGTGGTGGTCGAGGCCGAGCAGGCCACCGGCAACTGGCGACGCATCGACGGGCTGGGTCGCAACGGCACTGCAATCGGATCGCGCGTCGATGCCCCCGTCAGCGGCACGATCCGTTCGACCATCCCGCCTGGAAGTTGGCGCGCTTCGGTCGAGATTTTGCCGACCTATGCCGATCGCGACGGCGAACCGCTGCGACTGGACGTAACGATCGACGGCAAGCGCCACCGGCTGACCGCTCCGCGCAACACCGGCGACGACGACTGGAAGCAGGCGGTGCTCGACAATCGCATCCTGCTACCGCTGCCCGACGCCATCGGGGGTGGCGCGCACGTCATAACCCTCGCCACCGAGGGCGGCGGCATGATCGTCGATCGGCTAATCCTAACGCCGATGTAGCGCTTGACCGTTCCATATTCTGTGATAGTAATTCAATATGTGGATATTTGAGCGATAACGCTCAGATGCTCGGGGAGGATTCGGCCAGTGGGCAGCGCAGCACCTATCGCGTCCGGGCAACGTCAGCCGCGCTGGTATAATTACTGGGGCTGGGGATCGGGCGACATGCTCGGCGCGGGCGCGCAGGCGGTCATCACCGGCTGGCTGCTCTATTTCTTCGTCACCTTCTGCGATCTGTCAGCCGCCGAAGCCGGGCTCATCCTCGGCCTGCCGCGCTTGCTCGAGGCGATCACCTGTCCGCTGATCGGCTATGTCTCCGACAATCTGCGCCACACCTGGATCGGCCGAAAGGTCGGGCGCCGCAAGATCTTCCTGCTCATCACCATCCCCCTGCTGCCCAGCTTCGCGCTGATCTTCGTCTCGGGCCAGACCTTCACCTATTATCTGCTGACCTTCATCTTCTTCGAGCTGGTCTACACCATGTTCCTGATCCCGTGGGAAACCCTCGCGGCGGAGATGACCAACGATTACCGGAAGAAGGCGAAGTTCGCGGGCGCGCGGATGCTGGTCGCGCAGACCTCCGCGATCCTCGCTTCGTATCTGCCGACGCTGATCATCAACAATATGGGCGGGCAGGATTCGCCCGACACCTTCTTCATCATGGCCGCGATCTTCGGCGGGCTGTTTAGCTTCGTGGTGTTGCTCGTCGTGATCTTCAGCTGGGAGCGTCCCTATACCGAGGCCGAGAAGCTCATCCAGCCCCAGCCGCTCGACGTGAAACGCGCGCTGGCGATCCCGGTCGTGATGTTCCGCGACCTGTTTTCGACGCTGCGCATCCGGGCGTTTCGCCAGCATCTGTCGATCTATCTCGGCGGCTACATTTCGCAGGACATCTTCAACACCGCCTTCCCGATTTTCGTGGTGACGGTGATGGCGGGCGCAACGCTCATCATCTCCCAAATGCTCACGACCATGTATGTGGCGCAGCTCATTTCGGTATTGATCGCGATCAACATCGTGATCCGTACCGGGCCGGTCATCGCGTACCGCATCGCGATCAGCTTCTACATCGCCGGGCTGTTGCTGTTCCTCGCCTTCTACTTCCTGCGCCCGGAGCAATTCACCGCCAGCATGGGCGGGCTGGACGGCAATGTCCTGTCCGCGCTGAACCCGCTTTCGGCTGGTTTCAGCCCGATCCTCGTTTTCTGGCTGTTCGTCCCAATCGTCCTGGCGGGCCTGGGTCGCGGCACGCTGAATTTCGTGCCCTGGTCGGTCTATAACTATCTTCCCGATGTCGATGAAGCGGTCACCGGCCAGCGGCGCGAAGGCATCTTCGCAGGCGTGATGACGCTGGTGCGCAAGGTCGCGCAATCGATCGCGATCGTCCTGACCGGCTGGATCATCGATCTCGGCGGCTATGTCTCGCCTCCGCCTGGGGGCACCGCAACGCAAAGCCCGGAGGCGATCGCAACCGTCACCTGGCTGCTGGTGCTGGGGCCGGTGCTGGTCATGCTCGCAGGGTTGTTCGCCTCGTGGCGGTTCCGCCTCAACGCCGGGACACATGACGTGCTGATGGCGGAGATCGAGCATCTGCGCGAGGGCGGCACCAGCCCCACCTCGCCTGAAGCACGCGGCGTTGTCGAGGATCTGACCGGCTGGCGCTACGATCAGCTCTGGGGCCGCAATGCCGTCGCGGCGCCGCCTCGCCAATGATCGCGCTGTCGCTGGCGCTGATGCTGGGGGCGGCGGGGGACCAGCAGGTCGCGCCCAAGCCGCTCCACCGCGATCCGGTGCACGACGGCGCGGCGGACGCCTCCACCGTCTATGATCCGGCAGCGCGCGAATGGCGGATGTTCTACACCAACCGCCGTGCCGACTTGAACGTCGCCGACAAGGACGTAAGTTGGGTGCACGGCACCCATATCGGCGTGGCCACATCGAAGGACGGCGCGACCTGGACCTATGCCGGGGTCGCGAACATTCCCGCGGCGTGTACGGGGCCGACCCTGTGGGCACCCGAGGTCAAGCGCTTCGGCAACACCTGGCACATGTGGCTGACGGTCGTGCCGGGTGTGTTCAGCGACTGGAATGCCGAGCGCTTCATTGTCCACCTGACCAGCGGCGACCTGAAGACCTGGACCTGCGGCGAACGCCTGAACCTCGGCTCCGACCGGGTGATCGATGCGAGTGTGGTCGCCCTCCCCTCCGGCGGATACCGGCTGTGGTTCAACGACGAGCGGCTGGGCAAGGCGATCCGCTACGCCGACAGCACCGATCTGAAGCATTGGCAGGTAAAGGAAACCGTGGTCGAAACCCCCGGCGAAGGCCCCAAGGCATTCCGGTGGAAGAGCCGCTGGTGGCTGGTGAGCGACGCATGGAAGGGGTTGCTCGTCATGCGCTCCGAGGACGCGGCCAACTGGACGCAGCAGGCAGACCATCTGCTCGCGGAGCCCGGCACCCACGCCACCGACCGCGCGAAGGGCCAGCATCCCGACGTGATCGTCTCCGGCGATCACGCCTACCTCATTTATTTCGTCCACCAGTCAGGCGAGCCGCAGGCCATAAGCGATCCGAACTGGCACCGCCGCAGCGTGCTTCAGATCGTCGAACTGAATGAAGCCGGCGGCATCGTCACCGTCGATCGCAACGCGACGACGCGCGTTCGCCTGACCCCACCCGAGGAGAAGACCCCATGATCCTGCGCAGCCTCGCGTTCGTTGCCCTGCTCGCCAGCACCGCCCCTGCCTCCGCCCAGGTCGGACGCGTCTTTCCAAGCGAAAAGCAGGTCGTGGCCGACCGCACCACCGGACGCCCCATCACCTTCCTGACCGACGGGCGCGGCGACGCCAAAATCTATCCCACCCATCCGCAATGGGCGCAGGACGGGCGGCATATCCTGTTCCGCTCCTCGACGCGCGCTGAGGGGTCGCAGATTTTCGCGGTAGACGAGATATCCGGCCGGATCACCCAGCTCACGCAAGGCGAAGGCGTCGGCGCGGGCAGCATCAACGTCGCCCGCCTGACCAACCGCATCTATTACATGCGCACCGATGGCAGTCGCACTCGGCTGATCGAACTCGACCTCGACCCGATCCTCGCCGATGCCGCCGCAGGCAAGGTCCGCCGCACCGGGTATGAGCGCGTCGTTTCCACCATGCCCGATGGCCATATCGAGGCGGGCGGCTTCACCCTGGATGCAGACGAGACCGCCGCCTATGTCGGCTTCGACGCCCGCCGCGCACCACCGCGCAGGGCGGGCCAGCCAGTGCCCCAAGTGCCGGGCGGCATCCGCGCCATCGACATCAAAACCGGCGCGGTCCGAACCGTCGTCGAAACCGATTTCCGCATGGGCCATGTCCAGGCAAACCCGTTCGTGCCCGGCGAAATCCTCTATTGCCACGAAACCGGCGGCGACGCGCCGCAACGTATGTGGATCGTCAACGCCGACGGCACCGGCAACCGTCCCGTGTATAAGGAAGGGCCGCTCGACTGGGTCACCCACGAACAATTCGCGGACAAGGACCACGTCATCTTCAACCTGATGGGTCACAAGCGCGACCTGCGTCAGGTGCCGACCGGTATCCTGGTCGTCAATCTGCGCGACAACAGCGTCGAGCATCTCGGCCAGCTTCCCATTGACGCATTCAAGCGCACCGCGCTCGCCGGGTTTGCCGATCCCAACATCCCGCAGGATGATACCAGCACCGGGGGTTACTGGCACAACGCCGTCACCTATGACGGGCGCTTCGCGGCGGGCGACGATTTCGACGGCAACCTGCACCTGATCGATCGGCGGACTGGCAAGCGCACGCTGCTAACCACCGGCCATTGGATGCGCCCCGACCATCTCCATCCCAGTTTCAGCGCCGATAATGCGCGGCTGCTGGTCCAGTCGGGGATGCTGACCGATGGCAAGAGCCTGGCACTTGCGATAGTCCAGGTGCCGGAGGCCGCCACTCAATAACCACGCACCGAACAAAGGGAACCAGACCGATGATCCGCAGCCTGATCGCGCTTGCCCTGCTATCGGTGGCGACGCCGTCCGTCGCACAAAGCTGGTCGCGAAGCTGGGCCGTGGCTCCGCAATCGGCGCCCACCGACGCCAATCGCCGCATCCCCGACCTGACCGACCGCACCGTGCGTCAGGTGGTGCGCCTGTCGAGCGGAGGGACGCGACTTCGAGTGCGCCTCAGCAACGAAATGTCGGACCGGGTGTTGCGCATCGGATCAGTCGAGGTCGCACTGGCCGACGCTGACGGACGGATTGTCGCCGGCACCAGTCGACAGGTTCGATTCGACGGTGAAACCAGCGCGGTCGTACCGATGCACGCACCGTTGGTCAGCGATCCGATCGCGCTGTCGGTCGAGCCGCTGGCCCGCATCGCCATCACCATCCACCTGCCGAGCGGCGCGCCATCGCCCACCGTCCATTCGCACGCCGCCGCCACCGCCTGGATCGCGCCCGGCAATCAGACCGACGCGATTACGATGCGCAATGCCACGCGCTTCGGTCAGCGGCTGATGATCGCCGGTGTCGATGTCGAGGCGCGCGCCCGCCAGCGCACGATCGTCGCATTCGGCGATTCGATCACCGATGGTGCTCGCGCTACCAACGATGCCGACACCCGCTGGCCCGATGCGCTCGCCAACCGGTTGCAGGCCGCACGGATGACCGGCGTTGGCGTCGCCAATCTGGGGATCGGCGGCAACCGCGTGCTGCTCGACGGCAGCGGTCTTAACGCGCTGGCGCGGTTCGACCGCGACGTGCTGTCGGTGCCCGGCGTCAGCCATGTCATCATACTCGAAGGCGTCAACGATATCGGTTCGGCCTGGCGCGACAAGGTCGCCGAACGACCGACTGCGGACGACATCATCGACGGCTATCGCCAGATCATCGCGCGGGCGAATGATCGCAGCGTGAAGGTCGTGTTCGGCACCATCCTCCCCTATAAAGGAGCAAGTTACTGGAGTGAATGGGGCGAAGGCGTCCGAGCAGAGGTCAATCAATGGATTCGCACCAATCGCGAAGCCGACGGCTTCGTCGATTTCGATGCCGCGACCCGCGACCCCGCCGATCCTCAGCGCATGGCCAAAGCCTATGACGGTGGCGACGCGCTGCATCCAAACGATGCGGGATTCAAGGCGATGGCGGACGCGGTGGCGTTGAAGCTGCTGCGCTAGCCTTGCGCCTAGCGCGCAGCCAATTGCGTCGCGAAGTGAATCTCCACCGATTCGCGCACCGTTTGTGCAATCCGAGTTCGCCCGGCGTTGGAATTCAAGAACTCCGCATCGCCCTCGTTCGACAGATAACCGGTCTCGAACAGCACCGACGGCATGTCGGGGGCCTTGAGCACCATTAGCGACGCCATGCGATGGAAATGTTCGCGGGTCGGGATGCGGTCCTTCGCCTCGCGTCCCAGCAGGCGCGCGAAGCGGGCCGAGGTGTTGAGCGTCTCGCGCTGGGCCAGGTCGATCAGGATCGACGAGATGTCCGACGTCTGTTCGGCCAGGTTCACGCCCGCCAGCACATCGGCCTTGTTCTCGCGCGCCGCCAGCCGCGCGGCTTCGCGGTCGGAGGCGACTTCGGACAGGGTATAGGCGGTCGCGCCCGACGCCTGGACATTGCCCGCGCTGTCGCAGTGGACCGAAATGAACAGGTTCGCGCCCAGCCGCCGGGCGATGCCATAACGTTCCTGCAGGATCAGGAATTTGTCGTCCTCGCGTGTCAGTGCCACGCGCACGCGGCCAGATTTGACCAGCGCGTCCCGGATCGCAAGCGCGGTGGCGAGCGTCAGGTCTTTCTCACGCGTGCCGTCGGCGGCGATCGCGCCGGGATCGTGTCCGCCATGACCGGCATCGATTACCACCAGCGGTCGGCTGTCGTCGGCGATGCCGTGGATGCGCGGCAGGCCCGTGCCCTTTTTCGCGACGGGAACCGCGACGCGAACTTTGGTCGCGGCGGGGCGTTCGGGCCGCAGCCCCATTGAAAAGGTCGGGAGGATATCGATCCGACCCGCGCTGGTCGCCCGCGCGAAGCTCCGGCCGTCGACCCCCTTCAGCATCAGCGTCAGCGTGCGTCCGTCCTCACCGAAGCGGCCCTCGGTGACGATCGCCGGACGCGCCAGATCGAACACGATCCGCGCGCCGTCGCCTTGATTGCCCTGGCGCACGGCCGCGACCGGTCCGCCGATCAGCATCGTCCCCTGCCCCGGCTGCGCGCCGGTCACATCGACCGCGATCCGGTCCGGCCCGGCAAGCAGGAACGCCGACGCATTGGCGACCCGCGCGTCGAAGGTCAGGACGATCCGGTCGCCGCGCACCTCGATGCCGGTCACCACGCCCGCCAGCGCAGGCGTGCCCTGCAACCACATCAGGAGGATGGTGAAGAAAAGCCCCATACGCAGGCTATGCCAAGCGGAGCCGTGGCCGGTCCAGCCGAAAATCATATCCGCTACTCATGTCGTTACTGCCCTGTTGCGCATTGGATAGGACGCGCGCCCTTCGATCGCGGTTGACGGGCGCGGTTAATTTGCCGTTCGGCATATTCTTGCCGCCCGACCGGCAAGAAGCTGCCAGTTGATGCGCAGGCCTGGCGGTGCTAGGCCGCAGGGGTCCGGGAAGTTGCGTCATGTGCGCCGCAGGTTGTTCCGGCATTTCATCGCCCGCCCGGCTTTCATTCGGGACGGCGCATCCAGGTTGACGCTGCATGAGGCTTTTCCCGTCATTTCCGCAATCAGGCGCCCCATCGGGCGGCCGTGCGGCGACGGGAGTTCCGATCCACAGGATCGGACATGTCCAGACAGCAGAGGCACATCATCCACATCGATCGACCGGAGCGGCGCTTTACCGCCCGATCGACCCCCTTATGAGCGCGCGGCCGAACCCTTTACGGGGATGGCGCGCGTGGAGAGACTTAAATGACAACGCGTATGCTGATCGACGCACGCCACCGGGAAGAGACCCGCGTGGCGGTCGTCAAGGGAAACCGGATTGAAGAGTTCGATTTCGAAAGTGCCGAACGCAAGCAGTTAAAAGGCAATATCTACCTCGCCAAGGTTACCCGCGTCGAACCGTCGCTTCAGGCGGCGTTCGTCGATTATGGCGGCAATCGCCACGGTTTCCTGGCGTTCAGCGAAATCCACCCCGATTATTATCAGATCCCCAAGGAAGATCGCGAAGCCCTGCTCCGTGAGGAAGCCGAACATGCTGCCGAAGAGGCAGCCCTTCGCGCCGATTCCGATCATGACGACGACCATCACGACGACGATGTCGAAGTGGTTGAGCGCTTGTCCGACGAGGACGAAGTCGCAGCAGGCGACGATTTCGACGACGAAGACGCGGAGCCGACCGAGGACGGCGAACCCGAAGAAGGCGGCGATCGTCGCCGGGGACGCGGCCGCAAGAAGGGCGGCAGCGAAGACCCCGCGGTCGAGGCGCTTCGCCAGCGCCGCCTGAATCTGCGCAAGCGCTACAAGATTCAGGACGTGATCCGCAGGCGGCAGGTGCTGCTGGTTCAGATCGTCAAGGAAGAACGCGGCAACAAGGGCGCGGCGCTCACCAGCTATCTGAGCCTTGCAGGTCGTTACTGCGTGCTGATGCCCAACACCGCGCATGGCGGCGGCATTTCGCGCAAGATCTCATCTGCATCGGATCGCAAGCGACTCAAGACGATCATGTCGGACCTGAAGCTGCCCCCGACGATGGGCTGCATCGTCCGCACCGCCGGCCTTCAGCGGACCAAGGTCGAGATCAAGCGCGACTTCGATTATTTGGCGCGACTGTGGGACGGCATTCGCGAGGAAACGCTGAAATCGGCGGCGCCTGCGCTCGTGTACGGCGACAGCGACCTCATCAAGCGCGCCATCCGCGACATCTATAATCGCGAGATCGACGAGGTAATCGTTGAGGGCGAGGACGGATATCGTCAGGCCAAGGATTTCATGAAGCTGCTGATGCCGAGCCATGCGCGCAAGGTGAAGCAATATTCGGACGCGGTGCCGCTGTATCAGCGTCATCATGTCGAGGATCAGCTGGCGGCAATGTACCATCCCGTCGTCCAACTGAAATCGGGCGGCTATCTGGTCATCAACCCGACCGAGGCGTTGGTGTCGATCGACATCAACTCAGGGAGGTCGACTCGCGAACACTCGATCGAACAGACCGCGACCGCGACCAATTTGGAAGCCGCACAGGAAATTGCGCGTCAGTTGCGCCTGCGCGACATGGCCGGCCTGGTCGTGATCGATTTCATCGACATGGATCATTCGTCCAACGTCCGTAAGGTCGAAAAGGCGATGAAGGAGGCGCTGAAGAACGATCGCGCCCGTATTCAGGTCGGCCGCATCAGTGCATTCGGCCTGATGGAAATGAGCCGCCAGCGGCTTCGGACCGGCGTGCTCGAAGCGTCCACGCGCCAGTGCCCGCACTGCGAAGGCACCGGCTTGGTCCGCACCGCATCTTCGGCGGGGCTTTCAGCGCTGCGCCTGATCGAGGACGAGGCCGCCCGCGGTCGCGGATCGAACATCACGCTGCGCGCGAGCCAGGAAGCGGCGTTCTACGTCCTCAACAACAAGCGCGCCGACATCGCCGAGATCGAGGAACGCTACGGCGTCCGCGTCGAAATCCTGTCGGACGGCGAAGTCGAAGGCGCGCGCATGTCGGTCGAGGCGAGCGGCCCGCCACCCGCCTATGCGCCGCGTTTCGCGCCGGTCGTCGAGGAAGTCGAGGAGGACTATCCCGAGGATATCGAGGACGAGATCGAGGAAGAGGAAGCCGAGGAAGCCGCCCCCTCTGCCCGCCGCGAACGCGAGCGTGACGACAGTGATGGCGAAGGCGGACGCAAGCGTCGCCGCCGTCGTGGACGCCGGGGTCGCGGACGTGATGAAGGCGAAACCAGTGATGGCGAAGAGCGCGAAGAAGGCCAGGCCGAACGCCAGGAAAGTGAGGTCTCTGACGACACGCAGGACGCTGCCGATAACGACGTTGCCGAAGAAAACGGCCATGAGCGCGGCGAAAAGCGCAAGCGTCGTCGGCGCGGTCGTCGCGGCGGTGCACGTCGCAGCGAAACCGCGTCGAACGGTGACGAAGCGGGCGAAGGTGCCGATGCAACGGGCGAACAGCCGGTCGACGACGCGGTGATCGCGGCATCCGAACCGGTCGAACTCGCCGCCGAGGAAGGCGCGGCTGAAAAACCCAAGCGCGCGCGTCGTCGCCCGCGGGCACGTGCCGCCGACGCCGAAGCGCCCGCAACCGTCGATGCTCCGGCCGAAACCGTTGTCGAGGCACCGGTAGAAGCCGAAGCGGACGAAAAGCCCAAGCCAAAACGCACCCGTCGCAAAAAGGCGGACGTAGAGGCGACCACCGCCACCGAAACGCCGGTCGTCGAGCAGGTCGTCCAGGCCGATGAGCCCGAAGCCGAAGCACCAAAGCCAAAGCGGACGCGCCGCAAAAAGGTTGATGCTGGGGAACCCGCGGCAATGGCAGACGACGACGCGCCCAAAGCGCCCGCACGAACGCGCAAGGTAGCGGCCACCGCTGCGGTCGAGGCTCCGTCGCAGGCGGCACCTGCGGCACAGGCACCGGAACCAACACCGTCAGGCGATACTGCCCCGACCGATGCCGGAGACGCGGAAAGCGATGAGGACGGCAACCCGCGTCGCGGCTGGTGGCAGCGCACGTTCGGCGCGTAATTATATGAATCGGTGATGCCCCGTTCGCGCGATGCGGACGGGGCATCACCGCCATTCAGAACGCCATCGAATATCGCGCGACTGCGCCGACATCATTGCCCAGTTGCGCGAAATTGCCCGGATGGCGGCGCAGGAAAAGGTTCGTTCCCAAGTTTCCGGCCCACAAGGGCGTCGAATAACGCATCTCGACATCGATCTCGCGCCCGGTTGGGGCCAGGTTCAGCCGCTGGGTCGTCCAGGCATCGACACTGCTGCTCGCATAGTCCCAATTGGTCGGCAGCCGCAGGTCGAGCCCGCCCAGCGCGACGCGCATCGGCTGCGCGAACCGCAACCCCCAGCGATCGGACCTGCTGAACACCGCCAACCTGGCGATATCGATCGCATAGCCGTTGGTGCGGAGGGTTCCCGCACCTTCGACCCCGCCGCGCAGCCGCGCCTGGGTCCAGCCCTGGCGCATCGACATGCCCAGCGACCAGTCCCGGTCCCAAGACCAGCGCATCGAGGTGTCGACATAATAACTGGTGGCCCGCGCCGCGCCCAGCGCGCCCGAAAACTGCGCACCGAGCACGGTGTCGGCCTCTGCCAGCCGCGTGACGTTCAGATTGGTGGCCAGTGCACCAAAGCGGCGATCAAAACCGATCGTGATCCGGTCATAGCCATAGCGATCGAACCGACCCCGCAACTGCGGAAACGCGCCCTGTCCGCGGGTCAGCACGTCACCGCTTTCGACCGCGACGGTCAGCCCCAGCCTGCCCCATTGCTGGCGCACCGCGACCGACGCATCCGACGAAATGTCGAAACCCGCGCTGCGCGTCGCATCGCCCGCGACCAGAAACGCTGGATCATCGCGACCCGATAGCTGGGCGACCAGCCCTCCGCTCCCTTCGGAAACACCGAAGCCGAACGTCACGTCTTCCCCCAGTCGCCCCGTCGCCGTTGCGGCGATCGCGCGCGACACCTGGGCATCGCCCATCGGCATTTCCAGCCGCTCGATCAGGTTGCGCGCGCGTGTCGGCGCGATCGTCACCGCGATCGAGCCGCCCGGATAGGCGGCGCTCACATGACGGCGGTCGGTGCGCAGAACGCCCGACAGGCTGCGCGCCGGGCCTTCGCGGCGGATCGTCGTCGCCAGGTCGATGGCGAAGGCGCGGTCGTACCCGTCCAGGATCACCGCACCCAGCCCGGCATGGCTGGTCGCGTCGCCCATCGGCGCCGACAAGGTGGCATTGCTGCTGAGCGACACGCTTTCGCTCATTCCCGCAATGCCCGTGGTGCCGACCGGCTGAAACGCGCGCGTGAGGTCGAGCACACCGCGTCCATAAATGGCGTCCGTGCCTGCCGCGCCGACGTCGCGCGCGGTCGTCAGCAACAAATCGACGATTTGCTGCCCGGTCAGGTTCGGAAATGCCTGGGCAAGCAGCGCCGCCGCACCCGCGATCTGCGGCGCGGAAAAGCTGGTGCCCGACCACAGGAACGGGACATTTTCCTGATTGGGGGCTCGCACCCGTTCGCCCACCGCCGACAGATAGACTGCCGCAGCGCTCCCGGCTCGGTTGCTGAACGTCGAAATTTCATCGGTGGTGCCGACCGATCCGGCGATGACAATCAGGCCTCGGGCAATCGAGCTATTGAGCGCCGGGGTGGATGCAAAGGCGTCGGGATTGGCCTCCGCGTCATTTCCCGCCGAAATCACGATGATGACGCCCGCGGCGGTTGCGCGGTTGATCGCCTGGAGCAGCGTGTTGCCAACCCCGCCGCCGCCGCCCAGCGAAATATTGACCACCCGCGCGCCGTTGGTGCGCGCGACATCGAGTGCCGATGCGATTGCGCTTTCGGGATGTCTGCATCCGCTGTCGTCGTTTTCGGGATCTTCGGTCGCGCAGCTTCCCGGTCGGTCGGTACGAAGCGCCAGCACGGTCGCGTCGAACGCGATCCCGTGGGTGCCGACGTCGTTGCGACGACCCGCAAGCGTGAAGGCAACCGCGGTGCCGTGTCCGCCTTCATCGTCGACGGTGCCGTTGCCCGCGGTGTCCTGAGACGCGGGGTGGATGCGTCCGCCGAATTCCTCGCTTTGCAGGTCGATGCCGGTGTCGATCACGCCGACCGTGATGCCCGCGCCGGTCGCCGCGCGATTATAGGCCGCCAGCGCATTGGCCGACACCGCACCCACCGTCGCGCGATATTCGGTCGTATCGTAATTGACCGTCGGGGTGGGTGTGGGGGTCGGCGCGGGCGTGGGCACCGGAGTCGGTGTGGGCGTCGGTGCGACCGGAGGCGGGGTGATCGGGTTGACACGACCGCCTCCCCCGCCGCCACCGCAGGCCGACGCCAGCAACAGGACCGACAGCGCCGCACCGCCGCGCAGATGGATGGGACGCAGCCGCGCGAAATCGCGCCGCTCGCGGGAGAGCAAATAGGATACGCAATACATGGTTCGATGACCTCACCGCCCATCGGCTGGCGGAACGCGAAGGGTCACCCAACCCCTGCGCGCGCTTCGCTTGCCCCGCGCAAGCGCCATGCCTAAAGGCTCAAGCCATCATGCTTGCCCAGCTTTCGCATATCCGCAACTGGATTTTCGATCTCGACAACACGCTGTACCCGGCGTCGGCGGGTCTGTTTACCCATATCGACAAACGAATGGGCAGCTTCGTGGCCGATCTGATCGGATGCGAAACGACCGAAGCGCAGCGTATCCAGAAAGCATATTTTTTCGAACACGGCACGACGCTGGCCGGGCTGATGGCCGAACACGACATCGATCCGCACGCGTTTCTGGACTATGTCCACGACATCGACATGTCGGCGTTGCAAGCCAATGTCGCACTTGCCGATGCGATCGCGCGACTGCCGGGGCGCAAACTGGTCTTCACCAATGGCAGTGCACCTTATGCACTGAAGGTGCTCGAGCGGCTGGGATTGCAGGACAGTTTCGAGGCGATCCACGACATCCATGCCGTTGATTACCAGTGCAAGCCGATGGCTGCCGCCTATGCCAGCCTGTGCGACACCCACGACCTCGACCCGCGCGAAAGCCTGTTCGTCGAGGACATGGCGCGCAACCTGGCGCCTGCAAAGGCGATCGGGATGACCACGGTGTGGGTCGACAACGGTTCGGAACAAGCCCCCGACGCGGCGCG
Source organism: Sphingomonas sp. AX6 (assembly GCF_902506605.1). Classification (GTDB taxonomy): domain Bacteria; phylum Pseudomonadota; class Alphaproteobacteria; order Sphingomonadales; family Sphingomonadaceae; genus Sphingomonas. The sequence goes on from NZ_LR733979.1 coordinate 674,155, forward strand.
CGATTTCATCGACTTTACCACGCACGATATCGGGCACTGGCTCGAAAACCTATTGGAGGACACATGTCCAGCGACCTGATTTCCGTCATCGATGCCGCTTGGGAAGACCGCGCCACGATCAGCTTCGCGACATCGGGTGCGGTCCGCGATGCGGTGAACACCGCGCTCGAACAGCTCGACTCTGGCGAAGCACGGGTCGCGCAACCCGATGACAATGGCGGCTGGACGGTCAATCAGTGGCTGAAGAAAGCGGTGCTGTTGTCGTTCCGCCTCAATGACAATGTCCTGATCGACGGGCCGGGCCTGTCCAACTGGTTCGACAAGGTGCCGTCCAAATTCGACGGCTGGCGCGAACAGCGCTTCCGCACCGCAGGCTTTCGCGCGGTGCCCGGCAGCATCGTCCGCCGCGGCGCATTCGTGGGCAAGGGCGCGGTGCTGATGCCCAGCTTCGTCAATATCGGCGCCTATGTCGGCGAAGGCACGATGGTCGACACCTGGGCGACGGTCGGTAGCTGCGCTCAGATCGGCAAGAACGTTCACTTGTCGGGCGGTGCAGGCATCGGCGGCGTGCTGGAGCCACTGCAGGCCGACCCGGTCATCATCGGCGACGGCGCGTTCATCGGCGCGCGGGCCGAGGTCGCCGAGGGCGTGCGCGTCGGCGAAGGCGCGGTGCTGTCGATGGGCGTGTATCTGGGCGCATCGACCAAGATTATCGACCGCGCGACCGGCGAAGTGTTTCGCGGGGAAGTCCCGCCCTATGCGGTGGTGGTGCCCGGCAACATCGGTGGTGGCACCGATGAATCAGGGGGGGCCAAGCCTGCGCTCTACTGCGCGGTGATCGTCAAGCGCGTGGACGAACAGACGCGCAGCAAAACCAGCATCAACGAGTTGCTGCGGGATTAAGACAGGGCAAACGCCGAACCCTGAACCCGGTCAGCGCGCGGGATCTAAGCCCCTGCGTCCCATAATTCGTGAAAGGGTGTCTGGTCCAACCCCGTCGGGACCATGCCCTTTCCGCGCACCCCTACCGAGAACCCGGCAGACGTTGATTGTTGAACGCAACGCGCGACCTTCAGATCGTCGGCGTTGCTGTCGCCGGTCACGACCACGCGATATGTATTTCTGCGCACGACCGTCAATTTCTGGCCACCGCACTGTTCGACGACATCGTAGAAGCCCTGTCGCGACCATTCAGTCTGTTCAGTCGACAGCCCGAGCACTTTCGGGTTTGCTCGCGCGCCGCGTGCGAAAACAAAAGTAAGGCGCTCGTCACGAGGGGCGACTGTACTCAGCCCGGATATTGCCTGGGCAGCCAACAATGCAGAAATGATCATTCGGTTTATCCCTTTGAGCGGAACCAAACAGAAACCCGGACAGTCGATATCTTAGTTGTACATCACCGCTGTTAGGAATCAACCGTTGCGCCGATCCACTCCCAGCCGCGGAATTTCGATCTTAGGACAGCGGTCCATTACCACCTTCAGTCCTGCCGCCTCGGCGCGCGCGGCGGCCACCTCGTTGACGACGCCGAGCTGCATCCACACCGCCTTCGCGCCGATATCGATCGCCTGATCGACGGCATCAGCGGCGGCTTCGGAGTTACGAAAGATATCGACGATATCGATGGGCTCACCGATCTGGCTAAGTTCGCGGAACACGAATTCGCCGTGGAGATGCTCGCCGGTGATCTGCGGATTGACCGGGATCACGCGGTAGCCGCGACCCTGCAGATATTCCATTACACCGTTCGATGCGCGCTCGGGGCGGTCGGAGGCGCCGACCATCGCGATCATCTTTGCCGATTCGAGCAGTTTCTTGATCTCGGCGTCGCTGGTGATCGGCATGAGCTTACTCCGGCTGGTGTTGCAGCCAGTCGTTCACGCGCCCGGCCACATCCATGAACGCCGCCGCGTCCGCGCCGTTCCCGAAGGCGGGCGGCGTGCCCGCATCGGACGCAGTGCGGATACCGATGCTGAGCGGGATGCGTCCCAGGAACGGCACGCCCAGTTGCACCGCCGCCGCCTCCGCGCCGCCCTGACCAAACGGGTCCGACACCTCGCCGCAATGCGGGCAGGCGTAGCCCGCCATATTCTCGACCAAGCCGATGATCGGCACGCCCGCGGTATTGAACAGGTCGATCGCCCGGCGCGCGTCGATCAGCGCCAGATCCTGTGGGGTGGAGACGATCACCGCGCCGCTCGGCTTATGCTTCTGCACCATCGTCAGTTGCACATCGCCCGTGCCGGGCGGCAGATCGAGAACCAGCGTATCGGCGTCGCCCCAATCGGCATCGACCAACTGGCCCAGCGCACCAGAGGCCATCGGCCCGCGCCACGCCAGCGCCTTTTCGGGTGCCGCGAGTTGCCCCATCGACAGAATCGGCACGCCGTAAGGGGTGGCAACCGGCAGCAATTGCTTCTCGCGCGCCTGCGCTTTGCTGCCCGCCACGCCGAACAAGGTAGGCTGCGACGGGCCATAGATATCGGCATCGACCAGTCCGACTTTTCGCCCCGCCCTGGCCAGCGCGATCGCGAGGTTGGCGGACACGGTGGATTTCCCCACCCCGCCCTTCCCGCTGGCCACCGCGATCAGGCGGCGGCGGGTGCGGTTCGATGTCTGGACGACCCGCACAGTGGCAATGCCGGGCGCGGTTTCCGCCGCGTGCCGCACGTCCGTTTCCAGCGCCTCTCGCGCACCCTCGGGCAAGCCGGTCACGTCGAGCATGATGCTCGCCACCCCTTCCTTAACGCGCGCGGCGGCACGACCGGCGGCGACGGGGGCAAGCAGGGCGTTCATGGCAGCGGTATCGGTCATGTGCGGGGACATAGGCGCTAGAAGCCGGTTTGAGAATGCGGGGATGACGCAATCTGAAAGCCTTGCCTCGCAAAAGCGTGCTCCTGCGAAAGCAGGAGCGTTGGCCAGTGACGTTTCCCTCGCTGCCACGACTCCTGCTTTCGCAGAAGCACAGCTCATCCGTACGCGCCTTCCCAACAAACCGCGTGTTGCCCCTGTAAATCGCCGCGCGGACCCCTATAAAGGGCTCATGTCGATTTTCTCGGGGTGGATCGCACGCGCCAGCGTGCTGCGGAACGATAATGCCAAAGGCCCATGGGGCAGCGGCGGCAACGGAGGCTCAGGCGGGGGCGACGAGGGTGGCCCGCGCAATCCATGGCAGTTCCCGCCCGAGGGGAAGCGCGGTCGCGGCGGCAACGCCACCTCGCTCGAAGATTTCCTGAAGCGCACGCGCGGAAATGGCGGCGGTGGCGGTGGTTTCGGCGGTGGCGGCTTCGAAGCACCCGGCGGCAAAAAAGTGTGGATTTTCGGTGCGCTGGCGGTGCTTGCGGCGTTCCTGGCCTTCACCATGTTCCACCGCGTCGGTCCGCAGGAGCGCGCTGTCGTATCGTCGCTCGGCAAATATTCGCGGACCCTCAATCCCGGCATCCACTTCACCCTGCCAGCCCCGTTCAACACCGTGCGGGTCGTCGATGTGACCGGCATCCGCAACGAGGATTTCCCGCAAGGTGGCGGTGAGAATCTGGTACTGACCGGCGATCAGAACATCGTCGACCTCGCCTATTCGATGCGCTGGAACATTGCCGATCCGGAAAGCTATCTGTTCCAGATCGCCAATCCAGAATCGACCGTGCGCGCCGTCGCCGAAAGTTCGATGCGCGCCGCAGTCGCCAGCGTAACGCTGGACGAAATCATCGGCGCGGGCCGGTCGGCGACCGAAGTACGCGTTCAGCAATTCGCGCAGCAAATGCTCGACGAATATAATTCGGGCATCCAGATTCAGGGCGTCGCCATCCGCACTGCCAATCCCCCGGCAGCGGTGGATGAAGCGTTCAAGGCGGTGACCGCGTCGCAGCAGGCGGCCCAGGCCAACCTCAATCAGGCGCGCGCCTATGCGCAGCAGATCATCGCCCGGTCGCAGGGCGATGCCGCGTCGTTCGACCAGATCTACGAGCAATATCGCCTGGCCCCAGCGGTCACCCGCCAGCGTATCTATTACGAGACGATGGAAGAAATCCTGGCCAAGTCGAACAAGACGATCGTCGAGACGCCCGGCGTCACCCCCTATCTGCCGCTGCCCGCGGTACGTGGCCAGCAGGCGCAGCCCGCACCGCAACCGCAAGCCGCGACGGGAGCCGCACAATGAGCTGGTCGCTGAAAAATCCGATGGTGCTGGCGATCATCGCGGTGTTCGCCGCGATCATCCTGTCGATGTCATTGTCGATCGTGCCAGAGACTCGCCAAGGCGTGATCCTGCGCTTCGAACAGCCGGTCGGGACGGTCAACCGCTACCGCGAGGGCGAAGCGTTCGGGAATACCGGCGCGGGCCTGATCGCGCGCTATCCGTTGATCGAACGCATCGTTTGGGTCGACAAGCGCGTCCTCGATATCGAGCTTGAGAACCAGCAAGTGCTGTCGATCGACCAGTTGCGGCTGGAGGTCGACGCGTTTGCCCGGTTCCGCGTGGTCGATCCGCTGCGCATGGTCACCACCGCGCGCAGCGAACAGGGCGTGATCGACGCCCTGCGCCCAATCCTGGGATCGGCGCTGCGCAACGAACTCGGGCGACGGCCCTTTGCCGCACTGCTCAGCCCCGAGCGCGGTCAGGTGATGGACAATATCCAGACCGGCTTGCAAAATGTCGCGCGTCAGTACGGCGTCGATATCGTCGATGTGCGGATCAAGCAGGCGGGCTTGCCGTCAGGCAGTCCGCTCGATTCGGCGCTTGAGCGGATGCGGACCGCGCGTGGTCAGGAAGCGTTGACGATCCGCGCTCAGGGCGAGCGCCAGGCGCAGATCATCCGCGCCGAGGCCGATGCACAGGCTGCGCAAATCTATGCCGCAAGCTTTGGCAAGGATGCTGAATTCTACAATTTCTGGCGGGCGATGCAGTCCTATCGCTACACCTTTAACGATCGCGGCGACGGCACGTCGGGCGAAACGGCATTCGTGCTGGCGCCCGACAATGCCTATCTCCAGCAGTTCCGCGCCGGGGGGCGGTAACGCGAAGCTGACGCAACGTTCATATTCAAACGGCGTTCAGCATCGAAAAGGGATGAATGGCGGCGATCCGCCCGGCCCATCGGGGCCGAGACATAGTTAGGAAGGAAGACCTAAGTGCGATACGCTTATGCGATCACCTCTGCCCTGCTCGTCGGCGGCGCTGCCGCGACGATGGCGTTGCAATCGCCGCTCGGTGCACAGACCGCCCAGAATGACGGGATGACCACGGCCAGCGCGCCCCGCGCCGGTGCGCCGGGAAGCTTTGCCGACCTGGTCGCCAAATTGCAGCCCGCGGTCGTCAACATCTCGACCGAACAGCGCGTCACCGTTCAGCAGAACAACCCATTTGCGGGTACGCCGTTCGAGGGCTTTTTCGGCAATCGCGGCGGCAGCGGGCAACCGGTTCAGCGTCGCGGCAATTCGCTGGGCTCGGGCTTCCTGATCTCCAACGACGGCTATATCGTCACCAACAATCACGTTGTGTCGGCTGGCACGCGCAACGCGGTCGTCGAATCGATCAAGGTGACGATGACCGATGGTCGCGAAATGACCGCTCGCCTGGTCGGCCGCGACGTCGAATCCGATCTCGCGGTTTTGAAGGTGGAGGGCAACGACCTGCCCTTCGTCCGGCTTGGCGGATCGGCGAATGCGCGCGCCGGCGACTGGGTGGTCGCGATCGGCAACCCGTTCGGACTGGGCGGCACCGTGACCGCAGGCATCATTTCGTCGGTACAACGCATCACCGGCGTCGGATCGTTCGACCGCTTCATTCAAACCGACGCATCGATCAACATGGGCAATTCGGGCGGACCGTTGTTCGACCTGAGCGGCAATGTGATCGGCATCAATTCGCAGATCTATTCGCCGACTGGCGGCAATGTCGGCATCGGTTTCGCGATCCCCGCGGACGAGGCGCGTTCGATCATCGAAACGCTGCGCAGCGGTGAGACGGTGCAGCGCGGCTATCTGGGCGTCGGGATCCAGCCGCTGACACCCGATCTGGCACAAGGCCTTAATCTGCCGTCGAACCTGCCGCGTGATCGCGGTGAAGTCATCTCCAGCGTTCAGCCCGGCCAGCCCGCAGCGGCGGCTGGTATTCGTCAGGGCGACGTGGTGGTGCGCGTCAACAATCAGGACGTGACCCCGGATCAGTCGCTCAGCTATCTGGTCGCCAATGTCGCGCCCGGCACGACCATTCCGGTCGAGTTAATCCGCGACGGTCGTCGCCAGACGGTTCGTGTCCGCGTGGCGGAGCGGCCTTCGGCAGAAGAGATGGCCGCGACCGAATTCGACCCGAATGCAGAGCAGCCGATGCCCGGCCGGCCGTCCGATGATCAGGCCAGCGCAACCGCATCGCTCGGTCTGAGCGTTCAGGCGCTGACCCCGCAGATCGCGCGTAGCATCGGCGTTGCGCAGGATACCCGCGGCGTCGTCATCCTTGCGGTCGACCCGTCGAGCGATGCGGCGCAAAAGGGTCTGACCCGCGGGCTGGTCATCACCTCGGCCAACCGCACGCCAGTCGCCACGCCTGCCGATCTGGCGCGGGTGGTGACACAGACGCGCGCCGCCAACCGCGACAGCGTGCTGCTCTATGTGCAGACCCGTGCGGTCAGCCGGTTCGTTTCGGTGGAACTGGCCGCGCAATAAGCAGCCTTACGTGTCGAAATATCGGCGCGCGTCGGGATACTGACGCGCGCCGTTTTTCGTTCTAGGCTCGGCGCCGAGTCACGGCGGGCGGGGAGAAGACGCATGAGCGATACCGGCATCTATATCGGCCTGGGCGGCGGCCAGCCTCAGGAACTCGCCCTCAAACGCGCCAATCGCCACGGGCTGATCGCGGGTGCGACCGGCACCGGCAAGACGGTGACGCTTCAGGGACTTGCCGAGGGGTTCTGCAACGCGGGCGTCCCTGTGTTCGTGGCGGACGTGAAGGGCGATCTCGCCGGACTGGGCATGGCGGGCTCCCCAACCGCCAAAACGCATGAACCATTCGCCGCGCGCGCAGCCGAGATCGGCATGACCGACTGGGCATATGCCGCCTGCCCGGTGCAATATTGGGACTTGTTCGGCGAACAGGGCCATCCGGTGCGTGCCACGGTTTCCGAAATGGGGCCGCTGCTGCTGTCGCGCCTGATGAGCCTGAACGACACGCAGGAAGGCGTGCTGACGATCGCCTTCACCATCGCCGACGATCAGGGGCTGTTGCTGCTCGACCTCGACGATTTGCAAGCGATGTTGGTCCACTGTGCCGAAAATGCCGACCAGATCGGCGTCCAATACGGCAATGTGACCAAGGCGAGCGTCGGTGCGATCCAGCGACAATTGCTCCAACTGCGTGCCCAGGGCGGCGATCATTTCTTCGGCGAACCCGCGCTGGAACTCGCCGACTTCATCAAGACCGACGAGAATGGCCGCGGCGTGGTCAACATCCTGGCCGCCGACAAGCTGATGGCGTCTCCGCGCCTCTACGCGACGTTTCTGCTGTGGCTCCTGAGCGAACTCTTTGAAACGCTTCCCGAGGTCGGCGACCCCGACAAGCCCAAGCTCGTCTTCTTCTTCGACGAAGCGCATCTGCTGTTCGACGAAGCGCCGCCTGCGCTGATCGACAAGATCGAGCAGGTCGTGCGCCTGATCCGCTCGAAGGGCGTCGGCGTCTATTTCGTCACGCAGAACCCGATCGATATTCCCGAGACGGTCGCAGGCCAACTCGGCAACCGCGTTCAGCACGCGCTGCGTGCCTTCACCCCGCGCGACCAGAAAGCGGTCAAATCCGCCGCCGAAACCTTCCGCGCCAATCCGAACATCGATGTTGCAACCGCGATTACCGAGCTGAAGGTCGGCGAGGCGCTGGTCTCGCTGCTCCAGCCCGACGGAGCGCCCTCCCCCGTCGAGCGCACACTGATCCGCCCGCCCGCCTCGCGCGTCGGTACGCTGACCCGTCAGGAGCGCGGCGTGCTGACAGTGACCGATGCGGTGGGCAGCAAATATGACGAGGCCATTGACCGCGAATCGGCCGAAGAAATCCTCACCGCCAAGCGCGCCGAAGCGCAGGCCGCGGCAACCGCCGAAAAGGCCCAAGCCGAAGCCGACAAGGCCGCCGCGATCCAGGCGAAGGAAGACGCGCGCATCGCCAAGGAAACCGAACGTCAGCGCATCGCCGCCGCACGCGAAGCCGAACGCCAGCAACGCGCCGACGAACGCGAAGCCGCCAACTCGCCGTGGGAACGCGCCAAGAAAAGCGCCACCCGCACCGCAACGACCACCGTCAGTCGTCATGTCGCCAACGAATTGAGCAAGGCGGTGTTCGGCGGAGGCAAGAGCGGCGGGCTTGGCGGCAAGCTGCTGCGCGGGGTGCTTGGCGGGTTGTTCAGAGGGTGAGGCTACGGATCGCTCTCATCGCACTAACCGGTTTAGGCTTGCCGTCGATGGCCGCCACGTCGGTTCAGGAGCGCGTCACGCTGGGCGAATTACGGGGCGGCGACACCCCGGAACTCCGCGCGCGTCTGCTTCCGCCAAGCGTTGTGCCGCTGATCGTCGAGGGAGCCGTCGCGCGGACCCCGCATGGCGCACCGGGATCATGGAGCGGCTATTGGAAGGAAGCGGCACAGCCTTATGCGGTCGATTTATGTCGTCGACGCACGCATCACAGGAGCTTCTTCAATATCGAAGCTGGTAAGCCCGGCGCGACCGATGCCATGCCGGTCGATGCGCGTCGCCTGCACAGCGTGGATGGTTTCGCCCTTACCCACCCACACGAGGCCACTCGGCAGCGCTGTGACGGGCAAAAGATGTTCTTCCAGTCATCCGAGGCACGCCGCGCCGTCGATTTCGACGTAGCGCGGGAACTTGCTCGGCTGATCGATGCGGCGAGCGCCGACGCTCCGATCGACTTCCGGATCACCTGCGCATCGGATCCCCTCATCGCCGACTGTAGCAAAGAACCGAGACGTTTTTTTGCCGAACTCGACATCGCGCAGCTTTCCGCCATCGATTATCCGATGGCGTACAGGACGATCTCAGAAGATCGCCAAGCCAACGGACGCACAACCCGGATACGACAAGCGACGGGGCCGAAAGACGGCGAATGGCAATCCCCCACGTTTCGACTCGCCAGCGCGGATCGTGAACGACAGATTTGGGTCGTGACACTCGGTGAGAATACCGCGGGGAAGACCGAAATCACGATGCGAAGTGATTTTGTAATTCACTGACGATGAAAAGCCGACATCCGCGCAGAGGAGCTTGATTCAGCGATCTTCAATCGCCTCACATCGCCGCCAACAACGACCCGATCTTCAAGAACGCGAACGCCACCGACGAATCCGCGACGCCGTAGGGGATGAACAAAATATCCCCGTGCCGGATCGCGCCGCACGAATAGACGACGTTGGGGACATATCCCTCGCGGTCCTGACGCGCGGCTTCGAGGATCGGCTGTTTAGTCCGGCCGATCACCTTGGACGGGTCGTGCTTGTCGAGCAGCACCGCGCCGATCGAATATTTCCGCATCGCGCCGACGCCGTGAGTCAGCAACAGCCAGCCTTCGTCCAGCTCGATCGGCGGGCCGCAATTGCCGATCTGGACCAATTCCCACGGATATTCGGGCTCGAGCAATTTCTCGCCTTCATCCCAATGCGTCAGGCTGTCGGATTTGATCAGGAATAGGTTTTCGCCGTCCTGCCGCCCGATCGTCATATATTGCCCGCCGATCTTGCGCGGGAACAGCGCCATGCCCTTGTTGCGCGCGGCGCTGCCGGTCATCGGCACCAGATCGAAATCGCGAAAATCGCGCGTCCGCATCAATTCGGACTGGATGCCGAAGCCGTTATAGGCGGTATAGGTGCCCAGCCATTCGTAATCGCCGTCGCCATGATCGAACCGGACCAAACGCAGATCTTCCAGCCCGTTCGACTGCTGCTTGGTGATCGGAAAGATGACCATGCCCGACAGCGTCGAATCGCGGTGGCGCTGGATCGTCACTTCGCCCTCGGGCGCGGTGCGTTCGTCGCCGTGAAAATCGCAGGTCGTCGCGAACGGCGCGTCAGGCGCCAGCCGCAACTGGCCCTTGTCGGTGATGATGCCTTCGCGGAACGCAACCGAAGAAATATGCCCTTCGCCAACCGCGCGCAGCGACATGATGATGCGAAGCGAGCCCTTGGGCATGCCCGTCTGGTCGTGATGCGGCACCGCGCTCGGGTTCATCAGCGCGGCGGCGGCATAGCTATATTCGTGGCAGAAATAGGCACCGATCAACTGGCGTTTTTCGTCGGAAATATCGTCTTCGAGCGAGAGCAGCCCGGCAATCTCGTCATAACGGGTCATGAACACCCGCCGCGTCTGCCAATGCCGCGCCTCGAAATCGCGCAGCACCGCTTTCAATTGCTTGGCGGCCTGACCGGGCGACATTTCCAGCACTTCGCGGACCAGCCGTTCGCTGCGGCTCTCCCCGCTGCCATTGGCTTGCCACGCAATATGAAAGGGCCGCACCACCACGCGCGAGGGGTCCGCGTGCAGCCTCAGGCTGTGATGGGACAGATCGATCATCGGCAACCCCCGGCTTCGCGCAATCAGTTACGGTTGCGCACGGGCCGGTTCAGGCGGTCGCGCGACGCTCTGGCTGTGCCACGGTTGGCACCTGCTTTGAAAGGGCGGAAATCGCGCAGGACGCCAATTGCAGCGCCAAAATCGATTCGGCACCCTGATTGCGGTTAACGCCGGTGGGCATCAGCCCGTCATAACAGCCGCCATCGGCACCACTCGACAATGGCAGATCGAGTTCGTTCGCGCCGAGATACCAGCGATAGGCACGCATCGCCTCATCCACCCAGCGGCGGTCGTCCGTCGCCTCGAACGCCGCGGCGCACGCATCGATCGTCGCCTGCGCTTCCAGAGGCTGCTGATCGAACGGCAGCGGTTCGGCAAATTCGCGACCGAAGCTTTCGGTGCCGACCGCACGGAAATGACCGTCGGGCGAGGTCTGGCGCGTGACGATCCATTCCAGCGTCTCGATCCCGCACGCGATCAGGTCGTCGCGACCCAGGGCGACGCCCGCGCGCAGCAGCGCTTCAGGCAACCGCGCATTGTCGTAGGCGAGCACGATTTCGAACCATTTCCATTCCGGACGGCGCGCGGCGTCGAGCAGGGTCAGCAACTGGTCGCCGAACCGCGACATCAGGTTGCGGGCAAGGCCGTGACCGGGGCGCGCGGCATCGATCGATGCGGCACCCAGGATGGCGAACGCCTGCGCCCGCGGGCTGCCGAAATCGAGCGCGATGTGCGCGGTCTGGTCGAACAGGGCGGTCGCCCATTCGCGGTGCTTGCGCTGCGGGGCCTCGTTGGCGGTGACGCCCAGCGCCCACAACGTACGCCCATTCGAATCCTCGGACCCCGTATCCTCGCACCAACTCCGGTCGAACGCCATGAAATTGCGGAATGCACGGGTATCGGGGTTCCAGGCGTGCTGGATGAAGGACGCGTAGATCGTCGTCCATTTGTCGCGGGCAGCAGCGTCGAGATCGGCGATGCGGCTCGCCAAAATCAGCGCGCGGGCATTGTCGTCGATGCAATAGCCATGGCGACGGTCCGGCACCGAGTAGATACCGTGCTGGAGCATGCCCGTCGCGTCGCTCATGCGTTCGACAGCCTGGAAATCGGCGGCAAGCACCTTGGGCGCGGCCTTGGCGACCGTTGGCTGCACCAGGCGGCGCGGCTTGGCGGCAATTGCGCCTGCGATCTCGTCCATCGCGTGTTCGGCAAGCCGCGACCAGATCATCGACCGTCCACGCGCATAGGCCCGCGCCGCCAGCGCGCTACGTGCCACGTCATCGCTCAACAGCGTCGCAATCTCGCGGGCAAAGCCCTGACTGTCGCCGAAGGCGACGAGCCGGCCATGGTCGTCATTCAGGATTTCGGTTGCGTGAATATAGGGCGTCGACACCACCGGCTTGCCCGATGCGACCGCATAGGACAGCGTGCCCGAGGTGATCTGCGCCGGGTTGGTATAGGGCGTCACATAGATGTCGGCGGCATCGAGATAATCGAGCAGCTCGTCGGCTTCGGCGAACTTGTCGATGAACTCGATATTGTCGCCAAGGCCGAGTGCCGTCGCCCGCTGGGTCAGGCCGTCGCGATACGCTTCGCCTTCATGCGCGACCAAGTTGGGGTGAGTTGCGCCCAGCACGACGTAAAGCGTGTCGGGATGCTGCGCCACGACCTTGGGCAGCGCGTCGATCAGCGTCTCGATCCCCTTATTGGGCGCGAGCAAACCGAAGGTAAGGACGACCGAGCGCCCTTCCCAGCCGAATGCCGCCTTCTTGCTGTCCGGGTCGACCAGTGCGCGATCGGGCACGCCGTGCGGGATCATCACGATCTGGCGATCATTCGCACCGTGGACGCGCTTCAATATGTCACGCCCGGCCTCTGCCATCACGATCACCTTGGCGGCACGGCGGAGCAGCGCTTCCATCACCCGGCGTTCCTCGGCGCTCGGGCGCTCCAGCACGGTATGCAGCGTGACGATGACGGGCAGCGTGATCCGGTCGAGCAACCCGAGCAGATAATCGCCCGCCGACCCGCCATAAATGCCGTATTCGTGCTGGACCCACAGCGCCTTGGCACCCGATTCCTGAATCGCACGGGCTGCATCGGAATAAGCCGTGCGCTCGTTCTGGGGAATCGCGCGGGTAACGTCGGCCGGATATGCATAGCGCCCCGGATGGTCGTCCATCGCGTACACATCGACCCGCAGATCGGGATAACGCGCCTTCATCGCCAGATAGGTGTCGGTGGTATAGGTCGCGAGGCCGCATTTACGGGGCAGGTAATTGCCGAGCAAAGCGATATGGTCGATCGACGACGATCCAGCCGCAAGATGCGCCATATGCAGTCCCTTCGCAAAAGCGAGAATGCGCCCACAAATGGCAGGCAGCGACTCAGTAACCGCTTGAAGGACAGATGGTTGCACTAATGTTGCAATGCAGCAAGAAAATTCGCGACGAGTGCACGTCCGGGCGCGCCAAATTGCGCGCGCTATCCCCGCCCGCGATAATTCTGAACGCCCTGGTCGGGCAGCCACAGCGCTTCGGGCGGCGCACCCGATTGCCAGAACACGTCGATCGGAATGCCGCCGCGCGGATACCAATAGCCACCGATGCGCAGCCATTTGGGCTTCATCTCGTCGAATAGGCGCTGGCCGATGCCGACCGTGCAATCCTCGTGGAAGGCGGCATGGTTGCGGAACGCGCCGAGAAACAGCTTGAGCGATTTGGATTCGACGATGGTGTCGCCGGGCGCATAATCGATGACCAGATGCGCGAAATCGGGCTGGCCGGTCACCGGGCAGAGCGAGGTGAACTCGGGCGCCGAAAAGCGGACGCAATAAAGCTGCCCTGCGCGCGGATTGGGAACATAATCGAGGATCGCCTCTTCCGGCGTGGCGGGAAGCGCGCTGGTCTGGCCGAGATGCTTTGGGGTCATGCGCTGCGATTTAGGAAGGTTGGGGCGGAATTGAAACACTCTGTCGAAACGCTGATCCCGGTGCTGGGCGACCAATTGACGCCCGACATCGCATCGCTGAAAGGCGCGAACCCGGAAACCAGCGTCGTACTGATGATGGAGGTGGATGAGGAAGCCACCTATGTCCGCCATCACAAGGCCAAGATCGCATTCATCCTGTCGGCCATGCGCCATCATGCCGATCGGCTGCGTGGACTGGGCTGGACGGTCGATTATGTCCGGCTGGACGATGCCGACAATGCCGGCAGCTTCACCGGCGAAGTCGCACGCGCGGTAGAGCGCCATGCGCCCGCCACGATCTGCGTCACCGAGCCCGGCGAATGGCGCGTGCGCGCGGCGATCGATGGCTGGGCCGACAAGTTCGATTGCTTGGTGGAGATTGTCGAGGACGACCGCTTCGTCTGCTCGCACGCCTCGTTCGACGCCTGGGCCACCGACCGCAAGCAACTGCGCATGGAGTATTTCTACCGCGAGATGCGTCGCAAGACCGGGCTGCTGATGGCAGGCGACAAGCCCGAAGGCGGGCAGTGGAACTATGACGCCGAGAACCGAAAGCCTGCGCAGAACGACCTGTTGATGCCGCGTCCGATCGCGTTCCGGTCCGACGACATCACGCGCGAGGTGATCGCGCTTGTCGCAGACCGCTTTGCCGACCATCCCGGCAGCCTCGACCAGTTCGAATTCGCGGTGACGCATGAAGAGGCGATGCGCGCGCAGCGCCATTTCCTGAAATCCGCGCTGCCCGATTTCGGCACCTATCAGGACGCGATGCTGACCGGCGAGCCCTATCTGTGGCACGCGGTGCTGTCGCCTTACATCAACGCGGGACTGCTCGACCCGATCGACCTGTGCCGCAAGGTCGAGGCCGAATATCGCGCTGGGCGGGTGCCGCTCAATTCGGCGGAAGGGTTCATCCGCCAGATCATCGGCTGGCGCGAATATGTCCGCGGCATCTATTGGCGCGAAGGACCGGATTATGCCCAGCGCAATTTCCTTAACGCAAAACGCGACTTGCCCGCATTCTACTGGACCGGCCAGACCGACATGCATTGCCTGTCGCAAGCCATCGGCCAGACGCTCGATCGCGCCTATGCCCATCACATCCAGCGCCTGATGATCACCGGCAATTTCGCGCTGCTGATCGGCGCCGACCCGCATCAGGTGCATTTATGGTATCTTGAGGTCTATGCCGACGCCTATGAGTGGGTGGAACTGCCCAATACGCTGGGGATGAGCCAGTTTGCCGATGGCGGCTTGCTGGGGTCCAAACCCTATGCGTCGTCGGGTGCCTATATCGACCGGATGTCGGATTATTGCCGGTCGTGCCGCTACGACGTGAAGCAGCGCGTCGGCCCCGATGCCTGTCCGTTCAACGCGCTTTACTGGGATTTTCTGGCGCGCAATCGCGGCAAACTGGGCGACAATCCGCGCCTGTCGATGCCCTATCGCAACTGGGATCGGATGGAAGCCGACACGCAGAACGCGCTCATCAAGCAGGCACGCGGGTTTCTGCAATCGCTCGACTGACGCGCTTGCCCGGGCCTCACGAAGCGGTCAGGATCGCATCGTTCGAAGGAGACGATGGATGGACGATCTGATCTCGACGTCGTGGCTGGCCGACCGGCTGACCGAAAGCGATCTGGTCGTGCTGGATGCCAGCTGGTTCCTGCCCGAACATGGCCGCAACCCCCGCACGGACTTCGCGAGCGGCCACATCCCCGGCGCGCGTTTCCTTGATCTGGCGGCTCTGACCGACGCAGACGATGCGTTGCCGATGATGCTGCCAAGCGACCATGCATTCAATGAAGCGATGCGCGCGCTCGGCATCTCCAACGACACTCGCGTCGTCGTTTATGACGACAGCCCGTTGCACACGTCTGCACGGGCATGGTGGATGATGCGATTGATGGGTGTGCCGCGCGTCGCCATCCTCGATGGCGGTCTCGGGCAGTGGCGTGGCGAAGGACGCGCGCTGGAGATGGGTGACGCGGCACCCGCCTCCGGCATTTTCATGGCGCATTCGGATCGCGGACTGGTGCGCGACAAAAGCGCGATGCTCGCCAATCTGGCGAGTGGCGAGGAACAGATGGTCGATGCGCGATCGCCCGCGCGCTTTGCAGGCGAGGAGCCGGAACCGCGCGCCGGGGTGGAGCCGGGCCATATTCCGGGCAGCCTGAACCTTCCCTATGCACGGCTGTTCGATGCCGAAGGGAAGTGGCGGCCGCCCGCGGAACTGCGCGCGGCATTCGAGGATGCCGGGGTCGATCTGCACCGCCCGATCGTCACCACCTGCGGCTCCGGGGTGACCGCGGCGACATTGGTCTTCGCATTGCATTTGCTTGGGCACGAAGCCGCGCTCTATGACGGCAGTTGGTCGGAATGGGGTGCAGCAGACGTGCCCAAGGCGAAGGGGCCTGCGTGAACGAGGACGCCAAGCGGAATATGGGCAATGCGACGCGCGTCGTCGCGGCGGGGCGGCGCAAGGAATGGACGGGCGGCATCGTCAATCCGCCGGTGTGGCGCGCTTCCACCATCCTGTACGATAACGTCGCCGAAATGCGCGCGCGGGGCAGCGCCGATACGCATCACAAATTATTCTACGGGCGGCGCGGCACCCCGACCCAGTGGAGCCTGGCCGACGCGCTGACCGAGCTGGAACCGGGGGCCGAAGCCACGTTCCTCTACCCCTCGGGCGTCGCAGCGATTGCCGCAGCACTACTGACCGTGCTGGCGCCGGGCGACGAACTGCTGATGGTCGACAGCACCTATGACCCGACGCGCGGGCTGTGCGACGGGCTGCTCGCGCGGATGGGGATCACGACACGTTATTATGATCCGATGGTGGGCGCGGGCATCGCCGACCTGATCGGCGAGCGCACCCGCGCCATCTATATGGAAAGTCCCGGTAGCCTGACCTTCGAGGTGCAAGACGTGCCCGCCATCGTCGCGGTGGCAAAAGCGCAGGGGCTGGTCACCCTGCTCGACAATACCTGGGCGACGCCGTTGCTGTTTCCGGCGATGACACGCGGCATCGACTATTCGATCCTGGCGTGCACCAAATATGTCGTCGGCCATTCGGACGCGATGCTCGGCTCCGTCACCGCCGCACCCGGCAAGTTCGATGCGCTGCGCCAGACCAGCTTTCAGATGGGCCAATGCGTGTCGCCCGACGATGCCTATCTCGGCTCGCGCGGGCTGCGCACGATGGCGCTGCGATTGAAGGAACAGGGGCGCAGCGCGCTCGCCATCGCGGGGTGGCTGGCGCAGCAACCAGGCGTCGCTCGCGTCCTCCATCCCGCGGTCGACACCTGTCCCGGTCACGACCTGTTCGAACGCGACTTCAAGGGCGCGGCGGGCCTGTTCGCCTTCGTCCTCGACGGCGGCAAAGACGCGGCGCGCACCGCGCTGATCGACGGGCTGGACCTGTTCGGCATCGGCTATAGCTGGGGCGGTTACGAAAGCCTGGTGGTGCCCGTCGATCCGCAGCGCCATCGCAGCGTTACCGACTGGCAGGCCGAAGGACCGGTGGTCCGATTGCAGATCGGCATCGAGGATACCGAAGACCTGATCGCCGACCTTGCCCGCGGCCTCGAACAGTTTCGTGCCGCATGCCGTTAGAGCAGCTTAACGCCTGGCTCGTCACACGCGGGCTCGTCATACCGCCGACAGCGGAACTGATCGAAGCGGCGATTGCGCTCGGGTTTGCGCTACTGGCGCTTGCCGCCGGTTGGTATGCGGGCCGCCGGTTCGGACCCCGGCTCAACGCATTCTGGACCGATCGGGTCGGCCATGCAGAGGGACTGGCCGGGCGCATGGGCGCGATCGTGCGGCACGGCACAGCCGCGTTGCTGCTCGCGATCCTGTTCTACCTCTGGCCGTGGAAGACGCTCGCCGCGCTGGGGTTCGGCATTTCGCTGGGCGCGGCGACCGCGATGCTGCTGCTGGAGGTGATGCGCGGACTGTCGATGCCGCGCTGGGCGGCGCGATTGATCGCCGCATTCGTCTTCGTCGCGATCCTGTCTGGCGCGATCGGCGGGCTGGGCGAGATCACCGCGCTGATGGAAAGCGTCGGGTTCAACATCGGGCGACGCCGCATTTCGCTGTTGAGCGTGGTCACGCTGCTCGTCACCATCATCGCATTGTTCGCGATTGCGCGGCTTGCCAACCGGCTGGTCGCGCATTCGATCGAACAGGCACGCGGGTTCGATGCGACACAAAAGCTGTTGTTCCAGAAACTGGCGGGCGTCACCATCCTGGTCGCCCTGTTCTTCTTCGCGATCGACCTGCTCGGACTCGACCTGACGACCTTTGCGGTGTTTTCGGGCGCGTTCGGCCTGGCGATCGGTTTCGGGCTGCAAAAGACGGTCGGCAATCTGTTTGCCGGAATCGTCCTCCTCATGGACCGGTCGATCAAGCCGGGCGACGTGATCGTCGTCGGGGATCAGTTCGGATGGGTGAACAAGATCGGGGTGCGTGCCGTCAGCGTGATTACGCGCGACGGCAAGGAGCATCTGATCCCCAACGAAAACCTGATGACGCAGGAGGTGGAAAACTGGTCCTATTCCGACCGCAACGTCCGCGTCCGTATTCCCGTCGGTGTGGCCTATGAATCGGACATCAAGCTCGCCCAGCAATTGATGCTGGACGCCGCGAACGAAAGCCCGCGCGTGCTGAATTCGCCCAAACCCAATGTCTGGCTGACCTCGTTCGGCGATTATGCGCTGGAACACGAAATCCTGGCGTGGATCAACGATCCCGAAGGCGGCGTCGGCAATGTTAAGTCGGACGTCCTCAACCGGCTATGGGTGAAGTTCCAGGAACACGGCATCGAAATCCCGTTCCCGCAGCAGGTGCTCCATTTCCGTTCGACCAAGGGCGACCAGATCGGCAGCGTCGCGGGAAAGCGGTCGGACGGCCCGGTCGGCGGGCTGGAGGACGCGCCCTAAAGTCCGGGCGTTCAGCGCAGCAGGTCGATCACCTCGGCGCGTGAGACGTTCGCCTGGCTCAGCACCGCGCCCCAGGCATCGCGCAGGATCGCATCGCGCGTCGGCGCTGTCGCCTGCGCTGCATCGCCGGTAACCGTCGCGGTAGTCGCGGCAATCGTCACCGGGGGTACCGATCCGCTCGCGATCCAGCTTCCCATCGCGCGGTAATCGCTGCGCGACGACGGATTGGCGGGCAGCGCGGCGGCGACCGAGGTCGGTTGTGCGTCGGCGGGAGGACTGCTTGCCGATGGGGCTGGCGATGGCGCGGAAGACGCGGGCGGCGGCGAGGATGCGGGAGCGGGTGAGGGCTCGGCGGCAACCGGTGCCGGATCTGGCGCAGGTTCGGCAGCAGACGACGGCTGGCTCGGCGGAGGCGCGGGCTGCGGCTGCGGCTGGGGCTGCGATTGTCCGGGCGGTGTCTGTCCGCGACCAGGGTTCAAAATCGATCCGATAAGCATGGCGCCAGTCTCCTACGACGACATTCGATGCCGTCGATTAGGGGATGAATCTGTCGATCGCCTTGCCCGACATGGCTGGCGCGGCGTTTACCGTCTTTGCATCGGCTTGTGCGGCACCACTGGCATCGCGCGCGTATCGGCTTACATCTGACGGCGTGAACGAGCCGAACCTGACTGCCCAGATCGCCCAAGGCGTCACCTCGGTCCCGGCCGAACGCTGGGATGCCTGCGCGGGCAGCGGCGATCCGTTCGTCAGCCACGCTTTTTTGAGCGCACTCGAAGCGTCCGGTTCGGTCGGCCCCGGCACCGGCTGGCAACCCCTGCCGATCCTGACAGGCCCGGAAGGCGCGCCCACCGCCGTCGTCCCCTGCTACGCCAAAAGCCACAGCCAGGGCGAATATGTCTTCGATCATGGTTGGGGCGATGCATGGCAGCACGCGGGCGGGGAGTATTACCCCAAGCTTCAGGTCGCGGTCCCGTTCACGCCTGTCCCCGGCGCACGCATCCTTGTCGATCCCGCCGCGAACCCCGATACCGCGACCCGCGATGCCATCCGCGCCATCCAGGCGGTCACCGACCAGTCCGGACTCTCCTCCGCGCACGCCACGTTCGTTGCGCCGGAACAGATCGCCGCATTCGAAGCGGCGGGCTGGCTGATCCGGCAGGGCACGCAATTCCATTGGCAGAACGACGACTACGCCTCGTTCGACGATTTCCTGTCCGCGCTTGCCAGCCGCAAGCGCAAGGCGATACGCAAGGAACGCGCCGCCGCCGTCGATGGCCTGACCATCCGCCACCTGAGCGGGGCCGAGATCACCGAAGCGCATTGGGACGCGTTCTGGATATTCTATCAGGACACCGGTGCCCGAAAATGGGGCCAGCCCTATCTGACCCGACCGTTTTTCTCACACATCGGCGAGACGATGGGCGACAGGCTCCTCCTGATCCTTGCCGAACGCGATGGGCACCCGATCGCGGGCGCGCTCAATCTGTTGGGCGGCGATGCGCTTTACGGGCGATATTGGGGATGTACCGAGGACATCCCCTTCCTTCATTTCGAGCTGTGTTATTATCAGGCGATCGATGCCGCGATCGCGCGCCGTCTGGCGCGGGTAGAGGCAGGCGCGCAGGGCGAACACAAACTCGCGCGCGGCTATATCCCCGTCCCCACCTGGTCCGCGCATTACCTCCCCGATCCCGGTTTTCGGCGGGCGGTGGCCGATTTTCTCAAGCGCGAACGCCATGCGGTCGAACAGGAACAAGCGTTTCTTGGGGAGCTTGCTCCGTTCAAACGCGCGGGCTGATCGAAGCGGGGGGAAGGTGGTGGACAGGGCTTCCAGTGCATTATTAGCGCTGACGCCCGCAAACTCGGCATTTGATACGGCTGGCGTCGGACGATACCCCCACGCCTACCCCCAAATTATTTTCGCTACCCCTCAAGCGGCCTTCTGATCGAGCGTCGGAAGCGCCGCCATCCAGTCGAGCACTTCCTGCTCCCGCCAGGCGACGATACCACCGCCGAGATCGACTTGCTTCGGAAAAGTGCCAGCGTGCATCCGATCGTAGATGGTCGAACGGCCCAGCGGCACCAGCTGCTGGACCTCCTTCAGGCGGATCAGGCGGTTCGAGCGTTCGGTCACTGATGTTGCCTTTCTGATCCAGCGATTTCTGCTTGCACCCACATGCCGTTACGAACGCGACCCTGGTATCCGCACTCGTCGCACCCGCCGCCCCGGTCTTCGAAGCCGTAGGTGCAGCCCGAACAACCTTCGGTCCATTGTACGCTTTCGCACAGTTGCCCCTCCACAAAGGCCCACGCCTTTCGACGATCGAGCCGCCTTCCCGCCAAGCGGTCAGCCTCCTCCCAGGATACCGGGCGATCATCGTGGATGATGCGCTGATCCACGGTTGAGGTTCCGGCGCGTATGATGACCGACCCCGCCATTACGCGGGTTCTTCCACAGAGGATTCGTCATCGCCGTACCAAAGGTGCACCGGGCACCCTTTGCCTGCCCTGGGGCATTTGAACACGCCAACCCGTCCGCGACGGACGTCCATCCATCCAGCGCCGCGAAGGGCAATGCCGTGCCGCGGGCATTTGATCGGATCAAACCTGCTCGCGCGACGGCGACGGTTGTTATGTGTCCTCAGCCTGCTCATGCCCGACCCCCCTCGACAGGGGCGGAGGGGAGAAGCTCAAAGCCAGCGGCCGGGTTGGGATGCGCCGACATCGTCAGTACCTCCGGATGCGTTTGGGTTCGCGGCAGGGTGCGCAGCGGCCGTGGACCAGCCGCGGGCTATCCTCACCGCAGTCCTCGCACTCTCCGGCCACGCCGACCAAGATCGGCTGGCGCGCGGCGGCGATGTTGCGATCGAGGTGCGCTTGGGCGATGTCGTTGGCGAAGTCAGCGATGTCAGCCATGCTGGCGCTTCCCTTCGTCCCGCGCCGCAGTCAGTCGGGCCATGCCGCCATCGATGCCGCCGTTCTGGTCGGGGTGGGCGTCGCGGGCGAGTTTGCGATATGCTGTGTCAATGGCGGCTGGCGCCGCCGACTGATCCACGCCGAGGATCGTCCACCACGCATCCGGTGCCGGTAGCGCCTCGAAGCCGGTAAATGCGCGGTCCAGCATCTCGGACGCACCCCAGCGCTCGATACCCCGCATTGCTTCGGCGGTCTTGCCGATCGCGCGGATATTGTCGTGCAGCTGATCATATTTGTCGCACGCAAACACGCCATCGCGACCCTTGCGCTTGAAATACACAGCGACGCCGGGATCAAGCATTGAGCGGCGGGCGAGGCTGACCGATCCGTCACGGTTTAGCGGCTGGTCAGACGACAGAACGATGTCTTTTGCGCCAAGCCTCTCAAGCTCCGCAAACATTTCCTTCCGCGCCTGTGAAGGCGGCACCTTGAAAGGAGCGCCTTTCCGGCTTCCCCGATGGCGGGGCCATCCGGCTGGCCAAAGCAGTGGGTATCTTTGGGTCATGCGGCTTTCCTGATCGAAGTGGACTGGAGCACGAAGGCGCCCCATTGATCGGCCATCGCCGCAGCGATGCCGGGGAAGAACCGCGACCGCTCTTTCCAGCGATCGGGACCAGGTGGCATTCGGTGCACTCGCGCCTCGCGGCCCTCGACGATCTGCGTCGCAACAAGCGGAGGCAGATTGCGCAGCCAAAGACAGGTGCGCTTCGTCTCGCCATGGCCGAACTGCCACGGCTGGACCGACTGTGCGGGGTCGGCGTAGTCATCGATCCGAGCCTTGGCGTGCTTGTGCATCACCGGGTTTTCAACGGCGACATGTGCGATCGGCGCGTTCCAGAGCGTCGAGAACAGCGCCGCGCCCTCATCCAGTTCCGCCCACATGCTCGCAAGCGTCCGGCCTGGCGGTGGACTGGACAGCCAGCGCACACCGCTGTTGCAAAGCCGGGTGCAAGGGGGATGCGCGACAATCAGAAGATCCCAGCCGTCGGGCAAAATATGGCGCACATCGCCGACAATGTGGCGATTGCTGCGCTTGTCGTCCGGTAGCAGGTCGCACGACCAGGCGTCGAACCCGCGCGCAGTGAATGCATCGCGTACGGTGCCCGAGAATTCACAGGCGACGAGGATGCGCGGGTCTCTCATGCGGCGCTCCATTCAGGCGATCGATCCCAGACCGCCGCGTCGATCGTGATCGGGTCCGTGTTCCGGGTGTGATGACGCTGCACCACGACCTTTCCGGCTGGCGCGGTGATACGGGGCATCCGACGCGCGCGGATCGCGTGGCCGGGTGCCACCTCGATACGGCGGTACTCGCTGGCCATCACCGAACCTCAATGCTTGCCGACAGCGCGCCTTGAACGCTGTCGGCAGTGGGGTGCGTGTCGCCCGGGAGTGGGGAGGCGACCGAGGCTGCGGGGAGAACGGTGAGCGATTGTGCCGCCATGGTGGCGACCAGGCCGAGCGCGGCGCCAAGCGTCAGGCGCGTGAAGATCGCCTCCATGTCGCGTCCGAACCGGATCATGATTTGTGGCCCAGGTTGGACGGCGCGACGCGCGGTCCGCCCTTGAGCGCGCGATCGACGGCCTGCTCGCGAGCGAACTCATCACTGACGAGTTTGATGACGACGCCGATCTGACCGGCACCGATGCCCTTATCGAGCAGCTTTTCCAGCTGGCCGACCTGACCGGCGCTGATCGGGATGCCTGCATCCTTAGCGCGCTCGGCGACGCGGTAGTGGCGCATCGGGATCATGGCCGGAACCCCAGCAGGCGGCGGAGCAACGATGGTCGTTCGTCCCGGCGCTGTTCAATGATGTCGAACGGCTGGGCACCGTCACCGGTGACCCAGACATCGCCCCAGCGCTTGCGGCTCTCTGGCGTGCTCAACCGAGGAGGGTTGGCGGTCAGCATTGCGCACCTCGCGCGCCGTAACCGGCATATGCCTGCTCGGCGGCGATGCGTGAGGCGGTCGCTGCCTTCAACTCGGACTGCGCCCGCGTCAGGGCGGTGTGGGCATCGACTTCGCGCGCCCTCGCCTGCTCAATGCGCGTGGCGAGCGTCCGTGACGTGATCCGGTCGGGTGCATCCTTGCCGCGACGGGCCTTACGGTCGATCGCGTCGTTGATGTGGAGCATCAGCGTGTCGGCGCTGATGCACAGGCGTTCCGCCCGAAGCTGGATGCGCGACGTCAGGTCGGTGATGACAGTCTGCGCTGCGCGCCGAGCGTTGCTGCCCGCCGGCAGCTTCAGATATTCCGCCGTCCGTGTGCGAAGCTCCAGCGCCACCGGGCGCAGGTCTTCGATCGCCTGGACGACGTCCGGATCCTCGATTTCGAATGTCTGGTGCAGCACGGTGATCTCCAAAGCCAAAGCGGCGATGGAGGTAAGAACACCATAATGGTGCTACGGTGTCAACACCATTCCGGTGTTGCTAGTCCGGCCAGTCCGGATCGGGCCAGAATTCTGGCTCTGGCTCCGGTTCTACTGGTGAGGGCAATCCGGCCAAAGAAGGTTGCTCACCGCCAAACGCCGCGCGAATCACCGCGCCGTAGGCAGCATGGTGTTGAAAGATCGCCGTAACTTCTGTTTCGCGGAGCAGCTTTGCGATCCGCGGAGCCCGCTGAGTTGTAACGTAGCCAATCTGGATGCCGCGGCAGGAATATACCGCGACCGCGTGCTCATCAGCCGGATTGTTCGGCTCTGCGCGAAGCTCAACGGGTTCGCCCGGCTCGCACATCTTGAGCTCGAAACGCCGTCCTGGACCACGCTTGTTGGGGTGGTCAGCGCCGACTACGGCGAGGGAAAACGGGGGGGGCAAAGTTACTTTTAATGCCTCGTCCACATCGAAAAGTGCGACGCGGCCTGCGAGAAACGAATGAGGTGGCCGACCTCCTCAAGCAGAAGCGCATCACCCGACGGGATGCCACCATCATCGTGTACTGCGACCCGCTCGACGGAGGCGTACGCGGGATTGTGCTTGATGTCGTAAAATTCTTTGAAGCGGCGGGCTACAGCCTCTCGGTCTGCAATGGGCTCGACAAAGGCAATAGGCTTGCTTTCGGTGCGGTCCAACACCACCGCGCTTACGCGATAGTGGCCGCCTAAGTGGCCGGATACTTGTTCATTGGTTCGCACGCGTTTTGCGCCGACCGTATCCACCACTTTGCCAAGCAGCGACGCTTTGAAATCGTGAATGGGCGCCAAGCTGTTCTTCAGTGCTCTGTCCGCAATCAGACGAGAGGCGCAGCCCACAAGCGTCATAGCGACTCCCAGATCATCATCGGCATGACACCTGCGCATGACACGCATTCCGTCGAGACGACAGCCATATGCCTCAACCTCAGGCTGAACGACATCGGCAAGGCGTTTGCCCGTCGGAATGCCGAGATTTGCCAGTATCATTGCAGCGTAGCTGTTGTCGTGCACCAGGTAGCCTTCGGCCTCAGCCCGGACCACGACAGCAACATTGTGGCCGCTGTGGTATATCTGCGGCAGATAAACCTCCAAGCCCTGATTAGTGCGTTCGACTTCGACCATCGAGCAGATGGCTGACCGAATGATTTCGGGTGTGATCTCACGTTCACTCATCGAAGTACGGCATATTTAGCTGCTCGGACATGTAAGGCGGCCTTTCGTACTTTCCGAAAAACTGAATGTTCGTATGGTTCAGAAACTCGCTAAACCACTGATGGTGAATCAGATCTCTCTGGTCTGGTTGCGCGATATCGCACGGCCACGTTGTCCAGTGGGTTTCCCGCACGACGCGCCGCGCCTCCTTGTTGCTATGTGACCTCGCTGGGTTCACGTCCAACGCAAAAATTCGTTCACCGTATATCAGCAGAAAACTACATTTTCGCGGTAGTTTTCGGATATGCGCGGTCAAGGTGAGGCGCACGCGAGCCCGACTTTCTGACGGCACGACGACACGCAAATCACATGTCGCATAATCGCCGTGAACAGTATCTCGCCAGTTCAGCGAATCGTAAATGACCTTCGGCTCCGCAAGGATCCGAGCCACGGTACGATGAAAGATGGGGCCCGTCAGAAACTCCGCCCAATATCGAATCCGTGCATTACAAATCTCTCGCGAAGCGAATAACCCGCCCCCAAATCCGGACTTCGTCGGCGTCAACGGCATACGCCTCGATCGTCTTGTTGTCCGAGATCACCAAAATCCGCTTACCACCCTCGATCGGCCGAAGGCGCTTGATCGCGGCGCCACCATTGATTGAAGCCGCATAGACGCGATCGGAATGCAGCAGCTGGTTCTGCGTCGTGTCGATCAGCACCTCGTCATTGGGCAGGATTGTCGGCGACATGCTGTCCCCCACTCCCCGCGCCAGCTTCAGCCGGTGCGCCGGTGTTCGGGTGAATACCCGGAGATAGCCCAGGTCGAAGATGACCGGCTCGTCCTCGACATAATCGTCGACGCTAGCGCCTGGTCCCATCGGTAGCGAGAGATCGAGGCGGCCGAGAGTGGCGGTTTCGCCCGCATCAACGGCGCGCATGACCGGCTGGTCTGACGTCTTGGCCGGGACAGCAGCGGCCCCATCGCTGGAAATGATTTCCGTGGCACGCACGCCGAACGCCGTGGCTGCGCGCTCCATCCAGTCCTGCGTCAGCTTGCGCTGACCCTTTTCCAGCCGCTCGATCTGCTGGCCGCTGGTGCCCATGCGCGAACCGAGCTCAGGGCGCGACCAGCCACGGGCCATCCGCAGCGCTTCAATGTTGTTCGTCAGAGACACGCCTTGTGATGCACCAAATTGGTGCGGCTCGCATATGCTCCAATTTGGTGTTGACATCATCTCGGTATCAGCACCATGTTGGTGTTGTAAGGAGCTCATTGGATGACGCTACAAGACTGGCGGGATCGCGAAGGTGTTTCAGTCCCCGAATTTGCGACGCGGATCGGCCGAACATCGGAAGCCGTGCGCCGGTATGTCTTGGGCGATCGCATCCCTGATCGTGAAACCATGCCCCTGATCGCGCGCCATACGGACGGGCAGGTCACTCCAAACGACTTCTTCGGAATTGCCGCATGACCTGCGCGCGCTGTGGCGAGCCCGTCTGTGGCCATTCCGACGTCATCTACGCTGGCCTCAATGCCCCACGTCGGCCCGACTGGCTGCGCGACATGGCTGAGCGGCTGGTGTCCCCATTTCATGATTGTGAACCTGCCCTGCCCGCCCCGGCAACACACCGGGAAACGGCGGCAGGAATTCCCCCAAAGGATTTGCACCTGTGACCGACGTCCCCCTGACCAGCGAAGAGAAGATCCTCGCGCTCGCCACGAAGCGGGCGATCCAGGCGGCTGGCGGCGTGGACGTCTGCGCGCGGGAGACCGGGCTGTCGACCAGCCAGCTGTCGCGCTGCAACAGCCCCAACCACCGCGACAGCCTGACCATTCGCGACGCGCACACGATCGAGGCGATCGGCGAAAGCGGCCAGCCGCACATCCTGCGCGCCCTTGCCCGGCTGCTAAACTGCGTCGTCGTGCCGATGCCAGAGGCGACGGTGGACGTCGCCTGCATCGCCAGCGGCACCATGGAATTGACCGGCGAGCTCGGCGACTTCGCCCAGCAGGTGCGCGGCGCGCTGTCGGACGGGGAGATCACCCCCGGCGAGGCAGTGCTCGGCATCGAACATCTCGACGACCTTGATCAGGCGAGCGCCGCACTGCGGCTGAAGCTTCGCTCGATCGCGGACACCAAGCGGAACTGAGGATCAAACCGCCGGGGCGGCCCGGCCAGGAGTGACGACATGGACGCCATCACTGGCGGGGGACCGGCTGGGGCCGGTTCCGCGAACAATATCGGCTTGTCCCGACGCAAGGGCCAGAACACGAGCACCGCCGTCATGCAGCGTCGTGTCGAGGCGCACGACTCGCTGGACGATTTCCCTACGCCGCCCTGGGCGACGCGGGCGCTGTGCGAGCATCTGATCGAAGAGTGGTTCGCCTTAAGCGGAAGTACGTGCCGCGAACCGGCCGCGAACCGGGGCCATATGGTTGCGCCGCTGTCAGAGTATTTCGCCAGCGTCGAAGGCTCTGACGTCCACGATTATGGCGCGGGCTTTCCTCAACGGGATTTCCTGTTTCCCGGTCCGCTGGAACCGGCGGACTGGACGATCACCAACCCACCGTTCCGGCTAGCTGAGCAATTTATCGAGCGTGCACTGGCGACCAGCCGGATTGGCGTGGCGATGATCGTTCGTGCCGCCTTCCTTGAGGGTGTCGGACGCTTCGACCGCCTGTTCGCGACCCACCAGCCTGCGGCGGTGCTGCAATTCAGCGAGCGCGTCGTGATGCACAAGGGCAAGCTATCGCCCAAAGGTTCGACTGCAACCGCTTACTGCTGGATCGTGTGGCACCCCTCCACGATCGGTAAGGTTGCGCGACCATCTTCGCGGCTCAACTGGATCCCGCCTTGCCGGAAGCGGCTTGAGCGCGCGTCCGACTATCCGGTCGAGGTGGCGGCATGAGCGTCTTGGACCTCAAACCTGAGTGGATCATCACGCCTGGCGATCGCACCATCGCGCGCCAAGTCGAATCCGAACGCGCCCGCCGCGGCCACGCCCGAGAATATCACAAGCGGTTCTTGAACGACCCCCTGATCCGGGACCGCGCGGCATGACCGGCTTCCGTAGCGCCTTGCATCAACCGGCTGGCCCATCGCTGCTGTCGCAGGACACCATCCTGCGCCGCAGCCTTACGTCCAGTTCCGACGCCCATCAGCGCGCCCAGCTGCGCACCAG
Source organism: Sphingomonas sp. AX6 (assembly GCF_902506605.1). Taxonomy (GTDB): domain Bacteria; phylum Pseudomonadota; class Alphaproteobacteria; order Sphingomonadales; family Sphingomonadaceae; genus Sphingomonas. The sequence continues at coordinate 702,361 of NZ_LR733979.1, forward strand.
GCAGCAGTTCCTTTCCCCCGACGCGGTGGCGGCCGCGTGGGACCGACTGAACACCGCCAAAGAAGGAAAATGGGCATGAGCGAAGTAGTTGCGGCGGACCAGCTCCGCCTGCTGATCGAGCGCATCGAGCGGCTGGAAGAGGAGAAGAAGGGCCTCTCCGATGACATCAAAGACGTCTTTGGCGAAGCCAAGGCAACCGGGTTCGACACGAAGACGATGAAGACCATCATCCGGTTGCGGAAGATGGAGAAGCATCACCGCGAAGAAGCCGAGATGATCCTCGAAACCTACCTGACCGCGTTGGGCATGGCGTGAAGCGCAATCCCGGCCACCTCCCATCAGAGGCGGTCGGGAAACGCGTGCGCGTCCAGCTGCGCCGCGGAACGATGGGGACGGAAGACCCGAACCCGATGAGCCCGCCCGGCTGGGCGGCAGACGGAAAGAGCGGATGCAAGTGGGCGCTAACCGGCAGCCCCTTCGACATCGTTGAGTTTGAGGTGATTGCGTGACGAGCGTCCATTCGACAGTCCAAATCCTACGGCGGGCGCGGCTTCGGTCAAGCACCGAGGCTGCGCTACAGACATCGATCGAAACAGCATTGACCGCGGGCGATGTCGAATTCGAGCGCGAGGCGCGGTTGGCACCCGGCGAGCGCATCGACTTCCTTACGACTGGCGGCATCGGCATCGAGGCGAAAACCCGGGCCAGTCGCCGCGCCGTCTTTCGGCAACTCGAGCGGTATGCGGCGATCGACACGATCAGTTCGCTCATTCTGGTCACCGGCACCGCCATTGGCCTGCCCGAGAGCATCAACGGCAAGCCGCTCTTTCTCGTCTCGCTCGGCAGGGGCGCGCTGTGAAGACCTATGGCAACCTCCAATTCCTGCCGGGCCCACCCGCACGTTGGAAGATCACCGAACTCGCGCCCCACGTCGCAATCGCGCTCAAGCGCCTGTTCACGCGCGTTCCGCAGACAGCCGTCGATATCCTCCTGACGGACACTGACGAGCTGCGCACGGACTTGGCGTGGTTCATGTCGCGCTATCCGCTGGCTCACGATGCGCAGGCCATAATCGAGGAAGGCTGCTCGCGCGTTGCCGATCGCGCCGCCGAGCGGGAACGCATCTTGTTACCGAACTGGGCACCAGGCGAGGTGCAGGGGTTCAAAGAGGGCCGCGAACCCTATCCCTATCAAGTTCAGGCCGCGCGGCTGGCACTACACAATCCCGGCCTGCTGCTCGGCGACGAAGTCGGCCTGGGGAAAACCATATCCGCTGCCGCCACGATCACTATGGGCGCTCCCCTGCCCGCCGCGATCGTCGTGCAGGCGCATTTGGCTGGACAATGGGCCACGCGGATCGAGGAATTCACTAACCTGCGGACGCACATCATCAAGGGAACGAAGCCCTACGACCTGCCGGCCGCCGACGTTTACATCTTCCGCTATTCGAACATCGCGGGCTGGACCAACGTCATCGCCCAGCGTCTGTTTCCGACCGTGGTCTATGACGAGATCCAAGAGCTCCGCCACGGTCGCGGCACCGCGAAGGGCTCGGCCGCCGCCGTGCTATCCGGCAATGCGCAGGTCCGCATGGGCCTCACCGCTACGCCGATTTACAACTATGGCGATGAAATCCACGCGGTGATGGCGTTCCTGCAGCAGGGCCTTCTGGGCAGCCGCGACGAGTTTATGCGGGAGTGGTGCGCAGGGACGAAGGTCGTGCGGAATCCCGATGGGCTCGGGTCATACCTGCGCGATACCGGCTATTTCCTCCGCCGCACCGAGGATGACGATATCGTCTCCGGATCGATGCCGCCGACGAACGTGGTGGATTGGGAGGTCGGTTATGATCAGCGTGCCGCCGATGGTGAGGAAGCGCTAACTCGCCAGCTGGCCATGACCGTGTTGCAGGGGTCGTTCGTCGCGGCCGGGCAGGCGGCACGAGAGCTCGACGCCAAGATGCGCCAGATCACTGGGATTGCGAAAGCCCGCTCGGTCGCGGCGTATGTTCGGCTGTTGCTCGAGGAAAGCGACCGCGTGCTGCTGGCGGGCTGGCACCGTGAGGTTTACTCAATCTGGCAAGACGAGCTCGCCGAATTTCAGCCGGTGCTCTATTCCGGAAGCGAGAGCGCGGCTGGCAAGCAGCGAAGCGTCGAGCGATTCACCACCGGCCCTGCCCGCGTGATGATGATTTCGCTGAGGTCAGGCGCCGGGCTGGACGGCCTGCAGGGCTATTGCAACGATATCGTCTTTGGCGAGCTCGACTGGTCGCCCCAGGTCCACCACCAGGTGATTGGCCGCCTGCGCCGCCCCGGCCAGCCTAAGCAGGTCACCGCGCATTATCTCCATACCAGCGAAGGCAGCGACCCGGTCCTGTTGGAGACGCTTGGCGTAAAGTCGGACCAGGCTCGCGGCATCAACAGTCCCGGCGTAGATACGCAGGCCCGGTTCAGTGACGACAGCAGGATCCGCCGACTGGCCGCGCATGTTCTGGATCAGCAAGGCCTCAACTTCAGCGAGCGCGCAGCATGACGCGCTTAGGGGGCAAGATTGGGCCGACCGGCCTGCTCGAGCGGGCGGTGCAGCGTGCGCTGATCACCGGGTTCGCCTATCAGCGCTGCTATGCCGTGCACACGCCCAACGGCGCGCACCTGGCGGGCGATGCCATCCGGCGCGCGAGGCAGGTGGCCGCGCTCAAGAAGGATGGCGTCAGCCCCGGCTTTCCTGACCTGACGGTTCTCGATCACGCGCAGCTGCGGGTCGGCTTCGTCGAAGTGAAGCGTGAGGGGCGGACCGACCTCGATCCCGAGCAGGTCTGGTGGCGCGATGAACTGCACCGGCTGGGGTATCCCTGGGCGCTGGCGAACACGCCCGACGCCGCTACCGGTATCCTGCGCGGCTGGGGGTGGCGATGAGCATCCGCATCATGACCGCGGTGTGGGGCATGGACCTGCCCGACAGCGAGAAGATCGTCCTGCTGGCGCTTGCCGACTGCGCGAACGACGAGGGCATCTGCTGGCCGTCAGTCGCGTCGCTGGCGAAGAAATGCAGCAAGAGCGACCGGACGATCCAGGCGGCGATTAAATCGCTCACCGCGGCTGGACATCTGACCCGTGACGAGCGGCCGGGCAAGGGCGTGCTTTATACCTTGCACCCTACCCCCGCAGCGACTGCGCCCCGCAAGGACTGCGCCCCGAAGCGAGCGACACCCACCCCCGAAGCCGCTTCGGACAAACCGTCAAGAACCCCCATATCTTCTTCGGATGCTTCGCATCCTTCGAAGGGCACGGGTGCGCAGAAGCGCGGCTGGCCGAAGGACATGCCGCCGCCAGCCAACGTACCCGACGACTGCTGGGCCGGGTTCATCGAACACCGGAAGGCCAAGCGTCAGACACTGACACCGCGGGCCTACGTCCTGCTCTGCAAGAAACTCGCTGAGCTTGCCGAGGACGGATGGCCACCGGGCGAGATGATAGACCGCGCCGTCGAGCACGGCTGGACCAGCGTATTCCCACCGAAAAGCAATGAGACCCGACATGCACAACCTGGCCGTCCAGCACGAGGACGCTTCCGCGACCCGCTCCTCAATGAACCCGACCGCGGTTATTCCGGCGTGGGTTGATCTGGGCGCCCTCGATGCCAGCCTGACGCACGGATACGGCCTGCCGGTGCCTGCCGGTGCCGCGACCGCGCTGCGCACCGCAGCGGAGGCGCACGTGGCGGCGCTGGCGCCCAGCCTGCCGGCCGATCGGTATGCAGTGCTGCGTGGGCTACGGTCGGCGACGATAATCAAGGATGAGGATGCGGACGAGGCGAAGGCATCGATCTCCCTGCTCAACGCTCACCTGTCGGACGTGCCACAGGACATCCTCGAAGCCGCGTGCCGGGCTTATTGCAATGCGCCCGGGCGGCGGTTCTATCCCCGGTCGGCGGGAGAGCTTCGGGCATTCATCAACCCGATGATGTCGGAGAGGCAAGCGCGCGCGGTGCGGCTGCGCCGACTGGCGGAGCGGGTGGAGCGTGACGAACGGCGTCAGGCGGAGATCGACGCCGATCCGATCATGCCGGGCGACGTCGCGGCGATCTGCCGCGAATTCAAACTGAATGCGAGCATGGCGCAGAGCATTGCGCCCGGGGGGACTGCAGGGTGACGAACAGGATCGACAAGGCTGATGCGTGGTGCATCCTTCGGACGAGCGGCGGGCGCACCCTGCCGCTCGCTCGGTCGTTGCGGGCGGCAGGGTTCGAGGTGTGGACTCCCACCCAGCGGGCGATGCGGCGGTTGCCACGGAAGCGGGTGAAGGTCGAACGAGAAGCCCCCATACTGCCGACGTTCGTCTTTGCGCGGCTGGCTCACCTGCAAGATCTAATCGCGGCTCGGTCTGATGCGCGCGCATCGCATCCGCCCTATTCGGTGTTCCGCTATGCCGGGCGCGTCCCGGTGATCGCCGAAGGACAGATAGCGAGCCTGCGCGCGGAAGAGGCGCGAGCCGAACGTCTCTTCGAAGATGACCGCGAGCGCGATCGCGTGGCAAAACTGCGATCGTCCTCGTCCGTACCGGCGGTGGGCGCGCGGGTCTCCGTGCCCATCACTGCGTTCACGGGCATGGTTGGTGTCGTCGAAGCCGCCAAGGGGCGCAGCGCGGTCGTGAACTTTGGGGGCGGGCGCACGGTCACGATTGCAGCTTGGCTTCTCGAATCGGGTGAGATACAGAACGCGAACACCGGAAACGGCATCGCGGCATGAGCCGCCTGCGACGAGATAGGTCTGGCGATACCGCTGCCCTCGTCCCCAACGCAGGAGCGTGACGCTCCGGGCGAAGTCCGAAGGCTATCTAAGATTTTGGCATAAGCGTCACACCGCGGCCAAGCGGTGAGACTTCGATCTGATCCAGTCGATCAACTAAATCCGCGAATACGTCGTCATGGTCCACCGGCATGTAACGCTGGAACCCGCGGCCGAGTACCGTCAGGTCGTGCTGGGTCAAGAATCCGACGGCGATAACGGCTTCATCTGGCATGACTTTATCCGATCAATGCCTCAACGGCTGCGCTTCGCATTCGGGTCCAATGCGATCCAACATACTTCGTCGATGGCGGCACGCGAGCGGGTTGCCGCCCTTTCCTGCTGTGCTAGTCGCCATCGACGGGGACCGAGTATCCAGATCGTGGAGGCTAACCCTGCCACCAAGGATCGGTCGGGGAGCCGTGGGTCCTTCCTGATCCTTTGGGTAATGAGGGGGGCGAAGGCGCATTAGTTTCCTAGCTCCAGGGGTCAAAAGGTGTCCGCACTATGTTCGCACCATCTGACCCGGTCAGCATTCGCGAATTTGCACGGCTCGATGGTTGCGACGACAAGCTGGTTCGGCGAGCCATAAAGCAAGGAAAGCTGCGGACTTCGGGCGACGGCAAGCTCGATGTCAGCCTCGTCGGAACTGGCTGGCGAAAGCGAAATCGGCAGCGCGCCAACGGTGCGGACAAGGGTGCGGACACCCCTCGCAATGTCCGCACAAATGTCCGCGCTGAAGTCCGCACCGATCCGCCCGCCGAGGAGGTCGATCGCGCGGCTGACGAAATGTTCTCCGAGGAAGCTGACAACTTCCTCGACAAGGTGCTTTCCGGGCAGTTCGCAGACCAGGGGCACGCGGAGCGGATCAAGGAAAACGCACTGGCCGCAAAGCATCTGCTGGCGGCACGCAAGGACGCGGGAAACCTCGTCGAGATCGAACTGGCCGAACGCGTCCTGTTCGAAACGCAGCGCTCCCAGCGCGACGCCTGGATCAACTTCCCAACGAGGATAGGGCCGCTGCTCGCGGCGGAGTTGGGAATTGAGGCGGATAAGGTCGTGGAGGCCCTAACCGCCCATGTCCACCAGCAGCTTGACGACCTTGGAGAACCCGAAGCCGACTTCACGGGCCAGCACTCAGGCTGAACGCCTTCGGGCATCAGCGAACCGCGGCTGGACGCCGCCGCCGCGCATCAGCGTAGCGGAGTGGGCAGACCGATATCGACGGCTCGCGAAGGAGGCGGGCAGCACGTCGGGCAAATGGCGAACGTCAACCGTTGAGGTTGCGCGCGGTGCCATGCTCGCGGTGACCGAGCCGGGCGTCCACAAGATCACGGCAATGGTCTGCACGCAGTTGATGAAAACTGCGCTGCTTGAAAACACCTTCGGCTATTTTGCCCACCTCGACCCTTCCCCGATGCTGATTACTCAGCCGAAGGAAGATGCGGCGGAGCAATTCTCGAAGGAGCGCATCACGCCGCTGATCCGCGCGACACCAGCACTGCGTGGGCTGTTCGGATCGGGAAAGAGCCGGAACGCCGACGAAACGCTGCTCTATAAAGCGTTTCCTGGCGGTTTCCTCGCACTTGCTGGTGCGGGCAGCCCTGACAACCTGGCGCGCAGGCCGATCCGCGTCGGCCTCTGTGACGAGATCGACAAGTATCCCATTACGAAGGAAGGCAACCCGCTCGATCTGATCGAGGAACGGCACGCCACCTTTGCTAACTGGCTGAATATCCGGGCGTGTTCGCCGACGATCTCCGGTGAAAGCCTGATTGAGGACAGCTATCTTGACGGTGACCAGCGGCAGGCATCGGTCGAATGCCCGCATTGCCAGCACCGACAGTTTCTCGATTTCTTCCGGCATGTCGAGTGGGACAAGGATCTCGACGAGAAGGGCAACGTTGCCGAGCATCATGTTCGGTCAGCGCGCATTTATTGTGAGGCTTGCGGCACCGGCTGGAATGAAGGCGAGCGGCTTCGCTCACTTGCCACCACGCAATGGCACCAGACAAAACCATTCACCTGCTGCGGCAAGCGGCACGTACCGCTGGAGGATTACGAGCGCGCCTGGCGTGATCAGCCTGGGGGCGACGATGTGCCAAACCCGGTGCGCGTGGTTTGGGAATGGTGGGCAGCAGACCGGTGGGCAGTGCATCGCGCGGTCTGTTCGGATTGTGGCCGCTGGGCGGTCGACAATGAACACGCATCGTTCACGGCGTCGAAGCTGTTCAGCCCTTGGCCGAAGGACGCTCCGCCGAAGATCGCTGACAAGTGGATCAAGGCCAAGGACGATCCGGATAAGCGGGTCACGTTCGACAACACCCAGCTAGGCAGACCGCATGTTCGCAGTTCTGCCAAGGACGTTGCCGCTGAAGTACTGGCGCGCCGAGCTGAACGTTGGGCGGGCGAAGTGCCGGAGGGCGTCGGCATCATCACGGCCGGCTTGGACACGCAGGATGACCGCGTTGAAATCGAGTATGTCGGCTGGGGTCACGGCGAAGAAAGCTGGTCACTCGGGTTTGAGGTAGTACCCGGCGATCCAGCCGCGGCTTCATTCTGGGATAGGGTGGACGCCGCACTAAAGCGCCGGTTCAAGCGGTCTGACGGGCGCGAGTTCATTATTTCTGCGGCTTGCATCGATTCGGGCGGGCATCACACTCAGTCAGTCTATGCGTTCGCGAAAGCCCGGCTGGGTCGGAACGTCTGGGCCGTTAAGGGGCAGAGCTCACGGAATGGCGATCGAACGCCAGTCTGGCCGACCACCCGGCCGAGTGCGAAGAACCGAACCCGTTTCAAGCCGATCATCATCGGTACGAATTCCGCGAAGGACTCGATTCGCAACCGCCTCGCTCTGGATGAGCCCGGGCCGGGATACATGCACTTCGAGGCTGATCGCGATCTGGGCTGGTATGTCCAGCTGACCGCTGAGAGGCTGCTGACCAAGGTCATGAGCGGCCGACGGTTTACCGTCTGGGATTTGCCAAAAGGCCGCGCCAACGAAGCGCTGGATTGCCGCGTCTACGCTTACGCCGCCCTGATGGGCCTGATGCACCTGGGCATGAAATTGAATGCGGTCACCGACGCAGTGTCCGCTGAACCTGAGATCACCACCGCCCGCCCGCCAAAAACGGCGGAGGCTGCAGCCAAGCCAGTCGCCAAGCCCAAGCCGGGCAAGTCATTGGGTTTCGCCGCGCGCAAAGGCAGCTGGGTAAACCGAAACGGGAGGCGATGATGGCTTTTCAGCAATCCGATCTCGATCAGCTGCGCGCAGCCCTGTCGACTGGCATCCGGTCTGTCACTTTCGCCGATGGACGCCGGACCGAATATCAGAATGCGGGGGACCTCGTTGCCGCCATCGATATGGTCGAGAAGTCGATCGCAGGTGAGGCCCGCGCTGGCCGTCCGCGCCGCCGCATGACAATCCTTCAGGTGGGGCGCCGACGGTGAACTGGATCGATCGCGCCATAGGCTATGTTTCGCCCGTGGCGGGCATGCGCCGACAGGCCGCTCGCGCCCTCCTCGATCGCCGTGCTCCGCCGCAAGGGCGCCGCGGCTTTGGCAGAGGGAAGCGCGCGCCATTCGGCATCAATACCGGCAACCCGGATGATGCGCGCCCGAAGCAATATGTTTCGCGCGAGCGGATACTGCGGCTGGTCGCGGAAAACCCGTTCGCCCGGAAAGCGCTCAGCGCGTTGTTAAACAGCATTGTCGGCTGGGGAATCACCGGTGCGCCTGGCGGGTCAAAGGCGCTGCGCACTGCGTTCGCCGAGTGGATTAAGGTTTGCGACTTTCAGGGACGCCGCGATCTCTACGGGCTGCAAGAGTTGTGGGTCCGCTCGATGTTGCGGGATGGCGAGGTGTTCATCGCCAAACGTTGGCGGAACAATGTCGAAGGCATTCCGCTCCGGCTGCAGACCTTCGACAAAGGGATGCTCGCGACGTGGAAGGTCGGCGCGAGCATTGAGCGCGGTATCGAATACGACGGCGACGGCGTGCCTATTGCCTATCATTTTGCACGGGCGCGCAAGGGAACGCGCTGGGCAACTGACAACACTATTCGCCTGGTTGCCGACGACGTCATTCACCTGTTCCATGACGAGTATGTTGGCCAATCTGAAGGCGTCAGCATCTTCAACAGCGTGATCAAGCGCCTGGGTGATGTTGAAGAGGGCATCGAAGCCGAGGTGGTGAAGGCCAATATCTCAGCCTGCCTCGTCGGATTTCGCTACCGCACCCCGACTGACACCGGCGAGGATGAGTCCATCGGTATGCCGGTGGACAACAGCCCGTCGGACCAGCCGCCAGTAGAAGAACTGGTGCCGGGCATGGTCGAAACACTTGACCCCGGCGAACAAATCACGTTCTCAAACCCGCCGAAAACTGGTGGAATCGGCGATCTAGCCCGAATTGCGCTGCTCGCCTCGTCGGCTGGCGTCGGCGTTACCTACGAGCAAATGACGGGTGACCTGTCGAACGTCAATTTCAGTAGTTATCGGGCGGGAGCGCTCGAGTTCAAGCGGACGGTCGGGCGCCTTCAGTATCTGACACTGATCCCGGTCTGCCTCGATCGCATTTGGGGTTGGTTTCTGAAAGCCGGTATCGATTTCGCTGTGTTTGCAAATAAGCCGGTGCCGATCAAATGGACGCCGCCGCCGTTCGAATCGATCGACCGCCTTGGCGACGCGGAAGCCGACATTGTCGAGATGCAGGCCGGTTTGGAAAGCCGGGAAAACCTGCTTTCGTCGCGCGGTTACGATCAAGACGAGATCTTCGAGCAAATTTCGACGGGTATCACGAAGCAGAAGGCCGCGGGGCTCGCATTCAAGGGCGACCCGTACGAACCCGGCCAAATGGCACAGCCCGATTCCAGCGCGCGCGGCGACGCGGCGCTGGCGATGGAACTGGCCCGAATGATCCGCCGCGCCCGAGCAGGCTGACAGGAGATACCATGAAGGACAAACCGATTTGCCCGCCCGTCGAGGCGGCCGAAGATGCGCGCACGTCGTCGTTGCTGACCCCAAACGGCAAAAAGCTGAAGCGTGACAAGCGTCGCCACGAGCCTCCCATCGATGATGCGGCCAGCGGTGTTCTCACTCGTAACGCGCCGCGAGGCGCGGAAGATGACGGCGAACGCCGCCAGCCGCAGGTCGGCGGTCGAGGCATTCGCGCGCTCACGGTCGTTCCCGAGAGCTACGACGAAAGCGCGCGCACCGTTGAAGCGGTGCTTTCGGCAGGGACTGCTGTTCGCCGCAACTGGTTCACCGAGGAACTGGAAATTACGGCGGAGGCGATCGACCTCGGCCGCGTCACAGGCGGCATTTGCCCCCTGCTGGACACCCATAATCAGTACGAACTGAACGCCGTTATCGGCCGGATCATTTCCGTCCGCATCGAAGGCGGTCAGCTGCTGGGCACTCTTCAGTTTGCCGACGACGATCGCGGACGTGAGATCGAACAGCGTGTGCTGCGCGGCGAACTTCGCGCCATCTCCATCGGCTACCGGGTCACCAAGTGGGTGATGACCGAAGTTGACGACAATGATCACGAGACCTGGCGCGCAGTCGCTTGGGAGTTGCTGGAAGCCAGCCTCGTTCCTGTTCCCGCCGATCCGAACGCCGTGGTTCGATCCGCACAGGGAAATGCGAATCACGGAGCCACCGAAGAGGAAGATGAAATGAAACGGAACCTTCCGGGCGTCGCGGCTCCGTCCGCGCCAGCCCTTAGCACCACGACCGCCGCCGCCCCTGCCGTTGAGCAGGCGCGTACCGAACCCGCTGCTCCTGCGCCGTCTCCCGCGCCTGCAGCGCGTTCAGTAATCCCCGCATCGCGCATTCTGGAGCAGTGCGGACGCACGGCTGATCTTGGCAGTGAGTTTGCTGCCGAGCTGATCCGCGCGAACGAAGAATCGCCATTCAGCGAAGCTGATTTCCTTGGCCGGATCTCCGAACGCCTGTTGGCGACCCGCGCAAACACGCCGACGGTGAACGTCCGCGCTGGCCCAACCGGCACGGAAAGCGATGGCTATCGCGCTGCCGTTGCCGCGGCTGTCATTCTCCGCGCATCGCCAGGCCTTCAGCTGCCCGAGACCGAAGTGGAAGCTGCCCGCGAGTTCCGCGGAATGTCGCTGATGGAATTGTCGCGCGACTATCTGGAGCGCACCGGGATTTCCGCTCGTGGTATGGGTCGGCTCGAACTGGCGGGCGCGGCGCTGGGTATGCGCTACGGCGCAATGACCACCAGCGATTTCGCCAATGCGCTGTCGAGCGCGGTATCTCGCCGCCTTCGCGATGCATATGCGGAAGCACCGCAGACGTTCGGCGCGATCGTTGATCGCACCACGCTTCCGGACTTCAAGGAAACGTCGATCATCGGCTTGGGTGACGCTCCGCAGCTGCGCTTGGTGCAGGAGAACGCAGAGTTCACCTATGGCGCAATCAGCGACAGCGGTCAGACCTACAAGCTCCAGACCTATGGTCGTATCGTCGCGATCACGCGTCAGGCGATCATTAACGACGACAAGCGCTTGTTTGGGCGTATTCCAACCATGTTCGGGCGGCGCGCGCGCGAACTGGAAGGCGATCTCGTCTGGGGCATCCTGCTCAGCAACCCTGTGATGGGTGACGGTCAGCCGTTGTTCCATGCCAGCCACGGCAACCTTGCTGCAGTCGGCGGTCCGATTAATGAAGCGACCGTCGGCGCTGGCGAGCAAGCAATGCTTACCCAGCGTAACCCCGACGGCACGCTGGCGCCGGTCCGTCCGGAATACCTCATCGTCGGTCCCGCCAAGAAGGTCGAGGCGCAGAAGTTCCTCACCGCCGTTGTTGCCGCCAAAACAGACGATGTGAACCCGTTCCCGGGAACGCTCCAGCTGATCGTCGAGCCTCGCATCACCGGCAACCAGTGGTTCCTTTCCGCTGATCCGAATGCGTTCGACACGATCGAGATGGGCCACCTCGATGGGCAGGAAGAACTGTTCATCGAAACGCAGGCCGGTTTCGACGTCGATGGCGTCAAGACTAAGGCGCGGCTCGATGTGGGCGCCGCACCCATCGATCATCGCGGCTTCTACAAGAACCCCGGCAACAACTGATCTGCCGAACAGGCGGGGCCTTAGGGCCCTGCCCGCATCGCCAGCGCATTCGGCGGGAGAACCACCATGAAAGAAGTGACACTCAAGAGCTTCGCCGTGATTCGCGGCGCGGTTCGCTATGCGTCGGAGGGGCCGATCACGGTCACTGAAGACGAGGCCAAGCGCTTGAAAGACGCCGACCAACTCGCGGACGACGACGATGATGACGACGGCGACGATCTCACCGGACTCAAGCTCGTCGACCTGAAGAAGGTCGCAGAGGACGAGGGCGTGGATCTCGGAGAGGCCACGACCAAAGCAGCAATCGCGGACCTGATCCGCGCCCATCGCGCCACCGCGCCGGGCGAATAAGGAGTCACCCCCATGAAGAACTTCGTACAGCAGGGTAACAATCTCACCCTAACTGCACCGCGCGATTTGCTCAGCGGTGTTGCCTTCCTTGTCGGCGCAATCTTCGCAGTCGCTTCGACGACCGTGAAAAGCGGCGAACCTGTAGCTGGTGTCACGGAAGGCGTTTTCGATCTGCCGAAGGCCGCAGGCGCAGTGACCGCAGGGCAGAAGCTGTATTGGGACAATACGGCGTTCAACGTGACCACGACTGCGACGAACAACACGCTGATTGGCGCTGCCATACAAGCTGCGGCGTCCGGTGATGCCACCGTCCGCGTCAAGCTGACCGGTCAGATCGTCTAGCGATGGACCCGTTCGCCATGGCACTCGACGCGCAGTACCTCGCGCCGGGGTCCATGGCGGCCGCGTATCACCCGCACGGGGGCGATCCCTTGCCCGACCCCGTGCGGGTGATCAGGTCGCAGGAAGATCAGGAGATCGGATTTGGGCAGTCCGATGTGGTGGCTCGCGCCGACACTTTTCTGATCCGCCGATCGGATCGCGCCGAGCCAATGGACGGCGACGTGATCGTCATCGCGGAAGGGTCATTCCGGCTGGTTGGCGAACCGCGCACCGATGTCGAAGGGCTGGAGTGGACGTGCCCCGCCGAGCAATTTGAGCCGTGAAGATCAGCGTCGATCTGCCGGGGTTGCGGCAGATCATGCAGGACGTCGAAGGGGATATCTCGACCGCCGCAACGGAGGCGATGCGCGGGACCAGCCGCAAGGCGCTGCTGGAGCTTCGTCGACAGGTCACCGGTGCGGGACTATCCCAGCGCCTGGCGAACACCTGGCGCGACCGGGTCTATCCCGAACGGCGCCGCAGCATGACGCCGACCGGCTATATCTGGTCGAACGCGCCCGATATCATCGACGGCTATGCCCGCGGCGCCACGATCATGCCGCTCGCTGGCAAGCGCTTCCTCGCTATTCCGACGAAGAGCGTGCCGATGGCGCGTCGCCAGACCGGGCGGTCGAAGCGGGTGCCCATGTCGCCAGCCGAGGTGGAGCACGCATTCAACCAGGACCTGTTTTACAAGCGCGGCCGCGCCGGGCAAGTGCTCGCCTTTCTGAATGCCGTTCGCAGCAAGAACCGCCGCACCGTGCGCGCCGCCACCAAAGGCAGAGCGCGCCAGGGCCGCACCGCTGAACCGATCCTGATGTTCGTGCTCGTGCCCAGCGTGAAAGTGCCCCGGTTGTTCGATCTGGACGCCACCGCCCGCCGCTGGGCCGACAATTACGCTGCAGAGTTCGAGCGGCGGCTGGAGGGGCGATGAGCAAGCAGACCGCCGTCCTCGCCGCGCTACATCGTCGCATCAGCGATGCCCTGTTCGGCATCCAGGTGGATTTCGTTGGGATCGATGGCAGTGAAGCGGCGCCGCGGCGGGCAAAAGCCGAGGGCGGACGGATCCTGATTTCACGCGGGGAGCCCGGCGACCCCGAAATCGATCTGTGCCCACCGACCTATCGCTACTCCCACACCATCCCGGTCGCTTTCATCAAATTCGGACAGCCGAAGCCGGTCGGAGAAAGCCTGCTCGATGACGATCTGGCCGTTCTAGCCACCGCCATCTGTTCCGATCCGACGCTTGGTGGCCTGTGCGACTGGTGTGAAGTCACTGCGCCTTTCGTCGAGACCGAAGCGAACGAGCAAGGTGCGATAATCGGCCAGAGCGCCGAGTTCACGGTGATCGCGTCCTACGCCACGTCCAACCCCCTGATCTGAATTCGTCCAAAGGAGACTGTCATGGCCATTCTGCCATCGAAGCGCGCGCGCGGTGCGAATGCGCGGCTGCATGTCGGGTTCGAAAGTGCCTATGGCGCCCCGCCCGCCAGCGGATATCGCCGTTTGCCCTTCGTTTCTCACCAGCTGGGCGCGACGCAAGGCTGGATCGAAAGCGATCTGCTCGGACAGGGCCGCGCGCCCTTCGATCCGACGCGCGACGTCGTCGTGAATGACGGCAACCTGGTGGTGCCGGTCGATACACGGGCCATCGGCTTCTGGTTGCGCCTCCTGCTCGGCGCACCGGCGACGACCGGATCGGGCGGCACGTTCACCCATGTCTTCACCAGCGGCGCAGCAACGCTGCCGTCGGCATCGGCGGAGGTCGCGTTGCCGGAAGTGCCGCAGTTCACGACTAACTACGGCCTGCGCGCAAACACCATCCAGATCGGTATGCAGCGCAGCGGGCTGCTGAACGCCACGCTGGCAATGATCGGCAAGGGCGAGACCAACCCGATCGAGGCGTCGTCGGCGGGTACGCTGGTCGAATATGAGCAAATCGAGCGGTTCGCACAGGCGAGCGGGTCGATCGCGGAAGGTGTCGACACGCTGGGCGGCATCGCCAGCGCGCAGTTCACCTATTCGAACGGGCTCGACAAAGTCGAAACGATCCAGCCTGATGGCGAGATCGAGGACGTGGATCCGGGTATGCCGTCGTTCACTGGTTCGCTGGTACTGCGCAACCTGACTGGTGCGCTGCAGGATTCCAGCCGCGACGGAACACCCCGCGCGATCGATTTCGGATGGGTGCGCGGACCTCACTCGCTGAAATTCTCCGCCCCGCGCGTGTTTCTGCCTCGTGTGAAGCTGCCGGTCGAAGGGCCTGCCGGCCTTCAGCAGACTGTGGAATTCGTGGCTTCGTCGGATGAGGGCGTCGTGATGACCGCCACCCTGATCAACGACGTGGAGTCCTACGCATGACCGCGAAGTCCAAAGAGCCGGTGACGGATTCCGCTTCGGTGATCGCCGCCGAGAAACCCCGCCCGGCCCCAAAGCTCAAGGTCAAGGACGGCTCCTACGTCATCGAGAATGGCGATTTCGTCCACCTCGACAAGAGCGGCGCGCGATAATGGGCTTTGTCGTGTCCAAACCGCAGGCGGGACCGACATGGCTGCCTGTCGTGGGCGGGGAGGTTCTGTTTGCCCCGATAGACCGAACCCTGGTGCGCCGTGCGCGCCGAAAGGCGCTCGAGCAACTTGGACGGGATGTGCATGGCCCGAGCGCCGAGGGTGAGACCGACGACTTCGTGATCCAGATGGAAGATCTGGGAGATGCGCTCAGTTGTGCGATGATCCTTGAGGGCGCGCAAGACTGGAAGGGCGCGATGGAGGAGGTAGATGGCACGTTCGTGCCACTCACCTTCAGCCGCGAAGCGCTGGCCGACATGCTGGCCGATCCTGTGTACTTCGACGCGCTCGATGCAGCCTACGTGATGCCCTACGTCCGTCGGGAACGGGAAAAAAACGTCTCCGCCGCCTCGCCGAATGGGAGTGGGGCGGCGGCGATCGGGGCGAAAGGTACTGCCAGCACAGCTGCAACGCCGAAACCGAAGGCCGCTGCGAAGCGTGCCCGTACCGCGAGCACCAGCTTGAAACGGTCGAAGCCGAAGGTGTCTGGGACGTCCTGACCCGTTGCGACCGCCAGCTGAGGGTTGGGGGCATGGGCGCGCCGTTTGCACTCGATTTTCAGGCGGTGATGACGATCGGCGAGGCGCTGGGCGTTGATGCCGAGATGTTGGCGGACGTTCTGCCAGCCGCAGAGATGGCGATCGTCTCTCAATATGCCGGCGACCATGACGGAGGGGGTGACGCATGAGGAAGAACGTCGCCATCCGCCTCGGGGGAGAGGGTGCGCCTGAGGTCAAACGCATGTTCGACGACATCGCTACGAGCGGTGACACATCGGCCATTCGGCTGGCGCGTTCGTTCGAGCGCGAAGGGAAGAACGTCGAGGCCGCAATCCAGCGGCAAGCGAATACGGCGGCGAAACTCGAGATGGCGTATGGCGGCATCACGCCGCGCAATGTCGAGCGCTTCGCCGGCAACCGCGACGATGTTGGCAAGTCGGCGCAGGCATCGGCGCTGGTGTTCAACCAAGCCTATATGCAGATGGAGACCCGTGCTCGCGCGCTGGTCTTCGCGATCGACCCGGCGGCGGCCGCTCAGGATCGCTTCAATGCCGAGATGGTGGAGGCGCGCGCGCTGGTCAGCGCCGGGGTGCTGTCGCTCGACCAATACGTCGCCAAGCTGCGGGTGGAGCAGAACGCGCTCGATCAGGTTTCAGCGGCCCATCAGCGTGGCGGCGTCAGTGCTGGTGCGCACCGCCAAGCGATGATCGGCGTCAGCTATCAGGTGCAGGACTTCTTCACCCAGATCTCGATGGGTGCCAATCCCATCAACGCATTCGCGGTGCAGGGTGCGCAGCTTGCCGGGCAGTTCGCAAACGTCGAGGGTAAGGCTGGATCGGTCGCGCGCTTCCTGATGGGGCCCTGGGGCCTGGCAATCACTGGCGGGCTGATGCTCGCTGGCATGTTCACCAAGGGGCTATTTGAGCAGGGTGAGAGCCTCGACGATCTGGTCGAAAAGCTCCGGAAGGACGCGGAAGAAAGCCAGCGCGCAGCGCGCGCAAAGGACATGTTCCGCGGTTCGATCGACGGTCTCGACGAAGCGATGCGAATGCAGAACGACACGCTGCGCGAAAGCATCAACCTTGAGAAGACGTCGGCCGAGCGTGCCTATGAAAGTGCGAACGCCAATGTTCGCCTCGCTGAGGCACTGACAGCGGCCACGCGCGCACGCCTGGAGGACCAAAGGGCACTTCTTCAGGCGGAGATGCGCCGTGCCAGCGGGCCGGGTGAGGCGAACGAGCGCGCCGCGCTGAACCTCCCGCGCATCGTTGGACAGATCGATGAAACCGAGGCGGCGCTTGAACGGATAGGCAGTGTCGAGCAGCGGCTGCGCCAACAGCTGACTGCATTCGGCGTGGATGTGGCCATTGAAACCGGCAAGCGTTCCAACGACGCCATTGCGATGATCAATCGGCGATACGACGGCGAGATCACCGCTATTCGTAAGCGCGGCCGAGAACTTGCGCGCGCCGGTCAGGATGCCACCGCTTGGGCAGAGCGCGAAACCGCGGCGATCGAAAAGCGCCGCGAAGCTTCGCTGAAAGAGGCGCGCGAACGCGAGCAGAAGACTCGAACGCCCGGTCTGGGCACCCAGATCAACGCCGAGCGCAGCGCCCAGCTATTGATGACTGCTCAGCGGTATAACGGGCTAAGCGAGAACACCGCGTCTGGCCGGTCGTCGCTCCGCACGCTGTTTTCCGAGGCGAACCAGAACATCGACCCCAAGATGGTCGCGTGGTGCGCGGCGTTCGTAAACGCAGTGCTTGCCACCAATGGCCTGCCCGGCACCAACAGCCTCGCCGCGCGATCCTTCCTCGATTACGGGACCGCGACAAACAAGCCGCAGATGGGCGACATCGTCGTGCTGAAACGCGGCAGCAACCAGGCGCAGGGCCATGTCGGCTTCTATGCTGGTGAGCAAAACGGCAAGGTGATGGTCACCGGCGGCAACCAGGGCGACGCGGTCAGTACGGCGGGGTTCAACCGCCGCGATGTGCTTGGCTTCCGGCGCGCGCCTACTGATGCCGCAACGTTCAAGGACGAAGCACAGCAGGCACGCGAATATGAGCGCGACCTGGCGCGGCTGACCGAACGTTACGATCCGCTATCGGCCGCGGCCGCGCGATATGCGGAAGAGCTTCAGAAGATCGCCGCGGCTCAGGGTCGCAACGAGATCGGCGAGGAAGTGGCCGACCGCTATCGCCGCGGCGCGCTGAACACGTTCGAATCGGAGAAGGCGAAACTGTCCGGCGCCGATGTCGCCGTGCAGAACGCGCTGAAGATCATGGATCAGCTGCGCCAGGCCGAGCGCCAGCGCGACAAGAGCCGCGCGGATGCGCTCGCCCAGATGATGGCCGGGCAAGAGGATTCGTTGGCGCTGGCCCGCGGGGAATTGTCACTCACCGCTGCGAACGACAACGTTCGCGAAGGCACGCTGGCCAAGCTCCGCCTGATCCTCGACCTAAAGCGGCTTGGCGTATCCGCCGACAGCGCGGAGGGTGCCCAGCTGATCGCCAACCAAGCGACGCTTGAGGACATCTATCAGCAGATCGAACGGCAGCGGCGCGCTTGGGACGAGATCAGAGGCTTTGGGACGGAGTTCGCCGACACCGTGCTGTCGCCATCGACCTGGGAGGACTGGGGCGAAGGCGGTCGCAGGATCCTCGACATGCTCAAGTCCGAATTCATCAAGCTCGCCCTGCTCAATCCGCTGAAGAACATGATCAACGGCGACAAGGCTTTGCCGACGCTCGGGTCGATCATGGGCCTGTTTGCGGGCGGTGGCGGCGTGCCGGTCCCCGACAATAGCAGTGCCTATGCGGCGTTCGCGGCATCACTGCCACGCAGCGCGGCTGGTACACACCATTCGTCGGGCGGCGCGATGCTTCTGGGCGAATTCGGCCCCGAGTTGGCCTATCTCCCGCGCGGATCGCAAGTTTCGACGGCGAACGACACGCGACGCCTGCTCGCGGCGAACGATCGGGGGCGGGCCGGTCCAACCGTCAACATTTACGCCGACCGAGCAGTGCTTGCCGATGAAGTCCGGACGTGGGTTGCTGATGGCATGGCACTGGCCGCCGCGCAGGGTGCTGCCGGCGGCGCGATGATGGGTGAAGCCCAGATGGCGGCAAATCAGGCGAAGAAACTCGGGCGCAGCTGGGGCTGACATAGATGGCAATCGATATCCCGTGGGTGCGGATCAATCGTTTCGCGCTCCGCCCCCGGCTGTTCAGCAGCGAGCAGGAAGGCGCGCTCGGCGGGCCGGACTTGCCGAACCCGCGCGTCGGCGATCGATGGATTGCCGATGTCAGCACAGCGATCCTTATTCGTAATGAGGCTTGCACTGGGCTGCTGACGTCGTTGATGCGGGCATCGACCGACAGCGCCCGCATGGAGGTCCGAGCCTATGACATGCCCGCCCCGGGGGTCGGAGGCGGCGCAGTGGTCAACGGCGCGGGTCAAACGGGATCGACGCTGGCGGTGCGAGGCCTGACCGTCGGTGCGGTGGTCCGCTACGGTCAGCCTTTCTCGATCAATCATCTGGGTGTCCATTATCTCTACATGGCGGTCCCAGTCGCACCGCTGCCGGTCCCGGCCGGCGGCCAGTTATCAATTCCGATCTGGCCAATGCTTCGCTTCATCACCGTGGATGCGGAGAAGTGCCATTTCGATGACCCCATGATCGAAGGAGCGCTGGTCGGGTTCGACAAAGGCAGGAGCTTCGTTCGCGACAAGCTGGAGCCGGTCACCTTCTCGATCAGAGAGCGGCGATGACGCTGCGCCTGACGCCGCAGATGACCGCGGCATTGCGCACCGGCAAATATCCGATCGCGCCATTGATCGAAATCGTGATGCCCGGCTGGACGCTCCGCCACCTAGTAGGGTCCGGTGAGGTGCCGTGGGGCGAGAAGGTGTTCGTCGGACGCGATGCGCGATTTGGAGTGCTCCAGTCTGCTGGCGCCCTCATGGACGGCGGTCGGGACGAAGCACCCGACTGGTCGCTGACATTCGTGCCGCCAAACGGCACCGCAGTATCGATCCTGACGTCTGCCGCAATTCAGGGGAGCATCGTCACCGGTTGGGCTGGCGCCCTCGATCCGGCTACCGGGCTGCTCATCCCCGATCCGGTGCAGATCTTCGCGGGCGAGATCGATGTCCCGCGCCTGCGTGTCGGGCGTTCGGGCCGCTCGATCGAATGGCGGTGCGTGTCGGCGCTTGAGGACTTTCACGACATTGAGAAAGGCGCTCGCCTCTCCGATTCGTGGCATCAGCAGATCTTTCCGGGTGAAACCGGGCTCAACAACATGAGCGGCATCGAAAAGACGAGCTACTGGGGCGCCGAGAGCGCGCCTTCCGGCATCACCTATGGCGGTGGATATGGCGGCGGCGGCGGTGGCGGCGGTCTCTACATGAACGAGGTGATGCGTTGATCGACATGGTCAAACGGCGCGACGTGGCAAAGGCTACGATGGCCCGGTTCCAGCATCAGCCATTCAAACTTGGCAAGAACGACTGCGTTCGCATGGCGGCCTATGTGCTGCGCAAGCGAGGATACCGCCCGCAGTTGGGCAAAGCCGGAACGTACACCACGTTGCTTGGGGCAAAGCGAGCGCTGAAACGCGCAGGTTTCAATACGATCGCCGATGCATTGGACGCGCTCGGGCTCGAGCGAATTGCGCCAGCCGCTGCCCGGCCATGCGACATCATCATGGTGCCGGGCGAAGGGCCGCTCGATGGGGCGCTACACATCGCGGTCGGGAACGGTCGAACGCTCGGCTATCACGAAGACATTGACGGGGCTGACATCCTCCAGCCGGTCGAATTTATCGCGGCGTGGCGGACATAGGGTTCGTACAACGGTCAATGAATTTGGCAGGCATCCAGGCTGTAATCTCGGTGCCGCTGTCATTTCTCTTTAGGTCTACTCGCGCTGACGAAAGCCCGTTCGGATTGAACCATATCAGTGTTGCATCGTCTGGCCGGTCGGGTTGCCGATAGACTGTGGGCGCCAGCATTCCGGCCAAATCGATCAAGCATCTTTCAACGTCACCAAGCGGCCTTTCCGTCGTGACTTTGACCTGAGGCGCCCGGTCGGAAAACTTGCCGATTGGCCCTTCCTGGACGCCTCCGAGCAGCACCAGCGCGGCAATGAGAATCATCGATAAATCTCCTTGAGAGAACCATTTATGTCAAAAACCCTGCGGACTGCAGCAATTGTTGTCGGCGCGGTCGCGCTGGCGGCCACGGGCGTCGGTGCTGCCGTCTCTGCAGGCGTGCTCGCTGCATCGGCGACGACGGCAACGATCGCCACGATCGCAAGCGTCTCGCAAGTTGTCAGCGCCGTGGCCCTTACAGCATCGTCCGCAACAGCTGGCCGACCCGTCACCCTCGGCAATGCGACGAAGTTCAAGATCGACAAGGAGGCTGGCGTCCCGATTGCGATCGGTCGGACGTTCGTCGGGGGCAACGTCGTCCATCGCCAATATTACGACGATCCGGGCAGCCGGATGAAGAACCAGCGCGAAAGCTGGGTCACCGTCTATTCGCTAGGTCCGGTCAAGGCGCTGGGGCCGCTGCTGGTCGACCGGGTTGCGGTGTCGTTCAATGGGTCTGGCGCGGCGGTTGGTGTTTATTCGGGCAATATGTGGCTCGACAGCCAGCGCGGTTTCTCGCCCGAGGCACGCGCGCTGCAAGCGCCGACGGGCTATTTTCCCGGCTGGAACGCCAGTTCGAAGCTGTCTGGCCTTGCTGCTGATCTTTGGACGCTCGATTTCGACAGCAAGGGCAAGAAATTCCCGAACGGCATTCCGCAACGCGGGCGGGTCGTGGAAGGCGTCTATTGCTGGGATCCGCGACAGGACAGCACCTATCCAGGCGGGCTGGGTCCGTGCCGAGCCGATGATCCCTCCACCCATATTTATACCGAGTGCCCGTGGCTGCACGGCCTCCAGCACGCTCTGGGCCGGGTGCAGAACGGCCAGCTGATCGCAGGCGGTGGGGTCAAGGTCAGCGGTGTGCTGGTGTCGACCTTCGTTGAGGCGGCGAATGTCTCCGACGCCAACGGCTGGAAGGCCGGCGGGGTGGTGTACGCGACGACGGACAACGACTGGGACATTCTGAAGATGCTTGCCCAGGCGGGCGGTGGCGAGGTGTTTCCGATTGCAGGCAAGCTCGCCTGTTCGGTTGCCGCTCCGAAAGTGTCGATCGGAACGATCACCTCGGCCGATATCGTCGGCGATATCATCGCGCCATCGACTGCATCGAAGCGCGCGCGGCGCAATACGATCATCGCCCGAATTCGGCTGGAGAGCCACGGCTGGGAGATGGTGCCGCTCACCGCGGTGAAGGTGGACGAGTATATCGCGCTCGACGGCGCGCCGCGCCCCCGCGAAATTACCTATGCGCTGGTTCAGCACGCCAAGCAGGCGGCCGAGCTTGCGACGTATGAGCTGATGAATGCGCGCGAGATCGACGGCATCATCCTGCCGTGCAACTTCGCGCATCTGGCCTATCTGCCCGGCGACTGCGTAACGCTGCAGATCCCGGAGGCGAACCTGGTTGATCGCGAAGTCGTGCTACGCACCCGCGATCTCGATCCCGGCAACCTGGGCGTCACCTTCAGCGCGCGGACGGAAACGGCGGGCAAGCACCCTTACGCGCTGGGCAAAACGACGACACCGCCGCCGACGCCCGACCTATCGGTCCCATCGCTCGACTTGGACGCGCCGGAAGGCTGGTCGGCGATGTCGGGCACGATCGACAGCGAAGGCATCCCCCTGCCCGCGTTGATTGTGCAAGGCGAAGTCGATAACGCCGCTGCTGAGGCCGTGGTGTTCGAATACCGGCCGATCGGTGCCACCGAGTGGTGGAGCGCCGGCAACGAAGCGGTGAACGCGGTTCGCAAGACCATCATGCAGGTCGCCGCCGACACGGTTTACGAGGTTTCCGTCCAGTACCGCGTGCGCGGTGCGCTAACCGATCGCCAATTGCTGGAACCGGTCGCGATCGGCCGAACCTATGTCTCTTGGCGCGATGGCGTCGAAGGGGACGGTAAGCCCGACGACAATGCCGACGTCACCGGCGACAATGTAGCGCTGGACGTGCTCAACATCGGCGGGCGGCCGGTCGGTGACGTGCTGGGCGATATCGCCGATATCAGCGACGCCGCCGAAGCGATTGCCGGGCTGGCCGATGATGGCGTGCTGACGGTCGATGAGAAGATCCGCGACCTTGCGCCGAACAACCAGCGGCTCAACGCGATCTATGGCCTACTGATCACGCAATCAGAGGGCGTGGCGCACGCTGCGGTCGCGACGGCGCGAGCGAACCTGATCACGGCGCGCAATGCCTGGGACAGCTTCCTGGGCGAGATCGGGCCGAAATTCTGGTACGATGTCACCGGGCCGTCGGACATCGATCGGGCAACGTACCGTGCGCGGTTGCTGTCCTATGAAACCACGCTCAACGCGCTGACGCAGGCGATGCGCGACTGGGCCCGGGCCGTCGGCCAGGCCGCGCAGGACCGGGTCGATCGCATCGCGGCCGATGGCTGGCTGACGGCGGGACAGGAAAAGGCCGAGGTCCAGCAGGATTACAATGCGCTGGTCGATCGACTGAATCGCCTGGTCGAGCGGCATGATGCGCTGGGGCAGCCCGCCGACGCACTCGACGAACGATCGGCAGCGGGCAACGCGGTCTATAACGGGCGGCCGAGCAGCCTTGGCACCTATCTCAACTCGCTCAACCCGCCATTCACCGATGGCGCGACCGACACGGCGATCAACCCCGTCACCTATCGCAACCGCTGGCAAGTGGCGCTGGCGGCCGTAGCGGCGTTCGAAGCGGCATTGCTCGGCACGATCCCGCAATCGGTTCAGTCGTCGCTCGACGCCCTGCTGCCGCTCAACAGCGATGGCGTGTGGACGCCCTACGAGAAGCGCTCGGTCCTGTTCCGCGAGAATGCGTCGCTGGAGGCGACCTGGTCGCTGCTGGACAGCAAGGCGGCGGCGATCGGGGGCAGCGCAGCGCTGACGACGGCGCGGACGAATGCGAGCACCGCGCGCAGCAGCTGGCAAAACTTCCTGGCCGCGGTGCCGACCTGGTCCGATCCGAACGTCTCGACCACGGTCAACACGGGGGAAGCCCGCACCCGCCTGGTCAATTACGGTGCGATGCTCGATGCCCTGGCGGAGGCGCTGCGCGTCTATACCGACACGCGGGTGACGACGATCGCCGACCGGGTCGCGGCCATCGACAGTGACGGCATCATCTCGCGCGGGGAAAAGTGGTACTACGTCAAGGAATGGCAGGCGCTGGTGAACAAGTACCAGCGGGCGGTCGATCGCTATATCGCGCTCGGCTATCCGTCGTCGGTCTTCCAGGCGCAGCAGGACGCCTATGCGATCATCGGGCCGGACGGGAGCGCGCCCTCGACATCGCTCGGCAAGGTGCTCGGCGCGCTTTCTCCGCAATGGGACAATGCCGATTTCGACACGCCGCTGGCACCGGTAACGACGCCACAAGCGCTTCAGAACCTGTGGGTGAACGCCGACAATGCCGCCGATCGCCTGGTCGCGGCGATGATGGCGCAGCCGAACGCGGACAATACGCAGGCACAGATCAACGCGGGTGCGGCCGACACGAAGATCAGCACGACCGTCAACACGGTCACGCAGCCGCTTCAGCAGAAGACGCAGCTGCTCGACACGAATGGTCGCGCGACGAGCCGCCGTGCCAACACGCAGTTCGCGCTGGGTGGAGCGCAGCAGATCTATCTGGTGGGTGGCGTCGCGGCGAACCCGCTGTCGGCCGCGCCGCAAGGCAATGGGTATCACGTCGCCATCACGATTGCTGCGCATTCGGTGAAGGATGACGCGGGGACCATCAATTACGGCTCGGGCAGCGTGTCGTTCATGGAGCCCAACACCAACATCTACATTTTCGAGGATGATCCGACCTATGCGGGCGGGGCTCGCTTCTATCAGTGGACCACCAATCCTGCCGTGCTCGCTGACGCTCCAGGGCGGCGATACGTCGGCCTAGTCTTCACCGGCTCCGGCGCGGCCGGCACGCCGCCCTCGACCGGCGGTGGCGGCGGTGGTGGCGGCATCCGCACCGATCCGAACTACCAAATCCCATAGGAGCGCCAGCGATGACCTATCCACGCATCCCTGGCTATCCGGGGCTGAACGACGTGCCTACGGCTGAGCGGCCGTATCGCGAAATTGCCTATCAGGCGGACGACAAGGTGGCGCGCATCCGCTTTGTGCCAGTGGTGGTTGAACCTTCCACGCCAGCCAACATCCCGCTGGTGCCCAGCACGCCGGGGCTGATGGCGTCGGGATCGTTCGTCGATGCCGATGGCCAGGTGCTGACGATCAACGGGCGCGGGTTCGTGCGCGAGGCGAGCAGCCAGGCGCGCGGGATCGGCGACGGGTCGGACACGCTAGACCAGTGGCTCGACTGGATCGCCGCGCAGGAAATCACCGAGATGCTCCGCGCCTGGGATTTGATGACAGCGTTTGCTGACCTGGTGCCGCGGCCGGTGCCGGTGATCGAAGAGCGCGAGATGGTCGAGGGCGACATCTATCTGCCGCCTGAAGCACCCGAGGAGGAATGATGCCGCCTTATGTTTTCCAGCGCGGCGAGACGATCGCCGTGGTGCTCGAGGCCGTCGGCGCGACAGCCCAAGACATTGCCGGGATCGAAGTGACCGCGGTGCTGAAGCGCGCGATCGCGCAGCGGGCACCGGCAGCGAATATCGAAGCGGTCGCCGAGTTTGATGTGTCCGATATCGCCAGCGGCAGCGAGGTCGATCCGGGCTGGCTGCTGCGCATCGATGCCGCGACTTCGGCGACGATCGCACCGGGCGTCTACATCACCAACGGCGTGCTGACGCTGCCTGGTGGCGATGTCGAGAAGACCGAACCGCTGCTGATCCAGATCGAGGAAGCGACCTGATGCTGACGTTGCAATGGCGAAAGCCTGCGCCGCGGCTGGCGCTGCGCTGGCGGGGTCCGGATCGCAAGACGCTGATCGCGACGCCGCCGGGCCAACTGCCCGCGGTGGCGGCGATCATCGGCCCCCAGGCCGAGGCCAATGTTTCAGGCGCGAACTGGTCCGCGCGCGAATGGTGAAGGGAATGCACTGATGGCACTCAAATTCTTTAAGGTCGCCGCCCTTCCGGGCGTGCTGGAGGGCGATGCCTTCTACTTCGTCTCGGCGCCGGGCAACGTCGCCGAATCCTATCTGACCGATGCCGCCGGAACGGCGAAGTCGATCGGTAACACGGCGATGATCGAGGCGATCGTTGGCCCGTTGATTGCGGCGGCCGTCGCACAACGCAACCAGATCGAGGTGGTCGCCGATATCGCCGCGCGCGATGCGCTGGCCGATCCCGGATACAACCAGATGGTGCTGGTGACCGATGCGTCGGCCGATCCGACGGTGGATGCGGGCGCGGCGCTCTATGTGTTCAACACCGCGACCGATCTGTTCACGAAGGTCGCCGAATATGAATCGGCCGATTTTTCGTTCGCCTGGGACAATATTACCGGCAAGCCTTCCTCCTCGCCCGCCAACATCGACGATGCGGTCGCCAAGCGGCATGCGCACGCCAACCTGACGACGCTCAACAAGCTGGGCGAGGCAGCGGGCGAGCTGACGTTCGACGGTGCGCCGGTCGGCGGTGGTGCCGACTGGAATACGGTGGCCTGGTAAGTCATGACCGCGCTTCGAACCCATAAGGTGGTGGCCGCGCTGCCACCCGTGCTGGAGCCTAGCGCGCTCTATTTCGTGCGCGTCGGCGCGGGGTTCGACCTGTACGTCACTAACGAGTTGGGCCTGGTCGCGAGCTATAAGCAGAACCTGCCCACCGCGACGGTGGCGCAGTTCCGCAACGCGACGGCAGAACGGCTGCTGTCATCCGATATTTACTGGGCTGCGCAGGTGCCGGTGGCGCTGATCGATGGCGCGACGATCGCTGTAAACCTGGCGAACGGGATCAACTTTGCTGTCACGCTGGGCGGCAACCGAACGCTCGGCAATCCGAGCAGCCTCAAGCCCGGCCAGGCGGGGTCGATCTTCGTCACCGGTGCCGGTTACTCGCTCGCGTTCGCCTCCAACTGGGTGCCCGACGATCTCTCCACCTTCCCGGTGCTCAACCCAACCGGCGTGACCGAATTGCGATACAAGGTCGCGGAGGGCGGCAAGGTTCGGATTGCGGGAGGAAAGCCGACTTCAGGGGGCCTAACCTCGTTCTCGATTGTCGCTAGTCAGATGACCGCTTTCCATCATTTCAGAGCAGCGATGACTTTAGAAATGGAGTTTACGACGAACACAGGCGGCAACGGCAGCCAGTCGGTTCAGGTGGCCACCCCAACAAACATGATGGGCCAGGTCGGCATCCTCACGATAGCGTCCGCACCCTACACCGGGCAGACCCTGACCCGTGCCTTTGCAGCCGGGGAAATGCTAAAAGCAAACTCGGGCGGGCAGATCCTGATTATTGGCTGCAAGGTGGTAGGATGATGCGAGAATATGCGTATCTCTCGTCCGGCAACTGGATCGCTGTAACCGCACCATTCGAACTGGACGAAATCAACTACCCCTCGGACTGGCTCGCTTTAGCAACCGATGCCGAGCGCGCCGCGATTGGCGTCTATCCCATCGTTGAGCCCGACGCGCCACCAAGCGGCCATCGCGTCATCGGATCACGGCTCGAGGATCACGACGGCCTGCCGGTGCGGGTGCTCGAAACGGAGGCGATACCCGACGCAGAAGTGCGCCAGGGGCGTCGCCGCGAGGTTGATCAGCGGATCGAGCAGGCGTTTGGGCTTGGCTATCCACCAGCGCATCCGGCCTTCGTGGGCGAGCGGCTTCAGGTGCGAGGCAACGAGGATCGCACCAACTGGCTGACGTCGCAAGCCAGCTACTCGGCCGCGGTCGCGGGAGGGCATGGCGATGTCATCGGCGCGACGTTCCGGACAATGGGCAATGCAACGATCACCGTCAGCTACGCCGAAGGTCTGCACATCCTGCTCGGCATGGCCGCGTGGGGTCAGACGATCATGGCGCGCAGCTGGGCGCTGAAGGACGCGATCGAGGCGGGTGAGCCGATCGATATCGACGCCGGATGGCCGGAGTGAGCAGCTTCACCGATGCGACGTTCGAGCCCACCGGCGAGCGCCGCGCTGGCCGCGCGCTGTACCGGATCGTCGAGGGGATGCGGTTCGACATCGGGTTCCTTGGATCGAGCTTGAGCGTATGGGTGCCGCCGGGTTTCGTAACCGATGGGCCGTCGGTCCCGGTCTGGTTGCGCTGGGCTCTGCCTGTCGGCCGGATGATTAAAGCCGCCGCCGTCCATGACTGCCTGCGCGAAGACCTGCGCTTTTCGAAGCTCGAGGGCGACGCGATCTTCCTGACCGCAATGCGAGCGGAACGCACGCCCGCATGGCTGCGCGAGCTCGCTTTCGTTGCGGTGCGGCTGAACGGCAGCCGGGCGCGCGCGGCGGCAGCAGCCTCTTGAAGGATGCGTCCTGATGGAATTAGAAGGCTCAAGTCATCGGATGGGGGTCCTTATGTTCGCATTTGTGCGGTGCCTATTTCGCGGTCATTCATGGCGCAACAGCAGTTCGCGCCCCGGGTATCAAACCTGCGTTCGCTGTCAGAAACGACGCCCTAAACAGCACCTGAGATAGCACCCGCCGTAGCCGTAAAAGCCGCGGCTGAAGCCGCAAATTGTCCGCTTAGTACCACCGGCCAACTCCATCTTCAGCGTGAAGCTCCCGTTCCGGTCGAGCGTCACGATCAACGATCTGCGTGATCTCGCCCGACGATAGCGGGCATCTTCGGAGCGATTGCATGACGAATGACAGCCTGGCCACCCAAGCGGTGGCTGCGGGTCCGATGACGGCTGCCCCGCCCAGTTTCGATGGGCAGGGGTGGTTGTTCGTCATCAACCTGACGACGTTCACGGCCGGGTTCTACCTGATGCTGATGTTCATCGCCTGGCAGGCGTATCACATTGGCCGTAACCGCAAGCGCGACGGCTGGCGCGACCCGGTGACGCTGTGGCGATTGACCGGACTGCTAATGGCGACGGGCCTGTGCCTTCGATGCGGGGCTGAAGCGTTCAATCTGTGGTCTTGGGATGCGCGGTTTCCGGAGCAATCGGCGCGCGCGCTGGAGTTCAAGCGGTTCATCGACCCGTTCGCCTGGGGGTTCGGGATGGCAGGACTGGCGCTGTTCTCGCTGTCTGCTCGCGGGCTGGTCCCGCAGCTGCGACGGCAGCCCTTTCCCGTCGATATGTGGGCATCCCTGCCGATGCTCTGGCGACCCGCCGCGGTCGTTGCACTGACGTTCGTCGCCTCGATCGGGGTGGTGACGTTTCGATGATTCTCGAGCGTGTGGGGGCGTCCGTGTTCGGATTACTTACGGCGGCAACGGTCGTCGCGCCGCAACCTATGGTGCGGCATTTCCTAGGCTATCCGTTCGAGGTGCCCAGCATGATCGCCGCGTTGTTCGCGGTGGCGATCACGCGGGTGATCATCTCGATGCGCGCCAAATCGATCCCCAAGCCGCTCGACGTGGCGGTGCTGGTCCTGGTGCTGTCGTCGACGGCGGTGGTGGTGATCGGCTCGCACGCCAGCATCATCCCAGCGTTCCTGTGGGGCACCGGCCTTGCTGGCTTGGGCGAGGGCATCCTGAAGATCGCCGAAAAGTTCGTGGCCGTCGGTCTCGAGAAGGTCGGCATTGAGGTGCCCAAGGCAGACACCAGCGACGAGGCGGCGATTGAGGCCGCGATGCACACCCTCGACCAAGTTCCCGACTGAAAGGACTGATGATGACGCCACGTCAGCAGCTCGCGGCCGCCGTGCGGCCGTTCGGGCCGGGGGGCGTCATGCTCCCCCGCCATATCGACCCGTTCAACGTCTTTGCCGATGCGCTGGGTATCCCGCGCGACGGCGCGGACTCCGATCAGCAAATTGGCCTTAGTGCCGGTGACTTCGCTGCCGCTGCCAAGCTGCTGGGCTGCACGGTCGCGCAGATCCGCGCGGTGGACGAGGTGGAAAGCGGGAGCGGCTGGTTCAGCGATGTTCGCTCGGCAATCCTCGACCTGGACGGACCCGGCGGCTTCATCGACGGGCCGCACCTGCCCAAGATCCTGTTCGAGGCTCATATCTTCGATCGGCACACCGACGGACGGTTCCGCGCGGCGCATCCCAACCTGTCGTTGGCGTCCTGGAACAAGGCGCTCTACGTCGGCGGGCAAGGCGAATGGGAGCGACTGCACCGCGCCATGCAGCTGGATCGCCGAGCGGCGCTGATGTCGGCGTCTGTGGGTCGATACCAGATCATGGGGTTCAACCACCGGCTGGCGGGGTTCGCAACGGTCGAAGCATATTGGGACGCCATGATGGACAGCGAGCGTGCTCACCTCGACGCATTCGTCGCCTTCATCAGCAACGCCAAACTGGTGAATGCCCTTCGGCAGATCAGCAACGTCCACGCCGCCAACATCCCGTTCGCGCGGGGATATAACGGCACCGGCTACGCCAAGAATCAGTATCATGTGAAAATCGCGAAAGCGCACAAGAAGTGGAGCGGGTCATGACCCTGATGAGGTTCTGGTATCTCCCCGTCATCGCTGCGCTGCTCGCGTTTGGCGCATGGGAGAAAGTGCGGGCGGACAAAGCGACTGCGATTAATGATCGCGCCGTCGAAGCCGTGGCCGTTGTCTACGGATGGTCGGACGGTCGCACCATCGCGCGCGATCAGGTGCCGATCGCGATCCAGCGATTAGGCACAACAATCACAGATACGCGGCGCGCGCGCGAACAGGCCGCCCGCCTCGATGCCGAGAATATCAACCGCGTCCGCAATGCGCAGGATGCGATTACGAAGGATGTCGTCGATGATTATGAAGCCCGCATTGCCGCTGCTCGGGGCCGCGCTGACGCTCTCCGCCTGCAACTCGACGCCCAAGCCCGCGCCGATCCCGGTGGTGGCGGAGACGCGCCAGTGCCCGGCCTTCGCGACGCCGCCGCGCGAATTGATGAAACCGCCGGAGAAGGTGGACTATCTGTCGCCGAGCGGCTGATCGCCACCGAAACCGCACTCCGCCTTATTGCACTTCAGGCTTGGATTGAGGCGCAGGCGGGGCTTCACCCTGACGGTATGGGTTCTTCTTCCCCTGCCCGGTGATCGTGGTCAGGCGCTCGAACGTCGCGCGCCACACAATCCACATGTCTTCATCCCGGTGCGGGATGCGGAGGTGTGCGTGGATCGCCCTATGACTGTTTTCGAGCGCGATGCCGCGGGATACCGACCCTTCCGATAGCGCACGCCAGAAGTCGTCGAAAACGCGCCGGTCGCTCGGCTGGATCGAATGCAGATAGGCGAGCGCAAACTTCACCGCGTAGCTTTGCGGGTTCTGAAGATAGCGGGCGGTGTGTACGGCTTCTTCGAGGGTCAATAGCGCCGCGCGGGTAAGGACCGGGTCGCTCATTGCAGTGGTGGGGTCCACGGATCCCGCGCACCCAATTCGCGCTCGTCGATATCCAGACATATGGCCAGATGCCGGCGCTCGTCTTCGGGCAGACGTCTGGGCGTGCCCCGCCGAAGGTACTGTTGCAGATAGGCGGGGTTGCGGCCGATCAGGGTCGAAAGCTCTGTCAGGCTCTTGCCGCGCTGGCCTGCGCGTTGCTCCAGCTGGTGGCGGGGGTCGCATTGGTGCACCGAATCACTCCTTGTCCGAACCAGAACAGGGAGAGAACAAAACCCAACATTGCAAGGGTGGTGCTTGTTAAGGCGCGTGTGAATCGACGTTTTCGGACGAACGTTTGTGCTGGACCCTTCGCGCCATGTCGGCGAGCCGCTCGAATGACGCAGCGGCCTTGTTGTACCGCTCTCGCTCCTTTGCCAAGTCCGTCGATGCGGCTTGTTTGCGGCAGGATGCGGCCTGTTCCAGATAATGATCCAAGTTTTCGAGTAAGCTTTTTGGCATGCTCACCTGATAGCCGATTTTCGCTTCGAGGAGAACCGACGAGCTGCTTGAGCGCCCTTATCGCACAACCATTAGCTGCGACGGAAACGGCTGCGCGAGCGCGACGGCTCCCTCATAATCAGTAGTCAGCCAGTGATCGTAATCGGCCTCGTCGAGGATCACCGGCATCGCCTTTGGATGCAGGGGCGCAACCAGTGGGTTGGGATCGGTCGTCAAGAAGGCGAACGCATCGCCTTCCTCGGTCGGCCGCCAGATCCCGGCGAACGCCGCGACTGGGCGATCGGACACGTCGAACCAGTGTTCTTCGCGGCCCTGGCCGATCTTGGGCTCGGCAAACTCGGTGAACGGCACCAGGCACCGCCGTGCAGGCGTGGTGAGCATTGACTTCCAGAAGCTGCTGGTCAGGTTGCGGACGTTGGTGATCCGTTTGGTGACCGTCGTGCCGGGACGTTTGCCGGCGGTCGTCAGCGGCACGCCCCATTGCATGGTTTCGATGATGCGTGCGCCGTCCTCAATGCGCGCGATTGCCGCCTGCCGGCGCGGCCATGCGTCGGTCTCGGGCGCCGTCGCACGAACGGTGAAGCCAGCATATTCAGCCCAGGTAGGGATCGCGTCCGGGTTCAGGCGATAGTGGTTGCACATCGCCGGATCAGAATTCGAGGTCGCGCCGCTGCATCTCTGGGATCAGGCGTTCGACCTCTGGGTCGCCAACTTCCTGCGACGTCGCGAGATACACAGCCAGCAGCTGCGTATCGGTGAGTTGCTCGATCTGATCTGCGCTAAGTGGTTCGGGACTCGTCATCGGGTGAACATAGCCCCAGCCGCGTGCGAGGCCAACGCACTCACCACGGTCAATTTAGAGACACGTCCGCCACCGGCATCGGCAAACCGATATCGGCCAGAGCGGGGGTGCCGTGCGTCAACACGGCAACCGACGAGGGGGGCCTCGTCACGCGCGGCTGGCCAAGCCGCTAACGCCCCGCACCCGTCGAGCGGGTGGGGCTACCTAGAGCAAGAAAACCTATGGACACCTTAACGACCGTTCGGCCGACGAATCCGGCAGCCCCGTACTTGGGGGGCAAGCGCAACCTGGCAGCGCGCTTGATCAAGATCATCGCTGCCACTCCGCACGAAAGCTATGTTGAACCGTTCGTGGGGATGGGTGGCGTGTTTCTGCGCCGACCGTTTCAGGCGCGCGCGGAGGTGATCAACGACATCTCCCGCGACGTCTCGAACCTCTCCCGCATCCTGCAACGCCACTATGTGCCGCTGATGGACATGCTCCGCTGGCAATTGACCAGCCGCGCAGAGTTTGACCGTCTGAAGGCTGCGAACGCTGACACGCTCACCGATCTGGAGCGCGCCGCGCGCTTCCTATACCTCCAGCGCATCAGCTTTGGCGGGAAGGTCAGTGGCCGGCACTTCGGTGTCGATCGCCGGACGCCTGCCCGGTTCGATGTGACAAAGCTCGAGCAAACGCTTGCCGATATTCATGAACGGCTGGCGCGCGTGACGATCGAATGCCTGCCCTATGCCGACCTGATGCGCCGCTATGATGGGCCGGGGACGCTGTTTTATCTCGATCCGCCCTATTGGGGCTGCGAGCGGGACTATGGCGAAGGCGTATTTGATCGCGATGATTTCGAGCGGCTGGCGGGGCAACTGTCCCAAATCAGCGGTCGGTTTATTTTGTCGATTAATGCGACGCCTGGCGCGCGGGAAGTATTTGGTCGGTTCGCGATCGAGGACGTCACCACCACGTACACGATCGGCTCCGCCAGCGGTGCAGGAAAGAAGGTCGGCGAATTGATTGTTAGCAACAGCCTCTAACGTTGAAGGCTCAGACCCAGCCGTCACACCTTCGTGTCGATGGCGGCTGGGCTAGCCCCAGCATGAACCGAATCGGTATTTGTACACTCTGGAACGACAGCGTTCGGTGCGGGGACTAAATGGCCGGAACTGGGTGGGAAGCGGTCAATGCGGGCTCAGTCCTCAAAGCCGCCCTTCCGGTAGCGCCACATGTACCGTAGTCGCGTCCAATCGCCGACGAACGATTCAACGATAGTGGGTAAACCGATGAGTATGTAGACGGGCAGAAACCATTGCCCCACCCTCTCTAACGCGCCGGTAGGCAACATTATCAGGCATGCGACTGTAAGAACGACTGTGGGCCAAAAGGTCCATCGCGCCAACAGTTCGATTTTGCTTTCCGCCACGGGTTCACCATCGGCCATGAAGCATTTCTGTCCTAACTGCCGAATGTCTGCAATGGGGTCGTTTGCGGAATGACCGCTTTTACGGCTCTTGGACCTAGGCCGATCCGTTCCGACAATCAGCGTAAGCCATTGATATGCCCACAAGGCAAAAAAGAGCGAACCTGTCGGAACGCGAGCTGACAAAAGGAGAGAAATCACGGACTTTTAATCCGTGGAGTGAAAACGCCCCCGCAGTCGATGCGGGGGCGCAGTAGTCATTTCTTCGGTTTGGCCGGCGGGCGTTTGATGGTTTCAACCACCGCGCCCTTCTTGTTTGCTCGCGCTGCGCTCACTTTCATGAACTTGCCGGTACCTGCGTTACGTCCGATCTTCATCATAGCCTCCATATTGATGGTGAGGCTTTCACGCGCTTTCCCGAGGGTACCGGCCGCAGCCGAAGCTGCGACCGGGAGTGAATGTGCTACTCGTCGTCAACGAGCCAGCAGAACGCGCGCTTGCCATATTGGCGAGCGAAAATGCGAGTTCCGTCCGGCAGCGTTTTCCACGGGCGACACACCCACCGCTTACCGCGGGGGGGTGGCGACATGAACGCCTCCGTTTGTCAGCTGCCCGATGATCTTTGCGTCGCGAATCTCGTTGTGCTATGCACAAGCTGCTAAGCTGAGCTTCGATACGCGCACCTACACAGGGGCAGCGGTTCTGAGCAGGAAAAAAGAAGGGGTCCGACTAATACTCGGGCCCCTTTTTTATTGTTTAGGCAGCCTCCATCTGAGCTTCTTCCCAAAAGTGGTTATGTTTGAAGCTTATCGGACGCTCAGGACCTTCATCCAAATCGTCCAAATTCTTCGGCATTTCCATAATGAGCTGCGCGAAAGCGTCAGGTTCGGTCACTCCAAGAATCGTTGTAATTCTAAGCAGTCGGTCCTCGGGTCCTGGAATGTTCACTTTATCCTTCTCCCAGCGAGCAACTGTTTGGACCCCAGTTCCCAACCGATGGGCCAACTCTCCCTGTGTCATGTCAAGTGCGCGACGAATGAAGCGCACCTCTCGGCCCATTAACCCCTTACGATGACAAACAATATGGCGCGCGATAGCCTTATGAAGGCCTTCAACGTCTTCAGGCTCGATCAAATCCTCGCCATTGCGATGGACGATCGTAAAGCCGTCAACGAGCCAAATGTTATCCAGACCACAGTCTTCATACAGATGTGGCCTCTTGGTCTGCTCCTTACCTCTAGAACAAAAAAGTTCGTTATTCATGACTGTTGATCCCATAGGATGTCTTCTACGAATGCCCTCCCTTCACTTATAGCGACTGTTATGATCCCGCCTTCGCGAAATCCCTTGACGCTGAATGTTATACCGCATCGCCACTCTCCCCTTTTATCGCCTCGTTTAACCTGGCCGACTAACTGCCCTCGGCGAAGGGCGCGAATGATTAGAATGTCAGTTAGGTCGTGGCGCTTCATTGAACGCCGAGCACTACCCATCATAACCACCCGACCAGCTTCAGCAGCCCCACGCACCCGATCTTGCACCCCCTCGAAAGGAAGCGAAAATTGGAAAAGCCTGGCCTCACTCGACTGCATGACGCCTATCATTATGATAGGTTCCCTCCGCCGTCAACAAATTCTTAACCGTCAAAATTAGCGTAACGGTCCGCACTAAGCACGCAGCAAGGTCCTCGCCTCCGGCATCGCTCCCATCAGCAAATCGGACCATACACGCGCCAGCTCCCAGCGGCGGTCCATATGCGCCGCACGATTATAGGCGCCCTCGACCTTATCCTCGACGACGTGCGCCAGCATGAGGTTGATCACCTCGCGATCGTCGGCCCGGCCGTGCTGTCGTCGCCACTCGTTCATGATGGTCGAAAAGGACGAGCGCCAACCGTGAGTGGTGTGCCGCTTGTAATAGCGCTCGCGACCAGCCGTTATGATCAGCTTGCGCACCGCGTTCTCTGACATCGGCTGATGCGACCGCCATGCGTTCGGGAACACATAAGGCAGGTTGCCGGTCAGGTTGCGGATCGTCTCGAATATCTCGACGGCGGCCGGCACCAGAGGCACGATGTGCTCGAACGCCTCGTCGTCCTTTCGCTCTAGCGACAGCTTCATAGTTGCGGCCGGGATGCGCCAGGTCGGGTTTGGCCCGTCCAGACCCTCCAGCTGATCCCATTTGCAGTGTCGCTGCACCGCCGACCGGACGGCCGTCAGCGCGACCAGCCGATGCGCCAGCTTCGTGATTGGGCTGCCCGGCTCCGCCTCGGCGTCGCGCATCAACTGGCGAAGTTCATCGATGTCGGTGATCGCCGGTTGCTTAGTCGACTTCGGCTTCGGCTTCAGCAGCGACTTGATCACCGCAGCTGGATCGCCTGTGCGCAGGCCGCCAGCCGCGGCGTATGCGAACACGCCCGACGCGCGCTGCCGGATCCGGTGCGCCGTCTCGATCGCCCCCCTGCCCTCTACCTTCCGCAGCGCCTGGAGAAGGAGCGCCTCGGTTACGTCCGCCACCGGTAGAGCGCCGATCGCGGGGAACAGGTCGTCTTCCATGCTCTCGATAACATTGCGGGCGTGATGCGCGCTCCATCGCGGCTGGTTCAGTTCGTGCCAGGCACGCGCGACCGCCTCGAAAGTGTGGTCGGCGCTGAAGGCCCGCTGCGCCGCCGCGACCTTCTTTTCGACGCTGGGGTCGCGGCCTTCGCGGAGCAGGCGCTTCGCTTCGTCACGCTTCTCGCGCGCGGTGGACAATGACACATCGGGATAGCTGCCGAAGGTCAGCAGCTTTTCTTTCGGGCCAACACGGTATTTCAGGCGCCAGCTGCGATGGCCGCTAGGCGAAATGAGCAAGAACAGGCCGCCCGAATCCGACAGCTTGTACGCCTTCTCCCGCGGCTGGGCCTTCTTGATCTCGACGTTGGTCAGCATCGGCAGTCCCCGGTCTGGGGGTATCGATACCCCCATGTGCGTTCGCTACCCCCGTGCCGACCCCCGAATCGGGGGTACTAGCGCCGGTTTCGACCGGACAGTCCCGGACGATCCAGCGAGGATAGTCCGGGTTTCTTTAGCTGATTTCGGATGGTGCCGGAAGCGCTCGGCGGAACATATGGTGGACAGGGCTGGATTCGAACCAGCGTACGCTTGCACGGGCAGATTTACAGTCTGCTGCCTTTAACCACTCGGCCACCTGTCCATTGGGGCCGCCATCTGGGCGAGCGGCGTCCATTGCCGATGCGCCCGGCATGTGTCAACGCCTGACGCGCGCCTTTTCAACCCTTTTCCAAGGATAGCTCCCCATGTCGCGTCGCGGTCACCGTCCCAGCAAGCCCCAGTCGGGGCGTCCGCGTTTCTGGGGAAAACATGCCGTCACCGCGGCGCTCGCCAATCCCGAACGCGTGGTCCGCAAGATCTGGGGCACGAAAGAGGCGCTGGGCGCGCTCGACCTGCCGCCGGTGCTGCCGATCGTCTATGCCGATGCCGCCGATCTGGGGCGGCTGGTGCCGGGCGACGCGCCGCATCAGGGGCTGGTCGCCGAAGTCGATGCGTTGGAAGACGTGTGGCTCGCCGACCTGATCGAACAGGGCCGCGACGATATGCGCCCGCTGGTCGTGCTGGATCAGGTCACCGATCCGCACAATGTCGGCGCAATCCTGCGTTCCGCCGCCGCCTTCGACGCGCTGGGCATCGTCACCCAGGATCGCCATTCGCCACCCGAATCGGGTGCGCTGGCCAAGGCTGCATCGGGTACGCTGGAAGTCGTGCCATGGGTGCGCGTCGTCAATCTGGCGCGCGCGATGGAGGAAATGGCGGAAGCCGGGTTCTGGCGCATCGGCCTGACCGGCGATACCGATCTGGCGCTGAAGGACGCGCTGGGCGAGGCGCGCGTCGCACTGGTGCTGGGGGCCGAGGGCGAAGGCATGCGCCATAATACCCAGGTCCACTGCGATCAGCTTGCCAAGTTGCCGATCGGGCCGAAGGTCGAAAGCCTGAACGTGTCGAATGCCGCGGCGATCGCGCTCTATGCGGTGGCGTCGCGGGGGTAGAACACACCCGTCACCCCGGCCAAAGTGCCGGGGTCCACCGGGCGGCCCGGTTCGCGCTCTGAGGATTGGACGCAGCGCAAGCGGCTGAGTGGACCCCGGCACTTCGGCCGGGGTGACAAAAAGAGTTAGGGGTCGGCCCTCAATCCTCCGCGGCGATCTTCACCCGCAACCCGTTCAATGCGCTCGTGAACTGGATCTGGCACGCCAGCCGCGACGTTTCATCCCGGTCCATCGACGAATCGAGCAGGTCGTTCTCATCCTCGCTCATGGCGACCAGTTTGCCCGCAAATTCCGGGTCGACATGGACGTGGCAGGTCGCGCACGAACAGCAACCGCCGCACAGCGCCAGCAATTCGTCGAAGCCATTGTCCCGGATCACTTCCATCACCGACAGTCCGACTTCGCCCTCGACGGTGCGTTCTTCCCCATCGCGGGTGACGACGATAAGCTGCGGCATATAATCCCTCCACTGGTTCGCCCGCCGCCATGCCGCGCGGACGCGTCAAACTCAAGAGAAACGCCGATGGGCCTGACCGCAGACCATTTGAAGACCGCGCTCGATGCGCTGGCCACGCGCGAGCCCGCCTTCGCCGCCGGACTGGCGCGCGCTGGCTATCCCGAACCCCGCATCCGCGAACCCGGCTATGCCACCTTGCTGCGCACCATCGTCGGCCAGCAAGTCAGCGTGGCGGCAGCGGCATCGGTGTGGAACAAGCTCGATGCGATTCTGGACGGTCGCGCCGAAGACCCGCACGCGCTGCTTGCCGCCAGCGACGAAGCACTGAAATCGGCGGGACTGTCGCGCCAGAAGCTCGGCTATGCGCGCAGTCTGGCCGGGCTAGTGACGAACGGCGAACTCGATCTCCACAATCTGCCCACAGACGACGAGGAAGCGATTGCCGAGCTGACCCGGATCAAGGGCATCGGGCGCTGGTCGGCGGAAATCTATCTGTTGTTCGCCGAAGGACGCACCGACATCTGGCCCGCGGGCGACCTGGCGGTGCAGATCGAGGTCGGGCGGTTGCTGGGCCATGCCGACCGCCCCAACGAGAAGCTGACCCGCGAAGTCGCGGAAGGCTGGCGTCCGCATCGCGGCGCGGCGGCGATCTTTGCCTGGCACCATTACCGCGTCGATATGGACGTCATCTGAGCAACCGTTCGTCGCAAAGCCGCACGAACCCCTCCCCTTGTCCCGCCCAAACTGATATAGCGCGCTAATACACCGAAGGGAGGCGCCTATGCATACAATAGGGGGCGCACCGAACGGGCTGGCAGCGATCCTCTGCCTCAGCTTCGACCACCGAGCCGAACTGGCGGGTCTGCGCGCGTTCAAAGCGGCGCTGGCCGACTTGCCGTTCGTCGTCAGCGCGGTCGAGGTGTCGGGCGCCTGCGACCTGATCGTGGAGGTCCGTTTTGCCGACATGGCCGATTATCGCGCGCGGCTGGACGCGCTGTCCGAGCCGCTCGCGCACTATGTGACGCGGATCGAAACCAGCTTCGTCTGTGCGCCGATCGACGTGCCGCAACCCTCGGGTGCCGATCCCGACCCGGTATTCTGGGTCCGCTGCGACGACGGCCATCGCCGGATCGCCGCGCGCGATATCGACCGGGTAACGGCGGAGCGCGATTATGTGCGGTTGCATGTGGGAATTTCGAGCTGGCTCTATCATGGGCGCATTCACGAATTGGCGGACCGGCTGTGTCCGTCCCCCTTCATCCGACTGCATCGCTCCGCATTGGTGCGGCACGATCATATCGACCGCTTCGTCCACCACGGACGGCGCTGGACCGCGCGACTGGTGGACGGAGCCGAACAACCGGTTTCGCGTGGCTGTGTCCCTGACATGCTGCGAATGATCGGCGACCGTTCGTCGATGCACGCGCCGCCTTCGTCGATTTCGGTACGCCCGGTCGAACCGCGACCGACGGCGGTCGAAAACCTCGTGCGTTAGTCGCACAATACACCCAGTCTCCCTCCATGGTCGCGGATTCGAGCATGTGGAGGAGAGAGAAGATGACTGCCGAACATATGAAATTCATGGTCCGGTTCGTGACCGCGATCGGTGCCGTACTCGCAACCGGGCTGGTATTGTCCCCGGCGATCGGCGCGGAAAAGCCCCAACAGAAAAAAGTTGTCGTAACGAGCGAGCGATTGCCCACGCGAGTCGTCCAGACCATCGACCTGAACTTGGCGTCGGATCAAGGACGCGAGCGGTTGCAGTGGCGAATCACAGGGGCAGTGCGTTCGCTGTGCGGCGATAGAGGCCGTGAACCGCTGACGATCGAGTTGGATCGGCGCAACTGCCGCAGCTTCGCCTTTGCCAGCGCAAAGCCGCAAGTCGAAGCCGCCATCGCCCGCGCGCAATATGCCGGACGGAGCGCAGGGCCGATCGTGGTCGCCGCGCGCTAACCCCCGGTTCCCGAGCGCCGGTGGCCGTCCTATTCGGCCGCCGGCATCGGGCCTGCGAGCAGCAGCGGGTCAATCCGCGCATCCCACCATTTCATGCCCCAGTGCATGTGCGGTCCGGTCGCGCGTCCGGTGCTGCCGACGGTGCCGAGGCGCTGGCCGCGACGAACGGTGTCGCCTTCGCGCACGTCGATCCGGTCCATGTGCAGGAACGCGCTGTTCAACCCCATGCCGTGGTCGATCATCAGCAACCGGCCCTCCAACGTGAACTCGCCCGGCGTTGCCAGCACCACCACGCCGTCGGCGGGTGCCATCAGCGGCGTGCCGGTGGGGCGGGCGACATCGACCCCCGAGTGATAGCTGCCGGGCTCGCCGCGATAGATGCGTTGCGCGCCGAATAGCCCCGATAGGCGCCCCGTCACCGGCCACAGGAATTGCTGACGCCAGCCTTGCGCGCCCGTATCCTTCGCCCGTGCGGCGTTGATCTGGGCGAGTTCGGGGGCGCGGCGGCGTTGGAATTCGGCGCTGGGTTGGGAAATGCGGGCAAGCGAATTGAGCCGCTCGATCCGCCAGGCCCGCGGGGCGACCGCAATGGCCTGGGTCACGCGGCTGCCGTCGCGACGCTCGGCGACCAAGGTCGCGGTCGCGGTCGCATCGCGATCGAAAGCCAGGACGAAGCGGCCATCGCTTGCGAACCGCACCGGCGTCGCGTTCAGCGTCAGTCGGGTCGTCCCCGTCGGCACGTTGCCCAGCATCAGACCGCCCTGGATCGCCTGACCCTCGAGCGCGATTCGGGTGGCTCGGGGCAGGCGCGCGGGCGTCGTCAGCGCGACCGGCGTGACTGCAACCGGCGTCGCTGGGGCGACCGCCGGGCTCCACGATGCGCGCCGCACGGGGGAAGGCAGCGCCGATGCGCAACCAATCAACAACAGCGAAATGGCGGCGCCCGCCCCCCAGCGCGCCCAGTTCATCACGCGGCGGCCATCGCTTTGGTCGCAATCTCGGCGCTGGCATAGGGTTGCTGCGTCTCGACACTCCAATAGCGGAGTTCATCAAGGGGGATTTGCTCGCCGCTGACCGCGCACACGACATGGTCGCCGCTTGCCAGCATCCGAAAGCCGTTGGCCATATAATGGAGCCGCGCCGCGCGGCTGTTGTTCGACATGAGCATGGATTTCGTCCGTTCGATTTCGGGTCAGAACAGGTCGGGCTGTTCGGGCACGGTCCCAGCATAGGATTTGCCGCCCGCGCGCTCAACCTTTGCATCGACCTCACCGTCCCTGAAGTGGAGACGGAGCGCACCGGCTGCGCGCGCTTCGGCGGCAGTCGCGGCGACCTTGCCGCTGGTCCGCGCCTCGACCCAGGCATAGCCACGCTCCAGAGGACGGTTGGGATGCGCCGCCACCAGCAGCCGCTCCATGTCCGCCAGCCGCTGCCGCGCCGACCCCAGCCTTGCCTCAAGCGCAGCGGGTCGCAATGCGCCCGCCACCCGGTCGAGCTGCCGCCGCGCCACATCCGCGCGCCGTTCCAGCCCGCGCCCCAGCCGCTGGGCGGCATCATCCACCCGCTGGCGTTGCGGCCCCAACAGCGCGTCACGCTTCGGCATGACGCGCACCAATGCGGCAAGCTGTTCTGCTCCGCGTTCCCGATACCGGATCGCGCAACGCTCGGTCCGCGCGCCCAACGTCGTCAGCGTGTAGGTGAGGTCCGCGAGCACCGGCACCGCGATTTCCGCCGCCGCGGTCGGCGTCGGCGCGCGAAGGTCGGCGGCGTAATCGCCCAGCGTCGTGTCGGTCTCATGCCCGACCGCCGAGATGATCGGGATCGAGCATTCGGCGATGGCGCGCACCACCGCTTCCTCGTTGAACGCCCACAAATCCTCGATCGACCCGCCGCCGCGCGCGACGATCACCAGATCGGGCCGCGCCACCGGACCACCCGGCGCAATCGCGTCGAAGCCGCGGATGGCCGCCGCGATCTGTCCCGCCGCGCTCTCGCCCTGCACCTGTACCGGCCAGACGATGACATGGCTGGGAAAACGGTCCTCCAGCCGGTGGAGGATGTCGCGGATGACCGCGCCTGTCGGCGACGTCACCACCCCGATCACACGCGGCAGATAGGGGAGCGGGCGGCGCGCCTTGCCCTTGGCGAACAGCCCTT
Source organism: Sphingomonas sp. AX6 (assembly GCF_902506605.1). Classification (GTDB taxonomy): domain Bacteria; phylum Pseudomonadota; class Alphaproteobacteria; order Sphingomonadales; family Sphingomonadaceae; genus Sphingomonas. Next base: position 744,870 of record NZ_LR733979.1, read on the forward strand.
CGGCCTCGAAGCGCGCCTTGTTCTTCTCAAGCAGCGCCATCAGCGCGCCTTCGCCCGCCACCTCCATCTTGTCGATGACGATCTGGTATTTCGAACGTCCCGGATAGGTCGTGACCCTGCCGGTCGCCACCACCTCGATCCCGTCCTGCGGCACGAACGCCAGCGCGCCCGCAGCACCCCGCCACATCACCCCGTCGATGACCGCATCGGCATCCTTCAGCGTCAGATAGACATGGCCCGATGCTGCGCGCTTGTACCCCGAAATCTCGCCCTTCACCCGGACATGGCCGAATTCGCGCTCGACCATCCGTTTCAGATTGCCCGAAAGCTCGCCCACGCTCAGCGGCGCGGCGTTGTCGCCGGGCGAACTCTCGGCTAGCAGGCGCGCAGTCGTATCAAACAGGGGATCCGCCATGAACGTCCTTCTGATCGGGTCGGGGGGCCGTGAACATGCGCTGGCGTGGAAGCTGGCGCAATCGCCGACCCTGACTAAGCTTTACGCCGCGCCGGGCAACCCCGGCATCGCGAACCATGCCGAAATCGCAGACATCGCGGCGACCGACCAGCGTGGGATCATTGATTTCTGTCTGAGAAATTCGATCGAATTCGTGGTCATCGGCCCCGAGGCGCCGTTGGTCGAGGGGCTCGGCGACAATCTGCGCACCATGGGCATCGGCGTGTTCGGCCCCGACAAGGCGCCCGCGCAGTTGGAGGGGTCGAAGGGCTTCACCAAGGATCTCTGCCGCCGCGCCGATATCCCCACCGCAGGCTATGCGCGGGTCACCTCGCTGGACGGTGCCCGCGCCGCGCTCGGCGATTTCGGGCTGCCGGTGGTCATCAAGGCCGACGGTCTGGCTGCGGGCAAGGGCGTCACCATCGCCATGTCGCACGCGGAAGCCGAGAAAGCGATCGCCGCCCTGTTCGACCGCCCCGGCGGCGAAGCGGTGATCGAGGAATTTCTGGACGGCGAGGAAGCCAGCCTCTTCGTGCTGACCGACGGCACCAACCTGATGCCGTTCGGATCGGCACAGGATCACAAGCGCGTGGGCGAAGGCGACACCGGCCCCAATACCGGCGGCATGGGCGCATACAGCCCCGCCCCCGTGCTGACCCCTGCGCTGGAGCAACAGGCGATCGACGAGATCGTGCGGCCGACGGTACAGGCGCTGGCCGACATGGGCATGCCCTATTCGGGGGTGCTCTATGCCGGGCTGATGCTCACCAATACGGGTCCGAAGCTGATCGAATATAACGCCCGGTTCGGCGATCCCGAATGTCAGGTGCTGATGGCGCGGCTCGACGACGACCTGCTCGACATCATGGTCGCGACCGCGACCGGCAAGCTGGGCGAGCGCGCGTCTGCAAAGTTCAGCGATCACCATGCAATGACCGTGGTGGTCGCCGCCAAAGGCTATCCCGGAACACCCATAGCGGGCGGTGCGATCACCGGCATCGATGCGGCCGAAGCCAGCGGATCGGTGACGGTGTTCCAGGCCGGGACCAAAGCCGATGGCGATACGCTGCGCGCACAGGGTGGCCGCGTGCTGACCGTCACCGCGACCGGCCCCGATCTGCGTGCGGCACGCGACTCCGCTTATCGGGGCGTCGCGGCGATCGGGTTCGATGACGGCTTTTGCCGCAGCGACATCGGCTGGCGCGAACTGGCGCGGGGCTGAACGTCATTTGGTTGTCGCGCCCTGCCGGTCTATCACCGCAGCGGGGCCGATCATGCGTAAGGGTGCATCATGGAAGAAAAATCGCTGCAATCGACCTCACCGCTCGGCGCTGTCGACGTGATGGGGACCATCACCACGGTCCATCTGATCCTGATCGCGCTATTTGCGGTCGCGGCAGTGATGGTCATCGTCTGGGGTGCCAAACGCCGCCGCGCGAAGCGGCACGCGCTGGCCGAACTCGAATCCGAAGGTCGCCTGCAAACGGTCGATAGCGATGCGCCCGCGGCGCCCGCCGAAACGCTAACCGAACCGGCACGCCAGGCACCGCAGCCGGTCGAGCGGGTAGCCGAGCCCGCAGCCTCCTCGCCGGTCATCGCGCCCGTATCCGAAGCGATTTCGCAGCCGGTGCCCGTCGCACCGCCGCCGCCGCCGATCGTGGAGACGCCGGTCGAGATCATCGCTGCCCCGGTCGCGGCACCCGAGCCTTCAGCCAACGCTGGCGATCTGACCCGGCTAAAGGGACTGGGTCCGAAAGTCGCCGCGCGGCTGGCCGAATTGAACGTCACCCGCATCGCTGACCTCGCCGCGCTGAACGATGCGCAGGCCGCGGACCTCGACGCGCAACTGGGCAATTTCAGGGGCCGCATGGCTCGCGACAAATGGATCGAACAGGCGCGGCTGCTGGATGCAGGCGACATCGCCGGTTACGAAGCTCAGTTCGGGAAATTGGGCTGAGCCCGAACGCGACTTTACCCCATCGCGCCGTCTATCAACCCAATCCGTTTGGGGGTACATCGCAAGACCGGGCCTCGGCCGAACCAATTAATCCCGCTGTTCGACCAGCAACTTATCGATCTTGCGTCCGTCCATATCGACGATCTCGAAACGCCAGCCCTGCTCGGTGAAATGATCGCCTTCCTCGGGCAACCGCTTGATCACCGACAGCGCCAGTCCCGCCACGGTCGCGAAATCGCGGTCTTCGGGCAGGTCGATGCCGATGCGTTCGGCGAGTGCGTCGGCGGGCATCTGACCCGACACCAGCAGCGATCCGTCCTCGCGCTTCACGACATGCGGCACGTCGTCGGCATCTGCGTCCGACGCGAAATTGCCCGCGATCGCCGCCAAAAGGTCTGCCGGCGTCACGATCCCTTCGAAATGGCCATATTCGTCATGGACCATGCCCATCGGCACGCCCGATCGACGCAGCACGGTCAACGCGTCCATCGCATCGACCTGATCGGGCAGTACGGGCGCCTCGCGCATCAACGCGCGCAGCGACAGGGTTTCGCGCTTCACTAGCGCGGCAACGATATCGCGTGCCTCGACCACGCCCAGCACCGCATCGATCGATCCTTCGGCGACGATCAGCCGGGTATGCGGCGTTACCGCCAGCCGCGCGAACAGCGCGTCACTGTCGAGATCGGCATCGACCCATTCGACGTCGGTGCGCGGGGTCATCACTTCGCGCACGGGGCGATCCGCCAGCCGCACCACGCCCGAGATGATCGAGCGTTCATGCTCCTCGATCACGCCCGATTTCGTCGCCTCGGCGACCAGCAGATGCAGTTCCTCCGCGGTAATCCGGTCCTCGGATTCGCGGTTCATGCGCAGCAGGCGGAAGACGAGGCCGGTCGATTTGTCGAGCAGCCAGACGAGCGGTGCCGCGACTTTCGACAAAAAGATCATCGGCAGCGAAATCAGCACCGCGATCGGCTCGGGCGAACGCAGCGCGAATTGCTTGGGCACCAACTCGCCGATGATCAGCGAGGCGTAGGTAGTGAGGCCGATGACTAGCGACAGGCCCAGCACATTCGCGGTCGGATCGGACAGCCCGAGCCATAATTCCAGTCGCTCGGCGACCGGCTGGCCCAGGCTTGCCCCCGAATAGGCACCGTTGATGATGCCGATCAGCGTAATGCCGATCTGGACCGTGGACAGGAACTTACCGGGGTCTTCGGACAGCGCGATCGCGGCAGCCGCGCCCTTGCTCCCCTTTTGTGCAGCGCCCTCTAGCCGGGCTTTGCGTGCGGAAACGATGGCGAGTTCGGACATAGCGAACACGCCGTTCATCGCCACCAGACCAAGGATGATCGCGACGTCGAGCCAGGGGAAAGGGAGAGGGTCTGTCATGGGTGACTGTGCGAACCCTTAGCCGCAAGCGGGCTTCGCGTACAACCGGCAATCACCACCTGTCCCGAATGAACAACGGGTCAGCTTCGATGCGAAGGTGGAACAACTCTGCGCGGCGCGGGTTGGGTGGGCATCTCTGGCGGGTGTAACCCCGAAAGACGCCAGCGTAAAAGGAGGACCGAATTTATGAAGATGATCCAGAAACTGTCGATGACCGCCGCGATCGGCGCGCTGACCCTGACCGCTGCCTGCGTCACCGATCCGGTGACCGGCGAGCGCAGCATTTCGAAGACCGCGCTGGGCGGCGTCGGCGGCGCACTGGGCGGGTATCTGCTCGGCGATCTGGTCGGCGGTCGCAACGATCGTACCGCAAAGATCATCGGTGCCGGTATCGGCGGCCTCGCAGGTGCCGGGATCGGCAACTACATGGACCGTCAGGAACGCGCGATGCGTGAACGGACGGCCGGCAGCGATATCGACGTCGTTCGCCAGGGCGACGATCTGTTACTACGCATGCCGTCTGGCATCACCTTTGCCACCGACAGCGCGAATGTCGCACCCCAATTCCGCCCAACGCTGAACGAAGTCGCGGCAGTTCTCGCCGAATATCCCAACACCTATGTCGATGTTTATGGCCACACCGATTCGACCGGTTCGGACGCTTATAACCAGGGCCTGTCGGAACGTCGCGCCGCGGCAGTCGCCAATTACCTGTCGTCGCAGGGCGTGGCCTCGGCTCGCCTCGGCACGCGTGGCTTTGGCGAAACCCAGCCGATCGCATCGAACGACACCGAAGCGGGTCGCGCGGAAAACCGCCGCGTCGAAATCAAGGTCGTGCCGATCGCCGAGAGCGACTTGCGCTGATCTGATACCGAAGCGGTGAAAATGTGCGCGCGGGGCATGCCTCGCGCGCCCATTTTCATGATACCGTCCGCTCGAATCATAACCGGGAGCGGATGCATGAAGACCGAACGGATCGCCCTTTCCACCGGCATCACGCTGAACGTCGCGACCGCAGGCGAGTCAGGCGCACCGCCGCTGATCTTCCTCCACGGCTTTCCCGAATCTCACCGCACCTGGTGCCACCAGATCGCCGAATTCGCGAAGGACCATTTCGTGATCGCCCCCGACCAGCGCGGCTTCGGCGCGTCGGACCAGCCGCAGGACGTGGCGCAATACACGCCCGACAAGCCGGTCGCCGACCTGATCGCACTCGCCGACCATCTCGGCATCGACCGATTTACGCTGGTCGGCCACGACTGGGGTGGCGCCATCGCGTGGATGGCGGCGCTGAACCGGCCCGACCGCATCGAGCGGCTAATTATCGTCAACGCGCCCCACCCGCTCGTTTTTCAGAAATCGCTGATCGACGACCCCGCCCAGCGCGCCGCCAGCCAATATATCACCGCGTTCCGATCGCCGGGTATCGAGGTGCATATCGCCAATATGGGCGTCGAGACCTTTTTCGACACCAGCTTCGCCAAACATGCCGACCCGGCGCTGTTGACGGAGGAAAAGCAGCATTACATCACCGACTGGTCGCGCCCCGGCGCGATAACCGCGATGCTCAACTGGTATCGCGCGAGCGCGATTACCGTGCCCGCGATGGACGAGGACGCGGCGATGCCCGCCTTCGTCACTACCCCCTTCCCGCCCGTCCAGCCGCCGACGCTCGTCATCTGGGGAATGCAGGACAAGGCGCTTCTGCCCGTCCAGCTTGAGGGGCTAGGGGATTACGTCCCCGACCTGACCATCACGCGGATCGGCGACGCCGGGCATTTCGTGCCGTGGGAAAAACCGGAAGCCGTCAACGCGGCGATGCGCGACTGGCTCGCCGCGCACTGACGCGCGTCAGTCGATCCGGTTAAACGTGCCGAAATCGGGACGCGGGCTGCGGTCGAAGATGGTTGAGGGATCGCCCTTGCCGAAGGTCGCGATGAAATTGGCGGTCACGCCCGGCTGATCGGCGAAGAAGGCGGCATTGACCTTATCGCCATCGAACCCCGACATCGGCCCGGTGTCCCAGCCCAATGCGCGCGCGGCGATGATGAAATAGGCACCCTGAAGCGTGCCGTTGCGAAACGCGCTGGTCTTGCGCGCGGCCTTTGCGTCGGCGCTGTCGCCGTCGAACCAGGATTTGGCGTCGGTATGCGGAAACAGCCAGGGGAGCTGTTCGTGGAAATTCTCGTCCATGCCGATGACGACGGCCGCGGGCGCGGCGCGGATCTTGTCCGGATTGGTGCCGGTGGCGGCGTCGGCAAGCCTGTCCTTCGCATCCTGCGACAAACACCAGACGAAGCGCGCAGGCTGCTGGTTGGCGGAAGTCGGCCCCATCTTCACCAATTCGTAGATCGCGCGGATATCCGCCTCGGTGACCGGCGTATGGTCATACCCATTGTAGGTGCGCGCAGTGCGAAAGATCATGTCGAGCGCGGTGTCGTCGAGCGGCTGGGGCATCGGCAGTTCCTGTAAGTTAGCTAGGGTCGCAGACGGCTCAGACCGCGCGGACTTCGGTCACTTCGGGGACGTAATGGCGAAGCAACTGCTCGATCCCGCTTTTCAGCGTCATCGTCGAGGACGGACACCCAGAGCACGCACCCTGCATCTGGAGATAGACCTTGCCCTGGTCGAAGCCGCGAAACACGATGTCGCCGCCGTCATTGGCAACCGCCGGGCGGACGCGGGTTTCGATCAATTCCTTGATCTGCGCGACGATCTCGGCGTCTTCCGGGTTTTCGGCGAACTGAGCATCGGCTGAGGGCACCGCGATCCCGGCGGCCGATCCTGCGCGGAACAGCGGCATGTTGGCCGAGAAATGCTCCATCAATATGCCCAGCACATCGGGCTTCAGGTCGGGCCAATTCACCCCCGGTGCGGCCGTCACCGAAATGAAGTCGCGTCCGAAGAACACGCCGGTCACGTCGCCGAGCGAGAACAATGCTTCGGCCAGCGGCGACGCTTCGGCTTCCTCGGGCGCGGCGAAATCGCGGGTGCCCGCCTCCATCACGACCTGACCGGGCAGGAATTTTAGGGTGGAGGGGTTGGGCGTGGCTTCGGTTTCGATAAGCATGGATGGCATGTGGCGTGAGCGGGCGGTGGGATCAAGGCAAGCGACGGCAACGAAGCGTTTTCCAACCTCCTCGTTCAGCAAGGCGCAAGGTGGGCGCGTCATCCTCGCGTGCCAAATCATTGCCGCTGGCGACACCGTGCTTCACCGCCTAGATTGGACCTTATGAATAGCCTTTCCCGGCGTCTCTCGCGCCTTTCGCTCGTTTCCCTGCTCGCGCTTTCGGTCGCGACCCATGCGCAGACGGTGCAAACCGCGCCGCAATCCGCAGCTGTCGCCGCGCCGCAATCGTCGGGCACGCCCTGGCTGTTCCAGGGCAGCGACATTCCGCCCGATCCCGCCTGGACGTTCGGCGTGCTGCCCAATGGTGTGCGTTATGCCGTGCGCCGCAACGGGGTGCCGCCGGGCCAAGTGTCGATCCGCGTTCGCGTCGATGCCGGATCGCTGATGGAGCGCGAAAGCGAGCTGGGCTATGCGCATCTGCTCGAACATCTCGCCTTTCGCGGTTCCGAACATGTGCCCGACGGCGAATCGAAGCGGGTGTGGCAGCGGCTGGGCGTGACCTTTGGGTCGGACAGCAATGCTTCGACCACGCCGACCAACACCGTCTATAAGCTCGACCTACCGACCGCGACCGACCAGGGGCTGGACGAATCGATGAAGATCGTCGCCGGGATGCTGGAGCGCCCGTCGATAACGAACGCTGCGCTGACTGCCGAGCGTCCGGTGGTGCTGGCCGAACAGCGCGAGCAGCCGGGACCGCAGATGCGTTTCGGCGAAGCGCTGCGCGGGCTGTTCTTCGGTGGCCAGCCGCTCGCCGAACGATCCCCCATCGGCAATATCGAAACGCTGGAGGCGGCGACCGAACAAAGCGTGCGGGCGTTCCACCAGCGCTGGTATCGCCCCGACCGCACCGTCGTCGTGATTGCGGGCGACAAGGACGCCAAGCTGCTCGAACAGATGGTGGTCAAGCACTTTTCCGACTGGAAGCCGACCGGCGCGGCGACCCCGACCCCGGATTTCGGCGATCCCGATCCGTCGCAGCCGACGACCGCGGCGACGGCGGAGTCGTCGTTGCCCCCCGCGGTCAGCTTCGCTTGGCTGCGGCCCTGGTCGATCACCGCCGATACGATCCTGTTCAATCAGGAACGCCTGACCGACCTGCTCGCGTCGCGCATCGTCAACCGGCGGCTCGAAAGCCGCGCGCGCGCCGGGGGAAGCTTCCTGCGTGCGGGTGTCAGCCTGGACGACATTTCCCGCTCGACCAACCTGACCTCGGTCTCGGTCTATCCGCTGGGCGACGATTGGGAAGCGGCGCTCAAGGATGTGCGCGCGGTGATCGCCGCCGCGACGACGCGCGCGCCGACCCAGGCCGAAATCGACCGCGAACTCGCCGAAATCGAAAACGCGATGAACCAGGGGGTCGCTACCGCGCCGGTCGAACCGGGATCGCGGCTGGCCGACACGATGGTCGAGGCGGTGGACATCAACGAGACCGTGGCGTCGGCGCAGGTCAGCTACGACATTTTCAACGAGGCCCGGACCAAGGGCATGTTCTCGCCCGAGCGGGTGCTCGCATCGTCGAAGAAGATCTTCGACGGCGCAGCGCTGCGCGGCATCGTCAACACCCGAACCCCCGACAATACCGCCACCGCCAAGCTCGGCGCGGCGCTCAAGGCCGAAGTCAGCGGTGCCGAGGCGCTTGCCAGTGCCGAGCCAGTGTCGATCGACGACCTTCCGCCGCTGGGCACCCCCGGCACGATAGAAGTGCGTCAGCCGGTGCTGAGCAATCCCGAAATCAATATCGAAGCAATCCGCCTGTCGAACGGCGTCAGCGTCCTGATGTTTCCCAACGATGCGGAAACCAACCGCGTCTATGTCCGGGTGCGGTTCGGCACCGGCCTGCGCGGGCTACCCGCCAAGCAACAGACCGTCGCCTGGGCCGGACCGATGGCGCTGATGCAGTCGGGAATCGGCGACCTCGACCAGGAGAAGCTCGACCGGCTGGTTGGCAATCGCAACATCGGGCTGAGCTTTTCGCCCGACGACGACGCCTGGATCCTGGGCGGGCAGACGACCGCGGCGGACCTGCCCGATCAGTTGCGGCTGCTCGCGGCCAAGCTCCAATATCCGCACTGGGACGCCAATCCGGTGGTTCGCGCGCGCGCCGAAATGCTGGCGGGCTATGCGGCGATGGAGGCATCGCCCGATGGTATATTGGCGCGCGATCTCGAAGGCTTGCTCCGCGATGGCGACTTGCGCTGGGCGACCCCCAGCCGCGCCGCGGTCGAGGCGCTCGATCCGGCGAGTTTCCGCGCCTTCTGGGAACCGATCCTGAAGACCGGCCCCATCGAGGTTCAGATTTTCGGCAATATCGACGGCGAAGCTGCCGCTAAAGCCGTGGCCGCAACTTTTGGCGCGCTCCCGCCACGCGCACCTGCAACCACGACCGGATCGCCGGTGGTATCGGCCACCCCCAATGACGCACCCGTCATCCGCCGTCACACCGGCCAGCCCAATCAGGCGGCGGCCGTCATCGCCTGGCCGACATCGGGCGGTAGCGGCGCGATCTCCGAAAGCCGCAAGCTCGAAATCCTCGCGGCAGTATTCCGCGACCGCGTGCTCGACGAACTGCGCGAACGCACCGGCACCAGCTATTCGCCGACCGTGCTCAGCCAGTGGCCGGTCGGGCTCGACGCCGGTGGGCGCATTATGGCGCTCGCCTCGGTCGCGCCCGATCAGACCAAGTTCTTTTTTGAAGCCGCGCGAAAGATCGCCGCCGATCTGGTCGCCACCCCGATCACCCCGGACGAACTCCAGCGTGCGGTTCTGCCGACCGTGCAACAGACGATGCGCATGTCGAGCGGCAACAGCTTCTGGATGCAGCAGACTGCGGGCGGCACCCGCGATCCTGCGCGGATACAGGCTGTGACGACGCTGGTGCCCGATTATCAGCAGACGACGCCTGCCGAAATTCAGGCACTGGCAGCCAAATATCTGGGCGCGGACAAGGATTGGTCGATGGTGGTGCTGCCGGAGGAGGATACGAACTAACCGTGGATCGCCACCTTGCTCCCCAACAGCGCGGACAATTGCCGCGCCATTCGCTCCATCGCCTCCACCACTGCGGCGACGGCGACCGAATGGGGCCGCGGGTCGATCGCGCATAAGGTGCCGAAAAAGCGTCCATCCTCAAGAAAGATCGGAAAGGACGCATAGCTTTCGAAGCCGTAGAGCATCGGCACCGGGTGGGTGCGCCAATCCGCATGACCGCGCACATCGTCGATCACCACCGCCTGGCCCGACTGGCGGATATCGTTGCAGATGGTGGTGTTGATATCGAGTTCGTCGCCGGGGTTCATGCCGAATTCGATGCGATCGACCACCTGGCATGCGATCCAGCGTTCTTCGGTGACGCGTGCCATCGCGGCAAAGCCCATGCCGGTCACCCGGCAGACTTCCTCCAGTATCGCGCGGATCGCCGGTTCGTCCCCCAGCGCCGCCGACTCGCTAGAAAGCTCGTCGCGCATCTCTGCCCCCAGTAGCGGGAGCATGACATAAGTTGCGCGCGACGCAATATGCCGAACACACGAGGGATTCCGGGCAACAATCGCAGTCGATCCGGACGCGTGTTTGCACCCGGCAGCGCCATCACCCCTGTTTGTAAAGCGCGTCCAGCCGCTCGCCATATGCCGCACGCAACACATGGCGGCGGATTTTAAGGCTGGGGGTCAGTTGCTCGTTCTCGATCCCGAACGGTGCGTCGGCCAGGATGAAGCGGCGAACGCGTTCGGTGACCGACAAATCCTTGTTCACCCGCTCGACCGCGGCATTCAGCGCGGCGCGATACCCAGGGTTCTGCGCCAGGCTCACGAAATCGCATTTCGCGCCCCCTTCGGCACACCATTCCTGCGTCCATTCGGGATCCGGCACCAGTACCGCGGTCATATAGGGCTTGCGGTCGCCATAGATCATCGCCTGGATAATCTCGTTCTGGAGCGTCAGCATCCCTTCGATCTTTTGCGGCGCGACATTGTCGCCCTTGTCGTTGACGATGATGTCCTTCTTGCGATCGGTGATCTTGATCCGGCCCTTGTCGTCGATCAGGCCGATATCGCCGGTGTGCAGCCAGCCGTCTTTCAGGACGCGGGCCGTCTCCTCATCGTTGCGCCAGTAACCGTGCATGACCAGTTCACCGCGCACCAGGATTTCGCCGTCTTCGGCGATGCGAACCTCGGTATTTTTGAGCGGCGGGCCGACCGTATCCATCTTCAGCCCCGCCGACGGGCGATTGCACGAAATCACCGGCGCGGCTTCGGTCTGGCCGTACCCCTGCAAGAACGTCAGCCCCAGCGACTGGAAGAAATTGCCGACCTCGGGTGTCAGCGGCGCGCCGCCCGATACCATCGCCTTCATCCGCCCGCCGAAGCGCTTCGAAATCTTGGGTTTGAGCAGGCGGTTGACAATCAGGTTCATCGGCATGTCGCCGACCGCGACCCTACCCGTCTCCGCTCTCTTGCTGCCGATCGAGACGGCACGGTCGAGCAGATAGGCGGAGACTTTACCCTGTTTCTCCACCGCTTTGCTGATCCGAGTGCGCAACACCTCGAACAGCCGCGGGACGACGACCATGATCGTCGGGCGCGTCTCCTCGATATTCGACGCCAGCTTGTCGAGCCCTTCGGAATAATAGATTTGCCCGCCCAGTCCGATCGGGAAATGCTGGCCGCCGCTATGTTCATATGCGTGGGACAGCGGCAGGAACGACAGGAACACCTCGTCCCCCCAGCCGAAATCCTCGCTGATGACGGTCACGCAGCCCTCGACATTGTGCAGGATCGCGCCGTGATGCTGCCGCACCCCACGCGGCGCACCGCCCGTGCCCGAGGTATAGATGATGCACGCCAGATCCTCACGCTTGAACTGCGCGCGCGCGGCGGCCGCTTCGGGTTCGGTCGGATGATCGGCGATCAATTTGGACCAGTTGTGGAAATCGAGCGTCCCCGATTGCCCGATCTTCAAATCCTCCATGCCGATGACATGGTGAAGCGTGTCCGAATGGAGCGCGGCGGGCAGCAGCACCCGCGCAAGCTTCGCGGTCGATACGATCACCGCTGCCGCGCCCGAATTCTCGATGATGTGGGTATGGTCGCGCTCGGTATTGGTGACATAGGTGGGCACGGTGACGCAGCTCGCCGCCATGATCGCCAGATCGGACATGCACCATTCGGGGCGGTTTTCGCTGACCAGCATCACGCGGTCGCCGGGCTTTAGCCCGATCGCGGTCAGCCCGGCGGCAAGCGATGCGACCTGACGCGCGGCATCGGCCCAACTGGTCGATACCCATGCCCCGCCCTGCTTCCCCCACAGGAACGGCTTGTCGCCATTCTCGCGCGCGCGGGTGAAGAACATGGTGACCAGATTGGGGAAATGTTCGAGCTGCCGCATGGGGCCGTTTGCCTCTCACCGATTATCTTTGGCGAAAGGACTAAACCGTAATCGAAAGGGCGCAAGGCCGTAACGTCAGTCCGCGCTTCCCGGCATGGGATGACGATGGACGAGAATGTCGAGAAATTTTCGCGGTGTCATCCGGGCATTCCACGCTTTCTCATGAAAATAATAGGCCACAGCGTTGCACAACGGTTCGACCAGCGCGATGCCACTCGCGATCGCCAGCGACCCGGTAAACAGATAGGCGACGGTGAAGCCGATCCCGAGATGGATCACCAGATAGCTGAGTGTTTTCGCCAGATCGCGCGACATGCCTATGCTCCTCGACCCCCTCAATGCATGGGCGCAGCATATCGATCCAGTCGGTTGTCGCGGGCAGTGTAATCGGACGGGGCGATCAGCGCAGCGTGATCACAGCCCGTTCGCGATCCGGCGCGCCAGGCCTGGCCCTTCGAACACCAGTGCGGAATAGAGCTGGACCAGGCTGGCCCCCATATCGAGCCGCCGACGCGCTTCGTCGGCGTTGTCGATCCCGCCTGCCGAGATTAGAGGGATCGCCCCGCTAGCGATCGCCACCACCTCGCCCAACTTTTCGCGCGCAAGAAGTTGCAATGGCTTCCCCGACAACCCGCCCGCCTGCCCGCGATCGCGCGACCGCAATTCGGGGCGCGAGATCGTGGTGTTCGACACGATCAGCGCATCGATCCCGCCGTCGATCACCGTACGCACGATCGGCTCCAGCGCCTTGGCGTCGAGGTCGGGGGCGATCTTCAGGAATAGCGGCACGCGCCTGCCCCCGATCATGCGCGCCCCGTCGCACGCCGCCAGCAGATCGGCGAGCATCGCGGGATCCTGCAAATCGCGTAAATTCGGCGTGTTGGGTGAAGAGACGTTGATCGTCACATGATCGGCAAGCGGCGCAGCCTTTGCCACGCCGATCGCGTAATCGGCGATGCGGTCGCCCGAGTCCTTGTTGGCGCCGACATTGATGCCGATCACGCCGCGCCTCTTGGTACCCGCCACGCGCGGCAACGCGGCGTCGATGCCGCCATTGTTGAACCCCATGCGGTTGATGACGCCGCGGTCCTCGGCCAGCCGGAACAAGCGGGGCTTCGGATTGCCCATCTGCGGTCGCGGCGTCAGCGTGCCGACTTCGATCCCGGCAAAGCCCAGCGCGTGGCACGCGTCGATCGCCTCGGCGTCCTTGTCGAACCCCGCCGCCAGACAGACGGGATGGGCAAATTCGATCCCCGCGACCATCACCGGACTACGTTTTGGTGCGGAAGGTGCCCCAGGACACCCGACCGCCTGCCAAGCAGCCAGGCTGCGGATCGTCAAACGATGCGCCGACTCGGGATTGATGCGGAACAGGAGCGGGCGAAGCGTGCGAAACATGGCGTTTGCGCATGGCGCAATGGCGGATATTCGTCAAAGCCTGTGCCATTTCGATCCGAAATGGCGATTCCATCCAATACGGAACGGATGCGAATCGACTATCCATTCCTTGCGACCCGAAGCGGACGTCATCGACGAACGCTTAACCCTAATGGCTCCGCGGCCTTTCAGGCTGCGGGGCCATTTCTTTCAGGCGCGAAACGAGCTACAGTCGGCCAACGTCAACAGGGGGACGTGCGCATGTCGATTACGCTCGACTATGCGGTGCCTGGCGCTGGTGCCGCCGAGATATTCACATTATTCTATCATTTCCGCGCCGATGTGCCGCGGTTTGAGGATACCGAGCGGGCCGACCACGCGCAGTTGCGGTTCCGATTGTCGCCCGGCGGTGCGACCTATCATTTCGCCGACGGCAGCGTGCAGGAAGCGCCCGCCCACCATGTCGTCGGCCCGACCAGCGGCGCGATGCGCGTGGTGGCCGAAGGCCCGGTACATGTGTTCGGCGCAGGCATCACGCCCGCTGGCTGGGCCGCGATCACCGGTGCGAGTGCCTCCGCCTTTTTGAACCGGGTCGTCGATGCGCACGCATTGCTAGGCTGCGCGGTCGGAGAAGCGGCGGCGGCGTTGGGGCGGGCCACCGACACCACGGAGATGGTCGCTATCATCGAGTCCATGATCGGCGGATGGGTTGCGGATGCCCGGCGTCAGTCCAGTTTCGTCGCGCAGGTCGATGCCTGGCTGGCGGACAGCCATTCTCCCGAGGTGAATGATCTGGTTGCCGCCACCGGCCAGTCGCGCCGCCAGGTCGAACGGCGCTGCAACGCGTTATACGGCGCACCGCCCAAATTGCTGGCGCGCAAATATCGCGCATTGAAGGCAGCGGTCTCGCTCGCCGCACATGAAGCCGACACGGACGCACTGATCGAGCGTGGCTTTTACGACCAGTCGCATTTCATTCGCGAGGTAAAACAATTTACCGGACTCACGCCATCACAGCTGCGCGAACAGCCTAATCTGCTCGCACAACTCACCATCGCCGGACGCCATGCGTTGACCGGCCAAGTCAGCCCGATGATCTCCGAAACCTGAAGCGCCAGCGGTTGACGCAAGCAGCGAACGCCCCCATCTGCCCAATCGGAACGATTCGATCCGATTTGAGAACCATTCGCACATGCGCCTTTCCGCCCAGGCAGATTATGCCGTCGTCATGCTCAGCGCTGCGGCCCGCCATTGCGGCGGCGTCGCGCGGCTGAACGCGACGTTGATGGCGGAGGAAACCGGCTTGCCGCTACCCACAGTTCAGAAACTGGTCAGCCGATTGTCGTCCGCGGGCCTGATCGAATCGACGCGAGGCACCGGCGGTGGTTTCCGCCTGTCGCGTCCGCCCGCCGCGATCAGTCTTGCCGACATCGTCGAGGCTATCGAGGGGCCGATCGCGCTGACGACGTGTGTCGATGCGGGTAAGCATGATTGTGCGATCGAGGGTAATTGCCGGGTCAAGCCGCATGCTAATGCCGTCAACGGCGCCGTGCGCGGCGCGCTGGCGGCGATCAGCCTCTCACAACTTTCCTTGCATCCCGGCGGGCCGACGCCGCGCGCAGCGCGTGCTACCGATCCCCTCCCCAACTGGACCCCGGCCTCCGCCGGGGTACGGAGCTTGTAATCATGGCTACCAAGAACGCAGAGGCGCTCGCCGCCGCGAACAAGAAATACGAGTGGGGGTTCAGCTCCGACATCGAACAGGACTTCGCCCCGAAAGGCCTGAGCGAAGACACCGTCCGCTTCATCTCGGCCAAGAAGGGTGAGCCCGAATGGATGCTCGACTGGCGGCTGAAGGCGTTCCGCCTGTGGGAAACGATGGAAGCGCCCGACTGGGCCAAGTTGAACATCGACCCGATCGATTATCAGGACGCCTATTATTACGCAGAGCCCAAGGCGAAGCCTAAATTGGGCTCGCTGGACGAGGTCGATCCGGAAATCCTGCGCGTCTACGAGAAACTCGGCATCCCGATCGAGGAGCAGAAAGTGCTCGCTGGGGTAGAGGGCGCGCGCAAGGTTGCGGTGGACGCAGTGTTCGACAGCGTGTCGGTCGCGACCACCTTCCGCAAGGAACTGGAGGCCGCGGGCGTCATCTTTCGCTCGATCAGCGAGGCGATTAAGGAATATCCCGATCTCGTCCGCAAATGGCTAGGCAAGGTCGTGCCGATGCACGACAATTACTTCGCGACGTTGAATTGCGCGGTCTTTAGCGACGGGACGTTCGTTTATATTCCCGAGGGCGTGCGCTGCCCGATGGAACTCAGCACCTATTTCCGCATCAATGCCGAAAATACCGGCCAGTTCGAACGCACGCTAATCGTCGCCGACAAGGGGTCGTACGTCTCGTACCTCGAAGGCTGCACCGCGCCGATGCGCGACGAAAACCAGCTCCACGCCGCGGTGGTCGAACTGATCGCGCTCGACGATGCCGAAATCAAATATTCGACCGTCCAGAACTGGTATCCCGGCGACGAGAACGGCAAGGGCGGCATCTATAACTTCGTCACCAAGCGCGCCTTGTGTCAGGGAAAAAATAGCAAGGTGTCGTGGACGCAGGTCGAAACCGGCAGTGCGATCACCTGGAAATACCCAAGCTGCGTGCTGAACGGCGAAAACAGCGTCGGCGAATTCTATTCGGTCGCGGTCACCAACAACCTTCAGCAAGCCGATACCGGCACCAAGATGATCCACAACGGCAAGGGTTCGCGCTCGACCATCGTGTCGAAGGGGATTTCCGCCGGGCGTTCCGACAATACCTATCGCGGGCTGGTGCGCGTCGGCCCGAATGCCGAGGGCGTCCGCAACTTCACCCAGTGCGATAGCTTGCTGCTGGGCGATCAATGCGGCGCGCACACCGTCCCCTATATCGAGGTCCGCAACCCGTCCGCCCAGATCGAGCATGAGGCGACGACCTCGAAGATCAGCGACGACCAGATGTTCTACGCCATGCAACGCGGGCTGGACGCGGAAAGCGCGGTCGCGCTCATCGTCAACGGGTTCGCCAAAGAGGTGTTACAGCAACTCCCGATGGAATTCGCGGTGGAAGCGCAGAAGCTGCTGGGCATTTCGCTTGAGGGGAGTGTGGGATGAATCTGACTCCCACCGAAGACGCACGACGCCTAAACATCCCTCCCCTTCAGGGGAGGGGCCGGGGGTGGGGCCTGTCCGCAGAGCGCCTCGCTCTGCTGCACCGGCGCGCCGCCGAGATGCGAAACAATCCCACCGAACCTGAAAAACGGCTCTGGCGAGCATTGTTGGACGGACATAAATTCCGCCGCCAGGCGGTAATCGCGCCCTTCATCGCGGATTTCCTGTGCCCCAGAAAGGCGCTGATCGTCGAAGTCGATGGCGACACCCATGACGAAGCCAAGGATCGGCTGCGTGACGATCTGCTTGAGGAGCGCGGCTACCGGGTCGTGCGGATTACCAATGGCGACGTGATGACCAATGCCGAAGGGGTATTGCGGCTGATCGCAAGCGCGCTAGCCGATATGGCGGATCGCTGGGAAAAGCCCCACCCCAACCCCTCCCCTGAAGGGAAGGGGCTTGAAGGATGACTATGCTCAATATTGAAAACCTCCACGCCGAAATCGACGGCAAGCCGATCCTCAAGGGCCTGTCGCTCACCATCAACGCGGGTGAAGTCCATGCGATCATGGGGCCAAACGGCGCGGGCAAATCGACGCTCGGCTATGTCCTCGGCGGGCGGCCCGGTTACGAAGTGACCGGCGGGACCGCCACGTTCGATGGCAAGGATCTGCTCGATCTCGAACCGCATGAACGCGCTGCGCTCGGGCTGTTCCTGGGGTTCCAGTATCCGGTCGAAATCCCCGGCATCTCCAACGTCCAGTTCCTGCGCGAGGCGCTCAACGCGCAGCGCAAGGTTCGCGGCGAGGGACCGCTGTCGGGGGCGGAATTCCTGAAGATCGCGCGCGCGCAGGCCGATGCGCTGGGCATGGATCAGGACATGCTCAAACGCCCGGTCAATGTCGGCTTTTCGGGCGGCGAGAAGAAGCGCAACGAAATGGTGCAGATGGGGATCATCGCGCCCCGTCTCGCGATCCTCGACGAAACCGACAGCGGGCTCGACATCGATGCGTTGAAGGCGGTCGGCGACGGCATCAACCGCATCATGCGCAGCGCGGACAAGGCGGTGCTGCTGATCACCCATTACCAGCGGCTGCTCGATTATGTGGAGCCCGATTTCGTCCATGTGCTGGCGGACGGAAAGATCGTCGCGAGCGGTGGGCCGGAACTTGCCAAGACGCTGGAACGCGAAGGCTATGCGGCGGTGGCGGCTTGAACGCGATGAACGCGATCACCATCCCCCGCGACCTGCGCGAAGACTGGCGCTGGGCTAACCTACCGACGCTTGAAGCTGCGGCGGTCGCACCGTCTGCCGACACGGGTGTTGATATCCCCGCGCAGTTCCTCGACCTCGACGGCCCGCGCCTGACCTTCGTCGATGGCCAGTTCGAGCCCGCGCACAGCCGCCCCGGCAAGGTCGCGGTCGAACGCCTGTCGCTCGACACCGCCCACCCGCTCGGCGCGCGCGCGATGGGCGAAGGCTGGTCGCTGACGCTCGGCGACGAACATGCAATCGGTCCGGTGCAGATCGTCCATGTTTCGACCGGAGGCGAGAACCATCTGCCCGCGCGCATCGTACTCGCAAAGGACGCGGTCGCCGAAGTCGTGGAGACTTATGTCGGTCACGGATGGGCCAACCGCCTCACGCAAATCACGCTGGGCGAAGGCGCGCGGCTGATGCGATCGGTGCGCCTGCTGCAATCGGACGGCTTCGTATCGATCCGCGACGAGGCAGAGGTGGGCAAGGCTGCAAGCCTGGTGTCGATCTTCCTCGGCGCAGGCGGCATGGGCACGCGCATCGACGGCGCGATCCGCGTTACCGGCGAAGGCGGCTTTGCGGAGATGGGCGGCGCGCTGCTGACCAGCGGCGACCAACGCCAGGAAGCCGCAGTCGCGCTCCGCCACGAAGCCGAATATGGCACCAGCAAACAGATTTGGCGCGCAGTCGCCGCCGATCGCTCGACCGCCAGCCTCGCGGCGCGGGTCGAAGTCGCGCGGGGCGCACAGAAAACCGATGGCGAGCAATCGCTTCGCGGCCTGCTGCTCAAACGCACGGCCACCATCAACCTGAAACCCGAACTCGAGATTTTCGCCGACGACGTGAAATGCGCGCACGGCGCGACGGTCGGCGAACTCGACAAACGCGCGATGTTCTACCTGCAATCGCGCGGGATCGAAGAGGCGCGTGCGACCGCGCTGATGACTCGCGCCTTCGTAGCCGACGCGATCGACCGGATCGGCGATGAGACGGTCCGCGCGGCGTTTGCAGCGGATGCGGAAAGCTGGTTGGAGCGGGCGTTGTGAGTGGATCAACCCATTCCTCCCCTGGAAGGGGAGGGGAACCGCGTAGCGGTGGAGGGGTAATCTCCATTCGCGACGGCGTTCCTTTGGCCAGCTACCCCACCACCATCCTGCGGATGGTCCCCCTCCCCTTCCAGGGGAGGAATTCATGACCGTCGCGCTCGACACCCGTCCCCTCGACCTGCTCGCGGACTTTCCCGCGATCCCCGACGGCTGGGCGTATCTCGACACCGCCGCAACCGCGCAGAAACCGCAGTCGGTCATCGACGCGATCACCCGCGGCTACGACACGACCTATGCCACGGTGCATCGCGGCGTGTATCAGCGCTCGGCCGACATGACGCTCGCTTACGAAGCCGCACGCCGCCGCGTTGCGACCTTCCTCAAAGCCCCCTCCCCCGACGAGGTCGTGTTCGTCCGCGGCGCGACCGAGGGGATCAATCTCATCGCGCAAGGCTGGGCTGCGCATCACCTGAAATCCGGCGACCGCATCCTGCTGTCCGCGCTCGAGCATCACTCCAACATCGTCCCTTGGCAGATGGTGGCAGAACGGATCGGTGCGCACGTCGACGTCGTGCCGCTGACCAACGACCACCGCATCGACCTCGATGCGATGGAGGCCATGCTCACGCCGCAGCACAAGCTGGTCGCGCTCGCGCATGTGTCGAACGTGCTCGGCTCGGCTCTCGACGCCCGCCGTGCCGCGGACCTTGCGCACGGCGTTGGCGCTAAGCTGCTACTCGACGGCTGCCAGGCGGTCCCGCGCATCGCGGTCGACGTGCAGGCACTCGACTGCGATTTCTACGTCTTCTCCGGCCACAAGCTTTACGGCCCGACCGGCATCGGCGTGCTGTGGGGCCGCGGTGAGCTGCTGGAGGCGACGATGCCCGTACAGGGCGGCGGCGCGATGATCGACCGGGTGACCTTCGAAAAGACGACCTACGCCCCGCCGCCTGCGCGGTTCGAGGCCGGAACGCCGCACATCGTTGGTGTGCTCGGGCTCCACGCCGCAATCGATTATGTCGACACGATCGGGCTCGACCGCATCCACGCGCACGAAACGGCGCTCGTCGCGAAGACCCGTGACGCGCTGTCCTCACTTAACAGCATCCGCCTGTTCGGACCGGAGGATGCGGCGGGCATCGTCAGCTTCGCGGTGGAGGGGGTTCATCCCCACGATGTCGGCACCATATTGGACGAGGAGCGCGTCGCGATCCGCGCGGGGCACCACTGCGCGCAACCGCTGATGGACTTGCTCGGCGTTTCCGCGACCGCGCGGGCAAGCTTCGGCGTGTATAACGACGAAAATGACATCGACCGGCTTGTCGCCGGACTGGAACGAGTACGAAAGATTTTCGGATGAATGAGCAGAGCAAAATCGCTGTCGAGGAAGTCGATGCCGTTACCGCCCCGCCCAGGGCGCGGGTCGAGGATGCGGCGCGCGAGACGTTCGAGCGCAAGCGCGACTATCTTGAAGGCTTCCTCGCCAAGAAGCCCGAACCGCTCGACGGCACCGAACCCGGCGGCGAGCTCTACGAAGCGGTAATCGCGGCGATCAAGGAAATCTACGACCCCGAAATCCCGGTCAACATCTATGATCTGGGCCTGATCTACGGGGTCGAAATCGGCCCCGACAATCACGCGATCGTGACGATGACGCTGACGACCCCGCATTGCCCGGTCGCCGAATCGATGCCCGCCGAGGTGGAATTGCGCGTCGGCGCAGTGCCCGGCGTCGGCGCGTCGGAAGTCAATTTGGTCTGGGATCCGCCCTGGGATCCGCAAAAGATGTCGGACGACGCGAAGCTGGAATTGGGAATGCTTTGAAAAGTCCGATCCGGCGGCGAATTGGGTGCATTGCTCCGCCACCGGATCGGGATGAGGAACCCCGCCATGCCCACAGGGGGGGTAGTGTTGGCGGCGTGGCCCAGGCTCCTCTTTGGGGCACATGGAGAAGACGATGACGACAACGCAGACCCGTAACCGTCCGGCAGCGATTATTCTGACGCCTTCGTCGGAAGCGCGGATCGCCGACCTGATGGCGCGCGCACCCGAAGGGGCGATCGGAGTAAAGCTGTCGACGCCGCGCCGGGGTTGTTCGGGCCTCGCCTATTCGGTCGATTACGTGACTCAGGCCAACCCGATGGACGAACGCATCGAGACGCCCGGGGGCACGTTCTTCGTCGATGGTGCATCGGTGCTCTATCTGATCGGATCGACGATGGACTGGGTCGAGGATGATTTCACCGCCGGCTTCGTCTTCACCAACCCCAACGCCAAGGGCGCGTGCGGCTGCGGCGAGAGCTTCACCGTCTGAGCTATATCGCCCCGTCGATCATCACGTCGCCATCGATGATCCGCGCGCCCACCCCGTAAACCTGCGCGATCCGCTCCACCGTCATCGTATCGCGAACCGATCCCTCGGCGACGACGCGGCCGTCTTTCATCCAAACCAGCCGATCGGCATAGGTCGCCGCCAGCGCCAGGTCGTGCAACACCGCCAGCGCCCCGCCGCCGCCGCGCACGAAATCGCGGAGCAGGCCCATCACCCGGTGCTGATGCCGCGGATCGAGCGCCGCGACCGGCTCGTCGGCGACGATCAACGCGGCCTGTGCCGCCAGCGCGCGCGCCAGATGAACCCGCGCCAGCTCGCCCCCCGACAGCGTGTCGGTCGCGCGGTCGGCCAGTGCGTTCAGGTCGCATCGCGTCAGCGCTCGATCGACCGCATCCGCATCGCGCACCGCCAGCCTGCCCAGTGTCACGCCATGTGCGAACCGCCCCAGCGCGACCACGTCGCGAACGCGAGCGGGCCAGGCAAGCGGGCGGGCCTGCGGCAGATAGGATAATGCGCGTGCGCGGATTGCGCGGGCCATCGTCGCGGTCGGCATGCCGTCCAGTGTCGCAGTGCCGCTCGCTGGAATCAGCCCGATCGCGGCGCGCAAAAGGCTGGTCTTGCCCGCGCCATTGGGGCCGAGCAGCACGACCAGTTCGCCCGGCGCGACCGTCAGCGTGGCATCCGCGACCAAGGTGGCGCCACCCGCCTCGACGCTGATTCCTTGCGCGATCAGGTTCATGCCAGCCCCCGTCGCCGCACCGCGATCAACAGGAAGATAGGTGCCCCGACCAGTGCCGCCACCACGCCCAATTTCAGTTCGTTCTCGCCCGGCATCACCCGCACGAGGATATCGGCAAACACCAGGAAGAGTCCCGCCAACAAGGCCGATGGAACCAGGCTGCGCGCCGGATCATGCCCGACGCAGGGACGGATCAGATGCGGCGCGACGATCCCGACAAACCCAATCGCGCCTGCAATCGCCACCGATGCGCCCGTCGCAACCCCTGCGCCAAACACCACCGCCAATCGCTGGCGACGGACGTTGAGGCCGATTCCTTCTGCCGCTTCTTCCCCCAGGGTCAGCGCCGACAATCCGCGCCGTGTGGCATAAAGCAGCCCCAGCCCTAGGACCAGGAACGGCAACCCCAGCGCGATGTCGGGCAGTCCCCGATTGGCGACCGATCCCATCATCCAGTTGACCATGTCGGCCAGCGTGAACGGATTGGGCGCTAGGTTCATCAGCAGCGACATCAACGCCGCAGCAAAGCTCGACAGCCCGACCCCAATCAGGATCAGCGTCGTCATCGATTGTGCCCGGATCGCGGCGGCGGCCAGCAACGCCGTCGCCGCGCAGGCACCCCCGATCGCCGCAAGCGGCAGGAGGAACGGCGACAGCGCGGCGAAGCCGAAATGGAGCGTGATGGTGGCGGCAAGCGCACTCGATGCGCTCACCCCCAGAACACCGGGTTCGGCGAGCGGATTGCGGAGCAGGCCCTGGAGCGCCGCGCCACTCGCGCCCAATGCGATCCCGACCAGCCAGGCGGCCAGCGCACGCGGCAGGCGGATTTCCCAGACGATGACGCGGTCGGCTACCTCGCCCATCCCGACCACCGCAGCCAGCATCCGGCCGGGCGGCAGCGGTGTCGATCCCAGCAGGCACGCCGCCAGGATCGCGACCAGCCCGGCGGCAAAGAGCCACAGGTTGAGCCCGCGCATCATCGCCTTCTCGGCTCCGTTCGCGCTTGGGCCAGCGCCTCGACCGCATCGACCAGGAACCAGCCACCGCAAGCCGTCCACGCGCCTTCGATTCCCACGACCGGCCGATCCTTCATGTGACGCGCGACGATCGGATGCCGCGCGGCGCTCCAACGATCGGGCGGAGCATTCCAGAAACTGGCGCTCGCGATCAGATCGGGGCCTTCCTTCGCCAGCCGTTCGAGCGGCAGCGTGCGCCAGCCCGGCTCGCCCTCGAAATTCACGTAACCCGCGGCCCGCAACATCTCGTCCACCAGCCCGCCCGGGCCGGAGGTGACTCCACCCGGCGTGACATAGAGCGCACTCGGGCGTTGCGGCGACGATACGGGGATCGCGGCAAGGCGGCGGTCCATCTCAACCGCCAACACCTCACCCTTTGCACCCTCGTCCAGCCCGCGTGCGGTATCGACCAACACCTGCCGCACCGCCGTAAGGTCGTTCGCATAGCCGATCTGGAGCACCGGCACGCCCGCGCGCGCAAACATCGCTGCCGCATCCGCCCCGCCGCCATAGGATCGGATGACGAGATCGGGCTTGAGCACCAGCACATCCTCCGCACGCGGACGCACGCTCGGCAGACCGACCGCGGCGGCGCGCATATAGCTGAAGTCGCGGTCCGCATCGGGAGAGACCGCGGCGATCCGGTCGCGACCGACCAACTTCAGCACATATTGGTCGGCACAATAATCCAGACTGACGATCCGCATCGGGCGTTCGGGCGCGTTCGGTGCGACCGATGGTTGCGGGGCGCAAGCAGTTAGCATCGTTGCCATCACCCCAACCCACACCATGCTCCCGCGGAGGCGGGAGCCCAAGGTAGCGAGCGCAACGCCCATGACCCTGGGCCCCCGCCTGCGCGGGAGCACGGAGTCGCTTTGGACGATGCGCTCGCGATTATTCACAACTTGATCCGCACCCCTCCGAACGCCGCTCGGCCCGGCGTGCCATAGGTCGCGACGACCTCATAGCGTTCGTCGAACAGATTCTCGACGCGGCCATAGACTTCGATCCGCTCGGTCACCGGGAAACTCGCCCGGAGATCGACCAACGCATAGCCATCGACCCGCGTCGTATTGGCGGCATTGTCGAACCGGTCGCCGATATGGGTGATCGTCGCGCCGGTGCTCAACCCGAATGGCCACGCATAGTCGACCAGCGCGCTGACCGAATGGCGCGGACGGCGGGCGAGTTCGTTGCCGGTTTCGCGGTCCTTCGCATCGACGAAACTGTATTGCCCGACCACCGACAAGCGATCGACGGGCTTAAGCTCCAGCGTGAATTCGACCCCTTCGGCACGCGTGAGCCGCAGATTGTCGTAATAGCCGAACCGGTCCGGCGCGCCGTCGCAGATCGGCGGCGGGCTGGCGGTGAAGCATGACACGTAATCGATCTGGTTTTCGGTATCGCGCCGGAAATAGACCGCGCCGACCTCGACTGCGCCATCCATGAACCGCTGGTCGATGCCGACTTCCCAGCTTTCCGACGTTTCGGGCTGGAGCGCGTCATTCCCGACATTGCTGTAGAGCTGATAGAGCGACGGCACCTTGAATCCCTCGCCGTAACTCGCACGGATGCGAGTCGCGCCATCATTGGGGGTGAACACGCCGCCTGCCGACACCGTCGTCGCGCCGCCGAAGCGGTTATGTTCGTCGTGGCGCACGCCGCCCGACATGGTGAGCCCCGCAACCGGCTTCGCGGTTAGTTCGCCATAGAAGCTGTCGAGCGTCGCCCGTCCGCTGCCCACTGTGCCGAAGCTTTCCGAATCGAACCGCGACCATTCGCGCTCCGCCCCGAACACGGCCTCCGCCCAGTCGAACGTCGCCACGCCCTGATATTCCAGCCGCTCGTTGGTGCCGACGGAATCGTAAGTGATGGGGAGGAAGCCCTCAGGATCGTAATCCGTCCGCTCGACGCGCGTCACCGCATAGCCGAGCCGGTTTTTCAGCGGCCCGAACGCAAAATTGACGCCCGCATAGCCGGTGATGTCGCGCTGATCGCCATATTGGAGCGTGTCGCCGAACGTGAAACTCGGCGTAAATCCGTCGATATCGGTGCGACCATCGGCAATCGATCCGCGCAGGTCGATCCCCGCATTCTCGCCCAGCGCGACCGCGACACGGCCATTGGCGTGCCATTGTTCGTACCCGTCGCGCTCGATGCCACCACGGTCTTCGCTGAACGCGGAGAAGCCGTCGGTCCTGTACCAGCCGCCGCCCAGGCTCACCGCAACTGGCCCGACCGAGGCGGCGACATTGCCGACCGCGTTATAGGTTTCGCGCCCGCCCGCTTCCGCACGCGCGTTGATGACCACGCCGTCACCCGGTTGCGGCGCGCGAGTGATGAGATTGACGACACCGCCAATCGCCTGGCTGCCGTAGAGCACCGAACGCGGCCCGCGCACCACCTCGATCCGCTCGATATTGCCGGTCAGCAGCGTGCCGAAATTATAGCCGCCGCCGGTGGAGGCCGGATCGTTGATCTTGACCCCGTCGATCAGGACGAGCGTATGGTCGCTTTCGGCACCGCGAATATTGACGGTGCCGATCGCGCCGGGGCCACCGCTGGTGGTCGTGGTCAGGCCGGGCAGCGTACGTAATAGGTCGAGGACCGTGGCCGACTGGCGCGTCTCGATGGCTTCCAGCACGCTGACCGATTGCGGGGTTTCGTCGGTGTCGCGCGCGGTGCGCGCGGCGGTGACGGTCACGGTCTGGTCATCGCGCCAGCCTTCGCTAACGGGTTGGGCGGATGCGATGGAGGGGAACAGCGCCGCGACGGGCAGCGCGAACAGGGAAATATGCTTCACTTGTGACTTCCTTCGCCCCGTCCGCGGTCGAGACGGCGGGGCAGCAACGACGATGCTCGGCCCACCGGTTGCCCGGTGCGACTGCGGCCATGACTGTCGTTTCGAAGGATGCGCGAACGCTCCGTCCCCAAATGGCTGAACCCGGCCACGGGTGAACGACGCGATGGCAGGTCTCCTGGCTCACCGATCGTCGCTTTGCGGCCGTCTTCCCGGTGTTTGGGCACCAGTGACTAAGTGGCCGTAAGCTCCTGGCTTACAGTTGCGGGCACAGCGCCGGTATCGCACCGGCTTCCCTCTTCGCTCCCCGTAAAGGGAGAACCATCTGATCGCGCCCCTAGGGCCGCGGGACGGTCCGTGTCAATTCAGCGATTGAGGGAGAATTCAGCGAAGCGCGGCATCGGTCGCAACCGACGCAAGCCGATCACGCTCGGCGACCAGTGTCGCAGACGCTTCCGCCGTGCCGGCATCGGGCATGTGGTATCCGTAATAAACACGGTGCGTGTCGCGCCCGACGGCAAAGCCGCCCAGCACATAGCCGGTACTCAGCCCGATCAACGAAATACCGATCAACCAGATCGCAGCCTTGGCGGCCCAGCCGGTCATGGTTCACTCCTGTCACTGCGCAAGGCAAGAATGCGGGGCGGTGGTTCGAGTTCCCCGCCCTCTGAAACACCCCATCCCGTTTGTTTCGAGCGCAGTCGAGAAACGTGTTGCAGGAGTTGTCCCAAGCGTTTCTCGACTTCGCTCGAAACAAACGGGGATTGGTGACTGACCCGAAATCTATTTCAGCAACTTGGTCCCATTATCCGCCAGCTTCTCGCGTATCTTGTTCGCGAACATCGCCAGGAACGGCGGCAGGTCCACCGTCGCCTTCACCACATCTTCGGCCACATCCAGCCGGCTCGCCACGCGCTGGCCCATGCCTTCGATCGTGAAGTACAGCGTGTCGCCTTCCCAGCGATTGTCGGTCAGCGCGCCGCCGGGGATCAGGTCGGCGATCTTGCCCACCCCGCCCGAGATCCGCGCGCGCGCGCCTTCGCGGCCCAATTTGTGGGGAATATCGACACTGATCGGCTCGGCCATGACGGGCTCCTGGGTGGATTAAGCGACTAATACGCTTAGGTAGGGCGTCGGCTCCCGCGCGCCAAGCCTTGCCTCGCGCCCGCTTCCCGGCGATAGCGCCAGCCATGCGTCGATCCTGGACTGCTCCGCTGCTCGCCATCGCCTCGGGCTTCGCCTCCGCGCTGGGATTCGCGCCGACCGACTGGTGGCCGGTCACGCTGGTCGCGGTCGCGGTGTTGCTGTGGCTGGTCCATGACGCACCCAGCTTCAAACGCGCGCTGCTGATCGGCTGGTTGTTCGGCGTCGCGCATTTCACGCTGGGCAATAGCTGGATTCAGCACGCCTTCGACTATCAGCAGGAAATGCCGCCGGAGCTTGGCTATGGCGCGGTCGTCCTGCTTGCTCTGTACCTTGCGGTCTATCCGGCCGCCGCTGCGGGGCTCGCCTGGCGCTGGGGCCGCGTGACGGGAGGCCCGCCCGACGAACGCTATGTGCTGGTGTTCGCAAGCGCGTGGATCGTCACCGAATGGCTGCGCGCGACGATGTTCACGGGGTATAGTTGGAATCCGCTGGGCATGGTCTGGCTTGCCCCCGGCGTCGCGCAGATCGCGAGTTTCATCGGCACCTATGCACTTTCCGGCCTGGTCGTGCTGGCGAGCGGCGCGGGGCTGTTGCTGGCGGCGGGGCTTCGCTGGCGATTGGGCGCGATCGTTGCGGTCCCGGTCATCGCCTCGCTCTTCCTTCAGCCCGGCGCGCAGCCGGATTACGCCACCGATCATCCGCGCGTTCGCATTGTCCAGCCCAATATCGGCCAGGAATTCGTCGGCACCGACGGCTACAAGGAAGCCGTCTTCCAGAAGCTGCTGAGCCTCAGCGGCGGCCCCGCCCCCTATCCCCGCATCCTCGCCTGGCCCGAAGGGACGGTGAATTTCTACCTAGAGGACGATTACCCGTTCGAATGGTATGAAGGCGTCTCCCCCGCCGTCACCCGCGCGCGCATCGCCGCGCGGCTGGGGGAGCGGGACATCGCGCTGGTTGGTGGCACCGCGCTGATCTTCGGTGCCGACGGTGAACTCGCGGGCGCGGGCAATTCCGTGTTCGCGATTGCACCCTCGGGCGAACTGGCGGGCCGCTATGACAAGGCGCATCTGGTGCCGTACGGCGAATATCTGCCGATGCGGTCAATCCTCCAGCCGCTCGGCCTGTCGCGGCTCGTCATGGGCGACATCGATTTCCTCCCCAGCCCCGGCCCATCGAACCTGTCGATCCCCGGCATCGGGCTGGCGGGGATGCAGATTTGCTACGAGATCATCTTTTCGGGCCAGGTCGTGAACGACACACAGCGCCCGCAATTCCTGTTCAACCCGTCGAACGACGCCTGGTTCGGCTATACCGGCCCGCCCCAGCATCTGTCGCAGGCGCGGATGCGCGCGATTGAGGAGGGGCTGCCGATCCTGCGCTCCACCCCCACTGGCATCTCGGCGGTGATCGGCGCAAAGGGCGAGCTGATTGCGACCATCCCCGGCGGTGTCGAGGGCGCGATCGAAGTCCCCCTGCCCGCGCCCCGCGAACCCACTTTCTTCGCGCGTGTCGGCAACTGGATGGTGATCCTGTCGGCACTCCTGCTGATCGCAATCGCATTTGCGTTCCGCCGCGCAAGGCGCTAGGGACGCCATATAAGGAAAGCTTTATATCAGGCATGGCAACGGCCCGGCTTTCCTGCTGTCCCACAAAGGAAAACACATGCGTTCCAATTATCTCTTTACGTCCGAATCGGTTTCCGAAGGTCATCCGGACAAGGTTTCCGACCAGATTTCGGACGCGATCGTCGATCTATTCCTGGGCATCGATCCCGAAGCGCGCGTCGCGTGCGAAACGCTGACCACCACGCAGCTTGTGGTTCTGGCCGGTGAAATCCGCGGCAAGGGCATTTACGAAAACAACGAATGGGCGCCCGGCATTCTCGACCGCGTCGAACAGACGGTTCGCGATACGGTAAAGCGCATCGGGTACGAGCAGGACGGCTTTCACTGGCAGACGCTGCGCTTTGAAAACAACCTTCATGGGCAATCCGCGCACATCGCGCAGGGCGTGGACGCATCGGGTAACAAGGACGAAGGTGCGGGCGATCAGGGGATCATGTTCGGCTATGCCGCCAACGACACCCCCGACCTGATGCCCGCGACGCTCGATTACAGCCACAAGATCCTGCAAACGATGGCCACCGACCGCCATTCGGGCGCGGCCCCCTTCCTCGAACCCGACGCCAAGAGCCAGGTGACGTTGCGTTACGAAGGCAGCAAGGCCGTCGCCTGCACCGCCATCGTCGTCTCGACCCAGCATGCCGAAGGATACGACCAGGGCGAGCAGGAAGCCGAGCTGAAAGCCTATGTGAAGGCGGTCGTCGCCAAGGTGATTCCGGTCGAATTGCTGTCGGACGAAACCGAGTATCACATCAACCCGACGGGCAGCTTCGTGATCGGTGGACCGGACGGCGACGCCGGGCTGACCGGGCGCAAGATCATCGTCGACACTTACGGCGGTGCAGCCCCTCACGGCGGCGGCGCGTTCAGCGGCAAGGACCCGACCAAGGTCGATCGCTCGGCGGCGTACATCACCCGCTATCTGGCGAAGAACATCGTCGCGGCGGGCCTGGCCCAGCGCTGCACGATCCAGCTCGCCTATGCCATCGGCGTGTCGAAGCCGCTGTCGCTCTATGTCGACACCCACGGCACCGGCACCGTCGGCGACGACAAGATCGAGGAAGCGATCGCCCGCATCGAAAAGCTGGGCGGCCTGACCCCACGCGGCATCCGCCTGCACCTCGGCCTCAACAAGCCGATCTACGCCCGCACCGCCGCCTATGGCCATTTCGGTCGCAAGGCGGACGGCGATTTCTTCCCTTGGGAAAAGACCGATCTGGTGGATGATCTTAAGGCTGCGCTGGCGGCGTAAGCCTCACGCATCCGGCCGAAACAAAACGGCCTGCGCTCCCGGTTCCAAAACCGCCGGAGCGCAGGCCTTTTTCGTGCGCGCGAAACATAGACTTGCCACCCGGACTTGTTCTGGAGTCCCTCGGACCGCTTACGACCCATAGCGGCCGCTTGGCTCGGCGGTCTGCGAGCCCATATGCGGTCATTCGTAACACGTGATCGCTTCGGTTTTCCCCAACTGCGATCGGCAATTTTGGCACCGAGCAATCGGAAATAGGCAGCAGAGCGAACAGCCAAGCCGATAACCTGCGTCAATCGCCCCAGCCAACGACCTCGTGCCCACCATAGATCATGCGGCGGATCATCGGTGAGGTGAGCCCAGTGGTGAATCCCATTTGCGGCGTACTTGCCTCATTCAGACGTGCAAGTTGCGCGTCTTCGAACTGAATGTCCGTTGCGGCGATGTTGTTGTCGAGTTGCGATACCTTGCTCGCGCCTACCAGCGTCGATCCGACGCCCCTTCGCTTCAGCGTCCAGGCAAGTGCCACCTGCGCCACCGGCCGGCCAAGCTCCTTTGCCACCTGTTCGACCGCTTCTAGGATCGCCCAATTTCGGTCAGTGAACTTGCTGTCGCCGAACGGATTTGCGCCGCTGAGCCGACCCTTGCCGGCCACGTCTCCACGTTGGTACTTGCCTGACAGGAAGCCGCCAGCCAGCGGACTCCACGGCATGATGCTCATCCCGCCTTCGCGAGCCGCCGGGAAATGCTCGGCTTCCACGTCTCGTGCTACCAGCGAATACTCGACCTGCAGGGCGATCGGACCAGGCAAACGGCGCTCAGCTGCAATCGTGGCCGCCTTCATCGCCAGCCACGCCGGCATGTCGGACAGACCATAGTAGCGGATCTTGCCGATACGCACGAGGTCGCCGAGCGTCTGAACAATTTCCTCGATCGGAGTAACGCCGTCCCAGATATGCATCCAATACAAGTCGATATAGTCGGTCCGCAGCCGCCTGAGCGAGGCATCGAGCGCACGGTGAATGTTTTTTGCTCCGGCCCCACCCGCGTTCGGGTTGCCTCTGCCGGCGTGGGTCGCGGTCAAGGGGCTCGACGACCCGTTGAAGGCGAACTTGGTCGCCAGCACGAGGTCGTCGCGCTCTCTTCTATCGGCGATGAACTTGCCGACCAGCGTCTCGCTCTCTCCGTCCGAATAGATGTCGGCCGTGTCGATGAAATTGCCCCCGGATGCGCGGTAGGCGTCGAACACCGCCCGCGAGGTCGCTTCGTCCGATCCCCATTCACCGGGGCCGAAGGTCATCGTCCCCAACGCTAGCGGGCTTACGATCAAGCCGGAACGGCCCAATGAACGGAAGGCGGTCAGGGGCATGAATACGGCCTTTCGTAGCGTTCGATATAGAACCCATGCTACGTTGCAGCTCGACCGTCAATGACTTTCAGAGTGACTGCTATGAAAATAGGCCAACCTTCTGCCTCTCGAGCAGGTAAGACAGGCCGCCCTCTATCTTTCAACCGCCATCTGGCGCTCGAACAGGCGATGCTGGTTTTCTGGCGGCACGGCTATGAGACGACCTCGATCATCGACCTCACTGCGGCAATGGGGATCAGCACGCCCAGCCTCTATGGTGCCTTCGGCGACAAGAGGCGCCTGTTTCTGGAGGCGATGCAACTCTATGCTGGCAATCGCGACGCGATGGCGGATGCGATCGACGCTGCGCCGACTGCGCGCGATGCGGCGCGTGACATGCTGGAAGGCGCTGTCGTTGGCTACACTGGCGAGACGACGCCGAAAGGGTGTCTTCTCGCCAGCGCCACGGCCAGCGGTTCGGCCGCTTCCTCCGACGTGCAGCGCGCAGTGGCGGACATCCGCAGCTTCTTCATGGAACGGCTCCGCCATCGCATCGCTCGCGATGTTTCTGCCGGGGTTCTGCCGGGAACTACGGACGCGCATGCTTTGGCCGGGTTAGTAATAACTATGATGCAAGGTTTGTCGGTTCTCGCGCGCGACGGGATCGGCAGGGCATCCTTGCGGGCAATTGCCATAACTGCGCTACAAGCTTGGCCTCGAGACGCGGGTTGAAGCCCGCTTGCGCCGCTGTGACCGGCACCGCATCCTCATTTTTTGCCAAATCTCAGACAATGCGAGCTTCCCGAAACTCGATTTTTCTCGGGAAGGGCGCTAACGCCACGAATGTCAGCTTTCACAACTCGCCCTCCCGTAAGCGAACTGGCAGCTAACCACCCAGAACCTGTCATTCCGCTGGAAATGTAGGATTCGAACTGATCTACAATCCCGGATGTGCGCCCACAAACTCCGGTGGCCGATCGACCTGTCGCGAAGGCCCGCGTCGTTCTTTTACGGCGGCTCGTCGTCGATGCAAACGGCCCACGCACAAAACGTGCGAACGTGTAAACCTTGTCAACTTGTCCAGGAAACGCTCCCGCCTTTTGAGCGCACCGAACCGTGCCTTCACCGCCGCCGGCTACGCCCCGTCGTCATCGGATCGGGCTTCTTCGGTGGCTTCCACCCTTCCGGCGCATCACGCTTGGGGCGTTCCGATCCGATGCCCATGGCACCGGGCTGCTGGCGTTTCAGTCCGGCGAAATCGGCGTCGGCGGCGTCGCCACCCGCCGCTTGCCGTCGCACCGCGATTTCGTTGCGGAGCGCCGCCGCACGTTCGAAATCCTGCGCTTCCGCTGCCGCCGCCATTTCGGCGGTCAGGCGAGCGATGATGTCATGGCTTGCCATCGATCCCTGCCTTTTCGAACGCACGAGCAACGATCCATTCGGACGTCACCCCGATCGCTGCGCCCACGACGATGTCGATCGGGAAATGCGCGCCGACCATCGGGCGCGTAACCGCAATCGCGGCGGACGCGGTCGCACCGGGCACCACTGTCGCCGGATATTCGCGCGCTATCGCCTGGGTCACCGCGAGGGCGCCCGCGGTGTGGCCGGAGGGAAAGCTGTTCATCGGCCCATCGTCGGTGTCGCCCGGGGTGATCCGATGTTGGTGATGCGTGGTGAACAGTCCGGGTCGCGCACGATCGACGCGCTGTTTGATCAGCGTCTTGATCGCGGTCGCGACCAGATGGCTCGCGAGCATCCGCGCACCCGTTCGCGCCAGCCGCGCATCGTCGCGCACCAGCCCCACACCCAATGTCGCCATCGAAAGCGCGATCAGCGGCGGTTGATCGGCAATCTCGCTGACGGCACCCAGCGCTCTGACCGACGGGTGATCCTTGTAGCGTGCAGCCGCATGACCGATGGCGATATCGGCTTTTTCCACACGCGTGGCGGCGCGCCTGGTATCGCGCGCCGCCTTTTCCGCCCTGGTCTTTTTCGTCACGCGAGCATGCGCACGCCAGGCTCGCGATCGTAGAAGCGATGTTTCGCCGCCTCGACGAAGCCACCCAGATCGGTGACGCCCGCATCCGGCTCGACACCTGCCTTGTCGAGCAGCGCCTGCGCGCCGTCATTGGCACCAATCGCCTTCAGATGCCCGAAGGCGTCCATCGCGAACTGCACCGCCGCGCCTTCCTTGGTCAGCGCCTTGGCACCGTCCGCCGACAGGATAATCGCCACCGCGTCGAAAATCTGGCTGGGCGTGCCCGCCAATTGCCCGTCGGCTGCGCGCATCTTTCCGTCAGCCAGCTTCGCGCCGCCGACCTTGGGCGCGACGATCATCACCGTGCCGCCCGCCTTTTCGACGGCGGCCTTTACCGTGTCGATCTCCGCACCGTCGGAACCATCGGCGATCAGAATGCCGACCTTGCGGCCCTCCAGCGTCGCCTTCATGTTCTTGTGGATCGACAGCGCGTCGCTCGGCTTCATGTCCACCGGCTCGCGCGCCGCCTTGGCCTTGGCGGGCAAATCGATGCCGAGGCCATCCGCGACGCGCTTCGCCAGTTCCTCATCGACGTTGCGCAAATTGGCGACGACACGTGGGCGGACCTGTTCAAGCCCGACCTTCGACAGTTCGAACACGAAGGACGACGCGATGTGCGCCTTTTCGTGCCCATCCTGCGATTTCCAGAACAGCCGAGCCTGGCTGTAATGATCGGCGAACAGTTCGGCACGCACGCGCAGCTTTTCGCCGCTCTCGTCCGATCCGGTCGCGGCATCGACGGTCACGAAGCCCTTGGCCGCACTCTCACGCGGGCCACCCTCTTCGCCATGCTCGGCCAGGCTGTTGGGTTCATAGTTCGCCCTCCCCTTGGGCACCATCGTCTGCATCATCCCGTCACGCTGGAAATTGTGCATCGGGCATTTGGGCGCATTGACCGGGATCTGGTGGAAATTGGTCGTTCCCAGCCGCGACTTCTGCGTGTCGAGATAGCTGAACAGCCGTCCCTGAAGCAGCGGATCGTTCGAAAAATCGATGCCGGGCACGATGTTCGACGGCAGGAACGCGACCTGTTCGGTTTCCGCAAAGAAATTGTCGACATTGCGGTTGAGCGTCATCTTGCCGATGATCCGCACGGGGATATCGTCTTCGGGGATCAGCTTGGTCGCGTCGAGCACGTCATAGGGCTGAGCCTCGGCGAACGCTTCGTCGAACACCTGAATGCCCAGTTCCCATTCCGGAAAGTCGCCGCCGTCGATCGCCTCGAACAGATCGCGGCGGTGATAGTCGTTGTCGGCGGCCTGCAATTTCAGCGCCTCGTCCCAGATCGTCGATTGGATGCCGAGCACCGGTTTCCAGTGGAATTTGACGAAACTCGCCTTGCCCTTCTCGTTCACCAGTTTGAACGTATGGACGCCGAACCCCTCCATCATCCGCAACGAACGCGGCAGCGTGCGATCCGACATCGCCCACATCAGCATGTGGGTCGTCTCCGGCATCAGGCTGGCCCAATCCCAGAAAGTGTCGTGCGCGCTACCCGCCTGCGGATAGGCGCGGTCGGCCTCCATCTTTACCGAATGGACCAGGTCGGGGAACTTGATCGCATCCTGGATGAAGAAGACGGGGATGTTGTTCCCGACCAGATCCCAATTACCTTCCTTGGTATAGAATTTGACCGCAAACCCGCGAACGTCGCGCGGCGTATCAACCGATCCGGCACCGCCCGCGACCGTCGAGAAGCGCACGAACACCTCGGTCTTCTCACCCTTCTTGAACACCGCCGCGCGGCTTAGGTCCGAAATATCGTCGGTCGCTTCGAACACGCCGTGCGCGCCCGATCCGCGGGCATGGACGATGCGTTCGGGAATGCGCTCGTGATCGAAGTGAAAGATTTTTTCGCGCAGCACGAAGTCTTCGAGCAGCGTCGGCCCCCGCGCGCCCGATTTCAGGCTGTTCTGATTGTCGCTGATCGGGACGCCGTGATTGGTCGTCAGCACCGGTGCGTCTCCGCTCGCCTGCTGATGCGTTTCGCCGCCATTGCCCTTGGTCGTCTTGAATGCGTCGTCGGCCATGATGCCCTCCTGAAGATGATGTCCAAGGCGCAACCGTTCGCGGGGCACAAAGGTCCGCTGCAATTTTACGATGGTCAGTGATCGCCTGCGTCGCGCGTGAAATCGATGGCGATCAACGACTTGTGCGTGTCATAACCCCGTGCGACGCTGTTCGGATCGTCGTTGGGAGATTGCCGATGCGCCTTGCCATGATCGCGGGCGTGGCCCTGCTCGCCACCCCGGTCGCAGCACGCGCACAGACCGCACAGGAAGCACCGCTGGTCGCCGCCGCGCAGGCGCGCGGACAGTTGATGTTTGCTTATGATCGCGCCGCCTGGATCGGGACCGATGCGTTTCTGAAACAGGTGAAGGATCCCGCAAGCCGCGTCGCCGGTTATCAAGCCGCGTCGCCGGTTATATCGTCGACGGCCCCGCGGCATCCCCGCGGCTGACCTTTTACGACAAGGACGCCGCCAATCCGCAAGCCGTCTATGTCGCGCGGTTCGAACGCGGCAAGCTGATCGAGGAACGATTACTCGTGAGTGGCGACGACCGCACGCTCGATGCCACCCAGCGGCGGATGATCGACGCACGCGCCCGCGCCATCGCTTATATCGTCCGCGAAGGGGCAAAGCCTTGCGCGCCCAAAAGCTTCAACAGCGTCGTCATCCCGCCCGCGACCGCCGATGCGCCGATCGACGTTTATCTACTAACGCCGCAGACCACCGCAGAGAAATTGCCCTTTGGAGGCCATTACCGCGTCACCGTCGCACCCGACGGCAGCGCCGCGTCGCGCGCCTTCACCAGAAGCTGCATCGAGCTTCCGCGCACACCGCCTGTCGATCCGCAAGGACGCAAGCCGGTCGGTGCATTCTTCAATCATATCATGGACCCGGTCCCGACCGAACTGCACGTCTTTTCCTCGCTCTACATGCAAACGCCATTGATGGTCGCGACGCAACGGCCTGCGGCGCGTGTATGGCCGATCGTACAAGGCCGCATCCTTCCGCCCGCCAACGAATCGCGCGACAGGTGACGTAGGCGACACGGCGCGCTAGAGCGCGCGCCATCATGAACGATCCGACCACCATCCGCCGCCTCTATGGACGACGACAAGGCCATAAACTGCGCACCGGTCAGGCAGCGCTGGTCGAGGAACTGCTGCCGCAACTCGAAGTGCCGGAGACCGGCTCGATCGACGCGACGCTGCTGTTCGGAGACGACCGTCCACTGGAATTCGAAATCGGTTTTGGCAGCGGCGAGCATCTCGCAGGGCAAGCCGAGGCGCGTCCCGACCACGGCTTCATCGGCTGCGAACCATTCATCAACGGCGTGGTCGGCGCACTGACCCATGTCCGCGACCGCGACCTGACCAATGTCCGCATCCATATGGGCGACGCGCTGGAAGTGCTCGAACGCTTTCCCGATGCGAGCCTCAGCCGCGTCTATCTGCTCCACCCCGATCCCTGGCCCAAGGCGCGGCATGCAAAGCGCCGGATGATGAATCATGGTCCGATGGATCTGATCGCCGCCAAGCTGAAACCGGGCTGCGAGTTCCGGCTGGGCACCGACGACCCCACCTATTGCCGCTGGTCGATGATGGTGATGGACCAGCGCCGCGATTTCGAATGGCAGGCGGGCGGCGCGCAGGATTTTCTGACCCGCCCCGACGACTGGCCCCAGACGCGGTACGAACGCAAGGCGCGGCGCAAGGGGCACGAGGTCTGGTATTTCCGCTACGTGCGGGTCTGATCTTTTTCGAGCCTGACGCGCCCACGAGCCTGACGCGCCCAAAAGCCTTCCCAGTGCTACTGCGCAAGCAGGAGCGCTGGCCGCCAGAGGTTCGCGAGCAAGCCAGGACTCCTGCTTTCGCAGAAGCACGGATCGTTCGAACGACAACCCTACTAACATTGCTACCGAGCGGCACCATTCCCGCTGCGCGACCACGCCCATCCAATCACCGACGCCACATAGGCCGTAATTCCCGGCCGCACGAACAACCAGTCGCGAATTGCCGGGCCGTCTTCCGCCCCGATCGTGCGTTTGTAACCGCTGTCGCCCGCGCCCCAATCGACGCGGGTGATGCCGTCTTCGATCGCGCGAACCAGATTGCGGTAATAGAGAAGTTTCCCCGGAGAATGCTTTCCGAACGCGGGAAGGTAGCTGTTGGCGATGGCGTATTTGAGGACGCCTGCGTTCAAATCGAACGAGAATGCGGCGGGCTTGCCGTCGACGCGTAGCACCGCTGCCCACATCGCGTCGGCGATGACCGGATCGATCGACGCCAGCCGCCAGAAGCGGCCATGCGCGTCGCTGGCGAATTTGGCATCGCTGCCATCGGTGCGGTCGCCGATCCAGCTACCGTGTTCGATGTCCGAAAGTGCTTCGAACGCCGGCTCGTCCCATGCCTTGCCCTGTACGAAGCGCCAATCGAGCGCGCCGTGTTCGCCCAGATGCTTTTCGTGAAAGCGGTTCTTGCGCAGCGTCGAATTGCGGGGCCATGTGCCCTCGGCACGCAACGCCTCCATGTCGAGCAGGAAGCTTTCGGCGACGAAGCGCGGCAGGGCGCGCCACCCGTGCCGTTCGGCGGCAGCGCGAAGCCCCGCCAGCGCAGGGTCGTCGTCATAGACCGGACCCATCCGCACGACCCGCACATCGCGTCCCGCCGCGTCCAGCAGCGCGTCGAACGATGCCGGATCGGCGTCCCCCGCCACCGGAAAGCTGCGAAACGGCCAATAGCTGCCCGCGACCTGCACCATGCCTAGGGACTGCGGCCCGACCGTCACGACAGGCAAGGCGATGACAGGCACGCCCGCGCGTTCGACCACCCAGGTCCGCGCACGGCCGCCATAGGCCTGGAGCGCGGCGGCGAACCACGCATGGCGCAGGAACCGGTGCGTCGGCACACCGCATTCGGCCACCGCGTCGATCGCGCTGGACAGCCCTTCGCAGGACAGCACCGCATGTCGGGATGCGAGGGTGGCGTGGTCGCCGACGACGATGGGTGCGTTCATCACCCGACGCCTCTACCCCGCAATGCGTTACCAACCGGTGGAAATCGCGAGCCGACCGGCATGGTGCGCATCAAGCCGCTTGCAGCGCACGATGCCCAAGCGCCATAGTTGCATGATGGAATTTTCCCCCGGCATCTCCACCGTCGCCGCGACGATCCAGTCCGCGATCGCGCCCGTGTTCCTGCTGGCGGGGATCGGTGCGATCCTGAACGTGCTGGCCGGACGGCTGGCGCGAATCATCGATCGGGCGCGCACGCTGGAAAAACTGCATCCCAGCTCGACGGGACCGGAACATGACCGCCATGTCTGGGAGCTCAGACTGCTCGACCGGCGGATCTCGGTCATCAACGCGGCGCTGGCGCTGTGCGTGATGAGCGCGGTGGCGATCTGCATGGTCGTCGCCCTGTTGTTCGTCGGCACGCTGACCGACCTGTCGATCGGCCGGATCGTCGCGGTCGCGTTCATCCTGTCGATGCTGGTGCTGACGATCGGCCTGATCCTGTTCCTGATCGAGGTTCAGATGTCGCTGAAAGCGATCCATGTCCGCGCCGAATTGCTGGAGCGCGACCGCAAGTGACACTGTCGGTCGAACGCCGGTTGCTCCAAGCCGTGATCGCCGCGACCTGCACCGTCTCGCTTTCGGCCTCGATCACGTCGATCCTCGATGGACCGGGATGGCTGATGGCCGACGGAGATGTCGCGACCGATCTCGACAGCCATTTTCGTTACCTCTCGGGCCTGCTGCTCGCCATCGCGATCGGCTTTCTGAGTTGCATGCGCGGGATCGAGCAAAAGGGGCCAAGGCTGCGGCTGTTGGCGCTGATCGTCGTCGTTGGTGGCCTGTCACGCGCTTACAGTGCGGGCGTTGTGGGGATGCCGTCGTTCGGCCATCTCGGCGGCCTGACGATCGAACTGGTCATCGTGCCCATTGTCACCGCATGGCAATGGTCCTTCGCGCGGCGGGCGAACCGGGAAGCGGCTGCGCTGCTTTAACGACCTTCTCCCCGTTCGTTTCGAGCGAAGTCGAGAAACGTGGTCATGGCGCGCGCAAGCGTTTCTCGACTTCGCTCGAAACGAACGGGTTGGGGAAGTATTAGCGCACCCCTTCCAACCCCGCGCCCGCCTCCACGCTCGGCAGATAGCGCGGTGGCTGGCGCAACATGCCCGCGCGTTCGAACACATGCCCTGCGCGCAGCAGCAACCCGTCGCTATGCGCGGGGCCAATGAACGAAATCCCGACCGGCAGCCCGTCGACCAGTCCCATCGGCACGGTCAGGTGCGGATAGCCCGATACCGCCGCCAATCGGCTGGCGCTCGGCCCTCCGAAATTGTCGCCATGCACCGGGTCGCTGAGCCAGGCCGGACCGTTGGACGGCGCGACATAAAATGACGCGTTCGCGGTCTTCAGGATCGCGTCGATCCCCTCCGGCCCCGCCTGTCGCCGCGCCTTGGCCAGTGCCGTTTTGTATGCCGGATCGTCCAACCCCTTGGTGTCTTGCGCCATCGCAAAGATTTCCTGCCCGAAATAAGGCATCTCGCGCGGGGCTTCACGCATGTTGAAAGCCATCACATCGCCCAGCGTACGCGTCTTCACCGAAGCTGGCGTCGTCGCGAGATAGGTGTTGAGGTCGGTCTTCAATTCGGTCAGCAGCACCGCGAATTCGGCATCGCCCAATCCGGGCAAGGCGGGCATTTTCGCGTCAACAAGCACCGCACCTTGCGCCTTCAACACGGCAAGCGCGTTGTCGTAGCGCGCCTCGATCTCGTCCGACATCTCGGGGCGCAGGACCGCAATCCGCACGCCCTTGAGCGACGCGGTCGATAGCCCGGTCGCATAGTCGCGCTGGTGGCGATCGGCGTTCTTGGTCGCCGCATCCGCAGGATCGCTTCCGATCATCGCGGAAAACAGTGCCGCGACATCGGCGACGCTGCGCCCCATCGGTCCGGCAATGTCCTGGCTGTGGCTGATCGGCACGATGTGCGTGCGGCTGATCAGGCCCACGGTCGGCTTCAATCCGACCAGCCCATTAATCGCGGCGGGACAGGTGATCGATCCGTCGGTCTCGGTCCCGACGCCGACCGCAGCAAAGCTCGCCGCGATCGCAGCCCCCGTCCCCGACGATGATCCGCACGCCGATCGATCGAAGGCATAGGGATTCTTTACCAGCCCGCCGACCGCGCTCCATCCGCTCATCGATTGCGTCGAGCGGATATTGGCCCATTCGCTGAGATTGGTCTTGCCCAGGATCACCGCACCCGCCGCCCGCAGCCGCGCCACCACCGGTGCGTCGCGGCGGGTGACGTTCGCTGACAGCGCCAAACTCCCCGCCGTCGTCGGCAGACCACCGCGGGTTTCGATATTGTCCTTCACCACCACCGGTACGCCGTGCAGCGGCCCGCGAACGCGCCCGGCGCGACGTTCAGCGTCCATCGCGCGCGCTTCGGCCATCGCCCCGGGCTCGACCGCGATTATCGCGCGCAGGCTCGGTCCGTTGCGGTCCATTGATTCGATCCGCGCCAGATAGGCAGCGGTGATTGCCTCGCTCGACGCCTCGCCACGAGTCATCATCGCCTGCAAGTCGGCAACCGACCGCTCTTCCACTGCGACGCTGCGCGCCTGCACCACCGGCGGTTCGCCCGATGAAGGACCATTTGCCGCCGCCAGGGCCGCCAACCAGTGCCAGATCATTCCCGTCTCCCCCGTAATCCTCCCAAGGCTAGGCGCGCGGATACCCGCAACACAAGCGGTTGTGGTCGCTGGTGCATTCGGGACTCATCCACCCAAATAAATTTTGCGTTCGATTCCTGTTCGCTTGCGTTTTTGGGAACCCCCATTCGACCGCGCGTCGCGGCCCTTTGCCCCCATGGGCGAGACGGCAAAGCGAGCCATTTCATCGACGAACCGTCTGATGAACGAAAGATTTACGGGGTTGCGTCGAAAGCCGTTTGGGCACAATCTCTAGTGGTCACGACGGGGGACAAGCGCTAGCACTGGTATGCCAGCCACGCGATACCATATCGCTTGGTGGCCTGCCTTGCGCCCTTTCGACGGCTGCGGACCTGATTTGTTCTGTGGCCTCCGCCCCGGTCGGAATGCTATCACTGGGGCTTGTCCCCGAGTCGAACGAATTGAGAACGGGGGCCAGTCATGGATTTCAGGGAAACGCAGGATGATCGCGTGAACGATACCGCCACCCAAACCGCAGAAGCGGACACCACCCACAATGCCCGTGCGCCCAAGCGCGAAGGCAATGTTCGTACCGTCGACAGCAAGTCGGTGACGCCGTCGCCCTATCCGGTCGAGGTCGATCACAGCCGCGATGCGCTGCTGACCGAATTCGGCAAGGATACGCTGAAGGACCGCTATCTGCTGCCCGGCGAATCGTTTCAGGATCTGTTCGTGCGTGTGGCGTCGGCCTATGCCGATGACGGCGAGCACGCCCAGCGCCTGTACGATTACATCTCGAAACTGTGGTTCATGCCCGCGACGCCGGTGCTGTCGAACGGCGGCACGGGACGCGGCCTGCCGATTTCCTGCTACCTCAATTCGGTTCCCGATAGCCTTGAGGGCATCGTCGAGACCTGGAACGAGAATGTCTGGCTCGCCTCGCGCGGCGGCGGCATCGGCACCTATTGGGGCGCGGTGCGCGGCATCGGCGAGCCGGTCGGCCTCAACGGCAAGACCAGCGGCATCATCCCGTTCGTCCGCGTCATGGATTCGCTGACGCTCGCGATCAGCCAGGGCTCGCTGCGTCGCGGCTCGGCCGCCTGCTATCTCGACGTCAGCCACCCGGAAATCGAGGAATTTCTCGAAATCCGCAAACCATCGGGCGACTTCAACCGCAAGGCACTCAACCTCCACCACGGCGTCCTCATACCCGACGAATTCATGGAATGCGTCCGCGCCGGCGGCGAATGGACGCTGCGTTCGCCCAAGGACGGGTCGGAACGCGGCAAGGTCGATGCGCGGGCGCTGTTCCAGAAACTGGTCGAAACCCGCCTCGCCACCGGCGAGCCGTACATCGTGTTCAGCGACCATGTGAACTCGACGATGCCCAAGCATCACCGCGATCTGGGGCTGAAGGTTTCGACCTCCAACCTGTGCTCGGAAATCACGCTCCCGACGGGCCGCGACCATCTGGGCAATGATCGCACCGCGGTCTGCTGCCTGTCATCGCTCAACCTGGAAACCTGGGACGAATGGAACGGCGACAAGCGCTTTATCGAGGACGTGATGCGCTTCCTCGACAATGTGCTGACCGACTATATCGAGCGCGCGCCGGATGAGATGGCCCGCGCGCGCTATTCGGCGGAACGTGAACGCTCGGTCGGGCTGGGCGTCATGGGCTTCCACAGCTTCCTCCAGGCGCGCGGCCTGCCGATGGAAGGCGCGATGGCCAAGTCGTGGAACCTGCGCATGTTCAAACACATCAGCGGTCAGGCGAACGAAGCGTCGATGGCGCTGGCGGTCGAGCGCGGGCCTTGCCCCGACGCGGCCGAAATGGGCGTGATGGAGCGGTTCAGCTGCAAGATGGCGATCGCGCCCACCGCGTCGATCTCGATCATCTGTGGCGGCACGTCGGCGTGCATCGAACCGATCCCGGCCAACATCTACACGCACAAGACGCTGTCGGGTTCGTGGTCGGTCAAGAACCCGTATCTGGAAAAGCTGCTCAACGAAAAGTCCAAGAATTCGGACAATGTCTGGAACACGATTCTGGAAAAGGGCGGCAGCGTCCAGCATCTCGACTTCCTGAGCCAGGAAGAAAAGGACGTGTTCAAGACGTCGTTCGAACTCGACCAGCGCTGGCTGCTGGAGTTGGCGGGCGATCGCGCGCCGTTCATCGATCAGGCACAGTCGCTGAACCTGTTTATCCCCGCCGATGTCGACAAATGGGACTTGCTGATGCTCCATTTCCGCGCGTGGGAACTGGGCATCAAATCGCTCTATTATCTGCGCTCAAAATCGGTGCAGCGCGCAGGCTTTGCAGGCGGTGTGGAAGCCGACAACACGTCCGAACTCGCCAAGTTCGATCTGGGCGAAAGCACCGATTACGACGAGTGTTTGGCATGTCAGTAATCGAAGGCCCCTTCATCGCGGCGAGCGGCACCGATCCGCTGGTCGAGGCAGGCCCGACGCTGACCGCGGACGAACTCGCAACGCTGGCGACGCGCGCACTCAAGCGTCCGGAATCGATCAGCGCCGACGAGATCCGCGTCCTTGCCGCCTCGGTTCTGACCGAGGCGACGGGACAGGCAGCGTAAGTCATGCGTGTCGCGGCTGCCTCTCGCATCGGTGTCGTCGTGGCGTTGGCCGCGACGCTTTCCGCGTGCGCGTCGCAGGTCGCATCGGGGGTCGAACCCGCTGCCCCCGGTTTCTTCTGGGGCGTGTGGCACGGCTTCATCTTCCCCGTCGCCTGGGGGCTGTCGCTGTTCCTGCCCGACGTCGCGCTCTACGCCGTTCCCAATAATGGCGGCTGGTATGATTTCGGCTATTTCGTCGGCATCATGTTTCTGGGCGTCGGCGCGCGCGGCAGCCGGATCGTGTACCGCACCCGCATCATCGACCGCCCCGCCAAGCGCGGCACCGTGATCGAGAATCTACGATGACCCGCGCTCTGGCCATTCAGGCAGGCGTCGGCGCGCTGATCGGCGCGATCGGGCTGGTGCTGCTCGCGCGTCCCGCGCTTGCCCGCCGTCCACTTGGGATCGCCGATGGGCGCGAGGCGAACTATGCGATCCGTCTGGCCGCGCTGATGCTGGCCATGCTCGGCATAATGATTGCCGCCTTCACTTTGATCTTCGCAAGGGCCAGCGCATGAAGACCACGCTCACCGCGCTGACCGTCATCGCCTTCGTCGTCGCGATCGCGTGCCTGTTCCTGTCCCGCAACGGC
Organism: Sphingomonas sp. AX6; assembly: GCF_902506605.1. Lineage (GTDB taxonomy): Bacteria > Pseudomonadota > Alphaproteobacteria > Sphingomonadales > Sphingomonadaceae > Sphingomonas. Next base: position 789,231 of record NZ_LR733979.1, read on the forward strand.
GCCTCAAAGGCACCGCGCCTGATGGCGATCTGTGCGGGGCTCGCCATTGCCACGGGGCTGGTGCTCGGCACCTTCGCCCTCGTCGCCGAACCCACCATTTAGTCCGCCATTCAGCCCGTATAGGAGCGCGTTCCATGTCCCTCACCGAAGCCCGCAAGACCTACAAGCCTTTCGAATATCCCTGGGCCTATGAATTCTGGAAGCGCCAGCAGCAAATCCACTGGATGCCGGAGGAAGTGCCGCTGGGTGAGGATTGCCGCGACTGGGCACAGAAGCTGACCGATCACGAGCGCAACCTGCTGACCCAGATCTTCCGCTTCTTCACCCAGGCCGATATCGAGGTGCAGGATTGCTACCACGAGAAATACGGGCGTGTGTTCAAGCCGGTCGAGGTCAAGATGATGCTCGCCGCGTTTTCGAACATGGAAACCGTCCACATCGCCGCCTACAGCCACCTGCTCGACACGATCGGCATGCCGGAAAGCGAATACGGCATGTTCCTTGAATATGCCGAGATGAAGGACAAGCACGACTATCTGCAGAATTTCGGGGTCGATACCGATGAGGATATCGCCAAGACGCTGGCGATGTTCGGCGGCTTCACCGAAGGGCTGCAATTGTTCGCCAGCTTCGCGATGCTGATGAACTTCCCGCGCTTCAACAAGATGAAGGGCATGGGCCAGATCGTGTCGTGGAGCGTGCGCGACGAAAGCCTCCACTGCGAAGGCATCATCCGCCTCTACCATGCCTTCACCAAGGAGCGCGATTGCCTGACCAAATCGGTCAAGAGCGACATCATGGACATGTGCCAGACGACGGTGCGGCTGGAGGATGCGTTCATCGATCTGGCGTTCGAACAGGGCCCGGTGACTGGCATGACGCCCAAGGAAATCAAGAAGTACATCCGCTACATTGCCGACTGGCGGCTGGGGCAGCTCGGCCTGAAGCCTATCTACATGATCGACGAACACCCCCTCCCCTGGCTCGCCCCGCTGCTCAACGGCGTCGAACACGCCAACTTCTTCGAACAGCGCGCGACCGAATATTCGAAGGGCGCGACGCGGGGGAATTGGAACGAGGTGTGGGACAGCTTCGACAAGCGCCAGAAGGCGAAGGTTGTCGCGCCTGCGAACGAGGACGCGGACGGCGGCGAGGGGGATATGTTCTCGCGGGCCGGGGTGGCTGCGGAATAAACAAGCCTGAGCGAAATTTAGAGATTCGGGGAGGTCTAGACCTCCCCGGAAACCCGCCAAGGGAAGCGCTGCAACGCTCCCAAAGCATCGGATCAACCAATCGCGTCAACTGCGAGCACGAGCTAGGAGAATCCCAATGTGGCAAACCGTCTTATTAGCTTGAACAGTTTGCCGTGAGTCGGTGCCAAGGCATCGGCTCACGGCTCCTGGTTATGTGGAAATTTCCAACATGTCAAAAGGAGCTAATCACCATGGCTAAGACACCTACACCGCGAGATAGCGGCAAAAGGCCATCGTCGATCGCAGGGCGAGTTCTCGCCGGCCACAAACCAACCCCTCGTGAAACAAGGGTTCTGGCGGGATCGGTACTGTCCCAGAACCAGAAGAAATAAAATTCTGGAATTGTAGCCTGGGAGTGGGCGGGCGCATTAGGCACCCGCCCATTCTATTTGCAGCAAAAGCGCAACATCAGTCCATGATCTAGACAGATTCGTATCACACGCACGGGATAGATCGGTTCGGCTGGGTTTAGGAGCGGTACGAAACCCCGTCACCCCGGCCTTGTGCCGGGGTCCACGTCGCCACACCGCGCTGGCGTCAACGGCTCCAGCCCCAGCCCCTCCGCAAGATCATTCCACGCCGGATTGTCGCGCTCGATCAGGTTGCGTTTCCACTCCCGGCGATAGCGTTTGACCTGCTTCTCGCGCGCGATCGCCGCTTCCATTGTGGCGGCAATTTCGAACCAGACCAGCCAGTGAACGGCGTAGCGTTTAGTAAAGCCGCCATGGTTTCCGTCGCGATGCTGGACTACGCGCGCGATCAGGTCCGATGTCACGCCGACATAGAGCGTGCCGTTAAAGCCACTGGCGAGCATGTAGACGCAGGGGACGCGTTCTCTCATCACCGTTTGATGTGCCGCGCGGTGGACCCCGGCACAAGGCCGGGGTGACGTAGCTGCGTGGTATCCGCCGCCCCGACGCCCGTCCGGAAAAGCGGCGCAATTTCCGCTGTCCTACACCGTTTTACGTTGCTTAGATCCTTCCTGCCGACGGGCAGGATGCGGGGAGCCATGACAGCGGCGTCAAGGCGTGGGGAAACGGCACCCAACTCCGCATAGTCCACACGCCTCCCGCGACCTCCGCATTGGACTAACTTTCGACTAACTTTCCAAACGCCGTCCGGGCCGGACCAGGCCTCAGCACCACCCCCGCCGCCCCGCGCCATACCAGCGCGCGACGCCCGCGCCGACCATCGCCTCGCCCACCGACTCGCCGCCGCGGGTGACGCGGCGCAGTTTGCGGCCATAGCGGTCTTCGTCGCGGTCGATGCTCTCCAGCGCGAATGGGCCGGCGTTGAGCTGGACGATCAGCGCATCGGTCGCCCGCGCGCCCAGTCGCGCTTCGGACGCGCATTTCGGGCTCGAGATTTCAGGAGCATTCAGATCGGCGATGCGGATCTTCTCTCCGTCCATCCAAAAAGTATCGCCGTCGACGACGCAATTGACGCGAACCGGGCCGGAGCAGCGGTCGAACCGCGCATGGGCGACATCGCCTGCCCCTGCCCCTGCTTCCGCGGCCGCGCCGGGCACGGCCAGCCCGATTTCCGCCGCGCCTTCCGCAAGCGCGCGGCCTCTCAGCCACTTGTCGGGCACCGCGGCGATGCTCAGCCCCGCCAATATCCCACCCAGCACCACCAGCCGCAGTTCGCCCCAACTGACCGGCATACTCCCGGCGCCCCGGATCATGCGCCAGCCGCGCGCACGGCCGCGCCCGTGATCGCCGTCATTCGCCGCATGCCAGCCGCGACGGTGGGTGGATCGTTTTCGTGCCATCGCCCCGAACCTAACCGCCAGAGCATGACCAAGATGTTGACGCCGCACGGCTGCGACCGGTGCCGACTCGTTCCGGCGCATCACGGCACCCGTTCGGCGTGTCGCGCGTGCCGGACCGTGCCCGCTCTGCAACTTGCGCGCGGTCCGACGATTGGTGAGGTTCACGGATCGGGCGGTCGGTCGTTCCCCCCTGCGGCCCGTCCATACGGACCCGATCCCTCGACAGGCGCGCGGCTTGCCCCCTTGGCCGCGCGCCTTTTCGTATTTCGAGAGGGTGGTTGCGGGGTTAGCCTGTTAGGCCCAGCGTTTCCGCCGCGATCCGTTGCAGCGCCGCAGCCTGATCCTGCGACAACCCGATTTCCTCCGCCGCCGCTTCGCCGCGACCCAGGGTGCGCGGATCGATGCCGGTAATCTGGCCAAAGATGGTCAGCGCTTGCAGATACGAACCCGCTGCACTGGCGTGGTAATGGTCGTAACTCCACAGGTCGATCTGGCCGTAACTGGTTCCGTCATAGGGATTGGGATCGGCGACGCCGGCCTCCATCGCGCGCGTCCAGGCCTCGCCCACCGGGATGACGCCATCGACCGCCGGACTGGAAGCGGCGACGCGGTCGGCGGCAACGCGCAGGTCGCTGGCCATGCTGCCCACGGGCTTGCCCCGCCACGGGCCGTCGGCGCGATAGATCTGGTCGGCGCGCGACCAGCTTGCCATCAGATACAGGTCCACCGCCGGATTATGCTTGGCGAACAGTGCCGCCATGTCGCGCACGGCGGTGCCATAGCCGCTCGCGTCGCCGGGACGCTGAGGGTCGAGCGTGCTATATTCCTGAAGCACCGCCACGTCCCACGGCTTGGCGAACCGGTCGCCGCGCTCGCGCAGATGCTGGGCCAGCGTCCAGCCGCCATGGGTGTGCATCGCGATCCGCCAGTTCAGCCGCTTTTGTCCTGCAAAGCGTGCGAACAGCGCCGGGATGCCGCCGATACGGTCGCCGTTCAGATGCGTCACGCTGTCGGTGCGATAGCGCAGCACCGCGGAATTGGCGCCCTCGGTAAAGCTGTTGCCGATGAACAGGATGGTGCGCGGGGCCTCGGCCTGCGCGGCCGGCACCGGCGGCGTCTGCGCCGCAACCGGAGCCGCGAACGTACCCAGCAGCGCGGCGGCGAGGACAAGCGCGCGCATCAGTTCGCGACTCCCAATTGCCACATCACGAACGCCATTTCCTCGGCCGATTCCTTCAACCCCGTCCAGCGCCCCGATTTGCCGCCGTGCCCCGCGCCCATATTGGTTTTGAGCACCAGCACATTGTCGTCGGTCTTCATCGCGCGCAGCTTGGCGGCGTATTTGGCGGGCTCCCAATAGGTGACGCGCGGATCGTTCAGCCCGCCCGAGATGAACATCGGCGGATAGGCCTGGGCGCGAATATTGTCATAGGGCGAATAGCCGCGGATCAGCTCGAACGCCGCTGCATCGGTGATCGGATTGCCCCATTCGGGCCATTCGCCCGGCGTCAGCGGCAATTTGTCGTCCATCATCGTATTGAGCACATCGACGAACGGCACGTCGGCAACGACCACCGCCCACAGATCGGGATCGGAATTGACGACCGCGCCCATCAACTCGCCGCCCGCCGACCGCCCGGCAATCGCGATCTGGCCCGCCGAGGTATAACTGCGCTCGATCAGCCCCTTCGCCACATCGACGAAATCGTTGAAGGTGTTGGCGCGCTTGGTCAGTTTGCCGTCGAGATACCATTGCTGGCCCAGATCGTCGCCACCGCGGATATGCGCGATGGCAAAGGCGACGCCGCGATCGAGGAACGACATGCGGCTGGTCGAAAAGCCCGGCGGGATCGCATAGCCATACGCGCCGTAGGAATAGAGATAGAGTTTGCCCGACCCATCGCGCGGGAAGTCCGCGGGATAAACGATCGAACACGGCACTTCCGTCCCGTCACGCGCGGTGATCGACAGGCGTTCGGTGGCGTAGCGGGTGGGATCGTAACCGCTGGGGATTTCCTGAACCTTCAGCACCTCGAGCCGCCCGTCGCTCAGGTGATAGTCGTACACCGTCCCCGGCGTGACCATCGATTCATAGCCCAGCCGCAGCCGGTCGACCGAATATTCGGGGTTGTCGCCGAGCGACGCGACATAGCTTTCCTCGGCAAACTCGATCTGTTTCGGTGCGCCGCCCGCATAATCGTGCAGCCAGATCTGATCGAGCCCGGCCTTGCGCCCCTCAATCACGAACAGTTCCTTGAAGGTCGCGACACCGGTCATGTAAAAATCGGGCGAGGCCGCGATCAGTTCGGACCATTCGCCCGGCGCGTCCACGCTCGCGGTCGCGAGCCGGAAATTGGGGTGGGTGTCGTTGGTGTGGATGAAGAGCGTCCCGTCATGCTCCTCCACGTCATATTCGCGGCCTTCCTGGCGCGCGGCGACCAGGATCGGATCGGCGGTGGGGTCGTCTGCAGGGATCAGCCGCACTTCGCTGGTGACGTGATCGCCCGATGAGATCACCAGGAACCGCCTCGAATGCGTCTCGCTGACGCCGACGCGGAAGCCTTCGTCGTCTTCGTGGTACAGCTTCACATCGTCAGCGACGGGCGTCCCCATGACGTGCAGCCACGCATTGTCGGTGCGCCACTGATCGTTGGCGAGGCAGTAGAGGAAGCGTTTCGAGTCCGACGCCCAGACGATCGCCGACAACATGCCGGGTATTACATCGGGCAGGTCTTCGCCGGTGCGCAGATCCTTGACCCGAACCTCGAACCGTTCGGCCCCGCTGTCATCGACCGCATAGGCAAGCAAGTTGCCGTCCGGGCTGACCGAGAACGCGCCGAGCGAGAAATATTCCTTGCCCTCAGCGAGCGCGACTTCGTCGAGGATCAGTTGATCGTCGCCGCCACCCACAGGCTTACGCCACCATTTGCGATATTCGCCGCCGGTCTCGTACGCGGTCCAGTAAATCCAGTCGCCGTCGCGCTGTGGAACGGTGGACTCGTCCTCCTTGATCCGCCCACGCATCTCCTCGAACAGCCGGTCGACCAGTGGCTGGTGCGGCCTCATCACGGCTTCGTAATAGGTGTTCTCAGCCTCGAGATAGGCGAGCACGTCCTTGTCCTCGATATTGGGATAACCGGCATCTTTCAGCCACGCATAATCGTCGGATACGGTTTGGCCGTGTGCGGTGAAGCTGGAGGAGCGGACGGCGGCGATGGGGGGCGTGGGGAGATCGTTCATGGCCGCCCGACTAGACCAACCAGCGGGAAATCGGAACTACCGACAGGCGAACGAACCTGAACAAGTTGACAAGGTTGACACGATCGCACGTTTTCGCGGGCGCGGCGACGGTGACGCGCCGCTGCCGCGACACGAGTCGGTTGTGCGATTGCGAAACGGGTGGTGTGGGGCGCCATCGCTGAGGGTTAGATCAGAGGAAATCCTACATTTCCAGCCGGGGTCTGGGATTGGTCGTCGTAGAGACAGACCGACAGCCCCACCCACTCTGTCACCCCGGCCGACGTGCCGGGGTCCACCGGGCGGCAGCCGAACCGCTCGAAAGTTCGACGGAGCGCAAGCGGCTTAGTGGACCCCGGAACAAGTCCGGGGTGACGAAGTGATTGGGGTGGGCCGCGAACTCGATATGGCCACCCGAGCGGAAAGCCATTGCCGACAACGGGGGGCCAAGAGGCTATTCCCGCCGCAGATCGTAATCGATCCTGATCCGCACCCATTCGCCGACTTGCGATCGTCCGCCGATCTGGGGGGGGCGGACGCGGAATTGCCAGGCGGCGGCCAACACGGCGCGGGCGATGTTCGACCCCTGCGGCGATTCGCCGACCGCGACGCAATCCTCGACGCGGAAATCGGCGACCGTGCGGCACGCGATCAGCCCCCAGCCGGGGCCGCGCGCCGTTGACAGGAAGCCGCTGAGTTCGTCCGGGTACGGGCGACGATACCAGGAGGCGGCGTAGAGCGGCTCGCCATTGGGGCCGCTACCCTCGACCCGTTCGCTATCGCCCGCGCGCCCGCGCCCATTGCCGACCGGGCCGTACGTCGGTGCTGGCGGACCTGCGCGGGCAGCAGACGGCGCGGTGCGCGGGGTGCGGACCACATTGTCGGCGGACGCCATCTGTTCGCGTGTCAGCTCGATCCACGGCAGCGCAGCCGGCGGGGTTTCGGGTGGCGTATCGATCCGCTCGGGTGGCGGTTCGACGACTTCGACGGGTGGTGTGCTGAGCGTCTCGGCAGGAGCCGGCTCGCTCGCAGGCTCCTCGGCGGCGGCTTCCGGTGCGGGTGCGGGGGTGTCGTCCGGGCTCACGTTGAACGTCGCCAGGCTTTCGCCGACCTTATCCACGAACGGGATCGTCGGCGCGACCTTCAGCAACAACAGGACGACCAGCGCCTGGATGGCGATCGTCAGCGCCAGCGCAATCGGACGCCGCTCGCCACCGGGACGGTAACGCCCCGGTTTCAGATCATCATTGTCGATAACGGCTTGGGACAAACGACCTCAGACCCGGCAATGGCGGGTCGGGATGACACCACGCCCCACGCGAACAATGCCCGCGTTAGGCAGTCATTGCGTCGAAACCATGTCGCAGCGCAACCCGCTCGCGGGGATCAGCGCCCCAGTTGCGCCAGCCCGACTTCGGCGATCCGATGCGATCCGGCGACGCGGTCGGCCGATTGCGCCATGCGAACCTCGTCGATCGACAGCACGCGTTCGTAAAGCGCGCGTGCTTCGTCGGGGCGCTGCGTCATCGCATAGACCGCCGCCAAGTTGAGCAACACTTCGGGACGGTCGGCCGATACGCGCGCTTCGCGCTTCAACTGGCGTTCGGCGGCAGCGTAATCGCCGCGCTCGATGGCGCTATGCGCGAAACGATCGCTTCGTTCCTGCGCCGTAGCGGTCATGGGGAGCGCCAGCATCGCGCCTGCGATCAACAGAGTCTTCATCGCCCTCTCCTGCATCAAGTCATCTTCGCGACTGTTTGGTTACAGTTCGATGACATCATCATGTCACTTTCGTTGCATTCCCGCAAGAATCTTTGCCGTGCGCGCAGGCGCGGTTGCTTCGATGGAAATTGGCCGTCCGACGGGCTACATTGGCACGCATAAGGAGAATTTGATGTCCAGTTACGCCGACCGTCTTGCCGCCCTGCGCGCCCAGCTCAAATCGGACGCGCTCGACGGTTTCGTCGTGCCGCTGACCGATGAGCATATGTCCGAATATGTCGGCGATTATGCCCAGCGACTGGCGTGGCTGACGGGGTTCCAAGGGTCGGCCGGGTCGGCGATCGTGCTGCCAGAGGCGGCGGCGATGTTCACCGACGGGCGCTACACGTTGCAGGTACGCGAGCAGGTGTCGGCGGATCACTGGCAATATGTCGCGGTGCCCGGCACCAGCATGGCCGACTGGCTGGGCGAGAATGCGCCCCAGGGCGGGCGGATCGGGTACGACCCGTGGCTGCACACCAGCGCCTGGGTGAAGGAGGCGACCAAGGCGCTGGCCGAGCGGGGTGCCGAACTGGTGGCGGTAGCGACCAATCCAATCGACCGGGTATGGGCCGACCGCCCCTCGCCTTCGGATGCCAAGCTGGCGGTCTATGACAATCAGTCGGCGGGGCAATCTTCGGCGGAAAAGCGTGCCGACATCGCGACCTGGCTGGATGAGCGAAAGGCCGATGCGGTGGTCCTGTCGGCGCTCGATTCGATCGCGTGGGTGTTCAACGTCCGCGGCGGTGATGTCACTCACACGCCGGTCGCACTTTCCTATGCGATCGTCCATGCCGACGGCACGGCGGAGCTGTTTGTCGATCCGGGCAAGATGACCGATGCGGTCGCCCAGCATCTGGGCAATGCGGTGCGCGTTCGCGACCGGCTGAGCTTCGGCGAGGCGCTGAAGCAATTTGCGGGCAAGCGCGTGGCTGCCGATCCCGAGCGCGCGGTGGCCGCGATTTTCGATGGCTTGGAAGGGGGCGGCGCGAAGGTGCTGTCGGTCCGCGATCCGGCGGTGCTGGCCAAGGCGATCAAGAACCCGGTCGAGATTTCCGGGCACAAGGCAGCACAGGCGCGCGATGGCGCGGCGATCGTCCGCTTCCTCAAATGGTGCGAAGAGGTGCTGCCCGCGGGCGAAACCGATGAGCTGACTGCGGCTGCCAAGCTCAAGGAATTTCGCGAGGCGACCGGTGCGCTGAAAGACATTTCGTTCGACACCATCTCGGCCACCGGCGCGCATGGCGCGAGCCCGCATTACAAAGTGACCGAAGAATCGAACGCCCGGATCGAGCGCGGCCAGCTCTATCTGGTCGATTCCGGTGGGCAATATGAGGACGGGACCACCGACATCACCCGCGTCGTCCCCGTGGGGCCGCCGACCGCGGAAATGCGCGACCGCTTCACGCGGGTTTTGCGCGGCCATATCGCGATCGACACCGCACGCTTCCCCGAAGGCGTGACCGGCGGCCAGATCGACGGCTTTGCGCGCGCGCCCTTATGGGAAGTCGGGCTCGATTACGCGCATGGCACCGGCCACGGGGTCGGCGCGTATCTGTCGGTCCATGAAGGGCCGCAGCGGATCGCCGCGCCCAACTATCCCGGTGGCGGCCCTGCCGAGCCGCTGCGCGCGGGCATGATCCTGTCCAACGAGCCCGGTTATTACAAAGCGGGCGAATATGGCATTCGCATCGAGAACCTGATCCTGACGGTGCCGATCGAAGTCGAGGGCGCGGAAAAGCCGGTGCTGGGGTTCGAGACGCTGACCTTTGCGCCGATCGAACGCGATCTGATCGAGCCGTCGCTGCTGAGCGACCGCGAAAAGGCCTGGCTCGATGGCTATCACGCGAAGGTGCTGGCGCTGATCGGCCCGCAACTGGACGCCGAAGAGCGCGGCTGGCTCGAGGCCAAATGCGCGGCAATCGGATGACGCCCGCGCCGTCGCTGTTCGACCGGTTCGTCCATCTGGGCCTCGGTGCGAAAGCCGAGGCCCAGCCGAGCTTTGACGGCATGGCATGGTACGACGCCTATGCGGCGCGCACCGCCAGCGACGGCGCGAAAGGGCGGCTGGTCAGCCTCTACCGCTTCGACGCGGATTGGGAGTCGTGGGAAATGCACCCGGCGGGCGACGAGTTGGTGGTGTGCGTGGACGGCGAGATGACGCTGCATCAGGAACTGGCGGACGGGAAGGTGGAGACGGTGACGCTCGGCCCCGGCGATTATGCGATCAACCCGCCCGGCGTGTGGCACACCGCCGATGTGGCGGGAGAAGCGACGGCGCTGTTCGTGACGGCGGGCATGGGGACCGAGCACCGACCGCGATAAGAGCGTCAGATCATTCCCCAACTCCCGTTTGTTTCGAGCGAAGTCGAGAAACGCGCGGCAAGCGCGCAGATCACGTTTCTCGACTTCGCTCGAAACAAACGGAGATGGATGGCGGCGGCGAAGACTTGTGGCTCAATCGCCGCGCTCTTTCGCGCTCCCATCGTCCGGCGACGTCCCGGCTTCGCCCTCCCCGCTGCGCACCGCACGCGCCTGAGTCTTTCGCCGCCGCAAATTCTCGCGCAGCCGTGCCGCCAGGCGTTCCGCGCGTTCGTCCTTTGCGTTCATGCTTTTCGCCCTAGCGCGCAAGGCGGCGGGTTGACAATCGCGGCATGGGCGGCGAATAGGCCGCTCCCGCCCGGCCGATGGCCAGCGAGTGCTGCCGTAGCTCAGTGGTAGAGCGCATCCTTGGTAAGGCTGAGGTCGTGAGTTCAATCCTCACCGGCAGCACCATTTTCCCTTCGCCATAACGGCATTCGGGGGTCAGCCGACGCCCTGAAGCGCCTTTTGACGGCGGCGCTGGACCGAGCTGCCGAACCCGATCGCTTCGCGATATTTGGCTACCGTGCGCCGCGCGATGTCGAAGCCCTTGGCGTTGAGCAGATCGACCAGCGTATCGTCGGACAGGATTTTCTTGGGGTCTTCGGCCAGGATCAGCGTGCGGATCGCGGCCTTGACCGCTTCGGCCGACACCGCGTCGCCGCCGTCCGCCGACTGGATGGCCGAAGTGAAGAAATATTTCAGTTCGAACAGCCCGCGCGCGCAACTGAGATATTTGTTGCTGGTAACGCGGCTGACGGTCGATTCGTGCATCTCGATCGCATCCGCCACGCGCGCCAGCGTCATCGGGCGCAGATGCGCGACGCCGTGGAGGAAGAACGCCTCCTGCTGTTTCACGATCTCACTCGCGACCTTGATGATCGTGCGCTGGCGCTGGTCGAGCGCCTTGACCAGCCAGTTGGCGCTGGCGAGCATGTCGCTGAGCCATGCCTTTGACGATTTGTCCTGCTTGCCGCCCGACAGTTCGACATAATAAGCGCGGTTGACCAGCACGCGCGGCAACGTCGCGGCATTGATCTCGATTCCCCATCCCTGCCCGCGTCGCGCCACGAACAGGTCTGGGACCACCGCCTGGCTCGGCTCGCCGCCGAACCGGCAGCCGGGTTTGGGGTCGTAATCGCGCAGCTCGCGGATCATGTCCGCCAAATCTTCGTCATCGACACGGCAAATCTTGCGGAGGCGCGCCATGTCGCCGCGCGCGACCGATTCGAGATTGTCGATCAACGCCGCCATGCACGGGTCGTAGCGATCGGCCTCGCGCGCCTGGATCGCCAGGCATTCGGACAGGCTGCGCGCGCCGACACCGGTGGGATCGAAGCCGTGGATGACGGCCAGCACTTGTTCGACCTCCGCCAGCGCGACGCCGAGGCGCTGCGACACGTCGAGCAGGTCGGCGCGCAGGTAGCCGATCTCGTCGATCTGATCGATCAGATGCTGGGCGATGAACAAGGCGCGGCCGGAGAGGGTTTCGCCCGCCTGGTGGTTGAGATGCTCGGCCAGACTCATGTCGGGCGCCGCGAAGCTGTCGAAATCGGGGCCGTCTTCCCCTGCGCCACCGCTGGACGTCCCGGACAGCCCGAGCGATCCGTCGAGACTGCCGACAGAATCCGATGCGCTGTCATGGTGAAAGGTTTCGGCGGAGAAATCGGCGTCGATCGAGGTTTCGCCACTCACATCGCCGCGTTCGATCAATTCGGCGCTGTCACGAGGTTCGGGCGGGGCTTCGGCCTCGAAATCGCTCTCTGGCTCACGCGCGGGCTCGCCCTCGTCGCGCTCGCCCGATTCAAGCAGCGGGTTTTTTTCGATCTCTTCCGCGATGAAGCCTTCGACTTCAAGGTTCGACAGCGCGAGCAGCCGGATCGCCTGCTGCAACTGCGGCGTCATCACCAGCGATTGGGACTGGCGCAGATCGAGGCGCGGCGCGAGGCTCATGGCTTCACCCCCGCTCCCCACTCCCCGTTGGTGTCGAGTAGGGATCGAGCTTGTCGAGAGCCTGTATCGAGACAAGCTCTCTCGTGGTCACCCCTCCCTCGATACGCCTTCTCGACAAGCTCGAAGGCTACTCGGGACGAACGGAGTTGGGGGACGGTTGTACCCATCGCGCTAAAGGGTGAACCCCTCACCCAGATAAAGCCGCCGGACATTGGCGTCGGCCACCAATTCCTCCGGCGAGCCCGTGAACAGCACGCGGCCATCATAAATGATGTAGGCGCGATCGACGATTTCCAGCGTCTCGCGGACATTATGGTCGGTAATCAGCACGCCGATGTCGCGGCTTTTGAGATCCTTCACCAGATCGCGAATGTCGGAGATCGAGATCGGATCGATGCCGGCGAACGGTTCGTCGAGCAGCATGATCGTAGGGTCGGCGGCCAGCGCGCGGGCGATTTCGGCGCGGCGGCGCTCGCCCCCCGACAGCGCCATCGCGGGCGACGACCGCAACCGGGTCAGGCCGAATTCGTCGAGCAGTTTGTCGAGCCGCGCCATCCGCGCCGCCTTGTTCGGCTCGGCCAGTTCCAGCACGGCGAGAATGTTCTTCTCCACCGTCATCCCGCGAAAGATCGAGGTTTCCTGCGGCAGATAGCCCAGACCCAGCACCGCGCGGCGATACATGGGAAGGCCGGTGATGTCGGCGCCGTCGAGCATGATCCGGCCCGCATCGGGCTTCACCAGCCCCATCACGGAATAGAAGCTCGTGGTCTTGCCCGCGCCGTTGGGGCCGAGCAGCCCGACGACTTCGCCGCGCCCGACCGACATCGAAACGTCGGACAGCACGATTTTCTTGTCATAGGATTTGGCGATCGACACCACCGCCAGCCCGTCGGCGGGCGGGGTTTCGTGCACCGCCTCCATCGTGTCGAGCGTCGTGACCTGATCCATTTAATCCCCTTCATGGCGCTTGCGCGGCAGATTGGCAGGTTTATTGCATGACCGTCGCTTTGGCTAGTATGCCGTGCTTAGGAGCCACAGAAAAGCGGCAAGCGGACCATCCGCCCGAACCGCACGATCGCCGACCGGCGTTACTCGCCGCGGTCGGGGACCGAGAAGCGCCCGGTCACGCGCCCGCCGCCCTGCGTCACGCTGCCGTCGGGCGCGGTGGTCGAACCACCCGTCGCCGATCCGTCGATTACCGCGCGTCCGCTGTCGAGATTGATCGACAACCGTCCGCCGCGAATGACGTTCGGCCCCTCGTTCAGCGTCACGCCACCGACCATCGTGATGACGCGGCGGTTGAGGTCGTACACCGCATATTGGCCGCTGGCGCGCTGGTTGGGGCGGACCACGGTCACGCCGCCCGCCGCATCGAGCCGCGACACCTGCGGATTTCCGTCGAGCACCGCGCCGGTATAGGCGACGGTCACGCGGTTGGCGTCGAGCGTCATGTTCGACTGGGTGATTTTGACCCCGCCCGACAGGATGGCGCGATTGGCACGGTCCTGAAGCTCGATATTCTGCGCGGCGAAATCGATCGGGGCGTTCGAATTATGCTGTTGCTGCGCGGTCGCCCCACCCGCAGCAATCGCCGCGGTCGTCGCCAGCGCGGAAAGGACGATGATCGTGCGGGTGCGGAGCCGTTTCATGATCGACCTTAATTTGTGCGTCCGGGGTAAATCCGCAAGCGGGCATTTCCCTCCAATCGCACGTTTCTTTCTTCAAGATCGGCGCGCATCCGATCGCCCGAGAAATTGCCCATCGGGGTCGATCCGGTGACTGGCCCTGCGCTCTGCATCTGGCGCGTCTTCAAATCGACGGTCACGTCGCGCGTATCCATCCGGTATCCGTCGGCGGCGTTGAACTCGATCGGCCCATCGACCATCACGCGTTCCTGCTCGATATCGTAACGCCCACGTTCAGCCTTCATGCGCGCAGGGCCATCGGGAAGCTGAATGCCCGCGGCGAGATCGTCGAGCCGGACGATCGGTTCGGCAGAGCTTTGCTGGACGGCGGAGCCCGCGGTCAACGCGAAGGGCTGACCTTTCGCATCGGCACCGCGATACGACGCCGAGGTCGTCCGCATCCGTTCCTGCGCGACCTCAACCTTGTTCTTGTCGAGCAGAAACGAAACGTCGCCACCCATGAACAAGGGTGCCATCACCAGAAACGCCGCCAACACCCCGATCCCCATCGGCAGCACGACCTGCGCCACCTGCACCACGCGATCGTGAACACTGCCGGGGCGAGCCCAGCGACGGCGTTCGGATCGGACCTGGCGTGCGATGTCGGACATGGTTCAGCTACGCGTGGGCGAAGATATCGGTTTCAGGCCAGCCTTCGAGGTCGAGCACCGCGCGCGCGGGCAGGAAGTCGAAACAGGCCTGCGCCAGTTCCATCCGGCCTTCGCGGATCAGGCGCTTGTCGAGTTCTTCCTTCATCCGGTGCAGATAGCGCACGTCGGACGCGGCATATTCGCGCTGCGCGTCGCTGATCTCGGGCGCGCCCCAGTCGGACGACTGCTGAACCTTGGACAGTTCGGCACCAACCAGTTCGCGGACCAATTCCTTCAGGCCGTGCCGGTCGGTATAGGTGCGCACCAGCCGCGAGGCGATCTTGGTGCAGTAAACCGGCGAGGCATCGACATCGAGGTAGAACTGGATCGCGGCCAGATCGAAGCGCGCGAAGTGATACAGCTTCAGCCGCGCCGGATCGTCGAGCACCGCCTTCAGATTGGGCGCGTCATACTCCGAATCGGGCGAAAACCGCACCAGATGCTCGTCGCCGTTGCCGTCCGAAATCTGGACCAGGCACAACCGGTCGCGCGGGGTGTTCAGCCCCATCGTCTCTGTATCGACGGCAACGGGGCCATCGGCGAGCACGCCTTCGGGCAGGTCTTCTTCGTGGAAATATACAGCCATCCCGAAGCGCCTAGACGCTTCGGGATGAACGCTCAATGGCCGTCGTTAACGACAGGCGCTTCACCGCGCGCGGCCATCTTTCTGGCACGCGAACGGCGCGAGAAGATGTTGAGCCCCTCGACCAGTGCAGAGAACGCCATCGCCGCATAGATATAGCCCTTTGGCACATGCACGCCGAAGCCGTCGGCGATCAGCACCGCGCCGATCATCAGCAGGAAGCCCAGCGCCAGCATGACGACGGTCGGGTTGTCCTTGATGAAATTGGCGAGCGGATCGGCGGCGACCAGCATGACGATGACGGTGATGATCACCGCGGTCATCATGATCGGCACATGGTCGGTCATGCCGACCGCAGTCAGGATCGAATCGATCGAGAACACCATGTCGAGCAGGATGATCTGAAAGATGGCCGAGCCGAAGGACAGTGCGACCTTGCCCTTTTTGTCGAGAGTTTCGCCGGTCTGTTCGACGTCCATCGTGTGATGGACTTCCTTGGTCGCCTTCCACACCAGGAACAAACCACCGGCGATCAGGATCAGGTCGCGCCACGAAAAGCTCGTTTCGAAAGCAGGCTGGCCATATTCGTTGAGTGGCCCCTGCCACCCCAAATCGAACACCGGCGTGGTCAGCGAAATGATGAACGCGATCATCGACAACAATGCCAGGCGCATGATCAGCGCCAGTGCGATACCGATTCGCCGAGCCTTTTGCCGCTGATGCTCGGGCAATTTGTTCGACAGAATCGAAATGAAAATCAGGTTGTCGATGCCGAGAACGACCTCAAGCACGATTAGGGTGATCAGTGCGGCCCAGGCTGCAGGGTCCGACAGCAACATCATGATTTCGTCCATAGGCGGCAGGCTGTGCCGTTTCCGCCACGAATGCGCAAGATACGACGTGCGACCCTGCGGCGAATCGACAAAATCATTCGCGAACCTGTTGTTTTTGGGATAAGGCTGAGTCGTGGCGCACTTTGTTTGAGCGTCCGGAGACCTGCGTTCGTCGTCCGACGTCGGTGCTTCAGGTGACGAATTGGGCGAGCGGGAAGACGAACAGGGCAATGAGTTTTGATCGAGGGCGCCGCGGCGAACGCGGCGGGCGCGGCAGGGACAAGCGCGATAGTTTCGGCGGCGACGATAATGGCGGTGGTGGTGGCTTCGGCGACCGCGGCGGTTTCGGCGGCGGCGGTGATCGCTTCGGCGGTGGCGGCGGCGGCTTTGGCGGCGGCGACCGATTCGGCGGTGGTGGCGGCGGCGACCGGTTCGGCGGCGGTGGCGGTGGCGGCGGTTTCCGTGGTGGTGGCGCACCGAGCGGCGGTGGCGGCTTCGGTGGCGGTCGCGGGATGCCTCCCCAAGTTGTTGGCGAAGCAACCGGGATCGTAAAGTTCTTCAACGCGCAAAAGGGCTTTGGCTTCGTCGTGCGCGATGACGGCGGCGAAGATGTATTCGTTCATATCTCGGCCGTCGAGCAGGCGGGCCTGACCGGTCTTGCCGAAGGCCAGCCGATGGGCTTCACGCTCGTCGATCGCGGCGGTCGTATTTCTGCCACCGACCTGAAAATCGATGGTGAACCGATGGCCGTCGAGGAACGCGCCCCGCGTGAACCGCGCGAAGGCGGGTTCGGTGGCGAGCGTGGTGGTGACCGTGGCGGCTTCGGCGGCGGCGACCGCGGTGGACCCCAGCGGCAGCTTACCGGTGAGAAGGCGACGGGCACCGTCAAATTCTTCAATGCGATGAAGGGCTTCGGCTTCATTCAGCGCGACGACGGACAGCCCGATGCGTTCGTCCATATCTCTGCCGTCGAACGTGCAGGGATGCCGACGCTCAACGAAGGCGACCGTCTCGGTTTCGAAATCGAAGTCGATCGCCGCGGCAAGCATGCCGCCGTGAACCTGACCAACGAGCAATAACGCTCCACGCCAGAACGGCTGAAACATCAGGCCCGGTCGTCCATCGTGACGGCCGGGCCTTTTGTTTTGGTGCGGAGGTTGCGCCACAGCAATTTGTGCGCCTGTGAAAGTAGGAGCGGTGGCTGGATTGGCGACCGCCCCTGGGCCAACGCTCCTGCTTTCGCAGGAGCGCGGCTGTTCACAAGCGTTTCAAGCTTTGCATGAGGGACAAGCCAACCCGGAAACCGATTTCCCGGCCATCTCCGGTTCACTTGATCTGAAGCAACTTCCCGCCCGCTTCGTGGTTACGCATCCGTAACCGCGTCGATACGGAAAGAGGGGACGATGCTCAGGCTGCTCGTGGCACCATCGGGCTATAAGGAGAGCCTTGACGCAGAAAGCGTCGCGTCGGCGATTGCGGCGGGCGTGCGCGCCGCGTCCGACCGGGTGCATGTCGTCGAACTTCCGCTGGCCGATGGCGGCGAGGGCACCGCGCGGACGATGGCGCGGATCACCGGTGGAACGATCCATGGCGTCCGCGTCACCGGGCCGGTGGGTGAGGCGATCGATTCGCATTTCGCGATGCTGGGCAACAGCGATCGCCCGACGGCGGTGGTCGAACTCGCTGCCGCGGCGGGGCTGCGCCATGTGCCGTCCGACCGGCGCGATCCGATGCGGACGACGACGCGCGGGGTCGGTGAACTGGTCCTCGCGGCGATCGACCAAGGCGCGGAACGCATCGTCATCGGCTGCGGTGATTCGGGGGTGAATGACGGCGGCATGGGACTGGCGCGAGCCTTGGGTGCGCGGTTCCTGGATGCGAACGGCGAGGAGATTGCGCAAGGCGGAGTCGGCCTTGGCGATCTCGACCGAATCGACCTATCGCGCCTCGACCCGCGGATCGCCGCGACCGATTTTGAAGTGGCGTGCAACATCGCCAATGTGCTGACCGGCCCCGACGGCGTCGCGCGGCTGTTCGGCCCGCAAAAGGGCGCATCACCGGAGGAAGTCGAGGCGCTCGCCGCCGGGCTGGACCGTTATGCCGACATCATCGAGCGCGATTGCGGAAACGATGTACGCACGATTCCAGGCGGTGGCGCATCGGGCGGCGTCGGCGCGGGACTGCACGCGTTGCTCGGGGCGCGACTGATTTCTCGATTCGACGCGCTGTTTCCCTATTTCGATGTCGATGCCGCGATTGCCGAGTGCGATCTGGTCATCACCGCCGAGGGGGGTGTCGATTTCAAGACCGCACGCGGCAAGATTCCGGCAGAGATCGGCATGCGCGGGCGGGCGGCGGGCAAGCCGGTGATCGTGCTGGCGGGCACCGTCGGCGAGCGCGCCGAAGTCGTGCTGAACCACGGCGTCTGCGCCTATTTCTCGACCGTCGAAAAGCCGCAGACGCTGGCAGAGGCGATCGAGCATACCCGCGAACAAGTGACGCTGATGGCCGAACATGTCGTGCGGACCTTCATCGCCGGGATGGCATTGGGTGCCGCCACACGTGGCTGACGCGCCGCCCGACCTATTCGCCCCCGTCGAGGCGGCGCGCGCTCGCGAAGCACGACCACCGCGCACCAGCACCCGCGATTTCGGCTGGGTAATCGGCGCGATGCCGGTGCTGGTGCTGATGGTTGCGCTCAGCCTGGCGGTTTTCCTGCCCCGCGAAGTCGAGGCCCCGGCCCGGCTGGCGCTGTTCGCCTTCGGTGCGGCGGCGATCCTGTGGACCTTCACCAAGTTGAACGCCGCCTATGTGGCGCTGGGCGCGGCCTTGTTCCTGTCGCTGACCGGCGCGATCGAGCAGGAGGATCTGTTCGAGGCGCTGGAGGCCGATGTGATCTGGCTGATGATCGGTGCATTCATGCTGGGCGCGGCGGTGCAGACCAGTGGCCTTGCGACGCGAATGACCAGCGCGGTCGCCGGACGGCAGGCGAGCGTCGGCAGCCTGATCTGGCGGATCACCGCCGCGCTGATCCCGCTGGCGTTCCTGATCCCCTCCACCTCGGGCCGCGCCGCCGTGGTGCTGCCGATGTTCCACCGGCTGGCCGATGCGGCGGGCGACAAGGCGGTGACGCGCGCGCTGGCGCTGCTGATCCCCGCCATCATTCTGGTATCGACCATCGCCAGCCTGGTCGGTGCGGGATCGCATCTGATCGCCAACGACCTGCTCGACGAAGTGACCGACCAATCGATCGGGTTCGGCGAGTGGATGCTCTATGGCATGCCTTTTGGCGTGATCGCGAGCCTGGCGACCGGATGGGTCGTCGGCCGCCTGTTCCTCGACGCCGAGACCCGCCGCCGCGTGGTGACGCTGGGCGACGCCGCCCGCACCCCGTTCAGCCGCGCCGAATGGCAGACGCTCGCGGTCATCGTCGCGATGGTCGGGCTTTGGATGACCGAAGGCGTTCACCCGCTGGAGATCGCCACCGTCGCGATTGCGGGCGGTTTCCTGCTGACCGCGCCCGGCATCGGCGTGATCAGTTGGAAAGCGGGGCTGAAGGCGGTGAGCTGGAACCTCATTTTCTTCGTCGGCGCGGCACTCGTGCTCGGCGAAGCGCTGATCGAAACCGGCGCGGCGAAATGGCTGATCGACCGGATGTTCGAGGCATCGGGGCTGAACGATGGTGGGTCGCCGCTGGTCGTCGTGGCCGGGCTGTCGGTGCTGACATTGACCTCTCACCTCTACCTCACCTCGCACGCCGCGCGGGCCGCCGCGCTGATCCCGCCCCTGCTCTATCTGGCCGGTGCGCTCGACCTCAACATGATCGCGGTGATGTTCATCGCCACCGTCGGCATGGATTACTGCCTGACCTTTCCGGTCAGTTCGAAAGCGCTGCTGCTGTTCCAGGAGATCGACCGCGAAACCTGGGCACCCGCCGATCTGCTACGGCTGTCGTCGGTGATGCTGCCGCTGCACGCGGTGCTGATGATCGGGTTCTATTTTCTCTACTGGCAGCATGTGGGGCTGGCATTGTGAACACCAAGACTATGTCGCTCCGCACCAAATTGATCGCGAGTTTCGCCGGGCTGGCGGCGATCGCGCTGCTGGTCATCGGCGTCGCCGTGTTCACGACATTCCGATGGCAAGCGGCGAATGCCGAGATGGAGATGCATTTCCAGCGCAGCCTGCTCCTCCAAAGCGTGCGGGCCAGCACGTTTCAGGCGCTGAAGGAAGTCGATGACGGGCTGACCGGCGACCATGTCGATGCGCGCGCCGATTTCGAGGCCGCCCTGGAGCCCGCGACCCGCGATTTCCGCGCCTGGGCCGCGCTTGCCGACACGCAAGCCGAACGGAACGAAGTCGCCCGCGTCCGCGCCGCGCATGTCGAACTGGTGACGAGCGGACGGCGCGTGTTCGACCTGGTGCCCGTCGATCGCACCGCCGCGATCCAACTGGCCGACGACGAGGTGGATACCAAGGATCTCGCCCGTTTCCGCGCGATCACCGTCGCCGCGGTCGAGGCCGATCTGGCGATTCGCGAGGGGATCGCGCGTGAAACCCGAGGCTTGCGCGAAACCGCGCAGGTGATGCTGGCGATCGGCGCGATCAGCGTCATCGCGCTGATGCTGTTGATCGCGGCTTATCTATCGTCCGACCTGTTCCGCCCGTTGCGGCAATTGTCGGACGTGCTGGCGCGGCTGGCGGATGGCGACCGCGAGGCGCGTGCCGAGGAAGGGCGGAACGACGAGATCGGCGCGGTGGCGCGCGGGGTGAACCGCGTGGCGGACATGTTGGGGAATGGCGTGCGGGAGCCGGCAGCGGCGAGCGCGACGGCCCTGACACCCGGCCTAGCGCACGCCCTGCGCGCACGGCTCGGGCAAATGCGCGGGCAAGCGAGCGAGGCGGACTGGGAGGCGGTCGACCGTATGGCGCTGGCACTAGGCGCGCCGATTTCGAAGCGGCAGGCGATCGATATCGCTACGCTTTTTCATGATGCGCTGGCCGACCATCGCGGCGAGATCGATCGGCGCGGCATCGCAGTCGAGCAACGATTGTCCTCGCCGCTCCCGCGCCCCTCCGCGCCGCTCGACCTGACGCGGCGGGCGACCGACATGATGCTGGGCATCGCGCTCGACCGCCTACCCGATCGCGGCGGACGACTGGGGCTGCGGGCATATGTCGACCCCGACAGTGGCGCGACGCGGATCGAGGCGGCGGACGATGGCGGTGTGGCAGAAATCGACCTGTCGCCGCTCGATGCGCTGGCGGCGGCGCTGGGCGGAAGCGCGCGGGTGTTTGCGGATGCCAGGGGGCAGGTGGTGCAGCTAACGCTGCCATGATTCACGGGACTTCGAAGCGCGTTGGTCTGGATGCAGCCCTCCCGTCATTGCGAGCGTAGCGAAGCAATCCAATCCCCCGCATGTCGCCGCTGGGTTGCTTCGCTGCGCTCGCAATGACGACCGAGGGAAACACCCGTTCCCGTCGAAGCGAATGTCACCCGATCATCCGTTCAAGCGTCTCGATCCGGTCGGCCTCTGCGGCAGGCTTGTCGCGGCGGATGCGGCTGATCCTCGGGAAGCGCATCGCCAGCCCCGATTTGTGCCGCGCCGACCGGTGGATCGAATCGAACGCCACCTCCAGCACCAGCGTCTTGTCCACCTCGCGCACCGGTCCGAAGCGATTGACCGTGTTCTGGCGCACGAAGCGGTCGAGCCATTTCAGCTCCTCGTCGGTGAACCCCGAATAGGCCTTGCCGACGGGGAGCAACTGCCCGTCCTCGGTCCAGCAGCCAAAGGTATAGTCGCTGTAGAAGCTCGATCGTTTGCCCGACCCGCGCTGGGCGTACATCATCACGCAATCGGCGTTCAGCGGATCGCGTTTCCATTTGTACCACAGTCCGACGCGCCGCCCGGCGACATAGGGGCTGTCGCGCCGTTTGAGCATCACCCCCTCGATCGCGGCATCGCGCGCGCCATCGCGAATGGTTGCGAGCGCATCGAAATCCGCCGCCTCGATCACCCGCGACAGATCGAACCGGTCGGGATCGAGCCCTATCGCAAACGCCTCCAGCCGCGCGCGGCGCTCGGTCCAGGATTTCGCGCGCACATCCTCTGCACCGTCGAACAACAGGTCATAGACGCGTACGAACGCGGGATAGTCGGCCAGCATCTTGGCCGACACGGTCTTTCGCCCCAGACGCTGTTGCAGCGCGTTGAAGCTGGCGGCTTCCCCGCCCTGCGTCTCGCCCTTTACCAGCAGCTCGCCGTCCACCACCCCGGGCGCGCTGAACGCCGCGGCGACGTCGGGGAAGCTGCCGGTGATGTCGTCGCCCGCGCGGCTGTAGAGCCGCGTCTCGCCGCCGACATGCACCATCTGCACGCGGATGCCGTCCCATTTCCATTCGGCGACATAATCCGCGAGATCGACGCGCAATTCCTCCAGCGGATGGGCGAGCATGAACGGTCGGAACACCGGCAGGTCGGTGGCGCTGGGCTGTTCGCTGCGCCCTTCCGCCCAATCGAACAGTTCGGGATAGGGCGCATCGAGTGCGTGCCACACCTCCTCGACCGCATCGACGTCAAGCGCGAAGGCCTGCGCGAAGGCGGTCTTCGCCAGTCGCGCCGACACGCCAACGCGTAAGCCTCCGGTGGCGAGTTTGAGCAATGCGTAGCGCTCGTCGGAATCGAGCCGGTCGAGCATCGCGGCGACTAGCGCGGGGGCTTCGGCGCGCGAGGCAGCAGACAGGGTTTCGATCACCTGCGTCACCGTCAGCACCGGCGCATCCTCGGCGGGCAGCGTGATCGGCTCGGGCCAGAGCAGCGCCACCGTCTCCGCGGTATCTCCGACGAAATCTCGGCTCATCGCGAACAGCGTCGGATCGACCCGCTCCATGATCAGCCCGCGGATGGTCGAAGATTTGACCGCCGGGATATCGACCGCGCCGGTCAGGGCCGCAAGCGCCCAACCCCGGTCGGGATCGGGTGTGCTTCGCAAATAATCGGCGATCAACGTCAGCTTGGTATTGCGCGATCGCGTGTAGATCAGGCGATCGAGAAGGTCGGCAAAGGCGCGCATCGTCGGTCCAACCCCGCGCGGGGTCGACCGGTTCCCGCGGTTGTATGCGGCACGGGGATCGGCCACGATGGTGCCCATGAAGTTCCCGCTTAAACCGCTGATTGCCGCAGCTGCCCTGATCGCGCTTGCCGCTCCGCTCGCCATCATCGCCCGCACCGCACAAGCGACGCAGGACGATCCGGTCGTCCCCTATGTCCCGACGCCCGAGGCGGTGGTCGAGGGGATGCTGGACATGGCGAAGCTCGCACCCGGCGAACGGTTGATCGATCTCGGGTCGGGTGACGGGCGGATCGCGATCGCGGCGGCGAAGCGCGGGGCGCAGGCGATGGGGGTTGAGATCAATCCGCGCCTCGTCTCACGCGCGCGGATGAATGCGGAGATGGCGGGGCAGAAGGACAATGCGCGGTTCGTCCGCGACGATCTGTTCGCGGTGTCGCTGCGCGAGGCCGATGTCGTCACGCTGTATCTGTTGCCCCAGATCAACGAGCAGCTTCGGCCGAAATTGCTCACCGAGATGCGGCCCGGCACGCGCGTCGTCAGCCATGCGTTCGACATGGGCGACTGGCCGCCCGACGAACATGAGCGGATCGCGGAGAAGAATGTCTATATGTGGACGATTCCCGCAGTGGCGGGCGGCGAATGGCGATTGGTCCGCGCGGACGGCACGTTCGCGATGCTCGACATCGAACAACGCTACAGCCGCATCACCGGCGCGCTGGGCAGCGACACGCTTTCGATGGCGCGGCTGAGCGGCGACCGGCTGAGCTTCACCGCGGGCGGCGTCGCCTATCACGCCATCGTCGGCGACCGCACGATTACCCCCGACCCCCAAGCACCCGTGGCTGCTGCGGCCGGATGGCGCGCCGAACGCGCGGAGTGAGGATTTCCATGCACAACGATAACCTGACTGCCGATCGCGCGACCTTCGTCACGCATCTCGAATGTTCGATGACGGGGGAACGGTACGAAGCCGACCGGCTGCACGGCCTGTCGCGCGTCGGACGGCCGCTGCTCGTTCGCTATGATCTGCCGGCGGCGGCAAAGGCGATGACGCGGGAAACGCTGGAGTCGCGCCCTGCCGATCTGTGGCGTTACCGCGAACTGCTGCCGGTGCGCGACAAGGCGAACATCGTGTCGCTCGGCGAAAATGCGACGCCGCTGATCTCGCTGGACCGCATCGCGCGCGAAGCCGGTGCGACCAGCCTGCTGGTCAAGGACGAAGGGCGCCTCCCCACCGGATCGTTCAAGGCGCGCGGGCTGGTGATGGCGATTTCGATGGCCAAGGAACTGGGCGTGACCACGCTCGCGATGCCGACCAATGGCAATGCGGGCGCGGCAGCAGCCGCCTATGCCACGCGCGCGGGGATCGAGGCGGTGATTTTTTGCCCCGACGACACGCCCGAGATCAACGTGCGCGAGATCGCCGCACAGGGTGCCCGCGTGTACCGCGTCAACGGCCTGATCGACGATTGCGGGAAACTGGTCGCCGCGGGCGCGAAAGCGCGGGACTGGTTCGACTTTTCGACGCTGAAGGAACCCTATAGAATCGAGGGCAAGAAGACGATGGGGCTGGAACTGGCCGAACAGCTTGGCTGGCAATTGCCCGATGTGATCTTCTATCCGACCGGCGGCGGCACCGGCCTGATCGGCATGTGGAAGGCGTTCGACGAGCTGGAAGCGATCGGCCTGATCGGCTCGGAGCGCCCGCGCATGATCGCGGTCCAGGCGGAGGGCTGCGCGCCGATCGTCCGCGCATTCGATGCGGGCGAGCGTCATGCGACCCGCTGGGAAGACGCGCATACGGTCGCCGCGGGCATTCGCGTGCCGCAGGCGGTCGGCGATTTCCTGATCCTCGACGCGGTGCGCGCGAGCGGCGGCTTTGCGATCGCGGTGCCCGATGCGGCGATCGTTCAGGCGGTCGAGGATGCGGGGCGCAAGGACGGGATGCTGCTCTGCCCCGAAGGCGGCGCGACGCTGGCGGCGTGGCGGATAGCACTGGCGGACGGGCGCGTGTCGCCCGACGACCGGGTGCTGCTGTTCAACTGTGCGACGGGGCTGAAATACCCGATGGCCGATCATAGCGGCACGATCAACCGGCATGGCGAGATCGACTGGGCCGCACTTTAGCCGCCAGCCGATCCCGGACAAAACAAAGGCGACGAAAGTCCGGTGGGTGTCCCGAACTTCCGCCGCCCCGTTCGAGCCGACCTTGGCGATGCCTGAAACGTAACATGGGCACCGTCCGGTCGTGCCCGAAGCGGCCATCGGCACGATCTCAGGAGGGAGGCCGTGTGCCGATAACCGATCCGGTATGGGTTCAGGGCATCAACACCGTATCGACGACGTGGATCACGCCGTTGGACTGATTGACGTCGGCGATGGTGATCATCGACGTGCCGCCCTTTGCATCCACGATCCGCCAGCCGTTGCCAGCGCGGCTGAGCGCGATCATGCCGCCCGCGACCGTCCTCAAATTCAGCGTTCCGCCATTGCGCGCCGCCTGTGCCGCGATGTCGGCGGCGCTCAATTTGCCCGGTACGACATGATAGGTCAGGATGCTGGTCAGCATCGCCTTGTTCGCGGGCATCACCAGCGTATCGACCGTGCCTGCGGGCAGTTTCGCAAAGGCCGCATCGGTCGGCGCGAAGACGGTGAACGGCCCCGGACCCGACAGCGTATCGACCAGCCCCGCCGCCTTGACCGCAGCGACCAGCGTCGTGTGATCCTGCGAATTGACCGCGTTTTCGATGATGTTCTTCGTCGGATACATCGGTGCCCCGCCGACCATCGGTACGTTCTGATCGGATGCCATCGCAGCGTCGTCGCCCATCATCGTCGCGCAACCGCCAGTGGCGGTCATCAGCGCGGCGGCGGCGGCGAGCGAAATCCCTTTGGTGAACTGAGTCATGGTCGGCCTGCTCCTCTTAAAGTGGGCTGTCCGCGTGACTGGACAGCGCTCGGAGCTACGGCAGAAGCCGTCCGTCGGATGCGGATCAGATCGTCGAAATCGTGCCCGCTGCGATCGGCGTGCTGGTGGGTGCCTGGTAAGGCGCGCCATCAGCGGGCTCCAGCGTCACTGCCAGCGTCGCACCATCGGCGATCAACGGGCGCACGACAGCCGGGACGGCCACTCGGCTGGTGCCGTCGGCGGCGACCAGACCCAGCGAACGCGGCACGCCATCGTCGGGAATGACCCAGAGGACCGGAGCCAGGTCGCCCGGCGACATTCCGCTCGCACGGATCACCAGTTCGCCAGGTTCGGCATTGTAGCGCGCCGCGAGCAACGCGCCGCCGGGTTCGCCCGCCAATTGCGCGATGACGACAGGCCGTTCCACGACGACCGGGGTCGGCGGAGACGGCAGCATCACCGGTTCGGGAGCCGGACGCAATATGATCGCTGCAAGCAGGACGGCGGCCACCGCGCTGCTACCGATCGCGGCTGCGCGCCAGCGACCGACTTTCCGCGTATCCGTCAGCGGGATCGTGGCAACTTCGTTCGGACCGGCATCGCGACCCAGCCGTGCCTCGATCGCGGCCCATAGCGCAGCGGGCGGCGACGAGGACGCGAACCCGGCGGAAAGGGGTGCGAACCGCTCACGCCAAACCTCTACCGCATCCGCGAAATCGGAATCGGACAATTGCAGCCGCAGCGCCGCCGCGCGCTCGTCTCCGTCGAGCAGCCCCAGCGCCAGTTCGGCGGCCATCGCGTCGCGATCGCTCATTTCGATGGGATCAGCCATGGCCCAAACACGCCTTCAACTCGATCAATCCGCGGCGAACCCAGCTTTTCATCGTTCCCAGCGGCACCGCCATGCGTTCGGCGAGCTGCGGATAGGACAGGCCGTCGAAGAACGCCGCGCGGATCGCGGTCGCGCGTTTATCCTCCAGCGTCGCGATACACGCGAAGATGCGCGCGCGCGTCTCGGCATCCTCGGCCATCACATCGGCACCGGCGCGGTCGTCCGCCACAGTCGCCAGCGCATCGTCGCCCAGCATCGCCGGGCCGTTATGCGCGCGCCGCCAGTCGATCGCGGTATTGCGCGCAATCGTCGCCAGCCAGGTAATCGGGCTGGCGCGCGTCGCATCGAACCGTCCCGCCCGCCGCCAAACTTTGAGGTATATGTCCTGCAACACGTCTTCCGCCGCTTCCCGTTCACCGCAGATACGCAAGGCGATGCCGAACAGCTTCGCAGAGGTGCGATCGTACACGTCGCGCAACGCGTCTCGATTGCCCTGACCGACGCGGTCGAGCAGGCCGACCAGTTCGGCACGAGCGGTATCGGCGGGAAGAGATTGGCTCACGGGACGAATGGCTAGCGTGCCTCTGCCCCCTTGTCACCTATTGCCTTCGACGGCCACGGCCAGCGTCGATAATCGCCTCGAATCGGTTGCAAATGACCGCCGCTTTGGCTACGCGACCGCCTTTCCGCGATTAGTTGCAGAACTGCCTGGCCAGTGTGGGCTGCCATGGCCGTTCGTGATCGTCGAATATAAGGAGACGAAAATGCCCAAGCTGAAGACCAAGAGCGGTGTGAAGAAGCGCTTCAAATTCACCGCGACCGGCAAGATCAAGCACGGGGTCGCCGGCAAGCGCCACCGTTTGATCAGCCACAACGCAAAATATATCCGTCAAAACCGTGGCACTTCCGTGCTGTCGGAATCCGATGCTGGTCACGTGCGCCTCTGGGCGCCGTACGGCCTGAAGTAAGGAGAGCCCGACATGGCACGAGTGAAACGTGGTGTAACCACCAAGGCGAAGCACAAGCGGATTCTGGATCAGGCGAAGGGCTATCGCGGCCGTCGCAAGAACACGATCCGTATCGCGCGTCAGGCCGTCGAAAAGGCCGGGCAGTACGCGTATCGCGACCGCAAGGTGAAGAAGCGGACCTTCCGCGGTCTGTGGATTCAGCGCATCAACGCCGGCGTCCGCGCCGAAGGCCTGACCTATTCGCAGTTCATGCACGGGCTGAAGCTCGCAGGCATCGAACTGGACCGGAAGGTTCTGGCCGATATCGCGATGCACGAAGGCGAAGCCTTTACCGCCATCATCGCTCAGGCGAAGGCGGCGCTGCCCCAGGCCGCCTGAAGCGACCTGACAGCGCGCAAGCAACACGGGGCGTCGGTGGGAAACCACCGGCGCCCTTTGTTTTTCGGCAAAGCTCCGTCATTCCCGCGCAGGCGGGAATCCATATTCTCGGACGCTCGTGGCTCGATCGACGACATGGGCTATGGATGCCCGCCTTCGCGGGAATGACGGGTGGAGAAGAAATTGGCCAGGCAACCCTGCGTCTATATCCTCGCAAGCGGTCGATGTGGGACGCTGTACACCGGTGTGACCAGCGACATCATCGCCCGCGTCTATCAGCATCGCGAAGGGTTGATCAAAGGGTTCACATCCCGATACGGGGTCATGCGTCTCGTGTGGTTCGAGATGCACGATACGATGGACATGGCGATCACCCGCGAAAAGCGGATCAAGCAATGGGATCGGGATTGGAAGCTCAATTTGATCGAGCACGCAAATCCCGGTTGGGACGATCTGGCGATCGGGTTCGGGTTCGAACCCATCGCGACGACCAAGATTATGGATTCCCGCCTGCGCGGGAATGACGAAGGAACAAGATGACCCCCGATCTCGATCAACTCCAGGCTGACCTGCTTGCCTCCGTCGATGCGTCCGCCGGGCTTGAAGGCCTCGAATCGGTGAGGGTCCATGCGCTGGGCAAACAGGGTGCCATCACCGGGCTGCTGAAATCGCTCGGGGCGATGTCGGCTGAGGAGCGCCAGACCACCGGCGCGCGCATCCATGCGCTGCGCGAGGCGGTGACCGCTGCGATCGCGACGCGAAAGGCTTCGCTGGCGGCGTCCGCGCTCGAGGCCAAGCTGGCGTCCGAGACGATCGACATGACGCTGCCGGTGGACGGCGTTGCGCCCGGATCGGTCCACCCCGTCAGCCAGGTGATGGACGAACTGGCCGAAATCTTCGCCGATATGGGCTTTGCGGTCGCGACAGGTCCGGAGATCGAGGACGACTGGCACAATTTCACCGCGCTCAACATTCCAGAGACGCATCCGGCACGCGCGATGCACGATACCTTCTATCTGGCGGGGGAACATGAGCGGCCGATGGTGCTGCGCACCCACACGTCGCCAGTGCAGATCCGCACGATGACCAGCCAGAAACCCCCGATCCGCATCATCGCGCCGGGCCGCGTGTATCGCAGCGACAGCGACGCGACCCACACGCCGATGTTCCACCAGATCGAAGGGCTGGTGATCGACAAGGGCATCACGCTCGGCCACCTCAAATGGACGCTTGAGACGTTCCTGAAGGCGTTTTTCGAGCGCGACGACATCGTCCTGCGACTGCGCCCCAGCTACTTCCCCTTCACCGAGCCCTCGGCAGAGGTCGATGTCGGTTACTCCGTCGTCAACGGAAAGCGCGTGATCGGCGGTTCCGAAGGCTGGATGGAAGTGCTGGGCAGCGGGATGGTCCATCCCAAGGTCATCGAAGCGTGCGGGCTGGACCCGAACGAGTGGCAGGGCTTTGCCTTCGGCACCGGAGTCGATCGTCTGGCGATGCTCAAATACGGGATGGACGATTTGCGGCCCTTCTTCGACGGCGATTTGCGCTGGCTGAAACATTACGGCTTTTCCGCGCTCGACGTGCCCACGCTGTCGGGAGGAGTCGGCGCATGAAGTTCACTTTTTCTTGGCTCCGCGAGCATCTCGACACCGACGCCACGCTCGACCAGATCACCGATGGCCTGACGCGCATCGGCCTGGAAGTCGAAGGCGTCGAGAACCCCGGCGAGAAGCTGTCGGCCTTCAAGGTCGCCAAGGTTCTGACCGCCGAACGCCACCCCCAGGCGGACAAGCTGCAAGTCTTGTCAGTCGATACCGGCGACGGCCAGCCGCTTCAGGTCGTCTGCGGCGCGCCCAATGCGCGCGCAGGAATGGTCGGCGTGCTCGGCACGCCCGGCGCGACCGTGCCGTCAAACGGCATGGTGCTGAAGGTTTCCGCCATTCGCGGGGTCGAATCGTACGGCATGATGTGCTCCACGCGCGAGCTGGAACTGGGCGACGACCATGACGGCATCATCGAACTCCCTGCCGCAGCGGAAAGCGCGCTGGGCCAGAGCTATGCCGATTATGCCGCGCTGAACGATCCGGTTATCGACGTCGCGATCACGCCCAACCGTCAGGATTGCATGGGCGTGCGTGGCATCGCCCGCGATCTGGCGGCGGCGGGGCTCGGCACGCTGCGTCCGCTGGCAGACGTCTATCGCCTGCCCGTCCAGCCTGCGGCGACGCAAGGCCCCGGCCCCGACATCCGCACCGAAGACACCGAAGGCTGCCCGGCATTCTTCGGTCAGGAAGTGCGCGGCGTCACCAACGGGACCGCGCCCGACTGGATGACGAAGCGCCTGATCGCGATCGGACAAAAGCCGATCTCAACCCTGGTCGACATCACCAATTTCGTAATGATCGACCTGGGCCGCCCCTTGCACGTCTATGACAAGGCCAAGCTTTCGGGCGGGCTTGTCGCGCGCAAGGCGAGAGCGGGCGAAAGCGTTCTCGCGCTCAACGGCAAGACCTACATGCTTGACGAAGGCATGACGGTGATCGCCGACGACGCCCAGGTTCACGACATCGGTGGCATCATGGGCGGCGAGGATTCGGGGGTTGGCGAAGCGACCACCGACATCATCATCGAATGCGCCTATTTCACGCCCGAGGCGATCGCGCGGACCGGACAGAAGCTGAACCTGACCAGCGACGCGCGCCAGCGGTTCGAACGAGGGGTCGATCCGGCGTTTCTGGACGAAGGGCTCGTCATCGCGACCTGGTTGGTGACCGAACATTGCGGCGGTACGGCAAGCGACGTGACGCGTGCGGGTGAACCGCCGCTTACGGCGCGCACCATCCGTTACGATACACAGCGGGCCGAGACGCTGGGCGGCCTGGCCATCGCAGCGGACCGCCAGAAGGACATTCTCGAGCGGCTGGGCTTTGCAGTCGATGCGGACTGGACCGTTACCGTGCCGAGCTGGCGGCGCGATGTCGAAGGCTCCGCCGATCTGGTCGAGGAAGTGATCCGGATCGAAGGACTGGACAATGTTCCCTCCGTGCCACTTCCCCGCAAACCCGGCGTCGCCACGCCGACCGCGACACCTGAGCAGAAGCTGGAACGTCGGATGCGGCGCACCGCGGCAGCTCGCGGGCTGAACGAGGCGATCACCTGGAGCTTCATTTCGGAAAGCGACGCCGCGGCCTTTGGCGGCGGCGCATGGACGCTGGCCAATCCGATTAGCGAAGACATGAAGGTGATGCGGCCGTCGCTGCTCCCCGGCCTGCTGTCGGCAGCGGCGCGCAACGTGAAGCGCGGCGCATCGACCGTGCGGTTGTTCGAACTCGGACGGCGCTATCTGGCCGACAAGGAGCGCGCGACGCTGACCGTGCTGCTGGCGGGCGATGCGACCCCGCGCGGGTGGCAGGCGGGCAAGGCCAAGACCTTCGATGCCTATGCCGCCAAGGCCGAGGCGCTGGCGCTGCTGGAAGCCGCAGGCGCGCCGATCGCGAACTTGCAGGTGATGGGCGAGGCAGGCGACGCCTGGCATCCCGGCCAGTCGGCGACGCTGCGGCTGGGGCCGAAGACCGTCATCGCCGCGTTCGGGATGGTGCATCCCAGCGTGTTGAAGGCGTTCGATCTGTCGGGTCCGGTCGCAGCGGTCGAGCTCTATCTCGACGCATTGCCCGCCAAGCGCAGCAAGGATCAGGGCGGCGGCTTCATGCGTCCGGCCTATACCCCGCCCGCCTTGCAGGCGGTCACGCGCGACTTCGCGTTTCTGGTGCCGAGCGCGATGGCGGCGGGCGATCTGGTTCGCGCGGTCAGGGGCGCCGACAAGGCGACGATCGTCGATGCGCGGCTGTTCGATGTGTTCGAGGGTGCTGGCGTCGAGGACGGGCAGAAGAGCCTGGCAGTCGAGGTGACGTTGCAGCCGGGGGACAAGAGCTTCACCGATGCTGAGCTGAAAGCGGTGGCGGACAAGGTGATCGCTGCGGCGGGGAAGCTGGGCGCGGTGTTGCGGGGCTAAACAACTCCTCCCCGGTACGGGGAGGGGGACCGCTCGCAGAGCGGTGGAGGGGGCGGCCCGCGAGTTGCCACCTCCCCACATGTGGGGAGGAACTGAGTAAGGAGACACAGATGCCGACCGTTCTCATTACCGGAGCCACCGCCGGGATCGGCGAGGCAGCCGCACGCGAATTCGTCGGCGCAGGATGGAACGTGGTCGGCACAGGACGACGCGCGGAGCGGCTGGATGCGCTAGCCGAAGAACTCGGCGATACCTTCCACTCGGCAGCGTTCGACGTCACCGACGAAGCCGCCCGCGATGCCGCGCTCGACGCACTCCCCGCCGACTTTGCGGGCATCGACTGCCTGATCAACAACGCTGGGCTCGCCCGCGGCACCTCGCCCGCACAATCCGCACAACTCGACGACTGGCGCGTGATGATCGACACCAACGTCACGGCGCTGGTTTCGCTCACCCACAAACTCCTGCCGGGACTGATCGCGCGCAAGGGGGCGATCATCAACCTGTCGTCGATCGCCGCGACCTATCCCTATACAGGCGGCAATGTTTACGGCGGGACCAAGGCGTTCGTGCATCAGTTCTCGCTGGGGTTGCGCAGCGACCTGCACGGCACCGGGGTTCGCGTCACCTCGATCGAACCGGGCATGGTGGAAACCGAATTCACGCTGGTGCGCACCGGTGGCAGCCAAGCGGCGTCCGACAAGCTTTATGGTGGGGCCAATCCGATGACGGCGGAGGATATCGCCGAAACCCTGCTATGGGTCGCGACGTTGCCGCCGCATCTCAACATCAACACGCTCGAACTGATGCCCCTTTCGCAATCCTTTGCCGGGTTTCAGGTCGCGCGACAGAACTGATTTTCGACAGGACCGAATTTGACCCCCCCCCAAGACCGCCGCACCTTCGCGATCATCTCTCACCCCGATGCGGGCAAGACCACGCTGACCGAAAAGCTGTTGCTGTTCGGTGGCGCAATCCATCTCGCAGGCGAAGTAAAGGCGCGCGGGCAGGCGCGGCGCGCGCGATCCGACTGGATGAAGATCGAACAGCAGCGCGGGATTTCGGTTACGTCAAGCGTGATGACGTTTGAGCGTGAAGGGATCACCTTCAACCTGCTCGACACGCCGGGGCACGAGGATTTCAGCGAGGATACGTATCGCACGCTGACTGCGGTCGACTCGGCAGTGATGGTGATCGATGCGGCCAAGGGGATCGAGCCGCAGACGCGCAAGCTGTTCGAGGTGTGTCGCCTGCGGTCGGTGCCGATCATCACCTTCATCAACAAGGTCGATCGCGAAGGCCGCGCACCGTTCGAACTGCTCGACGAAGTGGCCGACATGCTCGCGCTCGACGTGTGCCCGATGACCTGGCCCGCGGGCATGGGCGGTCAGTTCGAGGGGATCTATGACCTGGTCGACAACCGCGTCCTGCTCCCCGCCAAGGGAACCAAGGATTTCGAGGGCCATGTCGAACAGGTGTCCGGGCTGGACGATCCCCGACTGGCGACGATCCTGTCGGACGAAGGCGTCGAGCGGTTGCGCGAAGAGGCCGAACTGGCGATGGCCGGTTACGCCGAATTCGATGCGGAGGCGTATCGCAACGGCGACCTGACCCCCGTTTATTTCGGATCGGCGCTCAAGGAATTCGGGGTCGATTCGCTGATCGACGCGATCGCGCGCCACGCGCCGCCACCGCGCCCGCAGCCAGCCGAACCCGCACCGATTGACCCGTCCAACCCCGAAGTAACCGGCTTCATCTTCAAGGTGCAGGCCAACATGGACCCCAACCACCGCGACCGCATCGCGTTCATGCGGCTGTGTTCGGGTACGTTCAAACGCGGCATGAAGCTGACCCCCACCGGCCACGGCAAGCCGATCGCGATCCATTCGCCGATCCTGTTCTTCGCGCGCGAACGCGAACTGGCGGACGAGGCGTTTCCGGGCGACATCATCGGCATTCCCAATCACGGGACATTGCGGGTCGGCGACACGCTGTCCGAGCGCGCCGATGTGCGCTTCACCGGCCTGCCCAATTTCGCGCCCGAAATCCTGCGTCGCGTCGCACTCAAGGACCCGACCAAGACCAAGCAGTTGCGCAAGGCCCTCGACGATATGGCCGAGGAAGGCGTGACCCAGGTCTTCTATCCAGAGATCGGGTCGAACTGGATCGTCGGCGTGGTCGGGCAGTTGCAGCTGGAAGTGCTGATTTCGCGGCTGGACGCCGAATATAAGGTCGCGGCGGGGCTGGAAATGGCACCATTCGAGACCGCGCGCTGGATTTCCGCGGAAGACCCTGCCGACCTCAAGGCGTTTATGGACATCAACCGCACCGCGATGGCCAAGGACCGCGACAACAATCCGGTGTTCCTGGCGAAATCGGCGTGGGAAGTCGGCTATGTCGCCGACCGCTATCCCAAGGTGAAGTTCGCGGCGACGCGGGAGCGGTAAGTGAACACCCGCACGCCGTCCGTGATGATAAAGTTATAAATCGAAACCGTCTCTAAGCCGTCATTCCCGCGAAGGCGGGAATCCATAACCGCTGACATAGACTATGGATTCCCGCCTTCGCGGTAATGACTAGCCCGCCACCGGCTCGACGATCCAATCCTTGCGCAGCGACTTCGCGCCGAGCAGCGCCAGCGCCGTCGCGACGAAATAGAAGGCGGTTGCGGCGACCATCGCATAGCGCAGCGCCTCGTCACCATAAGCGGGCGTCAGTTGGTCGGACAGGATGCCGATGCTCCACGATCCAAGCCCCAGCCCGATCAGATTGTTGATGAGCAGGAAGCTGGCCGACGCGGTCGCACGCATCGACGGCGGAACCAGATGCTGGACCGCAGTCGTCAGCGGCCCCAGCCAAAGGATGTTGAGGCCGTTGGGGATGAGCAGCAACGCCCATGCCCAAACCGGGTTTTCGCTGAGAAACCCCAGCGCGAACAAGGGCGCGCTCGCCAGCCACGCATAAGCGGGTAGCCGCGCGTAATTCGCCTTGTCCCCGCCCAGCCGGTCGGCGAGCCAGCCGCCCGCGAACACACCCGCGACGCCGCCGATTAGCAGCAGCGACCCGAAGAACCAGCTCGTTTCGATCAGGGTGAAGCCGAAGCTGCGTACCAGCAGCGACGAGGTCCAGAACGCCAGGCCGTAGCCGCACAGCGAGCTCATCGATGCGGCAAATGCCAGCAGCCAGAAGCTGCGCTTCTTGGCGAGGATGCCGAACACCGCGCCCATCGGCACCTTGGGTGCATCGGCGGCGGGCTTTACCCGGCGCGGCTCCTTGACGATCATGCGGAAGAACGGCGCGATGACCACGCCCGCCAGACCGATGACGATGAACGCTGCACGCCAATCGACCCTCGCCGCGATCCACGCGCCGAACAGCACACCCGAGGCGAGCCCGATCGGGATGCCGAGTGAATAGATGGCAAGCGCCCGCGCGCGCTGATGCGGCGGGAAATAATCGGCGATCGTCGCATAGCTGGGAGCGACGCCGCCCGCCTCGCCCACGCCGACACCGATCCGAAACAGCAACAGCTGCATGAAATTGGTGGCAAGACCGCACAGGGCGGTGAACCCGCTCCATACGACCAGCGAAATGGTGATGACCCAGGTCCGGTTGGTGCGATCGGCAAGCAGCGCCAGCGGGATCGCCAGCGTTGAATAGAGAACGGCAAATGCCAACCCGCCGAGCAGGCCAAGCTGGCTGTCGGTCAGGCCAAGGTCGGCCTTGATCGGCACCGCGAGGATGCCGAGGATCTGGCGGTCGAGAAAGTTGAAGGTATAGACGAGCAACAGCATCGCCAGCACCGCGGCGCGGTAGCGCGGCGTCGTGTCTTCGGGCGCGATCGTGCCTCCGAGTTGCATGGCTTCCCTCCCCTATCCTTCAAACGCAGCGGGCCGGGCACGCCATCGTACAGCGCGCCCGGCCCCGCCCCTTCGTTATGCCGTGATTTCGATCAGAAGCGATAGCCGATGTTGAACGTCGCGGTGCGCGGCGGTCCGTAATAGCCGATGATCGAATTGCCGAAGAGCGCGCCGGGGAAGTTGTAGCCGCCCACGCGGTAGCGTTCGTCGGTCAGGTTGCGCAGGTTGACGCCGACGGTCAGGCGCTCATCGGGCGCGACCCAGTTCGCCGATGCATCGATCAGGAAATATCCATCCTGGTCGAGCGCGGGCGTCGGGATTTCGAACATCGACACGTCGCTGCGCAGCGACACGGCGGGCGTCACCGACAACCGGCCTCCCATCAGGTCCGCGCCCCAGGTCGCCGACGCGCTGGCGGTGAATTCCGGCGTGTTCTGGAACACTCGCTGGTCGGCGACATCGACCGGGGTCGTGCCGCCGCCGATGAAGGTCAGAAATTCCTTATAATCGGCATTGGTATAGCCCAGCGTCATCGTTGCCGAGAAATTGCGGCTCGGCACGATCCGCGCTTCGGCCTCCGCGCCCCAGATGTCGGCGCTGCCTGCATTGTCGACGAAGCTGGCGATTCCGCCCGCCAGGCTTGGCACCTGGATCGTGACCTGCTGATCCTTGTACTTCGAATGATAGCCCGCCAGGTTCAGGAACAGGGTGCGGTCGAGGAACGCGCCCTTCATCCCGATTTCGTAGCTGTCGATCTTTTCGGGCTCGTAGCCATTGACCGTGGTGGGGGTGAACAGTGCGTCGCCGCGCATGTCGAACCCGCCCGATTTGAAGCCCTTGCCGTAGGAGGCATAGAAATTGAGCTCGGGACGCACTTCGTAGCTGAGCGAAACGCGCGGCGTGAACTGCTCGAAATCGCGCTCATTGGTGTAATCGGTGCGGATCAGGCCGGGGATGGCGGCGGCATTGCCGAAACGGGGTGAGCGGATACCGGTGAAGTTCTGGCGATAGACCGTCCCTTCCTTGGTATCCTTGGTATAACGGCCACCGACCGAGATGCTGAACTGGTCAGTCACGTCGAAGCTGACATCGCCGAACGCGGCATAGCTTTCGGTCTTTACCTCGCCCGAGGTCAGCGTGGTGGTGTTGAGCAGGCCAAGCACGGTGTCGAATGCGCCCGCGGCGCGACCGTTCAGGTAATAGAGCCCGACGACGCCCTGTACGCGGTAGCCTTCGTACAGCAGTTGCAATTCCTGCGTGAACTGGCGGTCTTCATAGCGTGCGGGGACGTCGAGCGTGGGCAGTGCGCTATTGTCGAAATCGATAACCGTGTCCGATTCGCCCTGACGATAGGCGCTGATCGTCTTGAACGTCAGCGCAGGCGACAGGCCGATTTCGCCGGTGAACGAGACGCCTTGCGTCACCACCCGGTTGTCGTCGCCGATCCCGGCGCGGGTATCGTATACGCTCTGCGTCGGCAGGTAGCGTGGGTCGGCACCGTTGGGCAGCAGACGCGTGCCATGGCGCGGGTTCGACTTGTCGAGCACGCGGTCGCCCGCCAGGCGGAAGAAGATCGTGTCGGTCGGGTTATATTCCGCCGACAGTCGGGCTGCGACCACGTCCTTGTCGTAATGTTCCGCGCCAGTGGTCAGGTTGGTGCCGTAGCCGTCACGCCAGTAGCGCGCGACTGCGCCGCCGATCGAGAATCCGTCGAACACGGGCACCGTCACCTGGCCGATCAGGTCGATCTGGTCGTAGGAGCCGTACGCCGCGCGTGCCGAGCCCTCGAATTCATTGCCCAGCCGCTTGGTGACATATTTGATCGCACCGCCGATGGTGTTGCGGCCGTACAGCGTGCCCTGCGGCCCGCGCAGCACCTCGACCCGTTCGACGTCGAAAATGTCGAGTACCGCACCCTGTGGTCGCGCGACATAAACGTCGTCGACATACAGGCCGACGCCGGGTTCGAAGCCCCACAGCGGATCCTGTTGGCCAACGCCGCGCGAGAAAGCGATCAGCGTGGAATTGGATCCGCGCGCGATTTGCAGCGTGAGGTTCGGGGTCTTGTCCTGAAGTACGGTGATGTCGACCGCACCGGTGTCGCGCAGCGTGTCACCGGTCACCACCGACATCGAGATGGGAACGTCGATCAGGCTTTCCTCGCGACGACGCGCGGTGACGACGATCTCACCGCTATCCTGCTCGTCGATGATGGGAGCGCCATCGGTGCCGACATCCTGCGCCAGTGCAGGTGCAGCGGTCAGCGCGCCAAGCGCGACGCCAAGATTAAAGATCGTGCGCGCGGACATGATGCGACGTGCCATCGGAACCCCTCCCTTAAGATAATGCGCCCGGTTGATCCGGGTTGTGCGAATGTGGACGAGGCTATACTGAAACCTGAACCGGGTTTCAACTTGGGAAATGGGGAGGGAGCGCGATATGGGCGAAAACCGTGTCCGCACGGCAACTAAGGCCGGGAGCGAGGGGACGTCCGAGACGGCCAACGACGCACAATCGGCGGCCAGCGCAGGCAAGGAACCGCGCACCGCCCGCGGACGAAAGACGCTGCGCGCGATCCTGGATGCCGCCGCGGTCGAATTCGGTGAGAAGGGTTTCCACGACGGATCGATCAGCGGAATCACGCGGCGCGCTGGCGTCGCGCTGGGCAGTTTCTACACCTATTTCGATTCGAAGGATGCGGTGTTCCGCGCGCTGGTCCGCGACATGTCCGATCAGGTCCGCGATCACGTCGCACCCGCGATTCGGTCCGCCGAAAATCAGATCGCGGCAGAGCGCGCAGGCCTGCTCGAATTCCTGCGATTTGTCCGCGAGCACAAGGAGATCTACCGTATTATCGACGAAGCCGAATTCGTCGATCCGGCAAGCTTCCACGCCCATTACGCGACCACCGCCGACCGCATCGCCAAACGCCTGGTGGCGGCAGGCGAACGCGGCGAGGTGACGCCCGGATTATCCGAGGTTCACGCCTGGGCGATCATGGGGATGAACGTGTTTCTGGGCCTGCGCTACGGCGTGTGGTCGGAGGATGTTGCGCCCGAGGATGTCGCGGATGTGATTGCGGAGATGCTGGCGAAGGGAATTGGCGTGCGGGACTGAGGCTAGCTGCGGTTTCCACCCATCCGTCATCCCAGCGAAAGCTGGGATATCAGGCCTCGCCCGCCATTCCTGCAGCCTATCCCCTGCCGCCTGATATGCCAGCTTTCGCTGGCATGACGGATTGGGGAGCGGCGTCGAGCGCACCCCTCACCCCTTCCCCAACCCCTTCAACGCCGCGAACGGACTGCTCGCCAGTTTTGCCTCGTCCTCGCTGATGACGCCTGCCGCTTTCAGCGCCGCGTCGGCGTGCCGGCTGCGCGGGAAGGGGTCTAGCGACAGCGCCAGTGTTTCCGCCGCCGCTTCGCCCAGGTCGATCGCGCCGCCGCGATAATCGACGGTGTCGAGTGCGTTTGCGTCGAGCTCGACTTCCTCCGGCCGGTCTTCGCTCTCGGGGATGAAGCGGATCGCCAGATCGGTGTCGATGGTCGCGGGGACGGGCTCGCCGCTGGCAATGCAGGATTGAGTGACCGCGGCCGTCAAGCGACCGGTGGCGTCGATCACATCGCCGTCGCGCTTTAGCGTGATCGTCGCCGTCAATCGCTCCACCGAGATCAGATCGAACCGGGTGGCGAGCGCGGCGCGTTCGGCCTCATTCGCCTCAATCTCATGCGCGCTGACGCCAGCGCCGATCCGGTCGAGCGGCACGAGTCGGCTGAATTCGGCGGCGATGGTCATGGCAATTGCCCATTCTCGAACGCCGCGACCTTGCTCGCCAGCAACCGCGTGTGGAGTCCACGCAGAGCTTGGTCCACATAGGCGACTTGCGCGTCCTCCGGCGATTGATCGCGATAGAGGTTGCGGCGCAGCCCGGGAGTCAGGTCACCCGCCGCCAGCCCTTCGCGATACGCGCCGAGCCGCCCGCCGAGCATCGCCATCATCCGCCCGATATGCTTGCCCACGACGATGTCGCCGATCCCCATCTGGCGGAGCTGGCCATCCATATCGTCGACGAATCGCTCGGCAAGCGCGGCGTTCAACTCCTCGTTGCCCGGTTCCGCCTCCAGCCGGAGCAGTACCATCGACAGCACGGCGGCGACCATGTCGAAGCGGCCATCGACGGTATCGGCGACCCCGCCATCGATATACCAATGCTCCTCGCGCGCCCTGGCGACGACCGCCGCATAGAGGGCATCGCCCTTGCGCACCGCGCTTCGGCCAAACAACCTGTCCAACAGTCCCATCGTCATTCCCATATCGCCGCGCGACGCGCCGAACGCGCCCGAACGGCGGTTCGTTCGCCAAGCGGCTTGTTTGCTGGTTCGTGCCCGCATATTGAGGGCTTCGACACGCGATGCAATGCGCGAGAAGGATCGTGCGCGCTCGCCTGAGGAGAATGTGATGGCGTTGATTTCGGGTTTTTCGGCCAAGCGGATGGCAATCGCGCTGGCCTGCACGGCGATGCTGACGACGGCCGCGTGCACCAAATCGCGCAGTTACACCGGATATGTGACCGACGCCGATCTGGTCAATTCGATCCAGACCGGTACCGACAACCGCGATTCGGTGCGTCAGGTGCTGGGATCGCCGACCTTTGCGACGCAGTTCAGTGGCGAGGAATGGTATTATCTGGGCCGCAACAACCGCAACTTCGCGTTTCAAAAACCGACTCCGGTCGATCAGACGGTATTGAAGATCCAGTTCGATGCCGCTGGCAACGTCGCTGCCATCACGCGATCGGGGCTGGAAGAAGTCGCAGACATCTCGCCTTCAGCCAGGAAAACCCCGACGCTGGGCAGTAACCGCGGATTCTTCCAGGACCTGTTCGGCAATATCGGCACGGTGGGCGCGGGCGCGCCGCCGTCTCAGCAGCAGTAATCCAACACCTTTCGTTTTCCTGACCGGCGCATTCCCGCGCCGTTCAGGACGAATCGGCCAAATCCTTCTTCATCGCCGGATGTCCCGTCGGATGCCGGCGCCACGAAGGAGGTTTGTTTCCATGCGTAAGACCTTGATCGCGTCGCTGATCGCTGCGGTGGCCATGCCCGCTGCGATCGTTCCTGCGACCGCCAATGCCCAGAATAACCGCGAAATCCGGCGCGACCGCCAGGATTTGCGCGAGGAACGTCGCGACCTGCGCCAGGCGCAGCGTTACGGCGATCGTCGCGACGTGCGCGGCGAACGCCGGGATGTCCGCGACGCCCGCCGCGACCTGAACCAGAGCGTGCGCGAACGCGACCGCCGGTGGGGCCGCAACGACTGGCGCGGGTATCGCAACAACAATCGTGCGCTCTATGCCCGTGGCAATTGGCGCGCGCCGTTCCGGTACAACCAGTTCCGCCCCGGTGCCCGCATCGCGCCGAGCTATTATGGCCAGCGTTACTGGATCAATGATCCGTGGCGCTATCGTTTGCCCCCGGTCAGCCGCAACCAGCGCTGGGTCCGCCACTATAACGATGTGGTGCTGATCGATTACCGGCGCGGGGTCGTGGTGGACGTGATCCGCGGCTTCTACTGGTAAGCGGCGGTCCAAGGGCCGCGCCGCGATAAGCCTCGGCGCGGCCGGATGCCCGTACGGCATCAGTCCCCGAAAGGGAAAGGACCGAACGCGAAACGCCCGGGATGCCAATTGGCTCCCGGGCGTTTTATTTCGGGAAACGACGCGCCCAATCACGTAATTTACGCAATTGCTTGCGCCGCTTCGGGACACCGGTCCATCATACCGCGACCGACTCGGGGGAGCGTGAATGGGGGATGCCGGCTGGATCGTTGGCGCGTTGGGGTTTGCGACGCAGGAATTACTGCTGTTTGCGGCGATCGGATTTCTGATCGGGGGGATCGACGATCTCGCCATCGATGTCGTCTGGGTGCGTGAAAAGCTGCGCGGTCGCCTTCGTCCGGTTGCAGCGTCGTCGCTGACCCCGCCCCGCAATCCCATGGCGATCTTCGTGCCGGCCTGGGACGAATCGAGCGTGATCGGCGCGATGCTCGGACATCTGACGGCGACGCTCAATGAGCCCGATCTGCGCGTTTTCGTCGGCACCTATCCCAACGATCCAGCGACCATCGATGCGGTCGCGGCGCTGGCCGAACGCGACTCGCGCATCTGCCTGGTCGTGCTGCCGCATCCGGGGCCGACCACCAAAGCCGATTGCCTGAATGCGCTTTGGCGTGCGCTGCTGTGTGACGAAGGAGCATCGGGACGTCGCTTTGCGGGCGTGGTGATGCACGACGCGGAGGATGTCGCCCACCACCTCGAACTGCGGGTGCTTGGCGCGATGTTGACCGACGCGATGGCGGCGCAATTACCCGTCCTGCCGATCGCCGTTCCCGGATCGCCGCTGATCAGCGGTCATTATTGCGACGAGTTCGTCGAGGCGCATGGTCGTCAACTGCCGGTACGCGATGCATTGGGTGCGGCGTTGCCGCTTGCAGGCGTGGGCTGCGCGCTGCGCCGCGACCTGTTGGTGGCGATCGCTGCGCGGCGCGGCGGCGATCCGTTCGACGCATCTAGCCTGACCGAGGATTACGAACTCGGCCTTGCGGTGGCGCGTGAAGGCGGACGCACGCGATTCGCACGCGCAATCGACGACGATGGCGCGCCGGTCGCTGTACGAGGATATTTCCCGGACACGGTCGACGCCGCCGTGCGCCAGAAGGCACGCTGGATGACCGGAATCGCGCTTGCGGGATGGGACCGTACCGGCTGGGGCCACCGCGCGTCGCCCGTCGAATGGTGGATGCGGATGCGCGACCGGCGCGCGATCCTGGCGGTCATCACGCTGGCCTGCGCCTATCTGGGCCTGGTGATGAGCGGCGTGCTGTTCCTGACCACCGGTGCGTTCGGCCCCGTCGGCCAAAGCGCGGTGACCTGGCTGTTGCTGGCGACCGCATTTCTGCTTCTGTGGCGCGTGATCTGGCGGACTTACTGGGTCGCCAAAAGCTATGGCGGGTGCACCGCCCTGCTTGCCTTGCCGCGGTTGATCGTCGGCAACGTCATCGCAATGCTCGCCGCCAGACGCGCGATGGTGCAGTATCTGGGGCTGATGCGCGGCAAGGCACTACACTGGGACAAGACCGCACATCATTTCCCCAGCAAAGCCGAAATCGGCGCCTGATGCTGTACGGACGCCCGGTACGTTTTCTGGCACTGGTGGCGACGGGGTGGCTCAGCTGGCGCGCGTTTATGTTGTGGCCCGATGCGCCGACCGCGCAACTGCTGGAATTGCCGCGCGATTTGATCAAGGCGGGATGGGTCGGCGAAGCGCATGCAGCGCCGATCGACATCGCCGAAGCCCGCCCGAACCGGAGCATGACAATAACGGCATTGCGCGATGCGCCATCCGAACCCCCCAGTCCCGCGCGGGACATCGATCGACTCCCGTTCGCCTATGCCGCGCTCACGCATTTTTCGACGCGGTTCGTCGCGGACGATGTCGAACTCGGTCGATTGGGCGATAAGGCGATGACCCAAATTGCGGCGGTCCCGCCCTTGTCGCTACGCCGCGCGACCGATCGCTGGCAGGCCAGCACCTGGCTGGTGATCCGCGGCGGCGCGGCGGCCGGCACTCGGCAATTGGGCGGCAGCCAGGCGGGGCTGGTGGTGCGCCACACCCTGACCGACCGGATCGGCGGCTATGCCCGTGCGACCGCGCCGTTGTCGGGCATCGGCAGCGAACTGGCGCTGGGGATGGATTTACGGCCCGGCGATGCGCCGGTCCGGCTGATCGCCGAACACCGGTTCGGGCTCGACGGGATCGAAGGTGGCCCGGCAGTTGGTGCGGTTGCCGGAATCGGCCCCCAACCCGCCGTCGCGGCCCGGCCCGATATCGGCGTCGATGTCGAAGCCTATGGTCAGGCGGGTGTCATCTGGCGAACCCGAGCCGAACCGTACGGCGACGGATTCGTGCGCGTGTCGAGAAACGTGGCGGACGAGCGAGGTGCGAAGCTCGACATCGGCGTCGGTGCCTGGGCTGCCGCACAGCGCGATGTGCAGCGGGTCGATATCGGGCCATCGGTGGGCGTCCGCATGCCCGTCGGCAGCCGCCAGCTTCGTGCATCGATCGACTGGCGCGAGCGCGTGGCGGGCGACGTGCGCCCCGGATCGGGCATGGCGCTGACGCTCGCAGCCGATTTCTAGAGGCACACGCAACCCGCGCCCTTTTGCCGCATCGCCGAACGCGGTAGGGCCTAGGGCGACATGGACCTTTATCTTCCCATCGCCAATCTGTCGGTCAACGCGCTGGTCATCATCGCGCTGGGCGGCGGCGTGGGGTTGCTGTCGGGCATGTTCGGGGTGGGCGGCGGGTTCCTGACCACGCCGCTTCTGATCTTCTACGGCATCCCACCGACGGTCGCCGCGGCCTCCGCGGCCAGCCAGGTGACGGGAGCCAGCGTGTCGGGCGTCTATGCCCATCTTCGGCGCGACGGCGTCGACCTCAAAATGGGCGGCGTGCTGATCGCGGGCGGGGTCGTGGGATCGCTGTTCGGCGCGATCATCTTTCGCGCGCTCCAGGCATCGGGTCAGATCGACATTGTCATCGCCGTGTTGTACGTGCTGCTGCTGGGATCGATCGGCGGGCTGATGCTGCGCGAAGCCTTGTCGAGCGTGCTTGCCGTGCGCAAGGGCGTGGCACCCAAGGGCGGCGGCCGCAGGCATCACCGCATCATTGCAGCCCTGCCGCTGCGCTGGCGATTCTATCGATCCGGGCTATATATCTCGCCGATCGCGCCGTTCATATTGGGTG
Organism: Sphingomonas sp. AX6; assembly: GCF_902506605.1. Lineage (GTDB taxonomy): Bacteria > Pseudomonadota > Alphaproteobacteria > Sphingomonadales > Sphingomonadaceae > Sphingomonas. The sequence goes on from NZ_LR733979.1 coordinate 834,151, forward strand.
TGATCACCGGAATTCTGACGATGTTGCTCGGGGTGGGCGGCGGATTCTTCCTCGTTCCCGCAATGTTGTTCGTGCTGGGCATGGGCACGCAGGTCGTGGTCGGCACCTCGTTGTTCCAGATCCTGTTCGTCAGCGCATCGGCGACGATGGTCCACGCGCTGACCACCAAGGCGGTGGATATCGTGTTGGCGGTGCTACTGCTGCTGGGCTCGGTCGCGGGGGCACAAATCGGCACCCGACTGGCGCAAAAGGCCAAGCCCGAATATCTGCGCCTCGCGCTGGCGGTCATGGTGCTGCTGGTCGCGATCCGCATGGCACTGGGTCTGGGCTGGCGACCCGACGAAATCTATTCGGTGCAATTCATGTGAGCGCAGTACGCGCCTTGATCGCCGCCGCGCTCGCGCCTTTTCTGCTGGGTGCAGCCAACCCGGTGCTGGTCCCCGACGTGTCGCAGCGCGAGATCGAGATCGCCTATTCCTTTACCGGTGCGCAATTGCTGCTGTTCGGCGCGATCCTCTATCCCCAGGGCCGCGTACCTCAGGGCGGGCGTCCCGCCGATATCGTCATCGTCGTCAAAGGCCCCACCCAACCGATTCTGGTGCGCGAAAAGCAGCGGGTTGCCGGCATCTGGGTTAACGCCGACAGCAACCGATACCGCTCGGCTCCCAGTTTCTATGCGATCGCATCATCACGCCCGATCGAAGAGATCGTCGACGAACGCAGCCGCGCGATCTTCGAACTGGGGCTCGACAGCCTGCAATTGTCGCCCGCCTCCGGGGTCGCCGCTGCCGACGAAGCGCGCTTTTCGCAGGGTCTCGTCGATCTGTGGCGACGCGCGGGCCTGTATTACGAAGACCCGGACGCGGTCGAGATTACCGACGACGTGCTCTACCGCGCGCGACTGGCGATCCCGGCGCGCGTGCCGGTGGGGCGGTTCACCGCGGAAACCTTTCTGATCCAGGACGGGCGCGTGCTGTCGGCCGCGGTCCGGGAAATCGAGATTCGCAAATCGGGGTTCGAGCGGTTCGTCGCTGCCGCAGCCGAACATGCGTCGATCCTCTACGGTCTTGTCGCAGTGCTCGTATCGCTCGGCTTCGGCTGGGCCGCAGGCGCAATCTGGCGGCGTTTCTAAACTCTTAGCGCGATCCTCATCCAATCTTTACCGGTTCCGGCGCATCGTCCCGCACTGGAATCGGGAGTGGACTGCGTATGACCGAGATGTTGGGTGCTCGGGCCTTTCAAGCCGAACAAGAGACCGACGTCGAGCCCGGCGCCGGACCGAAGAGCTTTTCGCCCCAGCCGATCGGCAGCGTGTTTGAAATCACCGGCTCGTCGAGCCGTGTGCTGTTCGACGCCGAAACGCTGACCGAATTGTCGAACCATGCCGATCCGGCGCTGGGGAATGCCGGCACCGTCGGCAGCCAGGTCAAGATGCGGATCGGCAATGTCTGGCTGATCGCCAGCGTCCGTTCGCTGCGCATCGCCGACAACTCCCCCTATCATATCGCCGCACAGGTCGATTTTCTGGGGGAAGGCGATGAGGAGCGGCTGACCGGAAAGCTCTATCATTTCCGCCGCGGTGTCACCCGCTATCCGGTTCCGGGCACGCCGGTCTATCCGGTGTCGAGCGCAGACCTGAAACAGATTTACGCGGCCGAGAACAGGGCGCATATCGAAGTCGGGATGGTGCATCCCTCGCGCGACATCCGCGCTGCGCTCTACGTCGACGCGTTGCTCGGCAAACATTTCGCGCTGCTGGGATCGACCGGCACCGGCAAATCGACCGCCGCTGCGTTGATCCTGCACCGCATCTGCGACCTCGCGCCGCAAGGCCATATCGTGATGATCGATCCGCACGGCGAATATGCCGCGGCGTTTCGCGGCAACGGCGCGATCTATGATTCGTCCAATCTGGCGATGCCGTACTGGCTGATGAATTTCGAGGAACATTGCGAGGTGTTCCTGACCACGCATGGCGACGAGCGTCAGATCGATGCCGACATCCTTGCCAAATGCCTGCTTGCCGCGCGCAGCAAGAACCGGCTGGCGACCGAAATGGGCAAGATGACGGTCGATTCGCCGATCCCCTATCTGCTCAGCGACCTGTCCAACCTGATCCAGCTCGAAATGGGCAAGCTCGACCGTGCGGGCGAGACCGCGCCCTATCTGCGGATCAAAACCAAGATCGACGAAATCAAGGCCGATCCGCGTTATGCGTTCATGTTCTCAGGGATGCTCGTCGCCGACACGATGGCCGAGTTCCTGAGCCGGGTTTTTCGCCTGCCGTCGCAGGGCAAGCCGATCTCGATCATCGACGTGTCGGGCGTGCCCAACGAAATCACCTCGGTGGTGGTCGCGGTGCTCAGCCGTCTCGTCTTCGACTATGCGATCTGGGCGCGCAACGAGCCGCAACGCCCGATCCTGCTGGTCTGCGAAGAGGCGCATCGCTACGTTCCCAACGAACGCAATTCCGACGAAAGCTCGGTTGGACGCATCCTCAGCCGCATCGCCAAGGAAGGCCGCAAATACGGCGTCTCGTTGGGCCTCATCACCCAACGTCCGTCCGATCTCGCCGAAGGCGTGCTGTCGCAGTGCGGCACGATCATCTCGATGCGACTGAACAATGATCGCGACCAGGCCTATGTTCGCGCAGCCATGCCCGAAGGCGCACGCGGTTTTCTCGATTCGATCCCCGCGCTGCGCAACCGCGAATGCATCATTTGCGGTGAAGGCGTTGCGACGCCGATGCGCGTGGTATTCGACAATCTCGAAGAATCGCGGCGTCCGGCCTCGGGTGACCCGCTATTCAGCGAGTTGTGGCGCGATACCGGCGGCGAAGAGGATATTCTGGGCCGCACCATCCGCCGCTGGCGCTTGCAGGGGCGATAGGGCGACGCATCATCGCAGTGGAAGACGGGGAATGTGGTCCGGGGCGAAAAGGCGCATCGCGATCATCACCGCGCCGCGGGCAGCCAGCTCAGGTCCAGCCCCTCGAACCGGTCGACATAGTTCGACGCTTGCGCCAGCGCCGCATCGTCGAGCAGCCGCACCTTGCCGCCAGTCCGCGCGATCATGCCGTCGTCCTCCAACTGGCGGAGCATCCGGTTGACGTGCACTGCGGTCAGGCCGGTCGCGTCGCCGATTTCCTCTTGCGTCAGTCCCAGCGTGAATTCGTCGACAATCGACTTGTCGGTCGTGCGCTGGCGGTTGCGCAGTTCCAGCAGCAATGCCCCCACCCGCGCCTTGGCCGATGTTCGGCCCAGCGATGCGAGTCGATCGGTCAGCGACACCCGCTCGATCTGGCTGACGACATAGATCAGCCCCGCAACCCGCGGATGCGCCGCGGTCAGCACCGAAAAAGCGTTCTTGTCGAACGGGCACACTGTCGCTTCGCTCAGCGCAGTCAGCGTTTCGGGCGCGTCGCGATAGGCGAGCGCCGCGGTGCCGATCATGTCGCCGGGAAACAGAAAGCGAAGAATCTGCCGGCTGCCATCGTCGAGCAGCACCGAACTCATCATCACGCCCTTGCGCAGCACGAACAATTCTTCGGCCGATTCGTTTTCGCGTTGCAGTGTCGCACCGCGCCGCAACACGCGCTGACGCTCCTCCAGACGGTCAAGCGCCTTGTGCTCGCTATCGGTCAAATCGACGAGCGAACCCAGAATCTCTGCAAAACAACTCGACGATCCCACGCGACTTCCCCCACCCGATTTCAACCGCAACAGCAGCGTAACGACTTCGATGCATTAAAGTCGATCAAGTTCAGTCTGATACCGTCCCCGTTATGCCGCCCTTGCGCGACCATGCGCAAACGATAGAAGCTGCCCAATGGACAGAATTCTCATTCGTGGCGGCAATCGCCTATCCGGTCGCATCGCGATTTCGGGCGCCAAGAACTCCGCGCTGACCCTTATGCCATGCGCGCTGCTCACTGACGAGCCGCTAACGCTGCGCAATCTTCCGCGGCTCGCCGATGTCGACGGGTTCGGGCATCTGCTCAACCAGCTCGGCGTATCGACCATGGTCGAGGGCGCTCGGCCGGAGGATTTCGGGCGCGTCATGACGATGCGCGCCCAGCGGCTGACGTCGAGCGTCGCGCCCTATGACATCGTGCGAAAGATGCGCGCGTCGATCCTGGTGCTGGGGCCGCTGCTGGGGCGTGCAGGCGAGGCAACCGTGTCGCTTCCCGGTGGCTGTGCCATCGGCAACCGCCCGATCGACCTTCACCTCAAGGCGCTCGAAGGGCTGGGCGCGGAAATCGAACTGGCGGCGGGTTACGTCAAGGCAACAGCGCCGGGCGGACGCTTGCCGGGTGGTCGAGTCAGCTTCCCGATCGTGTCGGTCGGTGCGACCGAAAATGCGCTGATGGCGGCGGTGACCGCCAGTGGCGGCAGCGTCATCGAAAACGCCGCGCGTGAACCCGAAATCATCGACCTGTGCAATTTGCTGGTCGCGATGGGCGCGTCGATCTCCGGCATCGGTACCGAGACGATCGAGATCGAGGGACGCGACCGCCTCCACGGTGCGACCTACCGGGTGATGTCCGACCGGATCGAGGCGGGCAGCTATGCCTGTGCCGCGGCGATCACCGGCGGCGCGCTCGAACTGATGGGGGCTAACTCCACCGAGATGCGCGCGACGATCGATGCGCTGCGGAATGCAGGCGTGACGGTCGAAGAACGCAAGGACTCGCTGTTCGTCGAAGCATCGGGCGGGATGCGCGGCATCAACCTGTCGACCTCGCCCTATCCGGGCTTCGCCACCGACATGCAGGCGCAGTTCATGGCGATGCTGTGCCTGGCAGAGGGCGCCAGCATCTTGACCGAGACGATTTTCGAAAACCGCTACATGCACGTCCCCGAACTCGCGCGGATGGGCGCGGACATTACCGTCAGCGGCAGGTCAGCAGTAGTGCGCGGCGTGGCTGGGTTGGTCGGCGCGCCCGTGATGGCCACCGACTTGCGCGCCTCGATGAGCCTGATCCTCGCCGGATTGGTCGCCAAGGGTGAAACCCAGGTCGGGCGCATCTATCACCTCGACCGCGGATATGAGCGGCTGGAGGAAAAGCTCCAGGCCGTGGGTGCGGATATCGAACGCGTCGGGGATGGGTGACACCCTGACCTCTCAACCCGTTCGTTTCGAGCGACGTCGAGCAACGCTTACACGCGCCTAGCGCACGTTTCTCGACTTCGCTCGAAACGAACGGAAGAGGAGCGGTCGGCATTCAAACCAACCGCTCCCTGGCCGCCGTCCGTCAGCCGCGCTTCTCCGCGATATATGCGTCCACCTGCGCCTCAAGCACATCGAGCGGGAGGGCACCGTTCGACAACACGACTTCGTGGAAATCGCGGATGTCGAAGCGCGACCCCAGTTGCTGTTCGGCGCGCGCGCGTAGTTCGGCGATCTTCAATTGGCCGATCATGTAGCTCGTCGCCTGGCCCGGCCAGTTGATGTAGCGATCGACCTCGCGCTCGATATCGAGCTGCGACAGCGACGAATTGTCGCGGAAATATTTGATTGCCTGGTCGCGCGTCCAGCGTTTGGAATGGATGCCCGTATCGGTCACCAGCCGAATAGCGCGCCAGATCTGGAGCGAGAGCATTCCGAATTCCGAATAGGGATCGCTATACGCGCCCATCTCCTTCGCCAGCCGCTCGGTGTAGAGGCCCCAGCCTTCGGTATAGGCGCTGTTGCCCCCGCGGGTGCGGAATTTGGGCAGGCCGGTCAGTTCCTGTGCACGTGCGATCTGGAAATGGTGGCCGGGGGCGGCTTCGTGGACCGCGATCCCCTCCAATTGGACCTTTTGCACCTGGTTCATGTCAGCAAGGTTGGTGTAGTAGATGCCAGGCCGCGATCCGTCGGGCGCGGGGCGGTTGTAGAACGCGACCGGCGCGGTGCCTTCGCGCCATTTCTCGACCGCGCGCACCTCAAGTGCGGCCTTGGGCAGCACGCTGAAATAGCGGGGTGCCGCGGCCATCATTTGCGCAACGATCGCCCGCGCATCGGTCAGATATTCCTCGCGACCCGCCTCGGTGTTGGGATATTTGAATTTGGGATTTGTTCGGATTTCGTCGAAGAACTCAGGCAGGCTGCCCTGAAAGCCCACGCGGGTCTTGATCGCTTCCATTTCCTGGCGGATCGACGCGACCTGTTGCAGCCCGACCTGGTGGATTTGGTCGGCGGTCATGTCGGTGGTGGTGAAGTTCATCAGCTGGTTGGCGTAATAGGCATCGCCGCCGGGTATGTTCCAGATGCCCTGATTGCCCTTCGACTTGGGCTCGATCTCGTCGAGCACCGCAAACAGCGTGTCGAACCCGCGCTTGAATTCGCCGGTCAGCGCCGCGCTGGCGTCCGCGATCAGCTTGTCCTTTGTCGCCTGGGGCGCGTCGAGCGCGGTCACCTTCTTGCGGAAATCGGCGAGCAACGTCGAATCGGCACCGCTGGTGAAAGGCGCCCCGGCGATAACCTTTTTCGCGTCGGACCGCGCAGGGGCGAACACCATTTTCGGTGGCACGATACCCAGGCTCGCCTGGTCGCGCATATTGGCGGCGACTTCGCGCATCACGCGTTCGGTCTCGCGGATACGGCCGATATAGGCTTCCGCGTCCGAGACCGTGTCGACTCGGTGGTTGTTGATCAGGAAGACGGGGATCGATCCCGCCGGGCTGCCGTTGGTGGACACCGGCCAGCCGAACTTGCGGAATTCCCAGCCGCGACGCGACCGTTCGACCGATTGTTCGTACAGCGTATAGCTCAACCGTGCACTCTGGCCGAGGCGATCGGGTGAGAAGTCCGCCTTCATCCCCGCCAGCGTCCGCTCGGCAAGGTCCAGCCGCTGCTTCTGCGCGGCTTCGGTATAGTCGTCGAGCTTGTCGTAATTGGTCTTCTGGCCCAGCGAAGTCTGCGCTTCCGGGCTCAGGGCGATCTGCTGGTCGTAAGCAGCGTCGAGATAGGCGGTAAGGCGCGCATCCTCCGCAGCGGTGTCGGCGGTGCCGGGTGCGGCGGCGGAGGTGGTCGGCGCGGTCTCCGCCATCGGCATGGTCGCGCAGCCCGCGAGCAGGGCAAAGGGAAGCAGATGGCGTGCGCGCATAGGGTGGTCCTCTCGATAGGGTTTGCCTGCCCGCGAACGGGGCGGCGTGATTGGGCGTGACGCTAGAGCGTGGCCGGTTTGGCCGCAAGGGTGGGGGCCACCATCACTTCGTCACCCCGGACTTGTTCCGGGGTCCACCGGGCGGCGAGGTAATCGGAAAAATTCCGTCGATGCGCAACCGGCTTAGTGGCCCCCCGAACAAGTCCGGGGTGACGGGGGGTTTTAGGGTTTCGCTAGCGAAGGCGGCTGCCCGGCCATCGACTTCGCAACCGCCTCTGCGCGCTCCATGACCCGCAGCACATTGCCGCTGGTCAGCTTGGCGAGTTGATCGTCGGTCCAGCCGCGTCGTGCGAGTTCGGCGAGCAGGACCGGCATCGAATCGACGCCCTCCATTCCGCGCGGTGACGTCCCGCTGATCCCGTCATAATCGCCGCCCAGCCCGACATGGTCGTGGCCTGCAACGCGCGCGATGTGTGCGACGTGATCAGCGACTTGGGTCACGGTCACCGGCGGTTCGGGATTGGCGCGGTCCCAGTTCGAAAGATCGGCACCAGCGCCGCCCAGCCGGGTGCGTTCTGCATCGCGGCCATTGCTCCATGCGCGCCAGTCGGTGGAGAGAAAGGCGGGATAGACCGCAACCATCACCACCCCGCCATTGCCCGCAATCGCCCGAAGCAGATCGTCGGGGATGTTGCGCGGGTGGTCGGTCACCGCGCGGGCATTGGAATGCGACGCGATCACCGGCGCCTTGCTGGCCGCGATCGCCGCGCGCATCGCCGCGTCGGACACATGGCTGACATCGACCAGCATGTTCAGCCGGTTCATCTCTGAAATCACCGCACGGCCGAAATCGGTCATCCCGCCCGCATTGCCAGCATCGCCGCTCGAATCGACCCAGCCGATACTCGCCGAATGGGTCAGGGTCATGTACCCGACGCCCATTGCCGCATATTCGCGCAGCACGCCCAGGCTGTCGTCGATCTGGTGGCCGCCCTCTACCCCCAGCATCGACGCGATCCTGCCCGCCTTCATCGCGGCGCGGACATCGGCGGCGGCACGCGCGAATTGCAGCCGGTCGGGGTGCGCGGCGACCATGCGGCGAACGATGTCGATCTGTTCCAGCGTCGCGGTGACGGCGTCCGCGCCCTTCATCGATGCAGGGACATAGACCGACCAGAATTGCCCGCCGACGCCCCCGCTCCGCATCCGCGCGAGATCGGTCTGGAGCGGCTTTGCGAGACGCGACGTATCGGCGGTCAAGTCGATCGCGGCCGGGTTCGACTCATATTGCTGGCGCAGCGCCCAGGGCAGGTCGTTATGCCCGTCGATCACCGGCGCGCGCTTCAACACGCGCTCGATCCGCGCCTTCATCGCCGGGTCGGGCCGCGGTGCGTCCTGCGCGGGCGCGAGAATAAGAGCGAGCGATGTAAGTAGCATGGACGACCCCCCGAAGCGATGTTGAACCCAAGGTTCAGGGTCGCGGGCGCGGTGTCAACCGCCGTTAGTCGTCCTCATCCTCGAACCCGACCAGATCGAGCGCGCGTGCCTTGATCTGGTGGAGCTGGCACCAATGGACCAATGCGTCCTCGCGGCCATGCGTCACCCACACTTCCTTGGGTGCGACCTCTTTCAGCGTCGTCGTCAATTCGTCCCAATCGGCATGGTCCGACAGGATGATGGGGAGTTCGACGTTGCGTTGCCGCGCACGCTGGCGCACCCGCATCCATCCGCTCGCCATCGCGGTGATCGGATCGGGCAGCCGCCGGGACCAGCGATCGTTGAGTGCGGAGGGCGGTGCCATCACGATCCGCCCCGCCAGCTCGCCCTTGGCAACGCCGGTCGCCGGGCGCAGCTCGCCCAGATCGACGCCATGTTCGACATACAAGTCGCACAATCGTTGGAGCGCGCCGTGGATGTAGATCGGATCGTCGAACCCCATGTCGCGCAACTCGCGGATCACCCGCTGCGCCTTGCCCAGTGCATAGGCACCGACGACGACACAGCGTTCCGGCTCGGCGCGCAACGCGGCGAGCAATTTGTCCATCTCGTCATGCGTTTCGGGGTGACGGAACACCGGCAGGCCGAATGTCGCCTCCGTGACGAAGATGTCGCACGGCACCACTTCGAACCGCGCGCAGGTGGGGTCGGGGCGGCGCTTGTAATCGCCCGATACGACGACGCGTTCGCCCGCATGGTCGAGCACGATCTGCGCCGAACCGAGCACATGGCCCGCGGGCACGAACCCGACATTGATCTCGCCCAAGCGCAGTGTCTCCCCATAGGCGACCGGATGCCCGTTCTGGTCGCCATAGCGCACCCCCATGATCGCCAGCGTTTCGGGCGTCGCCCATACCTCGCCATGCCCTCCGCGCGCATGATCGGCGTGGCCATGGGTGATGAGCGCGCGCGGCACCGGCACCGAGGGATCGACCCAAGCATCGGCAGCGGGAAGGTAGATGCCCTGCGGATGCGGATCGACCCAATGCCCGAGCCGGTCGGGGGATCGTGGCTTGGTCGGTTTCGGGCGAGCGGCGGGCATCGCATTGATATGGGGTGCGTTTCGGCAAGACGCCAGCGGATCGAAAGCGCCGCGCGCTTCGTTGGGGCACGAACGATAAGGACCAACCACCATGGCCGACACGAATCTCTGGGGCGTACTGACGATCCTCGGCCCCATCCTGCTCGCGGTCGCGATCATCTGGGCGATCCGCCACAACCGCGCCACCCCGACGGAGGAAGCGCATACCGAAGCCGCGACGAAGCACATGTACAACGAACAGGCGCGCGACGACGGGATGCACCCCGAACGCAACAGCGACCGCCCCGCGCAATAGCGTTCGGGCGATCCCCTAAAATGTGCGATACTCTGCCCCGCTGGCAAAGGACCAACGTGCCTGTCGGCATGAGTCGCATCCACGCGACCGCCGGTCCAGTCCGCCCGCATCGGGAGAAGATCGATGGGCAGCACCTGGGTGGCACTGACGATCGTCGCGGGACTGGCCTTCATGGTCGCGATCGGCTGGGCGATGTCTCACAATCGCGGGACACCGGAAGAGGAAGCCGCGACCGAAGAGGCCACGCACCGCATGTATGACGAGCAGGCGCGCGACGACGGGATGATGCGATAGGGTTTCTGGGTCGCTCCCCTCAGCCCGAACGGGGTTGGAGACAGGGCAGGAGTTGACCGAAATCGGTGCGTGCGCGTGATGCTTCTGACATAGCGATAGCCGTGCCCGCCGACTCGCTTCCCCAAATCCTGACCGACTGGTTTGCCGCGCGCGGGTGGGAGACGCGGCGGCATCAGCACGAAATGCTTGCCGCCGCACGCGCGGGATTGGATGCACTGCTGGTCGCGCCGACCGGATCGGGCAAGACGTTGGCCGGATTCCTCCCCAGCCTGGCGGACCTGATCGAGACGCCGGGCGACGGGCTCCACACATTGTATGTTTCGCCCCTCAAGGCGCTGGCGGTCGATGTTCAGCGCAACCTGCTCGCTCCGATTGAGGAAATGGCGCTCGACATCCGGGTCGAGACGCGCAGCGGCGACACCCCGTCCGACCGAAAAGCGCGGCAACGCGTGAAACCGCCGCAGATCCTGCTCACAACGCCCGAATCCTTGAGCCTGCTGCTCAGCTATCCCGACAGTTTCATCATGTTTGCGGGACTGAAAACCATCGTCATCGACGAGGTCCATGCCTTTGCCAGCGGCAAGCGCGGCGACCTGCTGAGCCTGTCGATGGCGCGGTTGCAGAAAATCGCGCCATCGATGCGCCGCGTCGGGCTGTCGGCGACGGTCGCCGATCCCGATCTCTACCGCGCCTGGTTGTCGCGCGACGGCGATGTAGAGTCGGTGGCCAAGGTGATCGGCGATCGCGGTGCCGATCCCGATATCGCCATCCTGCTGCCCGAAGGCCGCGTGCCTTGGTCGGGTCATTCCGGTCGCTACGCCGCGCCGCAGGTGATGGCGGAAATCGAAACGCACGAGACTACGATCATCTTTTGCAACACCCGCGGGCTGGCCGAGCTGATCTTTCAGGATCTGTGGAAGGTCAACGAGCTGAAGCTGCCGATCGGCATCCATCACGGCAGCCTGGACAAGGAAGCGCGGCGCAAGGTCGAACAGGCGATGGCCGACGGGCGACTGCGCGGGCTGGTCGCCACCGCCAGCCTCGACCTGGGGCTCGACTGGGGCAATGTCGATTGCGTGATCCAGATGGGCGCGCCCAAAGGTTCTTCGCGGCTGATCCAGCGCATCGGCCGCGCCAATCATCGGCTGGACGAGCCGTCCGAAGCGGTGGTCGTCCCCGGCAACCGCTTCGAATATCTTGAGGCGCGCGCCGCGCTCGACGCGGTGGAGGCGGGCGAACTGGACCACGAACAGTTTCGCCCCGGTGCGCTCGACGTGCTGGCGCAGCATCTGGTCGCCTGTGCCTGCGCCGCCCCGTTCGACGAGGGCGAGATGCTCGCGGAAATCCGCAACGCCAAACCCTATGCGACGGTCACACCGAAAATCTTTGCGAGTGTGCTGGGGTTCATTTCAGACGGCGGGTACTCGCTGCGCGCCTATGACCGGTTCAAACGGCTGACCAAAGGCGTCGACGGCGTCTGGCGGATCAGCCATCCCAAATTCGTCGCGCAGCACCGGCTGAACGCAGGCATCATCGTCGATGCCCCGGCGCTCGACGTGCGGTTCAAGAACGGACGGCGGCTGGGGCAAGTCGAGGAGGGGTTCGCGGCGTCGCTGTCGCCGGGCGATACCTTCTTCTTCTCCGGCATCAGCCTGGAGGTGGAACGCGTCGATGTCAGCGACCTGATCGTGCGCGCCAGCACCCGGCCCGCGCGCATCCCGACCTATTCGGGCGCGCGGCTGGCGCTGACCACCAATCTGGCCCAGCGCGTGCGGGGGTTCCTCCACGATCGTGACCAGTGGCAGCGCTTTCCGCCCGATGTCCGCGAATGGCTGGAGGTGCAGGACCGCCGCTCGGTACTGCCCAAACCGGGCCAATTGCTGGTCGAGACCTTTCCCCGCGATGGGCGGCATCACATGGTCGCCTATAGCTTCGAAGGCTGGAACGCGCACCAGTCGCTGGGAATGCTCATCACCCGGCGGATGGAGGCGCAGGGGCTGAAGCCGATCGGCTTCGTCGCCAATGATTATGCGCTGGCGTGCTACGGGCTGGAGCCGATCGCCGATCCGGCGTCGCTGTTCTCGCCCGACATCCTCGAGAACGAGTTTGTCGATTGGGTGCAGCAATCGGCGTTGCTCAAACGTGCCTTTCGCGAAGTCGCGGTGATCGGCGGGCTGGTAGAGCGCCAGATACCGGGCAAGCGCAAGACCGGGCGGCAGGTCACTTTCTCTACCGATCTGATCTACGACGTACTGCGAAAATACGAACCCGATCACCTGTTGTTGCGTGCCGCGTGGGAGGATGCCCGCGCGCGGATGACCGATGTGGGGCGTTTGGCCGACCTGCTCGACCGCGCGGGCGATACGATGCTGCACGTCGATCTCGACCGCATCAGTCCGCTGGCGGTGCCCGTGCTAGTTTTGATCGGGCGTGAGAACGTGGCGCAGGGGTCGACCGACGACGCGCTGTTGATCGAGGCAGAGGCCTTGGCGGCGGATGCGATGCGCGAGGATTGAGCGTTCGCGACGGCGATTGCTGCGCAGCATGGAACGGCGTATGATGCGTGCATGTTGCGGTGGGTCGCCCTGTTGGCCTTCACTGGCCTGACCGGCGCCCATCCTTTCGATCCGGCGCAACCCCAGAATATTGTCGCACCGGACAACCCCGCCGAGTCGGGCGCCGCGCCGGAGATCGATCCTGCTCTTTTCGAGACGCTGGAACTTTCGCCTCACGATCAGCGAATGGCGATCCCGGTCACGATCGGCGACAATAATGACTATCGCTTCGTGATCGACACCGGGGCGGAGCGAACCGTGATATCGCGTGAATTGGCCGACCGGCTTGCACTCGGGCCGGGACCGCAGGTCAATCTGGTATCGCTCAGCGGTCGCAGCCAGGTCGCCACCGTCGCGATTCCGGCCATCCGGTTCGGGCGCAAGCGTGACCCGAGGCGGGTGATGGCACCCGCTTTGTCCTATCGCCATCTTGGCGCGTCGGGATTGCTCGGGGTCGATATGCTCGAAGGACACAAAGTTTCGATCGACGTTGATCGTCGGACGATGCAGGTGCGCCCGTCGCGCCGTTCGGGTCGGGCTGGCGGGAGGATTTTCGGTCGCGCCGATCCCAACGAGATCGTGGTGCGCGCGTCTTCGCCCTTTGGGCAGTTGATCGTGACCGATGCCGATTACCGGGGAACGCGCATTCGCGTGGTGATCGATACCGGATCAGGTCTGAGCATCGGCAATATGGCAATGCGGCGGCTGGTGGGATCGCGGGGCATTGCGCTGGGACGGGTTCCAATCACCAGCGTTACGGGACAGCAGGTGATGGCCGAACTGCATCAGGTCGATCGGTTCCGCCTGGGCGGCATGCACCTGACCCACGCGCCGATGGCGTTCGGCGACCTTGAGCCGTTCCGCACATTGGGGCTGGACGAGGTGCCCGCGATGTTGCTCGGGATGGATGCGTTTCGAATGTTCCGCACCGTCGATATCGATTTCGCCAATCGCGATATCCGGTTCGAATTGCGCAGCCGGGGCATCAGTCTTCGGACTTCGTGACACGCGCGGTTGCTTTCGCCGACCAGGCACGGCAAGGCGGACGGATGGTTCCCCTTTCGTTCGGTGGCGTCGCGTTTCAGGCGCTTGCAGGCGGTGCGCTCTATTGGCCCGAACGCCGGGCGCTGCTGCTCGCGGATCTGCATCTGGAAAAGGGAAGCTGGTTCGCCGCGCGTGGCCAGATGCTTCCCCCTTATGATTCGATCGCGACGCTCGCGGCGGTGGCCGACGCGGTCGATCGGACGGATGCGCACGAACTCTGGTGCCTGGGGGACAGTTTCCATGATGCAAAGGGATGCGACCGGTTGCCCACCGATGCACAAACGGTGCTGCGGACGCTGTCGGCGCGTGTGGAATGGCACTGGATTGTGGGCAACCACGACCCGTCCTTCACCGATTGTTTCGGCGGTGATGTGATGGATGAGGCGGTGGTCGATGGGCTGGTGCTGCGTCACGAAGCATTGGGGGGCGAGGTGCGGCCGGAATTGTCCGGACATTTCCACCCGAAGCTGCGCATTTCGATGCGTGGGCGGAGCGTCGCGCGTCGCTGTTTCGTCGCGACCGCAACCAAGTTGATCCTGCCCGCGTTCGGCGCGCTGACCGGGGGGCTCGATGCGGGGCACCCGGAAATCACGCGCGCGGTGGGGCGAAAGGCCGAAGCGCTGGTGCCGCTGAACGACCGGTTGCTCCGGTTTCCGATCGCGGCCTAACGATTGGCGCAGGCCACCGGACCACGCCCCCGGACGGTGCATTTGGGCGTCCCGGACACGCTGATGCTGCCCAATCCCATCGCAGATATGTCGGCGGTATAGCGGGCGTTGAATGCGCCACTGCCCATGCCTTGCGACATGACGATCAGGTCGCGCGCCACCAACTGACCCGCATCGATCGCACCGGTGCCCGAATTGAGGAACCGCGCACGCCCCGTGGTGCCGCCCAGCGTCATCGCACCGGTGCCGTTCATCGTCGCGCTCAACTGATCCGCCTCGATTCTATCGACCGACAGCGCGCCCGCGCCCGCCACCGACAGGTCGACCGCCTGAGCGCGGATGCGGTCGATCCGCAACCGCCCGCCCCCTGCGACGGCGGCGGCACGCAACATCGGAGTGGTCACCCGCACCGTGACCTGCCCCTTGGCGTCGCCCGGATAGCCACCCCAGCCATTCGCCCCCGCGCTGACGATCAGCGTGCGACCCTCCACCCGGACATTGACGTGATCGATCGCGCGCGCATCGCCCGACACGATGCCGCTGGCACCCTTTCCGGTCGCGAGCGTGACATCGAACGGCCCCTCGACGCGCACCCGGTCAAAGCTGGTGAGCATCACCGTCCGGTCGCGCGCGTGGGCGGCGGTAGGAAGGGCAAGAGCGAGCAGGGCAAGCGACACACGGATCATCCGGCGACGCTGGCACTCATTTGCCGGTCAGCGCAAGCGTTTAGCTGACATTGCCGCAGCGGACTTCGCCCGAACCCATCTTGCTGACCTTGCACCGCGCATTGGCACCCAGATCGACATCGCCCGATCCCAGAATGCTGACCGATGCATCGCCGTTGACCAATGCGCGAACGTCGCCCGATCCCGCGATGTTGATGTCGGCGGCCCCGGCATTCAGTCCGGGAGCGTCGAAATTGCCCGATCCGGCGATCGACAGATCGATCCGGTCGATCTGGCCGCTGGCTGCAATCGTGCCCGACCCCGCGAGCGAGAACGCACCGCGACCCCCTTGCAGGATGCCGACCGTCATGTCGCCCGACCCGGCCAACTCGCCGTCGAAGTCACCCTGTGTGCGGTTGATCGTCAGGTCGCCCGATCCGGCCAGCGTTCCGCTGCGGATGGCGGGCATCGACACCAGGATGCGGACGTCGCCGTCATCGTCGCTGCCCCAGTTCCAGCCCGATCGATCCTTGCGTCCGACGATCAATCTGTCGCCGTCGATGCGGATTTCGAGCTTGTCGAGGATTTCGGCGTCGCCCTCTGCGCGGACCGAGAAATCGCCGCCGGTCGAAACTTCGATATCGTCGGCACCGCGCAGTTCGATCCGCGCGAAATCGCGCGCGGAATAGGTGCGGGCATTGCCGCTTCCCTGCGCCTCGATCACCGTGCCGGATTTGGAACCGACCGTCGCATCGCCGTTGCACGCGATCAGCGGCAGGGCAGATAAGGCGATCAACAGGCTGCGCATCGGAAATCTCCTCGTTAGTGTGGTATGTATATAATACACTAACGAGGACGTCAAACCAAAAGAGGCGAGCCCTTGTCAGGCCCGCCTCTCGTCGGTTCGGAAAAAGGGTGTCGCGCGGTTACGCGGGCACCTTGTCCTTGTTGTGGATCGTCGCTGCCGCACGCAGGATTTCGAGCAGCTTTTCGAGCGCGGTCGGCTCGTCCACCTGTTCCATCGCGGCGAGTTCGCGCGCGAGGCGGCTGGCAGCCGCTTCAAAGATCTGGCGTTCCGAATAGCTCTGCTCGGGCTGGTCGTCGGCACGGAACAGGTCGCGGACCACTTCGGCGATCGACACCAGGTCGCCCGAATTGATCTTGGCTTCATATTCCTGGGCACGGCGCGACCACATGGTGCGCTTCACCTTGGGCTTGCCCTTGAGCGTGTCGAGCGCTTCGCGAAGCGTCTTGTCGCTCGACAGCTTGCGCATGCCGACGCTTTCGGCCTTGTTGGTGGGCACGCGGAGCGTCATGCGCTCCTTTTCGAACCGAAGGACATAGAGTTCGAGCTGCATTCCGGCGATTTCGGACTTTTGCAGTTCGACGACACGGCCCACGCCGTGCTTGGGGTAAACGACATAATCGCCGACATCGAATAACAGGGCTTTGGAAGCCATGCGGAATACCTGCCTTTCATGGGTGAACACAGGACCGGAAGGAAATAGCGGGCGGCCAAATGGCGAACGACCCCGCAGCCGGGCCGGCGACGGTGATGTTTCGTACGTCTCCGAATAGCGCGGGCGCGACCTGTCCCTACGCGTCTTGGCCATCGTTTAGCAGATTCGTAACAAAATTACCAGCCCGGCGTCACATATGACGCAGGCACCCATGGCTGTGGATAACGAGGATAAACCCGAGCGATCAGGCCATTAGCGGCTTAAGCCGTTCCGGTCAGTCGCCCGCGCCGGGTTCGGGGGAGAAATATTTGTCGAACTTGCCCTCTTCGCCCTTGTGCGCGTCGGCATCCTCGGGCGTCTGGCCGCTATTGCTGGTGACGTTCGGCCATTGCGCCGAGAAGGTATTGTTGAGCTCCAGCCATTTTTCGAGGCCGTTTTCGGTATCGGGCAGGATGGCTTCGGCAGGGCATTCGGGCTCGCACACGCCGCAATCGATGCATTCGCTGGGATTGATCACCAGCATGTTCTCGCCCTCATAGAAGCAATCGACCGGGCAGACTTCCACGCAGTCCATATATTTGCAGCGGATGCAGGCGTCGGTGACGACATAGGTCATGGTCGGTCGGGCTCCTTGGGTCGAGCGATCCTGCTATTGCGCCCGCCCGTCCGCGTCAACGGCATTGGCCGCGCCGGTTTCTATCGCGGTATAAAGCGTCGCAGCCTCGCTGGCCGGACCGCGGCGATCGGGAAGCGCTTCGACCCGCACGATCCGCACCGCACCATTCCACGGCCAGGCGATGACCGATCCGATCCGCACGGTCGCATGCGCGCGGTCGATGCGGCGGCCGTCGATGCGCAACGTGCCCTTGTTGGCGATCGTCTGGGCCATGCTGCGCGTCTTGGCCAGGCGCGCGAACCAGAGGAAACGATCGACTCGCATCGTCGCGGTCGCGTCACTTGCCATAGGCTGACTTCAACTCGGCGAGCGCCGCAAAGGCATTGCCGGGGCGCGGCGGTGGTGCGGCGCGTTTTGGGGTGACCGGGCGTCCGCTCCATGCCCAGCGCCGCGCGCCCTCATGCGACTTGGCGGCGCGGAAGCCGAGCAAGGCCATCAGCCGCGCCTGGTTGTCCTCGTTCAGCCCGATCGAAGTGGCGAGTGCAGGGTCGGGGGCGAACGGCAGGCGTCCTTTCCGCGCGTCATGCACGGCGCGGGCGATGCGTTCGACCAGATCGATGCGGACGAGTTGATTGCCGATCGCGCGGAAGCCTGCAGGGGCAGGGTAGGGGCCGCGCGGCAGGATGGTGGCGCCGGGCGGCGGCAGGATCGGCAGCGCGCTCCCTCGCGCGGCGAGCAGCACTGACCGCCATTCCAGCGGTGCCGGCTTGAGCAGGGCAGCCGTGAACAAGTCGAGCGAACCGATCGTCACGCCCGCCTGACGCAGCCGCTTGCGCGATGCCGGGTCGAGTGCGGCCACCGCCTCCGCCAGCGAATCGCGGGCGGTCATCCCGCCGGCACCGGCCAGTCCGGCGGCGACCGCGCGCAGCGGGGGCGGCGCGTTCGGGTCGAGCGAGATGGCCTCCAACTTTGCCAGCCACGGCGCGCGCTTGCGATTGGCGGTGGCGAGCCACGCCTCGATCCGCCCGACCACCTTTTCGCGCGACGCTGGCGCAAGCGCAGCGATGGCGGCGTCCGGCGCGAGGCGCGGGCGGGCCAGCGATCCGCCGGGCTTCAGCATTGCCACCGAATGCCCCTGCCACACCAGTACCGGCACGGCGTCCTTGGCGATCACGTCGAACGCATCGTCGTTCGCATCCGCCACCAGCCCGGCGCGGTGCGCGAACTCCTTGTGCAATCGCTTTTCCGCCGCCGCGAGCAGCATTTTCTTGTCCGTCAGTCGCGCGTCGGGTGCGACGATGAAGCGGAAGCCCTCGATCCGCCCAATCGAGTGGCCCTCCACCTCGACCGCGCCGTCCCTAGATATTTCGACCGGCAGCAGATCGGGATCGGCACCGATCTGGCGCAGCAGCATCGTCGTACGCCGGTCGACGAAGCGCTGGGTCAACCGATCGTGCAGCGCGTCCGAAAGTCGTGTCTCGACCTCGCGCGTGCGGCTTGCCCAATGTTCGGGCTCGGCGAGCCAGTCGCTGCGGTGGGCGATATAGGCCCAGATGCGCACCCCCGTGATGCGCCCGGCGATCGTCTCGACATCGCCCTGAACATTGTCGAGCCGCGTGAGTTCGGCGGCGAACCAATCCTGCGGGATCACGCCTGCGCCTTCGCTCAGATGACCGAAGATACGCGCGATCAACCGGCTGTGCATTTCGCTACCCGATTTGCGGAAATCGGGCAGACCGCACGCTGCCCATAGCCGCCGCACCATCGCCGGGTGGCGACAGCGGTCGCGGACCCAGGGCTCGCCCTCCAGCCGCTTGAGCACGGCCAGATCGGTCGCCTCGGGCGCAGCCCGCAGTTCGACGCCGTGCGGGCGTTTCTCAAGACTGGCGACCAGCGCGTCGATGGAGGCGCAGTCAGGTGACCCTTCGCGCCAATAGAGGAAATCGAGCCGCGGGATGTGATGGCCCTCGATGGCCATGATCTCTTCGGGGGTGAAGGCGTTGGGGCCGTCCTCGGTCAATGCGCCGAACGTGCCGTCGCGCTGGTGCCGTCCGGCGCGGCCCGCGATCTGGGCCATTTCGGCGACGTTCAGTCGCCTCCGCTTGCGCCCGTCGAACTTGTTGAGCCCCGCGAACGCGACATGCGCCACGTCCATGTTCAGCCCCATGCCGATTGCGTCGGTCGCGACGAGATAATCGACCTCGCCCGCCTGAAACATCGCGACCTGCGCGTTGCGGGTGCGCGGGGACAATGCGCCCATCACCACTGCCGCGCCGCCGCGCATCCGGCGGATCGCTTCCGCTACGGCATAGACTTCCTCGGCGCTGAACGCGACGATCACCGACCGTTTGGGCAGTCGCGACAGCTTTTTCGCGCCCGCATAGCTGAGCGTGGAAAAGCGCGGGCGGCTCTCGATCTCGGCTTGCGGAAGCAGCGCTCGGATCATCGGCTTCAGCGCGCTCGATCCCAGGATCATCGTCTCGTCGCGGCCGCGCGCATGGAGCAGTCGGTCGGTGAACACATGCCCGCGCTCGGGGTCGGCCCCCAATTGTGCCTCGTCGATCGCGACGAACGACAGGTCCTTGTCGGTGGGCATGGACTCGGCGGTACACAGGAACCAGCGCGCGCCCGGCGGGACGATGCGCTCCTCGCCCGTGAGCAGCGCGACCTCTTTCGGCCCCTTCATCGCAACCACGCGGTCATAGACTTCGCGAGCCAGCAATCGCAGCGGAAAGCCGATCATCCCGCTCGAATGCGCGGCCATGCGCTCGACCGCGAGGTGCGTCTTGCCGGTGTTGGTGGGGCCAAGCACGGCGGTAACCGGATGGCGGTGGGGGCCGTTCATTTGGCCCAACATCGCGTGCCTGCCGTCCTGCTGCAAGGGCGAGGTTTGATCGACATTTCATCGGGTTGCATCGCGGGCGGGCGGTTCGTCGGTTGGGTGGCACCATTCGCCGCATCCGATGCGTCCGGCGGGTCCAGTTAATTTGACTTTAGTATTTGTGCTTCACAGGGTTTGGATTGGCCGGGGGTGGAGCTTTTCGGCGGTTTTCGGGGACAAGCGCCGTGTTTTTGCGCAGCGATATTGGTTTGGATCAGGCAGGGGGCACCAGTGCCCGCTCGTTCGGTCGTGCACCTGCCCCGCCCAAGCCGCTCACGCTGATCGACCGTATTCAGGATCGCTTCCCCGATTTCGATCCGGCACCCGATCTCGGCTCGCGTATCGGCAGCATCGAATGGTTCCGCGGCGTCGCGACCTGTGCCGGATTGATTACCGTCACGCTTTTGCTATCGCCCGGTTTCGAACGTCCGATCCACGGCGCGGTAACTGCGCCGCTGACCGGCACCGAATGGGAGGACGCACGCAGCCAGTCGATTTCGGCGCTGGCTTATGGCGCGACGACCGGCATGCGTGGCGAAGCGTCGGGACTGGTCCGGCCGCTGGCCGACACGCCCGAACGCCCGATCCTTGAGTTGACCGCGGTCGTTGGCGCGGGCCGTCGTTTCGCCAGCGCGCTGGAGCGAGCAGGGGTCGGCGCGGGCGATGCGTCGCGTGTCGCCGATCTGGTCGCAGGCGCGATCGATCCCACCGATATCAAGGCGGGGACGCGGGTCGACGTGACGCTGGGTCGCCGGGCCTCACGCAATCAGGCGCGTCCGCTCGAAAAGCTTGCCTTCCGCGCGCGGTTCGATTTGGCGGTCGAGGTCGCGCGCGTCGATGGCGGGCTGTCGCTCATCGAAATTCCGATCGCGGTCGATCATACGCCGCTGCGCATTCGCGGGCGGGTCGGCTCGAGCCTCTACCGCACCGCGCGCGCCGCAGGCGCGCCGGCGAAAGCGGTCGAGGCGTTCATCAAATCGATCGCCACCAAAGTGCCGATGTCGCGCATCGGCGCGAACGACGAATTCGACCTGATCGTCGAGCGCCAGCGCGCCGCGACCGGCGAAGAACAGCTCGGCAAGTTGCTCTTTGCTGGTCTCGACCAGGGCCGCCGCGAAGTTCAGCTCGTGCGTTGGGAGCGCGAAGGCCGCACCATGTGGTACGATCCCAAGGGGATGGGCGAACGCACCGAAGGCATGTTGATGCCCGCCCAGGGACGCCTGTCGTCCAGCTTCGGCTATCGCACGCATCCGGTGCTGGGTTTCCGCCGCCTGCACAAGGGCATGGACATCGCCGCGCCCACGGGCACCCCGATCCGCGCCGCGACCGACGGCACGGTACAGTTCGCCGGGCGTAATGGCGGCTACGGCAATTATGTGCGGATCAGCCATTCGGGCGGGCTTCAGACCGCTTATGGTCATATGAGCCGGATTTCGGTGCGCTCGGGCACCCGCGTCACGCGCGGACAAGTGATCGGCGCGGTGGGATCGACTGGCATGTCGACCGGGCCGCATCTCCATTACGAACTGTGGAAAAACGGCCAGGCGGTAAATCCGCGCTCGGTCAGCCTGTCGAGCACCGATCGTTTGACGGGGGGCGAACTCAACCGCTTCCGCGGCTTGGTGTCGAGCCTGCTCGGCACGCCGGTAGCGGGGACCGCGAAGGCGACATCAGAAAACGACGCGGAGGAATAGCCGCAGAAATCATCCCAGTACCGGCTTGCCAGTAACGGCTGGTAGGTCAGGCGAACTTTACGCCTTTTCAAGCGTGCACTGCAGCGGGTGGGTGTTCTGGCGGGCGAACTCGATCACCTGCGCGACCTTGGTTTCCGCGACTTCATAGGTGAAAACGCCGCACACCCCGACGCCGCGCTGGTGGACGTGGAGCATCACCTGGGTCGCTTGTTCGGCGTCCATGCGGAAGAAACGCTGGAGGACCAGCACGACGAATTCCATCGGCGTATAGTCGTCGTTGAGCAGCAGGACGCGGTACGGCGTCGGCTTTTTCGTCTTGGTGCGGGTGCGTGTCGCGACGCCGGTCGACAGATCGTCGTCACCGTCGTCGGGCGCGTCGTCCGTCATCAGCGGATAGAGGGGGTGCATTGTTCTCACGGCCCCAAAATATGGCAAGTCGCCCCCGCTTCGCAACCCGGTGATGTGCGATTTACCGCGATTGCGAAGATGAGGCACGTATTCCGTCATCCGTTTGTTTCGAGCGAAGTCGAGAAACGCGACCCAAGCGCTTGTTCCGCGCTTCTCGACTTCGCTCGAAGCGAACGGGGTGCAGTTTAGCCGTAGAACGAAAAAGGGCGACCCGTTTGCACGGACCGCCCTCTCCCTTGGATTGGTTCGAACGCTTGAAGCCGTCGGCTTACGCCGCCGTCTTCACCTTTTCGACCGCAACCGCATAGCGGCTCGACATCGGCTGTGCGGCGTCGCCGGCCAGCTTCATCATCGCTTCGGTGTTCTTCGAGGTCACCGCGATCATCGAGTCGAAGGTTTCGCGGACGAAATCGCTTTGCAGCTTGAAGAAGTCTGCGGGCGACTTGACGCTCGACATTTCCTTCATCGTGGCAGTCGCCTTTTCGAACGACTTGCGCGTGAAATCGGCGCTTTCCTGGCCGATGGTTTCCATGCCCTTGGCAGCGATCTTGCCCGATTCGACGAGCGCTTCGACGTTGCCCTTGGCGAACGCGTTCATCTCTTCGACGATCTTGGCGTTCTTTTCCATCTGGGCCTTGGCGCGCTCGTTAACGTCGCCGAACATCGCCTGGCTCTTGGTCATGGTTTCTTCGATGGTGGTCATGATGGGATTATCCTTGTTCGCTGATTTCTGGACGGTCTTCGCGGCGGTCTCGACGGCGGCTTTCACCGGCGCGGCCACCTTGGCGGCAACAGCCGCGGTCTTGGCGACGACCGTTTTGGCCTCGTCGCTGGCCTTGCGAACCGCGGTGGCACCCGTGTCGACGGCCTGAGTCACAGCCTTTTCGGCGGCGACCTGGACCGGCTTTTCGACCGGCTTGGGAGCCGGGACGGGTGCCGTTTCAGTCGCGGGAGCGGCGACCGGCGCGGCGGGCTTGGGCGCGGACGCCTTCGCTGCCGGGGTCGATGCGCCCTGCTTGCCTGCATTTGCCTTGGGTGCCGACTTGGTCGGGCCTTTGCTCGCCATCGCGCTGCTCCATTGCATTTGTTGCAATGCAGCAAATAGCGAATCTCACGCGCCGGTTCAAGTGTTTTTTGTGCGCTGCAACAAAGTTGTCATGCGCGCCTGTCCAGCGGCGTATCAGCGCGTCTTCACATAGCTTCCGGGTGCGTCCTCGAGTCCCTTGAGCTTGCCCTTGCCCGGTTGCCGAGCGCCCTTCGCCGCAATCCGGTTGGGCGCGCGTTCGGCGATCCATTTCGCCCAATCCGGCCACCAGCTTCCCTTGGTCTCGGTCGCGCCCGCGACGAATTCGGCCAGCGTCTCTACCTCTCCGTCGCAAGTCCAATATTGGTATTTCTGCGCGCTCGGCGGATTGACCACACCTGCGATATGTCCCGACCCGGCCAGCACGAAGCGGTTCTCCCCGCCGAAATGATGCGTCAGTTTCCATACGCTGGCGGCAGGCGCGATATGATCCTCCTTGCCCGCCTGAATATAGGTCGGGGTCGTCACCTTGGTCAGGTCGATCGGCGTGCCCGAAATCGCCATCGCCCCCGCCTGCACCAGCTTGTTGTCGCGGTAGAGGTCGGTCAGGTAATCGATGTGCCAGCCCGATGGCAGGTTGGTGACGTCCGAATTCCAGTGGAGCAGGTCGAACGGCACATAGTCCTGACCCAGCAGGTAATTGTTGGTGACGTAGTTCCAGATGAGGTCGCGCCCGCGCAGCAGATTGAAGGTCGCAGCCATATAGCGCCCATCGAGAAACCCGTCGGCGCCCAGCGATTTGATCAAGTCCATCTGCTCGTCACCGACGAACAGGTTGAGGTCGCCCGCATCGGCGAAATCGACCTGCGCGGTGAAGAACGTCGCCGAGGCCACCTTGTCCGCTTCGCCGCGCGCCGCAAGGACTGCGAGCGTTGCGGCAAGCGTCGTGCCCGCGACACAATAACCGATGGTGTGGACGGCCTCGACGCCCAGCAGGTCGCGCACCGTGTCGATCGCGTCGATCTGGCCGCGTTCGATATAATCGTCCCAGCGAATGTCCTTCATCGACGCATCCGCCGATTTCCACGAAACGACGAACACCGTCAGCCCCTGTTCGACCGCCCAGCGGATGAAGCTTTTTTCAGGATTGAGGTCGAGGATGTAGAAGCGGTTGATCCACGGCGGAAAGATCACCAGCGGCGTCTCGTACACCTTGTCCGTCGTCGGCGTGTACTGGATCAACTCGTAAAGCGGCGTGCGCTTGACCACCTTGCCCGGCGTGGTCGCCATGTCGCGCCCGACCTGAAACGCATTCGGATCGGTCTGGGTCATCTGACCCTTGGCGATGTCCTGCAGCATGTTCTGGAGGCCTTTCAGCAGACTCTCTCCCTTGGTCTCGACGATTTTCTCCAGCACGACCGGATTGGTCGCGGGGAAATTGGTCGGGCTCATTGCGTCGATGAACCCCTGCGTCGCGAAGCGGATCTGTTCCTTTTGCTTGGGGTGGACGCCGTCCAGGCCATCCACGCCCTTCACCAAATGGTCGGCGATCAGGAAATAGCTTTGGCGCAGGAAATCGAACACCGGTTCCTCGCGCCATTGCGGTGCCTTGAAGCGCTTGTCCTTGGCGTGTGCGGGATTTTCCTCGACCGCCTCGGTCGATGCGGGATCGAGGAAACGTTGCCACAGCTTCATCGTGTCGCCCCAGAATTCGGCCTGCGCGCGGGCAATGTTCTTGGGGTCGGCCCAGACGGGAATGCCCGGCGTCGCGGGCATCGCATCGACCGTATCCAGCCCATGCTCCATCATCATCTGCTGCGCGCGGCCCAGCACCCAGGTCCAGTGCTGCAGGTCCGCCAGATCGGGCGTGGGCGTGGGTTGGGCTTTGGTCTCGGCCATGTTCATCCTCTCTCGCCTCCCTCTACACCGGATCGTCACGCCAGCGAAGGCTGGCATCTCAGACGGTTACGCCGCCCGACAGATTTTCTGCACGATACCCCAGCTTTCGCTGGGGTGACGTCCGGTTTGGGTTTAGCTTAGATCGCGTTCGAACAAGGATCGTACCGAAATGTCCGAAGAATTCTACCGCATGAAGCGCCTGCCCCCTTACGTCATCGCCGAAGTCAACGGGATGCGGGCAGCGGCGCGCGCGGGCGGGGAGGACATCATCGATCTGGGCATGGGCAATCCCGACCTGCCGCCGCCCGAGCACGTCATCGAGAAGCTGGTCGAGGTCGCGCGCAAGCCCGATGCCCACGGCTATTCGCAGTCCAAGGGGATTCCGGGCCTTCGCCGCGCCCAGGCCAATTATTACGGCCGCCGGTTCGGGGTCGATGTCGATCCCGAAACCGAAGTCGTGGTGACGATGGGATCGAAGGAGGGGCTCGCCAGTCTGGCGACCGCGATCACCGCGCCCGGCGACGTCGTGCTGGCACCCAACCCGTCCTACCCCATCCACACTTTCGGGTTCATCATCGCCGGCGCGACGATCCGCAGCGTACCGACAACGCCCGACGACAACTATTTCCGCTCATTGGACCGCGCGATGGCCTTCACCGTGCCGCGCCCGAGCATATTGGTGGTCAACTATCCGTCGAACCCCACCGCGGAGACGGTCGACCTCGCTTTCTACGAACGGCTGGTGGCATGGGCAAAGGAGAATCAGGTCTGGGTCATTTCCGACCTTGCTTATTCCGAGCTTTATTATGACGGCAACCCGACCGTCTCGATCCTGCAAGTGCCGGGCGCGAAGGACATCGCGATCGAGTTCACGTCGCTATCCAAAACCTATTCGATGGCCGGGTGGCGGATGGGGTTCGCGGTCGGCAATGCAAAGCTGATCGCGGCGATGGCACGGGTAAAGTCCTATCTCGATTACGGTGCGTTCACCCCGATACAGGCCGCGGCCTGCGCCGCGCTCAACGGCCCGCAGGACATCGTCGAGAAGAACCGCGCACTCTATCACAAGCGCCGCGACGTGATGGTCGAGGCGTTCGGTCGCGCAGGCTGGGACATCCCGCCGCCACGCGCATCTATGTTCGCCTGGGCCCCCTTGCCGCCCGCGCTCAAGGAAATGGGCAGCCTCGAATTTTCCAAGCAACTCTTGACCGAAGCCAAGGTCGCGGTCGCGCCGGGCGTCGGATACGGCGAGGACGGGGAAGGCTATGTCCGCATCGCGATGGTCGAGAATGAACAACGGCTGCGACAGGCGGCGCGCAACATCAAACGCTATCTGCAATCGATGGGCGTCAATGTCGGGGAGAAGAAGGCAGGGTGATGCTTGATCGGACGGCAGGTTCGGGTAACCAGCCCGGCATGACCCCCCGCCCCGGCTTCGCTTTCTCCACCACATTCCGCGTCCGCTATGCCGAGATCGACGGGCAAAAGGTCGTCTTCAACTCGCGCTATCTCGAATATGCCGATGTCGCGGTGACCGATTTCTGGGACTGGACGGGAATTGCCGAAGGGGTCGGTACGGCGTGGCGGGAGAGCGAGTTTCACGTCCGCCGCGCGGAGGTCGATTATCTCAAGCCTTTCGTGTGGGGCGATACTGTCCAGGCATTCGTGCGGATCGAGAAGATCGGCAATACCAGCCTGACCAAGCGGTTCGAGCTGTGCCATGCGGATACTGGCGCGCTGCACGCGGTGATCTCGATGACCAGCGTCAATGTTCATTTACCGACGGGGAAGCCGACGCCTTTGCTGGCGGAGGTGCGGGCGTTCTTGGAGGGGTTGCCGACCGGCTGATCCACCAACTCCATTCGTTTCGAGCGACGTCGAGAAACGTGGGCTTGTTGCTTGGATCGCGTTTCTCGACTTCGCTCGAAACGAACGGATGTGGGACGGCGGTGCCGCTACTCCGCCGCCTCGGCGCTGGCGTCGCCGTACACCTCCTCCGGCAAGGCCCAGATCAGTTCGCGCTTGCCGAGCACCCGGCCGTCATGCGCGGTGACCGATACCGGGCGGATCGGCTTGCGGTCGCGCGCATCGACCAGGATCGGGGTAGCTTCCTTGCCGGTTTCCCAGCGCTCGCCCCATTGGCGAAGCGCGACCATCGTCGGCAGCAGCGCATAACCCTTGTCGGTCAGGCAGTACTCTACCTTGCGACGATCGTCGTCGCACGCCCGGCGCTCGAGGATACCGTGGTCGACCAGCCGCGCGAGGCGGTTGGCGAGGATGTTGCGCGCAATCCCCAGTTCGGACTGAAATTCCTCGAAATGTTTCAATCCGTTGAAACTGCCGCGCAGGATCAGGAACGACCACCGCTCGCCCATCGCCTCCAACGCCGCGGGGAGGCTGCACTTAACCGCGTCTTCGCGCAGAGATTCTCGCAGGGCAGGTTTCATGACAGGTCCAAGACTAGCGGCGTTTCGACGCGACACAAAGGGAAAGCTAACTTTTGCAACGCAGCACTGGTTTCTCGTTGCAACTTACATTTGTGTCAGATAGATATAGGTTGTCAATCGCAACCCTTTCTTCCCCGGAGTCGAACCGATGATCCGCCTGCTCTCCATCGCCGCCGTGGCTGCCGCCGCGCTCACCGCCACCGCACCGGCGCACGCGCAGACCGGCGGCTATTACACCGCCTCGTTGGCCGCAGCCCCTGCCAAAACCAAGCTGGTGACCCGCAGCACGATCTGGACTTGCAACGGCACGACCTGCACCGCGCCCAAGGCGGGCTCGCGCGATGCGATCATGTGCGAACTCGTCGTCCGCCAGACCGGCGCGCTGACCGGCTTCGCCGCAGGCGGCACCGCGTTCGATGCCGAAGCGCTGTCGAAGTGCAACAGCCGCGCGAAATAAGCGCGCCATCGGGCGGCAAAGCGCCGCGCGACACACCAAATTTATTGCAAAGCAGCAGCACCCGCCCCCATGTTGGGCGGGTGCTTCGCCAATATGAACTGGTCGATCGGGTCTTGGGCTACGATCCACAAGCCGATGAGGCATTGCTCAACCGCGCCTATGTCTTTTCGATGCAGGCACATGGCAGCCAGAAGCGCGCGTCGGGCGACCCCTATTTCAGCCACCCGATCGAAGTCGCCGGCATCCTGACCGACCTCCACCTCGACGACGAGACGATCGCGACCGCGATCCTGCACGACACGATCGAGGATACGGTGGCGACGCCGGAGGAAATCCTCAGCAAATTCGGCCCCGCCGTGGCGCGGCTGGTCGATGGCGTCACCAAGCTCAGCAAGATCGAGGCGCAGAGCGAGAGCGAACGCGCGGCGGAAAATCTGCGCAAATTCCTGCTCGCCATGTCCGACGACATCCGGGTGCTGCTGGTGAAGCTCGCCGATCGGCTCCACAACATGCGCACCCTCCATCACATCCCCAAGCCCGAAAAGCGGCGGCGGATCGCAAAGGAGACGATGGACATCTATGCTCCGCTCGCCGAGCGGATCGGGATGTACGAGTTCATGAAGGAGATGCAGACGCTCGCCTTCCAGCAACTCGAGCCCGAAGGCTATGAGTCGATCACGCGCCGGCTGGAGAGCCTGAAATCGGACGGCGGCGACCGCATCGCCAAGATTTCGTCGGGGCTGAAACTGCTGCTGGCGCGCAACGGGGTCGATGCGGAGATTTCGGGGCGTGAAAAGCATCCCTATTCGATCTGGCGCAAGATGTCCGAACGCCATGTCAGCCTGGAGCAACTGACCGACATCATGGCGTTCCGTGCGATCGTCGAGAATGAAGAGCAATGCTATCAGGCGTTGGGCGCGATCCACCGGCGCTGGCCGATGGTGCCGGGACGGTTCAAGGATTATATCTCGACGCCCAAGCGCAACGGATATCGCTCGCTCCATACCTCGGTGATCCATGCCGACAATATGCGGATCGAAATCCAGATCCGCACTGCCGAGATGCACGCCCAGGCCGAATATGGCCTGGCGGCGCACTGGGCGTACAAGCAGGACGGGGTGCGCCCCGATACGCAAGTGAGCTGGATTCGCGATCTCGTCGAAATCCTCGACAATACCGACAATCCCGACGAGCTGCTCGAACATACCCGCATGGCGATGTATGCCGATCGCATCTTTGCGTTCAGTCCCAAGGGCGAGCTGATCCAGTTGCCCAAGGGCGCGACCCCGATCGATTTCGCCTATGCCGTCCACACGGATCTGGGCGATCAGGCGGTGGGGGCGAAGGTCAATGGGCGCGTCGTGCCGCTGCGGACCGAAATCGAAAATGGCGATCAGGTGCAAATCCTGCGATCGAAAGCGCAGCAGCCGCAGCCCAATTGGCTGAATTTCGCGATCACCGGCAAGGCGCGCGCCGCGATCCGCCGCCATGTCCGCCACCGCGAGCGCGACGATTCGGTCGCGCTTGGCCGTAGTCTGTATGACGAGATCGTCGGACGCCTACCCGTCGCGGTCGGTCCGGACGCGCTGAACGCCGCGATCAAGCGCCTGAAGTTGACCGACGAAGCGACGCTGATGGAATCGATCGCGCGCAAGCAATTGACCGATGCCGAAGTGATGGAAGCGGTCATGCCCGGATCGACCGAGGGGATCGAGGCATCGACCCCGGTCCAGCGCCAGGCGATCTCGATCCGGGGGCTGACCCCCGGCATGGCGTACGATTTGTGCGACACGTGCCGCCCCATCCCCGGCGACCGCATTGTCGGGCTGCGCCGGGCAGGCGAGCCGATCGAGGTGCATACCATCCATTGCCAGCATCTGGCCGAAAGCGACGATTCGGATTGGGTCGATCTGAGCTGGGGCGAAGGCGCACAAGGGGGGACGGCGCGGATTGTCATTACACTCAAGAACGAACCCGGCGCGCTGGGCGCGGTCGCGACGATCATGGGCCAGCACAAGGCCAACATCCTGGGGCTGCGGCTCGATAATCGCGACACGACGTTCCACACCAATCTTGTCGATGTCGATGTGCGCGACGTCGCGCACCTGATGAAACTGATGTCGGCATTGCGTGCGGCCGACGCGGTCAGCGCGGTGGATCGCGGTTAATCATTCCGCGTTTCATTGACATTGATGTCAGCAATCCGCATCTTTGTGCGATGCCGCATGACCACAGCCTGACGATCGAACCGAACGACATCGACCATATGGGTCATGTCAACAATGCGGTCTATCTGTCCTGGGTGCAGGAAGCGGTCGTCGCCTATTGGGAAAAAATCGCGCCTGCCGAAGACGTGGCGCGTCACCTGTGGGTCGCGCTGAAGCACGAGATTACCTATCGCCGGCCGGCGTTTCTGGACGACGACGTGATCGCCACGGTGATCGCCGAGCGGGTGGAGGGCGCGCGTGCATTCTTCACCACCATCGTCAAACGCGGCGAGGATGTGCTGGCCGAGGTTCAGTCGAGCTGGTGTGCGCTCGATGCCGATACCCGCCGCCCGATCCGCGTCGCAAAGGAAATCGCGGCGCGCTTCATTCCGCAGACCGCGTAGTTTCAGCCTTAGCGGTCGGTTAACCACCACGAGTTAAGCGGAGTGCGTGATTGACGCATTCCGCCCCTCCCGCTTCCTGCTTGCGAGCCAGCTTGCGCTGGTGCTCGGCGGCGTCGGCTGGCTGACACTGCGCCCGCCGGTCGAAGGCGCGATGCTGATGATTCCGCTGTCGGATGCGGCACGCACGAGGTTGCCGCAACGCGTGATCGATCGCGGCGGGCAATTATTGAAGATGGGCGTGCTGCCGGGATCGTTCGTGGTGCATGGCCGCCGCGATGCGCTCGCCCAGCCCGATATGCTGCTGATCGCCGCCGACCGTGCGGCGTGCGGCGAAATTCCGGAGAGGGACCAATGAACGCGCGGATCGATATCCTCGACGCGCTCCGCCTTCAGGGCGTGCGTGCGATCGCGGCGGGTGGATGGCTGTTCACCTTGTGGCTCGCGGTCATGGGCTGGATGCTTGGGCGTGGCGATGCGCCGTTGGTCTTCGCCCTAGCGATCCTGGCCAATATCGCACCGACGCTGATGGCGGTTCAGCGCCGTCGCGACGCCAATGCGCGGCTGATCATGGGCACACTCGCCGCCGTTCATCCCGCGCTCGCCGTCTATCTTCTCGGTGGCCACATGTGGCAGATGGACGCGCATATGTACTTCTTCGTCGCGCTCGCCGGGCTTGCCGTGCTGTGCGACTGGCGACCGATCCTGCTGGCGAGTGGACTAATCGCCGCACATCATCTGCTGATCGGCTTTCTGGCACCCGGCTGGGCATTTACCGGGGGTGGGTCGTTCGGTCGAACGATCGTCCATGCGGTCGCGGTCGTGCTGCAATTCGCGATCCTCGCCTGGCTCGTCACGCGATTGCGCACGCTGACCGTCGCCCAGAGCGAACAACAGGACCGTGCGGAAGCGCTGACGCTGGAAGCGGAGACGCGCCGAACCGAAGCCGAAACCGCAGCCCACACCGCCCAAGCCGCCGAAGCCCGCGCGCGTCACGAACAGGCGCGTCGCGAGAGTATCGAGGTCGAGGCCGAAACCCGCCGCCGCGCCGAATGGGAGACGCTGGCCGATACGTTGCAATCCTCCGTCGCCGATGTCGTCGCCGCGATCCGGCATGCTTCGCGCAGCCTGGACTCATCGTCCGGCGCGCTGGGCGAACTGGCACGCAAGGCGAGCCGCGACACCGCCGACACTGCCATCGCCGCGAGCCAGTCGTCGAGCGGAGCGGAAGCGCTCGCAGGCAATCTCCATGAATTTACCGCCACGATCGGTTCGATCGTCGAACGGATCGATCGCCAGGCAACGCTGAGCGCCGATGCCCGCGCCGCATCCCGATCGGGCCATGACGCGGTACAGGCACTGAGCGCACGGACCGATTCGATCGCTCGCTTCGCGGAAACCATCCACGCTATCTCTACCCGGACCAACCTGCTTGCACTCAACGCCACGATCGAGGCGGCGCGCGCCGGCGAATCGGGCCGTGGCTTTGCGGTCGTCGCGCATGAGGTGAAACTGCTTGCCAGCCAGGCCGCACAGGCATCGGGCGAAATCCAGGCATTGTCCTCCACCGTGCGCGGCGGCGCCGATGTCGCCGATGGTGCATTGGGCGAGATGGCGGGATCGATCGTCGAGCTGTCCGATACCGCGATGGCGCTGCGCGCATCGGTCGATCAACAGCGCCAGACCGCCACCGCGATCGAGGCGACCGCCGCCGATACCGCGCTGGGCGCGACGTTCATGGCGCAACAAAGCCGCGCGGTCGCAGACGTGGCCGCCGAGACCGAGAAATTGTCGGATGCGGTCGCCAGCGACGCGCAGACCCTGGCGCAATCGGCAGAGCGGCTGGCCGCGACCACCGACGCCTTCATCGCCCGGCTGCGCGCTGCCTGAATGCGTGCCGACTAGGCGGCGCGCTCGCGCTGCGCTATTTGCCGCGCCCATGAACCGCCCTGCCCTCTCGATCGTCGTCCCCTGTTATAACGAGGAAGCCTGCCTCGAACTGCTGCATCAGCGGCTGTCTGGTGCGGCGCGCGCCGCGGTGAGCGAGGATTACGAGATCGTCCTCGTCAACGATGGGTCGAAGGACGGGAGCTGGCCGGTGATGCAGCGGCTTTCCGCCGCCGATCCGAAGCTGGTCGCGATCAACCTGTCGCGCAATCACGGGCATCAACTGGCGTTGACCGCGGGGCTCGACCTCTGCGCGGGCGCGCAGATCCTGATCATCGACGCCGATTTGCAAGATCCGCCCGAATTGCTGAGCGACATGCGCGCGACGATGGCGGCGCAGGACGCCGATGTCGTCTATGCCGTGCGCCGCAAGCGCGAGGGCGAGACGTTCTTCAAGAAGCTGACGGCAGCCGCCTTCTACCGCGTGCTCGACCGCGTGACCGATACGCCGATCCCGATCGACACCGGCGATTTTCGACTGATGAGCAGGCGTGCGCTCGACGCGCTGCTGTCGTTGCCCGAACAGGCGCGCTTCATTCGCGGGATGGTGGCGTGGGTCGGCTTTCGTCAGGTGCCGTTCGTCTATGACCGCGCCGAGCGCCATGCGGGGACCAGCAATTATCCGCTGGGCAAGATGATCCGCTTCGCACTCGACGCCGTTACCGGATTTTCGACCGCGCCATTGCGCTGGGCCAGCCATTTAGGGCTGATCCTGACCGGCGCGGCGATGCTGCTGTTCCTCTATATCGGGTTCGCATGGCTAACGGGCAGCGCGATTCAGGGTTGGACATCGACGATGCTGGTCGTGGTGTTCCTGGGCGCCGCGCAGATGTTCGTGTTGGGGATGATCGGCGAATATCTCGGGCGGCTTTACGTCGAGTCCAAGCGGCGGCCGCTCTATCTGGTCGCCGATGTCGCGGGGCCGGTTCAGGGTAAAGCGACGTTGGGGTACAAGGCCGAAGTGGTAACGCTTGGGCGGCAGCTACCGACGTCCGCTAGTAGCGACGCAACCCCTCCCCCGTTCGTTTCGAGCGAAGTCGAGAAACGCGACTGAAGCACCCGGCCCACGTTTCTCGACTTCGCTCGAAACGAACGGGGTTTGGTTCGGTGCGAGGTGGTGGTTATTTCCGCGCCAGCGTCAAGATCGACAACCCCGGCGTCAGCGGCACACGGCCCACAAGATGCCGTTCGACCCGGAATATCCTTTCGAAAATCGTGTTGAGAAATTTGGGCGGCGGTGAATCGTCGCTGTCGTCCTTGGCCGTAAGCTTTCCCGCCAGCCGCGACGCGACTGCCGCGGGAAACAGCAGCGAGTTGAACCAGCTCAACCCGTTATGCCGCAGCCCCGCCGCGCGGATCGCAGCCTCGAGCGTCGCTTTCGAATAGCGCCGCTTGTGGTGGTTCACCACGTCATGCGCCGACCACATCCATTGATGCGCGGGGACCGCGATCAGGATTGCGCCGCCCGGTTTCAAGCATTCGGCCATCGCCTTCAGCGCGGCCACATCATCCTCGATATGCTCGACCACATCGAGCACAGCGATCATGTCATAGGTGCCCCGCTCGACGCCCGTCAGTTCGGGGAGCGGTGCGGCACCGACCGGCTTGCCCAGTCGCTCGCTGGCAATGTCGCGCGCCGCTTCGTCGATCTCGATCGCATCGACGTCGCCGAACTGCGCCAACATGGGGAGGTTGTGCCCGGTCCCGCAGCCGATCTCCAATATGCGCGCATTCGCGGGCAGCTTGGCCTCTCGCGTCACATAATCGGCCAGGATGTCGCGGCGCGCGCGATACCACCAATGGTGGCTGTCATGCGCGGCCATCCGGTCATAGACGATGCGGTCCATCAGCGATTGGCCATCTACTTGAACACCCACAAGCGGTTGAGCGTAAAGGTCGCAAGTGGCGTCACGAACAGGATCGGCAGCACCGGCGTCCAGCGCGGCAATTCGAACCCGCGCACCAATGCCCAAGTGAAGAAGGCGTTCATCGCATAGCTGATCAGCGATACGACGACGAAGCGTCCGGTGGTCGCCGCCACATTGTCGCGGCTGCCATGCCCGCGAAAGCTGAAACGGCTGTGCATGACGTAACCGATCGCAACACACACGACATAGGCAGCGAACACCGCGATCTGTTCGTGCACGGGCGTCAGTGCGACCATCGCGGCATAAAGCCCGGCCCCCAACGCGGTCACGAAGCCGCCGGTGATGGCGAAGCGCAGCAACTGGCCGAACACCGGGTTCGACCGCCATCCATCGATCTTGTGGAATATCGTCGTCACGTGCGCCTTGCCCTAGACATGCTCGCCGCCCTAGAGCGCCCGCAAAGCAAGGGAAAGCGATTTTGACCGGCGTGACCAGTGGCCCGCACAAGCTCGAAGCGTGGATCGACCGCCATTGGGTGCGGTTGGCGCTGGGCGCGATCGCGATCATGGCGGGCTGGTTTCTGTGGCAGCGTTGGGGCGCGATCCAGTGGCTGGCGCTGGGCGATACCGACGACAATCTGCGGCTCGCACAGGTCCGCGCATGGCTGGACGGTCAGGGCTGGTACGACCTGCGCCAATATCGGCTGAGCCCGCCAGAGGGGTTCAACATCCACTGGTCGCGCATCCCCGATTTGCCGATCGCCGGGCTGATTGTGCTGACCGAGCCGTTCGTCGGACGCGCGATCGCGGAGCGGATCGCGGTGGGTGGTGCGCCGCTAATCCCGCTGTTCGTTGCGCTGATGGCGCTGGCGTTCACCGTGCGCAAGCTGGTCGCGGGCGCGGCATGGCAGCTCACCTTCATCTTTTTCACCGGCTGCACCGCGACGCTGTTGATGTTCATGCCGCTGCGCATCGACCATCATAATTGGCAGCTTGCGTGCCTCAGCCTGACGCTCGCCGGGCTTGCCGATCCGCGCAAGGCGCGCGGCGGCGCGATCATCGGGCTGTCGAGCGCGTTCAGCCTGTCGATCGGGCTCGAAATGCTGCCTTATTGCGTGATGGCGGGCGCCATCACGGGCCTGCGCTGGGTGATCGACCGCGACGAAGCCCGCCGGTTGCAAGTCTATGCGCTCACGCTTGTCGGCGGCTGTACGCTGGGTTTCGCGGCATTCGCGTCGAACGACAATTGGGCGATGCGCTGCGATGCGCTGACCCCCGTCTGGCTCGCGGCGATGGTCGCAGCGGGAGGAGCGCTGTTCGTCGCCGCGCGGGTCGATCCCGCCAATCGCTGGGTGCGGCTGGGATTGCTGGGGCTGGCTGGCGGCGTCATCGGCGGCGGTTTCGCGTTGCTGTTCCCGCACTGCCTGTCGCGCCCCGAAGGCGTGTCGGACGAACTGATGGCAAGCTGGCTGAACAATGTACGCGAGGCCAAGCCGATCTACGAACATCCCTGGCGCGCGATCGTGCCGCTGGCGACGATCCCCGTCATCGGCATGATCGGCGCGGGGCTCGCCTTATGGCGCGCAAATACTCATGACCGCATCGTCGGCTGGATCGCGGTCGCCCTATTCGGCGCCTTCGCCTTCCTGATGCTGTTCTGGCAAGTCCGCGCCGGACCTGCCGCGCAGTTGCTCGCGCTGCCGGGTGCGACCGCGCTGGCATGGATGGCGCTGGCGCTTGTCACCGACCATCCCAAGCGTTGGGTCCGCATCGGCGCGGGGGCTGCGGTGGTGCTGACCGTCGCGGGGCTGTTCGTCAGCTATATCATCCGCCAGTTGAACGTCGATCCGCCGTCGAAGATGATGCAGACCGTCAGCCGCGCCAACCGCCAATGCGCGATGCTGTCGTCAATGCAGGCGCTGAACCGCGCGCTGCCGCCGACGACTTTGTTCACCCATGTCGATCTCGGCCCGCGCCTGATCGCGACGACGCATCATTCGGCGATTGCGGGGCCGTATCACCGCAACGGCGATTCGATCTTGGCGGTGCATAATGCGTTCAAGGGCAGCCCGGAGACGTTCCTGGCGAACGCCCGCAAATACGGCGCGACGCATCTGCTGACCTGCCCGATGATGGCGGAGACGACGGTCTATCGCGCACGCGCGCCGGGCGGCTTCTACGACCGGATGGCGAAGGGAGAGAATTTCCCGTTCCTCGTCCCCGTTCCGCTACCGCGCCGGTCGCCCTACCGGCTGTGGCGGATCGATTACGACGCCGCGCCGAAGCTGCCGATCAGCCCATCCACCACGAACTGAACCGACAGCGCCGCAAGCAGCACGCCCAATAGCCGGGTGATCACCGCCTCGATCTTGGCACCCAATACCCGCATCATCGGCCCTGCCGCGATCAGGGCGGCCAGCGTCAGCGCCAGCACCGTCACCGCTGCGCCGCCGACCACCAGCCGTTCCTCGACCGTCGGATTCTGCGACCAGAGCAGCATAATCGCCGCGATCGATCCCGGACCCGCGATCATCGGCATCGCCATCGGAAAGATCGACACATCCTCGATCTCGTCGTCGTCCAGCACCTTTTGCGCGCGTTCCTCGCGACGCTGAGTGCGTTTTTCGAACACCATTTCCAGCGCGATCAGGAACAGCATGATGCCACCCGCGATGCGGAAGCTGTCGAGGCTGATACCCAGCGCACGCAGCAATTGCTGGCCGAATAGCGCGAACACCACCAGGATCGCGGTCGCGACCAGCACGGCGCGGATCGCCATCGCGCGACGATGCGTGGCGCTCGCGCCCTTGGTCAGCCCAGCGTAGATCGGTGCGCAGCCCGGCGGATCGATGACGACGAACAGCGTCAGAAACGCCGAGATATACAGCTCGATCACAACGCCCCCTCGTCAAATGCGATGCCTTCGCGGCGGTGCGCCGCAACCAGCGTGTTGCGTAGCAGGCAGGCGATGGTCATCGGCCCGACCCCGCCCGGCACCGGGGTGATCGCACCCGCGACCGACGCCGCGCCGTCGAAGTCGACATCGCCGACCAGCCGCCCGTCAACCCGGTTGATCCCGACGTCGATCACCGTCGCGCCCGGCTTGATCCATTCGCCCTTTACGAACTGCGCGCGTCCGACAGCAGCGATCACGATATCGGCGCGGTGGACATGGCTCGACAGGTCGCGCGTGCGCGAATGAGCGATAGTTACGGTGCAGTTCGCGGCGGTCAGCAGCGCCGCCATCGGCTTGCCGACGATGTTCGACCGCCCGATCACCACCGCGTCCAGCCCCGACAGATCGCCCAGCCGCTCCATCAGCAGCATCAGGCACCCGAGCGGCGTACACGGCACGAAGCCGGGCATTCCGGTCGCCAGCCGCCCGGCATTGACCGGGTGGAACCCGTCCACATCCTTGTCGGGGTCGACCGCGCGCAGCACCCGCGTCTCGTCGAGATGATCGGGCAGCGGCAACTGAACGAGGATACCGTCCACCTGGGGGTCAGCGTTCAATTGCTCGACCAGCGCGATCAGCGCGTCCTGGCCGATATCGGCGGGCAGGCGGTGTTCGAAGCTTTCCATTCCGGCGGCAAGCGTCGCCTTGCCCTTCGAGCGGACATAGATCGAGGATGCGGGGTCTTCGCCGACCAGCACCACGGCTAGTCCCGCCTTGCGCCCGCTCTGCGCGGTGAAGTCCGCCGCGGCCACGGCGATGCGCCCGCGC
This sequence comes from Sphingomonas sp. AX6, assembly GCF_902506605.1. Taxonomy (GTDB): domain Bacteria; phylum Pseudomonadota; class Alphaproteobacteria; order Sphingomonadales; family Sphingomonadaceae; genus Sphingomonas. The sequence goes on from NZ_LR733979.1 coordinate 872,333, forward strand.
AACGCTTCGGCGAATGCCTTGCCGTCGATGATGTCCGCGCTCATGGCCTCGCTCCCGCGATCAATAGACCGTCGGCGCCATCAGCGATTGGGCGATCGACGGGATGACGATGTCGGACAGGATGAAGATGATCAGCAGCACGACGAGTGGCGACAGGTCGAGCGCGCCGAAATCGGGCATGATCCGGCGAATGGGGCGATAGATCGGCTCGGTCAGCTTGCGTAAGCCTTCCCACAGCGACCGCACGAAATCATTGCTGGTGTTGATGACGTTGAACGCGATCAGCCACGACAGCACCGCCTGGATCACGATGATCCACCACAGCACGTTGAGCAGCACCTGGACGATTTGCAACAGGACGAGCAACGATCGGTCTCCGGAAAAATGGGCGCGGCCTGCCTAGCGGATTGGCGAAGCCCGCGACAAGCCCTGTGGGCGATTCGCCCACCCCATCCCGTTGGTGTCGAGTAGGGTTCGAGCGAAGTCGAGAAACCGTATCGAGACAGTGTTGTCGCCCTCCCCTCCCTCGATACGCCTTCTCGACAAGCTCGAAGGCCACTCGGGACGAACGGTAAAGGGGGATATTGTGAGCCTCAGGCCCGAACCAGCGTCCCCGCACCCCGCGCCGTGAAAATCTCTAGCAGCATCGCGTGCGGCACACGTCCGTCGAGGATGACGGCGGCCTCGACCCCCGCCTCGACCGCAGCGATGCAGGTATCGACCTTGGGGATCATGCCCCCCGAAATCGTGCCGTCGGCCTTCAGCGCCTCGATTCCCGCCCGGTCCAGGTCGGTCAGCAGCGCCTTGTCCTTGTCCAGCACGCCCGCCACGTCGGTCAGCAGGAAGAAGCGCCGCGCGCCCAGTGCTCCCGCAATCGCGCCCGCCATCGTGTCGGCGTTGATGTTGTAGGTCGCGCCGTCCGCGCCCAGCGCGACGGGGGCTACGATCGGAATAAAATGGTCGTCGGTCAGCTTGCGCAGGATCGTCGCATCGACCTTCACCGGCTCGCCGACGAAGCCCAGATCGACATGGCGCTCGATCCCCGAATTGGGGTCGGGCTCGGTACGTTTGACCTTTTCGGCGAGCACCAGATTGGCGTCCTTGCCCGAAATGCCCACCGCGCGCCCGCCAAGTGCTGCGATCCAGCCGACGATTTCCTTGTTGATCTTGCCCGCCAGCACCATTTCCGCGACTTCGGCGGTCTCGGCATCGGTGACGCGCAGGCCACCGACGAATTGCGATTCGACGCCCAGCCGTTTGAGCATCGCGCCGATCTGCGGCCCGCCGCCATGGACGACGACCGGGTTGATGCCGACCGCCTTCAACAACACGACATCCTCGGCGAAATCGCGTTGCGCTTCGGGATCGCCCATCGCGTGCCCGCCATATTTGATCACGAACGTCTCGCCCGCGTAACGCTGGAGATAGGGCAAGGCTTCGACAAGCGTTTCCGCCTTGGCAAGCATCGCGGGATCGGGTGCGTGGTCGGTCATTGGCTGGCCAATCAAATAAAATCGTCATTCCCGCGAAGGCGGGAATCCATAATCGCCGACATGGGTTATGGATTCCCGCCTTCGCGGGAATGACAGAACAGGGTCAAGAGATAATTGGATCGCTGCCGCTCAAGCCCGCTCGAACGTGCCGGCGCCGCGATCCAGCTTGTGGCCCAGCGCCACGAACGCGATGATCAGCGGCGGCACCAGTACGATCGACAGCACGACCTTTGCCAGCATCTGGCCCGCGAGCAGCCCGGCGATCGGGAACACGCCGTAAAAGGCGACGAAGACGAAGATCAGCGTATCGACGATCTGGCTCAGCACGCTGGCGACCCCGGCGCGCAGCCAAACGAGACTGCCCTCTTTTCGGCGCAGCGCGTCGAAGATAGTGACGTTCAACGTCTGCGAAATACCATAAGCGAGCAGGCCGCCGAGCCAGATTCGCGGCGTGCCGGTCATCATCAGCTGAAACGCTTCGAGCCGGGCAGGCTCCATCTTCGACGAGGCGGGCAAAGCGAGCACGATCAGCGACAGCACCAGCGACGCCAGCAGCGGAATGAAGCCGATCTGCACCAGCCGCGTCGCGGTTTTTCGTCCGTGCAATTCGGCGACGGCGCTCGACACCACCACCAGCAGCAAAAACGCGAAGATCCCGGCTTCGACGGCCAGCGGCCCCAAGGCGACCTGCTTGTTGCCCAGCACGCCCGCGATGCAGCACATGCCGCCGTAGAAGATGCCGAAGAAGAAGAGCGAGCGCGAAATCGGCGCGGGCGATGATCCTGTCATCGCCCGCTGCTAGCGCGAATCGCAGGAGCCGAAAAGCCCCGATGGGTGGGAGCGCAATACCCCATCCCCGTTCGTGCTGAGTAGCCGCGCAGCGGCGTATCGAAGCACTGTCCTTACTTGGCACAAAGAAAAGGACAGTGCTTCGACAAGCTCAGCACGAACGGGGATAGGGCATTCCGATCAATCGCGTTCGATGATCCGCAAGGTTCGCCGATCGAGTTTCAGGTCGTTGTCGCGCCCGTTCCGCATCCGGGCGTCGTCGACTTCCCAATAGCCGTCGCTGTCGAGCTTGACCGACTCCCAGCGCGTATAGCCCTGTTGGCGCAGCGCCCGTTCGATCGCGGCCTGCTCGCGGGCGTTGGCCGGGCGGTCACCATCGCGGCGCACGATCCGCATCGAACGCGGGTCGATCTTCAGATCATATTCGCCGCCATTGCGCGTGCGTGCATCATCGATCTCCCACAGCCGGTCGTCGAGTTCGATATCGTCCCAGCGCACGAAGCCCGCCTGTCGCAACACCTGTTCGATGCGCGCACGCTCGCGCGGGTTGGGATCGCGCAGTTCGAGTGCGGCGGTGGGCATCGACAGTGATGCGGCGATCATCAGGGTCAGCGACATGGCAGGAGAACGTCCTTGTTCCGGTGTGATTTCATCACATCAATGCCCGGCCGTTCGTCTTGTTCCGGAAACGCGCCATCTGGTGTGCCGCCCAAAACCCTCTATGGTCGCGCGCTTGTGCCCGCGTCGCGGGTGGTTCGAGTTCACCCTGGGGCGGGGCTAATTGATGGAACGTTTTCTGATCGGCATCGCCGGGATCGCCGTGATCCTGGCCATTGCGGTGCTGCTGTCTTCCAATCGCCGCGCGATCCGCCTGCGCGTGGTCGGTGCGGCATTTGCGCTGCAAGTGGTGATCGCGACGCTCGTCCTCTACGTCCCCGCCGGTCGCGCGGCGATCAACGGGGCATCGAATGGCGTGTCGGCACTGCTCGGCTATGCCAAGAACGGCACCGATTTCCTGTTCGGCCCGCTCGCCTCGCCAGAGATTGGCGGCAACAGCTTCGCGATCGCGGCGCTTCCCGTGATCGTGTTCTTCGCCAGCCTGATCTCGATCCTCTATTATCTGGGCGTGATGCAGTTGATCGTGCGCTGGGTGGGTGGCGCAATCGAGAAAGTGACCGGAATTTCCAAGGTCGAATCGCTGTGTTCGGCCGCCAACATCTTCGTCGGGCAAAGCGAATCGCCTTTGGTGGTCAAACCCTATCTGGCGAGCCTGAACCCGTCACAGCTCTTCGCGATCATGACCGTCGGCATGGCGGGCGTCGCGGGGACGATCCTCGCGGCTTACGCGACGTTCCTCGGTAGCGACTACCTGCCCTTCCTGCTCGCGGCATCGTTCATGGCCGCGCCCGGCGGGTTGCTGATGGCCAAGATCATGATGCCCGACGTGCCCGTTCCCGCTGCGGGCGAACTCCCGCTTGAGGGCGGCAGCGACGACGAAGCCGTGCGGCTGGCCGACGAAGTGGTCGAGGAGGAAAAGGCCGCCAACGTCATCATGGCTGCGGCGATGGGGGCGCAGACCGGCGTGAAACTGGCCGTCGCGGTCGGCGCGATGGTGCTGGCGTTCGTGGCACTGGTGGCGCTGGCCAACGGACTGCTCGGCGCGGTCGGCGGCATCTTCGGTTATCCCGAATTGAGCTTCCAGGCGATCGTGGGCACGATTTTCGCGCCGATCATGTTTCTGCTCAACATCCCCTGGGAAGAAGCGCAGATCGCAGGCGGGTTGTTCGGGACCAAGGTGGTGCTCAACGAATTCGTGGCCTTCATCGATCTCGGCAACCTGACCCAGCTCAGCGACCGCAGCCGCGCGATCATCACCTTTGCGCTATGCGGTTTCGCCAATTTCTCGTCGATCGCGATCCAGATGGCGGTCACCGGCAGCCTGGCCCCCAACCAGCGTCCGATGATCGCCAAGCTGGGGATCAAGGCGCTGATCGCGGGGAGCCTCGCAAACCTGATGTCGGCGGCGCTTGCGGGGCTGTTGCTGCCGGGTTGATCGATAACGCTTCATCCCATTCCCGTTTGTTTCGAGCGAAGTCGAGAAACGTGCCACAGGCGTTGCGCAACGTTTCTCGACTTCGCTCGAAACAAACGGGGTGGGGTGGCCTCCTCACTCGTCGGTCCGCCGTTTGACCTTGTTGGGCAAATCCTTGCCCTTGGTCCGGCGCGAGGGCAACTGGACGGGATTTTTCTTCTTCCACTCGGCATAGGTCATCGGACCTTCGGGCGTATCGATGATGGTGTCGTCGATGCTCATGGCATCCCCCTCAGCGCGTCGGCACGGGTTCGTCACCCGAATAATCGTAAAACCCCTTGCCGACCTTTCGCCCGTACCAGCCAGCCTCGACATATTTGACGAGCACCGGCGCGGGGCGGAATTTGGGGTCGCCGGTGCCCTCGAACAGCACGCGGGTAATCTCCAGACAGGTGTCGAGCCCGATGAAGTCGGCCAGCGTCAGCGGACCCATCGGATGGTTCAGGCCCAGGCGGCAAGCGGTGTCGATGTCGCGGATGGTCGCGACGCCTTCACCGAGCGCGAAGCACGCTTCGTTGAGCATCGGCATCAGCACGCGGTTGACGATGAAGCCCGGCGCGTCGTTGGCATGGACGATTTCCTTCCCCAGCGACTGGCCGAATTTCTCCACCGCCGACACCGTCGCGTCGCTAGTCGCCAGCCCGCGGATCAGTTCGATCAGGCCCATGACGGGCACGGGGTTGAAGAAATGCACCCCCATGAAGCGTGCCGGATCATGGCTTGCCTGGGCCAGCCGCGTGATCGGGATCGACGAGGTGTTGGACGCCAGGATCGCAGTATCCGACAGCACCGCACCGACGCTTTCGAAAATCTTGCGCTTGATCTCCTCGCGCTCGGTGGCGGCTTCGATCACCAGTTCGCACACGCCCATCGCCGACACATCCGCGACAGGTTCGATATTGGCCAGCGTCGCGTCGCGCGCGTCGACCGTGATCTTTTCCTTCGCCACCAGCCGGTCGAGCGATTTGCCAATCCCCGCCTTGCCTTTTTCCGCCTGTGCCAGCCCGATGTCGGACAACAGCACGCGGTAACCCGAGGCGGCTGCAACCTGCGCGATCCCCGCCCCCATTTGACCCGCACCGATCACGCCCACCGTCTTCATCGCATTCTCCATCGTCTTTTTCGGGAATTTACGCCGCGATAGCGACTTTTCGGGAACGATGCAGCGCGTTAATCCTTCCCTCCATCATGAAGTTCGCCTTGCCGCTCGTTGCGCTGATCCTCGCTGCCTGCAATACCGATCCGCAGCCGCAGGAAAGCGATGCGCGCGCGCGGGCCGCCGCCCAACCCAATGTGCCTGCGCAACCCGGTGCGCCCAGCCCAACGCCGTCGCCCAGCGAGGCTGCCGAACCGGTCATCGCCCCCGCGCTCGCCAGCACAGGCCCGCGCGCCACGCCGGGCGAGATGCGGACCTTTCGCGACTGGGTGGTCGGGTGCGACAATCGCCTGTCCTGCACCGCCGTCGCGCTCGGCCCCGACGATGCCGAATTTCCGACGCTGAGGGTCGTGGTGATGCGCGCGGGCGGCGGTGCGCTGCCCCGCGTAATCGTCGATTCGAACGACGATATCGCCGCACCCGTCACGATCACTATCGACGGCAAACCCGTCGCCAAAGGCGGACGCAATGACGACGAAGGCGTGATCTTTACCGGCGAGGAGGCTGGGCGGCTGATCGAGGCGATCGCCCAGGGCAAGGCAGGTCGGATCGGCCACGGCAAGACGGAGGACGCCATCGCGCTGAACGGCGCGGCGGCGGCACTGCGCCACATGGACGAACAACAGCGCCTGACGGGTACGACCGCGGCACTGATTGCGCGCGGCAAGGACCGCCCGACCGCTTCGCCCCCCGCATTGCCGGTCGTCGCGCGTGTTCGCCCATCGGGTCGCGCCACTCGCCCCACGCCCGCGCAGGTCACCGCGATGCGGCGAGCCGCCGATTGCCAGATCGAATTTCTCGACGAAGCGCAGACCCGGCCCGAGGCGCATGCGTTGGGCGGAAGCGCGACGCTGATCCTGCTGCCATGCGGTGCGGGTGCGTATAATTTCATGTCGGCGGTGTTCGTGATCGGCAAAGACGGCGTGCTGCGTCCGGCGACCTTCGACACATCGGTGGGCTTCGATGTCGAGGCGGGAGCGGTGCCGCAACTGGTGAATTCCGGCTTCGGCGAGGGGCGCCTGACCAATTATTCCAAAGGTCGCGGGATCGGCGATTGCGGCATCGGCCAGGATTTCGTCTGGGACGGTCAGCGCTTTCGCCTGATCGAGCAAAGCGAAATGACCGAATGTCGCGGATCGACACGGTTGGTGACGACATGGCGGGCAGAGGTTCGGTAAGGCATATCAATGCCCCCTGTTTCGTCACCCCGGCCGAAGTGCCGGGGTCCACTTGGCAGCCCGCTCAATCGCAAGAAAGCCTGGACGCTGCGCTTGTCGCACGGTGGACCCCGGCACTTCGGCCGGGGCGACGGAATTTTTTGGGTCGATCGATTACCTCACAACCGAATGGCGACCAGCTTCAGGGCGCGGGCGGCCTAGGCTGTGCTTCACCCAACAGCAGCGCGAACGCATCGTCGGGCGCGCTCCATTCGCCGATGACGGTCCATCCGCCGGCGTCCATCAGCATCCGGGCATCGCGCGGGCCGTATTTGTGGCTGTTTTCGGTGTGGATGCCCTCGCCCTTGCGGATCTGGAAATTGCGTCCATCGACGCTGAACGCCATGTCGCGCGTCGCGATCAGGTGCATCTCGATGCGCGACGCGTCTTCGTTCCACCTCGCTTCGTGGACGAAGCCATCGACTGGGATGTCGCCGTCCAGCTCGCGGTTGATACGTTCCAGCAAGTTCAGGTTGAACGCCGCCGTCACCCCCTGTGCATCGTCATAGGCGGGGACCAGGATGTCCGCCGATTTCACCCGGTCGATCCCGATCAGCAATTGCGCAGCCTCGCCCAGCGACCCGCGCATCGACCGGAGGAGATCGACCGCGGCATAGCGTGTGAGGTTGCCGATCGTCGAACCGGGGAAAAAACCCAGCTTGGGCAAGCTCCCGACATCGCGCGGCAAGGTCACCGGCGACATGAAATTGGCCTCTAGCGGATAAACGTCGATCGCCGGAAACCGCGCCGCTAGATCGCGCGCCGATGCCCGCAGAAAATCCCCCGAAATGTCGATCGGCACATAGGCCGAGGGCGAAATCGCCGACAGCAACAAGGGCGTCTTGGCCGATGACCCCGATCCGAATTCGACCACCGCGCGCCCCGGTCCGATCGCGTCGGCCAAGTCTGGCCCCGCCGATTTCAGCAACGCCGCTTCGGTGCGCGTCGGATAATATTCGGGCAGGTCGGTGATCGCCTCGAACAGTTCGGAACCCCGCCGATCGTAGAACCAGCGCGCCTGAATCGCACGCGGAGTACGCCCCAACCCTTCTACCACATCGCGGCGGAATTCGGGATCGACCAAACCATGCTGGCCGTCTTCGGCCTCCTGCTTCAACATCGTCACAAATCCTTGGCCAGCCGAACGCCGGTGAATTGCCAACGCTGGTGGGGGTAGAAAAAATTGCGGTAGCTGGCGCGCACATGCCCGCGCGGCGTCGCGCACGATCCGCCCTTCAGCACGAACTGCCCGCTCATGAACTTGCCATTATACTCGCCCACCGCGCCTTCGCAGGCCGCGAAACCCGGATAGGGACGGTACGCGCTGCCGGTCCATTCCCACACATCGCCGAACCAGGCCGGACCACCGGTCGAGGGGCGAGGTTCGACCGGCCCGGCGCAGTCGAGCAGATTACCCTCGCGCGGATCGCCCGCGCGCGCGGCGGACTCCCATTCGAATTCGGTCGGCAATCGCGCGCCCGCCCAACTGGCATAGGCGTCGGCTTCGAACAGACTGACATGCGTCACCGGCGCGGCGGGGTCGATCGCGCGCCGCCCGTCGAGTCCGAAACGCGTCCAGCCACCATCGTCACCGCGTGCCCAGTAAAGCGGCGCGTCGATGCCCTCCGCCTGCACCCACGCCCAGCCATCCGACAGCCAATGACGGGCGTCGCGATAGCCGCCATCGTCAATGAACGCGGCCCATTCGCCATTGGTCACGGTGCGGTCGGCGATGGCGTGGGGGTGGAGCAGCGCGCGATGCCGCGGCCCTTCGCAATCGAAGGCGAAGCCGTCGACATCATGCCCGATCTCGACCAGTCCCTCGCGCCCTTCGATCCAGCCGAGCGGTCCTGGCATTTGCACAGGCCGCTTGCGGTCGCCTTGCCAGATCGCAGGCTCGCATGGGTTTTCGGACAACAGGTGCAGGATGTCGGTCAGCAGCAATTCCTGATGCTGCTCCTCGTGATGGCATCCCAGCGCCACCAGATCGCGCGCCGCATCGGGCAGGATTTCGAACGCCGCCAGCACCGCTCCGTTGATGGCCGCGCGATAGTTCAGCACCTCGTCCAGGCTGGGGCGGGTGATCATTCCCCGCCGTCCGCGCGCGTGCCGCCTGCCTTCGGCCTCGTAATAGCTGTTGAACAGGAACGGATAGCGCGCGTCGTACAGCCGATATTCGGGCACATGATCGCGCAGCACGAAGGTTTCGAAGAACCAGCTCGTGTGCGCCAGATGCCATTTGGCGGGCGATGCGTCGTCCATCGACTGAACGGTGGCGTCGGCGTCGGACAGGGGTGCGGCCAGCGCCTCGGTCAGATGACGGACGTCCGAAAACCGCGCGGCAAGCGCCGATGCGGGGCTGGCAATGGTGGATTGCGGTCGCATCGCCTCTCCCTCATGCGATGACACGCGAGCGACGGATGCGAAGCGCCGCCCAGCTTCATTTACGGCGCAGAAAAGCGCGCCGACCTAGCGCGAAGCGCCCGGCACCCAAAGAACGTCGCCACCCGCCTTTTTGTTCACGTCGCGCGCAAGAATAAAAAGCAGGTCGGACAAGCGGTTAACATAGGTTAGCGCAAAAGGATTGAGCGACCGTCCTGCGTTGGTGGCAACACAAGCCCGTTCGGCCCGCCGAACGATCGCGCGCGCCAGATGCAGCGCCGCTGCACCGGGCGTTCCGGCGGGCAGAATGAAGCTTTTGAGCGGGTCGAGATCGGCGTTGACCCGGTCGATCGTCGCCTCCAGCCATTCGACCTGGGCAGCGACGATCCTGAGCGTCATTTCCGAGGGTTGGAAATCATCGCCCGGCGTCGCAATGTCGGCGCCCAGATCGAACAGGTCGTTCTGGACCCGCGCCAGCAAAGCGTCATGCAGCCCGTCCAATGCCGCGCGGGCAACCCCGATCGCGGAATTCGCTTCGTCCACATCGCCGATCGCCGCAAACAGCGGATCGGACTTTGCCCGCCGCGACCCATCGACCAGCCCGCTGGTCCCGTCGTCGCCGGTGCGGGTGTAGATTTTGTTGAGCTTGACGATCGTCCTAGCGCCCGCCGCCCAGCACCAGCAGCGCCAGACAGACGATCAGGATGGTCACGCCCTGAAAGATCACGCGCTGCTGCATCATCTTGTTCGATTTGACCGCGGACGTGGCCGGCGCATCGCCCTTCAGTTCCGCCTCCGTCGTCTTCAGGAAGATGACGATACCACGAACGAGCGCGACGAGCGTCGCGATCATGCCCGCGATGATGAGCAGGGGAAGGATGGTGGACATGGGTCGGATATAGCGCGTCGGAGCGAATGTTCCAACCGGACCAACGGCGATAATTCCCGCTCGCTCTGATCGGATTTGATCACCGATGGCAGGTCAGAAGAGTTGCCCGCGAAGGCCGTCAGCGACCTTCCGCCCATCCTCTCCTGCTTCGCGCATCGCCGCCAGCGTCGGCGCGCCGTCGCGCTTGGCCAGCCGCTTGCCTTCCCTATCCACCAGCGACGGGTGATGGTGATAGGCGGGCGTCGGCAATCCCAGCAGCGCTTGCAACAACCGTTGAACATGCGTCGCGTGAAACAGATCGACGCCCCGCACCACGTCGCTCACGCCTTGTGCGGCGTCGTCCACCGTGACCGCCAGATGATAGCTGGTCCCGGCATCCTTGCGCGCCAGCACCACATCACCCAGCGACAGCGGGTCGGCGACGATGGGGCCTGCCCATTCGTCATGCCAGTCGAGCGGCCCCGCCAGCGCCACCGCGCGGCCCATGTCGATCCGCCATGCATGATCTTCGGTGGCCAGTCGCGTGGCACGTTCGGCGTCCGACAATCCCCGGCACGTCCCCGGATAAAGCGGCCCGTCCGGCCCGTGCGGTGCCGACTGGCTCCCCGCAATCTCACGCGCAATGTCGGCACGGGTGCAGAAACAGGGATAGACGACCCCCAGCCCCTTCAACCGGTCGAGCGCCTCGGCATAGAGCTTCATCCGCTCCGACTGAACTACCACCGGTTCGTCCCAATCGATCCCCAGCCAGCGTAGATCGTCAAAGATCGCCTGCACATGCTCCGCCCGGCACCGCCCCCGGTCGATATCCTCGATCCGCAACAAAAACCGCCCGCCGTGCGCCCGCGCGAAATCATGCGCCATCAGCGCGGAATAGCCATGCCCCAAATGCAGCCGCCCGGTCGGGCTGGGCGCAAATCGCGTAACGACGGCTTCGTGCATTCAGGACTCTTGACCGCGAGTCACGGCTCGTGCTGTCATGCGGCTGTCACGCCTGTCCGCCAAGGACACGGACGAACGACGCGGGAAAGGGGGAACGTCCTTCATGTACCATCCCGATCTGATCCGGCACCCGGACGGATGCCCGGCGCTCGTCCTCAACGCCGATTATACGCCGCTCAGCTATTATCCGTTGTCGGTCTGGCCGTGGCAGACCGCGATCAAGGCGGTGTGGCTGGAGCGGGTCGATATCGTATCGCATTACGAGCGAGAGGTGCGAAGTCCCAGCGCGACGATGAAGCTGCCCTCGGTGATCGCGCTCAAACAATTCGTTCGTCCTTCCGCCTATCCGGCCTTTACCCGTTTCAACCTGTTCCTGCGCGACAAGTTCGTCTGCCAATATTGCGGCTCTCCGCGCGACCTGACCTTCGACCATGTCATCCCCCGTGCACAAGGGGGCCGCACGACGTGGGAAAATGTCGCGACCGCGTGCGCGCCGTGCAACCTGCGCAAAGGGGGCCGCACGCCCAAGCAAGCACATATGCCGCTCCACATCGCGCCCATCCGTCCGACTAGCTGGCATTTGCAGGAACATGGCCGGTCCTTTCCGCCCAATCATCTGCATGAAACCTGGCACGACTGGCTCTATTGGGACATCGAACTGGAGGCGTGAGCGCCCGCCTAACCTGCCGCGCTCCCGCGCAGGCGGGAGCCTAGGGCCATGAAGTGCGGCGCCCACGACCCTGGACTCCCGCCTTCGCGGGAGTATGGATCCGGGGTGCTCGCTCTCCGAATCATTTCGCTTCCCGACTCATATCGCACGCGATAGCCTCCCGGCTTCATCCTGGGAGGGAATTCATCATGTCGATCAAATCGTTCACGCGCACTGTCTTGCTGTGCGCCAGTCCGTTGGCGTTGCTCGTTCCATCCGCGCTGTTCGCCCAGCAATCGGGGGCGCAACAGCTCATCCCGCGCGAACTGATCTTCGGCAATCCCAGCCGATCGGGGGCGCAAGTCAGCCCCGACGGCAAGCATGTGTCGTGGCTCGCGCCGGTCGATGGCGTGATGAACGTGTGGGTCGCGCCGATCGCCACCCCGACCCAAGGCAAAGCCGTCACCGCCGACAAGTCGCGCGGCATCAGCCAGTATTTCTGGGCACCCGATGGCAGCCATGTCCTGTTTTTGCAGGACGCGGGCGGGAACGAGAATTTCCACGTCTTCGCCGTTCCCGCAATGGGCGGCACCGCACGCGACCTGACGCCGGTCGCGGGTACCGTTCGCGCCGAAGTGCTCGGCGTCAGCGAGCTCCGCCCCGATGTCGTGCTGGTTGGCCTGAACGACCGCAACCCGCAATTCTTCGACCCCTACGAAATCAATTACCGCACGGGTGAGAAGAAGCTGGTGATGGAAAATCCCGGCTATGGCGGGCTGGTCGCCGATAACATGCACAAGATCCGCTTCGGCATGAAGCAGGTGCCGGGCGGCGGGTCGGTGGTCGACCGGCTGGAGGCCGACGGGAGTTGGAAGACCGCGTTCAGGATCGAGAACGAAGACGCCTTCACCACCAACCCGATCGGCTTCGACCGCGACGGCAAGACGCTGTTCATGGTCGACAGCCGCGGTCGCGACAAGGCGGCTTTGGTCCGGATGGACCCGGAGACGCTGAAGACCGACATCATCGCCGAAAGCGACCGCGCCGACATTCAGGGCATCCTGCCCGACCCGCGGACCCACGCGCCGATCGCCTATTCGGTCAATTATCTGAAGAACGAATGGACCGCGCTGACGCCGGAGGCCAAGGCCGACCTCGATTTCCTGCGCGGCAAGCTGCCGGGCGAATTCGCCATCACCTCGATCACCGACGACGGACGGCTGGCGACGGTTTCTTCCTTCGCTGCGGAGGCACCTGGCACGTCCTGGCTCTACGATCGTCAGGCCAAAACGCTCGCCAAACTGTTCGACGTCCGCCCCGATCTCTCCAAATACGCGCTGCAACCGATGACGCCGGTGGAAATCCCGAGCGGCGACGGCAAGACGCTCGTCAGCTACCTGACGCTGCCTGCAGGGGCCGACACCAATGGCGATGGCAAGGCGGACAGGCCCGCGCCGTTGGTCCTGAACGTCCATGGCGGTCCGTGGGCCCGCGACAATTACGGCTATAACGGCGCGCATCAATGGCTCGCCGATCGCGGCTATGCGGTGCTTTCGGTCAATTATCGTGGCTCTACGGGTTTCGGCAAAGGCTTCGTCAATTCCGCCATCGGCGAATGGTCGGGCGCGATGCACCAGGATTTGATCGACGCGGTCGACTGGGCAATCAAATCAGGCGTCACCACGCCGGACAAGGTCGCGATCATGGGCGGCTCCTATGGCGGCTATGCGACGCTGGTCGGCGTCACCTTCACGCCCGATCGCTTTGCCTGCGGGGTCGATATCGTCGGGCCTTCAAATTTGAAGACGCTGATGGAAAGCTTCCCCGCATACTGGCGCCCGATCCTGGAGGGCACCTTCTACAAGCATATCGGCGACCCCAATAAGCCCGAGGATGTGAAGCGGATGATGGCGCAGTCGCCGATCAGCCGCGTGGACGCGATCAAAGTACCGTTGCTGATCGGCCAGGGCGCGAACGACCCGCGCGTGGTGAAGGCCGAAAGCGACCAGATCGTCGATGCCATGCGCGCCAAGAAACTGCCGGTGACGTACGTGAACTATCCGGACGAGGGCCACGGCTTTCAGCGTCCGGCCAACCGGCTGAGCTTCTTCGCGATTACCGAGGGCTTCCTCTCGCAATGCCTGGGCGGCAAGGTCGAGCCGATCGGCGACGACTTCACGGGATCGTCGCTGGAGGTGCTGGAAGGCGCGCAGCATGTGCCGGGGCTGGCGGGCGCGTTGCCCAAGGCCGCAGCAGGGACGACGCCGACAACGGAGTAACCACCTGACCCCGTTCGTGCTGAGCCTGTCGAAGCACTGTCCTTTCTTCGTGCCAAGAAGGACAGCACTTCGACAAGCTCAGTGCGAACGGGTTTTTTGGGCACCGATTGCCACCGTTCACCATCTTGCCGCCCCTGTCCTATCTCTATAATACAGCGCGGCTAGCACCATGAATTACGACCGCCCCATCTCCGCAGACCGCGACCCGCTGCCTTACCCGCATAGCCGGCGCGAGGCGCGCTATCGCGGGATGCCGGTCGGCGATTTCGACGGGTACGACACGCCCCCACCCCCGCCCGAGCCGCCCAGAAAGCCGCGCCGCTGGGGTCGCTGGATCGTGCGCGGGCTCGCGGCATTCCTGGCGCTGCTGATCGTCTCGATTGCCTATCTCGCGATCACCGCGCCGCTGTCGCAGTCGTTGAAGCCACCCGCGCCGCCATCGATCACCTTGCTGTCGGCAGAGGGCACGCCGATCGCCAAATCGGGCGCAGTCATCGGCGACCCGGTCGATGCGACCGCGCTTCCCGATCATGTTCCCGGCGCGTTCCTGGCGATCGAGGACCGGCGCTTTTACGGTCATCTGGGGATCGACCCGCGCGGCATATTGCGCGCCTTCTGGAACAACAGCTTCACCGACAATAGCCGCCAGGGTGGCAGCACCATCACCCAGCAACTGGCCAAGAATGCGTTTCTGGATTCGGACCAGACCTTCACCCGCAAAGCCCGCGAGGCGATGATCGCGCTGTGGCTGGAGGCGTGGCTGACCAAGGACGAAATCCTCTCTCGCTACCTGTCCGCGGTCTATTTCGGCGACAATGTTTACGGCCTTGATGCCGCCGCGAACCATTATTTCAGCCGCGATCCGGATGATCTGACCATCGGCCAGGCAGCGATGTTGGCGGGGCTGGTCAAGGCGCCCAGTCGCCTTGCCCCCACCGGCAATCTGTCGGGCGCACGCGCGCGTCAGGAACTGGTGGTCGCGGCGATGGCGGAAACCGGCGTCATCACTCCGGCTGAGGCGGACGACGTCTCCCCTGCCACGCTTCGCGTCCGCGCGCGCGGCACGCGACTGCCCACCGGCGGCTATTTCGCCGACTGGGTCATGCCCGCTGCGCGCGACCGGGCAGGCGAGATCGCCACCGAACAGACCGTCACCACCACGCTGGAAACCCGCGTCCAGCGCGCCGCCGAAGCCGCCGTCCGCCGTGCAGGGCTGCGCGAAGCACAGGTCGCGATCGTCGCGATGCGCCCCGATGGTCGGGTCGTCGGCATGGTCGGGGGCAAGGACTACGCCAAAAGCCCGTTCAACCGTGCGACCCAGGCCCGCCGCCAGCCGGGTTCGACCTTCAAACTGTTCGTCTATCTCGCCGCGCTGCGCGATGGCATGTCGCCCGACACGATGATCGAGGACGAACCCGTCACCATCGGCGAATGGTCGCCCAAGAATGACGGCAATCGCTATCGCGGTGAGATCACATTACGTCAGGCATTCGCCGCGTCGTCGAACGTCGCCGCTGCGCGGCTGACCCAGCAGGTCGGGCCCGCCGCCGTGATCCGCGCCGCGCGCGACCTGGGCCTATCGACCGAAATCCCGAACGAAGCGTCGATCGCGCTCGGCACTTCGTCGGTGTCGCTGCTCGAACTCACCGCCGCCTATGCCGCGATCGCCGCAGGCGAAGCGCCGGTACGCCCGCGCGGACTGGACGATGCCCGCGAACAGAATTGGCTCGATCGGTTGCGCGACGACACCAGCCCATTGTCGCGCCGCGAAGTCGAAGGGATGCGCTCGCTGCTGGCGGCGGGGATCGAACGCGGCACGGGCCGCGCCGCTGCGCTCAACGTCGAGGCGTTCGGCAAGACCGGCACCACCCAGGACTACCGCGACGCGCTGTTCGTCGGCTTTACCGAGGATCTGGTGGTCGGTGTGTGGCTGGGCAATGACGACAACTCGCCCAATAGCGGCCTGGCAGGCGGCGGCGTCGCCGCGCGGATCTGGCGCGACGTGATGGTGAATGCGACCGACGCCAGCGCGCCCGCGCGTCCGGCGGTGGTCGAAGCCGAATCGGACGAGGATATCGGCAACCTCAGCAGCAACATCCTGGACGGCATCCTGCCCCAAGACCCGCAAGCGCTGGAATTCGAAGGCGATATCGGCGGCATGGGCCTGAACCTGCGCCTCGACCGCGAAGGCGGCATCCAGTTGCGCGGCGGCGAACCCCGGCGCGACGAGCCGTTGCCCGAAGAGACGGAACCGCGGATGCGTGAGGACGAACCGGGCGCGTTCTGAACCGCTGCGTCGCCGGTCGCAATGCCGGCGCGTCAATGAGGCGGGGCGTGCCGGGCACCCATCGCCCAACGCAAAAGGGAGCCGACATCGCTGCCAGCTCCCCAGTGTCGCCGTATCCGGCGGCGGATGCTCCCTCATCGGGCGCGTCGCCGCCTTCGCTCGGCGGCTTCACATCAGCTTGGCTCGAACCGGCAAGGGCGTGAGCGGTTGCATGATGTGAGGTCGGTCACCGGGGCCGGTTGCCGGTCCGCGCCGACCCGAGGGTCGATGCTTCCCACATTTCCGGCCTCGGCGGCCAGCTCCGCTTCGCTGCCCAAGGGCATCTTCCGCGTTGCTTTTGGCCATTTCGTCGATCGCAAATTCCCAGGACGTTTCCGTCCAAGCAAAGCGCGTTCATGTATCCGTGGCCTGCCTCCCGCACGGCGAACCGTTTGTTCGGCTTTGGTCGTTCTTCTCAGACCCGGTTCGTCCGGTCATTCCAAACCGATAACGCGAGCGTCACCCATTCTTCCTAGAACCCTTCGATCCGGTCGATCCGACCGACCGACCCAATTCGACTCAGGCAGTTTCCCTAAGGCACCCACTTGCGTCTGACGAGCCACAAGTGATTGACTTTCCTCTGGTTTCCCGTCGTTCCGTCGATCGCTTGCAGACAGATGGTGTCACCCTTTGCGAGTCGCACAAAGGGGTAATCGACGCGGTCCTGCCTGTGGATAACGTGGATAACGGGGACAGGCGGGTGTCGCGTGGCGCGCGGTCTCGCGACCATCGGGAATCGTTGGTCGCGCACGGGCACCGTTTCGCCGCGCAGGCGCTGCGGACCATCTGTGGTTCAGGTCGCACCGTTCATTCCGGGGCCGCTTGCTCGTAATCAATTCGGGTGAGTTCGGAATGCCCGGTTTTCCTGTCATTCCGTTCATGAAACTTACTCGCGCGTCGATGCGTTGGGAGCATCTATTCCGAGGTAAGGAAGGGAGTATTCAAATGAACAAGCTCATGATCGCAGCCGTCGCTGCCGCCGTCGCCATCCCGGCAGGGGTCAGCGTTTCGGAAACCAACCGCGTCGAGATTTCCTCGTCGACCGCCAGCGCGGCATCGTTCGACCAGAATCGCCGCTATCGCGAATGGAAGGGCCGTGACGGTCGCCATTATTGCACGCGTCCCGATGGCACGACCGGCCTGCTGGTCGGCGGCGTCGCAGGGGCACTGGTCGGTCGTACGATCGATACCCGCGGCGACCGTACGCTCGGCACGCTCCTGGGTGCAGGTGCGGGCGCACTTGCCGGTCGCGAAGTCGAGCGTAGTGGCCAGAAACGCGAGTGCCGCGCGCGCCGTTAATCGCAAACCATCAGGGGCGTCCCAGCCGGGGCGCCCCTTTTGCCGTGGGTGGGAAAACAGAGGGAGAGAAGACATGAAGAAGTTGATGATTGTCGCCAGTGCTGTGGCAACCGCGATGACGCTGGGTGCGTGCAGCCAATATGGCAGCGGTTACGACCGGCCGGGCTATGTCGGCGACAATTGGGATGCCCCGCGTTATTATCGCGATGGCCCCAATTACACCGAACGCCGCCTGAGCCGCAACGATCGCGTCTATCGCGGATCGGATGGCCGTTATTATTGCCAGCGTCCCGACGGTACGTCCGGTCTGGTGATCGGTGCGGCAGCCGGTGGCGCATTGGGTGCGGTGATCGCGCCCGGCGGATCGTCGCTGCTCGGCGCGCTGATCGGGGGTGCCGCAGGTGCCGCGATCGGCGAATCGGTCGAAAAGGGCGAAGTCCGCTGCCGCTAAACGAAGGAAGTTTGCCATGACCATCCGCAGCGGCTCTGCCCGCTACGACGGCCTGGGCAAGGACGGGAAAGGGCACGTCTCGACACAGTCGGGCGTGCTCTCCGACCAGCCTTACGGCTTCAACACCCGGTTCGAAAACGAACCCGGCACCAATCCCGAAGAGTTGATCGCGGCTGCACACGCGAGTTGCTTCACCATGGCGCTGTCGTTTGCGCTGGCCAAGGCCGGCCATTCGGCAGGCAGTCTGGAGACCACGGCCAAGGTCGCGCTCGAAAAGGACGGGGACGGGTTCAAAATCACGCGGTCCGATCTGACGCTGTCGGGCCATGTCGACGGCATCGAAGAAGCCGAATTCCGTCGCATCGCCGACGAGGCGAAGGCGGGTTGTCCGGTATCCAAGGTGCTGAACGCCGAAATCTCGCTGGAAACCAGCTTCGGCTGATCTCTGGGCGGTTTCCCCAATTTTGATGACGGGTCGATGCCACGCGGCGTCGGCCCGTTTCCGATTCCACCCCGCGACCCGATGATTTGCCGTCGTCCCCCACCTGCCCTATCGCCGCGTGACTCGCCCGACGACAGGATGACCACCCCCTTATGTTGCACGCCGCCGCCGACACGCCGCCCGTCGTCAGAAAGCCCTGGTATTTCGCCCTTTACGCACAGGTTCTGATCGCGATCGTCGCGGGCATCCTTCTGGGGCATTTCGCACCCGAAACCGGCGAAGCGATGAAGCCGCTGGGCGATGCGTTCATCAAACTGATCAAGATGATCATCGCGCCGGTCATCTTCCTGACCATCGTCACCGGCATCGCGGGGATGCGCGACCTGGCATCGGTCGGGCGCGTCGCGGGCAAGGCGTTCGCCTATTTCCTGTTTTTCTCCACGCTGGCGCTGATCATCGGGATGATCGTCGCCAATGTCGTCCAGCCCGGCGCGGGGCTGAACATCGATCCCGCGACGCTCGACGGATCAGCGGTTGCAACCTATGCGTCACAGGCGAAAGATTCGACGCTGACCGCGTTCCTGCTCAACATCATTCCCGACACCTTCACCGGCGCACTGACGCAGAGCAATATCCTGCAGGTGCTGTTCGTCGCGATCCTGTTCGGCATCGCGCTGGCGATGATCGGCGAGCGCGGCGAACGCGTGCTCGACCTGCTCAACGACGTCTCCACCGCCTTTTTCAAGGTCGTGGCCATCGTGATGAAGGCAGCCCCCATCGGCGCATTCGGCGCAATGGCGTTCACGATCGGCGCTTACGGCGTGGAGGCGCTGAGCAGCCTCGCGGCGCTGATCGGTACCTTCTACCTGACCTCGTTCCTGTTCGTGATCGTCATCCTGGGTTCGGTCTGCGCGCTGTGCGGATTTTCGATCTTCAAACTGATGGCCTATCTGAAGGCCGAATTGCTGCTGGTGCTCGGCACCTCGTCGTCGGAAAGCGCGCTACCCAGCCTCATCGAAAAGATGGAGCGCGCGGGCTGCCCTAAATCAATCGTCGGGCTGGTCGTGCCGACCGGCTACAGCTTCAACCTCGACGGCACCAACATCTATATGACGCTGGCCGCGCTGTTCATCGCTCAGGCCGTCGGGGTCGACCTGTCGATCGGCGAGCAGTTGCTGTTGCTCAGCGTGGCGATGCTGTCGTCCAAGGGTGCCGCGGGCGTCACCGGTGCGGGCTTCATCACGCTGGCGGCGACGCTGACCATCGTACCCAGCGTGCCGGTGGCGGGCATGGCCCTGATCCTGGGCATCGATCGGTTCATGAGCGAATGCCGCAGCCTGACCAACTTCATCGGCAACGCGGTCGCGACCGTCGTCGTCGCCAAATGGGAAGGCGGGTTGGACAAAGCGCAGTTCGATGCTGCGATGGCGGGCCGCTCGCCACGCATCGACGAGGTCGATGCGAGCGAGGTGCCCGCCGGCTGAGGTCCGCTGGACCGGGTTCAGAAATCCGCGGAGATCGACGCCTTTACCGTCCGCGGCATTCCCTGGAGCAACGCCGCGCCAAACGTGTCGAAGGCCGATGCCCAGAAGCGTTGGTTCGCCACATTGTCGACGGTCAGGCGCAATGTCACCGGGGTCTCGCCCGCCGCAAACACATAACGCGCACCGACATCGAAGCGGGTCCAATCGTCGAGGCGCAGCGTGTTGGTCGCATTCGCCCATTGCCGACCAGTGTGGACGACGCGCCCCGTCAACGTCGCACCGGGGGCGAAGGGCAGATCCCATTCCATATTGGCGTTGGCGGTCCAGTCGGGCACGCCCGCGACCTCCGCGCCATCCACGAATGCGGCATCGGTGACCGCGACGCCCGAGATCAGGCGCAGTCCCGGCGCGACTTCGCCGTTCAGAGTGAACTCGACCCCCGAATGGCGCTGGATGCCGATATAGCCATATCGACCGGGATTGCCCGCTTCGCCCGCGATCGTGCCTTCGCCCGGACGTTCGATCCGGTACAGCGCCACCCCGGCAAAAATCGGTCCGAGCGCCAGCTTTCCGCCGATTTCATATTGCACCGATCTGCGCGGCGCGAGCGGCGTGCCCGAATTTTCGAGTCCGGGATCGATCGGCGCATTCGGCCCCTGCTGAAGCGCCTCGATACGGTTGGCATAGAGGGAGAAGCCGTTTGCCGGCTTGACGACGATGCCGACGACCGGGGTGATCGCATCCTCGTCATAGCTTGCCGCTGGATCGGGCTGCCCGCCATTATAGGCGTTATACCCCTCCACCCGGATCGACTGGAGGCGAAGCCCCCCGGTCAGCAGCACGCGATCGTCCCATAAGCCGATCGTGTCGGACGCAAACGCGCTCAACAACCGCGTGCGCGATATCGGGAAAGGATCGTCGAGATCGCCGCCGACCAGAGTCGAGCTGGGCAAGGCGACCTGAACCGGATCGTAGAGATTGTTCGCGAAACCGGCGAAACCGGGACCATAACGGAAATCGAACGCGTTGCGGTTGACCTGCCACACGGCATTGCCGCCGAAATTGATCTCGTGGGTGATGCCGGTGCCCAGCTTTACGCGCAGCCCAGCCTCGACCGCTTCGTTATTGTCGGTGCGCGGTACGATCAGCGCATTGCCGTTCGACTCCCCCGTCGCCGCATCGAGTATGGTGAGACCCGAATAAATCCCGTCCTCGCGCCCGTCGCGCGCACCGCCGCGGGCATAGAGCAACGCATTGTCGGCCAGATCGTACTCGGCCGAGAAGGTGCCGAACATGTCGCGCATCTCGGTGAAGCTGAAATCCTGGGCATAATTGGCATCCGCGTCCGGCACGGCGGGAATCGCGGCACTGCCCAACGTCACCTTCGGCCGCAAGCGATCGACGCGGACAAGCTGATAGCCGAGGTCGAGCGCGAGGCGAAGGCGGTCGCCGCGCCAATCGAACCCGGCGCCCAGCACCTGGCTGCGACGATCCTCTCCATCGATCGTCACTTCGCCATCACGGTACGCACCGTTGATGCGGACACCGAATTCGCCGCCATTGCCGAAACGACGCGATACATCGAAACTGCCGCCAAAATGCGCGTCGCCGCTATAGCCCAGGGTCGCACGCGTCAGCGGCGCGTCCCCTGCACGCTTGAGGATCAAATTGACGCTGCCCCCCAGTCCGGAGCCGCCGGGGGCGGCACCGTTCAGAAATGCGCTCGCGCCATTCAATACCTGAACGCTGTCGAACAGTTCGGGCGCGACCAGCTGGCGCGGTGCGATGCCGTACAGACCGTTCAACCCGACATCGTCGGCGAACAGCGGGAACCCGCGCACCACGAATTGTTCGGACGCATTGCCGAAGCCGTAGGTGGTGCGGATCGTCGGATCGTTCTCCAGTACCTGACCCAGCGTCTGGGGCTGCTGGTTGAGGATCAGCGTCTCGTCATAGCTGCGGATCGAAAAGGGCAGGTCTTCGGCCGGCTTGTCGCCCAGCACACCCGCGCTGCCGCCATTGTCGACCTCGGTCGCGTTTTCGGCCTGGGCCGTCACGACGATATCCGTCGCGCGCTCCGCATCCTGCGCATAAGCGGGCGCGGCAAGCACCGTGGCGATGACGAAGGCGGGCAGCGCGGCAAGACGGACGGTCATCATTTCAGCTTTCGAGACATTCGGATTGAGAGAAGAATTTGGGTCAGCCGCGACGGCGCCAAGCGATGGCAACGACCGCGACGGGAAGCGAAAGGAACAGCCAGGCGATCAGGTCGCGCACGCCGTCGCCGGTCAGCCCGGCGATCAGGCCGATCAGACTGGTGAGTGCGATAAGGCCGGGAATCGCGAACAGGCGCGCGGCAGAACGCTGGCGCGGGCGGGCGGCGGGCGCGTTCATGCCGCTGCCCCAATGCGCGACGCGCCGCTGTGGATTTCCTCGATCCGGCGTTCGACTTCGCCCGGACGACGACGCAGCCACAGCAAGATGCCGGTCCACAAAACCCAGATCGTCGCCAGCGTCAGCAGCGCCCACAAGATCTTTAGCGGCAATCCGCCATAATCGCCGAAGTGCAGCGGCTTCGACAGCATCAACGCTTGATTGAGTGCCGGCATCGCGCGCGCATCGGTCAATGCGCCGGTTTCTGCATCGATCAGCGCAGGCGTCAGCAGGTGCTGGGTCAGCGGCGTATCGCCCTGAAAGAACACCGCATAATGATGCCCCGAACTCCACGCCCCGCCGGGAAAGGCGATGAACTGCGGCGCGCGGCCGGGAAGCGCTGCCTGCGCCTGCGCCATCGCGCGGTCGAGCGAGCCGTAACGGGCAGGCGGCAGCGGCTCGGCATCGGCATACGCTGCGGCCATCGCGGCCACTTCGCCATCGCGCCAATTGTCGGTCAGCGGGTCGGCAAAGGCGTTGATCGCGCCGGTCGCGCCGACCACCAATGCCCAGGCGAGCGTGACGATGCCGATCAGATTATGCTGGTCCAGCCGCCCCACCCGCTTGCTGCGCCGCGTACGAAGTGTCCCGAAATCGAGCCGCCGCATGAACGGCGCGTAAAGCACCACGCCGGATATGAGCGCGACGACGAACAGCAACCCCATTACCCCCAGGAACAACATGCCCGGCAGGCCCAGGAACATGTCGGTATGAAGTTGCAGCAGGAACTCCATCACCCCGCCCGCAGGCGCCGGGCCCAATGCTTCGCCGGTTGCCCGGTCGAAGAACAACAGGCTCATCTCCGCACCCGGTGCGTCGGGGGACGGCCCGGTCGTGACCGTCAACAACGCGCTGTCCTGGCTGAACGCCATGAACAGGGGCACCTCGCCCGGTCGCTCGGCGAGCGCGGTCGCGAGCATCGTGTCGAGTGGCAATCCCGCCTGCGACGAAGGCGCGCCGCCGATCCGTGCTTCGTAATCCTGCCCCATCGCCGCTTCGATTTCGTCGTGAAAGATCAACGGGAGCCCGGTGACGCACAGCATCAGCAGGAACAGCGTCGGCACGATGCTGCTCCATTTATGCACCAGGTACCAGCGGCGGATGGCGATGCGAGTCACGCCGCGCCGACTAAGTCAGCACGCCTCAGTCGTCAATGACAATCATTCGCATTAGCGTTCGCAGCCCCTGCGGTGGGCGTGATCGATGCTGGAAAATTGGCGCGGTACTGATCGATGCGCGCGCGACGGATCGAAATTCGGACGCGTGGCGTTTGCTTCAGGAACAAGGGGTATCGTTATGCGACCAATCGTGCTGTTGACCGGTGCGGCGGGCAATCTGGGCCGTTCGATCGCGCAAGGGTTGGCGCGCGACTATCAGGTCGTCGGACTGGACCGCGAGGCCGCCGAGATTGACGGCATGACCGTGATCGAAGCCGACCTGACCTCCGCCGAGTCGATCCGATCCGCGCTGGGCAAGGTTCGCGATACGCATGGCGACACCATCGCAAGCGTCGTCCATCTCGCCGCCTATTTCGATTTTACCGGCGAGGATCACCCGCTCTACGACAAACTGAACGTCGAGGGGACGGGGCATCTGCTCGACGCGCTTCAGGCGTTCGATGTCGGGCAGTTCGTCTATGCCAGCACGATGCTGGTCCACGCGCCGGGCGAGCCCGGCGAAGCGATCGACGAAAACCAGCCGATCGAACCCGGCTGGGCCTATCCCAAATCCAAGGCCAAAGCAGAGGCTGCGATTGCCGAGCATCATGGGCGCATCCCCTATGTGCTGCTGCGGCTCGCGGGCATTTACGACGAAGCAACGATGGTGCCGACGCTCGCGCAGCAGGTTGCGCGCATCTATGCCCGCGATTTCGAGAGCCATTTTTATTCGGGCGACACCGATGCGGGGCAGGCGATGCTCTACCGCGACGACATGGTGGACGCGATACGGCGGACGGTCGATCGGCGCGAGGCACTGGAAAGCGGCACAGCGATCCTGATCGGCGAGGAAGAGGCGATCGGTTACGACGATTTGCAAGACCGCTTCGGCCAACTGATCCACGGCGAGGCGGAATGGGCGACGATCCGCCTGCCCGGACCGGTTGCGGCGGCGGGCACGTGGGCGCAGGCCAAGCTCGAACCGGTCATCCCCGATGCGATCGATCAGGGCGAGGAACCCTTCATCAAGCCGTTCATGACGCGGATGGCGAGCGATCATTATGCGCTGAACATCACGCGCGCCCGGCAGTTGCTGGGCTGGGAACCCCGCCACAGCCTGGCCGATACGCTGCCGAAGATCGTCGCCAAGCTGAAGGACGATCCGCTAGGCTGGTACGAAAAGAACGGGGTCACCCCGCCCGACTGGATGACCGAGGCGGACGACGCGGGGTTCGATCCCCACACCCTTTACGAGACCGACGCCAAGCGCCGCCAAGGCGAACATGGACGCTTCCGCTGGGCGCACGCGGTCAACATCGCGCTTGGGCTGTGGGTGCTGACCCAGCCGAGCATCGTCGATGTGACCGACCCTTTGCTGATCGCAGCGGAAATGCTGATCGGCGCGGGGATCGTGCTGTTCGCGACGATCTCTTTGTCGTGGCGCGCGGTGTGGGCGCGCTATGCCACCGCCGGGCTCGGCATCCTGTTGATGTTCGCGCCATTTGCGCTGTGGAGCGACAATGCCGCGGCCTATACGTCCGACACCTTGGTCGGGATGCTGGTGTTTGGATTGGCGCTGGCGAGCTTCCCCGAGCCCGGACCGTCACCGCTTGCTGCCAATGCGGGACCGACCGTGCCGCCGGGATGGAGCTACAACCCGTCAGGCTGGATTCAGCGTATGCCGATCATCGCGCTGGCGCTGCTCGGGCTGTTCGTCTCGCGCTATCTGGGCGCGTATCAGCTCGAGCATGTACCCGGCGTGTGGGAGCCGTTCTTTGCGGGCGATCGTGCCAATCCGCAGAACGGCACCGAGGAAATCATCACCTCCGACGTGTCGAAGATGATCCCCGTGCCCGACGCGGCGCTGGGCGCCTGGGTGTACGGGATCGAAGTCGTCACCGGCCTGATCGGCTCGGCGCGGCGGTGGCGGACGATGCCGTGGCTGGTGATCGCGTTCGGAATCCTGATCGTGCCGCTCGGCCTCGTCTCAATCTTCTTCATCATCATCCAGCCGATCGCAATCGGGACGTGGAGCACGCTGACGCTGATCGGCGCTTCCGCGATGCTGATCCAGATCCCCTATTCGATCGACGAATTGCTCGCGTCAGCGCAGTTCATCGATCGGCGGCATAAAGCGGGCAAGAACTGGCTGCGCGTGCTGTTCGTGGGCGACACCGACCAGAAGTCCGATGCCGACGCCTCCGCCACCGCCACCGCCACCGACGAATTCGATCGCCCAACCGGGGAAATGGTCAAGGACTTCTTCGTCGGGGGCGTGTCGCTGCCGTGGAATCTGGTGCTGGTCGTTCCCATCGGCGTCGCGTTGATGCTGAGCCGCGTGACCTTCGGCACCGAGGGCACGCTGGCGCATTCGGACCATGTCATCGGCGCGCTGATCCTGACCACCCTGTCGGTTGCCGCAGCGGAAGTGACGCGACCGGCGCGCTATTTCCTCGTGCCGCTGGCGCTGGCGTTGATCGCTTCGCCCTTCCTGTTCGGCGCGCCGACGGGGGCGATGCTGTTCAACGTGATGGCGGGCGTGGCATTGGTCGTGCTTTCCCGCAATCGGGGGGCCATCCGCGAACACTATGGGAATTGGGACAAGCGGATCGTATGACGGTGGCCGAGGGGACGCCGTGATCGATCTGAACGACATTGCCTATTGCGGACCGGCACCGGTGCCGGGCGAAATCTGGAGCGCGTGGAACAGCGACCCCACGCTGGTCGGCGCGTTGTGCGCCGCATTCGTGGTCGCATCGATGCAGGGCGCGGTGCCGCGCAACCGGATGC
The DNA here is from genome assembly GCF_902506605.1 of Sphingomonas sp. AX6. Lineage (GTDB taxonomy): Bacteria > Pseudomonadota > Alphaproteobacteria > Sphingomonadales > Sphingomonadaceae > Sphingomonas. The sequence goes on from NZ_LR733979.1 coordinate 898,603, forward strand.
TGGCGGCGATCGGCGTGCTGGCCATCGCCTTCGTCTCCCCCTTCTGCGCCATGACCAGCGCGTTGTTTTCGGCACGGGCGGCGCATCACCTGGTGGTTATTGCGGTCGCGGCGCCAATGATTGCGTGGGCAATCCCATTTTACCCAAACCGTTGGTGTCGAGTAGGGTTCGAGCGAAGTCGAGAAGCCATATCGAGACAGGCATCCCTCGATACGGTTTCTCGACAAGCTCGAAGCCTACTCGGGACAAGCGGGGAGGGGCGGCGTGCATCGCTGCCCCTAGCCCCCACCTTCATCGCCGCGACCGTGACGCTGTGGGGGTGGCACGTTCCTGCCTTCTACACCGCGGCGCTCACCGAAACCTGGCTCTACTGGCTGATGCAGCTTAGCCTGCTCGGCACCGCGACCCTGTTCTGGCGCGCGCTGTTCACCGCGCCTGCGCCGCAAGCGTTGATCGCGATCGCCGCGACGATCGGCCAGATGGGATTGCTCGGCGCGCTCCTCACCTTTGCGCCCGAGCCGATGTATCTCCACCATATGGTTGCGCCCGTCGCCTGGGGGCTGACGCCGCTTGCCGACCAGCAACTGGCGGGGCTCATCATGTGGGTGCCGGGGAATATTCCCTATGCCATCCTCGGCTGGGTGATCGCACGGCGGATGTGGCGGTTGCAGGAGGCGGCGGCGTGAGTCTCGCCATCGCGCTTTTCAAATTCCTGCACATCGCGGCGCTGCTGGTCTGGTGCGCGGGGCTGATCGCATTGCCGATCATGCTCGCGCAGCATCAGCATGGCGACAGTCAGGACCGTTATGCGCGCATCCGCAAATTCACCCATTACAGCTATACGCATCTGGTGACGCCCGCCGCAGTCCTTGCGGTGGCGGCCGGAACCGTACTGATCTTCCTGCGCGAAACCTTTGTGCCCTGGTTCTTTGCCAAGATGGCGTTCGTCGGCGCGCTGGTCGTCCTCCACGCGCTGATCGGCAATGTCGTGGTTCAGATGGGCGAGGAAAAAGGCGATGTCATCGCCCCGCGTCCCTATCTGCCCGTGGCGCTGGTGATCGGCGTGATCGTCGCGATCCTGACGCTGGTGCTCGCCAAGCCGGTGATCTCGCCGGGCAGCGCGCCGGAATGGCTTCAGTCGCCGCGCAACGAATCGCTTTTGGTCGAAGAGGTGCCGACTTGATAGTCGAACACCAATTTGCCCCCATGCCACCCGGCAAAGCCCGTGAACCCGGCGGCGAACACCGACAACAGGATGCCGTAAGGCAGCAACGTCTGCTCATATCCGTACAGCCGGAAACCCCAGTTCGCGCCCAGAATCGCGAGCAGGGTCATGGCAATGATGAAATGCGTCCAGCTTGCCGCGCGGGCGCGGATGCCGGGGACCATCAGCAGCTCGACCGTGCCCGACGCCCCCGCCAGCAGCCCCATCAGGAACGCCATTCCGGCGGCCCAGAGCGCCGCGCGTGCCCAGAACACATCGCCCGTCCACCAGTAGAACAGGTCCGCACCCAGCGTGCACATGGTGAGCGCGATGGGAAACGAGACGAACATCGCGTGGATCGGATGTCCCGCGACCGCGATCTTCGATTCCGCGCGGTTGAAACTGGGGTTGGCGCTGATCGGATCGATCAGTCGTTCCTCTTCGCGCAATCCCTTCGACATCTCGGCTCCCGTTTTCGTGTTGCCACCTTAACGCCGATCGCGGCCTTTCTTTCAACCGGTTGTTCGGGACCGCTGTCGACTCTCGACACCGCAGGCCCGGCTGCGGGCACGATTGCGACGCTCTGGTGGGTGATGCTCGCAGGATCGGTGGCGATCCTGACGCTGGTCCTGGCACTGCTGGCGCTAGCCTTTACGCGCAAGGGCGGCGCCTCGCCATCGCAGCGAATATGGATCGTCTGGCTGGGGCTCGCCTTTCCCGGCGCGGTGCTGGCGGCATTGCTCGCTTATGGTCTGGTCGTGGGCGAGAAACTGTTGCCGCGCGCCGGGCCGGAAGTCGTACAGGTCGCCGCCGAGGCCGAGCGCTGGCGCTGGACTTTCACCCAATCCGCCCCCGACGGCACGCGGTTCGTGAGCGTCGGTACGCTCCACATCCCCGCCAACCGCCCGGTCGATGTCGCGATCACCACTCGCGACGTGATCCACAGTTTCTGGGTGCCGCGCCTGGCGGGCAAGCTCGACGCGATCCCCGGTCGCATCAACGTGCTGCGGATCGAGGCGAGCGCGCCCGGTACCTATGAAGCGCAATGTGCCGAATATTGCGGCATCGGTCATTCGGGGCATAATTTCCGCGTGATCGCGCATGACTGGGGTTCGGGGCAATGAAGGCGCTGAGGCTCCACCGCGAATTCTCGAAAATCTGGGGCACGCAGGGCGGCTGGCGCGGGTCGATCGAGAGCGTAAACCATTCGGACATCGGCAAGCGCCTGATGCTCGCCGCCTTCTTCTTCTTCCTCGTCGGCGGCGTGCTGTCGATGCTGATCCGCGCGCAACTCGCGACGCCCGACAGCGCATTCGCCGGACCCGAAGTCTACAACCAGATCTTCACGATGCATGGCAGCATCATGATGTTCCTGTTCGCGATCCCGATGTTCGAAGGCTTCGCGATCTACATGCTGCCCAAGATGCTCGGCGCGCGCGACCTCGCCTTTCCGCGTCTGTCGGCTTACGGTTGGTGGTGTTATTTGTTCGGCGCGTCGATGCTGTGCGTGTCGATGCTTCTGGGGCTGGCCCCCGACAGCGGCTGGTTCATGTACACGCCGCTATCGTCCAAACCCTATTCGCCGGGCATCAACAGCGATTTCTGGCTGATCGGCATCACCTTCGTCGAAGTGTCGGCGATTGCGGCTGCGGTCGACATCACCGTATCGATCCTGAAAATGCGCGCGCCGGGCATGACGCTGGCGAAGATGCCGCTGTTCGCCTGGTATCTGCTGGTCACCGCCGTGATGATGCTGATCGGTTTCCCGCCGCTGATCCTGGGGTCGATTCTGCTCGAACTCGAACGCGCGTTCGGCTGGCCGTTCTTCGATGCTGCGCGCGGGGGCGACTCGCTTTTGTGGCAGCACCTGTTCTGGCTATTCGGCCATCCCGAGGTTTACATCATCTTCCTGCCTGCAGCCGGCGCGATCTCGATGATCATTCCCGTCATGGCGCGGACCAAGATCGTCGGTTACGGCGCGATCGTCGCCGCGCTCATCGCGCTGGGGTTCCTCAGTTTCGGGCTGTGGGTCCACCACATGTTCACGGTCGGCATCCCGCACATGGCGTTGGCGTTCTTCTCCGCTGCCTCGACGCTGGTTGCGATCCCGACGGGCGTTCAGATCTTCGCCTGGCTGGGGACGCTGTGGGCAGGACGTCCGCAGATGAAGCTGCCGATGCTGCATCTGGTCGGTTTTTTCGTGACCTTCGTGATGGGCGGGCTGACGGGCGTCATGGTCGCGGTCGTGCCGTTCGACTGGCAGGCGCACGACACCGCCTTTATCACCGCACATCTTCACTACGTTCTGTTCGGCGGGTTCGTCTTCCCGATGTTTGCCGCCACCTATTACTGGTTGCCGCAGATCACGGGTCGCGCGCGCTGGTTCAAGCTCGGGGAGGTCGCCTTCTGGCTGATCTTCATTGGCTTCCATGCGACCTTTTTCCTGATGCATTTGGTCGGGCTGCTCGGCCAGCCGCGGCGGATCGAAACCTATCCGGCGGAAGTCGGCTGGACGTGGATCAACCTGATCTCCTCGATCGGCAGCTTCGTGCTGGCGATCGGCATCGCGCTGTTCGTGATCGACGTGGCGCTCCAGATTTGGCTGGCGCACCGGTCGAAGCGCAATCCGTGGGGCGCGACCACGCTGGAATGGGCGATGATGCAGCCGTCGCCGACCTATAACATCGCCGCGATCCCGACGGTGGAGGATCGCGATCCACTGGAAAAGGAACCTGACCTTGCGCTGAAACTCGCGCGCGGCGAAGGCTATCTGGCGACCCCACGCTACAATTGGCGTGAGACGCTGGCGATCGACACCGCGAGCGCGAAGGTGGATCATGTCATCATTTTGCCGGGCAACACGCGATTGCCGCTGTGGACCGGGCTCGTGACCGGTGTCTTCTTCCTCGCCATCCTCATCAAGCTTTACTGGATCGTACCCGCCGCGGCGGTCGGTATCGCGATCCTCGCCTGGCGCTGGGCCTGGGTGCTGGGCCACCGCGAGACCGTCGGCGAGGTCGATATCGGTCATGGCCAGCGCGCGTTGACGCATCCCGAATGCGACGACCGGCCCGGCTGGTGGGGCAGCGTGTTCCTGCTCGCCGCCGACGGGACGTTCTTCGCCTCGCTGCTGTTCGGTTACGCATTTCTGTGGACCATCGCCCCGAACTGGCCGCCGCCCGCGCTGATCGCGCCGTCGGCGGTCTCGCTGGGACTGGGGGCGATCGGAGCGGCAATCATCTGGATGCTGCGAGGCCGCTTCATGCGCGGTGGTACGGCGTTGCTCGCGAGCAGCGGCGGGCTGGCGCTGCTCGCGACCGCCATGATTGCGATCCTGCTGCGCGCACCTGCGCCTGCTGACCATGCATACGGCGCGATTCTCGCCGTGCTGGCGAGCTATGCGCTGCTCCATTTGGCGATCGCCGTGATTATGATCGGTTTCGTCTGGATGCGCGCGCGCGTCGGATTGCCCGAAAGCGGATTGCGCAGCGAGCGCCGAATCGTGCGGCTATGGGTCGATTACGCCGCGATGGTCGGTGCAGCAGCGGTGCTGGCGACTGAACTGCCGGGATGGCTCGCATGACCGGACTGCTGCGCGCCTGCACGGGACTGATCGTGTGGGCAGTGATATTCTCCCTGCTCTACGGAATCGAAGGGATGGGGTGTGCCGCACCATGGGACCGGCGCGTGCTGCGGGCGTCGCTGGTGATCGTGTGGCTGGTCGGCGTCGCCGCGCTTGCTGCATTAAGCTGGCAATGGACTCGCGTCCGTCCGCACCGCGATGTCGAGCGCATCGGGCAATGGCTGGCCATCGCGGGGTTGATCGCTACCATCGTCACTGGACTGCCGGTCGCCACGCTCAGCCTCTGCGTCTGACAGCGTCACGCGTTTTCGCTGCGATCGGCCATCGGTTTCAGCCGGTAACCGACGCCGGGTTCGTTGACGATCAGGCGCGGTCGGGCGGGATCAAGCTCCAGCTTCTGGCGCAGGCTGCGGACCGCGATGCGGAGATATTCGACATTGGCCTCCTGCGCCGGTCCCCACACTTCGCGGAGCAACTGGGCGTGGCCGATCACCCGGTCGGGATTGTGCACGAGTGCGGCGAGAATGCCGTATTCCTTGGGGGTCAAATGGACCTCTTCGCCCGCGCGAAGAACGCGGCGATGGGTCAGGTCGATTTCGACCTCGCCGACTCGAAACGGTCCATCGCTTTCGCCGCGATCGCGGTGGCGCAGCGCAGTGCGCAGGCGGGCGAGCAGTTCCTCGGTGTCGAATGGCTTGGTCAGATAATCGTCGGCGCCCAGATCGAGCGCCGCGACCTTTTCCGCGGTGTCGGTTCGCGCCGAGACGATGATCAGCGCCGCGCCCTTCGCGCGGATCAACTGGATCAATTCCAGCCCGTCGCGGTCGGGCAACCCCAAATCCAGCAATACCGCATCGGGGCGCGCAATATCGACCAGCGACAGCGCCTCGCGCGCGGTCGCGGCCTCCACCACTTTATAGTCGGCGCGCTCTGCCGCGACCCGCAACAGGCGGCGGATCGCGGCATCGTCCTCGACGATCAGGAGCGCGGCAGAATGGGCCATTCCCGTGGTTTAGGGTCGGGCTGCGGTGCGGTCGAGCGCGATGTTCAGCAGCAGCACGTTGACGCGCGGTTCGCCGATAAAGCCGAGCAGCGGGCGTTCGACAAGGGCTTCGGCCAGCCCCCGGACCTGAACGGCGGGGATGCCGCGAGCGGCAGCGACGCGCGACGCTTGCAAAAAGGCCGCCTCAGGACTGATGTGGGGATCGAGCCCCGAGGCGGAGGTGGTCACCAGATCAGGAGGGATCGAACCCTCTGGTGATGTCCCGAGTGTCGCGATGTCGCCCTGAACCCGCTCGGTCAGCGCCTTTGCACCGGGGCCGAGGTTGGAGCCCGACGATGCCATCGCGTCGTATCCGTCGCCCGCCGCCGAGGGGCGGCCACGAAAATAGGCATCGCTCGTGAAGTTCTGGCCGATCAGCGCTGAACCGATGACGGTGCCGTTCTCGTTGCGGATCAGGCTGCCATTGGCTTGTGCGGGGAACAGCACCTGGCCGATGCCCGTCATTGCGAGCGGGTACAGCAGACCGAGCAACAGCGCGAAGCCGACGGTCAAGGCGAGAGCGGGACGAAGCGCGGATTTGATGTCTTGGACCATGTCGAAATCCTCAGGCGAGGTTGAGCGTGCTGACGACGATGTCGATCAGCTTGATGCCGACGAACGGCGCGACGAGGCCACCGATTCCGTAAATGGCGAGATTACGACCGAGCAGTGCCCCCGCATCCATCGGGCGATAGGTCACGCCCTTGAGCGCAAGCGGGACGAGGCATGGGATGATGAGCGCGTTGAAGATGATCGCCGACAGGATTGCGCTTTCGGGGCTCGACAGCCCCATCACGTTGAGCACGCCCAGGCCGGGATAGAGCGCAACGAACAATGCCGGAATGATCGCGAAATATTTCGCCACGTCGTTGGCGACCGAAAAGGTCGTCAGGCTCCCGCGCGTCATCAGCAACTGTTTGCCCAGCCCCACGATCTCGATCAGCTTGGTCGGGTCGCTGTCGAGATCGACCATGTTGCCCGCTTCCCGCGCCGCCTGCGTGCCCGTGTTCATCGCCACGCCGACATCGGCCTGCGCCAGCGCTGGCGCGTCGTTGGTGCCGTCGCCGCACATCGCGACCAGTTTTCCGCCCGCCTGTTCCTTGCGGATCAGCGCAAGCTTGTCCTCGGGCGTTGCTTCCGCGAGGAAGTCGTCCACGCCTGCCTCTGCGGCGATGGCAGCGGCGGTCAGCGGATTGTCGCCGGTGATCATCACGGTGCGGATGCCCATCCGGCGCAACTCGGCGAAGCGTTCGCGTACCCCGGACTTGACCACATCCTTCAACGCCACCGCACCCAATAGTTCACCGCCATCGACGACCGCGAGCGGAGTCATACCGCCGCGCGCGATCTCCTCCGTGATATTGCGCAATTCGGTTGCCGCGGGTGTGTCGCCCAAGCCGGGATGCGCGCGCAGCACGCTGTCCACTGCGCCTTTCTGAACGACTCGGATGCCGGTCTTCACCCCCGACAGCCGCGTCTGTGCGGTAAACGGGATGACCTCTGCGGCATCGGGAAGCGTGATGTCGGCCAGCGCGTGCTTCTCGCGCGCCAGCACCACGATCGATCGGCCTTCGGGCGTCTCGTCGGCCAGGCTGGCGAGCATCGCGGCGCCGGCCAGTCGATTGGCATCGACACCGGGCAGCGCGCGAAATTCGCTCGCCGCGCGGTCGCCGATGGTGATCGTACCGGTTTTGTCGAGTAGCAGCACATCGACATCGCCTGCAGCCTCGACCGCGCGCCCCGATTTGGCGAGCACGTTGAAGCGAACCAGCCGGTCCATGCCCGCAATGCCGATCGCCGACAGCAAAGCGGCGATGGTCGTCGGGATCAGCGTGATCAGCAGCGCCGCGAGCATCGCTACCGGAATGCTGCCGCCTGCATAGATCGCGAAGGCAGGAATGGTCGCGACCGCGATCAGGAAGATGATGGTCAGGCCGACCAGCAGGATGGTCAACGCGATTTCGTTGGGCGTCTTCTGTCGCGCCGCACCCTCGACCAGTGCGATCATGCGGTCGAGGAAACCCTGTCCGGGCTCCTGCGTCACCCGCACCTTGATCCGGTCGGAAATGACGCGCGTGCCTGCGGTCACTGCGGAACGGTCGCCGCCTGCTTCGCGGATGACGGGCGCGCTTTCGCCGGTGATTGCGCTTTCGTTGACGCTCGCCACCCCCTCGATCACTTCGCCGTCGGCAGGGATCAGGTCGCCGGTTTCGACCAGCACGATTTCGCCGCGCGACAATTGCGTCGCGGCAACCGGTTCCCAGGTGTCACCGACCCCGGTCAGCAATTTCGCCTTAAGGTCCGATTTGGTGGCGCGAAGGCTGGCCGCCTGCGCCTTGCCGCGTCCCTCGGCCAGTGCCTCCGCGAACGTACCGAACAACACCGTCGCCCACAGCCACAGCACGAGTTGGACCTGGAAGCCGATGCCAAGTCCCTCGCCGCCGATCAGTAGCAGCACGGTGACCAGCACCGCGACGATCGCGGTTACGAACAGCACGGGATTGCGGATCAGTTCGCGGGACGACAATTTGCGGAACGCGCCGCCCAGCGCGGGCACGATCAGATCGCGCGAGAACATCGTTGCGGATGCCATCTTCGATAATCCTTAGAAAAGCTGGCCGCCGGCGACCGCGATATGATCGGCGATCGGTCCCAGCGCGAGTGAAGGCAGGAAGGTCAGGCCACCCATCACCAGGATGATGCCGACCAGCAGGCCGATCCACAGCCCGCCCGTGGTGGGAAACGAGCCAGAGGAAGCGGGCGTGTGCTTCTTGGCGGCCAGGCTTCCCGCGATGGCGAGCACGGGGACGATCACGAAGAACCGCCCCAGCCACATCGCGACGCCCAGCAGCGCGTTGTACCAGGCTGTCCCCGCCGTCAGACCCGCAAAGGCCGAACCGTTGTTGCCGGTGGCCGAGGAGAAGCCGTAGAGGATTTCCGAAAACCCGTGCGGCCCGGAATTGAGCGGACCCGCAAGCCCGGCGGGATTGACGACGCTCAGTGCCGTGAACCCCAGGATCGACAGCGGAAGGATGGCGATGGCGAGCACCGCGAGTTTGACCTCCCGCGCCTCGATCTTCTTCCCGACATATTCGGGCGTGCGACCGACCATCAGCCCCGCGACGAACACCGCCAGGATCGCAAACAGCAGGAAGCCGTAGATCCCTGCGCCGACGCCGCCGACGATGACCTCGCCCAACTGAATATTGAACAGCGGCACCATGCCACCGAGCGACGTGAAGCTGTCATGCATCGCATTGACCGCCCCGCACGACGCAGCGGTGGTGACGACCGCGAACAACACGCTGGCGGCAATGCCGAAGCGGACTTCCTTGCCCTCCATATTGGCGCCCTCGACGCCGAGGTTGTGGAGCGCGGGATTGCCATAGGCTTCCATCGCATAAGCGAGCGTCACGCCACCCAGGAACAGGATCGCCATCGCCCCTAGGATCGCCCAGCCCTGGCGCGTGTCGCCCACCGCCTTGCCGAAGGTCCAGGTCAGCCCGACCCCGATCACGAAGATCGACAGCATCTGGAGCAGATTGGTGAGCGCGGTCGGGTTTTCGAACGGATGCGCCGAATTGGCGTTGAAGAAGCCGCCGCCGTTGGTGCCGAGCATCTTGATCGCTTCCTGCGAAGCGACGGGGCCGAGCGCGATATTCTGCTGCGCGCCCTCGATCGTCGTCGCCGCGACCATCGCATCGAACGTCTGCGGCACGCCCCCTGCCATCAACACGATCGCATAGACGATACACGCCGGCAGCAGCAGGTACAGCGTCACGCGTGTCACATCCGCCCAGAAATTGCCCAGCCCGCTGGCTTCGCGCCGGGCGAAGCCGCGAAACAGGGCAAACGCGACCGCGATGCCGGTCGCTGCCGACAGGAAATTCTGGATCACCAGCCCGACCATCTGGCTGAAGTTCGACAGCGCGACTTCGCCCGCATACCATTGCCAGTTGGTGTTGGTGGTGAAGCTGACCGCGGTGTTGAACGCGCCATCCGCGCCGACCCCCGCCAGCCCGCGGGGGTTCATCGGCAGCACGCCCTGCAACCGCAGCACGGCATAGGTGAACAGCAGCAGTGCGAGGTTGAACAGGATCAGGTGCAGTGCATAGCGCCGCCAGCTTTGTTCGGCTTGCGGGTCGATTCCGCCGAGTTTGTAGAATCCCCGCTCGACCGTGCCGAGCACGATGTGCAGCGGCGTCCGCCTTCCCTCGTATAGCGCGTGAAGATACCAGCCCACCGGTTTGACCAGCGCGGCCAGGGTGACGACGAACAGCGCGATCAGCGCCCAGCCTTGCACGGTCATTGCTGGCCTTTCAGAACCGCTCGGGCCGCAGCAGCACGGCAACGAGATAGAGGAGAAGTGCGACCGCGGTCGCAGCGGCGAGCGCAAGGGGAAGCGTCATCGCCTCACGCCCCGTCGCACAAGCGGACAAAGGCGAAAGTCAACGCGACGAGCCCGCCCAGAATGGTGAGCCAGATCAGGTCGGGCATGGATGATCCTTCCGTGACGCGGCGACATCCGCCGTTCGCTCACCGAGTTAGGCGTGTGCGGCGTAAAGCTTCGAGGGGGAAAAGCCCGTGTCCGCATAAGCAAAGCGTAAAGTTCGCGAGGTCGGCGGTGACAGGAGCGGCAGCCTGTGCCTAGATCACAGGCAATGAACCAGCCCCGCGACCGCCCTTCCCCCGACGCCCTACTGCGTGCCACCCGGCGCGAGCGGCGGGGCAAGCTCAAGATTTTTCTGGGCGCGGCACCCGGCGTCGGCAAAACCTATGAAATGCTGCGCGAAGGTGCGGAGCGCATGCGCGGCGGCGTCGATGTGGTTGTCGGCGTGGTGGAAACGCATGGCCGCGCGGAAACGCAGGCGCTGGTCGAACCCCTCGAAATCCTGCCGCGCCGCGCCATCGACTATCGCGGGCACCGGCTTGAGGAAATGGACCTCGACGCGCTGCTGGCCCGTCGCCCCGGCCTCGCGCTCGTCGACGAACTGGCGCACACCAATGTCGAGGGGAGCCGCCACCCCAAACGCTGGCAGGACGTTGAGGAACTGCTGGAGGCGGGGATCGACGTCTATTCCACGCTCAACATCCAGCACGTCGAAAGCCTGAACGACGTGGTTGCGGGCTTTACCCGCGTCCGCGTCAGAGAGACGGTGCCCGACGGCATTTTCGACGATGCCGAGGTCGAAGTGGTCGACCTGCCCCCCGACGAACTGATCGAGCGGTTGAAGGCGGGCAAGGTCTATATCCCGGCAGAGGCGACGCGTGCGCTCGACCGGTTTTTCTCCAAGGCCAATCTGTCGGCCTTGCGCGAAATGGCGTTGCGCCGCGCGGCGCAGAGCGTCGATGCGTCGATGCTCGACCATCTCGATTCCCAGGCGATAACCGGCACCTATGCGGGGGGCGAACGCGTGCTGGTCGCGGTGAGCGAATTGCCCGGTGCGGACGCGCTAGTGCGTGCCGGCAAACGACTGGCCGATGCGATGAAGGCGCCCTGGCAGGCGGTGTTCATCGAAACCCCGCGCGCCGCCGGGTTCGATGCAGCGGCCAAACAGCGGGTCGCCGATAGTTTGCGACTGGCCGCCAGCCTGGGCGCGACGATCGCCACCGTTCCCGCGACCGGGGTTGTCGACGGGTTGCGCACCCATGTTGCGGGAATGAGGGCGACCCAGTTGGTGCTGGGTAAATCGGTGCGTAGCTGGTGGTTCGAGCTGCGCCACGGATCGGTGGTGGAGGCGATGCTGCGCGGCTGCGAGGGGCTGGCGGTGCATGTCATCCCGGCGGGCGAAGCGCATGGCGCGGGACCGCCGCGCACCTCGGCGCGGCTGCCGAAGGAAGCACGCGATCCGACTGCCTGGGGCGTGATCGCGGGGTTGCTCGGACTGACGATCGCGCTGGGCTATGCGGCCGAACCCTGGATCGGGCGCGGCGGCACCGACCTGTTATTCCTGCTGCCGGTGCTGGTGGCCGCCGCGCGATACGGGCTCACGCTGGGTGCGGTAACCGCGCTGCTGGCCGGGATCGTCTATAATTTCTTCTTCCTGCCGCCGCTCTACACCTTCTCGATCGCCGATCCGCAAAGCCTGCTTACCGTATTCGTGCTGATCGGGGTTGCGACCTTGGTCGCCAATCTGGCGGGGCGGTTGAAGGCACGCGCAACGCTGGGCGCTCGCAGCGCGCACGAAAACGCCGCGATCGCCGCGTTCGGCCAGGCACTGGCACGGGTGTCGGATTGGGAAGGCACCAGCCAGACGGTGTGCGACGAAATGCACCGGCTGCTCGGCGTGCCCGTAATCCTGCTGTACGAACGCAGCGGCCGCATCGCGCGCGTCTCCGCCTGTCCTGACGACGCGGCGGCGCTGGGTCCGCTCGATCAGGCGGCGGCCGAATGGGCCTGGTCACGTGGTGAAGTCACGGGCGTCGGATCGTCGACGCTGGTCGCATCCGAATGGCAGTTTCACCCGTTGCAGACCGCGCTCGGCGTGCTGGCGGTGGTTGGGTTGGCCGGCCGCGACGGGCGCGATCCGATCGGCCCCGATCGCGCGACTTTGCTTTCGACCTTGCTGGGCCAGGCCGCACTGGCACACGAGCGGCTGCGGCTGGAAGATGAGTTGCGAGAGATCGCGACGCTGCGCGAACGCGATCGGCTGCGCGCGGCGCTACTGTCCTCCATCGGCCACGACCTGCGCACGCCGCTCACCGCCGCCGCCGCCGCGGTCGATGCAGTCGCGAACGAAGCCCCCGACGCCCCGTCGATCCCGCTGGCGCGCGCTGGGGTCGCACGGCTCCGCCATTTCCTCGACGACCTGATCGGCATGGTGCGGATCGATTCGGGCCAGATCGAACCGCGCTTCGAAGCGATCGACCTGACCGATGCGGTGGCCAGCGCAGTCCACGACCTGAAGCACCAATTGCGCGGCCATCATCTCGATTTCGCGGTTCCGCCCGATCTGCCGCTGGTGCGCGCCGATCCGGTGCTGCTGCACCATATCCTGATCAATCTGCTGTCGAACGCGGTGGTGCACGGCGTCGAAGGAGGCCGAATCGCCGTCAAGGGCAGCCGCGTGCAGGATGAAATCCGCCTGATCGTCGCCGACGACGGCCCTGGCCTGGGCACCGACGCCGACCGCGTGTTCGGCCAGTTTCAGCGGGGCGACGGAGACGACCGGAGCGGCGGCAGCGGGCTGGGCCTCGCCATCGCCAAGGCGTTCGCCGAAGCGATGGCGGCGCGGCTGACGGCTGCGAACGGTGCCGATGGCGGCGCGACCTTCACGTTGAACTTTACGCTGATTCGCGAGCCGGACGCAGCCTAGCAATCGGCACCGTTCCGATCCGCTCGTCCGCCGGAGGCCGTCTCGCTGACGACCTCCAACTTCTGTATTCAAATCAACGCGTTTCCATCCGGATGCCGACGCGGAACTGACGCCCCAGCAGGTCCGAATACGTGCTGTTCGCCGCCAGCCCGGTTTCGGGCAGGATCAGCGCCTCGCGGTTGAACAGGTTGGTCACGTTGACGAAGAATTGCGCTTCGGACGAACGGCCGAACCGAATTTTCTGCGTTACGTTCAAGTCGGCATAGAACAGCCCGCTGACCCGGTTCGATTCATAGGTCGGAGCCGACGTGGTGGAAACCGGGCAGGTCGTCTGGCACTCGATACCGTTGGCGACATATTTGCCCGCGCTCACCCCGCGACCGACCGCGCTGATCGAGAAGTCGTCGGTGTCGTAGCTGGCGTTGACGCGGTAGATCCAGGTCGGTGTACCGCCTTGTCCGCCATTAACCCCGACCGAATTGGTCACGACCGACTGGGGAACGCCGCTGTCGAAGCGGTTCTCGATATAGCGGGTGGCGACCCCGCGGATGGTGAAGGTGCCGTTGGTCTGTGCGAACAACTGGTCGAGCGGCAGGCGATAGGAGGCGTCGATATCGACCCCGCGGACCTGCTGGCTCGCTGCGTTGAACGGCTGGCTGCGGATGATCAGATAGGGTTGCGCGGCATTCTGCGTGCGGCCTGCATCGATGCTGATCGCATCGCAGAATTCGGCATTGCCGAGATAGCACAGGTTGACGATCTGCTGCGCGCTGAAGGTGCTGATCCCCTGGTCGACATTGATGTCGAAATAATCGACCGACAGGTTGAAGCCGGGCAGGAAGCGCGGAGAGAGCACGACGCCGACATTCCACTGATCCGATTTTTCAGGCTCCAGGTCGGGGTTGCCGGTGGCAAAGCCCGAATAGCTGTAGCCTGCCTGTGGCGGCTGGCCGGCAGCAACGAAGGGAGGGCTTTCATTATTGACGAAACCGGGATTGCCGACCGAATCGCTGTTCGCCGAACCCGCCTGGAACAGGTCGTTGAGATTGGGGGCGCGGATATCGCGCGACCGCGTGACGCGGAAGCGGATGTCGTCGATCGGCTGCCAGGTTGCGCCTGCCTTCCACGTCGTCACATAGCCTGCGGTGGAATAATCGGTCGCGCGAACCGCGCCGTTGAATTCCAGACCCAGACCCAGCGGCACGACGGTTTCCAGATAGGCTTCCTTGACGTCGTAACGACCGATGCTGGCCAGATAATTGCCGACCGACCAGCGGTTCGACGCACCCGTGACGTTGCCGTTGCCGTCAAGGATTGGAACCGGTTGAAACTCGTCCGGCACGAAGCCGTCGATCTTTTCCTCGCGATATTCGGCACCGACCGCAAAGCTCACGTCCCCGGCCCAGGTGGCGAATGGCGTGAAGGAAAGATTGGCACCCGCCGCGATCTGCTCCAGCGTCTGTTCGCGATACGGATCGCCGAGCACATAGGGGATCGCCGCAGGATTGGCGACGCCGAGGCCCAGTCGGTTGAGCGGCACGCAGGCGCGATCGTCATTTGCGCCGCTTGCGTCCAGGTTAATCGTACATTGGATCGACCCGACGGCAAAGCCCCCGGGATTGCCAGCCCGCGCAAACGCCACATTGGTTGCAGCCGCAAGTCGCGAGATGTTCTGGATGTTGCGCAACTGCTCGACCGTGTCGACGCGGCCATATTGTCCGTAAATGTTCCACGGCGCGGCCTTTCCGAACAGGCCGAGATCGCCCTCTGCACCCACGGTATAGCGTTGTGTCTCGCGCTCGTTGTCGACCGCGCGAAACGGCAGGTCGGCGAAGGTCGTCGCGACCGTGACACTGGTGATGCCCTGAAGTCGCGTCGGCCCGAGTGCGTTGTAGAGGAACGCGTTGCAGGTGATCGGTGCCGCCGCCGAGGTGGCCGCCGTGCCGCAACCGGTTGCGGTCAGGACCGCGCCCGTCGCCAGGTTCGGCCCGGCGTTGAAGAACACTTCCTGACGGTTGTACGATCCTTCGGCAAACAGTTCGATGCCGTCGGTGACTTCGTAGCTCAGCCGACCGAACACGCCGTGCCGGTCGTCCTCGGGATCCAGGCCGATGCGCCGTCCCGAATCATTGACACGCCAGTCGCCGCCCTGGGTGCGCAGCGGCACGGCCGAGCCGCCGGGTACCGGGAAGGTCAGCGCGCCATATTGATATTGCAGCACTTCGCCGTTCGACCCGAAATAGGTGCCGCGCAACCGGTTGGCGACGCCGCCTGCCGAGTTGGTGATCAACCCGCCCGGCGTGGAATTCGCCGCGCCCGCGTTCCGCACGAAGAGGTAGAACGGCACGCTGGAATTGGTGGTCGCATTATAGGCCGGGTTCTCGAACCGCAGGAAGCCGGTCTCGTTCCAGTCTCGGTCGACCGAGAAGATGCCGTCGCGATGCGCCAGTTCGGCGCTCAGCAGCACATGCCCGCGACCCCCTGCGAACGACATGCCGCCTGCAACCCCAAACGAATAGTTGAAGCCGTCGCCCTCTTCGGTGATGCCGCTGTCGACGCTGACCTTCAGCCCTTCATATTTCTTGTTGAGGACGAAGTTGACGACGCCTGCGACCGCGTCGGAGCCGTAGGCTGCCGATGCGCCGCCGGTGACGACCTCGACCCGCTCGATCAATGCCTGGGGGATGGTGTTGACATCGACCAGGCCGTTGATCGTCGATGGCACCGAACGACGACCATCCAGCAACACCAGCGTGCGTTCCGACCCCAGGTTGCGCAGGTTGAGCGCGTTGATGCCCGCCTGGCCGCTCGACAGGTTCAGGCGCGAGTTGGCGGGGCGGGTTGAGCCCGCCATCGACGGCAACTGGTTGACGAAATCGGCGATGTTGTTCGACGGCGACGTGTTCTGGATATCCTCCAGCGTCAGCACGGTCAGCGGGGTTGGTGCCTGGAACCCGTCGCGAGCGATGCGCGTACCGGTAACCGTGACATCACCTTCGGCGACTTCCTCCTCGGGGGTTTGCGGCACGTCCTGCGACGCGGACTGCGCGGCGGCGGTGTTGAGCGCCGTTACTTCCTGTGCGGATGCGGGTGACGTCAAGGCGACGAGCAAGGATGCGGCGCTGACCGACATAGAAAGGCGGATCAGGCGATTGGTGGATTGGACGCGATAATTCATGGAAGCCCCCGCTACCGATGATGACGGGACTGACCGTCATCCTGTTGCAACGATACCGCCCTAGATGTCGCGATGACGCCATCCGAGCATTCGATTGCCGCTTCCCCGTTCTTGCCGTGCCCGCCTTGCGGGAACATGTCGGCCCGAACTGCTGAAATTGGCTCCCTGCCAGCCGCCGCTCGCCCGCCCAAAATGGGTCGTTCGCGATCGGTCGGCCAAGTGCAAAGCGTGCAGGCGGGGTGCAAAGATCGTCAAGGCTTGGGGTGCTTCTATGCCTTTGCTAGTCCATAGCCGCAGGGCATGATGCTTTGTATCCATAGCCTTTCCCTATGACGGTCACAGGCCTTGCCATGGGACGCAAGGCCCAGCCCGCCTAGACTGGCCGTCATCATCCATGCGGATCGCGATATGCTGATCGAGGAGGAAGAATTTGCTCGACCGCCGCTCCTTTCTGATGGGCTCGACGGCGCTGCTGGCCGTGTCGCCTGAAATCGCGCGCGCCGCACAGACGGCGAAACGGGCGACGGTAAAGGGCGCGTCCGCCCCGATCGAGATCATCGACGATGCGATGGGTATCCCGCATATCCGCGCGAGCACCAAGCGGGATGCGTTCTTCGGCCAAGGCTATGTTGTCGCGCGCGACCGGCTGTTCCAGATCGATCTGGGTCGCCGGGGAGAGATGGGGCGGATGGCGGAGGCGTTCGGGCCGGGCTTTGCTGAGGCGGACCGGCGCGCGCGGCTGTTCCATTATCGCGGCGACATCGACGGCGAACTGGCGGGCATCCCGGCGGAAGTGCTGGAATGCGCGCAGGGCTATGTCGATGGGGTCAACGCCCGGATGGCGGAGGTGGAGGCGAACCCCACGTTGCTTCCGGCCGAATACCGCATCCTCAAGCTTAAACCGATGCGCTGGCACCTCACCGACATGGTGATCGCGCGCGGGGCGTCTTCGGGCAATATGACCGACGAGGTGCGCCGCGCGCGGTTGCATGCGATGGGGCTGGCGCATCTCGACGCGCTGATCGCCCCGTTGCGTCCCGCCTGGACGCTGACCGTGCCGGAGGGACTCGATACGGGCGCGGTGTCGGAGGCCGATCTAGGCGTGCTGCTAGCAACCCGCGGCGGGCTTCCGTTCAGCACCTCTACGCCAGCGGCCAACCCCGACGATCCCGACCAGGGGCCGGATGACGACGCGATCGAACGCGGCAATGCCGGCAGCAATGCGTGGACCGTCGATGGTAGCCGAACCGCGAGCGGGCGACCGATCCTCGCCAACGACCCACATCTGGGCATTGGCGGGTTCGGGCCGCGCCATGTGTCGCATCTGACCGCGCCCGGCCTCGACGTCATCGGTGGCGGCGCGCCCGGCCTGCCCGGCATCATGCAGGGGCATACCGACCGTTTCGCGTTCGGCCGCACCAATTTCCATATCGATGGCGAGGATCTGTTCATCCTCGAAACCCATCCCGACGATCCGAACCGTTATCGCCACGACGGCGAATGGAAGCGATTCACCGTCCACCGCGACACGATCAAAGTGGCGGGCGAGGCCGACCGGGTGGTCGAGCAAGTTTATTCCGTGCACGGCCCCGTCGTCGCGCGCGACCCCGCCCGACGACGGGCAAGTGCGGTGGCATCGATCGACTATCGGCCGGGCGGCTGCGGCTGGTTCGCGATGATCGCGATCAACCTGTCGCGCGACTGGGAAAGCCTGAAATCGGCGTTCCGCATCCATCCGTCGCCGACCAATTTCCATTATGCCGACATCGACGGCAACACCGGCTGGCAAGTGATCGGCCACGCCCCGGTCAGGAAGCGTGGCGACGGGCTGATGCCGGTGCCCGGCGACGGCAGCTACGACTGGACCGGGCGGATCATGTATGATCGGCTGCCGTCGAGCTATAATCCCGCACCCGGCTGGTTCGCGTCGGCCAACCAGAACAACATTCCCGCGGATTATCCGTTCAAGGCCAACCCGCTCGCCTTCTCGTTCCGCGATCCGTACCGATACGACCGGATCAAATCTGTGCTGGAGGTCCAGGACAAGCACAGTATCGCCGACAGCGTGACCTTGCTCCACGACACTTATTCAACGCCCGCGCGCCAGCTTCAGGCGTTGTTGCCGAAGACGGCGGACGGCGATGCCGGCTTGGCCCTGGCGATGCTGCGCGACTGGGACGGACGCATTGAGGGGGATAGCGGCGCGGCGGCGCTCTACCAGATCCTGTGGCGCGAACTCGGCAATCGCCTGCGCGGGCTCATCATCCCCGAACGCGCACGCGAGCTGGTGGATTCGCTGTCGCCCTCGGTCGTTCTCGGCCTGATCGCACATCCCGATGCCCGGCTGGGCGCGGAGCCGGTGAAGGCGCGCGATACGCTGCTGCTCACCGCGCTCGGCACTGCATGGTTCAGCGCGAAGCGGCTGATGGGGGACGATCCCGCCGCGTGGCGCTGGGCAACACTGCACCGCGTCCGCATCGCGCATCCGCTCTCCAGCATCCCCGCCATCGCCGCGGCCTTCCCGCCGATCGAGGGTGAGGGCACGGGCGGCGATTCCTATACGCCGATGGCGCGCTGGATTCCGTCGTCGAGCTGGCGGGTATCGGGCGGGGCCAGCTATCTGATGGTGTGCGATGTGGGCGCGTGGGATAACAGCGTGTTCCTGATGCTGCCCGGCCAGTCCGCCGATCCCAACTCGCCGCATTACCGGGATTTCTACCGCCCCTGGGTCAACGAGCAGATGCAGCCGTTGCTGTTCAGTCGTGCGCGGGTCGATGCGGCGGCGAAATCGCGCACGACGTTGGTGCCTGCGCCGTGATGAAGCCGGTCGCGCTTGCCGGACTGGCGTTGCTGACGCTGGGCGCGGCCCCCGCGCAGACCCGCGTCGATGTCGTTATCCGCGGTGGCACCATCTACACGGGTGCGGAAACGCCGCCCGTCACCGGCGATGTCGAGATTGTCGGCGACCGCATCGTCTATGTCGGAACTTCGCGGCGAACACCGGCTTCCAAGGTCGTGGATGCGCGCGGCAAGATCGTCGCACCCGGCTTCATCGATCCGCATACCCATCCCGATAGCTATATCCGCGCGGCGGACGCCGAGAAGCGGCTTAACCTGCCCTGGCTGGCACAGGGTGTCTCGACCATCGTGATCGGCGTCGATGGCGGCGGCACGCCCGATGTGGCGGCGGAAGCGGCCAAGCTTGCGGCAAGCGGGATCGGCACCAATTTCGCACATATGGTCGGCTTCGGCGCGATCCGCAGCCGTGTTCTGGGCCAGGACGATCGCGCGCCGACGCCTGCCGAACTCACAACGATGCGCGGCCTTGCCGCCAAGGCGATGTGCGAAGGCGCGACCGGATTATCGACCGGACTGTTCTATGCCCCGCAGAGTTTCGCCACGACCGACGAAGTGATCGCGGTGGCGCGCGAAGTGGGGTCGCGCGGCGGGCTGTACGATACGCATCAGCGCGACGAATCCACCTATTCGATCGGTCTGATCGCATCCACCGAAGAAGCGTTGAGGATCGGGCGCGAAGCAAAAATTCCGGTGCATTTCGCGCATCTCAAGGCGCTGGGCGTCGATCTTCACGGCCAGGCGCCAAAACTGATCGCGACGATTGAGGCTGCGCGAAAGGCGGGGCAGCAAGTGACCGCCGACCAATATCCCTGGCTCGCCTCGGGCACCAGCCTGGACGCGGCGCTCGTCCCGCGCTGGGCGGTCGATGGCGGGTACAAGGCGATGATCACGCGGTTCGACGAGCCCGCCACGTTGTCACGCATTCGCACAGAAATGGCGGAGAATTTGCGCCGTCGCGGTGGCGCGACATCAATCCTGCTGACCGCGCAGGGACAGCCCTGGACCGGCCGCACGCTGGCGCAGATGGGTACGACGTGGAAACTCGACCCCATCGACGCCGCAATTCGCATCCTCCGCACGCCGAATGCGGCAGGCACCGGCGCCCGGGGTGTCGGCGTCGCCTCGTTCAACATGGCGCAGGGCGATGTCGACCTGATCATGCAGCAGCCCTGGGTGCTGACCGCGTCTGACGGATCGGACGGCCACCCGCGCCAGTACGCGACCTTCCCCGAGAAATATCAGCGCTATGTCCGGGAGCGCAACGTCATCGACATGGCGGCATTCATCCGCCGTTCGACCGGCCTCACCGCCGACATCTACAAAATCTCCGAACGCGGCTATCTGAAGCCCGGCCATTATGCCGATGTCGTCGTGTTCGATCCGGTGAACTTCGCGCCGCGTGCCGATTATGTGAAGCCGCGCATGCCCAGCGTCGGGGTCGAGGCGCTGTTCGTCAACGGCCGGCTCGCGCTCGACAAGGGGAAGGCGACGGGCGTCGCCGCTGGGCGCGCATTGCTGCGCCCGCGCCCCGCCAATTGTCCCGCAGCATAGCCGCGCGTTATAGGACGCGCGCGCACCGCGATTGTTCGCCCGCGCGCGTTCGCGCTTACTCCTGCGTTTCCACTGATCGAGATCCGCGATGATCGCTGCGCCCTACCTCCTCTATCTCGGCCATTCCGACGATCCGGTCGGGATCAAGACATCGCGCGGGCTGGCCGCGTTTCGCCGCGACGATTGCGTTGGCGAGTTTCGCCACGACGATTGCCCGCTGACGCTGGGCCTGCCGCGTTTGTCGATCGACGAAGCGCGCGCGGCTGGTGCACGGACACTGGTGCTCGGCATCGCCAATGCGGGTGGGACGCTGGGTCAGTCGCTGATCGACGATGCCTTGGCGGCGATCGCGGCGGGAATGGACGTGGCGTCGGGCCTCCACCAGCGCCTGCGCGACAATCCCCGGCTGGTGGCGGCAGCGGAGACCGCCGGTGTGCGCCTGATCGATGTGCGCGATCCGCCCGCCGATCTGAAAGTCGGCACCGGAAAGCGGCGCGCGGGCAACCGGCTGCTTACCGTCGGCACTGATTGTTCGGTCGGCAAGATGTATGCGACGCTGTGCTTTCGGGACGCCTTCGTCGCGCGCGGCGTGAAGGCCGATTTCCGAGCCACCGGCCAGACCGGAATCCTGATTGCGGGCGACGGCGTGCCGCTGGACGCGGTGGTCGCCGACTTCATTTCGGGCGCGATCGAAATGCTTGCCCCCGCGCGCGAAGATGACGGCTGGGATCTGATCGAGGGGCAGGGATCTTTGTTCCACGCCTCGTTCGCAGGCGTGTCGACCGGGCTGCTTCACGGCGCGCAGGCCAAGGCGCTGGTGATGTGCCACGACCCCGCACGCGAACATATGCGCGGCCTGCCGCATTTCGCGGTGCCCGATCTCGCCGAGTGCATCGAGACGAACCTGAGCGTCGCGCGGCTGACCAGCCCCGAAGTGCGCGCCGTCGGCATCGCGCTCAATACCGTGTCGCTGGACGAAGCTGCGGCGCGGCGGCTGTGCGAGGAGACTTCCGCGCGGCTGGGCCTGCCGACCACCGACCCGTATCGCTTCGGCGCCGACACCATCGTGGACTGGACCCTCGAATGCTTCGCACCCTCGACGCACGCCACGACCGCTACCGGCTGAAAGCCCCGTTCCGCATCTCGCGGGGGGTGAAGACCGAGGCCGATGTCGTCACCGTCACAATCCGGCAGGGCGACCATGTCGGGCGCGGCGAGGGCGTGCCCTATTCCCGCTATGGCGAAAGCATCGAAAGCGCGCTGGCTGCGATCGAGAACGTCCGCGACCTGATCGAAGAGGGTGCGGACCGCGGTGCGTTGGCGGCCGCCATGCCCGCAAGTGCCGCTCGCAACGCCATCGACAATGCGCTGTGGGATCTGGAATCGAAGCGGGCGGGGCGCAGCGTCGCGGCGCTCGCGGGCCTGCCCGATCCGGTCGCCATCCCCTCGGCAATCACCATTGGCCTCGACGCCCCGCAGGCGATGGCTGCCGCCGCCTCGCGCGCCGCCGATGTGCCGCTGCTCAAGGTGAAAGTCGATGCCAGCGACCCGCGCGCCCAGATCGCCGCCGTCCGCGACGTCGCGCCCGATCCGCGGCTGATCGTCGATCCCAACGAAAGCTGGACGATCGACATCATCGCCGAACTCCACGATTTCCTGATTGCGGCGCGCGTCGATCTGCTCGAACAGCCGCTGCCCGCCGGAGCCGACGCCGCACTCGCCGATTTCGCCACGCCGCTGTCGATCTGTGCCGACGAATCGCTCCACACCACGCGCGACCTGGAGCAACTCGTCGGCCGCTACAGCCATGTGAACATCAAACTCGACAAGACCGGCGGGCTGACCGAGGCGCTGGTGCTGGCGCGCATGGCAAAGGCACGCGGGTTCGGCCTGATGGTCGGCTGCATGGTCGCATCGTCGCTGGGAATCGTCCCCGCAATGGCACTGGCGGGCGAGGCGGAGTTCGTCGATCTCGACGGGCCGCTCTGGCTGGCCGAGGATTACGAAGGCGGCGTGACCGATATCGCGGGTATGCTACACCCGGCGCGCAAAGGGTTCTGGGGCGACGGGGTTAGCGGATGACGATGGTGCGCGCGTGGTTTGCGATTCCGCTGTGGAAACGCGTGGTCGGCGCGCTCGTCCTCGGCATCCTGCTCGGTGCGCTCGCGCCTGCATGGGCGCCCGCGGTGCAGATACTGGGCGACATCTTCGTTCGACTGATCAAGATGCTGGTGGTGCCGGTCGCGCTGGTCACCATCGCCGCAGGGATCGCGACGATCGGCGATCCGCGGCGGCTGGGGCCGATCGGCGGGCGTACCGTCGCGCTGTTCGCGATGACGACGCTGATCGCGGTGACGGTCGGGATGACGCTGGGGCTGCTGATCCGGCCCGGCGAAGGAATCGTGCTGGGCGGCGTCACCGCGCACGCGCTGGGTGCGCCCGTCACCCCCTATGACCAGTTGCTCGGCATCATCCCCGCCAACATCATCGACGCACTGGCGCGCGGAGACATGCTGGCGATCATTTTCGTCGCGGTACTGCTGGGCATCGGCAGCGTCGTCGCAGGCGAGGCTGGTAAACCAGTCGTCGCGCTGCTCCAGTCGCTGTCCAACGTCCTGCTGCACATCGTCCGCATCGTGATGGAATTCACCCCGTTCGGCGTGTTCGCGCTGATTGCGAACGCCATCGCCACCAATGGCGCGGCATTGTTCGTCAATGTCGGCTGGCTGGCACTGTGCGTGATCCTCGGCTCGCTGATCCAGATGGCGATCCACAGCGGCCTGCTCGCCAGCGTCGCGCGGCTGTCGGTCGCGCGCTTCTATCGCGGCATCACCGATGCGCTCGCGGTCGCCTTCTCCACCGCCTCTTCCTCCGCCACGCTGCCGGTCGCGATGCGGGTTGCCAGCGACAATCTTGGCGTCGCGAAACCCATCGCCTTCACTGTGCTGCCGCTGGGCGCGAGCATCGGCAAGGACGGAACCGCGCTTTATGTCGGCCTGATGGGCCAGTTCGCGTTGCAGGCGCTGGGCATCACCCCCGACTGGGTGATGCTGGCGATCATGCTCGCAACCGGCGCGCTCGCCGCATTCGGCACCGCGCCGGTGCCCTCGGCGTCGCTGTTCATGCTCGCGGCGATGCTCGCCTCGGTCGGGGTAAGCGCCGAGCAGACCGCACTGATCGTCGGGCTGGTCCTGCCGTTCGACCGGTTGCTCGACATGACCCGTACCGTGCCCAGCGCCTCGGCCAACTTGACCGTGACCACGCTTGTCGCCCATGCCGAAGGGGCAATCGACCGCGAGCGGTTCAGCGGACAAGCCACCGCGTGACGCGGGCAGTGCGCATGACTATGCTCGGCCAAGCATGAACCTGCGCCACATCGAGATTTTCCACGCCGTCTATGTGAACGGATCGGTCAGCGCTGCGGCGCGGGCGCTCAACATTTCACAGCCCTCGGTATCGAAGACGCTGCGCCACGCCGAATCGCTGCTGGGGTTTGAGCTGTTTCAACGCGCGGCCGGACGATTGATCCCGACCGACGACGCGCACGCATTGTTTTCCGAGGTCAGCGAGATTCAGGACCGCGTCCACGCCCTGCGTGAAGCGGGCCGCAACCTGCGTCGCGGCGAAGGTGGGATGCTGCGGATCTCGGCATTACCGTCGCTCGCACTGGGGGCGCTGCCGACCGCGGTATCGCATTTCCTGACCGCGCATCCCAAGGTCCGCTTCGACCTTCAGACCGTGCATCACGACGACCTGCTTCGGAAATTGCACGAGCGCGAGACCGATGTCGCCATCGCTTACGAAGTCCCGCCCGCCGCCCCCATCGGCCATAAATGGCTGGGCGAAGGCGAATTGGTCGTGCTCTACCGCGAAGAGGATATGCCCGACGCGCCGCCGCGGCTGGAACTGGAGGCGCTGTGCGGTCGCCCCTTCATCAGCCTGGCGGCAAGCGGCCCGATCGGCTTGTTGTTCAGTGCCGAACTCGACCGGCGCGGGGTCGTGCTCGACGAAGTGGTGTCGGCGCGCACCTTCTACATCGCGACCGCTTTGGTGCGGGCAGGCGTCGGACTGACCGTGGTGGATAGCTTCACCGCGGAAGCCGCGATGGGACCGGGACTGGCGATGCGCGGGCTCAAACCCTCGATCACCTTCGACGTCCATGCGATGTTCCTGCTCAATCGCCCGCCGACTGCACTCGCGCTCGATTTCCTCAAGACGATGGGTCGCGTCGTCGAGGGTGAATGACGCGCGGTTATGACCGCCCGACCATTGCGAATGCGCGTGCCCCTTGCGAAGCCGCACCCGTCCGATAGCCTGAGGTCCATGATCCGTGCGCCCCTCGCAGCCCTGCTGCTCCTCACCCTGCCCCAGCCCGCTGCCGCCAGCGATCCGATCGAGGATGCCGTCCGCGCCAAGCTGGCGGAGGCCGGACCCGGCACGCGCTTCGGCCTCGTCGTGGTGGACGATCAGGGGCGGGAGATCGTGGCGATCGCCCCCGACGACCGCTTCGTCCCCGCCTCTAATACCAAGATGTACTCGACCGCGCTCGCCTATGAAACGCTCAGCGTCGATGGCCCCGATGCGGCGGGCGGGACGCAAGTCCGTTTGAGCGAAGGGCCGCGCCCCGACGTGATCCTGGTCGGGCGCGGCGATCCGCGGCTGTCGGGTGCTACGGATTGCACGGTCGATTGCCTCTCCACGCTCGCCGATGCGGTCGCGGCGCGGACGCGCGTGGTGGGCGATGTGATCGGCGACGACACGCTCTTTCCCGACGAGCGCTGGCCGTCGGGGATGAGCTGGAATAACATGACCAGCCGCTACGGCACCGCCATTTCCGCACTGTCGATCGACGACAACGAATGGCGCGTTACGGTGACGCCCGGGGCGATCGGAGAGGCCGCGCGCATCGACGGCGATGGGTATGAGGCGATCGACAATCACGTCACCACTGGCACGGAGACCGACCTGTCGACGATGCGGATGCCGGGCAGCGGGCGGCTGCGCGTCTGGGGGACGATCGCTGCCAGGGCAACGCCCGAACTGGTCCGCGTCGGCATCGAAGACCCCGCCCACCGTGCCGCCTGGCTGATGCGCCGGATGTTGGAGGCGCGCGACGTGCGCGTGACCGGCGATGTCGGCACCCGCCACCGCGCGATCTCGCCTTCCGATGACCCTGCGCGTGGCGCGCCAGCGCCACGCGTGCCCGAACAGCCCGCGCTTGCCACGCTGACGCCGCCCGCGCTGTCCGACACGCTGACGATCACCAACAAGGTCAGCCAGAATCTCTACGCCGATCTGCTGCTGCGTCGCGCATCGGCAATCACCGGCAGCGGATCGGTCGCCGATGGACAGGCAGCGGTGGAGGCGATGCTGACGCGCGCAGGCGTCGCGCGGCACCAGTACGACTTTTCCGACGGCTCCGGCATGTCCACGTATAACCGTCTGTCGCCGCGCGGCACCGTCACGTTTCTGCGCTGGACGCAGACTCGCCCCTGGGGCGCGGCGTTTCGCGAAACGCTTCCGATCGCGGGCAAGGACGGCACGCTGTCCCGCCGCTTCACCGACACGCCGCTCGAAGGCAGGCTGTTCGCCAAGACCGGCAGCCTGAATGCGTCGAACGCGCTGTCGGGCTTCGTCACCGCCAAGAGCGGCCGGACACTGACCTTTGCAAGCTTCGCCAACGACATGCCCGCCGACAAATCGGTGCGCGACACGGTGGACGCCGCGCTAAACTTGATCGCCGAGGCCTATTGAGCCATCCCACGCGGCGATGACCGCGTTGCCGGTCTCGCGGCGCAACTGGGCGATGCCGCTGTCCGAATGGCGGGTCGGATGCACCCGGTTGGTGAGCAATGTCCAGGCAAGCCCACGCTCGAAATCCACCCACAACCCGGTGCCCGTAAAGCCGGTATGCCCGATCGTCGCGTCCGAGCACGCATCGCCGCCCGGCCAGCCATCGGCACGCGCCTCCCAGCCCAATGTGCGGTTGGCGTGAACCCGCGTGCGGATCGCGTCGAGCTCGGATGACGAAGCGCTTCCATTGAGCAACCCGGCCGCGAAATCGAGCACGCCTGCGACTGTCCCGAACAGCCCGGCATGACCGGTGCGGCCACCCATCGCGAAGCAATTTTCGTCATGCACCGCGCCTTTCATCACGTGGCCGCGCCAGGCGCATCGCTCGGTCGCGACGGCGGGGCCGGGCGGCGGCCCCCAGGACAGCCCCTCGCCCAGTGGCAACGCGTCCAGCGTGCCGCCCGTCAGCCGCTCGACCGCAATCCCCAGCAAGATGAAATTGATGTCGGAATAAACGGGCGGCCCGTGCCGCCATTCGCGTTGCAGCACGAACGCGCGCAGCTGGTCGGGATCGTCGCCATAGGTATAGATCGGCTCAACCGCGGGGAGGAAGGTGCGGTGCGACAGGCAGTCGCGAAACGTCAGCCGCCGCTCCGCCGCGCCGCCCACGTCATATTGCCTCAGGTCGGGGATGGCATCGATCAACGGCCGGTCCAGGTCGATCCGCCCTTCTTCAGCCAGCCGCAGAACGAAGCGAGTCGTCGCCATCACCTTGGTCAGCGACGCGAGGTCGAACCAGTGGTCAATCGTCAGCGGCTCTTTGCACGGGTCGGTTTGCGCGAACCCGGCAACGCGCGTCGCGCATTGCCCATCCGCCGACACAATTCCCAGGATCGCCCCCGAAACCCGCCCCGCCACCACACTGGCAGCGGCAGGCGCAAATGCCAGTTCGGCAACATGGGTCAGTGACAATCCGGTCAAACAACGCCTCCAGCGCAGGTTAAACCGCACCTGTCGATCACGTTGCCTGTTCGGTCAATCCCAGGTGCGCCACGGCTGAATCGGCGGCAATCACGCTGGCGTGGCGGAGACGGAGGGATTCGAACCCTCGGTACCCTTTAAGAGGTACGACGCTTTAGCAAAGCGTTGGTTTCAGCCACTCACCCACGTCTCCGGACCGGTGCCGAGCGCGGGCTATAGCGAGCGCGCCCGCACCGATCAACACCCGTTTACAGGCGAGTTCGGCGCGAAATCGACTCGGGTCATCGCCCGTTCATTGCGCTTCGCCGATGATCGCGCATAGTCGGTTCGGCAGTGCGCGTTGCGCGGGGGTAGTTGATATGCGTGGAATTTGGGTAGCGGCGATGGCCGCGTTGTTCGTGGCGGCGACGCCCGCGGCTGCACAGATGCAGACGGTCGATCCCAACGACGCGATCGATCGCGACCTGCAACCCGGCTATCAGGACAATTATCAGGCACCGCAGCTGCCAGTCGAACCGGTGGAACCCGTCTATCAGGATCAGCCCGTACCGGTCGATCCCGCACCCGCCGCTCCCATCCAGCAAGGGGAACCGCGCGTCGCCGATCAGCTCGACATCGCGCCGCCCAGCGCGATGCCCGGTGCGGCGGACCAGGCCCGTGCAGCCGCCTCAACCTATCGCCGCGACGACCTGATCGGGGCAGCCGAAGGCGTATTCGGCAAGGGCGCGGCGGGACTTGCGGGCATCATGGAGGATATCCTGCGCGAACAGGGCGAACCCAACGCCTATATCGCCGGGCGAGAGGCATCGGGCGCGTTCATCGTCGGGCTGCGCTATGGCTCCGGGATCATGCACCACGCGATCGAGGGCCAGCGCCCGGTGTATTGGACCGGCCCGTCGGTCGGGTTCGACGTCGGCGGCGACGCGGCCAACGTGTTCGTACTCGTTTACAACCTTTACGACTCGCAGGAACTCTACAAACGCTATCCGCAAGGCGAAGGCCGGGTCTATTTCGTCGGCGGATTCTCGGCCAGCTACATGCGGCGCGGCGACGTGGTGCTGATCCCGGTGCGTCTCGGCGTCGGATGGCGGCTAGGCGTCAATGCCGGTTACATGAACTTCACAGAGAAATCGCGCTGGCTGCCCTTCTGATCTAGCCGGGGAATTCGGTCGCCTCGAAACGAACGGGGCGACCGCTCGCGGCCTCGGCCAATTGGCCGTCCCACATCACGCGCTTTCCACGCACGATCGTCCCCATTGGCTTTCCGGTCAGCGTGCGCCCGGTAAAAGGCGACCAGCCGCAGCGCGACGCCAGCCATGCCTCGTCGATCGTCCAGCGCGCCTTCAGATCGACGATCGTGAAATCGGCATCATAGCCGACCGCAATCCGCCCCTTGCCCGCAATCCCGAAAATCCGCTGCGCGCCCGCACTGGTCAAATCGATCAACCGCGCCAGCGTCAACCGCCCGTTCGCGACATGGTCGAGCAGCAGCGGGAGCAAGGTCTGGACGCCCGGCATGCCGCTGGGGCTCGCCGGATACGGTTTGGCCTTTTCCTCGACCGTATGCGGGGCATGGTCCGATCCGATGACGTCGGGCACGCCCTGCGTCAGCCAATGCCACAGCCCGTCCCTATGCGCGCCAGACCGGATCGGCGGGTTCATCTGGGCATAGCTGCCCAGTTCGGGATAGGCCTCTTCGCCCGCAAGCGTCAGATGCTGGGGCGTGACTTCGCAGCTCGCGATGTCCTTGTTCGCGCCCAGTAACTCCAGTTCAGCGGGCGTCGTCACATGCAGCACATGGATCCGCCGCCGCGCCGCGCGCGCCAACGCCAGAATGCGACGTGTCGCCAACATTGCGCTTTCATCGTCGCGCCACACCGGGTGCGATGACGGATCGCCCGCGACACGCAAGTCCGCACGATCGTTCATCCGCGCCTCGTCCTCGGCATGGATCGCCACCCGGCGCTGGCCGGATGCCAGCACGCGCGCCAGTTCGGAATCCTCGGCAACCAGCAGGCTGCCGGTCGATGCGCCCATGAAAATCTTGACCCCCGCCGTACCTGGCAGGCGTTCCAGTTCCGCAAGATGCTCGGCATTGGCCGACGTCGCGCCGACATAAAATGCATGGTCGCACCACATCCGGTCGCGCGCGCGCGCCAGCTTGTCGGCGACCGCCTCCGCGGTATCGGTGTTGGGATTGGTGTTGGGCATTTCGAAGACTGCGGTCACCCCGCCCAGCACTGCGGCACGGCTGCCGCTTTCCAGGTCTTCCTTATGCTCCAGCCCCGGCTCGCGGAAATGAACCTGCGTGTCGATCACGCCGGGCAGGATGTCGAGCCCGGTGCAATCGATCGTCTCGCCCGCATCGCCGTTCGCGCCGATCGCGACGATCTTCCCACCCGACACGCCGATGTCAGCGCGGACTGGGCCGCTCGGGGTGTGCACCGTCCCATTGGTCAGGATCAGGTCGTAGCTGGGCATGATGGGGCTTTCCTAATCGTCCGGCCTTTCGCCGACACGCCGGAGACCCTAACTCCTGACCATGACCGATACCACCCCCGGCACCTGGCTTGCCGATCGTGCGCTGATCCGCGTGTCCGGCGACGATATTCGCGGCTTCCTGCAAGGACTGGTGACGCAGGACGTGCGTCGGGTCGCGCCGGATGCGCCGCAATGGAGCGGACTGCTCACCGCGCAAGGAAAAGCGCTGTTCGATTTTCTGCTGTGGGATGATGGCAACGCGATCCTGATCGATTGCGAAGCCGCACAACGCGACGCGCTGATCCGGCGGCTGTCAATCTACCGTCTGCGCCGCCCGATTTCGATCGAAGCCGTGGAGGGCGGCGTACATTGGTCGCGATCGGACAATCGCGGCGTGCCCGACCCGCGGCTACCCGCACTCGGCAATCGCTGGCTGGCCGAACCCGGCGAGCCAGCGACCGATTGGCGAGCCCACCGGCTCTCGCTCGGCGTGACCGAAGGAGCCGACGAGCTTGGCCAGGATCTGACGCTCTGGCTTGAGGCAAACGCGCGAGAATTGAACGGCACCGCGTTCGACAAGGGCTGCTTCATCGGCCAGGAAAACACCGCACGCATGCATTATCGCGGCAAGGTCAACCGGCGGCTGATCGTCGCGCCAATCGCGGAGGCCGAGCCCAAGATTCGGGTCGCCTATCCTGACTTGGGCGAGATGGTCGCGCTACGTCGTATCGAAGCACTCGGCGACGCGCTGGTCCCCTACTGGATACAGGCGGCGCTGGACGCTCAGTCCACGGACTGAACTGCACCTAAAACCGATCGATCAATGGTCCATCCTATCCAGGTCGCGCGAATTCCCGACACAAAGAAAAAGGGAGGCCGGATTGCTCCAACCTCCCCAATTCTCGTTCCCGAAGGAAGCGTGGCTTACATGCCCGAACCCGGACCGTAGGTGATTTCCACACGACGGTTCTGGAGTTCGCGAACACCGTCTGCGGTGTCGACGCGCGGACGGCTTTCGCCGAACGCTTCGGTGGTCATCACACCATCCGGGATGCCACGCGAGCCGAGATAGGCGCGCGTTGCATCTGCACGACGCTGCGAGAGACCGACGTTGTAGCTTGCTGCACCCGAGCGATCGGCGTGACCTGCCAGCATGACCTGCGCATTACCGCAGTTCTGATAGGCCGACACGGCGTTGTCGAGGATGCCACCGGCTTCCGGCGTGATGTCCGAGCGATCCCACTCGAAGAACACGATGTACGGGCCAGGCGTGCAGACGACCGGTTCCGGAGCCGGAGCGGGCTCAGGTGCGGGCGGCGGCAGCGGAGCAGGCTCCGGAGCGGGCGGCGGCGGCGGCGGCGGAGCGCCGAAGTTGAACGTCAGGCCACCGAGCAGGCTGTGCGAACGGAAACGCGAGTTGAGTTCCGCACCCGTCGCTGCCACGACATTGACGTCGTCGGCATTGAAGAAGCGATACTTGAAGGTCACGTCGACATTGTCGCTCAACGGAGCGCGAACGCCCGCGATTGCCTGCCAGGCGAAGACAGTGTCGCTGTCATCGATCAGAGTCGATGGCAGGATGCCATATTCGTTGTACTTGACGCGAGCGACACCGGCACCACCGCCGACGAAGCCCTGAAGACCATCGTCGTCGCCGAAGTCGAGCATCGCGTTGACCATGAAGCTCAACGCAGACGCATCGCCGTAAGCCTGGTTTTCATAGACGCCGACCGGACGTGCGGGAAACGCAACGCTGGTGGTGTGCGATTCAACATTCGCTTCGCGGTAGCTGACTTCTGCTTCCAGACGGAAACCGCCGAAGTCATAGCCAACCAGGCCGC
Organism: Sphingomonas sp. AX6; assembly: GCF_902506605.1. Classification (GTDB taxonomy): domain Bacteria; phylum Pseudomonadota; class Alphaproteobacteria; order Sphingomonadales; family Sphingomonadaceae; genus Sphingomonas. Next base: position 930,432 of record NZ_LR733979.1, read on the forward strand.
CAACGTCCCAACCATAGTCCGAATCGGTGCTCAGGATCTGAGCATCGGTGCTTTCAAGCGTGAAATCGATATCTTCGACGATCATCGCACCGCCTTCGACGCCAACATACCACGCATTGTCGCGGGCGAGGGCGGGAGTGGCGAGTGCAGTCGTCGCAAGTGCCGCTGTGAGGGCAAGCTTACGCATCATAAAATCCCCTTTCGTTGTTGTCCATACGGACAGCGCAAACTCCCTACTCAAAGGTTGGTTTCCGCGCAAGCGAACAAAAATCGGGAACTGTTGCAGGAACGCCACATTATTCGATAGTTGGCGCAATCAGGCCGTGTGACACGAGCCGCTCGATAATAGCCGAAATCGCGGCGCGCGCCTCCGTATCGGACACGCTTCCCCCCATCACGGCGTCGATCGCTGCTCGACGTGGACCGACGACCTGCCGGCCTTCGATGACGAGGGCGTGGCCCGCCAAGATCCCGGACGTCCACTCGCCCGCCTCGAACCGAACCGGGCCGGTTCCCGCCAGCCAGACGCACATGCCTTCGAACGGCTCGGCAAAGCGCCACCCCCCTTGCGTCCAGCAGGCGAGATTTGTTTCCGCTCCGGACCATGCGCCGGTCGGATCGACGCCGACGATGTGACATTCGCCGGGAAGCGGCGTCGCTGGCGGCGCGCTCGCATCGATTGTGGTCACCACCGGCTGGACCAGAAAGTCGATCGTCGCCAGCGCTTCGTTGTGGAACAGTTCCTTCTGCGCCTGCCCGGCGTGCAACAGCGGCAGGGCCAATCGATGCGTCGTCGATACGTCCATGATTCAAATTCCTTCCAAGCGAATTCAGCTTCTTTCCGGTGCCGTGATGACCAGCGGCAACGAAACCCCCGCCGTCCCCTGCTGTCGAACTTCCAATCCGGACGCGTCATCGGCCACGACCAATTGCGCGACCTCGGTCGTCGTCTCGACGCCGTTCCACGTTACCCGATAACGCTCCCGCTCTTCGGCCAGCGGCACATCGATCAGGTCGCGCCAGTGCCACCCGTCACGACTCCGCCTGACCCAACTTGCACGCCGCTCACCCATCCCGTCGCTGACGACGCGGCCATGGACCGGCATCGGCGGGCGCACCGACCACCCTGTAACTTGTTCCACAACATCGATCCCGCCCTCGCCATCGCCCGTACCGATGGCCGACACGCGCACCGCCCGGCCTTCGATTGCACCAATCCCGCTCAGTGGCAGCAGTGTGGCCTGTTCGATCAGGACGAAGCGGTCGCCGGGCAACTGCGCGCCGATCGCGAACTCGGTTCCACGTCGGCCACGCCACAGCTCGGACAATCGCCACCGACCCGCCCCGACGGGCTCGGCGCGGCCGAATTGCATCAACTCGTCACCCACCATCGCCAGGTTCGCGCCCATATCGAGCGCTGCGATATCCGCATTTGTCAGCGATGCCTGCGGGTTGGTCAGCGTTATTTCAAAGGTGCCGTTGCGGTCGATCAGCGTCGCCGGGGCCGCCCCAACCGCAGTCTCGATCCTGCCCATCACCGCCACCTCGGCGGTGCGGCCCGCCGCTTGCCAGCTCGCGCCATCGTCGATGCTGGTCGACAGCGCCGCGCCGCGCCAACCGGCCCCGGTTCCGCACGCCGCCACGAACAATTGCGGGGTGCTCGCGACGCCTTCTGCGGGCGGAAGCTCGATCACCGCGATCCGCGTTTGGCCAGCGCTCAGGTCGGGCGCAACCCGCGCCTGTCCCGAACTGGCCGGCACGGGAACCGCGCCGAAGGCCAATCGCACCAGGTCGACCCGCACCACCATCCGCTCGACCGTGACCGCACGGACCCGCCATCGTCCGGCTTCGCCCGTAACGACGGCGATGGCTCCGGGCGCAATCCCCATCCATCGCCAATCGAGCGCGATCGTCCGGGTCTCGCGCCCGGCATCGCGACGTTCGATCGCGGCAAGCGCCAATCCGCGCGCGACTTCCGCCGCCATCGCCATGGGCGCATCGATCATGATCTCCTGCGCGCCGCTACCCGCGCGCCTTACGCGCTGGCTTCCCACTTGATAGTCGCGCGATGGATCATGGTGGCGCATCACCAGGCCAGTCGGCGCAGCATAAGCCGGCGCGATCAAACGCGTCGCGATGCGCTCCTCGCCTTCTGCCGCTACATTAACGGCCTCCAGCGGCTGCGCGGCTTCGGTTCCGACGCGCCAGAATAGATGCCGATCGCTCGCGATCCACCCGCCTGAGACCTCGGCCAGCGTCTCGACGACGCCGCGCTTGCTCTCCCCTGCTGCGGCAAAGCCACCGAACTGCGGCCCGCCAGCGGTCCCACCAACCTCCGGCGCAATCGCGTCCACGATCGTTCCGGCATCGATCGTTCCAGCATCCGCCTCGATCTCGAATGTCAGCGACGGAATGCGGTTTCCGAACTCACCCAGCGCCATGTCCTCGAACACGGCATAGGCATGACCGCGATGTGCGGGCGTTCCCGCCATGCCTTCGGCCGATGCGATCAACGGATCGATCGGCTGGTCGGGATCGCCCGTATGCAATCGGAACCCGGTGCTCGTCTTCCAGTCGCCCGCCGCCCCCCGCAACAATTTGCCGTCGGCCCAGATCCGCAACACGCGACGCACGGGTCGAGCCGACAACAATACTGCGAACGACGCCGAATAGCTGTAGCTGGTCGTGGCGGAACGGCCCTTGCCGCCGCCGGTCGTCGATCGGTTTTCCTTCAACTCGGTGGCCCAGATCACCGTGCCCGCAACCCGCATCGTGCCGAACAGTTTCGGCACCTGGCTGCCATAGCTCGAAGTCTGGATCGCCAGATCGGTCAGCCGCGGCCCCTCGCGTCCCCGCGGCGCAAAGATCGCGGCATCGGCCTGCTGCCCGACGACCGCGCCGATCATCGCCCCGATCGGCCCGCCGATCGCCCCCCCGACCACGGTCAGCGCCAGTGTCGCCATTCGCCCCTCCTCAATCTTGGTCCGGACAGCGCCAGCACGCCGTCACCGGCCACGGCATCGGCCCCGGTCGTTCGACGACCCGTCCCAACCCCGCATCGGCATGGATCAGCCCGGTGTCGCTCTTGATTCCCAAATGCCATTGCCGCGCACCGATCCGGAACAGGATCGCGTCGCCCGGCTCGGGATCGGCCGTCATCATCAGCCCGGCCAGGACGGCTACCCGTTCGAACTCGTCCAGCCGACCGCTCGTCAGCCGGTATCCGCTCGGCGCCGCAATCATCACGCCCGCGGTTGCGAACGCCGCACGGATCAGCCCGACGCAATCGAGGCCGAAGGCCGGATCGCGACCATGCAGCCGAAACCGCGTCCCCACCAACCCACGCGCCGCCTCCATGACGACCGCGTTTGCGCTCACCCCCCCGGATACCGGGTCAACAGATCGATCCCCGGCAGATAGGGCTCACCCTGGAAATTCACCGCATTGGCAAAGCGCCCGACGCACGTCTCCAGCCGCTTGTCGCACCCCTGCTCGATCCGGACATGTGCGCCGACAGGATCGAACCGCGGTTCGCGCCGCAGCGTCACGGTCACCCCAGACGACGCAAGCACCGCATCTTCCAATCCCGAATTTCCGCCACCGAACCATAATATCCGCCCTTCGGCATAGGCGTTGGAACTTGCCTCAGGCACGTCCAGGGTCAGCACCCGCCCCTCTGCGGCGGCGACCCGCGCGAACTGCCGTCGCCCTGCCATCGCCACCCGGCACCGCATATCGCCCAGCTCCGCGCGGCAGTCGGGCGACGTCCGCTCGCTCACCGGTGCATCGAGAATCGCCAGCGCACCGCGAAGCTCTGCGCTGAATCCACCCGCGCTCAATTCCACCGCCCCGAAACTTCCACCGCCCAGCATCAGATGCGCCCCGCTCGCCCAATCCGCCGCCAGCACCTCGACCACCGCGCCGTCCCATCGCCCCGCGATCAGCGCGTCTTCGGTAATGGAATCGCCCCCCAGTGCGCCCGACACTTCCATCCCGCCGCCGCCCGCCGCGTCACCACGGGTGATTGCCGACGGCACCATCCCAGGGGCCGCACGATAAAGCCGGTGGTCGATCACCAGATCGCGGTCGTGCGACGTCAGCCCGATCGCAACCCCGTCGCACCGCTCGATCCACCAGCAAAAGGCGATGTTGGTCAGATCGCCCGCTAGCCATTCCGGCGTCTCTGTGTCCGGCACACTCATGCCTCGCGCAGTTCGATCAGCGGTACGGAGGGCGCAGCACCAGCCCGGAACGTCGCACGGTTGACCGTCAGCCGATCCTCGGCAAACCGCACCGGCACGTCGAACAGATAGCCCGCCGTGACCAGCGCGCCTTCCCCGGGTGCGTAGTCCAACACCACTTCCCCGCGCGCCTCGATCGCAAATCCCTGCGTCTCCACCCCGTCGATCGCAACCCGCACGCTGCCCGCCACGGGGCGAGTAATCCGCCGCGCCTGGTCGCCATAATGTTTGACCAGCGGAAACACCGCATGGTCGCCGTCGCCAATCCCGATCAACTGGTCGGTCGCCGATGGCGCACCATCGCCCGAACTGGCATCGAACGGATCGCGCAATCGAAACCCCCTCGACGGTCCCATCCGCGCACGAAAAAACGCCAACAGTTCAGCAATATCGCCTTCGCTGCGCAGCCCCGGCCCGACATCGTAGTGCGTCCGCGCCTCCGCCCATTCGGCGTTGCGTTTTTCATGCCCGCCTGCACTGGCGACGATCGCCGTCGACCAGCCCGGGCTGACTTCCGCCTCGCGCCCCAGCGCCAGCGGGAATGCGACATCGTCGAACGCCTGCACCGCCTTCTCCTCATCGAAATGGACATATCCGTCGCGCATCACCTGCGGCAGAGCCCAGACATAGGTTTCCGCCACCCCCCGCTTACGCGCGGCATCCGCCGCCGCATCGATGGGTCGCCACTGCGCGCGCTGGTCGGGGCGCAAAACAAAGCCTGAGAAATAATGCTGCCTTCCGACCGGATAGCCGAGCTGCTCGGTCGCCGCCGCGACGCCCCGCGCGGTCGCACTGGTCAGCCCTTCCGCCGCCCAGTCGTAATCCTCGAGCTGCAGGACATCGAACGCCGGGCTCGCCCAGCCGACCGGCAGATTCGCCCGCCGCATCTCGGGCGTCTTCCTGTCGAGGATCGTCGGCAGATAGGCGAGCAGCAGGGATTCCGCCCCCGGCACCTCTTCCCGCACCGCCGCAACCAAAGCCGCGGTCGATGCCGCCAGCATCGCCCCCGCTTGGTCGAGCAACGCCTTCTGCCCCGCGTCCATCGGCAGCCGAGCATCCGCTATGATCGGCGGATCACCGCCGAACGCCGCTCGCGCCGCGTCGTCGTACAGGCACGGTGCCTGGGTCTGGGGCTGCACCCACCACCACGGCTCGCCGACCTGAAACCTGACCGCCAGCCCCGCATCGCGCCCGATCGCCACGAACGCCCGCGCCACCGCCTTCAGGTAGTTCATTGCCCCGACATGCGCCGGCGACAGCAGCGTCGACGGCGGCTCCCATCCGGTCAGCGCGGGCGATCCGTCCCACGCGCGCTGCTTCCAGTCGTTCCAACAATGCGCGTTGAACAACTCGTAGCTCAGCGACCAGATGATGTTGAACCCCAGCGCCTTCGCCCGCGCCGCGAAATCGCGGTGCCACCGCACACAGGGGGCACACAGGACGCCACCGGCCAGGCTGACGTAGAACCCGCCACCCAACGGCTCGAGCCGGAAATAATGGCTCATCCCCAAATAATGGACGATCGATCCGCGATACCCCAAATGCAGCGCATTTCTCAGCAACCGCTCGGGCGTCATGTGATAGCTGTCGTCATAACCGCTGGCGATGCTCAGCCCATGTTCGGGCACCACTGCATCGCCGATCGACAGCACCGAACCCGATCCTTCGCAAACGATACCGGACAGCTCGACCCAGCCCTCGACCGGTGTGGCCAACGGCTCGGGCGTCGCGTCAAAATCGCCTGCCACCAAGGACACGAACACCCGATCGACATCGCCCGCAAAGACCGGAACGCCTTCGTCCGGCAACAGGTAGCCGCCCACCAGCGCGTCGAAATTCAGGCTGATGAATGCATCCTCGGGCGACCCGCTGGCATAATTCCACAACCGCACATACCAGGCCCGCGGGCTGCCATCGGCATCGCGACCCTCGATCGTCAGCACCGGGCCGTTGATCGCATCCAGCGCCCGCACGCCCCCCGACCGCCATCGGAACGACAATTTGCATCGCCGGAAATCCCGCCGCGTCTCGTATCGCAGCAACGGATGATCGTGCGTGTCTTCCGCCGCCCAGATCAGCCCCGCCAGATCGTCCTTGCGATAGAAGACGCAATCCACCCTCAGCGCATCCGGGGCGGTCGTCACCACACTCGCCATCATCGGTCGCGGAAAATTGACCGTCCAGTACGCCGGATCGAAGCGAGAGATAACACTCTCGCGCTGCCCCCGCCGAGCATCCGCCAGCCAAAAACCCATCCCCCACC
>NZ_LR733979.1:937023-1062023 GCF_902506605.1 Sphingomonas sp. AX6
CGCCTGCACCGACCCCCGCGCCGACGCCGACCCCCACCCAGCCTGCGGCGAACTGCCCCAGCGGCTATACCGATCGCGGCGTTCTTGCCGGGCGGCGCAATTGCGAGATCAGCGGCCGTATCACGACCAACACCGCGCTCGCCAACCTGCCGGGGGTGATCTACTCGCTCGCCGGACGCGTCGATGTCGGCACCGACGTCGGTGGTGACGGCTCGGCCGCCGGTGGCCAGTCGGTCACGCTGACGGTCGATCCGGGCGTCGTGGTGTTCGCATCCTCGGGCCTCGACTTCCTGGTCGTCAACCGCGGGTCGCGGATCAATGCCGAAGGCACCGCAACGAACCCGATCATCTTCACCTCGCGCGCCAACGTCACCGGCACCGCGACCGATAGTTCGCAGGGTCAGTGGGGCGGGATCGTTCTGCTCGGCCGGGCACCGATTTCCGACTGCCTGTCGGGTGCGGTCGGCGGTGCCGCCAATTGCCAGCAGCAGGTCGAAGGCGCGACCAACGCGCTGTATGGCGGCGCGGTCGCCAACGACAATTCGGGCGTCTTCCGCTATGTCCAGATCCGCTATTCGGGATTCGAAATCGCGCCGGGTAACGAGCTTCAGGGCCTGACGCTGGGTGGCGTCGGGTCGGGTACGACGATCGACCATGTCCAGGTGCACAACAGCTCGGACGATGGCATCGAGATCTTCGGTGGTCGCGCCAACCTGAAAAACCTGATCATCACCGGCGCGGACGACGACGGTTACGACACCGATCTGGGTTATAAGGGCTTCACCCAATTTGTGATCGGCGTGCAGCGCGCCGGCGGCAATTCGGGCGACGCGATGATCGAGGTTGACTCGAACGGCAACGAAGATGCCCAGCCGCGTCAGAACACCCGTCTGGCCAACTTCACCTTCGTTCACCGCTCGACGCTGGCGGCATCGGTCAATGCGATGCTGATCCGCGGCGGATCGGATTACTCGCTGATCAACGGTGTCGTCACGTCGCCGCGTATCTGCCTCGACGTCGATGGCGCGGCGACCGTGCAAGCGGCCAATGCCGGGCTTGACGAACAGGGTCCCCCCGTCGTGCAGTCGACCGTCTTCAGCTGCACCGGCGGTGCGTTCAACGACGATGGCAACGTGTCGGTGGCGGCGATCCAGGCGTTCTTCAACGCAGGCGCGAACAACAATGCCAACTTCACCTCGACCCTGACCGATGTGTTCGTCAACGGGGCCAACGAGCGCGGGGTGACGCCGTTCAACGCTTCGACGCTCAGCTCGTTCTTCGTCAACACCAGCTATATCGGTGCGGTCCGTGACGCGCAGGACACCTGGTATCGCGGCTGGAGCTGCGACTCCTCGACGGCCAGCTTCGGGTCCAACGCGACCTGCATCGCGCTGCCGACCACCTAAGCCAGGACGATGACTTTGGGGGCGGCGGTGCGCAAATGCGCGCCGCCGCCCCTTCGTCCGATCAGACAGAATAGATTTCGGGGGTTCCAAGGGAAATGAAGACGATCGCATTCGTCAGCGCGCTCCTCGTCGGTAGCGCACTGGTTGCGCCCGCTGCACTGGCGCAAACCGCGCCGCAACCCCCGGTCGGATCGACACCGGTGGGTGCCGAGGATGCCGAAGCGGAAGACCCGCAACAGGAAGCCCCCGACGTGTCGGTCGCGGGCAGCGAAGGGACCGAGATCACGGTCACCGGCCGGTTTGTCCCCAACGTCGTGCGATCGACCCCGCAAATCGTGTCGCTGCTGTCGACCGAGGATATCGCGCGCACCGGGGACGGCGACATCGCCGGATCGCTGGAACGGGTGACCGGCCTGTCGGTGGTCGGCAACGGCTTCGTCTATGTCCGCGGGCTGGGCGATCGTTATTCGCTGGCGCTGCTCAACGGGTCGCCATTGCCGAGCCCCGAGCCGCTGAAGCGCGTCATTCCCCTCGACTTGTTCCCGACCAGCCTGGTGTCGTCGGTGCTGGTGCAGAAAAGCTATTCGGCCAGCTATCCCGGCGAATTCGGTGGCGGCGTCATCAACCTGACCACGACCGCGATTCCCGATGAACCCTTCTTCACCGTCGGCGGCAGCATTTCGGGGGACACCTTCACCACCGACAATGTCGGCTACACCTATTTCGGGTCGGATACCGATATCCTGGGCTATGACGATGGCGCGCGCGACATTGCGGGCGCGTTCGGCGATGCGTTCCGATCGGGCAATCTGATCACCGAGGGCGCCAATTTTTCGCGATCCGATATTCAGGACATCACCGCCAGCTTCACCAATTCGGCGACCTCGGTCGTTCAGCGCAACAAGTTCATCCCGCCCAATTTCGCTGCTGATTTCGCGGTCGGATCGTCGACCTATTGGGGCGATGTGCGCGTCGGCGCGATCGCGGCTGGCGGCTATTCGAACGGCTGGCAAACGCGTGAGGCGATTCAGCAGACCTCCGGCGGTTTCGCCAGCGGCGTGCTCAACCCCGATGTCGATTTCGTGTCGGTACGCACCGACAACCGCGTGGTCGTCAACGGATTGCTGGGTGCCGGGATCGAGTTCGGCGAACACCAGATCCGCCTGACCAACCTCTATATTCACGACACGCTGAAACAGGCGCGGATCGCCACCGGTGTGGATCGCGCCGGGATCGGCGAGACCCCGGTGCTGCGCCAGGACACCGCCTGGTACGAACGCGAACTGCGCAACACCCAGGCAGTCGGCGAATTCGAATTCGGCGATATCAGCATCGATCTGCGCGGGTCGAATGGCCGGTCGAAGCGCGATGCGCCCTATGAGCGGTCGTTCAGCTATATCTTCGATGCGAGCATCGGCGATTATGTCAACAATCTGCGTTCGGGCGGGCAGAATGCGCGTATCGCCTTCAGCGAACTGGACGAGACGGTCTGGTCGGGCGGCGTGGACGTCACTTGGAAACTGCCAACGTCGATCAATGCATCGCTCACCGCAGGCTATGCCTATGGCGACACAACGCGCACCGCGTTCCGCCGCGAATTCCGCTTCGTCCCCGATGGCGATCTACCACTGGCAGTCGCGCAGCAGCGCCCCGATTTCCTGTTGAGCGACTTCAACATCTATACCTATGGCATCGGCATCACCGAAACCTCGGGCCAGACCGGTGCCGCCGCCTATGAAGCGGGCTTGCGCACGCATGCGGGCTATATTCAGGCCGATGTCGAATTCGTCCCCGGCCTGTCGGCCAATTTCGGCGTGCGTTACGAAGACGGCGACCAGTTCGTCACGCCGCTCGACCTGTTCGGGGTCGGTGCCGGCGGGGTCAGCACGACGGCCATCCAGAACGACTATTGGCTGCCCGCTGCGACTATCACCTGGAACTTCGCGCCCGATATGCAACTGCGCGCCAACGCGTCGAAGACGATCGCGCGCCCGCAATTCCGCGAGCTGGCATTCCAAGTCTATCAGGACACCGAATCGGATCGCCAGTTCTTCGGCAATCCGTTCCTGACGGACAGCGAGTTGTTCAACGCCGAAGTCCGCTACGAATGGTATTTCGCACGCGACCAGCGATTCAGCCTGGCGGGTTTCTACAAGAAGATTGATCGCCCGATCGAGCAGTTCGCGTTCCTGACCGCAGGCACGCTTCAGACCAGTTTTGCCAACGCACCTTCGGCGGACCTTTATGGTGCCGAGGTCGAGGTGCAGAAATATGTCCCGCTCGACACGCTCGGCGGCTTCTTCCTGCCGCGCCGTTTGGTGCTGATCGGCAACTACACCTATTCCAAATCGGAAATTAAGGTCGGTGCCGACGATACGGTGATCTTCTCGACGGGTGGCGTGCTGCCCGCCGCGGATTTCTTCCGTTCGGGCGCGCCGCTGACCGGTCAGTCGGAGCATATCGCCAACGTCCAGATCGGGTTGGAGGATACCGAGCGGCTGTCGCAGCAGACGCTGATCCTCAACTACGCCAGCGACCGCGTCACCAATCGCGGCCCCGCGGGCACGCCGCAGCAGCCCGACATTATCGAGCGGCCCGGCCTGCGCCTCGATTTCGTCGCGCGACAGGGCGTGCAGTTGATGGGCAGCGAGATCGAGCTGAAGTTCGAGGCGCGCAACCTGACCGGCCAGAAATACGAAGAATTCCAGGACGCGGGCGATTCGCGGATCGACATCAACACCTATGATGTCGGCACGCGTTTCTCGGTCGGCGCTTCGGTTAAGTTCTAACCCCCCGCCTGCCGCGCCCGACCCCGAATGTGATGGGGCCGGGCGCGGTGCCTTTTGCGGCTGCGCCACCTGATCCGCTTGTTTTGAGCCAAGTCGAGAAACACCGGCTAAGCGTCAAGCTCACGTTTCTCGACTTCGCTCGAAACGAACGGATGGGAAGCGCTCATCCGTAACAAACCCGTCATCCAGCCGTCACCGTCCGGTCGCCGAATCGCCCTAGGGCGTTCGCATCGCAACAGGGGCGGGACTTCATGGTTCGGGATTTGGACGGGCTGATCGCACGGCTTCGCGCACTGCCGGTCCCACGCATTTATGGTACGATCGAGCTGGGCGCGATGGCGCTGGCAGCGACGTCGGGTGCGTATCTGATCTGGACGATGCTGACGCCGGTCGGTGCGTTCGGCGACTGGAAGGTCGCGGGCGCGCGCGACTTCGATCCTGCTGGCGACATGGCGGTGCTCTCGCGGTTCGATCCGTTCAATCGCGGCAGCGGCGGGGCTGCGACCAATGTCGTCACTGCGTTGCCGCTGAAGCTGTTCGGCATCAGCCTGAACACCGCATCCGGGCGGGGCTCCGCGATCATCGAGGTCGAGACGCTGCAATCGAGCTTTGCCGTCGGTGACGAGGTGATGGCGGGTGTCGTCCTGAAATCGGTCGCCTTCGATCATGTCGTGCTGACGCGCGGCGGAGTCGAGGAACTGCTTTATGTCGATCAATCCACGCCTGCAGAGACGGTAGCGCCCGAAGGTGCCGCGTCCCCCGCCGCTGCGGCAGCGCCGGGTGGCATGACGCTCGATGCGCTTGCGGCCTCGGTGCGGGCGACGCCGCGCGTCCAGAACGGACAGACCACCGGGCTGGTGCTGTCCGCCGCCGACCCCACCCAACTATCCGCCGCTGGCTTTCAGCCCGGCGACATCGTGACTCGCGTGAATGGAGAGAGTGTGACGTCGATCGAGGAATTGCTGGAGCGGGCGGCAACGCCGCGCGCCGACGGGGCCGCCATCTTCACCGTCGAACGCGCAGGCCAGGTCCAGACCGTGCGGATGCAGGTCGCGCGATGAAGCGCGCCGGATTGCTCCTTGCCGCCGCCGCACTCGCCTTTGCGACGCCGGTTGCCGCACAATTGACGCTGAACGTGCGCGATGCCGACATCCGTGCCTTCATTCAGGACGCCGCGCGCCAGACCGGGCGCACCTTCGTCATCGACCAGCGGGTGCAGGGCAAGGTGTCGGTCGTCACCGACCGGCCGCTGTCACGCAGCGAGTATTTCGAAGTGTTCCTCTCCACGCTGCGCGCCAACGGGCTGGTCGCGATTCCGACCACCGGTGGCGCGTATCGCATCCAGCCCGCCGATGGCGCGGCGACCCAGCCAAGCCGGGTGGGATCGCGCGGCGCGGCGCAGAACCAGTTCGTGACCGAGGTGTTTCGCCTGCGGTCGATCGATTCGGCATCGGCGCTGGAAACGCTGCGGCCTCTGGTGTCGCGCGAAGGATCGATCACCGCCAATCGCGGGGCCAATTCGATTGTCGTCGCCGATTTCGTCGACAATATCCGGCGTATCCGCACGCTGCTGAGCCAGATCGATACCGACAGTTCGTCGACGGTGCTGATCCCGCTCCAAAATGCCGGTGCGCGCGAGATCGCGACGTCGCTGACCGCGCTCGTCGGGTCGGGCGAAGGCGGGCGCGGCACCGCATCGATCGTCCCCATCGACAGCAGCAATTCGATCGCGCTGCGCGGCGACAAGGCGCTGGTATCCCGGCTGGCCGAAATGGCCCGCGACCTCGACCGCCGCGCCGAAAGCGGTGCCGAAGTGCGTGTCGTCTTCCTCGAATATGCCGATGCCGGGCAGTTGCTGCCGGTGTTGCAGACGCTAGTCGGACAACCCGCATCGGCCGCGGTCGATACGCTCGCCGCCAACCGGCCCGCGAGTGAGAATGGCGCAAGCGGCGCGGCACCGACTTCGGCTCCCGCGCCTAGCCAACCAAGTGGCCAGGGCAATACTGCCATGCAATCGGCGATCGGGCGCGGTCCGGTCGTCGTGACCCGCTTCGAAGGGGCAAACGCGATCATCATCGCGGGCTCGGCTCAGGCGCAGAAGATATTGGGCGAGGTCGTTCGCCAGCTCGATGTGCGGCGCGAACAGGTGCTGGTCGAGGCGATCATCGTCGAAATCTCCGATCTCGCCGCCAAGAACTTGGGCGTCCAATTCCTGCTCGCAGGGCGTCCGGGCAGCGGCATTCCGTTCGGCATCACCAATTATTCGAACAGCGGTCCCAATCTGACCGCGATCGCCGGCGCGGTCGCCGCGCGCGAGATCGATCAGACGACGACGATCATCAATGGCGAGACGGTGACGACCTCGACCGGGTCCGAGCTGTCCAATACGCTGCAACAGGCGGCTGCCGCGTCGCTGCTCGCGACCACCGGCGGGCTTGGCGGGATCGCCACCAATCTGGGTCGCGATGGCATCTTGGGCGCGATCGTCAATGCGGTGCAGTCCGACAGCAAATCGAACATATTGTCGACGCCGTGGCTCTACACGCTCGACAATCAGGAAGCGAAAATCCTGGTCGGGCAGGAAATTCCGATCTCGACCGGAGAGGCGCTGTCGGACAATTTCGACAATGCGTTTCGCACCATCCAGCGGCAGAATGTCGGCATCCAGCTGGAAGTCACGCCGCAGATCAATGCGGGCGGCGCGATCAAATTGTTCCTGCGCCAGGAAGTCAGCTCGATCGCGGGGCCGGTATCGAACAACTCCGCCGACCTGATCCTCAACAAGCGCGAGATCGAGACAACGATCACCGTCGATGATGGCGAGATCGTCGCGCTGGGCGGCCTGCTCGACGACAATGAGCGCCGCACGATCGAGAAGATTCCGCTGCTGGGCGACATTCCCGTTATCGGCGAGCTGTTCAAATCGCGCTCGCGCAGCCGCAACAAGACCAATTTGATGGTGTTCATCCGCCCGACCATCGTCCGTTCGGCGGCGGAAGCGCGGGCGATTGCCGAGCAGCGTTACGGCTATGCGCGGCGCGAGCAGTTGATCGACCGGCCCGACCGCGAACCGACGCTCGACGAACTGGTGCGCGATTATCTGGGAACGGTGCCGCCCGTGGTGACTCCGTTGCCCGGCGATCAAGTGATCCAGCCCGCGCCGGTGCAGCAATGACCGGACCGGAGGGAGACGCCATCGAGCCGCTGCCCTTGCCCGCGGCCCATGCGGCGGCAGTCGCGGCGGGCGCGCTGCCTGAGCGGATCGCCGACATTTCGCACGACAGCGCCGGCGCCGACGCCGCAGCGGGCGCGGCGGCGAACGAGCCGCTGCTGCTGGTCGCCATCCCCTATAACTTCGCGCGGACCTTCGGCACGGTGCTGGTCGATGCCGCCGACGGTCGGATTTCGGTCGCGTTGCGCGAGGGGGCCGATCCGCGTGCCTTGCTCGAAGTGCGCCGCGTCCTCGGGCGACCCTTCGATGTCGATATCGTCGCGGCACACGCGTTCGACCAATTGCTGTCCGACCGCTATTCGCGCGACGGTGGTGCGGCGGCGGAAGTCGCAGGAGCGCTGGCGATCGACAGCGAACTCGACATGCTGGCGAGCGACCTGCCGACCGCCGACGATCTGCTTGCCTCCGCCGACGACGCGCCCGCGATTCGGCTGGTCAACGGCATCATCGCCGACGCCGCGCGTCAGCAGGTCTCGGATATCCATATCGAACCCTATGAAAGCGGCCTGATCGTGCGTTTTCGCTTGGATGGCGTGCTGCGCGAGACGCTGCGGATGCCCGCGCATGTCGCCCCCGTGCTGGTCAACCGGATCAAAGTGATGGCGCGCCTCGATATCGCCGAGCGGCGGATTCCGCAGGACGGACGCATCAGCCTGTCGCTCGGCGGCAAATTGTTCGACGTGCGTGTGTCTACGCTGCCTGCGCGCGCGGGCGAGCGGGTGGTGCTGCGTATCCTCGACCGTGAAAATGCCGGGATCGACCTCGACGTGCTCGGCATGGACGAAGGCACAATGGCGGTGTTCCGCGAAGCGCTGGCCGAGCCCAATGGCGTGGTGCTGGTGACCGGACCGACGGGGTCGGGCAAGACCACGACGCTCTATGCCGCGCTGCGCCAGTTGAACGACGGCAAGCGCAACATCCTGACCGTCGAGGACCCGGTCGAATACGCCATCGACGGCGTCGGCCAGACGCAGGTCAATGCCAAGGTCGGCTTAAGCTTCGCCAACGGGCTGCGCGCGATCCTGCGTCAGGACCCGGACGTCGTGCTGGTCGGCGAAGTCCGCGACCGCGAGACGGCGGAGATCGCGGTTCAGGCGTCGCTGACCGGGCATCTGGTGCTGACCACGGTCCACACCAACGACGCGGTTGGCGCGATCACGCGGTTGCGCGACATGAAGGTCGAACCGTTCCTGCTTGCCTCCACGCTTCGCGCGGTGATCGCTCAGCGACTGGTGCGCAAATTGTGTCAGGAATGCAGGCGGCCGGTTCAGGCGACCGCGCTCGTCGCGTCACTGATGGGATTCGAGCCCGGCACCGTGGTGTACGAGCCCGATGGCTGTGCGGCGTGCAACGGCACCGGCTATCAGGGGCGGATCGGTGTGTACGAAGCGGTGAAGATCGACGACACGATCCGCCGCCTGATCAACGATGGCGGGGACGAGGCGATCATTGCGCGGCACGCCTTCGTCAACTCGCCGACCCTGGGCGGCGCGGCGCGGCGGATGGCGCGCGCGGGCCTGACCACGGCTGAAGAGGCGATCCGCATCACGCGGCGCAGCGGCGACGATGGCTGAGTATCGCTACGTCGCGATCGACACGGCGGGCCGCGAGAAACGCGGGTCGGTGTCGGCCGCCGACACGGCGGATGCGCGCGCGGCGTTGCTGCGCAAGAAGCTGCACGTCGTGTCGGTGTCTCAAGGAGCGGCGGTCGCGGAACAGCCGCGCGAGGCAGGGGCATCGTTATTCTCGCAACTGGGGCTCCGCCGCGAAAAGCTGTCGCACCGCGAACGCACGATGTTCACGCGCCAGCTTTCGACTCTGGTCGCGGTCAGCCCGCTAGAGGAAGCACTGCGCACCATTTCGCGCCAGACCGAAAACAAGCGCGCCGCCGCGGTGATCGAGCGCGTCCATGCAGGCGTTGTCGAAGGCGCACGGCTGGCCAGCGCGATGGCGCGCGAGGGCAAGAGTTTCGACCCGCTCTACCGCGCGATGATCGCAGGCGGCGAGGCGACCGGCGCCTTGCCCGACATCCTCGAACGACTGGCGGCATTGCAGGAACGCCAGGCCGAAGTACGCGGCAAATTGTTCGGGACGCTCGCCTATCCGGTGATCCTGGCGATCGTAGCACTTGGCGTGGTCGCCGCGCTGATGATCCTGGTGGTGCCAAAGGTCGTGTCGCAGTTCGACGATGTCGGCCAGCAATTGCCGCTTATCACCCGCATCGTCATTACGCTGTCCGACTTCATGGCAACCTGGTGGTGGGCGATCGCGATCGGCATCGCGATCGCCGTGCTCGGCTTTGCGCGGGCGTTGCGCGAGCCGGGGTTTCGGTTGCGCTTTGATGGCTGGCTGTTGCGGCTGCCGTTCGTCGGGCGAATGCTGCGCGACCTTCATGCAGCAAGAATGGCGCGAACGCTGGCGACGATGGTCGCGAGCCGTTTGCCGATCCTCGAAGGATTGGCGCTGACCGTGCCCACCATCCACAACCGCGCGCTGAAGACCGCAACGGAGAGCATCGTCGCCGAAGTGCGCGGCGGCGGAAGTCTTTCCGCAGCGCTCCGGCGGACCGCGATCTTTCCGCCCCTGCTCGTCTATATGGTCGCCAGTGGCGAAAGTGCGGGGCAGCTCGACCAGATGCTCGAGCGCGCAGCCTCAACGCTGGAGCGCGAGTTCGACACGGTCGCGACCGCGGCGATGGCAATGGTCGAACCCGGCATCATCGTTCTGATGGGCGGGGTGGTCGCGACCATCGTGCTGGCGATCCTGCTCCCGATCCTCGAACTCCAGAATCTTGCAAGCGTATGAGGCAGAAAATGCTCAAACTCCATATTCCGTCATTCCAGCGGAAGCTGGAATATCAAGCCATCGCTCCCGACGATGGAGATGCCTGCCTGCGCAGGCATGACGAGAAAGAATGCGAAGCTGGCTTCACGCCCCTGGAAGAGCGTTCCGCCGAACACGGCTTCACGCTGGTCGAACTGATGGTCGTCATCGTCATCCTCGGCCTGCTGACCACATTGGTCGTCATCAACGTCATGCCCAGCCAGGATCTGGCGATGCGCAAGAAGGCGGAGGCCGACATCGCGACGATCGGCCAGGCGCTGGAAATGTACCGCGTGTCGAACATGACCTATCCGACGGGCGCGCAGGGGCTGGCGGTGCTTGCCGGGCAGACGGGCACGATCCGCCGCCTGCCCGACGATCCCTGGGGACGGCCCTATCAATACGCAAATCCTGGCCCGAATGGCGGGGTGGACGTGTATTCGCTGGGGGCCGACGGCCAGCCCGGCGGCGAAGGCGAGAATGCCGATATCCGCCTCGCCCAATAACCCTGAAAACGGGTTTACGCTCGTCGAACTGATGGTCGTGCTGGTGCTGATCGGGCTGGCGGCAAGCGTCGTGATGCTCGCGGCGCGCGGCGACGATGCCGTAGCGGGCGACGAGGCCGCGCGGCTGGCGCTGCGCATCGCGGGCGCGCGCGACCGGGCGATCGTCGACGGGCGATCCACGCGGGTGGAATTCGTCGCCGATGGCTATCGCTTTGCTCAGCGCGGCGGCGGGGCATGGCAGCCGGTCGCCGATCGGGGATTGCGCGCGACGACCTTGCCGAGCGAGGTCGCCCTGGGCGCGAGCCGCGCGATGCTGGGGTTCGACAGCGGCGGCTTGCCCGATGCACCGGCGGACATCGTACTGCGTGCGGACGAGACGCGGGTGACGGTGCGCGTGGATGCGGCAGGGGGCATCGATGTCGTTCGTTGATCGCAACCGAGACGGCGAGCAGGGCTTTACCTTGGTCGAATTGTTGGTTGCGCTGGCTTTGTTCTCGATCGCCGGGCTGGCGTTGCTCAAGCTGCAGGGCGTTACGCTTGCCAGCACGTCCGAGATCGACCGGCAACTGGTGGCGAGCATCGTTGCGCAGAATATCGCGACCGACGCACTGACCGATGCGGCGCCGCCCGCCATCGGGGCGGCGTCGGGGGTGGAGCGCAACATGGGCGTCGATTGGTCCTGGCGGCGCGTGGTTTCGCGCACCACCGATCCGCGGATGCTGCGTGTCGATATCGCGGTGGTGCAGGACGGGCGGACGCTAGCCGGGACGACGGTCGTGCGGCTGGGTGCAGTCCGGTGATGATGTCTAACCACATCCGTTTGTCCCGAGTAGCCTTCGAGCTTGTCGAGAAGGCGTATCGAGGGAGGGGGCGTATCTCGATACGGGCTCTCGACAAGCTCGATCCCTACTCGACACAAACGGAGTGGTGCGGGCGGCGAAGCGTGACGCCCTCTGAACACGGCTTCGACTCTTCACTGCGCTCCGCCGAGCACGGCTTCACGCTGGTCGAAATGCTGGTCGCGCTCGTCATCTTCGGGCTGCTTGCGTCTGCGGGTACTGCGCTGCTGGTGTCCAGCGTCGATGCACAGGAGGTGGTCGCCACGCGGCTTGATCAGTCGGCGGGGTTGCGGCGCGTTCATGCGCTTGCCGCACAGGATATGAGCGCGGCGCTGGCCCGGCCAGCGCGGGGCGAAAGCGGTGACATCCCCGCGTTCGAGGCGCAGTCGGGCACCCGGTTGTTTGCTTTGACGCGCGGCGGTGTCGGCACCGGAATGGCGGAGAACCCGCAGCCCACCGTCCGTCGCGTCACCTGGCGGCTCGATGGCGGGCGGCTGACTCGCGCGGTGGCAAAGGGGAGCGATACGCGCGAAGAGGGTCAGCCCGTGTTGCTCGCCGACAAGATTGCTGCGGTTATGCTGCGCTATCGTTCCGAAGGAAACTGGCAGGATGCGTGGCGCGCCACCGACGCGCGGCAATTGCCGCAGGCGGTGGAAATCGCGATCACCTATACCGACCAGCGTACCGCATTGATCCGTCTGGCGATGGGGCCGGGCGCGTGACGCCGCGCCCCCGCGAAGAGGGCGTTGCGCTCCTCAGCGTATTGCTCATTATCGGGCTAATGGCGGTGGTGTCGGCGGCGATGCTCGACCGGATCGTCGTCGCGTCGCACCTGGCCGCCAATTCCGGGGTGCAGACGCGCGCGCAAGGCTATGCCCAGGCGGTCGAGACGATCGCGCGGGTGCGGATCGGCGACGCGATACAGGCAGGCGAGCTTCCGCCCGAGTGGCAGACGCGCCCGCTGGGCTTTCGTGTGCCCGAAGGCGCGGCCGTCGCTCGGCTGAGCGATGGCGGCAATTGCCTGAACGTCAATTCGGTGGTGCAGCAGGACCGGGTAACCGGCGCGACTGCGGCTTACCCCGAAGGAATTGAGCAGTTCGCCAACCTCGCTTCGCTGCTGGGCGTGCCACGCGTTCAGGGTGAGCGGATCGCGACGGCGGTGGCCGACTGGATCGACAGCGATTCCATTCCGATGGCGGGCGGTGCCGAGGATGGCGGC
This sequence comes from Sphingomonas sp. AX6, assembly GCF_902506605.1. Lineage (GTDB taxonomy): Bacteria > Pseudomonadota > Alphaproteobacteria > Sphingomonadales > Sphingomonadaceae > Sphingomonas. Next base: position 949,838 of record NZ_LR733979.1, read on the forward strand.
TATGCGGCGCAAGGAGCGCTCCCGCCCAACCGGCTGATCGACGATCCCAGCGAGATCGTTGGCGTTCAGGGGATGACCCCCGAAATCGCGACGCGGCTGTTGCCGTGGATGTGTGCGCTGCCGGTCGGCGGGCTGTCGCCGATCAACATCGACACGCTGTCGCCCGAACGCGCCGAATTGTTCGCGATGCTGGGGCGGCGGGGATTGAGCGTCGCGACCGCCCGCTCGATCCTCCGCGCACGACCGCCGCAGGGGTATCAGACCGTTCAGATCGTAAAACAGCTTCCTGCGCTTGCCGGAGTGGAGATGACCAGTGGTGCGTGGAGCCAGCTTCAGGTAACGCCGCGCTGGTTCGACTTGCAGATCAATGTCCAACTCGCCGGAGCCGAATTGAACCAGCAAATCCTGATCGACGGGCAGGACTCACCTGCGCGAATCGTCCGGCGGCGGCGGTTCGAACCATGAGCGATCTCCTGCTGGTCCTGTTCCCCGGCGCGCGCGGGGAAGCGCTTCCCTGGTCGCTCTGGCGTCACGGCGCGTTGCTGGCCGAGGGTGCGGGAAGCGACGTCGCCGATGCCGTCGCTGCGCTGGAGCCGCCGCCAAAGGTCGCGGCGATCGTGCCTGCCGCCGACGTTCCGCTTTATCGCATCGAATTGCCCGACCTTGCCCCCGCTCAGGCGCGCGCGGCGGCGCTGCTGATCGCGGCGGAAAATGCGGCGACGCCCGCGGATAGCTTGCACGTCGCGCTGGGTCCAAAAGCCGAAGACGGCGCGCGCATGGCGGCGGTGGTCGCCACGGCGCACATGGCGGCATGGGTCGCGCGTTGCCGCGCGGCGGGGTTCGACCTGCGCCACATCATTCCCGCCAGTGCCTTGCTGCCCGAGCCTTTGGACGGCTTCGTATCGGGTGAACTGGCGGGCGAAACGCTGCTCCGCGGCCGCGAGTGCGCGATGGTGGACGATGCTGCAACCCGGCTGATCGTGGGCGATGCCGCGGTCGAGCCGGTCGTGCTTCCATCGCTCGACCTGGCCGTCGCATCTTCCGCGGTCGATCTGGCGCAGGGGCTGTTCGCGCCGCGTCGGCGGGTGACGATCGACTGGAAACGGTTGCGGCGCGTCGGCCTGTTCACGGGCGCGGCGGCATTGCTGTGGGTTGCGGCAGGCATCGTCGATCTGGTCAAGCTCAACGCCGCGACCGACGCGCTGGAGGCGCGCGCGGTGGCAGTGGCGACGCCCTTATTGCCGGGCGAGACGATCCGCGAGCCGCTGGCACAACTGCGCGCCGCCAATGTCGCGCGCGGTGATGGCAGCGCCGAATTGCTGACGATGCTGGCGGCGGTGCAGCGCGCGCTGACCGATGTACCGGAAGTGGCGCTGACCGGCATCGGCTGGACCGGCGACGGCGCGCTGACCGCCAGCCTGCGCGCGCCCAGTCCGGAAGCGCTGGCGCAAGTGGTTAACGGATTGCGCGCGCAGGGCTTCGTCGTTCCCGACGCAGCGCCGCAAAGCGCCGTCGACGGCCAGCGCGCCGAACTGAGGATCAGCCGATGAGCGATGCGGTACGGCTGTGGTGGAAGGGGCGTAGCCTTCGCGAACAACGCCTGTTGATCGTCATGGCGGCGCTCGCCATCGTCGTGGTCGTCTGGCTGGGCATATTGCGACCTCTGTCGGATGCCCGGGCCGATGCACGCAAGCGGCATGGCGACACGCTCGTCGCGGTCGCGCAGATCGAGGCGGAAGCCGCGCGGCTACTGGCGCTACCCGAAGGAACACGTGCGACCGGCGCACCGATCGACATCGTGCGCGCGGAGGCCGATGCCATCGCGATCACGCCGTCGCTGGTCCAGCCCGACGGCAACGGCGTGCGCGTCGATATTCCGGTGATAGGCGGGCAAGCGCTGTTCACGCTGATCGATCGGCTGCGTATGCGCGGCCTGTCGATCGATACGCTCGCGGCGCGGCCAGAGGCGGGCGGATCGCTGGTGGTGACGATGCGGCTGCAACCGACGGGAGGGATCGCATGAAGTGGCGGATGACCATCCCACGCTGGGGGCTGCTCGTGCTCCTGGTGCTGGCGGCGCTGGTCGCCTTGTTTCCGATGCGGATCGCGTTGGACTGGATCGGGCTGGAGCGCGCCGGGCTGACCGCGCGCGAGGTGCGGGGCAGCGTGTGGAATGCAACGCTCAGCGAGGCGCAGTTTGGTGGCGCGGCATTGGGCGATGTCGATGCCAGCCTGTCGCCATTGCCGCTGATGTTGGGTCGCGCGCAGGTCAATCTGTCAAACCCCACGGGGCTGAACGGTCGGGTGACGGTCGCCCGCCGGTCGGTCGAGGCGGACATCGATCAGGCGTTGCTCGAAGGCTTTCCGGCGCTGGGCGCACTCGACATCGGTGCGCTGCGGCTGAGCGGTGTCGCGGTTAAATTCGTCGATGGCCAATGCGTCGAGGCGGGCGGCAATGTCAGCGCAGTGGTGACATTACCCTGGGCGCAAGGGGCGATCCCGCCGCTCGATGCGCGCATTCGGTGCGATGCAGGCGCGCTGCTACTCCCGCTGGCGAGCGCGGGTGGGGCCGAGCGGCTGGATATCCGTCTGTACGGCGACCGCCGGGTTCAGGCCCGTGCGGTGGTCAGCCGCGTGCCCGCGATGCTAATACCCCTGCTCGGCGCGGCTGGATTTCGCATGGCCGGCGATACGCTGGCGATCGAGCGGGAATGGGTGCTTGGCGAGTAGTTGGGCCTATTGCGCCAGCAAGGCACTCGCCTGCGCCTGACCCTGATCGCGAACCGCCCTGGCCTGGGCTTCGGCCTTTTCCTTCACCAGTTCGGCTTCCTGCTTCAGCGCATCGCTGCGAACTTTTGCCATTTGCGCGTCGTAACTGCCGCCGACACCGCTGGCGTTGACCATTTCGGCAGCTTGCGATTCGAGCGCTGCGGCCTGGTTGTCGGCTTCGGCTTCGATCTGGTCGGCCTGCGCTTCGGCCGCGTCCTTGATCCGGTCGGCTTCCTGTTCCTGCGGCGTCGGCTGCGCGCAGGCGGACAGCGTCAGGCCGAATGCCGCCAGCGCAGCAAGGGGAGCGAAACGGGACAAATCAGGTCTCCTTCGAAATCTAGCTAGCGCAACCCGCAAGTCCGGGGAAGGTTCATCGCATCCGCGCTTCGCTTCGCCGCACGCCTCGCCTACAGACACTCCACCGATGATCGCACGTCTGTCCCTTACCGATTTCCGCAACCATGCCGACAGCGTAATCGCTGCGCCGTCGGGCTTCGTCGTGCTGGCGGGCGATAATGGTGCGGGCAAGACCAATGTGCTGGAGGCGCTGTCGTTGCTCGCGCCGGGACGTGGCCTGCGCCGCGCGAGCCTGTCCGATATGGCGCGGCAGCGCGGTGGTGGTGGCTTTGGCGTCGCGGCTACGCTGGCCGACGGCGTGACGATCGGCACGGGGACGCTGGGCCAGGCACCGGAACGCCGCGTGGTGCGCGTGGATGGGGTCGCGACTCCCGCGACCGCGCTGGCCGAGCGATTGTCGGTGCTGTGGCTGACCCCGGCGATGGACCGGCTGTTCGTCGAGCCTGCAGGAGAACGGCGGCGGTTTCTGGACCGGCTGACGCTGGCGCTTGCCCCCGGCCATGCGCATCAAGCCGCGCGCTACGAAGCGGCGATGCGTCAGCGCAACCGGTTGCTGGGGGAGGGTGGCAGCGATGTCGATCCCGACTGGCTGGCGGCGCTGGAGGCGCGGATGGTTGAGCATGGCGCGGTGCTGGATGCCGAGCGTCGCGCGACGGTCGCGGCTTTGTCCGCGCGGCTTGCCGGTGTCGAGGACGACGCCTTTCCCCGTGCCGATCTGGCGATTGAGGGCTGGGAAGGGGCACCCGATCAGTTGCTGCGCGATCTAGCCGGCGGCCGCGCGCGCGATGCGGCGGCAGGGCGGACACTGGCGGGGCCGCATCGCATCGATCTGGCCGTCACGCACCGCGAGAAGGACCAGCCCGCCGCCCTCGCCTCGACCGGGGAGCAGAAGGCGTTGCTGCTCGGTATCCTGCTCGCGCACGCCGAACTGGTCGCCGATCGCACCGGACGCCCGCCGGTGTTGTTGCTCGACGAGGTGGCCGCGCATCTCGATCCGCTGCGCCGTCATGCGCTGTTCGACCGGTTGGCCGGGCGCGGACAGGTGTGGATGACCGGCACCGAGGCGCGGCTGTTCGACGGCGTGCCGGATGATGCGTTGCGGCTGGAAGTTTCGGGCGGAAGGATCGACCCGCGTTGATTTGCGTTGCTCGAACGAAATAACTTCCGTTCGCATTGAGCTTGTCGAAATGCTGTCCTTCTTGGGAACGAAGACAAAGGACAGTGCTTCGACAGGCTCAGCACGAACGAAATTTGAAATAGCTTAAGGAAATCCATGCCCCGCGCGACCCCTGCCAAACTCGATATCCGCGAAGCCCGGCCAAAGGACATCGCCGGCATCTTGAAGCTGATCGAGACGGTCTATCCCGGCTGGGACAGCTATACGACCGGCATGATCCGTGGCCAGATCAACAATTTCCCCGAAGGCCAGTTCGTTGCGGTCTATGAAGGCGAGATCGTCGGTTATTGCGCGTCGCTGCGCATCGACGAGGAACTGGCGCTGTCCGCGCATGACTGGGAATCGATCACCGGTAACGGCTTTGGCAGCCGCCACGATCCGACCGGCGACTGGCTCTACGGATACGAACTGGCGGTATCGAACAAGCAGCGCGGGCTTCGCATCGCGCGGCGGCTGTACGAAGCGCGGCGGACCTTGGTCGAGCGGCTGGAACTGAAGGGCGTCGCGTTTGGCGGACGGATGCCGAATTACCGGCGCAACGCTAAGAAGGTCGAAAGTGCCGAGGATTATATCGATCAGGTGCAGGAGGGTAAGCTCCGCGACCCGGTACTCAATTTCCAGATCGCGAACGGCTTCACCCCCATTGGGGTACTCCCCGGGTACCTGCCCGAAGACAAGGCATCGGGGTCGTTCGCCGCGCACATGGTGTGGCGCAACCCCTATGTCGATCCCGACGAGCGCCCCCAGCACCGCGTACCCCGCGACATCGAAAGCGTGCGGCTGGCGACGTGTCAGCTTCAGGCGCGGCCGGTGCAGGATTTCGACGAATTCATCCGCAACATCGAATATTTCGTCGATGTGGCGAGCGGCTATCGCAGCGATTTCGTGGTGTTTCCCGAACTGTTCACTTTGTCTTTGCTGTCTTTTGAGAAACGCGACCTGACCCCGATGGAGGCGATCGACAAATTGACCGAGCATCGCAAGCCTTTGGTCGATGCGCTGTCGAAGATGGCGCTGTCGTACAACATCAACATCGTCGCCGGATCGCACCCGACCCGCACCGACGACGGCGAAATTCAGAACGTCGCCTATGTCTGCCTGCGCGACGGATCGGTTCACGCGCAGGAGAAGATTCACCCAACCCCCAACGAAGCCTATTGGTGGAAGATCAAGGGCGGCGACAGCGTCGATGTGATCCAGACCGATATCGGGCCGATCGGGGTGCTGATCTGTTACGACAGCGAATTCCCCGAACTCGCGCGACGGCTGGTGGACGAAGGTGCGCGGATCATCTTTGTTCCGTTCTGCACCGACAATCGCCAGGGTTACATGCGGGTGCGCTATTGTGCTCAGGCGCGCGCGGTCGAGAATCAGTGCTTCGTCGTCATGTCGGGTAATGTCGGCAACCTGCCCGGCGTCGACAATATGGATATCCAATACGCTCAGTCGTGCATTCTGACGCCCTGCGACTTCCCCTTCGCGCGCGACGGGATCGCGGCGGAAGCGAGCGAGAATATCGAGACGCTGACGATCGCCGACGTCAACCTGGCCGACCTGACCTGGGCGCGGGCTGAGGGCACGGTGCGCAACCTGACCGATCGTCGTTTCGATCTCTACCGCATCGCCTGGTCGAAGAAACCGCGCGGGGGCAAGCCGCAGCAGCCGCATGGGCGGCCGATGGAGCAGAAAGGGCCGGGCGGGGGTTGAGTTTTGCGACCACGGTACTCTGCCCACTCGTCACCCCGGCCGGAGTGCCGGGGTCCACGGGGCGGCAAACCATCCGCTAGAGGCTCGCGTGTCTCGCAAGCGGCTTAGTGGACCCCGGAACAAGTCCGGGGTGACGCGGTGGGTGGGACCGGTGTCTCGCTGACTTATTTCGCGAGCGCCTCGAACAACGCGCGCTGAAACGTCGACGGGTCTTCGACCTGTGGCGAGTGGCCCAGCGTCGGTAGCGTCATCAGCGCCGCACCCGGAATGCGCGTCACCGCTACCTCCGCCGCTTGTGGCACCGTGCGGGGACTTGCCCCTTCCGGTGCGGAATTGCCGCGGAATGCGGTCTTGTCGGTTTCGCCGATGATCAGCGTCGTCGGCATTCGCAGTCCGGGCAGTTCGGCTGCGACCGGCTGGGTCTGGATCATGTCCGACAGACGCGCCTGTGCGGTGCGGATCGTTTGTCCGTCGGAACTCGCATATTGCCCGGCGAGCATCGCCACCCAGCGGTCATAGTCGGGTTTCCATTTGCCGTTGTAATAGACGCGCTGCTGATACCCCTTGATACTCGCCGCATTCGTTTTCGCTTCTTCTGCGAGCAACGTCCCGAGATCGGCATAGGGCACCCCCTCGGTCAGCGGATCGGTCAGGCCGAGCGGGTTGACCAGCACCAGATGCTCGACGCGTTCCGGCATCAGCAGTGCGAACCGGCTGGCGAGGATGCCGCCGGTCGAATGGCCGACCAGCGACACGCGCCCTACGCCTGCCTTGTCCAATAGCGCGGCGGTCAGCGCCGCCATCGCGTGGAAGCTGTATTGATAGCCGTCGGGCTTGGACGATTTGCAGAAGCCCACCTGATCGGGCGCGATCACGCGATACCCTTTCGCGGCCATGGCGCGGATCGTCTCTCCCCACGTCGCGGCGCAGAAATTCTTGCCGTGGAGCAGAACCGCGGTGCGACCATTCGCCCGCGCGGTCGGCGCGACGTCGAGATAGGCCATGCTAACGGTCGCGCCCTGCGACGCGGCTTCGAACCATTGCACCGGGTAAGGGTAATCGAAGCGTTCGAGGTTCGCACCGAGCGGGACCGTCTGTTGCGGGAGCGCGGGCGCGGCGGAAAGCGCCGTGGCGGTAAGGGCTAGAATGATCGACATACCCGGCCAACCCGTGGCCCCGCCGCGGGTTCCGCGGATCGTTCCGCGCCCGCACCATTGACATTCCGGATGATAGCGCCCACATGCCGCACCGCAGCGCGGCTTTTTGCAGCGTGATCGGACGGATGACCGTCCAGGCTCGCCATGCTGCTCACAGGCTTCCCAAGTCACGCGGGTCGTCATTTTTGACCCCGCTCTCGTCGCGCCCAGCGCACGGGAAGCCGTTCTGTTTTTCAAGGAATCCCATGACTTTTTCCAAACTCGGCCTGTCCAAGGCCGTTCTCGACGCGCTTGCGGCGAAGAACTACGACACCCCCACTCCGATCCAGCAGCAGGCGATCCCGACCTTGCTCGACGGCCAGGATCTGCTCGGCATCGCGCAGACCGGCACCGGCAAGACCGCGGCCTTCATGCTGCCGTCGATCGACAATCTCGTGAAAGCGAACGAGCGGCGCAAGCCGATGCGCTGCCGGATGCTGGTGCTTGCCCCCACGCGCGAACTGGCCAGCCAGATCGCCGATAGCGCGCGCGACTATGCCAAATTCACCAAGCTGACCGTTGCGACCGTGTTCGGCGGCGTGCCGATCGCGCGCAACCGCCGCGATACCTCGGCTGGGGTCGATATTCTCGTCGCCACGCCGGGCCGGTTGATGGACCTGATCGAACAGCGCTGCATGAGCCTGTCCGACGTCGAAATCCTGGTGTTGGACGAGGCCGACCAGATGCTCGACCTGGGCTTCATCCACACGCTCAAGAAGATCGTGACGATGCTGCCCCAATCGCGTCAGACGCTGTTCTTCTCGGCCACCATGCCGTCGTCGATCCGCGAGTTGGCCGACAAGTTCCTGACCGATCCGGCCGAAGTGCGCGTTGCGCCTGCATCGACCACCGCCGAGCGCGTCGATCAATTCGTGACCTTCATCAACCAGGCGGAAAAGCAGATTCTGCTGACGATGTTCTTTCAGAACAACAAGATCGACCGCGCGCTGGTATTTACCCGCACCAAGCATGGCGCCGACCGCGTCGTGAAGCTGCTGGCGTCGAACGGCATCGCGTCGAACGCGATCCACGGCAACAAGTCGCAGCCGCAGCGTGAAAAGGCGTTGGCCGAATTCCGTGCGGGCAAGGTGCCGATCATGGTCGCGACCGACATTGCGGCACGCGGGATCGACGTCTCGGGCGTCAGCCACGTCGTCAATTTCGAGCTGCCCAATGTGGCCGAACAATATGTCCACCGCATTGGCCGCACCGCGCGTGCGGGTGCCGACGGCATCGCCTTTGCGTTCTGCGCCGATGACGAGCGGCCCTATCTGAAGAGCATCGAAAAACTGACGCGTCAGAAGATCGACGTCGTGCCGCTGCCCGCCAATTTCCAGGCGGAAGCAGAGCGCGTAAAGTCGAGCCGCGTCGGCCCGATCCCGGCCGAACGTCCCGATCGCGGACCGCGTGGTGGTCGCCGTGAAGAACAGGGTCCGCGTCGTCCGCGCGCGACGCATTCGGCCAAGCCTGCCGGTCAGGGTCGCCCCGGTGGCGGTCGCGGGCGTGGCGGTCGTGGTCGCGGCGGCGGTGGCGGCGGCGGGCGCACGAGCGCGCAGGCCTAAGTCTTCGATCTGCCGATGCACGGCTGGATCATCCTCGACAAACCGCTTGGCCTGGGCTCGACGCAGGGCGTCAGCGCGGTCAAGCGGGCGTTGCGCGACGGGGGCTATCCCAAGCGCAAGGTCGGGCATGGCGGGACGCTCGACCCGCTGGCGACCGGCGTGCTGCCGATCGCGATCGGAGAGGCGACCAAGCTCGCCGGACGGATGCTCGACAGCGACAAGGTGTATGATTTCACCATTCGATTCGGCGAACAGACCGATACGCTGGATGCTGAGGGCAAGCTGATCGCGACCAGCGATGTGCGGCCTACCTTGGTCGCGGTCGAGGCGGTGTTGTCGCGGTTCACCGGTGCGATTTCGCAGGTGCCGCCTGCCTATTCGGCGCTGAAGGTCGATGGCGAGCGGGCTTATGACCTGGCGCGGGCGGGCGAGGATGTGGTGCTCGCGACGCGGGAGGTGACGGTTTACGCGCTTACGGTCCGTCACCCCGGACTGGTTCCGGGGTCCACCGCACCCCAAGCGGTTGCGCCCGTGGATAAGTGGACCCCGGAACCAGTCCGGGGTGACGAAGGGGTGTTGGAAGAAATCACCCTCACTGCGCATGTCTCCAAGGGCACCTATATCCGGTCCCTCGCGCGCGACATCGCGCTTGCGCTCGGCACGGTCGGATATGTCACCATGTTGCGGCGGACCAAGGCAGGGCCGTTCGACCTGTCATCCGCGATATCGCTGGACAAACTGGGCGAATCCGCTAAGGACCGCGCGCTTGAGGACATTCTCCTGCCGTTGAGGGCGGGGCTGGACGACATCCCGGCTCTACCCCTCTCCCCCGACCAGGCAGGGCTGCTCAGACAAGGGCGGGTCCTGGTCGGGATCGCTGCTGACGATGGCCAATATTTCGCGTGTACCGGGACCAACCCGATCGCGCTGGTAGAGGCCAGGGCCCATGAGGTTCGCGTCGTCCGCGGTTTCAACCTCTAATTGAAAGGATGACGATGTCGATCACTCAGGAGCGCAAGGAAGCGCTTGTTAAAGAACATGGTCGCGCCGCAGGCGATACCGGCAGCACCGAAGTTCAGGTCGCAATCCTGACCGAACGCATTCAGAACCTGACCGAGCATTTCAAGACCCACGCCAAGGACAACCATTCGCGTCGCGGTCTGTTGATGCTGGTCAACAAGCGTCGCAGCCTTCTCGACTTCCTCAAGAAGACCGAGAATGCGCGCTATACCGACCTCATCGCGAAGCTCGGGCTTCGCAAGTAACGCAATCGTTCGGCCCGCTTCGGCGGGCCGTTTACGTATTGCGTTATCCCGGCGGAGGCCGGGATCCAGGGTTACAAAGCGCAACGCGAATAACCCTAGGCTCCCGCCTATGCGGGAGCACATACGGGACGAGACAATTCGGTCGAGTCCCACGAGCCAATACTGGCTCCCTCATAGGCCCCCCGCGCATCGGGCGTGGGGAGTGAAGGAAATCAAATGTTCGACATCAAGAAAGTAGAACTCGAGCTGGGCGGCAAGACCCTCACGCTGGAGACGGGCCGTGTCGCCCGCCAGGCCGACGGCGCGGTGATCGCGACGCTCGGTGAAACCGTTGTCCTCTGCGCGGTCACCGCTGCGCGTTCGGTAAAGGAAGGCCAGGATTTCTTCCCGCTGACCGTTCACTATCAGGAAAAATACTCGGCAGCAGGCCGCATTCCCGGCGGCTTCTTCAAGCGCGAGCGCGGTGCGACCGAAAAGGAAACGCTGACCAGCCGCCTGATCGACCGTCCGCTCCGCCCGCTGTTCCCCGAAGGTTTCTACAACGAAATCAACGTCATCGCCCAGGTGCTGAGCTATGACGGAGAGAACGAGCCCGATATCGTCGCGATGATCGCGGCATCGGCCGCGCTCACCATTTCGGGCGTACCCTTCATGGGCCCGATCGGCGCAGCGCGCGTCGGTTACGAAAATGGCGAATATATCCTCAACCCGACGCTGGATCAGGTGAAGTCGGGCGAACTCGACTTGGTCGTCGCCGCCACCGGCGACGCGGTGATGATGGTCGAATCCGAAGCCAAGGAGCTGTCGGAAGAAATCATGCTCGGCGCCGTCATCTTCGCGCACGACGCGTCGAAGAAGATCGTCAACGCGATCATCGATCTCGCCGAAAAGGCTGCCAAGGATCCTTGGGAACTGGCCCCCGTTGCGGACAAGACCGCATCGATGGACAAGCTTCGCGGCATCATCGGCACCGACTTGGCGGCAGCGTACAAGCTGACCGACAAGCAGGCGCGCCAGAACGCGATCAACGATGCGCGGACCAAGGCTCGCGAATCGCTTGCGGACCTGAAGGAAAGCGACCCCGAGCAGTATCTCGGCACGTTGAAGCTGGTGAAGAAGCTCGAGGGCGAAATCGTCCGCACCGCGATCCTGAAGGAAGGCCGCCGTATCGATGGTCGCGACACCAAGACGGTGCGTCCGATCGAAGCGATGGTCCACTTCCTGCCGCGCGCCCATGGTTCGGCGCTGTTCACCCGTGGTGAAACCCAGGCGATCTGCACCACGACGCTTGGCACCAAGGACGCGGAACAGATGATCGACGGCCTGAACGGCCTGTCGTACGAACGCTTCCTGCTGCACTATAACTTCCCGCCCTATTCGGTCGGTGAAGTCGGGCGTTTCGGTGCGCCGGGTCGTCGCGAAGTCGGCCATGGCAAGCTCGCATGGCGCGCGCTGCACCCGGTGCTGCCGTCGATGGACGAGTTCCCGTACACGATCCGCGTTTTGTCGGACATCACCGAGTCGAACGGCTCGTCGTCGATGGCGACGGTTTGCGGCGGTTCGCTGTCGATGATGGACGCGGGCGTTCCACTGAAGCGTCCGGTGTCGGGCATCGCGATGGGCCTGATCCTCGAAGGCAAGGACTATGCGGTCATCTCCGACATTCTGGGTGATGAAGATCACCTCGGCGACATGGACTTCAAGGTCGCAGGCACGTCGGAAGGCATCACCACGATGCAGATGGACATCAAGATTGCGGGCATCACGCGCGAAATCTTTGAAGTCGCATTGAACCAGGCCAAGGAAGGCCGCGCGCACATCCTGGGCGAAATGGCCAAGGCGCTCGATTCGAACCGTACCGAATTGTCGGCGCACGCGCCGCGGATCGAGACGATGCAGATCGACAAGTCGAAGATCCGCGAAGTCATCGGCACCGGCGGCAAGGTGATCCGCGAAATCGTCGCGACCACCGGCGCCAAGGTCGACATCGACGATGAGGGTCTGATCAAGGTTTCGTCGTCGGACACCAGCCAGATCGAAGCCGCAATGGCCTGGATCCGCGGCATCGTCGAGGAAGCCGAAGTCGGCAAGGTCTATGACGGCAAGGTCGTCAACCTCGTCGATTTCGGTGCGTTCGTGAATTTCATGGGTGGCAAGGACGGCCTCGTCCACGTCTCCGAAATCAAGAACGAGCGCGTCGAAAAGGTCTCGGATGCGCTGAGCGAAGGCCAGGCCGTCAAGGTCAAGGTGCTTGAGATCGATCCGCGCGGCAAGGTTCGCCTGTCGATGCGCGTCGTCGATCAGGAAACCGGTGCCGAGCTGGAAGACACACGTCCGGCACGCGAACCGCGCGAGCCTCGCGGTGATCGTGGTCCACGCCGTGACGGTGGCGATCGCGGTGATCGTGGCCCGCGTCGCGATGGCGGCGATCGGGGCGATCGCGGTCCGCGTCGTGAAGGCGGCGGTGACCGTGGCCCACGCAGCGACCGTGCTCCGCGCCTTGAAAAGCGCGATGACGATGGCGGCGATATCGGCCTGCCGTCGTTCATCACCGAGAATTGATCGAACCGATCCGTTTTCGTGCGTTATTGGGAAAGGGGCCTGTTTTCAGGCCCCTTTTTCGTTACGCTGCTGATCCGGTCTATTGCGCGCCCTGGGGAATGCGCCAAAGACCGCCGATGGGGCATTGCTGACGCTGGAGACGAATGACCGAGGATGGGACCCAAGCGAGCCATTGGCTCGAACGCCTGCCGATCGCGCAAGGGAGACCCTTGGCCGCGTTCGCAGCGACGTGTGGGCTGATCGCGGGCGCCTATTTCCTTCGCGTGGCGGCGGCTCCGTGGCTGCCGCCCGGCTTTCCCTATGTGACGTTCTTCCCTGCGGTCATCATCGCGTCGTTCCTGTTCGGGGTTCGCATGGGGCTATTCGCAGGCGTCGCGTGCGGGCTGCTGGCCTGGTATTTCTTCATCCCGCCGGTCGGCAGTTTGCGGTTGGGATCGGGGGCGGTGGTCGCGCTCGGCTTTTACGTGCTGGTGATCGGTACCGACCTGATGATCATCCACTGGCTTCAGCGGACCAACAATCGGCTGGCCCACAGCCGCGAGATCAACCGCAAGCTCGCGCAGACCCGCGCCTTGTTGTTCGGCGAACTCCAGCACCGCGTGTCGAACAATCTTCAGGTGGCCGCCGGATTGCTGTCGCTATCCAAGCGGCGCGTTGCCGAGCCCGAAGGCAAGGCTGCGCTGGATGAGGCTTCGCGGCGGTTGGCATTGATTGGGCGGATCAGTCGCCAGCTCTATGACGCGGGCGGCGCAACGCGATCGATGCACGAGTTTCTGGAGCCGTTGTGCGCCGACGTGATCGACGCCAGCGGCCGCACCGACATCCGCTGCATCGTCAATGTCGCCGAGGATGCGCCCTTGTCATCCGACGCGGCGATCCCGCTGGCGCTGATCGTCGCGGAAGCGATGGCGAATGCGATCGAACACGGCTTTGCCGACCGCGACCACGGGCTGATCGAAGTCGAGCTGAGGCGCGAAGGGGAGGCAATGGTGCATGTGGAGGTCCGCGACGACGGCCACGGATTGCCCGCCGGGTTCGAGATCGAAGCGTCGAACAGTCTGGGCCTGCGCATCGCGATGATGCTCGCGGAGCAACTGAATGGCCGGTTTGAACTGTTGCCGGGCAAAGGCACGACGGCGCGGTTGTCGCTGCCGGTGTAACGATATCGCAAGTGGGGAGCTTCTGTTGCCCGGTGCTCCCCGTACCGCTGGAATCCGCTTCTGTTGCCCGGTGCGGCCCAACCGCGCTTTTGTAAGAATAACTTCAGGCCGTTAGGCCCTTAGTTACGCTGCAATCGCGAGTGCTTCGTTATCGTTGGCACTTGTGTAATGGGCCGTCACGGTGGTCCCATTCCGAGCAAAACATGGCGCTTTTCAACACACGTCGATCCTGGTTCGGCCCCATCAGCGCCGCTGAACCGATCGTCGACACGCATGTAGCGTGCCGCCGAGCGGCTCAGCTCCGGTGGTGGAGCCGCCGGGTACTGCCCCCGGGTCCGCTGTGCCTATTGTACGCCGCGATTTATCGCCATAGCCGGGCGAACCCGGCACGATCGATATAGGCGCTTTGATCGCTCCCGAAAAGGGGGGCGGTTCAGATCAGCGGAGCCAGTGCTGCCGGATGAAATAGGCGGCAATCGCACACGCCATGATGGCGCAGACCCCAACCACGCCCCAAAACGCCCACGGCTCCTGCGCATAGGGTATGCCCTCGACATTCATGCCGAGCAGACCGGTCAGGAAGGTGAGGGGCAGGAACACCATCGCCGCGATCGCGATCACCAGCGAACGCTGGTCGAGCTGTTCGGCGCGCAGGTCGGTCAGGGTTTCGTGTACCAGGGCGGCGCGCTCGCGAATCGCCTCCAGCTCCTCTGCCATGCGCGCAGCGCGGTCGGCGGCGCTGGCCAGGTGTAGCCGATCTTCTTCCGATAGCCACGCCGCGGGCAGGTTGGCGAGCTTCTCGAGCGCCTGACGTTGGGGCAGTACGAAGCGCCGATACCCGATCGCCTCTACGCGCACGCGGTTGACCGATCGGCGCAGTGCGAACGCCTGTGTCGCTTCGAGACTTTCTTCGCAATCGTCGAGCTGGTCGCCCAGATCGGCGACCATCGGATCGAGTTCGTCGGTGATTGCCAGTGCGATTTCGGTGACGAGATCGCCCGGATCGAGCACGCGGCCCGCGCGTACCGCGGCGCAGACGCGCTCGATCGCATCGAGTGGCTGGCGGGACACCGACCAGACCCGCCCGGCGGATACGAACATGCGGATCGAGGCAAGCGAATCGCCCGGCTGATCCGACCCGCTCGACAGGCCGCGCAGGTTGATGACCGCACCGTCGCTCGCGGCGTCGCAGCGCGGGCGGGTTTCGGTCGCGGTCAGCGCATCGACGATGAAGGGGGCGAGATCGGCACGTCCGGTCAGCCACGCACGCACTTCGGTTTCGCCGAGGCTGAGATGCGTCCAGACCAGCGCCCCGATAGCGGTCGGAGCGTCGTCGATCGCGATCGATTGCGCGACGCCATCGGCGGTGACCGCGAAGGCGAAACCGCTCACGCCGCGCGCTCCAGGTCGATCGACAGGCCGGAGGGAAGGGCAGCGGGCGGAGCGTCGCACGCAATGCGCGCGGCGTCGGCGCGCGCGCGGGCCAGGATGGCAGGCGGCATGTCGGGGCGATGGAACAGCGTGTCGGCAGCGGCGAGCGCGCGAGCCTCCCCTAACGTCAGGTCGTCGGGATCGTCGCTGCGCAGCCGAATGGTGACCAGCATGTCGGACGCTTCGCCCGCGCGGTCCGCAAGCCACGCCTCGACCCCGTCCACCGCATCCGCGCGAAGCGGATCGAGGATCGCACCTTCGGACAGTGCCGCGCCGAGCGCGCGGCGGCGGGCAGCACCGTCCGGCCAGCGCGTACGCATCGCCACCCGAGCATTTTGAAGCGCTGTTGCCAACGGCCCAAGCGATGCGGGGAGCAGCAACTCAAGCCGCTGGCGCACCGCGGCCGCCAGACCGGCGGACGCCCCCCCGGTCGAGATCGCGACCAGCAGCGGCGATCGATCGACGATCGCGGGCAGCGTGAAATCGCACAAGCCAGGGCGATCGACCGCGTTGACCAGCACGCCGCGCGTCCGCAGATCGGCAACGATCGATTCTGCTGCGGTATCGTCATCGGCGGTGACGATCGCCAATCGCGCGTCGGCATCGTCGAGCCCGACGACATGCCCGCCCGCGCGCTCGATCAGGATTCGCTTAGCGTCTGCCGCTTCGCCTTCGCCGACCAGAATGACGGGCTTGCCCGCCAGTCGAACGACGATGGGCAGGCCGTTCATCGGGCGATCAGTCCTGCAACCATTCGGGCACGCGTTCGGCAGCCATCAGGTCGTTCGACGGGATGCGGTCGGCGACGACGGCCCAGCGCTTGCCCGACACCAGCACTTCGGGGACGAGCCCGCGGCTATTGTAGCTCGACGCCATCGTTGCGCCGTACGCGCCTGCAGTACGGAAAATGGCGAGGTCGTCCTGCACCACCCGGTCGATATCGCGCCCGATCGCAAAGGTATCGCCGCTTTCGCATACCGGGCCGACGATATTCGCGGTCATCCGTCCGCCGCGGGGTTCGACCGCGTGGAAATCATGCCAGGCGTCGTAAAGGGCAGGGCGGGCCAAGTCGTTCATCGCCGCATCGACGATGACGAAGGGATCGCGGGCGCCGGGCTTTACGTACAGCACGCGCGTCATCAGCACGCCCGCATTGCCCGCGATGACGCGACCGGGTTCGAACATCAATGTGACGCCCCATCCGGCAGTCGCGCGCGCGACCATCGCGGCGTAATCGTCGGGCGTGGGAAGCTGCTCGCCCGCCTTGTAGGGCACCCCCAGCCCACCGCCGAGGTCGACATGGGTGATGGCATGGCCCGCCGCGCGCAGTTCCGCGACCAATTCGCCGATCCGTCCGAATGCGGCCTCCAGCGGAGACAGATTGGCGAGCTGGCTGCCGATATGCACCGCGACGCCGCGCATATCGAGGCCGGGTAGCGCGGCCAGCCGGTCGTAGATGCCCGGCGCGACGTCGATACCGACGCCGAATTTCGCCTCTGCCTGGCCAGTCGAAATCTTGGCATGGGTGCCCGCATCGACATTGGGATTGACGCGCAGGGTTGCGGGGATGCGTACGCCCTTTGCTGCGGCGAGTTCGGACAGGAGGCGTCCTTCGTCCTCCAGCTCGATATTGATCTGTCCGATGCCCGCTTCGATTGCGGCCTCCAGCTCCCAGCGCGCTTTGCCGACGCCGGAAAACACGATGTGTTCGGGGGCGATCCCGGCGGCCAATGCGCGGTTCATCTCACCCGCCGACACCACGTCCGCGCCGTAACCGCAATTGGCGAGCACGCGCAGCACGCCCAGATTGGGGTTGGACTTGATTGCAAAGGCGATGTGGATGGGCTTGCCCTCGCCGACGCCTGAATTCTCAAGCGCCTCGCGGAACACGCGTGCGTGACGCTCCAGCGTCGCCTGCGAATAGATATAGACCGGCGTGCCGACGCCCTCGGCAATGTCGGACACGGGGACGTCCTCGCAGTGGAGTACGCCATCCTTCGGGTTGAAATGATCCATCAGCGTGCACCCGGCGGGGGGAGGTCGAACGGATCGTCCTCCCGCTCTTGCGATTCGGTCAGGATTTCGTCGCTGCGGCCGGGACGGGTCTCTGGGGGCGGTTCGAGCAATTTATCGGGCGTGGGTGTTTCGCGCGCGCCGTACGGCGCAGGGGGCAGCGTCTTGCCCTCTTCGAGTTCGAGCGACCCGCGCGACCCGCAGGCGGTCAGCGCCAGTGCGGTTGCGACCAGTAATAACGGCTTCATGCCTCAATCTCCCTGGCGCGTGCCGCCGCAATCGCTTCGCGCACCCGTGCGGGCGCGGTGCCGCCGAAACTCATGCGGCTTGCGACCGACGCCGTCACGGTCAAAACGTCGTAAATGCCGGGCTCGATCCGCGTATCGATGGCTTTCAGGTCGTCGATCGAGAGATCGGAGAGTTTCGCACTGCGCGCGTCGGCCAGCGCGACTGCCCGGCCGGTGATGTGATGCGCCTCGCGGAACGGTACACCCGCTTCTCGGACCAGCCAGTCGGCGAGGTCGGTGGCGGTGGCGTGTCCGCTTTCGGCCAGCGCCAGCATCCGATCGGTGCGGAACGTCGCGCTTTCCACCATGCCGGTCATCGCCGCGATCGACAAAGCGAGCAGGTCGGCAGCCTCGAACACTGGCGGTTTGTCGTCCTGCATGTCCTTGGAATAGGCGAGCGGCAGGCCCTTCATCGTCACCATCAGCGCAGTCATGCAGCCCATGATCCTGCCCGAATGGCCGCGCACCAGCTCGGCGGCGTCGGGATTGCGCTTTTGCGGCATGATCGAGCTGCCGGTCGACCATTGGTCGGACAGCGCGACGAAGCCGAAGGGCTGCGACGCCCAGATCACGAATTCCTCGGCCAGACGGCTGAGGTGAAGCGCGCATTGGGTGGCGGAGGTCAGGAAATCGAGCGCGAAGTCGCGGTCGCTGACCCCGTCCAATGAATTGCGCGTCGGCTCGTCGAAGCCGAGTGCCTGCGCGGTCATTTGGCGGTCGATCGGAAAGCCGGTGCCCGCCAGCGCCGCCGATCCCAGCGGACAGAGGTTGAGCCGCGCGCGGGCATCGCGGAACCGCGCGATGTCGCGGGCGATCATCTCGAAATAGGCCATCAAATGATGACCGAGCGTCACCGGCTGCGCGCTTTGCAAATGGGTGAAGCCGGGCATCACCGCGTCGGCATGTTCCTCAGCCCGCACGAGTAGCGCGTCCTGCAACGCGGCAAGCGCCTCCAGCGTCTGGTCGGTCGCGTCGCGCACCCACAGGCGGAAATCGGTCGCGACCTGATCGTTGCGGCTACGCGCAGTGTGGAGGCGACCAGCGACCGATCCGATCTTGTCCGCCAGCCGCGCCTCGGTCTGCATATGGATGTCTTCAAGCGCCAGGTCTTCGGTGACGCCGTGCGCCTCGTAATCGGCCGCAACCGCGTCCAGACCGGCGTCGATCGTCGCGGCGTCTTCCGCGCTCAGGATACCGGTCTTGCCCAGCATCGCGACATGCGCTTTCGATCCGGCAATGTCCTGACGCCACATTCGCTTGTCGAACGGGATCGAGGCATTTATCTCGCGCATGACTGCCGATGGGCCTTCGGCGAAGCGCCCGCCCCACATGCTATTGGAGGTGCCGTTGCGCCCGGAAATCTCGCTTCTCCTGCCTGCCGTACTGCTGCTCGGCGCTTGCGATAGGCAATCGGCGGACAACGCACAAGCAAGCGCGAATGTCGCTGCCGAAACCGCCGCTACGCCGCCCGAGTTCAAGGCCGACAAGCTGGGCCAGGTCAGCCGCGACAATGAGGGCGAGGCGGCACCCGACACGCCGTTCACCGCCCCTGACGGCAGTGAGACGACGCTGGCTGCGTTCCGCGGCAAGCCGGTGCTGGTCAATCTGTGGGCGACCTGGTGCGCGCCGTGCGTCGCGGAGATGCCGACGCTCGACGCGCTGGCGGAACGCGAAGGCGAGCGCTTGCAGGTGCTGGTGATCAGCCAGGACATGGACGGCGCGGAAAAGGTCGCGCCTTTCTTTGAGAAAGCCGCCTTCAAACGGCTGCAGCCCTATCTGGAACCCGGCATGGCGCTGTCGGTCGGATACGGTGCGAACCTGCCGACGACGATCCTTTACGACGCTGAGGGTAAGGAAGTCTGGCGCGTGCTGGGCGATACCGATTGGACGGGCAAGCCCGCCGCCGACCTGATCGCCGAAGCGATCTGATGGGAGTCTCCCCGTGGCTGCCGCTGCTCGGCGCGGTCGCGGGCGCGATTATCGGCAGCTACCTCGCAACGCTAGCAATCCGCTGGCCGCTGGGGAAAAGCGCCAGTCGCGGGCGGTCGCGTTGCGACGCTTGCGGCATGAAGGTGGGCGCGGGGTCGCTGATCCCAGTGGTGTCGTGGCTCATGCAGCGTGGGCGATGCCGGGCGTGCGGCGCGCGGATCGATCCGATTCACCCGGCGATGGAAGTCTTCGCCGCGGCGGTCGGCGCGATCGCGCTCGTCGTCGTACCGCCCGCACAGGCGTTGGCCGGGATGGCGTTGGGCTGGGCGTTGTTGCTGTTGATTGCGCTGGATGCGCGCTATTTCTGGTTGCCCGATCGGCTGACGCTGCCGCTGATTGCGGGCGGTTGGGGAGCAGCGGTGCTGGGGCTTGGCACCGCACCGCTCGATTCGCTGATCGGCGCCGCGGCGGGATTCATCGGCCTGTGGTCGGTGGGCGAGGCGTATCGCCGGGTGCGCGGACGCACCGGGTTGGGCGGGGGTGATCCGAAGCTGTTGGCGGCGATTGGTGCTTGGTGCGGGTGGGTTCCGCTGCCGTTCGTTCTGCTGGGCGCCGCGGTGATGGGGTTGGCGATTGCGTTGTTGCGACGGGCGCGGGGGCAGGCGGTCGGCGCGACCGACCGGGTGGCGTTCGGGGCGCTCATGGCGTTGGCGGCATGGCCGATCTGGGTGATGATGATTGCGGCGCGCTAGAGCGGCGGTCTGGCAGACGCGCTGCTTGTCTATCCCCGTTAGTCCTGAGTAGCCATCGAGTAGCGCCGCAGGCGCGTATCGAGATGGCGTATCGAAGGACGGGTGGTCGGACGGGTGGTCGCCCGAAATGGTACTTCGATACGAGCCCTTGATACGCCCTGCGGGCTACTCGGTCTCTACTCAGCACGAACGGGTAGGGGAAAAGCCGCAAGGCTTGGGTTAGATTCCCGCCAAATTCTGCTCTCGCAACCTAGCCTGCGCCCGCTTGTAGGCGACTGGCTCGGCAATGTTCAACCGCTTGCGCGCAGCCTCCAGCGGTTCCGCCAGCAGCGTTTGGTAATCCTCGGCCGACAGCCATTTGGCGCGCTTGCCGTTGCGATAGCCTTCGATCACCGCTTTCAGGAACAGGCGTTCGCCGGTCACGCGCAGCGATTTGATCGCTGCGCCCGCGCCGATCGCGGCCCAGCCGAGCCCGCCGGTCTGGGCATAGCTGAACGCGACCAGGCACGCTTCGCCCAAATGCTCTTCGGCGGTATAGCCGGTCAGGACGTGCCAGATGTCGTGGATGTCGCGTTCGCGCCGCCCGAACCAGCTGACCGGGTGTTCCAGGTCGCGCCAACCGTCATTGTCGGTATAGCTGATGTCGGCAAGCCCATCGGCGGAAAAGCCGGTGCGGTCGAGGAAGGCGCGGTAATGCGCGCCGACCGAACCTTCGGGGAGCGAATCGATCCATTCGCGGTTGGAGAACAGCCGCGCCAATTCGGTGCGGTGGTAGGCCAGGCGGCCGCCTTCCGGCGTCTTGATCAGCTTCGCATAGTTGCGCTGGGCAGTGTCGCCGTTCAGCGCGCGCATGATGCGGAACACCTGCACCGTGTCATCGCCGTTCGCGAGCAGCTTGCGCAGTGCCGACCATGCCGCACCCCAGTCGCGCTTCATCGGGAGTGCGGTGTTGATCGGTTGCTGTTGGAGTGCCTGAGTCGCCATGGTCGAGCCTTTAACTGACATTGGTGTCAGTTATGGCAATGGTCGCCTATTATTGCAAGTTCGATGCGCCACTTGTCACCTTAGCCAGCTATCGACTACAGATGTAGTCGATTTGGAGGGAGTTTGCCGATGTGGATTGCGACCTGGCTCATGCTGGCCGACCCGACCGTCGTGACGGTCGAGCGCGTTCATTTCGCGAGCGAAACGCGCGAGAAAATTCGAGCGCGCGCGGGATCGATCGATGCAACACCGGTCCGACCCAGAGGCGAGCCGATCGCATTGCCAGACGCCCTCCCTTATCCCTTACCGCGCCGCAGCCGCTTTTCGACGCTCTACCGCGCGCGCGACCTGTTCGATGTGGCCGTTTTTCCGGCAACGGCGGTGACCAAGCTCCACCGGCTCGATGCCGACGGCAAGCGGACCGAACATGCTTGTACGGCGCAATTCGTCGGCCCGCGTCATTTGATCACCGCCGCGCACTGCATCGTCGACCTGTTCGACCGCACGCCCCATGCCGGGTTCGAGATCGCGGTCGGTTACGACAATGGCCGCGCGGCGATGGTCGCACCGGTGGTCGAGGCGTGGATCGACGATCAGCCCGGCCTGGCGACCGACCAGTCACTGGCGCTGGTCACGCCTGAGCGATGCAGCGATTTCGCACTGCTGGCGATCGCCGAACCGGTCGGCGAGCGGACCGGTTGGTTGGGGATGCGCGCAAGCGCGGATGCGGCGACCCCGCTGCATCGCTTTTCCTATCCGCACGTCCCCGGCCATCGCGCGCTTGAACGGACGATTGAGAAAATGCCTGAAGGTGCCCGCAAGGTGTTCGAGATCGAATTGGCGCGGTCGCGCACCGCCGAACCCGATTTCTCGCCCGACAATCTCTATTTTGAGTTCGGTCGCGCCGACCACGTTGCGTCCAGTCATCTGGCCGACACCAACGGCTATATCGCGCCCGGACGCAGCGGTGCGGCACTGGTCGATTCGACCGGCGCGGTGCAGGCGATCCTGTCGCGCGGTTACGATGGCACCAGCTATAGCTGCCGACTGACGCCGGAGTTGATCGGTGCCTTTGCCGCGATCATCGCGGGCAAAGACCCCTGATCACACCCGCATCGGCATCAGCACGTAGAGCGCGGGTGCCTTGTCGTTTTCGCGGATCAGCGTCGGGGCGGCGGCATCGGCCAGGTGGACCTCGACCAGATCGCCTTCGACCTGCCCTAATATGTCCATCAGATATTTGCTGTTGAAGCCGATTTCGAAGCCCTGGCTGGCATATTCGCCGGGGACTTCTTCGGCAGCGGTGCCGTTTTCGGGGCTGGTCACCGACAGCGTGATCTTGTCGCGGTCGAGCGCCATTTTGACCGCGCGCGTCTTTTCCGTCGCAATGGTCGATACGCGATCGACGCCGGCCATGAAGCTTTTCGGGTCGATCTTGAGGATCTTGTCGTTACCGGTCGGGATCACCCGCGAATAATCGGGGAAGGTGCCGTCGATCAGTTTGGAGGTGAGAATCGCGCGCCCCAGGTCGAAGCGGATCTTGGAGCCCGACATCGACACGCCGACCGATCCGTCGACTTCGTCGAGCAGCTTGCGCAGTTCGGCGATGCATTTGCGCGGAACGATGATGCTGGGCATTTCCTCGGCGCCGTCGGGGCGCGGCACGGTGACGCGCGCCAGGCGGTGGCCGTCGGTGGCGGCTGCTTTCAGGACTGGGGTGCCTTCGTCGGACACATGGAAGAAGATGCCGTTGAGATAATAACGGGTTTCTTCGGTCGAAATCGCGAAGCGCGTCTTGTCGATGATCGCCTTCAGCGTTTCCGACGGCAATTCGAACTGGGTCGGCAATTCGCCCTCGGCGATCACCGGGAAATCGTCGCGCGGCAGCGTGCCGAGCGAGAAGCGGGCGCGGCCTGCGACGATCGCCAATTTGCCTTCCGCGGCGGTCAGTTCGACCTGCGCGCCTTCGGGCAATTTGCGAACGATATCGAAGAGGGTATGCGCGGAAACCGTGGTCGCGCCGGGCTGATCGACAGCGGCTGCGACGGTTTCGTCGATCTGGAGGTCGAGATCGGTCGCCATCAGGCGAATGATGCCGTCGGCGGATGCGTCGATCATCACGTTCGACAGGATGGGGATGGTATTGCGCCGCTCGACCACCGACTGGACGTGGCTGAGCCCCTTGAGCAGGGTTGCGCGTTCGATCGTCGCCTTCATCATTTACCCCCGGGCCGCCGCCCTTATTTTGAAACCCACCGTGATTCGCGGTCGCGACGGCAAGCACTCTCGCCGAATTTATCCTTAGCGCGAAAAAGGGCCGGGGCAAGAAGCCCCGACCCTTCCCGGTCCAGATTCGAGTACCCGCCTACGCTACCGGGGCACCGTATCCGTACGTTGGTCGATCAGAAGCGGACGCCGACGCCCGCCATCACCTGATGACGATCGGTATCGATGTCGAATTGATCGGTGACGGTGCCATCACGGAATTCGAAATCGGCTTCGCGATAGTTCGAATAGCGATATTCGAGCTTGGCATAGGTGTTGGTGCCGATCGCGCGCTCGACGCCCGCGCCTGCGCGCCAGCCTTCAAGCTCGAAATTCTCGTCGATTTCGTTGGTGCCGTCACTGCCGAGCAGGTTCAGCCGCGCGTTGGTGTAGCCGCCCTTGGCATAGACCAGCGTCTCCGGCGTCGCGAGGACACCGACGCGACCACCGATATAGATGTCGCGACCGGTGCTGACTTCGCCGAACCCGAACGTGTTCGGATTGTTGCGCTCGGTTTCCACCTTGCCGGTCGAATCGGTCAGTTCCGCTTCGACACCGAGCACGAGCCCGTTGTTCATGGCGAAGTCGTAGCCGATTTCGCCGCCATAGACGAAGCCGTCCACGGTCTGGTCGATACCGTCGATATCCGCGTCCTCGGTGCTGCCGGGACGGATGCCGTCATAGCCGCCGAGCACGCCGATACGGGGACCGGTGAACGTCGGGTTCACGTCCTGCGCCAGGGCGGGCGTTGCAAAGGCCGACGAAGCGGCAAGTGCGACAATGAGTGCGTTACGCATAAAAAACTCCATTCCTCAAATCCCCGATCATGCCGGGAAGCGAGCTAAATGGTGCGGCGCGGCGAATGTTGCATGAACCTCAGATAAACAAGGATTTCCGTTGCTTTTGCGCCACAGGGGCTTGAAACGGAAGGGGTGGACGACAAGGCAATGGATGCGATGAATCGAGTGGCACGACGCAAGGGACGCGATTTCATCGCGCGGCACGGGGAGACGGTATTCAACGTCGTCAAACGGTTGCAAGGCACCCATCCGCACACGCCGCTGACCCGAGCGGGCTTTGCCCAGGCGGAGGAAATGGGACGGGCGTTGCGGGCAGAACTCGGGGCGAAACCGAAACTGGAATTATGGGCCTCGCCAACCGGGCGCGCGCTTCAGACGCTGGCGGTGATCGCCGAACATCTCGAACTCGACTGGCACGCCGCGCAGACCGACGAACGGCTGACCGAAATCGACATGGGCGATTGGGGCGGGCGTTATTATGCGGAGATTTCCGCAGAGGCGGGGGATTTCATCGACCGCGAGACCGGGCTGTTCGCGGTTCCGGCACCGCAGGGAGAGTTCTATGACGGCATCGCGGCGCGTGTTTCGGCCTGGGCCGACGACACAGACCGTGAGGGCGACCGGCTGGTGATCATGCACGGTATGTCGAGCCGGGTGCTGCGCGGCGTCCTGACGGGGGCCGACGTGCTGCCGAAATTTCGCGCACCGATCGCCGGTGGACTGCCCCAGGGAACGGTGGTCGCGATTCAAGACAGGGTGGAGCGCATCGTCCACCGCGGCACCGGACACGCCCCCGCATGATGCTCGCCGCGCTCCTGGTGCTGACGCAAACACAGGCTGCACCCGAACGCCCCGCCGGACGCGTGACCATCGGAATCCACCAAAGCTGGGGCGCATTCCGCGACGCTTCGCCACGCAAATGTTTCGCCATTGCTCGCCCCCCCGGCGCGGGCCAGCGCAACCCCGCCTTCGCCAGCATCGGCATCTGGCCCGGCAGCGCCGCCCGCCCGCAATTCCACGCCCGGTTGAGCCGCGCGAAGCGCGCCGACGCCCGCGTCACGCTGTCGATTGGTGAGCGCCGCTTCGCGCTGATCGCGGGTGCAACCGACGCCTGGGCACCCGATCCCGCCACCGACGCCGCGATCGTCGCGGCGATGCGCGGCCAGCGCAGCATGAGCGTCGAGAGCGTGGGTGCAAGCGGTCGTCCCTTCGCCGACACCTACGCGCTGGGCGGCGCCGCGACCGCCATCGACGCGGCGGTGCTGGGGTGCGCGCGCGCAACCTAGCGTTCGGGCAGATTTTCCCCTATATCGCGCGCCATGCAGACAGCTTCCGTCGTTCCCATGCCCATTCCGGGGCATATCGATCCCGTGCCCGTGCCGCGTGCCTTGGTGCCGCGCAGCGACGGGCGAATCGACCTGCTTGGCCTGTCCAAGATGGACCTGCGGATGGCGCTGGAGACGTCGCAGCTCGATCCCAAGCAGGCGAAGCTGCGTGCCAAGCAATTGTGGCACTGGATCTACAATCGCGGCGTCACCGAATTTTCGAAGATGACCGACATTTCGAAGACGATGCAGCCGTGGCTGGAGCAGCGCTTCGTGATTTCGCGGCCAGACGTGGTCGAGGCCCAGGTTTCGACCGACGGCACGCGCAAATGGCTGCTGCGGTCGGACGACGGGCAAGACTATGAAATGGTGTTCATCCCCGATGCCGATCGGGGGACGTTGTGCGTGTCTTCGCAAGTCGGCTGCACGCTTAATTGCCGTTTCTGCCACACCGGCACGATGCGGCTGGTCCGCAACCTGACGCCGGGCGAGATCGTGGGGCAGGTCATGCTCGCGCGCGATGCGCTGGGCGAATGGCCGAGCCAACCCGACGGGCGGATGCTGACCAACATCGTCATGATGGGGATGGGCGAGCCGCTCTATAATTTCGATTCGGTGCGCGATGGGTTGAAGATCATCATGGACGGCGATGGCATTGCCCTGTCCAAGCGGCGGATCACCCTTTCGACCAGCGGCGTGGTGCCGATGATGGCGCGTGCTGGCGCGGAGATCGGCGTCAACCTGGCGGTGTCGCTTCACGCGGTGACCAAGGAAGTGCGCGACGAGATCGTGCCGCTCAACCGCAAATACGGGATCGAGGAGCTGCTTCAGGCATGCGCCGATTATCCCGGCGCAAACAATGCGCGGCGGATCACGTTCGAATATGTGATGCTGAAGGACAAGAACGACAGCGACAACGATGCGCGCGAACTGGTTCGGCTGCTGCGGCATTACGATTTGCCCGCCAAGGTCAATCTGATCCCGTTCAATCCGTGGCCCGGCGCGCCCTATGAATGTTCCGAGCCTGGGCGAATCAAGGCGTTCTCGAAGATTATCTTCGAATCGGGCATTTCTGCCCCGACACGGACGCCCCGCGGGCGTGACATCGATGCGGCGTGCGGCCAGTTGAAGACGGCGTCGGAGAAGAAGTCGCGCGCGGAACTCGACAAGCTGGCGGAAGAGAAGCAGGCGGCGCTGGGCTAAGCCATCGTCCGTCACCCCGGACGCAGTGCCGGGGTCCACCAAGCCCCTTGTACGATTCTTGAGCTTCTGGCGACGTGCGTGCCGCCCGGTGGACCCCGGCACTACGGCCGGGGTGACGGTGGTGGAGAGGCAATCGCTCGACAACCTCCCGCGTATCCGCTCTAGCGACTGGCGATGCTTGATGCCGCCGCTCTCACGCTTGCTCTGGTCGCAGGGATCGCCGGGGGTGTGATGAACGCACTTGCGGGTGGGGGCACCTTTGCGACCTTGCCTGCGCTGCTGGCGCTGGGGCTGCCTGCCAATATCGCCAACGCCACGTCCAATGTCGCGCTGCTGCCGGGGGCGGCGGCTAGTGCATGGACGTTTCGGGACGAGTTGCGCCCAATCGCGAGGGTCGCGATTCCGCTGCTGGCGGCAATTACCTTTGCGGGCGGGCTGGTCGGGAGCTGGCTGCTGGTCGCGACGCCGTCGGATACGTTCGACCTCATCATCCCCTGGCTGGTGCTGTATGCCTTCGTCGTCCTGTTCATCGGCAAGCGCGGGGCGGCGTGGCTGGCGGCGCGCGTGACGATCGGGCGGCGCGCGCTGATGGCGGTGCAGTCGCTGCTGGGCGTTTATGGCGGATATTTCGGCGGGGGCGTCGGATTGATGACCACCGCGACGTACGGCCTGCTCGCGGGGATTTCGCCTCGCGAGATGTTCGCGGCGCGCACGCTGATGCTGGCGGTCGCCAATCTGGCGGCAGCGATCATATTCATCGCCTTTGCGATGGTCGATTGGCGGACCTGTGTGCCGATGCTGATCGGCGCGATCCTGGGCGGATGGGGCGGCGCGCATCTGGGCAAGCGTCTGGCGCCGGGGCCGGTGCGTATCTGGACCTTGCTCGTCACCGGCATCACGACGATCGTGTTTTTCGTTCGTGCTTATGGCTGAGCGCGGTTAGGCTGGCGTCAGCGAAGGAGGCCGCATGGCGGATGTAACCGAAACGGGCGACCAACCGAATGCGCCTGTCATGACCCCGCCCACCCGCATTTATCGCCACCGCCTCGCCACGCGCCTGTGGCACTGGATCAACGCGGTGTCAGTCATCGTGCTGCTGGGCAGCGGGTTGATGATCCTGAACGCCCATCCGCACCTTTATTGGGGCCAGTTCGGAGCGAATTTCGACGAGCCGTGGTTCAGCGTGTCGATGGTGTTTGCCGATGGTCGCGTGCCGGGCTGGCTGACGATCCCGAGCAATTACAGCCTGTCCGCCGGGCGGCGCTGGCATTTGTTCTTCGCTCTGATACTCGGCTTCGGCCTGCTCGGCTTCATGATCGCCAGCCTGATCAACCGCCATTTTAAACGTGACCTGACGGTGGCGCGCGAGGACGTGTCGCCCAAGCATCTGGCGCATGACGTGCGCGAGCATCTGGCGCTCAGGTTCCACGATCCCAAAAAGCCCGCGCGCTACAACAGCCTTCAGAAATGGAGCTATATCCTCGTCATCTTCGTGATGCTGCCGCTGGTCATCCTGACCGGGCTGACCATGTCGCCGGGGATGAATGCGGCGTGGCCGTGGCTACTCGACCTGTTTGGCGGGCGGCAATCGGCGCGCTCCATTCATTTCATCGTCGCCATGCTGCTCGCCGGGTTCATCGTCGTGCATCTGGCACTCGTCATCCTCGCGGGGGTTTGGAACGAGCTACGCTCGATGATTACCGGCTGGTGGCGCGTGCCCGAGCATCGGCCACTGGAGGACAAGCCATGATCCACCGTCGGACCCTGATTGCCGGGTTGGCGGCGAGCGCGGGCGGATTGCTCGCGGGCTGCGACCGGCTGAACGAAAGCCCGGGCTTTCGCGGGTTGTTGAGCAAGGGCGAGGACGCCAATCTTGCGCTGCAACGCCTGTTGATCGACCGCAATGCGCTGGCCCGCGAGTTTCGCCCCGACCAGATGTCGCCGATCTTTCGCGCCAATGGCACCAAGCGACCCGAAGGCGACGCCTATGCCGCCCAGGCCGCCGCCAATTTTGCCGACTGGCGCATCACCGTCGACGGGCTGGTCGCCAATCCGCTGTCGCTGTCGATGGACCAGGTCCGTGCAATGCCCGCCCGGTCGCAGATCACGCGCCACGATTGCGTCGAAGGGTGGAGCGCGATCGGCAAATGGACGGGGCCGCGCCTGTCGTTGATCCTGAACGCCGCGCGATTGCAGCCTGCGGCGAAGTACCTCGTCTTCCACTGTGCGGACACGCTGGGCGGGCGACCATACTATGAATCGATCGACCTGATCGACGCATTTCACCCCCAGACGATCATGGCCTGGGCGATGAATGACCGGGTGCTGGGCGTTCCTTACGGTGCGCCCGTGCGCCTGCGGGTTGAGCGGCAACTGGGCTACAAGCACGCCAAATATGTTCAGCGGATCGAAGCGGTGGCATCGCTCGACGGGCTGTACGGCGGCAAGGGCGGCTATTGGGAAGATGTCGCCGATTACGAATGGTATGCGGGGATCTAGCGCGGATAGCGCGCGTCGCTCGCCTTGAGCGAACCCAGAATCAGCGCCTCCAGCACATCCAGGTCGATATCAGACAGGCGCTTGACGTACAGGCACGATTTACCCGTGCGATGCTTGCCCAGCCGCGCCATCAGGTCTGCACGCTCGGGAAATTCGTCGGAGAGATAGAAGACCAGTTCGGTCTTGCGCGGCGAAAAGCCGATCCGCGGCATGTCGCCTTCGCGCCCGCTGTCATATCGGTAATGGCACGAACCGAAGCCGATGATCGACGGTCCCCACATGACCGCGCGCTCGCCCGACAGCCGCTCCATGATCGCGCAGACGAGCTTTGCGTCCTCGCTTCGTTCAAGCGGCTGGGCGGCGGCGATAAAGGCATCGACCGATGCGGTGCCAGGTTGGGTCTTGTTGTCGGCCATGGGGAGTCTCCATTAGCGTCATACCGCAGTCTGTGTGGGTGGGACACGTTTCTCGACTTCGCTCGAAACGAACGGAGGGGGAAACGCTGAAGAATCCCCCGTTCGCCTCCAGCGAAATCGAGAAACGCTGCCTCGCCATTGCACCCGAGCCTGCACCCGCATAGAGCGCGCCCCAAATCCCTGACCCGTTGGAGTCCCCGCCATGACCGATCAGATCAACAAGGTCGTCCTCGCCTATTCGGGCGGGCTCGACACCAGCGTCATCCTGAAATGGCTCCAGCAGAATTATAACTGCGAGGTCATCACCTTCACCGCCGATCTGGGGCAGGGCGAGGAGCTGGAGCCCGCGCGCGCCAAGGCCGAGATGATGGGGGTGAAGCCCGAGCACATCTATATCGACGATCTGCGCGAGGAATTCGTCCGCGATTTCGTCTTCCCGATGATGCGCGCCAATGCGCTGTACGAAGGGTTGTACCTGCTCGGTACCTCGATCGCACGGCCGCTGATTTCCAAGCGCCTGATCGAGATTGCGCGCGAAGTCGGTGCCGATGCGATTTCGCACGGCGCGACCGGCAAGGGCAACGACCAGGTCCGCTTCGAGCTATCGGCCTATGCGCTGGCGCCCGATATCAAGGTGATCGCGCCGTGGCGCGAATGGGATCTGACCAGCCGTACCGCGCTGATCGACTTTGCCGAGAAGAACCAGATTCCGGTGCCCAAGGACAAGCGGGGCGAGTCGCCGTTCTCCACCGATGCGAACCTGTTGCACACCTCGTCGGAAGGGAAGGTTCTAGAAGACCCATGGGATGAAGTTCCCGATTACGTCTATTCGCGCACGGTGAACCCCGAGGACGCGCCCGATACGCCCGAATATATCACTATGGACTTCGAAAAGGGCGACGGCATCGCGCTGAACGGCGAAGCGATGAGCCCCGCGACATTGCTGGCGGCACTCAACGAACTCGGGCGCAAGCACGGCATTGGGCGGCTCGATCTCGTCGAGAACCGCTTCGTCGGCATGAAATCACGCGGCATGTACGAAACGCCGGGCGGCACGATCTATGCGATGGCGCATCGGGGGATCGAATCGATCACGCTCGACCGTGGCGCGGCGCATTTGAAGGACGAACTCGCACCCCGCTATGCCGAGCTGATCTATAACGGCTTCTGGTTCGCGCCCGAACGCGAAATGCTCCAGGCCGCGATCGACCATAGCCAGGAAAAGGTCGCCGGCACCGTCCGGCTGAAGCTCTACAAGGGCGGGGTCTATGTCGTCGGCCGTAAGTCGCCCAACTCGCTCTATTCTGAGAAGGTCGTGACGTTCGAGGACGATCAGGGCGCTTACGACCAGCGCGATGCGGCAGGCTTTATCAAGCTGAACGCGCTGCGGTTGCGGCTGCTGGGACGGCGCGATCGCATCTAGGCGCGCGTTAACCATATCGCATTCTTTCGCGGCGATGGTCGGGCTTCTGATCGTCTATCTATGGGGAAAGCTGCGCAATGCTGGGCAAGGTTCACGGTAAGCTGGTGTTCGATCGCCGCATTCAGGTGCTGGCGCGTGAAATCGCGTCGCGGCTGCCCGAAAATGCGCGCGTGCTCGATGTCGGATGCGGCAGCGGCGATCTGGCGGTGCTCGTCATGCAATCGCGACCCGATGTCAGGATCGAAGGTATCGACGTGCTGGTACGGCCCGAAACGGCGATTCCGGTCACCCGATACGACGGGACGACCATCCCCCACGCCGATGGCAGTTTCGATGCCGCGATCATCGTGGACGTCCTCCACCATACCGACGATCCGCAGGCGGTCCTGGCCGAAGTCGCGCGCGTCGCGCGAGTCGTGGTGGTCAAGGATCACTTGCGCGACGGAGTCGCGGCCGGCGCGACGTTGCGATTCATGGATTGGGTGGGCAACGTCTCGCACGGCGTGCGGTTGCCCTATAACTATCTTTCGTCGCGCGAGTGGGCCGGAATTTACGGCGCTCTAGGTCTGGCGACCGATCGCTTCAGCAAACGGCTGGGGCTCTATCCGCGCCCGTTCGGCTGGCTCTTCGATCGAAGCCTGCATTTCGTGACGATTCTCAGTCGCTGATCATCCTAGAAAGGGGCCGCCGCCGGCAAGGCGGCGGCCCCTTTTTCATGTCCCGGCCTCTCAGCGTTGCCGGGGGTCGATCAGTCCGATCAGGAAGCTGGTGAACACGATCTGCAAACCCAGCACCGCAGCGGCCATCGACGGAATTGCGCCGCGCATCAGTGCGTAGGGGTTCATCGGACCGAATCCCGCGGATGCCCAATCGGCGACCAACCACGCAAGGCCCACGCAACCGGCTGCGAACAGGACGCCGCCCGTCTGGCAGCCGCGTTCGACCGTGAACAATTTGCGAAACCGCTCGGTCCCGCGCCCGGTTGGCCACATGCCGGCCACGATCCCGAATAGCCGTGCCAGGATGCCGAAACTCAGCAATTGCGCGCCGAGGAGCAGCGCCATCGCCGCAAACAGCATCGAGGTGATCGACAATTCGACGCCTGCC
This sequence comes from Sphingomonas sp. AX6, assembly GCF_902506605.1. GTDB lineage: Bacteria > Pseudomonadota > Alphaproteobacteria > Sphingomonadales > Sphingomonadaceae > Sphingomonas. Next base: position 982,027 of record NZ_LR733979.1, read on the forward strand.
AGCGCGAAGCCGCCCGGTGCCAACACTGCCAGACCGATTGCTCCGCCGCCGCCGAGCGCAACCCCGGGATAATAGAATAGCCAGCGCGGTGCGTAGGTCAGCAGGAAGCGCAAGTGACGCCAACCGTCCCGCCAAGTGCGCAGATGCGGCGGGCGACTGCGCCCGTCCTTGGCCAGTGTTGTCGGTACTTCGCGAATATCCAGGCCATGGATCGCTGCCTTCACCACCATTTCGCTGGCAAATTCCATGCCCGGCGAATTGAGCTTCAGTGTTGCGATCGAATCGCGCCGGAATGCCCGAAGCCCGCAATGAAAGTCGCCAATCGGCGCGCCGAAAAACAGCTTGCCGGCATAGCTCAACACCGGATTTCCGAGATAGCGGTGAAGCAAGGGCATCGCGCCGCGGGCGATGCCGCCGCGAAACCGGTTGCCCATCACCAGATCGGCTCCCGACCGGAGCGTTTCGACGAACGGCATCAATCCCAGGAAGTCATAGCTGTCGTCCGCGTCGCCCATCGCGACGAACCGTCCGCGTGCGATCGCGATTCCTCCGATCAGCGCTGCCCCATATCCGCGTGCCTCGACCGCAACCAGGCGTGCGCCCAGCGCATTGGCGATTTGACGCGACCCGTCGGTCGATCCGTTGTCGGCGACGATGACTTCGCCCGACATGTCGTGAGTCGCCAGGAACGCCTGTGCCTTGCGAACGACGATCGCCAGGGTTTCGGCTTCGTTCAAACACGGGATAACGATCGAAAGCTCGATCTCGTCACGCGCCGGTTCGACGCGATGATCGACGCTCACGGATGAGTGATTTGGTTTGAATGCTGGTTTCAACATGGCTCCCCTTCTCGATCAGGGGGTAAAGGCCAGGACTGAAAGATCGGTTAACCATTGGTGGCTAAAGCGTTGCCCGTGCCCAATTGACGGATGCTGCAATGATCCATGTCGTCCCCCCTGTCAGCGCCATCCGTTCGGCATGGATTCGCGATGCACTGCTCGCACTCGTCGTCGCTGCGGCTTTGAGCGCCAGCTGGGCGGTGTCCGACTGGCAGGATCTGCGCTGGCTATCGCTTCCCGATACCGACGACATGATGCGTCTTGCGCAGGTGCGCGACTGGCTGGGCGGTCAGGCTTTTCACGATCTACGCCAATATCGGATCGCTCCGCCCGAAGGGTCGCCGATGCATTGGTCGCGACTGAACGATCTGGGGGTCGCTGCCCTGATCCTCGTCGGCGACCTGTTCGTCGATCGACCGGCGGCCGAATTGTTCGCGGTGATCGCTTACCCGCTGGTGCTGTTTTTCCTCTATCTGCTGCTGTCGGGGCGCATTGCCCGACTTATGTGGTCGCCGCGTGCCGCGCCCGCCGCGATCATTCTTGCGGCGATCGCGGCACCCGCGACGCAGCTATTTTCGCCCGGCCGGATCGACCATCACGCGCTACAGGTCATCACGGTGCAATGCGTCGCCCTGTATTTGCTGCACCGACCCCGCTTCCTAAGCGGGCTTGCGGTCGGCGTCGCTGCCGCCGCGAGTATGGGCGTCGGCCTGGAGACCGCACCGCAAATCGGGATGTTGATCGCGGTCGCGGGTCTGTTCTGGCTGATCGACGGTTCGCGCGAGCGCGCGCGACTCGCGGGCATCGGCGTCGGGTTTTTCGGTGCGACGGCGTTGCTGGTGCTGCTGATGCGACCGATTTACTGGTCGACGGCTTATTGCGATGGATTCACGCCGGCATCCTCGAGTGCGGCGCTGGCGATCGGGCTGGCCGCGATGGGCCTGGCGCTCGCCACACACCGACTGTCGACCGTCTGGCACCGCGGTCTGGCTGGCGCAGGGGTCGCCATCGCCCTGATCGCATTCGTCTTCATCGCTTATCCCACCTGCCTGCGTGGGCCATATGGAACGGTCAGTACGTTCCTGATCGAGAATTACATTCCAAACATCCGCGAAGCGAAGAGCGTGTTCGCGCTTCGACCCTGGCCATCGATCGTCGCCAATGGCGGTCTGATGATCGCGGCGGCGATCACCAGTCTGTGGGTCATGGTCCGCTTCCCCCGGCGGTGGCGCCGCTGGTCACCGATCGTGGCGGTTGTGCTGATTTCGGGGGCGATCACCTCGGTTCAGCTTCGCGGGATTTACATCGGCCTGCCGCTGTCGGCGGCATTGCTGGCGGGCCTTGTGACCGCGGCCCGCCGTGTTCGTCATTTCCGGTTGTTGGCGGTGTTGGCGGCCTGGATGGTGTCGGCAGGTATCGGCTACACATTGTTGGCGGGCTCGCTCGATCGCATCCGCTCCTCAGGCGCGGCGCGGGCGACGGTGGAGGTTCGCGGTTGCAAGCAGGGTTCGGCGTGGCGCGCCATCGACGGTTATCCCGCAGGCATCATGTTCACTTCGACCAACCATGCCGCGTATGTGGTGGGTGCCACCAGACATGCGACGGTCGGTGCAGGCTATCACCGCAACGATGTTGCCAATATGGACACCTATCGCTTTTTCCTGGGGCCGATCGAACAAGCGCCGACGATCGCGCGCCGCTGGGATGCCCGTTACGTTCTTTATTGCCCGAACGATTTTCGGGAGGCGGGGCTGACCAAGCGCTATCCCGACAGCATCGCGGGCATGCTGGGCCGGGGCATGACACCGCCCGGATTGGTGCGCCTGCCCTTGCGCGACACGCGCTTCCACCTCTATCGCATCACGCCTTAAGGGCATGCGGTAGGACGATCGTTGGTGAGCGAGAGGCTCGAGCGGCTTCACTGGTGGCAGACACGCTGGTTCGTGCTCGCGGCTGCGATCATGGCGGCGATCCCGCTCGTCTGGCCGCCAATCGCCCCGTTGGTCGATCTGCCGGGGCATATGGGGCGGTTCCGGGTTCAGCAATCGTTGGCCGACGTGCCGTGGCTGGGCGACTGGTTCACGTTTCAGTGGCAGTTGATCGGCAATCTGGGCGTCGACCTGCTGATCGTTGCGCTGGAGCCGATGTTCGGGGTCGAGCTCGCAACCAAGCTGATCATCCTCGCCATCCCCCCCTTGACCGCAATCGGGCTGCTGTGGATCGCGCGCGAGGTGCATGGGCGGATTCCGCCGACGGCGTTGTTCGCGCTGCCGCTCGTTTATGCCTATCCCTTTCACTTCGGTTTCGTGAACTTCGCGCTGTCGATGGCACTGGCGTTGAACGCGTTCGCGCTGTGGCTGCGGCTGGCGCGGCTGGGGCGCATCAAGTTACGCGCGATCGTGATGGTGCCGATCGCGTTCGTGATCTGGATCACCCACACCTTTGGCTGGGGGACGCTGGGCGTGCTCGCCTTTTCGGCCGAGCTGATCCGCCAGCATGATCGCGGCGAGAACTGGGTGATGGCGTGGGTTCGGGCGGGGGTGCATTGCCTCGTCCTTGCGCCCCCTGCGCTGCTGATGATCTTGTGGCGCACCGGCCATTCGTCGGGGCAAACGGCGGACTGGTTCAACGTGCGGGCCAAGGTGATGTGGTTGCTGATGGTGTTGCGCGACCGATGGGAGTTGTTCGACCTCGCCTCGGTCGCGGTGCTGTGGCTGGTGCTGATGAAGGGGGTGCGCGATCCTCGAATCGAATATTCGCGCAACCTGGCGATTTCGACGTTGTTCCTGATCGCCGTCTATATCCTGTTGCCGCGCATCGTGTTCGGGTCGGCCTATGCCGATATGCGGCTGGCACCCTATCTGTTCGCGTTCGCGCTGATTTCGCTCCGGCCCAGGGCGGGGCTGGGGATGCATCATGCGGGGATGATCGCGCTGGCCGGGCTTGCCTTCTTCCTGGTGCGGACGGGGGCGACGACGTGGAGCTTCCTGCTCTACGACCAGTCATACAAGCAGGAGCTGAAGGCGCTCGACGTTCTGCCGGTCGGAGCCCGCGTCGTCAGCTTCGTCGGAATGCCGTGCCGCAACCAATGGTACACCTCTCGCCTGCATCACATCCCGGCGATCGGACTGGTTCGAAACTATGCCTATAGCAACGACCAATGGTCGATGCTGGGGGGGCAGTTGCTGACGACGCGCTATGCCATTGCCCGTGGGTTCAGCCATGATCCGTCGCAGATCGTCACGCAGGAAAAATGTCGCGGCGAATATTGGCGTCCGATCGATCGGGCGCTGGAACTGACGCCGCGCCACGCGTTCGATTATGTCTGGCTGATCGATCCGCCGCGCTACGATCCGGTGCTGACTCGTGGCATGACGGCGGTGTGGCGCGACGGGAACAGCGCACTGTACCGCATCGACGACCGGACGCCGGGCGTTCGCATCACGCCTTCAGAAATCCCATGATCTGATCGACCATGATCGCCGCCTGGTCGGGCAGCGCATCGATGCAGGCGGCGTCGGCGCTGTTGACCGCGATGCCCAGCGGCGTCGGCCAGCCGCGCAGCGCATGGGTGACGGTGCGCAACGTGCCAAGCGTCGACATTGCCGCTTGCCAGCCGCCCGCGACGGCAACCAGACCGACCGGCATCCCGTCGAAATAGGTACGCGCATCGCGGCGAGTCAGCTCGACATGATCGAGCATCGTCTTGACCATCCCCGATAGCGTGCCGTGATAGCCGGGCGACCCGATCACCAGCGCATCGGCGGATCGCAGCGTGTCGAGAAATGCCGCCACATTGGCATCCGCACGCGCAGTTTCCGGCTCGTAATGCGGGAAAGCAATGGCCTCCCCGGTCAGCAGTGTCGTGCGTGCGCCGCGTGCCTGCGCCGCGTCGAGCACGGTCTGAAGCGCGCGAGCGGTCGAGGAAGTCGGGGAAAGCGTGCCGCCGATCGCGACGATGTGGGGCTGGGTCATCGCTCGTGGCGCTAGCGGAAAGCGGAGACTATTTCATCCGTTCGTTTCGAGCGAAGTCGAGAAACGTGGATTTGGCGCTACCGGTCACGTTTCTCGACTTTGCTGAAACGAACGGGAAGGGAAGCCGCAATCGTTACGCCATGCCGACCGAAGCCCAGGCCTCCGCGATTTCGGCGAGCATATCTGCGCTTTCGCGGAACGGTGCAGGATCGCTGCCGATCGATGCGTCGATCACGCGGGCGCGAACACCGCGATAGAGCGTGGACAGCGTCACCGCCACCTCACCGCCTTGTGTGAAATCCAGCCCCGATTCGAGCGCGAACAGAATTGCCGTCGCCTTGGTCACGCGCTCGCTTTTGAGGGGCTGATTGCCCTGTTCGGTGGCGATCGCGGCGGTGCGCAACGCGCGGATGAGTTCGTCGTAGAGCAGCGCGACCAGCTTGTGCGGCTCGGTCGTCGCGGTCTTTCCAGCCAGATCGATCTGGCGGTAGGTCTGATAGGGATCGGCGGCGAGCACCGTTGCGTAGCGGGTCATCGTTTAATTCCGCTGCGCATTCCAGACGTCGATCTGTTGCTCGAGGAAGCTTTGCGTCGATTTATACGCCGCGACCTTGGCGTCCATGCTGGCGAATTGCTGGGTCATGCGGGTGCGCATCGCCTCCGCCTGTTCCAGCGCCTTGGTCTGCTGGTCGGACAGGTCGCGCTGCTGGCGGGTATAGCGCGCCTCCGATCCGCCTAGTCCGGTTTGCGTGTTCACGCTTGCGCGCTGAATCTCACTTAACTTTGCCGGGATGCCGGTGGCGGCGTTGAACAGTTTTTCGACCGCTGCCGGATGCTCGGCCAGCGCGCGGTTCAGCACGGCGGCATCGACGCGCAGCGATCCGTCGCGGTTGGTGGCGACGCCGATCGCCGCCAGCGTGGTCGGTGCGCCGGGCGTGCCGCCGGTGTCGACCTGCGCGAGTGTGATCGCCGCAAGCGAACGCTTCATCGCCGATGCGGCGGGATCGCGCGACAGGGCACCCCCCAGCGGATTGGTTTCCTCGCGCAGCATGGTGGCCAGGTCGTTATAGGTGGCGACGAAATCCTCGACCACGGTGCGCAGGCCATCGGTGGGTGGTGCCGTGCCGACATTGACGATCGTGCCGGGGGCGGCAGTGGCGAGGTCGAGCCGAACGCCCGGAACCAGATTGGAAATCGTGTTGGATGCGCGCTGTACCGCGATTCCGTCGATCGCGACGATCGCGTCGCGCGCAGGCGTGCCGACGGTGGTGCCGGTTGCGCCGCGTCCGACCGCAAGTGCGGACAGTCCCGGCGCGGCGGAATCCTCCGCCACCGTCATTTCGAACGCGAGTGCTTCGCCGGTCGGACCCTTGAGCACCAACCGCGCGCCGTTAACGTCGGACAGGATGCTGGCGGTGACGCCGCTATTCTTGGCGTTGATCGCCGACACAATGCCGTCGAGGCTGGAATTGCTTGCGTCAATCGCCACGTCGATGGGCGTGCCCCCGCCTGCGGTGAACCCGCTCATCGCGCCGTTCGCGACGGTGGCGTTGCCGAAAGTAAAGGTCAGCGTGCCCTGTCCCACCGCAGCGGTGCGATCGGCGATCAGCCCGCTATACGCGACCTGGCCCTGGGCGAGTTGGCGCACCTCGATCGCGGTGCTGCTGGTAGGCGGGGTCGCGCCCGCGAGCAGCGACACGCCGAGGATCGACGCGTTGCTGCTGGTCGGCTGGGTCGAAAGCTGACCCGAACGCGCGATCGACGACAGCGCAGTCGAAAAGCCGGTGATCCCGTCCTTCAGTCGCGAAATCCCCGAAATCTGTGCGGTGAGCGTTTCGGATTTCTGTTCGAACTGCGCATTCTTGTTGGCGAAGCTCGCATCGACCAGTCCGTTGACCAACGCGGAAATATCGATGCCGGAACCGGTGCCCAGCGTCTTGGCGATCGACTCGACGGTCATGGAATTCCCCTTTGGCCCTGTAGAACGACCGATCGGGCCGAACATTTAGGCTTTTGCAGGCGTCGGCAGGCCGTTTTCGTCGAAACGTGCGCCCTCCGGCACCGATATGTCGGGCTGACGTCCGCCCGCGGCGACGTTGACCCCGAACACGAAGGCGAGAACGGTCGCGATCGCCATGTACAGGTCGTCGCGAATCTCCTGCCCCTCGCGGCTGGTGTAATAAACCGCACGGGCGAGCGTCGGATATTCGAGCGTCGGCACCGCCAGTTCGCCTGCCAGTTCGCGGATCGCAAGCGCGGTTGCGCCGCGACCCTTGGCGACCACCACCGGAATCTGGTCCTTACCTTGGTCGTAGCGCAGCGCGACCGCGAAATGGGTCGGGTTGGTCAGCACGACATGCGCTTCGCCGACCGAGGTCCGCATCGAGCGTTTCAAGATTTGGTGCTGGCGCTGGCGCATCGCCATCTTCGCCTCGGGCGAGCCTTCGGTCTGCTTGTGCTCGTCCTTCACTTCCTGCTTCGACATGCGCAATTTCTTGAGCAACTGGACGATCTGCACCGGCACGTCGATCCCGGCGATGAGCAGCAACCCGCCCGCCATGGTGAATACCAAAAAGTAGAAGGTCTTGCTCAGCTCGCCGACGGCGCGGCCGATGTCGGAGCGGACCAGGCTGAGCATCTGGGGTGCCGCGTCCCACAAAATCCACGCCCCGATCGCGAGCAGCAATACCGCCTTCAGCAGCGATTTGCCGAGTTCGATCCAGCCGTGCGATCCGAACATGCGTTTCAGGCCCGAGCCGGGATTGACCCGCGATCCCTTGGGCGCGAGCAATTTGGCGTTGAAGCGCAGCGCGCCCAGGCCCGCCTGGCTGATGATCGCGCCGAAAAACGTCAGCGCGAGCAGCGCCCCGAGCGAGGGCAGCATCTTGGCCCCCGCTTCGGCAAGCGGCCGGAAGGGTTGGAAATCCTCGACATCGCCGCGCCCGAACGAAAAGGAAGTGATCATCACTTCCTGCAACGCGCTCATCAGCGCCGGACCCATCATCACCAACCAGCCGCAACCGATCAGGATGATAAGTGCCGCTGCGAATTCGCGCGATTTTAGGAGCTGGCCTTCATCCCGCGACTTTTCCAGCTTTTTGGGGGTTGGGGCTTCTGTTTTTTCGCCTGCGGTCTCCGCCATCAGTCGAGCACCAGCACGCGGGTGGCGGTCAGCACTTCATCGATGATGACCAGCATATAATCGCCCATCGCGGGCAGCGCGATGACCAGCGCGATGACGCCCGCAAGCAGGCTGGCGGGCAGCCCGACTGCGAACAGGTTAAGCGAAGGCGCGGATCGCGACAACATGCCGACGATCAGGTTCAGGCAGAGCAGCATGAACCCGACTGGCAGCGCGAGCAGCAGCCCGGCGAGAAAGGCATAACCGCCGAACAGCGCGATGTTGCGCAGCCGCTCGGGCGCGAGCCACGCTTCGCCGGGGGGCAAGAGTTCATAGGAACGCACCACCAGATCGACGAGGATCAGATGCCCATCGACCGACAGAAACAGGAGCGTCATCAGCACCGACAGGAAATTGCCGAGCGCGGGCGACTGGCGACCGTTGAGGGGGTCCACCGCGGCGGCAAAGCCGATGCCCATCGACATGCCGATCGCCTCGGCGGCGATCAGCGGCGCGGCGAAGGCGATCTGGAGCACGAAGCCGAGCGCGAGGCCGACCAGTGCTTCGGCAGCGATCGACAGGAAGGTGGTAATCGCAAAGATTTCCGCAGGCGGCGTGATCGGCATGACGTTCATCGCCAGCACGCCGATCGCGCCCGACAGGATGATCCGCACCTGAACCGGTACACCGACCGCGCCGAAAATCGGGGCGGCGACGAACGCAGCGCCGACGCGGACCATGGTATAGATCAACGTCCAGAGCTGAGGCTCGATCGCAAGGCCGAAGCCGAACATGGCTGATCGCCTCTATTCACCCGTTCGTTTCGAGCGCAGTCGAGAAACGTGCCGCGGGCGCTGTGCCCGAAACGCGTTTTTCGACTTCGCTCGAAACAAACGGGAGGGTCGGCATCGCCTTAGCGCACCAGTTCCGGGATCATGTTGAAGATCTCGATCGTGAAATCGCCGATTAAGCCCAGGATCAGCCCGCCGAAGATGACGAGGCTGACACCGACGATCGCCAGTTTCGGCACGAACGACAGCGTCTGTTCGTTGATTGAAGTCGCCGCCTGCACCATGCCGAGCACGAGACCCGAGACGAGCGCGGGGATCAGGATCGGTGCCGATGCGAGCGCCAGAATCCAAAGTGCCTGGCGCGCGATGGTCAGGAAATAATCTGCGTCCATCGAACTAAACCTTCAAATCCGTTTGTCCCGAGTAGCCTTCGAGCCCTTCGACTGCCTGCCAAGGCAGGCGCTCAGGATGAACTTCGAGCCAAAGGCTCGAAGTCGAGAAGGCGTATCGAGGGAGGGTGGTCGCGGCACCGCTGTCTCGATAAGGGTTCTCGACAAGCTCGAACCCTACTCGACACCAACGGTTAGGCGGTTGGGGATAGGTTTGGGCCAGCATCCCTAAGTCGCGAAGCTGTTGGCAAGGCTGCCCATCGTCAGTGCCCAGCCGTCCACCAAGACGAACAGCAGCAGCTTGAACGGCAGCGATATGATCGTCGGCGACAACATCATCATGCCGAGCGACATGAGGACAGTGGCGACCACCAGATCGATGATGATGAAGGGCAGAAAGATCAGGAAGCCGATCTGGAACGCGGTCTTCAGCTCGCTGGTGATGAACGCGGGCAACAGCACCGAATAGGGCACGTCCTGCGGCGTCGCATAGGGACCGGTCTTGGCCAGCCCGGAGAACATCTCAATGTCCTTCTTGCGCGTCTGTTTCAGCATGAACGCGTGCATCTGTTCGCCGCCGCGCGAGATCATCTCGGTCGCGCCGATCTGGTTCTCCGCATAGGGCTGGATCGCGGTCGTGTTGATGGCATTCATCGTCGGCGCCATGATGAAGAAGCTGAGGAACAGCGACAGGCCGATCAGGACCTGATTGGGCGGGGTCTGTTGCAGGCCCAGCGCCTGACGCAGGATCGCCAGCACGATGATGATGCGCGTGAAGCTGGTCATCATCAGCAGAATGCTTGGCAGGATCGTCAGCAGGCCCATGATGATGAGCAGCTGGAGCGAAAGGCTGAGCGGTGCTTCGCCGCCGCCGAGGTCGCCCAATGCGCGGTCGATCGCGTCGCCGGTGCCGGGGGTTGCGGGTGCGGCAATTGGGGCTGGGGCGGGTGCGGCCTGCGCGAACGCGGGTTCGGCGAGGGTAACCGCGAGCAGCAGGGCAAGGAGCGTCACAATAACCCCTTTCACGTCACCCCAGCGAAAGCTGGGGTATCGACGAAAGGCGCGTGACCGAGCGCCGGGAAGGAGCCGCCTGATACCCCAGCTTTCGCTGGGGTGACGGAAGGTGGAGGGGCTCATGCGTCGCTCTTGTCGATCAGGGTGACGCCGCCGCGGCCGACCGAGACGAGCAGTTTCTTGCCCTCGAATTCGACCACCGCGAGGCGCGTGCCGGTCGAGATCATCATGGTCTCGCGCACTTTGAGCATCCGTTCGCCGGTGTTCCCCGGCATCCGCGATTCAAGCTTGCGCCACAGATAGAGGCACCCGATCAGCAGACCGCAGACGAGCGGCAGCAGCACGACCAGTTTCAGGATGTAGGACCACATCATGGCGGTTAGCGTCCGATGCGCTTGTCGGGGCTGACCAGTTCGGTCATCCGCACGCCGAAGCGTTCGCCGACGGTGACGACTTCGCCGCGCCCGATCAGCGTGCCGTTGACGAACACGTCGAGCAGTTCGTTGGCGTGGCGATCGAGTTCGATGACGCTCGATTCGCCCAGCGCCAGCAATTCGCGCAGCGTCAATTGCGTCGATCCGATCTCGACCGTCAGTTTGACGTCGACATCCTGAAGCAGCCGGAAATTGGCGGCGACGGCGCCGTCGACCGGGAAGGCGCTGGACATATCGTTCATTGGAAGTCCTCGGGTGAAATCTGTTCGATCGACGAAAGGCGGATGGCGGCGCGGCCGTTGGAGGTGCCGACCGTGCCCGCGCCCAGGCGGTTGGCGGCGACCATCACTTCGACCGATTGGGCGATGGTGATCGGGATCACGTCGCCTTCCTTCAATTCAAGCAGGCGGCCCAGCGAAATGCGCGGCTCCGCCAGCACCGATCGCACCGGAAAGCGCACGCCCATGACCGCGCGGGTCAGGCCATTGTGCCAAACGGGATCGCGCTCGGCGGTCTTGCCATGAACCTTGGCGTTCAGCGACGGCCCGTGCGGTTTGAGCGCATTGACCGGATAGAGGATATCGACCCAGGCAGGCTGGGCGCTGCCGGTGGCGATGCCGAAGCGGGTGACGATCACGGCGTCGTCGCCGTCGATCGCCGACAGCATCGCGGCGTTTGCCTCCACGCCGCTCGGCTCGAAAGACAGCCGTGCAACCGGCTCCCACGCGCTTTTCAGCAAGGCGGCGATCGACCCGGAAATTCGGCGAACGATGGTCTCGGCAGCCGGCGTGAACTCACCGGGCATCGGTGACGGCACATCGCCGTTTCCGCCGAAGAACAGATCGAGCAGTTCGAACACGAAATGTCCGTCGAGCACGATCAGCGCCTGACCCGAACCCGGCGAAATCTGAAGCGGTGCCCAGGCGGCAAGGCCGGGTCCGCGTTCGGCGAGATAATCGTTGAAGCGCTGAACCGACAAAGGCTCGGCCCAGCAGCGCCCGGCCTGTCGCGCAAGCGGTTCGAACCCGGTGCGCAGGTTGCGCGCGAGCCGGGCCGAGAGATGCTGAAGGGTGTGCAGATCACCAAATGGATTGAGCTTGGCCGATCCCAGCACTTCGGCATGGGCAGCCTTGCCCCCACGCGGACGTGCGCGGCGGTCGCTCAGCTCTTCCGTGGTTGATCCGTCGTTAACCATGGGCTCACTGAACAACGAAAGTGGTAAAGTAAACGTTACCGATCCCGCCAAAGCCTTCCTTCTCCTGGAGCGTATCGTTCATCGCTTTGGCGATGCGGCGTTGCAGCTGCTGCTTGCCTGCGCTCGAGAAAACCTGCTCTTCGGGGGTCTCGCCGATCTGCATCAGCACCGCCGATCGGACCGCGAGTTCGTGCGTTTTTAAATTTTCAATGACGGTCTTGTCGTACGGCGTGGAAATCGCGATCCCCATCTGGACGAAGTGGACGCTGTCGAGGAGATTCGAAGTGAACTCCTTTTCCATGACGTAATAGGTCGAGGCATACTGGCTGCCGCCTTCGCCCTTGGGAGTCGGCGTCGTGCCGCCCGCCGCGCCATCGACGGTCGCGCGTTCCTGCTGATCCTTGGGCACCAGTTGCGGCTCGGGCTTGGCCTCTGCCGCATGGGCAGCACCCCCGCCGAGCATTCCCGACGTGCCGACATAGACGCCCGCCCCCACGCCGCCGCCGATCAACAGCAACAGTGCGCCGCCGACCATCAGCAGCTTGCCAAACTTGCCCTTCTTCTTGGGGGCGGCTTCCGCCTTTTCGTCACTCATCTTACCGTTCCTCGCTCTCAAGCAATGCGTTCATCGGGGTTGCCGCCGGTCGTGGCGGAATCGGTTGTGCGACCGCGATTGGTCGTCGGTTGATCCTGGTCCTGCTGGCGCTGCGGCTGATGCTGGCCGGGTTGCCCGGCATCGCCCTGCCCAAGCTTCAGCCCGCGGGCCTCGGCCATGTCGGTCAGGCGCGGTGCGGCCTCTGCCAGCAAGGCCCGCGCGGCGCTGGTATCGGCGTTGATGCGGACGTCGATGGCTTCGCCTTCGCCGCTCAGCACGATTTCGATCCCGCCCAGCGCGTCGGGCGACAGGCGGATGCGGGTCGTCGTCGTTTCGCTGGCGCCTTCGGCATGGGCGTCGCGCATCACGTCGATCTGTTCGATCATCCCTTCGATCCAGTCGGTCGCCTGGGTGTCGATTGGGGTGGGATCGGCGACGTTGCTTGCGGCCTCGACCGGAGCCGACACGCCAATGCTTGCCGGATCGGTCACGGGAGCGATCGGTGTCGCACTCATGCGGGGGCGTTGCTCTGTGGGGATCAGGTCTGCCACGGTGACCGGCAGGGCGGAAACGGTCGTGGTCGTTGGAACAGCGAGTGCGATCGCGACTCGGCGCGGCGCCGCGCGATCGGACGGTGCACCGGCGGCGCGTTCGATGGGCACGAATTTGGCAGGCGTTGGTAGCGAAGCTTCGACCTTTACCGCCAGCGTGCGAGCAGCGGCAGGGTCGAGCAGCGTTTTGACGGTCGCGCCTTCTCGTGCCGATGCCGCGTTTGCTGGTGCCGATTGCAGTCGGGTCGCGACTGCTGGATTGGCTCGCATGGCGAAGGCAGCGACGGGTAGGGCGGCTTCGGACGGGATGAGGTTCGGCGTGACCGGTCTGGCGGGCTGCGCTGCGAGCGAGATATTGGCCGATGGAACGGTCATGCCAGCCTTTTCGGTGCGCAACGCCGATGCCGCATCGACGGACGCCGGCTGCGGAACCGGCGGAGCGATGGCGGGCAGGGGTGTCGCATCGGGCGCGATCGGCGCTGGTCGGGGCGTATCGGCGGCGGGGCGAGCGAAGGGCGCGCGCAAAATTGCCGCGGGTGCCAGCGATGGTACCGGGGCGTCCGTAGCGGGTCGCTTCGTAGTCGAATCCGGGTTGAGCGGCTTTGCCCCGGCAACATCGACCGTCTTGTCGGCGGTTATTTCCGGATTCAAGGATCGTGGCGACGCAGCACTCGTCGGCACGACCGGTTCTGACGCGTTCTCCAGCGTGGGCGCGCCGTCAATCCCGATATCGGGCGGCGTCGCCGAGCGCGCAGCGGGAACGAGTGGCATCACCGACAGCAAGAGTCCGATTTCCGCACCCAGTGCCTCGCCGGTCTCGGCCTCGATCTGGTCCTCCGGCAATGGACTGCCGTCGGCGGCAATCGCTTGCCGGGGAAGCGGCATTGAAAATGCGGATTGTCCCTCCGCCGCAAGATCGCCGAGTGCGAGCGCAAAGGCAGAGGTGTCACCGCCCGCCTTCGGCTTTTGCCCGAGCAATGCGCCCAATCCGGGCGCTGCCTTGGTATCGGATAACTGGATCATTCGGTCCCCACGTGAAATCTCGACTAGGAGATCAGCAAGGACCGTGCCGATTCTTGGAACGCAGCGGCGACGTGCTGTTTTCGAGCGCGCGGACGGCGGCAAGCGCAGCGTCGGCTTCGGCGCGGGCGATCAGTTTTTCGATCGCGCTCTGGTCGCGTTTCGCCTCGACCGTGCGCTCGCGGGCAAAGTCGAGCCCGCGATTGGCAGTGGCGATGCGCTGGTCGGCGGCGACGACCGACTGGTGCAGCCGGTCGCGATAATGCGCCGCCGCCATCAGGCTGGTCGCGCTTGCCGGGGCCGGCGAACGCGTCGGCGCGACATTGTCGGCCAATTGCAGGATTCGGGCTTTCAGATCGGCTTCGGCGCGGAGTTTATCGGCGGCCTGCACCTCGTCGGCACGCGTCAGGTCGAGTTGGAGCGATCGGACCCGCAGGATGCGGTCGAGTTTCTTCGCCGACCGCGCCACCTCATGCGTCTCCGAACACGCCGATCAACTCGGCGGTCGCATCGGCGAGATTCACCACCGCGTCGTAATCCTGGCGGACATATTCCATCACCGTCGGGTGACAGGCGATGGCCGCGTCGATCGCCGGGTCCGCGCCGGAGCGATAGGCACCCATCAGCACCAGATCGCGGTTTTCCTCATAGGTCGCCAAGTGACGGCGCAGCACGCGCGCGGCGGCGACATGATCGCGCGGCACGATGTCGTTCATCACCCGGCTGACCGACGGCCCCAGGTCGATCGCGGGATAGACGCCACGTTCGGCCAACGCACGGCTGAGCACGATATGCCCGTCAAGGATCGAGCGTGCCGAATCGACGACCGGATCGTTGCCGTCGTCGCCGTCGGCCAGCACGGTATAGATTGCGGTGATCGATCCGCCGGTGTGGACGTCGGTCCCGGCGCGTTCGATCAGGCTGGGCAGCATCGCGATGGCCGAGGGCGGATAGCCGCGCGCGGACGCCGGTTCACCCAGCGCCAGCCCGATTTCGCGGCCCGCATGCGCGACACGGGTCAGCGAATCCATGATGAGCAGGACTTTCTTGCCCTCCGCGCGGAAGCCCTCTGCAATGGCGGTGGCACGCAGCGCGCCGCGGATGCGGAGCACCGGCGAATGATTGGCGGGGACCGCGACGACGACCGAGCGTTTGCGCGCATCGCCTGCGATCTTGGTCTCAAGAAAATCGCTCACCTCGCGGCTACGCTCGCCGATCAAACCGACGACGACCACGTCCGCTTGCGCGGCGCGGACGATCATGCCGAGCAGCACCGATTTTCCGACGCCGGAGCCCGCCATGATGCCGACGCGCTGGCCCTGGCCGATGGTCAACAGCCCGTTGATCGCGCGGACGCCGACATCCATCGGTTCGCGCACGCGACCGCGGTCGAGCGGCGACTGAAGCTTGCCGGCCAGCGGCCACGAACCCGCGCCGCGAATGGGGCCAAGGCCATCGATGGGCTTGCCCGCGCCATCGACGACGCGGCCCAGCAAGGCGGCACCCACTTCGGCCTCGCCCGGCGCGCCGACGGGGCGGACGGGGGCATTGGGCAGGAGGGCAGCGGGGCCGCCCAGATTCATCATCAGCGTGCGCCCGGCGCGAAACCCAATCACTTCGGCCTCGACCTTTTGCGCGCCTTCGCCGATCGAACAGATCGTGCCGACCGGCAGCGAGAGGCCGACCGCCTCCATCAGCAAGCCGTCATAAGAGGCGAGTCGCCCAGCCACCTTTGGACGCGGCGCGAAGTCGCCCGAGCCGAGTGCTTCCAGATAATCGGACGTGAAGCGGTTCAACATGGCTTACTCGGACTTCGGGAGCGGCACGCGGTCGATCGCCGCGGCGAGCTGTTCGAGCCAGAGTTCGGGGCCGTCCTCGACGATGGTCGATGCCGATTCGATGACGAAGCTGCCGCGGGCGACCTTGGCGTCCCCGGCGGCGAACACCGTCTTGGGCAATCGACCCTCGACCAACGGCAGGTCGGCGGGGTTGAGGTGGAGCAATGCCGATTCGTTGGCTTCGGCGAGCAGGTCGGTCGCGGCTTCGATGCGTGCGGTCAACAGGTCGCCCGAAACCCCCGTCTCCCCGACAATGCGGGTGACGAGTGCGAGTACGGTCTGGCGCAACTGGCGCGCGAGCCGATCGCGGTCGAGATAGGTGCCGCCCGAAAGCCCCGCGATCATCGATTCGATCAGTAGCTTGTCACGCGCGACTTCCGCGCCGTTCTGGACCAGCCCGGACGCAAGCCCTTCGGCGAACCCGCGTTCATGCGCCTCTGTGACCGGATCAACGAAGCGGTCGTTGCCGCTCGCCAGGTCGGCGGCCAGCGGATCCCAGCCTTCGGTCGGGTTGGCGTCGCGATCGGCAGGGGAAAAATGTTTGGGGCCGGATGCTTCCTGCGCGGCAAAGCCCTTTGGCGGCTGCGCCGTAGGCGCACGCCCGGCCTTCACGCGGGCGCGTTCGCCCAGATCCGAGGCCGAGAATTCGGGGAGCGCCGAGAAGATGGAGGCGATGACGTCGTCCGAGGCATCGATACGGCTGGCAAAGCCCGGCGAAAAGCCATCAGACATAATCATCTTCTCCGCCGCCCATCATGATCGTCCCTTCCTTGGCCAGGTTGCGGGCGATCTGGATCACGGCCTTTTGCGATTCGAGCACTTCGGTCAGGCGCATTGGCCCGCGTTCTTCCATTTCGTCGCGGATGCCGTCGGCGGCGCGCGCCGACATGCAGCCGAGGAAACGGTTGCGCGCGGCCTCGTCCACGCCCTTCAGCGCACGGACCAGCGTATCGTTGTCGATGCTGCGGATGAGCGTCCCCAGATTCTTGTCGTCGAGGTCGAGCAGATTGTCGAAGACGAACATCGCCTCTTCGATCGCCTTGGCCACTTCGCGGTCGATCTTGGCGAGTTTGGGCATGACGCGCGTCTCGGTCGATTTGCGTGCGGCCGAAAGGATTTTCGCCGCATCGCGGGTGCCGCCGATCTGGAGGCCCGCGGGTGCGTGACGATCGCCGATGCGCTTCGACAGCACCTGTTTAAGCGTCTCGATCGCCTCGGGCGTGATCGGCCCCAATTTGGCGACGCGGTGCAGGATCTGCGGCTGCGACGCCTCGGGCAGGATTTCGAACACTTGGGCGGCGACGGCGGGATCGAGATTGGCGATCAATACCGCTGCGATCTGGGGATGTTCGTCCTCGATCAGCGAAGCGATCTCCGACGGTTCCAGCCAGTCGAGCAGGTCGATCGCGCACACCGCCTCGGGCGGCGTGATGCGCGCCAGCACGCTTTCGGCCTTTTCCTGGCCCAGCGCCTTGGTCATCATGCCGGTGATCTGCGGACGCGGATCGAAACCGATATCGGTGCGGTCGCGCGCGGCGGAGATGAAATTGTCGAGCACATCCTCGACTTCATGCTCTGCGACATCGGCGACGGTGAACATCGCTCGGCCCAGCTCGCGCACCTCGTCGGGCTCCAGCTTTTGCAGGATCGCGGCGGCTTCCTCTTCGCCGACCAGCATCATCAGCACCGCGGCGCGTTCGACGCCGCTATAGGTGCGCGGAATCACGTTCATTGCTTGTTTTCCGCCTGGATCATGTCGCGCACGGCCAAAGCGGCCCGCGTGGGATTGTCGCGCGTGAAGCCCTTCACCAGCCCGACGCGCTCGTCATAACTGCGGGCATTTTCCAGCATGTCGATGCTGACACCGGGGCGTTGCGGCTGGCCGTCTTCACCGACCGCACCCTGCGGTCCGCCGAGTGCGGCGACATTGTCACGGCCCAGCGCCGGGCGGCTGCCCGCATCCTCGCGTTTCTTCATCAGCGCCTTGGCGAGCGGGCGCACGCCCAGCAGCAGCACGAGCAGTGCGATGACCAGCGCAGTGACGTTGCGCACCACCATCGGCACCCAGCTCGCCTCATACCAGGACGGCTCGGTGCCGGTGGTCGCATCGGGCGAGAAGGGGCGGCTCATCACCGTGACATTGTCCTGACGCGCCTGGTCGAAACCGACGGCGGAGCGGACGAGCTGGGTGATCTGGTCGATTTCGGCCTTGGTCCGGGGACGCGCGCCTTCGGTTTCGCGCAACAGCACCGCGACGGACAGCCGCTTGATGTTGCCGGGCATGGCGCGGGTGACCGAGATTTCCTTGCCGACATCATAGGCGCGGGAGAATTCCTCGCTCGCCTTGGGAAGTGCGGCGGGCGCGGCTCCGGCGAGTGCAGGATCGGCATTGGGGTCGGCGGCCGGATCGGCAGCGGCATCGGGTGCCTCCAGCGTGCTGGCGGGCGGGACCGTGTTCGACAGTGCACCGGGGATGCCGCCGGGTGCCTGATTGGGCGATGCCGATGCCCAGCTGCCCTGTTCGGCGCGCACGACGGCGTTCGGATCGATCGTCTCGCGCGTGGCTTGGGTCTCGTCCAGATTGACGTCGGCCTGAACCTCTGCGGAGAAATTGCCGACACCGACCAGGGGCGTCAGCAGCTTGGCGAGCTGTTCGCGATATTTGTCCTCGATGCGCTGCTGGAACGCGATGCGTTCGTCGGTCGCGCTTTCGCCTTCGCCGCCGGGACCGGATTTATTGAGCAGTTCGCCCATCTGATCGACGATGGTCACCGAATCGGGCTTCATCCCCGGCACCGAAGAGGCGACGAGGTTGACGATCGATCGGACCTGCGCATCGGACAAGGCGCGTCCCGCCTCAAGCCGCACGATGACCGAGGCCGAGGGTGCCGCGGTATCGCGGACGAAGACCGAGCTTTCGGGGGTGGCGAGATGGACGCGCGCATCGGCGACGCTGTCGATTTCGGAAATCGAGCGCGCCAGTTCTGTCTCTCGCGCCTGGCGCAAACGCTCGCCCTCTACCGCGCGGCTGACGCCCATCGGCAACTGGTCGAGCAATGCGTAACCGCCGGGTGCCGCCTTGGGCAGATCCTGGCTGGCGAGCAACATCCGCGCCTTGTGATAATCGTCCTCGCCGACAGTCAGCGTGCCCGATCCGTCGATCGAATTGGCGATACCCGCCGTATCGAGTGATTGCGCGACCGCGGCCTTGTCGCCGTCGCTCAGATTGGCGAACAGGATGCGCTGGGGTGGCGACGAAAGCGCCATCCAGGCAATCGCCGCAACGCCGAGCAGCGCGACCATCAGGATCGCCGGCAGCGCGCGTTTGATCGCGGGTTGCGAGAACATCGCCTTTGCCTGCGCCATCGGATCGGAGAGCCGGTTGGCGGTCGGAGGAAGCGGTGCGCCACCTGCGGGCTGTGGGGTCAGAGCGTTTTCCATATTACACCGGCATGCTCATGATGTCCTTGTAGGCCGTCAGAAGCTTGTTCCGGACCTGCAGGGTGGCTTCGAATCCGACCGACGCCTGCTGGCGGGCCATCATCACTTTGGCGATGTCGATTTCCTCGCCGCGCTCGTAGCGCGCGGACATGTCGCTCGACTGCGCCTGGGCTTCGTTCACGCCCTTGACCGCGCTTGCCATCGTGTCGGCGAAGCTGACCGGTTTGGGCGCGCTGGTGGCAGGCGTGCCGAGCACGTCTGCTGGGGTCGCAGCGCCCGAGCTGGCGCGTTTCAGCGCCGAATTGCGTTCCAGGATCTCGGCGCGCATCGCCATGATCCGGTCGATGCTCATCGCACCGCCTGCGCCTGATGCGCCGCCGATCCCGCTCATGCGTTCACCACCTGGCTATGGGTCTGGACGATGTCCTCGCCCTGTTCGCGCGCCTTGGCGAGGCGATAGCGCAAGGTTCGCTCCGAGATGCCGAGGCGCTTTGCGGTCTCGATCCGGCTTCCTCCGCACGCGGCAAGCGTTTCTCGGATCGCGTGGAACTCGCTCATCTGGACGATGTTCGACAGCCGCTCGCCGGCGTCCGACACCGCGACCAGTTCGGGGCGGCGATGCTGGGTGGGCCTGTCGAAGATGATGTCGGCGAGCGTGATCATGTCGCCCCGTGCCAGCAACATGGCGCGCTGGATGACGTTTTCCAGCTCGCGGACATTGCCCGGCCAGTCGTGGCGCTGGAGCATCGACAACGCGTCAGCGTCAATCCACGGCAGGACGCGGCGGTCGCTGCCATGACGCACGATCATCGCGGCGGTCAGCGCGGCAATATCGCCGGCACGTTCGGCCAGCGACAGCGTGGACAGCGGGAATACGCTCAGCCGGTAGTAAAGATCGGCGCGGAAGCGGCCTTCGGCGACTTCGGTCTGGAGATCGCGGTTGGCGCAGGCGATGACGCGGACGTCGATCTTTTCAGGAAGCGTCCCGCCGATGGGCACGACTTCGCGTTCCTGCAATGCGCGCAGCAATTTGGCCTGAAGCCCGATCGGCATCTCGGCGATTTCGTCGAGCAGCAACGTGCCGCCATTCGCCGCGCGGAAGAAGCCCTGACCGCCCGACGATGCGCCGGTGAACGATCCCTTCTGGTGGCCGAACAGCATCGCTTCCAGCATGGTTTCCGGCAGCGCGGCGCAGTTGATGGCGATGAACGGGCCGTCGCGGCGTTCCGACTGCATGTGGATCGCGCGCGCCAGCACTTCCTTGCCGGTGCCGGTGGGGCCGTTGATGAGGACGGTGATGTCGGACGCCGCGACCCGTTCGGCCAGCGCGTTGAGCGCCAGGCTCTGCGGATCGGCCGCGACGGGGGCATAGGGCTGGCGGACCAGCGCACCAACGAAACCGGCGATCAGCTGGGCATCGTCTACGCCGCCGATCACGCGCGCCGGGGCGCCGTCGCCGAAGGGCAATATCTGGGGATCGCCATTACCGATCAGGACGGTGCGGGCCGGAACCGGCGTCGTTTCGCCGTCGAGCGCGAGGAACAGGTCGCCGGGCTGGGGCTTGGTGCCCTCGTTCCCTACCGCCATGCCTTGCGAACGGAGCGCGGATACCAACGCATAGTTGGTTGCGCGCACTGCCGCCGTCGGATGGATCGTCGCCATGTCATTCCCCCAATTCGATGGGCATGGAATGCACGATGATTGGTAAACGAGGCGTAAAGGACGAGCCGTTGCGCCGGTTTTTTACCTTGTAGTCGCGTAGGCGCGCGCAAATCCTTCGGAAATCCGGGCGCGCCGGATGGTCAAAAAAATTGCTTAAGGTCCGACGCAAGTGGCCGTTTCACAGTCTGACTACTCGGGCTCCCGCATTTGTTCAGGGGGGAACACCGGGAGGGTCGACCTAGTAGAACGGAGACAAATAATGACTGTTATCGGAACCAACATCGGATCGATGCGCGCTGCAAACGCATCGAAAGTCGCGAATATGTCGCTGCAAACCAGCATGGAGCGCCTGTCGACCGGCAAACGCATCAACTCGGCCAAGGACGACGCGGCTGGCCTCGCCATCGCATCGTCGATGACTTCGCAGATCAAGGGCATGAGCCAGGCGATCCGCAATTCGAACGACGGCATTTCGATGGCACAGACCGCCGAAGGCGCGCTGGGTGAAGTCACCAACATGCTGCAGCGTATCCGCGAACTCGCCGTTCAGTCGGCATCGGGCACGTACAGCGATGACGACCGCACCAATCTTCAGACCGAAGTCGGCGCGCTGACCGAACAGATCGGCGACATCCTGAGCACGACCGAATTCAACGGCAACGTGCTGTTCGACGGTTCGGCCGGCACCGCAGGCGTCGTGTCGATCCAGGTCGGCGCGAATGCATCGGAAACCGTCGATCTGAGCTTCACCGCGATCACCGACGCTACGACCGCAACCACGGTTGCGACCGCAGCCGATGCAACCACGGCGATCGGTACGGTCGATGGGTTCCTTGAGACGATCAACACGACGCGCGCCGAACTGGGTGCGGGCCAGAATCGTCTGCAGTCGGTGGTCAACAACCTGACTTCGAACGTGACCAACCTGTCCGACGCACGCAGCCGGATCGAAGACACCGATTTCTCGGTGGAAACGGCTTCGCTCGCCAAGGCACAGATCCTGAGCCAGGCATCGACCGCGATGCTTTCGCAGGCCAACCAGTCGCAACAGGGCGTCCTGTCGCTTCTGCGCTAAGACTACCGGGCCCGACCGCCTCCCCCCTATAAGGCGGGCGGGGCCGGCCCGGACCCCCGGATTTATCCGGGGACGGCAAACAGAACCCCGGTGGTCGGCGTATCGACCACCGGGGTTTTTTGCTGTCTCGGGAGGGGTTCGGACTGTTGAGTGCGATGCCAGCACGGCATCCCCTTCGTCACCCCGGACCTGTTCCGGGGTCCACCGGACGGCAGGCTATGCGGTCGAATGGCAGAGGCGGCACAAGCGGCTTGGTGGACCCCGGAACAAGTCCGGGGTGACGAGGTAGGGTTCGGTTGCTGGCCCGAGCCGCAATGTTGGCACGCGCTCAAGGCTTTGGCGTGGACCGTTAACGCCCCCCCATCGTCATTCCCGCGAAGGCAGTAATGCATCGTTCAGGACAGCGGTTATGGATTCCCGCCTTCGCGGGAATGACGTGTGTGGTGAGGTGTGTGCGACGGGAGCGAAACCTCTGCCCGTCACCCCAGGCGGCGTTGCAACGCCCGTTTCAGCCGGTCGTGCGCGGCCTTCTTGATCTGGCAGACGCGCGCGGAACCGACGCCCAGCACCTGGCCGATCTCTTCGAGGTTCAGTTCCTCGACATAATAAAGCTGGATGACCTGCGCCTCGCGCGTCGGCAGGTCGCCGATCGCCTCCACCAGCGTTTCGCGCAGCTCGCTATCGGCGAGCGCTTCGAACGCATCGGGAGAGTCGTCCATGAACCAGGGCGCATCGTCGGAATAAACGTCGTCGAGCGAGTCGAAGCGCACGGCTTCCGCGCCCGTATAATCAGTACGCAGCTTCTCCAGATCCACGCCCAGCCTTTCCGCGATTTCCGAATCCTCGGGCGCGCGGCCCAGCAATTGCGTCAGCGATGATACCGCCTGGCCATATGCCTTGCGCCTGCGCATTGCGCCGCGCGTCATTGTCGCCTGCCTGCGCAGTTCATCGATCATGCTGCCGCGGATGCGAGTGTTGAGATATTGGTCGAGCGTCACTTGCCCACGATCCTCGAAGCTGGTGCAGCCCTCGACCAGCGCGACCAGCCCGATCTGGATCAAATCCTCGACCTCGACGATCGAGCTCATCGCGCCGTGGACGTGCCAGGCGATGCGGCGCACCAGCGGCAAATGCTGGCGCACCAGCGCCTCGGTATCGCGCGGGCCTTGCGCAGGGGTGTAGGTCAGCGGTTCGCCGACGATGGGATGGCGCAGCGGCTTCATGCGGGGATCGCTTCGGGCGCGCCGATCACGGCGACGACCTCGACCGACTTGTCCTCGGGCACTTCGAAGAAGCTCATGACCGGCGTATCGGGCAGCACGGTTTTCACCAATTTGCGGATGGCGATGCGGATCGAGGGTTGGACGACCAGCACGAACGGCTTGGCCTCGCCGACCAAGGGCTGTGCGGCGCGTTGCAAGGCATCGACGATGCGGCGGCCCAGATCGGGTTCGATCGTGTGACGACGCGACGGGTCGGAACGGACCGCCTGACCCAGCAAAGCCTCGAGCTGGCCTTCTAGCGTCATCACCCTGAGCGGCTCGCGCACGCCGCACAGTTTCTGAATGATGAGGGGGCCGAGTTCGGGACGGATCGTCTCGACGATTTCGTCGGCGTCGAGCGTTTTCTGCGCCGCACCCGCAATGGCAGCGGCGATGCGGCGGAATTCCTTTAGCGGGATGTTCTCGGCGAGTAGCGCGCGCAGCACCTGGGTCAGAGTCGTCAGCGATACCGGCTGCGGGCAAAGCGAGGCGACCAGTTGCCCGGCGCGATCCTTCAATCCGTCGAGCAGCGATTGCACCTCGTCGGGGCCGAGCAGGTCAGCGGCGTTCTGAATCAGGAGCTGGTTCAGATGCGTCGCCATCACGGTGCCCGCATCGACCACCAGATAGCCCGCGGCGGTCGCGGCATCGGCATCGGCCGCCGAAATCCAGCGCGCGTCGAGGCCGAAGGTCGGGTCTTTCGCTTCCTTGCCGCGAATGGGCGCGACCGCCTGGCCGGTATCGAGCGCCAGCATCTCGTCGGGCGATGCCTGATCCTCGCCCACCACAACGCCGTTGATGACGATGCGGTAGGTGAAGGGGGCAAGATTGATGTCGTCGCGCACGCGCACCTGAGGCACGACGAAGCCCAACTCTTTCGACAATTGGCGACGGACGCCGGTGATGCGGCCCATCAGCGGCGCGCCTTTGCGCTCGTCGACCAGCGGCACCAGCCCATAACCGATGTCGAGCATCACCTGCATATTGTCGGTAACCTCGTCCCAGCCGATTTTCGACAGGTCGGCGGGCGGTGCGGCGGGTTCGGGGGGTGGCGGCAGTTGCGACACCTTGTACATGCGCCACGCCATGTATCCGGCACCGGCAGCGGCGGGCATGATGATCAGCGCGGGCATACCGGGCAGCAGGCCGAGCAGCACGAGGATGCCCGATACCGGTGCCCAGGTGCGATGCGAATTGAACTGGCCGCCGATCTGGCCCTGCAAATCCTTGGGCGACGAGACGCGCGTCACGATCGCGGCAGCGGCGATCGACAGCAGCAGCGCGGGGACCTGAGCGACCAGCGCGTCGCCGACCGACAGGTTGATATAGACTTCGGCGGCTTCCGACAGGCTCAGCCCATGGCTGATGGGTCCGATGATTAGGCCGCCGATGATGTTGATGAACAGGATCAACAGGCCCGCAATCGCATCGCCCTTCACGAATTTGGACGAACCGTCCATCGCGCCGTAGAAATCGGCTTCGGTGGCGACTTCGACGCGGCGCGCGCGCGCTTCGTCGGGAGTCATCAGCCCGGCATTGAGGTCGGCGTCGATTGCCATCTGCTTGCCGGGCAGCGCGTCCAGCGTGAAGCGCGCCGACACTTCGGACACGCGGCCCGCACCCTTGGTCACGACGATCATGTTGATGATGATCAGGATCGAGAAGACGAGCAGGCCGACGACGTAATCGCCGCCGATCAGGAAGCTGGCGAACGCCTCGATCACATGGCCCGCCGCATCCGGCCCTTCATGCCCCGATCCCAGCACCACGCGCGTCGAGGCGACGTTCAGACCCAGACGGAACAGGGTGACGAACAGCAGCACGGTCGGAAAGGCGGAGAAATCGAGCGGCTTTTGCGCGTTCAATGCGACCATCAGCACCGCGATCGACAGCATGATGTTGGTGATGAAGAATATGTCGAGCATGAATGCCGGAATCGGCACGACCATCAGCACGACCAGCAGCAGAATCGCCGCAGGCAGCGCGCCCGATCGGAACAATGGCCCGGCGCCGCCCTTGGCGCGATCGAGGAAGGTCATTCGGTCAGGCTCCGAGACGGGCAAGCATCAGGTAGGCGAGCCGCGCGGTTGCGGGCGTCGGGCGGAGCATCGATGCGCGGTTCAGCGCATCTGGGTTGGTCGGGGTGCAGGGGGTGCCCGGCGAACGCTGCGCGAACTGGTCGAGCGTCGAGGCCAGCCAGTCGCGGTCGCCCGCGTCGGTTTCGCTGCCCAGCACGACCTCGACCGCGTGGTCGAACTTCAACCCGCCAACCGAGGCGGGCATCCCGCCCGAGGCGAGGCCGGTCGCGCCCACCGCAGCCGCGCCGCGATCGAGCTTGTCGCCGAAGCGTTCGTAGATATCGGACAGCGAGCGCGGCTGGCCGTTGGAGGCATAGAAGATCGAACGATTGGCGCGCGCTGCGGCGGGGAACATACCCGCTGCCGAGCGATCGGGATTGTCCTGCATCGCCGACAGAAATTGCTTTGCACCGCCCAGGCCCAGGAAATGCGCCATGTAGAGATCGGTGCCGGTGGTGCCGCGGCCCAGCGATCCTTCGAGCGACGCCTTGTTATCGGCAGCGTGTTCGGCGGCCATCAAGGATGCGACCTGCGGATTGTTGCGCATGTCGAGGATGGCGCGGCGCGTGCCCGCGTCGGACACGGTGAAGCGGCCATTGCCGTTGGTCTGGATCGCGTCGGCGGCCCAGCCGATGCCGTGCTCCGCGCCGTGCTTCTTGACGACGCCCAGCCAGCTCTGATCGATGAACTGATACAGGCCGGTCGCGCTGGAGGTCGCGGCGCGCGCATTGGTGCGCATCCCGCTTTCGACCTGTGCCTGTCCCAGCAGATAGTTGAAATCGACGCCGGTCTTGCGGCTCGCGGTCGCGATCGCCGACTGGACGCCGGTTGCCGCTGCTACCCTGGTGACGCTCATGATTGTTTGCCGTGGCTATCCATATCGGACAGTGATCAGCAATTAGCGTGCCAGTTGATTGTTCAGCCGGTTGCCCGCGTCAGGCGTAAGCCCCGACACCCCCGCCGCGATAGATTTGCCCGGCTTCACCGGCAAGCATTTGCAGCCGACGGCGGACATTTGCCGCCATCAGGTTGACATAGATGCGCGCGGTTTCGTTCAACCGGTGCGCTTCCTCTGCCAGCGCCCGGATTTCGGGCGATTGCGGCGGTTGGTCGTCATTGGCGGCAAGCGTTTCGATGCCCGACAGCTTGGCGGCGGTCGCGGTCTCCAGCGCGACCACGTCATTCGCCTTCAACGCCGCGATTTCGGCGTGGAGGCAATCGATCACGCGAATGAGCGCATCACGCCGGGTCATTGGCCACCCATTCGGTTCTCGCGGCCAGCATGCGATCGGCAATCGCCGCCGCGTCGATCCGGTAAGTGCCGTCCGCGATCCCGCGCCGCAGCGCATCGACTCGCGACGCATCGACCGGTGGTTTGGCGGAAAGCTGGTGCGCGATCGTCTGCGCGGCCCTGTCCTCTATTTCGTGCGGGTGCTCCTGAGTGGTGGACCGAGCGGCCGAGGCGCGCGTCACCGAAGCGACGAAGCCGCTCGGTTTGACGGGCCTGGGGCCGATTGGATCCACCATCTTTGCTATCCTGCATGTCTGCGTTCCCCATGCAAAACGACCTCGATCAACGAAAGTTTAGGAAAAAATTAGTTTGCCCAGCCCGGCAACGTCGCCCGACCCGGCTCGATCGCGACCGCCTGGATCGGCGGTTTCGACGGATCGACGCGGACCATGAAGCGCGCGCCCGGTGCCGCATCGCCCATCGCGATGCCGTCGCGGGTGATCGAAAAGCCCGACGAGCCGGCGGCGACCGTTACCGGATCGCCGCGCTTGATGACGGGTTCGGCGCGGACGGGTGCGGCGGCCACGGTCATCGCCGCGGCCTGCTGCATCGCCGGTTTCGGTTCGGCCATGACCGGCACATAGATGCGCCAGACCGGCGTCATGCAGCGCACGACGACGGCATCCTGCGCCGCGCTGCGCCATTCGACCTGCGGCAAAGGACAGGCGGCCAGTTTCAGCCGCCGATCGACGGGGGTGCGGGCACCGCCCTCCAGCCCGATCGCCTGACCGGTGAACTGCGCCACCGCCATGTCGAGCGTTGCGGTATCCTGAAAACGCACTTGTGCGGCAGCGGGTGTGGCGGCCAGCATCAACGGCAGGCTCCATATCCAGCGGTTCATTGCATTCTCCTGTTGGTCGGTTCGGACGCATCCCCGGCAAAGCCGATCGCGATCAGCACGCGGCGTCCTTTGGGGGCGTCATCGCCCCCGGCGAATTCGATACGGTCGGGCGAGATCGCGCCCGATGCGACGAGCGCCACCGCCACCGCGCGGGCGCGGTCGGCGGCGAGCAGCGCGGCGCTGCGCGTAACGGGATCGACGTCGTTGGAAGTTCCATCCGTTCCTGCGGACAGGCGGACCTGCGTGCGCGGATCGGCAGCGGCTCCCCTGACCCAGCGGATGAGCGACGCCGCGTCCTGAGCGATTTCGGCGCTGCCGACGGCGAAGCCCTCGACGCTCCCCAGTTCCTGCGCCATTGCCGGTTCGGTTGCGGGCGGGGCATCGGATTCGGGCGTCGTCGCTTTGGATTCGACGCCAAAACCTTCGCGAATGCTGGCGCTGAGCGCGGCGGGGTCGAGATGTTGCGAGGCTTGAACGAACACGAAGAAACCGAGCAGCAAAAGGCCCAGATCGGCCAGCGTCATCAGCCATAGCGGACGGGCGGGCGCGTCTTGCATATCGAATGGCGTGATGGTCATGCCGCTTGCGCCGGTCTGCGCCAGCGCGGTGCTTCGCGGGTGGCGAGCGTTTCCAGCGGTGCGATCAGGCGGGCGCGCTCGATATATTCGGCGCGGGCGAGCGTTCGCAGCCGCGTCGAGATCGGCATCGCCACCAATGTCGCGAGCACCGCGCCATAAAGGGTGGTGAGCAAGGCAATCGCCATCGCGCCCCCGATCGCGGTCACGTCCTCCATCGTCAGGAACATGCGGACCAGGCCGACCAGCGTGCCGATCATCCCCATGGCGGGAGCAATCTCCGCGGCGGAAGCCCAGAAATCGGATGTTGCGCGGTGACGTTCGGCGCGGGCTAGCTGACGTTCGCCCAGGTGCGAGGCGACGGTCGCGCCGTCCTTACCATCGACGATGTCGGAGATGGCGGCAGCGACATCGGGGTCGGTGATGACCGACCGGTCGAGTGTCATCACCCCGTGCTTGGCCGCGATCCGCGACAGGGCTTCGATCTGGATAAGGAGCGGCGCAGCTTCGAACCGCTTGCGCCCCAGCGTTCTAAGCGCGGCCACTGCCCGCCCGACATCGCGGAGCGGCGTGCGCAGGATCAGCGCGAGCGCCGTCCCCCCGACAACGATGCCGAGCGCGAGCGGGTCGAGAAAGGGAGCGATAAACGCCTGAGCCGATTGGATCATGCGCAGGGATAAGCAAGGGTTGGGCCAAATGGGGGTTGGGTGCTCGCTTCTTCCACACACATGCCGACACCCCGGACTTGTTCCGGGATCCACCAAGCCGCTTGCGTGCGCAAAGAGGGTCGGCGATTCTGCCTGCCGCCCGGTGGACCCCGGAACAAGTCCGGGGTGACGAGGTGGTTTCGAGTGATCATCCCGATCCTCACCACCCGGCAACCCACCGGCAACCCCATTGCCGCCCCCGGCAACATCTTGCCGCCCTGCACCACCCCCTCACCCGAACCCACGCAAATCCGCCATTCTTTGCAAACTGGCACGGGCTTTGCTGAAAACACCCGTGCATTAATCGCGGGAGACTGCACATGGCCAACGACACGCTCTTCGGCGTCCACGGGACGGCGCTACAGCTGCGCTCGAAGCGGATGGGATTGCTGGCGTCGAACATCGCCAACGCATCGACCCCCGGTTACAAGGCGCAGGATCTGGACTTCGCGCAGGCGATTCGGACCGCAGGCAGTGCCGGCGGGATCGACCGGGCGATGGACGGCGCGACCAAATATCGCGTGCCGCTGCAACCTTCGATGGACGGCAACACGGTGGATTTGACCACCGAACAGACCGCCTTCGCCGAAAATGCCGTCGCCTATCAGACGACGCTTTCCTTCCTCAACTCGCGGATCAGCTCGATCACGCGCGCGCTGAAAGGCGAATGACGATGAGCAACCCGGTCAGCATCTTTCAGGTTTCGGGACGCGCCATGTCGGCGCAGCTCGCGCGGATGAACACCACTGCATCGAACCTCGCCAATGTCGGCCAGGTGTCGAGCACCGAAGCCGGCGCCTACCGCACGATGAAGCCGGTGTTCCGCACCAGCTTCGACGCGGCAAGCGGCATGGCCACGGTCGATGTCGAACGCATCGTCACCGCGGGCGAAGCACCGGTGAAGCGCTACGATCCCGGCCACCCGATGGCCAATGCCGACGGCAATGTCTTCGAAAGCGCGGTCGATGAAACCCGCGAAATGGTCGATATGATGGAGGCCGCCCGCACGTATCAGAACAATGTCGAAGTGATGCAGACGGCCAAGTCGCTGATCACCCAGACGCTCCAGTTGGGACGTGGATGATGGCGACGAGTTTCGACGCAGCGATCGGCAATCTGGGCATCGGTCGCACCGGCACGACGACGGGCAATTCGGCACTGGGTTCGCAGAATCTGGGGCAGAATGATTTCCTGAAGCTGCTAACCGCGCAGATGCAGAACCAGGATCCGTTCGATCCCGTGGACAACACCCAGATGGTTGCCCAGATGGCGCAATTCTCGTCGCTGGCGGGTATTACCGAGATGTCGTCGACGCTCAAAGCCATTGCCGACAAGCTGGGCGGATCGAGCATGTCGGACGCAGTCAGCTATGTCGGGCGCGCGGTGCTGGTCGAGGGATCGACCAACTATCCGATGACCAATGGCACGGTCGCAGGTGCGATCGAACTCGATGGCGACGCCGCCGACGTCGCGGTGACGATCACCGGGGCGAACGGCGCGGTGCTCAAGACCGTTTCGCTCGGCGCGCAAAAGGCCGGGATCATCGATTACGAATGGGACGGCACCACCGACAGCGGCGATCCCGCTGGCGACGGCCCCTTCACCATCAACGTCACTGCGGTTTCGGGGGCCAATACGGTTCCCGCCCGCAGCCTGATCTGGGCACCCGTCCAGTCGGTGGCGCTCGACGCCAGCGGCACGCCCACGCTGACCATCCCTGGCATCGGCCAGGTTCCCACCACCGCCGTCCGCAAGGTCGGCTGAGCTTTCAACGGAGTATAATCCATGTCTTTCTACACTTCGCTCAGCGGGCTTCGTTCGGCCCAGACCGACATGTCGGCAATCTCGCA
Organism: Sphingomonas sp. AX6; assembly: GCF_902506605.1. Classification (GTDB taxonomy): domain Bacteria; phylum Pseudomonadota; class Alphaproteobacteria; order Sphingomonadales; family Sphingomonadaceae; genus Sphingomonas. The sequence continues at coordinate 1,012,571 of NZ_LR733979.1, forward strand.
CAATCTGGCCAACGTCACGACCAGCGGCTTTAAAAAGAGCAAGGCCGAATTCGCCGACGTGATCGCGTCCAGCCTGGCCCAGTCGCCGACGATGATGATCGGTTCGGGCAGCGTGACCAAGGCGATCCGCCAGCAATTCTCGCAAGGCAATCTGAACCAGACCGGTTCGTCGCTAGACCTCGCAATCGCTGGTGACGGCTTCTTCGCGGTCAAGCCGAACCAGGACGGCAGCCAGGTCAATTTCACCCGCAACGGCAGCTTCATGGTCGATAACGACCGCTACGTGACCGATGCGCAGGGTGCCAAGGTTCAGGTGTTCCCGGTAGATGGTTCGGGCGCGGTGATCGCGACCGGGCTCGACCAGACGATCGCGCTTCGCCTGCCCGCGACCAGCGGTACGCCCGTCGCGACCGCGGCGACCGCGCTCAACGTCAATCTTTCGGCCAATGCGGCGGTCAAGACCGATCCGTTCGATCGGTTCGACCCGTCGACCTATAATCAGACGACGCAGACCACGATCTATGACTCCAGCGGTAACGCGCTGACGATGACGCAATATTTTGTCCGCACCCAGGCCGCAGGCACCGGCGTCCCGACCAGCGAATGGCAGGTCCACAGCTTCGTCGGCGATACTCAGCTCGGCACCGATGCGGCGAACCCACAGCCCATTACGGTGACGTTCGATGCCAATGGCGCGATGACCGCGCCCACCGGACCGACTCAGTTCGCAGCGGTCGGCCTGGGCGGATCGACGATCGAACAGGCGCTGTCGCTCGACCTGACCGGTTCGACCCAGCTCGCCCAGGCGTTCAACGTCAATGCGCGCAGCCAGGACGGTGCCGCGGTCGGCCAGCTTCAGGGCGTGACCGTCGACAATGACGGCACCGTGCGCGCCAGCTTTTCCAACGGTGAAAGCCAGGCGCTGGGCAAGATGGTTCTCGCCAATTTCCCCAATCCGTCGGGCTTGCGCCAGTTGGGCAATTCCAGCTGGGCCGCGACCGGCCAGGCAGGCGAAGTCGTGCTGGGTTCGCCCGGCGAAAAGGGTCTCGGCTCGCTGATGTCGTCGATGCTCGAAGGATCGAACGTCGACATGACCGAGGAACTGGTCGGCCTGATCGCCGCCCAACGCGCGTTCCAGGCCAATGCCAAGGCGCTCGATACGTCGAGCCAGCTTTCGCAGTCGATCCTGAACATCCGTACCTGATCGATTAGGCGGCGGGGGATTAGAAGATGGACAGACTGGTCTATACGGCGATGTCGGGGCTCAAGGCGCGGATGGCGAGCCAAGCGGCGATCGCCAACAACATCGCCAATGCGTCGACCACCGGCTTTCGCGCGGACCGTGTCAATTTCGAACGGATGATGCTGAAAGGCCAGCCGCTCGATACCCGCGCGCCCGCAACCGCAGAGGTGATCGACGCCGATCGTCGCGCAGGTGCGATCATGTCCACCGGCCGTCCACTCGACATCGCGGTGCAATCGGATTCGTGGATGGCCGTCCAGGCCACCGACGGGACCGAAGCCTATACCCGCCGGGGCGATCTGAACGTCGCCGCGTCCGGCGTGTTGGAGACCGGCGACGGTTTCCCGGTGATGGGGTCGGGGGGCCCCATCACCATCCCGCCGCATGAAAAGATCATGATCTCCGAAGACGGCACCGTGTCGATCGTCCCGCCAGGGGCGGCACCGGGCACCGATCCGCAGATCATCGACAAGATCAAACTGGCGTCCACCGAAGGGTCGGACACGGTCAAGGGCCTCGACAATCTGCTCCATGTACGCGGCGGCGGCGTGCTGCCCGGCGACATGGAAGCGCGGGTTCAGTCGGGGTCGCTGGAGCAATCCAACGTTAACCTGACACAGGCGTTGGTCGACATGATCGAGAACCAGCGCGGTTACGAAGTACAGGCGAACCTCCTCAAAGAGGCGCGTCAAATGGACGAAGGAGGCGCATCGCTGATGCGCCTGCCGGGTTAAGGAGAATAGGTCATGGGTAGTGCTGCAATGCACATCGCGCGCACCGGGCTCGACGCCCAGGACATGCGCATGCGGACGATTTCGAACAACCTGGCGAACGTCAACACGACGGGGTTCAAACGCAACCGCGCGTCGTTCGAAACGCTCGCCTATCAGGTGGTGACCGCGGCCGGCGCGCCGAGCACCAACGAGACGCGCTATGCGACCGGCCTGAATCTCGGCACCGGCGTCCGCGTCCAAGGGACGGCGACGATCAATACGCAAGGGTCGCTCAATACCACGGGCAACGCGCTGGACATGGCGCTCGACGGCGAGGGCTATTTTCAGGTCCAGCTTCCCGGTGGGCAGCTCGGCTATACGCGCGCCGGCAATTTCACCCGCTCGGCCGAAGGCATGATGGTGACCGCCGAGGGGTATCAGGTGATGCCCGGCATCACGATCCCCGAAGGCTCGACATCGGTGACGATCGGGTCGGACGGCACGGTATCGGCGATGGTCCCCGGCCAGACCGAAGCGGCAGAGATCGGCCAGATCCAGATCGCAACCTTTCCGAACGCCGCCGGGCTCCAGCCCACCGGCGACAATTTCCTGATCGAAACCGGCGCGTCCGGCGCGGCAGCGCTCGGCATCGCGGGCCTCGATGGCCGCGGCAATATCCGCCAGGGGATGCTAGAGGGATCGAACGTCAACGTCGTCGAGGAACTGGTCGACATGATTGAGACCCAGCGTGCGTACGAGGTCAATTCCAAGATGATCTCGGCCACCGACGAGATGCTCAAATATGTCAATCAGCAGCTCTAAGGGGGCCGGGTTCATGAAATTCGCCTCCGGCCTCGCCATCGGTGCGCTCGCGACGATCGCGTTCGCCGCGTCGGCCACGCCTGCGCACGCGCAATTGTTCGGCAAGAAAAAATCCAACGAGGATTTTTCCGTGACGATCGTGCCGGTTGCTCAGCCGGTCGCCGCGCCTGCCAATGGTTCGATCTTTCAGGCCGCACAGGGTTATGCCGCCTATCACGAAGGCACCCGCGCCCGCCGCGTCGGCGATCCGCTGACGATTGTGCTGGTGGAACGCATGGTCGCGTCGAAATCGGCGGGCTCCAATCTCGACAGCGGCGGCGGGTTCAGCCTGACCCCGCCCTCGACCGGCAACCTCGCTCAGTTCCTACCCAGCGACATCGCGATGAGCGGCAGGCGCGGTTTCGACGGCAACGGCACCGCCGGTCAGTCGAACGCATTGTCGGGCGAAGTCAGCGTGACCGTGGCGGAGGTTTTCCCCAACGGCACCATGCTGGTTCAGGGTCAGAAGCGCGTCACGCTCAACCGCGGCGACGAATTCGTCCAGATCAAAGGGATCATCCGCATCGCCGATATCGACGCGAACAACCGCGTCGCATCGACCCGCGTGGCCGATGCCCAGATCGCCTATACCGGCAAAGGCGACGTCGCCCGCGCCAGCCGTCAGGGGTGGCTCAGCCGCTTCTTCCAAGTCATCAGCCCGTTCTGATGGGGATCACCACCATGTTCCGCACATTGTTTTGCATCGCTGCCGTTCTGGGCGCGCTGGTCTCCAGCCCGGCTTCCGCGCAGCGGATCAAGGATCTGGGTCATTTCCAGGGCATCCGCACCAACCAGCTGACCGGATACGGCATCGTCGTCGGTCTGCCGGGCACTGGTGACGACAACCTCGAATACACCGTCCAGGCCGTGAAGGCCGCGACTTCGCGCTTCGGGCTGCAATTGCCGCCGGGCGTCAATCCGGGGCTCAAGAACGCCGCAGTGGTGATGATCACCGCCGAATTGCCGCCCTTCGCCAAGGCCGGGCAAAAGATCGACGTGACGATCGCCGCGCTGGGCAAGGCCAAGTCGCTTCGCGGCGGCAGCCTGATCCTGACGCCGCTGATCGGTGCCGACGGTCAGATCTATGCGATGTCGCAAGGCAGCCTCGCAGTCGGTGGATTGGGTGCCGAAGGTGCAGATGGATCGAAGGTCCAGGTCAACATCCCGACCAGCGGACGCATTCCCGAAGGGGCGACGGTCGAGCGCATGGTCGATACCGGCTTTGCGACCACCCCCTATCTGACGTTTAACCTGACCAAATCGGACTTCACCACCGCCCAGCGTGTCGCCGACGCGATCAACGGTCGCTTCGGTTCGGGCGTCGCGCGGATGGTCGATGGCGTGTCGGTCGCGATCAACGCGCCCCAAGGTAATGAAGCGCGCGTCGGCATGATGAGCATGGTCGAAAACATCGCGGTCGAGGCTGCCGAGGCGCCCGCTCGTGTCATCATCAATGCGCGCACCGGCACCGTCGTCATCAATCAGGCGGTGCGCGTCGCGCCCGCCGCGGTCAGCCACGGCAAGATGACGGTGCGGATCGACGAGAGCCAGCGCGTGTCGCAGCCCGCACCTTTCAGCCAGGGCCAGACCGCGGTCGAAGAACAATCGGCACTGACGGTCGAGGAAGAGCGCAACCCGATGTTCCTGCTGGAGCCCGGCCCGCGCCTCGCCGATGTGGTCAAGGCGGTGAACGCCATCGGCGCGAGCCCGGCCGATCTGGTGGCGATCCTCGAGGCGTTGAAGGAAGCCGGCGCGCTCAAGGCCGAATTGGTGATCCTGTGATGACCGGCGGCATGAACATTCCAGGGCTGAACCCCGCCGCCAGCCAGTCGTTGCGCCTCGACGGCGTGGCAGGCGACACGTCGCGACTTGCCAATGCTGACAATCTTAAAGCGGCAGGCGAGCGGTTCGAGGCGATCTTCGTCAACATGATGTTAACCTCGATGCGCAAGGCTTCGCTGGGAGAGGGATTGTTCGACACCAAAGCGGTCGAACAGTTTCGCGACATGCAGGATCAAAAGCTGGCGGAGACGATGGCAAGCAGCACACCGATCGGGATCGGCAAGGCGATGACCGACTTTTTGTCGAAGGCGCAGCCGACGCTGGTTTCGCCCGAGACGACTGGCGACAGCACGCCGGATAAAGCCGTCGACGGATGAGCAATCTGCTCTCCATCGGCGCCACGGGCGTTCGCGCGTATCAGACCGCACTGACCACGGTGTCGGAAAATATCGCCAATGCGGGCGCGGCAGGCTATTCGCGCCGCACCGCCACCGTCGGCGAAATCGTATCTTCCGCGTCCGCGAACGCGACGATGAGCGGCAGCCTGTCGGGATACGGCGTTCGCGTCACCGGCATCGATCGCCAGAGCGATGCGTTTCGCGTCGCCGAAACGCGCTTTACCGGTGCCGAACTGGCGCGCAGCAATGCCTCGGTCGAATGGCTCGAGCGAATCGAAAGCGCGCTGACCGGCTATGACATGCCTGGTCGCATGACCGGATTTTACGCCAGCGCCGCTACGCTGGCCGCCGATCCCGGATCGGGCGCCCCGCGCGCCGCGATGGTCGAGGCGGCGACCGCGCTGGCTTCGTCGATCCAGGGTACGCATTCGACGCTGACCGGGTCGATGGCCGACCTCGATGGAACGGTGCAGGCCAATGTCGGCCAGTTGAACGATCTGTCCCAGCAGGTTGCCAAGACCAATGTCGCGCTGGGCAGGGTCGGACCGGGTACGGCCGCCCAGGCTCAATTGTTCGACGAACGCGACCGGTTGCTCGGCGCGATGAGCCAGCTGACCGATATCGACGTACAGATCGACGATCGCGGTTTGGCAACGATTCGTGCGGGCGGTTCGACTGGCCCGGTGCTGGTCGAGCTTGCGGAGACCGGATTCGTTCGCGCCTCGCGGTCGGGCGGCGCATTGGGCTTTACGGTCGAGCGTGCGGGCAGTTTCGATACGATGCATCCGCGGGGCGGTGCCTTGTCCGGAATGGTCGAGGGCGCACAGCGTATCGGCGATGCGATCGATGCGCTGAACGTGATGGCGCGCGACCTGGCCGACGGCGTCAACGCGATTCAGGCGGGTGGCGACGATCTCGACGGCAATCCCGGCGCGGCGATGTTCGCGATGGGGGCAGATGCATCCGATTTCCGCATGGTGCTGACGGGGCCGCGCGCGATCGCCGCCGCCGCGCCGGGCGCGGGTGTCCGCGATAACGGCAATCTGGCTGCGCTGGAGAATTTTCGTCAGTCGAGCGCGCTCGAAGACCGGGCGACCGGGCTGGCTGTCGGCAACGCGACGACGCTGGCCGGACGCCGGTCGGTTGCGACGGCGCAAGCCGCTATCCACGATAACGCGGTCGGCGCGCGCGATACCGTGTCGGGCGTCAACCTCGATGAAGAGGCGGTCGACCTGATCCGTTTCCAGCAAGCCTATAACGCGTCGAGCCGGATCATTCAGGTCGCGCGCGAAACCTTCCAGTCGATTCTCGACGCGAGCTGAGGCCAGCGACCATGCGGATCACCACCAGCCAGATGTTCGACCGGTTGAACGGCCAAATGGGGTCGCTATCGGTCGGCGCGGATCGTATCCAGACCCAGATCAGCACCGGCAAGAAGCTGGTGAACCCGTCCGACGACGCGGTCGCCTATCTGCGGCTGACGGATTTGAAGCGCACCGGTGCCGATCACGAGGCCGCGGCCACCAATGCCAAGCTGGCCAACATGGTGCTGGCGCAGACCGACACGACCTTGTCGAGCGTCGAGAGCGAATTGCAGCGCGCGCAGGAACTGGCCATCGCCGCCTCCAACGGCACGATGAACGCCGACAACCGCGCCTCGACCGCAGAAGCGCTCGAATCGATCCTCGACCAGTTGTTCGTGCTGGCCAATACCCGCGATGCGCGCGACCAGCCGGTGTTCGGCGGTGCGACCGGCGATGTGGCCTATGTCCGCGATGCGGGCGGGGTGATTACCGCTGCCGGAACCGGCGAGCCTGCCGCGATCCCGCTCAGCGACGGTGCGACCGTGCGTGCGAGCGTGCCGGGAGCTGCGGTGTTCGGCGCGGGCGACGATCCCAGCGTCAACGACATGTTCGCGACGATTTCCGGCTTGGTGGCGGAGTTGCGCAGCGGCCAGCCCGCCAGCCAGGCGTCGATGGACGGTATCGCCGCTTCGCTCAGCAATGTCGGCGCGACACGCGCGTCGGTGGGCGCGCGAATGTTGCGCGTCGATATGGAAATGACCCGCCTCGACGATCTGGGGCTGGCACGCGAAGAGATGCGATCGGGCATCGAGGACACCGATATCGCGTCGGCGATCACCGAGCTGCAAAAGACTTTGACGATCCTTCAGGCGACGCAGGCGAGCTTCGGCAAGCTGACGAGCACGAACCTGTTCGATTATCTGCGCTAATCGCGCGCGCAGCGGTCTTCCAAAACAAAATATCCGGCTTGGTAACCATTTCTCGACGGATTGGCGGCTAACACGGGAACAAGGCGGTTCGCGTTCGCGACGGCCGGGGGTTTTCGTACAGGAGCTTGAGGCAGAACATGTTTCCCGCAATCGGCTTCGTCGTGCTGATCCTCATGGTGTTTGGCGGATTCGCCATTACCGGCGGTGCGCTTGGCCCCGTCATGAAGGCGCTTCCCGCAGAAATGATGATCATCGGTGGCGCCGCGGTCGGCGCGCTGATCATCGGCAATTCTGTGAAGGAACTGAAAGCGCTGGGCGGTGGCTTCAAGAAAGTTCTCAAAGGCCCGAAATACGTCAAACAGGATTATCTCGACACGATCTTTCTGGTGTCGAAGCTGATGAAACTGTTGCGCACCGACGGCCCGATCGCGCTGGAACCGCATGTCGAGGATCCCGCATCGTCGCCGATCTTCGCCGAATATCCCAAATTGCTGGCCGACCATACGCTCATCAATTTGATCGCCGACACGCTGCGACTGGTCGTGGTATCGTCGGGGACGCTCGACGTGCACGCGGTCGAAGAGGTGATGGATAACGCGATCAAGACGCACCACCACGAAGTCGAACAACCGCAATCCGCATTGCAGGGCCTGGCCGACGCATTGCCCGCCCTCGGCATCGTCGCGGCCGTGCTCGGGGTCGTGAAGACGATGGGATCGATCGACCAGCCGCCATCGGTGCTGGGCGGGATGATCGGGTCGGCGCTGGTCGGCACTTTTCTGGGCGTGCTGCTTGCCTACGGCCTCGTCGGCCCGCTCGCCGGCCGGCTGAAGCAGGTGATCGACGCCGATGCTGCGATCTATCATGTCGTGAAGCAGATCATCATCGCATCGCTGCACGGCCACCCGCAGCCGCTGGTGATCGAAGCCGCGCGTTCGGGAATCGCGCACGCGAACCAGCCCGGCTTTGCCGAAGTGTTCGACGGCCTGCGCGGGCGGTAAGAAGTGGCAGCCAGGGCTCCCCACGGCAACAATCAGCCGCCCAAGATCATCGTCAAGAAGATCTATATCGAAGGCCATGGCGGCCATCATGGCGGCGCGTGGAAAGTCGCCTATGCCGATTTTGTGACCGCGATGATGGCGTTCTTTCTGCTGATGTGGCTGATCGGCGCGACCAACGAGAAGCAGCGCAAGGCGCTGGCCGATTATTTCGCGCCGACTTTGGTCGAGCTGAAACAGAATTCGGCGGGATCGAACGGCCTGTTCGGTGGCGAATCGCTGATGGACAAGGATAGTTACCCGCACAAGGCAGCGCAGACCGGCACCCGCGCGCTGACCGTGCCGATGGGCGCGACCGGCGGCGACAATACCGGGAGCGGCGACCAAGGCCAGTTGAAGCGCCAGCGCTTTGCCGAGGACCAGCAAAATTTCAAACGGATGCGCGCCAAGATCCAGGCGCAGATCGCGTCGAACCCGCGGCTTTCGAAACTCGCCAAGCATGTGAAATTCGTTCAGACCCGCGAAGGCTTGCGCATCGATCTGATCGACAATGCCGATTATTCGATGTTCGCGCTGGGTACGACGCAGATGGTGGCGGACGCCGACGCGCTGGTCGGTCTGGTCGCCGAATCGATCGCAGGTGTTGGCAACGACATCATGATCCGCGGCCACACCGACAGCCTAGCTTACGGCAATCCGGCGGTGATGAACAACTGGATGCTGTCGAGCGGTCGCGCCGAAGCGACGCGGCGTCGGCTGGCCGAAGGCGGCGTGACCGAACCGCGGTTCAGCCGGATCGAAGGCGTGGCCGATCGCGAACCAATGATCGCGAACGACGCCAGCGACGCGCGCAACCGGCGCGTCGCGGTGACGCTGCTGTACCGCGAGGGTGAGAGCGAAGGGCGACGCCCCACGCGCCCTACGACCCGCGGCTGAACGCACCGCGTGCGGGGCGGCCCGGCGAAAACAGTTTGCGGAACGAAAGCCTTATGGTGCGCCCGACCGGATCGACATAGCCCGGCTGATAGCTGATCGGCACCACCCCATTGGCATCGGTCACCCGCTGCCGCACATCGAAGATGTTGTCGATGTTCAGGCTGACACGCGCGCCGCGCAGCCACGGCGCATTGTTCACGAGTTCGGGCCGCGCTCCCAGATCGATCGAGGTGCGTAGATCGATCGTGGTCAGGCTGGAGAAATCGAGCCGTTCGCCGCCACTAGCCCCGCCATCGACGAAGGTGCCGCTCCGCCAATTGGCGATCACATTGGCGCGCAGCCCGTCGCGGAACCAGCCGGTCCGCACGCGCACTTCGTGGCGCGCCTGACCGCCCGAATTGCCGGTGGCCGATCCGTTCAGGCGGTCGAGGATCGGTACACCCTGACGGATCGTCACCTGGTCCTTGAAGACGATGGTGTGGTTCAAGTTGAACTGGATGCGGCCCTGACCGCGACCGCCCCCAAAGCGTCCGCCGCCACCGCCACCGAAACGCCCGCCGCCGCCGCGTCGACCAAAGCCCTGACCGCCAGTGGAGGGCGTAGCGGGGGCATCCGCTTGCTGAGCCGGCGCATCGCCGGGTGGGGGTGGTGCAGTGCCCTCGGCAGGCGGCGGCGCTGCGCCGTCCTGGTCCTCGCCGCGTTGCCGCCGTCCTTCGCCGCGCGGCCGTTCGGGCAGGCGCGAGGCGATCGATTTTGAGAAATTGATTCCCCAACGCAGATCCTGACGCTCCGCCGATTCGAAATTGATCGGACGGTTGTCGAGCTGGATCAGTCGCCCGGTCGCGTCGCGGACGAAGCGATCGGGGAAGGCCGCCTCGATTTCCGCAGTCGCAGCCGGGAACGACGCAATCTGGTTGTCGATCCGGGTATCGGTGAAATTGGCGGTCAGCGTCAGATCGGTCTCGCTCAACGGGCGAAGCGTCAGTCCGGTCGAAAAGATGCGGCGGCTGTCCGCGGTCAGGTTGGGATTGCCTCCGTCCAGCCGGGTGATGTCCACCGTCTCTCCGCGCACGAAATCGAACACGCGGGCGTTGGGCGTCGCGATCAGCGGATTGCCGAGCTGACCGGGGGAGGGCGCGCCGTCCTCGTGCGTCATCGATACGATCAGCCGCACTTCGGTAATTGGCGACCAGCGCGCGCCGTAACCCAGCGTCGTCAGCGTACCGAAATCGGAGAGCTGTTCGACCTCTGCGTTCCCGTTGAGCGCGAAATCGCCGATCGACGTGCCGAGCCCCTCGTTACGATCGGTCAGCGGCAGTTCGATATTGCCCTGCACATTGCCGCGCGTGCGGCCGATGTCGTTGGTGGTCAGGATGCCCGACCGTACCGACCGACTGTCCTGGCCGAGCGTGTTCAGGCCCACCCGCACGCTGGTCGATACGCGCCCCGCGGGCAGATCGAACAACGATCCGTTGACCAGACCGACCACCGACGCATTGGTCGAGATCGACCGCGCGGTGTCGGTCAGCAGCGGCGAGCCGAGGCCTAGGCCCGGCGCGAACGGATTGACCGTCGGATCGCCCGCCAGCACCGCGTTCTGAATGTCGCCGCTCGCAAGACCGCGCTCGGTCTGCGAATTGGACAAGGTGCGCTGGTAATTGCCGGTCACGGTCCAGCGCCAACTGTCGGGCAGGTCGCCGTTCAGGCTGAACCCGGCCTCTGCCTCCAGCCCGTTCGACCGGCGTTCCAGCGGATCGACGCCGGCATAGCGGAACAACCGCGTATCGTTCGCGAATGGCGAGAAGGGATTGCTCGCGGGCAGCAGCAGCGAATAGCCGGGCAGGCCCAGCAGGGCGGTGCTTTCGGTCGCCTCGAGCCGCACCGTACCGGTCGCGGCGATATCGCCGAAGATCGTCCGCGAGACGACGGCATTGGCCGCCAGTCGCTGGCTGGCGGGGCTGAGCGTGCGAAAGCCGGTCGTGTCGGTCAGGTTGGCGAGCCCTGCGGTTGCGCCGAAATCGGCGAGGCTGGGTTGCGAATTGGGGACGCCCGCGATGGTTTCGGTGCCGAGCGCCGGGTCGATCGGCGCGCCGCCGATGCCGGTGACGTTGCCGTCCACGTCGAACGGCGAGCCGGATGTCGCGGCGATGATGTCGCGCTCGGATTCGAGCAGATTGGAATCACGTTCATATTCGATGTCGATATTCTCGCGACCCTGGCGGTTGATCCGGACAACCCCCAGTTCCGCCTCGACATTGCTCTTGCCGCCTGCGGTCGGGACCAGCCCTTCGAGTTCGGCGGTGTAGGAGCGGAAGCGCGGGCGCAGGACGAAGTTCACCACCCGCTGGTCGGCGCGGTAGCCATAGGTGAGCGCGACTTCTTCGGGCAGGATATCGACGCGCAGGATCGCTTCTGTCGGCAAGTCGCGGATTTCTGAAAAGCTGCCGATCCGCCGACCGTTGAGCAGGATTACGGGTCTGCCTTCGCCGCGGCCGCGCGACGATCCCGTCTGGGGTTCTAGTTCGACGAGCAGGTCGGCGATCGAGCTGACGCCGTACGCGCGGATGTCGGCAGGATTCAGCACCAGTTCGGGCGTGATGTCGCCATCGACCGAGCCGGGCGGGCGCGATCCGGTGACGACGATTTCTTCATATTCCTCTTCGTCGCCTGCGATCGTCGCGCCGGACTGCACAGCGTCCGCGTCCGTCGCCACATCCTGTTCATCCGGACTGGCCGAAGGAGGAGCTTCCTGTGCCATCAGCGCCATCGGCGAACTGGCGAGCAGGAGGAACAGCGCGAAGCCACGCATGGGTATCATTAAGGTATCCCGATCGTAAAACGGCCGATGCGCGATTCGAGCAGCGGTGCTATTGGAACCGCTACACGCAGTTTGTCGCAGAATTGTACCAATCTGTGGACGGTGGTCCCAGAATTTGTCAGATTTTTGAGGGAGTGCCGAATCAGTCGGCGCGGTGCCACATTCCCGGCGCGATCCCGTCCAGCGTCCAGTCACCGATCTGCCAGCGCACCAGCCGCAGCGTGGGAAGCCCGACCGCTGCCGTCATCCGCCGGACCTGGCGGTTGCGGCCCTCGGATATGGTCAGGCTCAGCCAGCAATCGGGGACGCTCTTGCGAAACCGTACCGGCGGATCGCGCGGCCAGAGGGGCGGGGTGTCGATCCGCTCGACCAGAGCGGGGCGGGTGGGGCCGTCCTTAAACAGCACACCCTGACGTAACCGGTCGAGCGCTGCGTCCCCGGCTTCACCCTCGACCTGCACCAGATAGGTTTTGGGCATCTTGAACCGCGGATCGGCGATGCGCGCCTGAAGCCGTCCGTCGTCGGTCAGCAGCAGCAGGCCTTCGCTGTCGCGGTCGAGCCGTCCGGCAGGATAAACACCGGGCAGGTCGATGAAATCGGACAGTGTCGCGCGCGGTGCGCCAGTGCCATCGCCGCTGCCATCGGTGAATTGCGACAGCACGCCATATGGCTTGTTGAACAGGATCAGGCGGGACACGGGCGCCCTCGCTGGCCGGACGCGGCGGCAAGGCTCAAGCCCACCGCTTCGGCAACCTTGATCCCGTCCACCGCCGCGGACAGGATGCCTCCCGCATAACCCGCGCCTTCGCCTGCCGGAAACAGGCCGATGGTGTTCAGGCTTTGAAAATCGTCGCCGCGGGTGAAGCGCACGGGGGACGAGGTGCGTGTCTCCACCCCCGTCATCACCACGTCGGGATGATCGTATCCGGGGATTTGTCGCCCGAACACCGGCAGCGCTTCGCGCATTGCCTTGACCGCGAAATCGGGCAGGCATTGCGCAAGGTCCGTCATGTGGACGCCGGGGCGGTAGGAAGGGGTGACGACGCCGAGGGTTTCGGACGGACGGCCTGCGAGGAAGTCGCCCAGCCGCTGTGCCGGTGCCTTGTAGCTCGATCCGCCTGCGACATAGGCAGCGGACTCCCAATGGCGTTGCAGCGCGATCCCCGCCAGCGGATCGCCGGGATAGTCGCGCGCCGGATCGATCGCGACCACCAGGCCGGAATTGGCGTTGCGCTCGTTGCGCGAATATTGGCTCATGCCGTTGGTGGCGACGCGGCCTTCCTCCGACGTGGCGGCGACCACCGTGCCGCCGGGGCACATGCAAAAGCTGTAGACCGTCCGACCGTTCTTGCAGTGGTGCGAGATGTGATATTCCGCCGCGCCCAGGATCGCATTGCCCGCATCCGCGCCGAACCGCGATTTGTCGATCCAGCTTTGCGGATGTTCGATGCGGACGCCGATCGAAAACGGCTTGGCCTCGACATGCACCCCCGCCGCATGAAGCATCGCGAACGTATCGCGCGCGCTATGCCCGATCGCCAGCACGACATGGTCGGCCTCAAGATAGTCGCCGGTGTGAAGGTGAAGCCCGCGCACGCGGCGCTCGCCGGTCGAATCGGTCGCGATGTCGATGCCGTCGACACGGGTCTGGAAACGATATTCGCCACCCAGCGCCTCGACCGTCGCGCGCATCGATTCGACCATCGTCACCAACCGAAAGGTGCCGATGTGCGGATGTGCCTCGGTCAGGATTTCGGGCGGGGCACCGGCTTTGACGAATTCGGTCAGCACCTTGCGGTCGAGATGGCGGGTGTCCTTGATCCGGCTGTAGAGCTTGCCATCGGAAAAGGTGCCCGCGCCGCCTTCGCCGAACTGCACGTTGGATTCGGGGTCGAGCACGCTGCGCCGCCACAGGCTCCAGGTGTCCTTGGTCCGCTCGCGCACCACCTTGCCGCGATCGAGGATGATCGGGCGAAACCCCATCTGCGCCAGGATCAGCCCGGCAAACAGGCCGCACGGCCCGGTGCCGATGACAACCGGGCGGCGGGTAGGCACGGCAGATGCCTGCGCAACGAAGCGATAGCGGGTATCGGGCGTCTGGGTGATGTTGCGGTCCTTGCGGAACCGCGCGAGCACGGCGGCTTCGTCCTTCACGTTTACATCGACCGAATAGACCAGGCGGATGTCGGTCTTGTCGCGCGCGTCGTGGGCGCGCCGCGCGACGACATGGCGGACCAGTTCGCGCGGGGTGATCCGCAAGCGCTTGCAAACCGCAGCCGCCAGCGCCTCTGGCGGATGGTGGAGCGGCAGGGTCAGTTCGGTCACGCGGAGCATCCGCGCGGCTCTAACGCGTGGCGAGGCGGCGCGCTACGCTCTCCTACAGGCTACGCGCGACGAGCAGCTTCATGATCTCGGTCGATCCGCCATAGATGCGCGACACCCGCGCGTTCCGGAAAATCCGCGCGATCGGATAATCGTTGATGTAGCCGTATCCGCCGTGAAGTTGCAGGCAGGCGTCCACCACTTCCCATTCGGTTTCCGACGCCCACATCTTGGCCATCGCCGATGTCGTGCCGTCGAGTTCGCCGCGCACCGCCTTGTCCACGCACTCGTTGATGAAGCTGCGCCCAACGCGCGCCTTTGCCTTCATTTCCGCCAGTTTGAATTGGGTGTTCTGGAAACTGATCAGCGGCTGGCCGAACGCCTTTCGTTCGCGGGTGTATTCGATGGTCACCTCGATCGCGCGCTCCATCGAATTCTGGCTGCCGAGCGCGATGATCATGCGTTCGCGCGGCAATTCGGCCATTAGCTGCGCGAAACCGCGACCTTCGATGCCGCCGAGCAGATTGTCGGCGGGGATGCGGACATCGTCGAAGAACAGCTCGGATGTGTCCTGTGCGTCGAGCCCGATCTTGTCGAGCTTGCGGCCCCGACGAAAGCCTGTGACCTTGTCCGCCTCGACCACCAGCAGCGAAATGCCCTTCGCGCCCTCCGCCGGATCGGTCTTGGCGACGACGACGATCAGTTCGGCGAGTTGGCCGTTGGAGATGAAGGTCTTCGACCCGTTGATGACATAGTCGTCGCCGTCGCGAATCGCGGTGGTGCGGATCGACTGGAGGTCGGAGCCCGCGCCGGGTTCGCTCATCGCGATGGCCGAAACCAGATCACCGTTCGACAGGCCGGGGAGCCAGCGATGCTTCTGCTCTTCGGTGCCGTGAAGCTGGATATAGGGGACGACGATGACGTTGTGCAGCGACAACGCAAAGCCGTCCAGCCCGGCGCGCTGGACTTCGTCGACCAGCACGACGTCGTGCCGGAAATCGCCGCCCTGACCGCCGTATTCGGTCGGGACGCTGACACCGAGAAAGCCCGCGTCGCCTGCTTCTTTCCAGAAGGCGCGTTCGACCTGGCCCGCTTCGCGCCAGGCCTCGACGCGTTCGGGCGGCGCGGCGCGTTCGAAGAAGCGGCGCGCGGAATCGGCGAGCATCTGCAGTTCGTCGTCGGCCATGAAGCTGGCTTGCGGAAAATCGAGCGCCATGGTGCATCCCCTCATGTCTTGTTTGGGGCATGGTGCATGGGGGTGAGGTTGGTTGCAAATGGAAACGGACTTCCACGCTCCGTCATCCCAGCGGAAGCTGGGATATCGTGCCGCGTGCGCGGCCTTGCTGCCTGATATCCCAGCTTTCGCTGGGATGACGGGATTTTCAGAGAGCGGTCGGTCCGTCCAGCTTCAGCGTGTGTGTGCAGGCCTGTGCAGCGGCACTGTCGCTGTCCTCAAGCGCCGCCACCGTGACCCAGCCTTCGCCACGCAACCGCGCGACCACCGCCGGGTCGCTGCCCAGCGGCACGAACAGCCGCCGTCGCTCGGCAGACACGATCCCTGCTTCCAACACCGGATCGACGTAGAGCGAGAAACCGACCGCCGCTTCCTCGCGCCCGTCGGCGACGACGTTATAGGTGCCGCCGCGCCCGATTTCCTCGCGCGCGCCATCGGCGAAAATCGAAAAGCCGAACCAGCTTTGGTATTCGAAGCCGTGGCGTTCGGTCGGGTCAAGCGTCAGCGTGGCGCGATCGCCAACCGCCTCGGCGATCGCGATCAGGGCATCGATGCGGGTGGCGAGCAATCCGTGCGTGTCGAACGCGCGCAGACGTTCGATCGCTTGGTCGAACGGACCCGCCGCGTCGATCAGCGGCAGGAAATCGGCGTCGATTTCTGCGACGCCGCCTGCATCCTTGGCATCGAGGCGATCGCGTAACGCCTCGACCGTAGCTGCGTCGCGGCGTTCCGCCAGCGTGTCGATCAGGTCGGGCAAGGTCAGGTCGATGGTCAGCGCGGCGCAGCCCGCGGCGTGCAGCGCCTCTACCGCCACGCCTACGGTTTCGCGCACTGCGGCGACCGAATCGAGGCCGATCAGCTCGCAGCCCATCTGGCGGCGCGTGCGTTCGGGGCGAAGTTCGGTCCCTGCGAGGAGCAGGACCGGCCCCGCATAGCTCAACCGCACCGGACGCGGGTGATGCGCCATGCGGGTGGCCGCGATGCGCCCGATCTGGCTGGTGATGTCGGGCCGGATCGCGAGCATGCGCCCCGACACCGGATCGACGAAGCGCACCGCGTGCGCAGCGCCGTCCGATTTCAGCCGACCGGTCAGCGTCTCCTCGAACTCGGCAAGCGGCGGATCGGCGCGTTCATAGCCATGCGCGAATGCCGCGCCCAACACCGCTTCCTCGAACCGCGCGGCGGCGTCGGCAAGCGGGGGGAGAAGGTCGTGAAAGCCCTTGGGGAGAAGTCCGGTCATGGGTGCGGCTCTAACCTCCACCTTCAGATCCACCAAATCCGTTCGCACTGAGCTTGTCGAAGTGCTGTCCTTCTTGGCACGAAGAAAGAAGGACAGTGCTTCGACAAGCTCAGCACGAACGGAGTGAGGTTAGAACCGCAATGCCATCGCCATGCGAACACCCGGCAGCGCGCGGACCTTGGCGACCAGTTCGTTGGAGACGGGGTCATCGACCGACAGCAGCAGCACCGCTTCGCCGCCCGCATCGCGGCGACCGAGGTGGAACGTGCCGATGTTCACGCCTTCCTCACCCAGCAGCGAGCCGATCCGGCCGATGAAGCCGGGCGCGTCCTCGTTGACGACATAGAGCATATTGCCCGCCAGATCGGCCTCGACCTTGATGCCGAACAATTCGACTAGGCGCGGGGCTTCGTTGCCGAACAATGTCCCCGCGACCGAGCGATCCCCGGCCTCGGTCTTGACCGTGACGCGCACCAGCGTGTGGTAATCGCCCTCGCGCTCGTGCCGGACTTCGCGCACGTCGAGGCCGCGTTCCTTGGCCAGATAGGGCGCGTTGACCATGTTCACCGTGTCCGAATGGACGCGCATAAGCCCCGCGAGCACTGCGCCGGTGATCGGTTTCTGGTTGAGTTCGGCGGCCGCGCCCTCGACCTCGATCGCGATCGATTTGAGCGCGCCGTGGGCGAGTTGTCCCACCAGCGAGCCGAGCTTTTCGGCAAGCGCCATATAGGGTTTCAACCGCGGCGCTTCCTCTGCCGACAGGCTGGGCATGTTGAGCGCGTTGGTGACGCCGCCCGACACCAGATAATCGGCCATCTGTTCGGCAACCTGAATCGCGACGTTGACCTGCGCTTCGCTGGTCGATGCGCCCAGATGCGGGGTGGAGACGAAATTGGGCGTGCCGAACAAGGGCGATTCCTTGGCCGGTTCGGTGACGAATACGTCGAGCGCCGCACCCGCGACATGGCCGCTGTCGAGCGCGTTCTTAAGTGCCGCCTCATCGATCAGGCCGCCGCGTGCGCAGTTGATGATCCGCACGCCCTTCTTGGTCTTGGCGAGATTTTCGGCGGACAGGATGTTGCGGGTGCTGTCGGTCAGCGGGGTGTGGAGCGTGATGAAGTCCGCACGGGCGAGCAATTGGTCCAGCTCGACCTTTTCCACGCCCATTTCGATCGCGCGTTCGGGCGTCAGGAAGGGATCGAACGCGATGACCTTCATGCGAAGCCCGCGCGCGCGGTCGGCGACGATCGAGCCGATATTGCCCGCGCCGATCAGGCCCAATGTCTTCGACGTCAGCTCGACGCCCATGAAGCGGTTCTTTTCCCACTTTCCCGCCTGGGTCGACGCATCGGCCTCGGGCAGTTGCCGGGCGAGCGCGAACATGAGGGCAATGGCGTGTTCGGCGGTGGTGATCGAATTGCCGAACGGGGTGTTCATGACGACCACGCCCTTGGCCGATGCTGCCGGGATGTCGACATTATCAACGCCGATCCCGGCGCGGCCGACGACCTTCAAATTGGTCGCGGCGTTGAGGATCGCCTGGGTCACCTTGGTCGAGGAGCGGATGGCGAGGCCATCATAATCGCCGATAATGGCTGCCAGTTCTTCCGGCGTCTTGCCGGTGATTTCGTCCACCTCGACTCCGCGTTCGCGGAAGATCTGGGCGGCCTTGGGGTCCATTTTGTCGCTGATAAGCACTTTGGGCATGGGATGGTCCTTTAATTCCACGTCGTCATCCCCGCGAAGGCGGGGATCCATACACGCTAACGCTGCGCTTTTTGACCGACGTTCGAGATTATGGATTCCCGCCTTCGCGGGAATGACGATGGGATTATTGACGGGCGCTCGAATAGGCCCAGTCGAGCCACGGGCCGAGCGCTTCGATATCGGCGGTATCGACGGTAGCGCCGCACCAGATGCGCAGGCCCGGCGGGGCGTCGCGATAGCCCGCCACGTCATAGGCGGCGTGTTCGGCCTCCAAGAGCGACGCCATCTTCTTGATGAGTGCCTCATCCGCGCCATCGACCGTCAGGCAGACGCTGGTTTTCGACCGAGTCGCTGGATCGGCGGCGAGATGCCCGAGCCAGTCGCGGTCTTCGACAATCTTGTCGAGTGCGGCGGCATTGGCGTCCGACCGCGCGATCAGCCCGTCGAGGCCACCCAGGGACTTCGCCCATTCGAGCGCGAAGATCGCATCCTCGACCGCCAGCATCGAAGGCGTGTTGATCGTCTCGCCCTTGAACACGCCTTCGGCCAGCTTGCCCTTGGATACCAGGCGGAAGACCTTGGGCAGCGGCCATGCAGGCGTGTAATTCTCCAGCCGTTCGACCGCGCGCGGGCCGAGGATCAGGACGCCGTGCCCACCTTCGCCGCCCAGCACCTTCTGCCACGAAAAGGTCGCTACATCGATTTTGTCCCAGGGAATGTCGTAAGCGAACACCGCGCTGGTCGTGTCGGCGAAGCTCAGCCCTTCGCGGGTTTCGGCGATCCAGTCGCCGTTTGGAACCCGCACGCCGCTGGTGGTGCCGTTCCAGGTGAAGAGCACGTCGCTCGACCAATCGACCGCGCCCAAATCGGGAAGCTGGCCGTAATCGGCACGGACGACGGTGGGATCGAGCTTCAACTGCTTGACCGCGTCGGTGACCCAGCCTTCGCCGAAGCTTTCCCACGCCAGCGTCGTGACGGGCTTCGCACCGAGCATCGTCCACATCGCCATTTCGAACGCGCCGGTGTCGGAACCGGGAACGATGCCGATGCGGTGCGTGTCGGGCAGGCGCAGCATCTCGCGCATCAGGTCGATCGCATACTGAAGGCGCACCTTGCCCAGCTTCGAGCGGTGCGAGCGTCCCATTACGGCGATGTCGAGTTTTTCAGGGGTCCAGCCGGGAGGCTTGGCGCAGGGTCCGGACGAAAAATGCGGACGCGTCGGTTTCGTGGCCGGCTTCGGCGGTAGATCAGTCATGTCAGTCTCTCCTCACAGAGAGCGCGCGCGGCGTTGGGACCGCGTGGCCCGCCGACGGCCCTAGCGATGTGGGGTGGGGTGTCAACCTTGCGGCGACCAGCGCGTTCCGTGCTCCGGCGAATGCGGCAGCGCTGGCGGCGATTGCGACACCTTTACCCAACGCTCCGGCTTTCGCCGGAGCACAAGTGGTCGCAACGCTGGCCGCAAAGGGTGGGCAAGCTGGAGTCGCCATGGCTATAGTCGCCACCGATGCGTATCGGTCGGTTGTCCGCAGCGGCGATGTTGCCGCTTCTTCTCGCTGCCTGTTTCGGCGGGGGCGACCGGGCACGCGACGTGCCCCCCAAGCGCATCGCCGAACGCTCATCGGGGCCGCGTACTTTGCCCAGCCGCCCGAGCGCGGAGACGCAGCAATGCTATACCGACCTTTCGCGGGCGAACGTGCGCTATTCGGCGCTGCCCGACCGCGATTTCGGCGGCGGGTGCCTGGTGATCGGCGCGGTGCAGCTGCTCGACATCGGCGTGCCGGTGACCGGCATCACCTCGATCCGCTGCCCGCTCGCGCGCAATTTCTCGGCTTGGGTCGAGCATGCAGTGCGCCCCGCCGCTCGCCAGATGCTGGGCAGCGAAGTCGTGCGGGTCGAGACGATGGGCACCTATAGCTGTCGCGGGATCGTCGGCGGCGGGACTGCGGCATCGGGGCGCTTGTCCGAACACGCCGGTGCCAACGCGATCGACGTGTCGGGTTTCGTGCTTGAGGACGGGCGGCGGATCACCATCCGCGGCGACTGGCGGACCAGCGACCCGGCAACCAAGCAGTTCCTGACCGTCATCCACCAATCGGCCTGCAAGCGGTTTCGCACCGTGCTCAGCCCCGAATATAATGCCGCGCATCACGACCATTTCCATTTCGACATGGGGCGCGGACCGTTCTGTCGGTGAGAAGCTGTTTGAAAATTCGAGAGAAAGCGAATTTTGAGCGGCACCGGCCCACTCCCCCACCCGACCACCCAGACGGTATTCTGATGGGTGGTCGGGTGGGGGAGTGGGCCGGTGCCGCCGGAATGCGATCCCCATCGCATTACCAAACCGACTCCAATCTATCGCGCGCAATAAAACTCCGCTAACCCCGGCGAAATGACCGAAACCAAAGTACCGAGCCGCGTCTTCGCCCGTGCGCAGGAAGATGCCGAAACCGCCCGTGCCCAGTCGCACACCCCGCAGACCGAACACCCCGCATACAAGCTGGCGTTCCAGGACATGGATTTCCTGCTGCGCGAGGATCTGCGTCCCGTCCGCTTCCAGCTTGAATTGCTGAAGCCGCAATTGCTGCTCGACGAAGCCAACATCGCATCCACGCTGGTGATGTACGGATCGGCGCGCATTCCCGAGCCGGAAAAGGCCGCGGCTTTGCTCGAACTCGCCGAGGACGACCAGTCGCGCAAGATCGCCGAGCGGCTGGTCGCCAAATCCAAATATTACGACGTCGCGCGCGAGCTGGCGCAGATTTCGAGCAAATTCCCTGTAGATGAGGACGGCAAGCGCCATTTCGTCGTGTGTTCGGGGGGCGGGCCGTCGATCATGGAGGCCGCCAATCGCGGCGCGCAGGACGTGGGCGCCGATTCGATCGGGCTGAACATCGTCCTGCCGCACGAACAGGCCCCCAACCCCTACGTCACGCCGTCACTCAGCATGCAGTTCCACTATTTCGCGCTGCGCAAGATGCACTTCCTGCTCCACGCGCGCGCGGTGGCGGTATTCCCCGGTGGGTTCGGCACGTTTGACGAGAGTTTCGAGCTGTTGACCCTGATCCAGACCGGCAAGATCGCGCGCATCCCGGTGCTGTTCTATGGCCGCGAATTCTGGGACCGCGTGGTCAGTTTCGAGGCGTTGTGCGAGGAGGGCGTGATTTCGCCTCGTGACTTGGACCTCATCACCTATTGCGAAACCGCCGAAGAGGGCTGGGACGCGATCAAGCGGTTTTACAGCGACGAATTCTGACCCATCCCCGCGTGCGGGGAAGCATAAAAAAGCCCCGGCAGCGCGAACTGCCGAGGCTTCTTCTATTTCGATCCGACTAGCGGTTTATTCGGCGGCGGTCGCATTCTCACCGGCGGTTTCGGTCGCATTGCCTTCGACCGCGTTATCCGCTTCCGCGTCGGTCGCATTGGCGGCGGCTTCTTCGCCTTCGGCCGGTTCCTCGGCACCCTCGACTGGCGGAGCGGGGAAGGGAAGGTTCGACCCCTGCGCATTCATATAGGCGATGACGTTGGCGCGTTCCTGCGGGTCCGACAGCCCGGCAAAGGTCATCTTGGTGCCCGGCGCATAGCGGCGCGGGCTGGCGAGCCAGTCGCTCATGCCCTGGAAATCCCAATTGCCTGGAATGCTCGTCAACGCGTCGGAATAGGCGAAGCCGGCGACATGGCCGTGCGGCTTGCCGAATGCGGCCCACAGGTTCGGGCCGATGCCGTTCGCCCCGCCCTGGGTGATCGTGTGACACGCGGCGCATTTGGCGAACGATGCCTGGCCTGCGGCGACATCGGCGCTGGCGAGCAGGGTCGCAATCGGAATTTCTTCCGCCGCGCCGCCTGCGGTTTCTACGCCTTCGATCGGATAGCCCATATTTTCGGGGCGTTCGGAATGGAAATACATGCCGCTGATGATCGAAAGCCCGAGTGCGGCGGTACACCCGGCCAAAGCCCAGCCCGCGATCGTGTTCGTCCGATTGTCCATGTGCGTCAGCAGCCCGCCGTTTTGCGAATAAAAGTCGTGCTCCTTTAGAGGGGCATATCGCCTATCGCAAGCCACGCTTGATCGCTTGCGCGCCCGCGACTAACGCCGCGACCACCATGCAGAGTTTCGCCGAACCCGCCCGCCCGATCGTCGCACGCATGACTGCCGCCGCGGCGTTGGAACCGGGACGTGCGGTCTCCTTTCAGGGCGCACCCGGCGCGAACAGTCATGTGGCGGCGGTCGAGGCGTTTCCCGAATGCCTGCCCCTGCCGTGCTTTTCCTTCACCGACGCGATCGATGCGGTGCGGGAGGGGCGCGCGGACTGCGCGATCATCCCGATCGAAAACTCGCTGCACGGGCGTGTGGCCGACATCCATTTCCTGCTGCCCGAATCGGGGCTGGTGATCACCGGCGAGCATTTTCTGGGCATCCGCCATGCGCTGATGGCGGTTGGCACGCGCGACCAGATCACCAGCGCGATGAGCCATGAACAGGCGCTCGGCCAATGCCGCCACTGGCTGCGCGAACACGGCATCGCGCCGGTGGTCTATCCCGATACCGCGGGTGCGGCGGCCGTGGTGGCGGAGAAGGCCGATCCGTCGGTCGCTGCGCTCGCCCCCCCGGCAGCAGCGGGGCTCTATGGGCTGAACCTGATCGAGGCGGACATTGCCGACGCCGATCACAACACCACGCGGTTCGTGGTGCTGGCGCGTCAGGCCCCGCCAGTCGAGGGGCCGGGGCCGGGGCCATGGATGACGACGTTCGTTTTCGAGGTGAAGAACATCCCCGCTGCGCTCTACAAGGCGCTGGGCGGTTTTGCGACCAACGGCGTCAACATGACCAAGCTGGAAAGCTATCAACAAGGCGGCAGTTTTGCCGCGACGCAATTCTATGCCGATATCGAGGGGCGTCCGAGCGACGCAAACGTCGATCGCGCGCTGGAGGAACTGGGGTTCCACACCAAATGGGTGCGGTTGCTGGGGACGTACGCCCAAGCGCGGGCGCGGGGTTAGCCACACCCCGCCGTCACCCCGGCCGAAGTGCCGGGGTCCACTCACCCGCTTGCGCTTTGCTTGATCCTTTCGCCTTAAGGTTTGCCGCCCGGTGGACCTCGGCACTTCGGCCGGAGTGACGGAAGTGGGTCAGTCGTTTCCCACCCATGCCGTAAGCAGGGTATGTGCGATCGCATAAGGCGGCGGTGCCAAAAACGGAGCCTCCGCATCTCCTGCTAACGCGGCGGCGCAATCGGCGCGGCTGACCCAGATCGCGTCCTCGATCTCGTTAATGTCGATGGTCAACGCATCGTCTTCGGCCTTGGCAACGCAGGCGATCATCAGCGACGATGCGAAGGGCCAGGGCTGGCTAGCGATATAGTCGACATCGCGCACGCGTACGCCGGTTTCCTCCCAGATTTCGCGCGCGACCGCTTCCTCCACCGATTCACCGACCTCGACGAAGCCCGCCAACGCCGAATAGCGGCCGGGTGGCCAGCCGGGACCGCGGCCCAGCAGTGCGCGGCCGTCATGCTCGGCGATCATGATGACGACGGGGTCGGTGCGCGGGAAATGTTCGGCGGCGCAATTGTCGCAAGCTCGCGCCCAGCCCGCGCGGATCATGCGCGTGGGGGTGCCGCATTCGGCGCAGAAGCGGTGGCGGACATGCCAGTCGACCACGCTGCGCGCCTGGGCATAGCGCGCGGCATCGCCTTCGCGCAGCAGGCCGAGCAGCTGCATGATCCGCGGCGACCGACCGCGCACCGGGCGCATGTCGGGGGTGACGCAGGTAAAATAGGGCCGCTCGCCCTCCAGCCCCAGCAGGATCGGCTCG
This sequence comes from Sphingomonas sp. AX6, assembly GCF_902506605.1. GTDB lineage: Bacteria > Pseudomonadota > Alphaproteobacteria > Sphingomonadales > Sphingomonadaceae > Sphingomonas. The sequence goes on from NZ_LR733979.1 coordinate 1,036,868, forward strand.
GCATTGTCGGGCAGGTCGGCGAGCGTCGTCCAGATCAGCCCGCCCGCATCGTCCAGGCTGGGGTCGAGCGTGTCGAGCGTCAGCAATCGCCCGCGCCAGTCGCCCAGCATTCGCTCGATCGCAGCGGCATCGTTCCTGAACCGGTCGGCACGGTCGAGCCCGCCGCCGGTGAAGCCGGGACGCAAACTCACCGCGAATAGACCGCCTTCATCAGATCGGTGCGAAGCGGCCATTTCTCCGCCGGGAAATAATTGACATAGGCCGAGGCGCGCAGGCCGTTCTTGGGATCGACCCAGGCGATCGTCCCCGCAGCACCGCCCCAGCCATAGGTGCCCGCACCGGGACCGCCGGGGACATCGGCCAGCGTCACGAAGCCGCCCGCGCCGTAACCGCCTGCGGCATTCTGCGCGCCGGTACCGGGGATGCCGCCAAAGGTCACGCCTTGCGGCAGCAGGTTGGACATGGCCGTCCGCACCGTCTCCGCCTTCATCACCCGTTTGCCGCCCAGTTCGCCGCCATTCAGCAGCATGGCGAGGAACCGGTCATAATCACGCGCTGACATCACCAAGCCTGCGCCGCCATAGGGGAAACTGGGCGCGCGCGCATAAACCGACGCGCTGCCTGCGGGGTCGAGCGGAATGCGGTTGTCGCCTGCCCAGAAATAATTCGGCCCCAGCCGTCCGACCTCGCCCGCCGGGACTGCCCAATAAGTCGAGGTCATGCCGAGCGGACCGAACATGCGGCTTTGCAGGAATTGCTCGAACGACATGCCGCTCGCGACTTCGATGACGCGCGGCAAGAGGTCAAGGCCGATCGAATAGCTCCATTCGGTGCCCGGATCGGCGATCAGCGGGAGGGTGGCGAGGCGGTTGGCGAATTCCTCGAGGCTTTTCGGGCGCACGGTTGCGGCCTGGGCTTCGGTCTTGGGTTCGACTGCACCGGGGAGGATGCCGAGGCGCTCATATTCGGCCTTGAGCGGCCCCGTCGTGACGATCGAATAGCCGAGGCCGGCGGTATGCGTCAGCAGATGGCGGACGGTGATGGGTCGCGCGGCGGGGCGGCTTACCAGACTGTTTTCCGGATCGGTCAGGACCTTCATGTCCTTGAACGCCGGGATCAGCTCGTGGATCGGCTGGTCGAGCCGCAGCTTGCCATCCTCCACCAGCATCATCGCGGCCATGCCGGTGATCGGTTTGGTCATCGAATAGACGCGCCACAGGCTGTCGGCGTCCGCGGCTTCGCCATTGGCGGCATCGTCGATGCGTCCGGCGTGTGCGAAATGGGCGGGTTGGCCGCGCGTGCCGACCGCGAGCACGATCCCAGGCGCGCGGTTTTGCGCGACATAGCTTTGCGCAAGGGTATCGGTGGCCGTAGCGCGGGGGGCAGGGGCGGGGCGCGCGACTTGCGCTTCCAGCATCGGCGCAAAGACGAAGCCGGAGAGCGCGGTCCCGGCAAGGACGACGGCGATGGCGGCGCGTTTCAGGACGGTCATCGGTCGGTCTCTCCCAGATGCTGTATGGCCTTGGCGAACACGGTGGGCAGCCCTGCCGAATCGAGATCGGCGATCGGCCACCATTCGCCTTCGACCGAGGATTGCCCGTCCCATGTCCCGCGCACAAGCGCGCATCTGAGCGCGAAATGGGTGAAGACGTGGGTCACCTCGTCATCGATCGGCTGCCAGTCGGTGGCGAGGGGTGCATCGGCCAAGCCGGGCGGTGCATCGTTCCACGGACCCGTAGGAAAGGCGCGCATGCCCCCGAGCAATCCCTTATCCGGGCGGCGAACGAGCAGCACGCGATCGTCGTCATGCAGCAGAAAGATCGTGCCGAAGCGTTGCGGCTTGGCCTTTTTGGGCAGGCGGCGCGGATAGGTCGCAGGATCGTCCTGCGCGCGAGCCGCACAATCGGGTGCCAGCGGACAGAGCAAGCATTTGGGCGATTTCGGCGTGCAGATCCCCGACCCGAGATCCATCATCGCCTGCGCGAAATCGCCCGCGCGTGCGCCCGGTGTGATCGTATCGGTCAGGCGTTTGAGCTCGGGCCGGGCTGCGGGCAGTGGCGTCTCGACCGCGAACAGCCGCGACACCACCCGCTCGACATTCCCGTCCACCACCACTGCACGCTTGCCGAAAGCGATGCTGGCGATGGCGGCGGCGGTATAGGCACCGACCCCTGGTAGTTTGAGCAGTTCGGCCTCGCTTTCCGGCAACCGCCCGCCATGCTCCGACGCCACCACCCGCGCGCAGGCGAGCAGATTGCGCGCGCGGGCATAATAGCCGAGCCCTGCCCAGGCACCCATCACGTCCGCGTCTTCGGCAGCGGCGAACGCCTCGAAATCCGGCCAGCGCGCCGTGAACCGGTCGAAATAGGGAATGACGGTTGCGACCTGCGTCTGCTGGAGCATGATTTCCGACAGCCAGACGCGGTACGGATCGGCGGCGTTGGCACCGGGCGGGGCGCGCCACGGCAGGGTGCGGGCATTGGCATCGTACCAATCGAGCAACCTGCTCGCGATGCCTGCGCCTTCGGTTCGTACATTGTCTAGCACGGCTCGCCTATGGCATGGGTGGCGGCGATAGTGGAATGACCAGCGACGCTCCCCCGAAGAAACCGCGCAAATCGCGTGCGGAACCGGTTGCCGCAGAGCGGCCACGCGGCGGCGTGCGTGCGGTATCCGACTTGCTGCCCGATATCGGTGCGGCGGCGTTCCGGCGGTTCGGCTTCGTCCAAAGCTCGATCGTCAGCCGTTGGGCGGAGATCGTCGGCGATCGTTATGCCCGCGTCTCCACGCCCGAATCGATTCGCTTTCCTCACGGCCAGCGCGCCGACGGCGTGCTGACGCTGACCGTCGAGGGTGCCCACGGGACGATGATGCAGCACATCTCGCCCGAGATCATCGACCGCGTGAACCGCTTCTTCGGCTATACCGCAGTCGCCAAGGTGGCGTTTCGTCAGGGCGACGTCCGCCGCGATGCGCCGCGGGCAAAGAAAGCCGCCGAACCCGCCGCCGTTCCCGCCGATCTTGGCGATTCGCTGCGCGCGATCGTCGATCCCGAATTGAAGGCGGTGCTCGAGGCGCTGGCGATCGGCGTGTCGCAACCCCAATCCATCCCCAAGATCGGAAAAATCAACTGATGTCGCGTCTGGTTGCGTTGCTGAGCGTCGCGCTCGCTTTCTTGTTCCTGCCCCCCACCGCCGAGGCCCAGCGCGATTGGCGCAGCAGCGTCACGCGGACCAAGGCGGGTGACTATGTGATCGGCAATCCGGGCGCAAAGGTCGCGCTGACCGAATATATCAGCTTCACGTGCCCCGCCTGTCGCAACTTCGTCGAGCAATCGAGCCCGGCGTTGCGCGGCGATCTGGTCAAGCGCGGGGTGGTCCGGGTCGAAATTCGCAACATGACGCTGAACGGACTCGACATGGCAGCCGCGATGCTTGCGCGATGTGCGGGCCCGACCGGGTTCATACCGATGCACGATTTGATTTACACCAATCAGTCCGCCCTGATCGACCGCGCGGGTCGCATCCGCCCGGCGTTTCTGGCCGGATCGCCGACCGAACAGGCAAAGGTATTCGCGGCGCAAAGCGGCCTATCCGATCTCGCCAAATCGCGCGGGATGACCGATGCCTCGATCGATCAATGCCTGTCGAATCAGGCCGAACTCGACCGGCTGTCGGCGGCGACGCAAGCCGCCATGCCCCGCGTCCACGGCACGCCGGGGTTCGAGATCAACGGCCAGGTCGCGCACGACGTCCATAACTGGGCTGCGCTTCGGCCCCTGCTGGCCGCCGCCGGCGCCAAATAATCCAATTTCTTCGGGAGAATATTCGATGCGTACCCTGCTCATCACGGTTTCGGCTCTGGCACTTGCGGCGTGTGGCGGCGACAGCGACGGCAACGTCGTGACCGCGCCTGCCGGTTCGGTCGAAAATGTCGCTGCGCCTGCGGGCCAGAACTGGACCGAAGTGGTCGAGCGCACCCCCGAGGGCGGCTTCCGCATGGGCAACCCCGATGCGCCGCTCAAGCTGGTCGAATATGGTTCGCGGTCGTGCCCGGCCTGCGCCAATTTCTCCGAAACCGCGTCGGAGCCGCTCAAGCAGCAATATGTCGCGAGCGGCAAGGTGAGCTTCGAGTATCGCGATTTCATCCGCTCGCCGCTCGACATCTCGGCATCGTTGGTCGGCCAGTGTGGCGGGACGGCGGCGTTCTTTCCCATGCTTGAGGGGATGATGGCCGATCAGACGGCGGTGTTCGAACGGCTGGAGGCCGCAGGCGAAGGCTTGCAGGCACAGCTTCAGGGGATGCCCCCTGCGCAACAGGCAGGCGCGCTGGCCGATGCGCTCGGCTATGTCGAATTCGCCAAGGCGCGGGGTGTGCCCGAACCCCAGCTTCGCCAATGCCTGGCCGACACCAATGCCGCACAGGCGCTGGCCGACGGCACGCAGAGCGCGGCGCAGGAGTATAATCTGCCCGGCACACCCACCTTCCTGCTCAACGGCAAGGTCGTGCCCAACGCGGTCGCCTGGCCGCAGGTGGAACAGGCACTCAAGGCCGCAGGCGCCTAACGAGGGCGCCGGGGGGCGGGGGCGATGCGGATCAGGCGATTGCGGCTTTCGGGCTTCAAGAGCTTCGTCGATCCCGCCGACCTGCGGATCGAGCCGGGGCTGACGGGCGTCGTCGGCCCCAATGGCTGCGGCAAGTCCAATCTGCTCGAAGCGCTGCGCTGGGCGATGGGGGAGAATTCCGCCAAGTCCATGCGCGGTTCGGGCATGGAGGACGTGATCTTCGCTGGGACCGCAACCCGGCCGCAGCGTGAGTTCGCCGAAGTCTCTATTCTGGCCGATGGCGACGATGGCGACGAACTCGAAGTCGTCCGCCGGATCGAGCGGGGGGCGGGGTCGGCCTACCGCATCAACGGCCGCGATGTCCGCGCCAAGGACGTCGGGCTGGTCTTCGCCGATGCTGCCACCGGCGCGCATTCGCCCGCTCTGGTGAGCCAGGGCAAGATCGGCGCGGTGATCGCCGCCAAACCCGCCGAACGTCGGGCGATGCTGGAGGAAGCGGCGGGGATTGCCGGGCTGCACGTCCGCCGCAAGGATGCCGAACAACGCCTCCGCGCGACCGAAGCGAATTTGACGCGGCTGGGCGAGGTCATCGCCGATCAGGAAGCCCGCGCAGCGCAACTCAAACGTCAGGCGCGGCAGGCCGAACGCTATCGCATCCTGTCCGACCGCATCCGCGTCGCCGAGGCGCGAATGATCTATGCCCGATGGCGGGATGCGGCGGCGGCGGCGGATGTCGCCAAGCAGGAAGCCGAGGCGGCAGAGGCTCTGGTTGCCAGCCGTGCGGAGGCTCAGCGTGCGGCGGCGGCGAATAGCCACGATGCGACGGGGAAACTGGCCAAGGCGCGTGCGGCTGCGCTGGAGGCACGCGATGCCGCCAGCGAGGCGCTACGTCGGCTGGAGGCGCTGGAGGCCGAACAGTCGGCGACCGCGCGCCGCATCGATGAGGTCGCGGGTGCGCGCGAACGGCTCGACGCCGACCGCGCGCGTGAGGGCGATCTCGCGCGCGATGCTGCCGACGCGCTCAAACGGCTGGCGGAGGAGATAAAGACGCTGGAGGCGCGGGTCGCCGAGGCCGGGAGACGCGTGCCCGCTGCCGATGCCGCGCTTGCCGAGGCTGAGCGTGCATCCCGGGATGCCGAAGTCGCGCTGGCGCAGGCACTTGCGGATCAGGCGCGCGAGGCGGCGGACGCGCGAGTCGCCCAGGCGGCGGTCGCGGCGGCGCGTCAGCGGTTAGAACGTGCGTCTCGCGATGTCGCGCGCATCGACGCGGAGCGCGCCGGGCTGTCGGACGCTGTGCCGCTGGAGGCCGCTCGTGATACCGCACGCAAGGACCGGGCGCGCGCCGAACGCCAGATCGAATCGGCGCGCGCCGGGTTGACCCGTGCCGATGCTCAGGAGCGATCCGCGATCGACACGCAGGGCCGCGCGCAAAGCGCCCGCGCCGCCGCGCACGCCGAACTTGCGGCGCTCGACAGCGAAGCGGCGGCTTTGTCCAAGGCGATTCGCCCGTCGGGCCGCGACCGGTTGCTCGACCGGCTGCACGCCGAACCCGGTTACGAACGCGCGCTCGCCTCGGCCCTGGGCGACGACCTCGAAGCCGGGCTCGATCCCAGCGACGAGCGCCACTGGGCAGGCGCGTCGCCGCTTTCCGCCGATCCGCCCGCGCCGCATGGCACCACGCCGCTTGCTCGCATGGTCGAGGCACCGGATGCGTTGGCGCGGCGGCTGGCGCAGATTTTCGTGGCGGAGACCGATGACGGCCAGCCGCTTGCGGTCGGCCAGCGCCTCGTCACGCTGGCGGGGGTATTGCGACGCTGGGACGGCTATGTCGCACGTAGCGGCGGCGCGGCGGCGGCTGAGCGACTGGAGCGCGTCAACCGGCTCCGCGCGCTGGAAAAGGCGCGCCCGGCGCTGATTCGTGCGGTCGATGCCGCCGACGGTGATCTGACGCGCGTCGATGGCGACATATCAGAGGCGCGGCGCGCCGCCACAGATTGCAGGCGGTTGCTGGATGCCAGCGAATCCCTGTCGCGCGACGCCGCCCGCGCCGAGGACCGCGCCGTCGCCGCGCTCGAACGACTTGATGCGCAGGCACAGGATCTGGCGCAGCGTGCGACTCGCGCCGCGGTCGATCGCGACGATGCGGAGGGTGAAGTCGCGCGCGCCGATGCGACGCTGACCGCGCTCCCCCACGGCCGCGCCACGCGCGAACGGGTCGCGCAACTGACCAGCGGTGCGGAAGCGAAGCGCGGCGCGGTTGCCGCCGCGCGCGCCGAGCGTGCCGCCATCGATCAGGCGCTGACCGTTGATCGCGAGCGTCAGGCGAGCGCCACCGCCGACATCCGCAACTGGAAAGCGCGCGCGGGCGATGCCGCCAAACGGATCGCCGACATGGACAAGCGCGCCGTCGCGCTCGTCGAGGAAGCAGCGGTGCTGGCGACGAAGCCCGACAGCATTGCGCGCGCCCTCGACGCCGCGCGCAATGCTGCGGCGGAAGCGCGCACCGCGTCCGAAGCGGGGGTGACTGCCGAACGCGAGGCCGAGGCGGGGTTGCGTGCGCTGGAGGCCACCGGAGCCGCCGCCGCCGAATCGCTTGCCGAAGCGCGCGAACAACGCGCCGGGGCACTGGCGCGCGCCGAAAATCAGGAACTGCGCCGGGTGGAAATGGGGCGGCTGTCGGGCGAGCGCTTCGAATGCCCGCCGCCCTTGCTGCCAGAACGATTGGCGTTCGAAGCCGACAGCGTGCGCGAACCCGGCGCGGAGTCCGCCGAGCATGAACGGCTGAACGTCGAGCGCGAGCGGATCGGGCCGGTCAATCTGGTGGCCGAGGCCGAACTCGCCGAACTGGAAACCGGGGCGGCGACCAACATCTGCGAGCGCGACGAACTGGAAACCGCGATCCACCGGCTGCGCGGGTCGATCGGGACGCTGAACCGCGAAGGCCGTCAGCGCCTGCTCGCCGCGTTCGAGGCAGTGGACAAGCATTTCCAGCGGCTGTTCACGACCTTGTTCGGCGGGGGACAGGCGCATCTCGCCCTGGTCGATTCGGACGATCCGCTGGAGGCGGGACTTGAGATTATGGCTCAGCCGCCCGGCAAGCGGCTCCAGTCGCTTACGCTTTTGTCGGGTGGCGAGCAGGCGCTGACAGCGGTCGCTTTGATCTTTGGGCTGTTCCTGACCAACCCCGCGCCGATATGCGTGCTGGACGAAGTGGACGCGCCGCTTGACGACGCTAATGTCGAACGCTTCTGCGACCTGCTCGACGCGATGACGAGCGAGACCCAAACCCGCTACCTGATCGTCACCCACAACGCCGCGACGATGGCGCGGATGCACCGATTGTTCGGCGTGACGATGGTGGAGCGGGGGGTCAGCCGGTTGGTCTCGGTCGATCTGGGCGGGGCGGAAGGCTTGCTTGCGGCGGAGTAACCCTTGCCGTCACCCCGGCCGCAGTGCCGGGGTCCACCGAGCGGCATCCGATGCGCTGAATTCTTTAGCCACTTGAAAGCGGCTTATTGGACCCCGGCACAGCGGCCGGGGTGACGGAGTAGTTTAGGCGCCGTCGCGCGCCTGCTGATGATGCCGGATCACTTCGTCGATGATGAAGCGCAGGAATTTCTCGGAAAACTCAGGGTCCAGGTTCGCATCCCTCGCCAATGCCCGCAGCCGTTCGATCTGGCGTTCCTCGCGGCCCGGATCGGCGGGGGGCAGGCCGGTTTCCGCTTTGTAACGGCCGACCGCCTGGGTCACCTTGAACCGTTCCGCCAGCATGAAGACGAGCGCGGCATCGATATTGTCGATGCTTTGGCGGTAATGCTCCAGCCGGTCGTCGGTCATGCGCGTCCCCTTGGGTTCTGATCGAAGGATTGCGCGCCTTGTCGCCTTCCCTTTCCCCCGCGGCAACCCTGGTTTTCTTGAACCCGCCCTTGCCTTTGCTTGGCCCCTCCGCCACATCGCGCAGCGACATGACAGCCACGGTCCACCGTCTGGGCGCATCCTCCGCCCCATCGCTCGATCCGCTCGTCGGGCTGGTCGCGCACGACCTGAACCTCGTGAACAGCGTGATCCTGAACCGGATGCAGTCGGACATTCCGCTGATCCCGACGCTGGCCGGGCATTTGATCGCAGGCGGCGGCAAGCGGCTGCGCCCGATGCTGACGCTGGTGAGCGCGAAGCTGCTTGATTATGCGGGCACGCGGCATCACCGGCTGGCCGCGACGGTCGAATTCATCCACACCGCGACGCTCCTCCACGACGATGTCGTCGACGGATCGGACCTGCGCCGCGGAAAGCGAACCGCCAACGTGATTTGGGGCAATCCGGCAAGCGTATTGGTTGGCGATTTCCTGTTCAGCCGCAGCTTCGAGCTGATGGTCGAGGATGGCAGCCTGAAGGTGCTGAAAATCCTTTCCAATGCGTCCGCCGTGATTGCGGAAGGCGAGGTCAACCAGCTGACCGCCGCCCGGCGCACCGACACGTCCGAGGAACGCTATCTCGACATTATCGGCGCGAAGACCGCCGCTTTGTTCGCCGCCGCGTGCCGGATCGCCGCCGTCGTTGCCGAGCGGCCCGAGGCGGAGGAAGCCGCGCTCGACGCTTACGGCCGCAATCTGGGCATCGCGTTCCAGCTCGTCGACGACGCGATCGATTATGTGTCGGACGCAGGGACCATGGGCAAGGATGCGGGCGACGATTTCCGCGAGGGCAAGATGACGCTGCCCGTGATTCTGGCCTATGCCCGCGGCGATGCCGAGGCGCGCGCATTCTGGAAGGACGCGATCGAAGGACGCCGCTCGTCCGACGACGATCTGGCCGAGGCAACGCGCCGCGTTCAGGAAACCAACGCCGTCGCCGACACGCTGGCACGCGCGCGCCATTACGGCCAGCGCGCGATCGACGCGCTGGGTATTTTCCCCGATTCCGCCGCCAAGCGCGCGATGGTCGAGGCCGTCGAATTCGCAATTCACAGGGCTTATTAAATGCGCAACACCCCCCGCGTGACTACCGATGGCTATGACCAGATCGGACCGTTCCACCCGAAACTGGTATGGGGCGCGATCCTGCTGGTCGAAGTGGCGGTGGTCGTCGGGCTGGTGACCGGGTTTGTCTGGATCGGCGACAAGGTCGAGGACCAGATTGCGCCCGGCGGCACCGAATGGATCGACTTCTAAAGGGGGCAGTGTGGTGTTTGCGTATCTGATTGCCGCTTCCGCCTTCGTGCAAGTTGCCGGCGAGCGCCCGACGCTCGACCAAGCCCAACGGTGCTCGGCGATTGCGCATGTCGCCAGCATGGCCGATGCGGAGAATGAAGACCTGTTTCAGGCAGACCTGTATTGGTCGCTCGCCGCGACTGAGATCGCGCGTGATGCCGACGTCACCGACCGCGATTTCGCCGCCGCACAGGACCGTGCGCGCACTGCAGCGGCAAGCGGGGACAAGGCCGCGCTCGATGCCTGTCTGCGCGCCGTGCCCAGCTTGTTGAATGGCCGCGGCTGATCCAGCCGCCGGGCTGCCGATCGCGGCGGTCCTTCCCGATATCATCGCCGCGCTTCGCGATACGCCGAACCTCGTGCTCGTCGCGCCGCCAGGCGCGGGCAAAACCACGGCGGTCGCGCCCGCGCTGCTGCGTGAATCGTGGTGCTGCGGCGAAATTCTGTTGCTGTCGCCGCGTCGCCTGGCCGCGCGTGCCGCTGCCGAACGCATGGCGGAACTGGCGGGCGAGGCGGTGGGTCGGACCTACGGCTACGCCACCCGCATGGACAGCAAACGGTCGGTGGCGACGCGCGTCACCGTGTTGACCGAAGGCATCTTCATCAACCGCATCCAGGCCGACCCAGAACTGTCGGGGGTGTCCGCGGTGCTTTTCGACGAGGTCCACGAGCGCAGCCTCGACAGCGATTTTGCGCTGGCATTGGCGCTGGACGCGCAAGCGGGGTTGCGACCCGATTTGCGACTGGTGGCGATGTCGGCGACGCTCGACGGCGAGCGCTTTTCCGACCTGATGGACAGCGCACGCGTGATCGAGAGCCAAGGCCGAAGCCATCCGCTCGAACTTCGTCATGTCGGACGAAATGGCGAAGCGCGGATCGAGGACGAGATGGCGCGCGCCATCCGCCGAGCGCTGGCCGAGGATCAGGGCGGAATCCTTGCTTTCCTGCCCGGCGTTGCGGAGATCAGTCGCACGGCTGAACGGCTGGATGGACAGAGCGGCGACATCGCGTTGCACCTGCTTCACGGCGGTGCGGACCCCGCCGAACAGCGTCGCGCGATCCGCCCGGATACTGAGGGTCGGCGCAAGGTCGTGCTCGCCACCTCGATCGCCGAAAGCTCGCTGACCCTGGATGGCATCCGCATCGTCATCGATTCGGGGCTGGCGCGGCGTCCACGGTACGACCGCGCGGCGGGGATGACGCGGCTGGTGACCGAGCGCGTCAGCCGGGCGTCGGCCACTCAGCGCAGCGGTCGCGCGGCGCGGCAGGCGCCGGGCATCGCCTATCGATTGTGGGAGGAAGCCGCGACTGCCGGGCTGCCGCCCTTCGACCCGCCCGAAATCACCGAAGCCGATTTGTCCGCGCTGGTGCTGGCGAGCGCAATCTGGGGCGTCGCCGATCCGCGCGATCTGCGCTGGCTCGATCCGCCGAGCGAAGCAGCGGTGAGCGAAGCGCGGCGGCGGTTGCGCGCGCTGGACGCGATGGACGATGATGGTCGTCCGACCGAGCATGGGCGCATGATCGCGACATTGCCGATGCCGCCGCGTCTCGCCCATATGTTGGTGCGGGCGGGCGAACTCGGTATCGCCGACGCTGCGTCGGAGGTGGCCGTGCTGCTCGGCGAACGCGGGTTGGGCGGCAATGATCCCGATCTGGAAGCGCGCGCCCGGCGCTGGCGCGGCGAACGCGGCAAGCGCGCCGATGCCGGGCGGGCGCTGGCGCGGCGATGGGTGACCCTTGCCGCCGCGTCGCCGGGTGCGAGACCCCGACCGAGTGCCTCGCCGATCGCGGTGGCGCTGGCACTTGCCTTCCCGGACCGTATCGCGCGGCGGCGCGACGTGTCGGGAGAGCATTGGGCATCGGTCGGCGGACGCGGCTACCGCCTCGATCCGCTGTCGAGCCTTGCGCGCGAGGAATGGCTGGCGGTGGGCGAGGTACAGGGTGCGGCATCGGGTGCGCGAATATTGTCGGCGGCGGCGATCGACCTGCCGACTATCGAGGCACTGTACGGCGACCGGATCGAGCGCCGCACCGAAGTCATCTTCGATCCCGTAACCGGCAGCGTCGCCGCGACCAGCGAACGGCGGTTGGGCGCGCTGAAGCTGGGCGGCGGGCAGGATGCATCGGCATCGAAGGAAGCGATTGCAGCGGCGCTGGTCGAGGGGGTTCGCACCCATGGCCTGTCGCTATTGCCGTGGGACGAAAGCGCGCTGTCGCTGAGGGCACGCGCCGCCTTTGCCGCAGCGCACGGCGCGGAGGTGCCTGCGATCGACGATGCGGCGCTGATCGACCGGATTGACGAATGGCTGCCGTCGCTGGTCGAGGGGAAGCGGCGGCTCGACGCCCTGTCGCCTGTCGCCCTCACCCAAGCGCTCGAAGGGCTGATTGGCTGGGATGATATGCGGACGCTGGATGCAATCGCGCCCGCGCGGCTTTCCACCCCGGCCGGATCGAGTCATACAATCGACTATGCGGCAGAAGCCGGTCCGACCGTCGAATGCCGGCCCCAGGCGCTGTTCGGGCTGGCCACGCATCCGATGGTGGCGCGCGGACGTGTGCCGCTCGTGCTCAGCCTGACCTCGCCTGCCGGACGTCCGATCCAGACGACGCGCGATCTGCCGGGTTTCTGGAGCGGTAGCTGGGCGGCGGTGGCCAAGGAAATGCGCGGCCGCTATCCGCGCCATCCCTGGCCCGAAGACCCCGCAAACGCATCACCGACGCTGCGTACCAAAAATGCGGATGCACGCGCGCGCGGTTCGCGCTAATCGGGACGCGAGTCGAAACCGGAGTTTGCCCCGTGCCCACCGCCCGTATCTATCAGCGCCCCAAGAACGCGATGCAGTCGGGCCGCGCGCGCACCGCCGAATGGGTGCTGGAGTTCGAACCCACCGAGGCAAAGAAGCCCGATCCGCTGACCGGATGGGCCGGTTCGGGCGATACTCGCGAGCAGGTTCGGCTGAGTTTCCCGACCTGCGAAGCGGCGGTGGACTATGCGACGCGCGAGGGGATCGCGCACCACATCGTTGCGGCACCGGAGCGCAAGCTGAAGCTTCAGGCCTACGCCGATAATTTCCGGTAGAGAGCGGTAAAAACCTATCTTTTCCGTTCGTGCTGAGCCTGTCGAAGCACTGTCCTTCTTGGAACGAAGAAAAGAACAGCATTTCGACAAGCTCAATGCAAACGGGTATTAGGGCTTGGCTTGCCGCTTATCTCAGGATCGATCCTGCCAGCAGCAACAGCAATTTGACGTCCACCGCATAGCCGTTCGCGCGCATTTCCGAGACGAAGTCCGGCACCTCGGCCAGCGCCACCCGGTGCACGACGATCCCCTCGTCCTCCACGCCGCCGCCTTCGCCAATCCGCACCAGATCATGCGCGCGCATCAGGTAGAATGCCTCCGACACCATGCCGGGCGAGGAGAAGTATTCCCCTAAATCGTCGATCCGCCCCGCGCGGTAGCCGGTTTCTTCCTCCAACTCGCGTGCCGCCGCTACTTCCGGCGCCTCTCCCGCGCTGTCGTCGCCGATCAGTCCCGCGGGCAGTTCGAGGCAGCGCCGACCCAGCGGCACGCGGTATTGATCGACCAGCAGCACATGGCCGTCGTCCACCGCCAGGATCACAGCCGCGCGGATGCCGCGAGCGCGCGAAACATATTCCCAGCGCCCCTGCTTCTTCGCGGTAATGAACTGCCCTGCCCACATCGTCTGGGTGGGCGCGTCGTGATCGGGGGGCAGGCTCAAAGCTCGATCAGCCGATCGGGCAATTCGTTGGGATTGTCCTCGGATGCGGGCACATGCGCGTAGAGAATGTCGCCGATCGCATCGACCGCCGCGACCATACCGCCTGCCGGATCGCCCTCGCGCACTTTATCGACCAACGCAGCCATCGCATCGCCCCAGCGCTCGGGCGGGACGGCGTGGTGGATCGCTTCATCGGCGACGATCTCCGCCACATGCTCGTCGAGGCTGAGGTAGAGAAGGATGCCGACACGGGTCGTGGTGCGCTTTTCAGCGCTGGCGCGAAAGAATTGCACCGCGCGCCGCCGCACCCGTCGCGACTTGACCGCGCGCGGGGTCAGCGCGAACCGCAGCCGGTCCCAGGACAGCGCGTATCGCACGACCAGATAGACGATCAACTCGGCCGCCAGCACGAACAGCAACAGCCGCTGCGCCTCGGCATCGCCCTCGGCCCGCCATCCGCCCGACATCCAGTCTAGCTTCGCCTCGATCACGCCCGGAAACAGCGCGATCGCGCCGATCGCGAACAGCATTGCCGCGACCGCCCAGATGAACGCGACGTCGCGGTAATCGTCCGAATGGCCAGTGACGATCGTCACGATCTCGCCATCGGTGCCCTGTTCGGCGCGCGCAACGGATGCGGTGACGCGAGCGTGGTCGGCCTCTGAAAGTCGTATGGTCGCCATCACCAGCCCCCCGATGCGCCGCCGCCGCCGAACGACCCGCCGCCGCCGGAGAAGCCTCCACCGCCGAACCCGCCGCCCGAGCCGCCGCCAAAGCCACCGCCGCCCCAGCCGCCGCCCGACGAGCCGCCCCAGGTCGGCCCCCAGATGACGACCGGCGCGCGACCGCGACGATATTTCTTGCCGCCCGCAGCGCCGATGACGATCGGGACGAGTATGAACAGCAGCACTGCGACCCAGAAGATGATCGCGATCCAGTTGACGTCGCCGCCGCCGCGCGACGAGCGGCTGGCCTTGGCCGCCTCCAGCGCACGTGCTTCCGCTTGTTCGAGCGGCAGGCGAAGCTGCTCGGCGATCTGGTTCGCGCCAGCAACGATCCCTCCGCCCATATCGCCATCGCGAAACGCAGGAAGGATCGTGCCGTTGACGACCTGACTCGCATAGCCATCGGGGATCACAGGCTCCAGGCCGTAACCGACTTCGATCCGGACGCGGCGCTCATTGGGCGCGACCAGCAGGATGACGCCGTTATTCGCGTCCGACTGCCCGATCTGCCATTCGCGACCCAGCCGATATCCGTAATCCTCGATCGGATAGCCTTGCAGGTCGGGCACCGTCGCGACCACGAATTGCCGCGACGACGCCGTTTCGATCTCCGCCGACAGCGCGGTCAGTTGCGCTTCCTGTTCGGGCGACAGCAATTCCGCCGAATCGACGACGCGCCCCGTCAGCTCGGGAAAGGTCTGCGCCGCTGCCGGGAGCGCCATGAACAGGGCCAACGCTGCGACGATCCCTCGGATAGAGAGCATCACTTGGCGACCTCCTTGTCGGCGAGAACTGAGACGATCGCATCGGTACCGGCCACGATACCGTCCTGCATCCGGCCCTCGCCAAAGCGGGGTAGAATGCGATCGTCAATGATGGTTTGCGCCCGTGCGTTGGTCATCGTCTTTTCCAGTCCATAGCCGACTTCGATCCGCACGCGGCGTTCGGTGGGGGCGACGATCAGCAGAATTCCGTCGTCATGTTCGGCACGCCCGATGCCCCATTGGCGTCCGAGTGCCAGACCGAATTCCTCGATGCTTTGCCCGCCCAGCGTCGGCACGGTGACGGTCACGAACTGGTTTCCCGTTGCCGCCTCCAGCGCTTCGGACTGGCTGGAAATCCGTGCTTCCGTCTGATCGTCCAGCAATTCCGCACCATCGACGACGCGGCCCGTGAGTGCCGGATACGACGTCGATACGGGTGCAGCGACGGCATTGCCGACCGGTGTTGCCGCTGGCCCGGCATCGCACCCGGCCAGCAGCAATGCGAACAACGCCAGCATGACGGGCGTGCGCGTCAGTTGCTGTTGCCGAAATCGACGGTGGGCGCCTGGTTCGCGCCTGCCTGCGCTTCGAACGGGACCATCGGCTCGGCACCGTGGATCACCTTTGCGCCGATCGCGTCGGGGAAGGTGCGGATGGTGGTGTTATAGCTGCGGACCGCTTCGTTATAATCGCGCAGCGTGATGTTGATGCGGTTCTCGGTTCCTTCGATCTGGGTCATGAAGGTCTGGAATCCCTGCTGGCTTTGCAACTGGGGATAGGCTTCGACCGTCGCCATCAACCGCGATAGCGTGCCGCCAAGCTGCGATTGCGCTGCCTGGAACTGCTGGACCTTGGCCGGATCGGTCAGGTCGTCGCCGGTGATCTGGATCGCGGTGGCGCGGCTGCGCGCGTCGATGACTTCGGTCAGGATCTGGCGTTCGCTGCCCGCCGCACCCTGTACCGTCGCCTGAAGATTGGGGATCAGGTCGGCGCGGCGCTGATAGGCGGCCTGGACATCGGCCCATTTGGCCTTGGCATTTTCCTCTGCCGTCGGCACGCTGTTGATGCCGCAAGCCGACAGGCTGAGCGCCATAAGACCGATAAATGCGAGACGAATTGACATGCGGTGGCCTTTCATCGCCTAAGTGTTACCCGTTGATACGACACCGGATGGGTGGCGTAAAAGCGAAATCGGAATGCACATTGGATCCTCGGGGGCAGGGAGACCGGCAATGTTGAACGAATTCAAGACCTTCATCGCGCGCGGCAACGTCATCGACCTGGCGGTCGGCGTGATCATCGGCGGCGCGTTCGCGACGATCACCAAATCGCTGACCGACGATCTGATCATGCCGGTGGTCGGCTGGCTGTTCGGCGGGCTCGATTTTTCGAGCTTCTTCGTGATCCTTGGCGATGTGCCCGATAGCTATGCCGGATCGCTCACCAATTATGCCGCGCTGAAGGAAGCAGGCGTGCCGTTGTTGGGATACGGCCAGTTCGTCACGGTCGCGATCAATTTCCTGATCCTGGCGTTCATCATCTTCCTGTTCGTCAAGGCGGTGAACCGCATGGCGGCAACGATGGAACGCGAAAAGGCCGAAGGAACCGCACCGCCCGCCGCCGATCCCGCCGACATCGTGCTGCTACGTGAGATTCGCGACGCGTTGCAGGCGAAGAAGGTCGATTAAAGCCCGAACCGCGCCTTTGGGATGTGGGTGATCCGGCAGGCCAGATCGGCCTCGCCGGACGCGACGATGAAATGATCGCCCGCATCGACGATGCCGGTCGTGAAGACGATGTCGCGTAAGTACATCTGGTGATCGATCCGCGCGGTGAGCGTGGGGTTCGCCTCGATCAGCGGTGCGTGGTCGGTGGCGATGGTGCGCGAGGGGTCGCGGGCGTCGAGCAGGCTCCAATAGGTGCGGTAGGTGCCGACGCTGTCGTTGGGCTCGACCCCGTGCCACAGGGTCAGCCAGCCGCGTTCCGTCAGGATGGGAGGCGCGCCGCCGCCGATGCGCGCGGTCGCCAGGGTTGCGGCGTGCGGGCGTATGCCGGGTTCCAGATGCGGCTTCCAATGTAGCGCGTCGGGGGAAGTCGCGAGGTTGATCGACGGGCCTGCGCGCCAGTCGCTGCCCGGGGGATAGGCGAAGAAGGACGCGCCCAGCGGTCGGGTCTGCGCCCAATATTGCCCGTCGATCCGCCCTTCGAAGAGCAGCATGTCCTTGTTCTGATGGTCGAGCACGACGCCTTCGAACCGCCAGTCCCTCGCGTTGGTGCTCGAATAGAGGGTAGTCGATTGCCGCTCGGGGCTGACCGAGCAGGTGGTCATCCACCAGCGATCGTCGATGTGGCTGATCCGCGCGTCTTCGATCCCATAGCATTGCACGGCATGTTGCGGAGCGATGGCGCGGTCGTAATCGAAGGCGATCACCTCCAGCCCGTCGGGGGACAGTTCGACGGGCAGCAGCCAGGAGAGCGAGGTCAGCGCCATCACGTCCCAGCCACCCGCGTCCTTCACACGGAAGGTGCGGGGGTCATCCATCTCGACGGCGTCGAGCGGCCAGTGGTCCAGCACGTAGTGACCCGCTTCCCAGCGAATCGCACGAGCATGGCCGTCCTTCACGGGCTCGCGGAGCGCCTCGGCTATGCGGACCATCAGCAGCAGATTGCCATTGGGCAACCGCGTCAGTCCGGGATTGAACGCGCCCAGCACATAGGTTTCCGCATCCAGATCGCGGAGCGGCGAGCGGGTCGGGTCGATAGCGTCGGGGGTAATCACCAGCCGGTCGGTCGCGAACGTCATTCCGCGCAAATCCTGAACCGAGGAGAAACCTCTGGAGCGGGTAACGGGAATCGAACCCGTGTATTCAGCTTGGAAGGCTGCTGCACTACCATTGTGCTATACCCGCTCACTGGGTTCGGAGGCGATTAGCGAACCGACCCCGCCCGCGCAAGTTCCCCGATCGCGCGAAATACTGGCGTTGCGGCGAAATCTTGCATATCAGCCCGCCCCTATGGCCCGGATCGAAACCCCAAAGCGCGTGCGCGGCACGCAGGACATCGCGTTCGAGGATCAGCGCCGGTTCGGCCATGTCGTCGACACGTTCGACCGGGTGCGGCGGCTTTATTGCTTCGGACGCGTCGAACTGCCGGTGTTCGAGGCGACGCAGGTGTTCGCGCGGACGATGGGCGAGACGTCGGATGTGGTGTCGAAGGAGATGTACACCTTTCCCGATCGCGGCGGCGACCTGCTCACGCTGCGTCCCGAATTCACCGCCGGGATCGCGCGCGCGTTCATCACCGAAGGCTGGCAGCAGCACGCGCCGATGAAGATCGCGACGCATGGCCCGGTGTTTCGCTACGAACGCCCGCAAAAGGGGCGGTATCGCCAGTTCCACCAGATCGACGCCGAGATCATCGGCGCGCCGGAACCGCAGGCCGACGTGGAACTGCTGGTGCTCGCCGACCAGTTGCTGCGCGAGCTTGGCATCAGCGAGGGCGTGACGCTCCAGCTCAACACGCTGGGCGATGCCGAGACGCGCGACGCGTGGCGCGAAGCGCTGGTCGCGCATTTCGAGGCGCATCGCGGGGAATTGTCGGAGGACAGCCTGGCGCGGCTGGAGAAGAATCCGCTGCGGATTCTGGATTCGAAAGATCCTCGCGACCGGCCGATCGCTGATTCTGCGCCGGATATCGATGCGTATCTGACCGAGGAAGCGGCGGCGTTCTTCAAGGCGGTGAAAGATGGACTGCGAGCGGCCGATGTTGATTTCAAGCGCAACCCGCGTTTGGTGCGTGGACTGGACTATTACCGGCATACTGCGTTCGAGTTTGTCACTGATCGACTGGGCGCGCAGGGAACAGTGCTTGCAGGCGGGCGCTATGACGGGCTGATCGAGAGTTTGGGCGGGAGCCCGACACCAGGGGTCGGCTGGGCTGCTGGAATCGAGCGGTTGCAGATGCTGCTGCCCGATATTGGTAAGCCTTTGCGTAGTGTCGCGATTGTTATCGAGAGCGATCACCCGCGCTTGAACAGTTTAGGAAGAGATCTGGTTCGGCAGGTGCGCGGAAACGACATGCCTGCAATGTTGTTCGCCGACGGCAATCTTAAAAAGCGTGCTGACAAAGCCGCACGGACGTCCGCAGACTATTTAGTTTCTATCCGGGAATCTGATGAACCCGATTTCTTCGTGCTATCGGTTAAACGGCGACTCAATGATCGTTTCCGTACGCGCGGTCGTCTAAATATCGCGCTGAAAGCCTACCTTCGTAAGCGGTTCGATGTGTCTCCGCAAACGTGGTTGGCTTTAGTCGAGCATGGCGGGCAACTACTCTTGCCGTTTCGCGCGAAATGACCCGCATCCCCGCTGACCGCATCGCCGCGATTGAGGCGCGGCGGGATGAGTTGCAGGCGCAGATGGCGACCGGTGATCTGCCGGGCGATCGTTTCGTTGCGGTGTCCAAGGAATATGCCGAGCTGGAACCCGTCGCCGCGGCGGCGGGGCAGGTGCGGCGGTTGCGCGCGGAAGGCCAGTCGCTCGACGCGATGACGCGCGATGGTGATGCCGAGTTGCGGGCGATGGCCTCGGAAGAATTGCGCGCGAATGAGACGGCGCTGGAAGCGGCGGAACATGCGCTGGCGCTGGCGCTGCTGCCGCGCGATGCCGCCGATGCGCGGCCGGCGATGCTCGAAATTCGGGCCGGGACCGGGGGCGACGAGGCGGCGTTGTTCGCGGGCGACCTGATGCGGATGTACCAGCGCTATGCCGATGCGCAGGGGTGGAAGGTCGAGCTGATCTCCGCCAGTGCGTCGGAAGCGGGGGGATACAAGGAAGTCGTCGCGTCGGTGAACGGCGTGGGCGTGTTCGCGCGGATGAAGTTCGAAAGCGGCGTCCACCGGGTCCAGCGCGTGCCTGTCACCGAAAGCGGCGGGCGCATCCATACCTCCGCCGCGACGGTCGCGGTGCTGCCCGAGGCGGAGGAAGTCGATCTCCACATCGACGACAAGGATCTGCGGATCGATATCTATCGATCGTCCGGCGCGGGCGGGCAGCATGTGAACACGACCGATTCGGCGGTGCGGATCATCCATTTGCCCACCGGCATCACCGTGATCCAGCAAGACCAACGATCCCAGCACAAGAATCGCGACAAGGCGATGAAGGTGCTGCGCACGCGACTGTACGAGGCCGAGCGCGAGAAGCTGGCGTCCGAACGCGCGGGCGCGCGCAAGTCTATGGTCGGATCGGGCGACCGGTCGGAGCGGATTCGGACCTATAATTTCCCGCAAGGCCGGGTGACCGATCACCGGATCAACCTGACGCTGCACCGGTTGCCCGAAATTTTGGAAGGCCAGATGGACGAACTGGTCGGGGCGCTGATGGCCGCGGACGAGGCGGACCGGCTGGCGCAGTTGGATGGGGGTTGACCGTTGCACCAATTCGCCTCCGTCATCCGTTCGTTTCGAGCGAAGTCGAGAAACGCGACCGGAACGCTCACAGGCGTTTCTCGACGTCGCTCGAAACGAACGGGTTAGGGTGGTGAGTATCGCTGCTGTCCTGTCCGAGGCCGCCGCCCAGCTCTCCGCCATCTCCGACACCCCCCGGCTCGATGCCGAATTGCTGTTGGCGCACGCGTTGGGATGTTCGCGCGAGGCGATGTTGCTTGGAAAACTGGATGAGCCGGTGCCGCCCGCATTCCACGCACTGTTCGCGCGGCGGATGGCGCATGAGCCAGTCGCCTATATCACTGGCACGCGCGCCTTCTGGACGATCGATCTGGCGGTTGGTCCGGGCGTGCTGATCCCACGTGCAGACAGCGAGACGCTGATCGAGGCGGCGGTGGCGTATTTCGGCGACCGCACGCCCGCGACGATCCTCGATCTCGGCACCGGGCCGGGGACGTTGTTGCTCGCGGCGCTCGCGGAGTGGTCCGATGCGATGGGACTCGGCGTCGATTCGTCGGAAGCTGCACTTGATTACGCGCGGCGTAACGGTGACCGGATTGCGTCGGACAGGGCGAAATTTCGTCTTGGCGACTGGGGCGTGGGGATCGATGCCCGCTTCGATCTGGTGCTGTGCAATCCGCCCTATGTCGAGGCTGACGCGATACTCGACGCTCAGGTCGCTGCGTATGAACCGGGTTCAGCGCTTTATGCCGGGGCCGACGGGCTGGACGATTACCGGCGGATTGCGCCGCAATTGCCGGGGCTGGTTGCGCCGGGCGGGGTTGCGATCCTCGAGATGGGTCACACCCAGCGGGAAAGCGTCACCGCATTGCTCGAAGTCCATGGCGCGACGGTCGCGTGCCGCCGCGACCTGGGCGGGCGGCCCCGTGCCCTGATCGCCACATATGGTTGAAAAAGCCGAAGAGGCGGCGCATATTGTGCTTGGCGATCAACGCCCCAGCGGTTAAGAACCGGCTTGGGGCAAGCGTTTTCTCCCTTAAATCGTTGAAAACGCGCAGATTGACCCGATCCATGTCATGCAGCCGCTGTCGTCCGGCGGCGCTGGCGCGCAGGCATGTTGGCCCGGTGGGACCGGGTCGGCGTGTATATGGGCACGCATCCGCTGGCTGCTTCGGCGGCCTCCGGCCAAGGGTTCTGGTGAACAGGACGTTCTAGAATTAGGACAAGGCGAACTTGATCAATAATCGTCAAGCCGGCCGCCGTCGCGGTCGTGGTGGGCAGCGCCCGCAAGGTGGTGGTGGCAACGCAGGTCGCGGAGGCGGCGATAGCGGCAATCGCATCGACAGCCGGGCACGCGGCAATGCGCCCCAATTGCTCGAAAAGTACAAGAATCTGGCGCGCGATGCCCAGATGGCGGGCGACCGCGTCAACACAGAATATTATCTGCAATTCGCCGACCATTATTTCCGCGTGCTGAGCGACAATCGCGCACGCCAGGAAGAGCAGAACGGCACGCAGGGTCAGCCCCGCCGCGGTCGCGACGACTTTACCAACGCCGGCGACGATGATGACGGTGAGGATTACAACACCGACATCTCCAACATGGACGATGATGATCGCGGCCAGCAGCGCGATGCCCGCGGCGACCGCGACGGCAATCGCGACCGCCAGGACCGCGACGATCGTGGCAATGGCCGCGAGCGGGGCGAACGCAACGACCGCAATGATCGGGACGTCCGGGGGGATCGCAATGATCGTCCGCAGCGCACCGAGCGTCCGGAGCGTAACGATCGCCCGGAACGTAGCGAGCGGGCTGAACGTCCCGAGCGGAACGAACGCAACGACCGTCCCGAACGCGAAGCGCGTCGTCCGCGCCGTGAAGAAGGCGATAGCCAGCCGCGCGACGCCGCCCCGGTCCAGACCGAAGCGGTTGCCGAGGAAGCACCTGCACCGGCACGCCGTCGCGGTCGTCCGCCGCGTGCCAAGGTCGAGGAAAGCAGCGACGCTGGGTTCGACGCCGCCATTCTGCCGCCCGCCTTGTCGGTGTCGGCAAGCGATAGTGCCGCGGCCGAGAGCGAGGAAGAACGGCCCCGCCGCCGTCGCCGGGTAACGCGCGACGAAGGCGATGTGTCTGCCGACGCGGCCTGATCTGTCAGCGATCGAATGAAACAAGGCCGGTGTCCGAAAGGGTGCCGGCCTTTTTCGTTTTACTGGCTTATCCAAAGTCTGAACCACCCCTTCCCGTTCGCATTGAGCTTGTCGAAATGCTGTCCTTCTTGGCTACGCAAGAAAGGACTGTGCTTCGACAAGCTCAGCACGAACGGGGATGAGTTGGGTGCATCACCTCCCATCGGCCCTTTTGTGTTGGGCGAGGTAACCAAGCCAAAACCTTTTCCCCCTTCGCAAGCTCGCCCAACCTGTTAGGCTCGGGTTCGACCTGAGGGGGGAGTGTGCGATGCGTGGTTTGATGATGCTGGCGCTGGTGGCGGTTCCGGGGATGGCATCCGCACAGACCGCGCTGCCCGGCGGCAATGCGCAGGGCGATGTCGCGCTCACCATTTATTCCGACGGCACGACGCTGGTTCAAGACACGCGCCAACTCAACCTGCCGAGCGGGGTTACGCGGCAGGAATTTCGCGACGTCTCCGAAAACATCCGCCCCGAAACCGTGCGACTGTCCGCCGATGCGGTGGAGATCGTCGAACAGAATTTCGATTACGACCTGCTGAGCCCCGCCGCGCTGATGCAGAAGGCGGTTGGCCAGACGATCACCCTCGTCCGCACCAATCCCGGCACTGGCGTGGAGACGCGCGAACAGGCACGGGTACTTGCGGCGAACAACGGCGTCGTCCTGGATATCGGCGGGCGGATAGAAGTCTTGCGCGACGACGGGCTGCCGGTGCGGGTGATCTATCCCAGCCTGCCGCCCAATCTGCGCGCGAGACCCACTTTGTCGGTGACGCTGGACAGCGCGCGCAACGGCACGCGACCGGTGACGCTTTCCTATCTGTCGAACGGGCTCGGCTGGCGGGCCGATTACGTCGCCTTGTTCGATGAGGCGAAGGGCGCGATCGACGTTCAGGGGTGGATCACGCTCAACAATTCGGGCGCAACCGCCTTTCCCGATGCCGACATCGTGATGGTCGCGGGCGTGCCCGCGACGGTTGGCCAGCAACCCCGGCCCGGCATCCGGCGACCCATGCCCGTGCGGCCGCAGCAGGGTGGGCTGGTCCAGGCGGGGACCGAAACCGCAGACCGGGCGCAACTCGGCGACTTTTATCTCTATCCGATCGAACGCCGGACGACGGTGGCGGCGAACCAGCAGAAGCAGTTAAGTTTCCTGAACGTCGCCGCAGTGCCCGCGCAGCGCGGCTATCAGTTCCGGGCCAACTGGCTCCAGAGCCAGGACGAGCCGACGAGCGCATCGACCGTGCTCAATTTCTCGTCCTCGCGCAGCGGCGGATTGGGCGATGCGCTGCCCGCGGGGACGGTGCGGGTTTATGTCCGCGATGCGCAAGGACAGCCGCAATTCATCGGCGAGAATACGATTGGCCACACGCCGATGGGCTCCGCGCTGTCGATCCGCACCGGCGATGCATTCGATGTGCGCGTGCGCCCGGTGGTCGAGAATCGCGAGCGGCTGTCGGATGACCGCTGGCGCACGACGCAACGCTATACGCTGACCAATGCGCGCAGCGAGCCGGTGACGGTCGAACTGATCCAGGACGGACTCTATTGGCGATGGGCCGATACGCGCGTGGTGAGCGAGACGCTGGAGGGCGAACAGCGCGGTGCCGACAGCCGCGTGTGGCAAGTGCCGGTCCCCGCCAATGGCGAGACCGTGCTGACCGTCGTCACCGAAACCCGGTACTGAGCGGGCAGGGCCAGGGGCGATGCGCCGCCTGATCCTCTCGTTGCTGGCTGGTGTAGTGGCGATGCCCGCCGCTGCGCAGACCGTCGTGGTGTCGGACGCACCGGAGGCGACGTCGATCACCCTTTATCGCGACCCCAATCGTGGCGGCGACCAGGCGATCAACCGCAGCTGGCTGAACGGTTTTGCGCTGGTGACCGAGACGCGGACCATCACGATCCCTGCCGGAACTGCGGTGATCCGGTTCGAGGGGGTGTCGAGCGGCATCCTCTCCGAAAGCGCGATCGTGACGGGATTGCCGTCGGACGTGAGCGAGAAGAATCTCGACGCCGATCTGCTCAGCCCGCGCAGCCTGTACGATCGCTCGCTCGGGCGGCGCGTGACGATCCGGCGCACCGATGCGCTGGGGCAGGTGCGCGAGGAACAGGCGGTGATCCGCTCGGGCGCGGATGGCGCGGCGGTGCTGGAGACCGCCGACGGGTTCGAGGCGCTGCGCTGTTCGGGGCTGAACGAGACGATTGTTTATGATGCGGTGCCGTCGGGGCTGTCGGCCAGGCCGACATTGTCGATCGAAACCACGTCGCCGGTCGCGCGGACGGTGACCGTGCAGCTTTCCTATCTGGCGGGCGGGTTCGACTGGCAGGCGGATTATGTCGTGACGATGCAGGGCGACGGAACCGCGCGGATGTTCGGCTGGATCACGCTCGCGAGCACCGATGCGACGAGTTACCCGGACGCGCAGGCTCAGGTGGTGGCGGGGCGGACCAACCGGACGAGCAATTATGCGCGGCAGATCGGTGCCGGCGGGCCGTTGTCCCTGCAGTGCTGGCCTGAGGTGTCTTATGACGAACTCGACCGGGCTGTATATGGAGGC
>NZ_LR733979.1:1067023-3016405 GCF_902506605.1 Sphingomonas sp. AX6
CATTAGACCCGAAACCCGGCGATCTAGGCATGACCAGGTTGAAGGTGCGGTAACACGCACTGGAGGACCGAACCGATTAACGTTGAAAAGTTACCGGATGAGTTGTGTTTAGGGGTGAAAGGCCAATCAAGCCGGGAAATAGCTGGTTCTCCGCGAAATCTATTGAGGTAGAGCCTCGAGTGATTACCGTAGGGGGTAGAGCACTGGATGGGCTAGGGCTGCGCGAGCGGTACCAAACCTAACCAAACTCCGAATACCTACGAGTACAGCTCGGGAGACAGACGGCGGGTGCTAAGGTCCGTCGTCAAAAGGGAAACAGCCCTAACCTACAGCTAAGGTCCCCAAGTCATCACTAAGTGGGAAAGCATGTGGGAATCCCAAAACAACCAGGAGGTTGGCTTAGAAGCAGCCATCCTTTAAAGAAAGCGTAACAGCTCACTGGTCTAAATAAGGGTTCCTGCGGCGAAGATGTAACGGGGCTAAAGTGATGCACCGAAGCTTAGGGTTCAGATCTTTGATCTGAGCGGTAGCGGAGCGTTCCGTAAGCCTGCGAAGCCGAAGGGTAACCGACGGTGGAGGTATCGGAAGTGCGAATGCAGACATGAGTAGCGATAAACAGTGTGAGATGCACTGTCGCCGAAAGACCAAGGGTTCCTACGCAAGGCTAATCCGCGTAGGGTGAGCCGGCCCCTAAGACGAGCCCGAAGGGGGTAGTCGATGGGAATGCGGTTAATATTCCGCAGCCTGGTGGTGTGTGACGGATGACGTGTGTTGTACGATCTTAACGGATTGATCGTGCTTCGAAGTTGTCCCAGGAAATAGCCCCACCGTATAGACCGTACCCGAAACCGACACAGGTGGTCAGGTAGAGTATACCAAGGCGCTTGAGAGAAGTGTCCTGAAGGAACTCGGCAAATTGCCTCCGTACCTTCGGAAGAAGGAGGCCCTCACATTGCGCAAGCAGTATGAGGGGGCACAGGCCAGGGGGTAGCGACTGTTTAGCAAAAACACAGGGCTCTGCTAAGTCGGCTTCAAGACGACGTATAGGGCCTGACGCCTGCCCGGTGCCTGAAGGTTAAGTGGAGGAGTGCAAGCTCTGAAATGAAGCCCAGGTAAACGGCGGCCGTAACTATAACGGTCCTAAGGTAGCGAAATTCCTTGTCGGGTAAGTTCCGACCTGCACGAATGGCGTAACGACTTCCCCACTGTCTCCAGGACATGCTCAGCGAAATTGAATTCTCCGTGAAGATGCGGAGTACCCGCGGTTAGACGGAAAGACCCCGTGCACCTTTACTGCAGCTTCAGAGTGGCATTAGGAAAGAACTGTGTAGCATAGGTGGGAGGCTTTGAAGCGTTGGCGCCAGCTGACGTGGAGCCATAGGTGAAATACCACCCTGTTGTTTTCTGATGTCTAACCTCGAACCATGAAACTGGTTCAGGGACCCTCTGTGGCGGGTAGTTTGACTGGGGCGGTCGCCTCCTAAAGAGTAACGGAGGCGTGCGAAGGTTGGCTCAGGTCGGTTGGAAACCGACCGTTAGAGTGCAATGGCATAAGCCAGCCTGACTGCGAGACTGACAAGTCGAGCAGAGACGAAAGTCGGTCATAGTGATCCGGTGGTCCCTCGTGGAAGGGCCATCGCTCAACGGATAAAAGGTACGCCGGGGATAACAGGCTGATAACCCCCAAGAGCTCATATCGACGGGGTTGTTTGGCACCTCGATGTCGGCTCATCACATCCTGGGGCTGGAGCAGGTCCCAAGGGTTTGGCTGTTCGCCAATTAAAGTGGTACGTGAGCTGGGTTCAGAACGTCGCGAGACAGTTTGGTCCCTATCTGCCGTGGGCGTCGAAATTTGAGAGGAGTTGACCCTAGTACGAGAGGACCGGGTTGAACATACCTCTGGTGTACCAGTCGTTCTGCCAAGAGCGCAGCTGGGTAGCTATGTATGGACGGGATAACCGCTGAAAGCATCTAAGCGGGAAGCCTCCCTCGAGATAAGATTTCTTAGGACGGTCGGAGACCACGACCTTGATAGATCGGATGTGGAAGTGAAGTAATTCATGAAGCTAACCGATACTAATTGTCCTATTCGCACCTGATGAGTCCCACCATCAACGACAGCGCTGGTTATCCAGTGTTGGCGTGATGTGGATGACATCATTACGCCTTGAACATTAAGTGCACGATTTGAAAACCCAAAACCCCGACAGCACAAGCTTCATTGCTTGGTGGCTATAGCGTCTGTGACCCACCCGATCCCATCCCGAACTCGGACGTGAAACCAGACTGCGCCGATGGTACTACTGCTTAAGTAGTGGAAGAGTAGGTCGTCGCCAGGCATTGTAGCTTGTGCGGTTGGGAATTTTGGAAAACCCATTCACATTTTCGAAGCGCTTTGCGCGCCTGGCCGTACGGCTCGGCGCGTAT
The DNA here is from genome assembly GCF_902506605.1 of Sphingomonas sp. AX6. Taxonomy (GTDB): domain Bacteria; phylum Pseudomonadota; class Alphaproteobacteria; order Sphingomonadales; family Sphingomonadaceae; genus Sphingomonas. The sequence goes on from NZ_LR733979.1 coordinate 1,069,451, forward strand.
TTGCGTCTCCGGTTGGCGCGGGGTGGAGCAGCCCGGTAGCTCGTCAGGCTCATAACCTGAAGGTCACAGGTTCAAATCCTGTCCCCGCAACCAACACATCAAAACGCCCCCGTGGTTCGCCCCGGGGGCGTTTTTGCGTTGGACACCGGATGGTCGAAGCCATTGGTCGCGATCGGGCGGTTGGAGGCCGAAATCTCAGGCGGTCTAGATCTTAGTCGAGCCGGTCTAACACCCGGCGCTGCCCGGTCCTGATTCCCATTCGACACACGCTGTACGCGAAGCGCTGGCCAGTTGATGGTTCGCGGGGCGACTCCATTCCAGAAAATTTCGTTGCGTGATGTCCTCGCCTCGCGCGCGGCTACAAAGTTACGGGGCATCGTAACCCGCATCATTTCTTCAGGTCGGCGCAAGCAACTACCGCGCGAGTGGAGCGGAATGGCGAATGCTCCGCCGCCTGGGATAGCGCATTGCGATTTGGATCGCCTCTATCGCGAAGGGATCGCAATAAGTCTTGCAAATAGGAACGACTCGCATTAGCGGAACCCCAAGATAATCATCGGGGGTTTCAATGTCGCGTTCCGTCTTGCTGCTGGGTGTATCTCTCTTCGCGGTGGCTTCACCCGCCGTCGCGCAGCAATCCTCAGGCCAGCAGCGTCCCTCGGTCGATTCAGAAGAAATCATCGTTACCGGCGAGCTGGAGCGGTTCGGCGCGACCAAGTCGGACACCCCGATCCTGGAGACTGCGCGATCGATCTCGATCGAAACCGAGCGCGACTTCCGCGACAAGGGGTTCGAAACGCTCGACGACGCGCTGGCCTATACCGCGGGCGTCACCGCGGAGACGTACGGCTTCGACATGCGCGGCGATTTCGCCACCATCCGTGGGCTGGGCGTGCCCGAATATCGCGACAATCTTCAATATCTGTTCGGTTTCTATAACAACCCCCGTCCCGACCTGTATCTGGCGGAGCAGGTCGAAGTGCTCAAAGGTCCGACATCGGTGCTCTATGGCGCAGGATCGCCGGGTGGTATCATCAATGTCGTGACGAAGCGGCCGTTCGACGGCACGTTGTTCGAAGTGCGCGGGCGTGTCGGCAATTTCGATCGATACGAAGCGATGACCGATTTCAACACTGCCATTCCCGGCACCGGCGGCACCGGCTTCTTCCGCTTTACCGGCCTGTATCGCAACACCGGCACCCAGATCGATCAGGTCGATGAGGAAAAGATCGTCATCGCCCCGTCGTTCAGTGCGCAGCCGACGGACTCGACGACGATCACGTTGCTGACCAACTATACCAGCCAGAAGACCGATACGGGCCACCAGTTTCTGCCACTGGAGGGGACGTTGCTGCCGCATGTCAGCGGGCGCGAAATCGATCCGCTCGCCTATTTCGGGAAACCGGGGTTCAACCGCTACGATTCGGAAAGCGTTACGGTTACGCTGATCGCGGAGCAGGGACTGGCGGAAGGCCTCAACTTCGAGGCGGTCGGGCGATATTCGGCGTCGAACGCGATTTACAACCAGGCTTGGCCCGCTTTTCTGGCAGTCGGTGTGCCCCGGATCGATGCCGATGGCGATGCCGCATGGACTTTCTACGCCTCGGATGCGCGAAGTGAAGCGCTTGCCACGGACGCGCGGTTGCGGTGGGAATTCACCACAGGCGGCATCGAACATCAGGTGCTTGGCGGGGTCCAGTATCAGGATGTGATGACCGACAACGATTCTGCCTATATCTTTAACGGCGGCACGATCAACGTCTTCGACCCGACCTATGAGGACGCACCGACCGACGCCGAAATCGCTGCCGCCTTTTTCCGCGCGCCGTCGAACTTCGTCCAAAGCACCGGCCTGTACATCAACGATCAGGTCACTGCCGGGCCGTTCATCGTCACCGGCGGCGTGCGGTTCGACTGGGTCACCAACCGCACCGGTCGTGCGACGCCGCAAAAAGACAGCGCGACCAGCTTTTCCGGCGGTGTCCTGTATCGCGGGCCGTTCGGGCTGTCGCCCTATGTCAGCTATGCCGAAAGCTTTCAGCCAGTGCTGGGGATCGACCGAGATACACTTGCAGCGTTCGAGCCGCAGGAGGGGCGCCAGTATGAGGCGGGGCTGAAATGGCAGATCCCCGATACCCGGTCTTTCGTCACCGTGGCCGCGTTCGATATCGAACAGAGCAATCTGCCCAATCCCCAGGCACTGCCTGGCGGTGGTGGTCAGCAACTCGGCATCTCGACGATCCGCGGGGTCGAGGTCGAAGGCAATCTGGCGATCGGCGGATTGCTGGTCGATGCCAATTACAGCTTCCTCGACCACGAAAATCCCAATGGCTTCCGTCTGGCGTCGATCCCGCGGCATCAGGCGTCGTTGTTTGCCACCTATCGTTTCGCGGGCGCGCTCGACGGGTTCCGACTAGGCGGCGGCGTGCGGTATCAGGGCGAGAATGAGAGCAGCGGGTTCAACGGTGTCGGCACGCCCGCGCCGGGCACCCCGCTGATCATCGCGGTCGATGGTCACACGGTGGCGGATGCGAGCATCGGGTATCGCTGGAGCAATTGGGATTTGTCGGTCAATGCGCGCAACGTGACCGACGAGCAATATTTCACCACCTGTCTGGCGCGCGGCGATTGCTATCCCAACGAACGCCGGACGGTGATCGCGACCGTCGGATACCGGATGTGATCGCAGTTGCGCTGATCGCCGCTGCATTCGGCGTTTTGTTGGTCCGGCTCGGATGGGGTCGGGAAGATCGTGGCTTGCGCGTCGGTGCGGGCTGGGCGCTGATCGCGGTTGGGCTGGTCGCGCTGATGGGGCGCGACGGGGCGTGGGGGCTGGCGCTGGGCGCGTCGGTCGCGACGCTCTTGGCGTTCGTGGCGCTTGCCCATGCCGCGATCACTGCCCCACGACCCCGGAGATCGACGCCGCCGCGCGACGTCGCGACCACGGTGACGCTGCATAGCGAAAGCTGGGCCGGGCTGGGGCGGCGCATGCTCGTCTTCCTGCTCGCGGTCCCGGCATCGGCGGTGGCGGCAATGCTGGTCGCGTTGGCGGGGCAGACGCTGGCCCGCGCAGCGGGTTGGGGAGAGGCCAACGCGGGCGTTGCGGGCATGTTCGCCTTTCCGGTCGCCTGGGCGGTTGTCACGACGCTCGTGATGCTCAAGGACCGCGTGATGCACATGATTCGCATTGTCGCAGTTGCCGCGATTCCGTCTGCCGCGCTGTTCTGGGGGATGGCATGAAGAATATCCTGTCTTCCGACCTGGTTCGTCGTGCGCTTTCGGGCCATGCCGCGGTCGGGCTGCTGGCTGGCGCGCTGCTCTATATCCTGTGCCTGTCGGGTACGCTGATCGTGGTGCATCAGGAATGGCAGCGCTGGGAGCAGCCGACGGTTGCGGAAGCGACGACGCTCTCGCCCGAAGCCGTGCAACGTGCTGCCGATACGGTGCTCGCGACCGAACCGCGCGAGACCGAGCATTTCTATATCACCATGCCGACGGACGGTTTGCCGCGCCCGGTGGTCACCACCGACAATCGCGCCTTCTATCTCAACGCCAACGGCAGCATTGCCGCGCGCGAGGAACATGCCTGGACCGAGTTTCTGATCCACCTTCATTATTATCTGCACCTGCCGATGCTGTGGGGGCTGATTGCGGTCGGCGCGCTGGGGGTGATGATGGTGACGCTGATCGTCGGCGGCGTGCTGGCGCATCCGCGCATCTTTCGTGACGCGTTCCGACTGCGCGCGCGCGGGCAGAAGCAATTGGCGCTGGCCGACTGGCACAATCGGCTGGGGGTATGGACGCTGCCGTTCGGGCTGGCGATCGCGGTCACCGGCGCGCTGCTCGGCCTGTCGATCCTGACGACGCAGATCACCGCCAAAACCTGGTATGGCGGCGATGTAGAGGCGGCCTATGCGCCGATCTTCGGGGCGGAGGGCGTCCATGACGATCGTCCTGCGCCGCTCGCCAATATCGCAGGCGCGATGCGCGATTTCGCGACGCGCTTTCCCGATGTCCGTTTGAGTTATGTGACGATGCACGATCCGGGCAAGGCCGGGCAGCATCTCCAACTGGTCGGCGATCATCCGCGTCGGCTGATCTTCGGCGAATATTATGTGTACGATTCGAACGGCAATTTCCTGCGCACCCAGGGACTGGCCGATGGCGAGATCGGCAAGCAGGCCGCATCGTCGACCTACAAGCTGCATTTCGGCAGCTTTGGCGGGTTGCCGGTCAAGCTCGCCTATATCCTGATGGGCGCGGCGCTGACGGTGGTTGCGGGCACCGGCATGTCGATCTGGCTGGTCAAGCGCCGCCAGCGCGGTCGTGCGAGCCCGCGGCTGGAGGGGGCGTGGCAGGCCGTGTTGTGGGCCAGTCCGCTGCTGATCGCGCTCGCGCTGGTCGCCCGCTGGACCCTGGGCGTCGATGCGCCGCTGGTCGGTTTTTTCTGGATCGGACTGGCGTCGATCGTCGCGGTGGCCTCAGCGTCCGCGGATGGTCCGCGGGTGAAGACATGGCTTGCGAGCGCGCTGGGCGCGGTCATGGTGGCGATCGGCGCGGTGCACCTGATCGCGCTCGGCGGTGCGATGCAGTCGATCTATATCGCGTTCGACCTGATCCTGCTTGCAGGGGGGGCGGCGCTGCTCCGGTGTTACGCCAGAGCAGCGCTTGTTCGCCGCAACGCCGAACTGGTGCCGACACCCGCCGAATAGCGGTTACGCCATTCGCGCGCGCGCCTGTCGCTGGAGCACGGTTAGCGGCATCGCACCCTTTTGCAGGATGGCGTGAAATGCCTTGGGATCCCACGCATTGCCTGCTTTTTCGCGCGCTTCGTTGCGTAGGTCCACCCAGACATTGTGGCCGATCTTGTAGCTGGTCGCCTGGCCCGGCCAGACGGTGTAGCGATCGATTTCGTTCTGCCCACGCCCGCGCGCGATGCCGGTGGTGGCGAGGAAATAGTCAGTCGCCTTGTCCCGGCTCCAGCGTTTGGAGTGCAGGCCGGAATCAACCACCAGGCGGGTCGCGCGGAACAGGATCGACTGGAGATAGCCGACTTCCTCGAGCGGAATCGCCTTGAACATGCCGATCTCATCGGCAAGCTGTTCGGTGTAGAGCGCCCAACCTTCCGAATAGGCGGAAAAGCCCCCGCGCCTGCGGATCAGCGGGATCGCATCGGATTCGAGCGCGCTGGAGACCTGCAAATGGTGCCCCGGCGACGCTTCGTGATGCGTCAGCGTGCGCAAGCCGAATTTGGGCCGGTCGAACGTGTCGCGCAGGTTGATGAAATAGGTTGCCGGGCGCGACCCGTCGAGCGAGGCGGACTGGTAATAGGCACCCGCCGACCCCGCCTGGATCGCCTCCGGCACGCGGCGCACCTCGACCGAGGCCTTGGGCAGCACTGCGAACTGTTCGGGGAGCCGCGCGTCGATTTCGCGCACCTGCTGGCGGAGCATGTCGAGCAGCTGTTCGCGCCCCGCATCGGTATTGGGAAAGACCTGGTCCGGACGCTTGTTGAGCGCGATCAGCCGCTCGCCGACGCTGCCTTGGCTCATGCCCTGTTGCTTCAGGATCGTGTCGATCCGCGCATTCAGCTCGGCGACTTGCTCGAGGCCGGTTCTGTGGATTTCATCGCCCGTCAGGTTGGTCGTCGTCGCGGCACTGGCGGCGGCGGTGTAATAGGCCTCGCCGTCCGGAAGCCGCCAGACGCCCGCGTCATGCTTGGCCTGCGCGCGAAGCTGTTCGACCAGCGCACGCTGGCGATCGAGCGCCGGATAGACGGCAGTTTCGATCAGTCGTGCAGCCTCTGCAGCGCGGGCTTCGGGCAGGTTTGCACCCTTCAGCTTGGCGGCGAAGCTGGTGACGAGGTTGTGTTCGGCAGCGGCTGGCTCACGCGCGCTGGCGAACTGTTTCAGCGTGGTGTCGAGGATATAGTCGGGCGCAAACACACCCTTGGCCGCGTCGTCGCGCTGGCGTTCGGTTTCTTGGTCGAGCACGGTCGCGAACGCCTGAAGCCGCGAGAGATAGGCGTCGGCATCGGCGGCATCGCGCACGCGGTGCTGGTTGGCGAGGAAATCGGGCACGTCGCGGTACGCGCCGGACAATTGGCTGATCGTATAGGGGACATAGCGTCCGCCGGTCGCGCCATAATCGAACTGCGCGCCCTCTAACCCGCGTTCGAGCTGATATTCGACGACATCGTAATCGAGCGCAGAATCTTCGTTCAGCTTGGCACGATCGATGGTCTTGAGTTGCGCCAGCTCGGTCCGGGTGCGGGCGATATCCTTGGCGCGACCCGCAGCTGACGCATCCGACAATTGCGAGCGGAGGGGCGCTCGTGCGCCGGTGTCGAGGCCCAATGCGGTCGCGCCCTCGGGGCTTTCGTCGATCCGTGCGTAGAAAAATCCGTCGAGCATCTCACGCAACCGGGCGTCTTCGCCGGCAAGCTGGAACCCGCGCGCGGCGGCGGGCAGGGCGGCGAGCGTGGCGGCGACGCTGGCGGAAGCGAGGAACTGGCGACGGTGCATGAGGACTCCTGCGATACGGGTTCGCAGGCGAGCCTAGGGGAGGGGGACGTTCGCGTGCAACCGGTTAGCGCAGCGCGCGCGCCAGCGCATCGACCGCTTCGGCCAGCTTTACGTCGATATGCCCCAGCAATTCGGTCCAGCTTTCCAGCCCCGCAAGTTCGCCCGGCCCGTCGGAAATGCCGCGTAATCCGACCATCTCCACCCCGAACCGCTGGCAGGCCCGCCATACCGCAAAGCTTTCCATATCGACCATGTCGGCGTCGATCGCGGCATAATGATCGCCGGTGACGACATTGGCACCGGTCGACAGGCTGGCGGTCGGCACGTCGGGGATCGGGGTGCGCAGCGGCACCACCACCGGATGATCGACGAACGGCGTCGTTCCGCGCGCAAAGCCCAGCGGCGATGCGTCGATGTCGCGCCACGCGATCGACGCGACCTGATAGACATCGCCCAGCCGACATTTGCGCGATCCCGCCGACCCCAGCGAACACACCAGATCGGGCGGCGTCCCGGCATCGGCCAGCACTTGAAGCGCGCGCGTGGTCTCTATCGCGGCCTCGATCGGGCCGACGCCGGTCATCACCGGGCGGATGCGGGCGCGCAATGCCGGGCCATATTCGGGCTCGCAGGCCATGACGAACAGGATGCGGATGTCGCCAAAGGTCGCGAGCGTACCGATCGGGTCGGGGTTCATCGATCGATCTCCGTGGCCAGCCAGCGGGCGGCGTCTGTGGGGGTGCGTTTGTCGGTATCGCGATCGACCATCAGATTGGCCTGGCGCATCGCATCGACGCGGATTGCACCGATCAGGGGCTGAAGCGCGCCGATGAACCGTGCGTCGTCGGCGCGTGTGGGCGCAACCAGCAGCACCGCGTCATAGCCGGGAATCGCGCCGCGCGGGTCGCCGATCACCGTCAATCGCTGTGCGGCGATACGTCCGTCGGACGAGAATGCGGAAATGACGTCGGCGTCTCCGGCGTCGATCGCGCGGTACATGAAGCTGGGACTGTAGGCACGCGCTGACGCAAAGCGGAGACGATATGCGTCGCGGACCGCCGACCATTCGGGCCGTTCGAGAAATTCGAGGTCGCTCGCCAGCCTCAATTCCGGCGCGGCGCGCGCCAGATCATCCAGCGTCGTGATGCCGCGCCGCGATGCTTCGTCCGCCTTCATCGCAAAGGCATAAGCGTTCTCGAAACCCAACGATCCCATCGACCGAACGCCATGGGTTGCCGCCGCCCATTCGCCGACACCGGTCACGATCTCGGCGCGCGAAGGCACATCGCCGCGCTGCATCTGGTTGGTCCACAATGTGCCCGAATAATCGACATAGACATCGATCTCGTCGCTTGCGAGCGCACCAAAGATGACTGCCGATCCCAGCCCTTCGCGGTATCGGACCCGGTATCCGGCATCCTCCAGCCGATCGCCAATCAGCCGGGCAAGGATGAACTGTTCCGCAAAATTCTTGGCACCGATGGTCACCACGGGCGGGCGGGGAACGATCATCGGCGAAAGCGCGATCAACGTCCCGGCAATCAATCCACCAACCCCCGTCCACGTCATCCACCGCCGCCTGTTGGCGATCCCGCGTTCGGCAAGACCGAGCAACGCATCGACGCTAAGTGCCAGCGCGGCGGAGGCGATGCATCCCGCCAGCACCAGCGCCCAATTCTGGGTCTGAAGCCCGGCAAAGATCAGGTCGCCCAGGCTGGGTTGGCCAACCGTTGTCGACAGCGTCGCAGCGCCAATCGTCCACACCGCAGCGGTGCGGATCCCCGCCATCAGATAGGGTGCGACCAGCGGTAGTTCGACCAGACGCAGCTTCTGGTTGCGCGTCATCCCCATGCCGTCCGCCGCCTCAATTACTGCGGGGTCGAGATTGGCGAGGCCGGTCACGCCGTTGCGAAGGATCGGCAGCAGCGCATAAAGCGACAGCGCGATCAGCGCGGGCAGGAAGCCGAGCGGCGAGATGCCGCCGCCGACCATGCCGGATAGCCACAACAGCACCGGAAAGAACAACGCCAGCAGGGCGAGCGCAGGGATGGTCTGGATCAGGCTGGCTGCGCCGAGCGCGATGCGGGCCACGCGCGGGCTGCGCGCCGACCAGATCGTGAGCGGTGCCGCGACCGCCAGCCCCAGCAACAGCGCCGCGGCCGACAACAGGATATGCTGGGCCAAAAGCTCGGGGACGCGCGTGAGGACGTCGGTCACCGGGCACCGATCGCGGCGAGCGCACGCGCCTGTTCGCGCGGGACCGCCAGCAGGTCAACGACGACGGGTCCGTGATCGCCCGTCATCAGCGCGGTCGGCGATGCGTCGGCCACGATCCGTCCGGCGTCCATCACCAGTACGCGATCCGCCAGGATCAATGCTTCCGCCATGTCATGCGTCACCATGATCGTCGTCAGGCCGAGCCGGTCGTGCAAAGCCCGCACCCGGCGACCCAGGCCGTCGCGCGTAACCGGGTCGAGCGCACCAAAGGGTTCGTCCATCAACAGAATATGCGGCTCCGGCGCGAGCGCGCGTGCCACGCCCACCCGCTGGCGCTGCCCGCCCGACAGCGCATCGGGCATGCGCTTGGCAATGTCCGGGGGCAGATCGACCAGCGCCAGTAACTCGGCAACACGTTCCGCCGCTATTGGGCGACCGGCGATGCGCAGCCCAATCGCGATGTTTTCGGCCACGGTCAGATGCGGGAACAGGCCGATATGCTGAAACACATAGCCGAAACGGCGACGCACCAGCGGCAGGTCGGAGTGCACCGCCACGCCATCCAGCGCGATCGTCCCGGTATCGGGTGCGACCAGGCGGTTGATTGTTCTGAGCAGGGTCGACTTCCCCGATCCCGATGCCCCGACCAGCGCGACGAAGCTATCGCGCGCGATGTCGATCGAGACGCGGTCCACCGCGACCGTTTCGCCGTAGCGCTTGCAAAGTGAGTCGATCCGGATGGCGGGGGCGGGCGAGGTCATCGTCCCGGGTTGTGGGGACTTGTGGTGCATTCGTCAAAAACCGCTGGCATGGCATCGCCGCTTCGGGAAGGTTGTGCTCGATGACCGAGAACGAAGGCGGAGCGGATATGATGGCGGACACCAAGGCGATCTTTATCACCGGGGGCGGATCGGGGATCGGTCGCGCGGTCGCGCAATATTTCGCCGCGCAGGGGTGGCGTGTTGGGGTTTCCGATGTGAACGCCGCGGGGATTGAGGAGACGCGGGCGCTGTTGCCCGCCAGTCTTTGCACCGCGCATGTCATGGACGTGCGCGACCGAGAGCAGTGGCGCAAGGAACTGGCCGCGTTCGTCGCGACGAGTGGCGGGCGGCTGGACGTGCTGTTCAACAATGCCGGGATCGCGGTGGGGGGCGAGTTCGCGAGTACGCCGCTCGACGATCTCGACAGGTTGATCGCGATCAACCTGACCGGGGTCGTCAATGGCGCGCATATCGGCCACCCCTATCTGAAGGCGACGCGGGGGGGCGGGTGCCTGCTCAGCACCGCGTCCGCGGCGGGGATTTACGGCACCGGTGGGGCTTCGGTCTATTCGGCGACCAAATTCGCGGTACGCGGTCTGACCGAAGCGCTCGACGGCGAATGGGCGAAGGACGGCATCCGGGTGCGGTCGATCATGCCGAGTTTCATCGATACACCCTTGCTCGATGCAGGCGTGACCGGATCGAACCAGAATGTCCGCGAACGCGTGCGCGCGGCGGGGCTCGAGTTTACGCCACTCAATGAGGTTGCCGAACTGGCGTGGCAGGCCGTCCATGGCGATGCGATTCACACGGTCATCGGCAAGACTGCACGCCGCATGAAATTCGCGGCGCGTTGGATGCCGGGCGCGCTCAGGAAACAGGGCCGCGGCGGGCTGTGATGGCCGATCGCGCAACCCCCAACCTGCCGTCGCGCGATTTCGAGGTGACGGCGCAATTCTATACCGCGTTGGGGTTTGAACAGGGCTGGCGCGACGAAAGCTGGATGATCCTCGAACGTGGCGACGCGATGCTCGAATTCTTCCCCTTTCCCGACCTCGATCCGCTGAGCAGTTCGTTCGGCTGCTGTTTGAGGCTGGACGATATCGACGCGATCTATGCGCAGGCGTTCGCGGCGGGCGTGCCCGAGCAATGCTGGGGAATGCCGCGCTTGCATCCGGCGAAGGTCGAAGCGTCGGGCAAGCGCATCGCCTATCTGGTCGATCCCGACGGCACGCTGATCCGGTTGGTTCAGAACTGATCTGACTCAGTTCCGTTCGTGCTGAGCTTGTCGAAGCACTGTCCTTTCTTCGTGCCAAGAAGGACAGCACTTCGATACGCCGCTATCGCGGCTACTCAGTGCGAACGGGTTGGGGGTGGCTCACTCCACCAGCGCGTCGATCTTCTGCGCCATGTAGATGTCGCGTTCGGACAATCCGCCCGCGTCATGCGTGGTCAGCAAGATATCCACCCGGTTATAGACGTTCGACCATTCGGGATGGTGGTCGGCCTTCTCCGCGAGCAGCGCGACTTGCGTCATAAAGGCGAAAGCTTGCGAGAAATCGTCGAAGGTGAAGGTTCGCGTGATCGCGTCGCGGGCCTCGTCCACGTCCCAGTCGGGCAGGCCGTCCAGCGCATCGACGCGTTCGGCGTCGCTCAGTTGTTCGACCATGGCTCGCCCTCTCCCTTGCAGCGTCTCGGGGCTCCGGCCTATGGCATGGCCCATGCCGACGCAAGCGCCGCTCCACGCCCCCGACAACGACGCGCTCGAAGCCTTGGCGCGCGAGGCGCTGGCGCGCATTCCCGAGCCCTTCTCCACCCACCTCAAGGACGTGGTCCTGATCGTCGAGGATTTCGCCGACGAAGAGACGCTGAAACTGATGGGCTTCGAAGATCCATTCGAGCTGACCGGGCTTTATCATGGTCGTCCGATCGGCGAGAAATCGAGCTTCGACAGCGGCGGGCTGCCCGATCGCATTCATCTCTATCGTCGGCCCTTGCTGGACGAATGGTGCGACACCGGCGTCGCGCTGGACGACCTGATCACCCATGTCGTCGTGCATGAGGTCGGGCATCATTTCGGGCTGTCCGACGACGATATGCACGCGCTGGAAGACGCCGAGCACGAGTGAGCGCCGCGTCGCTTCGTCTGAGCGAGGTCGCCTGCGTGCGTGGCGGGCGGATGCTGTTTTCGGGTCTCGACCTGATGCTGGGTCCAGGCGATGCGGCGCTGGTCAGCGGCCCCAACGGGATCGGCAAGTCCAGCCTGCTCCGGCTGGCCGCGGGTTTGCTCAAGCCATTTTCGGGCCGTATCGGACGAGTGGGCGGTGTCGCACTGCTGGCGGAAGATCATGCGCTCGATCCCGAACACGCGCTGGGCAAGGCGCTCGGTTTTTGGGCAGCAATCGACGGCGGGCGGGACGGATTATCGGCAGCGATCCAGCGCGTAGGGTTGGGCGGGCTGGAACCGGTACCGGTGCGGCTGCTATCCACGGGTCAGCGCAAGCGCGCTGGGCTAGCGCGGATGATCGCCAGCGGCGCCGGGCTGTGGTTGCTCGACGAACCCGCCAATGGGCTCGACAGCGAAGGGGTAGCGATGCTCGAGGCGCTGATCGCCGAGCACCGGGCGGCGGGCGGGGTGGCGTTGGTCGCCAGCCATTCGCCGATCGCGCTTGCCGATGCGCAACAAGTGCGGCTGGAGCGCCCGGCATGAGCGTATTTGCGAGCCTGATTGCCCGCGACCTGCGCAGGGCGTGGACCAGCGGCGGGCTGACGCTGCCGATCGCCTTTTTCCTGCTCGCCGTCATCCTGTTTCCGTTCGCGGTCGGCCCGGATCGCGACATCCTGACGCGCATCGCCACCGGCGCGGTGTGGACCGCGGCGTTGCTCGCGGCCTTGCTGCCGGTCGAGCGGTTGATCGTCCCCGACATGGAAAGCGGGGTCATCGACCAGCTCGTCGTGCGCGGGCTCACCGACCCGACCATCGCGGCGGCAAAGATGGTCGCGCACTGGCTGGGCTTTGCGCCCGCATTGCTGATCGCGACGTTGGCGGCGGCGGCACTGCTGGGAATGGAGGCGGCGCAATTGCGCACCACGCTGATCGCGCTCGCCATCGGCACGCCGGGGCTGGCGGCGCTGGGCGTCATCACCGCCGCGTTGGTCGCGGGGCTCCGCGGCGCGGGCGCGCTGGCGGGGCTCGTCATGCTGCCTTTCGCGCTGCCGCTGCTGATTTTCGGCGCAGGGGCGGGCGAGGGGGCCGGTGCGATCAAGCTGCTCGCCGCGACCAGCCTGTTGCTTGTCGCGGGAGCGCCGTTCGTGGCAGGATCGGCGATGCGGATGGCCAGGGGTTAGCGCAAAGGGGGGCAGGAAAATGCGGAACGGGTTATTGTTGATCGGCGCGGTATCACTCGCTGCCTGCACATCGACTCCGCAGCCTGCGCCTCAGCAGATCGCGTCGCTGCCCGCCATTACCGGTGATTATTTCCAGATGCGATCGACCGCGACCGGGCATGATTACCACATCCATGTCCGCCTGCCGGTGGACTATACCAAAGAACCGATCGCCAGTACCCGGTCGTCTATCTGCTCGACGGCGACACCTTGTTCCCGATCCTGGGCGGCAATCACTTGTTCGTTCACTATGACGACGGCCTGCCCGATGCGATCGTCGTCGGCATCGCTTACGGCGGGTTCGGCCCGGTCAACAAGCGGAGCATCGATTTCAATGCCCCCGATGCGAGCCTGACCGAAGCGCAGGCTGGCGCGCCACGCTTCCAGCAATTTTTGAGCGGCGAACTGTTTCCGCAGATCGAGCGGCGCTATCGCAGCGATCCGGCGAGGCGCATCCTGTTCGGCCAGTCGCGCGGCGGCGGGTTTGTATTGTGGTTGGCCTATACGCGGCCCGATCTGTTCTGGGGGCATATCGCCAGCAATGCCGCGTTCGAGCCGGGGGCCGAGCGGTATTTGGCGATGCCGACGGCGCGGGCCGACACCCATCTGATCCTGTCCAGCGGCACTCGCGACCGCGCCGATCTGCGTGCCCAGGCACTGCGCTGGGCGGAACATTGGCGGCATCGCGATAAGCCATGGCGCTGGCGCTTCGTCGAAATCGAGGGCGGCACCCATGCCGCGAATGCGACCGACGCCTATCGTGCAGGGATGCGGACGATCTTCGACTGGAAGTCGAACCCGTAAAGCCTCACGACGCGGCGCCCGATGGCGGATCGACCGCCATGCCCGCGCCAACTCCGCCTGCACCGCTACCACCGCCGCCCATGCCGCCACCACCGCCACGCCGTTCGCCGCGGGCGTCGCCTCTGCCGCCGCGGCCACCGTTTGATGGGCGCGTCGGCCCCTGCATCGGGATGGCAAGATCGGCGGGGACGGGATCGAGGTCGAGCGCGTGGCGGATGAAATCGCGCAGTGCGACCACCAGTTCGCCGGTATGGACGGCGCGCCCCGCGACCAGATCGCGCGCGGCGCGCTCGGCAAGCCGAACCTGATCCTCGGTGCCGAGCAGGATGATGTCGGATAGCGCCGCCTCCACCGCATCGCGAATGCGGCGCGGGCGTTCCGGAGGCTCGGTGGCGTCCTCGATCGTTTCGGTTTCCGCGCGTTGCCGCCGTAACTCGCGCAGATGCGTGGGGTCGACCGTCAGGTCGCCGGTGAACGATCCGCCCAGCACCTTATAGGCGGCGATCAGCGTCTTCAGCCGCTCGTTGATCTGGCGATTGGCGCGTTCGCGGCGCTGCTGGATGGTCATCATCGCCAAGAGGCGCACGCCGACTCCGATCAGCGTAATGAACGCGATCGCGCCCAGCGTGAACAAGGCGGTTTGCCACGAACTCAGGTCGATCATCCGCATCGCCGTCTTCCTAACCGTTGCGTGACCATCGTGCGAAGATCGCGGTCGGCAGTTCCAGCCCGCGGGACTCTTCGCGTACCGTCAATTCGCCTGCCTCGACCGTACCGGGCAGGTCGGCGAATGCTTGGCGCACCAGTTCGCCGATAGCCAGCGCCGACATGCGCACGGCATAGACGGTCAGGAACAGGCAGGCCGAATTTTCGTCGAGCAATTTGCGGCAATCGGCGATCAGGTCGGGCAAGCCTTCCTCGAGCTTCCAAACTTCGCCATTGGGGCCGCGGCCCCATTTGGGCGGATCGAGCAGGATTGCGTCGTAGCGTCGGCCGCGGCGGACTTCGCGTGCGACGAACTTGCCCGCATCCTCGATCAGCCAGCGGACCGGCAGATCGTTCATGCCCGACAATGTGGCATTCTGGCGTGCGGCCTCGACCGATTTTTTCGACGCATCGACATGCACCATCCGCGCGCCGCCGCTGGCCAGGGCGAGCGTACCGACACCGGTATAACCGAACAGGTTGAGTGCTTCCGGGTTTTCGATTGGGACGATCTGTCCGCGAAGCCAAGTCCACACCGGCGCCATGTCGGGGAAGAAGCCCAAATGCCGGAAGGGCGTCGTCTGGGCGGTGAATTTCACCTTGTCCCAGCCGAGCGGCCAGCCTTCCTCCGGCACGTCGCGGAAATAATGCCAGCGCCCACCGCCATCCTCGTCGGAGGCGGGGACGAATTCGGCGTCGGCGTCCCAGTCGTCGCTCGCGGGTGCCCACATCGCCTGGGGTTCGGGGCGGATGAAGCGGAAACGGCCATAGCGTTCGAGCTTTCGGCCATGCCCGCAATCGATCAAGCCGTAATCCGCCCAGGGCTCGCCGGTCAGGGTAATGAGGTTCATGGCTTCCCCATGCCAATTCGGGCGCGCGGGGGGAAGGCTCAGCGCGCGGTTGCTCGCTCGGCGATATAGGCGGTAACCGCGTCGAAGGTGCCGGGCAACTCTGCATAGCGTTCTTCGCGGTCGAACAGGTCACCCATGCGCGCGGGCAAGGATGGGCGCTGGCCGGTGGCGCGTTCGACCGCATCGGGGAACTTGGCCGGATGTGCGGTGGCCAGCGTGACGATGGGCGTGTCGTTAATTTCCGCCCTGCGAGCTGCCGCAAGACCGATCGCGGTGTGGGGATCGAGCAAGTGTCCGGTCGATTCCTTTGCCCAGCGCATCGCCTGCGCCATCGCGTCGGGATCGACCGAATCGCTGGCGAATGACGACGCGGCACCCTCTCGCTGTGCGTTGGTCAACTGCATCGCCCGCGTCGATTCGAACCCGCGCATCTGTTCGGCCAGTGCCACCCCATCGCGCCCGCCCACATCGAACAGCAGGCGCTCGAAATTGGAGCTGACCTGGATATCCATCGATGGTGCCGCCGTGGGCGTCACCGTTGCCGACGAGTAATCGCCACGAGACAGCGCACGGTGGAGAATGTCGTTGACGTTGGTTGCCACGATTAGTTTGGCGACCGGCAGGCCCATTCGGGCGGCAACATGCCCTGCGAAAACATCGCCGAAATTGCCGGTCGGCACGGAAAAGGCGACTGGCCGTTCCGGCGCGCCTAAGCGGCTGGCGGCGTAGAAATAATAGACGACCTGCGCCATCAGCCGCGCCCAATTGATCGAGTTGACCGCCGACAGCCGGAAGCGTCCGGAAAAGCCGGGGTCGTTGAACATCGCCTTCACCAGCGCCTGCGCGGTATCGAAATCGCCCGAGATCGCGATGTTGTGGACATTGGGACTGAACACCGTCGTCATCTGGCGACGTTGCACGTCTGACACGCGGCCCGAGGGGTGGAGCATGAAGATGTCGATGCCCTCGCGCCCCGCGACCGCGTCGATCGCTGCCGATCCGGTATCGCCGCTGGTCGCCCCGACGATCGTCAGCGGCGCTTCGCCGGGCTGGATGAAGCGTTCGAAGAACAGCCCCAGCAATTGCAGCGCCACGTCCTTGAACGCCAGAGTCGGGCCATGGAACAGCTCGAGCAGGAAATGCCGGTGGTCGAGCTGAACGAGCGGGGTCACCGCGGCATGCGCAAAGCGGCCATAGGCTTGCGTGCACAGGTCGCGCAGTTCTTCGTTGGTCAGCGCGTCGCCGACGAAGGGGGCCATCACGGTTACCGCGACATCGACATAGCTTTGCGTCGCCATAGCGCGGATCGCGTCGGCGTCGATGGTCGGCCAAGCTTCGGGCAGATAAAGCCCGCCGTCCGAAGCCAATCCGCTGAGCGTCGCGCCCCGAAAATCGAGGACCGGCGCGGTTCCCCTGGTGCTGACATAGTGCATGGCCCGGTGGATTAGGGCGCGCGGGAGAATGCGGCAAGCATGGGGTTTATTGGGGCGGGGGAGGCTGGGGTTTGTCGTTGGATAGACAATAAATTCCCGTTCGTGCTGAGCTTGTCGAAGCACTGTCCTTTTCTTCGGGCCAAGAAGGACAGTGCTTCGACAAGCTCAGCACGAACGGTGAGGGGTTATCCCTTTTGCCGATGCCTGAGCGCCAAGAGGTAGATCAGCACCGCAAACCCCGCAAAGGCGAACCACTGGACCGCATAGGACAGGTGGTTGTTGGGCGCAGTGGACGGATCGGGGGCGCGGCTGGTGGAAAGGCCCTGCGGTGCGTTGTCGAGCACGAGCATCAATTCGCGCGGGGTGCCCTTGCCGAGTGCGCGACTCAGGATCGACTGGCCGTCGGGGGCCTGGGTCAGCACGCCGCTGACTTCACCGCCGGTCCAGGTCGGCACGTAGTCGGGCTCGGTCGCGACGCCGAGTTCGATCGGGAAGCCCGGCCCTTCGACGCCGGTTCGACAACGCCCGATCACCCGAAACCCCAATTTACCGTCGGCGGTGCGTCCGGCTTCGTTTTCCCAGCCGCTGCCCTCGATGCACATGCCGCGCGCGCGGCGGAACAGGTTTTCGTCGCCCACGGGGAAGCGGGGCAGGGCGATTTCGGGGAGCGCCATGTTTTGCGCATGGCGGGCGATCTGCGCTTCCTTCTCGTCCGCGCGACCCAATTGCCAGACGCCGAGCGCCAGCATCGCCGCGACCGCCAGGCCGACGACCAGGGTGGGGATGACGGGAAGTTTCATGGGCGGTCCTCATCGACGATGCGACCTTCGCGCGCGGCGTTCTTATATTCGAAGAACAGGAGCGCCGCCTTGGCGATGCGCAGCGATCCGACCACCACGGCCGTCGTCAATGGCACCCACAGGACGACATGCACCCAGAAGGGCGGGCCGACCGTCGCCTCCAGCACCAGCACGCCGATGACCAGAAACGTACCGACGATGGTGGTGAGGAAAGCGGCAGGTCCGTCATCGACATTGAAGGTCGACAGATCGAGACCACAATTTCGGCATGTCCCTGCGAATTTCAGCAGGCCGTCATACAAGGTCTTCGCGCCGCAGCGCGGGCAAAGCCCGTGAAGCGAAGCGCGCACCGGATCAGGCGATTGGTCCGCCACCGGCGCGCGCTCCCTTCAAATCGAGTTAAATCGCCTCGGCGCCCCAGCCGCCCCAGACATAGATCGAGACGAACAGGAACAGCCACACCACGTCGACGAAATGCCAGTACCAAGCCGCGGCTTCGAAGCCGAAATGCTGGCGGGGGGTGAAGTGACCCTTATACACGCGCGCCAGGCAGACCATCAGGAAGATGGTGCCGATGATGACGTGAAAGCCGTGGAAGCCGGTCGCCATGTAGAAGGCCGAGCTGTAGTTCGACTGGCCGAACGCGAACGGCGCATGGCTGTATTCATATGCCTGAACGAACGAGAAGATGATGCCGAGGATGATCGTCAGCCACAGGCCCTTCTTGACGACATCGTTCGAACCGACGCCCATCAGGCCCCAGATGCCCTTCATGTCGCCGCCGCGCTGATTGTGGATCAGCCCGTGATGCGCCCAGGTGATGGTGGTGCCCGACAGAAGCAGGATGAAGGTGTTTAGGAGCGGCAGTTTGAACGCGTCGAGCACCAACAGACCGGCTGGCGGCCAGGTGCCCGCAACGTCGGTCAATCGTTCGACCGTGCCGTCGACATAGGCGATCGGCTGCGGAAACAGCGAATAATCGAAATAGGCCCAAAACCAGCCGACGAAGAACATCACTTCGGAGGCGATGAACAACACCATGCCGTAGCGCAGGTGAAGCTGGACGACGGGGGTATGGTCGCCGGCATGCGCTTCGCGGATGACGTCGGCCCACCAGAACCAGAACACCGCGGAAACCGCAAGGAATCCGAGGATCGCGACGGTGCCGCCATAGGCGACTTCGTGCATGTACATAATCCCGCCAGCGGCCAGGATCAGGACGGCAAGCGACCCCAGCAGCGGCCACGGGCTCGCCGGCAGGATGTGGTAATCGTGGTTCTTGGCTCCAGCCATTGTCGGTCCCTGTCTGGATCGTTGATTTATGCGTTCCTTCACCCCCTAGCTTGCGGGTTTGTCGGAATCCACAGGATAAAATGTGTAGGACAGCGTGATGTGCTGGACATCGCGTGCTTCGGCATCGTCGAGGATCGCGGGATCGACATAGTAGATCACCGGCATCCGCACCTGTTGGCCGGGTTGCAGCGTCTGCTGGGTGAAGCAGAAGCATTCGATCTTGGTGAAATATTTGCCTGCGCGTTCGGGGGTCACGTTGAAGGTCGCGGTGCCGGTGACCGGCAGGCTCGAGTCGTTCTTGGCCGTGTAGAACGCCATCTGGCGCTCGCCGATCTGGACGTTCTGGGATCGTTTCTCGGGCGCGAATTCCCAGGGAAGTCCGACATTGACGTTGCTGTCGAACGCCACCGTCACGCGTTCAGATGTCGCGCCGGGTGCGACCGCACCGACCTGAGTCGTCCCCCCATATCCGGTGACGCGGCAGAACAGGTCGTAGAGCGGGACGGCGGCGAAGCCGAGCCCGGTCATGCCGACGACGACGCTGCCGGCCATCAGTGCGACTTTGAAGTTGGAGGTCATGCCCATCCCTGCTGAATCTTGACGATGGTGATCGCGAACATCAGCAGCGCAAAGCCGCCGAGCAGTAGCGCCACGACGCGCGCGCGCGAACGCTGGCGGGCGCGAATTTCGGTCTCGGTCGGCTCGGTCATGCAAATACCCATCTGTCGACGACCAGCGCGCCGAACATCGCGAACAGATAAAGGATCGACCAAGCGAACAGCCGCTTTTCGGGCTTCATCGCATCGTCGGTCTGCGTGGTGCGGGTCGCGACCTGTACCGCCAGCACGGCGAAGATGCCGGTGAGGGCAATTGCCGCGATACCATAGATCGCGTTCGTCAGCCCCAATGGCCACGGCGCGACCGCCGCGATCGCCATCGGGATGGTGTATAGCCCGATCTGGTTCCGCGTCGTGCGCTCGCCCGCGACGACGGGCAGCATCGGCACGCCGGCATTGGCGTAATCGCTCTTCACGAACAGCGCGAGCGCCCAGAAATGCGGCGGCGTCCACAGAAAGATCAGCGCGAACAGCAGGACGGGAAGCAACGCGACGTCGCCGGTCGCCGCCGCCCAGCCGATCAGCGGCGGAAACGCGCCTGCCGCCCCACCGATGACGATGTTCTGCGGCGTACGGCGCTTCAGCCAGACGGTGTAGATCAGGACGTAGAACAGGATCGAGACGGCCAGGATCGACGCGGCGATCCAATTGACCCCGACACCCATCAGCAGGACCGAAAAGATTGCGAGGCCGACGCCGAAATGAAGCGCGGATTGCTTGTCCATGCGCCCGGCTGGCAGCGGACGGGCCAGCGTCCGTTTCATCTTGGCGTCGAGATCGGCCTCGTACCACTGATTGAGCGCACCCGCAGCACCTGCACCGAGCGCAATGCACAGGATCGCGGTGAAGCCGAGGATGGGGTTGATGCCGACGGGTGCCGCGAGCATTCCGCACAGCCCGGTGAAGACGACGAGCGACATCACCCTGGGCTTGGTCAGCGCCAGAAAGTCGCGCCACTCGGCGGGCAGGGTCAGGGTCGGTTCGGCTGTCGTCACGGTCATATCGATCACATGCGCGAGAAATTACGCGCGGATGCGGTTCCATGTCGGCTGGCTGGCCTGAACCGCAAGGGAAACGCCCCAGGTCGGGCGCTTGCCTTGCGGCCCTCCCGCTCGGGTGGAGCGAGAGGGCACACAGGGTTTAGTCGATCTTGGGCAGGGTTTCGAACTGGTGATATGGCGGTGGGCTGGACAGCGTCCATTCCAGCGTCGTGGCACCTTCGCCCCAGGGATTGTCCGGCGCCTTCTTGCCCGCGAACAACGACCAGAACAGGTTGACGAAGAAGATCAGCATGCCCGCGGCCATGATCATGTAACCGATCGTCGCGATCTCGTTCCAGTACGCATAGGCATCCGGATAGTCCGGATAGCGGCGTGGCATGCCCTGGGTGCCCAGGAAGTGCATCGGGAAGAACATGACGTTCACGCCGACGAAGAACACCCAGAAGTGCAGCTGGCCCAGGAACTCGTTGTACATCTTCCCGAACATTTTCGGGAACCAGTAGAAGAAGCCGGCGAACAGCGCGAACACCGCACCCAGCGACAGCACATAGTGGAAATGCGCGACCACATAATAGGTGTCGTGCATGTAATCGTCGATGCCACCGTTCGCCAGCACGACGCCAGTGACGCCGCCGACGGTGAACATGAAGATGAACCCGATCGCCCACAGCATCGGCGTCTTGAACGACAGCGAACCGCCCCACATCGTCGCGATCCACGAGAAGATCTTGATGCCCGTCGGGACGGCAATGACCATCGTCGCTGCGGTGAAGTAGATTTTGAGGTTTGCCGACAGGCCGGTCGTGAACATGTGGTGCGCCCACACGATGAACCCGACCACGCCGATCGCGACCATCGCGTATGCCATGCCGAGATAGCCGAACACGGGCTTGCGGCTGAAGGTCGCGACGATCTGGCTGACGATGCCGAAGCCCGGCAAAATCATGATGTAGACTTCGGGATGGCCGAAGAACCAGAACAGATGTTGGTACAGGATCGGATCGCCGCCGCCTGCGGGATCGAAGAAGGTGGTGCCGAAATTACGGTCGGTCAGCAGCATGGTGATCGCCGCGGCCAGCACCGGCAGCGCCAGCAGCAGCAGGAACGCGGTGACCAGCACCGACCACACGAACAACGGCATCTTGTGCAGGGTCATGCCCGGCGCACGCATGTTGAAGATGGTGGTGATGAAGTTGATCGCACCCAGGATCGACGAGGCGCCCGCGATGTGGAGCGACAGGATCGCCATGTCGACCGACATGCCGGGTTCGCCATAGGTCGATAGCGTCGGATAGACGGTCCAGCCCGTGCCCGCGCCGACCCCCACAAAGGGAGAAGCGAGCAGTAGCGTGAATGCCGGAATCAGCAGCCAGAAGCTGATGTTGTTCATCCGCGGGAACGCCATGTCGGGCGCGCCGATCATGATGGGCACGAACCAGTTGCCGAAGCCGCCGATCATCGCGGGCATGACCATGAAGAAGACCATGATCAGGCCGTGTGCGGTGATCAGCACGTTCCAGAAGTGGAGCGCCTGGTCGAAGCTCTGTTCGCCGTGGAGCATCGATGCCCAGGTCGGCAGATACTGAATGCCCGGCGCCATCAATTCGGCGCGCATCAGCCCCGAAATGCCGCCGCCGATGATCCCCGCGATGATCGCGAAGATCAGGTACAGCGTGCCGATGTCCTTGTGATTGGTCGACAGGAACCAGCGGGCGAAGAAGCCCGGATGGTGATCGGCATCGTGATGATGCGCATGGTCGTCATGCGCCTGGAAAGCCGAAGGGCTGCGTGCAACGTCGGTCATGGCTTAGTTCACCGTTCCGGTGGCGGACTGGTTGGTGGTGACACCAGCGGCAGTCGCATCGATGGTTTCGGGGTTGACGCCTTCGGCAGGCGTGTCGGTTGCGTCGAGCGTGTCGGCGGGTGCCGCCGCATCCGCGTCGCCGGGCATCGTGCCGCCCTTTGCGCGGACCCAGGCTTCGAATTCGGCCGGGCTGACCGCCTGAACCGTGATCGGCATATAGGCATGGCGCGCGCCGCACAGTTCGGAGCACTGGCCGTAATACAGGCCGGGCTTTTCGATGGTGAAGCTGGTTTCGTTGATCCGACCGGGGACCGCATCGAGCTTGATCCAGAAGGCGGGGATCGCCCAGGCATGGATCACGTCGTTGGCAGTGGTCAGCAGACGGATCGGCGTGTTGGTCGGCAGCACGACGCGGTTGTCCGTCGCCATTAGCCGCGGCCCGTCGGCATCGGTGCGGAACCGCTGGCCGGGTTCGACTTCATCCTGCTCGCGCAGCATGTTGGACACCAGGCTAAGTCCGCCATGATCGGGATATTCGTACGACCAGAACCACTGGTTGCCGATCGCTTTCAGCGTCACGGCGTTTTCGGGCGCGGGTTTGAACTGATTGGCGAGTAGCGAGAAGCTGGGCAGCGCGATCCCGGCGAGGATCAGCACGGGGATCAGCGTCCAGGCGACTTCCAGGCCGGTGTTATGGCTGGTCTTGGACGGCACCGGATTGGCGGCGCGGCGATAGCGGATGACGACCCAGATCAGCAGCCCGAGCACGAAGATCGAAATGAGCGTGATGATCGGCATCAGGATGATGTCGTGGAACACGCGCGCCTGGCGGCCGGTGGGCGATACCTGATCCTGGATCGCGATGCTCTTGGCAACCGGCAGGCCGACGCCCGCGACCGGCGCGGTGATCGGGGTGCCATCGGCGTTGCTGAGCGGATCGGCGACCGGTGCCGCCGGGGCAGGCGCACCGCCCGTGGGCGCGGCGGTCGAACCCGCCGCGATCGTTGGCGCAGGTTCGGTCGCGCCCGGCGCTTCCGTCGCGGCCGGGGCCGTTTGCGGCGCAGCGGCGGTCGCGGCGGTGGCCAGCGTCAGCCCTGCCGCGAGAAGGATCGTCTTCAACCCAAACATTCGCATCGTATCGTTCTATCCATCTTCCAGGTCGCGCCGCGAGGGCCGCTGCACGGGGTGCGGGAAGATACCCGTCGCCGGGCCTATACGCCGCGGTTGCCGATGTCTCAAGCACAAGCGGCGCGTTTTTGGCTGGTGTTGCGGGGCCGCACCGCCGCGCCTAAGGATTGCGGGCCAACAGACGAGGGACTGCCTGCGTGACCGAAGACGAGATTCTGGCTGAATTCCGGGCTGCCGACGCATTGTTGGAGGGGCATTTCATCCTGTCGTCGGGGCTGCGATCGTCGCGTTATCTGCAGTGCGCGCGGGTGTTGATGGACCCGAAGCGGGGCGCACGACTCGCAGAGGCGCTGGTGGCGCGGCTGCCGGATGAGGTGCGGTCGTCGATCGACATCGTCGTGTCGCCCGCGATGGGCGGGGTGATCGCAGGCCATGAAATGGGCCGCGCGCTTGGCGTGCCTGCGATGTTTCTGGAGCGTCCGACCGGCGCGTTCGAACTGCGCCGGGGATTCGCGATCGAGCCCGGCCAGCGCGTTTTGATGATGGAGGATGTCGTCACCACCGGATTGTCGTCGCGCGAAGCGATCGCGGCGATCGGTGCGGCAGGCGGGGAAGTGGTGGCGGCGGCCTCTTTGGTCGACCGGTCGATGGGCAAGGCCGATCTGGGCGTGCCCTTCTATCCGCTGATTCCGCTGGATGTGCCGAGTTATGAGGCGGACAAGCTGCCGCCTGAACTGGCGGCGATCCCTGCGATCAAGCCGGGTAGTCGCGCGGCGTGAGACGCCTGCGCCTGGGGGTCAATATCGACCATGTCGCGACGGTGCGGAATGCGCGGGGGTCGGGGTATCCCGACCCGGTGCGCGCCGCCTTGCTGGCGGCCGAGGCGGGGGCGGACGGGATCACCGCGCATCTGCGCGAGGACCGGCGGCACATCACCGACGACGATATCGCGCGGCTGGCGGCGGAACTCACCGTGCCGCTGAACCTGGAGATGGCGGCGACCGACGAGATGCTCGGTATCGCGTTGCGGCACAAACCGCATGCCGCGTGCATCGTCCCGGAAAAGCGCGAGGAACGCACCACGGAGGGCGGGCTGGACGCGATGGGGCAACACAATCTGCTCGCCCCCATGGTGCGCGAGCTGAAGGGCGCGAATATCCGGGTGTCGCTGTTCATCGAGCCCGATCCCGCGCAGATCGAGGCGGCGCTGCGGCTGGGCGCGCCGGTGGTCGAGCTTCACACCGGGCGTTATTGCGAGCTGGAAGGCGAAGCGCAGGTCGCGGAGTTGCGGCGGATCGCCGATGCGGCGGCGCTGGCGGCCAAGAACGGGATCGAGGTGCATGCCGGGCATGGGCTGACGTTCGATAATGTCGTGCCGATCGCAGCGATTCCGCGGCTTGCGGAGTTGAATATCGGGCATTTCCTGGTGGGCGAGGCGATCTTCGACGGGCTGGCCCCGGTGGTGCGGCGAATGCGCGCGTTGATGGATGCGGTTCGGTGATTGCGCATAAAGGGCACCTTGGCGCGCGTTACTGGAGTCTTGTTGCTCTTGCCGCGGTGTCGCTCGCCGCGAGTTGGATAGTTGGCATTGTCTGGGCCGGTTCGAATGCTCTATTCAACCAGCTTGAAACCTTAGATCTGGCGATGGGAATATTCTGGGGACTTTTGGTTCCGGTTTGGGTCACCATTCACTCGGTTTGGGCAATCCTGGTTCGGAGGAAAGATCATCTGAAATCCGAACGACACTTCATGCTTGCCGTAATGGCCGTTCCGCTGATCTTGCTGGGTTATGGTATTCTGGCGGGCTGGGTGCCCCGGCCATGATCATCGGCCTCGGCTCCGACCTCTGCAATATCGAGCGAATTCAGGCGTCCGTCGACCGGTTCGGCGATCGGTTCCTCAATCGCGTGTTCACCGATGTCGAGCGGGCCAAGGCCGCTCGCAGGCCGCATACGATCGCCGGCACGCTCGCCAAGCGCTTTGCTGCGAAGGAAGCGTTTTCGAAAGCTGTCGGCACCGGGTTCAAGGCGGGGGTGTTCATGCGCGACATCGGCGTCGTCAACGCCCCCTCCGGTGCGCCGACGCTGGCGCTGACCGGCGGGGCGAAGGCCAGGCTTGACGCCATGATCCCGGAGGGCCACCTCCCCCGCATCCATTTGACGCTGACCGACGACCATCCCTGGGCGCAGGCGTTTGTCATTATCGAGGCGGTGCGTGCGGAGCGTGAGTAGTTGATGGCAGCGGACGATTTGGCGGCGGACGAGCGATCCGACACCGCGCGTAAGGACGACAAGCCGGCCATGGACTGGTGGGCGGAGGCGCGGGGGCTGTTGTGGCTGGTGCTCGCGGTGCTCGGCTTTCACAGCTTCATCGCCAAGCCATTCTATATCCCGTCCGAATCGATGATGCCGGGCTTGCTGGTCGGCGACCGGCTGGTGGTGACCAAATATCCCTATGGCTATTCGTTCGTCACCCCGACCTTTCACCTGATGCCCTATGTCCCCGGACGGTTGTTCGGCAGCCTGCCCGAGCGCGGCGATGTGGTGATCGTCACCCCGCCGGGCCAGCGCACCGATTATATCAAGCGCGTCGTCGGCCTGCCGGGTGAGACGATCGAGGTCGATGGCGGACAATTGCTGATCGACGGCGTGCCGGTGGAGCGCCGGGCGATGGGGGTGCGCAGCGTGGCGGTCGACGCGAACACGCAATGTTCGGCGCTGCAATATCCGGGAGCCTATCAGGAGCGCGCGGACGGCGCGGTGTGCCGCTTGCCGATCTTTCGCGAGACGCTTCCCAATGGCCGGTCCTACGACACGATCGACCTGGGCTATCGCGGTGAGGCGTCGGGCGACGATTATGCGCCGGTCCTGATCCCCGAGGGCCATGTGTTCCTGATGGGCGACAATCGCGACGCAAGCGCCGACAGCCGCTTTTCGGTGGCCGAGCGCGGGCTGGGCGGGCCGGTGCCGTGGGAGAATATCGGCGGACGGGCGGAGTTCATTACGTTTTCGCTGGATGGCACCGCAACGCTCAATCCGTTGAGTTGGTTTTCGTCGTTCCGGTCGGGAAGGGCGGGGACATCGCTGGCACCGGACCGGGAAGCGGTGGAATAGTGGATCGACTGCCCCTCCAATTCCGTTTGTCCCGAGTAGCCTTCGAGTAGCGGCGTGAGCCGCGTATCGAGAAGGCGTATCGAGGGAGCCCCCTCCTCAAACGCTATCTCGATACGGGTTCTCGACAAGCTCGAACCCTACTCGACACCAACGGATTGGGGAGGGATCGTGGAAGGACGCCAATGTACACGCTCTATGACTATTACCGCTCATCGGCGGCTTACCGCGTCCGCATCGCGCTCAACCTGAAGGACGTCGAGTATGACAGCGTCGATGTGTCGCTGCTCAATGGCGACCAGCGTTCGCCCGAGCATCTGGCGCGCAATCCGCAGGGCTTCGTGCCCGTGCTCGATGTCGGCGAGGGCGTGCTGACGCAGAGTCTTGCGATCCTCGATTATCTCGACGCGAAGCATCCCGATCCGCGCTTCGTGCCCACCGATCCGCTGGCACGGTCGCGCACGCTGGCCATGGCGCTGACGGTGGCGTGCGATATCCATCCTCTCAACAATCTGCGCGTGCTCAACTATCTCAAGCGCGAGCTGGGCGTAGAGGAGGAAGCGCGCAACGACTGGTATCAGCACTGGGTGGTGCAGGGGTTCGGTGCGCTGGAGCGGATGGCGGGTGAGGGGCCGTTTCTGGGTGGCGAGGCGCCCGACATGGCCGATATCTGTCTGGTGCCGCAGATGTTCAACGCGCGGCGGTTCGAGGTCGATCTGACGCCTTATCCCAATCTGGTGGCCGCGGACGCGGCGGCGCAAAAAATTGAGGCGTTTGCAGCGGCGCATCCCGACCGGGTCAAGCCCGCTTCGTGAGACATTTTTCCTGCGTAGTTTTGGTGGCGTTCGCGCCGGGTGTGGCGGTCGCGCAAGAGGCGAGCGAAGGCGCGGAGATTGTCGTCACCGGCACCGGGCTGGGGCTAGCGCCGGGCAGCGCGACTGACGCCGTCGTCGTCATCGACCGCGACCGGCTAACCAGCGTGGCGAGCGGTCGGATCGAGGATGTGCTGCGCGATGCCGCCGGGTTCGCGCAGTTCCGCCGATCCGATTCGCGATCGGCCAATCCGACCAGCCAGGGGGCGAACCTGCGCGGGCTGGGGGGCAATGCGTCGTCGCGGGTGTTGTTGCTGCTCGACGGCGTCCCGCAGACCGATCCGTTCGGCGGCTGGATCGCCTTTCCCGCCTATCAGGCCGAGCGTTTGTCGAGCATCCGCGTGACGCGGGGCGGGGGTAGCGGTTTTTACGGTCCCGGCGCGCTGTCGGGGACAATCGAGCTGGAAAGCGTGCGGCCGGGTGAAGTCGGCGCGCTGTCTGCGTCGCTGTTCGGCGGCAGTCGCGGCAGCATCGACGGCAGCGCGGTAGCGAGCGTGCGCGCGGGCCAAGGCTTCATGCTGTTCGCCGGGCAGTATATGGCGGGCGACGGATTTCAGCCCATTATTGAGGGCGCGGGACCGGTCGATCGCGCCGCGCCCTATGAACAGGCGAGCGGGACCGCGCGCTTCGTGACCGATCTGGGCGGAGTCGAATTGCAGGCCAATCTGGGTGGCTTCGTCGATCGCCGCGACCGGGGGACCAATTTCACCGCGATCCGCAGCGAGGGCGCGGATGCGAGCATCCGGTTGGTCGGGCGCGGGCGGTGGCAATGGTCGGCGCTGGCCTATCTTCAGACGCGCGCGTTCGCGAGCGGGTTCGCGCGGATCGAGGAGGCGCGCAGCAATGTGTCGTCGGTACTCGATCAATATGTGCCAGCGACCGGCTCGGGTGCGCGTTTCGAGATCCGACCGCCGCTGGGCGATGGCGTCGATTTGCGCATCGGTACGGATGTGCGACGGGTGAGCGGGCGCACGCAGGAGCTGTATCAATTCGTCGATTTCGTGCCCACCCGGCGGCGGGTTGCGGGCGGGGCATCGACGACGGCGGGGCTGTTCGCCGATCTGGGCGTCGAGGCGGGGGCATGGGAATTTTCGGCCGGCGCGCGGATCGATCATTGGCGGATCGACGCCGGGCGGCTGGACGAACGCCTGCTGGCAGGGGGCGTGCTGACCGACACGGTGTTTCAGGCGCGAGATGGCTGGGAGGCTACCGGAAGGGTCGGCGCGGCGTTCCGGCCTGTCGAAGCGGTGACGTTGCGTGCAGCCGCCTATCGTGGATGGCGATTGCCGACTTTGAACGAGTTATATCGCCCGTTTCGCGCAGGCGCAGATGCAACGGCGGCCAATGCCGACCTGTCGCCCGAACGGTTGACCGGCGGCGAAGTCGGGATCGAGTGGCGTCCGGCAGAGGGCGTGCGCATCGGGGTCACCGGCTTTGCCAGCCGACTGAACGACGCGATCGCCAATGTGACGATCGCGCGCGGTCCCGGCACGTTTCCCGGTGTGGGTTTCGTGAGCGCGGCAGGCAGCTATCGCAGGCGCGAAAATCTCGACGCCATCGAAAGCATCGGGGTAGAGGGGGATATCGGCGTCACGCGCGGCGACTGGTCGCTGGCCGTCGGTTATTCGCACGCCGATGCGCAGGTGCGCGCTGATGGCGTTGCGGGTTCGCTCGACGGGCTGCGTCCTGCCCAGACCGCGGTCAATCAGGTGTCGGCCACGCTTGGCTGGCAACGTGATGGAATGCGCGTGGCAGCCACGGTGCGCCATGTCGGTGCGCAGTTCGAGGACGACCAGAATGACCGCGCGCTTGCCCCTGCGACCACACTCGATGCCTATGCGGAGCTGCCGGTGACCACGCGGATCGCGCTGGTTGCGCGTGCCGAAAACCTGACCGACACGCGCGTCGAAGCCGCGATCAGCGGTGACGGGGTGATCGAACGCGCGCCACCACGGACGCTGTGGATGGGCGTGAAACTGGCGCTGTGATGGGCGTCCCATTTCTGGTTCGCGACCGTCTGGCGTCGCATCGGCGATCGGGTTAGGCTTGGCCATGCGCTGGGTGCGATCAGACGGGCAATGGGTTCCGCAGGCGGAGCCGGCGATCGACGGGCGCAGCGATCGCGGTGTCGATCCAACGTCCAACGGGCCAGACCGCGATCTGGCGGGGCTGGAGCCGTTTCAGGGGCTGAAGCGCCGCTGGCCGACGGTCCTGGGATCGGTGGTGTCGATCGCGATGGTTGCGGTGCTGGCCTATGAATTGTTCGACGGCGGGCTGGCCGATCTGTTCCGCACGCTCCCCAACAATCCGGCTTTCTATCTGGCGTTTCTGGCGATGTACGCCGCGCCGGTGTTCTTCGACTGGATTATTTTCAGGCGATTGTGGCGGATTCCGACATCGGGAATCGGCGCGCTGGTCAAGAAGCGGATCGCGAACGACGTGGTGCTCGGCTATTCGGGCGAGGCCTATTTCTACGCCTGGGCGCGTCAGCGGATGCGGATGATCACGGCGCCGTTCGGGGCCGTCAAAGACGTCTCGATCCTGTCGGCACAGGCGGGCAATCTGCTGACCTTGATCGCCATGGCGGTGGCGCTGCCATTCGCATCGGGGGTGCTGACGCCAGAGGAACTGCGGGGCGTGGGCTGGGCGGCGGCGATCACCGTCGCGATCTCGCTGCCGTTCATCCTGTTTTCGAAGCGCGTCTATTCGCTGCCCGGTGGTCAGCTATGGTGGGTGTTCGGGGTGCACTGTCTGCGCATCCTAGCAGGGAGTTTCGCGCTCGCCTGGGCCTGGCATTTCGCGATGCCGGGGGTGGCGTTCACGACCTGGGCATTCCTGGTCGCGATCCGCCTGTTGGTCACGCGTTTGCCCTTCGTTCCCAACAAAGACCTTCTTTTCGCCAACATCGCCATTATTTTAATAGGACAGGGCACCGACATGTCGGAACTGATGGCCCTGACAGCGGCAATGGCATTGCTGCTCCATGTGGCGCTGATCGGCGCCTTCGGATTTCTGGCACTGGCGAGGAAAACAGATGATCGGCAAGACCAGCTTGTTGGCGCTTAGCGCATCGGCCCTGATCGCGGCGGCGACGCCCGTTCAGGCGAACCGCGCGATCGGCACCGATGCGGCAGCCTGCAACTCGAACGACGGACCGGCGATTCGGGTCAACGTCACCGGATTGAAGGATCGCACCGGGCGATTGAAGCTCGAATTGTGGAACGCGACCGAAGCGGAGTTCCTGAAGGACGACCGCGATTTGCGCCGCGACGGCCAGTTCTTTCACCGCGTCTGGGCGGATATGCCCGCATCGGGTGCGGTGACGATGTGTATCAAGGCACCGAAACCTGGCCGTTATGCGCTGCTGTTCACGCATGATCGGGACGGCAAGAACAAGTTCAATTTCTGGCAGGATGGCGCGGGTTTCCCCAGCAATACGCGGTTGGGGCGCAGTCGGCCCAAGCTGTCCCAAGCGGTGATCGATGTGCCGTCCGGGGTGAAGGCGACCGAGATCAAGGTTCAGTATCTGCGCGGGCTGGGTGGTTTCTCGCCCGCGCGCTAAGGGAGAAATAGCTAACCCCGCGGCTCCGTCACCCCGGCCGCAGTGCCGGGGTCCACTCCTCCGCTCACGCGACGCTAAAGGTTCGTGCCTAAGACTTTGCCGCCCGGTGGACCCCGGCACTTCGGCCGGGGTGACGGGAGTGCGTTTACCGCGACTATCGACGATGGCCTCCGACTGCTAAAGGAACCGGCGATGCGGATCGTCGACGTCAATGAATATTACTCGCCCACCGGCGGCGGGGTGCGGACCTATCTCGACCGCAAGCTGTCGATCATGGCCGATCTGGGCCACGAACTGATCGTCATCGCGCCGGGCCGCGAGGATCGGCTGGAGGAGCGCCCCGGCGGCGGCAAGATTTACTGGGTGAAGGCACCGCGGCTGATCTTCGATCGGAATTACGGCGTATTCACCAGCGGGGGAGAAATCTGTCGCCTGCTCGACGAACTGAACCCCGATGTGGTGGAGACCAGCTCGCCCTGGCGACCGGCGTGGATCGTCGGCAATTGGCAGGCGCGCGCGCTCAAAGTCTATTTCGCGCATAACGACAATATCGGCGCTTACCCGCAACGCTGGTTCGAAGGGTGGGCATCGCCCGACGCGATCGAAGAGGCGTTCGGTTGGTATACCCGCTACATGGCGCGGTTCCTGGAGCGGTTCGATGCGTTCGTCACCAACGGCCCGGCGATCGCCAAACGCGAGCAAAGACGCGGCCTGACCGTCCATGCCGCCGCACCGCTGGGGATCGAAAAGGCGTATTTCTCCCCCGATTTCCGCGACGAGAAATTGCGCGCGTCGCTGCTCGAGCAATGCGGCCTGCCTGCCGACGGGCATCTGCTGCTCGGCATGGGGCGGCATCACCCTGAAAAGCGCTGGCCGATGGTGTTCGACGCGGTGCAGCGCGCCGGGCGGCATTTGCCGGTCGGAATGATCCTGATCGGCACCGGAGTCGATGGCGGAAAATTGGCGCGCCATATCGAGGGGAGCCCACATATCCGGCTGTTCCGCCCCGTCTACGACCGCCCCCGCCTGTCTCGGATCATGGCGAGCTGCGACGCGCTGATCCACGGGTCCGATGCCGAGCCGTTCGGGCTGGTGGGGCTGGAGGCGATCGCCAGCGGATTGCCGCTGATCGCGCCCGACGAAGGCGGCTTTGCCGAGATCGCCGATCCTTTATTCTGCGAAACCTATGCAGCGCGCGATGCCAAGTCGGCGGCGGCGGCGATCCGGCGGCTGTTCGCGCGCGAGCCGGCATTGTTGCGGGCGGCGGCGCGACAAGCCGCGCAGGGCGTGATGTCCGACGTCGATCATGCACGCGAGCTGGTGGCGCTGTATCAAAAGATGATCGATCATCGCGACGGGCGACTGCGCATCGTCGCCTGACCGCTCCGTCAGCCGGTTGTCACGAACCCGCCACATGCGCTTGCCAAGGCGGATGCGCAGCAGGGGAGCCAGCCGTCATGACCATCGCCATCGACCGTCGCCAATTGATCCTGGGGGGCATGTTGGGCGCGGGTGCGCTCGCCATTCCAGGATTCGCCAACGCCTTTGCGCTGCTTCAGGCGAGTGGCTTCACCCATTCGGTCGCATCGGGCGAGCCGTCGGCGTCGTCGCTGCTATTGTGGACGCGCTATGTCCCCGCCAATCGCGGTGAGGCGCGGCTGAAGGTCGAATTGTCCGAGACGCCCGATTTCACGCGGATCGCGGGCGCGGGCGAAATGGTGACGGGTCCGTGGCGCGATCATACCGCCAAAATCACCGTTGCCGGGCTGCGACCGGGCACGCGCTATCATTTCCGGTTCGTCGCGCCCGATGGCGGGTTTTCACCGGTGGGGCGCGCCAAGACGCTGCCTGAGGGCAATGCCGAGCGGTTCAATATCGCGATCTTTTCCTGCTCCAATCTGGGCTTTGGCTATTTCAACGCGTACGGCCACGCTGCGGCGCGCGACGATATCGACCTGGCAGTGCATCTGGGCGATTATCTCTACGAATACGGCCCCGACAATTATCCGAACCGCCAGCAGACAGTGGACGGACGCATTCCCCAGCCCGAGCGCGAAATGGTCAGCCTGGCCGATTACCGGATGCGCTTTGCCAGCTATCGCGCCGATCCCGATTTGCAGGCGCTGCACGCCGCGCACCCGATGGTCGCCCTGTGGGACGATCACGAATCGACCAACGACAGCTGGGAAGGCGGCGCGCAGAACCATCAGGCCGACGAAGGCGAATGGGCCATCCGGCGCGCGGCATCGATGCAGGCCTATTATGAATGGATGCCGGTGTCGGAAGAGCCGTGGAAGGCCTACGACATCGCCGGCCTCGCCACTCTGTTCCGCACAGAAACCCGGCTGTTGGGACGCAGCCGACCGCACGAACTTGCCGAAATCTTGAACGGCTCGGGCGATCCAGCCCGCGCGCTGGCCGCTTTTCGCGACGGGCCTTGGCGCGATTCGGCAATGACGATGATGGGCACGACGCAGGAAGCGTGGCTGGACGCTGAAATCCGGGCATCGGTGCGGTCGGGTGCGCGGTGGCAGGTGGTCGGGTTCGGCACGATTATGGGCGAAACGAAAACGCCTCGGAATGCCGGTGAATGGTTGGCGAAGGATGCGCCCGCATTCGTGCGCGGCTTCGTCGAGCGCGGGGTCGCGGCCAGCCGCGCAGGCCTGCCGCTCAATTTCGATGCCTGGGGCGGGTATCCGGCGGCGCGCGCGCGCTTCCTGTCGGGCGCGCAGGATGCCGAGGCCAATCTGATCGTGATCGCCGGGGACAGCCATAATGGCTGGGCCTATGACCTGGCGCAGAAGGGCCGTGCGGCAGGCGTCGAGTTTGCGGGCCAGGCGGTGACCTCTCCTGGATTCGAGAGCGCGCTGGGGGTCGATCCTAAGATCGTCGCGCGCGCATTGGTCGATACCAATCCCGAACTCAAATGGGCCGATACCAGCAACCGGGGCTATATGGCGCTGAGCCTGACGCCCGAGCGCGCGACCAACGACTGGGTGTTCATGGACGGCATCCGCACGCGGGGGACGGGTGCGCGGATCGGGCACCGGGCCAGCGTGACACGCGGGCGCAATCGGATGGGGTGAGGGAGGGGCCGTGTTCCTGCGAAAGCAAGAGCGTTGGCGTGTCTTACTAAGTGCTTGGTTGCCAGCGCTCCTGCTTTCGCAGGAGCACGGGGTATTAGTCCAAGCTTTTGGAAACCTGTTCCATCATGTCCTTCGACACGCCGGGCGACGCGAGGATGCGTTCCAGCTCGGCGCGCATCAGGGAGGCACGGGCTTCGTCGAACCGCCGCCAGCGGCCAAGCGGCGGCACGAGCTTGGCGGCAGTCTGGGGATTGAGCTTGTCGAGCGCGATCAACTGGTCGGCGACAAAGCGATAGCCGCGACCGTCCTTGGCATGAAAGGCGCGCTGGTTGACGCTGAACGCACCGATCAGCGACCGGGCGCGGTTGGGGTTCGACAAGGTGAAGTCGCGGTGTTTCGCCAGTTCCTCGACCACTGACGCTGTGTCATCGCGCGATGACAGCGCCTGGGTCTGGAACCACTTGTCCATGACCAGGCTGTTGTCCGAGTAGCGGTTGTAAAAGATGTCGAGCGCAGCGATGCGCTTGTCCGACGTGCTGCCGACGAGGGTGGTGAGCGCACCCTGACGATCGGTCATGTTGTCCGCGCCCTCGAACTGGGCAAAGGCGAGGCTCGGTCCGTCGGGCGCGCCGCTGGCGTTGATATAGCCAAGCGCCACGGTCTTCAGGCGGCGGGCACCCTTTGCGGCGGGAGAATATTCGAAGCGGTTGGCGAGCGAAACGTCATACGCTTCGCGCCACATTCCCTCTAACTCGCGGCCGATGTCGCGGCGCAGGACCTCTCGCGCACGGAAGATCGCGTCGGGATCGACCACCTGCATCTGGTCGCCGATGAAGCTGTCGGACGGCAGCAGTACCGCTTCGGCGACGAATGCGGGGTCGAGCGCGGGATCTCCCAGCGTGTTGCGTACCGCGTCGATAACGGGGGCATGGTCGCCGCGCCCTTCTGTGACGCTGGCGACGAGCGTATCGAGCATCAATTGCTGCATCGCCTCGTACCGGGCGAAGGGATCGTCGTCATGCGCCGACAGGAACGCCAGATCGGCGGCGGAGCGGTTGGTGTTGACGACGACGGGAGCGGAAAAGCCGCGATTGATCGACAGGATCGGGCGCTCGCCCGTACCCGCAAACGCGATCTCGGCACGTGCATCGTCGAGCATCACCAGCTGTTCGTCCGACAGCGCCTTGCCGTCCTCGCCGAACAATTTGAGTTTGAGGGGAAGCACCATCGGTTGCTTGTGCGGCTGGCCGGGCGTGGGGGGCACGTCCTGGGTCAGCGAGACGATCACGCGGTCGCTGTCGGCATCGGATTTGATCGAAGCGGTGACGCGTGGAGTGCCGGCCTGGGCATACCAGAGGCGGAATTGGGTGAGGTCGCAGCCCGAGGCTTCCTCCATGCAGGCGACGAAATCCTCGCAGGTCGCCGCCGTCCCGTCAAAGCGGTCGAAATACAGGTCGGTGGCGGCGCGGAAGTCCTTTTCGCCCAGCATCGTCGCCATCATCCGGATCAGCTCCGCGCCCTTGTTGTAGATGGTCGCGGTGTAGAAATTGCTGATCTCGATATAGGCTTCGGGGCGGACCGGATGCGCCAGCGGGCCGCTGTCTTCGGGGAACTGGGCTGCGCGTAGCGAGCGCACATCCTCGATCCGCTTGACCGCCGCAGACCCCTGATCGGCGCTGAATTGCTGGTCGCGATAGACGGTGAAGCCCTCTTTCAGGCTGAGCTGGAACCAGTCGCGGCAGGTGACGCGGTTGCCCGACCAATTGTGGAAATACTCGTGGGCAACCACTGCGGCGACGGCGTCGTAATCATAGTCGGTGGCGGTGTCGGGATCGGCGAGGATGTAGCGGCTGTTGAAGATGTTCAGCCCCTTATTCTCCATCGCACCGAAGTTGAAATCGTCGACCGCCACGATGTTGAACACGTCGAGATCATATTCGCGGCCATAGACCTGCTCGTCCCACGCCATCGAGGTCTTGAGCGCGTGCATCGCGTGTTCGGTGCGCGGCAGATCGGCCGCGCGGACCCAGATGCCGAGCCGGACTTGGCGACCCGAGCGCGTGGTGAAGGTCGAGCGGTTTTCCGCCAGATCGCCCGCGACCAGCGCGAACAGATAGCTGGGTTTCGGGAAGGGGTCGTGCCATTCGGCCCAATGCCTGCCGCCGTCCAGATCGCCCGAGCCGACCGGATCGCCATTGGCCAGCAGCACCGGGTAGCGCGCCTTGTCGGCGGTCATCTTCACCCGGTAGCGGGCAAGCACATCGGGGCGATCGGGGAAAAAGGTGATGCGGCGGAATCCTTCCGCCTCGCACTGGGTGCAGAGATTTCCGCCCGAGGCGTAGAGGCCCATCAACTGGGTATTGCGCTCTGGTTGAAGCGCGACTTCGGTTTCCACCTCATGCGTATCGCCGTCGAGCATCACGACCAGCGCGCCGTCATCGACTACCCAGTCGGTCCGCGCCACGCCATCGACCCGCACGTTAATCGGATGCAATCCATCGCCGTCGAGGCGCAACGGCCGGTCGTGATCGCCGCCCCGCGTCACCGTCATCGTCGCGCGAACGCGAGTCTCGTTGGCGTCCAGATCGAAATCGAGCGCGATTTCGCTGACCAGCCAGTCGGGCGCGCGATAATCCTCACGCCGGATGGCGGGGGGCTGGCTGGGGGCACGCTGGATATCGAACATCTGATCGCCTGATCCGGCGCAATTCACTTGCGCGATTGGGAAAAAATCGTGCGCGCCGTTTGCGCGAGCGCGCTCGACTGCTAACCATTCCCCTTATGCCGGGTTCCAAGAGGATGCCAATGATCCGTTTCGCCGTACCGTTCGCCGCTTTGCTGCTGACCACCACCGCTTTCGCCCAGACGGCGCCTGCGCCCGTTCCCACGCCCGCGGCGGCACCGACCGCTGCCCCCGTCGATGTCTATGCGCTGACCGATGACGAGCGCGCCATGCGGTCGCATGTCATGTTCCTGGCGTCGGATGCGATGCAGGGGCGCGAGGCGGGGACCGACGCGTACGACATCGCCGCCGATTATGTCGCCGCGCAATTCTATGCGCAGGGGCTGAAGCCTGCGGGGACCGACGGCAGCTACCTGCAACAGGTGCCGCTGATCGCGTTCAAGGCGGCGGACAAGGGCAGCTTCGCGATCGCGCGCGGCGGGCAGAACAGCGCGCTTGAATTCGGCGTCGATTATATCCCGGGCGCGACCTCCTCGCGGCCCGAGGTCACCGTCAACGCGCCGGTGGTCTTTGTCGGCCACGGCATCGTCGCCCCCGAATTCAAGCGCAACGATTATGCGGGCGTCGATGTGAAGGGGAAGGTGGTTGCACTGTTCTCCGGCGCGCCCGCCAGCTTTAACGGCGAAGTGCGCGCGCATTTCGGCAGCGTCGCCAACAAGGCGGCCTATGCCGCGTCGCGCGGCGCGGTTGGGGTGATCGTGCTGGAAAGCCCGCAAAGTGCGCGGGTCCGCCCGTTCGCGCGGCTGGCGGAAACCTATGATTCGACGCGGATGAGCTGGATGCGGCCCGATGGGACCGGGTTCGATATCGCCGGCAATGCGCCGGTGCTGGGCACGCTGTCGGCGGCGGGCGCGGCCAAGCTGTTCGCAGGCGCGCGCACCAACTGGGCCGCGATCAGCAAGCAGGCCGAGGGCGAAGGCGTGACCTTCAAGGCGTTCGAGCTGCCGTCGCGGCTGAACGCGACGATCCGCTCCACCAGCGAAAAGGTCGAAAGCCCGAATGTCGCCGGAATGATCGAGGGATCCGATCCTGCATTGAAGGACGAGGTTGTCGTGCTGACCGCGCATCTCGACCATGTCGGCATCGGCCGGCCCAATGCCAGCGGGGACACCATCTATAACGGCGCGATGGATAATGCGGTGGGGATCGCCTCGCTCATCGAAAATGCCCGCCGGTTCAAGGAACAGGGCGTGAAGCCCAAACGATCGATCCTGTTCCTGGCGGTGACCGCCGAGGAAAAGGGACTGGTCGGCGCGGATTATTTCGCGCGCAACCCGACGGTCCGCCCCGAACAGATGGTCGCCAACGTCAATCTCGACATGCCGATCATCACCTACAAGTTCGAGGACATGGTCGCGTTCGGTGCAGAGCGTTCGACGCTGGGGCCGATCACCAAGGCGGCGGTCGAGAATATCGGCGTGACGCTGTCGCCCGATCCGATGCCCGAACAGGGTTTCTTCGTGCGATCCGACCATTACCGCTTCGTCCAGCAGGGCGTGCCGTCGGTCTTCCTGTGGCCGGGCACCGCGGGGCCGGGCAAGGCGGCGTTCGACCATTTCCTATCGACGCATTACCATCAGGCGTCGGACCAGATCGACCAGCAGCCCAACATCGACTGGGCGTCGGGCGTGCGGTTCATCGAGGCCAATTTCGCGATCACCAAGGCGATCGCCGATGCGCCCGAGCGCCCGCGCTGGAACAAGGGCGATTTCTTCGGGACGCTGTATGAAGGTCATGGAGCCAAGTGATGCGTAAGATTTTCCTCTCCGCCCTGCTTGCCGGATCGTCGCTGGCGCTGGGCGCGTGCAGCTATGCAGCGCCCGACAGCGCCTCGGTGGTCGTGGACGGCCAGACGCTGACCGCGGAACAGGCGCGCTGGCGCGAGCATATCGCGATCCTGGCGGACGATGCGATGGAAGGGCGACTGGCGGGCACGCCGGGTTATGAGCGCGCCGCCGACTATGTCGTCCAGCAGTTCGAGGAAATCGGCGCGATTCCGCGCGGCACCGATGGCTGGTTCCAGCCGGTGCCGCTGGTGCGTGCCTCGGTGGCGGGGCCGGGCAGCGCGGCGATGGTGGCGGGCGGGCAGCCGACGCCGCTCGTCTTCGGCACCGATTACGTGCCGGGTGCGACGATGGGGCATCGCTCGGTCGCAGTCGATGCGCCGCTGATCTTCGTCGGCCAGGGCATCGCGGCGGCGAGCGAAGGGCGCGACGATTATGCCGGGCTCGACCTGAAGGGCAAGATTGCGGTGTTCGCGCCCGGCGCGCCCGATACGTTGCAGGGTGAGATCCGTGCCCATGCCGCGCGGCCTGATAACAAGGCTGCGGAGGCCGCGAAACGCGGCGCGATCGCGACGATCATGATCGCGCCCGATACGATGCCGCTGTCGGGATTCGTGGAAAGCTATCAGGAACCGCGCAACAGTTGGCGCAAGCCCGACGGCACCGGTTTCTCGATCGCGCCGATCCCGCAACTGGGCGTGCTGAGCGCGGCGGCGGCAACGCGGCTGTTCGGCGCGGTCCCGGCGCTGGGGGATGTCAGCAAGGCCAATCTGCGCTTCGCCAGCCAGACCAATTATGCGCCCTTCGAAAGCAAGAACATCGTCGGGATGATCCCCGGCACCGATCCGGCGCTTGCGAACGAATATGTCGTGCTGACCGGGCATCTCGACCATCTTGGCGTGCGCGCGGATGGCGAGGTGTTCAACGGCGCGATGGACAATGCCAGCGGTATCGCGTCGATGATCGAGGCGGGGCGCAAGCTGGTCGCCGAACCCGGTCGTCGCCCGATCCTGCTGGTCGCGCTGACTGCCGAAGAGGGCGGTTTGGTCGGCAGCGATTATTTCGCGCGGCATGCCGTCGTGCC
Source organism: Sphingomonas sp. AX6 (assembly GCF_902506605.1). Lineage (GTDB taxonomy): Bacteria > Pseudomonadota > Alphaproteobacteria > Sphingomonadales > Sphingomonadaceae > Sphingomonas. Next base: position 1,109,017 of record NZ_LR733979.1, read on the forward strand.
GATCCAGCAGATCGTCGGCAACGTCAATCTCGACATGGCGATCCTGACCTATCCGTTCACCGATATGTTCGCGTTCGGCGCGGATCGATCGACGCTGGGACCGATCACCGAGAAAGCGCTTGGCGATATCGGCATCGCGCTGACCCCCGACCCCGATCCGCGCGAGGCGTTGTTCACGCGCTCCGACCATTACCGGTTCGTGCAAGCGGGCGTGCCGGTGCTGTTCCTGAAAACCGGCTTTGCGGGCGAAGGGAAGGAGGCGACGCGGGTGTTCCGGTCGGGGCCGTATCACAACGTCAACGACGACCTGACGCTGCCGTTCAACTGGGCGTCGGGGGTAAAGTTCGTCGACGCCAATGTCGCGATCGCGCGGGGTATCGCCAATGCGGCGGAACGCCCACGGTGGAACAAGGGCGATTATTTCGGCACGCTTTATGGCGGGTACGGGGCGAAGTAAGCGGTGACTTGATCAACGCTATCCCCGTTCCTGCCGGGCTCGTCGAAACACCGTCCTTTTTGATCCCAGGAAAGGACAGCATTTCGACAGGCTCAGTGCGGATGGGGAGCGCTTCACCGCATGCAATTGGTGGTTTGGGGAATTGAATGCGTAGCATTGTTGGCCTGTTCTCGTTGGCGGCACTCGTGGCCACGCCGCTCGCGGCTCAAACCCCACCCCAGCAGGAAACCGCGCTCCGCGCGCATGTCGAATTCCTGGCCGATGATTCGATGTTGGGGCGCGACAGCTTCACGCCCGAATACCGGATCGCCGCCAATTACGTCGCGACGCAATTGATGGCGGCAGGCGTGCAGCCGGGCGGCGACGATGGCAGCTATCTCCAGACGATCGGCTTTCAGGCGACCATGCCCGCTGCACCGGGCGAGATGGCGTTCACGCGCGGCGGTAAGCGCCAGGCGCTGACCTTTGGCGAGGATTTCGTCGGCGCGGTCAATCCGCGTGCTGCCGATTTCCGCTTGTCGGGCGATGTCGTGTTCGCAGGCTATGGCGCGGTCGATCGCGATATCGGTTGGGACGATTATCGCGGACTGAACGTGCGCGGAAAGATCGTTGCGGTGCTGGCGGGTGGGCCTGCAAAGCTCGCCAGCGAGAAGCGCGCGCATTTCTCTAGCCGCGCGGCGAAATCGCAGGCGGCGTTGGCGCGCGGGGCGCAGGGGATCGTGCTGATCGATTCGATCGGCGACGATGCAGGCTATTCGGTCGCGCGGCGCGCAGCGAACTGGCAGCGCCCGTCGATCAGCTGGATCGTACCCGATGGGAAGCCTAATCTGGAAGCCGGCGACGCGCCGTCGATCGGTACGTTGAGCCGGGCGGGCGCGGCGAAGCTGTTCGCCGGTTCGCCGGTAAGCTGGGCTGCCGTCGATGCCGCCGAACGATCGGGTGCGGCGATGCCGACCGGGCGGCTGGGCGTGACGATAGAGGCGCGGCAGCGGGCCGAGACCGCGCGGCTCGAAAGCGCCAATGTGGTGGGGGTCATTCCGGGCAGCGACCCGAGGCTGGCGCGTGAGCAAGTCGTGCTGACCGCGCACCTCGACCATATGGGCGTCGAGGAGATGGACGAGGGCGACCCCAAGGCCGATCGGATCAACAACGGTGCGATCGACAATGCGATAGGCATCGCGATGATGCTGGAGATCGCGCGGGAGTTTCAGCGATCGGGCAAGCGCCCGCGCCGCACCATCGTCTTTACCGCGGTGACCGCGGAGGAAGTCGGGCTATTGGGTTCAGAATATTACGCCCAGAATCCAAGCGTCGGCGGCACGATGGTCGCCAACATCAATCTCGACATGCCGGTCATGACCTATCCGTTCCGCGACATCATCGCCTACGGCGCGGAACGCAGCAGCATCGGCACCAGCCTGAAGCGTATCCTGGATGCCGAAGGCCTGCCGTTGACCCCCGATCCGGTGCCCGAGGAAAATTACTTTGTCCGCTCGGATCACTACAGCTTCGTCAAGGCAGGCGTGCCGTCCATCTATCTTGACGCCGGACCCGCCGGACCGGGCAAGGCCGCGACCGATGCGTTCATGTCCAACCATTATCACCAGGTGTCGGACCAGACCGGCCTGCCGATCGACTGGACCGCGGCGCGGCGGTTCATGCGGCTGCACTATGCCCTTGCGCGCGACATCGCCGATGCCGACGCGCGACCCCGCTGGACCAAGGACGATTTCTTCGGGGTATTGTTCGGGGGGTATGGCGCGAAATAGGTTTCTCCCCGTCACCCCGGCCGCAGTGCCGGGGTCCACTAAGCCGCTTGAGCGACGCGTGATTGATGAACATGTGCGTGCCGCCCGGTGGACCCCGGCACTGCGGCCGGGGTGACGGGTTGGGTTGGGTGAGTCGCCCGCTACGATCAGCGTTTCTCGACTTCGAGCCTCTGGCGCGAAGTTTATCCTGAGCGCCTGCCTTGGCAGGCAGTCGAAGGGCTCGAAACGAACGGTGGGAAGAGAAACGAGACGTGCCCGATCGGATTTCGGCTCAGAACGATGCGAAAATGGTGCTGGCCGAGAACCGGCGCGCAGCGTGCTTCCGGCACGTGAGCACCGGAAGCGCAGGCCAGTGCCGTTTGCAGCCCGTTCTGGGGCGAAATCCGATCGGGCAGCCCCTCCAAACGCAACCGGGGTTTACAGTCGAAGGGTGGGCCCTTCGACTTCGCCGCCCTTTAGCTTGGGGGTGCCTGGACATTGGCGGCGAGCCCCGGTTGCAGCGTCATATACACGACGCTTGGGGGACCCGCCGATTGGGCTCGCGAACATGAACGCCAGATTGACGGACCGGCGACGGATCGGCTTAAGCGTCCTCCCATGCGACTAGTCGTTTTCGGTATGGGATATTCGGCGCGAAATATCGTCCAGCGGCTCGGTGCGCGCGCGGTGCTGGCGGGGGCGACAACGCGCGACGGACGGGACGGCACGCTGCGCTTCGATGATCGCGAGGGGGTCGCGCGGGCGCTGGCGGCGGCGAGCCATGTCTTGTCGAGCGTGCCGCCCGAGGGCGACCGCGATTCGGTGCGCGCGACCTATGGCGACCTGCTCGGCGGGCTCAACCTTGCCTATCTGTCCTCGACCGGGGTTTACGGCGACACCGGCGGCGCGTGGGTGGATGAGAGCGCAGCCACCGGCGGCGGCAGACGCGTGGCGCGGGTGGAGGCGGACGCTGCGTGGCTGGCACTGGGCGCGCGGGTGTTCCGGCTGCCCGGGATTTATGGCCCCGGCCGCTCGCCGCTAGACCGCGTGGCCACGGGGCAGGCCCACCGCGTGGACGTGTCGGGCCAGATATTCAGCCGCATTCATGTCGATGATCTCGCGGACGGGGTGATTGCCGGATGGGATGGCCCGCCCGGCGCGTATAACCTGTCCGACGACGAACCCGCGCCGCAATCCGATGTGATCGCCTATGCCGCGCGGCTGTTGGGGCTGGACCCACCACCGCTGATCCCGCTCGATCATCCGTCGGTTTCGCCCGCCGCGCGTGCTTTCTATGCAGAGAACCGGCGCGTGGCGAATGGCAAGGCGAAGCGGGTGCTGGGTTGGCGTCCAGCCTATCCCGATTACCGGTTGGGCCTGCGTGCCCTGAGCGCGATCACCAGCCCGATCATCGCCAGCACCCCGCCGCCCAGCGCCAGCGGCGACCAGCGATAGCCTTCGAACACGGTCGAAAAGAGCATCGCGATGACGGGGACGATCACGCCCGAATAGGCTGCCTTGGCCGGGCCGATGACGCGGATGACGTTGAAATAGAGAAAGAAGGCGACCGCTGAGGCGGCGATGCCGAGATAAAGCAGCCCGGCGATATAGCCCAGCCGCATCTCGATCACCGGCGGACCCACGGTCGCCCATGCCCAGAGCGCGTTGCCGAGCGTGCCGAGCAGCATGGAGATGCCCAGCATCGACGCCATCGGATAGCGTTTGGAGGTCTCGGTCCCCTGCATGATATTGGCGGTGGAAGCCGATAGGACGCCGAGCAGGGTGATGCCGATTCCGGTCAGAACCGCGACGGTGGAAGCGGTGCCTTCGCGGGCTTCATGGACGAACAGCAGCGCGATGCCTGCGACCGCGATCACCGATCCGACGAGCAATTGTTTGCCCATGCGCTGGCCGAGAAAGACACGCGCCAAGATCGCGTTGGGGACCAGCAATATCGCGAATATCACCGCGACCAGGCCCGAGGTGATGTAGAGTTCGGCGCGGTAGACGAAGTTGAAGTTGAGGCAGAATTGCGCGAGCGCCAGCCCACAGGCGAACATCCATCCGCGCGCGTCCAACTTCAATGAATCTCGGCGGATCAGCGCCCAGGCGATCATCGCGATCCCGGCAATGGCAAAGCGGTAAGAGACCGACCAGCTCGGCGGGACGATGCCCAACTGGTCGCGGATGACGATCCAGGTCGATCCCCAGATCAGGGTGACGATCGCGAACGGCAACAGGACGGTCAGCCGCGTCGATTGCGGCTTTTCGCCCGGTGCCGTGGCCGTCGTCACAGCGCGGCGATGGCGTCGGCAAGCGGCTTCACCGCCGCTTCGTCCTGATCCCAGCTAATGACGAAGCGCGCGAGGTCAGGCCCCCAATCGTAGAAATCGAAGCCGGCATCGCGCAGGGTCTGTGCTTCTTCCGCGCTGAGCCTGACGAACAATTCATTGGCCTGAACCGGGTGGAGCAGACGCGCCTCGGCAGCGCTGGCTAGCGACTGGGCGGCGGCATTGGCGCGCCGCGCATTGTCGAGCCACAGATCGCCCTCGAGCATCGCCAGGATTTGCGCAGCGAGATAGCGCCCCTTGGAGAGCAGGTGCCCGCCGCGCTTGCGGCGCACTCTGGCGGCTTCGGCCAGGTCGTTGCGGAAATAGACGATCGCCTCCGCGCTCATTCCGCCGTTTTTGACGAAGCCGAAGCTCAGCACATCGACGCCCGCGCGCCACGTCACGTCGCCGGGATCGCAACCGAGCGTCGCGACCGCATTGGCAAACCGCGCGCCGTCCATGTGCAGGCCCAGGTCGCGCTTGTGCGCGTAGTCGCCGATCGCGCGCACTTCGTCAGGGGTATAGACCAGCCCGTCTTCGGTCGCGTTGGTGATCGAAATCGCGTGCGGCTGGACGCGGTGGACGTCCTTGCGGATGCCCGACAGAACCGCGTCGATGCCCTCGACCGTCAGCTTCGCGCCCTCGCCCTCGACGGTCATCAGCTTGGCGCCGTGGGTGTAGAATTCGGGCGCCCCCGCTTCGTCACATTCGATATGTGCGTCGCGGTGGCAGACGATGCCGCCATAAGGCGGGCAGAGCGAGGCGAGCGCGATGGCGTTCGCTGCGGTGCCGGTGGGTATCCACAGCGCCGTACATTTGGTTCCGAACACGCCCGACATGGCGGCATCGAGCTTCGCGCTCCATGCGTCGCCGTCATAAGCGGTGTCGAGGCTGTTGGCGGCAGCAATCGCCTCCATCACCTGGGGACAGACGGGGGCGGCATTGTCGGAGAAGAAGCGCATGATCCGCCCTTGCGGCGGGGCGCGGGCGGGGTCAAGCGGTGGCGGTTTTTCGTAGGCATCGCCCAATGCGTGCCTGATGCGATCCGGGCTTCAATGTCCCGTCAACGCCACACCCAGACCTACCATCACCGCCATCCCCGTCGCAATTGCGACCCGAAACCAGCCTGGCGGCGGCTCGCTTGCGCGGCGCGTCATTGCGGCACCGCCGTTGCGACCTTTTCAGCGGCCAGCGCAGCCATTTTGAGCGCGGTCTCACGCTCACCCATCACCACCAGATCGGCACCGCGCCGCTCGAGATTGGCGACCTCTTCGTCCGAATGCGCACGGGCGATGATCCGGAGATTGTCGTTCATACTACGGGCGCGGGCGGCGATCGCGCCACCTTCGATCCCTTCGGGGATGGCGATCAACAGCGTGGATGCGGTGCCGATCTGCGCCTGTTCGAGCACTGCAGCGCTGGTCGCATCGCCCATCACCACCGCAAACCCGGCTTCCTGCGCCAATCGGGCGATGTCGGCCTGATCCTCGACGATCAACAGGGCTTCGCCGCGGTCGCGCACCCGCGTCGCGATCAACTGGCCGACCCGACCATAGCCGATCAGGATGGTCCGCGACGGTGGCGGGGGCGGGGTTTCGGGCAATTGCCCGCCGACGACCTTGGCGATCGACCGTCCGCGCTTGACGACCAGCGTAAACAGGAACGGGTTGGCGAGGATCGACAGGATCGCGCCCGCGAGGATCAGGTCGCGCGCTTCTGCCGGAAGAGCGCCCAGAGCCACGCCCAGCCCGGCCAGGATGAAGGAGAACTCGCCGATCTGCGCCAGGCTGGCGGACACGGTCAGCGCGGTCTGGGTCGGGTGGCCGAAGGCGCGGACCAGCGCGAAGGCGGCGATCGATTTGCCGATGACGATGATCGCGACGGTGGCGAGCAACGGCAGGGGTTGTTCGATCAGCACGCTGGGGTCGAACAACATGCCCACCGACACGAAGAACAGCACTGCAAAGGCGTCGCGAAGCGGCAGGGTTTCCTCCGCCGCGCGCCGGCTGAGCTGGGTTTCGCCAAGGATCATGCCGGCAAAGAACGCGCCCAGTGCGAACGACACGTCGAACACGAACGCTGCGCCGAACGCGACGCCAAGTGCGATCGCCAGCACCGCAAGCCGGAACAACTCGCGCGATCCGGTGTGGACGACCCAGTGCAGCGCGGAGGGTAGGATGCGGCGCGCAAACACCAGCATCAGCACGAAGAATCCGGTGACCTTCAGCGCGATCGCGCCCGCGGAACGCAGGATATCCGCGCCGCCCGACCCGTCGGGATTGTTCTGGATGGTGACGATGGCGGGCAACAGGACGAGGGCGAGGACCATGGCCAGATCCTCGACAATCAGCCAACCGACCGCGATCCGCCCGCGTTCGGTCTGGACCAGATCGCGCGCCTGAAGCGCACGCAGCAAGACGACGGTCGATGCAACCGAGAGCGCGAGACCGAAGATGATGCTGGCGAGCAGGGTCCAGCCCATCATCCAGCCCAGCCCCGCACCCATGCCGGTCGCCACCGCGATCTGAAGCACTGCGCCGGGCAGCGCGATATTCTTGACCGACAACAGGTCCTTGAGCGAAAAATGCAGCCCAACCCCGAACATCAGCAGGATGACGCCGATTTCCGCGAGTTCGCCCGCCAGATTGGCATCCGCGACGAAACCCGGCGTGAAGGGGCCGACCATCACGCCTGCGAGCAGATAGCCCGCGATCGGCGAAATGCGCAGGCGATGCGCGAGCGCCCCCATGAAGAAGGCGATGACGAGCCCGGCGACGATGGTGCCGATCAGCGGAGTGTGATGCGGCATCAGACGCGACCTTCGTTCGAAGGGACGCGGGCCGGGCGAAGGGCAGGGGACATAAGGTGATCCGGAACCGGAGCGAAACGGCCCCGCCGGTGACGGCGAGGGCGGCGATCAGGTGCGGATGGTCGGCGGGCCTCTGGGCGACGGGCGCGTCAGGCGCGGGGTAGTGGGCGGTGCGCGGGATCGGTTGGCGCGCAGGGGGCGATCCGCGTCGATGGTGGGGACGAAGCGCGGCTCGATGGTCGGGATTCCGTCGCCAACAGGCTCGATCGAAAGTCGCTCGACCGCGGCGCTCTCACGATCACTTTTGAGCGAGACGTTGTAGGTGGACGCGCTGAATGCCGATCCGTGCCCCCGTTCCAGCGGCTGCGATGCCGGGGCGGCGGCATGCACGCCGATCGTCGCAAGCATCAATGCCGCGATCATCCGCATCAGCAGGGCAAGGAGCGACGCGCCGGTCATAGGGTAAATCTATGTATGCCGGGGGTGTTTGTCATCCCCGATGATGGCGTTGTTCTCCTCCTCTCCTATTCGTCACCCCGGCCGCAGTGCCGGGGTTCACCGGGCGGCAAGCGCATCGGGAAGAAACTCGTCATTGCGAAAGCGGCTTGGTGGACCCCGGCACTGCGGCCGGGGTGGCGGGTGGGTTGGAGCGATGTTTGCGCATCAATCCAGCGCATATCGCGCGATGGCCTCATACCGCGCGCCTTCGCGCCCCAAATGACTTTCGAACAGCAGGAAATGGCTGACCGTGAACATCTCGCTGGCCAGCCCCGCATGGACCGCGAGCCAGGGGTCGACCACCGCGCCCCCGCCGCCGATCCGGGCGAGGGTGATGTGGGGAAGGTAGGCGCGGCGTTCGGGTTCCAGCCCGGCGCGCACCACCGCGCGGTCGATCTTGTGGTGGAGGTCGCGTATCGCATCGTGCGGCCGTACGCCTGCCCATAACGCGGTCGGACGGCGGCTGCCGCGATCGAATAGGCCGACGCCCTGCAACGCCAGATCGAACGACGGCCCGCGCACCTGACCCAGCATCGCCGCCACATCCTCGGCCACCGGGCGCTCAACTTCGCCGATATAGCGCAACGTAATGTGGAGCTGATCGTCGTCCTGCCAGCGCGCACCCTCGACCCCCGACATGGTAGCGATCAAAGCCGCGCGAATGGCCGCGGGCGGGCGGATGCCGACGAACAGGCGGTGCATGGCGATATGCTTAGCCCTTGCCACGCCCGGTTGCGAACCGGTTTCGCTTGAAAAATCGCCGCGATCCAACGATATTCAGTTACATCCGGTCGACGAATTGGCCGGGCAAAGGAGTTTTCAATGGCTAACTGGTCTGATCCCCGGGCGACCGCCGCGCCTTATGCGACGACGGGCGCTGGTGCGCGCACCGCCGCGTACGACGCGGGGCTGCGGTCCTACATGCTTTCGGTTTACAACTATATGGCATCGGGCGTGCTGCTGACCGGCATCGTCGCGTTGCTGTTTTCGTGGGGCGGCACCGAATCGCCCGCGGCTGCGGTGTTCGGGTCGCCGGGCATCCTGAAATACGCGATCATGCTGGCACCGCTGGCGTTCATCCTGGTGTTGAGCTTCGGCATCAATCGCCTGTCGACGGGCGCGGCGCAACTCACCTTCTGGGCGTTTGCGGGCGTAATGGGCCTGTCGATGTCGACGATCTTCCTGGTTTATACCGGATCGTCGATCGCGATCACCTTCTTCGCGACGGCCGCGGCGTTCCTGTCGCTGTCGATCTATGGCTACACCACCAAGCGCAACTTGCAGGCGTTCGGCACCTTCCTGATCATGGGTCTGGTCGGTCTGATCGTCGCAAGCTTGCTGAACCTGTGGTTCCAGTCGGGCACGATGAGCCTGGTGATCAGCGCGATCGGCGTGCTGCTGTTCGCAGGGCTTACCGCCTATGATACGCAGCGCATCAAGCTGATGTACGATCAGGTTGCGGGCACCGACATGATGGGCAAGGTCGTGATCATGGGCGCGCTGTCGCTCTATCTCGACTTCGTCAACATGTTCCAGTTCCTGCTGTCGTTCCTGGGCAGCCGCGAATAAGGCGTGCGATATACGTCGGGGGCGTAACGACCCCCGGATCGATTGGGGCTCGGCGGGACACCGCCGAGCCCTTTTTCGTGTCCACCGACCGCAGCGTTCGGAACGGGAGCGCAATGTGGTTCGTTGGGCTTTACGAAATTTAGGAGGGATCATCATGACCACTCAGAATGAAGACAAGACGACCAAGGGCAGCGGCGACGCGGGATCGGACGAATCGATTTCGGAGCGGCTGGAAAAGAATCCCGAAAGCAAGCAGGCGCGGCTGGACCGGGCGCTCGACGAATCGATGGATGCGTCGGACCCGCCATCGGGCACGCAGCCGGTGCATAACCAGAAGCCTGCGCCCTCTTCGGGCTATGACGAGGCGGCCGAAAAGGCGCGCGAAGAGGGACGCCAGCAGGACGCCTGACGCTTGGGGTGTCATGTCCTGCCAATCGGGGCCGGGGCGTTGCGCTCCGGCCCCTTTTGCGTATCCTGCCCGCCCATGACCGACCTGTCGCGTATCGTCCGCCGTTTCTGCCTGTCGCTGCTGCTTGCCAGCGGCCTGTTGGCATCCCTTCCTGCCAGCGCTCAAGTGACCGTCACCTTCTGGTCGCAGGAATTCGGAGAGAATTTCCCGCACGCCTTTTTTCAACTGCGCGGGACGCCGCAGGCAGGCGGCGCGCCGGTCGATGCCTATTATGGCTTCACCGCCAAGGCGATTTCGCCAGCGATCCTGTGGGGCACGGTCGCGGGGCGGATCGACCGGCCGACGCCCGGCTATGTCCGCAAATCGAATGCGCATTTTTCAGCAGTGGTGACGGACGCGCAATACAATGCGCTGCTCGCGCTGGTCCGCGAGTGGGACGATAAAATGGGCGATGGCGATTACAACCTCAACCGCCGCAATTGCGTGCATTTCATTGCGGAGGCAATGCGTCGGGCGGGGTTGCAGGTCGTCGAGGAAAAGAAGCTGATGAAAAAGCCGCGCAGCTTCACCCAGTCGATCGCGGCGATGAATGTCGGGCGGGTGGCGGTGATCGAACAGGATGCGCGCGAGTATCTGGCGGGGCTGCCGCCGCTGGCTGTGGCGCCGGCTCCAGGTGCGGCAGGGGCACTCGCTCCGGCGCGTTAGGTGCATTGTTTGAGGGCATGACCCCCATCGTCACCCCGGCCAAAGTGCCGGGGTCCACTTCGCCGCCTGCATGAAGTCAGAGCCTCTTACGGCAGAGTTCGCCGCCAGGTGGACCCCGGCACTTCGGCCGGGGTGACGGGGGTTGAGGACTACCCCTTCTTGAGCAAATCCAGCGCCGCCGAGGTCATCGCTTCGGTCGCCGTGGAAATCACTTTTTCCGCGTCCGGTGCCCAACCCGCATTATGCAGCGACGGCAGCGAACGCTTGCCCGCCTGGGCTTCGTCCCATTGCGACTGCAGTACGCCGCCGACCCAGAAAATGGTCGACTGGATCGATTTGTCTTCCAGATAATAGCGCCCGAAATCCTCGCCGCCCATCACGGCCGGTACTTCGAGTATGCGTTCCGCGCCAAAGCGGCTGGTCCACAGCGTGCGAAAACGTTCGGTCTGGGGGTCGGTGTTGAAGGTGGCCGGCGTGAATTCGTCCTTCACTTCGACCACCGGCATCCGGTCGTCGGGAATGCCCGCCGCGATCGCTTCGCCGCGCGCGATGCGGGCGATGCCGTCGAGCAATTTCTTGCGGGTCTCCTCCGAATAGCTGCGCACCGTCAGCAGCAGCTTTGCGTCGTCGCCGATGATGTTGTGCTTCGATCCTGCCTGGAACGACCCAACCGTCACGACGGCGGGGTCTTGCGGATCGAGTTCGCGCGAAACCAGCGTCTGGAGCGACCCGACGATCCGTGCGCCAAGCACGATCGGGTCTTTGGTGGTGTGCGGATAGGCACCGTGGCCACCGACACCCTTGACGTTAATATCAACCGAATCGACGTTCGCGAGCACATAGCCCGACCGCAGGCCGATCACACCCGCAGGCAGCCCGGCGCTGTCATGAAAGGCCAGCGCGTGCGCGGGTTTGGGGAAGCGCGTGTAGAGCCCGTCGGCCAGCATGTCGCGCGCGCCCTGGCCGATTTCCTCGGCAGGCTGGGCGATCATCACCACCGTCCCCGACCATTGGTCCTTCATCGCCGCCAGATTGTTGAGCGTGCCGATCCAGCTCGCCATGTGCGTATCGTGGCCGCAGGCGTGCATGACGCCGGTCTCGACGCCTTCGGGCGTGGTCGCGCGGACTTTGGACGCAAAGGGCAGACCCGTCGCCTCGGTGACCGGCAACCCGTCCATGTCCGCGCGGATCAGCACGACCGGGCCGGGGCCGTTCTCCATCACCGCGACGACGCCGGTGCCACCGACTTTCTCGGTGACCTTGAAGCCCGCTTTGCGCGCAGCGGCGGCGAGTTTGGCGGCGGTCTTCACTTCCTTGCCAGAGAGTTCGGGGTTGGCGTGGAAATCGCGGTAATGGTCCATCAGTTGCGGCATCGCCTTGGTCACCGCGTCGCGGACGGGATCGGCGCTGGCGGGTGCTGCTAGCGACAGTGCAAGCGCGGAGGCGAGCGAAAGAGCGGCGAGTTTCATGATGGTCCCCTTTGTTCGGGGGAAGTGTCGCGCGGGAAGGGTGCAAAGTAAATCCTTCCCATCGGGGGAGGTGGCAGCACGAAGTGCTGACGGAGGGGGCGTGCGACGAAGCGCAACGCCAGTGGCACTCCCCCTCCACCATGCTTCGCATGGTCCCCCTCCCCCGATGGGGGAGGAATTTAGGCGGGAATCAACTCGATCACATCCAGTTGCGATTCGAATGCCGGGCTCGGCAGCACCAGTCGCCAGCGTTCGTCCCCGACGCGCTGGACATAGCCGATCATGTCGCGCTGCGCGTCCTGGCCATATTGCAGCGGCGCGCGCTCGTCGCCGAGCAGTAGCGTGCCCAGGAAGATCGCGCGCGCATCGCCATCTGCGAATAGCAGTCCCACCGGGCGCTGGCTGCCGGTCTGTTTGTAGAAGCTGCGGACGTCGCCCTCATCGTCGATCCGGCACGCGAAATAGGGGTATTCGACATAGTCGAGCAGCCCGGTCTGCTTCGCGCCCAGCTTGAACACCCGGCAGCGATAATCCCCCGAAGGCGGCATCGATCGGGCAAGCGCGAAATCGGGGTTGAACAATGCCCCCTGAGCGCGGACCTTGTTAGCGTCAGCGGCAGTCGCGGCGGGGAGCGCCGACATCCATGCATCGCGCCATCCACGCAGCCGCGCGCGGTCGGCGGGAGTGGCCATGGCACGCCAATCGGCGGTGGCGGGTGCAGCGGTCGGTCCGGCGGCAATCCGCTGGGCTTGCGAACAGCCGCACAGCGCGGCGATCGCCGCGATACTCGCCATTGCCTTCATCATTACGCGCGACCCTCACCTATCCCCGCCCGTGAGCCTAGCGCGCGCGCGGGATTAGGCAATGGGCAGGCTGTGCTCCTGCGAAAGCAATAGCCGTGGCCGCGACCACCGACTGAAATGGCCAGCGCTCCTGCTTTCGCAGGAGCGCGAATGGATCAGGCCGCGGTCCAGCCTCCATCCACGACCATGTTCGCGCCGGTGATCGCCTTGGCGGCATCGCCGCACAGGAATAGCGCCATCGCCGCGACCTGCTCGGGCAAGACGAATTCCTTGGTCGGCTGGGCGGACAGCAGCACGTCCTCCATCACCTGTTCGCGCGTCATCCCGCGTGCCTTCATCGTGTCGGGAATCTGGTTTTCGACGAGTGGCGTCCAGACATAGCCCGGTGAGATCGCGTTGACGGTAATGCCGTGCGTCGCGACTTCGAGCGCGATCGTCTTGGTCAGGCCGAGAATGCCGTGCTTGGCCATGACATAGGCCGATTTGTTGGGGCTTGCGACCAGGCTGTGGGCGGAGGCAGTTGAGATGATCCGGCCCCAGCCCGCCGCCTTCATGTGGGGAACGGCAGCGCGGATGGCGTGCCAGGCGGAGGAAAGGTTGATGGCGATGATGGCGTCGAATTTCTCGACCGGAAATTCCTCGATACACGCGACATGCTGGATGCCCGCATTGTTGACCAGAATGTCGGGACCGCCGAGTTCGGCGTGGCAGCGATGGACCATCGCCGCGATCTGGTCGGGCTTGGTCATGTCGGCGGGGTCGTAGAGCGCCTTGCCGCTGCTCGTGGCCTCAAGGGCGCCGCGTTCCTTCTCGATGGCATCCGCATCGCCGAAGCCGTTGATCATCACGTTCGCGCCCTCGGCCGCGAATGCCTTTGCATAAGCGAGGCCGATGCCCGAGGTGGAGCCGGTGATGAGCGCGGTCTTGCCTTTGAGGATCATCGAAGCGGTCCTTGTCATTTGCGGGTCAGATCGAACGCGGCGGTCTTGCCGTCGGCGATATTGTTGGCGAGCACGGCAGAATTGGCGATCGTCTCGGTCACGTCGGCATGGCCCGACTGCCAGAGTTCGCGCACGGTACGCTGCGAGAATTCGAAGTCGCGATTGGCGCCTTCCCAAGTGCGCGGGCGGTGGATCAGGTGGACGATGTTGACCGGTAGTTCGTCGGCCCGCTGGCGCAGCGCGAGGATGTCTGGGTCGTCGCACAATGCCTTGGGCAGCTTGGCGAGGACGCGCCGGATTTCCTCGCGTTCCTGGCGCAATTGCACGCGCTCGCTCGTCACCTGACGGGTGCGGCTGGAATAACGAATCTCGGTGAGCCGACCCATGACGTCGGACAGGGTGCGCGGACGTTCCGCCTTGGCGGAGAACAGGTCGCACTGAAACACCAGCATCGCCTGATCCTGATGGTCGAGGACGTGGATCAGCGGGGTGTTGGAGACGAGCCCGCCGTCCCAATAGAGCTTGCCGTCGATCTCCACCGGGGGCAGGCCGGGTGGCAGTGCACCCGATGCCATGATGTGGCGCGCGTCGATGCGGTCATGCGTCGTGTCGAAATAGCGGAAATTGCCGCTTTCGATCTCCACCGCACCGACCGACAGCCGCACGTCGCCATTGTTGAGCAAATCCCAGTCGACCAGCCGGTCGAGCGTTTCGCGCAAGGGTTCGGTGTCGTAATAGCTGAGCGCCCCGTCGCTTCCCGGTACGGCCCATTGCGGCGGCATCAGGCGCGGGCGAAAAAAGCCGGGGACTCCGGTTGCCAACACCATCGCGGCGGACATTTCATGCGCCCATTCGCGAAACACGTCGCTGTCGGGCAGCGGCAGATCGGGCAGGATGCTCGCCGACAGGCTCCAGAATTCGCGTAACCGCTCGACCCGGCGTTCGGGTGGATTGCCCGCTACGATCGCTGCATTGACCGCGCCGATCGAAATGCCCGCGACCCAGTCGATCTCGACCCCGTGCTGCTCCAGCGCCTCGATCACGCCCGCCTGATAGCTGCCGAGCGCACCGCCGCCTTGCAGCACCAGCGCCACGCAATCGGGCAGTGGCAGCGTGGCGCACTTCGTACGGTTGCGCTTGCGCGGCGCGCGGATCGGTTCGACGTCGGCCATGAGGCATAGATGGCCCTTTTGGTGCAGTGCATCAACCAGTCGATCAACACGGCGCGATTGCAACCCTTGGCCGCGCGGCGCATTCTGACCGCGTAACGAAACCAGCAAGGTCTGATGCTCATGCGCCTCGACGATATCGGCCCCAGCGACAATGTCCGCGATCTGGGAAGCGGCGGCGGCGGGGGAGGCGGCGGTGCGGGCATGTTGCTCGGGCTGTTGCCGATGCTGTTCGGGCGCAAGATGGGTTGCGGCGGGATTGCGCTGCTGCTGATCGTCGGGGCCGCCTATCTGTTCATGTCCGGTGGCGGTGGGTTGCTGGGCGGCACCAGCGGGGTACAGCAGAGCCAGACCGCGGGGCAGACGCCCCAACAGGTCTGTTCGCTCGAAGCGCGCCAAACCGCTTGCGCCGCGCATGCCCTCGCCGAGACGACTTGGGCGCAAATCTTTCAGGAACAGGGCGCGCGCTATCAGTCGGCAAGTCTCAATTTCTTTCAACGCAATGCTGATTCGGGCTGCGGCGCGGCGCAATCGGCGATGGGGCCGTTCTACTGCCCCAGCGACACCGGCATCTATCTCGACGCGACGTTCTTCGACGAACTGGAAACGCGGTTCGGCGCGGCGGGCGATTTCGCCGAAGCCTATGTCATCGCACATGAAGTCGGCCACCACGTCCAGAATCTGACCGGCCAGATGGATCAGGTTCGCCAGCTTCAGGCGCGGGCGTCGCAGACCGAAGGCAACCAGCTATCGGTGCAACTCGAACTCCAGGCTGATTGCTACGCAGGCGTCTGGGCCGCCCGCAACCGCGACCGGCTGGAACCCGGCGATATCGAGGAAGGGATGACCGCGGCCAATGCGATCGGCGACGACACGCTGCAACGCCAGTCGCAGGGAACGGTGGTCCCCGACAGCTTTACCCATGGTACGTCGGAACAGCGGATGACGTGGCTGCGGCGTGGGCTGGAAAGCGGCGGCGATCCGGCGGTGTGCAACACCTTCGGCTGAGATAGGCTAAGCCGCCAGACGCACCTGATTGCGGCCGCCCGATTTTGCGGCGTACAGCGCGTGGTCGGCCCGGCCCATCAGTGAATCGCGATCCTCATCGTTTTCGAACGTGGCGATGCCGGTGCTGATCGTGATCGTCGCCTCCACTCCGGACGGCAGCGGCACGGTCGAGCGTGCGATGATCCGCCGCAACCGCTCACAAATGGTGCGCGCGGCGGAGATTTCGGTGTGGGGCATCAGCACCGCGAATTCCTCTCCGCCGATCCGCCCCACCAAGTCGTGCGATCGCAGCGTGTCGGTCAACAGCGTTGCGACATGCGTCAGCACGATGTCGCCGGCACGGTGACCGTGGCTGTCGTTGATGCGTTTGAACAAATCGATGTCAACGATGGCGACCGCCAGCGAACGCCCGGTGCGCGCCGACAGGTCGCGTTCGCGCTGGAGCGCGGCAAAAAAGCTCCGGCGATTGAGCAGGCCGGTCAATTCGTCATGGCTCGCCATGTAATGCAGTCGTGCCGACAGCGCGACCGCGCGGACATGCGCGCGCGCTGCGCCGACACCGATCATTCCGGCAATCCCGAGGAAGACGAGCGCGAGCGCGGCCAGCGAATAGGTCAGTATTTCCTGACGCCGGTCTGCCGCGGACGCGGCATCGGCGTGGAGGCGCTGTTCGTCGATTTCGGCCTGCGCCAGTGCGTCGATTCGCCCTAGAATCGATGCCATGCGCTGTTCGGTACGGCCCGACCGTAGCCGCTCGATCGCGACTTCGCGCGCGCCGTTCTGCTGCATTTCGACCAGCCGGTCACCCATCACATAAATGGAATCGAGTTCCATACCGATGGCGGCGACCTGGGCACGGCGATCGGCGTTGTTCCCTGCAAGCGAGCCGAGCTTTTCGACCAACGCGCGGCCTTCATTGCGTTCGCGCACGAACGGCAGCAGACTGCGGGCTTCGTTGGTGATCATATAGCCACGTACCGCACGGCCCGCCGCGTGGATCGACAATTGCAGCTTGCTGGAGACGAGCAGCATGTCCTGCGTCAGCACATGCTGTGCCTCCGCTGAGTTTCGAATGCGCGCCTGGTTCATCGTCGATGCCACCAGCGCGGCCAGCATCACGACCAGCAGCACCAGCGCGCCAAAGCCGATCCACTGGCGCCGCTTGCGGTCGCGCGCTTCGCTTCGTTCGAAATCGAGAGGGGCGGGATTCGTCAACACTTACTCCTGCCTCCTTGGTAGAAGGCAGGAGTAAACAGGGTGTTAGTGGATCACGTCTTGACCAGCATCTTGCCCTTGTTGCCGCCGGTGAACAGCCCCAGAAACGCGTCGGGCGCGGATTCCAGCCCGTCGAACACGGTTTCCTCGCGCTGCAATTTGCCCGCTGCCTGCCAAGCAGCCATGTCGCGGTAGAAGTCGGCCGATTTGGACATGTGATCGCTGACCAGAAAGCCCTGGATGCGGATGCGCGCGGCGATGGTGCGGGCGATGTAGCGCAGGCTGGTCGGTTTTCCGTCGTTGTAGATGTCGATCATCCCGCAGATCGCGAACCGGGCGTTCTCGCGCGCGGTTGCGAATGCCGCGTCGAGATGATCGCCGCCGACATTGTCGAAATAGACGTCGATGCCTTGCGGGGCCGCCGCCAAGAGCGCGCGGACCAGCGATCCTTCGGCCTTGTAATCGATGACGTGATCGGCACCCAGCGAACGCACCCAGTCGCATTTGTTCGCACCACCCGCAGAGCCAATGACGGTCATGCCCTTGGCCTTGGCGATCTGGACAACGGTGGAGCCGACCGCGCCGGCGGCAGCGGACACGAACACCGTCTCGCCTTCCTTGGCTTCGGCAACCTGGAGCAGCCCGAAATAAGCGGTCATGCCGGGCATGCCGAATTGGCCGAGAAAGGCCTGATCGGGCAGGCCGAGCGCGGGCAGTTTCTGGACTTCTTTCGCCGAGAGAACGGCTTCGTCGCGCCAGCCGGCCATGTGCAGCACCTTGTCGCCGACCGCGATGCCGTCCGCCTTGCTTTCGACCACGTCGCCGACCGCGCCGCCGGTCATCGGCTCGTCGAGCCCGAACGGTGCGGCATAGCTTTTCACGTCGTTCATGCGGCCGCGCATATAAGGATCGACCGACAGCCAGCTATTGGCGATCCGCACCTGGCCATCGGCCAGTGCGGGCAGGGCGATGTCCTTCAGCGCGAAATCGTCCGCTACGGGCGTGCCGTTGGGACGGCGCATCAAATGCCAGGCGCGAGCCATTTTCTTTCTCCTGTTGGGATTGGATGGGCTCAGCATGGCCAAGCCGGTTGCAATTCGCAACCCATTTCGCCGCGACACAGAAAAGGGGCCGGACGTCGCCGTCCGGCCCCAGATCGACTCCCGCGCAGCTGCGAATGCACGCGGTCACCGCATGGACCCCTAGTAAGTGCCCGAAAAGCTACGGTTGAGGTTGTGCGTTCCGACCGCGTCGTCGCGGTCGCCGAACATCGCGCGATTATTTTCCTCGTCGCGCCATTCGCGTTTGGCCTCATCCGCGGTCTTCCGGATCGTCACCTTGTCATCGACCGTTTGAATCCAGCGCGACGGGATCGAGTGGTGATGACCGCCGGCGTCCTTGTCGCTTTTGGTCAGGATGATGCGGTCGCCGCGCACCTTGTCGACGGTGCCGACATGGGTGCCGTCGGAACCGACGACTTCCATATGTTCGGCAGCCTGTTTCAGGCTGTCGCGCTGACCCTGGCGTTCGGTGCGGAAGCTGGCGAATTCGTTGCGGAATTTCTGCGAGTTCTCCCGCCGATATTCGTCGTAATCGCGGTCGAGTTCGCCGATGCGCTCGCGCCGCCACGACGAATAATGCGGATCGGTTTCGTATCGATCATCGTAGCGCTGGTCGAGTTCGCGGCGATGCTCGGCCTGGTCGTCGCCGAACCAGCTACGCACTTCGTCTCCGGCACGTGCGATGAAGCCGCGGTCGTCATAGTCATAACCCGGCTCGCCACGCGGACGATCGCCTGCCGACCGGTTGCGACCGTAATCGGCGAAGCGCTGACCATCCTGAGCTTGGCTGCCCTGCCAGTTTCCGCCGCGATCATTGGTCGTGCGACGCGCACCGCCATAATAATCGCGCGCGCCATAGCTTTCGCGCCCCGGTGTGTCGCCGCGATACCCGCTGTTGCGGTCGTAATCGTTGCGATCCGAGCTTTCGTCGTCGCGGCCATAACCGGCGGCGCGATAGTCGCGTGCCGACGAATAGCCGTAGTCGCCACCCGACCCATAGTCGGTGCCATATGTCGAGCGCTCGCGACGTCCGTAATGATCGCGGCGGGGATCGGTGCTGCGTGGATAGCGGTCGTAACCCATCTAGGCCTCCTCTTAATCCATGTTAAGATGCTGGGGCGAAACGACTTATCGGGCCGCGTCCCTCATCTGCCACGACAGCGGATCAGGGGGAAATAGGTTCCCTAAATTGGTCGCATTTGGGCCGCGCTTTGGCGCAGGAGGCCTATTCCTCGTCGATCTTGCGGCGAAAGGTTTCCGGCAACAGAAACACGCCGATGACCACCGTGATCGCCGCGACGATCACCGGATACCACAGCCCCGAATAGATGTTCCCGGTCGCCGCCACGATCGCGAACGCCGTCGTCGGCAGGAACCCGCCGAACCATCCATTGCCGATATGATAGGGCAGCGACATCGACGTGTATCGGATATTGGTCGGAAACAGTTCGACCAGCATCGCGGCGATCGGCCCATAAACCGCGGTCACATAGAAAACGAGGATGAACAGGACCAGCACCACCATCGGCTTGTCGATTGCATTCGGATCGGCCTTGGCGGGGTAGCCTGCATCGGCCAGTGCTGTGGTGACGTCGCGCTGAAACGTTGCGATCGCCGCTCCCCGGTCGGGGGTGCCGACCGCGTTCGGATCGACCGCCGGAATGACGGTCTGGCCGATGGCGATGCTTGCCACCGTTCCGGGTGCCGCCTCGACATTTTCGTAACTGATGCCGGCCTTTGCCAGATAGGATTTGGCGATGTCGCAGCTTTTGGAATCGAACTTGTTGCGCCCGACCGGGTCGAACTGCACCGAACAGTCGTTCGGATCGGCGGTGACAGTCACAGGCGAGGATTGGGTAGCGGCATAAAGCGCCGGGTTCGCTGCATTCGAGAGCATGCCGAACAGCGGAAAATAGGTGATCGCGGCAAGCAAGCATCCGGTCAGGATAATCGGTTTGCGCCCGATCTTGTCGCTCAGCCAGCCGAAGATGACGAAGAACGGCGTTGCGATCAGCAGCGCGATGGCGACCAGGATATTCACCGTCGCACCATCGACCTTCATCACTTTTTCAAGAAAGAATAGCGCGTAGAACTGGCCGGTGTACCAAACCACCGCCTGACCCGCGACCGCACCGAACAGTGCAAGCAACACCAATTTGAGATTGGGCCAGTTGCCAAAACTTTCCTTGATCGGCGACTTGGCGGTTTTCCCTTCGTCCTTCATCTTTTGATAGACGGGGCTTTCTGCCAATTGCATCCGAATCCACAGCGACACGGCGAGCAGGCCGATCGATACCAGAAAGGGCAGACGCCAGCCCCAATCGGCAAACGCCTCCTCGCCGACCGCCAGGCGCACGCCGATGACGACCAGTAACGCCGCGAAAAGGCCGAGTGTCGCGGTCGTTTGAATGAAGCTGGTGAACAGCCCGCGCTTTCCCTCGGGGGCATGTTCGGCGACATAGGTCGCAGCGCCGCCATATTCGCCGCCCAGCGCCAGCCCCTGGAGAAGCCGCAGCACGACGAGCAGGACCGGCGCGGCTACCCCGATCGAGGCGTAGCTTGGCAATAGTCCGACGCAGAAGGTCGAAAAGCCCATCAGGCCCATCGTCACCAGGAACGTGTATTTGCGCCCAACCAGATCGCCCAGGTGCCCGAACAATAGCGCGCCGAACGGGCGCACCGCGAACCCGGCGGCGAAAGCGGCCAGCGCCAGGATGAAACCCGTCGTCTCGTTGACGCCGGAGAAGAATTGCTGGGTGATGACCACCGCGAGCAGGCCATAAAGGTAGAAATCATACCATTCGAACACGGTGCCGAGCGAAGAGGCCAGAATGACCTTGCGCTCTTTCCGGCTGATCGCGCGCCGGTCTTCGGCAACCGGTTCAGATATGGTTGCCATGTCCAGTTTTCCCCCGAGTTGAATATTCCGCGATCACGCCTTGCGCGCCATGCGTCCGATAAGACCATTGGTTGCCCCGGCGCGCAATGGCGCAGGTCGCGATCGATGGCATTGGACGGTCAGGGCGCAATGGCGGGCGCGCTCGCGGCTTCTGCCGGGGTATAGCTCCGCCCCAGAAAGTCGAAGGCGGGCAGCGCTTTATGCTGACCCAAGTCGAACCATGCGGCGTTTTCCCAGTTGGAACCTGTTCCCCAGCGCGTCTTGCACCCGGTGGAAACCCAGGCCGGTTCCCAATAGACGACGCCGATGCCGCCATTGTCGACGACCAACTGCGTCATGTCTGTCAGATAGGCGAGCTGCCCTTTGGGCGTCGCGGGATAGTCGGCGAGCAGCGTGTCGGGGCCGAGCAGGTCGGGCGAGCTGTCCTCGCCTTCGCGCGAAAAGGGATAAGCGGTCTCCACCAGAACCACATCGGCCTTGTAGCGTTGCTTCGCCGCCTTGATCGTCGCGCCCAGCTGTGCGGGCGTCCATTTCGACCATTTGCGGTAATAGCTGATGCCGATCAGGTCGTAATCGACCACGCCCGCTACCGTCGCATCGTCGAACCAGGGCAGGACGTTTTCCGGCTGGGCGATGTGGAGCATCACCTGGGGCGCGGTGCCGGTCGCCTTGCCCGCTTCTCGGACTGCGCGGATACCGGCGTTGAGCAAGATGGCGTTGCGATCCCAATTGATCGCCTTGGTCGGGCCGGCCATCAATTCGCCGTTGGTTTCATTCCCGACCTGTACCCAGTCGGGCATCAGCCCTTCGCCGTTGAGGCGGATGAGCGTGTCATAGGTGAATTGATGCAGCGCCGCCGCCTGCTGGTCGGTCGTCATGCCTGTCCATGCGGCGGGGACGAGCTGCTTTTCGCCGTCCGCCCAATCGTCCGAATAATGGAAATCGAGCAAGGTCGCCTGGCCCGACGCCTTGGCGCGGCGCAGCGTCTTCACGACATCGTCATAGTCGCTGTAGGGCGTCCATTTGGCATCGTTCCACAACCTTACGCGCACGATATTGCCGCCGCGTGCCGCCATATAGTCGAACGGATCGATGCGCTTGCCCGCGGGATCGCGGAACACCGCCCCGCAATCCTCCATTTCGTTCACATAAGACAGGTCCGCCCCCAGATAGAGGCCGTTCTTGGTGCTGAGCGGCGCGTCCTGCGCGATTGCCGCGGTGCCGAGCGCGGAGGCCGCCAGCAGCGATACGAACCGCCCGATCACAGCGTGAACCCGATGCCGAGCATGTAGCGTGTCCCGAATTTCTCGTACCGACCCTGAAGATCGCGGTCGCCATAATAGGTTTCGAACGGTTCGTTGGTCAGGTTGTTGGCCTGGAACGTCAATTGCAGCCCGGCGACCGGGGTGTTGTCGGGGAATTCGTAGCTCATCTGGAAATCGAGCACGCCTTCGGGTGCGGTGAACAGGATACGATCGGTATCGCCCAGCTCGGTCGCATAGCTGTCGCGGTAGCGATAGCCGACCCGGCTCTCGAACCCCGCCTTGCTGTAGTAAAGCACGGCGTTGAAGACATGTTTGGACAGCCCAGGCAGCGCGATCGAGCCGATCGCATTGTCGTTTTCATCGACCGAAATGTTGCTGTCGGTAAAGCTGTAGTTGAGATAGGTGCCGAACCCGTCGAGCGGTGAGGGCAGGAAGGTGAACGCTTTCTGGAACAGCACTTCGAATCCGCGGATATAGCCGCCATTGCCGTTGACCGGCTGGCGGAACGTGCCCTCCAGATCGGGGCCACCGGCGGGATCGGGGACGAAGATCGTCGTGACCTGCGGCACGATGAAGGTGTCGAGATCCTTATAGAAACCAGCAACGGTCAGCGCGCTGTCGGCATCGAAATACCATTCGAGGCTGGCGTCTAGCTGATTGGCGCGGAACGGCTCCAGGAACGGGTTGCCGCCGAATGCCGACGGCGCGCCGAAGGTGAAGACCCCGAACCCGGCGTTGAGATCGTCGAGCGGTGCACGCGCCACCGCACGGCTGGCACCCAGGCGGAGTTGCAGCTCGTCGGTAATCTTGAAATTGAGGTTCAGGTTGGGCAGCCAATCGGTGAATTCGTTGCGTACCGCAACTGGCGTCGCGATTTCGATCACGCTGAAATCGGGTTGCTCAATCTGGTCGATACGCGTGCTTTGCGACAGGGTTTCGGTGCGGATGACGCGAAGCCCCGCATTGCCCGTCACCGGTAGCCCGAACAGCGACCCATCCAGGTTCAACTGGGCATAGCCCGCATAGGTGTTTTCCCCCACGACCCAGCTCGACCGCTGGTCGAAGAAGGACGTGGTCGGGTTGATGGGGCCGAACAACTGCTCGACCGCGTCGTCGATGCGGATCGATCCCACGCCGGGCAGCCCGGCATATTCGCCGCCGAAATAGAACGGGTCGTTGAGCAGGCTGGCGGGGATCGGCGTGCGTGCTGCGGGGTCGATAAAGCCGAACTGGGTGCGCTGGGTATAGTCCTTCGACCGGTCGGTGAACCGCGCGCCGACCGCGATCGAGCGGAACAGACCGCCGCCCAGTTCGCGCGACACGTCCAGCGTCCCCGACCACATCTCGTCGTTGATGATGGGCGCGCCGCCGCCATTTTCGGGAATCTGGAAGTCGGCGATGCGGAATATGTTGGGATCGGTCAGGTCGAGGTTGATCGACATATCGGGCCGCCGCCCGCGATAGGACTGGAAACTGGTGGTCGGCACCGCGCCGAACGGCTGGGTGCGCAGCGTCAGGAATTGCTGGTCGCGGTGCGTGGTCGAATAGGCGGCGTCTGCAGCGATCGTCCAGCCGTTCGCGGTGTATCGGGCATTCAGGCCGCCGGCATAAAGATCGTCCTTGAAGAAGAACTGTTCGTTGACCCCGCGCACGACCTGGCCGAAGCCTTCGTTGCCCGGAAAGACGGTGGTGGTAACGCCGGTGACATAGCCATTGTCGGTGACGATGCCGCTCTGCACGTTGCCGAACGGCAATCCCTCGACCCGGAAACCGCGCTGGGTTTCGTCGAACGAGACGTGGCTGTAGAGGAAATCGGCATTGATCTCGAGACTGTCGGACGGCTGCCACTGAACCGCGGCGAGCCCGCCGTGCCGTATATCGTCACCGCCGCGTGCCAGTGCTTCGAACCCGAACGGGATATTGTCATTGCCCTGGCCGTCGCCGTCGAGGTCGGCGAAGCTGTTGGTGTAGCGAAAGATGTTGGTGCGCGTCGTCGCCACCGCCTGACGCCGCCCCGAATAGCCGATCGCCACGCCCAGCGTATCCGACAATTGGCCGATATAGCTGATGCTGGCGATATAGCCGAACGGATTGGCGTTTTGAACGTTGTCGGCCTCGTCGCTGAACCCGCCGCGCAGATTAACGACAAGGTCGTTGCCGCCGCGATCGAGCGGCTTGACGGTGCGCAGATCGACCTGGCCCGCGATCGCGCCTTCGACCTGGGCGGCGGTTGGCGATTTGAAGATGAAGGCGCCGTTCAGCAACTCGGCCGGAAACTGCTCGTAACGAATGTTGCGGCTTGCCTCTGCCGAGACGATCTCTCGTCCGTTGAGCAGCGTGTTGACCAGGTTGGGGCCAAGCCCGCGGATTGAAATCTGGGTGCCGTTGCCGCGGTCGCGGTTGGTGGTGATGCCGGGGAGACGGGCGAGCGATTCGGCGATGCTCGCCTCGGGCAATTTGCCCAGATCTTCGGACGCCAGCACTTCCTGAACCCGGTCGCCGTCGCGCTTTTCGATCAGCGCCTTGCGCAGCGCCTCTCGGTAACCGGTGACGACGATGTCGCCTTCCTGGGTCTCTTCGGTGGCGGCGGGCTGCGTATCCTGCGCTCGGGCGTCGATCGCCCCGAATGACGATAGAATCGTGGTCGCAAGCAGCAATCTGGAAATGCGCATGGTTCTCTCTCCCCGAACGATACCGGTTACTCCGGCTTATTTGTCATACTTATACTGGGCAGATTTATCATACAAGTAAGAATGGGGAGGTGGATGTGATTATCCGGTACAGGGCCCGAGCGACGTCAATGCGCTGCCGATTGGGCGTGCGGCGAAGCTGGAGGGGGCGCTGGGGCTGTCGGGTGCGCGGATCAGAACCGATGCGATGCCACCTTCGCTTTGTGCGCTGGTGTCGCCGACCAGTTCCCATCCCTGGGGGGCCGTGAATGCGAAGCGAGCGTTATGGGTGGGCACGGGGCGCCCTGCCGTATCGCGCAGATGCGCGCGCAGGAACACCAGGTCGCGCGACCCGACCGGCACCCCGGCATCGTCGATCGCAACGCAATATCCGGTGGCGGCTCCGGGCGTATCGACCCGGTCGCGCGCGACCTCGACGCCCCCGATATAGGCGATCGCCTCCAGCGCGCCCGGCGCGAATCCGCCGACGTTGAACAGAAAGGGCGGGCTTGCCAGCCGCTTGCCGATCCGGTCGCGTGTCGGCGGCGTGCGCCCCAGGCTTCGACCATTGAGGCGCAATTCGATTTCGTCGGCATTGCTGAACACGCGCACGACCGGGTTCGAAGTCGCCGTCCAATAGCTGGCAATCGCGACCATCGGTCCGCTGTCGTACAGGTCCGATCGCTCGCTTGCGGAGCGTTGCGAACGAAAGAAGTGCCAGGCGAATTTGGGCAGCCGTTCCAGGCTCATCACGCCTGAATGTTCGAGGTCGTCGGCATAGCCGCGATTATAGTCGAACATCGCCCAATAGCCGTCGGCAAAGGCGGGGGTGGAGAGGTTGTCGTCATGCGCCTCCTGCACGTTGATAGCCTGTTGCAGCAGTCGGGCCTCGCCCGCGCCGAGCGCCTGTCGCGACGTCCGCGCCTCTTCCTTCAAATCGCCCCAGCTATCCTGGGCGAACCCTGCATTCTGCGCATAATATTCCCAGTCGCCATATTCGGACACGACATAGGGGACATCCGGCGTCTCGTAATGCTGCATCCGGTGCTGGCGCGCCTGGAGGAAGATGTCGTAGCCGTCATTCTGCCAGCCCGCCGACCAGGCCTGATTGCCTGGATATTCTTCGTGCACGATGCGGTGGAAGTCGGCGACCATGTCCTTTGGCATCGCGCTTTCGTTGAGCGAGCATTCCCAGGCGATGACGCTGGCATGGTTGCGGTCGCGGCGGATCATGTCGCGGCAAGTCCGCATCACCTGTGCGCGGAACGCAGGGTCGGGATTGACGAACTGCCAGCCGGGGATCGCGTCGATCAGCACCAGGCCGAGTTCGTCCGCGGCGGCCATGAAGGCGGGCGAATGGGGATAATGCGACAGCCGGACATAATCGAACCCGGCTTCCTTGATCGCCTTGGCATCGCGGTAATCGGCCTGCGGCGAGATCGCATAGCCGACGTAGGGATATTCCTGATGCCGGTTCACCCCGCGAAGGAACATAGCCTCGCCGTTGATCGAAAATCCTTCGCGTGTGATCGCCAGCGTGCGGATGCCGATACGGGTTTCGGTGGTGTCGGTGCTGCCGCCCGCCTCGACGGTCGTGACCAGCCGATAGAGATTGGGGTTGCGCGGCGACCACAGCCGCGGGCTGGCAAGCTCGATCCGTTGGTCATTGCGCGCGGTCGCGCCGGGGGCAAGCGGCGTGGTTGTCCGCGCTTCCGCCACCAGCCGCTCGCCATCGTAGAGCCGGTGGGTGACGCTAGCCTGCGCCGCAGCGGTCCCGGCATTGGCGACATCCGCGGCGATCGCGATCGTTGCCGCGTCGGCGCTCACAGCAGGATAGGTGACGAACAGCCCGCCGACTGCCACCCGGTCTGCAAGCATCTCGTCGGTCAGGTGCACCGGCGGCTTCACGATCAGCCGAACCCCGCGATACAGCCCGCCATAGGTGTTGAAATCGAGCTGTTCGAGCGGCTTCGGCCCGGTGATCGCATTGTCTCGATTGTCGAGCTTCACGCGGATTTCATTGGCCGCGCCGAGCGTCAGATGCGGGGTCAGGTCGATCGTGAAGGGCAGGAATCCGCCCAGATGCGTGGTCACTTTCGTGCCGTTCACCCAGACATCGGCGACGTTCATCGCCGCTTCGAAGCGCAGCAACACGGTCTGGCCCTGCCAATCGGCGGGCGCGTCGAATGTCTTGGCGTACCACGCGTCGCCTTGCCACTGATCGTTGACGATGCGCGGTTCGATCCGCGCGGTGTGCGGCAGGGTGACGGGTTCGGCGCGTGCGGGATCGAACGCCGCGCCGTCGCGGTGGAACTGCCAGCCCTGATTGAACGGCACGTCGCGGGCGGCAGCCGGGGTGGCCGCGACCAGCGCGGCAAGTGCGATCGATCGGAACATGGTCAGTCCTTTCTGAAGGCGGCGATGAAGGCGCGCGCGTTCGCACTCACCCGATCGGCGGTCATGCCGGGTTTGTAGAGGGCAGAGCCGAGCCCGAACCCGGCGGCACCGCCCGCGCTCCAGGGGGCCATAGTGTCCGGCGCGATGCCGCCGACGGGGAGAATGCGGACATCGGCGGGAAGGACCGCGCGCATTGCCTTGATGACGGAGGGCGCAAAGGCCTCCGCCGGGAACAGCTTGAGCGCGGCGGCACCGGCCTTGAGCGCGGCGAACGCTTCGGTCGGGGTGGCGATGCCGGGGATCGCGACAAGACCGCGGCGGGCGGCTTCGGCAATCACCGCGACATCGGCGTTGGGGGCGATGATCAGCGTGCCGCCCGCCTGTTCGACGGCGGCGACCGATGCGGTATCGAGCACGGTGCCCGCGCCGATCACCGCGCGTCCCCTCAGAATGTTTGCCAAGCGCGAAATGCTTTCCAGCGGATCGGGCGAGTTGAGCGGCACTTCGATCAGCGCGAAGCCCGCATCGACCAATGCTTCGCCGATCGCGACCACCTCGTCTGGCTTCACCCCGCGCAGGATCGCGACCAGCGGGCAGCGGGCGAAGGCGGCGTCGAACGAGGCGCGATGATCGGTCATGAACGAAGCTCCTGAATGGCGACGATGCCCGCGACAAAGGCGGCGTGGCTGTCGACCAAGGTGGCGGTGCCGCCCAGCGTCTCGATCGCGCTGGCATAGAGCGCGCCCAGGGTCGGATCGGCAAGGATGTGGACGGCATCGCCCGCTTCAACCTGCGCCGCGACATCGGCACCGATCAGGATGCCGCTGGCCCGGCTGGGGGCGTCGTCGGGCTTGAGCGTTCCGAGCACGCTGGCCGCGCGGATGCCGAACAAGGCGGTCGCGAGATCGCTTTGCGCACCGCGTCGGACGCCCTCGACGAAGGCGGGGCAGGGCAGGACGTCGCCCGTGAGTTGCGCGGCGAGAATGCTGTGGTCTTTCAGAAGCGCGAAGATCTCCCCGGTCATGGCGGTCGCGAAGTGCGTGACTTCGCCCCCCGTCATCCGCACCCATTTGCAATGCGTGCCCGGCTGGCAAAGCAGCGCGTCGGCAGGCGCGAGTCCGGCGGCGACCGCCCCCAGCAATTGAACCTCCTCGCCACGCATCACGTCGGATCGGGTGCCGTCGTTCAGCGACATGCCCGGCACGATGGCGGTACGATCATCGATTGCCAGCAAGGACGACGCCAGTGCGGGCAGTCCCGCCGGAAGGCGCGCATAGGGTGCCTCCCGCCAGCCGATCGTCGATCCGACCATGCCCGCCATCAGCATGGGTAGATCGCCCAGCCGCCCGCGGATCGCGGCAACTTCGGCACCATAGCCGAGGCCCGCCATCGCCTTCACCCCGCGGTCGTCGCGAAACGTCGCGGCAACCGCGCCTTGCTCGATCCGGTAGGCGCGCCGGTTGGTCGTGCCCCAGTCGACCGCGATGAACGGCGCTTTGCTCACCACATGCTTGCGTAGAGCGCGACGAGGATACCGACGACGGCGATAGCGGCGGCGTTGAACGACCCGCTGGTGGCATAGCTGACGCTGCCGGTGTCGATCCGGTCGCTGCCTGCCGCCCCCGGCTTCCACAGCGAGAACAGGATGGCGAGGCCCAGCGCGATGAAGAACACCCACATCATCCGGTTGATGAAGGGAATGGCGTTGAGCGCTGCGCTGCCGCCCATGTCGGCGGGGAACCAGAAGATGAAGCTGAACGCGATCGAGGCGATGGCGGCGGCGATCGCACCGGCTTCGCTTGCGCGCTTCCAGAACAGCCCGAGCAGGAAGATCACGGTGATGCCCGGCGTGATGAACCCTGAGAACTCCTGGATGAACTGGAACGCCTGGTCGAGGCTGCCGAGCAACGGCCGCGCCGCGAACAACGCCATCACGGTCGCCACTGCGGCGGTGATCCGACCGACCAGCACCAGATGGCGCTCGGTGGTCATGCGGGTGGCTTCTTCCGCTTCTGTGCCGTGTTCGTCTTCGGCCTTGCTCTCTATGCCCTTGTATTTGGCATAGAGATCAAGCGTGAAGATCGTCGCGACCGAGTTGATCTTGGATGCGGTCGATGCGACCACCGCCGCCATCAGTGCTGCGAACACCAGCCCGAGCAGGCCGCTCGGCAGATAGCGCATCATTGTCGGATAGGCTTGATCGGCAGGGTCGAGACTTGGCGCCAGGATCACCGCGGCCAGGCCGGGGACCACCACGACCAGCGGCATCAGCAACTTCAGGAACGCCGCGAACACGATGCCCTTTTGCGCTTCCTTCAGGTTCTTGGCCGCCAGCGCGCGCTGGATGATATATTGGTTGAACCCCCAATAGCTGAGGTTGGCGATCCACATGCCCCCGATCAGCACCGCGATACCGGGCAGTTCGTTATAGCCGATGTCGCCGGGCTCCAGGATCATGTTGAACTTTTCGGGCGTCTGGTCGAGCAGGGTGGTGAACCCCGCCCAGATGCCCTGGCCGCCGCTGACTTCGTTGAGCGTCAGGCCGGAGATGATGAGGCCGCCGGTGACCAGCAACGTGACCTGCACGATGTCGGTCATCGCCACCGCCTTCAGCCCGCCATAAAGCTGATAGAGCAAGGCAAAGCCGCCCAGTGCGAACAGCGCAACCATCTGATCGACGCCCGCGACCTGATTGACCGCGATCGATCCCAGCCACAGGATCGAAGTCAGGTTTACGAAGATATAAAGCCCTAGCCAGAATACCGCCATGATCGTGCGGATGTTCGGCCCGTAGCGCTGCTCGAGAAACTGGGGCATCGTGTAGATGCCGTTTTTGAGGAAGATCGGCAGGAAATATTTGCCGACGATCAGCAGCGTGATCGCCGCCATCCACTCGTACGACGCGATCGCTAGCCCCAGTCGGTATCCCGAGCCCGACATGCCGACGATCTGTTCGGCCGAAATGTTCGCCGCGATCAGCGATGCCCCAATCGCCCACCAGGGAAGGTTTTTGGACGCGAGGAAATAGTCGGAGGAATCCTTGGCCTTGCCGCCCTTTTCCCGGCTGACATATTGCGCCAAACCGAAAATGAAGATCGCGTAGATCACGATCACGATGACGTCGATTTGTGCCAGGCCCATGAACCTCTCCCCTTATGATGGGCGGCTTTTACCCCGTTGGCGGGCAGTTGCCGATCCTCACGGCATAAAGGCCGTTATTCCTCGATTTATATGATTTATTCGACTTGTCTAGTATTGGACGATATCGAACGCTAATCAGATCGCGCGCCACGGAGCGGGCGACAGCGGCAAGGAGCGATCGGAACGGCATGACGGGTGTATCGCGCGACGGATCACGACAGGATATGCCCCAGCTCGGCCGCAACCTGACCTATGGGATGCTCGACAGTCTGGGCCGCGCGATCGTCACGGGATCGTACACCGATCGGACGTTTCCGACCGAAGCCGAACTCGCCAAGCAGCACGGCGTCAGCCGGTCGGTCACGCGGGAAGCAGTGAAAATGCTGACCGCCAAGGGCCTGCTCAGCGCGCGTCCCCGCCAGGGAACGACGATCCAGCCGCCGGGCTCTTGGAACCTGTTCGACGCGGACGTGCTGCGCTGGCTGCTGGAACGCCAATTCTCGATCGACCTGCTGCGCCATTTCAACGAACTGCGCGTCGCGATCGAGCCCGAGGCGGCGGCACTTGCCGCGCAGCACGGCGACGATAAAGATTTCGCCTCGATCACCGCCGGATTGGAGCGGATGGTGGTGGCCGAACGCGGCGAGGACGATCCGCTGGAGGCCGATATCGCGTTTCACGTCGCGATCCTGCGCGCGTCGAAAAACCCGTTCTACACCCAGTTTCGCGACGTGGTGGAAACCGCGCTTCGCACGTCGATTCGCTTCACCAACCGGATCAAGGGACGCACCGCCAGCGTCGCCGACCATGCCGCGGTGTGCGATGCCATCCTTGCGCGCGATGGCGACAGTGCCCGCACCGCAATGCGTCACCTGATCGGCGAAGTGCTGCAACTGATCGAAACGGCGGACGAGGCCAAGTCCTGAACCGTCAGAGGGCCAACATCCTGGTCAATGACTGTCGCGGGGAAGGCCACGGGTCTGGGCGATCCGCTGATATTTCACCGCGCTTTCGATCACCGCACCATCGTCGAACTGGCCGACCAGATCGCGGTGGATTTCCTGCCACGGGGTTTGGGCTTCCGGCGCGACACCGCCCGGCGATGCCGCTTCTCGCCGCTGCGCCAGTTCTTCGTCCGACAGCATCGCATCGACGCGTCGCTTGCGCAGGTCGATGCGGATGCGGTCGCCGCTTCGCAGCAACGCCAGCCCGCCGCCGACCGCCGCCTCGGGCGACGCGTTCAGAATTGATGGGCTGCCGCTGGTCCCCGATTGCCGCCCGTCGCCGAGACAGGGCAGCGCATGGACCCCGGCCTGGATCAGTGCGACCGGCGGGCGCATGTTGACGACCTCCGCACCGCCCGGATAGCCGACCGGCCCCGCGCCGCGCATCACCAGCACGGTGCGGTCGTCGATTCCGAGCGACGGATCGTCGATCCGCGCATGATAATCCTCCGGCCCGTCGAACACGACGACCTTGGCCTCGAACGCTTCCGGGTCTTCCGGATCGCTCAAATAGCGGGCACGGAACGCGTCCGAAATCACGCTCAATTTCATCACCGCGCTGTCGAACAGATTGCCCGACAGCACCGTCAATCCTGCCGCCGATTTGAGCGGGGTGGAAAGCGGTCGGATCACGTCGGCATCGGCGATTTCCGCCGCGCCGATATTGTCGGCGGCGCTTCGGCCATTGGCGGTCAACGCATCGCCGTCGATCATCCCGGCACGGAACAGTTCGCCCATCACCGCAGGCACGCCGCCCGCGCGGTAGAAATCCTCGCCCAGATACTCGCCCGCGGGTTGCAGATTGACCAGCAACGGCACGTCGGCCCCATGGCGTTCCCAATCGTCCAGCGTCAGCTCCACCCCGATATGCCGCGCGATCGCGTTCAGGTGGATGGGGGCATTGGTCGATCCGCCCAGCGCCGAATTGACGCGGATCGCGTTGAGGAAGGCGGGGCGGGTGAGGATGTCCGATGGCTTGCGGTCGGCGCGCACCATCTCGACGATCTGCCGCCCCGTCTCCCAGGCGCATTGCTGGCGATCGCGATGCGGCGCGGGGATCGCCGCCGATCTGGGCAGCGACATGCCCAACGCCTCGGTCAGCGAGTTCATCGTCGTCGCGGTGCCCATCGTGTTGCAAAAGCCGGTCGAGGGCGCGGACGACGCGACCAGTTCGATGAAGCCCTTATAGTCGATTTCGCCCGCCGCGAGCATTTCGCGCGCGCGCCATACGATCGTGCCCGATCCCGTTCGCTTGCCCCGGTGCCAGCCGTTCATCATTGGCCCGACCGACAGCGCGATCGCCGGAATATTCACCGTTGCCGCCGCCATCAGGCAGGCCGGCGTGGTCTTGTCGCAGCCGATCGTCAGCACCACCCCGTCGAGCGGATAGCCGTAGAGGATCTCGACCAGCGACAGATACGCCAGATTACGATCGAGTCCGGCGGTCGGGCGTTTGCCGGTTTCCTGGATCGGATGGGTGGGAAATTCGATGGGAATTCCGCCCGCTTCGCGGATTCCGTCCTTTACCCGTTGGGCAAGCACCAAATGATGGCGGTTGCACGGCACCAGGTCGCTTCCGGTCTGAGCAATGCCGATGATCGGGCGGTTCGACTGGAGTTCTTCCAGGCTAAGCCCGTAATTCAGATAGCGCTCGATATAGAGTGCGGTCATGTCCGGGTTTTCCGGCGCGTCGAACCATGCGCGCGATCGCAGGCGCACCCCTTCACGCTGATCAGCCATCTCGTCCATCATCCTCCCCGCGCCCCATGTTCGGATCGTGCCAAGCCGCTAGGCCTGCGTAGGGCGATGAATAACCAAGCGCCGCGTCATTAGAAAGCATATATATCATATATAAGAGCGATTATCGGTGAATGGCGGGTTCGCGGCGCCGACCGCCATGCCCGGCGGTTGTTCCACTGCCACCGCAACGGGGGTTTCATCGCCATCGCCAATTCCGCTAGCGTAGCGGCACAGCGAATAGAGGGGCGCGTTTCGATATGATCCATTTGCCAGCGGCTGCGCTACGGGTGCGCGGTACGATCGCGCTGACTCTCGTGGCGCTCGGCGTGTCCGCATGTGCGCCCGCTGTCGCGCCCCAAGCGGCCGGTCCCGCCACTTCAGCTGCTGGGCCGGTAGATGGCCAAGCGTTCGTCGCCGCGGCGCATCCGCTGGCGGTCGAGGCGGGGTTGAACGTGCTGCGCGCCGGCGGCAGCGCGGTCGATGCGGCGGTCGCGATCCAGGCGATGTTGAGCCTGGTCGAGCCGCAAAGTTCGGGGCTGGGCGGCGGCGCGTTCATGGTCCGCTACGACGCGAAGACGCGTGCCGTAACCGTTTACGATGGCCGCGAAACCGCGCCTGCGGGTGTACGGCCCGACGTCTTCATTGGGGCCGACGGCAAGCCGATCGGGTTTCGCACCGCGGTGCTCTCGGGCAGCGCGACCGGCGTGCCGGGGGTCGTGCGGATGCTGGGCCTTGCCCATCAACGCCACGGAAAGCTGGCGTGGCGCAATCTGTTCGGCGATGCAGCGCAAACCGCGGATCGGGGTTTCGTCGTGACCGCACGGCTCGAGCGGTTCGTCCATGGCAGCGCGCCCCAGGCTAGCGCACCCGATGTCGTCGCTTATTTTCGCAACGAGGCGGGCGAAAAGATTCGCGCGGGCGATCGTCTGCGCAACCCGGCTTATGCCGCCTTCGTCCGCCGGCTTGCCGCAGGTGGGCCTGAGGTGATGTATGGCGGCGAGACCGCGAAAAGGATCGTCGCGCGCGTGCGCCAGGGCGATCTGGCGTCGACCATGACGGAGCGTGATCTCGCGGCCTATCGCCCCGTCGTGCGTGAGGGGCTCTGCAATCCGTACCGCGTTTATATCCTGTGCGCGCCGCCGCCGCCGTCGAGCGGGGTGGGGTTGCTCCAGTTGATGGCGATGGTCGAGCGCACCGATATCGGCACGCGTGGGCCGAGCGATCCGCTTGCCTGGGTCAAATATGCCGAGGCGAGCCGGTTGATGTACGCCGATCGCGACGCCTATGTCGGCGACACCCCCGATGTTCCGGTCAAAGGGATGCTCGATCCGGCCTATGTCGCATCGCGCGCCACCCTGATCGGCGAACGCGCCGGGCCTGCGCCCAAGCCGGGGACGCCACCCGGCGCGCGCACCGCGTCGATCGACGCCACCAACGAGGTCGCCGGAACCTCGCATTTCGTGGTCGTCGATGGCGAGGGCAATGCGGTGTCGATGACGACGACGGTCGAAAGCCTGTTCGGATCGGGTCGCATGGTCGATGGGTTCTTCCTGAACAACCAGATGACGGACTTTTCGTTCGTGCCAAGCGGCCCCAATGCTATCGCACCCGGCAAGCGCCCGCGCTCGTCTATGGTGCCGACGGTCATTCTGGACCGCGACCGCCATCTGGTCGGTGCGATCGGATCGCCGGGCGGGAACGCGATCCTGGGCTATGTGTCGAAGGCGCTGATCGGCGCACTCGAATGGAATCTGCCGATGGCCGAGGCGATCGCGCTGCCCAACCTGATCGCGCGCGGCGACAGCATCAATGGCGAGACGCGTCGTTTCACGCCCAAGCTTCTGTCGGCGATGGCCGCACGCGGCGTGACCGTCCGACCGGGGGCAGGGGAGGATTCGGGGCTGCACGGCGTCCTCATCCGCAACGGGCGGTTCGACGGGGCCGCCGATCCCCGCCGCGACGGCGTGGCACGGACGATCACGCTGGCCCCGCCGCGGACCCGGCAATGAGCGCGCTGACGCCCTTTCACATCGCCTTCCCGGTCGATGATCTCGATGCCGCGCGACGGTTCTACGGCGAGGTGATGGGCTGTCCGGAGGGGCGCAGTTCGACGGACTGGATCGATTTCGATCTGTACGGGCATCAGATCGTGGCGCACCGGGTCTACGGTCATCCGCGCCCGGCGGCGCATAATCCTGTCGATGGCCATGCCGTCCCGGTGCCGCATTTCGGCGTCGTCTTGACGCCCGAACAATGGCAGGCGCTGGCCGATCGGTTGATCGCGCACGCCGTCGCCTTCGTGATCGAGCCGCACACCCGCTTTGCAGGCCAGCCGGGCGAGCAATCGACGATGTTCTTCCTCGATCCCGCAGGCAACGCGCTGGAGTTCAAGGCGTTTGCCGATATGGGCAATCTGTTCGCCAAATAGGCGGGGCAGGGAGGTCCAAAGTCGGCGGCTCACCCCTTCCCCGAACCCGACACGCTTGCTATGGCCCCCGCAAACCAACGCATTCGCGTCTTTGGCGTGCTCGCGCGGCTCCCCGCCGCCTCCCCGTGAGCGCCACGACGAAACAGGGAAGGACTGATTCCAATGACAGCCATCGGCCAGGATACGCTCGGCACCCGCGACACGCTCGATGTCGGCGGCAAGCAGTACAGCTTCTACTCGCTGCCCAAGGCGGCGGCAAAGCTGGGCGACATTTCGCGCCTGCCCTTCTCGATGAAGGTGCTGCTCGAAAACATGCTCCGCTTCGAGGACGGGGTGACGGTCACCCCCGAAGACGCGCAGGCTTTGGTCGACTGGCAAAAGGACGCGCGCTCGGATCGTGAAATCCAGTATCGCCCCGCGCGCGTGCTGATGCAGGATTTCACCGGCGTGCCCTGTGTGGTCGATCTGGCGGCAATGCGCGACGCGATCACCAAATTGGGCGGCGACGCGGCCAAGATCAATCCGCAGGTGCCCGTCCACCTCGTCATCGATCACTCGGTCATGGTCGACGAGTTCGGCACGCCCAAGGCGTTCGAGAATAATGTCGAGCTGGAATATGAGCGCAACGGCGAGCGTTACGAGTTCCTGAAATGGGGTTCGAAGGCGCTCGACAATTTCAAGGTGGTGCCGCCGGGCACCGGCATCTGTCACCAGGTGAATCTGGAATATATCGGCGACGCGGTGTGGAATTCGGTCGCGCCCGACGGCACGACGGTCGCCTATCCCGATACGCTGGTCGGCACCGACAGCCACACAACGATGATCAACGGCCTGGGCGTGCTCGGCTGGGGCGTCGGCGGGATCGAGGCGGAAGCCGCGATGCTGGGGCAGCCGGTATCGATGCTGATCCCCGAAGTCGTCGGCTTCAAACTGACGGGCGCGCTCAAGGAAGGCATCACTGCCACCGATCTGGTGCTGACCGTCACCCAGATGCTGCGTGCAAAGGGTGTGGTCGGGCGCTTCGTCGAATTTTACGGCCCCGGCCTCGATTCGATGAGCCTCGCCGATCGCGCGACCATCGCCAACATGGCGCCCGAATATGGCGCGACCTGTGGCTTCTTCCCGATCGACGACAAGACGCTGACTTATATGCGCCTGACCGGCCGCGACGCCGCGACGGTCGAACTGGTCGAAGCCTATTGCAAGGCGCAGGGCATGTGGCGTGAGGCGGATGCGCCCGATCCGATCTTCACCGACACGCTCGAACTCGACATGGGTTCGGTCGTTGCCAGCCTCGCCGGACCCAAGCGCCCGCAGGACCGCGTGACGCTGGGCAAGGTCGATGAGGTGTTCAACAGCGACTTGTTCAAGATCTACGGCAAGGAAAACGGCCACCGCGTGAGCGTCGAGGGCAAGGACCACGACATCGGCGACGGCGACGTGGTGATCGCGGCGATCACGTCTTGCACCAACACGTCGAACCCCTCGGTGCTGGTCGCCGCAGGCCTCGTCGCGCGCAAGGCGCACGCGCTGGGCTTGAAGCCCAAGCCGTGGGTCAAGACCTCGCTCGCGCCCGGTAGCCAGGTCGTCACCGATTACCTGACCAAGGCGGGCCTCACCGCCGATCTCGACGCGATCGGCTTCAACCTGGTCGGCTATGGCTGCACCACCTGTATCGGTAACTCCGGCCCGCTGGCCGAGCCGATTTCGAAGGCGATCAACGGCAACGACATCGTCGCCGCATCGGTGCTGTCGGGCAACCGCAACTTCGAAGGCCGCGTGTCGGCGGACGTTCGCGCCAACTTCCTCGCCTCGCCGCCGCTGGTCGTCGCCTATGCGTTGAAGGGCACGGTGACCGAGGACATCACCTCGACTCCGATCGGTCAGGGCACGGACGGACAGGACGTGTTCTTGCGAGACATCTGGCCGACCAACGAAGAAGTCGCCGCGACCGTGGCCGCCAACATCGATGACGGCATGTTCCGCGCGCGCTACGGCAACGTCTATCTGGGCGACGAACATTGGCAGAAGATCGAGGTCGAAGGGTCGGACACCTATCGCTGGCCCGCCGCCTCGACCTATGTCGCCAACCCGCCCTATTTCGACGGGATGACGATGACGCCCGCGCCGGTAACCGACATCATCGACGCCAAACCGCTCGCGATCCTGGGCGATTCGATCACCACCGATCACATCTCGCCCGCCGGTTCGATCAAGGCGGATTCGCCTGCGGGGTCGTACCTGCAAGAGCATCAGGTCGCGCGCGCCGACTTCAACTCGTACGGCGCGCGTCGCGGCAACCACGACGTGATGATGCGCGGCACCTTTGCCAATATCCGTATCAAGAACGAAATGGTCCCCGGCGTCGAAGGCGGCATGTCGTCGTACAACGGCGAAACCATGCCGATCTATGATGCGGCGATGCGCCACAAGGCCGACGGCACGCCGCTCGTCGTCGTCGCAGGCAAGGAATATGGCACCGGTTCGTCACGCGACTGGGCAGCGAAGGGCACCAACCTGCTCGGCGTTCGTGCGGTCATCACCGAAAGCTTCGAGCGCATCCACCGCTCGAACCTGGTCGGCATGGGCGTGTTGCCGCTTCAATTCGCAGACGGCGTGACGCGCCAGACGCTGAAGCTCGACGGCAGCGAGACGTTCACGATTAAGGGCGTGGCGGAAATCCGGCCGCGTCAGGACGTAACGGTCACGCTGACCCGCGCGAATGGCGAAAGCGAGACGTTCCAGACCAAGTGCCGGATCGATACCGTCAACGAGCTGGAATATTTCCTGAACGGCGGAATCTTGCATTACGTGCTGCGCAAGCTGGCGGCGTGAGGGACTGGTAACGCCGGAAAATAAAAAGGGCGGCTCCCACAACGGGGCCGCCCTTTTCGTTGTCGCTCTTATCCTAAACACATCTCACCACGCACCTCTACCCGTTTGTCCTGAGTAGCGATCGAGTAGCTCCGAAGGGGCGTATCGAGAGCGCATATCGAAGGATGTGGGACGCGTGACCGTGCTTCGATACGAGCCCTCGATAC
Source organism: Sphingomonas sp. AX6 (assembly GCF_902506605.1). Classification (GTDB taxonomy): domain Bacteria; phylum Pseudomonadota; class Alphaproteobacteria; order Sphingomonadales; family Sphingomonadaceae; genus Sphingomonas. The sequence continues at coordinate 1,147,792 of NZ_LR733979.1, forward strand.
GCTCGGTGACCCGAGCTACTCGGTCTCTACTCAGCACAAACGGAGTGGAGGGAGTAGCGCGACGCCGGCCGGTGGAGCCCGGAAAAAGTCCGGGGGTGACGGGGTGGGTGGGGCAGGCGCTCCGGCGCGGGCGATGACGGCATTGTTCCCGGATAGCCCCAAGGCGCGTGCGATTGAGGGATTAGCTTAGCGCGAGCCGCCCTTTTCCTGAGTTGCACTCCCCCAAAATGCCGTTCGTTTCGAGCGAAGTCGAGAAACGTGTCACAAGCGTTCAGCCCACGTTTCTCGACTTCGCTCGAAACGAACGGGAGGTGGGAGGGCGCAGTCGAGCGAATTTGCCGAATCTTCACGGGTTGGCGCTAACCGGGCACCATGTCGACGCCCGTATTCATCACCATCGACACCGAACTGATGTGGCGACACCACGCCGCCGGGCTGCCCGTCACGGAGATCGCTGCACGTTCGCTGGAGCCCGCAGGCGTCGGCATCGGCTGGCAATTGGCGGAACTCGATCGCCATAAACTGAAAGCGACCTTCTTCGTCGATCCAATGCCCGCGATGGTGTTTGGTCCCGACGTAATCGCGCGCGTCGTCGAAGCGATCCTTGCGGCGGGGCAGGAGGTCCAGCTCCACCTCCACCCCAATTGGGCAGGCGCAAGTGCGAACGACCGGGCGAAACACGGCAGTTTTGAGCTGATCGACCTGCCCCCCACAGCGCAACGCGACCTGATCGCCCGCGCACGCGATCTGCTGACGGCATGCGGTGCACCCGAACCGGTCGCGTTTCGCAGCGGCAGCTATTCGGCGAACGATGCGACGATCGACGCGCTGGCCGAACTCGGCTTCGCCTATGACAGCAGTCACAACGGCTCCGAACATCCCTGGCCCAGCGCGATTGCGCTGCCCGTCCGCCAGATCGCGCCCACGCTGCATCGCGGGCTGATCGAGGTGCCGGTGACGCTGATCGAGGACACCCCCGGCCACTTACGCCATTTCCAGATATGCGCGCTGTCGGCAGGCGAGATGCGCGCCGCGCTCGACCATGCCGCAGCCAAAGCCCATGCCGCCGTCACCATCGTCGGCCACGGCTTCGAACTCGCCAACCGTGCGGGGACACGCGCCAACCGCCTCCACCGCTCGCGATTCGAGCGGCTGTGCGCGATGCTCGCCGAACGCCGCGACACGATGCCCACCACGCATTTCGCCGAGCGTCCCGCGTTGCGGCTCGATCAGAACGACCAGCCGCTCAGCCCCAGCCAGATGCGGACGCGCTGGCGGCAGGCCGAACAGCTTTGGTCCAATTGGGTCGAGGAGCGCGCGGCATGAGCTTGACGATGTCCGACGGCCTGAATTTCCGCATCGGCGCGCGGACCTTGTTCACGCTCGACAAGTCACTGGTGCGCGTCCCGCTGACGCTCGATCAGGCGTTCGACGGGCGGCTACCCGTGTTGCCGCCGCTACCGGCAGGGGCGGATGGCTACGTCGTGACCTCGCTCCCAGCGGAGCGGGCAGGCGCGCTTGCGTGGGCAGCGGGCGGCATGATCCCGCGCGTGCGTCAGCTTTACACCCGCTATTTTGCCGATCTGTCGGGCGGGTTCGACGCCTATTGGGCGCAAACATCGTCCAACACCCGCAGCCAGATGAAGCGCAAGGCCAAGAAATTGGCGAGCGCCAGCGGCGGGCAGTTGCGGATCGAACGCTATCGCAACGCCGACGAACTTGCCGCCTTCCATGCGATTGCGCGCGGCGTGTCTGCCAAGACGTATCAGGAGAAATTGCTCGATTGCGGCTTGCCCGTCGATGCGTCGTTCCTCCGCGAAATGGCGGAACGTGGCGCAGGCGGCACGGCGCGGGCGTGGCTGCTGTATGTGGCCGACCAGCCCGCCGCCTATCTCTACTGCCCGATCGATGCGGGGACGGTCATCTACGAGTATGTCGGCCATGACCCGCAATTCGCCGACCTGTCCCCCGGCACGGTGCTGCACGTCGAGGCGATGCGTGACCTGTTCGGCGAGGACGGCCTGACCCGCTTCGACTTCACCGAAGGCGAGGGCCAGCACAAACGCGCACTCTCCACCGGTGGCGTGGCGGCGTGCGACCTGCTGCTGCTCGCCCCGACGCTGGGTAATCGCGCGGCGGCGGCGGGGCTGGCGGGGTTCGACGGCAGCGTCGCGCTGGCAAAACGCACGGTCGCGCGGTTGGGGCTGGAGGATATTGCGAAGCGCGTGCGGCGGGGGGCCTGATCGACCTTGATAGACATTGCGCTACGTCGCGGTAGAACGGCAAGCCTCCGCATGTAGCGGACGGCGGCCGACGGAGGACTGGTTGTGGCGCACGCTTTTGCCGATGGCACCGTCCACAAGATACCCGATGATTTGAAGGCGGCGCTGCGATCGGACCCGGCGCTAGTCGCGCTGTGGGAGGCATTGACGCCGCTTGGCCGCAACGAATTCATCTGTTGGGTCGAGGATGCGAAGCAGGCCACGACTCGCAAACGTCGCATCGCGCGAAGCGGCGACGAATTGCTTGAGGGAAAGAAGCGGCCTTGTTGCTGGGCGGGCTGTCTTCATCGCACTGACAAGGCACCGAGCAAATGGCAGCAGGCGGTGCTGATCGACGGGAAGAAGAAAAAGAACTGAACGAAATGTTCGGAACCGCGTGGCACCCATGCACCTGATCGCGCCCGCCATCATCCTGTCCGTCCGCGCGCATGGCGAGCATGGGGCGGTGGTGCGGGCGTTGACGCCTGACGATGGCGTGCAGCCCGGCTATGTCCGCGGCGGGCATTCGCGCAAGCTTCGCCCGATCCTGCAACCTGCCAATGTCGTGCGCGGGGAGTGGCGGGCGCCGACGGACGCGCAACTGGCCGGGCTGACGGTCGAGCTGATCGCCAGCCGTGCGCCGCTCTATTCCGAACCGCTTGCTGCCGCGGCGCTCGACTGGGCAACCGCGCTGACGGCGGCGACCTTGCCGGAGGGGCAGGGCTATCCGCGCATCCATGCCGGGTTGGACGGGCTGCTCGGCGCGATCGAGGCGGCACCTGCGGCGCGGGGCTGGGCGGTGGCGCTGGTGCGCTACGAACTGCTGCTGCTCGCCGAACTGGGGTTTGGGCTGGCGCTGGACGAATGCGTGGTGACGGGCGCGCGTGATGATTTGCGTTTCGTCAGTCCCAAGAGCGGGGGTGCGGTGAGTGCCGGGGCGGCGCATGGCTATGCGGCGAAATTGCTGCGCTTGCCTGGATTTCTGGTCGCGGGCGGAGTCGCGGAATGGGGCGATATTCTCGACGGGGTGGCGCTGACCGGGCATTTTCTCGCGCGCGATTTGTTGATCGGTCGGATGGCGGAGGCACTCGCCGCGCGCGAACGGTTGGTCGAGCGGTTGAAAAGGGCAGCTTGACGGGGGTGAGGGGAGAAGCGGTTGATCGCGGGGGCTGGTGCATTAGAGCAACACTGACGCCACCGTTCGTTTCGAGCGAAGTCGAGAAACCCTGACTGGCGTATGCGAGCGTTTCTCGACTTCGCTCGAAACAAACGGGTGGGGGTATTCGAAGGAGAAGTAAGCTGCCTCAAATCGCCATTCTGCCAGGGGACGGGATCGGACCCGAGGTTGCCGCCGCCGCGCGTGCGGTGCTGGAGGTGCTCGACCTGGGCCTGACGTTCGTGGAGGCACCGGTCGGCGGCACCGCTTATCGCGAGCTGGGCGATCCGCTGCCCGCCAGCACGCTCGACCTTGCCCGGGCATCGGACGCGGTGTTGTTCGGCGCGGTCGGCGATCCGCGTTATGACGCTTTGGAGGACCGGCGCTTGCGGCCCGAAGCGGCGATCCTGGGGCTTCGCAAGGAATTGGGGCTGTTCGCCAATTTGCGCCCCGCAAAGCTGTTCGCCGGTCTGGAGGACGCCTCCGCACTCAAACGTGAGATCGCAGCGGAAATCGACATGGTCATCGTCCGCGAACTTACTGGCGACATCTATTTCGGCGAAAAGTCGCGCGGCGAGCGGGACGGCCTGCCGTGCGCTTCCGACCTGATGATTTATGACGTCGGCGAAGTCACCCGTATCGCCCGCGTCGCGTTCGAGACCGCACGCAAACGGCGTGGCAAGCTGACCTCGGTGGACAAGGCCAATGTGCTGGAAACCTCCCGCCTGTGGCGTGAAACGGTAATCGCGGTGGCAGCGGACTATCCCGACGTGACGCTCGACCATCTCTATGTCGACAATGCCGCGATGCAATTGGTGCGCGCGCCCGGCCAGTTCGACGTGATCGTCACCGGCAATCTGTTCGGCGATATCCTTTCCGATCAGGCGAGCATGTGCGCGGGCTCGATCGGGATGCTGCCGTCCGCTGCGATGGGAGACGGGCCGTTCGGCATGTACGAGCCGATTCACGGCTCCGCCCCCGACATTGCCGGGCAGGGCAAGGCCAATCCTTGCGCGGCGATCCTGTCGGCGGCGATGCTGTTGCGCCATTCGCTAGGCGAGGAAGCGGCGGCCTCCGGAATCGAGGGCGCGGTGGCCGCCGCGATCGCGAGCGGCGCACGGACGGCGGATCTGGGCGGGACGCTATCGACCCAGGCGATGACCGACGCGGTGCTTGCCCGGCTGTGAGTGTCGCACCGCTCCGGCTGGGGGTGGTGGTGCCCGTGTTCAACGAAGCGGCGAACGTCGCGGCGCTGGCCGAACGGCTGGACGCGGTGCTGGGGCCGGACGGTTGGGAAGTGATCTTCGTCGATGACGACAGCCCCGATGGCACGGCGGGCGCGGCGCGTGCGCTGGCGCTGACCGATGGCCGTGTGCGGGTGATCCAGCGGATCGGACGGCGCGGGCTGTCGTCCGCGTGTATCGAGGGGATGTGCGCGACCGCCGCGCCGCTGGTCGCGGTGATTGACGGCGATTTACAGCATGACGAAGCGTTGTTGCCGCGCATGGCCGCGCTGCTGAAGGGCGACCCGGTGCTCGATCTCGTCATCGGATCGCGCTTTGTAGAAGGCGGTGGCACCGGCGACTGGGACCGCGACCGGGTGGCGAAGTCGGCGCTGGCGACCCGGCTGTCCAGGCGGGTGCTGAAAGCGGAGCTGAGCGATCCGATGAGCGGCTTTTTCATGATCCGCAGCGATGTCGTACGCGCGCTGGTCCCTCGACTGTCGGGGATCGGGTTCAAGCTGTTGCTCGACATCCTGACCGCGAGCGACCGGCGGCTACGCTTTGCCGAACTCCCCTATGTGTTCCGAAGCCGGGCGGCGGGGGAAAGCAAGCTCGATTCCGTCATCGCGCTCGAATATCTGATTGCGCTGTACGACCGGATGTTCGGGAAGCTGGTGCCGGTGCGCTTTGCGATGTTCGCGAGTGTCGGCGCGGCGGGAGCGGTGGTGCATCTGGCGGTACTGGCGCTGTTGTTTCGCGGCATGGGCGTGATGTTCGTGCCCGCGACCGTGTTGGCGACCTTTGCTGCGATGACGTTCAATTTCTGGCTCAACAACCAGCTCACCTATCGCGACCGGCGGTTGCGCGGCGCGGGGCCGATGCTGCGCGGATGGCTGTCTTTTTGCGCGGTTTGTTCGGTCGGCGCGGTCGCCAATGTAGGCGTTGCGGGCTTTACGTTCGAGGTGTGGCGCGGCGGCTGGGCGGGCTCGGCACTGCTTGGCATATTAGTGGCGGCGGTGTGGAATTTCGCGCTGTCGTCGCGATTTACCTGGGGCCGATACGGGCGGCGCTAGACCCAGTTAGGAAACCAGGTCCAGTTGAGAAACGCCTGGTCGTTGGTCAGCGGTGCGCCCGACAGGATGGGATAGAAATAGACGAATAGTCCGGCGGCGGGGATCAGAAACCACTGGTCGGCATCGCCCCATCGCCCGCGTCCGAAATGAGCATAGGCGGCGGCGATCGCGACGCACAGAAAGATGCTCGACAGGTGGTAATAGTAGAAGAACCCCAGGCTCTTGGGGATGACCGCATAGATACCGAGCGACCCGGCCCACAACGCCGCGACCCCCAATAGCCGCCAGTCGCGTTGGCGGAGCCACCCGGCGACGCACAGCCCCAGTGCCGCCAGCCCGCCCCACAGGATCGCCGGATTGCCCACCAGCAGCACCCCGCGCTGAACGCCCGCATCCAGTTCGTAATAATACCAGATCGGCCGCAGCATCAGCGGCCAGCTCCACCAATCGGACTGATAGGTATGCGACGCGAGGACGAAGGTCTGAAGCCGATAGATTTCGAACTGAAGCGGGATCAACCCGCCAAGGGTGAGTGGATCGGTGCGGTAGAAGAAAGCGGGGGCGAAGGTCGCTAAATAGGTGACGATGCTGGTCGCCGCGAGGAGGATCAGCAGGGGGAGGGTGCCAAGCCCCGGCCATGCGTCGGGCGTCCGCCACCGAACGACGATCACCGCCAGCCCGGCCAGCGCGCAATAGGGAATCGCCGCCCATTTCGTCCCCACCGCCAGCCCCAGCAGCACGCCCGCCAGCGCCACGCGCCTCGCGACTTTTGCTCGTGGCGCGCGCATCGCCCACAGCAACGCCGCGACCGCGCCGACGACGAACGCCGCCAGAAACGTATCGAGCATCCCAACCCGGCTTTGGACGAACACCATCTGGTTTAGCATGACGAGCACCGCGCCGAATGCCGCAACCCGGACTCGCGCGAACAGCAGCATCAGGATCGCGAACACGCCCATGACGGTCGCAGTCCCGGCCAGCGTCGACATCGCGCGCCAGCCCAGCGGATTGTCCCCGAACAGCGCGATGCCGCTGGCGATCAGCGCCTTGCCCACCAGTGGATGCTCGACATTGGTCGGGCGGTCGAGGTCCAACAGGATTCGCGCGGCGGAGACGTAATGCGTCTCGTCGAACACGATCCCGCCGGGGCGGGTGAGGTGGAGGCTGAATAGCGTCTGGGCCGCAAGCGCCAGCAACAGGGCGACGAGGAGAGGGCGCTGGCCGAGGCGTTCGAGCATTGCGGGTCAGCGTAGCGGGGAGAGGTGAGGGATGCCAGTGGGGCACGTCTGGTTCGATTCCCAATATCCCGTTCGTTTCGAGCGAAGTCGAGAAACGCCCACACACGCTGTCGTCACGTTTCTCGACTGCGCTCGAAACAAACGGGGAGGGGGGAAAGATCGGGGCGAACATCGGTGTGTGGGTCGGCACCGTCTTTCCCAGCCCCAACCCTCTCTTTTGTTGACCGCACCCCGCCTTCCCCGGCAAAGCGGCGCGCATGAAGAGGTTCACTGGTCAAGACCGCTCGATCACGTCGAAATGGCGCCCCGCGACGCAAGCCGTGCGCGGGGGCACTGCGCGGTCGGAATTTGGCGAGACGTCCGAGGCTTTGTTCCTCACCTCTGGCTATGCGTACGACTGCGCGGGCGACGCGGCGGCGCGCTTTGCGGGCGAGCAAGCGGGCATGACCTATTCGCGGTTGCAGAACCCGACGGTCGAAATGCTCGAACAGCGGATCGCGTTGCTCGAAGGGGCAGAGGCGTGCCGCGCGACCGCGTCCGGCATGGCGGCAATGACCGCGGCGTTGCTGTGCCAGTTGCAGGCGGGCGACCATGTCGTCGCGGGCCGCGCGCTGTTCGGATCGTGCCGCTGGCTGACCGACACGCTGCTCCCCAAATTCGGGATCGAGACGACGATCGTCGATGCGCGCGTTGCCGACCGGTTCGCCGATGCGTCGAAGGCGAACACCAAGCTGTGGTTCTTCGAAACCCCCGCCAATCCGACGATGGATGTGGTCGATCTGAAGGCGGTGTGCGGCCTCGCGCGCGAGCGCGGGATCGTCAGCGTCGTCGATAATGCGTTCGCGACGCCCGCGCTTCAGCGACCGATGGAATTCGGCGCGGACGTTGTGGCCTACTCAGCGACTAAGATGATGGACGGCCAAGGCCGCGTGCTGGCGGGCGCGGTGTGCGGGACCGAGGATTTCATCACCAACACGTTGCTGCCCTTCACCCGCAACACCGGCCCGACGCTTTCGGCGTTCAACGCCTGGGTGGTGCTCAAGGGGCTGGAGACGCTGGACCTGCGTATCCGCAAGCAATCGGAAAACGCGCTGGAAGTCGGGCGCTTCCTCGAAGCGCGCGTGCCGCGCATCAACCATCCCGGTTTGCCGAGCCACCCGCAGCACACTCTGGCGATGGCGCAGATGGACATGACCGGCCCGATCTTCTCGTTCGAGGTGGATGGCGGCCGCCAACAGGCGCACGCGCTGCTCGACGCCCTCGCGCTCATCGACATTTCGAACAATATCGGCGATTCTCGCTCGCTGATGACTCATCCTGCATCCACCACCCATTCGAGCGTCGCCGAGGAAAAGCGGCTGGAAATGGGTGTGACCGAAGGAATGCTGCGGCTGAACGTCGGGCTGGAAGATCCCATCGACCTGATCGAAGACCTCGACCAGGCGCTGACGGCGGCGGGGCTGTGAAATCGCTGTTTTCCGAAGTGGCGACCACGCGCGGCATCACCGTCCGCGTCTCGGTCAGCTTTCTGCCCGAACAGTCCGAACCGGGGATGGGGCGCTGGTTCTGGGCCTATCACATCCGCATCGAGAATGAGGGGGATCAGGCGGTGCAATTGCTGACCCGCCATTGGGTCATCACCGACGGACGCGGATCGCGCCATACGGTCGAGGGCGAAGGCGTCGTCGGCGAACAGCCGATGATCATGCCCGATGGCAGCTTCGATTACGTGTCGGGATGCCCGCTCTCGACGCCTGCGGGATCGATGCAGGGCAGCTATCAGATGCTGGCCGAGGATGGCGAGGTGTTCGCGGTAGATATTCCCAAGTTCCAGTTGGTCGCACCGGCGGTGGCGCAATGAGAACAATCGACCAAACAAATCCGTTCGTTTCGAGCGAAGTCGAGAAACGTGGGCTGGGCGCTCGCAAGCGTTTCTCGACTTCGCTCGAAACGAACGGGGTTGGTAGGGTGGGACCAAAAGAATGAAACGCACGCACCTTCCCCTGAACGGCCTGCGGGTGCTCGATGCCGCCGCGCGCCACCTGTCCTTCACGCGCGCTGCCGACGAATTGGCGGTGACCCCCGCCGCCGTAGGCCAGCAGGTCCGCGCGCTGGAGGATACGCTGGGCGTCGTCCTGTTCCGCCGCACCACCAAGGGGCTGGAACTAACCCCCGAAGGCGAGGCCGGGCTGATCGCGCTCCGCACCGCATTCCTGCAATTCGAGGAAGCCGTGCGCGCGATGCAGGCGGGGCAATCGTCCAAATCGTTGACCATCGCCGCACCGCGCGACCTGACCAACAAATGGCTGATGCCGCGCCTGTCGAAAATCGCGGCGGGCGACGGCGAATTGCGGTTTCAGTTGATCGCCGCCGACGATGCCAGCGTCGATTTCACCGAAGCCAATCTCGACCTCGCCATCCGCTGGGGCGAGGGGCCGGGCGAGCATGAAGGCGAAGCGCTCGAATCCGACGGCATGGTGAAGGTCGCGGCACCCGGTGGTGGCCTCGATCAGGTGATCGCTTGGCCCGGCTGCGACGTGACCGAGGGGCAGGCGCTGGTGCGCGTCGCTGATGCCGGCCTCGCGATCGATGCGGCGGCGGCGGGGCTGGGGTGCGCGAGCGTCCCCGAATTGCTGGCGCGCGCGGATATCGAGGCGGGCCGCGTGGTCGTGATCGGCGAGCCTGCGGCGTCGCGGCTGGGGTATTGGCTGGTCGCGCCGCTCCCGCAATGGCGCCAGAAAAAGGTGCAGGCGCTGGTAGAGGCGCTGGGCGAGTGAGGGACACGCCGCGCCTTGAAAGCGCGCGGCTGGTGCTGCGGTTGCTGTCGCCCGACGACGCCGATGCGTTGCACCCGACCTTTGCCGACGAGGCGCTGATGACCTGGTGGTCGTCCGCCGCGCAGAAGGATGTGGAAGAAACCCGCGCCTATCTGGCTCAGGAAGGACGCGCCGATGCCATGCAGTGGCGCGGGTGGGCGATTGTCGAGCGCGGCGAAAGCGATGAAGCGATCGGGTTCGTATCGACCGGCGAACGTCGGGCGGACGTGTCGGAGATCGGCTATATGCTCGCCCGTTCGCATTGGGGACGCGGCATTGCGGCGGAGGCGGTCGGCCGGGTCATCGAGCATCTGTTCGACGCGGAGGGCCAGCGTCGCGTGTTCGCCGACACCGATCCCGACAATCTGGGCTCGCGGGCGTTGCTCGAACGGCTGGGATTCCAACTCGAAGGCACGCTGCGTGGCGAATGGGAAACCCATATCGGCGTGCGCGACAGCGTGATTTACGGCCTGCTGAAGGACGAATGGGCCGCACGACGGCGTTGAGCCTGTAACCTCCCGGTGCTGGCCTGCGAATGGACGTGCCAAGGCAACGATCATCGCAGGTTTTCATGCACCTCTCCCAACTCCCCGTTCCTGCCAATGCGAGCGGGATTGCCGCGCTGCGCTGGGCGCTCGTTTTGATTTTCGTGATGTTCGGCACGGCCAAATTCGCCGCTTACGAGGCGGAAGGCGTAGCGGGGATCGCCACACACTATCCGCTGTTCGCCTGGATGTATCCGCTATGGGGCGTGCAGGGGGCGAGCAATGCGATCGGCATCGTCGAACTCGCCACCGCGCTGATGCTGGCGGCGGGCGCGTGGTCGGTGCGCGCCAGCGTCGTCGGGGCGGCGATGGGATGTGCAACCTTCCTGATCACGCTCAGCTTCATGCTGGGCGCGACGATCTGGGAAGCGGGCTATGGCGCGCCGTTCCTGGGCAGCACGGGCCAATTCCTGATCAAGGACATCGTGCTGCTGGCGGGCTGTTATGCGATCCTGATCGCGTCGCTGCGCCGCGCGGGGTGGGCGCGCGGGTGACGGGTCATTCCTTAGCCGCCTGGGTCAGCACCCGGTTCATCAGCCCGAAGAACCGCGCCTGATCGACCACCGCGTCCGACTGGTGCCAGTTGCCGGTCACCGCGCGCCACTCGCCGCTTTTGGTACGCACCAGATAGCTGGCCGAGATGACGCCCGGCTCCGACCCGCCCTTAAACCCCTGATAGGCGTAACGCGACGCGTCGCCGCCCGGATTGACGGCCAAGATCGCCAGGGCCTGTTCGTCGCCGGTCGTGCGGATCGTATCGAGCACGCGCGCCATGTCGGCTGGCGAGGCAAACCATTCGATCTGGAGCGCCAGCGGCTTGTCGCCGAACAGCGCGGCGTCGAGCGGGGTTGCCTTGACCTTGGGATCGGCCAGCCGCTTGGCGCGCGCCTCAGGGGTCAGCGTCGCCCAATCGGCGACGAGTGCGGCGTTCGAGGGATGCTTGAGTCGGAAAAACTCCTCCGTCGTCAACAGCGGCAGCGACGCGTCCGGGTTTGCCACGCCGCTCTTACGCACCATCGCATCGACATTCGCACGGCCCAACGCGGTCATCAGCGTGTCGGTAGCCGTATTGTCGCTGATCGAAATCATCTGCGTCGCCAGCGTATGCAGTGTCACGGGCGCACCGGCGGGCCAGCTCTGGAGCACGCCGCCAGGCAGCGATCGTTTGCCGATCGGGACCACGTCGGACCAGCGCCGCGTGCCCGCCTTCACTTGCCGCGCAGCCTCCGCCAGCACCCACAGCTTGAAGCCCGATCCCAGTGGGGCGGCACGGTCGCCGTTGAGCTGCGTCACCGCGACCGGCACCGTGCCGCCCAGGCGGTACACGCCGTACCCCGCATTGCCGGGAAGCGCCCGAAAATCGGCTTCGATCTTGGCAGCGCTGTCGCCGCGCATCTCGGTTCCGGTGAACAACAGCCCGACGACGCTGTGGGGCGCATTGGCATCAACACTGATCCGCCCGCGCGCAATCCCGCGTTCGAAGCCAATGACTATCATCGCCTCGTTCGGGCCGAGCGGCGTCACCTGTTCGACGCCGGTCGCCTTGCCCATTGCGGTTGCAAGCTGCTTGCCCAACTCACGAAACTTCGTCTCAGGCACCTGATCGCGAAACCCGGCGGCGAAATAAGCGTCGTAATCGCCGTCGCCGTTAAGGATCGCGGGCAGTTGGTCTAGCCGTTGCTGGAGCGCAGGCGACGACGCGGCCGCGACCGGTGGTGTCTGGGCATTCGCCGCCCCTGCCGACGCGCCCAGCAATGCCAGCGCCACCGCAATGCCTCGGATCATAATTGGCTCCCACTCACGCGTCGATGACGTCCTCGTCCAATCGCGCGGCATTTTCCTGGATGAACTGGAAGCGGTGGGCCGGGTTGGTGCCCATCAGGCGGTCGACCAGATCCTTCACGCCAGCGCGTTCCTCATATTCCTGGGGCAGGGTGATGCGGATCAGGTTGCGGGTTTTGGGGTCCATCGTCGTTTCGCGGAGCTGGCCGGGGTTCATTTCGCCCAGGCCTTTGAAGCGCGAAACCTCCACCTTCTTGCCCTTGAAAGGCCCCGCCTCGATCTCGGCGCGGTGGGCGTCGTCGCGGGCGTAGAGCGACTTGGCAGCGACGGTCAGACGGTAGAGCGGCGGCTGGGCGAGATAGAGATGCCCGCGGCGGACCAGTTCGGGCATTTCCTGGAAGAAGAAGGTCATCAGCAACGTCGCGATGTGCGCGCCGTCGACATCGGCGTCGGTCATGATGATGATGCGGTCGTAGCGCAGCGCGGTTGGGTCGCAATCCTTGCGCGTCCCGCAACCCATCGCCAGCGTCAGGTCGGCGATTTCCTGGTTCGCGCCGATCTTGGCCATCGTCGCCGAGGCGACGTTCAGGATCTTGCCACGGATGGGTAGGATCGCCTGGGTCTTGCGGTCGCGCGCCTGTTTGGCCGATCCGCCCGCGCTGTCGCCCTCGACGATGAAGAGTTCTGTGCCCTCGGTCGCATCGGCGGAACAATCGGTCAGTTTGCCGGGCAGACGCAGCTTGCGCGCGCTGGTGGCGGTCTTGCGTTTGACCTCGCGTTCCTGCTTGCGGCGTAGACGTTCGTCCATGCGCTCAAGCACATAGCCGAGCAGCGCCTTGCCCCGGTCCATATGGTCGGACAGGAAATGGTCGAAATGGTCGCGCACCGCGCGCTCGATCAGCCCGGTGGCCTCGGGGGAGGTCAGGCGATCCTTGGTCTGGCTCTGGAATTGTGGGTCGCGGATAAAGACCGACAGCATCAATTCGCTGCCGACCATCACATCGTCGGCGGTCAGGTCCTTCGCCTTTTTCTGCCCCGTCAATTCGCCGAATGCGCGCAAACCCCGGACCAGCGCCTGTCGCAAGCCCGCCTCGTGGGTACCGCCGTCGGGGGTCGGGATGGTGTTGCAATACCAGCTATAGCTGCCGTCGCTCCATAACGGCCACGCGACGGCCCATTCGACGCGGCCCTGTGAATCCGGAAAATCCTGACGCCCGGCGAAGAATTCCGCGCTGGCACATTCGCGTCCGCCCAATTGCTCCCGCAGATGATCGGCAAGCCCGCCGGGGAACTGAAAAACCGCTTCTGCGGGGGTATCGTCCGAAATAAGCTCGGGCGTACATTTCCAGCGGATTTCGACACCCGCGAACAGATACGCCTTCGACCGCGCGAGCTTGTAGAGACGCGCCGGTTTGAAATGCATTTCGGGGCCGAAAATTTCGGTGTCGGGCGTAAACGCGACGCTGGTCCCCCGCCGGTTGGGGGTGCCGCCCAGATGTTCGAGCGGACCCAGCGTCTGCCCCCGGCTGAAAAGCTGGCGGTACAATTTCTTGTCGCGCGCGACCTCGACCACCGTGTCGCTCGACAATGCATTGACGACGCTGACGCCGACGCCGTGCAGGCCGCCGCTGGTCGCATAGGCCTTGCCCGTGAACTTGCCGCCCGAATGGAGCGTGGAAAGGATTACCTCCAGCGCCGATTTGTCGGGGAACTTGGGATGCGGATCGACCGGGATGCCGCGGCCATTATCGGTAATGGTCAGGCGGTTGCCGGGCTCCAGCGTCACCTCGATCCGGGTGGCGTGGCCCGCGACGGCTTCGTCCATCGCATTGTCGAGCACTTCGGCGGCGAGATGATGCAGCGCTCGCTCGTCGGTGCCGCCGATATACATGCCGGGGCGGCGGCGAACGGGCTCCAACCCTTCGAGCACCTCGATCGACGAAGCGTCGTAGTCACCGGAGGAGGAAGCGGGGGAAGCAGCGAAAAGATCGGACATTACCACCAGCTATATCGCGCCGGATGCGCGCCGCAAATCGGCAATACCGTGGCCGAAATGCCACAATTGATCCCGATCAAACGCGTCAAGGGATCGAATCTGCATCCGCCGACGTTGTGCTCTCGAATCTTCCATCGCGTAACAACAAGTACGGAGACACCCCCCCATGAATATGCGTTCCCTGATGGGCGCCGGTATCGGCGTCCTGGCCCTCGGTGCGGCCCTTCCTGCAGCTGCTCAGGATTCCGACTATAACGACGACTGGACGGGCGTCTATGTCGGCGGTTCGTTCGGCTATGGCGTCCAGAGCAATGACGCCGGTTCGTTCGTGCAGTTCGATACCAATCTCGACGGCGAGTATAACGATACCGTTCGCACGGTGACCGGTGCCAACGCATTCTCGCCTGGCTTCTGCAATGGCCAGTCGCAGGGTGCGACCCGCGCAGCCGGGTGCACCAGCGACAAGGACGGCTTCGAATATTTCGCTCGCGCCGGTTACGACCAGCAGATGGGCAATTTCGTCGTCGGCATCATGGGTGAATTCGGCCGCGCCGAAATCCGCGACAGCCAGACCGCATTCTCGACCACGCCAGCCAATTACGTATTCAACCGCGAGCTTGATTGGCAGGCCAATGTCCGCGGTCGCGCGGGCTATGCCACCAACGGCGCGCTCTTCTATGTCGCAGGCGGTCCGTCCTACGCCAAGATCGACCGTGAATTCACCAGCACCAACGGTGCAAACTCGTTCACCGAATTCGGCGACGACATGCTGTGGGGCGTGAGCGGCGGCGGCGGTGTCGAGGTCAAGGTGACCAGCAACATCACGTTCGGCCTCGAATACATGTATTCGCGCTTCAACGACAATGACGACAACGGCGTTTCGGTCGGTCGCGGCACCGCGCCTGCGACCAACCCCTTCCTGCTCGTCAATGCCAGTGGTACCGACATGCGCCGGACGGACACGAAGTTCGATTACCACGGCATCCGCATGACCGCGGGCCTGCGCTTCTAACGCGTAGCCCCATCATGTAAGTAAATGAAAGGCCGACGGGGCGTACTTCCTGTCGGCCTTTTTCGTGCGCTTTGGGCCTAACCCACCAGCATCGGCTGGCCGCAGCGGACGCCGTTCACCCACACGTCCGCCTGGCCGTACCTGACGCCCAGCGTTCCGGTCGCCAGATTGACCAGTCCATCTAGCGCCGGTGCCGCGACATTCAGCGTCTGGCCGACCGCGGACACCAGCGGACCGGTGGGAACCGGCAATCCCAGAACGCGCGGCGTCAGCGTCGTCGATTGAATCAGGCTGGCGGTCAGTCCCTGTACCGCGGCTCCGCTAGATACCGTCTGAGGCGTCCCGGATCCGATCTGCGCGGCGGAAAAGCTGACACGCTGCCACGGTTCGGCTCCGCCCAGCGCAAGGACGCCGCGCGCCTCGACATCGACCAACAGCGTATCGACCAACCTGGTGCTTTGGATCGTCATCTTGCGCGAAAAATCGTCGAGTCGCCGCGTATCGACTTCGCCCAGCGCGATCGTACCCAGCCCCGGACGCGCGCCCACCTCCACGCGTGCGGTGGCGGGCGTGGGGCAGGTGATTGCGTCGATCCGCGCCTCGGCCTCCGCCAGTTCGACGAACAGGGGCACGTTGACCGCGACGAGCGGGCCCAGTCCGGGAAGCGAGACATTGGCGAGCCGGGTTTCGAGATAGATGCGGATTTGCGCGGTGCGAACGATTGGCTGTCCGCCGTCGCCGATCGCGATCCAGGGGCTCCCCTCGGGACGCTGACCGACCGCCAGCCACGCGCGGGTGTGTGCAAGGCCAGGGATGCCCGCGCCCAGATCGAGCGCGACCTGACGTTCGCCGTTCGATAGCTGGAGCACGCTGGTCAGCAGGGTCAGCGCGTTGACCTTGACCAGCCCCGCCGCCGCCTGGTCCTGACCCCCCATCGGGCCGAGGTCGATCAGTGTCGAAAGATCGACGCTGTTGCCGACCGCCATTCCGGCGGCGATCCTCGCAAGCAGTGCCTGTGCGACCGCATCGTCGATCGCCGCGAGCCCGATTGCTTCCACCAGGTCCGGCATCGCCACGTCGCTGGCGAGAATTCGGTCGTAGCTGCCGAGTTCGAGGTCGGCGGTGCTATTCAGCGCATCGACGAACCCCAGCAAATCGATGTCCGCGTCAGCCAGCGCGTTGTAATCGGCGACCGACAGCGACACGTTCGATCCCGTCAGCGCCGACAGATATTGATTGAGCAACCCGCCCTCCAACGCGGCGAGCCGACTGCCGACCGAGATCGCGGCGAGATCGACTCGCGCGGCACGCGCATGGCGCCCGATCGCAACATCGCTGCGCCCAAAGATACGCGCCAGGAACGTCGGTGATTGGGTGGACAGCGTCACTTGAACAGCGTTTGCCGGCGTTGCACCGGGGGTGAAGCGATCGGCGCTGGCGATGCTCGGATCGGCGACATAGCGGCCCGGCATGGCCACGACCGCGAAGTCGCGATCCCACCCCGCCTCCGCGACCAGCGCGTCGGCGTGCGATTGGGCGGACGGAAGGTCGGCCGCGGCGGCCAGCGCGGCAGCATCCGCCAGCCCCTGCAACCGCCGGGTCTCTAACTGCACCGATCCGATATCGACCGCCAGCGCTCCGGCCCCGATCAGCATCGGCATGGCCAGCGCGATCAGCGGACCGATACCGCCATGCCGGTCATGCCCCAGCCGTGCGATCCGGCCGCTCATGTCCCGCTGCCGATCCGGACAACCGCCCGTCGCTGGATCAGCGTGTCGGGCACGGGGAGCAGTGGGCTGCTCAGCAACGCGATGCCGCTGGCGTCGTGACGGACGGTGACGGTCAGCAGCGTGTCGGATTCGACGATTTCGCTCTGTGTCAGCGACGGATCCAATGATCCGGCGCGTGCGGACGCCGCAATGCTGTCGCGGGCGATGGCGACGCGCTCGGTGCGGTTCAGCCCGCCCAGCGTCGCGCGCGCAGCATCGTTGGCGGCCTGCTGAACCTCATGCGCGACCAGGAAATACTGGCCGTAGGCGAGGATGCCGATGATGAGGACAAGCAGCAGCGGCAGCGCCAGCGCGAATTCGACGAGCGCCGCACCGCGTTGATCGCGGAATGTGGCGGTGGGCCAACGGGAAATGCGCTTTGCCATAGCGCCGATGATGACGCGCCGGGGTTAGCGGCGCGGAAGCGGCTGTCGGCGGACGGTTACGCGAATTGCGTCGTGGAATTGGGGTGGTGGCGGCTTTGATTCGCCAAAACGGATGCAATTCTACGTGGATCGCAGATTCGGGGCCCGGCGGCGTCATTTCTCGGGGGGAGGGGCGCTGAGTCTGCTCGCCCCAAATGCCGTACTCCGGCGAAAGCCGGAGTGTTGGCAATGATGCGCTTCCGCTGGCCAGCACTCCGGCTTTCGCCGGAGTACGGCACGCAACTATCGAACCCGTGGACCACCATAGGGCAGCGGCGGCGGGGGACGGCGATCGCGGCGCGGCAGTTGCGCCTGATAGGCATGGCCGCAATGATCGACGCAATAAGGGAAGCCGGGGTTCACCGGCTTGCCACAGAAATGGAAATCGGGCTCGCCCGGATGGCCCAGCGGCCATTTGCAGATGCGGTCGTTCAGGTCGAGCAGGCTGGTCTTGCCCGCAATATCGGCCGAAGGCTTTGCGGGCACCAGGCGCCGGGGCGGGGCCGGGGTCGCAGGCGGGGCCTGATCACCCGGGTTCTGGCGCACGAAACCGCCGGGGCCGACCGATCGCAGGATCGGGCCAGCGGGCTTTTTGACGGGCGCGTCAACCGTGTCGTCATCGTCCTGATCGTCGATGTCAGGGTCGGGCGCAGGAGGCGCAGGCTGGGCTGCGACCGGCTGGGGACGCGGGGCTGGTGCCGGTGCGGCAGGTGCCGGACGTTCGGCGGGCGCGGGCGCCGCGACTTTTGCCGCGGACGGCGGCGGAGACGATGTTTCGGCCGGCTTGGCGGTTTTCGCCGCTGCTTTGGCCTTTGGCTCTCCGGCCTTTACCGGCGACGGTCGCGATTGCAGGCCCAGGCGATGCGCCTTGCCGATCACCGCGTTGCGGCTGATGCCGCCCAGTTGTTCGGCAATCTGGCTGGCGGTGTTGCCCGATTCCCACATCTTGCGCAGCGTATCGATCCGCTCGTCGGTCCAGCTCATAGTGTTCCTCTAGTCCAGCGATGCCTATGCCGGGTTGCGGTTGGGCCGCTGTCGCCCTACGCGACGAACCCATGACCGACCAGCCCAAACACGGCGAAATCAGATTTGGCCAACCCGGCGATCCGGTGATTCGGAACGTCAATTGGGGTGGCCTGAAGACCCTCTATATCAAGGAGGTGCGCCGCTTCTTCAAGGTCCAGCTCCAGACCGTATGGGCACCCGCCGTCACCACGCTGCTTTTTCTGGTCATATTCTCGGTCGCACTGGGCGGCGGTGGTCGCACCGTGACGCTGGAGGGGCAGGCGTATCGCTTCGCCGATTTCATCGCACCGGGGCTGATCATGATGGGAATGCTGCAAAATGCGTTCGCCAATGCCAGCTTCTCGCTGCTCGTCGGAAAGATCCAGGGCACGATCGTCGATTATCTGATGCCGCCGCTATCGACTGCCGAATTGCTGGCGGGCCTAGTCGGAGGCGCGGTGACGCGGGCGTTTCTGGTCGGCGGCGCGGTTTGGCTGGCGATGGCGCTGTGGCCGGGCGTAGACGTGACACCGGTGCATCTGTGGGCGATCCTGTGGTTCGGGCTGCTCGGCTCGCTGTTCCTCGCGTTGCTCGGTGTCCTCACTTCCATTTGGGCGGAGAAATTCGATCATGCCGCGGCGGTCACCAATTTCGTCGTCGCCCCGCTCGCGCTATTGTCAGGCACCTTCTATTCGGTCGAGCGGCTGTCGCCCTTGTTTCAGGCAATCAGCCATGCCAATCCCTTTTTCTACGTGATTTCCGGCTTCCGCTACGGGTTCCTGGGCGCGGCGGACTCGCCGATCCTGGTCGGCAGCGTGGTCATTCTGGGCGTCAACATCGTGCTCGGCCTGACCTGCTACACGCTGCTCCGGCGCGGCTGGAACATTAAAAACTGACGCTGCCCAAGCGCGTGAACGCCGGCTGACGACTGCATTCAGCTTCGCCACACGCGAACAGGCGCACGCCATCGCTTCTCATTCTTGAGGAGGATTGGGCTATGCGTAAGATGATGATTGCACTGATGGCGGCCAGCACCGCCTTTGCAGTGGCACCCGCAGCCGCACAGGATTGGCGTGGCGGCGGATATGAGAATGATCGTCGCGGACCCGGATATAATCAGGGGGCGCGTCAGCAGCTTGAGCGGGTGCGCATGGAAATCGACCGCGCGACCCAGCGCGGACGACTGGATCGCCGCGAGGCCGGTTATTTCCAGCAGCAACTGCGTCAGCTTTATCAGCTCGACGCCCGGTATCGTCGCGGCGGATACGACCGCAACGAACAGCGCGACCTTCAACAGCGTATCGGCCAATTGTCTCAGCGCGTGCGCTATGCCGCCAACGGCAATGGCGGAGGGTGGCGCAATGACGACCGGCGCGACGATGGACGCTGGAATCGTAACGACCGGGACGATCGTGGCGACCGTTACGAACGCCGCGACCGCGACGACGATCGCTGGGACGATGACGACGATTGACGGCGAAGCGTTGACCTTGGCGTCCCCGCGGCGCTAGATCGACACCGAATGCAACAGGCGGTCTGTTCGGGCCGCCTGTTCGCGTTTTCGGAGATTTTTGCGCATCTTTCGCCTCAATTCAGGAGTGACCCCGATGACCATCACCGCCCTCATGCCCGTTTATCCACGGTGCGATGTGCGGCCGGTGCGCGGGGAGGGGTGCTATCTGATCGGCGAGCGCGGCGAGCGCTATCTGGATTTTGCCAGCGGCATCGCGGTCAATTGCCTGGGCCATGCCCACCCGCATCTGACCAAGGCGATCGCCGATCAGGCCGCGACGCTGATGCACGTCTCGAACCTATACGGTAGCCCGCAGGGTGAGGCGTTCGCCCAGCGGCTGGTGGACAATTCTTTCGCCGACACTGTGTTCCTGACCAATTCGGGTGCCGAAGCGGTGGAATGCGCGATCAAGACTGCGCGGCGCTATCACCACGCGAACGGCAATCCCCAGCGGCACAAGTTGATCACGTTCAACAACGCCTTTCACGGTCGCACGATCGGCACGATCTCGGCGACCAATCAGGACAAGTTGCGCGACGGGTTCGAGCCATTATTGCCCGGCTTCGCCTATGCGCCGTTCGACGATCTGGACGCCGCGCTGGCGCTGATCGACGACAATACTGCAGGCTTCCTGGTCGAACCCATCCAGGGCGAAGGCGGCATCCGCCCCGCGTCGCAGGCGTTTTTGCAAGGATTGCGCGACGCGTGCGACAAGCACGGCCTGCTGCTGGTCCTCGACGAAGTGCAATGCGGTTACGGGCGGACGGGGACGCTATTCGCGCACGAGCAATATGGGATCAAGCCGGACATCGTCGCGGCGGCGAAGGGCATCGGCGGCGGCTTCCCGCTCGGCGCGTGCCTCGCGACCGAAGAAGCCGCAAAGGGCATGGTCGCGGGTACGCATGGTTCGACCTATGGCGGCGGGCCGCTCGCCTGCGCGGCGGGGCAAGCGGTGCTCGACGTGATGCTTGAGGACGGATTCTTCGATTCCGTGAAGGCGAGCGGCGAGCGGCTGCGCGCGGGCCTCGAACAGATGATTCCCAATCACGATCATTTGTTCGACAGCGTGCGGGGCATGGGGCTGATGCTGGGGCTCAAGCTGAAGGACACGGCGGTATCGCGCGATTTCGTCGCGCATTGCCGCGATCATCACGGGCTGCTGCTGGTCGCTGCCGGCGATAACGTCGTCCGCATCCTGCCGCCTTTGGTGATCGAGGAAAGCCATATCGCCGAGGCGATCGAAAAACTGAGCGACGCCGCGCGGGTCTATGTCCCCGTTAGTGATGACTAGAACGTAGTGAACTCGGCAGAATTGTCATTGCGAGCGCAGCGAAGCAATCCAGGGTGTCGCGAACGCTTCGGACTGGATTGCTTCGCTGCGCTCGCAATGACGATCCGGGAATACTCAAACCCCTGCCCTGTACGGACCGGATGACTAGGAATTGCCCATGACCATTCGCCATTTCCTGAACCTGTCTGACGCCGGACCCGACGGCATCGCCGCGATCCTTCACGATGCGATCGACCGCAAGGCCGCGCGCAAGGGCTTTCCCAAGGGCAAGCCCGACGCGGACGCGCCGCTGGCGGGACACGCGCTGGCGATGGTGTTCGAGAAGAACTCCACCCGCACGCGTGTCAGCTTCGACATGGCGATCCGCCAGCTTGGCGGCGCATCGATCGTGCTCGACGCGGGCACCATGCAACTCGGGCGCGGCGAGACAGTAGCCGACACCGCGCGGGTGCTGTCGGGCTATGCCGACGCGATCATGATCCGTACCGACGATCACGCAAAGGTCGTGGAAATGGCGGAATATGCCTCCGTCCCCGTCATCAACGGCCTGACCGACGACAGCCATCCGTGCCAGATCGTCGCCGACCTGCTGACCGTGATCGAAAGCGGCAAATCGCTCCCCGGCCTGAAATGGGCATGGCTGGGCGATGGCAACAACGTCCTGCATTCGATCGTCGAGGCAGGCGGGTTGATGCAGTTCGACGTCTTCGCTGCCTGTCCCGAGGGCTATGATCCCGACCCCGCCTTCATGGCAAAGGGCGGCAATCGCGCGGTGCTGACTCGCGATCCCATCGAAGCCGTTCGTGATGCCGATGTCGTCGTCACCGACACCTGGATTTCGATGGGCCAGGACCATGCCGACGCCAAGCTCGCCGCGATGATGTCCTATCAGGTGACCGAAGCGCTGATGGCGCACGCAAAGCCCGACGCGGTGTTCCTCCACTGCCTGCCCGCACATCGCGGTGAGGAGGTGGTGGAATCGGTGATCGATGGCCCGCAATCGTTGATCTGGGCGGAAGCCGAAAACCGTCTGCACGCACAGAAATCGATCCTGCGCTGGTGCCTGGGCCAGATCGGCTGAACCAACCGCGCAAGATTGTAAGGCGCGCGCACGCTTCCTAAATCCGTCGTGCCAGCGCAGGCTGGCATCTCATGCCACCTGCCGCGCGCTTGCGGCCTGATATCCCGGCCTTTGCCGGGATGACGGGATTTTTCGATTTGACCGACATCACCGCCCCCGACCTCGACCGGGTCACCGCCTTCACCATCCCCGATCGCCATGCCCGCGGGCGCGTCGCACGGTTGGGGCCAGCGCTGGGCGAAATCCTCGACGCGCACGCCTATCCCCCCGCGATCGAGCAATTGCTGGCCGAATCGCTGACGCTGACGGCGTTGCTCGGCGCGACGCTCAAGGACAATAAGGGCCAGTTGACGCTTCAGGCGCAAACGACCGGCGGCATCGTATCGCTGATGGTCTGCGACTATCAGGACGGGGCATTGCGTGGTTACCTGCAATATGACGTCGACCGGTTGAGCGAGGCACCTGCGGAGCCCAGCCTCTACGCGCTGTTCGGCACCGGGCATCTGGCGATCACCTTCGACCTCGGCACCAGCGGCGAACGCTATCAGGGCGTGGTCGCATTGGACGGCGCGACGATCGCGGAGGCGGCGGAGAATTATTTCGCCCAGTCCGAACAGATCCCGACCCTGATCCGGTTGGGCACCCACCGCGACGCCGATGGCGCGCTGATCGCGGGCGGCCTGTTCCTACAACACATGCCCGAAGGCGAGGAAGGCCGCGAGCGGCTCCACACCCGCGAGCATCACCCCGAATGGGAGCATGTCGAGGCGTTGGGTGCGACGATGGGCGCTGACGAACTCGCCGACCCCGCGCTGACGCTGGAGACGATCGTGTGGCGGCTGTTCAACGAGGAACGCGAGGTGCGCGTCCAGGACGGTATCGCGCTGTCCAAGGGCTGTCGCTGCGACGTCGATTATATCCGCCAGGTGCTCGCCAAATTCCCGGTCGAAGAACGCCGCGAAATGGCCGAGGCCGACGGCATGATCCACGTCGATTGCGCGTTCTGTGCGAAGAAGTTTCCGGTGCCCGTGGAAAGTGCGGACGCCTAAAGGGCCGAGCCCATCACCAATCGTCATTGCGAGCGCAGCGAAGCAATCCAGCGCCAGCGCGTGCCACCGCTGGATTGCTTCGCTGCGCTCGCAATGACGAGGGGAGGATTCGCACCTACGGGATTGCACAGCCCAAACCGTCTTCCCACATGACGGATCAGGCGTTGGCCGGACGATGGGGCCGTCCGGGCATGCGAACATGCTTGGGGAGATCGAGCGATGATTAGCGGGCGAATGGCGCGCGCGACTGCGGCTGTGCTGCTGGCGACCGGAATGCTGGTGGCGACGACGGCGCGCGCCGATGCGCCGCAAACCTCGGTGCTGGCGACGATCGAGCCGGGTCAGTGGCAACTCCACGATACCGGCGACAACGCGCGCCGCAATCTGTGCGTGCGCGACCCCCGCGCGTTGCTTCAGCTCGGCCATGCCGACACCGCGCAATGTTCGCGGTTCGTTGTCGCGCAGTCCCCGCGTGAATTGACGGTGCATTATACCTGCCCCGGCGCGGGGCACGGACGCACCACGATCGGCCTCGTCACCCCGCGTTCGATCAAGCTCGAAACGCAAGGGATCGCGGGCGGACTGCCCTTTCAGCATAATTATGCCGCGCGGCGCACGGGTGCCTGTGGGCAATGACTCGTGCGCGTTAATCCGATCTTTACCGGCGCGGGATTAGAAGGAGCCTGTGTTTCCCACCCGGTGGGTGCGACAGCTCCCCTGTCTGACAGGGTTTTTCCCAAGCCTTTTCAGGGCCGCTCTCAGAGCGGCCCTTTCTTTTGCCGGTCGTGTCGATTAGGCGCGCGCCGATGACCAATGCCCAGCCTCTAGCCGTCGTCCTCGTCTCGGGCGGCCTCGATTCGATGGTCGCCGCAGCACTTGCCAAGGAAGCGGGCTATCGCCTGCTTGCGCTGTCGGTCGATTATAATCAGCGCCATCAGGTCGAACTCGCCGCCGCGCGCCGGATCGCCCACGAACTCGGCGCAGAGCGGCACATCGTCATGCCGATGGACCTGTCGGCATTCGGTGGGTCTGCGCTGACCGCCGATATCGATGTGCCAAAGGACGGCGTTCAGCCGGGCATCCCGGTGACCTATGTGCCCGCGCGCAACACGATCTTTCTCAGCCTCGCGCTCGGTTGGGCCGAAGCCGCTGGCGCGCGTGATCTGTTCATCGGCGTCAACGCGCTCGATTATTCGGGCTATCCCGATTGCCGTCCCGAATTCATCGCCGGGTTCGAGCATCTCGCCGATCTCGCGACCAAGGCGGGGGTGGAGGGCGAGCCGTTCAAGATTCACGCGCCGCTCCAGCATATGACCAAGGCGGATATCGCGAAGGAATCCGTGCGGCTGGGCCTCGATGCCGGGCTGTCCTGGTCCTGTTACGACCCCGCGCCCGGCGGCGTGCATTGCGGACTGTGCGACAGTTGCCGCCTGCGTCACAAGGGGTTCGAGGAAGCGGGACTGCCCGATCCGACCCGCTATGCCGTGATCGTATGAGCTACGCGGTCAAGGAAGTGTTCCTGACGCTGCAAGGCGAAGGCGCGAATGCGGGCGCGCGCGCGGTGTTCGTGCGCTTTGCCGGATGCAATTTGTGGACCGGGCGCGAGGCCGATCGCGCGAGCGCGGTGTGCAAATTTTGCGATACCGATTTCGTCGGGATGGACGGCACCGGGGGCGGACGCTTTGGCGATGCCAATGCGCTGGCCGATGCGGTGGCGGCGGAATGGGGCGAGGGGGCGGACAATCGCTTCGTCGTTTTGACTGGCGGCGAACCGATGCTTCAGGTCGATACGGCCTTGGTCGACGCGCTACACGCACACGGTTTTCGCATCGCGATCGAGACCAACGGGACGCTAGCGGTCGAACCGGGTATCGACTGGGTATGCGTCAGTCCGAAGGCGGGGAGCCGTGTCGTCCAGACCAGTGGCGACGAATTGAAGCTGGTGTGGCCGCAACCTGGCAGCGATGTCGATGCGATCGAGCGATGGGACTTCGCCAATTTCCTGATCCAGCCGATGGACGATGCGCGCGGAGAGGAAAATGTTCGCGCCGCAGTCGATTTTGCGATGGCGCGACCGAAATGGCGGCTGACGCTCCAGACCCACAAGATGCTGGGGTTGCGCTAAAGGGACTGATCCCATCTTGGTGCTCCTGCGAAAGCAGGAGCGTTGGCCACCGGCGGTTCGCTAAAAGCCAGGGCTCCTGCTTTCGCAGGAACACATCCGTCGGCTCAACGCGTCGGACCTCCTACCCAGCGTAGAATTTCCCGCAGCGGCGTTCCTGCCACACGTTCCGGCGCCAGCAGCGCTCGTTCCCGAACTCGCGCAACACCGGCATCGGCGCGGGATAGCGGAACAGGAATTGCTGCTCGCCCCAAGGCACCAGGCTGTTGCGGAGTTCGCGCATATGGTTGTGGGCGACGTCGTTCAGCCCACCGGCGGGCGCGAACAACGTGGCATAGCCGACCCTGCCCGCGGTTTCGCAGAACGGATATTGCGCCGCGACCACCGAGAAGCCCGACCACACGCGAGAGAAATACTGGTCGAGCGCCGTCTGGCCGGGGCGGCCCTTGCCCAGCGTCCGGTTGAAATAATTGTGCAGCGTCGCGTGGGTGCGATCGAGTTCAGGGTCGTGGTTCTTGAGCAATGCGTTGTAATTGCTCACCAGCCTTAGCGTCGGTTCGAAATCGCACTGGAGCGCGGCCAGGTTCATCGCCGCGCGCAGGTTCCACACCAGTGCCGCGCTCAATTCCTCGGGGGTTGCGCCGGGCAATTCCGCGCTGACCATGCCGGGTTCGGCACCCGTCACGCGCGGGCCGCTGACATCGGCGGATTTGAAGAAGAACTGGGCCTGTGCGGGCACGGCCCCAAAGAACAGGACGGCGGCGATCCCCACCGTCATCAGACGCAACACGTTCATAATTCCCCTCGCCACAACACGCGCTTTTCGAACTCGAACCTATGGTTAAGCCCTTTTGACTCCGGCCCCAAGCCCCTTTTTGCGCGTCCGCGAAACGACCTTCGCGGTCACGCCCAAGCAAAAGGGCCGCCCGGTCGCCCGGACGGCCCTCTAACCGATCATGAAACGATCGACAGCCGCACCGCGAACCCGCGATGCCGACACGATTACATCGTGTCGTTGCTCATCATCGTGTCGTTCATCATCATGTCGTTCGACATCGTGTCGTTCATCATCATCATGTCGTTGCCCATGGCACCGTCGACGATGGTCATGTTGTCGGTCATCGTGCCGTCGAGCATCGGATCGGTGGTGTTCAGATCGACAACGGTCGTGTTTTCGGTCGTGGTTTCGGTGGTGTCGCCACATGCTGCAACGAGCAGTGCCGCGCTGGCGATCATCGAACCGGTAACTGCCTTGGAAATAAATGCGCGCATAAAAAGCTCCCTAGATAATATGATCTGGACGGTGGTTTGGACCTATCCCCAAATCGAAGCGGACAGTAATCGCTTACGGCCTCGCCCTCAAGTGGTCAAAAACGTGTCGGTTTCTCGACATATTCGAGGAACGTCGGCATGCTCAACGCAAGAGCCGCGTCAAAGGTTGCAGGCGTCACCATTTTGCCGAGGGCGGCGGCGCTGGTAACCGGGAATTCGGCAAGCCCGCACGGCACGATTCCGCCGAAATCATTGAGGTTTGGCGACAGATTGACCGAAAAGCCGTGCATCGTCACCCAACGCTTCACCCGCACCCCAATCGCGCCGATCTTTGCCTCCATGCCGCCATCCTTGGTCCAAATCCCAATCCGGTCCGGCACCGCATAGGCATGAATGCCGACTTCTGAGAGCGCCGCGATTACCCAGGATTCGAGCGCATGGACATAAGCGCGCACATCGCGGCCCCGCTCGGCCAAATCGAGCATGACATAGCCGATCCGCTGTCCCGGCCCATGATAGGTGTAACGCCCGCCGCGTCCGCTCTTGAAGACCGGAAAGCGCGGATCGATCAACTCACGCACGTCGGCCGACGTGCCCGCGGTGTAAAGTGGGGGGTGTTCGAGCAGCCAGACCAGCTCGGGCGCGCCGGAATCGCGGATCGCGGCGGCGCGCGCCTCCATCGCCTCCATGGCGGTCGGATAGTCGACCGCGGCGGGCGCTAGGCGCCATTCGATCGAATCCGGAACAAGTGACGGGTCGGTGGCCATTGGCAAGTCGTGGGCTCGCAGCTACGAGTGAAGCGTTAGGGTCCAACTGAGCATGGAGGGGCATGTGGTCAAGATGGGGGCGGTCTGGGACCGCACGACGAAATTCCTGCGCGCCAACAGCGGCGCGGTGTTGACGATCTCGGCATTGGCGATTTTCCTGCCGACCGTGGTGGGCACCGTGCTTCAGGCGGCGCTGGCAGGCGACGATCCGACATCGACGAGCGCGGCGGGCGGGATCGTCAGCCTGATCACGACGATCATATCGATGCTGGGCCAGATTGCGCTGGTGGCGTTGGCGATCGACGCGACCTTGGGCACGAGCGGAGCGTTTTCGGTGGCCGGACGGCGATTGCTGCCGGTAATCGGGGTGTCGATCCTGGTCAGCCTCATTTTCCTGCTGCTATTCCTGCCGTTCATCGTCATTCTGTTCGGATCAGGCGTTGACTGGGCCGCACTTCAGGCGGGCGATGCGTCGGCAATGCCCGAAATGGCGGGCGGTATGGGACTGTTCCTGGGTCTCTACACAGTGGTGTTGATCCCGGTCATCTTTTGGCTGGCCGCGCGCTTTTCGGTGATCATGCCGGTGGTCGTGTGGGAACGCCTCGGCGTCGGGGCGATCGGACGTACCTTTCGCCTGACCAAGGGCTATGCGCTCAAGATCGTCGGTGTGTTCATCCTGTTCCTGATCGTGTTCATCGTCGCGGGTCTCGCCATCGGTGGCGTATTCGGCGCGATCTTCGCGCTCACGACCGATGGGGTTCAGGGACTCACCGTCGGGGGCATATTGATGGCGATCATCATGGGCCTGCTGACGGTGGTTTTCACCGTGATCTACACCGTGTTCCTGACCAAGCTCTATAAGAGCCTGATCGAGGAAACCGAGCCTGCTGCGGTGTTCGAATGAGGCGTAATCCGTAAATGAGAATCGACCCGGCGAGTGCGCTCGCCGAAGCCGTCGCCCGTTACAAACTGGAACGCCCCGCGCTGCACGCAGTCGCGGGGCTGTTCTTCTTCGTGCCCGCGCTGGCGTTGCTGTTCTTCGTCGAAAACGGTCCGCCGACGGAAGGGGAGACGGTCACCGACGCCTTGCGAGCAATGCTGATCGACAATTGGCCGTGGCTGCTGGGCGTGCAGTTGCTCGAGCTGTTCGGGTCGGTCTGGCTCTATGCCTGGTTGCTCGGGCACGACAAGCCGGTACTGGGGCAGGCGCTACGCCGCGCGGTCGCGCTGTTTCCAATGTTCCTGATCGCATCGGTGCTGATCGGCATGCTGACCTTTGCCGGGCTGCTGTTCTTCCTCGCGCCCGGTTTCTACGTCATCGGACGGACCTTTCTGGTCGCGCCGGTTCTGATTGCCGAGCCCGGAACGACGGCGATCAAGGCGTTCGAGGAATCGATCCGCCGGACGCAGGGCATGGGCTGGATGCTGTTCGTCGTCGCCGCCGCGATCTGGCTGACCGGGCAGTTCCCCAATCTGCTGTTGCGCCCGTTGGAAGCACCGCTGGGGATGGCGGGGACGGTATTAATCGACGGTGCCGCGGCGCTGGCCGGTGCAGCAGTGACGTTGCTGATCCTGTTGGTAAAGGTCGTCGTCTATCGCCGCACGGCGGGGTCGAAGCGCGGGACGTGAGGCGCTGAATCGCGCGGCAGATGGGCGGTCAGCCGCGGATCGGCGAACGTCTCTATCGAACGCGCGAACGGCATGAAGCCGTGACGGATGTAGAAGCCAAGCGCGCGCGGATGGTCGAGCGTGCAGGTGTGAACCCACATCCGCGTCACGCCGCGTCGCCATCCCAAGCCGAGCGCGTTGGCCATCAGCCACCCGCCATGCCCCTTGCCCGCCAGTTCGGGCACGACCGCGAGATAGGATAGTTCGCACGCGCCGCTTTCCCGGAAATCGAGTTCGAGCATCCCCAGTTCGACGCCCGCGCGGTCTATCATCGCATAAACTTCGACCAGCGGATCATCGAGAATTGCGCGGAGTTGCGTAGCGGGCATTACGAGGCGCGAGAACCACAGCCACGGCGCGCCAACGCGGGTGAACAGCGTGCGATACCGGTCGCTGTCGGGGTTATGCCAGCGTTTGAGCATATACGGACTTGGGGGCAGCGGACGAGCGGGCGGGCGCTGGGTCATTTCCAACGCGGTGACGATGGTGGCGACATGACCGCCGGGGACGGGGGTCAAACTCACCTCAACGCCGTCATCCCAGCGGAAGCTGGGACATCAGGCGATGGAGTGCGCGCCTGCCGCACGATATCCCAGCCTGCGCTGGGATGACGGACCGAGCTCACCCCCATGTCGCGACCGGGGGCAGGCTCATCAGAATCGCGTCGATATTGCCGCCGGTCTTCAGTCCGAACAACGTGCCCCGGTCATAGACCAGGTTGAACTCGGCATAGCGTCCGCGCCACTCAAGCTGCTTCGCCTTGTCGGCATCGGTGAACGCCATTCCCATCCGTCGCCGCACCAATGCCGGATAAATGTCGAGGAACGCGCGCCCGACATCCTGGGTAAAGGCGAAATCGGCGTCCCAGTCGCCATCGAGATGATCGTAGAAGATTCCGCCGACGCCGCGGTGGACCTGACGGTGCGGGATGTAGAAATAATCGTCCGCCCATTGTTTGAACCGCGGATAATGCGCCGGGTCGTGCGCGTCGCACGCGGCCTTCATCCGCGCGTGGAAATCCGCGGTATCCTCGTCATAGGGCAAAGGCGGGTTCAGGTCCGCGCCACCGCCGAACCAGCGTTTGGTGGTGACCAGGAAGCGCGTGTTCATGTGTACCGCGGGTGCGTGCGGATTGGCCAGATGCGCGACCAGGCTGATCCCGGTCGCGAAGAAGCGGGGGTCTTCGCCGGCGCCATGGATCGATTTGGCGAAGTCGCCCTCGAACGTGCCGCCGACGGTGGAAACGTTGACCCCGACCTTCTCGAACACGCGCCCCTTCATGACGCCGCGCACGCCCCCGCCGCCGGGTTCGCCCGACGGATCGACACGGTCCCATGGGGAGTAATCGAACGCGGCGTCGGACCCGGCCTCGCGTTCGATCGCCTCGAACTCGGCGCAGATCAGGTCACGCAAGGTTTCGAACCAGGTACGGGCGGCGGATTGCTGGGGGTCGAGGGGCTGCATGGCCGCAGGCTTTAGCGGTGCGGCGTCAGTCGCGCCAGACGCGCGTCACATGCCCCATCTTGCGCCCGTCGCGCACCTCGCGCTTGCCATAGAGGTGGAGGTGGGCGGCCGGATCGGCCAGAATCGCCGCCCAGTCGTCGGCGTCGGTACCGATCAGATTGGTCATCTCGACCTTTTGCCCGGTGATCGTCGTGGGGCCAAGCGGCAGGCCGCAAATCGCGCGGATGTGGTTTTCGAATTGCGAAGTCGCAGCACCCTCGATCGTCCAATGCCCCGAATTGTGAACGCGCGGGGCCATTTCGTTGAACACCGGCCCGTCGCGTCCGGCAAAGAATTCGCACGCCAGCACGCCGACATGGCCCAGCGCCTCGGCGATCCGCCCCGCAAGTGCCGCCGCCTCGGTCCACTGCGACGCGATCTCGGCTGGCGCAGGCACGGTAGAGGTCGCCAGGATGCCGCCGACATGGACGTTATGCGGCGGCGGATAATGAGTGATCGCGCCGTCCGCGCCGCGTGCCAACACGATCGAAAATTCGTGGCTAAAATCGACGAACGCCTCCAGCACCGCTGGCGCGCCGTTCAACGCCCCCCACGCGGCATCGGCATCGGCGGGGGATTTGAGGCGCGATTGCCCCTTGCCGTCATAACCAAATCGGGTGGTCTTCAGGATCGCAGGACAGCCCACGCTTTCGATCGCAGCATCCAGCTCGGCGCGGCTCGACACCGCGGCCCAGCGCGCGGGCCGGCCACCGAGCCCTTCGACGAAGCGCTTTTCCTCAATCCGGTCCTGCGCGACACGCAACGATGCGGCAGACGGGCGGACCGGTGCGCCGGTAATCGCGGCGATCGGGTCGGCCGGCAGATTTTCGAATTCATAGGTGACGACATCGACTTCCGCCGCAAAGCGTGCGAGCGCTTGCGGATCGTCGTAATCGGCTTGCGTGAACGCCCCGCTCGCATCGTTGGCGGGGCCGGATGCGGGGGCGTAGATGTGCGTGCGATAACCGAGCTGTACGGCGGCGACCGCCATCATCCGGCCGAGCTGCCCTGCACCGATGATCCCGATCGTCGATCCGGGCGGCAGCATCTTCGCCTCTGCCTGCGTCATTGCGGATCGGTCGCGACGCTGGCGGTCTGGTTCGCGCGCCATTCGTCGAGCTTGGCGGCGAGCGCGTCGTCGGACACCGCAAGGATCGATATCGCCAGAAGCCCGGCATTGATCGCGCCCGCCTTGCCGATTGCCAGCGTGCCGACAGGGATACCGCCGGGCATCTGGGCGATCGATAACAGGCTGTCCATGCCCTTCAATGCATTGGATTCGACCGGCACGCCCAGCACGGGCAACCGGGTCATGCTCGCGGCCATGCCGGGCAGGTGCGCCGCCCCGCCTGCGCCCGCGATGATGACCTTCAACCCCCGATCGACCGCACTTTCGGCATAATCGACCAGGCGGCGGGGGGTGCGGTGCGCGGAGACGACCTTGGTTTCATGCGCCACACCGAATGCGCTCAGCACGTCGGCGGCGTTGCTCATCGTCTCCCAATCGGACGTGCTGCCCATGATGATGCCGACGACGGGAGGCTGGGTCATTCGCAGGTTTTTCCGTGGTTGCGCGGAAAGGGAAGGCGGGTGTTAGAGCCGCGTGCGGGGCGGTGCAACCGGGAAGTCCGGGTGGGCCGGGGGGAGGTGAGCCTTCACCACCTCACCACCCCGTTTGTCCTGAGTAGTCACTGAGCGAAGCCGAAGTGGAGGATCGAAGGACAGCCCCGCTTGGATGATCCTTCGATACGAGCCTTCGACTTCGCTCAGTCTCTACTCAGGACAAACGGAGTTGGTGAGTGCGCGCTGGGTCGCCTCACCCATAATCCCCGATCACCGACTTCACTTCCATGAATTCGGCCAGCCCGAACTTGCCGTATTCGCGGCCATTGCCCGATTGCTTGTAACCGCCGAAGGGCGCCGACGGATCGGGTTGGCCGCCATTCACATAGACCATACCAGCCCGCAGCCGCGGTGCGACGCGGCGGACGCTTTCGGCATCGCCGAACACCACCGCCGACAGGCCATATTCGGTGTCGTTGGCGACGCGGATCGCTTCTTCCTCGTCCTTGTACGGGATGATGGTGACGACGGGACCGAAGATTTCCTCGCGCGCGATCGTCATGTCGTTGGTGACGCCGGAAAACAGCGTCGGCTTGACGAAATAACCCGTCTCAACGCCGTCCGGGCGACCGGGGCCGCCGATCTCCAGCTTGGCACCTTCGCCCATGCCCGTGCGGATCAGCCCCTGCACCTTGTCGAACTGCGCCTTGTTGACCAGCGGACCGATATGGCGGCCTTCTTCCATCGGGTCGCCGGTCTGGGTCGCGGCCATCATCGCCTTGGCCGCTTCGATCGCTTCGCCCTGCTTAGATGCGGGCACCAGCATCCGCGTCGGCGCGATGCAGCTTTGCCCCGAATTGACGAGCACGCTCATCAGCGTGCCTTGCACCGCCTTGCCGATATCGGCGCTTTCCAGCACGACCGACGGCGATTTGCCGCCCAGTTCCTGGTGCACGCGCTTGACCGTGTCGGCAGCGGATTTGGCAACCATGATCCCGGCGCGAGTCGACCCGGTGAAGCTGACCATATCAACCTCCGGATGCGCGGTCAGTGCCGATCCGACCCCGGGGCCGTCGCCCTGAACCAGGTTGAACACGCCCTTGGGCACGCCCGCCTTGTCCAGAACCTCAGCGAAGATCGCTGCCGAGCCGGGGCATTCCTCGCTGGGCTTCAGGATCATCGTGTTCCCTGCGGCGAGCGCGGGTGCGACCTTGGCGACGATCTGGTTCATCGGCCAGTTCCACGGGGTGATCAGAGCGACGACGCCGATCGCCTCATGGACGACGGTGCTGCGCCCGACTTTCTCGGTGAACTCGAAATTCTTGAGCGCGTCGATCGCCGCGGTGAAATGACCGATTCCGGCCCCGACCTGCGCCATTTTCGCGATCGCGATCGGGCAGCCCATTTCGGTGGCGATCGCGGTGGCGAGATCGTCTGCACGGTTCTTGTACTCCGCCAGAATCGCTTCGAGCAACGCGACGCGCTTCTCTACCGAAGTCTGCGAGAAGCTATCAAAGGCTGCACGCGCGGCGGCAACTGCGCGATCGACATCGGCGGCGGTGCCGAGCGTGATTTCCGTGCAAGCCTCTTCGGTGGCGGGGTTGATCACCTCGTGACGGGTACCGCCATCGCTATCGACCCATGCGCCGTCGATATAGTGCTTCAGATAGCTTTTCATGGGCAAGACTCCGTCTGTCTTCGAATATCGGGTATGCGCCCATCATCGCGCTGCGCACGACTCGTTGCAAGATGAAACGCGAGGCGTTCAGCCCGGATACGGCTTTGCCTTGAGCAGTTCGGCAAGGTGCGCGGCGTTCGATGCGACCATTTTCGCGGTTTCGGTCACCTTTTCAGGCGTCTCGCGGAGATCCTTGAAATCGGTCGAACCCATCGCCTCGCCAACCCAATAACAGGCGGCGACTGCAGGGATGGTGAAGCCGACATCGTTCAGAGACTGAAAGATTTGCGACGAAGACCAGTGCGCGCCGTCTTCGTTTCCGACGATCGCCGCAATAGCAACCTTGCCATAGCTCGGCATCCGCCCGGCATCGTCGGTTTCGGACAGGAAGGCGTCGAGCCGCTCCAGCACGCGCTTCGCGACGCTGGAAATCTGGCCCATCCAGATGGGGGTGCCGAGAATGACGATATCATGCGCAAGAATTTTCTCGCGGATCGCCGGCCAGTCGTCGCCTTCGCCTTCGTCCGATGTCACGCCCGGCTTCACATTGTGCGCGGCGATGCGGATCGTCTCGGCGATCTTCACGTCATGCGCGCCGAACGCCTTACCCAACACCTCGATCATCGCGTCGGTGGATGAGTCCGCGCTCGCGTCGGACTTCAGCGTGCAATTCAGGGCGATGGCGGTGACGGCCATGATCTTTCTCCGGCTGGTTGAGCGGAAGAGACGAACGGCACGGCGTGGCGTTCCAACTATCTGGGCCTGAATAGGTTTAGACGAACTCCAACGTCCGTTCGCCTCGAGTAGCTGTCGAGCAACGTCGAGACGGCGTATCGAGAGGTCCGCGCCTGACGAGAGCATCTCTCGATACGGGTTGTCGGCTTCGCTCGACCCCTACTCGAGACAAACGGGTGAGGTTAAACGTCGCCCCAGCCCCCCAAACGCGAAACGCCCGGGCATTGCTGCCCGGGCGTCCCGCTGTCCGAGCGGCCGCTATGGCCGCGCGGGGATAAACAACGCGTGAACGTTACGAGGAATAATACATGTCGTATTCGACCGGGCTAGGCGTGGTTTCGAAATTGATCACGTCCTGCCACTTGATGTCGGCATAGGCCTCAATCTGGTCCTTGGTGAACACGTCGCCCTTGAGCAGGAATTCGTGATCGTCCTGCAGCGCGACCAGCGCCTCGCGCAGCGAACCGCAGACGGTCGGCACGTTGACCAGTTCGGCCGGCGGCAGGTCGTACAGGTTCTTGTCCATCGCCTCGCCGGGATGGATCTTGTTCTGGATACCGTCCAGGCCCGCCAGCAGCAGTGCGGCATAAGCGAGATAGGGGTTTGCAAGCGCATCGGGGAAGCGGAATTCGACGCGCTTCGCCTTGGTGCCGGTGCCGTAAGGGATGCGGCACGATGCCGAACGGTTGCGGCTGGAATAGGCGAGCAGCACCGGCGCTTCGAAGCCCGGAACCAGCCTTTTGTAGCTATTGGTCGACGGGTTGGTGAAGGCGTTCAGCGCGCGCGCGTGCTTGATGACGCCGCCGATAAAATAGAGGCACATGTCCGACAGGCCCGCATAGCCGTCGCCCGCGAACAGCGGCTTCTTGCCGTCCCAGATCGACATATGCGTGTGCATGCCCGATCCGTTATCGTCCTTGATCGGCTTGGGCATGAAGGTCGCCGACTTGCCGTAGGCGTGCGCCACCTGATGTACGACATATTTGTAGATCTGCATCCGGTCGGCGGTTTCCACGAGCGTGCCGAAGGTCAGGCCCAGTTCGTGCTGGGCTGCGGCGACTTCGTGGTGATGCTTGTCGCAGGGCAGGCCCATTTCGAGCATGGTGGAGACCATTTCGGCGCGGATATCGACGGCGCTGTCGACCGGGGCGACCGGGAAGTACCCGCCCTTGGCGCGCGGACGATGGCCCAGATTGCCGCCTTCATATTCCTTGCCCGAATTGGTCGGCAGTTCGATGTCGTCGATCTGGAAATAGCTGGTGTTGTATCCGGTTTCGAAGCGCACATCGTCGAACATGAAGAATTCGGCTTCCGGACCCACATAGATGGTGTCGCCGATGCCCGTGGTCTTCAGATAGGCCTCTGCACGCTTCGCGGTCGAGCGCGGATCGCGGGCATAGAGTTCGCCGGTCGACGGTTCGACCACGTCGCAGAACAGGATCATCATCGGCGTCGCCGAGAACGGGTCGATATAGGCCGCGTCCAGATCGGGCTTCAGCACCATGTCCGATTCGTTGATTGCCTTCCACCCCTCGATCGACGAACCGTCGAACATCAGGCCGTCGGTCAGCTGGTCGTCGTCCAGGCTCGATGCGACCATCGTCAGATGCTGCCACTTGCCCTTGGGATCGGTGAAGCGCAGATCGACCCACTCGATCTCGTCGTCCTTGATCTGCTTCAGGATGGCGCCGGCGTCTTTGGCCATGAAAGGCATTCCTTTTCTAATCAGAAAGCGGACATCGCGAATCGCGTAACAAGCTGTCGCGTTGGCCGGTATGTTTCACATATTGCTGCGGTGCGTCAAATGGCGTCGTCGTTACGCTCACCGGTGCGGATGCGGAGCGCGGTTTCGACCGGAATGACGAAGATCTTGCCGTCGCCGATGCGCCCGGTCTGCGCGGCGGCGGCAATCGCCTCGACCACGCGGTCGGCCAGGCCGTCCTCGACCACGACCTCAAGCTTCACCTTGGGCAGGAAATCGACGACATATTCGGCGCCGCGATACAGCTCGGTATGGCCTTTCTGGCGGCCAAACCCCTTTGCCTCGGTGACCGTGATGCCGGACACGCCGACTTCGTGCAGCGCCTCCTTCACCTCGTCGAGTTTGAAGGGTTTGATGATGGCCTCGATCTTCTTCACGCGACACTCCCCGCCTGGACGTTTGCGCCGATCATAGCGTCACACGCGTCCTCCGCCACCCCGCCCTTACAAAGCGCGTGCCATTTATGCGGGCTGCGGCGGCGCGTGGGTTGGGACGCAGATGAGGAAGCTGCGCTGCCCGGTTTTTAGGCATGTCACGCCTTGATGCGCGCTGGCCGGGCACAAGGCTGGCGCTCGCGCGATGGCTTCCTATCTCGGGGACCAGACCCCAACGCATGGAGCACCGAATGAACGTCCTGATGATCCTGACCTCGCACGACCGACTGGGCGATACCGGCAAGAAAACGGGCTTCTGGCTCGAGGAACTGGCCGCGCCCTATTATGTGTTGAAGGATGCCGGCGCGACAATCACGCTGGCTTCGCCCGAGGGTGGCCAGCCGCCGCTCGACCCCAAAAGCGCCGATGCCGATGCGCAGACCGACGACACGCGGCGGTTCGATGGCGACGCGGAGGCAAAAGCCGCGCTCGCCGATACTCGCGCGCTGGTCGAGGTCGATCCCGAACAGTTCGATGCGCTGTTCTTCCCCGGTGGTCATGGGCCGTTGTGGGATCTGGCCGAGGACGAAACCGTGCGCGCGATCATCGAAGCGATGATCCGCGATGAAAAACCCGTTGCCGCCGTCTGCCACGCGCCCGCGGTGTTTCGCCACACGCAGACCGAGGACGGCGAGCCGCTGGTCAAGGGCCGCCAGGTCACCGGATTTTCTAACAGCGAGGAGGAAGCGGTCGGCCTCACCGACGTCGTACCGTTCCTGGTCGAGGATATGCTGACCGAGCGCGGCGGCATCTATTCGAAGACCGACGATTGGGGCGTGCATGTGCTCCGCGACGGGTTGCTGATTACCGGCCAGAACCCCTCTTCGTCGGCGGCGACGGCGCGGAAACTGCTGGACGCGATGGGGTAATCACCGGCGTCACCCCGGCCTCAGTGCCGGGGTCCACCGGGCGGCGCACGCACCGTCGAAGCAACAGAGATTTGTAAGCGGTTTAGTGGACCCCGGCACTGCGGCCGGGGTGACGGATCGGTTAGGCCTTCCTACCTAACAGCAATGTACCGCTTATCCCTTGCCCTGATCGCCGTTGCCGCTCCCGCTTGTTCGCAGCCTGTGCCCGACACCCCGCGCGCCGAAGCCGCCCGTATCGAGACTCGCGGCCTCGACGCCGCGACCATGGCGAGCACCGTTGCAGCTGCCGAACGTCTGCCGCGGCTCCATTCGATGGTGATCGCACGACATGGCCAGACGATTGCCGAACACCGGTTTCGCGGGCCGAGCCTCGACACGCCGGTCAACATCAAGTCCGCATCCAAGACCATCCTTGCCACGCTGACCGGCATCGCGATCGAACGCGGCGTGCTGACCGGCGCGGACCAGAAGATCGCGCCCGTGCTGCGTGCCGACCTTCCGGCCAATCCCGACCCGCGGCTGGCCGATATCGATGTCGGCGATCTGCTGTCGATGCGCGCCGGGCTCGATCGCACCTCGGGCGCCAATTACGGGGCCTGGGTCGCGAGCCCCAATTGGGTGCGCTATGCCTTGGCGCGTCCGTTCGTGGACGAACCCGGCGGACGGATGCTCTATTCCACCGGCACTTCGCATTTGATGTCTGCCGTTCTGACCCGCGCATCGGGGCGTAGCACCCACGCGCTGGCGAACGACTGGCTGGCGGAGCCGCTCGGCATCCGCATCCCCGAATGGCCGCGCGACGCGCAGGGGGTTTATTTCGGCGGCAACGACATGCTGATGTCGCCAAAGGGCCTGCTGCGCTTCGGCGAGATGATCCGCCAAGGCGGCACGATCGACGGCAGGCGCGTTGTCCCCGCCGATTGGATCGCGACGAGCTGGCAATCACGCGGGACGTCGCCGTGGAGCGGCAATGGCTATGGCTATGGTTGGTTCACCAAAACCTCGTCGGGTCACGACGTCCATTTCGCCTGGGGCTATGGCGGGCAGATGCTGTTCATCGTTCCCGATCTTAGCCTGAGCGTAGTGATGATTTCCAACCCCAATCCGCATCCCCGCGCCGAAAGCCATTTGCCCGAACTCCACGCGTTGCTCGATCAGGGAATCGTACCCGCGGCGATTCGCGGGTCAGGGGGCGCTTGACTAAAGCCGCGCGGCGGCTAATCCGGCGCTTGTCAGGCGGGTATGATGTAATGGTAGCCTGTCAGCTTCCCATGCTGAACGCGCGGGTTCGATTCCCGCTACCCGCTCCAGCCGCGATCCACGATTTAGCAAAGCTAGATCGAGAAAAGATCGCGGCCGGTCGGCGGGGCCAAAAGCCCCGACCGACGACGCGGCTTCGCCGCGGCGCGCCTTTCATACCTCGTTCCCTACGCCTCGATCAGATCGAACAAACTATGTCCACGCGCCTCAATCGGCGTCAGGCTGCTCAGCGTCACGCCCACCAGCCGCACCGGCATTTCGAGCGGATAAAGTGTTGCGACCAACGTCAGCGCAGCATCGTGGAGTTCGGCGCGCGAAGCCACCGGGTCGGTTAGCGTGCGGCTGCGGGTGACGATGCGGAAATCGCGATATTTCGCCTTTACCGTCACCGTGCGCCCGCTGGTCTGCTTGGCTTCGCACCAGTCCCAGACATCGTCGGCCATCCGCAGCAACGGCTCCTCGACCGCCGCCGGGGTCGCGGCATCGTCGAACAGGGTGGTTTCCGAGCCTGAGGATTTGCGGACGCGGTTGGCGCGCACCGGGCGATCGTCCTGTCCGCGCGCGATGCGGTGATACCAGTCGCCTGCCTTGCCGAAGCGCGCTTGCAGATAGGCGAGGTCGTGCGCCTTCAAATCTGCGCCGGTGAAGATGCCCAACCGGTTCATCTTTTCCGCGGTGCGTGGGCCGACGCCGTGAAAGCGTTCGACCGGCAGCGCCGCGACGAATGCCTCTCCGCGTCCCGGCGGAATGACGCATTGGCCGTTGGGCTTGTTCTGATCCGAGGCGAGTTTGGCGAGAAATTTGTTGTACGAAATGCCCGCCGACGCGGTGAGGCCGGTGTCGGCGAAGATACGCGCTCGAATTTCCTCGGCCGTGGCGGTCGCGCTATCCAGTCCGCGCCGGTTTTCGGTGACGTCGAGATAGGCTTCGTCGAGGCTCAACGGTTCGACATGTTCGGTATAGTCGAGGAATACGCCGCGAATTTGCTGTGATACCGATTTGTACACGTCGAACCGCGATTTGACGAAAATCAGGTCGGGGCAGCGCCGCCGCGCGGTGACCGACGGCATCGCGGACCGGACGCCGAAGGTGCGCGCTTCATAGCTGGCGGCGGCGACCACGCCTCGCGCGCTGGACCCACCGACCGCGACGGGTTTGCCGCGAAGCTCGGGATGGTCGCGCTGTTCGACCGACGCGAAGAAGGCGTCCATGTCGACATGGATGATCTTGCGGGTCATGGCGCACAGGTTATGTCGTGGCGCGGGAGCAGGCGCAATGTTCTTGTTAGGTTCTGGTCTTTGCCCGGGATTGGGTGGGGAGAGGGAGGCGTCCCTAAATCCCGCCGCGCGTGAAATCGCGACCTTCGGTTTGCAGCCGCGCGATCAGATCATCCGTGCACCTGTTGATCACCATCTGCTCGGTCGCCCGCACCACAAAATTCGCGCCGACCTGACCTTCGCGGAAAAAGGGATAGCTGCCGATCGACACGCCTTCGTGCGCGCGCTCGACCTCGCGCAGCGTGTCGGCGATTTCGCTTTCGGCGACCCAGCAGCCGATGGTCTCCGACAGCACCGGTAGCCCGCCCTCCAGCGTGCCGGTCAATGCGTCGAGCATCCCTGCGGTAATGTGCGGCACACCGGCCATGACGAACAGGTTTTCGATTTTGATGCCCGGCGCGCCCGACATGCGGTTGGGGATCAGTTCCGCACCCTCCGGCACGCGCGCCATGCGCAGCCGAGCCTCGGTCAGACCGCCGCGCGTTTCGTAATATGCCGTCAGCGTCGCGCGCGCCTGTTCGTGGATCGCGACGGGGACGCCCAGCGCGGCGGCGATCGCATCGACCGTGATATCGTCGTGCGTCGGGCCGATCCCGCCGGTGGTGAAGCAATAATCGTTGCGCGACCGCAGCCCGTTGACCGCCTCGACGATCGCGGCTTGCGTATCGCCGACCACGCGGACCTCCGCCAGTCGAATGCCCTGGACGTTCAGCCAGCTCGCAAGCTGGGCGATATTCTTGTCCTGGGTCCGCCCCGACAGGATTTCATCGCCGATGACGACCAGGGCGGCGGTCCAGATGCGCGTGTTCATGGGTGTCGCTCTAGCGTATGCGGCGACTCTCGCAAAGCGGCGGAAAAGCGATTATATGGCGCGGATGACCGACTATGTGCTTGCCGCCGACACCCCGCTCCACCGCACTGGCGCCATCCGTCTCCATGGCCCCGAAGGCTTCGAAGGCATGCGCCGCGCCGGGCGCCTTGCCGCCGACATTCTCGATGCGCTGGCACCGCATGTCGTCCCCGGCGTGACGACGGCGGAACTAGACGATTTCGTGCGAA
Organism: Sphingomonas sp. AX6; assembly: GCF_902506605.1. Classification (GTDB taxonomy): domain Bacteria; phylum Pseudomonadota; class Alphaproteobacteria; order Sphingomonadales; family Sphingomonadaceae; genus Sphingomonas. The sequence continues at coordinate 1,188,996 of NZ_LR733979.1, forward strand.
CGCGGATGCTGGACGGCGCCAGCGTGCCCGCGACTTTGGGCTATCGCGGCTACACGCACAGCTGCTGCATCTCGATCAACCATGTCGTGTGCCACGGCATTCCCGGCGACCGGGTGCTGAAGGACGGCGACATCGTCAATATCGACGTGACCCCTCTGCTCGACGGCTGGCACGGCGATACCAGCCGCATGTATCTGGTCGGCGATGTGTCGATCAAGGCGCGGCGACTGGTGGATGTCACCTACGAATCGCTGATGCTGGGGATCGAGCAGGCACGGCCCGGCAATCATCTGGGCGATGTCGCGCACGCGATTCAGACGCATGCCGAAAAGCACCGTTACGGCGTGGTGCGCGATTTCTGCGGGCACGGGGTGGGGCAATTGTTCCACGATGCGCCCGAAGTCGTCCATGCCGGACGTCCTGGGACCGGGCCGGAATTGAAGCCCGGCATGTTCTTCACTATCGAGCCGATGATCAATATCGGCCGCGCGGATGTGAAGGTGCTCGACGACGGATGGACGGCGGTGACGCGCGACCGGTCGCTGTCGGCGCAGTTCGAACATTCGATCGGGATCACCGAAGATGGCTGCGAAATCTTTACGTTGAGCCCGATGGGACGCCACGCGCCGCCTTACGTTTGAGGACCATCTCGGCTCATATCCCGTTCGTTTCGAGCGAAGTCGAGAAACTCGTGCTGGGGTTTTCCATGCGTTTCTCGACTTTGCTCGAAACGAATGGAGTGTTTGGGGCACTCATCCTGCCTTTGCGCGTTGGCCCTTGATGGCCACCGACGATAGCAGCGACATCGATCTTACCGACCACCGCACCGAAAGCGCGCCCTGGGACCATCTCGGTGCGAACGCGACCCGACTGTTCCATGTCAGCGACATCCATTTCGGTGCCGAGGATCGCGAGGCGCTCGACTGGTTCGCAGGGCTGGTGCGCGACGAAAAGCCTCATGCGCTGATCTTTACCGGCGACATTACGATGCGCGCGCGCGGCCATGAATTTGAAGCCGCGAGCGAGTGGTTCGAGCAATTCGACATGCCGGTGACGGTGGAGGTCGGTAATCATGATCTGCCCTATCACAACCCGCTGCTGCGCTTTGTTGCGCCGTATAAGCGTTATCACCGGTTGGAGCGGTTGATCGAGAAACCCTTGGAAATTCAGGGCATCTCGATCGTGCCGCTCAAGACCACCGCGCGCTTCCAGTGGCGGCTCGACTGGTCGAAGGGCTATATCAGCGAAGAAGGCGTCGGGCGGGTTGTCGACAAGGTCAATGCGGTGCCCGACGACCACCTGATCTTCGTCGCGGCCCACCATCCGCTGCTGCCGGTCGCGGGAGCGGCGGGGAAGGGGGATACCAAGCGCGGACCCGAAACGCTCGATGCGCTGGCCAAGGCGGGCGCGCATGCGGTGCTGTCGGGCCATGTCCACGATCCGTTCGACGACGTCCACCGCGCGCATGGCCGCGAAGTCCGGCTGATCGGGGCGGGGACGCTGTCCGAACGCACGCGAGAGACGCAGCCGTCGTTCAACGAGATCCGCGTGAGCGGCGGCAAGTTCGAGACGATGGCGCGGTATCTGGGGTGAGGCAACTAAACCTCCGTCATCCCGGCCGACGTGCCGGGGTCCGCTAAGCCGCTCGCGGTTCACTAAATCCCGAAGCGCAAGGCGTGCCATCCGGTGGACCCCGGAACAAGCCCGGGGTGACACCGGCAGGCCACGTTGCCGTATCAGCCCACGCGCTTCCCGATCAACGTGCCCTTGGTCCCGGCGTGCCGCAGTTCGAAATCGAAATTGGGCCAGCGGTCGCGCCAGCGTTTTGCGATGACGCGCTCTCCCGGACGCGCGGCGTCGTCGAGCATCACCGTGCCGCCGATCGAGATGCGTTCGAACAGCACCTCCGCCGATCCGCGGACGAACGGGTGGATGGTCCAGGGCGGGCCATCGATCAGCAGCAGGTCGATCGTGTCGGGCAGGTGCTTCAAATCATACCACGCCCCCGGCCAGTCGAGTTGCGCGCGCGCGAAGGGGGCGGCGTACATGTCGGCATCGACGCCATGCTCTTTCAGCCAGCCATGCGTTGCCGCGACGAAATCGGCATGCTGGTCGAAACTGGTCAGCCGACCGCCGCCGTTCAGCGACAGGGCCTTGGCCAGGATCAGGCTCGACGCGCCCGATCCCAGTTCGACCACATTGGCCGGACGCGCGGCCTCGATATGATCGACCAGTAAGTGGAGCAGGCCGGTATCGGCTTTCCAGCTCCCCAGATTGGGCAGCGCGTCGGCAGGCAGGCCCAACCGCGCAAGCAGCGCCGCCTTTGCCGCCTTGGTCCCGCCCGACAGGCTCTTGGCCAGCCACGGCCACTGGATCAGGGCCCAGCCGACCACGGTCGCCTTGTCCGCCACCTTGCGCGGCAGGTCTTCGGGCCACGCACCTGAATCGGGCAACGTGAAGAGGCGGGTCTGTTCGCGCGATGTCATCGGTGGGTACGGAGCCGCTGAATAGCAAAAGGGGGACGGCCCGCGTGGACCGTCCCCCTTCATTTTGCAAGCCGGTTGAGACGGGCGAGCGATCCGCCGCGTCAGAAGCGGAACGTGACCGTGCCCTTATACGCCTGGTTGCTGACGTCCTTGCGCTCGATCGTCGTTTCCGCTTCGACCGCGAAGCTGATGCGATCGGTGCCGAAGGCGACGCCGCCCGACACTTCGGCCCAGTCGCGATCGGTGCCCGGCAGCGCGATCAGCGCCTGGGGGCCGACCCCGCCGCGGAAGTTCGCGCCGAAGAAGGCAGGGCGATCCTCGAACTCATGGACGTAGTTCGCGGTGACATAGGGACGGAACGCGCCGGTCGTGACCTTTGCCGTGGCACCGGCGCGGCCCTGGAAGCTGTCGAACGTCCCCAGGTCATACTGGAGCGCCGGACCGCCGCCGCGTTCCACAGTGTCGGTGAACTCGATACGGCTGACCCGTGCCGAGGCGCGCGGAGTCAGCGAGAAGCCACCGCCGCCCATGTCGAAGCCGATACCCGCTTCGGACTGGAAGGCGAAGGCACGGTCGGTCGCGCGGAGATCGAACGAGGTGGCACCAACCGGAACCTGGCGGCTGGTATCGACCTCGAAGACCCCGGCAGAGACCATCGCGTCGAGTTTAAGCCGACCGAGCATGGCGGTGCCGTACAGCGTGCCCTGAACCAACTGGCTCGACGCATTCTGGGTCGGGACTACGGTGTTTCCGTCCAGATCGCTGTAGGTCATCGCGAAGCCCAGCGTGGACACATCGTCCGGGAATGCCTCGACACCGGCGGCGATGAAATAGCCGTCGAAATCGCCGCGACCAGTGGGCGTTGCGGTGGGCAGTCCCATACCCTTACCGTCGATATAGCCGCCCGCCAGATAGATGGCGACGCTATCGGGTAGTACGCCCTGCTGCACGGTCATGCCGTTGCCCACGTCCGACTGAATGTCGCTTGCCAGGTTCGACGTGGCGAGCGAGGCCAGTTGCACCGGCTTGCCGTACATGGCGACGGTGCCGCCTGCATTGGCCTGGCCACTGCCGAGCATCCGGTTGCGGATGAAACGCGACGTCGTGTCGGTCGCAACGATCCCCTGCATCGCGCCTGCGTTCTGCGCGTGGGGTGCGAACCCTTCGAGTTGCGAGCGGATCGTCGCCTGGTTTTGGAGATCGAGTTCGCCGTACAGGTCGGCGAAGCGATCATATTGCCCGCGATTCTGGTCCAGCAGGCGGGCAAATTCCAACTGGATGGGTGACGAACGATCGACGACGTTGCCGTAGAGCCCTGCCTCGATCTCCATCTGTACGCTGTTGGCCGAATAGGTGAAGCGCGGGGTCAGGATCGCACTGAAGGCCGCACCCGGCATGAAGGTTCCGGTCACGCCGCCTTGCGCGGTCAGGATCGTGTAGCGCTGATTGTCGCGAAGACGAAACCCCGAAACTGGCGCGAAGCCGACGAAACCGCCGATGTTCGCGCGCCCCGGCTGACCGCTTCCGGCCGCTACCGCGACCCGATCGGACGTGCCGTTGTCGCCGAGGTCGATCAACAGGTTGCTGCCGCTCGCCAGGATCACGTTGCCGTTGAACGTCAGCGTGCCGATCGTGCCTGTCCCGCCCGGCGCGATCATGCCGGCGATGTTGGTGAAGAACGGCGTGGCGATGGTGCCGCGACCCTGCAACCCGCCGGTCATCAGGAAATAGTCCCCAAGCGTGGTGAGGCGGCCATCGACCGCGACCATGCCTGCGAGCTGGTTTACTTCGATCAGGCTGGTGAGTGATCCGGCACTCCCGATGTTCAGCCGGGCACCCGAACCCGTGATCGTCAGATTGTCGATCGTCGCCGCGCTGCTGAGCGTCGTCGTGCCCGTCGCCGACAGGGTGACGTCGTAATAGCGTCCGACGACCCCGGCGCGCGGATTGGCGACCACGTTGTTCGGTATGAACCCGCTCGCACCCGGCAGGCCGTTGGCGATCGTTGCGGGGGGCAGGGCGGCGGGCGCGGCATCGCCATCCGCCATTGCGACGGAGGCCGCGCCGCTGCGGACGTCGCCGTCATCGCTGAGCGTAGCGGTTGCATTCGTGGGACGGTCTTCGACCATCAGCCCGTTTTGCGACGCGGCCCCCGTGCCGTTTTTGAGTCCGGCATCGATCGCGGCGTGCGCCTCGGCGGACACCGCTTCGGAATTGACGACGACACCGTTGATCAGGAACCGACCGGTGGCCACGTCGAAACACTGGCTCAACGTCGGCGAATCGAAACAGATCTGCCCAAACCCGTTCGGATCGTTGCCGAGCGCGCCTGCGCCCGGATCGTTTGGCACGCCCGCGACCAGCCTGCCATTGGCGTCGAGCACGCGATAACTGGGATCGAGCAGGCTGGACCAGCGCGCTGCGTCCTCCCAATTCCCGTCGCCCGCCTTTGCGCCGACGTAGCGATAGGGATTGTTCTGCGCGATCCAGTCCCAGTAGAGGTAGAGTGGCTGGTAAAAGCTGCTCGTGCCATAGGTGCTGAACGGCTGGGGTCCGAAGAAGCGGCTGCCGCCCGACAGCACGCCCAGCACGACTTTCTCGCCATATGTCTGGTCAAGGATCAGCGGCCCGCCCGAATCGCCACCGGCTGTCGTGCCTTCGTTGGGCAGTGCCCGATCCTTGAACAGGTTGAAGTCGAAGGGAGAAGCCGCCGCCGTGCCGCGACGCGGATCGTCGAAATCGAGCTGGTAGAGATTTTGCGGCAATCCCGAGGGCGTTCCGAACAGAAACAGGTCGCGGTCGTTGAACGAGCCGAGAATACCGATGAAATTCTCCGCCACCCGGCGACGCCAGTCGATCGCGTTGGAATCGCCGACATTGCCGATGCCACTTCGGCCGTAACCGGTCAGCGTCACATGATAGCCGGTGCCCGTCGTCCCGCTAACCGCCGCTGGTGCGGGGAGTGCGGAAAACAACATGGCCCAGGTCGGAATATCGCGGGTCGGGGTGTCGAACGATGCGATCGCCACATCGGCTTCAAGGAACCCTGCGCCTTGTGGACGCGCGGTCGAGCCGGGATGCCAGAATACCTGGTCGACATTATGGACCAGCGTGTTTGCATTCGTCTGAAACCGGCGCGGATTGGCCTGCCCGCCGATGGTCGGCAGGAACCATTGCTGGATACCCGCCAGATTGTCGGCCTTGAACCCGAACGCGATCGGTGTCCCGCCGCTTGAAGAGCCGTAGCTTGTTTGGGGCTGTGTATTCACGCAATGCGCGGCGAAGATCATCGTGCGCGGATTGATCAGGGTTCCCGTGCACGTACCGATGCCGCCATTGGCCGCTGCGACGAACATCTGGCCGATGCCGTTCACATCGACAGGGTCGCGCGCCGTGGTGGGCGTGCCAGGCTGCGAAATGACGATCTGGGGTGTTTCTTCCGACGCGGTCGGTCGCGCGTGCGGTGTATCTTCGGCACCGGTGGGAGGAACGGGTCCGACCTGAGCCATTGCGGACGGCGAAAGCCCAAGAGCAAGCGCGGCGGAACTGGTTAGCAGGAACGAATGGAACGACGCGGAACGCTGGCGCAAAACGGACATGAAACCCCCCTGATAAGACTGACTCGATCGGCCAGTTCCGCAACGCTATCAGCAAGTGGTTGGGCAGCAAGCGAATTTGCGTGACGATGTCACGCCGGTTGCGACGCTGTTACAATTTGGCCACGCACCGTGACCGAAACGAAAAAGGGCGGCCCGTTGCCGGACCGCCCTTTCGCGTTTCGATAGATCAAAAAGCTTAGCGCTTAGAGAACTGGAAGCTACGGCGGGCCTTGGCCTTGCCGTACTTCTTACGCTCGACCGCGCGGCTGTCGCGGGTCAGGAAGCCTGCTGCCTTGACGGCTGCGCGCAGCGTCGGTTCGTAGCGCGTGATCGCCTGGGCGATGCCGTGCTTGACCGCGCCGGCCTGGCCCGAAAGGCCACCGCCCTTGACGGTGCAGACGACGTCATACTGGCCGTCGCGATCGGCGACGCCGAATACCTGGCTGATGACGAGACGCAGCGTCGGACGCGCGAAATACACTTCCTGGTCGCGACCATTGACCGTGATCTTGCCGCTGCCGGGCTTCAGCCAGACGCGAGCGACCGCGTCCTTACGACGACCGGTGGCATAGGCGCGGCCCTGCTTGTCGATGATCTGCTCGCGCAAAGGCATCGTCGGGGCGGTGGGCTGAACCGGGGCTGCTTCGACGGTCGAGTCGGTTGCCGTGGTGGTCGCTGCGGGCGCAGGCGTCGCGGCCTGTTCGCCGCTGGCGATTGCGCCCAGATCGGAAAGGGACTGGCGGTTGTCGGACATTATGCGCCCACCTTGTTCTTGCGGTTCATGCCCGCGATGTCGAGGACTTGCGGGTTCTGGGCGGCGTGCGGATGCTCGGTGCCCTTGAAGATGCGCAGATTGCGCATCTGCTGACGGCCCAGCGGACCGCGCGGAATCATGCGCTCGACTGCCTTTTCAAGGATACGCTCGGGGAAGCGACCGTCGAGAATCTTGTCCGCGGTCACTTCCTTCAGGCCACCGATGTAACCCGTGTGCTTGTAATAGACCTTGTCGGTGCGCTTCTTGCCGGTGAACCGAACCTTGTCGGCGTTGATGACGACGACATTGTCGCCGCAATCGACGTGCGGGGTGAAGCTGGTCTTGTGCTTGCCGCGCAGGACGTTTGCGATGATCGACGCTGCACGACCGACCACCAGGCCTTCGGCATCGACGATGTGCCATTTCTTTTCCACTTCGTGCGGCTTGGCCGACTTGGTGGTCTTCATCAGCGCCTTCATGGGCTATTTGACCTTATATGTGCGAGTGAAACGCGAACGCGCCGCCCACAGGGACAGCGCGATTGAGCGGCCAAATGCCGTTAGGGGCGCGAAAAGTCAAGCGGGCCGGGCTCGATTAAACGGGTATTTCAATACCGGTCATTTTTCCGCGAGTGATATTTTAGTGATCGACACTTGCTCCCGGTCGCCGATTCGCACGCTTGTTCGGTCGGTCGATTGCGACAGCAATCCGCTTTGCGAGTCGAGGATCGCAACGGTTTCACGCTCGCGGTCGATCGTTGTCCCTGGGCTGCGCTCGGTCCCTGCCCGCATGGGTTCGCTGCCGCGAACGATCCTGGTCAGTCGCAAAGCGCGCCCGCCGGTCCGTTCGAGCCGCTCCGTACCGACAAGCGTTGCAGCGGTGCCGTTCGCCGATCGACCCGGCAACGAGACTGGACGTAGGGCATAGGGTCCGTCTGCGGCGATGGCGGGAATAACCAGCGGATCGAGCATCGACCACAGCATCGCCACGCGCTGACGACGCGGTGCCACGCGGAGCGAGGCGACGACCGGCGCGCCACGGGTGCCTGTCGCGTCGATCGACATCCCATCGACGAGTGCGGTCCAATGTCCGTCGATCGCGTCGATCGAACCGAGCGTCCCCTGCGGGGTCAGGCGATAGCGGACCGTGCGCCCTTTCAATCCCGCCAATGCGCGTTCGAACATCGCACCTTCTTCGCCATTGCCGCCGACAATCCGGTCGAGCGTCAAATCGGCAAACAGGCCGTCGCCGTCACGGGCGAAGCGCAATGTCCGCTCGATCCGGTAGCGCCGCTCTCCGCCGGGGTCGCTGCGGACCTGCTCGGTCACGTAGGCGAATTCGCGGTCGAGCGGCGGGGCAAACAGTGCGCCCTGAACCATCGCGCTGGCGACGACGAGATTAAGCATCTGAAGGTCTGGCGTCGGTTTCGGTCGCAACCCAGTCGGCGATCTCGACCGCAACCGCGACCGGCCAGATTTCGATCGCGGGAAGATCGTGGCCGTGCAGAGCGGCGATGCGATCGGCGAGCGGCTGGGCGAGTGCCAGTGTGGTTTTGAACAGGGCGGGCAATTCGACGCTACGCTCGACCTTGCCCTGCCAGCGATAGATCGACCGGCAGCGATGTTCGACATTGACGCACGCCGCCAGCTGTTCGTCGATCACAACCTCTGCAATGCGTTCCGCCTCCGTCCAGTCGGCAAAGGTCACACGGACGATCGCGATGTCGGTCATGCGGGCACCCGATGCGACATGGGCGCAGCGACGGCTTGCGTGCCCAGCCTGTGCGCGCCCCAGGTCACTGCGCCGACCAATAGCGCACCCACCACCTGATGCAGCACCGCCAGCACGATATCGACGCCCGACAACACGGTCGCGATACCGAGCAGGATCTGGATGCCGAGCAAGGCGTGGATCGCGATCGAGGTGCTGCGCTCGCCGGAACGCTTCACCCGGATCGCTAGCATCAGCAGCGCGGCGAAGGCGACCCAGGCCCACCAGCGATGAATCCAGTGGAGGACGTAAGGATCGTTGACGATCGCATCCCAGAAACTGCGCATCGCGAATTCTTCCGTAGGGAAGAAGCGGCCGTTCATCATCGGCCATTGATCGGTGACCAGCCCGGCGTTGAGGCCCGCGACGAACGCGCCGAACAGCAATTGCACGAACAGGATGGCACCGACCGTTAGCGTGAAGGGCGTCAGGCGGGCGCGGGGCGCTGCTGGGTCACGCGCCAGGTTCAGCATATCGCGCGCGGTCCATAACAGGCTGGCCAGCACGAACAGGGCGAGGAGAAGATGCGCGGCAAGGCGGAAGTGGCTGACGTCGGTGCGTTCCGCCAGACCCGATGCGACCATCCACCAGCCGATCACGCCCTGCAGTCCGCCAAGCAGAAACAGCCCGACCAACCGCGGCTTGAACCCCGACGGGATCATCCCCTTCACCCAGAACCAGGCGAGCGGAAGGGCGAAGGCGACGCCGATCAGCCGCGCAATGACGCGGTGGATATATTCCCAGAAAAAGATGAACTTGAACTCGTCCAGGCTCATCCCCCGGTTGACCTGCTGATATTCGGGGATCTGCTTGTATTTCTCAAACTCGATCAGCCACTGGGCTTCGTTCAGCGGGGGGAGGACGCCCGACACCGGCTTCCATTCGGTGATCGACAGTCCCGATTCGGTCAGTCGTGTGATGCCACCCACCGCGACGATCGCGACGACCAGACATGCGACGAAGAACAGCCAGTTGGCGATAGCGCGGGGCGCGCCGATCCGCGCGCGGGGTTCGACCTGATCCATATGGCCAGTCCTATGCGCGACGGGGTTGCCGGGTTCAAGCGCGGTGGATCGATCAGGATCGACGGATGAACCGATCAGAATTTTCATTCATGTGATATTGTAACCTAACACGATCGATGGCATATGCGTCCTCGTGATGGCTTCAGGCAATTCCTACCGCCGCGGCAAAGTCGACCGCTGGGCAATCGGGCTTTCGGGCCTGTGCATGGCGCATTGTCTGGCGACTGCGCTGGTCTTCGGCGCGGCGTCTGCGGTCGGTGGGCTGCTACATAGTCCGTTCATCCACGAAGCCGGGCTGGTCTTTGCGATTCTGCTGGGCGGGATCGCGCTGGGACGCGGCATTCAGGTCCATGGACAAAAGCTTCCGCTCGCGATCGGTGCTGTCGGCCTGATCGTGATGGCGGGCGCGCTGACGATGCCGCACGGCAACGGCGAAGTCGGCGTGACGCTGATCGGCGTTACGCTGCTCGGTTGGGGCCATTATCTCAATCGCCGCGCAGTCGCCTGACACGGTTGGGGCGATTGCCAGCAGGGTCCGCAACGCCTAGATTCCACCCCATGGCCCACGCACATCACGAACATACCGGAATTGCCCTGTCGGATGCTGCCCGCGTCACGCTCGAATCGAAGGGCGAACAGTGGACGGATTTGCGCGCGCAGATTTTCGGTGTGCTGGCAGGGTTCGATAAACCGGCCAGCGCCTACGACATTGCGGAAGGTGTCTCGGCCGCAGCAGGCCGACGGATCGCACCCAATACCGTGTACCGAATCCTCGACCTGTTCGTGGCGTCGAATTTGGCAAGGCGAGTCGAAAGCGCGAATGCCTATGTCGCCAACGCGCATCCCGATTGCCTGCACGACTGCATCTTTCTGGTGTGCGACAATTGCGGCCAGACCACGCATATCGACGATGACAAGATTACCAGCACCGTCCGCAAGGCGGCGGTTGCCACCGGTTTCCTGCCCGTGCGTCCGGTGATCGAGGTGCGCGGCACGTGCGCCGAATGCGACGGAGCGGGAGTAACCGCGCAGTAACAATCGACACGAGTTTGGTGCTGGAGTAAGCACGTCGGATGTCCGAACTGCCCCACACGCCGCTCCTCGACACGGTCGATAGCCCCGCCGATCTCCGCAAACTCAAAGCCAGCGACTTGCGGCAACTCGCCGACGAGTTGCGCGCGGAGATGATCTCCGCGGTCGGGGTCACCGGCGGGCATCTCGGCTCGGGACTCGGCGTGGTCGAACTGACCACCGCGATCCATTATGTCTTCAACACGCCCGAGGACCGGTTGGTCTGGGACGTCGGCCATCAATGCTATCCGCACAAGATCCTGACCGGACGCCGCGACCGCATCCGTACCTTGCGCATGGGCGGCGGCCTTTCGGGCTTCACCAAGCGGAGCGAGAGCGAATATGATCCGTTCGGCGCGGCGCATTCCTCGACATCGATTTCGGCGGCGCTGGGCTTTGCGATCGCCAACAAGCTGAACGATGCGCCGGGCAAGGGGATCGCGGTCATCGGCGACGGTTCGATGTCGGCGGGGATGGCCTATGAGGCGATGAACAACGCCGAACAGGCGGGCAACCGTCTGGTCGTGATCCTGAACGACAACGACATGTCGATCGCCCCGCCGGTGGGTGGCTTGTCTGCCTATCTGGCGCGGATGGTGTCGTCGAGCGAGTATCTGGGGCTGCGGAGCCTCGCCAAAAAGGTCGCGCGCCGACTGCCGCGCCGGGTCCATTCGGCGGCGGAAAAGGCCGAGGAATTTACCCGCGGGATGGTGACCGGCGGTACGTTGTTCGAAGAACTGGGCTTTTACTATGTCGGGCCGATCGACGGCCATAATCTCGACCACCTGATCCCGGTGCTGGAAAATGTCCGCGACGCGAAAGAGGGGCCGGTGCTGGTCCATGTCGTGACCAAGAAGGGCAAGGGCTACGCGCCTGCGGAAAACGCCGCCGACAAATATCACGGCGTCCAGAAATTCGACGTCATCACCGGCACCCAGGCCAAGGCACCACCAGGCCCGCCCTCGTACCAGAATGTGTTCGGCGATACGCTGGCAAAGCTGGCCGAGACCGACGAACGCATTTGCGCGATCACCGCGGCGATGCCGTCGGGCACCGGGGTCGACAAATTCGCCGCCGCACATCCCGACCGCAGCTTTGACGTGGGGATTGCCGAACAACATGCTGTGACTTTTGCGGCGGGGCTCGCCGCGCAGGGGATGCGCCCGTTCTGCGCGATCTATTCGACCTTCCTCCAGCGCGCATACGATCAGGTTGTCCACGACGTCGCGATCCAGAACCTGCCCGTGCGGTTCGCGATCGACCGCGCCGGGTTGGTCGGCGCGGATGGATCGACCCATGCGGGCAGTTTCGACGTCACCTATCTGGCGACGCTCCCCAATTTCGTGGTGATGGCCGCTGCCGACGAGGCCGAGCTGGTCCACATGACCTATACCGCCGCCGAGCATGACTCTGGCCCGATCGCGGTGCGCTATCCACGCGGCAATGGCACCGGGGTAGCACTTCCCGAAACCCCGCAACTGCTGGAAATCGGCAAGGGCCGGGTGGTACGCGAAGGCAAGAAGGTCGCGATCCTATCGCTCGGCACGCGGCTCGCGGAGGCGATGAAGGCGGCCGATGCGCTCGAGGCCAAAGGCCTGTCGACCAGCGTCGTCGATCTCCGCTTCGCCAAGCCGCTCGACCAGGATTTGATCCGACGGATGCTGACGACGCACGAAGTCGCGGTCACGATCGAGGAAGGCTCGATCGGCGGGCTGGGCGCCCACGTCCTGACCTATGCCAGCGACGAAGGGCTGATCGACGGCGGGCTGAAACTGCGCACGATGCGCCTGCCCGACGTGTTCCAGGATCAGGACAAGCCCGAAAAACAATATGACGACGCGCGGCTGAATGCCGAGCACATCGTCGATACCGTGCTGAAGGCGCTGCGCTGGAACGAAGAGGCGGGGGCCGAGGCGGGCGCGCGCGCCTGAGTCCGCTAGCATGCCTAAAATTCGCGCCGACCAGTTGCTCGTCGATTCCGGGCTAGCCGAATCGCGGACGCGCGCGCAGGCGCTGATCATGGCGGGGCTGGTGTTCGTCGGTGATCGCAAGGTCGAGAAGCCCGGCCAGCAGGTGGCGGACGACATGCAATTCGACGTGCGCGGGCGCGACCATCCCTGGGTGTCGCGCGGCGGAATTAAACTGGCGCACGCGTTGACGCATTTCCAGATCGACGTGACTGGTGCGGTCGCGATCGACGTGGGTTCGTCCACCGGCGGCTTCACCGATGTGCTGCTGACGAACGGCGCATCGCGGGTCTACGCGGTGGATAGCGGCACCAACCAACTGGCGTGGAAGCTGCGCCAGGACGACCGGGTCATCGTCCACGAACAGACCAGCGCGCGTATCCTGACGGCCGCGCACATTCCCGAGCCGATCGATCTGGTGGTATGCGACGCCAGCTTCATCGGCCTTGCCAAAGTGCTCGACGTGCCGCTGGGTTTCGTGCGCGAAGGCGGGCGGCTGGTGGCGCTCATCAAGCCGCAATTCGAGGCGGGGCGCGACGAAGTGGGCAAGGGCGGGGTCGTTCGTGACCCTTCCGTTCATGTCCGGGTCACAAATGACATCGCACGGTGGCTGGAACAATCCGGTTGGACCGTCGGCGGTATCGTCGAAAGCCCGATCACCGGTCCCGAAGGAAACGTAGAGTTTTTGATCTCGGCCGTGAAACGACATCACCCGACTTGCGTTTGACGCTACGTCCGCATAGCCGAAGGACAATCATGCGTATCACGATATTGGCGATGGCCGCGCTCCTCGCGGGTTGCAGCGGGGATGCAAGCGACGGTGCTCGCGGACCCACTATACCCCTAGTCTCCGCTGCGGCGGTCGAATCCGTGCGTTTCGTCGATCGGATCGAGGCGGTGGGCACTGCGCGCGCCAACGAACAAGTGACGCTGACCGCGCCGGTGACCGAACGGATCGAAAGCCTGTCGTTCGACGATGGCGATTTCGTCACGCGTGGCCAACGGATCGCGACGCTCCGGCGCGGCCAGGAAGTCGGTGCCCTCGCAGAGGCTAATGCCCGCCAGCGCGAGGCGCAGCAGCAATTGTCGCGTATCGGCGAGCTTCGCGAACGTGGGTTCGCTACGCGTAGTGCGCTCGACAGCCAGACGGCGCTGGCGGGACAAGCCTCCGCCCAGGCGCAACAGGCGCGCGCCGCGATCAGCGACCGGATCGTGGTCGCGCCGTTCGCGGGCTACGTCTCTTTGCGCAATATCTCGGCAGGCGCGGTCATTTCGGCGGGGACCGAAATCGTGACGATCAGCGACATTTCGCAGATCAAGCTGGATTTCGCGGTCCCGGAAACCGTGCTGTCGCAGCTTGAGGTGGGACAGTCGATCGAGGCGCGCTCCGCCGCGTTCCCGGAGATGCCGTTTCGAGGCACGATTTCGGTCATCGACGCGGTCATCAATCCCCAGACGCGCGCCGTTACCGTTCGTGCAGTGCTGCCCAATTCCGACGCGCGGCTGCGTCCGGGCATGTTACTGACCGTCAGCATCGAATCCGCTGCACGCACCGTGCCCGCGGTTCCAGAACTGGCGATCGTGGGGGAGGGCAATCAAAGCTTCGTCTTCGTCGTCGATGGTGAAAATGCGCGCCGCGTGCCGATCCGCACCGGCCTGCGCCAGAACGGCATGGTCGAAGTGGTCGAAGGATTGCGGCCGGGACAGCGAATCGTCACCGAAGGGGTGGTGAAGATCACCGATGGCCAGGCGATCCGCATCGCGGGCACGCAGAACGCTCAGCCACGACCTAAAGCGGCCGAGCCCGCCGCCAACAAGGCCGGCGGCTGATGGTTCTTTCGGACATCTCGGTCAAACGGCCGGTTTTCGCCGCCGTCATGGCGATCCTGCTGACGTTGGTCGGGATCGTCGGGTTTCTGAGTTTGTCGGTCCGCGAATATCCCGATACCGATCCGCCGATCGTGTCGGTTTCGACTGCCTATACCGGTGCTGCCGCCAGCGTCATCGAATCGCGCATCACCCAACCCATTGAGGATACGCTGGCCGGGATTGAGGGGATTCAGACGATCACCTCGACCTCGCGCGACGGCGAATCGCGCATTTCGATCGAATTCGCACCGGGCGGTGACGTCGATGTGTCCGCCAACGACGTGCGCGACCGTATCGGCAGCGTGGTAGAGGATTTGCCCGAAGAAGCGCTCGCTCCTGAAGTGCGCAAGGTCGATGCCGATGCGTCGCCGATCCTGTTCCTGGTCATTTCGCGGCCCGGCTGGACCCCGCTCGAGCTGTCCGATTATATCGACCGCAACATCGCCGATCGCTTCTCGTCGATCGACGGCGTCGCGCGCGTGTTCGTCGGCGGCGATGCGCGTCCGTCGATGCGCGTGTGGCTTCAGCCGCAACGTCTGGCGGCGTTCCAGCTAACGCCCTCGGATGTCGAAGCAGCGCTGCGCACCCAGAATGTCGAGCTGCCTGCCGGTCGTCTCGAATCACAACAGATCAACACCACGCTGCGGGTTGAGCGTCAGTTCGCCAGTGCCGACAGCTTTCGGCAGTTGATCGTCGGGCGTGGTGCCGATGGCTATCTGGTGCGACTGGGCGATGTTGCCCGCGTCGAGGTTGCCCCCGAAAATCCCTATTCGCGGTTCCGCCTGAATGGCGAGCAGGCGGCGGGTCTGGGCATCGTTCGCCAGTCGGGCGCCAATACCCTTGCGGTGGCAGATGCCGCAAAGCAACTCGCGATCGATATCCAGCCCGAATTGCCAGAGGGGATGACGATCAGCGTCGGCTCCGACGACGCGCTGTTCATCTCGGAGGCGATCAAGAAGGTCTATCAGACACTGGCCGAAGCCGCGGTGCTGGTCGTGATCGTGATCTTTCTCTTCCTGGGAAGCTGGCGCGCGACGATCATTCCTGCCGTTACCGTGCCGATATGCCTGCTCGGTGCGTTCGCTGTGCTGTGGCTTGGCGGCTTTTCGATCAACCTGCTGACGTTGCTGGCGATGGTTCTGGCGATTGGGTTGGTGGTCGACGACGCGATCGTGGTGCTCGAAAACGTCTATCACCGGATCGAGGAAGGCGAACCGCCTCTCGTTGCCGCGTTCGAAGGCACTCGACAAGTCGCGTTCGCGGTCATCTCGACCACGCTGGTCGTCTGCGCGGTGTTCGTCCCCATCATGTTCCTGGCCGGACAGACGGGATTGTTGTTCCGCGAATTGGCTGTCGCGATGATCGGCGCGGTCGCGTTTTCGGGATTCCTTGCGCTCAGCCTGACGCCGATGCTGTGTTCGAAGATGCTTAGGAAGCAGGAACGCGGTCGATTCACCGGCTGGATCGACGACAAGTTTCAGCGGATGGAGGGCTATTATAGTGGTCGCCTCGATACCGTCATCGCCAAACCCGCAGCGGTGGTGATCGGCACGATCGTCTTCCTTGCGGTGGCAGCGCTGGCCTTTACCCAGATCGAGGCTGAATTGGTGCCCGCCGAGGATCAGGGCGTGGCGCAGGCGCAGATCACCGCGCCCGAAGGCACCGGCTTTGCCCAGATGGACCAATATGCGCTTGATGTGCAGGCGCAATTGCTGCCGCTGATCGGTGAAGAGGGCGCCGACGGCGAAGAGGGCGAAGGCGCGGTGCGATCGATCATCACCCGCACCCCGGGTGGTTTCGGTGCGAGCGACGATTTCAACAGCGCCAGCTTCATCGTCTTTTTGAAGGAATGGGGCGACCGCGATCAATCCACCGCCGATGTCGCGCAGCAGATCAACCAGATCCTGGCGCAGCAGCCCGCGGTGCGCGGCAATGCGCAGGTGCGTTCGGCGCTGGGGCGCGGGCGCGGTCAGCCGGTCAACTTCGTGCTGGCGGGCGCGACCTATGAAGGGCTGACCGCCGCGCGCGACCGAATTCTGGCGGCGGCGGCGCAAAATCCGGGGCTCATCAACGTCGATTCGGATTACAAGGAAACCAAGCCGCAGCTGTCGATTCAGGTCGATACCACGCGTGCGGGCGATCTGGGCGTATCGGTGCAGGATGTCTCGGCGGCGCTCCAGACGCTGCTCGGGTCGCGCCGGGTCACCACTTATGTCGATCGTGGCGAGGAATATTATGTCGTGCTCCAGGCCGAGGAAAGCGACCGGTCGACGCAAGCCGATCTGGCATCGGTCTTCGTGCGCGGGCAGGGCGGCGAGTTGATCCCGCTGTCCAACCTCGTCACGACCAGCGAAAATGCCGGCCCGCGCGAGCTGGGGCGGTTCAACAAACTGCGTGCGATCACGCTCCAGGCCGGGCTGGCGCCCGGATATTCGCTGGGCGAGGCGCTGACCTTCCTTGAGGAACAGGCCGCAGCGTCGCCCGAAGTTGTTGCCGTCGGCTATCGTGGTGAGAGCCAGTCCTTCAAGGAAACCGGCGGATCGATCGTGCTCATTTTTCTGCTCACCATCGCCATCGTCTATCTGGTGCTGGCCGCGCAGTTCGAAAGCTTCGTCCATCCGATCGTCATCATCGCAACGGTGCCATTGGCGGTGGCGGGGGGAATGATCGGGCTGTGGCTATTCGGCCAATCGCTCAATCTCTATTCGCAGATCGGCATCGTCATGCTGGTAGGGCTGGCGGCGAAGAACGGCATCCTGATCGTCGAATTTGCCAACCAGTTGCGCGATGACGGTAAGGATATCGCGGAGGCCATTCGCATCGCGTCCGCGCGACGTTTGCGCGCAATTCTCATGACCTCGATCGCGACCGTGGCCGGCGCGATCCCGCTGGTGGCGATGTCGGGCGCAGGCAGCGCGTCGCGATCGGCGATTGGCGTCGTCATCATCTTCGGCGTATCGCTGGCGACCTTCATCACCCTGTTCCTGATCCCGCTTCTCTATTCACGACTGGCGAAATATACCGGCTCGCCGCTTGCGGTGACGCGCGAACTCGACGAACAACGCGGACGGGAAACGCCGGGGCATCTGCAACCGGCCGAATAACAGAGGAACATGCCGCTTGGGTGAGATCGCATCGCGCAGCCAGCTTCGCTGGTCGTTCCTCCGCTGGGCGTTCGTGACCGTGCCCTTCGTCGTGCTGCTTGGCTTCGCATCGGGGCAATTGGTGCCGAGCGGCGATGCCAATCCCTGGTACGCCGCACTGGTAAAGCCAGCGGGTACGCCGCCGGGCTGGGTGTTCCCCGTTGTCTGGACCAGCCTTTACATCATGCTCGGCCTGGCGCTGGCGCTGATCCTGAATGCGCGCGGGTCGCGCGGGCGCGGACTGGCGATCACGCTGTTCCTGGTCCAGCTTGCCCTGAACCTCAGCTGGACCCCGGTATTCTTCGGTGCGGGCAAGATCCAACTCGCACTGTGGATCATCGTCGCGATGCTCATCCTGTCGATCGCAGTCACAATCCTGTTCGCCCGTATCCGCAAGCCTGCCGCGTGGCTGATGGTGCCGTACATGGTGTGGATCAGCTATGCCGGTTGCCTGACCTGGGGTATCGGTCAGCTCAACCCCGACGCCGAAGGGGTTGCACGACCCGCGCCCGTTACCCAGATACGGCTTTAGGGCGCCAACCTAACCCGTTGGTCCCGAGTAGCCTTCGAGCTTGTCGAGAAGGCGTATCGAGGGATGCCTTTGAGCTGTCTCGATATGGGTTCACGACTTTGCTCGAACCCTACTCGACACGAACGGATTTGAGGCGGGGCGCGTACAGCCGCCCTTGGAGACAATGATGCAAAGCCAGAACCGCATTTTCGACGATTTCGTGAAGTTCGTGAACGGCGCGGCCGGGACCGTCGCCGGCATGGCGCGCGAAGGAGAGCAGGGTGCGCGCGAGCGGGCTCGGGAATGGATTGGCGGCATGGATTTCGTGTCGCGGGACGAGTTCGATGCGGTCAAGGCGATGGCGGCTGCCGCGCGCGACGAGAATGATGCGCTCAAGGCGCGGATCGACGCGCTCGAAGCCAAGCTGGGCGGCGTTGCTGCATCCACCGCAGCGCCCAAAAAGCCGCGCAGCAATTCGACGGACGCAGCCTGAACCTGCGCTTTTCCACAGCAAATTGCCGCATTGCCGTGCGCTTGCCTTGTTGGGCGGGCGCATCTTTGGCATGTTACGCCGCAATGATTGACGTGAAACAGGCCCGCTGATGCTCGACGAAACGGAGCTGGAGCGCGACGGCGACGCCCCCATCGACATGCTCGAAAGCTATTTTTCGGCGCATGGCTGGACCTATGAGCGCGACGAGGACGAAGTCGTCGCGAAGTATAAGGGAAGCTGGGCGGAATATGAGCTGCGCGCGATCTGGCGCGAAGCCGACAGCGTCCTGCAATTTCTCGCCTTTCCCGATGTACGTGTACCCGAGGAACGCCGTGGCCAGCTTTACGAGACGCTGAGCCTGGTCAACGAACAGTTGTGGATCGGGCATTTCGAGCTGTGGTCGGCAAGCGGCATCCTGCTTTATCGCCACGCCGCGATGATCGACGGCGAGGAGGAAGCGACGCTGACGCTGGCCCAGGCCGAGATGCTGGTCGAAAGCGCGATCGACGAATGCGAGCGCTTTTATCCCGTATTCCAGTTCGTGTTGTGGGGCGGGAAGAGCCCAAAGGAGGCGATTGCCGCCTCGATGGTCGAAACCAGAGGAGAAGCCTGATTATACAGTCGTTGTGGATGATCGGATGCGGGAACATGGCAGGGGCCATGCTGCGTCAATGGGTGGCAGGCGGGGCCATCGACCCCACGAAGGTGACGGTGATCGATCCCGGCCAACCCCAGATTCCCGGCGGCGTCAGGCATGTGACCGAGTTACCGGATGGCGATACGCCCGACGCGGTGATGCTGGGGGTCAAGCCACAGCTTCTGGATGCGGTGGCTGAAAATGTCGGCGACCGGTTCGCAGCGGTGCCGATCCTGTTTTCGATCCTGGCCGGTGTCGACGAAGCCGCGCTCGCCCGCCGCTTCGGGTCGAAATCGGTGGTGCGGGTCATGCCCAATCTGCCTGTCGGGATCGGCAAGGGCGTGGTCGCGCTTTACAGCAGCGATGTCGATGCCGGTTTGCGCGCCGACGCGGACGCGCT
Source organism: Sphingomonas sp. AX6 (assembly GCF_902506605.1). Taxonomy (GTDB): domain Bacteria; phylum Pseudomonadota; class Alphaproteobacteria; order Sphingomonadales; family Sphingomonadaceae; genus Sphingomonas. The sequence goes on from NZ_LR733979.1 coordinate 1,208,721, forward strand.
GATGGCACCGCTCGGGCTGGTCGAATGGATCGACCGTGAGGAACTGTTCGATTCGGTCACCGCACTGTCGGGCTGTGGCCCCGGCTTCGTCTATCGCTTCATCGATGCGATGGCACAGGCGGGCAAGGCGATCGGATTGCCAGAGGATCAGGCGTTGAGGTTGGCGACCGCAACGGTCGAAGGCGCGGCGACGCTTGCCAGCAACGACGACGCGACCCCGGCCGAACTCGCCGATCGTGTTGCCAGTCCTGGTGGTTCGACGCGCGAGGGGATGAACGTGCTCGACAAGGACGATGCGCTGAAATCGCTGATGCGTGCGACGCTGGAGGCATCCCGCCGCCGCAACGTGGAAATGGCCGAAGCCGCGCGGTAAGCCGCGACAAAGCGACCCTAAATTCCGTTCGTGCTGAGCTTGTCGAAGCACTGCTCTTTTCTTCGCTTCCAAGTAGGACAGCTTTTGGCTTGCGCCGCCCTTGGGGTCGACAGGCTCAATGCGGGCGGGGAGAGGTGTCTGGCTATTCATTCCCCGTTTGCCGGAACGTCCTTCGCGGCTCGCTCGTTTACCCAACGAGCGAACCCCAGGAGGACATGATGGCGACCACCAAGCAAAAACTCCCCGACCGCGACGATGACGGCAAGTTCGTTGCCGACGACGACCGCGGGCTTCCCAATTTCAAGGTGCTGGCCGCTTCCGTCGCAGGCGGCGCGGCGCTGGGCATCATGGCGATGCTCGGACGCAAGGCTGCCGTTCAAGCGCCGACATTGCTCGCGGGCGACTGGGACGAGGCGCTGGCGGCCGAGCACAGCGCGGTTCTGAAAATCTTCGACGCGATCGAGGCGACCGACGAGCGCAACACGACCAAGCGCACGGTACTGCTGACGCAATTGAAACATGCGCTGATGAAGCATGCGGTTGAGGAAGAGAATGTCATCTATGCTCGGCTCGCCGACGACGATGAAGCGTCAGCGCACCGGCTGAACGAAGAACATGGCGACGTGAAACGCTATCTCTACACGCTCGACACCACGCCGAGGGAATCGGGCCAATGGATCGCGACCGTCCGCCGTTTTCGCGCCGATATCGAAAAGCATATGAAGGAAGAGGAACAGCACCTGTTCCCCGCCCTGAAAGCGCGCCTGACGCCCGAGGAAAACAAGAAACTGACGAGCGCAATGAACCGCGAAGGGTTCAAGGTAGCTTGACCCTAACTCCTCCCCCATCGGGGGAGGGGGCCATCCGCTGGATTGGGGATTGGGTTTGCCGCACACGCAACGTCTGCGACTAACCCTGCTCCGTCAGCGCTATGCGCTTTCACTTCCCGATTGGGGAATTTATTGAGTCGCCAGCACCCAGAGCATGACCAAACCGGCGATAATTCCAAACGCGGTGCCCGTGTAAACCGCCCGCTGGTCGTGCCAACCGTCACGAAATCCTGCGCGAAATCCCCGTATCATTTGCTCTCGGCACCACATCGCCGCTCTCCTCATTTCCCGCGCCCCAGATTGGCGATCCTGACGCGCTCCTCGGTCGGCACCAGCCCTTCTAGCACCCCCCAGAAACCCGTGACCGACCCTTGCCCTGCGCTGGCATAGGCACTCGACAACTTTTCGCGCAGGCGGTCGTAGAGCGACGCCTCCAGCTCCGCCCCCGCCGCTGTCAGCCTTAGCAATTTCTGCCGCCGATCGCGCAGGCCGGGCTGGCTGTCCACCAGCTCGCGCTTCGACAGATCGTTCAGCACCCGACCCAGCGATTGCTTGGTGATCGCCAGCATATGCAGCAATTCGCCCACGGTCAGGTCGGGTTTGCGCGCGATGAAATACAGCGCCCGCTGATGCGCCCGGCCCAGCCCCTGCATATCCAATTCATCGTCGATCGCGCGGAACAGATGCGCCGATCCGAAGAACAGCAATTCGATCCCGCGACGGATCTCGGCTTCGCGCAGGAACAGGGGGGATGCGGCACGGATGGGGCCGGTGGGGGAAGGGGAGGCCATTGTTGACCGGTTCTGGCACTCCCCCTAAGCCACCGCAAGCTACGGCCCGGACGCGCTCGGGCTTCACGAGAGGACCGTCCATGACCGCCGCGCCCGCCTTCGCGATCGAAACCCATCCGAACCCGCGTTCGGACGCGGAGCGCAAAGGCCTGCTCGCCAATCCCGGCTTCGGCAAGATCTTCACCGATCACATGGTGATGATCCGCTATTCGGCCGACAAGGGCTGGCACGATGCGAAGGTCACCGCACGCGGCCCGATTGAGATCGACCCGGCCTGCGCAGTGCTGCATTATGCGCAGGAAATCTTCGAAGGAATGAAGGCGTATCGCCTGCCCGATGGCGGTGCGGCTTTGTTCCGGGCCGATGCCAATGCCCGGCGGTTTCAGGCATCCGCGCGCCGCATGGCGATGGCCGAATTGCCCGAAGACCTGTTCCTCGAATCGGTGCGCGCGCTGGTGAAGGCCGATGCCGACTGGATACCGCATGTCGAGGGCGGTGCGCTCTATCTGCGCCCCTTCATGTTCGCAAGCGAGGTGTTCTTGGGGGTGAAGCCCGCCTCGGAATATCTCTACATGGTGATCGCATCGCCGGTGGGGGCCTATTTCAAGGGCGGCGCGCCGTCGATCTCGCTTTGGGTGTCGCAGGATTACAGCCGCGCCGCACCCGGCGGCACGGGGGCGGCGAAATGCGGCGGCAATTACGCCGCCAGCCTGCTCCCTCAATCGGAAGCGATTGCAGGCGGGTACGATCAGGTCGTGTTCCTCGATGCCGCCGAACACCGTTGGGTCGAGGAACTGGGCGGCATGAACCTGTTCTTCGTGATGGACGACGGGTCGATGGTCACCCCCCCGCTCTCGGGCACGATCCTGCCCGGCATCACCCGCGATTCGGTGATCCAGCTCGCGCGCGATGCAGGGATGACGGTGCGCGAGGAACGCTATGCCATCGACCAGTGGAAGGCCGATGCAGAAAGCGGACGCCTTCGCGAAACCTTTGCCTGCGGCACCGCGGCGGTCGTGACCCCGGTGGGCAAGGTCTCTGCCCCCGACTGGAGCTTTTCGATCGGCAATGGCGGCCCCGGCGACGTCACCACGCGACTGCGCGACCAGCTCGTCGCGATCCAGCGCGGCGAAGCGCCCGACCCGCACGGATGGGTCGAGCGCCTGTTCTAGAAAAAGGCCCACGCGACCCCTTCCATCACGCGAAGGGGTCGCTATAAGCGCCGGACCCTGCTGGGGCGTCGCCAAGCGGTAAGGCAGCGGCTTTTGATGCCGCCATTCGCAGGTTCGATCCCTGCCGCCCCAGCCAGGTCCTGATTTTCCTCAGCTAAGGCGCGAAAAACCTCAGCTTTTCGTGCCTTACGGGCTGCATCAAGCGTGTCAGTGGCTGCACTTGCTACCAGTGTGTGGAGCCAGTGCCTGATGCCAGCAATCGAAAACGTTACACGCCGCGGCGCCGTCTATTGGTGGCGGCGGCGCGTCCGCTTCGCCGCGGGCAGCCTTCCGCCTATAACGGTCGCAACAACAGTCAGCCTTTTAACGAAGGAGCAGGGAATTGCCCGCAGGCGTGGTGCGGCCCTGACTGGCGGGAGCGAGGATATACGGATGAGCCTCTACGAACGAATTGAGCGCGAAGGTCTAACCGCGGAACAGGTAACCACCTTGTTTCAAGAAGAAATAGTCCGTTATCGCAACATGCTCGCCCACCAGCAGACGACGATCCAGGAGGATGGCGAAGGTGACGTCCAAAAGCGGATGGAACAGATGCTCAGCATATACGCCGCCCTTAACGCCGATTTCGCCGTAAATGGGTTCGACGACTATATGGATATCGGGTATGTCGGCGGCTTCAACGAGCGCTTTTCAAATCTCGACGACGAATCCCGCGCCCATCTGATCGCCATGCTGTCGCGCAGCGGCGACCTGCCAAAGACTTTGTTTAGTGAAGCGCAAAAGCTTTTAGGGCGCGTCGATATCGCTGTGACCGGTGATCGAGCCGAGAATGCCCGACGCATCATGTGCGAGGCTCGGGCGATCGCAGCTGCGACCTATACTGATCCGAACGTTCGCGGGGCAGCCAATGCGGTGGCGTTGATGGCGACACTTGTCAAAGGGGCCATCCCGGGTATTGCGACGGTGCCCGTTGTAAATAACGTGCCAATCGATCCAAATCTGCCCAGCCCCCTCGTTGAGCCCCTTAGCGCCCCGGTGATGTCAAGCTCAGGCTTGACCGAGGAACAGCAGAAATACGCCTCGATGACACCGGTTGAGGCGGTGGATGCATATTTCAGCGTCAAGCCAAAGGCCCGCGGAAGAGCAGACAACGAAGGCCAAGTCACGGCGGCTAACGGGAAGAAAAAATCGCAGCCCAAGGTTTGGGGGCACAGCCAGCGGCGCCAATTTCGCGCTGCACCTTATCTATTTGGAAAGTCCAATGGCGGAAAGCCTTTGGCTGCAACTACACAAAATGACCTGAACACCTTCTATGACCATCTTAACCTCATGCCATCGACACATCACAAGTCGCCACGTCACGAGTCGATGTCGCTTGATGAAATCTGCGAAGAGGCAGCAGCACGTGTTGCCAAGGGGGAAAGGAAAATCGACATCGGACTAGATGTCGGTACAGTCAATCGACACTTCGCAAACCTGAAAAAGCTATGCTTGTGGATGGCGACGAAAACGCCCATGGCGCCGCTCGACTTCTCAGACTTCATTCTCGAAGAGGATGATCGTGATGACCGTAATGAGCGCGACCCCTACACGATTGAGCAGGGGAAAGAACTGTTCACGTTGGCGATTTGGACCGGAAGTACCTCGCTTGATGTCCGCTTTGGCCCCAAAAGTGGTGACGCGATATGGCACGATGCCGCCTATTGGGTGATGATGATCGTCTGGTATTCGGGGATGCGTCGAGAAGAGTGTTGCAAGCTTCTGGTGGATGATATCGACGAAGAATGTGGTATTTTCTACTTTAATATCCGCAAGACCCACGCGGGGACCGTGAAGACCGCGCGCAGCGTGCGCCTCGTGCCGATCCATGCAGAATTGCGTCGCCTTGGTTTTCTCGATTACGTCAACGCAATGCGTGACGCGGGTGAGGCATATCTCTTCCCGGAAATTCTTCCGGGCCGAAGCGGAAGGCCGCTAGGGGACGTCTTTTTCAAACAGGTTTGGGGAAAGATTAAGCCGTGCCTGACGTTAGTCCGCCCGGGACAAGCCGTTCATAGCGGTCGCCATATGGTCAGCACCGAACTCAAGATGCTTCAGACGTTTGAGGAGTTTCGCGCCGATCTGCTTGGTCAAGCCTTCGGCGGAGAGAATGCCGGACGATACGCTGGTGCGACGCGCCTTGAAGTTCTTCAGGACGTTATCGTTCGAATTCCAAACGTCACTCAACATTTACCTAACTGCACAGAAATCAGGCTGTTGCCCGCACCTCTGCGTAAGCCCCGTCCGACGCGCGAGCATGGCGGGCGTCGGAAGCGAAACTAAGTTACCAATTATAAGATAGGTCGGAATAAATGGCGAACGGCGGGTGCCCAGCTGCCAATATATCGAATGGACTTGGCGATGGCGATGTTCAAATACAAACTTCTCCTATCGCCGCGTGCAGAGCGGATTGGGCTTCAAACCGCTTAGGAACCGTAACAATTTGAGCATTTGATCATTTGAGCGTGACCGGTGCAGCTAATCTAGTTCCATTCCGCTTTAACCTGCTCAATCGCCTTCCGCTTTCTCTGCCACCCGTTTGGCGTAAATCACTTCGTCGCTAGCGTGTGGTGATGCAAACCTAACGTTGTCGAACGTGGATAAGCCTGGAAGAAATCCGTGGACGTGTCCGAGGAGAAATGTCCACCCGCCCCTGCGATGGACATCGAGGTGGGGGTCCTCCGCTCCTGTGCGAGCGAGCCAGGATTCCACCGCTCGCCATGCCAATTTGGCTCTAACGGAATTGTTCTCTGCATTGGCGAGCGCGAGCGCGCCCCCCGGCTCGAAGAAATCGATTGAGGTAGCGGGCGGCAAACCGGCCGCAATCACTGCTTGGTTCAATACGTTATAACGCTTCTCACGGTGGAATACGAAGCCTGGCACCGGATCGGGCAGATCGATCCAAGAGGCTGCGGCGACGGGATGCGTGCGGGCAGGTTTCGCCTGCGTCGTCGTGCCTTTATTGCCTTTCCCAAAATTCTGATCGGCCAGGATATCAATAATGGCTCCTATTTGCCGTGATGTGGTTCCATTTTTGGTCAACCCGTTAGCCAACATGCGGTCGAGCAGTTTCTCGGCATAAGTCGGAATTTTGGCGGGGCGGGTTGTTGCTAGGACGATATCAAGCAACGCCTTCGATTGGTCGTTGTCGGCCTCCTTTGTCATTTGTTCAATAGCGGAGCGCACTGTTGCAGCATTGGCCTTCGTTTGCGTAGCTTTGATGTACTTGAGTATCGCGGTCGCCACAGTGTCTCCAACGGCACCCTCTACCTGCGCCTTTAACGAAGCCTCGTCGCTGACGTGCTCGATACCGTCGACCACTTTGCGCAACAGGTCTTCCGCCATCGAACGGTCAAGCGGAGTGGTGTTATCGCGCAATTCTGTGCGTAATATTTCCAGTGCCGGAACCGCCTGAGCGAGTTGTGATCGTGCGAACAGCCGGTCCACCGCTCTATCCATTTCACGCGGCCTGCTCATGCGCTCGGTCCAATTCTCATCGCGGCTATCTTCCTGAAACATATTTTGATGTTGTTGATGCGACGTTATGGGACGGCGGCGGCGAAAAGCTAAGCGACCCGATCGCCAGACGACATTTGAGGCAGGCGTGGAAAAGCGATCCGCTTGTCGGCGATCGAAAGTGGCCGGCAAGAAAGAGGGCCGGCAAGGGGAGGCGCACTACCGCTAAGTTGGCAAGCCAACTTAGCTGCGCCGATCGGCAGGTGTGCCGCTGAAGGAAAATCCATTCCTGAGAAACGGCGACTGAAGACCGTTGGCAATTTCCCAAAACGCTTTTCTCTGCGGTCAGAAAACGGGTTTTAGGGCCGACTTGGTAGGTTAGGCTAACGATCCGAAAACCATACCAGGCGCGCAATCGTGCGCGTCTGGGAGATGTGCCGTGACTGAAGACAGGATCACCAAGCTCAAACTCAGAGCGCAACTGGCAGACAGAAACTACGCCATGTCGCGTGAAGGGCGCGAGCCGGAGATCACTGACGATGCGCTTGGCATCATTGGTTGGCGATCGCAGCGTGAGGTTAAAGGAACAGGCGAGTTAGGGTCCAAAGAGCGGATCCAATTCCACGTACCAATGACGCGTGAACACCGGCTGGCCAATGCCGAGGGGGCGACGTCATTCCACTTCGCTCATTCCTTCATCAATAAGGTATCGGCCGAGCAGATGGAGGACGGTCGTCGCAACCGGCCAGGGGCGGCGAGAGCGCACGCCAGATATGTCGAACGCGAAACAGCGGTGGCGATCCAGGCACTCGCTGACGATCCAGCCATTGCGGCATCTCCCTCAGTCGAGCCAGCGCCCAGCGCCGGCAATGAGGAGTACGAACGTGAAACAGACAAAAAAGACGGATTTGCCGCCGGTGGAGCCGGTGGTCGATCCGAGGGAACTGACGCCGGAAGATCCTTTCTACAGCGAGACTTTGAGATCCCTCGCGACTTCGCATCCGGAGATGATGCCGAATCCGGTGCCGATCTGCGTCTCCTGTCCGGCTTCGAACTGGTTCGTCGCGGACGACAGCCTGAATTGCTTCTGCATGCAGTTGCGTCGCTATCCATGGACGCCGGGGAGGTCCTTTCCGCTGTGCGACAGCCGCGGCCCGGCAAGGGCAGCAATGCGAGCAAAACGGACAGAGTAAACACCCAATCGCCATCCGGTCACGATCGCTACATCGTCCGCGGGGGCGCGGTAGCGATCCAACCGGACGGCGATCGCGTGCTGTTTACCAACATCGACGCCGATCCGGACAAGCGAGCCGAATTCTGGACACTCGTCGAAAAGCACGAGCGGTCATCTCAAGGCGACGAAATGTCCTGTCGCTTCAATGATAATGCGGCCTTTTGGCGCGAAGCGGTCATTCAGCCAAATTGTCCTCAACTGCTGCGCGACCAATATAAGTGCGTCGACCACGACAAGATCGCTCGCTTCAAAATCGATTCTGGAAAGGAGATGCGGGCGTTTCTAAAACAGCAAGACGGTTGGAACGTCGACCGCAAACGGCGTAGGGCGAAAGATGATGAAGTAACGAGCCCTGATACCGAGGCTTTCGTTAAATTCCATGATGGTCGGGACGGTCGCGTTCAGTACCGCATCGTCGGCGAGCTGCCAGACGAACTGCCAATGACAGGCAAGGTGCAGATACTGCAAGGCTTTTGCGAAGAGTTTCATCGCCTTCGCCTTCCCTTCGTCGCAGTAATGCACGCGCCAGATCATACCAACAATGAAAAGAACTGGCATTTCCACCTCGTCTATTACGACCGGCCTTGCGCCCGCATTACCGCAGCGCAGATCAGCGAACTTGGACGAAACGAGCACGATATTAGCGGTCTCGAGGTCGGTATGTGGGACTTCACCGCAGCGACGGTGAAAAAGGATCGCGCAAACCGTGAACGGTGGCCATTGCGCCAGAAGAAGGTCACAACGGTAAGCACCCAGGCTTGGCTGATGCGACTTCGCCGCAGCTTCGCCAAGCACACCAACGTCCAGCTCACAAAATATGGCGTTGCGCGGCGGGTCGATCCCCGCCGCCATGAAGATATGGGCATCATTGCCGATCCGCAGGAGCATCTCGGTACTCGACAGGCTGCCACCGAAGCGAGAGGCACGGTGACCGCCGCCGGCAGACGCAACGAAGCGCGGCAGTCCCAAGCGATTATGGGACAGATAGAAGAGGCGCGCGCAAACGCTTACGCGGACGCGACGCGACGCACGTCGGAGTGGAAGCGCCGCTTCGCCGGCCGATCGGCAAGCGACAACGCCGAACCTATGGTGGAGTTTGAGCGGAATCTGATCGCCGCCGCTGACTTGGATTATCTCGCCGCAAGCCTTCGCCATTCGGATGACCGGGCGACTTCGCGCGCCGCCAATCTTAGGCGAATAAACAGCCAACTCGTTCGGGCGATTGATGCCGATGCGTCCGCAGGATTACCGCGCGAACGTCGATACCGCGCCGACATCACCGCTGCCGCCGATCGGTATCTTGATTTTCTAAACGTTGCGCTCCGCGATGACCGCCAGACTGCTTCCGATTGCATCACCGAGGCGAAGTTTCTCCGTGGGAACGCCCAGCGGGCGGAGGGCAGGCTGGCCGACCTTGTCAACGCACCCGCGATTAACCCTGCGGTCCCCATCGCTGCAGCTATCCCTTCCGCAGCCGCGCCCGCCGGTCAGGTGGAGAAGTGGCTCCAACTTGTCGGTAAAGCTCGTCCGCTGATTCTGAAGGACGACACCGGCTTTTCGGTCAATGAGATCAATGCACCGATCGAACTTGCTGCTGCAAAGGTCCAGGCCGAGCTCGGGATCCTGTACCGCCGCCAGCAGGAGGACATCGCAAACGTGGTTCGACAGCTGCCGGCGCACCGTCTCTTGCTCAGTACGCGGAATATCGGCGGGCGTAGTCGACGCACTCTCGTTGATGTTGCGCCTGAACTGGCAAGCGCGTTCTATCGTTACCAAGACAGTCCGGAGATAGAAGCAGCCCTTCATGCGGTTTTCTATCCCGAACAGGCCCATCGTTCGGGAGTCGGCTCCATGCCCCGGTCGTCCATAATCAATGTGCTAGCAGCACAAGAGCGGACCCCGTCGACGCTAGTATCAGAGACGACGCCCCCTGCTCCAAAATTGCCGACGGACGCGTCGGCAGCGTTCGACCCGCCGCCGTCCGCCTCACCCGTCGGAGGCTCGGCGGAACGGCCGATTAGGGCAAGGGATAATCCGCCAGTGCGCTCCGAGGTTAGAGCGCCGGAAAGCATTCAAACTGCGCCGCAAAAATCTTTGGACCCCGCACAAGTCGCGCGCGATCTCGTCGCACGCTCTGCGCGACTTACCTTTGATCCGAACAACCTAATCGATCGCGAATCCTTGGTGGCAGCTAAAGTTGCACCGGGCATGGTCGTTGCGCTGCAGCGCAACGCGTACTTAGCTGTGCGGGTTGGCGTGCAGGTTGATCGAGCTGTCGAGCAGGTGCGGAACCATGCGAAGCTCAATCCGCTCAATCTTATTGAAAAAGATGGCCTCATAACGCTCGGCGGAGAGGCGCCGGCCGCATTAGTCGAGCTGCTGCGGTTCCACAGCGCAGCACCAGCCGTGCAGGAACGCCTGAAAACCCTCTATGATGATTTGAAACTGCCGGGCGTTTCGGAGCAATCGCTCCCAGCTGTTTCGTCCCCGGCAGTAGAACCCGAGCAGATCAATGCGGTACAGCCCCAAGAGCGGGTGGAGCCTGAGGCACCAATCAGTAAGGACATACTGCATGGTGAAGCAGCACGTCGAGCGGCACAAATTGCCGCTTGGCAGCGCGGAAGGTAACCGGTCAAACCTTTGCAGCGTTTCGCCGCCAAGCGCTAGCATAAGAAGTCGACTCCATACTCGCACTTTGCGTTTAATCGTCCGCGCGGACCACTAAATACCTAATGTGCGGGGCACTGGTGTGGCCTACATCTCGTTAATGCTTGGGATGGAAAGCAGTCGCTTTTTTTGTCCCTAGCGTGGAAAAGCCGATCGAGATCGGCCTGTGATCAGGATCCTGAGAGGAAAAAGCTGAATTCAGCACCGCCTCAGCGCTCTGATCGCGCCCGCGGCCAATGGCCGCAACTACTGTAAATGAGGTATATCATGCGCGTTTCTCAGCGCCCGCCGGCTCGCGTCGGCAATTCCGTCTTGGCCTATGACATCGAAACCATCGCTCCAGCGATGCCGGATGGCTCTTTTCCGCCCTGGCCAACCCACCGTCCGGTCGCGATTGGTTTTGCAGCGGCAAAACGCCACGACGGCAATTGGAGTTTCGATATTGAAGCGCTGGTACTCGGCGATGCCACAACCGAAGCCGATCTCGTCCAGGCGGCAGACCGACGAATGGCATCTGCGGAAGTCATTACCGGATATAATTCCGCTCAATTCGACGCGCTGGTACTCCGGCTGACAGCCCAGCGCTGTCGAATCTGGGACGCCAAAGCGCTTGGCGACCATGCCGCAGCTCACCGTTACGGCGGCGATCACGCTGATCTTGCCGATCTTTATGCCAGTTACGGACGCAAGGTCTCGTTGTCGGCGATCGCCGACGAGGTTGGCATTCCGGTTAAAACCGACATTGGGGGCGGCGACGTTGCCGCGCTGTGGGCGGCCGGTGAACATGAGCGCATCCGCCAATATGTGGCCGAGGACGCCGTTGCGACGATGGCCCTCTATTTTGCCTGGTCCGCATCGCGCGCAGGTGAAGAGGCCCTGGTCACCCAACCGATGGCCGCGCTGGCGCGGCACATCCAAGCAACGCCTGAGCTGCATCACCTGTCTGCGTTCGTGGAGTGTTCGCTCACCCGTTGGTGTCGCCCGCGTTCGCTCAAGGCTGACATCGCCGCGGCTCTGGAACGGCTGACCAACCGCTTTCGTCGCGAAGTAGAGGAGCGCAGCTTCGCCACCCACTGATCTCTCATCACTACCGCCAACGCCCTTTTGGCCCGGTCATCCCTGCGATGGCCGGGCCTTTTCATTTCCGGGCCTTTTCATTTCGAGGTAAGTTTATGACCACTGATACTATCGCCCTCTCCACCGCGTGGATCCACCAACATGCTTGCCGCGATCGCCCAGCGCGCACGCTATTGGTCGGCGCATCAATCCTGACGTGCTCCGATCGATTCGGCTCGGCTGCGTTCGATCTGGCTGCACACAGCACCACCGTCACCGACGATGCGGCTGAAACCATGGCGTGGCTGGCCAAGCGTCTGGAAGTTGCGCCTGCGCGACTGCTGCTTTGGCGGGCCGAAGACATCGTCGTGCCGTCGCTGATCTCCGCATGCGAAACAGCCCGCGACACTATGACCGCCGCCCGGCTGCTGCGTGCACTCGATCGCGCGTTCGAAGGTGAGGTGATCGATGTGGCGGAACAGCACGGCGGATCGAAAGCCAGTTCTTTCGACGCGGTCATGCATTCTGCCGGGTTGCCGTTCAGCCCTATGGCAAAAGACGAACTGCATCATGCACACAGCACCGGTTGCCACGCTGACATCCGGGAACACCTTGCAGCGCGCGCAGTCTCAACGTTTCGACTGTGGCTGCAAGGCCGTGATGACGTCGGGGATTTGATCGCGGCAACCGACGCTTGGAGCGCGACCCCGGACGCGGAGGTGCGGCTGTGATGATCATCAATCACAAACCGCATGTCCGACCGTGCGTATCGATTCCGTCCGACGGCAATGAGGGCAACGACTGGATCGCTTCGATCAGCGAGATGTACGCGCCACTAACTTCGCATCTGCCGTTGGCGGGTGCATCGGCAATTGCGCAAGCCCGTGGCGGATCAGAACCACGCATCGCTGCCGCCTTGCGTGCGGAAGCACCTTGGATGCAGCCGGCGATCGACCGCATCGCCGAACAAGCCGAGATGCAATTGTGGGCAGGTCAGCCATGGCTCGCGGTTCGGCCCCTGTTGCTGGTCGGGCCCAGTGGCGCAGGCAAGACGCATTTCGCACGCGCGTTGGGCAAATTGTCGGGTTGCGGTGACGCGATCCTCAGCTTTGCAGGCGTCAGCAACAACGCTGAACTGGCCGGGAATCCGCGCGGATATCGCCACCCGCTACCGTGTCTGCCTGCCACCGCAATGCTTCGAACTGGTACCGCCAACCCGGTTATCGTCATCGACGAAATCGACAAGGCGGCCGCTGGCGAACTGGGCGATCCAGTGGCGACGTTGCTCGGACTAACCGAACGATCGACCGCCCGCCGCTATTTCGACGGATGCCTCGCCGCTGAGATCGACCTTTCGCATATCAACTGGGTCATGACCGCAAACAGCATTGCTCGTCTTCCGGCACCGCTGCTGTCTCGCGTCGATGTGGTGGAGGTGACCGGCCCCAGGCCTGACCATGCCGAACTGGTCCTTGCCAGTCTGTGGCAGGCGGTCGCTCGCGATCTTGGGCTTCCACCCTTGGCACTGCCGCACATCGAAAAGCCTGCAGAAGCAATGTTGCTGCGCCTGTTTCGCAACACGCGTTCGGTCCGCCGATTGCGGCGGGCAATCGAAACGCTGGTGGCGGTGTCGGTCCGGTACACACCGCGAACGATCAACTGAAGGACTGAAAGGGAAAGGTGACGGTGGGCACCGTGAGAGACGGAAAAAAGCTCCGGCCTGCAGGCCGTCACCAAAGAGGAAACGAACAATGAATGTACAACTGAACCGGCAAAATATCATGCTCGCCCTGCGGCAAACGATGGGATGGCCGCCCTACGCACCGGCTAACGATTGCCTGGCTTTTACCAGCGGACGGCCAATGGATGTCGAGAACGGTATCGAAATCGGTCGGATCGCGACTGCGCTCGGCAAGGACGTGATTTATTCGGGATGGGCAAGCGAGAGCGCGCGTGAGCCATCCGGATTTACGATCGCCTATCGCATGATCGACAGCGTCGACATTGTGGACCGGGTCGTTCCTTATGTCGCCAACGACGGCTCCCCGGTTATCTTGATCAGCACCACGCAGGACGAGCATTTTGCTATTGATGCGCGCGGATCGCTGGTGCGTGCAGCAGGCAAACCCCAGGCCCCAGGAAAGGGACGCCTGCTGGCGATGAAGCGGATCAAGGCATTGGCCAAAAACCTCCGCACCACGTTGCTTGAGCAAAACCGCCATGTGCCCGTCGGCGCACCCGTCGAACGACCCGCGCCGGCCGAAACCATCGTCCGCTTTGGCTGACCCCCGCGGCGGGTACCCGGAGTGCCCGCCGCTATTTATGCCCGGAGACCAAATAATGACCGACACAATCACTACCCGCGCGCCACGCTGCTGGATCGTTCTCGACCTCGAATCCGCTGTGATCGACGACACCGCGCATAAGCGCTATCAATCCATGGAACGCTGGGTTCCATCTGACGACAAGCCAATCCGCCGCGGATATCAGCGCAGCGAAGACCCGCTAACGACACCGCGCTGGACTTTTCAGACCGTCACCACGGCATCGATGATGGTCCTTGTCGAAGACGACCAAGGGGGTATCGACGTCAGCCGCTTCGTCACGTTGTCTGCGCCGGATTATGACGAGCGCAGCGTTCTGACTGGCATATTGCAGGTGCTGGCAGACACCCCGCAAAATGCCGAAATCTGCACGTGGGCTGGTCTCGCGCATGACATCCCCATCTTGATAAGCGGGTGCATGCGACACGGCTTAAGTTTGCCCCGTGGCTGGGGGTGGTTGGCACACGGCGGCTATCACAAATCGCGCCATCTCGATCTTGCACATGCCTACACTGCTGGGATGAAAATGAAGCCGATACACTTGGCCGAGGTACTGGCGGCCATGGATATTCCAGCAAAGATTACGGCGCCGGCATTCGCGATCGCACAAATGATTTACGCCGGATGTTGGGAAGGCGTGCAACAGGCATGCGAAATCGACGCTATGGGAACCGCGTGCCTGCTCGCCCGCTGGCGGACTCTGAACGACGGACGCATTCCCGTGGAGGCGGTGGAAGATCGCATCCTTCGCCGCGTCATCGAACTGCGCAGTCGGCGAAGTTACATCCCCGCTCTTGAAGCGCATCGTTTGGCGCGCTTCAAAGCCAGCATCGCGAAGGCCGCCAACGATGCGAAAGCCTTGGCACCTTGGCTGGACGAGGCCGCCTGAAGTTCAGGGATGATTTACGTGTGGGGTTTAGCCTCGAAAAGATGACGAGGCTGGCCCCACCAAATCATGCGCCGTTTGAAGAAAATTCGGACAGGCTGTCTGCAAAATTTCAATCCGGCGCATGAGTAGGTAAGACCCATCATGTCTGGCCCGATTACGCTTAAGGACGGCTATCGACCCCTGCCGCGGGCGGAGATCGAAGCCGAACTCGGTGAAGTCGCTAGACTCTCCCACGCCGCGATATTGCGAGCGGTGTGAGGGGATGGCGGCTCGCTTGCGTAATATATGCTGAAGGGCCGAAAACACGGCTTGGCATGAGGGGATATTCGATGCGCTTTGGTCTCATTATTTCAGCGGCGGCTGTCGTGGCGATTTCCACGGCTCCGGCCGCGGCCCAGCTTCGTCCCCCGGCATCGGCAGCTTCCGCCCAGCTCGCACCCGAAGTGCGCGACGCAGCGATGGTCGTCGATGCCTTCCACGAGGCTTTGCAGTCGGGTGACAAGGCGGCGGCGCTGGCATCGCTAGCCTCCGATGCGCTGGTCTATGAAAGCGGTCGGGTCGAGCGCGACAAGGCCGAATACGCATCACATCACCTGTCCGCCGACGCGGCGTTCGCCAAGGCCACAAAACGCTCGGTGACGCGCCGGTCGGGTCATGCGGCCGGCAACATGGCGTGGATCGCCTCCGAAGCGAAGACGAGTGGCACATACAGGGATCGAGCGATCAATAGCCTGTCGACCGAAACGATGGTGCTCCGTCGGACGGGCGATGCGTGGCAGATCGTTCATATCCACTGGTCGTCCGCGGATGTGAAGTAACTCGGCATAAACCGGGCGCTCGCCCGGCCTAGCGATCAGCAAGCCCATCCAGTATCGGGCAGTCGGGTCGAACGTCTCCAGTGCAGCGTTCAGCGAGATGGAGCAGCGTGGCCTGCATTGCGCCGAGCGCCCGTGCCTTGCGTCCGAGCCCGTCAGCGCGGGCAAGTGCCAACGCCTTCACCTCGGCGCTTTCTCGGCGGTCGTTGGCCCACAAGTCGAGCAGACTGGCGATCTCGCCGATCGGAAAGCCAAGATCGCGGGCATTGGCGATAAATCGCAATCGGTGAAGGTCAGCCTTCGAATAATCGCGATAACCACTGTCGCGCCTTTGGGGTGCGGGGATCAGGCCTATTGTTTCATAGTGTCGTATCATCCGTTGCGACACGCCGCTTGCGCGTGATGCCGCGCCGATGTTCACAGCTTGACCCGGTTGAGCCGCAGCGCGTTGGCAACGACGGTGAACGACGAAAGCGCCATCGCTGCGCCTGCGAACATCGGCGACATCAGGATGCCGAACGGCAGATAGAGCACTCCCGCTGCGATCGGCACGCCGATTCCGTTGAACAGGAACGAGAAAAACAGGTTCTGGCGCACGTTGCCCATCGTCGCGCGAGCAAGCTTGCGCGCCCGCACAATGGCCGAGAGATCGCCGCGCGTGAGGGTCATGCCGGCGCTTTCGATGGCGACGTCGGTTCCCGTGCCCATGGCAAGCCCGACGTCGGCGGCCGCGAGCGCGGGCGCGTCGTTGATCCCGTCGCCAGCCATCGCCACGCGAGCACCGGCGCTCTTTAGCTCGCCCACGATCCTTGCCTTGTCTTCGGGCCGCAGGTCGGCATGAACCTCATCAAGGCCGCCGACTGCTTGCGCCACAGCTTCGGCGGTCGCCTGGTTATCGCCGGTGAGCATCACGATCTTCAAGCCTTCGGCGCGCAACGCCTCCAACGCCTCGCGTGCATTGTCCCGGATTGGATCGGCAACAGCCAGCAGACCGGCGGGCGCGCCATCGACAGCAATGAACATCACACCCGCGCCCGCTTCACGATGCGGAGAAGCCGCTGCTTCGAGTTTCGTCGGATCGGCGCCAACACGCCGAAGTTGGGCGGCATTACCGATGACCACCATTCTGCCATCTACCGCAGCACTGACGCCAAGACCCGTCTGAGAATCGAAATTCTCCACC
Organism: Sphingomonas sp. AX6; assembly: GCF_902506605.1. Lineage (GTDB taxonomy): Bacteria > Pseudomonadota > Alphaproteobacteria > Sphingomonadales > Sphingomonadaceae > Sphingomonas. The sequence continues at coordinate 1,225,550 of NZ_LR733979.1, forward strand.
CGACCGATCACCAGTTCGCGTTCCTCCGCCGCTGTGACGATCGCGTGCGCAAGTGGATGCTCCGACTGTCCCTCGACCGCGGCGGCAAGCCCCAGGAGCGTGTCCACATCAAATTCCCCAAGCGGTTCGATGGCGACGAGTTTCGGTTTGCCCTGAGTGATCGTGCCGGTCTTGTCGATTACGAGCGTATCGACTTTTTCGAACGCTTGAAGCGCCTCGGCATTCTTGATGAGCACGCCGGCGTGCGCACCACGACCGGTCCCGACCATGATCGACATGGGCGTAGCCAGGCCAAGCGCACACGGACAGGCGATGATCAAAACCGCGATCGCGTTCAGCAACGCATGGCCGAAGCGCGGCTCGGGGCCGACGAAGTTCCAAACGATGAATGCGCCAAGCGCAATCGCCACGACCAGCGGCACGAACCAACCGGAAATGCGGTCTGCCACCGCCTGGATCGGCGCGCGGCTGCGTTGCGCTTCGGCGACCATCCGCACGATCCGGGCCAGTATCGTGTCTGACCCGACGGCGCGTGCCTCCATGATCATGCTGCCCGTTCCATTGACGGTGCCGCCGGTGAGCGCATCGTCCACAGTTTTGCCTACCGGCACAGGTTCGCCGGTTAGCATCGATTCATCGACCGTTGAGCGACCTTCGACCACAACGCCGTCGACTGGGATCGCGTCGCCCGGCCGGATACGCAGCCGGTCGCCGCCAACCACATCCCCCAGCGGCACTTCTTCGTCCGAACCATCGGCACCGACCCGCCGCGCGGTCTTGGGTGCGAGGTCCATCAGAGCACGGATGGCTCGACCGGTTGCGGCGCGCGCACGCAATTCCAGCACTTGCCCAAGCAGCACGAGCGTCACGACCACGCCCGCCGCCTCGTAATAGACCGGCACCATCCCACCATGCATTCGGAAGGTCGGCGGAAAGAGGCCCGGCGCAAACGTCGCGACAAGACTGTAAAGGAAGGCGGCACCGACGCCGATCGCGATCAGCGTAAACATGTTGAGATGGCGCGTCCGGATCGAAGCCCAGCCGCGTTCGAAGAAGGGCTTGCCCGCCCACAGCACGATCGGCGCGGTCAGCGCTAGTTGAACCCAAGGCGATGCGGTCGGGCTAACGATTTGAAGTCCCAGCATCTCGGCGATCATCGACACGATCAACAGCGGCACCGCAAGGACCGCCGACACCCAGAAGCGCCGGGTGAAATCGACCAGTTCGGGGTTGGGTGCGTCGTCGAGCGACGGTTCCTCCGGCTCGAGCGCCATTCCACAGATTGGACAAGTGCCCGCACCCTCCTGCCGGATTTCGGGGTGCATCGGGCACGTCCAGATTGCGCCGGGCGTGGCCGTGGGTTCGGAACGCGGGGCAACGCCGAGATAATTCTCGGGATCGGCGACGAATTTGGTGCGGCATCCGGCGCTGCAGAAATGATAATCACTGCCATCATACGCCGCATGATGGAGAGTTTTGGTGGGATCGACGGTCATCCCACATACCGGATCGGTTACCAACGGCATGGAGGAAGCGGCATCCTCCGTCTTACGGCAAACCTGTCCCGAATGGCCGTGGTGGTCGGAATGGGTCATCGAGTCGTCCTCCATGCCGCCTCAAATAGGGCCTGACATCATGTCAGGGTCAAGGCGTCTTTTTCCGAGCGGCCAACCATGCGTCGATCTGAGCGATTTCGGCACGTTGCTCACCGATGATCTTTTCCGCCAACTCGCGCGCTTCGGGATCGGTGCCGCGTTCCAGCTCGGTTTGCGCCATCGCAATGGCGGAGCCGTGATGCACCTTCATTTGGCGCATAAAATCTTCGTCCGGTTCGCCGGTGAACGCGGGCATATTCGCCATCATGTCGTTCATCGACTGCTTATAGCCTCGGGTGGCGGGAGAATCGCCTGGAGCGGGAGTCGTTCCCACCGTCATCATCCCGTTTTCCGGCATCTGCATCGCCGCATTGCCGGTGCTCGCTTCATCGCGTTCGCCTGAACATGCCGTCACGAAAAGCGCTGCGGCGAGCGACAGAAGGATTGGCGATCGACCCATCATGATTTTCTCCTTTTTGGATTCCGGCGTGAACGCGCGCGAACGGGTTTCGGGTGCGGTTCAGCCGACCGGTGACAGGGTGCCAAGGATCGCGACTGCGGCGAGAACGAGCAGGCCCAGCGCGGTTTCCGTCAGGATGGCGGCCCGCAGACGTTGCACGGCAATTCCCTGCCCTCCGGTATCGACCATTGCTTGGGCACCGGGAACCAACCGCCAGCGATTGAGCCCGGCCAGCCCGAGCATTCCGCCGAACAGAGCGATCTTCAGCAACAACAACCGACCATAATCGGTGCCGAATGCCGGAAAGAATCCCTCAATCCCGACGATCGCCAGCAGATTGACAATGCCGGTGAAAATGATTGCGCCCACCACGACCGCACCGACCCTCGAGAATCGATCGAGTATGGTAAGCGCCGAAGCAAGCGCTTCGGGCGTTCGGCAATCCAGCAGCAATATGCGCGCGAACATCACGAGCGCTGCGATCCACAGCGATGCCGCGACGAGGTGAACGACATCGCTGGTGCGGTGCACCAGACCGAGCGTAGCTTCCGACGCACCCGCATGCCCGTTCCATGCCAGCGACGCGACAGCGATCACCGCGAGCAGCCCGATAAGCACTCGGGACATTCGCACGATGGCCGACATTACCAACAGGCCCAACACAGCGATCCGCACGAGATGCGACAAGCCCATCGGCGTTTCCAGCGCGAGAAAGCTGACCATATCGCGGTCGAGCGCGGCCAGGTCGTTGCCGGTCATTGCCAGCGCGGTCGCCCCGAATTGAGCGATGGTGATGATTACGCCAAGCGCAGCCAGCCAAGCCATGATGCGCCGATCGACGACCGGCGCATATCGACCCAGTCCTCCGCCGAGCGCTAACCCCGCCAGCAACAAAAGATCGGCATAGACGGCGAAGCGCAAACCGATCGCCGCCCACTCGCCCATCATCAGCGAATGCTGAAATTATGCTTGCCGGTGATGCGGTGCGTGTCGGCACCGACGATGACCCAGTCTGCCCGGTACGTGCCTGCTGGCAACGGCTTGGCCGATGTCAGTACGATCGACTTGCCGTCGGCAGAGATCGCGCTGGTTACGCCCGTCATCTTCATGTCGGGATGATTGGCCATCCCCGGCATTCCCGTCATTGTGAGCGTCGCGTTCGAAAGCTTGGGGGTCAGGCGTTCGCTGAAGTTCAGTCGAACGACATTGGTGCGTGCCGCGGTCGCATTGGCCGCCGGGCTGGCGCTGACCAGCTTGGGATGCGCGAAAGCGGCGGTTGGCGTCAGCAGCGTCGCCAAGGTGGCGATGATGGCGGCGGTCGGATTAAATTTCATCTCGATCTCCTGTGGGATGTCGCACTCTATACGCATCGCGCGCACGCATCCCTCATCTGAACGATGAGGGGCGATTGCGCGGGATGCGTAAAGGGACTGGGCAACAAGTGAGACCTGCCATGAATACCAACATCGACGACACGCTTGCTGCATTGCGGCGGCAACCATCGCATAGCGGCCTTGTCGGGCTGGAGGATCGCGTGCTGCGCGCAATCGAGGACCAGCCAACGGCGACATTCGGCGCTGGCACGACGCTCACGGCGGTGTCGCTGGCGCTAGCGCTGGGTGTATTCAGCAATATCTTTCCTTCCACCAAGGCGAATGCCGCACCAAATCTGGCACCCTTCGGTACGCCCGGCGCGCTGGCCCCATCGACCCTGTTGGGCGAAGCGCGATGAGGTCACGTCGGTTCCTGCTTGTCGCACTGCTTGCTTTTTTGGCAGCAGTGGCTGGCGTAATCGTCGGTCGACAATTGGTCGAGCCCGAGCCTCATCCCGGCACGGAGCTTCACGCCGTTCTTCATGAACAGATGAACCTCGACGCCGATCAGGAGCGCCGCTTGCACGAACTCGAAGAAGCATTCGCGGTTCGCCGACGGGCACTCGAAGGCGAAATGCGTGCCGAGAACGCCATGCTTGCCGAAGCGATCGCGGTCGAACACGGCAATGGTCCGCGTGTTGCGGCAGCGGTCGATGCCTCGCATCGGACCATGGGTCAGCTGCAAAAGGAGACCCTCGTTCATATCTTTGCGATGCGGGCACTCCTCCGGCCCGATCAGGCGGCAAAGTTCGACGCCGCCGTCACGAAGGCGCTGACCGAAGACGTTCGGTGACCGAAGACCTTGCCGACCAACCGGACAGCCAACTTGTCGCACTGTCGCTGGCAGGGCGACAGGTGGCGTTTGCCGAACTCGTGCGGCGTCACAAAGCAGGACTTCACCGGCTGGTTGCCCGGATCGTCGGCGACGAGGATGAGGCACTGGACGTCGTTCAGGAAACCTTCGTGGCCGCTCATCAAGCGCTGCGCAGCTATGATGCGGCGCGCCCGATGCGCGCCTGGCTTTCGCGCATTGCCATCAACAAGGCACGCGACTGGCACCGCCGCAAGGCAGCCCGGCGATTCATCTCGATGTTTCTGCCGCTCGACCGTGCACTTGATGCCGTCGATGAGACGCCGTCGGCCGAGACCTTGGCGGCAGACCGGCAAGAATTGACCAACCTTTCGGCCGCCCTCGCTCAACTGCCCACTAATCTACGCGAGACGTTGGTTCTGCGGACGGTCGAGGGCTTAACCCAGGCCGAGACTGCCGAGATACTGGGTGTGAGCGAGAAAGCGGTGGAGACGCGACTCTATCGCGCCCGGCAGAAGTTGACGGCGATCCTGGCGTGAGGTTTCGGCGCTGAGCGCGATTTAAAATTCCGGCTTGTCGAGGGGTACGCACCGGGGCTGCGTATCGGTCACATGGGGGATGAAGATCGCAGCGCCGGCCAGCCACCGCGAACAGGCGCATATGTCATCATGGACGCGATGCGGTGCATACTCGCGGTCGCTGTCGCGTTCGCCCATGGCTGGTACCTTCTGATCGAGGATTACGGTGAGCACGTCTCGCCCTTTGCGTCCGCGGGCTATTTCCTGGCCGGATTCGCTCATGCCAGCGTGATCCTGTTTTTCGTGCTCAGCGGCTATTGGATCGCGAGCAGCGTCGATCGCCGGATGGCGCAGGGGTGGCAATGGTCGAGCTATCTCGTCGATCGGCTGTCACGACTCCTGATCGTGCTTGTGCCGACATTGGCGATCGGCGGTACACTCGATGCATTGGGTCTGTATGCGCTGGAATCGCCCACGCATGGCGGTGTGACCGACACCTATGTGTTACGTACCGACGTCGATACAGCGCTTGGTTGGCAAACGCTGGTCGGCAATCTGCTGTTTCTGCAAAGCATCATTGTTCCGCCCTATGGAACGAATGGCCCCCTATGGAGCCTCGCTTATGAGTTCTGGTTCTACATCTGGTTTCCGGCTTTGCTTATTAGCGTGCGCGCCAGACGTCCCTCATTTTTTCTGGTTGCGTTCGCTGTTGCGATGGCCGCACCTGAGATGTTCGTCGGATTTGCCTGCTGGCTCTGCGGGGCCTTGCTCTTTTGGGTAACGAACAGAGGCAGTCAGGGCGGCTCATCGTTTCTGAAGCTCCGCCCATGGCTTGCCGCCGCCGGTGCGGCGCTCGCCGCGATGCTCGTTTTCGTGCGTGCGACCGGTCTTGAAGGAAAGGAGGTGCCCTTGGCGCTGACGTTTGCGGGGTTTTTGTTCGTTCTGTTGCGTACCGAAATATCGGCTCCGCGTTGGTTGACCCCATTCGCATCCTATGGGGCAAAAGCGAGCTTCTCGCTTTATGCGCTCCATTTTCCGCTACTTGCGATGGCCGCCGCCCTGTTGATCGATGATCAGCGCCTGGCGCCTTCCTTTGCCAGTATCGGACTGATGCTAGCGACCTTGCTGGTGGTGATCGCAACTTGCGGTTTGTTCGCAAGGCATACGGAACGCCACACCGCTCGTGTCCGTGCCTTCGTTTCGGACGGTTTACGTAGTCGGCGAGCCCGCGGTACCGAGTGAGTTTCACCAACGATCGCCGTAAGCCTCACGAAAGCGGTGAGGGCAATTGCGCTGGCGTGCGTAATAAGATGAAACCATCCGGAGCTTTCTGAATGTCCCTCTCACTCGACCGCCGCAGCCTGCTGCGCGGCGCTGCCTTGGGCGGCGGTTCGCTTGCCCTCGCCAGCTGGTATCCCGCCTGGGCTCAGCCGGTTTCCGCAGGCATCTTGCGGCCGCTTCCGACCGTATCGGGCGAGGATATCCGCCTGAAGATCGCGCATCAGATGATGACGATCGACGGTCGCGAAAGCCATGCGATCGGCATTAACGGCACCGTTCCCGCCCCGCTCATCCGTCTACGCGAAGGACAGAATGTCCGGCTGCACGTTGAAAATGCGCTCGACGAGGACAGCTCGATCCACTGGCACGGACTGATCCTTCCCTTTCACATGGACGGCGTGCCGGGCATCAGTTTTCCCGGCATCAAGCCGCGGACGACCTTCACTTACGAATTTCCGATCCTGCAAGCCGGCACCTACTGGTATCACAGCCATTCGGGATTGCAGGAGCAGCTCGGGCATTACGGTCCGATCGTCATCGATCCAAACGGCGAAGACCCGATCCGCTCGGACCGCGAACATGTCGTCGTGTTGTCCGACCACAGTGAAATGCACCCGCACATCATCTTTAAGAAGCTCAAGCAGCAGGGTGGATATTTCAATTTCCAGAAACAGACGCTCTTCGACCAACTTCGCGGCGAGGGGCAAACTGCGAAGGAGCGTCTCGATTGGGGCAAGATGCGGATGGACCCGACCGACGTGTCTGACGTGACTGGCTCTACCTATAGCTACCTGGTCAATGGTCATGGCCCGCGTGACAATTGGACCGCATTGTTCACGCCTGGAGAGCGGGTGCGTCTGCGCGTCATCAACGCGTCGGCAATGACCACCTTCAACGTTCGCATTCCGGGCCTGAAACTCACGGTGGTCCAGGCGGATGGTCTGAATGTGCGTCCGGTTGCCGTGGACGAGTTCCAGATTGCCGTGGCGGAGACCTACGACGTCATCGTCGAACCAACCGACGACCGCGCCTACACCTTGGTCGGCGAAAGCGTCGATCGCTCGGGCATGGCGCGCGCGACGCTCGCTCCGCGCGAGGGTATGGCGGCAGAAGTTCCGCGCCTACGCAAGCGGCCGCTTGCCGACATGAAGGACATGGGCATGGGCGACATGTCCGGCATGGATCATGGCGCAATGGGTGGTGCGACTACAGGTGCCGCAGCAACCGGCGGTGCGAATTGCGCGCCCGAACATGCTGCAATGGGGCACTGCACGCCCATGCCTTCAAGTGATGCCGGATCGATGGCCGGGATGGACCACAGCGGCGCGGCCCAAGGTGCCGCAGGCGGTGCAATGGCGGGCATGGATCATTCGATGCGCGATTTTTCGGTCGCGCCCGAGGTCAAGAAAACCCCAACCGTCCAGACGATTTCGCCTATGCCGATGGATCGAACCGGGGAGCCCGGTCAAGGGCTGGAGGATGTCGGCCACAAAGTGCTGGTTTACCGCGATCTGATGGCCGTCGACCGCAATCCCGACGTGCGTGCGCCCGATCGCGAGATGCGCATCCATCTCACCGGCAATATGGAGCGCTATATGTGGGCCTTCGACGGCGAAAAGCTGAACGAGGTCAAAAAACCGATCCCGTTCTTACAGGACGAACGGGTGCGCGTTACCCTCGTCAACGACACGATGATGGGACACCCCATCCATCTGCATGGCCATTTTTTCGAGCTGGTCACCGGGCATGGAGAGTTTGCGCCACGCAAACATACCGTGCAGGTCCAGCCGGGCGGCACAGTCACGTTCGACGTGACGACCGACGCGGTCGGCGACTGGGCGTTCCACTGTCACATGCTCTATCATATGCACGCAGGCATGATGCAGGTCGTCACCGTCCGTCCGCGCGGGGGAGAAGCCGCATGAAAACGCTGTTTCTCCTTACCGCTGCTTCTGCAATCGCGCTTGCGACGCCCGCCGTCGCGCAGACGATGGATCATTCGAACATGCCGGGCATGAAGATGCCCGCCAAACCGGCTCCAGCTGCCAAGCCCAACCCGGACGCGAAGCCACGAGCGGCCACGCCCCAACGAGGTGCCCCCCGCTTGGCACAGGATAAGCCGACGACTGCTCCGGTCGTCGATGCCTGTCCGCCAGAGCATGCAGCGATGGGCCATTGCAAACCGGAGGGCGCAACCTCGCCGGAACGCGAAGAGGCCGCGGCCGACCCCGAGCAGCGGGTCGGCGGGGCGCAGGATCCAGCGCCAGGCGCGGCGGATTCCAATTGCCCGCCCGAGCACGCCGAAATGGGCCACTGTGTGCCGCAATCCGCTCGCACCTCGGAGCCGGACGCGATGCAGGATATGGCGATGCCAATGGGGGAAGCGATGGGTAGCCTTGGCACCGCACTCCCGGCGGGCGACGCGCCCGCACCGGCAGCCCCCGAACCCGATTATGCGGATCGTGTCTGGGGCGCGACCACGATGCAGCCCGCCCGCGACGCCCTGCGCCGCGAGCATGGCGGCGGCAATTACAGCCAGGTGATGATCGACCTTGCCGAGATAAAGATTGCCGACGGTCATACCGGCTATAAGTTCGAAGCCGATGCCTGGTTCGGCGGCGACATCAACCGCTTCGTCGTCAAGGCAGACGGCGAAGGTGAGTTCGGCGAGCCGTTCGGAGACGTCGAACTGAAGGCGCTCTATTCCCGCGCCATCGGCCCCTATTTCAACCTTCAGGCTGGCGTTCGGCAGGATCTGGGCGTCGGCCCCGATCGCACCCATGCCGTCATCGGCGTCGAAGGACTCGCCCCCTATTGGTTCGAAGTCGACGGTTATCTCTATCTTTCGACGCAAGGCGAAGTCCGCGCTAGCGCGTCTGCCGAATATGACCAGCGCCTCACCCAGCGCCTGATCCTCCAGCCCAAGATCGAATTTGATCTGTCGGCGGAGGATATTCCCGAAATCGGGATTGGGTCGGGCCTGACCAGCGCCGAATTCGGCCTGCGTTTACGTTACGAAATTGCCCGCGAATTCGCGCCTTACATCGGCATCGTCCACGAAGCGAAGTTCGGCCGTACCGCCGATTTCGCGCGCGCGGCGGGCGACGATCCGTCGTCGACCAACCTCGTTGTCGGGGTTCGTGCCTGGTTCTGACGCAAACCTCATGGAGCGGTTCGAAGGGAGATAGACGATGAGCTATGGTCGGTTTGCTGCGATGATCGCAACATCAACCGTCGTGATGTTCGGCTTGATGTACCTGAACACCTACGCGCTGGACCATCTGGCGTACAGTCAGACGCGTACGTGGATGGCGATTGTGATGGGCGCCGTCATGGCGTTCATCATGCTTGGGTTCATGTGGTCGATGTACAAGAACCGAGCCGCCAACATCGCCATCCTAGTTGCGAGCGCCGTCGTATTTGCAGGTTCGCTCTGGCTCGTGCGGAGTCAGCAAACGGTCGATGACGCGTCCTATATGAGGGCAATGATTCCCCATCATTCAATCGCGATCATGACGAGCGAACGGGCTCGAATACGCGATCCACGGGTCCGCGAACTCGCTGACAAAATTATCGAAGCTCAGGTTCGCGAAATTGCCGAAATGAAGGCATTGATCGCCGATCTTGAGCGCACCCCCGCCGGACCGGATGCCCCGCTGCTTCCCGATTACCGGGAGAAAGGTTTGGCAGTGCCACCGCCATCTAGGAACGAGGAAAAAACGAGATGATAAAATTCATGGCACTATTGCTTGGGATTGCGATCCCAGGAACCGCAATCGCACAAAATCCAATCGTCATGCACCGCGATCCGGGATGTGGCTGCTGCGAGCAATGGGTACGTCAGGTGGAAACCGGGTTCAAGCGCGAGGTCCGGACCGTCGACGATCCTCGTCGCGGTGCACTGAAGGCGCGGATTGGTGTTCCCGCTTCTCTGGCGTCCTGCCACACGGCGATCGTCGATGGCATGGCGTTCGAAGGCCATGTTCCCATTGCCGATATGAAGCGCGTACTCGCGGCGCGTCCCAAGGGCATCAAGGGCCTTGCGGTGGCAGGAATGCCATTGGGGTCGCCGGGAATGGAGGTGCCGGGAATGCCGGCCCAGCGCTACAACGTTGTCGCCTTCGGACCATCAGGACAAAGGGTGTTCGCGCGGCATTGAGCGACAGAGTGGATCGAAGCGGGAGAGGCGCGGACGCCTCTCCCTCCATAGTGGTTAGTTCTTTGGTTTTGGCGACATATCATGACCGCCATGTTTGTCGCCCGGTGAATCCTGCTTCATCTTATCACAGCAGCCCGGCTTATCGCCTTCCTTCTTGCAGCAGCAGGGCTGCATCTCCTTGCAGCAATCCATATCCTGCGCCGCAAACGCTGCGGTCGAAAAGGTGAGAGCCAGACCGGCCCCGATTAGTTTGATCGTCTTCATCATGATCTCCGAACATTCTGGTTAGTGACATTATTGGAGCATTGATGGATGGCGCGGCGGCGGCGGGATCGGTCCTGAAACGACGCTTACCAACCTCCGAATTGCAACCTGCCAAACAGGTGCCTCGACGCCGATTTCACCGGCGATGCCGAACCGAAGGTCGGGAAGGCTGACGACGCATTTTGCCATGCAGCTAGTGCGTGGTGATTTGGACGGTGTCTGGTTCGCATTCTCCTCGCACATCACATCGGTCTTCATTGAGAGATCGGGACAAATCGGCGAGAGGCTCACGCCAACCAACGACATCGTCAGCGTCACCGCGAACAACCAAAGCCATGAGGGCGCGGATCCGAGACGATTCATTACGCGAAACATCTACTCTCACGAAACCCATTGGCATAGCGCACGGTGCCGATTTTCCTGCGGCCGGTATTTCCAAGCTACCGCGTGATGTCCGTTCCAAGCGCATCCAGAATCCGGCATTCGGCCACCGTCCCGCCGCGGCAAGACGTCACCAGATCCCCGAGTTCGCGCCGGAGCGCGGTCAGATCCGCAATCTTTCGGTCGATCTCCTCAAGATGGCCGCTGGCAATCGCGTCCACGGAAGCACAATCCCTGTCCTGGCGGTCGGCGATGTCGAGCAAGGTGCGAATCTGATCTAGCGAAAAGCCGAGATTGCGGGCCCTTCGGATGAAGCTCAGTCGCGCCAGGTCGCTTGCCGCGTAAACGCGGTAGTTGGCATCGGTTCGCCGGGGCGGATCGATCAGGCCGACCTTCTCATACCATCTCACGGTTTCGGCCTTGGTGCCGGTGGCTTTTGCAAGCCTGCCGATCGTCAATCGTTGTGCCACGCGCTTGACCCTGTAGTTGCTACAAGGTCCATATGGGGCGGATAATCGATTCGTCGAGGTATCCGATCAATGGCTTGCACATCCTGCCCGAGTGACAGCACGTCCAACAACGATCCGCGCTGGCGGCGCATCTTGTGGATCGCCCTTGTGGTGAACGCCGCGATGTTCGTGATCGAAATCGGCGCCGGTCTCGCCTCGGGATCGCAAGCGTTGATGGCCGATGCGCTCGACTTTCTGGGCGATGCGGCAAATTATGCGATCAGTCTGGGCGTCGCGGGCATGGCGCTTGCCTGGCGCGCGCGTGCCGCGCTGGTCAAGGGCTGGACGCTGGTCGCCTTCGGCGCGTTCGTACTGGTCAGCACCGTGTGGGCGGTCTGGAATGGAGACCCTCCGCAAGCCGAAGTCATGGGTATGGTCGGGATTGCGGCGCTGATCGCCAATGCCGTCGTCGCGCTGCTGCTGTTTCGGTATCGCAGCGGCGACGCCAATATGCGGTCGGTTTGGATATGCTCGCGCAACGACGTGATCGGCAACGCCGCCGTCGTCCTGGCCGCGATCGGCGTGTTTGGGACCGGCACGGCGTGGCCCGATCTGATCGTCGCTGCGGTGATGGCGGCGCTGGGCCTTGGCGGCGGATGGCAGATCATTCGGCAGGCGCGTGGCGAACTTGCCCATTTGCCGTCAAGCGACACGCTGGTCACACACCGGAATTGAATGCTATGGCGCGCGTCGTGATCAAGCTGTGGGCAACTCTGGTCGGTGCATTGCTCGTCCTGTCTCTCGGGATGGGATCGGTCGTGCATGCGATGGAGCCGGTCGCCTGTATCGAGGATACGGCGCCAGCCTCCGGATCTGACCATGCCAGCGAAAAGCCGGTGCCTGCCGATGACTCCAAGGGCGATCCAGCGATGCACGCTCACAATGGTTGCCACGGCCATCATCTCGCAACGCCGGAACTTGAGGCCAAGTCGGGTGAAGTGATGTTGCTGGCGTCGTTGCGATCGCTGCGCGCTATCGACTCGATGACTGCGATCGATCCCGATCGGACGTTGCGCCCTCCGATCGCCTGACGAACTTCGCGCCCGCGATCCGCTCGCGGGATGTGACCTCGTTCGTCAGGAGTTTTATCCATGTATCTTCGCTGTGCGGCCATGCTGGTCGCCGCGTCCTGCGCATCCATTGCACAGGCGCAAACCCTAACGGTCGAGCAATCGCCCGAACGGTCAACCCCGGTGTTCAACCTGCGACAGGCGCTTGCACAGGCCGAAGTCGCCGCCCCGGCGCGTGCCGAGGCAGAAGCGGGGCTGCGGGCCGCGCAAGCGTCCCGTACAGGTGCCGCCCTTCGCCCCAATCCACGCGCTTTTGCCGATGTGGAGAATTTCATCGGCAGCGGAAGCTATTCGGGGCTGGGCGAAACAGAAGTCACGATCGGTGTCGAACTGCCGATCGAACGCGGGGGCAAACGGTCGGCACGGATCGCGCTTGCCAACGCCCAAGGCATTACCGCCAGGATCGCCGCCGCCATCGCTATCGCCGATTTGCGGGCCGAAGTGACGCAGGCCTATGCCGATGCCGCTGCCGCCGACCAGCGCCTTGCGAACGCCATTCGCCAGCGGGAGATCGCATCGGAAGGATTGCGGGCCGCTCAGGTTCGGGTCCGCGCCGGCCGGGCATCGCCGCTTGAGGCGCAGCGCGCGGAAGTGGTGAGGATCAATGCCGAAACCGACGTCGCCCAGCAGGAACGGCTGCTTTCCACCGCGCGCGACAATCTCGGACGGCTTGTCGGTCGGCCCGTTACCGACGCGCTCGACTCCGCCTGGTTCGGGCGGATCGACGCAGGCGCATCTCCGATATCGGTGCGATCCGGCGAGACGCTGGCGCTCGCAGCGGCTCAGGCCGAACTGACCACAGCGGACGCGAGGGTCAGACTGGCGGATGCGCAGCGCATTCCCGACCTCAGCATCAGCGCCGGGGCACGACATTTCCAGGGAAGCGGAGATGTCGCCGCGACAGTCGGCGTTTCGATCCCGCTGCAGTTATTCAACACCGGTCGGGCTGCACTCGACCAGGCGCGCGCCGAGAGGGATCGGGTAGCAGCGCAGCGACAGACCGCTTTGCTTCGCGCCAGCAACGACATGGCGACAGCGCAAACCTCGGTTGCCAATGCCGCCGATCGCGCATCGGCAGCCAGCGGTCCTGCGCTTGCGGCTGCCGAGGAGGCGGCGCGCATCGCGCGTATCGGGTATCGCGAAGGCAAGTTCGGCCAGCTCGATCTGCTGGAAGCCGAACGCACGCTTGCCGAAACCCGTGCTGCGGCGATCGATGCGCTTGCCGATTATCATGCCGCCCAGGCGCGGCTCGCGCGGCTCACCGCCGCCGTTCCCGAAGGATTCAACTGATATGCGTTCCGTCCGTGCAACCCGCGCGGCGCTCTCCGCGCTCGCGCTTACCCTGTCGCTTGCTGCCTGTGGCGGCGAATCCGAAACCGACAACACCGAAGCCGTCGCCGAGGAAGGCGACGACCATGACGGTGAGGAAGAAGAAGGCGCGGTCGAGATGACCGCCGAGCAGATCCAGGCGGCGGGCATCACACTGGTTGCTGCACGCGTCGGCGGATCGGCAGCTGCAATCGATGTGCCGGCGACAATCGCGGGCGACCCGCAGGCGATCCAGATCGTCTCGGCCGCCATCGGCGGTCGCCTCGTCTCGCTCAATCGCAACCTCGGCCAAGACGTTTCGCGCGGCGATGTATTGGCCGTTGTCGAAAGCCGAGAGGCCGCCGAGCTGACGGGCACGGTGGAGGCCGCACGCGCGCGACTTCGACTTGCCAACTCGAATTTGGCACGCGAACAGCGATTATTTGCTGAACGCGTATCGCCCGAGCAGGATCTGATCGCCGCCCGGACGGCGGCTACCGAAGCGCGCATCGCATTGCGCCAGGCGGAACAGGCATTGGGCGCTGCAGGCACCAGTGCCGGAGCACTCAACCGCATCGCAATCCGTTCACCGATCGCGGGCCAGATCATCGCGCGCCCGGCGATGCTCGGCCAGACCGTCGCCGCCGATGCCGAACTGTTCCGCGTCGCCAATCTTGGGCAGGTGTCGGTAGAATTCTCGCTCGATCCAGCCACCGCCGGGCAAGTGCGGCCCGGGGCGGTCGTCGAAATCTCCGCTCCCGGCAGAATCGGCACCGGGCGGGTCACCTTCGTTTCCCCCGCCCTCGACCTCGAACGGCGACTGGTGCCTGCCATCGCGACGCTCGACAATGGCGGACGCGAATGGCGGATCGGCGAAACCGTAGAGGCGTCGGTCAAGCTGGCCGATGGCGACGGCACATCGATCTCCGTGCCGCAGACCGCAATCCAGACCGTCGACGGACGAACGGTCGTATTCGTACGAACGCCGTCGGGCTTCCGCGCGGTTCCCGTAACGCTTGGCGAACGCGGCGGCGACCGTGTCGTCGTCCGCGCGGGCCTCGAAGGCAACGAGCGCATTGCCGCTGCCAACAGTTTCATCCTCAAGGCCGAGCTCGGGAAGGGCGAAGCCGAGCACGGACATTGATCATGATCGACCGTATCGTCACCTTTTCGGTGGAGCGGCGCTGGTTCGTGCTGTTCATCACCCTCCTCGCCGCGATCGGCGGGGCATTCGCACTCGGTCGGCTTCCAATCGACGCCGTACCGGACATCACCAACAACCAAGTGCAGATCAATGTACGTGCGCCATCGCTTTCGACCGAGCTGGTCGAAAAGCAGGTCGCCTTTCCGATCGAAACCGCACTCGCAGGCGTGCCGGGGCTCGAATATTCCCGCTCGCTGAGCCGGAACGGCTTTGCCCAGGTCACTGCGGTATTCACCGATTCGACCGACATCTATTTCGCGCGTCAGCAAGTGGCCGAACGCTTGCGGTCGGCGGAGGAAGATCTGCCCGAAGGTGCAGTCCCCGAAATGGGGCCGATCGCGACCGGTCTGGGCGAAGTCTATATGTGGACGGTGCGAATGGCGCATCGCCGCGATGACGCGCATCAAGCGGGAGAGCCTGGGCTTCAGCCCGATGGCAGCTACATCACGCCCGAAGGCGAACGATTGGTCGGCGAAGCGGATCAGGCGACCTATCTGCGGACCGCGCAGGACTGGATCATCGCGCCGTTGCTCAAGACGACGCCGGGCGTTGCGGGAATCGATTCGATCGGCGGCTATGCCAAGCAATTCCTGGTCGTGCCCGACGTGCAGCGATTGGCCGCGCTTGATCTCAGCCTGGGTGATCTGGCCGATGCGCTGGAGGCCAACAACACCAGCACCGGCGGGGGGATCGTCGATCGCAACGGCGAGGGTCTGTCGGTTCGCGCCGATGCTCGACTTACCGATGCCGCCGATCTTTCCCGAACCGTCATCGCCAGTCGTGAAGGCGTACCAATCCTGCTGAGTCAGGTCGCAGCGGTTCGTACCGGACAGGAAATTCGCACCGGCTCCGCCTCCGAGAATGGACGCGAGGTGGTGGTGGGAACCGCGATCATGCGAATTGGGGAGAATAGCCGAGAGGTCGCATCGGCCGTCGCCGAACGTCTTGACGAGATCAACGCGTCGCTGCCAACCGACGTTATCGTGGAGCCGGTCCTCGACCGCACCAAGCTCGTCAATTCGACAATCAAGACCGTGGCCAAGAACCTGACCGAGGGCGCGCTGCTGGTCATCGTCATCCTGTTCCTGCTGCTCGGTAACGTGCGCGCCGCGATCATTGCTGCGCTCGTCATTCCAATTACCATGTTGTTGACCGGGGCCGGAATGCTGGAAGTCGGGGTGTCGGCCAACCTGATGAGTCTCGGCGCACTGGACTTCGGCCTGATCGTCGACGGTGCAGTCATCATCGTCGAGAATGCGCTGAGGCGCATAGCTGAAGCGCAGCATCGGCGTGGGCACGTGCTCGATACCAGCGAGCGGCTGGAAATCGTCGCAAGGGCCGCTCGCGAAATGATCCGCCCATCGGTTTATGGACAGGCGATTATCATCCTCGTCTATGCACCGTTGCTCACACTGACCGGGGTCGAGGGCAAGACGTTTGCGCCGATGGCAATGACGGTGATGATGGCACTCGGCTTTGCGTTCGTCCTGTCCCTAACCTTTGTCCCTGCCGCGATTGCGATCTGGATCAGCAAGCGGGTTGATGAGAAGGAAGGACGGTTCATTGCCGCGCTGAAGCGACGCTACGAACCGGGTCTGTCCAAGGCCATGAAACGGCCCAGCTTCACGTTGGGAGTCGCAGTAGGCGCGTTGGCATTGGCCGCAGCGGCCTTCACGACCCTGGGCTCTGAATTTCTACCTCAGCTCGACGAAGGCGATCTCACCGTTCAGGCGATCCGCGTGCCCGGCACGTCGGTCGACCAGTCGCAGTCGATGCAGAGCAGGCTCGAAAAGTCGATCGCGCAGATGTCTGAGGTGGCGGTGGTGTTCTCGAAGACCGGGACAGCCGAACTCGCGGCAGACCCCATGCCGCCCAACATCAGCGATACGTTTATAATCATGAAACCGCGCTCCGAATGGCCGAACCCGAAGCTTTCCAAGGCCGATCTCGTGGCGCAACTCGAGGAGAGGCTCGAAGCCCAGCCCGGCAGTGCCTACGAGATCACACAGCCGATCCAGATGCGGTTCAACGAACTGATCTCGGGTGTGCGCGGCGACGTGGCGGTGAAAGTGTTTGGCGAGGACTTCGCAACAATGAACGCGACCGCCGAACAGATCGCCGATATCCTGCGCTCGACCGAAGGTGCCGTCGATGTGAAGGTCGAGCAGACCGAAGGCCTGCCGATCCTCGATATCCGTCCACGCCGGGCTGCGATGGCGCAGCTTGGTGTGACGGCACGCGATGTGCAGGACGTGGTTGCTGCGGCCATCGGTGGCCGAGAGGCCGGGTTGATCTTCGAGGGCGATCGGCGGTTCCCGGTGGTGATCCGGTTGGACGACAAGTCGCGCGCCGATTTCGACACGCTGGGACAAATACCGGTGCCAACGCCGTCTGGTAGCTTCGTGCCGCTCAAGAGCGTGGCGGACATCGTCGTGGTCGATGGGCCGAACCAGATCAGCCGCGAAAACGGCAAGCGGCGGATCGTCGTCCAAGCCAATGTGCGCGGCCGAGACGTGGCGAGCGTGGTCACCGATGCACAGGCGCTGATCGCACGAGATGTCCGTCTGCCCGCAGGCAGCTTCCTCGAATGGGGAGGTCAGTTCGAGAATCTCGAATCGGCGCGCGCGACCCTCGCGATCGTGGTGCCGGCCTGTTTCGCGCTGATCATCTTCCTGCTCTACGGGGCGCTGAGATCGGCCCGCGATGCTGCAATCGTGTTTACCGGCGTTCCGTTTGCGCTGGTGGGTGGGGTGTTCGCGCTCGTTTTGCGCGATATGCCGTTTTCAATTTCGGCAGCCGTCGGGTTCATCGCCCTTTCGGGCATTGCCGTTCTCAACGGACTGGTGATGGTGACCTCGATCCAGGAACTGATCCGGGATGGAATTGACCGCACCACGGCGGCGCACCAGGGCGCCATGATGCGGTTGCGACCGGTCATCATGACGGCGCTGGTGGCATCGCTCGGGTTCGTTCCGATGGCCATCGCAAGTGGCGCCGGAGCCGAAGTGCAAAAGCCATTGGCGACGGTCGTGATCGGCGGTCTGATCTCGGCCACGTTGCTGACGCTGTTCGTGTTGCCCACACTTTATGCCCGCTACGGAATGCGGGAGGAGCCGGTAACTTCGGACGGCAAGGACGCCTCGAGCGCAACGGTGCCGGCATGAGCGGCGAGATCGATGTGTCAGCGTCCGATCGACCGGAAACCAGACGCACCTTATGGCTCGTCTTGTGGTTGAACCTCGCGCTTGCGGCGGGGTTTGGCATTACCGGCACGTTTGCGGATTCCAGCGCACTGATCGCCAATGGGCTAGACAATGCGTCCGATGCGCTAGTCTATGCGATAAGCTTGTTTGCCCTCTCACGCGGTATAGCATGGAAGGTGCGGGCCGCACGCTTGTCAGGTGTGCTGTTGCTGATCTTCGCCGTCGGCGTCCTAATTGACGTTGGCCGCCGTTACTTTCAGGGCAGCGAACCGATCGGTCCAACCATGATGGCGATGGCGTTCATAGCGGCGATCGTCAATGCGGTCTGCTTGTGGCGACTTCGCCGCCTTGAACAGTCTGACGTGAACCTCCGCGCGGCGACTACCTTCAGCTTCAACGACTTTGTGTCTAATGGCGGAATCCTGATTGCCGGCCTGCTCGTATTATGGCTCGACAGCAATGTTCCCGATCTCGTCGTAGGATTGGGAACGGCAGTAATCGCTGCGGTCGGTGGTATCCGGATCATCCGGGACGCTGCGGCCTCCGCGTCAGTATGACGCACGCTGGTTCTGCCGGAGTGCTGGTAGTGCGACGGCGTTTTCACGGATTATGCTCGTTTTCCTCCTGAAGGCTCGCGAATTGGCATAAATCGAGCGATGGGTGGATGACAGCCGGTGATTGGGACGGTCGGGCCATCCGCTCGCTGCGCTGGCGACCATCGCCGTGACGGCATCCCAGCAACGGCCATCTGGTTGACCAAGATAGGACTGGCGGCTCGACCGACCGCTACAGTACGAGAGCGTTCTGATAGCTGATAATCTGCTTTCGGCCCATAAGCCGTTAGGCTGGTTTTGGCGTGGTCTGCCAGTCTGCAACGCGCCCCAGTATCAGCCGCTCACACATATCGTTCGAAAGCCCAAAAACTGCCATAAGCTGGGAGTAAGAGCTTGCGTCCGCTGTTGGGTGGGGAGTCAGCCAATGCTCCTCGTCAGTCTTCGCTGCGAAAACTGTTCGATATTTATGGAGGGCCCATGATTACAACCGTTGCAACATTGCTCTTGACGGCCTCGGCACCCGCTGTTGCGCAACCCCACTGCTCATCATTTGCCACGTTGTCGGCAGCGGATCAGAAGCAGTACGGTTCGCGCTACCGTTTCCGCGTGCGCACGAAAGGTAGGGCGGTAGCAGAAGACTGGGTTCGGACGCGGGTGTGCCCCGAGGCTCGTGCGGAAATTAAACAAAAACGGCGAGTGCCACCGACTAATAAAAATGGTCGCCCTTGCACCAAGGCGCGAACCGAGATGCGCGCCATCACGAGTGGCGGAAGCATGACGATGATCCCACACGAGGTTTGCGTCAGGTGAAAAAGCGATCTCAACAAAGGGCCGGCGGGAATTTCGGCCATTGGGTCGCGGTTGCCGTTTGACCGTTTAATTTCGGGATCGGCTGCCATGTGCGCCTAATCGGGCGCTCATCTTAGCCAGTTCAAGAAGCTGACTTCTCGGTGGGCATCGCTTCGACCGCTAGGCTGGGCGTTAAATTGGACGGCAGGTGATGGTGGCGGCTGCCACTGCTCATTAGCGCAGGCGCTTACATGCCTGTTGATCGCCGCGGCTGCGCTGATAAACCATTTGGCGCAGCTGGTTGGGGCGAACGACTAAGCGCGCGTGTGACTGCGTAATGCTGAGCAAGGTTTCAACTTTGCCTAATTGTCATTTGTTTCTTGGGGGACAACCATGCGTTTCATAAGCCTCGCGGCAATCGCAGCTGCTATCGTTCTTTTGCCATCCGCAACGGCTCTGGCTCAAAAGCCTTACCAATCCTCGGCTCGCAAAGCGCAAGCCAGTGGCACCGCCAATATCCCAGTTTGCACAAAGCGTCTCGGCACCATCGCCATTGTCGAACCCGACAATCAATGGTGGCGCGAGTTTAACCTGGGCAGCCCGGAGGCGATCCTCCGCGTCATGGTCCAGAAGTCTGGCTGCTTCACACTGGTCAACCGCGGCCGCTCAATGGGGAATCGCGCGATGGAGCGAGCGCTCGCCGATCAGGGCGAATTGCAGGAAGGTTCGAACATCGGTCGCGGACAAGTTCGCGCCGCGGATTATTTTCTGCAACCCGACATCGTTTCAAGTAACCGCAATGCGGGTGGTAATGCACTCGGAGGCGTCGTCGGCGGCCTGCTTGGCGGTCGTATCGGACGCATGGCCAGCGGGATCAATACACGGCGCAGCGAAGCCAACGTCACGTTGTCGATCGTCAATGCCCGCACCACGGAGGAGGAAGCGCTTACCGAGGGCTTTGCACGCAAAAGCGACTTGAGTTTCAATGCGAGCGGCGCGCTTTGGGGCAGCGGCGGGTTTGGCGGCGTAAGCGGGGGCGGTTACGAGAATACGGAGATCGGCCAGGTTATCGTGCTCGCGTATCTCGATGCCTATACCCAGCTTGTAACCCAGCTTGGCGGTTTGCCCACCAACGCATCGGCGGCGGCCCCGCGCGCCAAATAACGTAACCGGGGCGGAGAAGGCATCGCCAGAAATGCGGCGATGGAGCTTATGAAACGGCGTGCAGTGATCTCGGACGGGAAAACTGCGCCCGTTTCGTACTGTTTCATCCGGCTTGCTACAAATGCCGTGTAGCAAAGACAGGGGCCAAAAGCAGCTTGCCTTTGTATTCAACAGTCGCAAGTTGCGTGGATGACCTATTTGCCCAGCACCCATATCGGCAGATTCTGGCTGGTCGCGTTGCTTGCGCTGGGAGTAGTCGGCTGCGAGGATCAAACCATGGCGGTCGAACCGAATAACGGCATGAACCAGGCCGAGAGTATTACTGAGCAATCGCCTGATTCATTGATGGCGCGCGCCGAAACGCTCCAACCCGCCGAACTCTACATGCTTGCAGCCAAGCTTATGGGCGCAGGCCGCACGGACGAGGCGGTGAAGTGGTTCTATATCGGTCAGTTGCGCTATCGCTTTCACCTCGCCGCGACCCAGCCACCCCCCGGATCGAACGACCGGGTGCTGTTTTCGGCGCTTTCTGAAAGCGTCGGGCGCCCGATCAACGAATATGCGTTCGGTGATGTCGATGCAGCCGTCGCCCAAATCGATGGGGCGCTGGCATGGGACGAGGCAAACGACAACGGCTTTACCTCAAAGACGCGGTATTCGTCCGAACTCGCCGAGACCCGCAACGGCCTCCAAGCCATGCGTGACGACATGATCGCGAAGAAGGATGAGATTCGCACCATTCGTGAAAATAACGGGTTGCCTAATCGATAAGTGCTTCAACGACTGTACATGTCGGGGCCGTATCCTGGGCATGGAGGGAAGACTGAAATGCTCTGGCTGATGGCTCCGCTGATTGCGGTTACGGCACCTCAGGAAGCGCCGCCACCGTTCGTCGCAAACGATTCCAAGGCACCCGGCGCTCGACTGCATATCGGCGATACCGGAATCCGCTGCGTCCGGATGCCGTGTCCCAGCCGCGCGGTGTTCGAACCGGATGCGCAAGGCCATGCTGTGAAGGATCGCATGCTGTTCGTCGATGCGGACGGCAAAGCCTCGTTGCCGCCCCTAATTGCAAAGGATGCTGATCGCGCCGTGATCGTCGAGGCATGGGAAGACCACCAGTGCGTCGCGATCGACGGCAGGCTTATTCCCGGCGAAGAAGACCGTCCAATCCTGCGGGTCGATCGTGTGTTGGGGCCGTGCGACGGCACATCCTGAAATAGTGATGATGCGCGGCACTTGACCGCAACACTGCAGCGTCTCTTGGAGTGGCAGCTTCTAGTCTGCGCAAACTGGCACCAGGCCGAGCGTCATCCCCCGCCACCCACATTGGCAATCGGTCGGTTCTCCGCCGGGTCTTCGTGCAGACCCTGCCGTTCTTATCGCGTACTTCTCGCTTTTTCCTGTCGCCGCCCACCGCCGCGCTGCGATCAGCTTTTCCTGGTGCCGCACAAACACCATCGGCAACCAGTTTTTGGTGGAAGCGAATGCCCTGTTCGCGCACCCAAGCGTCCGCGCTCGCCTTACCGTCCGCGCGTGCCCGTCGCACATATTCGGCTTCCATGCGTTGCGCCGGGCTAGCCCCGACGGTCGGCCGCCAAAGACGAATAAGCAGCTTGTCTGGAATGCGCCCGAATGTCGATCATTCAGCAAAAGCGTTGATTGCACTGAAAGCGGCCATTAGCAGATTTAGACCAACCAGATCCTTGGCAAAGCTGAGGTCGTGAGTTCAATCCTCACCGGTCGCACCATTCTCTTATGTCGTATCAGTGACTTAGCCTTTCTATGGTGGTACTTTTTTAAATGCTCGGCCAGTCGCATTTAGGTCACCAGCGAAATCTCTAGATCGAGCGCGATGCCAACGGTAATGCGTTTTCAATGCACCAACTGGCAATTTACGACCTGGATCGGACAATCACTCGAGTGCCCACTTGGACGCCTTTTCTGATCCATAACGCACTCCGCCGCGGGCGTTGGCGGCTTGCGCTCCTTCCATTCGGAGTCGTCGCCGCGCTCTTGCATATTGCTGGCTTTTACGATCGCGGAAAGCTTAAGGAGATCATGCACCGCATTATGCTCGGTCCGCGCCTTAGCCCTCAAGCTGCTAAGCTGCGCGCGCGGTCTTACGCTGACTGGCTCGTCCCGGGCAAAGTGTATGCCGGTTCAATTGCGCAGATAGACGAGGATCGCCGCGCAGGCCGCCGCGTGATTATCGCAACAGCCTCCTATCGCTTCTACGCCGAGGAGGTCGCTGAACGGTTGGGAATTACCGAAGTCGTCGGAACCGAAGCGCTAGTTGATACCTCTGGTGCGATACTTCCAATCATAAAGGGGAGCAATTGTTATGGAGCAGTCAAGCTTTCGATGATCCAAGATTGGTTAAAGCGCGAGGGGATTGCCCGCGAGGCCGCGCACATCCGTTTCTATTCCGATCATGTATCAGACGCGCCGACGCTCGATTGGGCGGACGAGCCGTTCGCCGTCAACGCGCACGGACCGCTTTTGCTGCTTGCCGCCAGGCATGGCTGGCCTGTGCTCAATTGGGACGGCCTTGCTCCACGGAGCCCACGTTGATAGCAGTCATTCTTAGCGCCGGCAGCGGATCGCGGCTGCTTCCGCTCACCCGGCATATTCCCAAATGTCTGGTCACGCTCGGCGGTCGAGCAATTCTTGACCTTCAGCTTGATGCACTGGCACAAGCGGGGGTGCGCGAGGCGGTCGTCGTCGGCGGCTACCGGATCGATCAGGTAGCGCAGCATTTGAAGGATACGCCGCCGCCGCTCTTGGTTGAGCTGCGCTATAACCCGTTTTGGGCGGTGGCGAGCAGCATTGGCAGCGTGTGGGCGGCGCGCGAGTTCCTCGACCGTCCATTCTGCCTGATGAATGGCGACACCGTATTTGATGTCGGTGTGGTCGCCGCCGCGTTAGGCCGCGCGCAGTCTATCGGGTTGCTCGTCGAGCCGCTTATCGCGCACCAACATGACGATATGCTCGTGCGGGTCGCGGACGGCGCGGTAGCTGCGGTCGCCAAGACACTCTATCCGGAAAGCGCGACCCACCGCTCGCTCGGCCTAATCGTCGCGCCCGAACCCGGCCACGCCTACGCTGATGCGCTGTCGGCGGTGATCAGGGGTGAGGACGGCACCGCCGCCTTCCACCACGCCATCGTCGATCGGCTCGCTCGGTGGGGCCGGGTCGAGGCGATCGAGCGCGCGCCGGGCTGCTGGCGCGAAGTGGATCAACCCAAGGACATCGCTGGCTGGGAAGCGGACCATGCAGGTTGCTGAGGGGCGCGCACAGAACGAACCCGCATCAATCGCATTCCTGTTCCTAGGCGAGACGTTGCTGATCCCGCATCTCTGGCCGATCGCCGAGGCTTTGGCGGCGGAGGCTCCCGACTGCGCGATCGATCTGTGGGCAGCAACGTCGGCACACGAGGCACTGCTCGCGCAGTTTGTCGGTGAACGGTCGAGCAACGGACTGCGAGTTCGCCAGACACCCGGCTTTCGTCACGTCGGCGATGATTTCGCGGTCGGACGCAATCCACCGCTGCCGCCGAAGCTTCCGATGCTCGCGAGGTTGGCTTCGCGACTGCGCGGCACCAATGTCGCGGTCTGCGCGGAACAGACAAGCCTGTGGCTGCCGACGCTCCTTCCGATGCGCACCCGCTTCGTAAAGACCTCGCACGGCGTCGGATCGATGAGCGCTCGCGACGATCGCCGACGCCGATCGGCCGCGCTCACGCTGGTGCCAAGCGAGCGCGAGCGCCGGACATATCTTGACCGCGGAATGGACCCTGATCGCATCCGCGCCACCGGCTACGTTAAGTCGGGGTTCCGCCATCGTACTCACACGCGGCCGTTCTTTGCGAACGATCGGCCGGTGCTGCTCTATGCCCCGCATTGGCAAAGGCATCGCTCGTCTTGGTGGCAATGGGGACGGGCGCTGGTCGAACAGCTTGCGCGGCAGGATTCATGGAACGTGATCCTAGCGCCACACCAGCGCTTGGCTGAGCGCGCTAGCAACCTCCGTGCGGTGTTGGAAAGCGTGGCAGCGCTGCCGCACGTTCATGTCGATCTCGACAGCTTCGCTATGGTCGACGGCAGCTACACCGCAGCGGCAGACCTTTATCTCGGGGACACTTCCAGCCAGTTCGTCGAATTTGCGGCGCGGCCGCGACCAGCCGTGTTCCTCAATCCCGATGGCGTGGACTGGCGCGCCGACCCCTCTTACGCGATGTGGGCCTGTGGAACGGTAATAGACCGGCTTGACGGAGTATTGCCGGCGATCGCGGAGGCACCGAAGCTTGCGGACCGCTATCGCAACATCCAGGGGGCCTATGCCCAGGATTCGCTGGGTGACATGAGCGGCGCGGCGCCCGCGGTCGCGGCGGCGGCGATCGTCGATCTGCTGCAAGTGTCGCGCTGATCTTCGCTTTTAGGGAACGAGCCGCTATCGCCTCGCGGATGGCCTATCTCGACCCGAACCCGCCCAAGCCGCGCCTTATTGCGGTTGGCAGCAACTCCACCCTGATCTGGGGCATGTCCGCGGAGGAACGGGTACGGCGCATCGCTGACGCGCAGGGGCTATGCGGGGACGGCGGCACAGCAAGCGGCGTGCTGCTAGCCGATCTCGCTTTCGCGTTTGATCCTGCCTGGACTGCCCACCTCGCTGTCCGGCCCGACACCGTGCTGACGGTCGCAGGCGTTGCTGTACTCGCGCATGTCGGCGCAGAGAACGCGGAGGAGGTGCAGGCGGCGATGCTCCGTGGAGGGGCGTTGCCGACCGGCTTGGCGGAGATCCGCGCCGAGGACGAGGCGGGAATCTTCGACGAGGCGCTGCGCAAGCGTGAGCGGCCGTTCGCAATGCGGCTGGTGCCAGAAACCGTCGCAGCAATCGAGCGTGCGAGCTATGTTGGTGCGTACAAGGGCGTCACCGACCTCCTCACCAAGTATCTCTGGCCTAAATGGGCGTTCCACCTGACGCGGCTGGCCTCGCGGATCGGGATGACGCCCAATCAAGTCACCGCGATCGGGAGCGTGCTGTGCATCGTTGCAACGGTCGCGTTCTGGCATGGCTGGTTCTGGACCGGCCTTGCCACCGGACTGGCGTTCATGGTGCTCGACACCGTCGACGGCAAGCTCGCACGCTGCACCATTACGTCATCGAAGCTGGGCAATGCCTGGGACCACGGCGTCGACCTGATTCACCCGCCCTTCTGGTGGTGGGCCTGGGCAGCGGGATGTGCGCCTTATGGCCGCCCGCTCGACGATGCGACCTTCTGGGCCGTGATCGGCGCGCTACTGTTCGGTTACGTCGCGCAACGGCTCATCGAAGGCGCGTTCATCGTACGTTTTGGCATGCATATCCATGTATGGCGCCGCTTCGACAGTCGATTCCGGCTGATTACTGCGCGGCGCAATCCGAATATGGTGATCCTGTTTGCGTCATTGCTGATTGCGCGGCCCGACTGGGGCATCGTTGGGGTAGCAATATGGACGTTGTTGTCACTGGTGGTTCACCTGATCCGACTGGGTCAGGCGATGTCCGCGCAGCACCGCGGCGAAGCGATCGAGAGTTGGCTCGCCTGACTCACCTGGGTTGCGCTGGCGCGGCAGTGACCCGAAATCGATGTTAGACGAACGAGTTGGATCAAGTTGATGACGATTGCAGCATTTCCCCTCCTTCTCGCGCTGGCGGCTCCCCCGCCAGCGCAAGCGGCCGATTGCGAAGGCCAGCCCGGTCCGAGCAAGGTCAAGCTGACGCTGGTCGCAGATGGCGTCCGCAGCAGCGATGGCGAAGTGGCGTTCACCATCTATCCCGACGACCGCTCGCGATTTTTGAAGGGCGGCGCGAAGTTCGCCCGCGCGCGGGTTCCGTCGCGGGCGGGATCGACGAAGGCATGCTTTTGGCTGGAGCCGAAGGGCTATGCCGTTGCGGTCTATCACGACGCAAATCGCGACCGTGATTTCAACCGGACGCTATTCTCGGTGAAAGAAGGGTTTGCCTTCTCCAACGATCCGTCGACCACGCTTGGCATTCCGTCGTTCCGTGCAACGCGATTTGTGGTGCCAGCGGCGGGCAGCACCGTTCGGATGAAGATGCGCTATCCCGACTAACGGCGCAGCGAACGCTGATGTTCAGGAACCGCCATTTTCTTGTCATCACTGCGTCAACCACTAGTAATATCACCGTCATCGTTTACATAGTTGGCCTTGGTGAGCGCCAGCAAACTCTGCGTCGCGCCAGCAGGATGGAATGCGGCATTCGCTGTCGCGCGATATCAGGAGCCGACGCGGTTGGATCGATGTCTACAGCTTCGAACTACCCAAGGCGTTGGGACGGTCAGAGTTGACGCTCCCGGCACTCTATCATCCAGCGCACGCGGCCGGTGGCGAAGCGTTTCACCGATCGCTCCGACAGAGCCCAGCGTCGGTCTGATTTACAACGAGCGCAGCCATCACAACCGCGAGCGCGGTCAGCAACTCGGTCCGTTTCGAAATTCGATCGATGCGCGGATGCCTGCAGATCGGGGCGAACTGGACGAGATCCTCGCCGATTTTGCCGCGAGCGGTATCAAGTTATTGGTCGTCGATGGAGGTGACGGCACCGTTCGCGACGTGCTGACTGCGGCGTCGCGCGTGTTTGGCTCGGCCATGCCAGACATCGCGGTGCTGCCGTCGGGCAAG
Source organism: Sphingomonas sp. AX6 (assembly GCF_902506605.1). GTDB lineage: Bacteria > Pseudomonadota > Alphaproteobacteria > Sphingomonadales > Sphingomonadaceae > Sphingomonas. The sequence continues at coordinate 1,252,882 of NZ_LR733979.1, forward strand.
ACAAACGCACTGGCAATCGATCTGGGCGTCCCGGCGGGCTGGACAGTGGAGGACGCGATCGCCGCGGCGGCACTTGGGAACAGCGCGTTACGGTCGCCGATCGAGGTGGAGACGTTTGGGCATAGCGAAGCGCCACTGCGCGGCTTCCTGCTGGGCGCAGGCGCGTTCGTGCGCGCGACGTCGCTTGCGCAGCACACACATCGCTGGGGTCTGTTTGCCGGCTTGGCGGTTGGTGTGTCGCTGATGCTAGTGCTGTGCCAGACCTTTTTCGGCTCGACGGGCAATAGTTGGCGGCGAGGTGAATCGATGACGCTTCGATTAGACAACGGCAGCGTCATCGCCGGGAAGCGTTATCTGTTTCTTGCCTCGACGCTTGAAACTTTGCCCCTGGGACTGAAGCCGTTCGGAACTGTGCGTCCGGGACTTAAGCTCCTCAGCGTCGACGCGCCGCCTCGGCGCATGTTACTGGCTGTGCCGGCGATCGTTGCCGGCTGGAGTGCGCCTTGGCTTGAACGTCTAGGCTACCATCGGCGCGACATCGATCACATGGCGGTTGAGCTACCAGGTGGCTTCATTCTCGATGGCGAAAAGTTTGCAGGCGGTTCGATGGTGCTTCGCCGGGGAGCGCCGATCCGGTTCGTTGTGCCGTGAGCGACGGCGGCCCCGCGTTAGTACAGTACATCGCCACGCGATTGGCGCATCCGGTTTTGCCACCAATCGAAACGGCGGCACTAACGATCGCCGATCGCCTGGGTGGAGTGGCAGTGCTTTTCTACGGGTCCATGCTGCGGACCGGTGAGCTTGATGGCGTAGCGGACTTTTACGTGTTGACCAAAGCCGCGCCGGAACACGGGGCAGCGGCATTGCGGGCCCGACTGCTGTGGCCAGACGTCAGCTATCACGAAGTCACAGTCGACGGCCAAACGATTCGCGCCAAGGTCGCAACGATGCCGATTGACCTTTTCGCACGCGCGGCAAGGGGGGCGACGCTCGACACAACCATCTGGGCGCGCTTCGTGCAACGAGCTGCTCTGATATGGGCAGCGACGGGCGCGGTGCAGATATGTGTGGTGGGAGCGGTCGCGGCCGCCGCGATCACGTCGGCGCGCTTCGCGGCAGTGATTGGCCCCCGTAGCGGCGCTCCAGCTGCATTCTGGAAAGCATTATTCCAGGAAACCTACCAGACCGAACTGCGCTTTGAGAAGCCTGGGCGCGAAGTTCAGATTCTCGACTTCGACGCTGAACATTACGATCGGCTGTTGCCGCTCGCCTGGGCGGCGGACGGTCTTTCTTTCGATACCTCGACAGACGGAGCGTTGTCGCCAAGGCTCGATGGTAAACGGAGCGCCTACCTGTTCGAATCTTGGCGCGCGTGCGCGGTGGCGGCCAAGCCGCTCAACGTCGCGCGGCTGGTCAAGGCAGCCTTCACCTTCGAGGGCGCGACGCGCTACGCGCTCTGGAAGATCCATCGGCACACCGGTATCCGCGTGCCAGTGACGCCGTTTCGCGAGCGACATCCGATCCTCGCCGCGCCCGGCGTATTATGGCGCGTGTGGCTAGCAACCGCGGCGCGATGAGCTTTACCGCACTGGTTCTTGCAGGTTCGCGAGGCGAGCACGACACGCTCGCGGCGTATGCCGGGACCACCGACAAGGCGCTGATTGAGATTGACGGGCGCTCGATGCTCGCGCGAGCGGCAGAAGCGCTGACGCAGGCTGGGGGAAGTCGTATTGTTGCTTCCGTCTCAAGCGACGCCGTCGCAGTGCACGCCCGCTCGCTCGGTATCGAGGTGCTAAAAGCAGCGTCGGGACCGAGCCGGAGCACAAGTGAGGCACTAGCGGCACTGGGTGCTCCGCTCCTGGTAACGACGGCCGATCATGCGCTGCTGCAGCCTGATTGGGTTACCCGTTTTCTGAACGATATCCCTGCTGAAGCCGACGTCGCGGTGTTGTTGGCCGAACGCGGCACGATCGAGCGCGAGATCCCGAAGACCCGCCGGACCTATCTGCGCTTTGCCGACGGCGACTGGTCGGGGTGCAATCTCTTCTATCTAGCTACGCCGCAGGCTGCGCGTGCCATCGCGTTGTGGGAGCGTGTCGAGGCGGACCGCAAGCGGCCTTGGCGGATCGTCTGGAGACTGGGTCCCAAACTTTTGGCACGCTATCTCACGCGTCGTTTGACCCTGGGCGACGCAGTCTCCGCGCTGGGCCGCCGCGTGGGTATTCGAGCGGCGGCGGTGGTAAGTCCTTTCGGTCTGGCTGCAGTCGATGTCGACAATCCTGACGACCTCGAGCTCGTTAGCGAGCTTCTGGAGGCGCGGGCATATCTTTGCCGAAGCGCAGAATAGCGATCCCAAGCAGTAAGGCCGTAACAGTTGATCCTACCATTACGCCGATGCTGACGCCGAGCGCGCCGATCGTTGGCAGAAGCGCAAGCGAGAGGACGAGTTGGATCGCAACCGCGGTTGTGCGCGCCGCCAGCGCCGTCCAGGCGCGGTGGACTGCGAGCAGCACGGGCTCGAACCCAACGGTTGCGAGATCGACGCACCCCGCAGCGGCAAGCCAAACCAGCCAAAGGTAAGCCGGAGCATATTCTTCGCCTCCGATCAGCACGAGCACCTCTTCGCCCAGCGCGGTCACCACCAGTAGTATGACAATGCCAGCCAGCGTCGAGACTGCAAGCACTTGGCCGAGCACTCGGCGCAGGCGCGCAGGATCGGCATTGCGGGCAAGCCGCACGATTTCAGGAAATGCAGCACGGGCAAGCAGCTGGGACAGCTTGGCCAGCGCGTTGGCGAGTTGAACCGCGAGCCGGAAGGCACCCGCTGCCGCCGGGCCAGCAAAACCTCCGACAAGAAGTAACGGAAGTTGTTTGGCCGAAAGTCCCAACGTCGAACCTGCGTTAGTGCTGAGCATGAAGCCGGCGAGACCCGGATGCTCGGCGCGCAACGACCCGTGATGCTGTGCGCGCCGAAACAAGGCAAGATCCCCTGTTCGGGCAAGGATAATCCAATAAGCGAGCGCCGTCGCCAGTTCGGCCGCTGCCCACGCGATCAGAAAGCCTGTTATATCCGGCATGACAAACGCGACAATGATTGCGCCCGCGCAGCGTACGGTAGGGGTCACGCTATCCGCCAACGCGGCGAGCCCGAACCGGTCGCGAAGGCGCAAAACGCCAACCGGAGTAGCACGAATGGTGAAAAGCTGCACCGCGACGAAGGCAAGCGTTTCGCCGGCCAGCTCAGGCGTAATGCCAATCGGCTCGCCAAACAAAGCGATGATCGCAACCGCGATCACAAATCCGGCGACGGCACTAAAGAGGTCCAAGCCCAGGCATGCCCGCACCAAACGGCGAAGCGCGTTGCCGTTGCCGCTCGCATCATGATCGATACCGTAGCGGACGATCACCTGCCACGTCTGGAATCCGACCAATGTTGCGATTGCTTGCGCCGCTCCCGAGATCAGCGCGAACCGACCAAAGTCGGCAATACCCAGTGTCCTCGCCGCGATTGCCAGATAAATCAGCGACAAGGCGGCCAGAACGCCGCGGCTCGCGAGCAGCCAGCCTAAATTGCGCGCAACCGCACGCAGCGCGCTAGGTACCGGTGACGCAGACGGGCGTACGAGATCGGATCGGTCGCGGTCGCCCATCGCGCGAGCGACTAGGCCGGGCGCAAGCGGTTGGCAAGGGAGCAGGGATGACAAGCCGATGGCCATAACGTAGTCGGTTTTGGGAGCAGTGGGAGGTGCGGTCGTCATCTGTGGAATTGCGGGCATCTATCGACGCGGCACCGGCGCGGCGGACGAAGCAACGTTGCGCGCACAGCTCACCACGATCGCGCATCGTGGGCCCCACCATGAAGGGGTGCTGGTCGACAAGGACCTTGCGATGGGCATGCGCCGGCTTAGCATCATTGATGTTGCCGGTAGCAATCAGCCAATCGATACAGCAGATGGCCGCCGCACGATCGTGTTTAATGGCGAGATCTACAACTTTCCCGCGCTACGCCGCGAGCTGGCGCTGCTTGGTCATCGCTTCGCCACTGAGGGTGATACCGAAACAATCCTGGCCGCTTGGACCGAGTGGGGCGATCGCGCTTGGAGCCGGCTCGACGGCATGTTCGCGGTTGCGATCTGGGATCACGAGCGGCGCGAACTGACGCTGGCACGCGATCCAGTCGGCATAAAACCACTCTACATCAGCGAACAAGGCGGCGTGATCGCCTTCGCATCCGAGCTGAAGGCGTTGCTCGTGGTGCCCGACCTGGATTTCGACGTCGATCCGCGCGGAGTGCAGGACTTCTTCACCTTTGGCCATGTCCGCGGGCCGCGGTCGATCTACCAACTGGTCCGTACATTGCCGCCGGGTCATTTCCTGCGCGCCGGGCCGGACGGGCCGATCACGATCAAGCCCTATTGGATGCCAGCCTACCACATCGAGCCCGGCATCGGCGAAATGGAGTGGATCGAGCGCTTCCGTGCAACCTGGCTCGAAACGGTGGAAAGCCAGATGCTCGCCGATGTCGAACTTGGCGCGTTTCTATCAGGTGGCGTCGATTCATCAGCGGTCGTCGCGGCTATGGCGCGGATTGCCAACCGCCCGATCAAGACTTTCACAATCGGATTTCCAGATCCGCGCTACGACGAATCGCCGCATGCACAGGCGGTAGCGAGACACCTTGGCTGCGATCACCGGACGCGCATGGTGGAATTGAAGGATGCAACAGATATTTTACCGGTGATCCAAGGCTGCTACGACGAACCGTTCGCCGACCCTTCCGCGGTGCCGACCTGGTATTTATCACAACTGGCGGCGAGCGAGGTGAAAGTGGCGCTGTCGGGCGACGGCGGCGACGAGCTGTTCTTTGGCTATAAGCGTCACGCGACCGAGCGGCGGATCGGACAGATGCCGGCGCAACTGCGACGGGCCGCTCGCGGCTTCGCGGCATTGCCGCCGCTTAGCCCTGCGATGCAGCGCTGGCAGAAGACCGCCTGGAGCGCAGGGCTGCCCAATGGCGCTGCCCGCTTCTTTGCCAAGACCCAAATTAGCTCGGCAGCGCTGCGTGACCGCCTGTTCGCGAGCACGCCGCTCGCCGAGAGCGGTGACGCAACTATCGCGCGTCTCTGCGCGGAATATGTGCCTGATCCAAAGGCGATTTCCGACGACACGCTTGAGCAGTTTGCGTTGTGCGATCTCGTCCACAACTTACCCGGCGCGATGCTTACAAAGATCGACCGTGCGAGTATGGCCCATTCGTTAGAGGTCCGCGTGCCGATGCTCGGGATGGCAATGATCGACCTTGCGCTCGCCATGCCTTCGTCAATGAAAATGCGCGGAACGACGGGCAAATACGTGATTCGAAAGGCGATTGCTCCATGGCTCCCGCCAGGCATCCTCGACCGCCGCAAGCAAGGCTTTCAAATGCCCTTGGGCGATTGGTTCGCTGGTGATTTTGGTCGTCATGTCGAAGGACTGTGGCGCGACAGCGGCGCGGCACAATCTAACCTAATTAACCCCCGCGCGGTCGAGATGCTGTTCGCGGAGCAGCGCACAGGAAGACGCGACCACGGACGCATGATTTATGCCATCGCGATGTTCAGCTTATGGTGGGCCGCCGATCGCGGACGAAGGAACCTAAGGGTATGATCGCTTCGCTTGTATGCAGTGCGCCGATCCTCAAGATGTGAGCGACACGCCGGAGTAACCGATGAGGGTCCGACCGCTCTCAGCGGGTTTGGAGCGCGAGGTCCTTGAATGCGGCAAGACGGACAAACTACCCCCCTTGCACTCAATACATATTTTGCCGCGATTACGGGCGGCATGTGAGCGTTCATCAACGCTAGTGCGGTCGCTGTCTCCACATTTTCGAGTAGCCCGTAGTTTGGCCGGGCGTAGGCCTCGGCCTTCCCTTTCGAGCCCCGTTCAGGTTGTTAAATAGCCTAACCCGAGATGTGAGAGCCTTTATGCATCCATCAGGTTATCGAGCATCCACCATCATCCGCGGCAATGTTGCATGATGTGACACACTTGCCGCTAATACCGTCGATGTTGTCTTGCCGGCCAGAGCACCTACTTCTGATTTAGGCGAGCGGCTATTCAGTTACAGCCTACAATGACGGGTTCAACCTAATCACCGAGCAAGCAAGTATATGCGCAAGCATGACTTCAGCCTTGCCATCGGTGGGGAGGGATCGACCATCCACACCGGCTACGACCCGCCGCGTGAGACGCGCGATGGTCTCGAAACGCATGTCGAGGCACGCAAATATGCCTGTCGCGCCGACCAGTGGTTTGCAGCTACCGCTCTCGTCCGTGGGACGCGGAGATCATCCAATCTGCAAAGGCTTTTTTTATTGAAGACACCAAAATTACAGATGAGGAAGCTGGAAGGCTTTTGCTGGTCAATGTTTTGAATTGAGAAATTCCCGCTGTGTCCGCTTTATCCTCCGGGTGTATACGAGGGATCGTTTCTTTATTGCTTCGATATCCGCAATCCCGAGCGAATTACGCATCAGCGCCAAGTTGGGCAGTGAGCTAACTGTGTGTCGGCTAACAACCAGTTGCTGCCGTTAGACGTCCTCCTGGCAGTCGCCTGAAAGCCGACCTGCAGCTAAGCCCCATTTCCTAGCCAGAACCTGCCATTCTGCAACCGGCCCACAAGCAGCCGTGCTTTACGTCAGCAGCAGGCAGCCTGCATGGCTCGCTTACGCCATACACTTGCCCGCATTGGAAGCGCAGATGTTCCTGATCGCCAAGTGGCAGTGGTAACTGGATAAGACGTCTCCTACCCGGCACCCGTCCGGATAAGGCCATTTAGCGAACTCGGCGTCAAAACCAGCCACGCTCCATCCATGCGCGTTTAAGTTTGTCCATATCACTCGATGGCGGATAGAGCCCCGGCGCTGAGCCAAGCCAATCAAGATAAGTCAGCACGTTCGCTCGATTGATCGAATCGAAATGGCGAAATCTGCCAATCTTAAATTCTGTATTTGGCAATTCGTCATTGTAACTGTTGAGTAGGATTGCGCCCGCTGCTCGGGCTGTGTCTGTGAGATGGACAAGAGCATGGTTCAACAGGTAACGATATGCGGCCGATTGACGCGGGGTCATTTGCATCAGGGATCTCCGAGGTGGGAAACGATCCTTGGCTGATCGCTACGATTAAGCCCTCGAAAGGCAAATTCGGCGCTGCCCGAGCGCCCAATTTTGACTTCGCCAAGTCTGCCATCCCGCATCTCAACCCGCGTGACGCAGCACACCGGACGGCTTTATGCATCGCCAAGACTGGCGGGGACAATCGTTACGTCGGTGCGTGCTAGCATGTTGTCAAGCGGCAGGCACCGTTGGGTCAATTTTGTAACGTCGCCGCCTTTAACACCTCAAAACTTTTAAACCCTGGGTCCACTTCCTGCCCAGTTCTTGCTGGGGTCGATGCTCAGATATCGAACGATGGCAAATTTAGACGGTGTTCGGGTTTACACTCCAGGTTGTTGGCGAAAATTACACGGGCCCCTTGTCGCCAAGCTGTGATGCCGGTAACTGCAGCCAGTCGGTGTAGCCACTGACGAACGATGACAGCCGTATCTGGCAGAAATCAGCCATTTGGCGCAGTGTAGGCAGCCTTACCTGAGGTCCCTGCCGCCCCAGCCAATTTCTTCGTCGCTAACCGCGCGCGCTTCGCAGGCTCTTGACCCTGCACGGCTCTGCGACGATGCAGAGGGCGCGTGCGCGGCCCCGTAGCTCAGCCGGATAGAGCATCAGATTCCTAATCTGGGGGCCACTGGTTCGAATCCAGTCGGGGTCACCACGCAGATGCCCAGTCAGGCGCGGCTTTTACCGCAAATGCGCGTCGAGATGCTGGTTGATGTCGAACATACTCGCGCGTGCGCTGCCGAAAACCCGACCCAGCGCCTCGTCGGCAACGATCTGGCGTTTGTCGTTGGGATCCTGCAGCCCGTTGGTGCGGATATAGTCCCATAGGCGGTTCAGCGCTTCGGCGCGGGTCATCCGCCCCGTTCCGACAATGCCCGCCAGTTCGACCGAGGGGCGCACCGTGGCGGTGCGTCGCAAAATTTCGTCCTCGCCATCCGATCGCAACATCCCTGGCCCCCCAAGGCGATCGCGACACCTCCTTGCGCGCGACTCGTAACCATCATCACCGATCGTTCGATTTCTGTCGATCAACCGGATCAAGGTTCAGACGGGCAATTCGCACGAAAAAGCGCCGCCGGGAGTTTTCCCGACGGCGCCCTTGTCGCGAACCGCCCCCGTCCGGCCGTGGGCTTAGAAGCCGAACCGTGCCTTCACGCCGTAGAAACGCGGTGCCGACGGATAGGCGGCGTAGTTGCCGGTCTGTTCGGGCACCGCAAATCCGGTGACGTGATAATATTGGTTGGTCAGGTTTTCGACGAATAATTCCAGGCTCTTCGACCGATCGGCGGTCTGTACACCGACGCGCGCGCCGACCAGCGGATATCCCTGGTTGAACAGGATCGTGCGGCCCGTCGCCGGATCGGTATTGCTCGACGGGATGTTGACTTCGCTATTGTAACGCATGTCGACGTGGATCAGCGCGTTTAGGGTCGACGTGATCGGCGGGGTCCAGGTGCCGGCGATGGTCACCGTGTGGAGCGGCTGATTCGAGATCTTGTCGCCTTCCTGCCCCTGAAGCGGGGTGCCGGTGAAGTCGTTGCTGTCATCATATTTGGCGTCGATATAGCTGTAGCCCATGCGGAAGATCAGCTCGCGCACCGGCTGGACGATCGATTCGACCTCGATCCCCTTGCTGGTGGTGCTTTCGACGTTCTGGACAACGAAATTGTTGCCGCTGAACACCAGCGACTGGAGGTCCGAGAATTTCTGATAGAAACCCGACACGTTGAGCGTGAATTCCCGTGTGATGCTGGTCTTTATACCGACTTCATAGGCATCGACGCTTTCCGAACCGAAGCGAAGGTCCGACGCACGCGGACCCGTGCCACCCAGGAGTACGGACGTGAACGTCGCCTGGTCGAGGTTGTAGCCACCCGACTTATAGCCGCGATCATAGCCGCCATAGAGCAGGATGTCGGGATTGACCTTGTACGCCAGCTTGGCAGTGCCGGTGACCTTGCTCTCGCTGAAATCGTCTTCGTAATTGCCGTTGAACTCGGTGTTTACCGCCGGGTTGCAGCTCAGCAGGAACAGGTTGTTGAACAGCGCATTGTTGGGTGCCGCACCCCGAAGCAGCGCGGCATAGGTCGCCGCGGCGGGATTGCCCGCGCGAACCTGTTCGAAGAACCCGCAGCTGCCCAGATTGTTGTTGATCGAGGCCGTGAGTTCCTTTTTCTCGTAATTCCAGCGCGCGCCCAGCGTCAGCGACAGATCGTCGGTGATGTTGATGATGTTGTGCGTGAATGCGGCAAAGGCATTGGTCTTGACGCGGAAATCGTCGTTGTTGTTGCCTTGGCCCGGTTGGGCGCCAGGCAGCGGGCTGTTGAGCAGCGCAAACAGCGGCGATCCCGGAGGCGCGATCTGCTGGAGGCGAATTGGCCCTAATCCGGGCGCGGGCGGGGGGGCCACGACCGGGTTCTGTGCCAGCAGTACCTGACCGAATAGCGGGATCGTCGGCCCCAATGTGCCGAAAAACTGTGCGCCCGTCGGCAGCAAGGCCGAGCGCGTACCCCCGTTCAGGACGGTGTCGACATAACGATTACCGTCATTGCCGATCCGCACCGTATCGCGCAGATCGTTGGTTTCGTTGAGATAGAAGCCGCCGACCAGCCAGTCGAGCGCGCCGCCGAACGCCGACCCCTGAAGCCGCAGTTCCTGGGTGAAGTTGGTCAGTTTGTTCTCGTAACCTTCGCGATACGCGCGATCGATGCCCGAGAAATCGATGTCCTGGTTCCGAAGCGCCCGCCAGTTGCGATAGGCCGTGATCGAGGTCGCGGACATTTCGCCCAAGTTGAAATTGAACTCGCCCGAAATGCCCCAGTCGCGCACCTGTTCACTGAAATCGCGGTTGGGCGATGTCGCCATCTTGCGTTCCAGCGGAAGGATGCTGGCGTTGAACGTCGTCGGCACATATTGCCCGGCGGCGTTCAGGATCGGGAAGGTGATGTTCCGGTTTGCACCCTGGTAAAGTCCGTCGAGCCCCTGTGCGCCAGCGATCAGCTCGATCGCGGGGGCCAGCGCACCCCGCACCGCGCTGACGGCACCACAGCATTGCTCGTCGGTTTCGTAATAGTCGCCAATCAGGCGGAAGGTCAGGTTTCCGGTGTCGAGCAGCGCCTGACCGCGGGCGTACCAGCGATCGACGTCGTTGAACGCGCGGTCGCTGTTCACATCCTCGATATAGCCGTCGCGCTTGCGGTATCCGCCGTCGAAACGCAGCGCGATCTGTTCGCTGACCGGGCCGGTCACCGCGCCCTTGATCTCATAGGCGTCGTAATTGCCGTAGCTGCCCTCAACATAACCGCCCAGGTCGAATTCGGGGCGCGCGGTAAAGATCGACAGCGCACCCGCCGAGGTGTTGCGACCGAACAATGTGCCCTGCGGCCCGCGCAGAATTTCGACGCGCTCCAGTTCGGGCAGTTCGGAAACCGCGACACCCGCACGGGCACGATAGACGCCGTCGATGAACACGCCGACCGCAGGCTCGAAACCGGGATTATCACCAGCGGTGGTGATGCCGCGGATATAAAGGGTGGTGCCGGTTGCCGACGACTGGCCCGTCGAGCTTTGCAGCGAGGGGGCAAGCTGTTCGAGCCCGCGAATATCCTGAACGCCGGCATTTTCGAGCAGTTCGGTGCCGACGGCGGTAATCGCGATCGGCACGTCCTGTACGGTTTCGTCACGGCGCGTCGCGGTGACGACGATGTCGTTGGCGTTGGTGAACTCGCCTTCCTGCGTTTCTGCCGGAACCGCTGCTTCTTGGGCAAAGGCGGGTGTCGCGATCGCCATCGTTAGCGCGGTCGCCGCGAGCAGATTGAATTTCTTCATGCCGGTATCCTCCCCATGATCCGCTTATCGCGCGGATTTCGACAAGGACTACGCCTGCGTTTCCGCTTGCGTCAATCGCCTAAAGCTAGGATTGCCGCGGATTATCGGGACTTGTGGCGCGCGTGCATCGACCCGATGTTGATGCTGCAACACAGCGAATTGAGTATGCCGTAGCGTCAACATGCGTGGCGACGGATCAGGGGATTGTCGATGTCGGAAAGTCTGCCCGGAACCAGCGTCACCGAAACGGTGCCATCGCCCGCATCCGATGAAATCCCTGACGAGGTGACCGACGCGATCCGCACGCTGATCCGCTGGACTGGCGACGATCCCACTCGCGAAGGTCTCGTCGATACGCCCCGTCGGGTTGCAAAGGCTTGGCGTGAATATTGCCAGGGGTATCAGGACGAACCCGCCGCCCATCTGGCGCGTGTCTTCGAAGAGGTGGGCGGCTATGACGAGATCGTGCTGCTGAAGGACATTCCGTTTCAGTCGCATTGCGAACATCACATGGCACCGATCATCGGTCGCGCGCACATCGCCTATCTGCCCAAGGATCATGTCGTCGGCATCTCGAAGCTGGCGCGCGTACTGCACGGTTTCGCGCGGCGCTTGCAGGTGCAGGAGCGGCTGACGGCGGAAGTCGCCGACTGCATCTGGAAGCATCTGAAGCCTCAGGGGGTGGCAGTGGTGATCGATGCGACCCACGCTTGCATGACGGCACGCGGTGTGTGCACCCCCGGCGTGACGATGCGGACCAGCCGGATGATGGGCGCGTTCCGCGACGACGAACGCAGCCGGTTGGAAGTCATGAAGCTGATGGGGCTGGTGTGAGCCGCCCGCTTGCGATCGTCACTGGTGGCCATCGGCGGTTGGGCGCGGCGATCGCGCGCGCGCTGGCGCTTGCGGGATATGACATCGCAATTCACGGCAGCCAGGACGCCGAGCCGGAGGCCGGGCTGGCAGAGGCGTTCGACGTCGTCGGAGCGCGCTGGACCGGGTTCGCCGCCGATTTTACCGATGGCGCTGCTCCCGCGAGGTTGATGTCGGAGGTGACCGCGCAGTTCCGACGCGCGCCGGATCTGTTGGTCAACAGTGCGTCGATCTTTGGACAGGACCGGCTTGCCGACACCGACCACGCCGCGCTCATAGAACATTATGCGGTCAATTGCGCAGCGCCGGCGCTGCTGATTCAGGCTTTTGCGGCGAGCGGCGGTGCTGGGCGCAGCATCGTCAACATTCTCGATCAACGCATCGCCCAGCCGCACGGCGACCAACTCGCCTATAGCCTGTCCAAACACGCACTGGCGGGCCTGACCCGAATCGCCGCACGCGACCTTGCTCCCGCGATCCGGGTGAATGCGGTGGCGCCGGGGCTGACGATCGTGACCGACGAGTACGACGCCGCGCAGACCGAGCGGCTGGCGGCACGAATGCCGCTCGCGCGACTGCCTCAGGCGGAGGAGGTGGCGGAAGCGGTGCTGTTCCTCGCGCAGGCTAAATCGACGACGGGGCAAACGATCTTCGTCGATGGCGGCGCGCACATGACCAGCTTCGATCGCGATTTCGTTAATCTGGAGCGGTGAGGAGCGACTCGCTTCTTTCCCGTCATCCCAGCGAAAGCTGGGATATCATACAGATAGAGCGCGTCCATGCGGCTTGAGATGCCAGCTTTCGCTGGCATGACGATTTGGGGAAACGCTCAATTCCCCCCAACCCCATTTGCCGCACTCAACACAGCCCTCACGCTTGCGGTCGCCACGTCGGCATCGATGCCCACGCCCCACACCGTCCGCCCGTCGGCTGTCCGGCATTCGACATAGGCCGCGGCCTGCGCGTCCGATCCGGTACCGATCGCATGTTCGTGATAATCGGTGACGTCGAGCGCGATTCCGCACGCCTGACCCAGCCCGTCGATTACGCTGGAGATCAGGCCGTTGCCCCGTCCAGACACGCTTTGCGCCGCACCGTCCACGCAGACATGGCCCGCGAATATCCGGTCGCCATTGGGCGCGCGGGTTTCGTCATAGGCCTCCAGCGCGAAACGCTGCGGGCCTTCGAGGGCATAGGTTTCTGCAAAGCAGCGCCAAATGTCCCCGGCGTCGAGTTCGCGGCTGGTGCGATCGGCCAGCGCCTGGACGTGACGACTGAAATCGGCCTGCATCCGCTTGGGCAGTTTCAGCCCCTTGTCCTGCTCGATCACCCAGGCGACGCCGCCCTTTCCCGATTGGGAATTAACTCGGATCACCGCTTCGTAGCTTCGCCCCAAATCGGCGGGATCGATGGGCAGATAGGGGACTTCCCAATAATCGTCGTTGCGCGTCGCTTGCGCCGCAAACCCCTTCTTGATCGCGTCCTGATGGCTACCCGAAAAGGCGGTGAAGACCAGATCGCCGGCATAGGGCGTGCGCGGATGGACGGGGAGGTTGGTGCAGTAATTCACCGTGTTCACGACCGCATCAATGTTTGATAAATCCAGTTTTGGATCAATGCCTTGCGTGTAGATGTTGAGCGCCACCGTCACCAGATCGCAATTGCCCGTCCGCTCGCCATTGCCGAGCAGGCAACCCTCCACCCGGTCGGCCCCCGCCATCATCCCCAGTTCCGCCGCCGCGACGCCAGTGCCGCGGTCATTATGCGTGTGCAGGCTGATGACGACGGCATCGCGATTGGGAATGTTGCGGCAGAAATATTCGATCTGGTCGGCATAGATGTTCGGCGTCGCGCATTCGACCGTGGCGGGCAGGTTGAAGATGATTGGACGTTCTGGGGTGGGGCGCAGCACGTCCATGACGCCCGCGCACACCTCAAGGCTGAAATCGAGTTCGGCGGTCGAAAACGTCTCAGGGGAATATTGGAAATGCCAGTCGGTATTGGGGCGCTTTGCCGCTTCATCGCGCATCACCTTGGCCCCCGTCACCGCGATCTCGCGCACTTCGTCGCGGCTCATGCCGAACACGATGCGCCGCCATGCAGGCGACACGGCGTTGTAGAGATGGACGATGGCGGCCCGCGCCCCATCCAGACTGGCGAAGCTCGTTTCGATCAGGTCGCGGCGCGATTGGGTCAGCACCTGCACCAGCACGTCGTCGGGCACCGCGCCCGATTTGACGAGGCCCGAAATGAAGTCGAATTCGGTGGCGCCCGCGCTTGGAAAGCCGACCTCGATCTCCTTCAACCCGACCTTGACCAGCAAATCGAAGAAGCGCCGCTTCTTTTCCCCATCCATCGGATCGATCAGCGCCTGGTTGCCGTCGCGCAAGTCAGTCGACAGCCAGCGTGGCGGCGCTGTGATGGTGCGCGACGGCCATTGCCGGTCGGGCAGGTTCACGGGCGGGAAGGCGCGGTATTTGGTCGATGGATCGCGGAGCATCTGTGTGATGACCTTCATGGGCTGGCGGACAAGGGCCGCTGGAACAAGGTGCCGGTGAAGTCCCCTTAGGGAAGAATGCGCGAGTGCACTCCCGTCCCTAAGGGCGGATAAGTCGCAGGCTTAGGGCTTCGTGCGCAATCATCATGTTCGATGATCGCCGTTTGCGCAGCTTTTGTCCAGCGAGACGGGCTTGGGGCCACGCAACCCATGCTTTAGCAAGCCTTGTGTCAGCGATAGAGGCTTCGGTAACCTTTTGCTGCGAAAGCTCTTTTCGAGGGTAGCTTGCCCGATGCGAGGAGTTCGAAAGCGTGATCCAGATCGTCTATATCAGCACCGCCCGCGGCGATACTCGCACGGAACGGGGCAATATCCTGATGACGTCACGCCGCAACAACGACCGCGACGGGATTTCGGGGCTGCTGTACGACGACGGGAAGCGTTTCCTTCAAGTGCTGGAAGGGGAAGTCGGGATCGTCGAGGCGGCATTCGCCCGCATCAAAACCGATCCCCGCCACCGCGCCGTGGTCATCCTGTCGCGCCGCGAGATCGAGGCGCGTGAATTCGGTGACTGGGCGATGGCATCGCTTTCGCCGGGCGTCGAGGCCAACGACGTGATGGTGCGCGTCGGGCGACTGGTCGCACGGGCGTCCGCAAACGTCCGCGCGACCTTTGAAAGCTTTGCCCAGGTCCGGGCTGCCGCCTGACCCTTATTGTTTCTCGAACGCCACGCTGATCGCCAAGTTCACGTCGTCGGGGATGTTGGGCAGCGCATAGCTGATCCCGAATTCGCTACGCTTGATAGTCGCCAGACCGTGAAAGCCGACCGTTTCCTTCTTGTTCATCGGATTGGTCCCCGCGCCTTCGAAGCGGGCCGTGATCGACAGCGGGCGGGTCTGACCCTTCAGCGTCAGATTGCCGTCGATCCGCGCACGAATGCCGTCGGGATCAAGCGTGATCGCGGTCGATCTGAAGGTCGCTTCCTCGAACCGGTTGAACTCGAAGAAATCGGCGCTCGACAGATGCTTGGTCAGCCCATCGCTGTTGGTCTTGAGCGAGCGGAGCGGGATCGTGATCTCGACCGCAGACGCCTGTAAATTGGCGGGATCGAGTTTCAGATTGCCTTTCACATCGCCAAACAGGCCGAAATAATCGTTGAAACCGAAATGGTTGACTCGCCACATCACCTGGGTGTGCGAAGGGTCGACGGCGTAGTTGCCGGCCGTCACGCGCGTCGCGTCGGGCGCACCGGGAATTGCGGCGGGGGCGGTGCCCGCCTGCTGCGCGATGACGGGCGCGGCCAACGCAGCGGTGGTGAGGCTTGCGATCAGGACGGGACGAGACAAGCGCATGGCGATTCCTTTTCGTTAACCAGAAGCACGCGCGCTGAGGACTTGCGCGCTGAGTGCCGCCGGGGGCAAAGCAGGCACAACCATGACAGAAGCCGCCACCCCCGCACAGCCCGCCGCGCCCGAAACATTCCGTTTCGTGAAGATGCGTTTCGATGAGGATGCGGGGGGCGTGTGGCTCGATTACGCGTTCGATAACGGCGCTGAATTTACCGAGACGATCGACTTCGCCGCGCGCTTGCCAGCGATCGGGACACCCGCCCGGCACGGCTTCGATGCCGCGATCCGGTCGTTGTTCGTGATGGCCGGTGTCAGTTACTACAAGGCGTGGCTTCCCCCGACGCTCGACCTGGACGGGTTACCGCTGGCCGAGGACGAGATCGCATTCTTCGCTGAAGTGTACCGCGAAGGGCTGGGCGAATTCGCGATGCGCAATGGCCTCTCGCTCGACGGACGATTGCGGTTCGTGAATGCGGGCGCGGCCGATCCCGAGCCCGCCGCGCCCGTCGATCTGCCCGACCGGTCGGCGGTGCTGATCGGCGGCGGCAAGGATTCGCTGGTCACCCTGGAGGTGTTGCGCGCATCGGGCGGCGACATCGAACTGTTCTGCGTCAATCCGCGCGAACCGATGATCGACAGTGCGACGGCCAGCGGTGTGCCGATGGCGACGGTAAAGCGAAGCCTGGACCCGCATCTGTTCGAGCTGAACGCCAGCGGATCGGTCTATAACGGCCATGTCCCGATCACCGCGATCGTCAGCTTGATCGCGGTCGCCGCCGCCTTCGTGCATGGATGGTCGAACATCGTGCTGTCCAATGAACGCTCCGCTGACGAGCCGACGGTGGACGATGTGAATCACCAATATTCCAAGAGCAGCGCGTTCGAAGCGCGCTTTGCCGATCATGTCGCGATGCACATCTCGCCCAGCCTGCGCTATTTCTCGCTGTTGCGGCCGTTATCCGAACTTCATATCGCACAATTGTTTGCGAAAACTGATCGTTACGACCGGGTATTCACCAGTTGCAACAAGGCGTTTCGCATTCTGGAGCGCACCGGCGAGCGCTGGTGTCTGGATTGCGCCAAGTGCCGCTTCACGTTCCTGATGATGGCGACCGTGATGCCGCCCGAGCGGCTGATCGGGGTGTTCGGCGCAAACCTGCTCGACAACGCGGATCAGCTTGGCGGGTATGAGGAACTGACGGCGCTGGATGGGGCGCACAAGCCTTGGGACTGTGTCGGCGAATTCCTCGAATCGCGTGCAGCGATAATGCGGATCGCCGACCATCCCGACTGGCGCGACACCGCGATCGTGCGTGCGCTCGCCCCGCGCATCGCCGCGACGCCGCCCGATGCGCTTGCGGCCTATGACGATTTCCTTACCCCGCAATGGCAGGGACGGGTGCCCGCGCAGTTTCGAAAGGCGCTCGATGGCTATCTTTGACGGTGCCCGCACGCTCGGCATCTGGGGTTATGGGCGAGAGGGGCAGGCGGTCCACCGCTTCGTCCGGGCGCAGTATTCCGGCATCGCCGTGACGGTATTGCTCGATCAGGCGGACTACGCCCTCGAATTACCCAAAGGGGTTGCGTTGCTGAATGGAGATTCGGCAGTGCACGCGATTGCGCAGGGACGATTCGACGTGATCGTCAAAAGCCCCGGCATCAGTCTGAAACGTCAGGAAATTGTGGACGCGAAGGCGGCTGGGACACGAGTCACTTCCTCGACCAATTTGTGGCTGGAGGCGAACGGCGTCGCGGGCACGATCGGCGTCACCGGGACCAAGGGCAAGAGCACGACCTCCACGCTGATCCTGCACATGCTGCGTGCTGCCGGACGGGATGCGAAGCTGCTGGGGAATGCCGGAACCGCAGCGATCGGCGAGGCGCCCGCGGTCGACCACACGATCCTGGAATTGTCGAGCTATCAGACCGCCGACCTCGACCGTGCGCCCGCGCTGGTGGTCGTCAACAACCTCTATCCCGAACATGTGCCGTGGCACGGATCGGTCGAGGCCTATTACGACGATAAGCTGCGACTGGCGACGATCGAGTGCCACGTGCCCGCGGTCCTAAACTATCGCGATGCCGAGATTCGCAAGCGGTTGGGGGAGCGGGCCAACGTCACCTGGTTCAACGATGGTCAGGGCTATACCGCAGTCGGTGCGTCGCTCAGCTATCAGGGGCGCCCCGTGTCGCTGACCGGCGCGGTGCCCAAAGGCGAGCATAACCTGTCCAATGTCGCAGCGGCGGCAACGGTCGCGTTGTTGCTCGATGCGCTGGAGGATCCTTGGTCGATTGACCTGGGCGGGTTCGCGACCTTGCCGCACCGGATGGAGGAATTCGCGGTAGGCGGGTTGACCTGTGTCGATGACAGCATCTCGACCGTGCCTCAGGCGACGATGGCGGCGCTGTCGGTCTATGCGGGGCGACCGATCCATCTGATCCTGGGCGGTAGCGAGCGAGGACAGGATCATGCCGCGCTGCCCGATGCGATCCGGGCGGCGGGCGTGGTGAGCCTGTGGTTGCTGCCCGATACCGGGCGGCGGATGGAGGCGGAGTTTGCAGGTCGGCTGGATGAGGTAACCATGACGCCTGTCGCCGACCTCGACGCGGCGGTGCGCGGCGCGTGCGAACTGGCGGACGAGGGGGATGTGCTGCTGCTGTCCCCTGCTGCGCCAAGTTTCGTGCAGTTCAGGAGTTTCGAGGAGCGTGGGGCGCAGTTCCGCGCGCTGTGCGAGCGATATGCGGATAATTCCTCCCCCGGAGGGGGAGGGGGACCGGCGTAGCCGGTGGAGGGGTAATCGCTGCAAGCGCATTGCGCGTCGCCAATACCCCTCCGTCGGCGCTACGCGCCGCCACCTCCCCCGCCGGGGGAGGATTACTTTGCTGGAAGGACGCGCGGTTCGCTGACCCGCCCGCCCGTCGGTCCCGGCAAAGCCGTGCCCTATGGGCTGGCTCTGCCGTGCCGTCCGGGCTTGCTTGGGCGCGCCGCTTCGCGCGCCCACGCGGTCGGAAGCTTGCTTCCGACCTACGGCGCTGCGCTGCGCCTAGTTCTTGTCCTTATCCACCAGCTTGTTCGCGCCGATCCACGGCATCATCCCGCGTAGCTCCGCCCCGGTCTTCTCGATCGGATGCGCTTCTGCCCGCTTGCGCGCGGCCTTTAGCTGCGGTTGGCCCGCGCGGTTTTCGAGCACGAAGTCGCGCACGAAGCGGCCCGACTGGATGTCGTCGAGCACGCGCTTCATTTCCTTTTTCGTCTCGTCGGTAATGATCCGCGGCCCGGTGACGATGTCGCCATATTCGGCGGTGTTGCTGATCGAATAGCGCATGTTGGCGATGCCGCCTTCGTAGAGCAGGTCGACAATGAGCTTGGTTTCGTGGAGGCATTCGAAATAGGCCATTTCGGGCGCGTATCCGGCTTCGACCAGCGTCTCGAACCCGGCCTGGATCAGGTGCGTGATGCCGCCGCAAAGCACCGCCTGCTCGCCGAACAAATCGGTTTCGCATTCCTCGCGGAAATTGGTTTCGATGATCCCCGAACGCCCGCCGCCGACGCCGCTGGCATAGGCGAGCGCCACGTCATGCGCATTGCCGGTCGCATCCTGATGGATCGCGATCAGGCAAGGCACGCCGCCGCCGCGCTTATATTCGCTGCGGACGGTGTGGCCCGGACCCTTGGGCGCGATCATGATGACGTCGATGTCCGCGCCGGGCTCGATCAAACCGAAATGGACGTTCAGGCCGTGCGCAAAGGCCAGTGCCGCGCCCGGTTTCATATTGTCCTTCAAATCGTCGTTCCAGATCGCGGCCTGATGTTCGTCGGGGGCGAGGATCATCAGGATATCGGCCCAGCCTGCCGCTTCCTTGTTAGACATGACCTGAAAGCCAGCGTCCTCGGCCTTTACCGCGCTGGCGGAACCCGCGCGCAGTGCGATCGCGACGTCTTTTACGCCTGAATCGCGCAAATTCTGGGCATGGGCATGACCCTGGCTGCCATAGCCGACGATCGCGATCTTCTTGTCGGAGATCAGGTTCAGGTCGGCGTCGGAATCGTAATAGACACGCATGATCGGTTCTTCCCTTTTCAATCGGATCGTCATGCCAGCGCAGGCTGGCATCTCATGCCTCGGGGGCGTCCTTGCGGTTTGAGACCTCAGCCTTCGCTGGGGTGACGGTTTTCAAAACTCAGGCCGCCTCGCTCCCGCGAGAGATGGCGACGATGCCGGTACGCGCGATTTCGACCAGGCCGACTTCGCGCATCAACTCGACGAACTTGTCGATCTTTTCCGAGCCGCCGGTGACTTCGAACACGAAGCTGGTGGTCGTCGCATCGACCACGCGGGCGCGGTAGACATCGGCCAGCCGCAGCGCTTCGATCCGGTGTTCCCCACGGCCTGCGACCTTCACCATGGCCAGCTCGCGCTCGACATGTGGACCGGCGGTCGTCAGGTCGGTGACCTTGTGGACCGGCACCAGCCGTTCGAGCTGGGCCAGGATCTGTTCCATCACATGCGCCGATGCGGAGGTGACGATGGTGATCCGGCTGACGGATTGGTCCGCGGTGATCTCGCTCACCGTCAGGCTTTCGATGTTATAGCCGCGCGCGGTGAACAGCCCGGCGATGCGCGCCAATATGCCCGGTTCGTTGTCGACAATCACGGCCAGCGTGTGACGCTCGGCCTTTTCCTGTGTAATGTGCATGTCTTAAACCAGCGCCTTCGCTTCGTCGTCCATCGTGCCGGAGACTTCGTTCGCCTGAAGGATCATGTCGGTGTGCGCCGCGCCGCTTGGGATCATCGGCAGGCAATTGGCGAGCTTCGCCACGCGGCAATCGACCATCACCGGGCCGTTATGCGCCAGCATCGCAGAAATGCCGTCGTCCAGTTCGCCCAGCGTGTCGATGCGAATGCCCTTCCAGTCATAGGCCTCTGCCAGCTTGACGAAATCGGGCAGGCTTTCGCTATAGCTTTCGGCATAGCGCGACGAATAGGTCAGTTCCTGCCACTGGCGGACCATCCCCATATATTCGTTGTTGAGGATGAAGACTTTGACCGGCAGCCGGTACTGGGTGGCGGTGGCCAGTTCCTGGATGTTCATCTGGATCGACGCTTCGCCGGCGATGTCGATGCACAAGCTGTTGGGGTTGCCCAGCTGCGCGCCGATCGCGGCGGGCAGGCCGTAGCCCATCGTGCCCAGGCCGCCACTGGTCAGCCATTTGTTGGGGCTTTCGAAATCGAAATGCTGGGCGGCCCACATCTGGTGCTGGCCGACTTCGGTCGAAATGATCGGTGCCTTGTCGCGCGTCGCTTCCCACAATGCGCGGATCGCGCGTTGCGGCATGATCGCATCGCCGACTTCGGGAAAGTCCAGGCATTTGGATGCACGCCAGCCATCGATCCGCCGCCACCATTCGGCCAGATCGGGCTTTGGATATTGGCGGCTTTTCCAGACGCGGACCATATCCTCGATCGCATGACCGCAATCGGCGATAATCGGCAGGTCAACGCGCACGACCTTGTTCACCGAACTGCGGTCGATATCGACATGGATCTTGCGGCTTCCGGGGCTGAACGCGTCGAGCCGTCCGGTGACACGGTCGTCGAATCGGGCGCCGAGGCAGACCACCAGATCGGCCTTGTTCATCGCCATATTGGCCTCGAACGTGCCGTGCATCCCCAGCATCCCCAGCCATTGGGGAGAGGAAGCGGGCAGGGCACCCAGACCCATCAAGGTCGAGGTGACGGGCGCACCCGTGATCCGCGCCAGTTCGCGCAGCAATTGCGATGCGCCGGGGCCGGAGTTGATGATGCCACCGCCAGTGTAGAGGATCGGGCGTTCGGCAGCCGCGATCATGTCCACCGCCGCCTCGATCAGCGAAGGATCGGCCTTCACCTGCGGGCGATAGGTCTTGTGCTGGATCGGGCCGGGTTTGGTGTATTTTGCGGTGGCGACCTGAACGTCCTTGGGGATGTCGATCACGACGGGGCCGGGGCGGCCGGACGTGGCGATATGGAACGCCTCATGGACCGTCGCGCCAAGTCGGGCGGGGTCTTTCACCAGATAATTATGCTTGGTGACATGGCGGGTGATGCCGACGGTATCGGCTTCCTGAAACGCGTCGGTGCCGATCAGCGTCGTCGGCACCTGACCGGTGATGACGACCATCGGGATCGAATCCATCAACGCATCGGCAATGCCGGTGACGGCATTCGTCGCACCCGGCCCGGACGTGACGAGCACGACGCCCGGCTTTCCGGTCGAGCGGGCATAGCCCTCCGCCGCATGGGTCGCTGCCTGTTCGTGGCGCACCAGGATGTGGCGGATCCGCTTTTGCTGGAACAGCGCATCGTAAATCGGGAGGACGGCCCCGCCCGGATAGCCGAACACAACCTCCACACCGAGGTCGCACAACGCCTCGATCAGGATGTCTGCTCCGCTTTTCTCGGCCACGACGATGCTCCTTTCGCACACGCAATATCAGAACTGGAACGGCGCGCCTAATGGCATAAAAACTGCGCGTCAACCTTTACAAGTGGAATCTTGTTTCAAAAGTTTCACGCAAAGTAATTGAATCTGTCTCATTGGTTCGATGCCAATTGGCGGGAGGCTGGTTGCGGAACCAAGTATATTGGCGTTTGGCGTATTGACGGGTGGCAGTGCGCGCTGCCGCGATCGCTTCGTCGCGGGTGAGTCTTCCTGCGATCATAGCCGCGATTTCGCGCACGCCGATCGCACGCATGACCGGAGCATTGGCGGGAATGTCGCCGCGTGCCAGCAATGCCCGAACCTCGTCGATTGCGCCTTCATCGAACATTGCCGCCAGCCGCCGGTCGCAGCGATCGAACAGCCAGTCGCGCGGCGGCAGCAGGATCATCGGCAACAGCGCGATGTCGCTGGCGATCCCCCCGATCCGCGTCGCCTGCCAGCCGGTCAGCGTGCGCCCGGTCGACCGCACGACTTCGAGGGCGCGCGCGACGCGAGTGGTGTCGGCGGGGTTGAGGCGCGCAGCGGCGTCCGCGTCTTCGCGGGCGAGGGCGGCATGTGCATCGCCGACCGGAAGCGCGCGGACCGCCGCTCGCACCGCGGGGTCGATGTCGGGCACCGGTGCGATGCCGTCGAGCAAGGTGCGAAGATAGAGGCCGGTGCCCCCCACAAGAATGGGCAAGCGTCCTGCGGCATGCGCGTCGGCGATCGCGGCCTGCGCTTCGGCGGCCCAGCGCGCAGCATTATGGTCCTCCGCGCCGTCGATATGCCCGAACAGCGCTTGCGGCGCGCGGGCTTCCTCCTCGGCAGAGGGCCGCGCCGACAGGATGCGCAGGTCGCGGTACACCTGTGCGCTGTCGGCATTGATGACCGTGCCGCGGTGGCGTTCCGCCAGCGTCACCGCCAGCGCGGACTTGCCGCTGGCGGTCGGGCCTGCGATGAGCGCCACCCTGGGCAAATCCGGAGAACCGATCATGTTCATCGCCACGTTGATTGCAGACGGCGGGCTTGACGAGAACCTCCTATCTGAGGTCGCTCATCAGTTTGACGTCGATTGCACGGCGGGAAAACTCCTAGAATATGCAATGATTGACGAGGGTGAAGCTGGCGACATCATCTTCAGCCCAGCTGCCAGCTTTGCTCCCAACGATGCTGCTTCGTTGGCGATGGCGATCCGAGAGCAAGCGGAGGCGATCGCCAAAGGCGGTTTTGGCCGTGACATGACATGGGATGTCATCGTCCAGCCAGCACGGGGCCGCGAAAAGCAACTGATCGTCGCCGATATGGATTCGACGATGATCACCGTCGAGTGCATCGACGAACTCGCCGACTATGCCGGGATCAAGGACCAGATCGCCGAGGTTACCGAAGCGGCGATGCGCGGCGAACTCGATTTCGCGGCCGCGCTCGATGCGCGGGTCGCGTTGCTGAAAGGGCTCGAGGAATCGGCGATCGATCGCTGCCTGGCCGAACGCGTGCGCGACAGTATTGGGGCGAGTACGCTCATTCGAACCATGCGCTCGCGCGGTGCGCGCAGCGTGCTCGTCTCTGGCGGATTTACGCGCTTTGCCGAACCCGTGGGCGCTCGCATTGGCTTCGACCGGGTGATTGCCAACACGTTGACGATCGAGGAGGCGCGCCTGACCGGTGCGGTCGGCAAACCGATCGTCGATGCCGCGACCAAACGGTCGACACTGCTGGCCGAAGCCGAAGCGCTGGGCATACCCCTGTCCGCGACGATGGCGATCGGCGACGGTGCCAATGATCTGGCAATGATCGGTGAAGCAGGGCTGGGCGTCGCCTATCGTGCGAAACCGGTGGTCGCGGCGGCGGCGGGCGCACGGCTCGATCACGCACCGCTCACAGCTTTGCTCCACGCGCAGGGGATTGCGCGTCGGGACTGGATTGAAGCCTAACCACCATCGTCACCCCGGCCGCAGTGCCGGGGTCCACCAAGTCGCTCACGCAGAGCGTGAAGTGACCCGTCTTGTGCGCCGCCGGGTGAATCCCGGCACTGCGGTCGGGGCGACGGGTGGGTTTGAGGCGAGGGTTGTCGTTACTTACGAACCGCGATGCATGGCTTCACTGCACCGCACGCCCTGTTGGCTTCGCCCTGCGACGCGAACGGGCCGACCTGAAGCCGGGTGATCGCCCCCGCCTTCACATAATAGGGCTGGCGACCGGGGAAGCGGCTGCCGACCCTTGCCCACAAGCTGCGCGCGTTGCCCGCATCGCCGAACGCGCCCAGCTGTACGCGCCAGCCGCCGTCGCGGATCGCGGGTTGGGGGGCAGGTTGCGTCGCGGGTTTGGCTGGCGTTGGGACGGGATTGGCGGCTGCGGTGGCGACCGGCGCGGTGGGCTGCGGCGTCGTCCGAGGCGCAGGCGTTTCGTTGATCGCGATCAGCGACGGCTGGGCCTTGCCGCTTTCATATTGGCGGGCCAGCGCCACGCCCTTTTGCTTGTCGGCGACCGAAATATATTGATCCATCTGGGTCAGCGTCTTCGACGCCTGGGGCAGGCCCGACGACGCCGCGCGGCTGACCAAAGCATAGGCGCGGACCCAGTCCTTTGCGACGGCATCGCCGTTGAAGAACATCGTCCCCAACACGAACTGCGCCCGCGGTTCGCCGCGGATGGCGGACTTGTCGAGCCATTCGGCGGCCTCGACCTTCTTGCCCAGCTCGAACAGCGCGAGGCCGTAATTGTCGCCTGCCTGGACATGGCCCTGTTTGGCGGCGCGGGCGTAGAGGTCGGCGGCGCGCATCAGGTCGATCGGTACGCCGCGCCCCAGCTTGTACGCTTGCGCCAGATTGAACTGGGCATCGGCATCGCCGCGTTCGGCCGGGCCTTTCCACTGGCCGACGGCGCGGTCGTACTCACCCTTAGACCAGGCATCGACGCCTGCCTTCACCTCGACGGCGTCCTGCGCAAAAGCGGGGGTGGCAAGGATCAGGGCAAGCGCAGCAAGTGCCGCCGGGCGCTGATGGGTCATGTGGTTCATCCCTCTATCGGACGCGTAAAGCCATAAGGACCGATTAACCATGCGATTGCAAAGAAATGATTAGCGCCGCGGGCAATGCGTCCGAAATGGATAGGGATCGGGCGATTTACCATTTCTTATGAACCCGCGTGTCATTCGTCCTTTCGAGAGAACCATGAATTCGGGGGATCAATGCGCGTTCTGGCGATGGCATCACAGAAGGGTGGTTCGGGAAAGACCACGCTTTCAGGGCATCTGGCCGTACAGGCACAGCGCGCAGGCGCTGGACCCGTCGTCCTGATCGACATCGATCCGCAAGGGTCGCTGGCAGATTGGTGGAACGAGCGGGAGGCTGATTATCCGGCCTTCGCCCAGACAACGGTCGCGCGGCTTGCCGCGGACCTCGAGGTGTTGCGCCAACAGGGCTTCCGCCTGGCGGTGCTCGACACGCCACCTGCCATCACCATGGCGATCCAGAGTGTGATCGCGGTGTCGGAACTGATCGTTGTGCCCACGCGGCCCAGCCCACACGATCTGCGCGCTGTCGGCGCCACGGTCGATCTGTGCGAACGTGCAGGCAAGCCGCTGATCTTCGTGGTCAATGGCGCGACGCCCAAGGCAAAAATCACCAGCGAAGCCGCGGTCGCGCTGTCGCAGCACGGCACGGTCGCTCCGGTAACGCTTCACCACCGCACCGATTTCGCCGCGTCGATGATCGACGGGCGCACGGTGATGGAGGTCGATCCCAATGGCAAATCGGCGGCGGAAGTCACCGCGCTATGGGGTTATATCTCCGACCGGCTGGAAAAGAATTTCCGCCGTACCGTGTTCGCGGCACCCGCCGCGATGACCGGTTACGCCAGCGTCCGTCCCGCCGGTGGCTTCGGCCGCCGCGTGGTGAGCTGAGGGAGGCCGCGACATGAGCATCATGGGTAACGCCAAACCGTTCGCTTCGCTCTCCTCCGGCCTGTTGGCGCGCAAGGGGCAGGCGAAACCGGCCATGCGGCCGCAGGGGTTTCTGGGGATGTCGCCGGTTCCGACCGACGATCTTGGCTGGAACGACATGGGGTATGACGCGGGCTATGACGGCCATCCGCCGATGGAAGCGGTCGCCGCTCCCGTTCAGGCAGAAGTCCCGCAAGTCGTCCGCCAGCGCGAAATGCTGGGCGAGCGCTTTCCCGCCGAGCCGGTCGAGGAAGCGCCCGTCGCCGCAGCCACCATGCCCGAATCAGTCGTCGAGCCCGCCTTCGAGCCGATCGTGGAAGTCGCGGCACCGGTCGCTGTGCGCCCGGTCAGCGATGGCACGCTGAAGCGTCTGGGGCGCGAAACCAAGGCGAAGAAGGGTGCGAAAGCCGCGTTCACGCTTCGCCTCGACACCGAACGCCATCTGCGCCTGCGCCTGGCGTCGGCGGTAACCAATCGTTCGGCGCAGAACATCGTGTCCGACGCGCTCGATGCGTATCTGGGCGAACTCACCGAACTGGACGGACTGGTCGAACGCGTACCGGGCCGCCGGGTTCGCTGAATACGAATTGAGGAAAAGAACATGGCTAGCCGCACCATCCTGATCGCCGGTCTTTCGACGCTCGCCATGTGCGGGGTCGCCATCGGTGGCTTCACCAGCGTTTCCGCAATTGCCAATTCGGCCGAAGAATCGGCGATGACCAAGCGGGCGGAAAAGGCGGCGGCGGATGCGCGCAAGGCGCTGGCCAAGGGACAGGCGGAACGCGCGATCGGTCATGCCGAAGATGCGGTGCTGGCGATGCCGGGTGTGGCCGAACATCGCGTGCTGCTGGGCAAATCCTATCTGGCCGCGGGGCGCTTCTTGTCGGCAGGCCAAGCGTTCGACGATGCATTGACGATCGATCCGGTCAATGGCGGTGCGGCGCTGAACCTTTCGCTGGCCAAGACCGCGCTGGGCGACTGGGCAGGCGCGCGGCGCACGCTCGACAAGTTCGAAACCGTGATTGCGCCGGGCGACCGTGGGCTGGCACTTGCGCTGGCGGGCGATCCCGACGGTGCCGTCCAGCTTTTGGGCGCAGTCGCACGCGAAGAAAATGCGACGCCGACGGTGCGCCAGAATCTGGCGCTTGCGCTGGCGCTGTCCGACCGCTGGCAGGAAGCGCGCGCGGTCGCGGCGATCGATCTGTCGCCCGCCGATGTCGATCAGCGCATCATGCAATGGGCGGCCTTTTCGCGGCCCAGCGCGGCATCCGATCAGGTCGCGTCGTTGTTGGGCGTCAAGGCGGTCGAGGATGTCGGTCAGCCGGTACAACTTGCGTTGAAGGGCAGTGCGCCGCAAATGGCCGAAGCCGCACCCGCGCCCGAGCAACCCAATTTCATGGACATGACGATTGAAGCGCCGGTCGCGGTGGCCGAAACGGCTCCCTTCATGGCCGAGCCCGACGTTCCGGCACCGGTGGCGGTCGCGGTCGCCCAGGCAGAGGCACCCGTGCCGGCCGCAGCGGGCAACCCGGTCTTCGCGGTGGCGCGGATCATGTTCGCCGAGCGGCAAGAAATCGTCCAGGCGCTGCCCGCCAATTACCGCGAGCGCGCGGCGTCGCCGGTTCGTGTGGCGGCAAAACCGGTCGTTCCGACCCGCGCGGTCGAACGCGATTTCGACGGCGGCGATTATTATGTTCAGCTTGGTGCCTATGACAGCGCCGGTGTCGCGCAGGATGCCTGGGGCCGGATGAGCCGCCGCGTATCGGCGCTCGGCAAGCTGCGCCCGCAAACGGCGCAGGCCAACGTCGGTGGCGTCGAATATCACCGGCTCGCCGTCGGCGGCCTCGCCCGCAGCGATGCCAACGCGCTGTGCCGTCAGGTCCAGGCCAGCGGCACGCGCTGTTTCGTAAGGACGCATGCGGGCGACCGGGTGGCAAGCTGGGCACGCGGCGTTCAGGTCGCCTCCCGGTAGATCGAGCCGCGACCTCGGCTGAGCGCTTCGTTCAGCCGATGGTTATGCCCACCACGCGCCAGCCGCCGCCTTCGCGGTCCAGCGTGATGGTTTCGACCGCTTCTGCCTTGTTGGCGAAGCTGGTTCGGAATTTGACCACCTCATATCCACGCGGCGGGGCGGGCAGGTTTTCCTGACTGACGAATGTGCGCGAGATCACCGCGCCGAGCGGTACGCGCACCTTTTCGGAAACCGTGGCCCAGACCTCCGCGGTGTTCAACTCGCGGAACGCGATACCCGTTGCCTGGTAGCTTTCATCCCATTGCCCCTGGTCCACCAAGGTCAGAAACCGACGCGCTGCATCCACGACTTCGGAGTTCGGCTGGGTGTCGGAGACGGGGGATACCACGGGGGGCGCAGTGCCGGTCTGAGGCAATGCGGCCAGCGCCAGCAGTCCTAGAATCAGCGTCATGAGAAGCACTCCGATAAGCATATGGGGATGGCGAGACGCCCATCCTGCGCCGCCGATCGGCGCGCTCCCCTCATTCCCCTTGGCCGAGGTTACGTCTGCCCCGATTTCCGTGTCCCCGAATGAATCGGGGTTCGGCGAGCCCGGATTTTCGCCCTCGACCTCGAGCAGCAGGCGGGCGGCTTGGCGGCTGCTCGACACCGCCATCTTGCGTCGCGCATCACGCAGGCGTTCGTTGATCGTGTGAACCGATAGACCCAGGCTGCGCGCCGTCGATTTTGCATCGTGGCCGCGGACGATCAGACGAAGCGTCTGCTTCTCCTTTTCGGTCAGCGCCAGGATGGCCTCGTTCATCGGCATGCTCATATCCGACTTGGCCTTATGTCCGGGGCATCGTCGCAGCTACCCCGAAAAATTCGTATCCTCAACGCGCCGGGCACCAGGAAGTAAAGCGGCCCAGCGATTAGCGCTGCAACACGCCGCCCTTCATCAAATGCGTGACCTTGCCCTGTACGGGCAACCCGTCAAACGGCGTGTTCGCGGCCAAGCCGGGAAGCGTGTCGCCGTCGATCTTCCACGGCGCACCCATATCGACGATCATAAGGTCGGCAGGCGCACTCACCGCGAGCGTGCCATAGTCCAGCCTCAGCAACTTTGCCGGATTGGCCGACAGCATCGCCATCAGCCGCTCGATCGACACCAGTTCGTCGCGCACCAGCCCCAGCGACAGCGCGAGCATTGTCGCCGCCCCCGCCGCACCGGGCAGCGAATCGGCGAAAGGCAGGCGCTTTTCTTCCGGCCCGCGTGGATCGTGCGAGGATGCGATGACGTCGATCGTGCCGTCGGCGACGCCTGCACGCGTCGCTTGCCGATCGCTTTCCGAACGAAGCGGCGGCGACAGATGGGCGAAGGTGCGGAAGTCGCTCATCGCGATGTCCGAGAGATAGAGGTGCGCGGGCGTTGTTCCGCAGGTGACGCGCACGCCGCGCGCCTTCGCCTTGCGGATCAGGTCGATCGATTGCGCGGTCGAGACGATGCGGAAATGGATCGCGGCTTGCGTGTCTTCCGCCAGCATCAGGTCGCGGGCCACGGCCAGTGCTTCGGCGACCGGGGGAGCCGCCGGCAAGCCGAGCCGGGTCGCGGCCTCTCCTGCGGTCGCGACCGCGCCCGCCGTCAGTCCGCAATCTTCGGCATGGGCGATGACCGTCAGGTTCAGGTCGCGGGCATAGGCCAGCACCTTGCGCATCACCGCCGAGTTCGCGATTCGGCCCCGCCCTGTAGAGACGGCGCGCGCGCCTGCGTCCTTCAAAATTGCCATTTCGGCTAAGTCGATGCCCGCCAGTCCGCGCGTCGCCGCCGCGATCGGATGGATCCACAGATCGGGCTTGCCCATCGCCGCGGCACGCTGGACGATGCCGGGATCGTCCAGCACCGGCGACTGATCGGGCATCAGGCCCAATCGCACGATACCGCCCGCCCGGCATGCCGCCGCATCCGGTTTGAAGACGCCGAGGTCGAGGATCGCAGGCGCGACGACATGGCCGCGCGCATCGATCGTCTTCGTATCGGCGGGGGCTTCGACGTCACCGATCGCGGCGATCCTGCCATCCTCGATCAGCAGCGACCCTTGCGACACGCCGTTCGCCGGACACACCAGCCGCGCGTTGGTGAGGAGCGCTTTCATGCCCAGCCCTCCACGCCGCGCTCGGCGCGCGTCAGCACGTCGAGGCACGCCATCCGCACTGCGACGCCATTGGCGACCTGTTCGTTGATCGCCGATCGACCCGGCATGTCGGCGACCTCGGAGGTGATTTCGATCCCGCGGTTCATCGGCCCCGGATGCATGACCAGCGCGTCGGGCTTGGCACGCTTCAACCGCTCGGCGGTCAGCCCGTAACGGAGGTGATATTCGCGCGTGGAGGGGATGAACGCCCCCGTCATGCGTTCATTCTGAAGTCGCAACATCATCACGACATCGGCACCCTCAAGCGCGGCATCGAAATCTGAAAACGCCTCGACCCCCATGCGGTCGGTGCCCTCGGGCATCAGCGTCGCAGGTGCGACGACGCGCACCTCGGCGGCAAGCGCAGTCAGCGCCAAGATGTTCGACCGCGCGACCCGGCTGTGCATCAGGTCGCCGCAGATCACCACGCGCTGCCCCGCAATGCTCCCTCGACGGCGACGGATCGTCAGCGCGTCGAGCAACGCTTGCGTCGGATGCTCGTGCCAGCCATCGCCCGCGTTCAGCACCGGGCAGTCCACCTTGTCCGCGATCAATTGCACCGCGCCCGACGATCCGTGGCGGATGACGATCACATCGGCGCGCATCGCGTTCAGCGTCATCGCCGTGTCGATCAGCGTCTCACCCTTCTTCACGCTCGATTGCGCGGCGTGCATGTTGACGACGTCGGCGCCTAGCCGCTTGCCCGCAATCTCGAAGCTCAGCAGCGTGCGCGTCGAGTTCTCGAAGAACGCGTTGATCTGGGTAAGCCCGTCCAGCCGGTGATCGCTGGGGCGCCGTTCGCGCATCGGTTCGATCCAGCGCTCCGCTTCGTCGAGCAGGAACATGATCTGATGCGGTTCGAGTCCCGAGATGCCGGTCAGATGCCGGTGCGGAAACGCCGCGCGGCCGGGAAGCTGCGCTGCGGGGCTGTGATCGGATGCTTGCATTAAAGTCGCGGCCTAAACCGGGTGGGGGCGGGTGGCAAGCGGTGTCCGCTCATCCCGCGCACAGCGCATCGATCGCGGCTTGCAGGATGTGGGCGGCGGCCATGTTGTCGATCTTCTCCGCGCGTTTCGCCCGGCTCATATCCTGTTCGATCATCACACGTTCGACCGCGACCGTCGACCAGCGTTCGTCCCACAACAGGATTGGCAGGCCCAGATCATCGACATTGCGCGCGAACGCCCGGGTTGACTGCGTGCGGGGTGAATCGCTGCCGTCCATGTTGAGGGGCAGGCCGATGACCAATCCCTTGACGCTTTGGGCGGCGATCAGCGCCTGGATCGCCACCTTGTCCTTCGTAAATTTGGTGCGCCGGATCAGTTCGGCAGGCGAAGCGAATGCCCAGCCTGCATCGCACAGTGCGGTCCCGATCGTTTTCGTCCCGACATCCAGCCCCAGCAACCGCCCGCCACCCGGCAATATCTCGCGATAGTCGATGGCGCTGGCGGTAATCATCGCGCGCCGAAGGCAGCCACGCGGCGGGCGACATCGGCACGGATGTTCGACCAGAACAGGCTATAGTCATAGACGTGGTAATTATTGCCCGGCAGCACGTATGGCCCCATTTCCGGCCCCTCACCGATCAGCAGCAATCCGCGATTGTCGCAGCGCGCGGGCGCAAGGCCGGGGACGATCTCGGCGCTGGTCAGGTCGTCGGACGGCTTCTGACCGCCCAGATTGGCCTCGGCAGGCGCGGCATCGTCGGCGCGACCGGTCAGCGGGTTCGTGCAAATCAATTGCGTATTGGCGCGCGGGGTACCCGCATAGCCCGTGGTGCCATCGAAATTCTCGTAGATCAGCGACGGGTCGGCGGGCTCGCCGAAGCTTTGCCACGACGCGATGCAGTTCGCCTGATCCTCGGTCCGGCACTCGGCCAGTCCCAGCGCGGGCAGGTCGGCGGTCTCCGACACCGGCCAACCGACAACATAGGCGGCGACCACGCGTTCGGCGAGCGGGGTGTTGGCAACCCGCTCGGCCAGCAACCGCGTCAGGTGCAGCCCGCCCTGGCTATGTCCGGCGAGCACGATCGGCCGGTCGCCGACTTCCTCCAGAAACTGGTCGAATGCGGCGGACACGTCGCGATAAGCTAGGGCGAGCGCCTGATTGGCGCTTTCCTCGCTGGTCAGGAATGCGCCGAAGGTCGCCTGGCGATAGCGCGGTGCCCAGACCGCACCGACGCCGTTGAAGGCGGACGCCTGCCCGCGCAGGAACAGCGACGCGCGACCATTGGTCTCGGCGTCGTCGAGCGCCGCGTTCCAGCGCTCCTTGCCCAGATAGGAGGTCGGATGGATGAAAAAGGTCGCAACTTCTCCGTCCGCCACCGGTGCGACGCCAGGCGGTGCCCAAAGCGCCGGATTGTTGCCCAGATCGGGGCGCGCCAGCCACATCTTGGGGTCGGCATAGGCATTCTGCGCCATTGCCGGTTCGGGCGTGAATTCGGTCGTCGGCACGAACGCGACCCGGCTCAACTCGGTGCTGAACATGCGCAGCGCGAACAGGGCAGCGATGGCCAGCACGATCAATATGGCGATGATGTAGAGAAACTTGCGGGCCAACAGGCGCTCCGGTGAACTGAAACGGGGAGGGGAAGTGTCGGGTCTTAGCCGTGCAAGACCGCTTTGCGAACCCTTGCGCGAATAGGATTGCAGGGAAAGGCCACGCTCTGCTAGCCGCAGGCGCATGTCCGTCGATATCCAAACCGTCAAGAAAGTGGCGAGCCTGGCCCGCATCGCGATCAGCGATGACGATGCCCAGCGCCTGGCCCCCGAACTCAGCAACATCCTCGGCTGGATCGAGCAATTAGGGGAGGTCGATACCTCGTCTGTGCAACCGATGACCGCCGTCATTCCCAACACGCTGCGGCTGCGCGACGATGTCGTGACCGATGGCGGCGTGCGTGACGATGTGCTCGCCAATGCCCCCCAGGCCGAACACGGCTTTTTCGCCGTGCCCAAGGTGATCGAATAATGACCGACCTGACCGATCTCGGCATCGCCGCCATTCGCGATGGCGTGCGCGAAGGCAGTTTCTCCGCACGCGAAGTCGCCGACGCGTTCATCGTCAAGGTAGCGGCCGCCAAGGAACTCAACGCGTTTCTGGTGGAAACGCCGGACCACGCACTGGCTGCGGCAAAGGCGGCGGACGCAGCACGCGCGGCGGGCGAGACGCTGAAGCCGCTGGCGGGCGTCCCCATCGGCATGAAGGATCTGTTCTGTACCAAGGGCGTGCAGACCACCGCGGCGAGCCACATCCTCGAAGGCTTCACGCCCACTTATGAGTCCACCGTCTCGCAGAATCTGTGGGATGCGGGCGCGGGGATGTTGGGCAAGCTCAACATGGACCAGTTCGCGATGGGTTCGTCGAACGAGACGAGCGCGTTCGGCAACGTGATTTCGCCCTGGCGGCGCAGCGATGGCGGCAACGCACCGCTCGCGCCCGGCGGGTCGTCGGGCGGGTCGTCGGCGGCGGTCGCCGCGCGGCTTTGCCCAGGGGCCACCGGCACCGACACCGGCGGTTCGATCCGTCAGCCCGCGGCATTTGTCGGCATCTCCGGCATCAAGCCGACCTATGGCCGCTGCTCGCGCTGGGGGACGGTAGCGTTCGCATCGTCGCTCGATCAGGCCGGGCCGATGGCACGCGACGTGCGCGACTGTGCGATCATGCTCGAGGCGATGGCCGGATTCGATCCCAAGGACGGCACTTCGCTTCAACTCGACGTTCCCAACTGGGAAGCCGCGCTCAACCCCAGTCTGGCGGGCAAGAAGATCGGTATCCCCAAGGAGTACCGCGTCGACAACATGCCCGCCGAGATTGACGCCCTGTGGCAGCAGGGCATCGAATGGATGCGCGACGCAGGTGCCGAAATCGTCGAGGTTTCGCTGCCCCACACCAAATATGCGCTGCCCGCCTATTATATCATCGCGCCCGCCGAGGCTTCGTCGAACCTGGCGCGCTATGACGGCGTGCGGTTCGGCCAGCGCGAATTGCCCGAAGGCGCGAACCTTCAGGACATGTACGCCGCCACCCGCGCCGCGGGATTCGGGCCGGAGGTAAAGCGCCGCATCCTGATCGGCACCTATGTGCTGTCGGCGGGCTTTTACGACGCCTATTTCACCCAGGCATCGAAGGTCCGCACCCTGATCGCGCAGGATTTCGACAAGGCTTGGGAGCAATGTGATTACCTGCTGACCCCGACCGCACCGTCGGCGGCGTTCGCGCTTGGCGAGAAATCGGCCGATCCGCTGGCAATGTATTTGAACGACGTCTTCACCGTGCCTTCGTCTCTGGCGGGCCTCCCCGCGATGAGCGTGCCCGGCGGGCTCGACAAACAGGGCCTGCCGCTTGGCTTGCAGGTGATCGGCAAGGCGCTGGACGAACAGGGCGTGTTGAACGCGAGCCTCGCGCTCGAACAGCGCGCCGGGTTCGTGGCGAGGCCCGAGGCGTGGTGGTGAGCGAGATGACGATGACCGATTCCACATACCGCATCCAGGGCGCGACCGGCGAATGGGAGGTCGTGATCGGCCTCGAAGTCCATGCGCAGATTACCTCAAAGGCCAAGCTGTTCTCCGGCGCCTCGACCGAATTCGGCGCGGAGCCGAACAGCCAGGTCAGCCTCGTCGACGCGGCGATGCCGGGGATGCTGCCCGTGCCGAACCGCGAATGCGTGCGGCAGGCCGTACGCACCGGCATGGCGATCGACGCGCAGATCAACAAATGGTCGCGGTTCGATCGGAAGAATTATTTCTACGCCGATTTGCCGCAGGGCTATCAGATCAGCCAGCTCTATCACCCGATCGTCGGCGAAGGCGTGATCACCGTCACGCTCGACGAAAAGGATCCTAACTCCGCGACCAAGGAAATCGGCGTCGAGCGCATCCATATCGAACAGGATGCGGGCAAGCTGATGCACGATCAGCATCCGACGCGCTCCTATGTCGATCTCAACCGTTCGGGCGTCGCGCTGATGGAAATCGTCAGCCGCCCCGACATGCGCTCGCCACAGGAAGCGGGCGCCTATGTCCGCAAGCTGCGCTCGATCCTGCGCTATGTCGGATCGTGCGACGGCAATATGGAAGAAGGCTCGATGCGCGCCGACGTGAATGTCAGCGTGCGCAAGCCCGGCGACGAATTCGGCACGCGGACCGAAACCAAGAACGTGAACTCGGTCCGTTTCGTGATGGCAGTGATCGAACAGGAAGCCCAGCGTCAGGTCGATGTGCTGGAGGCGGGCGGCAAGATCGTCCAGGAAACGCGGCTCTACGATCCCGATCGCAATGAGACGCGGTCGATGCGGTCGAAGGAAGACGCGCACGACTATCGCTATTTTCCCGATCCTGATCTGTTGCCGCTCGAACTCGACGATGCGTTTCTGGAGGAATGCCGCGCTAGCCTGCCCGAACTGCCGGACGCGAAGCGCGCGCGGTATGAGGGCGAACTGGGGCTGTCGGCCTACAACGCCGCCGTCCTGACTGCCGAGCACGAAACCGCACGCTGGTTCGAGGAACTGGCGGCGGCAGGCGGCGACAAGGTGACGGCGAAGGCCGCGGCCAATTGGCTGCTGTCCGACCTGTTCGGCGCGCTCAACCGGCTGGGCAAGGGTGTCGAGGACTCGCCCGTTTCGCCGAAGCAGGGCGCGGAACTGCTCGCGCTGGTCGCCGACGGGACGATCTCGAACACGCTGGGCAAGCAGGTGTTCGAAATCATGCTCGAGACCGGTCAGGACGCGGGCACCATCGTCGAGGAACGCGGGCTGAAACAGACCAGCGACACCGGCGCGATCGAAGCCGAAATCGCCAAGGTGATGGCCGCCAACGAAGACAAGGTCGCCGAATATCGCGGCGGCAAGGATAAGCTCTTCGGCTTCTTCGTCGGCCAGACGATGAAGGCGATGGCGGGCAAGGCCAATCCCTCGGTTGTGAACGAGCTGCTGAAAAAGGCGCTGGGTTAGGAAGGACTGGTTCACGCAAAGGCGCAAAGGCGCAGAGCATCGTGATAGGGCCGCGTAGCGGCTTCAACTAATCTCACCCTTCGACGTCGCGGATAGGGAATGAAAGCCGCTACGCGGCAATTTCCTCCTCTGCGCTCTCTGGGCCTCTGCGCGAGACAAATTCCCTCCTTTTCGCGCCTTCGTGCCTTTGCGTGAACCCTCTTACTTCCTCACAGCGCCCGCAAGGCCTGAGCAGGGCGCACCGACATCAGCGGGATCGACCCCGCCAAACTAATCCCCAGCGTCAACGCCGCGCCCCCCAGCAGCGTCGCCAGCACCACGCCCCAATCGGGCGACCAGCCGAAATCGAACACCTGGACGATCACGAACCACGCTGCGGTCATGCCCAGCGCCAGGCTGACCAGCGCCAGCACGCTCGCAAGCAGCGCATATTCGACCGCCTGCGCCCCCAGCACCTGCCACCGCGTCGCGCCCAGCGTCTTCAGGATCACGCTGTCGTAACTCCGCGCCGCCCGCGACGCTGCAATCGCGCCGATCAGCACCGCGATGCCCGCAAGAATCGCGATCGATGCCGCCGCGACGATCGCCCCCGACATCTGGCCCAGCAACCCGCTCACCTGTTCGATCACCTCGCCCACCGCGATCAGAGTCGCATTGGGGAACGCGCCCAGCACTGCGCGCGAAACCGCTGAGTCGTTCGCTGGGTCCATGCTGATCGTCGCGGTCAGACTGTGCGGTGCTGCGACCAGCGTGTTGGGCGAGAACACCATGATATAGTTGAAGCCCATCGTGTCCCAATTGACCTGACGCAGCGACGCGATCCGAGCAGGGATCTCGCGTCCCAAGATGCTGACGGTCATGGTGTCGCCGATGCCGACGCCCAGCGTTTCCGCCGCTTCCTGATCGAGCGAGACGAGCGGTGGGCCGTCATAATCCGCGGCCCACCATTCACCCGCGGTCAGGTCGCTGCCCTCGGGCAGGACGTCGGAATAGGTCACGCCGCGCTCGCCGCGAAGGAACCAAGCGCCCTCTGGCAGTTCCTCCAGATCGGCGACCCGC
This sequence comes from Sphingomonas sp. AX6, assembly GCF_902506605.1. Lineage (GTDB taxonomy): Bacteria > Pseudomonadota > Alphaproteobacteria > Sphingomonadales > Sphingomonadaceae > Sphingomonas. Next base: position 1,290,138 of record NZ_LR733979.1, read on the forward strand.
GTGTCACCATAGGCAGTGATCGTACCGCGCAGCGAGGGGACGACGTTCAACTCCGCCTCGGGTGCCTCGGCGGTTACGATCTCGCGAAACCGGTCCTGTTCGGCGACGGGAATGTCGAGCACGAACTGGTTGGGTGCCTTGGCCGGAACCGTCCGCGCGATTTCGGCATTCAGGCTGGTCTGGATCGCCGCCAACGTGACGAACAGCGTCAGCGCCAAGCCGAGTGCGACCACCAACGGCGCAGTCTGCGCGCCGGGCCGGTGGAGATTGGTGATGGCGAGCCGCCACAACGGACTCTTGGGTCGCGGCACCCGGCGCGACAACACCCGCACGCCCCAGCCGATCGCGAATAACAGGCCGAGCACGGCGGCAGTCGCCCCCAGCACGGCGGCGGAGAATAACGGCTCGCGCGCGGTGACCAGCGCCAGTGCGACCACGCCCGCGCCCGCCAAGGCAACCAATCCGATCGTCCGGCGATCATAGCGCCCGCGCGTCTCGACCGCTCCGCGAAACAGCGCAGCAGCCGGTTCAGTTCGCGCACGCGCCAGCGGGGGCAGGGTGAAGATCAACGCGATCAGCAAGCCATAGATCGCGCTGGTGAGCAGCGGCAGCGGGTGCAGGCTGAATCCCGGCTGGATCGGCAGCACGTCGCGCGCGGCGGCGACGAGCAGCGGCGGGATCAGCGCCCCCACTGTCAGCCCAACGATGATGGCAAGCGCCGCCACCGCGCCGATCTGCGCCATATAGATGCGCTGGATGTCGCGGCTGCTCGCCCCCAGCACCTTCAACGTCGCGATGCTGTTGCGCTTGGCGGTCAGATAGGACGACACCCCGTTCGACACGCCGATCCCGGCGATGATGAGCGCGGTCAGCCCGATTAGTGTCAGGAACTGGCCCATGCGTTCGAAGAAGCGGTTGGCCCCCGGCGCGGCGCGGTCGCGGTCCTTATATTCATAGGTCTGCTCGGCGAACCGTTCCTCCATCGCTTCGCGCACTTCCGACGCGTCGGTGGTGGCGGGCAGGCGGATGCGGTATTTCGCCTGATACAGGCTGCCCGGCTGAATGAGGTCAGTGCGCCGCAGGCCCTCTACCGAGGTGATCGCAACGGGGCCGAGCGTGAAGCCTTCGCCCACCCGGTCGGGCTCGTCGACGATGAGATCGGCGATGCGGAAGGTCGCATTACCATAGCGCAACCGGTCGCCGATCCCGACCTGCAACCGATCCGCCAGAGACTGGCCGATGACCAGGGCGTCGGCGGGAAGACCACCCTCGACGCGCCCGCCAGTGACGGTCAGCGCACCGTATAGCGGATAGGCACCGTCCACGCCCTTGAGCTCGGTCAGCACTGCGTCCGGTCCGCCATCGCTTGCGGGCACGACGCGGTTGGCCATTGCTCGCATCCGCAGGGTTTCAGACAATGTGCCGTATTCACGAAGTTGGGCGAGATCGGACACGGGGATTTCGCGTTGCGAGGTCTCGACCTCGATATCGCCGCCCAGGATCATTTGCCCGCGATCGGCAAGTTCGCCGGTGATTGCCGAGGTTAGGCTGCCGATTGCGGCGAGCGTGGCGACGCCGAGGAACAGGCAGAGGAAGAGGAGGCGGAGGCCGCGGAAACGGCCCGACAGGTCGCGGCGCGCGATTTTCCACACGGCGCTCCAGCCCAAACTTCCGTTCGTTTCGAGCGAAGTCGAGAAACGCTCGCGGGCGCTCGGGTCACGTTTCTCGACTTCGCTCGAAACGAACGGGGTTTGTGAGGCGAGGGATGAGTTTGGCGTGCCCGAATCCGAACTCACGGACGCCGCTCCGACACAATATTTCCGTCACGCATCTCCACGATCCGGTCGCAGCGTTCGGCCAGTCCCGGATCATGCGTAATCATCACCAGCGTCGCGTCGCTCGCTGCCCGCCGGTCGAATAGCAATTCGATGATCGCGGACCCCGTGGAGGCATCGAGATTGCCCGTCGGCTCGTCTGCAAAGAGAATCGCCGGGCGCGGCGCGACCGCACGGGCAATGGCGACGCGCTGCTGCTCGCCGCCCGACAATTGGCTGGGATAATGGTCGATCCGGTGACCAAGGCCGACGGCCTCCAGCTCGGCGCGCGCGCGATCGAACGCATCGGGGACGCCATCCAGTTCCATCGGCACCGCGACATTTTCAAGCGCGGTCATGGTGGGCAGCAAGTGGAACGACTGAAGCACGATGCCGACCCGGCCACGCCGCGCGCGGGCCAGGCCGTCTTCGTCCAGCTTCCCCTGATCGACGCCCGCGACCAGTATCTCGCCGCCCGACGCGCGTTCCAGCCCCGACAGCACCGCCATCAGCGAAGACTTGCCCGATCCCGAAGCGCCCAGGATCGCCAGGCTCTCGCCTTGCCCCACATCCAGATCGACTCCGCGCAGGATTTCCACCCGCGCGGCTTTCGCGCCCAGCGAAAGGGTGACATTGCGCGCCTTGATCGCGATAGTCGCGCCACTAGTCATATCGTGCATCGGGAAGGATCGCTCCGTTGGATTATCTTCGTCTTGCGGGCATCGCGCTCGCGCTCCAGCTTGCGGCCTGTTCGGACGCGCCGGATACTCTGAACGCGAACGAAGCTGTCCCCACGCCTGCCGCAGCGCACAATGTGGGGGCAGATGCGCAAAATGCCAAGCTGGTCGTGGCTTTCGGCGACAGTTTATATGCCGGATATCAGTTGCCCCAGGATCAGGGTTTTGCACCCGAACTGCAACGCGCGTTGGCGGCAAGCGGTGTCAACGCCGATGTACGCAATGCGGGCGTGTCGGGGGATACGACCGCAGCCGGCCTCGCGCGGCTGAACTTCACGCTCGACGGCTACGACCGCAAGCCCGATCTGGTGGTGCTGGGGCTGGGCGGCAACGACATGCTGCGCGGGCTGAGCCCGGCGGAAACCCGCAAGAACATGGTCGCGATCCTCGACGAACTGCGTCGCCGCGAAATTCCCGCCGTGTTGACCGGCATGATCGCATCGCCGAATATGGGTGCGGACTTCGCGCGCGATTTCAACGCGATCTTCCCCGAATTGTCGGCGGAATATGATGCGCCGCTCTATCCGTTCTTCCTCGACGGGGTGATTACCGATTCGTCGCTGATGCTGCCTGATGGCATTCATCCGAACGAAGCCGGTGTCGATGCGGTGGTGGGCAAGGTCGCGCCGGTGGTGGCGGGGGCGCTGAGGGAGCAAGGATGAGGCTTAGCCAAATCGTCACCCCGGCCGGAGTGCCGGGGTCCACTCAATGGCAACCGCAGCGCTCAAAGTTAGATCCCACTCAAGCGGCTTAGTGGACCCCGGCACTCCGGCCGGGGTGACGGCGTTTTGAGCAAGGCAAAGAAACAATCGCATAGCGCTCCATTGCATCCGCGCAGTTTTCGGTTAAGGCGCACCGCATGTCCACTCGCCCGCTCACGCTCTATGAAAAAATCTGGGCCGATCATGTCGTTGGACGCCAGGGTGACGGCACGTGCCTGATCTATATCGACCGGCATCTGGTGCATGAGGTGACCAGTCCCCAGGCGTTTTCGGGGCTGCGCAGCGCGGGACGATCGGTGCGTCGTCCCGACCTGACGCTCGCGGTCCCCGACCATAATCTGCCGACGACCGCGCGGGTCGATGCGGCGGGCCGGCGTTTGCCGATCACCGACACCGCATCCGCCGACCAACTCGCGGCACTCGAACGCAACACCGCCGAATTCGGCATCGACTATATCGACGCAACTGCCGCCGAACAGGGGATCGTTCATGTCGTCGGCCCCGAACAGGGCTTCACCTTGCCCGGAACCACCCTCGTTTGCGGCGACAGCCATACCTCCGCGCACGGCGCACTTGGCGCGCTCGCCTTCGGCATCGGCACCAGCGAGGTCGAGCATGTGTTGGCGACGCAAACGCTGTTGCTGCGCCAGTCGAAGACGATGGAAATCCGCGTCGACGGTACGCTCGGCTTCGGCGTGTCGGCCAAGGACGTGGTGCTGGCGATCATCGGCAAGATCGGCGCGGCGGGCGGCACCGGGCATGTCATCGAGTTTACCGGCGAGGTGATCCGCGCGCTGTCGATCGAGGGGCGGCTGACGATCAGCAACATGTCGATCGAGGGCGGCGCGCGTGCTGGGCTGATCGCGCCGGACGAGACGACCTATGCCTATCTAAAGGGCCGTCCGATGGCGCCGTCCGGCGACGCATGGGACCGGGCGCTCGCATATTGGCGATCGCTGCCGACCGATGCGGCAGCGACCTATGACGCCGTCGTCAAACTCGACGCGACCGATATCGCGCCATCGCTGACCTGGGGCACCAGCCCCGAAGACGTGGTTCCGATCACAGGTATCGTTCCCGATCCCGACAGCTTCGCGGACGCATCGAAGCGTGTCGCGGCGCGCAAGTCGCTCGATTATATGGGGCTCGAACCCGGCACCCGGATGCAGGATGTCGCGGTGGACAATATCTTCATCGGCAGTTGTACCAACAGCCGGATCGAGGATCTGCGCGCCGCGGCGGAAGTGGTGAAGGGGCGCCATGTCGCGGACGGCGTGCGTCAGGCGCTGATCGTCCCCGGATCGGGCCTCGTCAAACGCCAGGCCGAATCCGAGGGCCTCGACCGCATCTTTACCGAGGCCGGTTTCGAATGGCGCGAACCCGGCTGTTCGATGTGCCTGGCGATGAACCCGGATAAAGTGCCTCCCGGCCAACGATGTGCTTCCACTTCGAATCGGAATTTCGTAGGGAGGCAGGGTCCGGGTGCGCGAACGCACCTCATGTCGCCGGCAATGGCCGCGGCAGCAGCCGTCACGGGGCGGTTGACCGACGTTCGCGAACTGTTGGGGGGTCGAGTATCATGAAGCGCGTAATGTATCTGCTGATTGCCGGCACGTTGTTGACCGGCGCTGCCGCCATTTATTCCACCGGCTCGATGAAGGCCGAAGCGGCCGATAAGCCGGTCCGCGCCGCAAACTAAATCCGCGCGGTTCGCGCCGGGGGGAGTGACAAGATGCAACCCGTCGTCACCGTATCGGGCCGCGCCTATCCGTGGGGCGCGAAGAATGTCGATACCGACATCATCATCCCCGCGCACTGGTTGAAGACGACGACGCGCGAAGGGCTGGCGAAGGGCGCGTTCGAAACGGTGCGCGCGGAACCCGGCAACCTGTTCGACGACCCGACCTACCGGCGCGCGCCCATCCTGATCGCGGGCGAGAATTTCGGCTGCGGGTCGAGCCGCGAGCACGCCGCCTGGGCACTGGCCGATATGGGCGTGGCAGCGGTCATCGCGCCGAGCTTCTCCGACATCTTTTCGGGGAATGCGTTCAAGAACGGCATCGTCCCCGTGGTGCTGCCGCAGGAAGCGGTGGACCGACTGGTCGAAGTCGCGCGCGATCATCCGATCACCGTCGATCTCGATACGATGACGGTCACCACGCCTTTGCAGGACCGGTTTTCCTTCGAGCTCGATCCCTTTCGCCGCGACTGTCTGATGCAGGGGTTGGACGAGATAGGGTTGACCTTGGCCAAGGATACCGCGATTTCGAAATTCGAGGACGGCACGTCGCGTGCGCGTCCATGGATATCGAGGGAGAGCGGAAATGCGCGCATTGCTGTCGAAAGCGCCGGGCGGACCTGAAACTCTAGAATTGGCCGATGCGCCCGATCCGGTGGCGCGCAAGGGCCAGGTGGTGGTCGCGGTGAAGGCCTGTGCGATCAACTATCCCGACGTCCTCATCATCCAGGACAAATACCAGTTCAAACCCGAACGCCCCTTCGCGCCCGGCGGCGAGGTGTCGGGCCTGATCGACAGCGTCGGCGAGGGGGTCGAAGGCTGGGCGGCCGGCGACCGGGTGATCGCGATGACCGGCTGGAACGGCCTGGCGGAGAAGGTCGCGGTCGACGCGGTCAAGCTCCAGCGCCTGCCCGAAGGCCGCAGCTTTGCCGAAGGATCGGCGCTGCTGCTGACCTATGCGACGACGATCCACGCGCTGCTCGATCGGGGCAAGTTGCAGGCCGGGCAAACCCTGCTGGTGCTGGGTGCGGCTGGCGGTGTCGGGCTGGCCGCGATCGAACTCGGCAAGGCCTATGGCGCGCGTGTCGTCGCTGCGGTGTCGAGCGAGGAAAAGGCGGAGGCGGCACGTCAGGCGGGTGCCGACGACACGATCATCTATGGCCGCGCACCGTTCGACAAGGATGCGTCGAAGGCGCTGGCCGAACAGTTCAAGGCTGCGGTTGGGCCGAACGGTGCCGACGTGATCTATGATCCGGTCGGTGGCGACTATGCCGAACCCGCGCTGCGCTCGATAGCGTGGGAGGGGCGCTATCTGGTGGTCGGTTTTCCCGCGGGCATTCCGCGCCTGCCGCTCAACCTGACCTTGCTCAAAAGCTGCGACGTCTGCGGCGTGTTCTGGGGCGCATTCGCTGCGCGCGATCCCAAGGCGAATGCCGCGCATACCGCGACGCTGTTTCGCCTGTGGGAAGAAGGAAAGATCAACCCGCGCGTCACCGAAACCTATGCCTTCGCCGATGGCGGGCAGGCGATCGCCAAGATGGGTGACCGTGGCGCAATCGGGAAGCTGGTGGTGACGGTGGCGGAGTAGCGCACTCCGTCACCCCGGCCGAAGTGCCGGGGTCCACCTAGCCGCTTGCGCAACGAGACGAACTCATTCGCTCCGCTTGCTGCCCGGTGGACCCCGGCACTTCGGCCGGGGTGACGATAGTGGATGTGCTGGTGGCCACGCGCTCCCCGTTGCCAGTGCGCCCCGCCGCCCCTATCTCGGCTGTTCACAGCTTTCAGGAGACGGTGACCGAGATGACGACATTCGATGATCGCGAAAAGGCGTTCGAGGCGAAGTTTGCCCGCGATGAGGAAGTTGCCTTTCGCGTTACCGCGCGCCGCAACCGGCTGGTCGGCCAATGGGCCGCCGCCAAGATGAACCTGACGCCGGAAGAAACCGACGCCTATGCCAAGGCGGTGGTCCAGGCCGATTTCGAGGAAGCGGGTGACGCCGACGTGATGCGCAAGATCGTCGGCGACCTGACGGCGGCAGGCATCGAAACCGACGAAGCCGAAGTCGAAAAGGCGATCGAGGATATGACCGTCGAAGCGCGCCGCCAGATCATCGAGGCGATCTGACCCGATGCCGATGGCAGCGCAAGATATCGAAACGTTGATCAAGACCGGCATCCCCGATGCCGAAGTGGAGATCACCGACCTGGCGGGTGACGGCGACCATTATGCCGCGCGCGTCACATCCGAAAGCTTTCGCGGAATGAGCCGCGTCGCCCAGACCCGCGCGGTTTATGCCGCGCTGGGCGGGCGGATGGGCGGCGAGCTTCACGCGCTGCAACTGACGACTGCGGTTCCGGCCGCCAAGGAGTGACGACTATGACCGACGATCCCCAGGCCCGCATCGACGGGCTCGTCAAATCGAACGATATCGTGCTGTTTATGAAGGGCAGCCCGCTATTTCCGCAATGCGGCTTTTCCAGCCGCGCGATCGCCATCCTCAACCATCTCGGTGCCGAATTCGAAAGCGTCGACGTGTTGCAGGACCAAGGCGTCCGCCAGGGGATCAAGGCCTATTCGGACTGGCCGACGATTCCACAACTCTATGTGAACGGCGAATTCATCGGCGGTTCCGACATCATGATGGAAATGTACGAAAGCGGCGAACTGGCCGAACTGCTGGGTGGCGAAAAGCCCGAGTGATGCCGGTGTCGTCGCACGTGTGAACCGAAACCCCTCGCCTCGCGAGGGAGGGAGCGCAACATGCTGCGACACGCCGATCATCCCTCCACGCCGGGCGGGCATCCGTTGCTGATCTGCGACCTGACGCAAAGCTATAGCCCGCATGGCGGGGGCGGAATCAGCACCTATCTACGTGAAAAACGCGATTATGTGCTGAACCACACACCGCACCATCTGCTTCAGATCGTGCCGGGTCCGGTGGACAAGGTTACGGTAGAGGGCCGCCACATCTTTGCCGAGGTCGGGGCGGACCCGGTGCGCGGCAGTCCGAATTACCGCTTCATTCTGCGCACCGGCGTCGTGCGTAAGCAGCTGGCCGAATATCGCCCCGACATCATCGAATCGCTTTGTCCCTGGGTGCTGCCCTGGACCGCGATTCGCCATCGCAAGGCACATCCGAAAACCGCGCTGGTCGCGGGCTACCGCACCGATTTTCCCAATGCACATGTCTACCGCGTCGGACGCGAAAAGTTCGGCGAGACGGTGGCGCGGGGGTTGCGCTGGCTGATCTATGGCTATGCGGAGATCACCTATCGCGAGTTCGACGGGGTCTATGCCTTGGGCCAGGATGCGCGCGACCGGCTGGGCGAGCGCGGGGTCACGCCTACCGACCTGTTGCCGCTTGGCGTCGATACGGTAATGTTTTCGCCCGACAAGCGTGATCCCGGCTACCGCGCCGAACTCGGATTGCCGGGCGATGGGCCGCTGCTCGTTTATGCGGGGCGGATCGATAACGAGAAGCGTGCCGATCGCCTGATCGGGATGTTCCGCGCGCTGCCGCCCGAACTGGGTGCGGCGATGGTGATGATCGGCGACGGCAAGCTGCGCGCGCCGCTGATGGAACGGGCGCGTGGCTTGCCGATCGCCTTTCCGGGGTTCGAACGCAATCGTGCCTGCCTGGCGCGGTCGCTGGCGTCGTCGGATATCTACGTCTCGGCGATGGCGGACGAGACATTCGGGATTTCCGTGCTGGAGGCCCAGGCGAGCGGACTGCCCGTGGTCGGTGTTGCTGGCGGGGCCATGCCCGACCGGGTCCCCGAGGGGCTGGGGCTGCTTGCCCCCATCGATGACACACAGGGGATGGCACGACACGTCCAAACGATTTGGGAGCAGGGGGCGGGGGCAGTCGGTGAACGCGCCCGCATTGTGGTCGCCGAGCGCTATGGCTGGGATCGCACGTTCAAAACGCTGCTTGAGGAGATCTATCCCAAAGCGCTTGCCCAAGCCGCGCGGCGAAGCGCGTCCGGCATGGAGGCGGTGCGCGACCGCGAAACGACAGCGATGGCCGGGTAGGCGGGCCGACGCGAGAGTCGGAGAAGAGCGTCAGCCCGCCTGGAAGCTTCGAGATGTTCGAGCTGTCCAGAGATAAGCAGACAGCGTGCCAATCGCGACAAAGGCCTAAAATGCCTGAGTTTCTTGGTTAATCCCTTCGGCGACTGCCCTCAAGGTGTAAGCGCCGCCGACACTTTGTAAAATCGTTACGGCCGATGATCGTTCAGCCAGCGTTCAGACCCTTGACTACAGGCGTAATCGAGTTGATTACAGGCGTAGTCGAAAGAGGGTGATCATGAGCGAACGGATCAGCGATGCCGAACATGCGGTGATGGAGGTGCTCTGGGACGAGTCGCCCCTGTCGGCGCAGGACGTATCGGAACGCGCAGCGCCCGACCGGGCGTGGAGCGCCAACACGGTCAAGACGCTGCTGGGTCGTCTGCTCGCCAAGAACATTATCGCGCATGAGGAGGATGGGCGGCGCTATCTGTACCGTCCGCTCGTCCAGCGCGAGGATTATGTCGAGGGCGAGTCGCGGCGATTGATGGACCGGTTGTTCGGGGGCAAATTGTCGCCGCTGGTCGCGCATCTCGCCGAGCGCGATGCGTTGAGTGCGCAGGAAATCGAAGAGATCGAGGCGCTTTTGCAGGCGTTGAAGCAATGATCGCCTGGGCCATCGAGACGCTGGTCGCGACGACGCTGTTGATGCTGCTGGTGCTCGCGATCCGCAACCCCGTTCGCCGCGCGTTCGGGCCTAATGTCGCCTATGCGCTGTGGCTGCTGCCGGTACTGCGCATGGTAATGCCGCCGCTGCCCGCGACGGTGCCCGATCACGGCATTGCACCGCTGTCGGACGCCAGCCAGCAGATGCTCTATTATGTCGTCGAACCGCTGGCCGAGACGCCGGCCGTCTATATCACCGGAGAGGGCGTGCCCTGGGCGCTGATCCTGCTGACGGGCTGGGCGATCGGGGCGGGCGGGTTCATCGCCTATCACCTGATTTCCCATCGGCGGTTTTGCGCCAATGTTCGCCGACAGGCACGCGCCACCGACTGGATGGCCGATGGCCGGGTCGAGGTAATCGAAAGCGATGTCGCGCACGGGCCGCTGGCGTTCGGTATCTTTCGCAAGACCGTCGCGTTTCCGCGCGATTTCGCAGAGCGTTACGACGACGTCGAACGCGATCTGGCGCTGGCGCACGAGCTGGGCCACCACGCCCGCGGCGATCTGATCGCCAACTGGGTCGCGCTGGTGATGCTGGGGCTGCACTGGTTCAATCCGGTCGCCTGGAAAGCATTCCGCGCGTTTCGCGCCGATCAGGAAATGGCGTGCGACGCGCTGGTCCTGTCGGGCCGCGAACCCTCGCTACGCCACGCCTACGGCCTCGCCATCGTCAAGTCCGCGCATGGTGGCGCGGTGTCGGCGGCGTGCCATCTGCATACGATCAACGATTTGAAGGGGAGGCTGAAGATGATGCTCGACAATCAGAAACGCTCGCGGGGGCGCGTGCTCGGCGGAACCGCGGCGACCGCCGCGATCGGCTTTGTCGCGCTGGGCCTGACGGCATCGGGAACCCATGCGGCGGAGACGGTCCGCACCACCGTCGAGGACAAGATCGGTATGAAGCTTGCGGATGTGACGCTGCCGTCGCTGGCGCCGCTGGTCGCGCAGGAGGTGCCCGCCGCACCCGAGCCGGTCGAAGCACCGCTACCGCGCAAACCCCGTACGGCGGACGCGCCCGAAGCGCCGACCGAACCGCGCCTTTTCATGAAGAAGGAGGGGATTGGCATCTATCGCGGGGAGCGTGACGGCCGTGAGATCGTCATCCGCAGCCGCGAGGACATGGACCCCGCCGAACTCGACCGGATACTCGCTCGCGCCGAGCGTTCGCGGATCGATGGCGAAAAGCTGGCTGCTGATCTGGAGAAGCGGATTAAAATCGTCGAAGGCAAATGCGGGCCGGGCGAAGGCGCGATCCGGCCCGGCCTAACGCCGATGGCGGACGGAAAACGAGTCACCATCATTTGCACCGACCGGATCGAGAAGCTGGCCGCCGATGCGTCTGAACGCGGTGCGCACGACCGGGTGCTGGCGCTGTCGTCGGCGCGCATGGGTCGTGACATGGCGCGGATGAGCCTGCGCAACGCCCGTCGCGCGATCGAGGCGCAGGCCGACCTTTCGGCCGAACAACGCGCCCAAGCATTGGCCGGGGTCGATCAGGCGATGGCCGAACTGGAAAGCCAACGAGACGACTAATCCCTCGGGGAGGGAGAGGGGCTTCGTCCGCGTGTTTGCCCTATTTCGCGCGTGAGGTCCTTCGACGGGGCCGGCTCTTCCTTCGTGGAGCCGGTCCCGTTTTTTCTGACATGGTCTTGCTCCCCCACACTCCGCACCGTTCGTCCCGAGTAGCCTTCGAGCGAAGTCGAGAAGGCGTATCGAGGGAGGGTGGCCATCAAACACCCTGTCTCGATACGGGTTCTCGACAAGCTCGAACCCTACTCGACACCAACGGAGAGGCGGGTGCGTCCTGTCTGCAAACCCTTGCCTCGCGCGCTTCCACCCGCCATCTGAATCCAATGACCGAAGCATCCCCAGGCACGCTCGAGCAACTGGAACCGCTCGTCGCGCGGGTGCTGGCGGGCAATCCGTCGCCCTATACCTATACCGGCACGCAGAGTTTTCTGGTCGGCACGAGCGATGTCGCGGTGATCGATCCGGGGCCGGACTTGCCCGAACATCTGGACGCCCTGCTGGCCGCCATCGCAGGCCGTCCGGTCCGCGCCATCCTGTGCACGCATACCCACCGCGACCATAGTCCGCTAGCCGGACCGCTGGCGAAGGCGACGGGCGCGCCGATCATCGGTTGTGCCGCGCTGGTGCTGGAGGATGGCGGTCCGCGCGCCGACGCGGCGTTCGACCGCGACTATGCGCCCGACCGGGTGTTGGCCGATGGCGAGCGGATCGCGGGCGAGGGCTGGACAATCGAGGCGGTGGCGACGCCGGGCCATACGTCGAACCATCTGTGCTTCGTGCTGATTGAAAGCGGGGCGCTGTTCACCGGCGACCATGTGATGGGGTGGGCGACCAGCGTGGTTTCCCCCCCGGATGGCGACATGAGTGATTACATGGCGAGCCTGGAAAGATTGCAGGCACGCGAGGACCGCATTTACTATCCCGCACACGGCCCCGCGGTCGAACGACCGCAGCGGCTGGTGCGCGGGATGCTGGGGCACCGCAAGCAACGCGAGGGCCAGATCGTCCGGTTGCTCGACCGCGGGGTCCATGCGATCCCCGATATGGTGCGTGAGATGTATGTCGGGCTCGACCCGCGATTGCATGGTGCGGCGGGGCGATCGGTGCTGGCGCATCTCATCGATCTGGAACGCCGTGCGCTGGTGCGGGTTGATGGGGACAGATGGTTCAAGGTTTGACGTCCCAACCCCGCTGGCTGGTCCCCGCGCTTGTCGGATTGCTCGCGATCGCAGTGTTGGTCGCGGGCTATTTCGCGTGGGAGCATTATCGTGAACGCTATACCGTCACCGAGACCGAAACCGGCGACACCGTTACCCAGATCATCGCCGCGCGGCTGTCGGCGACAAGTTCGCTCCGCGTCGCGCAGTTGAACGGCACGGTGCAATCGACCGCGGAGGATGTTCGCGGCTTCGGGATGCTCAAGACCGATCAGGTGGTGAAGATGCCGTTCGTCGTCGATTATTTCATCGATGCGTCGCAGATCGGCCCCGACGATATCCGCTGGGTGCCGGAAGCGCGCACGCTGATCGTCGATGCACCCGATGTCTCCGTCGGTACGCCCAATGTGATGGAGGATCAGCGCAGTCTGGTCCGCACGCAGGGCTTGTACGTGACGCGGGAGGCAGGCGAAGCGCTGGCGCGACAGGTGTCGCAGCGCGCCAACGCGCGGGCGCGGGCGGAGGCGCAGTCGCCCGAGCGCATGGCGCAGGCGCGCGAGAATGGGCGTCGCGCGCTCGCAGAATTGCTGGGTGCCCCGCTCGAATCGTTGGGTTACGGTGATGCGCAGGTGGTCGTCAGTTTTCCTTATGACCGCCCGGACCGCTTGCGCGAGCAATGGGACGTCACCAAATCGGTCGATGAGGTTCTGGCCAATCGGCAATGACCCGGCGCGGGCTTGTTTAACCGCGCGCTTTGCGGCACCCGCCGCGGGATATTTTCTAAAGGGCTAAGGTGATGGACGCACGTAACGGTATCGGTGGATCGCTTACTGGCGTCGATCTGCTCGCCGAGATCGATCGGCTGCGCAAGGAGCGCAACGCGGTCATCCTGGCGCACTATTACCAGCGCCCGGAAATCCAGGACCTTGCCGATTTCGTCGGCGACAGCCTGGACCTGTCGCGCAAGGCGGCGGAGACCGATGCCGATGTCATCGCGTTTTGCGGCGTTCGCTTCATGGCGGAAACTGCGAAAATCCTGTCGCCCGGCAAAACCGTGATCCTGCCCGACATGGATGCCGGATGCAGCCTGGAAGACAGCTGCCCGCCCGATCAGTTCGCCAAGTTCCGCGCCGATCATCCCGATCATATCGCGCTGACCTACATCAACTGTTCCGCCGAGGTGAAAGGGCTGAGCGACATCATCGTTACCAGCTCGTCAGCGGAGAAAATCCTGTCTCAGATCCCGGCCAGCCAAAAGATCATCTTCGGCCCGGATAAGCATCTCGGTGGGTATCTCTCGCGCAAGACCGGGCGCGACATGTTGCTGTGGCCCGGCGTGTGCATCGTGCATGAGGCGTTCAGCGAGACCGAGTTGCTGAAGCTGAAGGCGCAGCATCCGGACGCGCCCGTGCTCGCGCATCCCGAATGCCCGCCGCATGTGCTGGACCATGCCGATTATGTCGGTTCGACCAGCGGCATCCTGGAATATGCCAAGACCACGCCTGCCGAGACTGTGATCGTCGCGACCGAACCGCACATCATCCACCAGATGGAAAAGGCGGTGCCCGAGAAGCTGTTCATCGGCGCGCCGGGTGCGGACGGCAACTGCAACTGCAACATCTGCCCCTATATGGCGCTCAATACCGTCGAGAAGCTCTACATCGCGTTGCGCGACCTGGAGCCGCGGATCGAGATCGAAGAGGGCTTGCGCGTCCGCGCCAAGAAATCGCTCGACCGGATGCTGGCGATGGCGAGCGGAACCGTCGGCATGGGCGACCTTGGCCCCGCACCCGTCACTGGCGACTGAGCGGATGGCATTGCCAGACGGGTTCGATCTCGACGCGTTCGTTACCGCGACGTTGGCCGAGGACATGGGCGAGGGCGGGGACATCACTTCCGACGCTGTGATTCCCGCCGATGCGCGCTTTGCGGGCGTGATGGACAGCCGCGACGCGATCACGGTGGCGGGACTTGAGATTGCCGAGGCGTTTTTCCGGCGACTCGACCCAGATGTGGTGATCGAGCGACTGGTGTCGGACGGCGACCGGGCCGCGCCGGGGAGCGACCTGATGCGGCTGACCGGCAATGCCCGCGCGATGCTGACGGCGGAGCGGTCGGCGCTCAACACCGTGCAGCATCTGTCGGGCGTGGCGACACTGACGCGAAGCTATGTCGATGCGATCGAAGGCACCGGCGCGACGTTGCTCGATACGCGCAAGACGATTCCTGGACTGCGGGTGTTGGAGAAATACGCGACCCGGATGGGTGGCGCGACCAATCATCGCATGGGCTTGTGGGACGCGGCGATGATCAAGGACAATCATGTCGCGGTCGCGGGCTCCGTCGGCGAAGCGGTGCGGCGGGCGGTGGCAGCGGGGATCATGCGGATCATCGTCGAGGTCGATCGCATCGACCAGATCGAACCGGCACTGGCGGCGGGCGCAACGCACTTGCTGCTCGATAATATGGGCGTGGAGACATTGCGCGAGGCGGTCGGCGTGGTCAAAAACCGCGTCCATACCGAAGCATCGGGCGGCGTACGGCTCGACACGATCCGCGCGATTGCGGAGACCGGCGTCGATTTCATCAGTGTCGGGCGGCTGACCCAGTCGGCACCCGCGGCCGATATCGGGCTCGACTTCCGCAGCATCTAACGGCACATCTGCCCCTTCGAAATTCTGAGGGGAAACCATGCGTCCGAAGTCGATCCAGCTGTTCGAACGGCTTTATCTCGCGTCTATCGCGCTGACGTTGATCGCGACCGCGCTCGGTTGGGACGCCTTGGTGCGCGGCGCGACGATTCCGGGGGCGGAGGGCGGCGCGGCTGCGGTCGCGGGCATCGCCATCGGCGTCGTCGTGCTGGCCCAGCTGATCGTCTGGTTCTTCGTGGCCAAGCGGGGAAGCAGCGTTGCGAAATGGGCAGCGGTCCTGTTCTTCCTGCTCAATCTGTGGGGCATCGGCGCGACGGTTCAGTTGGCGATGAACGGGTCGCTGCCGTCGGTGCTGACCATCGCCGCGCGCATCGTCGAACTGGCCGCCATCGTGATGCTGTTCCGCGCCGATGCGAAGCCCTGGTTTGCCTATGAGGACGAGGAAGACGAGGCACCCGGCGCGTGATCCGGCTGGGATTGGCGATCGGGCTGGTCGCGCTGCCCGCGCCCGCCATCGCGCAGGCCTATCGCTGCGCCTTGCCAGCCGAACTCCCGCGCCCGCGTCCAGACGGTCCGACCCAGAGCCAGCCCAAGCGCGACATCCCCATCGGCAGCTATACGTTGGCGATCAGTTGGCAGCCCCAGCTATGCCGCAATGCCGGGCGTGACGATCGCCTCGCGTGCAGCAGCGGCAATCGCTTCGGATTTACGCTTCATGGGTTGTGGCCCGACGGAAAGGGGCGCGACTGGCCGCAATATTGTCGCCCCGCCGCGCTGCTTTCCGAACGCTTGATCCGTGCCAATCTGTGCATGACGCCCTCAGTCCAATTATTGCAGCACGAATATGCCAAGCATGGGACGTGCATGGGGGTTTCGCCCGCGCGTTACTTTGCCGATGCATCGCGGCTCTACGCGGCGGTGCGCTATCCCGACATGGATGCGCTGTCGCGGCGGCGCGGGCTGACCGTGGTTCAGTTCGCAGCCGCCTTTGCGCGCGCCAATCGAGGCATGACACCGCAGATGGTCAAGGTCGCGACGACGAAAGACGGCTGGCTGGACGAAGTGCGGGTGTGCATGGACACCCGATATCGCTATCGCATCTGTCCGCCCCGTCAGGGGGCCACCAACAGCGCGCCCCTCAAAATCTGGCGCGGGTCGCGCTGATCAGCCGTTGAGCGTCACCGTCGCCGGGTGATGCTTGTCGAGATGCTTTTTGATGATGCGCAGGTTGCGGGTGTTCGACCGGAAGAAAAAGTCCGGGATCGCACCGATCAGCGGGATCGCGCCCAACGCCCAGTCGATCGCGACATTGCCCGCCATCCGCGACATCGCCAGCTTGCTCATGCCCAGATTGCGCGCTTCCCAGATCATGTAGCTCGAAAACCCTGCGCCGATGAACGAGCCAAGCACCGGCACCGCGTTAAGGATCAGGTCGAGGCCGAAGGGCTGGTTCGTGCCGGGAATGACGAAGCTGCGTTCCAGCAATCGTTCGAGCGCAACCAGGCGCTTGCGGATCGAGGCCGGATCGCTGCCGATCGGGAGCGTCTTTGCATAAGCGCCGAGGCCGGCGGGCTTCATCGGGGTAGGTTTGACCATGAAAATCTAATTGGGGTCGCCGCGCAAGTGGTTCAATGGATGCGACGCGCGCACGTTGGGCTGGAAACGCTGGAGCCGCTGCGCGACCAGTGACCAACGCAGCGGACGTGCGATCAGCACGAAGGGCGTATCGGCGGCCACCGCGATATCGGCGATGGCGATCGCGGCGCGGCGCTCCGCCAGTGTGGGCGCGGCGCGGGCGGCATCGACCGCGGCTTGCGCGTCGTCCGAACAGGGATTGCACGCCATCGCCAGATACCAGCGCGCACTGTCATATGGCGCGACGCGATCGACCAGTCGAAGGTCGGCGTCGGCATCCATCGCCACGCGCGTCACTGGCAATCCGACGCTGGCAAAGCCGTTCGAAAGGAACGCCCATAGCGCATCGCTCCCCGATCCGGACGGCAAGGCGACGCGCAGCGCCGCCGTTTCCTCGCTTTGTGCGCGCCAGATCGAAACCCGCGCCCGCGCCGCCAGCCGCCGGGTGGAGAGGTCGAGCGTCGCCCATTCGGGGATGGCGGGGGACGAAGCGGAATCGAGTTGATCGGGAAGCAAGGTTTCCGCAGCTGCCCAGTCGGGGCGGAGCGCGGTGGTGAACCGCGCGCGGTCGAAAATTCCGGCAATCGCCGCGCGATTGACCGGCTCGGCCAGAAAGCCGTCGCGATTGACGATCGCCAGACCGAACAGCCCGGCGGCGGGATCGATGCGGATCGATGCCGGGGGCAGCTCTGCGGCGCGGACAATCAACCAGTCGTCGAATCCGCCACCCAGCACCAGATCGCTTTGCCGTTCGACGAACCGTGCAACGGCCAATGCGGCGCGTTCGCCACGCAGGCGGACATGCTCGGCTGGCGTCGGCGGATCGATGCTTTCGTCGGCAATGGCCTGAGGATCGCGATCGGGGCGCAGAAGCACGCTCGATCCGTCATCTTCGATGATGCGAAACGGTCCCGACCCCGCAAGCCCGCGCGCCTGAAAGATGGCGAGTTCGGGTTGAGCAAGGATCGACAGTAAATCGGGACGCGGTGCCGACAGTCGGATTTCGATGACCTGCGGCGTCATCACCACGATCTGGTTGATGGCGGTCAGATAGGGGGCGAGCGGATTGCGGCTGTCGGCGGCGGCCACGCGCTTCAATGCGGTAACGACATCCTGGGCAGTGACTTGCGTCCCGTCCGGCCAGCGCGCGGCACCGATCCGAAAGATGTAGCTGCGACCGTCGTCGATCACGATCCAGCGCTCGGCGATCCCCGGCTCGATCCCGCCCGCCGCGTCGAACCGTACCAGCCCCTGTGCAGTGGCACCCAACAGCGCGCGTTCGGTGGGCTCGAGCCAGCGCGCATTGGGATTGGCAAGCTGCGCCTGATCGCCAATCACGCTGGCGACCACAGGCACGTCGTCCGGCCGTCGCTCGCACCCGGCCAGCAGCGATGCGGCGATCAGTGCGGCGAAAGGGAGGATGGAACGACGGGTCACGGGTGCAGGTCTATGGCCCGCCCGCCGCGCTGCCAACCCCGTGCGTTAATCGACGGCCACCCGCTTTGCCGCCATGCCGATTTCCTCGACGAAGCGGTGATATTCCTCGTCCGCCTGTACCGCGTCGGGCAGCCGCAACAGATAGCTGGGATGGATCGTCACCCAGGCCTCGCTGCCATCGGCGAGTTCGTGCGCGCGGCCGCGGGTCGCCTTGATCGTCACCGCCTTGCCGAACAAGGACCGCGCGGCGGTCGCGCCCAGTGCCAGCGTGACTTGCGGGCGAACCAGCAGGCGCTCTTGATCGATCCACCAGCGGCATGCCTCGATCTCTCCCGCATCGGGTTTCGAATGGATGCGTCGCTTGCCGCGCGGCTCGAATTTGAAATGTTTGACCGCGTTGCTGAGGTAGAGGGACGAACGATCGACCCCCGCCGCCGTCAGCGCTTCGTCCAGCTTCTGTCCCGCCGGGCCGACGAACGGGCGTCCGGCCAGGTCCTCCTGATCGCCGGGTTGTTCGCCGACCAGCATCAGCGCTGCATCGACCGGGCCTTCGCCGAATACCGTCTGCGTTGCGCATTTGTGGAGGGGACAACGCGTGCAATGCGCTGCTTCATCACGCAGTTTTTCCAACGCAACCCCGCTATTTCCGCCGGGGCGACTCCGCGACGCTTCGACCATCTTCACTTCCCGCGCCTGAGCCCCAGCGATCAGTGCCGGGATCAGCGCGGTCTCGGGCATGTTCTTCCAGTATTTGCGCGGCATCTCCTTGGTCATCGCGCCGATCTTCACCCGAGCGGGATTGAAGATCGAGGCGTAATAGGTGCGCCACATCTCCTCCAGCGGATCGCCCTGCGGGGCATCCGCTTGGGTCGCGCCCGGCCCTTCCGTCAACCGTTCGCCGTCCCAGTGGATCGAAAGCTCGGGCGTCAGGATCGACCAGTGCATCGATGCGAAGCGACGGACGAAGAAACCGGCATTGGTTCGCACGATATGATGATCGGGTTCGAACCAAGCGACGAAGCGGGGTTCGGCATCCGCGCTGGCGGCGATCTCACGAAAGCGGACGAAGGCGCGCATCTTGTGGATGTCGCGACGCACGGCCTTTGCCATATCCTCGATCCGGCGCAGCAACGGGTCGGCGCGGTCGCCCATGCTGCCGGGCCGCGCGCGGAGTTGCAGCAGCAGCGTGTAGAGCAGCGCGAAGCGTTCGGGGTCGGAATGGCAGATTGCCGATTTGGCCAGCGTGACGAAATCGCGCGATACCGAAAATGCGCCCTCGGTAGCATCCATGGGCGCATCAGCATCGGCGGCGAACAGGTCGCCGGGAATGTCGCCGACTTGCCAGACGATGTCGGCGGGCGAGGTATCGGCGAGCGCAAACCGCCGTGCGGCATCACGCCACCCGTCGAAATCATCCTCGTCCGCGAGATAGGCGATATGCATCCCGCCCCAACCGATCAGGCGGCGAAGAGTTCGAGTTGTTCGCGTTTCGGTGCCACCAACGGTTCCAGGTCGGCCCGGTCACTCAGCACATTGGGCTTCCAGCCATCGGCGATCAGGAACGGGCGAAGCTTGGCGATCGATACCGTCAGCCGTGCGACATCCTCTATCCGCAGCCGCCGCCAGCGTCGCGCCGACAGAATGCCGTTGACCGCCTTTACCCCCAGCCCCGGCACGCGCAACAACGCTTCTCTCGGCGCGCTGTTGACGTCGAGCGGGAAACGGTCGCGGTGTTTCAATGCCCAGGCGAGCTTGGGATCGATATCGAGGCGCAGCATTCCCGATGTGTCCGCTGCCGCGCCGACCTCTTGCGGGGAATAACCGTAGAAACGCATCAGCCAGTCGGATTGATAGAGCCGGTGTTCGCGCATCAACGGCGGGCGCTGAAGCGGCAGCACGCTGCTCGCGTCCGGGATGGGGCTGAACGCCGAATAATAGACGCGGCGCAGGCCAAACCGTCCGTACAAGCCGCTGGCCTTCGTCACGATCTCGGTATCGTTGGCGCTGTCGGCACCGACGATCATCTGCGTCGATTGTCCCGCGGGCGCGAATTTGGGTGCCGACTTATATCGTTTGCGTGCGTCGTGGCCGTCCTCGATCGATCCCCTCAGATGTCGCATCGCGCCTTCGATGCGGGGCGCGGATTTTTCGGGGGCAAGGCGCGAGAGCCCGGAGACCGTGGGCAATTCGACGTTGATCGACAGCCGGTCCGCATAGAGCCCGGCGGCATGGACCAGATCGGGGTCTGCATCGGGAATGGTCTTCAGGTGGATGTAACCGCGAAACTGATGTACCTCGCGCAATTGTCGCGCCACCTCCACCAATTGCTCCATCGTGTAATCGGGACTGCGAATGATCCCCGACGACAGGAACAGACCCTCGATATAATTGCGGCGATAGAAGGAGAGGGTGAGGTCCACCACCTCCTCGACCGTGAATCGCGCACGCTGGACGTTCGAACTCTTGCGATTGATGCAATAATGGCAATCGAACACGCAGGCGTTGGTCAGCAGAATTTTGAGCAGCGAAATGCAGCGGCCGTCGGGCGCATAGCTGTGACAGATGCCGCTGCCTTCGGTCGAACCGAGCCCGCCCTTCTTGCCGCTCGAATCGCGTTTGGACGTCCCCGACGACGCACAGGACGCATCATATTTGGCGGCGTCGGCAAGGATCGAAAGCTTTGCGCGGGTATCGAGTCTGGACATCGATGTTCTAATAATGTTCTTTGGCATCGATGTCTAGAACGCGTTTCAAATCAGCGGTTTGCGGTCGGCCTCCGATGGCGCGAGAAGAACGCCCACATCGCGTCGTTGTCGGCGACGGTCCAGTTGTGGCCGCTATCGGTGTCGATCACCGACACGACCTCTGACTGCGCGTCGCAACCTGCGTGTGCGTCGACGGTGATGTCGGCGGCGCGATGATAGCGGGGAAGGGCAGGGCCGCAGCGGTTGATCGTCGCCCAGCGCGCGACTGCGGTGTCGAGGCTGTAGCCCCAGCGCGCACCCTCGCCGCCTGCATTGGGGTTGGTGCGATCCGCGCCGCCCGAAAACGCCATGACCGGCATCGCATTGGCGGGCGCGCAGTTGCCCTCGTCCACTCGTGTCAAATCGTCCACGCGGGCACGGCCGGCGCGCAGCCCCACGACCGGCGCGATTGCCGCAATCCGGGCGGAGAGTGCACAGCCAAGCCACGAGCTCATCCGTCCGCCCCCCGACAGTCCTGTGGAATAGACGCGGGACTTGTCCACGCACGCGCGCTCTGCGAGCGTATTGATCAGCGCGGCGGTAAAGGCGACGTCGTCGGCATCGCCCGGTCCCGGCACGTCACCCGTGACGGTCGGCACGCCGGGGATGTTCCAGACAAAACCTTTGCCGTCGTTTACGGGAATGCCCGCATCGGGCGCGGCGACGATAAAGCCGTGCTTGTCTGCGGTCGCGGCCATCCCCGAGCTTTTGAGTTGTTCGGCGCCGCGCGATCCACTGCCGTGCAAGTTGAGCACCAGCGGCAACCGCATCTGGCCGTCATATTGTGTCGGCAGATAAACCAGAGCCTGTCGCGTGCCCTTGTCCGTAGCGACGGGGATCATATTCGACCCCGGTTGCAACCCCGGCCCGCACCCTTGCGCCGCAGCGGGTGCCGCAACCATGACAAGGGGGAGGGCGAACAGGGTCAGTCGGGACGTTGTCAGTCTGAACACGGCTCGATCCGGTAATGAATGGGCTTGAAGCTGCCGCCGTTCGAATCGGGTGCGGAGCAGGCGGTCAGGCCGATTACCAGATCGATGGCGGCACGAAAAACGATGCTGTCGCCCGCCTTGCTGATCGGGGGCAACACGCGAATCTTTCCGGTCTCGCCATCGACGGGGACGTTCATGAAGCAATTGAACGCGGTCGGGATGCGATCGGGGGTGACGCCATAAGGCGCGAGCGCTTCGACAAGGTTGCCGAAACAACCGCGATGGCGATCGAGTTTGGGGTAGAAATGGTCGAACGTATCGACGCTGCATGGGGTCAGCAGGAAATCGTGACGCCCTACCGTGTCCGCAACGATCTCCAGCAGCACGTTCGACCGGTTCGAATAGAGTTTGTGACCCGCCGTCAGATAGATCGTCTCGGCATAATCGAAGGTGCGACCCGACGACATGACCTCGTCAATGTCAGCGGCATTGAACGCCAACAGGTCCGCCACCTGTTCGCCGCGCGGGTCGATGACGTGCAGCAATTCGCCCGCCTTCAGTTCGAACGCGGTGCCCGATCGTTCGGAGATGTGACGGGTTTCTATGGTTTCTCTCCACTGTATTCGAACGGGGCCTGCCATTCGGGACCGACGACGCGTCCGCTATATTGTCGCGCTTCGCTGCTGTCGCC
This sequence comes from Sphingomonas sp. AX6, assembly GCF_902506605.1. Taxonomy (GTDB): domain Bacteria; phylum Pseudomonadota; class Alphaproteobacteria; order Sphingomonadales; family Sphingomonadaceae; genus Sphingomonas. The sequence goes on from NZ_LR733979.1 coordinate 1,312,660, forward strand.
GTGCCGCGCCAGCATGGGGTTGCGCGATCCGGCCAGGTCTTCGTCGCGAACCAGGATCTTCTCGCGCATCCCTTCATATTTTCCCTCCGCACGCAGCGTTTCAAACTGGTCGTGGAGGTTGAAGATGATCGTCGGGCGATCGAACCGCCGCGCCGGGCGGCTGGCATTGGGGTGCAGCCCGACCAGAAAGAAAGCCGATCCGCCGAAGCTCAACGAAAAATGGGGGTTGGCGGGATCATGGCTGACGCTTTCGTCATAGGACTGGCCGCGCCACACATCCTTGTCGGACAGCGATTGCGCGCGCTTCCACATCGCCTGTTCGAACTCGCCTTCGCTCAGATCGCCGGGGCCGTCGAACACGACTGCGAAACTGCGAAAAAGGCCGGGATCGCGGCGATACTCCTCGGCCCATTTCAGCAGACCGTCATGGATGCGCAGATCGTCCCACGCGCTGTCGATCCGGTTGCAGGCGAGCACCGCAAGCGTGCCCTTCGCAAGGGCGGCTTTTGCGCCCACGCATGGAAAGCTGTCCGCCTTCACATGGGCGAACAACATCTGTTCCAGCCGTTCCTGCGCGTCGTGCCTCCAGGCAAACATGGATCAAGATTCCCCGGTTTTCTTGGGTTTGCAACGCCTATCATACGTTTCTACCGCCATGATGTTCCGGCTGCTGGACGATGGTTTGTCGATACGACAAGATGCAGGGATGACGACGTTGCGCCTGAACGAATTCCTCCCCTATCGCCTGTCGGTCGCGTCCAACCGCGTGTCGGACCTTATCGCGCGAAGTTACCGTGCGCGGTTCGGGCTGCGGATTCCGGAATGGCGGATGATCGCGGTGCTCGCCGAAAGCGGGGGAATGACCCAGCAGGCGCTGACGCATCGCACGCGGATGGACAAGGTAACGGTCAGCCGGGCTGCGATCGCGCTCGCCGACCGCGGATTGATCGAGCGCCTGCCCAACGACGCCGACCAGCGGTCGCACCTGCTGGCGCTGAGCGGTGAGGGGCGGGCGCTGTACGAGGAGATCGCTCCGCTGGCGATCGAGACCGAGCGGCGGTTGTTCGCGGGCTTTGCTGCCGATGAGGTGGAGCGATTGTCGGAGATGCTCGAACGGCTGGAAGCGGCGGCAGAGGCGTTGGGGCGCCAACAAGGGGCGGAATAATTCGGACCAACGGGGAAGAGAGAAGCGAGAGTTTGCGACCGTCGCATGATCCGCTATCTCCTGCCGCCATGAAAATCCTGTTTCTCGCAGCCGTTTCACTGGCGCTCTGCGCTATGCCCGCCACCGCGCAGGACACGCGTGCCCCCGGCGTGTTCAAAACCGGCGAGCAGCTTTACCAATCCTGCATCTCCGACGTGGCGAGCGATGTGAAGGCGTGCGACTGGTTCCTGATGGGGGCGCACGACATGGCGGCGATGGCCCGCGACCTCGGCTGGATCGACCGGGACAATTTCTGCATGCCGCGCGATGTCGATATCGTGCGGCTGCGCACCCTGGCGGTCGAATTGTGGCGCGATAACGAAGAGTCACGGCGTTATTCGGCCGTCAGCGCGACGCTGAACGCGATCACCGCGGCCTATCCGGGGGCCTGCAAGACCGATCAGTAACGGTCGCGGCGCGGCTTCACCTGGCGCTTGCTGGGCAGCGTATCGGCCATCGTCGCGCCGCGTTTGCCAAGCGGACGTTCATGCCCCGTCGTAGTGTCGATTCCCGTCTGGCGTTCGGATTCGGCGTTGATTTCGGCCCCCAAGAGGATCGCCAGGCTGGAGACGAACAGCCACATCAACAGCACGACGACCGCCCCGAGCGCGCCGTAGGTCGCGTTGTAATTGGCGAAGTTGGCGGCGTAAACACCGAAGCCGACGGTCGCGACCAGCCATAGCACCGTCGCTGCCACCGATCCGATCGACAGCCACGACCAGCGCGCGCGTGCCCGGTCAGGGCCATAGCGATAGACGAAAGCGAAGCCCGCGCTCGCGATCGCGCCTGCCACCAGCCATGTCGCGATCTGAATCAATACCACTCCGGTCGAACCCAGCACGCCGGCATATTGCCCGAGATAGCCGAGCGCACCCGCCGCGAGCAATCCGACGATCGCCGCGAGGACCGCGCCCACCGTCAGCCCTGCGGCGAGCAGCGTCGTGACCAGAAAGTTACGGCTTTCCTCTTCCTCGTAGATCACGTTGAGCGCCTGGATCATTGCGCTTGCGGCGCGCATCGCGCCATAGATCGAAATGGCCAACGCGACCGCCAGCCCGAGCCCGGCCTGTTCGGCTGCGGTCGTCACCACCGAAATCAATTGATCCTCAATCAGGCGCGCGGCATCGACCGGCACGATTTCGAAGATGGTGTCCATGTGCCGCCCCACCGTCGCCGGATCGGCAATCAGCCCGTAGGACATGACGATCGCGCCGAGCAGTGGAACGAACGAGAGAAACGCGTAAAAGGCGACGCCTGCCGCCATCAGCGTCAAATTGTGATAGCCGGTCATCGCATAGATGCGCAGCAGGATGGCGCGCCAGGCCGGCCAAGGATGCTGCCACGGACGCACGGACTCGACTCCGGGAATAGGCTTCCCCTCGTCGCTTTTTCCGGTCGCGTCTGTTTGCGCTGCGGCATCGTCGGCCATCGCGTTCATTCTCCCCGTTTGACATGGCCAACGCGGTCTGTGGCGATTTGGATGCAATGCAGCAAAAAACTTTCGCGTGCAAAAAGAGAAGGATGGGCAAAGGTTGCCGGATCGTTTATCGGACCTGCTCGTTCGAACCGGGTTCGCTATGGACGGCAAAGGCCTGGCCATGCGGATGCGAAGGGGGAACTGCGTGATTTCATCGGGTCGTGATCGTGTCGTGTTGAGCGCATTGCTCGGCGTCGCGGTCATTCCAGCGCTGATCGCGACGGGCGATGCGAGCGCTCAGCAGGCGAATCAAACGACGCCAGCCCCAAGTCCGACTCCGACCGTCACGCCGCCCCCCATCGCCGAAGTCGATCCGGTTGCCGATCCCGATGGCGACGCGCCGATCATTCCCGATGCGGAGTTCGAGGAATCGGTTCCCGAAATCTCCGGCGATATCGATGCACCGCTGGAGGCGATCGACGCCGCCCCGGTCCAGACCGTCCAGCCCATCGCACCGCCAAATCCCGATGCGCCGGTGGCCGAGACCGAGATCCTGGTGCCCGCCATTCCCGCCGGGGATACCCAGGAACTCGCAGCACCGCTGCCGCCGATCGATAGTTTCGACGCGACGCCGGTCGAAGTGGCTGGCGTCGAAGAAGAGGAAGCGGTCGAACTTCGCTATGACGTGGTCGTCAACGGCCTCGACGAACTTGAACTCGAAAGCCGCTTCCGCGATTTGTCCGCGCTGGAGGAGGGCGACGGCCGCGCGGCAAATGCAACGATGGTCGCGGCGCGCGCCCGTGAGGATGAGGGGCTGGCGGTGCGCCTGCTCCAGTCGCTTGGCTATTATGATGCGACCGCACTGTCGGTGATCGAGCCTGCGACCGCCGATCAGCAACTGCGCGCGGTCATCACTGCGACGCCGGGGCGGCGCTACGACCTCGGCTCCATCGATATTCGTGCAAATCCGGTAACGCCGCCCGATCTCATCACATCCAACCTTCCGCTCAAGGTCGGCGATCCGATCGAGGCGGAACGCATCCAGGGCGCGGAGGCCAATGTCAGCCTGAAACTGCCCGAAAACGGCTATCCGTTTGCCGAGGTGGGTCAGCGCGACATCCTGCTCGACGAAACGAATTTTACTGGCGCCTATACCCTGCCGGTCGAAACCGGTCCGCGCGCATCGTTCGGCGGCTTCCGCAGCGAAGGCGATGCCGTGTTCGACATCGACCATATCGAGGTGCTCAGCCGGTTCGAACGCGGCGAGCTCTATGACAGCCGCATGGTCGAAGATCTGCAAAAGGCGTTGGTCGCGACCAGCCTGTTCTCGACCGTATCGGTCGAACCCGTACGCACCGGAGAAGCGGGTCCCGACGGCACCGAGTATGTGACGATGCTGGTGCGGCAGGATGCCGGGCCGCCGCGCACGCTCGCTGCCGAAGCCGGTTTCTCTACCGGACAGGGTTTCCGGATCGAGGGAAGCTGGACGCATCGCAACCTGTTCCCACCCGAAGGTGCGCTGATCGCCTCTGCCATCGCGGGCACCCAGGAACAGGGGATTGCGGGGACATTCCGCAAATCGAACTGGAAACAGCGCGACCGCACGCTGCAATTGACCGCGTCCGCCAATCGGCAGGATTACGAGGCATTCGAAGCCTTTACCGGCGTGTTGTCGGGGCGCGTATCCTATGATTCGACCCCGATCTGGCAAAAGCGCTTTACCTATTCCTATGGGTTGGAGTTGATCGCGACCAATGAGGACCGGTTCGATTTCGATCTGAACGACCGGGTGCGCGATACCTATTTCGTCGGCGCAGTTCCGCTCTTTGCTGGGTTCGATACCTCGGACGATCTGCTGAACCCGACCAGCGGCTATCGGTTGAAACTGAACCTCAGCCCCGAAGCCGCGATCAACGACGGCACGCGGCCTTATGTGCGGGCGATCGTCGAGGGGACGGCCTATTATCCGATCAACGACAGCCTGGTGATCGCGGGTCGCGCACGCGCGGGCACGATCCAGGGGATCGAGCGCGATGCGCTGGCACCGTCGCGGCGTTTCTACGCGGGCGGCGGCGGATCGGTGCGCGGCTTCGGCTTCCAGCAACTGGGGCCGCAAACGCCCGAACTGAACGAGGATGGCGAGCCCGATCCGCGTCCGATCGGCGGGCGCAGCTTCAACGAGTTTTCGATCGAGGCGCGTTACCGCTTCGGTAATTTCGGGATCGTGCCGTTCCTCGACGCGGGCAACGTCTATGAAAGCGAATTCCCTGACGCGAGCGGATTGCGGTTCGGCGCAGGGATTGGCGGGCGTTTCTACACCAATTTCGGACCATTCCGTATCGATCTCGCCACCCCGATCGGTCGTCGCGAAGGCGAACCGCGCGTCGCGCTGTACCTCTCGATCGGGCAGGCCTTCTGATGGTCGAGGATACGCCTCCGATCGCAGACCAGCCCATCCACGAGAAACGCGTCGTCGTGCGCCGTCCGCTGTGGCAGACCGTCGCCAAATCGACCGGGATCGTCATCGGCAGCCTGGCGCTGCTGATCGTCGCGACCGTCTTTTTGATCAATACCGGGCCGGGCAAGCGTTTCGTCGTCGAACAGATCGCCGGATACGAACTGGAAAGCGGCCTGAACGTCCGCATCGGTCGGATCGACGGGTCGCTCTATGGCGCGATGACGTTGCGCGACGTGCGGGTGTACGACCAAAATGGGGTGTTTGCCGCCTCGCCTGAGATCAATGTCGACTGGCGACCCTTCAAATTCGCCAACAATCATGTCGATGTTCGGTCGCTGACCAGCCCGCTCATTCGGCTGGCGCGGCTGCCCGAATTGCGACCATCGAAGACGCCGACCGATCCCGATGCGCCGCTGCTGCCCGATCTCGACATCGACATTGGTGAGCTTCGAATCGACCGACTCGACATCGGCGCGGCGGTCAGTGGCGAGCGGCATGTCGCGCAAATCACCGGTCGCGCGCGGATCGCGGATCGTCGCGCGCAGGTCGTCGCCGATGCGCGCACGCTCGATCTGGCGGGTGCGGCGGGTGGCGACCGCGTAAGCCTACGACTCGACGCCGTGCCCGACGACGACCAGTTCGACCTCGCGCTGCGTATCGATGCACCGCAGACCGGGTTTATCGGCCGCATGGCATCGCTCGAAGCGCCGCTCGCGTTCGCGTTGGGCGGGCAGGGAAGCTGGTCGAGCTGGCAGGGCAATGCGTTCGGCACGCTGGGCGGGGCTCAACTCGCCAACCTCAACCTTTCGGCCCGCAATGGCGCGATCCAGGTGCGCGGCGGGCTGCGTCCCGGCCTCTATCTCGAAGGCCCGGTCGAGCGGCTGACCGCTCCGTTCATGCAGGTCGGGATCGATGCCACGCTGGACGAGCGCCGCGCGGATACGCGGATCGCGCTGCGCTCCGACGCGCTGATGGTGCGTGCCAATGGTGGCCTTGACCTCGGCAACAGCCGGTTCGAGAATTTCCGCACCGAAGTGATGCTGCTGACACCGGGTGCGATCGCCGAAAATCTCAACGGTCGATCGGTGCAAGCGGCAGTCGTGCTCGACGGCCAGTTCGCGACGCCGACGGTGGACTACAAGGTTCAGGCCGCGTCGATCGGTTTCGGCGATACGGTGGTCGAGCGGCTCTATGCAGAGGGCCGTGCGACGGTCGATGCCGATCGCATCCTGATCCCGGTCAATGCGCGCGCGCTGCGAGTCAGCGGTTTGAACGCCGCGGTCGGCGGTCTGGTTACCAATGTCCGCATTCAGGGTGACCTGGCGATCAGCGGCAGCCAGATCTTGTCCGATAATCTGGCGATCCGGTCTGACCGGGTGAACGCGACCGCGATCGTCGTCGCGGACATGTCTACCGGCCGCTATACCGGCGCGCTGAAGGGGCGGATCAACGATTACATGATCGACGGGATCGGGATCGTCGATCTCGAGACCGATGCCGATCTCTATACCGCGCCGCAGGGTGGGTTCGGGATTCGCGGTCGGGTGTCGGCGCGAACGCAGGAAATCTTCAACGACGGCGCGCGCGAGTTTCTGGGCGGCAATGCCTATCTGTCGGCCCAGGTCGCACTCGATCCCGATTTCATCGTCAATGTCTCGCGCATCCGGATGAACGCACCGCAGTTCCGCATCACCGATGGCTCGGGGCGATACGATCCGGCGGGGCCGATCGCGTTCAATCTGAGCGCGGTGTCCAGCCAGTACGGCCCGCTCACCGCGACCGCTTCGGGCACGCTGACCGCGCCAGTCGTGCGACTGCGCGCGGCGCGCCCTGGCGTCGGCATCGGTCTGGTCGATCTCGACGCGACATTGCGCGGGCAGGGCAATGGCTATGCCGTCGTCGCATCGGGCGGGACCAATTACGGGCCATTCAACGCCGATCTGCTGATCGCCACCGCGCCCACGCTGACCGTCGATATCCGGTCGGGAACGTTCGCGGGCATGGACCTGTCTGGCCGGGTGCAACAGACTGCTGCCGGGCCGTTTGCGGGGCAAGTGCGCTTTGCCGGTTCTGGCGTGAACGGCCTCGCGACGCTGGGCGCACAGGGTCAGTATCAGGCAGCGAACGTCTCCGCGCGCGCGTATGATGCCCGTATTCCGGGACAGGCGGAAATGACCATCGGTCGCGCGATCGTCGATGCGCGCGTGGTGCTGTACGACGACGCGCCTGCGATCGTTGCCGATGCTCAGCTTGCCAATTTCCGGTCGGGCAACTTCGTCGTTCAGCGTGGCCGCGCCAAGGTCGATTATCGCGGCGGGCGCGGCACCGCGCAGTTGCTGGCCGAAGGATCGACCGGGGTGCCGTTCCGCCTGGCCGCGAACGCGCAACTGACGCCCGAACTCTACACGATCGCACTCCAAGGCCGCGGCGACCGCGTCAATTTCCGTACCGGTACGCCGATGCGGATTCGCCCCGAAAGCGGTGGATACCGCTTGCTCCCCACGCGGATCGATTTCGATCAGGGGACGATGCGGATCGCTGGGCTGTATGGCGACGGCCTCGCGATGCAGGCACGGCTCGACAAGATGGACTTGGCGGTCATCAATGGCTTCGTCCCCGGACTGGGCTTGCAGGGCAATGCTACCGGCAGCCTGGACTTCACCCAACCGAACCCGAGTGCGTTCCCCGATGCGAATGCGCAGCTCAACATCACCAATTTCCGTCGCACCAGCCTGTCGGCGGTGTCGGACGCAGTGAATATTGCATTCGTCGGCGCACTGGAGCCCGAAGGCGGAAGCGCGCGAGCGCTGATCAAGCGTGGAACGACCACCGTCGGTCGGATGAATGTCGGCCTTAGCCCTCTGCCGCCCGGTGCGGGAAGCTGGACGACACGCTTGCTCGCAGCACCGCTTTCGGGTGGCATCCGGTATAATGGGCCGTCGGCAGTGCTGTTCTCGTTTGCAGGACTGCCCGACCAGCAATTGTCGGGACCGATCGGGGTTGCTGCGGATTTCTCGGGAAGGGTGCAGGCGCCGCAACTTACGGGCGTCGTGCGGGCGTCGAACCTGACCTATACCAACGAAACCTATGGCACGCGGTTGACCAATATGCGGCTCGACGGGCGGTTCACCAATGACCGGTTCGAGCTGACCAACATTACCGCGCGCGCCGGGCAGGGGACGGTTCAGGCGCAGGGCCGGGTCGGTCTGGGGTCGGATGCGGGCTTCCCGATCAATATCGTCGCCAAGCTCGAAAATGCGCAATTGGCCGAAAGCGATGCGCTGGGTGCCGATGCCTCCGGTACGATCCAGGTCGTGAACGACGGCGAAGGCGCGCGCGTGATCGGCGATCTCGTGATCCCCGAAGCGCGCTACGTCGTGATCCGTCAGGGTGCGGCCGAGGTCGCGACGCTGACCGGCGTGCGCCGCCGCAGCGATGCGCGCAACCGCGAGGAACAGGCGGAAGCCGCCGGGCCTCCGGGCCTGTTCGCGCTCAACATTCGGGTGCGCGCGGACAACCGCCTGTTCGTCAGCGGCATGGGGCTGGAATCCGAATGGTCGGCGGACATCCGCATTCGTGGCACCTCTGCCAATCCGCAGGTTACGGGCCGGGCGGATGTGATCCGCGGGACGTTCAGCTTCTCCGGCAAGCGTTTCGATCTCGAACGCGGCATCGTCCGGTTCGAAGGTGGGCCGATCGGCAATCCGGTGCTCGATATCCTTGCGACCACCGAAGCCGAAGGCATCACCGCAAATATCGCGGTGACCGGCAGCGGTCAGAACCCGCAGATCGCATTCACGTCCACGCCTGCGCTGGCACAGGATGAAGTGCTGTCGCGGTTGCTGTTCGGAAGCTCGGTGACCAACTTGACGCCGGTCCAGGCGATCCAGCTTGCGTCGGCGCTCAACGGCTTGCGCGGTTCGGGAGGCGGGCTCAATCCGCTCGGCGAATTGCGTTCGGCCACCGGCGTCGACCGGTTGCGCATCCTGGGCGCCGACGAGGCGAGCGGTCGGGGTACGGCATTGGCGGCGGGTCAATATCTGACCGACGACATTTACATCGAGATCATCACCGACGCGCGTGGCTTCACCGCGACCCAGTTGGAAGTGGCACTCAGCCGAGCACTTAGCGTGCTCACGCAGACAGGGTCGTTCGGCGGATCGAGCCTGAACGTGCGGTATCGTCGGGATTACTGATCGACTTACCGACATTCGTGTCAGTTAGCGGTTGACCTCAACCCGCTTTTGCGATGCCATGCGCATTCGAACGTGCGGTATGGGATGAGGGTCGATGGTCGAGCATTTCGACGTGGTGGTGGTGGGTGCCGGAATTTCCGGCATCGGTGCGGGCTATCATCTGCAAACGCGCTGTCCCGACCGCAGCTACGTCATCCTCGAAGGGCGTGAGGCGATCGGGGGTACGTGGGACCTGTTCCGCTATCCCGGTATCCGATCGGATTCGGACATGTATACGCTGGGCTTCGGGTTCAAACCCTGGACCGCGGCAAAGGCGATTGCCGACGGTCCATCGATCCTGGCCTATCTCGACGAGACGATGCGCGAGAATGGGATCGACCGGAAAGTCCGGCTGCACCACCGAGTCCTGTCCGCGAAATGGTCGACCCCGGACGCACGCTGGACGGTCGAGGTCGAGCGCGGGCCTGAACGGGAACGGGTGCAGTTCTCCTGCAACTTCCTCCATCTCTGCTCGGGCTATTATAATTACGAGCGTGGGTATTCGCCCGAATTCGCGGGCGCGGACACGTTCGCGGGCCGCATCGTCCATCCGCAATTCTGGCCAAATGACCTGGACTATGCCGACAAGCGCGTCGTCGTGATCGGCAGCGGCGCGACCGCGGTGACGCTGGTGCCCGAAATGGCGAAGCAGGCGGCCCATGTCACCATGCTTCAGCGATCGCCCACCTATGTCGTGTCGCGCCCTTCCGAGGATGCGGTCGCGGAGTGGCTGAAGCGACGACTGCCGCCCAAGGTCGCGTATGGCGCAGTGCGGTGGAAGAACGTGCTGCTCGGCCAATTCTTCTTCTCGCGCACTCGGAAATACCCGGCCAAGGCAAAGGAGCGGATTCTGGGGTGGGCGCGCGACCATCTGGGGGAGGAGACGGTCGCCAAGCATTTCACGCCGACCTATAATCCCTGGGATCAGCGGCTGTGCCTCGTCCCCGACGCCGACTTGTTCGGGGCGCTGAAACGTGGCGATGCGTCGGTGGTCACCGATCATATCGACCGGTTCACGCCGACCGGGATCAGGCTGAAATCTGGCGAGGAACTGCCCGCTGATGTCATCGTCACGGCGACGGGGCTGGAGTTGCAGTTGATGGCGGGGATCGAGCTGTCGATCGACGGCACCCGGGTCGATCCGGCGCAATCGCTCAATTACAAGGGGATGATGTTCAGCGACATTCCGAACCTGGCGCTGTCGTTCGGCTATACCAACGCATCGTGGACGCTGAAGGCTGATCTGACCTGCGGCTATGTTTGTCGGCTGCTGAACACGATGCGTGATCGCGGCGTCCGGCAATGCACCCCGCGACTGGACGGCGAGCCGATGGAGGAAGTGCCGTTCCTCGACTTCACGTCGGGTTATGTCACGCGCGCGATGGACAAGTTTCCCAAACAGGGCAGCAAGGCACCCTGGAAACTGCACCAGAACTACACCAAGGACATCATCGCGCTGAAATACGGGTCGATCGACGACCATATGGAATTTTCTAACCCCGAGCCGGGGAGGACGAAGCGGGCGGCGTGAGCGGGCAAGGCGCTCTAGCTCTGCGTCATTGGGAGCGTAGCGAAGCAATCCCGTCGGTTTTCGCGGCGCGCTGGATCGCTTCGCCACGCTCGCAATGACGGGAAGCAGGCACCCAATCTGCCGCTTTTTTCGCTATCGCAACAAATTTCGGAACCCACGGCGCTCGCTCGTGTTGGCCTATCAACCCGGGAGGCACTGATAGACATGACAGCTTCGGCGATGACCGATGACGCCCGCGCCACATCCGGCGTACCCCTGACGCGCCCGCCAACCGATTTGCTGCGTGGCGCGGCCCTTTTCCTCGATTTCGATGGAACGCTGGTCGATATTGAACCGCTGCCCGATGCGGTTGCGGTCGATGCACGGCTGCATGCGCTGATCGCGCGGCTGGCCGATCGTTTGGATGGCCGTGTCGCGATCGTCAGTGGGCGCTCGATCGAACAACTCGATGCATTGTTCGGCGGGCTGACGCTGGCGACCAGCGGCAGCCACGGGGCCGAGTTGCGCGCGGCGGGGGGCAGCGGCGAGGTGCCCGATCGACCCCGAGCGCTGGATCAGGTGATCGGGACCATGCAGCGTTTTGCCGACGCCAATCCGGGCGTGGTGGTCGAGGTGAAGAGCTTCGGCGTCGGGCTCCACTATCGCGGCAAGCCGACCGCCGAGCAGGCCGCCGAGGCGCTCGCCACCGGTCTGGCGGCGGATCATGATCTGAGTTTGCAGCGAGGCAAAATGGTATTCGAAGTTCGCGTCCCCGGCGACAAGGGTCAGGCGATCGCACATTTCCTGGATGGCGCTCCGTTTGCCGGTGCCCGTCCGATCTTCCTGGGAGACGATTTGACCGACGAGCCCGGTTTCGAAGCCGTCGTCGCGAATGGGGGCGCCGGGATTTTGGTCGGGCCGCCGCGAGATACCGCTGCGACCTATCGCCTGAACGATGTTGGCGACGTGCTCGCCTGGTTGGACGAAGCAGGAGAAGCGGCATGACCCAGCCCAGCCTTGATCTGTGGCCGATCGGAAATTGTCAGGTGTCGGCGTTGATCGATACCTCCGCGCGATTCGTTTGGGGGTGCGTACCGCGTGTCGATGGCGATCCGTTGTTTTCGTCGCTGCTGGACGGGCAAGATCCCGACAAGAACGGCGCGGTGGGCCTGTGGGCGATCGACCTGATCGACCGTGTGTCGGTGACGCAGGAATATCTGCGCAACACGCCGATCTTGGTTTCCACGCTGACCGATGCGCACGGCGGCGCGATCGAGATCATCGATTTCTGTCCGCGCTTCGAGCGGCTTGGACGGATGTACCGCCCCGTCGCCTTTGCGCGGATCGTGCGCCCGTTGCGGGGTAGCCCGCGGATCAAGGTTCGTCTTCGCCCCACGCGCGGCTGGGGCGATCCCGCCGTTCAGACGACCAGCGGGTCGAACCACGTCCGCTACTTGCTCGAAGGGTTGCAATTACGGTTGACCACCACCGCCCCGGTCGGCGCGTTGACCGACGAGCGGGTGTTCCGGATCGAAAAGCCGCTGCACTTCTTCCTCGGCCCCGACGAGAGTTTCGGCGGCGATATCGCGATCACCATCGAGGAGATGCTGACCTATACCACGCGCCACTGGCAGGGCTGGTCGCGCGGATTGGCGACGCCGTTCATGTGGCAGGATGTGGTGATCCGTTCGGCGATCACGCTGAAGCTGTGTCAGCATGAGGAAAGCGGGGCGATCGTCGCGGCGCTTACCTCGTCCATCCCGGAACATGCCGGTTCCGAGCGGAACTGGGACTATCGCTACTGCTGGATCAGGGACGCCTATTATACCGTGCAGGCGCTGAACCGCGTCGGCGCGCTGGACGTACTGGAGGGCTATCTCGGCTATCTCCGCAACATCGTGGACGAGGCCAAGGGCGGCGACATCCAGCCACTTTATTCGGTGCTGGGCGAGGCTGAATTGACGGAGGTTCAGGCCCCGCGATTGGCGGGGTATCGCGGCATGGGGCCGGTGCGGGTCGGCAATGAGGCGTATGTTCAGGTCCAGCACGACGCGTACGGCCAGATCGTCCTGTCGAACGTCCAGGCATTTTTCGACGAGCGGCTGTTCCGGATGGCGGGCGAAGAGGATTTCGAGAGCCTGGAACGCGTCGGCGAGCGTGCATGGCAGTTGCACGACAAGCCCGATGCGGGCCTATGGGAATTGCGCACGCGGCAATCGGTCCATACCTATTCGACCGCGATGTGCTGGGCGGCATGCGACCGGCTGGCGAATGCCGCCGACCGGCTGGGTTTAACCGAGCGCCGCGATTTCTGGCAGGATCGCGCCGACCGGATCAAGGCGACGATCCTCGACAAGGCATGGCGGCCCGACACCAACCGGCTTTCGGCGACGTTTTCGGGCGACGATCTCGACGCAAGCCTGATCCAATTGCTCGACCTGCGGTTCCTCGCGCCTGACGATCCCAAGTTTCTGGGCACGCTGGAAGCGGTCGAACATGGGTTAAGGCGCGGCAGCCATATGCTGCGCTATGATACCGAGGATGATTTCGGACTGCCGGAGACCGCATTCAACGTCTGCACCTTCTGGCTGATCGAGGCGCTGCATTTCACCGGGCGTGACAAGGACGCGCGGGAATTGTTCGAGGAAATGCTGTCGCGGCGGACGCCTGCGGGGCTGCTGTCCGAAGACATCGACCCCGTGACGGGGGAGTTGTGGGGAAATTACCCGCAAACCTATTCGCTGGTCGGCATGATCAATTGCGCCGTCCTGCTGAGCAAACCGTGGAGTGCGATCCGTTGAGCCGCCTGATCATCATTTCGAACCGCGTATCCGCGCCAAAGGCGAAATCGGATGCGGGTGCGCAAGGCGGCCTCGCGGTCGCGCTATCGGCGGCGCTGCGCGAATATCGCGGTTTGTGGTTCGGCTGGTCGGGTGAAGTCACGGACAAATTCAGCGGCCAGATCAATTTCGAACGCGTGCAGGGCGTCACCACCGCGACGATCGATCTCGAGCAGCAGGACGTCGAGGAATATTACAACGGATACGCCAACCGGACGCTGTGGCCGCTGTTCCATTATCGCATCGATTTGGCCGAGTATGAGCGCGGCTTTGCGGGTGGGTATGAGCGCGTCAATGAACGATTCGCCGACACCATCCGCCCGCTGATCGAGCCGGACGACGTTTTGTGGGTGCAGGATTATCACCTCTTCCCGCTGGGCCACGAATTGCGCGCGCGCGGGTGCGAAAATCGGATCGGGTTTTTCCTGCATATTCCGTGGCCGCCACGTCGCCTGCTCGGGTCGCTTCCCGAAGCGGCTGAACTGGTCAAAAGCCTGTTCGCCTATGATCTGGTTGGTTTTCATACCGAGGAATGGCTCGACAGTTTCCGTGATTATGCGATCAAGGATCTGGGTGCGGTCGAGAGCGAGGATGACGTCCTGTTGCTCGATGGTCGGGCGCTACGCGTGGTTGCCGCGCCGATCGGCATCGACACCGCGGAATTCGTCGAAGCGTCGAAATCCCCGATTGCTCGGTTGGCCAACCGGCGCATGCGCGATTCGGCGGACGGGCGCGACATGATGGTGGGGGTGGATCGCCTCGATTATTCAAAGGGGCTGGAAGAGCGATTCCTGGGGTATGAGCGCTTTCTTGCCGAACATCCCGAGGAGCGCAAAGAGGTGTTTCTGCTCCAGATCGCGCCGCCATCGCGCGGCGAGGTGGAGAGCTATCAGAAAATCCGTGCGACCCTGGAGGGGCTGTCGGGACGGATCAATGGCGCATTCGCCGATACCGACTGGGTGCCGATCCGCTACGTCAACCAGGGCTATCCGCGCGCGCAACTCGCGGGCATTTATCGTGCGGCGAAGATCGGGCTGGTGACGCCGCTTCGCGACGGGATGAATCTGGTCGCCAAGGAATATGTCGCGGCGCAGGATCCCGACGACCCCGGCGTCCTGATCCTGTCGCGCTTTGCAGGCGCGGCGAAGCAGATGGAGGGCGGGGCGGTCCTGATCAATCCGTACAGCGCCGAAGAGATGTCGGACGCGATCATCAAGGCGCTGAAAATGCCGCTGCGCGAACGCAAGAAACGCTGGCGCGCGATGATGGACAATGTGGAAGCGGAAGACGTGATCTGGTGGCGCAAGCGGTTTACGGATGCGTTGATGGGGGAACGGGCGACGGCTTGAGTATCAAGAACTGCGCGAATCAGCGGTTGCGCAACAACGCCCAGGCTTCGCGAACGGTGTTGCGCGCGAATAGCCACAACAGCACGGCATAGGTCGCGACACCCAGCCCGGCGAGAACCAGTAGCGTCAATGGTGGCGAAAGCGCGGGCAGCACGCCGTCGATCCCCACCACCACCACGCCCATCGCCAGTGCCGCTAACAAGCCCGGCGCGATCGCCGTACCCAGCGCGCGCCACGATGCGCCGATCACCGGCATCGAACGGATCGCCGTCACAATCGTGAGCGCCGCCATTCCCGCGAACCACGCAATCGACAGCCCGGTGATGCCCCACGCGATCCCCACGCCGAACGACACCGGCAGCACGAGGCCCCCCGCGACCGAATTGCCGAGTGCAATCCCCGGCTTCCCCAATGCATTGGTGGCGGGCGCGAACAGGATTTGCAGCGTCAGGAACGGCATGGCGAGCGCCAGGATCGGGATGATCGCTGCGGTCTCGACCCATTTTTCACCCAGAAACGTCAGCACCATGGGCTCGGCGGTCGCGGCCATACCGACATAGGCGGGCAGGGTGACGAGCAGGATCAGTCGCACGGTCTTGGCAAAGCTGCTCGCCAGCATCGCCCGGTCGTCCTGGATCTGGGCGTAAGCCGCGAATGCGACCTCGTTGAGCGCGGGCACGAATTTGGACGCGAGAATCTGGGTCAGGAACAATGCCGTCGTGTAGATGCCCAAGTCGTGCGCCGACAAATAGCGTCCGCCGATGAACACGTCCGACTGGCTCTGCACGAACCAGAAGAACTGGACGAGCATCATCGCCCCGCCGAAGCGGAACAGATGCGTGGCGCCGCGGAAATCGAAGCTCGGCCACATCCAGGCGCGCGCCGCCCAGCTCATGCCGATCCCTTCGGCGAAGAAATAGACCATCGGTGCGGCGACCAGCGTCCATACGCCCCAGCCGGTGGACGCGCAGGCGAACGCGGTGATCGCCCCCAGCGTCGCCGACACCATCCGCACCTGAGCCTGACGTTTGAAATCCATGCGGCGGGCAAGCAGCGCACTGGGCAACGCCATGAACGGATTGGCGATATAGAGGATCGCCTGCACCCGCAACAGGTCGGCCACCATCGGCTCGTTGAAATAATCCGCTGCCAGCGGCGCGAGCAGGAATTGCCCCGCGCCCAAGCTGAAATTGAGCAGCACCAGCATACCGAACACCTGACGCTGCTGGTGGTGCGTGCAATGTTCGTCGCGCACCAGCGCCGAGGCAAAACCCCAGCCGTTCATCAGGTTGAGCAGCACCAGCACGACCTGAGTCATTGCGAACAGGCCGTAATCCTCGGGCTCCAACAACCGGATGACGAGGAACGTCGATGCCCACATCACGAGTTGCGCCGCGAACTGGCTGCCCGATCGCCAGAATACCGCCGATCGCACCCGCGCGATCATGCCGCTTGCCCGGTCCTCCGGCGCAGCTTCGATGGGGGTCTGGATCGTCATTCCACAAGCGCGATTGATGTCGCGGCGAGCATTCCGGCGAGCAATATCTGTTCCAGATTACCGATTGGATCGCGCTTCGCCGCACCCAGTGCGGCCGCCGCGATCAATTCGTCGTCCCACGGTTCGATCGGCGTGTCGTCATCATTGTCGCTGCGTGCTCGGCCTTCCCATTTGAGCCGCAACAGCGCGGCCGCGGAGCGATTGCGGACGAACAGATAATCGTGGATTTCGAAAGTTGGCACCGCGCCGATCTCGCGTTTGTAGCCGCTGTCTCCGGTGCCGAAATCGACCTGCGCGACGCCTGCTTCGCGCGCCTCTGCCAATTGGTGATAGGTGACGATCTTGCCCACGCGGTGTTCGCTGAACTCCGCGTCGAAACTCGACGCGATGGCATATTGCCGGTTGCCGGAGGTCAGGTCGAAGCTGAACGCGATGGGTCTGTCGCCGAGCCACAAGATGGTCGCCGACAACGCGTTGGCCAGGACCGGATCGGCGACAACCCGCTGCCAAATTGCGCGCTGTTCTGGACGCAGGAACTTGGCACCGCTGCCGTCGGTGGAGGTGCCGACCCAGCTTGCCGCCTCGACCTCGCCCAGCGATTCGAACACGCTGGTTGTCCAGCCATCACCACGCACGGTTTCGATTCGGAGATCGCCCATGGCTTCCAGCCGTCGGCGATACCCGCCCAGCCGCTTGATCGTCGATCTGCGCGGCCAGTCCGGGGCGTTCAGATCAAGCGTGAAACTGCGCCCCAGCGACCGCGTCAGCACCGTCCATCGCGCGCGTTTCGCCGCGCGGACCAAGGCCACTGTCGCCGGTTCGTCGGCATAGACCGGCCCCATCCGCCACATCGGGGACAGTGCCGCGCGCGTGCCCGCATGGGCCAGCATCGCGGCGAGTTCGGACCAGCTTGCCCCGGCATCGACAACGGCGTATCGAAACGGCCAATAGGCGCCGGGTACGTTGCCCAGCCCGATCATCATCGGCCCCACGGGCGACACCGGGATGGCGGCGATCGGTGATCCGTCCAGCCTGCGCCCGATGAGCGTCGAGCCGCCTTCGGGTGCGGATGCCGCAAACCAGTTGGCGCGGAGAAACCGGTGGCCGGGATGCGCGCGGCCCGCCAGCGCATCGATCGCCGCCGGAAACCCGGCATAGAGATCGACATCGACCGCGCTCGTCCGACGCGCGCCGATCGTGGAGATACGGTCGATTGCCGCCATTATGTCACCGAATGTCGCGTCGTGTCCCGCATGGTCGCGGGCGTAGCGCACAATCCCTAACGATCGGGAAAACGCGGCGATCTTTTTGCGCGACGGCGATTTTCAAATGCTGACGGGATCGGCTAGGGCTGCGCCCCAAGGAGAGACGAGAATGCACGATTTCGATTTCGCGTTGGGCGAGAATGCGGACATGATCCGCGACGTGACGCGTCGGTTCGCTGCCGACCGAATCGCGCCGCTCGCTGCGAAGATCGACGCCGAGGACTGGTTTCCGCGCGACGATTTGTGGACCCAGATGGGCGAACTCGGGCTGCATGGGATTACCGTCGCGGAAGCGGATGGCGGGCTGGGCTTGGGCTATCTGGAACATGTCATCGCCTGTGAAGAAGTCAGCCGGGCCTCCGCTTCGATCGGTCTGTCTTATGGTGCGCACTCCAACCTCTGCGTCAATCAGATCGCGCGCTGGGCGAACGAGGATCAGAAGGCAAAGTACCTGCCCAAACTGATTTCGGGCGAGCATGTCGGCAGTCTGGCGATGTCCGAAGCGGGCGCGGGCAGTGACGTCGTCGGCATGAAGATGCGCGCCGAGAAGGCCGATGGTGGCTATGTCCTCAATGGCACAAAATTCTGGATCACCAACGCCCCCTATGCCGATGTGCTGGTCGTCTATGCCAAGACCGGCGAAGGGTCACGCGGCATCACCACGTTTCTGATCGAAAAATCGTTCAAGGGATTTTCGATCGGTCAGAAGATCGACAAGATGGGGATGCGCGGCAGCCCGACCGCGGAACTGGTGTTCGACGATTGTTTCGTACACGACGACGCGGTCATGGGGCCGGAAAATGGCGGTGTCGGCGTGCTGATGTCGGGACTCGATTACGAACGCACCGTGCTCGCTGGTATCCAGCTTGGCATCATGCAAGCGTGCCTCGACGTGGTCCTTCCCTATGTCCGCGAGCGCAAGCAGTTCGGGACGCCGATCGGGTCGTTCCAGTTAATGCAGGCCAAGATCGCCGACATGTACGTCGCGCTTAATTCGGCGCGCGCCTATGTCTATGCGGTCGCCAAATCCTGCGACGCGGGCAAGACCACGCGCTTCGACGCGGCGGGCGCGATCCTGCTGGCGTCCGAAAGTGCGTTCAAGGTGGCAGGTGAGGCGATCCAGGCGCTGGGCGGCGCGGGCTATACCAAAGACTGGCCGGTCGAACGCTTCCTGCGCGATGCCAAGCTGCTCGACATTGGCGCGGGCACCAACGAAGTCCGGCGCATGTTGATCGGACGCGAGCTGATCGGGGCGGCATCTTGAGCGCCGACACCAACTACGCCGAGGCGCCCGATCTGAGCCGCCGACAACGCGGTTTCCTGGGCTTTGTCGAACGGGCGGGCAATATGCTGCCCGAACCGACGATGATCTTCGTCTATCTGATCATTGCGTTGATGATCCTGTCGGCGTTCGGGCAATGGCTCGGTTGGTCGGCCGATCTTTCCTATACCGGCGACACCGCACCCGCCTGGGCTAGCCTTGAAAACGGTACGCTGACCTATTCGGCGACCAGCCTGTTTTCCGCGGAGAATATCGGGCGGTTGCTGACCGAAATGCCGCGCACGATGAGCGGGTTTGCGCCGCTGGGGCTGATCCTGGTCATCATGCTGGGTGCCGCGGTGGCCGAGCGGTCGGGGCTGTTTTCGACGCTGATCCGCGCGTCGCTGCGCAATGCGCCGCGCGCCATCCTGACGCCGATCGTTGCGATCATCGGTATGGTGTCGCACCATGCGTCGGACGCCGCCTATATCGTGTTCATTCCGCTCGCGGCGATCATCTATGCGTCGATGGGGCGGCATCCGCTGGCGGGGCTCGCCGCCGCATTCGGCGCGGTCTCGGGCGGTTATGCGGGCAATATCACGCCCGGGCAGATCGACGTGCTGCTGTTCGGCTTCACGCAGGAAGCGGCGCGCATCGTCGAGCCCGGCTGGACGATGAATCCGCTGGGCAATTGGTGGTTCATCCTGTCGATCGTGGTGATCTTCACCCCCGCCATCTGGTTCATCACCGACAAGGTGGTCGAGCCGCGATTGGGCAAATGGGGCGGCGAGGCGGATGCCGATATGAAGGCCGAGCTTGAGCGATCGGAAGTCACGCCTCAGGAAAAACGCGGATTGCGCTGGGCGGGGCTGGCGGCGCTGGCGATCGTTGGACTGTACGCTGCGCTGACGATGATCCCCGGTTACAGTCCGCTGATCGACGCGGAAGCCGAAGGGACCGCGCAGCTCCAGCCCTTTTACGGCGCGCTGATTGCCGGTTTCTTCCTGCTGTTCGTCAGTTGCGGTATCGCGTTCGGCGTTGCCGCCGGCACGATCAAGAAGTCCGACGACGTGACCGCGATGATGCGCGAGGGCATTGTTACCCTCGCACCGTACATCGTCTTCGTGTTCTTCGCCGCGCATTTCGTTGCCATGTTCAACTGGTCGAGACTGGGGCCGATCATCGCGATCAACGGCGCGGAAGCGCTTCAGACGTTGAGCCTGCCCGCACCGTTCCTGCTGGTCAGCGTGCTGCTGCTCTCGTCCTTCCTCGACCTGTTTATCGGCTCTGCCAGCGCCAAGTGGAGCGCGCTTGCCCCCGTTGTCGTGCCGATGTTCATGCTGCTCGGGATCAGCCCGGAGATGACCACGGCCGCGTACCGGATGGGTGACAGCTACACCAACATCATGACGCCACTAATGAGTTACTTCCCATTGATCCTGGCGTTCGCGAGACGGTGGGACAAGTCGTTCGGGGTGGGGTCGCTGCTGGCGCTGATGCTACCGTTCGCGCTGACCTTCATGGTGCTGGGGATTTCGATGGTGGTGATGTGGGTGTTCATGGACTTTCCCTTGGGGCCGGGGGCGCAGGTCTTCTATGCCGCGCCCGGCATCGTCGGCCAATGAGCGCACCGGTGATCGCGTCCAAGGTCGCGCCCGACAGCGACGATTTCCACGCCAATGCTGCGCACAACCGCGCGCTTGTCGACCGGCTGCGCGGCGATGTCGCGAAGGCGGCGCTTGGCGGCAGCGAGAAAGCGCGAGAGAAGCATGAGGGGCGCGGCAAATTGCTCCCCCGCGACCGTGTCGAGCGGCTGCTGGATCCGGGGTCGCCGTTTCTGGAAATCGGACAGCTTGCTGCCGGCGACATGTATGGCGGCGAGATTCCGGGCGCGGGGATGATCGCCGGGATCGGTCGCGTGTCGGGCCGACAGGTGATGATCGTCTGCAACGACGCGACGGTGAAGGGCGGCACCTATTATCCGATGACGGTCAAGAAGCACCTCCGCGCGCAGGAGATTGCCGAGGCCAACCGGTTGCCGTGCATCTATCTGGTGGATTCGGGCGGCGCAAACCTGCCGCATCAGGCGGAAGTGTTTCCCGACCGCGACCATTTCGGGCGCATCTTTTTCAATCAGGCGAACATGTCGGCCAAGGGCATTCCGCAGATCGCCTGCGTGATGGGGAGCTGCACCGCGGGCGGAGCTTACGTGCCTGCGATGTCGGATGAGACGGTCATCGTGCGCAATCAGGGCACGATCTTCCTCGCCGGACCACCGCTTGTGAAGGCGGCGACCGGTGAAGTCATCAGTGCCGAGGATCTGGGTGGCGGCGACCTGCACGGGCGCAAGTCGGGTGTGGTCGATCATGTCGCCAAGAATGACGAACATGCGTTGACCATCGTGCGCGATATCGTCAGCCATTTGCCAGCCGACCGCGCCGTCGATGTGGCGCTGAAAGACCCGCGCGCGCCGAAATACGACGCGAGCGAGCTTTACGGAATCGTGCCCCAGGACGTCCGCGCACCCTATGACGTGCGAGAGGTGATCGCGCGGCTGGTCGATGCATCCGAGTTTCACGAGTTCAAGGCGCTGTACGGCACCACCCTCGTCTGCGGCTTCGCGCATATCTGGGGGATGCCGGTCGGGATCATCGCCAATAACGGCGTGCTGTTCAGCGAAAGCGCACAGAAAGGCGCGCATTTCATCGAACTGGCGTGCCAGCGGCGCATTCCGCTGCTGTTCCTCCAGAACATTTCGGGCTTCATGGTCGGCGGCAAGTACGAGGCGGAGGGGATCGCCAAGCATGGCGCGAAGCTGGTCACTGCGGTCGCCACCGCGACCGTGCCCAAGATCACGGTGCTGATCGGCGGCAGCTTCGGCGCGGGCAATTACGGCATGTGCGGGCGGGCATACGATCCGCGCTTCCTGTTCACTTGGCCCAACAGCCGGATTTCGGTGATGGGCGGTGAGCAGGCGGCATCGGTGCTCGCGACGGTCCACCGCGATGCCGAGACCTGGGACGAAGCGCAGACCGAGGCGTTCAAGGCACCCGTCCGTCAGAAATACGAGGATGAAGGCAATCCCTGGCACGCCACCGCGCGGCTGTGGGACGACGGCATCATCGACCCGGCGCAGACGCGCGACGTGCTGGGGCTGGCGTTCGCCGCGACGCTGAACGCCCCAATTCCGGAGCGCCCGGCGTTCGGCGTGTTCCGGATGTGATGAGACATAGCGGCTCTTCAATCCTCCCCGAGCTAGTCTCGGGGAGGGGGACCGCCCGGCACAGCCGGGTGGTGGAGGGGCAACCGCGCCCGAGCAGTATGCACGATGTGGTGAATAACGGCGTCCAAGTCTTGCAACACCTCCGAGGCCGGAATCCGCAACGTCGCAATACCGTGACGCTCAAACCATGCGTCGCGCGCCGCGTCACGAACGGGTCGATTTCCACGCGAATGCGCCTCGCCGTCGACCTCAATCGCCAGCCGCGCGTCGCCGCAGTAGAAATCGAGCGTGTAGACGTCGCTCGGATGCTGTTTGCGAAACTTGAGTCCGTCGGGTCGCCTGCGCAGCGCCTGCCACAGCAGTACTTCCGGCAGAGACATCGCTTTGCGAAGCTTTCTCGCGTGCATGACGCCACCCGGCGCGGGCTTGGGCGCAATATCCCTGAGCATGTCGATACCCCCTCCACCATGCTTCGCATGGTCCCCCTCCCCGAGACAAGCTCGGGGAGGAATTGGAAGTAGCACCCATGATCCAGTCCCTCCTCATCGCCAATCGCGGCGAGATCGCTTGCCGCATCATCCGTACTGCGCGCGACATGGGCATTCGTACCGTCGCGGTCTATTCGGATGCCGACGCGCAGGCGCTGCATGTTCGCCAGGCGGATGAGGCGGTGCAAATCGGGCCGTCGCCTGCGCGCGAAAGCTATCTGGTTGGGGACAAGATCATCGCGGCGGCCAAGGCGACGGGCGCGGAGGCTATCCATCCCGGCTATGGCTTCCTGTCCGAGAACGCCGAGTTCGCCCAAGCCGTGATCGACGCCGGACTGATCTGGGTCGGACCCAATCCCGACAGCATCCGCGCGATGGGACTGAAGGACGCCGCCAAGGAGCGGATGATCGCGGCAGGGGTGCCCGTTACGCCCGGCTATCTGGGCGAGGATCAAAGCGCCGACCGGTTGCAGGCGGAAGCCGACGTGATCGGCTATCCGGTGCTCATCAAGGCGGTTGCAGGCGGTGGCGGCAAGGGGATGCGGCGCGTCGATGCAGCCTCCGACTTCGCCGACATGCTGCTGTCGTGCAAGCGCGAGGCGGCGTCGTCGTTCGGCGACGACCGCGTCCTGATCGAGAAATACATCCTGAGCCCACGCCATATCGAGGTCCAGGTATTCAGCGACCGCCACGGCAACGTCGTCCATCTGTTCGAACGCGACTGCTCGCTCCAGCGCCGCCACCAGAAAGTGATAGAGGAAGCGCCCGCGCCCGGCATGGACGAGGCCACGCGACAGGAAATTTGCGCAGCCGCAGTACGTGCTGCAAAGTCGGTCGATTATGTCGGTGCGGGGACGATCGAATTCATCGCCGACGCCAGCGAAGGCCTGTGCGCCGACCGCATCTGGTTCATGGAAATGAACACCCGGCTGCAGGTCGAGCATCCGGTGACCGAGGAGATTACCGGCGTCGACCTGGTCGAATGGCAGTTGCGGGTGGCGAGCGGAGAGCCCTTGCCGAAGCGGCAGGACGAGTTGTCGATCGACGGGGCGGCAATGGAGGTCCGGCTCTATGCCGAAGATCCGGCCAAGGGATTCTTGCCCAGCACCGGTCCGCTCACCGAATGCTACCTCGCCGATCACGGCATCCGCGTGGATACCGGCGTAGAGGAGGGCGGCGAAGTCACGCCGTTCTACGACCCGATGATTGCCAAGTTGATCGCGCATTCCCCGAACCGCGACGAGACGATCGAATTGCTGTCCGATGCGGTGGCGTCAAGCATCGTCTGGCCGGTCAGGACGAATGGCGCGTTCCTGCTCAAGGCGCTGGCGGACGAGGATTTCGTCGCTGGGCGGCTCGATACAGGGCTGATCGAGCGGCGAGGTGATGCGTTGATGCCCGACGCGCAGCCGTCGTCCTTTGCGCTATCAGCGGCGGCGGCGCGATTGATGGAGCCGTTTGCCGCGACGCCCGCCATACCCGGCTTTCGCCTCAATGCCGATTCGGTGCGCCGGGTTCGCGTGTCGGTGGCGGGGCAGATGCACGATGTCGAGTCGTCGGACGAGCAAAGCACTTGGGTCCGCGTTGACGGGGATCAGGTTCGTATCGACGAAGGTGGGCAGACCTTTGCGATCACGCTCGCGCGCACCGATGGCGTCGCGGGCGGTGCCGCGTCGGACGGCGCGATCCTCTCGCCGATGCCGGGTAAGGTGATCGCGGTCGAAGTGGCGGCGGGCGATGTCGTAGTCACGGGGCAGAAATTGCTGACGCTCGAGGCGATGAAGATGGAGCATTCGCTCACGGCGCCGTTCGACGGAGTCGTGGCGGAGTTCAACGCGAGCGTTGGTGGGCAAGTGAGCGAAGGCGCGCTGCTGGCAAAGGTGGAGCGGGCGGAGTAACCTTATCCCCGTTCGTTTCGAGCGAAGTCGAGAAACGCAGCGGCAGGAAGGGGTTTCTCGACTTCGCTCGAAACCAACGGGTTGAGGACGGATATATGGCTGGTAAGCATTACGACGAATGGCAGGTCGGTGATGCGATCGCGCACGACCTGCACCGCACGGTGACCGAGACGGACAATCTGCTGTTCTCCACCATGACGCATAATCCGCAGCCGCTTCATCTCGATGCGGAAGCCGCCAAGGCGAGCGAGTTCGGTCGCATCCTCGTCAACGGCACCTTCACCTTTGCGCTCATGGTGGGACTGTCGGTGGGCGACACGACGCTGGGCACGCTCGTTGCCAATCTGGGGTACGACAAGGTCGTTATGCCGAAGCCGGTATTCATCGGTGACACGATGCGCGCGGAAACCGAAGTGGTCGAACTGCGCGACAGCAAATCGCGGCCCGAAGCAGGGCTTGTCACCTTTCGCCACCGATTGATCGACCAGCATGGCGATGTGGTGTGCGAATGCCTGCGCACAGCGCTCTTGAAGCGCAAGGCTTCATGATGCGGCTACGCTCGCTACTGTTCGTGCCCGGCGACCGTCCCGAGCGCTTCGAAAAGGCGCTGGCGTCGGGGGCGGATGCGCTGATCCTCGACCTCGAAGATTCAGTCGTGTCCACCAAGAAGGACGAGGCACGCGACGCCGTCGCGGCGTTCTTGAAGGGCACCCACACCGCGCATGTCTTCGTCCGCGTGAACCCGATCGACAGCGATTTTGTCGATGCGGACGTCGCGGTTGCGCGCCATGCCGATGGCGTGATGCTGCCCAAGGCAGAAGGCGCGGCATCGGTCGATGCGTTGGTCGCGAAACTGGGGCCGAACGCACCGCCGATCCTGCCGGTCGCGACCGAAACCCCGCGTGCTGTGTTTCTGCTCGGCGATTACGGCGCGGTCGCCCATCGCTTGTGCGGGTTGACCTGGGGGGCGGAGGACTTGCCCGCCGCGATCGGCGCGGTGTCGAGCCGCGAGGACGATGGCGGCTATACCGACCCGTACAAGATGGTCCGGGCACTGACCTTGTTCGGCGCACATGCCGCGGGTGTGCCCGCGATCGAGACGGTCTGGCCGAACATCAAGGATGTCGACGGGCTGACCGCCTATGCCGCGCGCGGCAACCGCGACGGATTCACCGGCATGATGGCGATTCACCCGGCGCAGGTTGCGGCGATCAACGCGGCCTTTACGCCCGACGAGGCGGCAATCGCGCACGCCCAGGCAGTGATCGCGGCGTTCGAGGCGAACCCGACCGCAGGCGCATTGCAACTGGACGGCAAGATGATCGACGCCCCGCATCTGAAACAGGCTCGGGCGCTGCTCTCACGGGTGTAACAAAGCGCGGAAAACCGCCATTTGTCATCAAAGTGTCACCAAATCCTAAGCCAGTGTTTACCACTGATCGGTTAGCGACTGCGGCATGGTCGCATTTGCCTCTCCGCCCGCGCCGATGCGCGACTCGGCTCCCTGGTTGACGCCTGACGAGCGCCGTCCGCAACGGGTACGGCACGACGCACCCTTTGGCGAAGTGATCGAGTTGTTTCGCAGCCAGCCCGACATGCGCGTGCTGCCGGTAGTCGATATCGACGAACGCCCGGTCGGCGCGGTGTTCGACCGCGACGTTCGGCAATTGCTGCTGAACCCATATGGCCATGCGCTGCTCCGCAATCCCAGCTTCGGTGGATCGCTGGGCGCGTTCGTCATGCCGATGCCGGTCGCCGATGCCAGCCATTCGGTGCCGCGCCTGATCGACATCTATCGCACCGCGCAAGGATCGGAGGGCATGATCCTGACCGAAGGCGGCAAGCTGATCGCGGTGCTGACCAACCGGCGGCTGGTCAATCTGGCCGCCGAACACGAGGTGGCGCGCGCCAGACGTCAGCTGGAGCGTAGTCAGCGCATTGCGGTGGCCACCGCCACGTTCGAACGCCATGTCGAGACGTTACTTGCCGACATGACCGAACTTGCGCGCACCGTGCACGAAAACGCAGCGACCACCGCCGAGCGATCGATCCGGACCGGCGCCCATGCCGGGGCGGTCGCAGCCGCGATTACGCAGGGCAGCGCGCATCTTGCTGCGATCGAGGATCAGGGGCGGGGACTCGTCGCATCGCTGGGGCAGGTCCGGCGCAGTACGGGGGATGCGCGCGCGCTGGTGGACACCACGGTGTCGCTGGTCGCGGACGGCAGCCGCCGCACCGACGACCTGGCGCGATCGGTGGCGTCCGTCGATCACGTCATCGCGTTGATCGGCGACATCGCGACCAAGGTCAGCCTGCTCGCGTTGAATGCCGGGATCGAGGCGGCCCGATCTGGCGATGCCGGACGAGGGTTCGCGGTCGTGGCCAACGAGATCAAATTGCTGTCGCACCAGACGTCGGCGGCCGCCACGCGCGTTGTGGGTCATGTCGCCGATATCGGAGAGGCGGTTGGCGAAGTGCGATTGGCGCATCAGGCGGTCGAGGCAGCGATCACGCGCATCGACCAGCGTTCGGAAGCCATCGAATCAGCCGTCGCCGAACAGGAATCGCTGACCCATTCAATCGCCGCCAATGTGGCGGAGGCAGCGCAGGCAGCGTCTGGCGTGGAACAGGATGCCAGCGCGATCGCCACCAACGCCCGGACGGCGTCCGATCGCGCGCAGGCGATGTGCGTCACCGCCGAACGGCTGCATGTGAGCGCGGAAGCCGTCGCTCGCGAAACCAAGGAACTGATCGATCAGATGCGGGCGATCTGACCGGCTCGGTCAGGCGCCGTTGTCGCCATCCGCTTCGACCGCGATGCGGATCGGCTTGCCCAGGATGGTCTGCACATAGACGCGCTGGATCAGGACATAGGTCACGACCGTGATCGGGGCCGCCAGCAGCACGCCCAGAAACCCGAACAAGGTGCCTGCGCCCACCACCGCGAACAGCAGTACCGCGGGCGGCACATCGACCGCATGCTTTTGAATCAGCGGTTGCAGGACGTTGCCCTGAACCTGCTGCACCAGCAGGAACAGCGCCATCGTCCACAGTGCGGTTGCGGGCGATACCGTGAAGGCCAGGATGACAGCGGGCACCGCCGCGATGATCGGGCCGACGAACGGAATGATGTCGAGCAATCCTGCGATCAGACCCAGACCGCCTGCCGCGGGTACGCCCAGCAGCAGCAGCCCGAACCAAGTGAGGGCGGCGACCACCGCCATCGACATCAATTGCCCGACCATCCAGCCGCGCAACGCTGCGGTCGAATCGTCGAGTGCCTTCTCCGCAGTCGGTTCGGCGCGCTTGGGGATCAGATAGAGGAAGCCGCGGCGATAGACGGCGGGCTGGGTCGCGAGGAAGATCGCACCGACCAGCACCAACGCGAAATCCGCGAGCCCACTGCCGACCGAAACGACATAGCCGCCCGCGCGGCTCATGATCGACGAAATGTCGCTGGTGCCGCTGGAAATGACGGTGCGCAGTCGTTCGCCCAGACCCCAAGTGTTGAGCTGCGCCTCGATAGCAGCAAGCGCCTTGGGGAATTGCTCGCGGATGGTTTCGAATTCCTGCGCGAGTTGCGTGCCGAACAGCACGAACACGCCCGCAAACGCACCCAGCAGCAACAGGATGCCCAAGGTCAGCGACCAGCCACGCGGCAGACGCGTGATCCGGGTGATAAGGCGCGACATGGCGTCGAACACCACCGCCAAAACGATCGCGGCGAACAGCAGCAGGAACAGGCCGGTCAATTGCAATAGCAGCGCCGCGACACCGACCAGCGCGATCAGGATGACCACGCGTCCGGCAAAGGTTGCGGCACTTGGCGACAGCCAGCCGCCTGCGCGTTCATTCTGTTCGTGCATCAAAAAGACCCCCCGCGACTGTCTTAGCCGCCTGATACGCGACAAAGCGTGAGGTCGGCAATCGTTCCCGCATTGCGCTTGGTGCTTTACGCCGCAATAGTCGCGCCCAACCAAAGATCAGAACATCCAAAGGGGAAGTCCATGAAATCGCTCGCGCTTGCGCTCGTCTCGCTTACCGCGCTCGCCGCTGCCGATGTGCAGGCTCAGGTCGCACCGCAGCCCGCTCCGCCGGTAGAGGCAACCGAAGCTCCCGAGGATGAGACGCTGCGCCAAGGCGAAGAACCGAAACCCTTGCCCCAGCCCGCGCCCGCCGTGGCGCCCGCCGCACAGCCGGCGCCGGCCGCAGCAACTACGCCGGCCAAGCCCACTAAGTGGGATGTGAATCGTCCGACCGGCGCGCCGATCCGTCAAATTCCGATCCGCGTTTCGGAGGGGAGCTGGATGGACGTGGACGTGTCGCCCGACGGGAGGACGATCGCGTTCACGCTGCTCGGTGACATCTACACCATGCCGATTGCGGGGGGCACGCCGACGCGGATTTCCGAAGGGCTGGCCTGGGAAGTCCATCCGCGCTTCTCGCCCGATGGACGCCGCATTGCCTTCACTTCCGATCGCGGCGGCGGCGACAATATCTGGGTGATGAACGCCAACGGGTCCGACAAGCGTCAGGTGACGAAGGAGGATTTCCGCCTGCTCAACCAGCCGAGCTGGTCGCCGGACGGGCGCTACATCGTCGCCAAGAAGCATTTCACCACCGGCCGTTCGCTCGGCACCGGAGAGGTGTGGATGTACCATGTGTCTGGCGGGGGAGGGGTGCTGCTGGTCAAGCGGCCCAACGAACAGCATCAGAAGGAACTGGGCGAGCCGGTCTACGCCCCCGATGGCGAGAGCGTCTATTATACGCGCAACGTCACGCCGGGGCCGATCTTCGAATATGCGCAGGATTCGAACACCGGTTTGTTCGACATCGAACGCTATGATCTGGGCACTGGCGAAGTGACCAAGGCGGTGACCGGGCTGGGCGGATCGGTGCGTCCGCAGCCTTCGCCCGATGGCAAGAAGATCGCGTTCGTCCGGCGCGAGGCGACGCGGTCGAAGCTGTACGTCAAGGATCTGGAATCGGGCGTCGAGCGCAAGATCTACGACGATCTCGATCAGGACGTTCAGGAGACCTGGGCGGTGACCGGCGTCTATCCCAACATGGCGTGGACGCCCGATAGCGATTCGATCGTGTTCTGGGCCAAGGGCAAGATTAACCGCGTCGATGCCGACGGCGCGAATGCGCGCGAAATTCCGTTCACGATCAACGACACGCGTGACGTGATCGACCCGCCGCAATTCGCAGTCGATGTCGCGCCCGATCAGTTCACGACGAAGATGCCGCGCTTCGCGAGCGTCTCGCCCGACGGACGTCAGGTGGTGTTCGAAAGCCTGGGCAAACTGTACGTCAAACCGATGGGTGGCGGCGCGGCCCGGCGGCTGACGCGCGGGGGCGACGGGTTCGAACTGTTCCCCAGCTGGTCGCGCGACGGGCGGCAGATCGTGTTCGTCGGCTGGACCGATGAGGGTCTGGGCACGATCCGCACCGTTGGTTCGGGCGGCGGCAATGCCCGAGACGTGACGACGCGGCCGGGTCATTATGCGCGCCCGCATTTCTCGCCCGATGGCGATACGATCGTGTTCGAACGCAACGCGGGCGGCAACCTGACCAGCCCGCGCTGGTCGGAGGACCCCGGCGTGTACCGCGTCGCGGCGTCGGGTGGCGCGCCGGAGATGGTCGCGCGCGGCATGGGCGCACCGCATTTCGGATCGTCGAGCGACCGCGTGTTCATGATCGGCCAGGATGACGGCAAGCGTCAGTTGGTCAGCACCTCGCTGACTGGCGAAGCTAAACGCGTTCACGCGGCGGGCGAACTCGTCACCGATTACGTCGTGTCGCCAACCGGCGAATTCGTCGCGTTCCGCCAGAATTACGAAGCCTATGTCGTGCCGCTGATGCCCGGCAACCAGACGGTGGAACTGTCGGCAACGTCGAAGGCGCTGCCGGTGACCAAGGTTTCCGGATCGGGCGGCGATTACATCCATTGGGCATCGAACGGTAACCGGCTGCACTGGAGCCTGGGGCCGACGGTCTACACGGCCGAGACCGCGCAGCTCTTCCCGATGGCCCCGCGGCCCGAGGGTGTGCCGGGCTTCGTCGCGCCGACATCGGGTGTGTCGCTGGCGATGCAGCAAGATGCAGCCATCCACCGCGGCACGACAGTGCTGACCGGTGCGCGGATCGTCACGATGGCGGGCGACAATGGCGGGGTGATCGACGATGGTGTGATCGTCATCCGCGACAACCGCATCGCCGCAGTCGGTCCGCGGGCGAGTGTGCAGATCCCGGCAGGTGCGACCATGGTCGATGTTGCGGGCAAGACGATCATCCCCGGCCTGATCGACGCACACGCGCATGGCCCGGCGGGGACGGGGGAACTGATCCCACAGACCAACTGGTCTATGGTTCAGAATTTGGCGCTGGGATCGACCACGATCCACGATCCGTCGAACCGGGCGAGCGAAATCTTTGCCGCGTCCGAAATGCAGCGTGCCGGTCTGATCGTCGCGCCGCGTATCTTTTCCACCGGCGAGATCGTCTATGGCGCGCGCGCTGCCGACGTCTATGCGGAGATCAACAGCCTAGACGATGCGCTGTCGCATGTCCGGCGGCTGAAGGCGCAGGGCGGGCATTCGGTCAAGAACTACAACCAGCCGCGGCGCGAACAGCGGCAACAGGTGGTCGAAGCCGCGCGGCTGGAGAATATGCAGGTCGTGGCAGAGGGTGGCTCGCTCTACGGCATGGACATGAATCTGGTTGCCGATGGCAATAACACGCTGGAGCACAACATCCCGCTCGAGATATTCTACGACGATGTGGTGCAGATGTACCGCCAGACGCGGGTCGCTTACACGCCAACGCTTGGCGTCACCTATGGCGGTCTGGCGGGCGATCCCTATTGGCGTCAGGCGACCGATGTCTATGCGCAGCCGCTGCTGAAAGCGCATACCCCGCCGGCACGATTGTTGGCTGACAATGCGCGGCGAGTGAAGGCACCGGACAGCAACTTCGTCGACGACGAATCCGCGCGCGAAGCGAGGAAGCTGGCGCAGGCAGGCGTGCCGGTCGCGGCGGGCGGGCATGGCCAGCAGGCGGGGATCGCGATCCACTGGGACATCTGGTCGTTCGCACGCGGCGGGATGACCCCGGTCGAGGCGCTGGCGACGGCGACCAGCGAAGCGGCGCGTTCGCTGGGCATGGCGCGCGACATCGGCACGCTGGAAGTGGGCAAACTCGCCGACCTGCTGGTGCTGGACGGCGATCCCACCGAGAATATCCGCAACACCGAACGCGTGTCGCGGGTGATGCTCGGCGGGCGGCTCTACGATGCCGCGACGATGCGCGAGGTCGAGACCGGTACCGGTGGCCGCGGTTCTTATTGGTGGGAGGGTGAAGCGGAGCGCTGAGCCACACCCATCCCGTTCGTGCTGAGCTTGTCGAAGCACTGTCCTTCTTGGCACGAAGAAAAGGACAGCATTTCGACAAGCTCAATGCGAACGGGGTAGGGATGGTTCTGGGAAAACGAGCGTTTCGTCCAAGCCTGCGCTTGACGCGGCGGGGGCCAGTCGGCGACTGCTCCCCCAACACAGGAGACTCCCCCATGAAAACCCGCGCCGCCGTCGCCTTCGAAGCGAAACGCCCGCTCGAAATCGTCGAACTCGATCTCGAAGGGCCGAAAGCGGGCGAAGTGCTAGTCGAAATCATGGCGACCGGCATCTGCCATACCGACGCGTACACGCTCGACGGGCTCGACAGCGAAGGCATTTTTCCCTCGGTGCTGGGCCATGAAGGCGCCGGGATCGTGCGCGAAGTCGGCGCAGGCGTTACCAGCGTCGCGCCGGGCGATCATGTCATCCCGCTCTACACGCCGGAATGCCGCCAGTGTAAGTCGTGCCTTTCGGGCAAGACCAATTTGTGCACCGCGATCCGCGCCACGCAAGGCAAGGGGCTGATGCCCGACGGTACGACGCGGTTCAGCCACAAGGGCCAGCCGATCTTCCATTATATGGGCTGCTCGACCTTTTCGAACTTCACCGTCCTGCCAGAAATCGCGGTTGCGAAGATTCGCGAGGACGCGCCGTTTCAGACGAGCTGTTACATCGGTTGCGGCGTGACAACGGGCGTCGGCGCGGTGGTGAATACCGCCAAGGTTCAGGTCGGCGAGACGGTTGTCGTGTTCGGGCTGGGCGGCATCGGCCTGAACGTCATTCAGGGCGCACGGCTGGCGGGGGCGTCGATCATCATCGGTATCGACGTCAATCCGGACCGCGAAGACTGGGGCCGCCAGTTCGGCATGACGCATTTCCTGAACACCAAGGGCATGAGCCGCGAGGAGATCGTCGCCAAGGTCGTGGAGATGACCGGGGGCGGGGCGGACTACAGCTTCGACTGCACGGGCAATACCGAGGTGATGCGCACCGCGCTTGAATGCTGCCACCGCGGCTGGGGCGAATCGATCGTCATCGGTGTGGCCGAAGCGGGCAAGGAAATCGCGACGCGCCCCTTCCAGCTCGTTACCGGGCGCGTGTGGAAGGGCACCGCGTTCGGCGGCGCGAAGGGGCGGACGGATGTGCCCAAGATTGTCGATTGGTATATGAACGGCAAGATCGCCATCGACCCGATGATCACCCACGTCCTGACGCTGGACGAGATCAACAAGGGGTTCGACCTGATGCATTCGGGCGAGAGCATTCGAAGCGTGGTTGTGTATTAAATGAGCCGTCACCCCGGACTTGTTCCGGGGTCCACCGGACGGCAAACGAAAGCGTAAGAGAAGCTTGCTCCACGCAAGCGGCTTAGTGGACCCCG
This sequence comes from Sphingomonas sp. AX6, assembly GCF_902506605.1. Lineage (GTDB taxonomy): Bacteria > Pseudomonadota > Alphaproteobacteria > Sphingomonadales > Sphingomonadaceae > Sphingomonas. The sequence goes on from NZ_LR733979.1 coordinate 1,346,081, forward strand.
GAACAAGTCCGGGGTGACGGTTTCTAGGAGAGAGAAAAATGTTCAGCCATGTCATGCTCGGTGCCAACGATACCGAGGCGTCCAAGACCTTTTACGACGCAACCCTCGGCGCATTGGGCGCGCGTCCCGGGCGCGCCGATGACAAGGGTCGGGTGATGTGGATGCACAATGGCGGCATATTCATGTTAACCAAGCCGATCGACGGCAATCCCGCCTGCCACGCCAATGGCGGAACGGTCGGGTTCGCTGCGGCGTCCAAGGAAGAGGCCGATGCCTGGCACGAAGCGGGCCTTGCCAATGGCGGCACCGCGATCGAAGACCCGCCCGGCATCCGCTCGAATGCGTTCGGCAGCCTTTATCTCGCCTATCTGCGCGATCCGGCGGGGAACAAGGTCTGCGCGATGCACCGCCCCGCGCAGTGAGCAGGGCGTGAGCGAAGCAAGCTGGATATTGACGCTGACCTGTCACGACCGGGTCGGCGTCGTGGCGGGGGTGACCGGGCTGCTGGCACGGCATGACGGGTTCATCCTCGACAGCCAGCAATATGCCGATCTGGAGACGGGGCGCTTCTTCATGCGCGTCGTCTTCACCGGCGGCGGGCCGCGCTTTCCGGCGGATGGCGAGCGGTTGCGCCAGGCGCTCGGCGGCGTCGCCGCGGAGTTCGAACTCGACTGGTCACTCTCGCGCGCCGACCAGCGACCGCGGATCGTCGTCGCGGTGTCGAAGGGCTCACATTGCCTGAACGACCTGCTCCACCGGCAGCAATCGGGCGCGCTGTCGGCAGAAATCGTCGCGGTCGTGTCCAACCACGACAAGTTGCGCGGGCTGACCGAATGGCATGGTCTGCCCTATCATTTGCTGGACGGCGACAATGCCGCGCAGGAAGCAGCGATCGACGCAGTAATGGCGGATGCGGACGCCGACTTTCTGGTGCTCGCGCGCTACATGCAAATCCTGTCGCCTGAATTTGCTGGCCGGCTGGCTGGCAAGTGCATCAACATTCATCACAGCTTCCTGCCCGGCTTCAAGGGTGCGAAACCCTATCACCGGGCGCACGAGCGTGGCGTCAAACTAATCGGCGCGACCGCGCATTTCGTCACCAGCGATCTCGACGAAGGACCGATCGTCGAACAGGCGGTCGAGCGGGTCGACCACCGCGCGTCAGTCGACGACCTGATCCGCATCGGCCGCGATATCGAGGCGCAGGTGCTGGCCCGCGCGGTAAATGCGCTGGGCGACCGGCGCGTGTTCCTGAACGGCAACCGGACGGTGGTATTTCGATGAGCATGAAGACGGTTTCGACCAACAAGGCGCATGGCGGGGTGCAGGGCGTCTATCGCCACGCATCGACCGCGACCGGCACCGATATGACTTTCTCGGTCTATGTCCCGCCGCACGAAGACGGCGCGAAGCTGCCCGTGCTCTGGTATCTGTCCGGGCTGACCTGCACCCATGCCAACGTCACCGACAAGGGCGAGTTTCGCGCGGCCTGTGCCGAGCATGGCGTGATCTTCATCGCCCCCGACACATCGCCGCGCGGCGAAAGCGTGCCCGACGACGATGCCTATGATTTCGGGCAGGGTGCGGGCTTCTACGTCGATGCAACGCAAGAATCCTGGGCGGAGCATTTCCAGATGCGCCGCTATATCGAGGATGAATTGCCTGCACTGATCGCCGCCGAATTTCCCGCTGCCGACATGACGCGCCAGTCGATCACCGGGCATTCGATGGGCGGTCACGGTGCGCTGACCATTGCTCTTCGTCATCCCGATCGGTTCAAATCGGTTTCCGCGTTCGCGCCGATCGCCGCGCCATCGCAAGTCCCTTGGGGAGAAAAGGCGTTGGGCGGCTATCTGGGCGACGATCGCGCGGTCTGGCGGCTGCACGATGCCTGCGCGATGATCGAGGATGGCGCGCGCCTCGCCGAACTGCTGGTCGATCAGGGCGATGCCGACCAGTTTCTGGCCGAGCAGTTGAAGCCCGAATTGCTGGAGGCGGCATGCAAGGATGCGGGCATCGACCTAACGCTCCGAATGCAACCCGGCTATGACCACAGCTATTATTTCATTGCCACCTTCATGGCCGACCACATCGCCTGGCACGCCGAGCGATTGAAGCAGGAATAAGCTGCAGGAGTGGTTCTGGAGGCCCGAGCCGGAATCGAACCGGCGTGCACGGATTTGCAATCCGCTGCGTCACCACTCCGCCATCGGGCCGAGAGCGGCGCAGATGGGCCACGTGGGGGTGCGGTGTCAACTCCCGGAAAGCGATAAAAGGCTGACGTCGCCCCTTGGCGTAGCTAGGGCTCACGGATAGAAGCACAAAGTCCCAATGTGTATTGCAACACTAACACAGTTATGCGACAGGGGTTGTCGATGATCAGCACTGCCACCGATTCTACCCGAACCGCCACCCCGTTCGCGGCGATGCGCGATGCGATGGTGGTCAGCCAGCTGCGCACCAGCGCGGTCGACGACAAGCGCGTGATCGAAGCGATGGCGCGCGTTCCGCGTGAGGATTTCGTACCGAATGCGGTCAAATCGCTGGCGTATCGCGATACGCAATTGTCGCTGGGCGACGGCCGCATGCACAATACGCCGCTTGCGACCGGGCGGTTGATCAACGAAGCGGCGATCCAGCCGGGTGATCGGGTGCTGCTGATTGGTGCGGCGGGCGGCTATGCCGCAGCGGTGCTTTCGCGGCTGGCAGCCACGGTCGTGGCAGTCGAGGAAGCGCCGCTGGCAAACGAGGCGCGCGTCGCGCTGAGCGGCTTCGCCAATGTCGAGATCGTCGAAGGCGCGTTGGCAAACGGTGCGCCTGGTCATGAGCCGTTCGACGTGATCATGATCGATGGCGCGGTGGAGGCGCTACCCGACGCGCTTGTCGAACAGGCGAAGGACGGTGCGCGCATCGTCACCGGGCTGGTCGATCGCGGCGTGACGCGACTGGCAGCGGGCAGGCGCACGGCGGGCGGGTTCGGCCTGTTCGATTTCGTCGATCTCGATTGTGCGATATTGCCGGGCTTCTCGGCACCACGCGAATTCAAGTTTTGAACCAGGGACGTTCCGTTATGCCCAGCCGGCTGTTGATCCTGAGCGCGAGCATCTTCGCGTTGTCCGCGCCGGCGATCACCTTCGCCCAGACGATCCAACCGTTGCCGGTACGGCCCGCCCCGCAGCCGGTGTCGACGGTCGGCGAAAGTACGCTGGGCCAGGCACTGGCAAGGGCCTATCGCGGCAATCCGACGCTGGCGGCCGAGCGCGCGAATCTGCGCGCCAATGACGAAAACGTGCCGATCGCGCGGTCCGCCGGCCTGCCGCGGGTGGTCAGCTCGGGCACCTATCTCGAAAATCTTCATGATTCGAGCAACAATGACAGCGTCAACAGCTTCGGAAACCCGGCGCGTCAGGTGACCGCAGGCGTCGATCTGACCGTGCCGATCTATTCGGGCGGCGCGGTGCGCAACTCGGTGCGCGCGGCCGAAACTCGCGTCCGCGCGGGCCGCGCCGATCTGCGCACGGTTGAAGCCAACATCTTCACTGACGTCGTCGCCGCGTACATGGATGTGATCCGCGACGAATCGATCGTCGCGCTCAATCAGCAGAATGTGCGCGTCCTGGACGTCAATCTTCAGGCGTCACGCGACCGGTTCGAACTGGGCGACCTGACTCGCACCGACGTCGCTCAGTCCGAAGCGCGGCTCGCGATTTCTCAGGGCCAGTTGCGCAGTGCGGAAGCGCAATTGATTTCCAGCCGCGAAAACTACATCCGCGTGGTGGGCGAAGCGCCCGGCGCGCTGGCGTCGCCACCGCCGCTTCCCGGTTTGCCGGGCAGCGTCGAGGATGCGACGCGGGTGGCGCTCGACCAGAATCCGGGACTTGATTCGATCCGGCTGGCGGCAGAGGCAAGCGATTACGACATCGACGTTGCCCGTGCCGCTCGCCTGCCGCGCCTATCGGGCTTCGTCGGGGGCGATTATAGCAATTTCCTCGGATCGCTGGGGTCTGGCACGGGGGTCGATATCCGTCAGGACAGCACGTCCGCGCAGGCCGGGCTGACGCTGTCGATGCCCTTGTTTCAGGGCGGTCTACCTGCCGCTCAGGTGCGACAAGCGCAGGCGCGCCGCAGCCAGACGCTGGAAATCGCCACCGAGGTCGAACGCGGCGTCGTCGCCCAGACACGCTCGGCCTTTGCCGTGTGGCAGTCGGCACAGCGCGTGATCGCCTTTTCGCAAGTCGCGGTTGATGCGAACCGTTTGTCGCTGGAGGGCGTTCGCGCCGAAAACAGCGTGGGTACGCGTACGATCCTCGACATCCTCGATGCGGAGCGAGAATTGCTCAACAGCCAGGTGACCTTGGTCGCGGCCCAGCGCGATGCTTATGTCGCCGGGTTCGCGCTGCTCGCGGCGATGGGCCAGGCGGAGGCGCGCGACCTGGGCCTCGACGGCGGGCCGCTTTACGATCCGACGGTCAATTACAACCGGGTGCGCGGGCGGATTTCGGATTGGGCGGACGATCCCGAACCGGTGTCGGTCAGCACGACGACCACCGCGACGCCCGCGCAGAACGCGACCGTGGTCAACCAGCCCGATCCATCGACCATTGCCCGCCCGCCGGAAACGCCCGTCGGCGACTGACCGCGTCGCTCGCCCGTGGTTGACAGCGCCGGGCTTCTGACCGAAACCGACGGCCAGGTGACGGTTCGGGCGATGAAGGTGCCGGATATGGGGGATATCAGTACCGAGCGATCGATGGAGGACATCCTGTCCTCGATCAAACGCATCATCGCCGAGGAAGGCGATGTGGGCCAGCGTCCGCGCCGCCCCCGTGCGCCAGAGCCCGCGCCGATCGAGATCGACGAAGCCGGGGATGCCGACGAAGCGGTGCTCGAACTCGAAGACTATGCCGACGAGCCTGCGCCGACGAGCGATGGCGAGCCCGCCACGGCCGAGCCCGAGCCCGAGCCGGAACCCGAAGCAGTTGCTCAGGTCGAACGTTCCCGTGCGCGTTCGGAAGAGGCAATCCTGTCCGAACGCACGGCTCAGGCGACCCGCGGATCGCTCGATGCCTTGTCCAAACTGATCGTGCGGCCACAATCTACGGGTTCGGACACGCTGGAGGGGTTGGTGCGCGACATGCTCCGCCCGATGCTCAGCGACTGGCTCGATGCGCATCTTCCGGAAATCGTTGAACGAATCGTGCAGCGCGAAGTCGAACGGCTGACCAAGCGTTGAAAAGCCCGTGAAGTTTGCGAATGAGGGTCGGAACTTGTGCAGGGTCGTCGGGTTTCTGGCGGCATGAATGACGGTAGGGATACGCCTGACGATCGTGACCACCTGACCCCGCGCGGGCACAGCGAGGTGTCGAACGCTGCCGTTCAGGCCAATGACCGGCACGACATTTTCTTCGCGGCGGTCGATGCTACGCGGATGCCGATGGTCGTCACCGACCCACACCGTGACGACAATCCCATCATCTTTTGCAACCGCGCGTTCGAGCGGATGACCGGTTACGGTCAGGATGAGATCCTGGGTCGCAATTGCAGGTTCCTTCAGGGGCCGGAAACCGACCGCGACGTCGTTTCGCAAGTCGGTGCCGCGATCCGCAATCGCGAAGAACTGGCGGTCGAGATACTGAACTATCGCAAGAACGGTTCGACGTTCTGGAACGCCCTGTTCGTCTCGCCGGTCATCAGCGAAGAGGGTGAGCTGAAATATTATTTCGCCAGCCAGCTCGACATTTCGCGGCGCAAGGAAGCCGAAGAGGCCCTGCATCAGGCGCAAAAGATGGAGGCGGTCGGCAAGCTGACCGGTGGCATCGCGCATGATTTCAACAATCTGCTTCAGGTCATCACGGGGTATGTCGACATGCTCGACGCCCGGTTGGACAAGGAGGATCGCGTCGCCCGGCGGTCGGTAGAGGCCATCGCGTCGGCCGCCAATCGCGGCGCGCAACTGACCCAGCAATTGCTGGCGTTTGCGCGCAAACAGGAATTGCGCGACCGGTTGCTCAACATCAATACGTTGATCGGCGACTTCGAATCGATCGTGTCACGCAGCGCGGGTGACAAGGTCCGCGTCAAATACCAGTTTTCGGACGACCTCTGGAACGCCCGCATCGATCCGGTTCAGGCCGAAATGGCGCTCCTCAACATCGTCACGAACGCGCGCGACGCGATGTCCGGGACGGGCGAAATAACAATCGCCACCGGCAATGTAGTGTCCACCGTCGAAGCGCCACTGGCAGCCGGACTGGATCCGGGAGAATATGTCTGCGTTTCGGTGTCGGACACGGGTCTGGGCATCGACGACCATGCAATGGCGCAGATCTTCGATCCCTTCTTTTCGACCAAGGAAGTCGGGAAGGGGACGGGACTGGGCCTTTCGATGGTGTATGGCTTCATGCGCCAGTCGGGCGGCGGTGTATCTGCCGAAAACCTGCCGGATCGCGGCGCGCGTTTTTCGCTATTGTTCCCCCGCGCGCGCGGTGTCGTGGACATCGACACGGTGCAAAGCCCGCAGACCAGGGGTGAGGGCGAGCGCCTGTTGATGGTCGAGGATCAGCCGCAGGTCGCGGAACTCGGAAAGACGATCCTGGAGGACCTGGGATATGACGTGACCCATGTCGACAGCGCGAAGAAGGCGCTCAAACTGCTCGAATCCGACAACAAGTTTGCGTTGCTGTTCACCGACATCGTCATGCCGGGCGAAATGAACGGCGTCGAACTGGCGACCAGCGTTCGCGGAGAATATCCCGATATCCAGATCCTGTTGACCACCGGCTATTCGGACCGTGCGCTCGATGCCGAAAGTCGGAATTTTCCGCTGGTCCGCAAACCCTGGCGCCGCGCCGAACTCGCCCAGCGCATCCGGACGCTGCTTGAGGGACCGAACGGGGTTAGCTGAACCCTTGCGCGGTGCGCTCGCGCGGCTAATGCGGGGGGCATGAGCGAGCTTCCAAAGACTTTCGACCCTGCGGCCATTGAGCAGCGCTGGTATCCCTATTGGGAGGAAAAGGGCCTGTTCCGCCCCGACCGTCCGGGTGCCGAGCCGTGGACGATCGTCAACCCGCCGCCCAACGTCACCGGCAGCCTGCACATTGGCCATGCACTCGACAATACGTTGCAGGACATCCTCGTCCGCCACGCAAGGTTGCAGGGCAAGGATGCGCTGTGGGTGGTCGGCACCGACCATGCTGGCATCGCGACGCAGATGGTGGTCGAACGCCAGATGGCGCTCAAACAGCAGAAGCGCACCGATTTCACCCGCAACGAGTTCGTTTCCAAGATCTGGGACTGGAAGGAAGAAAGCGGCGGAGAGATCACCGGCCAGCTTCGCCGTCTGGGCTGTTCGATGGACTGGGCCAACGAACGCTTCACCATGGACGACGGCTTTTCGAAAGCCGTACTCAAGGTGTTCGTGGAGCTTTACAATCAGGGGCTGCTCTACCGCGACAAACGACTGGTGAATTGGGATCCGGGCCTCGGCACCGCGATCAGTGACCTTGAGGTCGAGACGCGCGAGGTCAAGGGTTCGTTCTGGCAGCTTCGTTATCCGCTGGAGGATGGCAGCGGCTTCATTCACGTCGCGACGACGCGGCCGGAGACGATGCTCGCCGACATGGCGGTCGCGGTGAACCCGAGCGACGCGCGCTATACGGCGTTGGTCGGCAAGCAGGTGCGGCTGCCGATCACCGGGCGGCTGATCCCGATCGTGGCGGACGAGCATGCCGATCCCGAACTGGGGTCGGGCGCGGTGAAGATCACGCCGGGGCATGACTTCAACGATTTCGAAGTGGGCAAGCGTTCGGGCATCAAGGCCGCCGACATGCTGAACATGCTCGATGCCGAGGCGCGGGTTCAGCAGACCGCGGACGGGCTGATCCCGTTCGAGTTCATTGGCCTCGACCGTTTCGACGCCCGCGCGCTGGTGGTGGAGCGATTGAAAGACGGCGGTTTCCTCGTCCCGCACGCCGACAAGGAAGGGGTCGAACACGACGCCGAGCCGCGCACGATCCAGACCCCCTATGGCGACCGATCGAATGCGGTGATCGAGCCGTGGCTGACCGACCAATGGTATGTCGATGCCGCGACGCTGGCGAAGCCCGCGATCGAAGCGGTCCGATCCGGCGCCGTGCAGATCGTGCCGAAGTCGTGGGAAAAGACCTATTTTAACTGGATGGAGAATATCCAGCCCTGGTGCGTGTCGCGGCAACTCTGGTGGGGGCACCGGATCCCGGCATGGTTCGCCGAGGACGGCACGGTTTATGTGGCCGAGACCGCCGAGGAAGCTCAGGCACTGGCGGGCGAAAGCGTGGCGCTTCGTCAGGATGAGGACGTCCTCGACACCTGGTTCTCCTCCGCGCTGTGGCCGTTCGCGACGATGGGCTGGCCCGACGCCGACGTGAAGGCGCAGGGCCGCTATCCCAACGACGTGCTGATTTCCGGCTTCGACATCCTGTTCTTCTGGGACGCGCGGATGATGATGCAGGGGCTGCACTTCATGGGCGATGTGCCGTTCAAGACGCTGTATCTGCACGGGCTGGTCCGCGCCGCCGACGGTTCGAAAATGTCGAAGTCGAAGGGCAATACCGTCGATCCGCTCGGCCTGATCGACCATTATGGTGCCGACGCGCTGCGGTTCTTCATGGCGGCGATGGAAAGCCAGGGCCGCGACATCAAAATGGATGAAAAGCGGGTCGAGGGGTATCGCAATTTCGCGACCAAGCTGTGGAATGCCGCGCGCTTCTGCCAATCGAACGGCATCGGCGCATCGACAACGCTATCCCCGCCTGATGCAAAGCTTGCGGTCAATCGTTGGATCATCGCCGAGACGGTGTCGGCGGTGCAGGCAGTCGATCTGGCACTCGCCGAATACCGCTTCGACGGTGCGGCCAACGCGATCTATCAATTCGCGTGGAGCCGCTTCTGCGACTGGTATCTGGAACTCATCAAGCCGGTGTCCGTCGGCGATCAGCGCGGATCGATCGATGAGGAGTCGAAGGTCGTCGCGGGCTGGGTGCTCGACCAGATTCTGGTGCTGCTCCACCCGTTCATGCCCTTCATCACCGAAGAGCTGTGGCACGCGATGGGGGATCGGGATTATCCGATCATCACCGCGAAATGGCCGATGGTGGATGCAAAGTCGCTGGACGTTGCTGCGCAGAAGGAAATCGACTGGCTGATCCGGCTGGTGAGCGACATCCGATCCAGCCGTACCGAACTCAACGTGCCGCCGGGTGCGCGTCTGCCGCTGCATGTGCGCGACGCATCGGCGGAAACGCTGGCGCGGCTTGAGCGTCAGGGTGCGGCGCTTGCGCGGATGGCACGGGTCGATCTGAGCGATGGCGAAGCACCGGCAGGCGGCGCGGCGCAGGTGGTGGTGGACGAGGCGACGTTCGTCCTCCCGCTCGAAGGCGTCATCGACCTCGACGCCGAGCGCGCACGGCTGGCCAAGGCGATTGCAGCCGCGGAAAAGGAGCGCGATGCGCTGTCGGGTCGGCTGAATAACGCCAGTTTCGTCGAACGCGCCAAGCCCGAAGCGGTGGAAAAAGCGCGCGCCGACCATGCCGAGAAATCGGAAGAAGCCGCCCGGCTGCACGCCGCACTGGGACGATTGGGCTGAATCGCCATTTGCCGGGTGCGCTGGCCGCATCCGGCATCCTCGCCCAGGCCCAAACGAAAACGGGGCGCGGAAAGCCTTCGCTTTCTCACGCCCCGTCGGCAGTCCCCTCCAAGGGAGCCCGTTAATCGTTTACTCTGCGGTCGCCTTGTCGGCGGCCTTGTCCGACGGACGCGGATCGCGGCGTTCGGCGATACGCGCCGACTTGCCGGTGCGGCCACGCAGATAATAGAGCTTGGCGCGACGCACGACACCGCGGCGCACGACTTCGATCGAATCGAGGTTGGGCGAATAAAGCGGAAAAACGCGCTCGACACCTTCGCCGAACGACATTTTGCGAACCGTGAAGCTCGACCCCATGCCGCGGCTGGAGCGGGCGATGCAGACGCCTTCGAAATTCTGGACGCGGGTACGTTCGCCTTCGACGACGCGCACGCCGACGCGCAGCGTGTCACCGGCGCGGAATTCCGGGATCTGCTTCGATTCGTTGAATTTGGCGATCTGTTCTGCTTCGATCGTCTGGATGAGGTTCATCTCATTCGTTCCTGTTTCGTCGCCGCGCACCAGAGGGAGACTGGACCCGAGCGCCCTCATGGCGCTCCCAAAGATCCGGCCTCCTTAGCCGTGTATCGACCGCTGCCTGGGCTTTACGCCAAGCGTCGATCTTCGCATGATCCCCCGATCGCAGCACTTCGGGGATCGTGCGCCCTTCCCATTCATTAGGTCGGGTATATTGCGGATATTCGAGAAGGCCGCTTTCGAAGCTTTCCTCGACACCGCTGGAAGCCGCGCCCATTACGCCGGGAAGCAGGCGAATGCAAGCATCCAGCAGGACCAGCGCCCCCATCTCTCCACCCGACAGGACATAGTCGCCGATCGAAACCTGTTCGATCGCGCGCGCGTCGAACAGTCGCTCGTCGAACCCCTCGAACCGGCCGCACAGCACGACCACGCCCGGTCCCGTCGCCAGCGCGCGCACGCGCGGCTGAGTGAGGGGATTCCCGCGCGGAGTCATTGCCAGGATCGGGCGGTCATCGGCCACGCTGTCGATCGCAGCGGCCAATACGTCGGCGCGCAACACCATCCCTGCGCCACCACCCGCGGGCGTGTCGTCCACCGAACGATGCTTGTCCGTTGCGAAGTCCCGGATCTGTACCGCATCGAGCGAATATCTCCCCTCGCGCAGCCCCCGCCCGGCGAGCGATATGCCCAAGGGTCCGGGAAACATCTCGGGGTAGAGCGTCAGAACGGTCGCGGCAAAACTCATAGGCACACCCCATTGCTGTCGAAACCACGTATTGCAAGACACGGGAACATTCCGCCGCCCAAGCGTTGGGCATCCGAAACGAAAGGGTGGGGCATGGCACAGATCGACGACTGCATCATCATCGGCGCGGGGCCGGCCGGGCTGACCGCGGCGATCTATCTGGCGCGATATCACCTGTCGATCCGGCTATTCGACAACGGGTCGAGCCGCGCGGCCATGATTCCGCGAACGCATAATCACGCAGGCTATCCCGGTGGGGTGGAGGGCAAGGAGTTGCTGCGGCTGATGCGCGAACAGGCGCTGGAATTCGGTGCCATCCGTGAGGAAGCGGAGGTGACGCGACTGGTTGCCGACGACGAAGGCTTTTCGGTGTGCATCGGGCCAAGGGAATATCGCGCGCGTAGCGTCCTGCTGGCGACCGGAGTCGTCAATCACCGCCCCGATGGCATGGCCAATGACCTTCACGACGAAGCGCTGCAACGCGGGTTGCTGCGCTACTGCCCGGTTTGCGACGGGTATGAAGTCACCGACAAGCGCGTCGGGGTGATCGGGACGGGCGATCGCGGCCGTGCCGAGGCGCTGTTCCTGCGCGCCTATACCAGCGACCTGACGCTGATCGCCCCCGAGGCGGAACACGCGCTCGAAGATGACTGCATCGCTGCACTCGACGATGCGGGCGTGGTGCGTGTGGACGGGCCGTGCGGCGATTATGCCATCGACGGTGACCAACTCGTGGTTGCGACCGCGCGAGGAAGAATGGCGTTCGACAGCGTCTATCCCGCGCTCGGATCGCGAATCCGCTCGGACCTGGTGGTCGCGGCGGGTGCCCGCGCAAATGACGAGGGCTGTCTGGAAGTCGATTCGCACCAGCGCACCTCGATCCCCGGCCTGTTCGCGGCGGGGGACGTGGTGCTGGGGCTGGACCAGATATCGAATGCGATGGGGCAGGCCGGGGTGGCCGCGACGACGATCCGCAACGCGTTGAATGAAAGCCGTCCGATCAGGCGTTAAAGTCCAAAAAACAAAAACCCCGCCAAGCATTTGCTTTGGCGGGGTTTTCATTGGCGCGCCCGGAACGATTCGAACGTCCGACCCTCAGATTCGTAGTCTGATGCTCTATCCAGCTGAGCTACGGGCGCGCATTGGAGGGGGCGACATAGAAGCGGTTTCGGGGGATGGCAAGCCCGTTGCGTCCGCTTTTTCGCGCGCCTACACAGCCGGCCATGAACCGAGCCGGATTTTCGCTGCTGATCGCGGCGCTTTTAAGCGGATGCGCATCGATGCCGGATAGCGGACGGTTTCCATCGCTGCTTCCGCGCGCGATCGAATCGCGTAGCGATGCGATGGTGTTGCCCCCGGTCGCCGTGGCAACACCGGACCCGGCACTCGATGCGCGATTGGCTGAACTGGAGCGCAGATTGGTCGAAGCGACCGCCACATTCGATACGGGCTTTGCGCGGGCCGACCGGGTCGCGAATGCGGCGCGGGGCGTGCGGGCGGGGGGCGATGCGTGGCTCGATGCCCAGATTGCGCTGGCCGAACTTGATGTGCTGCGAACGGACACGCGGCTCGTGATCGCCGATCTGGAGCAATTGGCGGCCGATCGCGCGTTGGAACTGGCCCCCGATTATCCGGGGCTGGCGGCGCTCATCGAACAGGCGAAAACGCAGGAAACCCGCCAGAACGAGCGCATCGCCTCGATCGAGGCGCGGCTCGCCCCCGCCTGATCAATCCTCAACCGGCAGATCCTTGTTCAACGCGCGCACCAGCGGCACGATCGTCGCGAAATCGTCGGTCCAGGGCGTGAATCCCGAATAGGCGCGCAGCGTCCGCCAACGCAGGTCGGTTGCCGTCAACCGCGCGAGCGTCGCCCCATCCTTCGACATCACCACCCAGTCCGACGTGCTGCCGCCCAATATCCCGTTGTCGGTGGCATAGTCGGTCAGCAGCGCCGCGCTCCAGCCGCCCAGTCGCGCGGCTGCCTCGACCACCGGCTCCAGCGCGAGATAGCGGTTGGAGATGTGGACGACGAGCACCCCGTCGGGGGCGAGCGCACGCGCATAGGTGTCGAACGCCTCGCGCGTCATCAGATGCATCGGCACCGCGTCCGAGGAGAAGGCGTCGAGCACCAGCACATCCAGGCTCGCCGCGGGCTGGTCGGCAATCGTGATCCGCGCATCGCCGAGCGCGAGATCGACTCCCTGCGGCAGACATTGCTGGAGGAACGTGAATCGATTGCGCGCGATATCGAGCACCGCGGGGTCGATTTCGTAGAAGGTCCATTGCTGATTGGGTAGCGCGTAACAGGCGAGCGTTCCCGTCCCCAGTCCCACCACGCCGACTCGCGCGCCTTGCGGATAAAGCGCCGGCGCAGCCTGCATCACCTGGCCCACCGCGGAGCCGGGCAGATAATAGCTGGTCGGCGTCCGCTCCAGCTCAGGGGCGCCTTTCAACTGGACGCCGTGCAGCGTCGTGCCGTGCGCCAATGTCCGCATGTCGGCATATTCGCGAATGGTGTAGACGCCGAAATAGCTACGAGTGCGCGCATCGGTGGTCAGGCTGAGTTCGAGCGCGCGGTAGCCGCCGAACAGGAATAGCGACGCGACGAGCGCGAACACGTACAGCGGACGCTGGCCGATCACGAGCACGCCGATTACCGCCATGCCGAGGAACGCGTAGGCCTCTGCGCGCGCGCCGAGAATCTGGCCGGGATTGGCGATTCCCAGAACGATCAGAACGCCGATCGCCAGCACCGCTGCCACCCCGGCAATGTTGGCGCGGCGTTCAGACCCTTCCCAAAAGCGCTGGAATAACGGAAGCAAATAGGGTTGCGCGGCCAGAACGCCCGCCCCGACGATCAGGATCGGGAATTCATACGTCCAGTCGAAGATGACCGGCGCGATCACCGCAGCGAACACGCCGCCCAGCGCGCCGCCGACCGACATGGCGAGATAGAATCCGGTCAACCGGTCGGGGTCGGGACGCAGATCGTACATCCGCGCGTGCAGCGTGATCGCGACCACGAACAGCAGCAGCAGTGCCATCATCGCGCTCAAAAACGCTTCCGACTGTGCGCCCGCCATCAACGTGCCGCCGAACAGCAGGATGGTGACCGGCGCGAATTTCTGGATCAGGTTTGCGGCGGCTCTTTGAGTGGCGAAGGCAATCGTGAAACTCAAAAGATACAGGCCGAGCGGCAATACCCACAGCATCGGCACAGCGACGATGTCGGTGGTCAGGAAAGTGGTGGTCGCCAGCATCAGGCCCGACGGCACGGTTGCCAGTGCGATCCAGTGGAGCACGCGTCGCGTCGACGGTTTGGGGCTGGTCGGGTGATGCTCGGTCGGCGCAGCGACACTCGCTTTCGGAAGGCGGAAGGCACATGCCAGCACAGCCACGAACACCAGCGCATAACCGATGCTCCAAACGGTGCTCTGGTTGTGCAGTGCCAGCGTGGGTTCGACGATCAGCGGATAGGCGATGAGCCCGCCGAAACTGCCGATGTTCGACGCTGCATAGAGCGCATAGGGATCGCGTCCCCCCGATGCCGCGGCAAACCAGCGCTGAAGCAACGGCGCTTGCGCGGAGATCGCGAAGAAGAGCGGGCCGATCGATGCCGCCAGGAAGACGGGCACCCAGAATACCGCATCGAGCCCTGCGGGCTGGCGGATCGCGACCAACCCGATCGGCAGCCACAGCGCCGCAACCGCCAGCACACCCAGATGGATCATCGCCTGTCGCCGCAACGGCACGCGCCCCAGCCAATGGGCATAGGCATAACCGCCCAGCAGGAGCGCCTGATAGACGAGCATCGCCGAGTTCCACACCGCGGGCGCACCCCCGATACGGGGCAACGCCATCCGCGCGATCATCGGCTGGACCAGGAACAGCAGGAACGACCCCGACAGGATCGCGACGACGAACAGGATGCCGATGCCGCTTTTGGGCGCGGGATCGTCGGCATAGACGCCATCGACGGGCGGCTTGTCGGCGGGCAAGCCCGCTTCGCTGTCTGCGGTCATTTGGCGAATCCTTGGGAGGCTATCAGGCGGATAGAAGGCGCGCGGCGAGCGGGGCGTGATAGGTGAGTACACCCGAACATCCCGCGCGTTTGAACGCCATCAGCGTTTCGAGCACCAGTGCATCGCGGTCGCCCGCTCCGGCTGCGGCGGCGGCCTCGATCATTGCGTATTCGCCCGACACTTGATAGGCGAACACAGGGACTTCGAAGCGTTGTTTCACGTCACGTACGATGTCGAGATAGGGCAAACCGGGCTTCACCATCACGCTGTCCGCACCCTCGGCCAGATCGGCGGCGACTTCGCGCAGGGCTTCTTCACGGTTCGCCGGGTCCATCTGATAGGTCTTCTTGTCGCCCTTCAGCAGCCCTCGGCTGCCCACCGCATCGCGGAACGGACCGTAAAAGGCGCTCGCATATTTGGCGGCATAGGACATGATCTGGACATTGTGGTGCCCGCCGTCCTCCAGCGCGTCGCGGATCAGGCCGATGCGACCGTCCATCATGTCCGACGGTGCGACGATGTCCGCGCCCGCCGCCGCCTGCACCAGCGCCTGTTTGACCAATGCGTCGGCGGTGGCGTCGTTCAGGACATAGCCGGTGTCGTCGATCAGCCCGTCGTGCCCGTGGCTGGTATAGGGATCGAGCGCGACGTCGGTCAGCACCCCGACCTCCGGCACCGCATCCTTCAGCGCGCGGATCGCGCGGCACATCAGATTGTCGGGATTGTGCGCCTCTGCCCCATCATCGCTGCGCAGGTCGAGCGGCGTGTTTGGGAACAGCGCGATACAGGCGATGCCAAGCGCGCGCGCCTCTTTGGCACGTTCCACCAAGCGGTCGACCGACCAGCGCGATACGCCCGGCAGGCTGGCGATCGGTTGTTCCTCGCCAGCACCTTCGCAGACGAACAACGGCCAGATCAGGTCGGCGGGGGTCAGGACGGTTTCGGCATGAAGCCTGCGGCTCCACTCGGACGCGCGGGTGCGGCGCAGGCGGAGCGCGGGGTAACGGGCGGACATGGCGCGCTTTGTGCGGGATCGCCGGCAATCGCGCAAGTCATGCGACCTTAAGGCGCAGCGTGCGTTAAGCGGCGATCATGACAGAAATCCGCTCCGCCGCCCTGATCGTCAATGCGATGTCCCGCACCGGCGAAGCCATGTTCGAAGAAGCGGCAGAGGCGGTGAAGGGGCTGCCCTATCCGGTCGATGCCCATGCCGTCCATGACCCGCAGGAACTGGACGCGATGATGGCTGCGATCCTCGCCAAAAAACCCGATCTGGTCGTGCTGGGCGGTGGCGACGGCACGATCAGCGGGCTGGTCGATCATCTGGTCGGAAAGGGCGTGATGCTGGGCGTGCTGCCGCTGGGCACCGCAAACAGTTTTGCACGGACGCTGGGCATTCCGCTCGATGTCGAAGGCGCGGTCGACGTGCTGCGGACGGGCGAGCCGAAGCGGATCGACCTTGGCATGATTGATGGTGATTATTTCGCCAATTGCGCTGCGATCGGCCTGTCGCCGCAAATCGCGGAAACCGTGCCACATAAGCTGAAACGCTATTTCGGCCGCGCAGGCTACCTTGTCTGGGCAGCCGTGCAATATATGCGCTTCGAGCCGTTCACGCTGATCGTCAGCGACGGCAAACGCGAACGCCGCGTCCGTACGGTCGAGGTCCGCATTTCGAACGGGTCGTTCCACGGCGGCACCGAGTTGGTCGAGGAAGCAAGCCTCGATTCGGGCGAGATCGTCATTCAGGCGGTTACTGGCCGGGTTAAACGACGGCTGCTCCACAATTGGGGCGCGAACATCCTGCGCCTCGACTCGCGATTGAAGGGCACGGTGTCGTTCCGCGGCAAATCGCTGGAGGTGCGCACCGACCCGCCGATGCCGATTTCGATCGATGGAGAGGTGCTGGCAAAAACCCCGGTCACGGCAAAGGTGGCTGCGGGGGTAATTTACGTGATGGCACCGAGCGAACTATAGACTAACCGGACGGCATGTCAGTTCGCATCCGGATCGTCGCACTGCTGCTCACATTGCTTGTCGTCGGCAGCATCGGCGTCGGCGCGCGGTGCCTGTCGGCGACCAGCGCGCGTTGCACGCCATCGACGCTGTTCAGTGGTGGCCCTGCGCTCGACGTGCCCTATGCCGAGACGCGGACCGAAGCGGTTGAAAAGATGCTCGATATGGCGGCGGTCGGGCCGGGCGATCGAGTGATCGACCTGGGCACTGGCGACGGGCGGATGCTGCTTCAGGCGGCGGCACGCGGGGCGAGCGGGCTGGGTGTCGATATCGACGCCGTGCTGGTCGCCGACGCCAATGCCAGCGCGGATCGACAGGGCGTTGGCGACCGCGTGACGTTTCGCACGCAGGACTTGTTCGAAACGCCGATTGCCGATGCGGACGTGGTGACGATGTTCCTGCTGCCCGAGATCAACCTGAAGCTGCGTCCACGGCTGTTGAGCGAACTGCGTCCCGGTGCGCGGGTGGTCAGCCATGCCTTTACGATGGGGGACTGGAAGCCCGACCTGGCCGAGCGGGTCGGCGGATCGCGGCTGTATCTGTGGGTGATCCCGGCGGATGTTTCTGGCGTATGGCGACTGCGCGATGCGGATGGCCAGCGGGTGATGACGCTGGACCAGACATTCCAGACCTTCACCGGTGATTTGGGGCAGGGCGGTGCAGTGTTCGACGGACGGGTGGATGGCGAGTGGGTCGCCTTCACGGTTCGCGAGGGTGAGCGGTCGGTGCGCTATGAGGGGCGGGTTCAGGGGGATACAATCGTCGGTACGATCCCCTATCGCTGGGAAGCGACGCGCGGTTCCTAACGCGCGAACGGCAGCGCGTGATCGACGAGTGCGGTCAGCACGCGACCCGGTTCTTCGACCATCATCAGATGCGCGGAATGTTCGAGCCAGATCGTCTTCTTGTAAGGTGCGCGCAATCGCTTCATCCACGCATCGGCGATCGGCGCGGGCACGGTGTAATCGTGACGACCGAGCAGCAGGATCACCGGCACGCGAACGCGCGTTAAGCGAGTAAAGCTGACATCGGCCAGCCGCGGCCACAGCGTCGTCACCGTAAACGCCGAACCCGCACCCCAGGCTTTCAGATCGGCTTCGTCATATTCGGGTGATAGCCGCGGCGCGCGCGTGTAGAAATTTGCGTTGTCGCGATAGGCGGCGAGCGCGCCGTATTTGATCGACCATGCCCGCCAAGCATCGGCTTGGTCGATCGTAAATCGGTCGCCGTCGGGATACGGGCGAAGTGCCTCGATGGCGGCGACCGCTTTCGTATCGCCGCGCTTTTTTGCCTGGTCGAGCGTCCAGCCCATGCCGACCCGTTCATTCTCCCGAAAGTCGATCAACTGGCCCATGCCGATATAGGCGTGGAGCAAGTCGGGCCGCTTTTCGACGACCGCGAGGCCGAGCGCCGATCCCCAGCTATGCCCGACCAGGAAAATCTTGCGCTTGCCGTACCGCGCGCGGAGTTGATCGATCAGTTCGATCGCATCCTCGCGGTATCGGTCGATCGTCATGCCGTCGGCGATCGCGGCGGGATTACTCAGTCGATAGGTCTTGCCCGTCCCACGCTGGTCCCATTGGACGACGGTGAAATAATCTTCCCACCCGCGCTGGAATGTCCACGCGATCGGCATTTCGACGGCACCGGGGCCGCCATGGAGGAACAGCAACAAGGGATTGTCGCGATCCGCGCCGCGCACGTTGATCGCCTGTGGAATGCCGCCGATGGTCAGGACCAGGTCTTCCTGAACGCCACGCGGGGTCACGATCCGGCCAATATCGGCGACGATCGCGCGGCCCGGCGCATATGGGTTTGCCGCATCCTGTCCGTTTGCCGCCGCGGCAACCATCACTCCGGCGAGCATACACGCCAATCGCATCCACATCATACCGCTCATCCACCATGCCTCGCCATCGACGTATCGGACGGTTGCAGGGATCGCGAGCAGGAAAAGGCGGTGCCACCCTTTACCCCCGCGCATTCGCCCGCGATAACCCGCGCCATATCCCCGACCGGGCGAATGAAATGTGGAGAGTGACGGCATGTGGAATTGGGCGTGCGGGACCGCACTGGCGGCGGCGATGGTGGCGATGACGGCGCAGCCGATGACGGCCTATGCGCAGGCGACGCAAACCGCGCAGGCCAAGTCGGCTGACCTGACGATGGACCGGGTGTTCTCCGGTCCCGACCTTGCCGGATCGCCGCCGCGTGCGGCGCGCCTGTCCCCCGATGGCAGGTTGCTGACGCTGCTGCGCGGTCGCGCCGACGAGGGCAACCGCTTCGACCTGTGGGCGATGGATACGACCAGCGGCGAATGGCGGATGCTGGTCGATTCGAAGAAGATCGGCAGCGGCGCCGAACTGTCCGAGGCCGAAAAGATGCAGCGCGAGCGCGCGCGCATCGGCGGACTGACCGGCATCGTCACCTATGACTGGGCGGCGGACGGGCAGTCGATCCTGGTGCCGCTCGATGGCGACCTCTATCTTGCGACGCTCGACGGGCAGGTACGCCGGTTGACCGAAACCGAAGCGGGCGAGTTGAACCCCGTTATCTCTCCGGCTGGCAAGTTTGTCAGCTTCGTGCGCGACCAGAATCTCTACGTCCAGCCGCTGGCCGGTGGCGAGGCGCGGCGCGTGACAAAGGATGGCGCGGGCACCGTGTTCTGGGGCGAAGCGGAATTCGTCGCGCAGGAGGAAATGTCGCGATCGACCGGTTATTGGTGGTCGCCGAACGACCAGCGCGTTGCGGTCCAGCGCTTCGACGAAGCACCTGTCGGTGTGGTCACCCGCACCGCGATCGGCGCGGAGGACACGCGGGTATTCGAGCAACGCTATCCCAAGGCTGGGACGCCCAACGTGCTGGTCGAACTCCATGTGATGAACCCCGACGGGTCGAATTCGGTGAAGGTCGATCTGGGCGCGAACCCCGACATTTACCTCTCGCGCGTCAACTGGACTCCCGATGGCAAGACGTTGCTGGTCCAGCGCCAGAGCCGCGACCAAAAGACGCTCGACATGCTCAGCGTCGATCCTGCGACCGGGCGTTCGCGCATTCTGTTCACAGAGAGGTCGGGCGAGCGGTCCTGGGTCAATTTGCACGATGCGCTGCACCCGCTCGCCGATGGCGGCCTGATCTGGTGGTCGGAGCGCGACGGCCACGGCCACCTCTACCGCTTCCGGGACGGCAACTGGACGCAGCTGACCAGCGGGCCGTGGGAAGTATTTTCCACGGTCGCGGTCGATGAAAAGGCGCGGACGGTTACCTTCCTCGGCAACAAGGACGGGGTACTCGAACGGCATCTGTATCGCACGTCGATCGACCGGCCGGGGCCGGTTACGCGGCTATCCGAGCCTGGCTGGTTCCACGGCGCGAATGGTTCGGGCGGGCGACTGATCGTCACACGCTCCAACCCCGCGCAACCGCCACAGACCTATCTTGCCGATGCGAACGCCAAGCGCCTTCGCTGGGTGAACGAGAACAAGCTCGACGCCGAGCATCCCTACACGCCGTATCTTGCCAGCCATCAGGAGCGGACCTTCGGCACGCTGAAGAGCGAGGACGGCGCGACGCTGCATTGGGAAATGATCAAACCGCGAATCGAGCCGGGCAAGAAATACCCCGTCTTCTTCCAGCATTATGGCGGCCCGCACGTCCAGTCCGTCGCGCGGCAATGGGGCGGTGCGCTTCAGCAATATATCGTCGATCGCGGCTATATCTGGTTTCAGATCGACAATCGCGGCTCCGCCAATCGCGGCAAGGCGTTCGAAGATCCGATCTATCACGCGATGGGCGGGATCGAGGTACGCGACCAGATTGCGGGCGCGGAGTGGCTGAAGACGCAAGGCTTCGTCGATCCGAACCGCATCACCACCTATGGCTGGTCCTACGGCGGCTATATGACGCTGAAGATGCTGCAGGCCGCGCCGGGCATGTTTGCAGCCGGCGTATCGGGCGCGCCGGTGACCAAATGGGAGCTCTACGACACGCATTATACCGAGCGGTATATGGGTGACCCAAACAAAGTCGCGGATGCCTATACCACCGCCAACACGGTGGCGGACGCTGCGAAGATCGCCGATCCGCTGCTGCTGATCCACGGCATGGCGGACGACAATGTGGTGCTGGAACATTCGACGGTGATGATGTCGGAAATGCAGCGCAGCGCGACTCCGTTCGAGGTGATGCTCTATCCAGGCCAGACCCACCGCGTCGGCGGGGCAGGGGTCAGCAAGCATCTTTGGACGACGATCTTCGACTTCCTCGATCGGCACGCCGGGGAGGAATGAACGCTGTGGGGGCTGCTAGGTGAGCAGCCCCCAGAGTTGCTGTCCCGCCAGCGCCACGAACAACAGCGCAGACCCCGCCAGCGTGACGTTCGCGAGCCAGCCATTGCGTGCGCCCTCGGGCAAACCCTTGCGGTTCAGCAGCAGGAGCAAGGTGATCGCCAGGAAAGGCATGAACAGCGCGCCGAACGCGCCATAGATCACCGCAAGCAGGAACGGTTGTTGTGCGAACAGCAACAGCATCGGCGGGAAGGTGAGCCACGCTAGATAAGCACGGAACGGCAGGCTTTTTTCGGTTTCGGCGCCGACCTCTGCCTCGATCCCACGCACCTGATGATACCAGTCGGCGAAGAACAGGCTCATCCCGTGCCATACGCCGAACACCGACGACAGGGCAGTGGCGGCGAAGCCCACCAGGAACAGGGTTGCGATCGTTCGTCCGAACCGATCCTCCAATATGTCGGACAGGCCGAGCAATCCCCGGTCGCTCGATTGCAACGCGATCCCGGCGGAGAACAACAGCTCCGCCCCGACGATCAGCATCGCGACCACGAACACCCCGGTGATGGTATAGGCCAGGGCATTGTCGAGCCGCATCAACGGCAACCAGCCGATCCCACGCCAGCCCTTGGTCTGAACCCAATAGCCATAGGCCGCAGTAGTGATCGTACCACCGACGCCGCCGATCAGGCCCAGCGTGTAGAAGAGCGCCCCGTCCGGCAGCGCGAAGGTCAGGCCGGATGCCAGTTCCGGCAGGGTCGGCGCGACCAGGATGGCCAGGCCGACCATGATGACGAACATCACGCCCACCATGATCTTCATCACCAGCTCGAACGTCGAATAGCGGTTGAACCAGACGAACACGAAGCCGGTCAGCCCGGTGATGACCGCCCAGCCCCAGAGCGGCAGGATCGGAAACAAAGCGGTAAGCGGCAATGCCGTGGCGCTCATCGCGGTCGCGCCGTAGATGAAGCCCCAGATCAGGACGTAGATGCCGAAATACCAGCTCGTCCACGCCCCCAGCGACCGCCATCCGGCGAGGATCGTGGAGCCGGTGGCGAGGTGATAGCGCGCCGATCCTTCGGACAGCGCGATCTTGACCACGCAACCGATGATCGCCGCCCACAGCAGCGCATAGCCATAGCGTGATCCAGCGATCAGCGTCGCGACCAGATCGCCCGCACCGACCCCTGTGGCCGCAACGACGATGCCGGGGCCGAGTTGCCGCCAGCGGTTCTTGGTCGGTGGCGTCGTGTCGGTCGTTTCGTTCACCCGGCGCGGCCCCTTTGATGGTTTTCGGCACCTTGGGCGAGGGAGCCGGGGGGCGCAACCATCCCCTCGTCATTCCCGCGAAGGCAGGAATCCATATTCTCCGACATGGGTTATGGATTCCCGCCTTCGCGGGAATGACGAGGTTAGTGAGCGCGTTGCGCACGGGCGTTTCTCGACTTCGCTCGAAACGAACGGCATGGACGGGTTAGTAAGGAGAACGCCCAGATGCCCGACGACCCGTCCGCCGATTTCATCACCCATCGCTTCACCGGCTTCGACGGTGCCGATCTGGCCTGGCACGAACTGGGTGAGGGTCGGGACGTCGTACTGATCCACGGCTATTTTTCGGACGCCGACACGAACTGGATCAAGTTTGGTCATGCCGCCGCCATTGCGGCCAAGGGGTTTCGCGTGATCATGCCCGATCTGCGCGCGCACGGGCAGAGCGCAAAGCCGCATGATGCTGCCGCCTTTCCGCTCGACGCGCTGGCGATGGACGGCGAGGCGCTGATCGAACAGCTCGGGCTAACCGATTACGACCTTGGCGGATATTCGCTCGGCGCGCGGACGACGGTGCGGATGCTGGTACGCGGGAAAATCCCCGCGCCCGGCAAAGTGGTCATTTCCGGGATGGGCTATGAAGGGTTGACCGACACCGGCAAGCGCGCCGGGCATTTCCGGCGCATCCTGACCAATCTCGGCAATTTCGAGCGCGGATCGCCGGAATGGATGGCGGAGGCGTTCCTCAAGACCACCAAGGGCGATCCGAAGGCCTTGCTGCGCATCCTCGACACCTTCGTCGACACGGCGCGCGAGGAAATTGCGGCGATCGCTCAGCCCGTGCTGGTGCTGGCGGGCGAAGAGGATGATGACAATGGCAGCCATGAAGCGCTGGCCGAATTGTTGCCCAATGCGACGTTGGTCGAGACGCCCGGCGGACATATGAGCGCGGTGACCAAGCCCGAACTGGGGGAAGCGCTCGCGGATTTTCTCGCCGCTTGACCTTGCGCCGGTCGTGGGCGCAAACTTGTAACAAATGTGATCAATTTTTCCGGGGACGCATCCATGAACCGTTTTGCCGTATCCAGCCTGGCGCTGGCCTGTGCGCTGTCCGTTGCCGGTTGCGCTGCCTCCAATGCGACCGCCGCCGCACCGCAAGCGGCTGCGCCCGCACCGGCACAGGCGATGACGCCCGCCGCTGCCGACGCCTTCGTCAAATCGGCCGAGGACCGGCTGTACGCGCACAACCTTACCGCCGCACGGGTCGATTGGGTCAACGCGACCTACATCACCACCGATACCGATGCGCTGTCCGCCGAATATGCCGAACGCGGCACCAAGCTGCGCGTAGAGCTCGCACTGGAAGCCGCGAAATATGCCGAAGTGCCCGGACTGTCGGCTGACACCGCGCGCAAGCTCGACATCATGCGTCAGGGCATCACGCTCCCTGCGCCGACGCGTGAGGGTGCGGCGGGTGAACTCGCACAACTCTCCACCAGCATGGCGTCGGCATATGGCCGCGGACGCGGCACGCTGAATGGCAAGCCGATCAGCGGCAGCGACATCGAAGCGGCGATGGGGACCAACCGCAACCCCAAGGAATTACTGGAGATGTGGACCAGCTGGCACGACAATGTCGGCGCACCGATGCGCGGCGATTATGCCAAGGCGGTGACCATCGCCAATGAAGGGTCGAAGGAGCTGGGCTTTACCGATGTCGGCGCGATGTGGCGGTCGGGCTACGACATGCCCGCGGACGAATTCGCTGCGGAAACCGACAAGCTCTGGAAGGAAGTGGAGCCGCTCTACATCGCGCTCCACACTTACATGCGGACCAAGCTGAACGAGGAATATGGCACCGCGGTCCAGCCCGCGACCGGCCCGATCAACTCGCATCTGCTCGGCAATATGTGGGCGCAGGGGTGGAGCGGCATCTATGACATCGCCGCACCCGCGGGCGTAGGCGATGTCGGATATGACGTCGGTGATCTGCTCAAGGCGCAGAATTACGACGCCAACCGCATGACCAAGAGCGGCGAGCAATTCTTCTCGTCACTCGGCTTCGCGCCGCTGCCGGAGACCTTCTGGGAACGGTCGCTGTTCACCAAGCCCGCCGACCGCGAGGTGCAATGCCATGCGTCGGCGTGGAATCTGGACGACAAGGACGATCTGCGGATCAAGATGTGCATTCAGGTGAATGCCGACGATTTCATCACCATCCATCACGAACTCGGCCACAATTATTACCAGCGGGCGTACAAGGCGCAGCCCCTGCTGTATCGCGATGGTGCCAATGACGGCTTCCACGAAGCGATCGGCGATATGGTCGCGTTGGCGATTACGCCGGATTATCTTGTCCAGATCGGGCTATTGCCCAAGAACCGCGTGCCGAGCGCCGACAAGGATATCGGCCTGCTGCTGCGGCAAGCGATGGACAAGGTTGCGTTCCTGCCGTTCGGGTTGATGGTCGATCGCTGGCGCTGGGGCGTCTATTCGGGCGAGATCGCGCCGGGCGCCTATCAGAAGGGCTGGGACGATCTGCGCCTGCGGTATCAGGGCGTGAAGCCGCCGGTCGCGCGCGACGAGAGCAAGTTCGATCCGGGCGCGAAGTATCATATCCCCGGCAATGTCCCTTATACCCGCTATTTCCTGGCGCACATCCTGCAATTCCAGTTCTACGAAGCGGCGTGCAAGCAGGCCGGATGGACGGGGCCGCTGCACCGCTGTTCGTTCGCGGGCAATGAGGAAGTCGGCACGCGGTTCAATGCAATGTTGGAAATGGGCCGGTCGAAGCCGTGGCCCGATGCGCTGGAGGCATTCACGGGTGAGCGGGAGATGTCGGGCCGCGCGCTGGTCGAATATTTCGCGCCGCTGAAGGCGTGGCTGGACGAACAGAACAAGGGCAAGCCAACCGGCTGGTGAGCGGTCCGCTTCGGACTTGCACAACATGGACCCCGGCGAAGGCCGGGGTCCAGTGGGAGTTGTCGGGCAATTTGGGGAGCGGCGCGGCCGCAATGTCCGCTGGTGGTGACTGCGGAAGTATCTGACGTCCCGCGACTGGACCCTGGCCTTCGCCGGGGTACGGTCTTCTAGGTGCCGCCCGCGCTTATCATTTGATGTCGGGAATCGTCCCTTCGTCGGCGATTCCCGCTTCGAACGACGCGCTCGAATCGGTGCCGTCCGCCTGATGCGCGCTCGGCTTCGTTGGCGCATCCTGCTTGCGGAATTTCAGGAATCCGAAGGTCATGCCCGCCAATGCGGTCGCGGCCATCGCGACGATGCCGCCGTTGCGAAAGCCCTTGCCGACAGCAGTGCCGCCAGCGGGTTTGGCATCAGGGCCGCGTTTCGTCGCGCCCGGCTTTGCAGGGGCGGCGGGCTTCGGTTTTGCCGATTTACGCGCGGGTGCGACGCGTGGCTTTGGCGGGGCTGGCGGTTTGGGTTTCGCCGTGGGTGTCTTGGCAGTGGTGGTACCGGTGCTGCTTGCGGCCTTCGCCGGCGCTTTGCGCGTTGCGCCGGTTTTGCGGGGGGCGGCTGGCTTGCGCGTCGCCGAGGGATTTCGAGTCGACCCTGCGCCGCGCCGTGCCGGCGTCTTGGGCGGCGGCGGCGTTGCGCTGCTGGGTGGGGGTGGCGGTGCTGGCGGCGTGGTTTCGTCGGTCATATCGGCCCCGTGATGTTTCTTTCCGCATCAAGCGCGGGCGGCGGCAAAGGTTCCGCCACCCGCGCCGATCACCGGAACGGCGGTTCGTTGAACGCGCGCAATTTGCGGCTGTGGAGCTTCGGTCCTTCGCGGCGCAGTTCCTCGACGGTCTCGATCCCGATCCGCATATGTTCGTTGATCGCGCGTTCGTAGAAGCGGTTGGCCTGGCCCGGTAGCTTGAGTTCGCCATGCAAGGGTTTGTCCGACACGCACAGCAGCGTTCCGTAGGGGACGCGGAACCGGTAGCCTTGTGCGGCGATGGTCGCCGATTCCATGTCGATCCCGACTGCGCGCGATAGCGAGAATCGCAGCGCGCTTTGCGAAAACCGGAGTTCCCAGTTGCGGTCGTCGGTGGTGACGATCGTGCCGGTGCGCAGGCGTCGCTTTAATTCTTCGCCCGATTGGCCCGATACGGTTTCCGCCGCACGCGCCATAGCCACTTGGATCTCCGCAATCGCGGGGATCGGAATTTCGGGGGGTAGCACGTCGTCGAGGATATGGTCGTCGCGCAGATAGGCGTGCGCAAGCACATAGTCGCCGATCCGCTGGCTGGGGCGCAGGCCACCGCAATGGCCGATCATCAGCCACGCCTCTGGCCGGGTAACTGCCAGATGGTCGCAGATCGTCTTCGCGTTCGACGGACCGACACCGATGTTGACCAACGTGATCCCGGTCCGGTCATCAGCCATCAAGTGATAGGCAGGCATCTGGTGCCGCCGCCACGCGCTGTCGGTGACCAGCTTGTCGGGATCGTCCCCCGCCTTGATGACGATGCCGCCTGCGCCCGACAACGCGGTGAAGCGGTTGTCCTCGCCCAGCATCTGGATGCCCCAGCGGACGAATTCGTCGACATAGCGGTGGTAATTAGTGAACAGCACATATTGCTGGCAATGCTCGGGCGGTGTGCCGGTGTAGTGCCGAAGCCGCGCCAGGCTGAAATCGGTGCGCAGCCCGTCGAATAGAGCAAGCGGACGCGTGCCGTCGGGATCGACGAAGGTGCCGTCGGCGATCTCGTCGCCGATATGCGCGAGTTCGGTCGCGGGAAAGAACCGCGCGAGTTCGAGCGCGGACACTTCGTCCAGGCTGAGCGCGTGGCCGGGATCGAGGACATAGGGGAAGGGGATTTCCTGCCGCCCCGCGACGGCCTCAACCTCGACCTCATAATCCTCGATCAGGAAGGTCAGTTGTTCGGTCAGGTAATCGGCGAAGATCGCGGGCTTGGTGACGCTGATCCGGTATTCGCCGGGCGTGACCAGTCGTCCGAACGACCGCAGCGGCGCGGCCTTTTCGTCGCCGCCGCGATAACGGACGCGGATTTCGGGATAAGCGAACGAACCGTCGTGCCGCGCTTCGGGCGGGGGTGGGCCGTTGCCCGACAGATAGGTGGTGAGGGCTGCCTTCAGCCGATCGACCGATCCGGTGTAGAGACGGTCGAGTTCGGCGACGATTTCCTGTGCTCTTGTCATCTGCTGTCGCTAACGAGCGCAGGTGACGCTGGCAAGACAGGGCGCGCGAAACGAGGATCGCGCCGGAGCAGAGGCTCCGACGCGATCATGTTCCGTCTGTTCACACCGTTTGTCCCGAGTAGCCTTCGAGCTTGTCGAGAAGGCGTATCGAGGGAGGGGTGAGCCCCAGCACCACTTGTCTCGATACGGGTTCTCGACGTCGCTCGAACCCTACTCGACACCAACGGTTTGGAGGTCAGGTCCGGGGTTACTTCTTCGCGGGCGTCGATTTCGCCGCGGTGGTCTTCGCAGCAGGCTTGCGCGCTGCTGGCTTACGCGCGGTGGCGGGCTTCTTGGTCGTTCCCTTCGACAGCTTCGTCGCGGCAACTGCGGCACCGGCAATCGCTGCGGCGGCACCGGCGGCAATCGCTGCCGTGGTCTTTGGGTTCTTCTTTGCCGCATCGACTGCGGTCTTGGTCGCGGCCGACGTCTTCTTCGACGCCGAATCGAGCGTGGCCTTGGCCGATTTGGTCAGGTCCGATGCCTGCTTCTTGATCGCGTCGGTCGTGCTCTGGGTAGAGCTTGGCTTCGCGGTCTTGGCGGGGGTGGGGGCTGCGGTCTTGATCTCGGCCATGTAATAAACTCCCTTTCACGGATATTGCGTTGCGGTGACAACGCCAGCCCCAAGGGGTGGTTCCGCCCGCGTTACATCCGCGGGCGGAAACCGATTACATGGTGTCGAGCAGATGTTCGGCAGAGCTGACCTTGAACTCGCCGGGGCCCTCCACGTTCAACGCTTCCACGACGCCGTCATTCACGACCATCGAGTAACGCTGACTGCGCGTGCCCATGCCGAATTTGGAGCCGTCCATTTCCAGACCCAGTTCCTTGGCGAACTGGCCGTTGCCGTCGGCGAGCAACGTCACCTTGTCGCCGGCGTTCGATGCCTTGCCCCATGCGTCCATCACGAACGCATCATTGACGGAAACGCAGGCGATCTCATCCACGCCCTTTGCTTTCAGCGCTTCTGCGTTGTCGACATAGCCTGGCATGTGCTTGGCCGAGCAGGTCGGGGTGAAGGCGCCGGGGACCGCGAACAGCGCGACCTTTCGGCCCGCGAAGAAGTCGTCGGTAGAAACCTGGTCGGGGCCGTTTTCGGTCGCCTTGACGAGCGTCGCGCTCGGCAGCTTGTCGCCTACCTTGATCGTCATGCCTATTGTCTCCCTTGCTGGCGCCGGGGTGGCGCGGGTCGCTGTGCAACTTGGACGCTCGACCTTGCTTTTCAAGCATGGCGCGCGCCGAAATCGCTCCCTATGCTGAAGGCAATGGAGCCGAATTTTCTCACCGGACAATTCCTGCTGGCGATGCCCGGCATCGGCGACCCGCGTTTTGAACGCGCGGTGATCGCGATCTGCGCGCACGATGTCGAAGGGGCGCTGGGGATCGGCATCGGTAAGACGTTCGATGGACTGACGTTTCACGACCTGCTCGGTCAGCTCGAGATCGAGCCCGGCGTCGCAGCAGACGTGGCGATCCATATCGGCGGGCCGGTCGAGCCGCAGCGGGGGTTCGTGCTCCACTCGCTTGACTGGAGCGGCCAGGACACGGTCGAGGTCGCCGATCGATGGGCGCTGTCGGGCACGCTTGATGTATTGAAGGCGATTGCCGACGGCAGCGGCCCGAGCCGATGGCTGGTCGCGCTCGGCTATACCGGCTGGGGAGAGGCGCAGCTCGATGAGGAAATGACCCGGCATGGCTGGTTCAATGTGCACGGTGCGGAGAGCCTGATATTCGATATTGCCGTGGCGGCGCGGTGGGAAGCCGGGTTCGAAGGCGCAGGAATCGATCCGAGGTTGCTGGCGGTAAGCGCGGGCACGGCCTAAATTCCTCCTCCCACCGGGGGAGGTGGCAGCGCGCAGCGCTGACGGAGGGGGCCCGCCGCGAGCGCTATCTTGCGTGGCACCCCCTCCGTCAGCCGCTTCGCGACTGCCACCTCCCCCGAGGGGNGGGGTGGGTGGGGCAGGCCCTCACGGATAACTGACGGTTTTCGGCACCTCCGGAATTGGAATCCATTCCTTCTCGTCCCCTGGTACCCGCGGAAACTCCCCCGCAGTCCACGCCCGCTTCGCCTCGTTGATGCGATCGCGTGACGAGCTGACGAAATTCCACCAGACGTGGCGCGGGGTGGCGAAGGCTTCGCCGCCTGCCAGCATCACGCGGCCCCCGTTTCGTGACCGCAGCGTCGCCGCAATGCCGGGTTTCAGCACGTATAGTTTCTGCGG
The DNA here is from genome assembly GCF_902506605.1 of Sphingomonas sp. AX6. Taxonomy (GTDB): domain Bacteria; phylum Pseudomonadota; class Alphaproteobacteria; order Sphingomonadales; family Sphingomonadaceae; genus Sphingomonas. Next base: position 1,375,987 of record NZ_LR733979.1, read on the forward strand.
CTCCAGCGTCATGCCCTCAAGCTCGGCCTCACCCATCGCCAGATAGACACAGCGTTCGTCGGTCGAATCGTCGATCGGCACCGACCCGCCGGGCTCCAGCAATATGTCGGCATAGATGGTCTCCGCATGAGTGGTGGTCGGCGCGGTCGATCCCCACAGCGTTCCCATGATGACGCGGGCGCTCGCCTCCTTGCACTGGACGACGGGCAATTCACCGCTTGCGACATGCTCGAACGCGGGGTCTGTTTCCTCATGCCGCTCGGGGAGCGCGAGCCAGGTCTGGATACCCGACAATGCTGGTCCCTTCGTCCGCTCGCCGCCGGGCGAGCGCTCCGAATGGACGATGCCGTGGCCCGCCGTCATCAGGTTTACTGCACCCGGCTCGATCGTGGCCAAGGTGCCCAGCGAATCGCGGTGGTCGATCGCGCCCTCGAACAGATAGGTGACGGTGGACAGGTTGATGTGCGGATGCGGACGCACGTCGATGCCGTCGCCGACCGGCAGATGCGCCGGTCCCATCTGATCGAAGAAGATGAACGGCCCGACCATCGTCCGCGGGCGGCTGGGAAGCGTGCGGTGCACCTTGAACCCGCCCAGATCGTGCGTGGTCGGTTCGATCGTCTGGAGGATGAAGTCTTCGGGCATCGGTCCATCGGTCATGCGGCTTCTCCCGGCGCGCGGGCCTTGATGCTCATTGCGTGGACGCGTTCGACCATCAGATCGCCGAGCGCCTGGTTGACTAGCCGCTGGCGAGCGACGCGCGACTGGCCGGTAAAGGCGTCGGCGACGATGTGGACGGTGAAATGCGATTCCCCCGATCCGTCATCGCCCATATGGCCGCGGTGCTGGGCGCTGTCGTTGATGACGTCTAGGGTGGTGGGGGCAAGCGCGGCGGTCAGGCGTGCGGCGATTTCGGTGGCGACGGGGCCGGTGGTTTCGGTCTGCATCGAACCTATATAGGCCGTTTTTTGCCTGGAGTCGCGTGCCCGACCGTAAGCCTGACCGTGATCGACCCCGTACCCGCTTTCACGGTCGCGTGGAGGCGAACGGGCGTGCGTGCGCGCATCCGGGTTGCGACGAACCGGGCGAATTCCGCGCGCCTGCCGGGCCGCGCAGCGGTTTTTCGGGCGACGGGCCACCGCAATTCCGCTTCCTGTGCCTGGATCATGTCCGCGCATTCAATTCGGGTTATAACTTCTTCACCGGCATGAGCGCGGACGAAATTCACGACGCGCAGCGCCCGTTCGCAGGCTGGGAACGCGAAACGCGCGCCTTTGCCACCAATGGCGCGGATCGGCCGCCGAAATGGTCCGATTTCAACGATCCGCTCGACGCCATCGGCGCGCGGTTCCGGGACCGGATGAAGGCGGAGCGTCCGCGCGCGGACGGCAAGCCCCTATCGGGCGCCGATCGATCGGCGCTGGGCGTGCTGGGGCTAGGGACGGATGCCGATCGCAAGGCGCTGCGCCAGCGCTACAGCGATCTGGTGCGGCAGTTTCACCCCGATCGCAACGGCGGCGACCGGAGGCATGAGGCGGCGTTGCAGCAGGTGATCGAGGCGTATCAGCAATTGCGAAAGTCGCCAGCGTTCGCGTGACCTAAGTCCTCCCCCTTTGGGGGAGGGGGACCGCCGCAGGCGGTGGAGGGGGCTGGCCTCAAGCGCTGCGCTGTCCGGCGGTCACCCTCCTTCAGCACTTCGTGCTGCCACCTCCCCAATGGGGGAGGAATTGTCAGTCGCGATCCGGTGCCCCTAGTGGGAAGAACGCCCGGTACGGCCGTCCGCCATCGACCGCGCGCGCGATGCTTGGGCGGGCAAGCAGCCGCTGGCGATAGGCGGTCACCGCGGGAAAGCGGTCGCCAAACGGATAGGTCCAGTCGGCGTAGAACAACGCAGGCGCGGCTGCGCAGTCCGCCATCGAAAATGCCTCTCCCGTCGCCCACTCCCGTCCGGCGATATGCCCCTCCAGCCAGCCATAGCTGCGCTCCAGCATAGCACCGCCTTCTTGCTCGGCCAGCGGGTCGCGCTGGTCGGCGGGCCGGATCGCATTGAACACGAAACGCGCCTGCGGGTCCGACACATAATGGTCGAAGAAGCGGTCGAGCATTCGCACGATAACCGCCGCATCGCCATCGTCGGGGATCAGCGGATCGCCGACGCTGCGATGATGGACGTGCAGATACTCGATGATCGCGCTTGCCTCCGCCACCACCCGCTCGCCGTCGCGCAGCACCGGAAAGCGTTTGATCGGCCACAGCTTTTCCCACACTGGCGTCCATTCGCTACCCGGCTCGATCACTCGCCAGGTCCAATCCGCGCCCATCTCGTCGAGCGCGATCGCCGCCTTCCAGCAATAGGAGGAAAACGGGTGGCCGAAGAGTTCGAGGGTCATCGTCCGGCAATCCGCCGTGCGACAGCTTCCCATTGCTCGGCGACCGTGCCCCAGCCCGCCGCGAACCCCATCGCCTCGTGCTGCGCCTTGGCTTCTTCGGTCCAGTGACGTGCCCAGCCGCGATAGCGCGTCTGGTTGCCCTCAGGCTCGAACTCGAAGCCGCCGACCATGAACGGACCTGCCGGATTCCAACCATGTTTGAACGCATCGGTGAAGACGATCCGGCGTTCTGGGATCACCTCCAGATAGACGCCCTCGTTCGGCATCACTTCGCCGTCGGGGCCGTACATCGTCACCGCCGATCGCCCGCCTGCGCGCAGGTCCATCTCGACCAGTTCGGCGCGCCACGGCGGCGGGCAGAACCACTCGTTCAGATGGTCGGTATAGGCGCGCCATACGGCCGCGACGGGGGCGTCCATCAGGCGTTCGACGCTCAGTTCGTGGGCGGCGGTCATGCAGGCACGCCTTTCCGAGCGGCCTCGATCGCAGCGATATCGATCTTTCGCATCGTCATCATCGCCTCCATTGCGCGTTTGGCGGCGGCGCGGTCGGGGTCGGTGGTCGCTTCCAGCAGCACGCGCGGGGTGATCTGCCACGAAAATCCCCAGCGGTCCTTGCACCAGCCGCACTGGCTTTCCTGCCCGCCGCCGCCCACGATCGCATCCCAATAGCGGTCGGTTTCCGCCTGATCCTCGGTCAGGATCATGAAACTGACCGCCTCGGTTGGCTTGAACAGGTTGCCACCGTTCAGCCCGACAAACTTGCGCCCCAGCACGGTGAAGTCGACGGTCAACTCGCCGCCTTCCTTCATGCTGGGATTGTCTGCCGGAGAGGCGTGGCTGTCCCCGACATGGCTGTCGGGGAAGTTCGCAGCGTAGAATTCCGCAGCTTCACGCGCCTCGCCGTGATCGAACCACAGACAGGTCACCATCTCGGTCATCGAATCGCTCCTTATTTGCGGGGGCCGACCAGGCCGAAGCCCGCGCCCTGCGGGTCGCGCGCGACGAGCGCATGGTCGCCGCCGGGGATTTCCATCGGCTCCTGAATGATCGTCCCGCCGCCCGATCGGATCGCATCGGCACCGGCGTCGATGTCGGGAACGTGGAAATAGAATTGCCAGCCCGGCGCGCCGCCCGGCATCACGCCCATCAGCGCGCCGAAGCCGACATCGCCAGCTTGCAGGAAGCGATAGTCGCCCAATTCGCCCATCGGCATCCCGCCTTCCTGGCCCCAGTGGAAGGCGTTCTGGTAGAATTCGAGCGCCTTGTCGGGATCGGGTGCCGACAGTTCGCACCAGACGACATGGCCGACCGAGCCCTCGCCCGATTGCTTGAACGCGGTGCTGGGCTGATCGCTTTTGCCGCGCATGACATAGAAAGCGACGCCTTGCGGGTCGGTCAGCATCGCCATGCGGCCGATGCCGGGCAAGGTCGTCGCGGGCATATGCGTGGTGCCGCCCGCCTCCTCGATCGCCTTCACGCTCGCATCGACGTCATCGACACCGATATAGCCGAGCCATGCCGGGCCATCGCCCATGCCGTCCGGTTGCTTCATCAATCCGGCCACTTCGCCGTCGTCGGCGCTGAGCAGGCGGTAATCCATGTCCGGCGTTCCGCTCGACTTCGCGCTCCATCCGACGACATCGGCGTAGAAGGACTGGGCCGCTTCGGGATCGGTGGTGATAAATTCGAACCACACCCATTCGCCATGTTTGTTGGTCATCGGGGGTCTCCTCTCTCCAAGAATGAAGCTGGGTTCCCGCGCAGGCGGGAACCCAGAGTCGCAAAGCGATACGCTCATGGCTCTGGGCTCCCGCCTGCGCGGGAGCACGGGGGCTCAGTCACGCATCCACGATCGGCTGAAACCCGCCGAACATCATCCGCTTGCCGTCGAACGGGCGGTCATGGCTCGACAGGCGCTCGTCCTTCATCAGTTTTTCCCAGCCCGCGTCGCGCGTTGCCTTGTCGGGCCATTCGATCCACGAGAAGACGACGTTCTCGTCATCCTTGCGGTGCGCGGCGCGGTGGAAATCGGTTTGTTTGCCGACCATCAGGTCGTCGCCCCAGGTATCGACCACGCGGGTTGCGCCCGCTTCCATCATCGCCGCGTCCGCCGTCTTGCAGAAGTCGCGATACGCCTCCTTCTTGGCGGTCGGCACCGGCAGCACGACGCCATCGATATAGCCGGGCTTCCCGCCTGTGCCCTCCTCATGCAGCAATTCGAACCCGGAATAGACCATGCGTTTGCCGTCGAACGGCATTTCCGGCATGTCCTTCATCGCCGGATCGGCTTCCATCTGCTGGTAGGCCGCGTCGCGGGTCGCCTTGTCGGGATATTCGATCCAGCTGAACAACACCGTCTCGTCGTCCTTGGCCTGGACCGCGCCGTACAGGTCGTTGACCTCGCCGCGTGGCACATCATCGCCCCAGCCCTCGACCATGCGGGTCGCGCCGTACCCCTTGAACATCGGCAGCGCGCCTTCGGCATGTTCGCGGTACACGTCCTTGTTGGCGGTCGGCACCGCGACCAGGAATCCGTCGACATAGGTCATTGCAGCTCTCCTTGTTTTTCCTTCATGGCTTTTTCCCATTCGATGAACTGGGGCGGCGTTGCGCCCGTGAACCCGGCCATCTGATCGGCGAGGGCTTGCCTGAACGCAGGCCGCGCTTCGCCCCGCTCAACATAGGTTTTGAGATTGGGGAAAGCGTCCAGCAAGCCCGTATCTTTCACGATGCGCAGCACCGCGATCATCAACAGATCTCCGGCTGAAAAGTCGCCATCGAGCCAATCGGATTCGCCAAGCCGCGAGGAAAGTTCGCCGAAGCGCTCGTCGATGCGCTTTTCGACCGCGGGCAGGCGGGGCTTGGACCAGGGCTTATCGGCCTCGAACAGCGTTGCGATCGCGTGATCCATGATCGGCGGCTCGACCGTGTTCAACGCCGCGAACGCCCATTCGATCGCGCGCGATTTCCCCGCGCGGTCGGTGGGAAGCAGTTTCCCGTGCGTCTCGGCGATGTGCAACACGATCGCGCCCGATTCGAACAGCGTTAGATCGCCTTCCTCATAGGTCGGCACCTGGCCGAAAGGTTGCAGCGCACGGTGCGGCGGTGCCTTCTGGCTGCCCTGAGGCAGGTAACGCACTGCATAGGGCTGGCCCACTTCTTCGAGCGCCCAGCGGACGCGCAGGTCGCGGACCTGACCCTTTGCGAAATCGGGCACCCAGTCGAATGCGGTAATGCGGATGGGGGCGGTGTCGTCGATCGGCATCGTCTCTCTTCCTGTCAGATGAATGGGTCAGGCGAAGGTCGCGCTGCCCCCGGTCCAGGCATGGCCCAGAATTACGACGATCGTGAGCGCGAAGGACGCGACGCCGATCAACAGGCTGCGGGTGGCGGACATGGGTTGATCCTCGGTCGGATGGTTTTCAGGCGGCAGGGTGCTCGCCCGCCATCGCGGTGGCGGCGGCATCCATGTCCATGAACATCGGCTCATAGATATGGCCATCGAGATCCTCGAACGCGCGACCGTACATAAACCCCATGTCCTGCTTGTCGCGCACATCGGCCTTGCCGCCCGCGCGCGCCGCGGCTTCGGTCACTGCGTCCACCGCTTCGCGGCTGTCGAACGACAAGCAGATCATCGCCTCGGTCGTGCTGCGCGTGTCGGCGATCGTTTTTGCGGACGGCAGGAAGCCACTGAAGAAATCATGGCTCAGCAGCATGATGACGATCGTGTCCGACCATACCATCGATGCGGCCTGTCCGGCTTGGCTGAACTGCATATTCTGCTCGAACCCCAGCGCTTTGTAGAACACGACCGATTTTTCGACATCGGCGACGGGCAGGTTCACGAAGATCATCTTGGCCATTTCAAACGCTCCCTTGGTCCGGCGAATCACTTTCGTTGACGTTGATGCGCGCATCGGTTACAAAAAACAACCATGAAGTTAGATAAAGTGACTAAGGCGAAATCCCAGCGCGACGAAGCGAATACGAAGCGTTGGTACGACGATGCGTGCGGTACCGCGCTGGCGCTCGAATTCATCGGTGAACGCTGGGCGCTGCTGGTGATGCGCGAACTGATGTTCGGCCCGCGCCGCTTCGGAGAGATCAGAGCGAACCTGCCCGGCATCAGCGCCAACGTGCTGACTCAGCGGCTCGAAGGACTGGAGGCCGCGGACATCCTGCGGCGGCGGCGGCTGGCTTCCCCCGCCAATGTGCAGGTCTATGAACTCACCGCCTGGGGCCTGGAAGCAGGACCGCTGATTCGCGATCTCGGAGGTTGGGCCGCACGCTCGCCGCGTCACAATCCAATGTTGTTCATGTCACCCGCCTCCGCGATGATGTCGCTGCAGACCTTGGTCGATCACGCGCGCGTCATGGAGACCCATTTGACCGTCGCGTTCCGCTTTCCCGCCGACCAGTTCATCGCACGCACCGGTGCGGCGGGCGTGACGATCGCCCGCGGCGAAACCGACGATGCCGCCGTCACCTTCACCGGGGACACGATGGCGATGCGCCACACGATCTACGGCAAAGCACCGCTCACCCGCGATGGCGAAGGCGGCACCCTGGCCGTCGCCGGAGACCTCTCCGCCGCCCGGGCGTTCATCGGTCTGTTCGCGCTACCTGAAAAATTGCAACCGACGTCGTGAGCGCGCGAGTCGATACGGCCTCACGGATCATCGCGGCACCCGCGCAGGCGATCTACGACGCGTTCATCGACCCCGACCGCCAGGCACGCTGGTTGCCGCCCACCGGCATGACCGCTCGGTTCGAGCGGTTCGAACCGCATCCGGGCGGGCGTTACCGGAAGGTCCTTACCTATGCCGATGGCGGGGCGGCGCATCCGGGCAAGTCTGCTGCCGATACCGACATCGCCCAGGGCCGCTTTCTGGTGCTCGAACCGGCATCGCGGATCGTCCAGACCGCCGATTTCGTCGCTGACGACTCGGCCTTTGCAGGCACGATGACGATCGAATGGACGCTCGCTCCCGTCGCGGATGGCACCCGGGTCACCGTGACCGCCCGCGACGTGCCGACGGGCATTTCGGCGGAGGACCATGTCGCGGGCCTGACCTCTACCCTCGCCAATCTGGCGGAATTCGTCGAATAGCGGGGCACTGCGCTCGACTTTGCGGGGTCTCGCGCGTTAGGAGAACCCGACTCTGCCTCCCGAAAGCGCGAATGCCATGACCGACATCCCCAACACCCAGCCCGACAGCCGCGAGACGACGATCCTCGACGCGCCGGACAAGATGGTGAAGGTGCGCGAGTTGTTCGGGATCGACAGCGACATGGAATGCCCCGCGTTCAGCGAGGTGGACGAACGCGTCCCCGACCTCGACCCCGCTTATGTGTTCGATCCCGACACCACGCTCGCGGTGCTGGCCGGGTTCGCGCATAATCGCCGTGTGATGGTCCAGGGCTATCACGGCACCGGCAAATCGACGCATATCGAACAGGTCGCCGCCCGCCTAAAATGGCCGTGCATCCGCATCAACCTCGACGCGCATATCAGCCGCATCGACTTGATCGGTCGCGACGCGATCGTGCTGCGCGAGGGCCAGCAGGTGACCGAGTTCCGCGAAGGCCTGCTTCCCTGGGCGCTTCAGACGCCGACGGCTTTGGTGTTCGACGAATATGACGCGGGCCGACCCGACGTGATGTTCGTGATCCAGCGCGTGCTGGAGACCGAGGGCAAGCTGACACTGCTCGATCAGAATCGCGTGATCCGTCCGAACCCTCATTTCCGGCTTTTCGCGACGGCCAACACCGTCGGTCTGGGCGATACCAGCGGGCTGTATCATGGCACGCAGCAGATCAACCAGGGCCAGATGGACCGCTGGAACATCGTCGTCACGCTCAACTATTTGCCTGCCGCCACCGAAGCGCAGATCGTGCTCGCCAAATCGGGTGAATACGACAAGCCCGGCGGCAAGGAGACGGTCGACAACATGGTTCGCGTCGCCGACCTGACGCGAAAGGGCTTCGTCAACGGCGACATCTCCACCGTGATGAGCCCGCGCACCGTCATCACCTGGGCGCAGAACGCGCTGATCTTCGGCGATGTCGGCTTCGCCTTCCGCCTGTCGTTCCTGAACAAGTGTGACGAAGCCGAACGCGCTCTGGTCGCCGAATACTACCAGCGCGTGTTCGGCAAGGACTTGCCCGAAAGCGTGGTGGGGAAGGCGTGACCTTTCGCCCCAATCCTGCTGGGGCACGCTGATGGCAGCCGAAACGCCCCTCGACCGGTTCAAATCCGTCTTGGGCGGCACCGCGCGTGCGTTGTCTCTGGAGGCCGAGGTCGAGCTTGCCTTCACCGCCGACGCGCCGGTGCAGTCGGGCAAGCATATCAAGGTGCCGATGCCCGCGCGGACGTTGCCTGCGGATCAGGTGGCGGAAGCGCGGGGGTTTGCCGATGGCTTCGCGCTGCGGCTGCGGCATCACAATGTCGCGCTCCACGCCAAGAATGCGCCCAAGGAGGCGGTCGCGCGGTCCGTCTTCGATGCGGTCGAGACAGCACGGGTCGAGGCGCTTGGATCGCGCGGCTATGCCGGGATCGCCGATAATCTCGACCGATCTTTGGCGCTCAAGCTGCGCTCCGATCCGATCGCGCGGGCGCGCACGCGCGACGAGGTGCCGCTGGCGACCGCCGTCCAGTTGATGGTGCGTGAGCGGCTGACGGGCAAGCCGATCCCCGACAGCGCTGCCGACGCACTGGCGATGGTCGCGCCGTGGATCGAGGAAAAGGCGGGGGCCGAACTCGACGCGCTGGCGCTGACGATCGACGATCAGGCGAGTTTCGCGAAGCTGGTCACCACGCTCCTCGAAGACCTCGAACTCGTCGAAGGCGACCAGATACCCGACGAAGCCGACGAAGGCGGGGCCGAGGATGAAGGCACCGACGATGCCGAGGACGATGCGGGCGACGATGAGGACGACGGCGAGCAGGGACAGGGCGAGATCGACGCGCGCGGCGAGGACCGCGAGAGCGACGAGCAGGGAGAAGACGGCGAAGAAAATCCCGACGACTCGATGGACGATGGCGACGGCGCGGAGGGCGATGCCGAGGGACAGGAGGGGATGCTGCCCGTCCGCCCGAACCGCCCCTGGTCGGACCTGACGCCGCAGTTCGATTACGGTGCCTACACCACCAAGTTCGACGAGGTGATCGCCGCGACCGAACTCTGCGATGCCGACGAACTCGACCGGTTGCGCGCCTATCTCGACCAACAGCTCGTGCAGTTGCAGGGCGTGGTGACCAAGCTTGCCAACCGCCTGCAACGCCGGTTGATGGCGCAGCAGAACCGCGCCTGGGACTTCGATCAGGAAGAAGGGCTGCTCGACGCCGCGCGGCTGGCGCGGGTAATCGTCGCGCCGGGGCAATCGCTCAGCTACAAGGTCGAGCGCGACACCGATTTCCGCGACACCGTCGTCACGCTGTTGATCGACAATTCCGGGTCGATGCGCGGCCGCCCGATTTCGATCGCAGCGATCAGCGCCGATATCCTTGCGCGTACCCTGGAGCGGGTCGGGGTCAAGACCGAGATCCTGGGCTTCACCACCCGCGCGTGGAAGGGCGGGCAGGCGCGCGAGGCGTGGCTGGCCGATGGCAGGCCACCCCAGCCGGGTCGGCTGAACGACGTGCGCCACATCGTCTATAAACAGGCCGACGAGCCGTGGCGGCGCGCCAAGAAGGCGCTCGGGCTGATGATGCGCGAAGGGCTGCTCAAGGAGAATATCGACGGCGAGGCGCTGGTCTGGGCGCACGACCGGCTGATGCACCGGCCCGAGGATCGCAAGATCCTGATGGTGATTTCGGACGGCGCGCCGGTCGACGATTCCACGCTCAGCGTCAATTCGGGCAGCTATCTCGAACGCCATCTTCGACAAGTGATCGGCTGGATCGAAAGCCGGTCGCCGGTGCAGCTCGTCGCGATTGGCATCGGGCACGACGTGACGCGTTACTATTCGCGCGCGGTGACGATCATGGATGCCGAGCAACTGGCGGGGACGATGATCGAACAGCTCGCCGGGCTGTTCGACGACGCCAAGTGAGCGATGTGACGCCGCCGCCTGGCGGGTTCGTGGGGCCGGTGAAACGATCGGTGACGATCGCCGGGCACCAGACTTCAATCAGTCTCGAACCGGGGTTTTGGGCGGCGCTGGAGGCAGAGGCGGCGGTGCGCGAACTGCCGCTCAATGCTCTGATCGCACGGATCGACGTGGCGCGGATCGCCGCCGACGAACCGCCCAATCTGGCGAGCGCGATACGGTCATGGCTGTTCGCGCAGGTTGGGTCGGGTGACTGACCCCCGCTCTTAATCCGTCACCCCAGCAAAAGCTGGGGTATCAGGCGGCGGGGATGCAAGCGTTGTGCAAGATCTGCCTGATATGCCAGCCTTCGCTGGCATGACGAAGGGGGCAAGTGAGCTGGACGCCCATCTGCCCCCCTTACCGTCCCAGCAGCACTCTTGCCTGCCCGGCAATCTGCGCCAGCATTGCCGCGTTCGGCGCAGGGGCTTTTCGCGCCCGTGCGATCAGCCCGGCAAATTGCTCCACCCGCGCGCGATTCTTGTCGAGCCATGCCTCGACCGCCGCCTGCGGGTCTTTCTTTCCCACGCGCGACAGGAATTCGAAGCGCAGTTGCTGGAAATCGCGCGCAAGGCCTGCGATCAACAGCCGCTCCCATGGGTCGCCCGCGGTCACCCGCGCGGCGTTGGCCTGCGCCCAGTCGAGCCCCAATGCGTGACCCAGATGGGTGAACGCCCGTGTCAGCACCGCTTCGTCCAGCCCCATCCGCTGACCCAGATCGGCTAGCCCGACCGCGCCGTCGAGTTCGAACACGCGCACCACTTTGCGCACCAGTGCCTTGGGGGCGCCTGCACCTTCCAGCCGTTCGGAGATGCGCGCCGATTGCGCCTTGGCTTCCTCAAGCAGCAATGCACGCGTTTGCTTGTCGAGGCTAGCGATGCCCGGCTCCAGCCGCGCGACCACTTCACCCGGCCCGGTGCCCGGCGGGCAGACCCGTAACAGGTCCGCCATTTGCGAGCGCGTCGCCACGGCCACTTCCTCGAACAGCGCGATCCGCGCCGCTTCCGGAATATCCGCAGTCTCGATTTCTTCCCACAGTGCGGGCAGTCCGAACAGTCGCTCGGCGACGACGAACATCGCCGCGCTGTCGCTCATCGCAGCACCTTCTTCTTCCGCCAGCTCGAACGGATGAAGCACGCCCAGCCGATTGATGATCCGGTTGGCGAGCTTGGTCGCGACGATCTCTCCGCGCAGGCGGTGGTCGCGGATCGCATCCGCGAACTTCTTCTGCATCGGCTTGGGAAAGGCCGCCATCAGATCGGGTTCGAGATCGGGGTCGCGGCACAAGTCCGCATTCTCGATCGCGTCCTGAAGCGCGAGTTTCGCCGACGCCAGAAGTACCGCCAGTTCGGGCCGCGTCAGCCCGTTGCCGTCCTGCGCGCGCCGCAGGAAATCCTCGTTGGATGCGAGGCCCTCGACCGCCCGGTCCAGCCGCCCGGCGCTTTCCATGATCTCGATCACGCGGACATAGCTTGGCACCGCGACCGCGCCGTCATTCTCCATGAACGACAGGCCCAGCGTCTGGAGGCGGTTATCCTCTAGTACGAGATGCGAGACATCGTCGGTCATCGTCTCAAGGAAACTGTCGCGCTTGGCCTGCGCCAGCCGCCCTTCCTTGACCTCGCGGTTGAGCGCGATCTTGATGTTGACCTCATTGTCCGAGCAATCGACCCCGGCCGAATTGTCGATGAAATCGGTGTTGATCCGCCCGCCATTCATTGCAAACGCGATGCGCGCGGCCTGGGTTACGCCCAAATTCGCGCCTTCGCCGATCGCCTTGGCGCGGAGTTGTTCGGCGTTGACGCGGGTGCGATCGTTTGCGGGATCGCCGACATCGACATGGCCCTCGGACGCTGCCTTTACATAAGTGCCGATGCCCCCGAACCAGATCAGGTCGACCGGCGCCTTGAGGATGGCGGAGATAACCTGCGCGGGCTCCAGCGCATCGTCTTCGACGCCCAGCAATTCCTTGACCTGCTTCGACAGCTTGATGCTCTTTTCCGACCGCGCGAACACGCCGCCGCCCTTGGAAATCAGCTTCTTGTCGTAATCCTCCCAGCTCGATCGCGGCAGCTCGAACATCCGCGCGCGCTCGTCCCAGCTTGCCGCCGGGTCGGGATCGGGATCGAAGAAGATGTGGCGATGGTCGAATGCCGCCTTCAGCCGGATCGCCTTCGACAGCAGCATCCCGTTGCCGAACACGTCGCCCGACATGTCACCGCATCCGACGACATCGATCGGGTCGGTCTGAACATCGACGCCCTGCTCAAGGAAGTGGCGCTGAACGGAAACCCACGCGCCCTTGGCGGTGATGCCCATAGCTTTGTGATCGTAGCCATTGGAGCCGCCGCTGGCGAAGGCATCGCCCAGCCAGAAGCCGCGTTCCTCGGCAATGGCATTGGCCACGTCGGAGAAGGTCGCGGTGCCCTTGTCGGCGGCAACCACGAAATAGGGGTCTTGGCCGTCATGGATGACGACAACGTCGGGATGCACCACCGCGCCATCGACGATGTTGTCGGTGATCGACAGCAGCGAGCGGATGAAGATGCGGTAGCTTTCCTTGCCTTCCTCGAACCAGGCATCGCGGTTGGTGGCCGGACTGGGGAGCTGTTTGGGATAGAAGCCGCCCTTGGCACCCGTCGGCACGATCACGGCGTTCTTGACCCGCTGCGCCTTCATCAGGCCCAGGATTTCGGTGCGGAAATCGTCGCGCCGGTCCGACCAGCGCAGGCCCCCACGCGCGACAGGTCCGGCACGCAGGTGGATGCCCTCGACCCGCGGCGAATAGACGAAGATTTCGCGCCACGGCAGCGGCTGGGGAAGATAGGGGACGCGCGCCGAATCGAACTTGAACGCCAGCGCCTCGCGCGCGGCGGGCGCAAACGCGTTGGTGCGCAGCGTCGCCATCACCACCCCGCGCATTGAGCGCAGGATGCGGTCGTCGTCGATCGCCGATACGCCTTCCAGGCCGGTGTCGATCGCCCGCGTCGCAGCGTCGATCGCGGCGTCGTCCTGACCTCGCGCCGGATCGTGATAGGCGCGGAACCGCTCGATCAGCGCGTTTGCTACTTTGGGCGCACGCCGCAGCGCCTCGACCACCGTGCCCAGCCCGTAGGCAAGGCCGGTCTGGCGCAGATAGCGGAACCAGGCGCGGAACAGCACGACGGCGTCGGGGGTCATCCCCGCTTCGACGATCAGCCGGTTGAACGCGTCGTTTTCCGCGCGACCCTCAAGCACCGCGTCGATCGCTTCCTCGGCAACGGAGATATCGACGTTCGGCACGTCGCCGCCCATTTCCATCGCGACCTTGAAATCATGGATATAGGCGTCGTGGTCGCCGCCCAGATGAGTCGGGATCTCCTCGATCACGTGAAAGCCGAAATTCTCGAACACCGGCACTGCTTCGGACAGCGGGATGGGTTCGCCCAGCCGGTAGAGCTTGATCCGCAAGCTGTCGTCGCCCTTGGCGTGCGGGATGATCCGGACCGCGCGCGGGTTGTCGTCGCCCAGATCGGCGATCTTGACGATGTCGAGCGCCGCTTCGTCCGCGCCGTGGCTGTTGCGGTAATTGGCCGGAAAGGCGTTGGCATAGGTCAGCGCAAGCCGACCGGCGCGATTGCCCACATGGTCGAACAACGCGGCCTCGACCGCGGGCAGCCAGCCGCGCATCATCCGCACCAGCCGCTGATCCAGTTCCTTCGGGTCGGGCATCCGCCCGGCACCGCGCAGATCGAGCGTGTAGCGCAACTGCGCGACCTCGCCGTCGCCCAGATAGATCGACCAGCTCAACTGATTGGCGTTGGCCGCCTCCGCCAGCATGTCGCCGATCGCCATGCGGCGTCCGGTCGATACCTCGTCGCGTGGCAGCCAAACGAAGGCGAACAAATGCCGCCCCAGGGGGCTGCGGATCAGCACCAGTTTGGAACGCGGCCGATCGGTGATCGACATGGTGGTCAGCGCCAGCGATTCGACCGCATCGGGCTGAAACCCGGTGGTCAAATCGTGGGGCAGGGCGGTCAGCGCGTGCGCCAGCGCCTTGCCGGTATGGCCCTTGGGATCGAAGCCGAATTTCTTCTGCAGCGCGGCCAGCCGGGTGCGCAGCAACGGCACATCCTGCGGCGACGCGTTGAGCGCCGCGCTGGTCCACAAACCGGCATGGATCGAAATCGCGGTGACCTTCTTGCCCGTCCGCACCGGCACCAGCACCAGATCGAGCGGGGCGCGGCGATGCACGGTCGAAATGCAGTTCGACTTGAGCAGCAGGACATCTTCCTTGGGATGCCGGTCGAACCAGTCCGCCGCCATTTCGCGCGACGCTTCCGCAAGCAGCGGCACGTCGAGCGCCTCGCGCGCCAGCCCCAGCTCGTTTGATGCCTTGCCGCTCGCGCGGTCCCAGTGTTCGTGTCCGATCAGCGTCAGGTTGCGGTCGAGGAACCAGCGCAGCAGATCGGTTTGTTCCTCATCGGCGACGCGGTCGGCATCGGCGCGAAGGGCGGCCTGGAGCGCAGGCCAGTCGTTCACCGCATGGCGCACATGCGTCAGGTTGCGGGCGATCTGGGCTTCGAGTTCGCGACGCTCCTTGGCGTCGACCCTGTCCATTTCGATATAGACGAAGGATTCAGGGCTGCCCTTGCCGATCGCGGTCAGCTTGCCCTTTGCATCGCGGGTCGTGGCGATGACGGGGTGGATGATCCGGTCGATCGCGATGCCGTGCGCGCCGATGGTGGCCGCGATCGAATCGACCAGGAACGGCATGTCGTCGTTGACGACCGCCAGCCGCATCCGGCGCATCTCGTCATCGGAGGACACCGATTCGAGCGCGAGCACCGGCGTATCGGCCTTGCGCTGTTGTCCGGTTGCCGCGACGAACGCGGCAGCCTCTGCCTGCCGGGCCTTGTCGAACCCCTCCAATTCCTGCGGAAGTGCGCCCTCGACGAAGCGATCCTCAAAGGCGAATTCCAGCGACTTGTTCTTTTGTGTCGTCATGTCACGCGCCTACGCCCGCCCGCGAGAAGCCTCAAGACTTCTCGCACCTGCGAAGGCACTTAGGCCGCGTGTTTGCAGCTTTCGGTCAAGCCATGCCGTGTCCCGCGCACGCTTATTTCACGACGCGGCGGACCACCTGTTCGGTCAGCTTGTCGGCATCGTCCACACGCGCGACGATGTCGAGCATCCCGTTCAGTCCGGCGCGTGCCACCAGCAGCACGAATTCGGCATCGCCCGCGTCGATTGCGACCTGTGCCATCGATGCCGCCCCGCGCAAACGGATCGCGGCGGTTTCATAGCTGTCGGGGCGCTTGGCCGGACGTTTGGCATCGCGCTCGGCCTTGACCACCGCCTTGATCCCGCCGTCCTGGCGTTCGAGAAAGTCGGCGAGTTCGCCGCTGCCTACGTCGTGGCGGCGGGCATGGGCCAGCACCGCGGCGAATTCGGTCACGCGAGTCTTGTCATAGTCGAGGCCGAAGACGAGTTTGACCACCGGCGTCGTCTGCGCGCGCGGCTGAACCTTCAGCCCTGCATCGAGCAGCAATGTCGCATAGCCCAATGGATCGGCCTCGGCCGCGAGCCCAAAGTCATGCGCTCGTCCCAGCGCCCGGTACAAAGCGGCGCGCGAACGCACGTCGCTGGCGCGAACGGCAGCGGCGCTTTCGCGGGCCATCATCAGGCTGTCGGCAAGGTTCGCCGCGACCGATGCATCGATCGGCGCCACGCGCTCGACCGAAGGTTCGGGGACCGGCGGCGCTTCGAAACCGCCGCTGGGACCATCGGCCCATACCGGCGCCGTCTGGGTGCGCGGCGGCGCGGTGCGGCGTGCGGCATCCAGTTCGGCGTTCAGCTTTGCCTGAGTCTCGGCATCGACCATCTCTTTCCAGTTGATGACGCCATAGATGAAATCGATTTCCTCGCCCGAGGACGAGAACGGCATCAGGATGCCGCGATAAAAGGTGTTGTGCCCGCGCTGGCTGACGAATTCGGCCTCGAACCCGATTGGCGCGCGGTTGGCGATGATCTGCAGATAATGATCGGTCAGTCGCGACAACAACGACCGCGGCGGTACGTCGGCGATACCCGCGATCGACTGGTCGATTCCGCACTCGCCGCGTAGCGCTGCCCCTAGAAAGCGGATGCCGGGATTTTCAACGCCTTCGGAGAAATCGAGCAAAACCGAATTTGGGCCAAAATCGGCCAAGCTGGACGGATCGAGATCCTGGATCGCCGGATAAGGCCGGTCGCCGAGCAGCGACACCCAATAATTATAGGCGCGAACATGCATCCGCCGCTCGTCGGTGCCGATATTCAGCCCGTCGTCGCTCACCGCGCCATCGGTCGCATGATCGTCATCCCCATCGATTCGCTCGTCGAGCCCGCGCGCGGTATCCATAGTCACTCCTCGGGCGACGGCACATGAATTGCCGTCGGTCAGACCCGACTTGTGCCCCCAATTTGGTAAACACCGCGTAAAGCACCGGTTCGTCTCGGCGCGAACACGCAAAGCCGCTTGCAGCCGCCCGGCCGCGCTGCTAATCGCCGCGTCCTCGATTGCTCCCCTTTGCGGGAGCCGGGCCGCTTTAGCTCAGTTGGTAGAGCATCGCATTCGTAATGCGGGGGTCACAGGTTCGAGTCCTGTAAGCGGCACCACTCCCGAGCAGAAGTACGGCTTCATCGGTGCAATCTGCTCTGGATGGCCGCCCGGCGGCGCGCGGGCGAACGGCGTTTGCTATTGGATTGGGCGATCGGGCGGCATGTAGCGGGCGAGCTGACCGTGCAGGAGGCGGCCTCGACCAAATTGTGGCATACCGAAACCCAGTGGCGGGTGTGCGACGCTGCCATGCAATTGCACGGCGGTGCGAGCTATATGAATGAATATCCCATCGCCCGCATCTGGCGTGACGCCCGCGTCCGCCGCATCTATGGCGGGACGTCCGAAATCATGAAGGAATTGATCGGGCGTTCACTATAACCGGAAGGTTGAGCAAGGAAGGGGCGTATCGGTGATGAACCAGTACGACGTGGTGATCGTCGGTGCCGGGCATGGCGGGGCGCAAGCCGCAATCGCGTTGCGCCAACTGGGCTTCGAAGGGTCGATTGCAATCGTTGGTGACGAACCCGACCTGCCCTATGAACGCCCGCCATTGTCAAAGGACTATCTGGCCGGGGATAAGGTTTTCGATCGCCTGCTGATCCGTCCGGAAAGCTTCTGGAGGGAACGCGGTGTCGAAATGCTGCTGGGTCGCCGCGTCGTCGCGATCGATCCGGAAGCTCATGAGATCGCTACGGCCGACAACATCTCGATTGGGTATGGTCACCTGATCTGGGCGGCAGGCGGAACCGCAAGGCGCTTGGGCTGCGCGGGCAACGATCTGCGTGGTGTCCACACGGTTCGCACGCGAGCAGACGTTGATCGCATGATGGACGAGTTGACGCAGGTCGAACGCGTCGTGGTGATCGGCGGCGGCTATATCGGCCTGGAGGCTGCCGCGGTTCTCACCAGATTGGGTAAGTCGGTGACGTTATTGGAAGCGCAGGATCGCGTGCTGGCACGCGTAGCGGGTGAGCCACTGTCACGTTTCTACGAAGTCGAACACCGTGCGCACGGGGTGGATCTCCGCCTCGGCGTCGCGGTCGATTGCATCGAGGGCGATGACCGGGTCACCGGAGTCCGTTTGATCAATGGCAGCGTCCTCGCCGCCGACATGGTCATCGTCGGTATCGGAATCGTACCGGCGGTGGAGCCATTGATCGCGGTAGGAGCGATTGGCGGCAACGGCATTGCGGTGGATGCGCAGTGCCGGACTTCGCTGCCCGATATTTTCGCGATCGGCGACTGCGCGCTTCATGCCAACGCCTTCGCAGGCGGAATGTCAGTCCGGGTCGAATCGGTGCAGAACGCACATGATCAGGCGGCAGTAGCCGCCAAGACGATCGCTGGGCACGACGCAAAATACGATGCCGTACCTTGGTTCTGGTCGAACCAGTATGATTTGAAATTGCAGACCGTTGGCCTGTCTGCCGGGTATGACGCGGTAGTGCTGCGGGGAAATCCAGCTCGCCGCAGCTTTTCGGTAATCTATCTAAAGCAGGGAAGGGTAATTGCGCTCGACTGCGTCAATGCCACCCGGGATTATGTGCAGGGCCGAAGACTGGTAGTCGATGCGCTTTCGCCTTCGCTTGACCAATTGCGCGACGAAAATCTGCCGCTCAAAGCGTTGACGGCGTAACATTTATCAGTTGATTTCCAGATCGACGCAGCAGTCACGGCGCAACGCAACCAAGACTGTCTTCGCGGGCACATGAAGCCCGTCGATCGTCCGGTCCAGCGGCGGACAAACGGATTCCGCGTCAAGGTGTGAGGATTTGATCCAGCGGGAACGTCTTCCGATCCACCATTGCTCGATCCTGCTTTCCATACCAGCGGTCTTGGCCGTTTCAACACAGCTTCGCCGTGTCAGTGCTTTGCGCCGGGTTTGAGGTGAAGGAGCCCTGCCACGATCATGCCCGCGATAACCCCGACAATGCCTGCGCCGATCGCGGTGACGACCCACTCCACAGCACCGATGCCGCTGCCGATCGCTACGGCCGCATGATGCACGGCGACCTCGGGCAAAGCCAGACCGAACTCAGCGAAACCGTGGATCAGGATTCCTCCGCCGACCCAAAGCATCGCGGCCGTACCGATTAGCGCCAGCGCCTTCAGCAACACCGGCATGGTGCGCACCAGCCCGCGACCGAACGTCGCTGCTCCGCCGCCCGACTTCATCATGCGCAGCCCGACATCGTCCATTTTCACGAGGACCGCGACCAGTCCGTACACCGCGATCGTGACGACGACGCCGACCAGCGCCAGAACCGCTGCCTGGGTCGCGAATCCGTTGTCGGTCAACTCGTTCAGGGTAATCACCATGATTTCTGCCGACAGGATGAAGTCGGTGCGGATCGCGCCGCTGACCTGTCGCGCCTCCAGCGCGGCTGGATCGGTGATCGTCGCGACTTCATCGACCGCCTTTTCGCCCTTCAGCGATTTCAGGATCTTTTCCGCGCCCTCGAAGCAGAGATAGAGGCCGCCAACCATCAGGATCGGCGTCAACGCCCATGGCGCAAATGCGCTAAGCAGCAACGCGACGGGCAGGATGAAGATCAATTTGTTGCGGAGCGAGCCGAGTGCGATCTTGGCAATGATCGGCAATTCGCGTTCGGGCGGCAGGCCGACGACATAGCCTGGCGTGACTGCCGCGTCATCGATCACGACGCCGACCGTCTTGCCTCCAGCCCTGCCTGCTGCGGCAGCAACATCGTCGGCCGACGCTGCCGCCAACCGCGCCAATGCCGCCACATCATCGAGTAGCGCTACCAGACCACCAGCCATGCAATTTCTTTCTACGAACGCCGCGCCGTTCGATCAGGACCGCGTTTCTTCGGTTGTTGACGAGGCAATCCGCGAGCCCAACAGCAGACGTAATAGTGGTTTCAAGTTGGAGAACGTGTTCCGCGCTTTCCTAGTCCATCAGACGCTGCATGAGATAGACATATTGCAGCGCCTGCAATTTGGCGCGCTGGGCATTGTCGACGCCGCCCGAATGGCCGCCGGTCATGTCTTCGTAATAGTAATAGGGCTGGCCATTGGCGCTCATCCGCGCCGCCGCCTTTCGCGCATGGCTCGGGTGGGTGCGATCGTCTGCGGTGCTTGCCCAGAAGAACGGCATCGGGAATTCGACGCCCTTCACCAGCTTCTGGTAAGGCGAATAGGCCTCGATCCAAGCGCGCTGTTCGGGAATGCGCGGGTCGCCATATTCGCCGACCCACGATGCGCCGCGACCGATGAAAGGCAGGCGCAGCATGTCGAACAGCGGGATCTGGACCACCGCGGCGTTGAACAGGTCCGGACGTTGGGTGAAGGCGGTGCCGACGAGCAGGCCGCCCTGGCTGCCGCCCATGATGCCCAGCCGCCTGGGGCTGGTCAGGCCGCGCTCGACCACATCCTCGCCGATGGCGATGAAATCGTCCCAGGTGCGTTGCTTGTTCGCACCCATCGCACTCTGGTGCCACTGCGGCCCGAACTCACCGCCGCCGCGCATGTTGCCGAGCACATAGGCGCCGCCCTTCTCGAGCCAGAGCTTGCCGATCGTGCCCGAATAGACGGGCAGGCTCGAGCTCTGGAAACCGCCATAGCCGTAGAGCAAGGTCGGCGTGCCGCCGTCGAGCGTGACGCCCTTTTTCGACACGACGAAATAGGGAATCCTGGCCCCGTCCTTGCTGGTCGCCTCGAATTGCGAGATCGCCAGCCCCTCTGCGTCGAAGCGCGCCGGGCTCGTCTTGATGACGGTCGGCGCGGATTCCCCGTCCGAGAAATAAAGCTGCGACGGCGTCAGGAAATCGGTCGAGGTGAACATCACCCGGCCGCTATCGTCATCGGCCGCCGCGATGCCGACGGTGGCGTTCTGCGGAAGGGCAATCGGCTTCGATGCCCATTTGCCGTTATCGAAGTCGAACCGCAGCACCCGGCCCCGCACATTGTCGAGCAGGCTGACGTAGAGCGCATCGCCGGTGATCGCGGTGCCCCGCTTCGTCTGCCGCGCTTCGGGCTTCCAGACGAGCGTCTTGGGCGCACCATTGGGATCGGCCTTGAATGCTGCGAGATCGGCCGAGACGATCGAATCCGCCGGGAAGGTCTGATCCCCGTTCTTCCATTCGACATCGGTCGAAAACAGGATACGTCCGTCGACGATACCGCCGAGACTGGCCTTCAGCGGCATTTCGAGCCTGGTCCACTTGTCGGCGTGCCACAGATAGGTTTCGCTCTCGAAGAACGACACGCCGCGGCGCGCCACCCGGCCATGGATCGTGCCCGCGGCATCGCGCAGCAGACCGGCACCGGACGACACGTCCTTCGCATCGCCGCGATAGATTTCGCGCGCTTCCTCGATTGGGGTGCCGCGCTTCCATTCGCGGGTGGTGAAGGGATATTGGCTCTCGGTGATCGTGCCGTCACCGAAGTCGCGGCTGACGAGCAGCGTGTTTTCATCGACCCACTGCGCGCCGCCCTGGCTTTCGGGAAGGACGAAGCCGCCCTTCACGAAGCTGCGCGTAGTGATATCGAACTCGCGCAGTTCGGTCGCGTCCTTGCCGCCGTCCGACAGCGCGACCATGCACCGCGTTCCTGCAGGCGGCAGGCACGACATGCCCTGATAGACCCATTCGCGCCCTTCGGCCTTGGCCAGCGCGTCGATGTCGAGGATGGTCTGCCATGTGGGGGCGTCGGTGCGATAGCTCTCAAGCGTCGTCACACGCACCAGGCCGCGCGGGTTGGCCGCGTCCTGCCAGAAATTAACCAGGCCGTAGGGGGTGAAGCCGACCCCCGGAATGCGATCCTTGGCGTCCAGGATCGTCAGCGCCTCTGCCTGAAGCTGGGCGAAGCGAGGATCGTCCGCAAGCGTCCGGTCGACCCGCGCGTTTTCCGCGCGAACCCAGGCCAGCGCTCGATCGCTGCGCGTCTCCTCAAGCCAGATGAAGGGATCGTCGGTGGACAAGGAAGCGTTCTCGGAAGTGCTGTTCTGTGCTTTGCCGATGGTGGGCACCGAGGACAACGATAAGACGGATACGACGGCGAATAGGGCTACACGCTTCAAAATGGGTCTCCATCATCAGAACGTCGATCGTAGAGCGCTGATCTGGAGAAAGAAAGTCGCCGTGCGCAGGGCGGTAGCCTAGTTGAGAAAATTGCGAACCGAAGGCACCGCTGCTCCCAATCTGATTAGGTCGGGAGATCAACGGCGTCCGGCCGTCTCGAGAGAATTCCTATAGATTGTTGCCGCATTCAACAGGGCGGTCGTCGCCAAGTCTATGCTATCGGCGGAAAGCTGATCGTCGATTTGGCTTCGATCGTGTCGATGCCGATCGACATCGGGCAACGGACGCCAGGGATGACCGCGACGTCGAACATTTCTTCGATCCCGCCGTCCAGGCGAATCCATTCGACGATATCGCCACTCACCAGGTTGACGATCACGATGCCGCACCAGGCTTCGGCATCGCGCTTTTCCAGTTCGCCCTGGAGCGCCAGTTCCTTGAACGATCCGTCGCGCGGTTTGGACAGGGTGGCGATCGCGTGGCCGCGGTGGATCGACAGGCCGCGCAGGAAACCGGGGCAGAATGCGATGTCGGTCTTCGCGCCGCTGTCGCGATCGACGCGCACGATCTGGCCGCGCCCCGAATCGAGCGCCCATAGACTGCCGTCCTCGGCGATGCACGGACTGTGCGGCATCGACAGGCGGTCGGTGACGATCTCTCCTGACGGGACATCGATGATGACGCCGCCTTCGTGCCGCCTTTCGCGCCAGCCATTCACCACATCGCTGCGACTGACCGCGGTGACATAGCGCGGCACCCCGTCCTCCATCGCCAGCCCGTTCAGGTGGCACCGGTCCTCGGCCGCCAGTTTTGAGATGAAAGGCGGTTTCCAGATGGGTTTGAAGCTATGGGTCAGGTCCAGTGTCGCCAGGCAGCTATATTTGGTGTTCACGAAGATCACGCGGCCGTCCTTGTCGATGCCAAGCTCGTGGATATCGACATCGCCCGTCGTCTGCGCATTGCGTGGGACATAGACCGCGTCGAACGCGCCATTGCCCAACTGGCCGGGCGCCAGCATGTTTTCCAGCCGCCAGACCTGATGCAGCGCACCCAGATAGAGCCGCCCGGCCTGAACGCATACGCCCATCGCGCGCGCGTAATTCTGTTGGTTGACCGAAATCTTGCCGTCGGAAAGCACGCCGACGGTGAATAACTGACCGGTCTGGTAGGATGTGAACGCCAGACTGACGCCGTTCGAGATCAGCCAATCGGCCAGGCCACGCGACGCGCTGACCTGATTGGCGTCTGGCGCACCGGCTCCGGGTGCTGCCTGGGGTGCCGACATGCGAACTCCTTGAGGAAATGAACCGACCGGGCGGGATGGTGGCGCAGGCGGCGAGCGATTGCCAGCATCCCCCACAAAAGGGAGGGCCGCATCCATAGTACCGGATGCGGCCCTTTGAAGTGTTTTGCACGTGCGCAGGGGAGAGATGTTTTTAGAAGCGGAAGCGTAACCCTGCGCGGCCGCCATAGCCTTCGTAATCGCCGCCATTGGCATAACGACCTTCGATGAAGCCGCTGATCGTGCCGCTCTGCGAGCCCACGTTCACGCCCACCGTCGCTTCGCCATAATCGTCGATGCGATCATTTTCGAAGCTGACCGTCTGACCACCGCTGACGAAGTCGACCCGGTCACGACCCATGAATTCATGGACGTAGTTGCCGCCGGCATAGGCCTGAACCCGCGTTCCCGGTGCCGAGTCGAAGGTATAGCCGACCCGTGCGCCCGCCTTGCCGCGCAGACCCTCGTCCGCATCGAAGCGGAAATTGCCCTGCACGGTGTCGAAGTCGTCCATATCGACCTTGGTATAGGCGATGCTTGCTGCCGGTTCGACCCAGAAGGCCCCACCGATGCGCGCGCCCGCCTCTACCTTACCGCCATAGATCGACCCGTTCATGTCGGTCGTAAAGCGGCCCGAGGCGCTGTTCACGTCACCCCAGTAATAGTCGTATTTGCCCAATGCGTTCAGGAAGAACACGCCAGAGGTGTAGCTGGCATAGGCACCGACGTTGACCACGTCGAAGTTGATCCGATCCGCCGTCCCGTCGAACCCGAGCGTCGAGTTCAGGTAACCGCCGGTGACCCCGAAGGCGAAGCCGCCTTCACCCGCCGGTGCACCCAGGTCGAGGCCCAACTGACCCCCGAAATAATCCTGGTCGGTGCCGATATTTTCAACCGTGGTGACCCCGGCAACGGTGATTGCCCGCGTCGCGTCCAGTTCTTCCTTCTGGCCGTACATTTGCGCCCACAGGCGTCCGCCCGAAGCGCCCGGACCATTCGCCGCGATGTTGTCGCGAAGCCCGCGCATGTGCGCGCCCCACGCATCCGCCGATTGCAGCCAGAGGTTGCGGGCCGCGCCGGCGAATGCGCCGGTACGGAATACCGCAGCACCCGGTGCCGCCTGGATGTTGAAGGTCGAATTGGACGGATCGAACACGATCCCCAACTGAACCAGGCCCTGGTCGATCTGGGTCGGATCGAGGGTGAAGGCACCTGCCTGCGATCCCGCGCCGGTCTGGACGATCGTGGTGTTCGTCCCCAGCGTGATCGGTCCGGTATCGAGCCGGTTGACGAACACCGCGGTGTTGCCCGTGGCGCTGCCACCGATCACCAGACGATCGGCAAGGTTGGTGGTCAGATTGGCATCGACCCCCAGACGTCCGTTCGACCCGACATAATTGCCCGATGTGGACAGGATGTCGCCGGTACGCCCGTTGCGCAGGTCGATCAGCCCGCTGTTGGTCAGCGTCTCCAGACCCAGCAGGCGTACCGTGCCCGCCGTCGTCAGCCCGGTGGTGATCGTGCCGGTATTGGTCAGGCTGTCGGTGCCAGCACCAAAGTCCGAATCACCGGTCAGGACGAACCGCCCGCTATTGGCGAGCGTGTCGTTACCGCCGGTCAACTGGACGCGTCCGGTCAGCGTGCCGCTGTTGGTGACCGTTGCGGGTCCGCCATTAGCGACGATCGCAAGGTTGGCCGCCGACAGGGTGCCTGCATTGACGATGGTCGATCCGGTGCCCGAGGTCGCGACGATACCGTTGCTTCCCACACCCGTCGCAGAAATCGTTCCGCGATTGGTGACGTTCACCGCCTGGTTCGACGTGGCGACGACCGCGTTGGTCGCGGCCCCCGTGGTGGAGACCGTACCGTTCACCGTCGCATTGGCCGCGCCACCGGTTGCGGTGACGACCACGGCGCGCGCACCATTACCGCCCGTACCCGTAGTGCTGACATTGTTGACGTTGGCGGTGGCCGATCCGGCCGTGCCGGTCACCTGAACCCCGGTGCCGGTGCCGCCATATTGGCCGTTGCCAGCGGTCGATACCGTACCGCTGACGTTGACGACGGCACTGGCACCGGTGGCGATGATCCCGGCGCGGCTGGTTTGACGGTCGGCTGGCAGCGTCGATACGGTGGTCACGTTATTCGCGTTCACGGTTGCGATGCCGGTGCCCGAATTGGCCACGATGCCCGAACCGCCACGCCCGGTCGCCGCGACGTTACCGGTGGTGGTCACCGTCACATTGCCGCTGTTGCTGCTGGCGTTGACCGCCGTTGCCGACGTGCCCGATGCGGTTACGTTCGCGCCGTTCACGACGACATTGCCGCCGTTGGAGGTGGCATTGACGCCGTTCGAGAAGCCACCCGAAGTCGTAACCGAGGTGAAGCCGACATCGGCACCACCCGCACCGCTGATGACGTTGATCCCGCGCGAATTGAAGCCGGCGGTCGTGATCGCGCCATTGGCATCGACCGTCACCGCGCCGTTACGCGCAACGCCATAGATACCTGCTGATGTATCGCCAGTCGTCGATACCGTGCCGGTCGAAACCACGACGTCGCCGCCATAGCTGGTCGCCGATACGCCATTGGCATTTGCCCCGGTGGTCGAGACATTGCCCGCAGCGACACTGACATCGCCGGTTGCCTGAGCGTCGATGCCGCGCGCACCGCCTGCCACTGTCGATACGTTGCCGGTGGTAATGTCGATGTTGCCGCTGCCGGCGCGTGCGAATACCCCGGTCGAGTTGGGCAGGAAGAAGAAGCTGGCGGGCGCGGTGCCCGTCGTGCTGACATTCCCCACATCGATGGTAACATCGCCTGCGCCGCCTGCGATCGCCCGCACGGCTTGCGAACGGTCGCCTGCGGTGGAGACATCGCCCTGGGTGATGCTGACCGAGCCGTCGGTGGTCGCCACGTCGATCGCATTGGCGTCGTCGCCGGTCGTTGAGACCGATCCCGAACCCGTGATCGTCGCATCGGTTGCCGCACGGGCAAATATGCCGCGGCTATTGGCACCCGAAGTGGTGATCGCGCCATTCGCATCGACGGTCACCATGCCGGTGGCCGAGGTCGAATTGACGGCATCGGCATTGTCACCGCTTGTCGATACGTCGTTGACGCTGACTACGGTGTCCCCGGCATAGGCCTGCGCGAAGATGCCGCGGGCATTGTCACCACTGGTGGTCACCGTGCCCGTCGTCGTCACATCGACATTGTCGTCGAACGAGATCGCGGTGATCCCGTCCGAACCCATGCCGGTGGTGGTCACATCGCCACCGCTGATCGCCACCGGCCCGGCCGTGATTGCCGAAACTGCGGTCGAATAATTGCCCGCCGTCGAGGCACTGGCAAACGTGACATCGACGCCTTGGCCGCCGCGCGCCAGGATGGCGTTGCCGCTGCCGCTGGTCGAGACATCTCCTGCGTCGATGGTCGTGAAACCACCTGCCGAGCTGGCATAGATGCCGGGTGCGCCCAACCCTGCGGTCGAAACGTTACCCGTGGTGATCGAGATATCCCCGTCGCCCGCAAGAACGCTAACGCCGCGCGAACCGAAGCCCGTGTCGGTGGTCGTCACGTCGCCGGTCACCACGGTCGCGTCGAACACGCCGGTCGTGCGCACCGATACGCCGTCCGAATTGCCGCCTGCGGTCGATACGTCGCCGACGGTCACATCGACGGGTCCGCCGGTGCTGTTCGCGGTTACGGCGAAAGCGTTGTCACCGGTGGTGGACACGTCGCCGCCACCGGTGATGGTGGTGCCAAGTCCGCTGTTGATGACGATGCCGCGGCTATTGTTGCCGGTGGTCGAAATCGTGCCCGTTGCATCGAGCGTCGCAATGCCCGCAACCGCGCTGACATCGACCGCATCGGCGTTGGTGCCGGTGGTCGATACATCGACGACGCTGACGTTCGCGTCACCGGTGGTCGCAACCACGGTCACTGCGTCCGCCGAGCCGCCGTACAGCGCGCTGCCGGTGGTCGAAACCGTGCCGGTCACGACGACATCGGCGTTGGTACCCTGTGCGAAGATCGCGCCCCTCGTCGTGTCGGTATCGGCAGGGTCCGCCGCATCGACGGTCACGTTGTTGGCGTTGACCGACACGTCGCCGGTGCCCGAGCGAGCGAAGATGCCCGTGCTCCCGCGCCCGGTCGACGAAACGTCACCCGTGGTCGTCACATCGACGTTGCCGACATCCGAAGCGGCATAGAGCGCATAATTGCTGGTGCCCGTCGTGGTGATGTCCGCACCCGAGACGACGACATCGCCGCCGGTCGAGATCGCAGAAATCCCCGAGGAGAAGGTGCCACCCACATCCACCGAAGTGAACCCGACGTCGACGCCGCCTGCGCCACCGATCGCGTTGATCCCGCGGGCGTTGAAGCCTTCGGTGGTGATCGCATCCGCATCGATGGTCACGCCGCCACCCCGCGCGACGGCATAGACGCCCGCCGAGTTGGTCCCGACCGTCGAGATCGTGCCGGTAGTGACGGCAACATCGCCACCCGAACTTTGCGCGGTCACGCCATTGGCGCGGTCGCCAAGCGTGCTGACATTGCCGGTCGTGACCGACGCATTGCCGAGCGCGGCGGTCGCATTGACGCCTGCAGCGCCGAGACCCACGGTTGAAACGTCGCCCGCATCTACGGTGACGTTACCCGTTCCCTGCGCCGTCGCGACGATCGCCGTCGAATTGGGGAGGAACGCATAGTTGCTGCCCGCCGTGTTGGTGGTGGTGACGTTGCCAGTGGTCACCGACACATCCGAATCGGTGCCGCCGATCGCACGCACGCCGCCGGATAGGGTGCCCGAGGTCGTGACGTTGCCGACCGTCAGGTCGATCGGACCCGCGGTGCTCGACACATCGACACCATTGGCGTTGTTGCCGCTCGTCGTGACGTTGGCATTGCCGGTAATCGTGATGCCGTTGGGCGCGGTGGCGAAGATGCCGCGCGCGCCGTTGCCCGACGTCGTGATGTCGCCGGTAAGGTCGAACGTCGCCGTATCGGTCGCAAAGGCGCGGATGCCGTCGGCATTGACGCCCGACGTGGTAATGTCGCCGCCGTTGATGACGACTGTCGGTGTCGCGCGGATGCCCTGGAACGGTGCCGCCGCGGGAACCAGCACGCCAACCGCATTTGCGCCCGTCGTGGTGATCGCATCGAACGTGAGGTCGACGCCGCCCAGTCCCGTCGCGACGATGCCGTGCGCGGTCGCGCCGCCGGTCGTGATCGTGCCCGCATCGACCACGCCCATGCCCGTTACGCCGGTCGCATTGACGCTGATGCCGCTGGCGTTCGCGCCGCTGGTGGTCACGGTGTCGGCGGTGACGCTGGCCGTGCCGCTGAAGGTCTGGGCGCGGATGCCGATCGCGCCCGTGCCGATGGTCGTGATCGACCCCGCATCGACGGTGACGTCGCCCGCCCCACCCGTGGTGGCGAGGATGCCGTTCGCGCCGGGATCGAGGAAACCGCTCGCGTTGCCGCTGGTGCTGATGCTGTCGACGGTGACCGTCACATCGGCGGCATCGCTGCGCGCGCGGATGCCTTTTGCCCCGTTGCCGGTGGTCGTGATCGTACCCGCATCGACGACGATCGCGCCGCTGTTGGTGCTTGCCGAAATGCCGTCGGCGTTGACGCCGGTGGTCGATACGGTGTTGGCGTTGACAGTGGTAAGGCCGGTAGCGGAACTGGCGAAGACGCCGCTTGCGCTGGCACCCGTCGTCGTGACCCGATCCGCGGTCAACGTCAGAGCGCCGTCCGTCGTCGCGCTCAAAATGCCGTTTGCGCCCGATGCACTGGTCGTGATCGAGGTATTGGTTCCCCCCGAAACGGTGATCGCGTTCGCGCCGGTGCCAAGCGCCAGCACGCCGCTGTTCAGTCCGCCTGTCGTGTCGATGACCACGCCGTCTTCCAGAACGATCGTCAGATCGCTGGGCGGTGCCACATAGCTGACGCCGTCAGGATAAGGATTGCCGTCGGGACTGCACGTAACCGTGCCGTTTGCGGGTGCGCCACAGGCATCCTGTGCCAGGGCGGCGCTTGGGAACAAGGCACCCAGCGCCAGCGCGCCTGCAACGGCGGTGCCCATGCGAAGATTGGTCTTGGCAGCGTGCGAACGCGCCATGCTCGCGCTGACGCGAACCCCCTTTTGGGTCGAACTCATAACTGGCCGGTCTCCTGGAAGTGTCCCCCCGGCTTGATGTGGAGACCTACGTGCATCCGCTGGCCGATCCTATTCGTATAACTACCTGAACACGGACTCAGCGAATTCGGTGCACTACCGGAATTATTTCATGGGTCGGACTGGTTGGGAGAGCATGATGTCAGCGAAGCGCCATCTCGATATTCGTCCATCGTGCGGGCATCGTGGGCAACCTGTACTTCAGGCTGACACGCTTTACTTGATGGCCGAACAATCCTCGCAGGCAATGGCGATTTTCGGATCCGATCTAAAGCCGATTTACCTTAACCCTACCGCGCGCCAGCATCTCGGCCTTGCGATGGGCGGATCGCCGGCCGAGCAACTTGCTCCATTTCGAGCGCAGTTCCGTTCGGCAAGCGTCCCCAATTTCCCGACCCCGCTGGTTCTGTTGCGCGATGGCGAATGGGCAGGCGAGATGCTGGTTCTACGCGACGATGTGGCCGGCTGGTCTATCCTGCTCGATGCAAGGGTCATGCCCGTGCGCGAGAAAGAGAAAACAGTCGGTTTCGCAGTCATCGCGCACAAGAAATTCGCGGTCGTCAGCCACAATGTCCGACCGCGCTTGACCCGCCGCGAGGCCGAAGTGCTCGACGCCTTGCTGGCTGGCGGCACGAGCAAGGTCATTGGCCAGAAATTGAAGATCAGCCACCGCACGGTCGAAGCGCACCGCGCGAGCATCATGCGCAAATGCGGCGTCAAAACGCTGCCCGACCTGTTTCGCATGACGATGCAGCGCGACGGACGCTGATCGGTCGTTGAGTCTGGCTGGCGGCCTACACCGCGCTGGCGAGCACCAACGATACGTCCTCTGTCGGGGCCGCATCGCGCTTGACCGCAAAGAACAGATCGCCGTTGGCGCAGTGCAGATGAGCGGGAGAGAAGTCCGCGATGGCCGCCAGTCGTTCCGGCTCGGGCAAATGGATGACGCCCGGTCGTATTTCGACCATCCCGCTTGCGCGCAGGCCGCGCAGTGTCCGGTTCAGATGCTCTTGAGTCAGACCGCAGGCGTTGGCCAGATCGCCCTGGGTCAGTGGGCAGGCCATGGCATTCCCCTCGACCCCGCCCACCAGCATCATCCGAGCGAACAAATTGCAAAGTAGATTGGCGATCCGCGGTTCGGCGCGGCGCGCGGCGATGTTGGCGCTCCATTCGCGCTGGGTCGATGCACCGACCATCGTCTCCCACCATAAGGCCTGGCCGACGCGTGAGCTTTCCTGGTTCAACCTGCTGAGTGCGGTGCGATCGATGTTGGCGACGCTGGCCCGGCCGACGGTCCGTACGTCCATGTCGGCCCTTTCCATCATGAAGGCGTTGAAATCGACGACGTCCCCCGCGACCAGGATCGAGACGATCTGCCGCCGTCCGGCCGCCACCGCCACTTCGCGAACCGCCCAACCATCCAACAGGACGTGGATCGCGCGCGGCTTCTCTCCCGCCTCGATGATCGGCATCCGGTCGTCGAGCAGCCGCACGTCGCGACTGAACGCGCGCTCGATCGCGTCGATGTCGCCACGCTCCAGCGCGACGTGATTGGAAAGTTTGGCGACCAATTTATCCATCGATCGCGATTTGGTGGAAGGGTCGGGCGCTGATCGCATGACGGAGATACGCGTCGGACATCGAAAGGATTGCGCTCGACGATCCGTTCGTCGGCGCAACCCAACCGTCCGCCGCGAAATCCTATGATGAACGTCATAACCGTTTGCCGAGCGTCGCATCGTGGCGGTGTCGAGCGCCCCAGCAGCGTGGCGCAACCTCATGACATAGATCACTTTATCGTCGCGTCGGCGATTTGTGCGAGAGGCAACCGATGGACCGCTCGGCGGGTTCTATCACCGTGACTTCCACAGCGTCACACGATGCACGAAAGAGCAAAGGAGACGAACAATGGCTATTCTTTCGAACCTGCTTGGTAGCGGCGACAGCGAGAACAACAGCGATCTGCTGGGTGCCCTGACGGGTGTTGCGGGCCTCGACGTATCGGCCCAGAACTTCAATCAGGAAGTCGATGATGACGGGTCGAGCGAAACGTCGTTTCAGTCGCTCGACATCGGGGGTGACCTCGACATTGGCGGCATCCTGTCGAGCATGACCGACAGCATGAACGAGGGCGACGGCCTGTTCGGCTAAGCCACGCAAAAAAAGGCCCCGCATCGTTGGCGCGATGCGGGGCCTGATGGCTTTTGAGGGCCGATGCACGTTTCACCAGCGATCTGCACAACCGCCAGGAGACGAACGGACAACCCGCAACGGGCGGCGAAGTTCCCGCCGCAGGAGGGTAAGCTGTTGAGATTGATCAAGGAGCCGCAGCATGGCCGATCCTGAACCGCTTCGCGATGCTGCGAAGGGCGGTCGGGGTCCGGCCGTGCAGTCTGGCGCAAGCGATCTGGGAATGTTCGCACCGACGCCGCTCGGCGTGGCTGCGGTCGGTGGTGCGCTCGCGCTTGGCGCGACGGGTGCCAATGCGACGGCCGGTCCCGTGTCGCCTGATGTCGGATCGCCGAGCGTCTCGATGGCGACCGGCGCGGAAAACGCGTTCGACTTGCCCGCAGGGGTGCAGGGGCCGCCAACCGGTGTAATCCTGTCCGAGACCCCGACACCGACCGGATTGCTCTCGGTTGCACGGCCCGTTGCCGATGAGGGCGCGGTGCCCCCATCCCCGACCCCCGGTGCCGAGCCGCTTGCTATGGCACCTTCCGCGGCGGAGCTATCAACCGGCGATGCGCCGATCGAGGCCAGCGTATCGCCCGTGGCTGAAGTCGCGCCCCCATCGGGTGCGGCGGCGAGCCCCCAAATCATTGAAACCATTGCCGCCATCCGCGCGACCGCGGATCAGTTGAATGAACAACTGAACGGCGCGATCGATGCGCTGGTGGGGCAGGTTGGATCGAATCTGGCCGATGCCGCAACGGCCGCTACCGAGGCGATCGGCGAACTGGGTTCGCGGGTCGAGGCCATTACCGGGCGAATCGGCGAAGCGAGCGATCTGGTGGACAACGCCGTCGGCGGCGTTGCCCAGATCATCGCCGATCTTTCGGGGACCACCGATGCGCTGCTCGGCACCGCGCAGGCAAGTGTCGCGGACCTGACGGGTGCGGCGTCGGCACGGTTGAATGACGCGACGGATGCGATTTCCGGCACCATCGACAGCACGCTCGACCTGACCAATCTGGGCGGCAGCAACCCCGCGGGCGGGATCGCAACGCTGACCGCGCTGCTTTCGAATACCGATGGCTTCGAACTCGGCGAGCCCGATATGCCCGAGCCGGTGTTCGCCAGCGTCGGCGATGCCGCCTCGGTGCTCGAAGGGATCGGGGATACGGTCGGCGATCTATCGGCACCCGACCTCCCCGGATTGCTCGGCAATCAGGGGGGCGTGCTTGGCGGCCTGTTCGACGATGATGGAGACGGACATGGTTGAGCCGACATCCACGCCATCCCCGAATGAGGCCACCGAACCCGGCATCCCCGCGGCGCTCGATCCCGGCCATCCGGATTACAACGCCCGCGACGAATTCGCCGCAGCGATCCGCCAGATCAAGGGATTGCTGTGGACCGCCGCGGCGTTCAGCGGTGCGGTCAATCTGCTGTTCCTCGCATCACCCATCTACCTCATCCAAATCTACAACCGCGTGCTGCCATCGGGCAGCGTGGCGACGCTGATCGGGTTGAGCTTTGCACTGTTGCTGGCGCTGACGACGATGGCGGTGCTCGACGCGGCGCGCGCCCGCATCCTGATCCGAGCGGCGGCGCGGATCGACCGGTTGCTCAGCCGCCGCGTGTTCCAGGCGGTGATCGACGTCGGGGCAAAGGTCGGCGCGGGCAGGCGCAACGCGCAGCCGTTGCGCGATCTCGACCAGTTCCGCGCGGCGCTTGCCGGACAAGGCGCGCAGTTCTTTTTCGACGTCCCCTGGATGCCTTTGTTTATCGGCGTGCTGTTCCTGCTCCACCCCTGGCTCGGCTTTGCGGCGCTTGTGGGGGCGGCGGGACTGATCGGGCTGGCTTTCCTCAACGAGCGCACGACGCGCGCCGATAACAAGGTGTCGCAGGAAGCGGCGCTACGCAGTTACCAGTTCACCGATTCGATCGCGCGCTTTTCCGATCCCGTGCATGCGATGGGGATGGATCGTGCGCTCGAACGCCGCTGGCGCGCCGATCGCGAGACGATGATGGCGCGTCAGGGGGCGGGCAGCGACCGCAACGCCGACTATGCCTCGGCGATCCGTTTCCTGCGGCTGGTGATGCAGGGCGTGATGCTGGGGCTGGGTGCGTGGCTGGCGCTGCAGGGATCGATCCTGCCGGCTGCGATCTTTGCTGCCAACATGATGCTGGGCCGCGCGCTCGCACCGATCGAGGTTGCGGTCGGTGGCTGGCGTCAGATCGAGCAGGGACTGGCAGCGGGCCGACGCGTCCAGAAAGTGCTCAACGCCGCCCCCGTCCGGCCCAAGCGCGTCGAGCCGCCGATCGCGGGGGCGGATGTGCGCATCGACGACGTGCGGTTCGTACCGCCGACCGCAAAGCGCGAGGCGTTGAAAGGCATCGACCTGAAGATCGCGGCGGGTGAGGCGATCGGCATCGTCGGCCCGTCGGGCGCAGGCAAAAGCTGTCTGGCGCGGTTGATCGTTGCGGCGCAATCACCGACGAAAGGCGTGGTCCAGATCGGCGGGCTCGACACGCGGCACTGGTCGCGGTCGATGCTGGCGAAGAATATCGGTTATCTGCCCCAGAATGTCGGGCTGTTTCCCGGCACCCTGCGCGACAATATCGCGCGGTTCTCTGACTGCGACGACGCGCTGGTGGTGGAGGCGGCGATGCGCGCCAATGTCCATCAGATGATCCTCGATCTGCCGGAAGCCTATGAGACGCGCGTGGACGAAGGCGGCTCTGGGCTCTCAGGTGGGCAACGCCAGCGCATCGGACTGGCGCGCGCGATGTTCGGTAGTCCCAAGCTGCTGGTGCTCGACGAACCCAATGCGCATCTCGACGCCGATGGCGAACAGGCGCTGGCCGACGCGTTGCAATATCTGAAACGCCAGGGCACCACGATCGTGCTGATCGCACACCGGTTGAATCCGGTCGCCCATGTCGATCGCGTCGTCGTGCTGAACAAGGGCGAATTGCAGCTCGACGGCCCGCGCGCGCGCGTGTTCCGCAAGGTGAAGACCGATCTGGTGCGGTCGATCGCTGCAGAGCCGGTGGGGTGACGCCATGAAACTCGATTTCCTCCAATCTGGCGGCGCGAGTCCGGGCGGCAAGGGTAGCTTCACCCTGTTCGAGCCCGCCAAGCCCAAACGGCTCGACGACGCGTCGCGCGTAATCCGTGTCGGCCTGATTGCGGCGGGGTTCTTCTTCGGCATTCTGCTGCTGTTCGCCGCACTCGCCCCCATTTCCGGTGCGGCGGTCGCCCCTGGCGAGGTGACGACCAGCGGCGGGCGCGTCGTCATCCAGCCCGCGACAGGCGGTGTCGTCACACGGTTGCTGGTTCGTGAGGGGCAAGCGGTGCGCGCAGGCCAGCCGCTCGCCGAGTTGAACGGTGTGCGGACCGGTGCCGCGCTCGAACAAGCGCAGGCGCGCCGCGACGGGCTGCGCGCGTTGCAGGCCCGATTAATCGCTCAGCGTGACGATCTCGACGCCATCGCATTCCCTTCCGACCTCACCGTCCGCAGTACGGCGCCAGCGGTCGCATCGGCGCTTGCCGCGCAATCGGCGATCTTTGCCCGCCACCGCGAAATCCGGCGTGCCGAACAGGGCATGGCCGCCGCCGAAACCGATGCCGCGTCCGCGCAACGCACCGGTGCCGCGCGCCAGCTTGCGCTCATCAACGACGAATTGCGGGTGATGCGCGAGCTTTACGCCAAGGGCTATGCCCGCCGCACCCAGGTCCGGGCGCTCGAACGCGCCGCCGCCGACCTTCAGGCGCAGACCGCGAGCGGTAGCGCAGGCGTCGCCAAGGCACAGCTCGAACAGGCGCGGCTCGGACAGACCCAGATCGGCGATATCGTTGCCGAACTCGGCCAGGTCGAGGCGCAACTGGCACAGGTCGATCCGGCACTGCGCGTCAGCCGCTACGACGCATCGCTGTCCCAACTCGCTTCCCCGGTCGATGGCCGAGTCTCGGGCGTCGCGTCGATTGGGCCGGGCAGTGTCGTCGGCGGCGGCACCGCGTTGATGGAGGTCGTCCCCAACCGTCGCGCGATGGTGATCGAAGCCCGCATCCGCCCCGAGGATATCGACGATGTGGCGGTGGGGCAGACGGCGATGCTCCGCTTCACCACGGTCAACCCGCGCGGCCAGTCCAGCGTGGACGGCCGCGTGGTCACGCTTTCTCCGGCACGCATTCGCGATTCGTCCGGCGATTATTTCCTGGCCCAGATCACCGTCGCCGATCCGGTTCGGTTGCAGGCAAGCGGGATTTCGCTCCAGCCCGGCCTGCCCGTGTCGGTAACAGTCGAAACCGAGTCCCGGACGCTGCTCGATTATCTGTTTGCTCCGCTAGGCGACGCGTTCAACGGTGCGTTCCGGGAGGAATAATGTGCGTTGGCCCCACTGTTGAATTATTGGCCCCCCTGTTGAATTACGCGCAAAGCTCCGCCCGAAGGCGATGCGAACGGCGTGATTTCCGATTGCGGGTTCGACTTGCAGGCCCAATCATCGATGTAAGTCGGACCTGCGGGCAGAACAGTTCGAAAGCGCCTGCGCCGTGTCAGGGCATTGGCGATGGAGATATTTTCTTCCCGCGTTCCTGTAGCGTTGCTTATCCTTGAAGTCGCCGCTGTGGCGACTGGTTCGATCGGAATGGCGCGCGCGCAAGGTGCGCCGCCATAGGCGGTCTTTGATGTGCCTTGGGGGCTAATCTCGGACAAGTGCGCGCCCTTGGCGCTGCGCGACCGGAAACGACGATCAACGCAATGTGTCCATCGGAAATCTACCGGGCACCGATCATGTCAGCATTGCGAGTTCCTGGGCTGAGTTCGACGGTCGAACCGAGCAGTTTGCGTTTCATTTTACTGGGCCGCAGGGCGACGGTCGGGCTTGGATGGGCGGTACGATCCAGACCTTTGGCCGACCATGACGCCGTCGGCACAGGCACCGCTGACGCGGTGCGTTCTCGCCGCGCTGAACGCCCGATATGGTGTACCCTCCCTACAGCAGCGGCGGTCAGCATTACGTAGTTCTGGGACATCGACGGCACGCTCGCGCCGTCGAGCGAGGTCGAAACTCGTTATGCCGACAGCGAACGCAGGGTTCGGCTGGTCCGCGGCCAGAGCCTGTTCGAAGTCGCCGCCGATGCAGCACGCCCCTTCGTCGTCGAAGTGCCGCAGGGCGAGGTGCGCGTGTCGCTCGTCTCGGCGGCGGGCGAACGCAGTTCCGTCGTTCGGCAAGCGCGCATGGGCGACGTCGTGCGGTTCGGCACCAGCGGCAGCGGTAGCGTCGGCGACGCGGTCGGTTTTGTCGCCCAGTCAGCGGGAGCGGATATCGAGCGCGCCACCGCCTGGACACGCGGCATCCTGATCTTTCGCGGGGAGCCGCTTGGCCAGGCCATCGATACCGTCAATCTCTATTCGCGCGAAACTCTGCGCCTCACCGATCCACGTTTTGCCAGGATTCCGGTCTACGGCGTGATCAACCAGGGCGACACGACCGCGCTTTGCGAATTGATCGCGCATCCCGACCGGCTCGAAATCGCAACGGGAGACCCGGTGCGCTGAGCGTGTCGCCGAGTAGCGATGACGACGACCTCACTGCGATGCCAGGATCCGGCGATAGAGCGCCACATAATCGTCGGCCATCCGATCGACGCTGAACCGATCGACTACTGCCTGTCGGACCGACGCACGGTCGATGTCACGTACGCGTTCGATCGCGGCGATCGCCTGGGCCATGTCATCGACCAGAAACCCGGTGACGCCATCGACGATGATCTCCGCCATCGATCCGCGCCGATTGGCGATGACGGGTGTGCCGCATGCCATTGCCTCGATCACCGATAGCCCGAACGGCTCGTCGAAATTGATGAGATGCAGGAGCGCGCGGGCTTGTCCCAACGCGTCGAGCCGCGCCTGACCGCCGGTCACCCCGTGATAGCGTATCGATATGCCGTCCACGGCGGGGACCACCTCTCGCTCATGATAGTCCGCATCCTGCACGATGCCGTAAAGGTCGAGGGCCCTGCCGCTGGCGCGCGCCGCGGCGATTGCTTCGCTTGCGCCCTTGTCTGGATGGATGCGACCAAAAAACAACAGGTTTTCGCTCCCGGTCGGGTCGAACGGAAACTCGGTGATGGGAATGCCGTGATGGATGGTTGCCGCATAGCGAAGCTCGGGATGGCGATCGGCGGCGCTGATCGCGACATAATGGACGCGATCCTGATATGGCGCGTACATGGGCAGGATGCGGTCGGACGAAAATCCGTGGATGGTGGTCACGATCGGCGTGGTCGTCAGCGGGGAGAACGCGTGCGCGGGGAAATCGGCCTGGTTGTGGATCAGGTCGAATTGGTCGGCACGTTCGAACAGATAGGACAGGTGCCGGAACTCCCAGACCTTGGCATCGATCGCCGGGTCTTCGGAATAGGATCGCGGCACCACGCCATTGAGCTTTCCTGCGGTCTCGCTGTCGAGCGTTGCGAACAGCGTGACGTCGACGCCGCGCGCGACAAGCGCCTCTGTCAACAGACTCGTGACGAGCTCCCATGGGCCGTAATGTCGCGGCGGGGTGCGCCACGCGATCGGAGCGAGCATGGCGATTTTCAAATCAGGATAATCCCTTCGTTGGCGCGAAGCATCCCAGGTTCGGGATCGCCATCGAGCGTCGACAGCAGTGGCGTTCCCTGCCAGTCGATCGTCGCCGCATTCGACGTAAGATTGAGCAGGATCGACAGGCGGCGTCCGTCGCTTACGCGTTCGTACGCCAGGACACCATCGGGTGCGTCGAGCAACGTCATCGCACCGACTGACAGCGCGGGTTCCGACCGCCGAAGCGCCAGCAGCGCGCGATACAGCGTCAGTATCGAGTCCGGATCGTCGTTCTGCGCGGCAACGTTCCGCGTCGGCCAGTCGGGATTAAGGGGTAGCCAAGGCTCGGTCGTGCCGAACCCTGCATTGGCGGACGCATCCCACGGCATCGGCGTGCGCGACCGGTCGCGGCCGATGTTCAGCGTCGGCTGGCGAAAATGCTGGGGGTCGCGGATGCGGTGAGCCGGAATTTCGATTTTGCCGATGCCGATTTCGTCGCCCTGATACAGCGTTGGCGTCCCGCGCAGCGTGAGCAGCAGCATCCCAGCCACCCGCGCTTGCGCTTCGCCGATGCGGGCGGCAATGCGCGGCGCATCATGGCTGCCGATCACCCAATTGGGCCAGCCATGCGCCGGAAGCGACGCTTCGTAATCGCCAATCACCCGCCGCAGGACGGCCGCGTCCCAGTCGTTTTCGTTGAGCTGAAAATTGAACGGCAGATGGACCTGCGGTCGATCGGGGGGGCCGTACCAGCGCGCATGGGCGTGGTTGGGCAGGAAGATTTCGCCGATCAGCACGCGGTCGCCATAGCCGTCGGCCAGCGCGCGGAACTCGGCGGAGATCGCGTGCGCTTCCGGTTGGTCGGTCGAATGACGCTGGATCAGCCGATCGCGCTCGGTCTGCATCGGCGTCCAGTCGGGATTGACCGGGTTGTCGGGCAGACCTGGTGCCTTCACGATGTGCCACAGCACGTCGATGCGAAACCCGTCCACGCCGCGGTCGAGCCAGAAGCGCAGCACGTCCATCATCGCGCGGCGCAAGTCGGGATTGCGCCAGTTGAGGTCGGGCTGTTCCTTCAAAAAGGCGTGGAGATAATATTGCCCCGTCGCCGCGTCCCATTCCCAGGATGACCCGCCGAAATCGCTGATCCAGTTATTGGGCGGCCCGCCGTCGGTTTCCGCGTCGCGCCAGATATACCAGTCGCGCTTGGGATTACTGCGCGACGACCGGCTCTCGATAAACCAGGGATGCCGGTCCGAACTGTGATTGGGCACGAAATCGAGCAGCAATTTCAATCCGCGCGCATGGACCGCGGCCAGCAGCGCATCGAACGCCGCAAGGTCGCCGAACAACGGGTCGATTCCGCAATAATCCGCCACGTCATAGCCGAAATCGGCCATCGGCGACGGGAAGATCGGCGACAGCCAGATCGCATCGACGCCCAGGCGCTCGATATGGTCGAGTCGAGCAGCGATCCCCGCCAGATCGCCCACGCCGTCCCCGTCGCTATCTTGGAACGACCGCGGATAGACTTGATAGATCACACCCCGTTGCCACCAGGGCGCGGTTCCGCGTTCGTCGCTCATGGCGTCGGTCCTATCAGCGTTCGCCCGGAACCGAGAGCGAAACCCCGCACGCAACGGTAAGCGATTTATCCGAAGACAATCGCGCTCGGCTCTTGAACAGGCGATAATCTGATCCATATACCATCCACACGGATGGTATATGGATGGATAACGTGCGAGAGCATCGAAGGGCATCGGCCGATAGCGAAAAAATCACCATCAATCTCGGCTTTGTCGATCTGGGCCATATCGATCTGCTGGTGCGCGACGGTTTCTATTCGAACCGCACCGATTTCATCCGCACTGCCATTCGCAGCCAGATCGCACGTCATTCGGATGAAGCGGGCAAGGCGGTGCGCCGTGCCGAACTTGATCTGGGCATATCGCATTTCGACCGCTCCCGGCTGGAGGGGATCGAAGCGTCGGGTGATATGCTCGACATTCGCGTGCTCGGTCTGGCCAGTATCGCCGAGGATGTTTCCCCCGAACTGGCGCGCAAGACGATCCGCAGCCTGACCGTATTGGGTGCACTCCATGCCAGCGCCGCGGTCAAGGCCGCGCTGGCCGACCGCCTCGCCTGAACCTAGCGACCAATCCTCAATTCCTTTTGCGAAAGTGCGCCATGAACCTCTCCCCCCACATGCTCGATGCGATGCGATCGATGCGCTCGGGCGACCTCGCTCGCGCGACGGCGACACTCCAGGCGGCGTTGTCGCCAATCTCGGCGTCCGCGCCTGCTCAAACCATGCATAGCGACAACAATGTCATCGACCTGACGCCGACGCGCGTGACGGTGCGAGAATCCGCGAACGATGGCGATGCGAAGACCGCGTTGCGGCCGAGCAGATTCTCCAACGAGCGGCATCATTCTATGGAGTATCGCCTTTACGTCCCCGCAGACGCGGCGGCGGGGATGCCGCTAGTGGTGATGCTGCATGGCTGCACCCAAACGCCGGAGGATTTCGCCATCGGCACCGGCATGAACGCGCTGGCCGACGAACTTGGTTTCATCGTCGCCTATCCGCGCCAGCCGCAATCGGCCAATGCGCAAAAATGCTGGAACTGGTTTCGCCCCGGCGACCAGCAACGGGGACGTGGCGAGCCTGCGTTGATCGCGGGCATCGTTCAGGACGTTCTGCGCCGTGAAAATGCTGATCCGGGGCGCATCTATGTGGCGGGGCTTTCGGCAGGGGGAGCGGCTGCTGCAATCATGGCGGCATGCTATCCAGATGTGTTTGCGGCGGTCGGCATCCATTCCGGGCTCGCCTGCCGATCGGCGAAAGACCTCCCTAGCGCGCTGTCCGCGATGCGACGCGGGGGAGGTTTGCGCGCTGCCAGAAGCGACGCGAAGGTCGTCCCCGTCATCATCTTTCACGGCGACCGCGATCCGACCGTCCACCCGATCAACAGCGCCGAAATCGCCGCGGTCGCAGCGGCGGGTCTGGATCGGTCGTTGGAAATCCGAACCGAGCGTGGTCGCGCGTGCGATGGCCGTCCCTATACGCGGGAAACAAGGGCAGACTCGTCTGGTCGCGTGTTCGTCGAACAGTGGACCGTCCATGGCGCGGGCCATGCCTGGTCCGGTGGCGCATCGACCGGATCATACACCGACCCGGCCGGCCCGAACGCGTCGCGTGCGATGCTCGATTTCTTTCTCCGGCATCGATTGGCGTGAGCCAGCAAACAGGCGCGAGCCCCGGCGGGAAGGGATCGAAGACGTCCCAATCCTTCATTTTCGATCAGGTCAAAGCAGGAAGCTTGTCGAGATATTTGTCTAGCGTGATCGGATAATCACGCACGCGGACACCCGTTGCGTTGTAGACAGCATTGGCGACCGCCGCGCCGACACCGCACAGGCCCAGTTCGCCAACACCCTTGGCCTTCATCGGCGACACCTTGTCGTCGGCCTCGTCGAGGAAGATCACGTCCTGATGCGGAATATCGGCATGGACCGGGACTTCGTAGCTGGCGAGGTCGTGATTGACGAACAGGCCGAACCGCGTGTCGACCGCCAGTTCCTCCATCAGCGCACCGCCAACGCCCATCGTCATGGCGCCGATCACCTGGCTGCGCGCCGATTTGGGGTTCAAAATCCGTCCCGCGGCACAGACCGCCAGCATCCGCCGGATGCGCGTCTCGCCGGTATAGGCGTTGACCGCCGCCTCGACGAAATGCGCACCAAAGGTCGATTGCTGATATTGCTTGCCCAGATCGCCAAACTCGATCTTGTCTTCGGCGATCAGGTCTCCGTCGCGCGTGGCATCCGTCAGCGGGGCGGTGCGCCCACCGGCGCTGATCCGGCCATCGGCGAACTCCGCCGTTTGGGGATCAAGGCCCAGCTTGGTGGCCACGGCCTCACGCAGCTTGACGCATGCCGCATACAGTCCGGCGGTCGAACTGTTCGCCCCCCATTGCCCGCCCGAACCGGCAGATACGGGAAAACTCGAATCGCCAAGCACCACGCGCACCCGCTCGATCGGCACGCCCATCATCTCCGCCGCCGTCTGCGCCAGGATGGTATAGCTGCCCGTGCCGATGTCGGTCATGTCGGTTTCGACCGTGACGATGCCGTCGCGGCCCAGGCGCACCCGCGCAGCGGACGTCATGTTGATATTGTTCCGGAATGCGGACGCGACACCCATTCCGATCAGCCATTGGCCGTCGCGCCGCTGGGCGGGCTTCGCATTGCGCTTGTTCCAACCGAACCGATCCGCGCCGGTGCGCAGGCATTCCACGAACTGGCGCTGCGAAAACGGACGCTCGGGGGCTTCGGGGTCGACCTGGGTATCGTTTAGGATGCGGAACTGTACCGGATCGATGCCCAGCTTTTCCGCCATCTCGTCGACTGCGATTTCCAGCGCCATCAGCCCGGGTGCCTCGCCCGGTGCGCGCATCGCGTTCGCCTCTGGCAAGTCGAGTACGGCAAGCCGCATCGCGGTCAAGCGATTCGCCCCGGCATAGAGCAATCGCGTCTGCTGGGTTGCAACTTCGGGCCCACCACCGGGCAGATCGCCCGACCAGCTTTCATGGCCGATCGCAGTAATCTGTCCGTTGGGCGTCGCACCGATGCGGATACGCTGGATGGTCTTTGGCCGGTGCGTCGAATTGTTGATCGAAAAAGGCCGCGTCATCGCAACCTTCACGGGTCGCTTCGCCGCACGCGCACCGAGCGCGGCTAGGATCGCATCGCTGCGCACGAACAGCTTTCCGCCGAACCCACCGCCGATATAGGGCGCGATCAGCCGAACCTTGTCCTTGGGGATACCCAGCGTTCGGGCGACATCGCCGCGACCCCAGTCGATCATCTGGTTCGCGGTCCACAGCGTCAGGCTGTCGCCGTTCCACGCTGCGGTCGATGCGAAAGGCTCCATCATCGCATGGCTCTGATCGGGCGTCGTATAACGCGCGTCGAGCTGCACTGGCGCTGCGGCGAACGCGCCTTCGAAATCGCCGGTGCGGGTATCGGCATTGCCGTCGCCACTGGGTTCGGTCGCGCTCGGCATGGCCTTTTCGAGATCGTAGCGACCCTCAGCACGCGCATACTCGACGCGCACCAATGCGGCGGCTGCGCGCGCCTGTTCAAACGTCTCGGCGACGACCAGCGCGATCGCTTGATGATAATGGTCGATGTCCGGCCCGCCGAGCAACTTGGCGGTGTTGAAATTACCTTTGGTCAGCTTGCCGGCATTGGCGGCGGTAACCACCGCAAGCACGCCGGGGGCCGTCTCGGCATCGCCGGTCTCGATGCGGGCGATGCGGCCCTTGGCAATCGCAGCGCCGACGATCTGGCCATATGCCGGATTGGTGACCGCGTCGTGCCGTTCATAGGCATAGGCGGCCAGCCCGGTCGTCTTGAGCGCGCCGTCGATGCGGTCGATCGGCTTTCCGACCACTGTCATCCGGTCGATCGGGTTGGGGCCTGCGGGGGTATCGAACCTCATGCGGTCCTCGCTTCGTTCATCACCGAGGCTAGCGTACGCTCGACCAGCGGGACTTTGAATTCATTGTGATGCGTGGGCTTTGCGCCCGCCAGCAACTGCGAAACCACGGGTCCGGCACCGCGTCGAAGCTCGCCTTCCGCGGCTTCGCTGCGCCAAGGCTTGGGCGCGACGCCGCCGACCGCGACCCGGCCCGATCCATCGCGGCGAATAATCGCCGCAACCGAGATAAGCGCAAAGGCATAGGACGCCCGGTCGCGGACCTTGTGATAGAAATGCTCGCCCCCGAGCGGTTCGGGAAGCGTCACTGCGGTGATTAGTTCGCCGGTCGCGAGTGCGGTTTCGACATGCGGCGTGCTGCCGGGTAACAGGTGGAACTCGGCGATCGGAATCGCACGCGTCGCCCCGTCGGGTCGCACCGTCTCCACCTGCGCGTCAAGCAAGCGCAGCGCGACGTTCATGTCGCTGGGATTGGTGGCGATGCACGCGTCGCTGGTGCCGATCACCCCCAATTGGCGGCTATATCCGCCGATCGCAGCACAGCCCGATCCGGGTTTGCGCTTGTTGCACGGCAGGTTGGTGTCGTAAAAATAGG
This sequence comes from Sphingomonas sp. AX6, assembly GCF_902506605.1. Lineage (GTDB taxonomy): Bacteria > Pseudomonadota > Alphaproteobacteria > Sphingomonadales > Sphingomonadaceae > Sphingomonas. Next base: position 1,420,421 of record NZ_LR733979.1, read on the forward strand.
GGCATCGTGTCCGCTGGAGCAGATTGCCGGCGGTGGTCGCCTTGTTGCGCAACTGGCCCGATGCGCCCGCCAGCAAGGCGCGCGACAACACGCCATAATCGCGCCGCACCCGGTCGTTCGCCGCCAGATCGGTGTTTCGCACCAGTGCGCCGATGCGAAGCCCGCCGCCCGAAACGCGCTCGATCCGGTCGAGCCCCAGGCCGTTGACATCGATCAGGTGAACGGGCGTTTCGATCTCAAGCTTCATCAGGTCGAGCAGATTGGTGCCGCCCGCGATGAACTTCGCGCCCTGGGTGCGGGCAGCGGCGGCAGCGGCATCGGCGGCGCTGGTCGCGCGTTCATAGGTGAACGGCCTCATGCGTCGGCTCCTGCGACTTCGGTCATCGCGTCGAGGATGTTCGAGTACGCACCGCAGCGACAGATATTGCCGCTCATCCGTTCGCGCATCTCGTCGTTGGTCACGCGCGGGCGACGGGTGATGTTGCCGCTGACATGGCTGGGGATCCCCGCCTTGATTTCGTCGAGCACCGCGACGGCCGAACATATCTGCCCCGGCGTGCAATAGCCGCATTGATAGCCGTCATGCTTGATGAAGGCCGCCTGCATCGGGTGCAGGCGATCGGGCGTGCCCAACCCCTCGATCGTTGTGATCTCGTCATCCTGATGCATCACCGCCAGCGTCAGGCAGCTATTGATCCGCCTGCCGGCGACCAGCACGGTACACGCGCCGCACTGGCCGTGATCACAGCCTTTCTTGGTCCCGGTCAGGTTCAGATGCTCGCGCAGGGCGTCGAGCAAGGTCGTGCGGGTGTCGAGCGTCAACGTCCGCGCCTGGCCATTTACCGTCAACCGCACCGGGAGTGTCGTGGGCAAGGATTGCGTGCGGGGGGGCGTCGCCGACTGCGCCCTGGCCGTCGGTACTGCAACCGTAGCGGCCGATGCGGCACCGCCCGCCAGCAGCGCGCGCCGAGAAACTTCGAGATCGGTGGGCATGAAGCCGGTGTCCTCCAAAAAATGGCGTGTCGCGAAGGCCCGCGGCCGGGGGCCTTTCTGCGGTCGTTTCGCATGATAACCCGATATGGCGACCCATGCCTAGCGACATGAACGCGTCGAGGCGTAAAGTCCGCACGGGGCGATCGGGTTCCATCCGCAATGCCTCTCGGAGGCGCGATCGAATGACCGCAGCGGAGGTGAGGTAGTAATAAAGGTCGCGGCTGCAACCATCGGGCATCTGGCACATTAGACGGGAAGAACGTCCGCGCCGTCCGGCGCGCCACGGGAGACCGCCATTGCCCCCTCATGTCACCCGCCCCCACCTGCATCCGGTCCACGCGATCCTGTTGTCGTTTCCGATCGCCCTGTTCGCGGCTGCGCTCGCATCGGACATCGCCTATCTCAATACTGCCGAAATCCAGTGGTCCAACCTGTCGCAATGGGCGATCACGGGCGCGCTGGTGTTTGGTGCAGCCGTCGTTATTTGGGCCGCGATCGACGGCGTTCGCAGCCCGGTCCGGAGCATCCGGCACGGTCCGATACTCTATCTGGTGCTGGTGGCAGTCATGTGGCTGTTGGGGCTGATCAACGCATTCAAACACAGCCAGGATGCCTGGAGTTCGGTCGGCACGACGGGCGTGTTGCTGTCGGTGCTTTGCACCGCGCTCGCGCTGGCCGCAGGCTGGGTGGCGCATGCCGGTGTCGGACGCACCAATCTCGTCGCGGGAGAGCATTCATGATCATCGCACGCTGGGCCGCCGCGAGCGCCCTTGCCCTGTCGCTTGCCGCGTGTGGCGGTGCCAACGACGTTCGGGAAACCGGTCCTGATCCGCAATTGCCCGCGATCCAGCAAAGCCTGGTGCCGACGATCAAGATCGCATCGCCCGCCGGGTGGGAAGGCGCTGTGCCGACGGTGCCCGAAGGGTTCGCCATCGTGCCGCTGGCGACCGATCTGCGCATTCCGCGCCAGATGCTGGTACTGCCCAATGGCGACCTGCTGGTGTCCGAAGGACGCGGCGGCAACGCGCCCAAGCTGCGTCCCAAGGACGTGATCGCAGGCTATATCAAGGCGCTGGGAAATACGCAGGTGGAGGGTGGCGATCGCCTGACGCTGTTGCGCGATGTCGATGGCGACGGGACGCCCGAAGTCCGCACCGTATTCATCGACGGGCTCGATGCGCCTTACGGCCTCGCCTTCGTCGATGGGGCGCTCTACGTCGCCAATCAGGATGCGCTGCTGCGCTTTCCCTATAGCGACGGCCAGACCGCGATCCCGCGTTCGACCGGCGTCGAGGTGACCAAGCTGCCTTCCCAGGTCAACCATCACTGGACCAAATCGCTGGCGGCCAGTACCGACGGCACCAAGCTTTATGTCGGCATCGGATCGAACAGCAATGTCGGCGAGCGTGGCATGGCAATCGAGGAAGAACGCGCCGTCATCTGGGAAATCGACCGAGCGACCGGTGCGCGGCGAACCTATGCCAGCGGTATCCGCAACCCGACCGCGCTGGCGATCAACCCCTGGACCAACGGGTTGTGGGCCGTGGTCAACGAACGCGACGAGATCGGCCCCAATCTAGTGCCCGATTACCTGACCTCGGTTCAGCCGGGGGCCTTTTATGGCTGGCCGTGGAGCTATTGGGGCAAGAATGTCGATCCACGCCCGCGGCCGGAGCGCCCCGATATGGTCGCGCGCGCGATCGCGCCGGATTACGCGCTGGGTGCGCATGTCGCGGCATTGGGCCTGACATTCGTTGGCAACGGGGCGCTGGGTTCGGGCTATGGCGACGGCGCGTTCGTCGGGCAGCATGGCAGCTGGAACCGGCCCGACCTGTCGGGATACAAGGTCAGCTGGGTGCCCTTTGCGAACGGTCGTCCTTCGGGCACGCAACGCGATTTCGTCACCGGCTTCCTGGTCGATGGCAAGGCGCGGGGGCGGCCGGTCGGTGTGGTGTTCCATGCCCCGACCCGGGCGCTTTATATCGCCGACGATCTGTCCAACACGGTGTGGCGGGTGACTCCAACCGGCTTGGCTCGGCCCGGAATGGTCGCGCCGTCGGCGCCATGACCGAGCTTGTCTGACGCAAGGGATAGGCTTGGCAGTGAAGCGATGAGCGCGCATTCGGAAACGATTGCCGATGCCGCGCCTTCAGCCCCGTTATCGATCCCCGTGTTCCGCGCCGTGTGGATCGCCAGCATGGCGTCCAATTTCGGCGGATTGATCCAGTCGGTCGGCGCGTCGTGGCTGATGACATCGCTGACGCCGTCGTCGCAGATGGTGGCGCTGGTCCAGGCGTCGACGGCATTGCCCATCCTGCTGCTGTCGCTCTGGTCGGGGGCGGTGGCCGACAACCTCGATCGCAAGCAGGTGATGCTGGGCGCGCAAGCATTTATGCTGCTGGTATCGATCAGCCTGGCGATCGTCACCTATGTCGGCTGGATCACCCCCTGGGTCTTGCTCGTCTTCACTTTTCTGATCGGGTGCGGCGCGGCGATGAACGGCCCCGCGTGGCAGGCATCGGTGGGTGACATGGTGCCCCGGGCCGCGCTGCCCGGTGCCGTCGCGCTCAATTCGATGGGGTTCAACATCGCGCGCAGCGTCGGACCTGCGATCGGCGGCGCGATCGTCGCGGTGGCGGGGGCAGCTGTCGCCTTTGTGGTCAATGCGTTGAGCTATGTCGGGCTGATCGCGGTTCTTGCGCGATGGAAACCGGCGAGACGCGAACGCGTGTTGCCGCGCGAGACGCTGGGCCATGCGATGATCGCGGGTATCCGCTATGTCCGCCTGTCGCCCGACATCCGGACAGTTCTGCTGCGTGCGTTGCTGTTCGGGTTTGGCGCGAGTGCGGTTCCGGCGATGATGCCGCTGGTCGCGCGCGATGTGATCGTCGGAAATTCGCTCACCTATGGCGTGCTGCTCGGTGCATTCGGCATCGGCGCGGTGGTCGGCGGACTGCTGGTGCGTTGGCTTCGCGCGCGGATGACGGTGGAGACGATCGTGCGCGCTGCCGCGGCTGCGCTGGTGATCGGCAGCGCGGTGACGGGGCTGAGCGACACGATGTGGCTGACGATCCCCGCCCTGGCGCTGGCGGGCGGCGGCTGGGTGCTGGCGCTTTCGACCTTCAATGTGACGGTCCAACTGTCGGCGCCGCGATGGGTGGTTGCACGCGCGCTCTCGCTCTATCAGATGGCGGCGTTCGGCGGATTGGCAAGCGGCGCGATCCTGTTCGGGGCGGTCGCCGATGCGCAGGGCGTGCAGGTCGCGCTGCTGATCGCGGCACCCGTCCAGGCGCTGACGATCCTGGCGGGTTTTGTCTTTCCCCTGCCAGCCGCCCGCGACCTCAACCTGGCGCTCAGAGAATGGGAAGAGCCCGAAACGGCGGTTTCGGTTGACGAGCGCAGCGGGCCGATCGTGGTGACGATCGAGTACCGCATTGCCCCCGGCGACATCCCCCGGTTCCTGAATGTGATGCACGAGCGCAGACGGATCCGGCGGCGCGACGGTGCTCGGCACTGGACGTTGCTTCGTGATCTGGGCGAGCCCGAAAGCTGGGTCGAACGCTATCACGTCGCCACCTGGCTCGATTATGTCCGCCACAATCAGCGGCGCACCTATGATGATGCGCAGAATACGCGCGACATCGTCGCGCTGCATATCGGCCCCGCCAAGCCGGTGGTTCATCGTATGATCGAGCGTCAGACGAGCACGCTGCCCGGTATGCGCGATACGTCGCCGCGCGAACTTGCCGATCCGATGACCGATACCGCACGCCAGAGTTGACGGGCGCGCGGCATTTGATCTCGCCCGCCCGCTTCGCCATGCTTCTTTTCGGTCGCGGCAAAGGGAGGGTTTCATGGTCGGGAATTTGACGCGGCGACAGATGGTTGGCGGCGTGGTTGGAGGAGGGGCGCTGGCGACGCTACCTGGTCGTGCGCTCGCGCAACGCGAGTCGGCAATCTATTTCCGCGACATCCTGCTGGTCGACGGCAGCGGTGCGGCGCCTCGCCGGGCAGATGTGGCCGTCCTCGGCGACCAGATTGCTACCATCGCCCCGCCGGGCGGCACGGCCCCCCGCAATGCACGGCTGATCGAAGGGGAAGGGCGGGTGCTAGCCCCCGGATTCATCGATACCCACACACATGGCGATCCGCTGACCCAATCCTATGACGGGTTCCTCGCCATGGGGGTGACGACCGTGTTGCTGGGCATGGACGGCAGCGGACCGCGCCTGGGGGACGATCTGGATTTGCGACCCTGGCTGGCCGCCGCCGATCGCGCCCCGCTTCAGTTGAACGTCGCGACATTGGCCAGCCACGGCACCGTGCGCCGCGCGGCCGCGATTTCCGATTCGGTGCGACGTCCCGACGACGCTGCGCTTGCCCGGCTGTCGGCGCGGCTCGATGCGGAACTGGCCGCGGGTGCGTTCGGTCTGTCATACGGGCTGGAATATGTGCCCGGCATTTATGCCGAGGCGCGCGAGCTTGCGACGCTCGGGCAGACGGTCGCTCGCCATGGCGGCGTCGTCATGAGCCATATGCGGTCGGAGAATGACGAGGATATCGAAGCCTCGATCGACGAACTGATCACCTCCTCCAATCCTGCCCGCTCGCACATCTCGCACCTCAAAGTGGTGTTCGGGAAAGGAGAAGCCCGCGCCCGCGCGCTGCTCGACTATATCGCTGCGAAGCGCCGCGCCGGGATCGATCTCACCGCCGACGCCTATCCGTACAATGCGGGCTATACGGGCATCGCGCTGCTCTTTCCCGAATGGGCATTGCCGCCGACCGACTACGCTGCGGTCGTGGCATCTCGCAGGCAGGCGCTGCGCGATCACCTGATCGCGCGGATGACGCGGCGCGGCGGACCCGACGCATTGCTCATCGGCACCGAGCCCTATGCGGGAAAGACGCTCGCCCAGGCCGCGGCGGGGGCCGGGATGCACTATGCCGATTTCCTCATCAGGATCGGGCCGCAGGGCGGGTCGGGTGCGCATTTCACCATGGACGAGGCGCTGCAGGGTGTACTGGTGCTCGATTCCGATGTGGCGATCTCAACCGATGGCGGCCCCGGTATGCGCCACCCGCGCGCCACCGGCACCTATGCCAAGCTGATCGAGCATTATGTGGTCGACGGCAAACGGCTTTCGATCGAACAGGCGGTGCGCAAATCCGCGGCGCTGCCTGCGCAAATCCTTCGCCTGCCCGATCGCGGTGTTGTGCGGGTCGGTGCCAAAGCCGACCTCATCCTGTTCGCACCCGACCAGGTGAAGGCGCGTTCGACCTATGTCGATCCGTTCGCGAGAGCGGAAGGCTTCGACATGGTGCTGGTCAATGGACAGCTGGCGTTCGAGGGTGGCGACGCGGTGGGCCGCTCGGGAGCGTTGTTGCGCTCTGACAGCCGGACCTGACTCCTCGCCCGGTTGACATAACGCATCACGCGCGCGATTACTCAGACAAATAATGTCTGGGAGGATGGTTTGGCCGGGGTGACGCTGCGCGACGTCAGCAAGCGATTCGGTGGCGTCGAGGTGATCCGCGGTCTGTCGCTCGACATTGCCGAGCGTGAATTCGTGGTGTTTCTCGGGCCATCCGGGTGCGGAAAATCGACGCTGTTGCGGATGATCGCGGGGTTGGAAAGCGTCGACGAGGGGGCGATTCATATCGGCGAGCGACGCATCGACGCGCTCCCGCCGGGCGACCGCGGCGTCGCGATGGTGTTCCAGCATTACGCGCTCTACCCGCATATGTCGGTCCGCGATAATCTGGCGTTCGGGCTGAAGAATATCGGCACACCTGGGAACGAGATCGCCGCCCGGATCGATACCGCGGCGCAGAGCCTGGAGATCGGGCATCTGCTCGACCGCAAGCCCGGCCAGTTGTCTGGCGGGCAGCGGCAGCGGGTGGCGATCGCGCGGGCGATCGTCAAGCAACCGCAATTGTTCTTGTTCGACGAGCCGCTGTCCAACCTCGACGCCGCGCTGCGGGTCCGCACGCGCCTGGAATTGGCGCAGCTTCACCAGCGGCTGGGCACGACGATGATCTTCGTCACCCACGATCAGGTCGAAGCGATGACGCTGGCGGACCGGATCGTCGTGCTTAACGAAGGGCGGATCGAGCAGGTCGGCACGCCGATGGACATTTACTTGCGGCCCGCAAGCCGGTTCGTCGCGACCTTCGTCGGATCGCCGACGATCAACCTGTTGCCGGTGACGCTGGCGGAGGAGGACGGGCGTGCGATCGCGACGCTTGGCGACGGCACGACGCTTCGAACGGCGGTGGCGATGGCGGGCATGGCCGCGGGGGACGCGCAGATCGGGTTGCGGGCCGAGCATGTCCGCATCCGCACCGATGGAGCGGTCGCGGCGAACGCGCGCGTCGTCGAGCGGCTGGGCGAGCGCACTTTGGTCCACGCCCAATTGGCCGACGGGTCGGCGCTGGTCGCCGAGGATGCGGGGATTTCGGCGGTACGTGCAGGCGATGCCATCCGTCTGTCGATCGACGGGTCGGCCGCGCATCTGTTCGACGCTGACGGGCGCGGGCATCACACGAGTCTTTAGATGGCGACCGCGCTTCCCTCGCAAGCGGCACCGGTTGCCACCCACGCGTCGCGCGCCCGGCGACGCACCGACTGGTCGGGTGCGCTGTTCGTGCTGCCCTATCTGGTGTTCTTCGTCGCGATGATCGTCGTGCCGCTGGGCATGGGGATGTGGCTGTCGACGACCAAGGGCGATCTGTTCGGGGTCGAGGCGCAAGTCGGCCTCGACAATTTCGTCCGGCTGTTCGGCGATCCGATCTTTCTGGAGACGGTGACCAACACCTTCTATTTCGTGCTGCTGACGGTGCCTGCGCTGACGCTGATCGGGCTGGGCCTTGCGCTGGTGCTAAATACGCCTGGGCGCTGGGCGACGGTGTTGCGAACGATCTTCTTTGCATCGACGGTCTTGTCGGTGACGGTCGTCACGTTGGTCTGGCGACTGGTGTTCCTCCCCGATGGCGGGCTGCTCGCGGTCGTCGCCGAGGCGTTGGACCGAACGCCGATCGCATTCCTCAACGATCCCGACTTCGCCATGCCCGCGATCGCGGTGACGACGATCTGGTGGTGCATCGGGCTGCCGATGGTCCTGTTTCTGGCCGCGCTCCAGCAGGTGCCGCGCGAGCTGTACGAGGCCGCCGCGCTCGACAATGCGAGCCGCTGGACGCGCCTGACGCGGATCACGCTCCCTGCGATCAGCCGAACTTTTGTGCTGGTCGTCATTATCGAGATCATCCTGCAATTCCAGCTGTTCGGCCAGCCGCAGTTGATGACGCTGGGCGGTCCCAACAACGCAACGCGGCCGATCGTGCTGTTCATTTACGAGACCGGATGGCGGCAATGGGAGCTGGGCTATGCCGCTGCCGCCGCCCAAGTGCTGTTCGCGATGATCCTGGTCGCGGCGATGGCGCAATATTTCGTCACCTCGCGCAAAGGGCGCAGCTGATGGGCGCCCGCCAGCCAAACCGTGTCGCCAACGCGCTGGTAGTGATCGCGGCGATCCTGATGCTGCTGCCGATGCTGTGGGTCGTCGCGCTGTCGTTCAAATCGAACGCAGCGCTGATGGCGGACACCAATGCGGTGTTTGACGGCGCGTTCACGCTGGAGAATTACGGCGCGATCCTGGGCAACGGACAGGTGTTCCGCTGGATCGGTAACAGCCTGATCGTGTCATTGGGCATGACCGCGGGTGTGCTGATACTGGCAAGCCTGGCCGGATACGGCTTTGCGCGGCTCGAGTTTCCGGGGCGAAATGTGCTGTTCGTGATCGTGCTGCTGGGGTTGGCCGTGCCCGAGCAAGCCGTCATCATCGCGCGGCATCAGATGTTCAGTTGGGCCGAGTGGCACAACACGTACCCCGCGCTCATCATCCCCGGCCTGTCGGCACCGTTCGGTGTGTTCCTGATGACGCAGTATTTTCGCGCCATTCCGAAGGAACTGGACGAGGCGGCGATGCTCGATGGCGCGTCGCGCTTCACCATCTTCTGGCGGGTGCTGTTGCCGCTGACGATCCCGGCGCAGGCCACGCTCGGCATTTTCACCTTCCTGTCGGCATGGAACGATTATTGGTGGCCGCTGATTTCGGCGACCAACAAGGAGATGTTCACGCTGACCGTCGGCATCGCGTCCACGCAGATGAATTTCGCGCAGACCGAGGGGCTGGGCTTTTTGATGGCGCAGGCGGTGTTTGCGGGCGCGCCGATCCTGATCGTCTATCTCTTCTTCCAAAAATATATCGTCCAGGCGGTCGCCGGAGCGGCGGGTCGATGAGGTTTGTCGCGCTGATCCTCGCGCTGCTGCTCGCCGGTTGTGGCGGGGAGCGAGACGAACGCACCGAACTCGTCGTCCAGCGTTTCTTCGGCGCGTGCGAGGCCGAATATGGCCGCTCCACCGATGTCGCCGCCGCCCAAGGCGAATGCGGGATCATGACCGCGATCATCAACAAGTTCGAGGCCGAGAACCCCGACATCCGCGTGGTCGAGAATGTCGTGTTCTGGCCCGGTTACGACCAATTGACCGCGCAGCTGGCATCCAACGACACCCCCGATCTGGTGACGATGCATGGGTCGGTGATCGCCGATTATCAGGCGCGCGGGTTGCTGAGCCCGATCGGCGAGGATCTGGCGGCAGCGGGAATCGCACCCGACGCCTTCACCGACGCGGCGCGCGCGGCAGTGACGATCGACGGCGAGATCTGGGGGATGCCGATCGATACATGGGCACCGCTCTGGCACATCAACACCAACCTGTTCCGCAAGGCAGGGCTGATGCGCGGCGATCAGCCGATCCTGCCGACCAGCCCGGAGGAATTGTTCGCGCAGGCCGAGCAGTTTAGCGCGCGCACCGGCAAACCCTATTTCGTGCAAGGCACCGCGAACGAATATGCGGGCTTCACGCGCAATTTCTACACCTTCGTCATGCAGCAGCAGGGCGATTTGTTTGTGGGCGGTCGCGCCAATTTCCGGACTCCAGAGGCGGCCGAGGCGCTGCGGCTGTTCAAGCAAATCCACGACCGCGACATGACGACAAAGAACCAGGATTATAGCGCTGCGGTGTCCGGATTCCTGCGCGGCGATGGCGGCGTGTTTCTGGTCGGCACCTGGATGGTCGGCGATTTCGAGGCGGAGGCGCAGACCACGGACCGCGCGCTGTCGGGCGGCTATGCGGTCGTGCCCTATCCGCGGCTATACGCGCGCGACGTCACCTTTGCCGATGGGCATGGCTTCGTGATGCCGACCGATGCCGATCGCACGCCCAAGGAACGGGAGGCGGCGATGCGCTTCCTGAAATTCTTCGCTGCCCACGAATATGACTGGTCGCGCACCGGGCATTTGCCGTCGTTGCAAGCGGTGATCGACAGCCCCGAATGGCGCGCGTTGCCGCATCGCGGTGCGCTGGCTACGCTCGCAACTAACGCCGCGCCGCTGCCCAAGGAAGTGCGCCGTCAATTCCCGATCGAAACCATCGTCGGCCAGGAAGCCGCCGCCGCGATTTCCGGCGCCAAACCGATACCGCAAGCGCTTGCCGACATGGAGCGGCGCGTGAACGCGATCCTCGACCAACTCTAGATTTCACGGACCCCAGCCATGCTCAAATCCCGCATCATCGCCGACAAGGACTTCGTCGTCGCCCCGCTCGACCGGCGCGTGTTCGGGACGTTCGTCGAGCATATGGGGCGCTGCGTTTACGGTGGGATCTACGAGCCCGGTCATCCCACCGCTGACGCGGATGGCCTTCGCGGCGACGTGCTGGCGCTGACCAAAGAGCTGGGCGTCACCATCGTCCGTTATCCTGGTGGCAATTTCCTGTCCGGCTATAACTGGGAGGATGGCGTCGGACCGAAGGAGGATCGCCCCGTCCGGCTCGACATGGCCTGGGGGTCGACCGAAACCAACCAGTTCGGCACCAACGAATTCATGACCTGGGTCGACAAGGCCGGGGTCGAGCCGATGTTCGCGGTCAATCTGGGCACGCGCGGCCCGGCCGAGGCGCAGAACTTCATCGAATATTGCACCCATCCGGGCGGCACCAAATATTCCGAGCTGCGCAAGTCGCATGGTCGCGCGGAGCCCTATGCCATCAACTTCTGGTGCCTGGGCAACGAGATGGACGGGCCGTGGCAGACGGGTGCCAAGACGGCGTACGAATATGGCCGCATCGCCACCGAAACCGCCAAGGTGATGCGCTGGACCAAAGGCGACCTGACGCTTGCCGCCTGCGGATCGTCGGCGCGGACGATGCCGACCTATGGCGCGTGGGAATATGAGGTGCTCGACCAGTGTTTCGATCAGGTCGATTTCATCTCGCTCCACCAATATTTCGAGAATCACGAAAGCGAGGTCGTCCGCTTCCTGACCGTTGTCGACGACCTCGAACACTTCATCGTCGAGGTTGCGGCTATCGCCGATGCAGTCGCCGCAAAGCGCCGGTCACCCAAGCGCATCATGTTGTCGATCGACGAATGGAATGTCTGGTATCGCGCGCGGTCGGGGGAACAACTGCGCTCCGCCACCTGGGAACAGGCACCCAAGCTGCTCGAGGAAATCTATAATTTCGAGGACGCTTTGGTGATCGGCGGCGCGCTGATCGTGATGATGAACCATGCCGACCGGGTAAAGGCCGCGTGCATCGCGCAGTTGGTCAACGTAATCGGGCCGATCATGACCGAAACCGGTGGTCCGGCATGGCGGCAGACAATCTTTCATCCTTTCGCCCAGTCCGCGCGCTATGCGCAGGGCGAGGTGCTGCGGCTGAATGTCGATACCGGCAGCTTCAAAGCGGGTAATCAGGATTCCGCGCCCTTGTTGCTGACGACTGCGGTGCATGACCCGGACACCGGGCGGGTGACGATCTTCGCGCTCAACCGCTCGACGGATCAGGAAATGCAGCTTTCCGTCGAGTTGCGCGGGTTAGGTGCGCGTTCGCTGGTAGAGGCGCACGAGCTGCACCATGAAGACATCAAGGCGATCAATAGCAAGGACGATCCCGATCAGGTCGCGCCGGTCGCGCATGATCGGGTGGCAGTTGAGGGCGAAACGCTAACCGCGACGCTGAAACCGCTGTCGTGGAACGTGTTCATCACGGATCGCGCCTGACCAGCGGCATTGTATCGACCCGCGCCCGCGCTAAAGATGAGGGAGATGGCGACGAAAGCGAAACCGACCAAGGCACCTGATGCGCGTGCGCGGCGCAAGTCGCTGCGCATCCACGGGACGATTGCGCGCGACCTGGGGATTCATATCGTCACTGGCCGTTACAAGCCCGGCGAAGTGCTGAACGGAGAGATTGCGGCAAGCGATCGCCTGCACGTCTCGCGCACCGCGTATCGCGAGGCGCTCAGGATGCTGGCCGCCAAGGGACTGGTCGAATCGCGGCCCAAAACTGGTACGCGGGTTTCCGCGCGTGAGAAATGGCACATGCTCGATCCGGACGTGCTGTCGTGGATCTTCGAATTCGAACCTACCGACGAACTGCTCGACAGCCTGTTCGAACTGCGCAAGATCGTCGAGCCGGAAGCCGCAGCGCTGGCCGCCGAGCGCCGCACCGACGCGCATATCGCGGCGATGGCCGAGGCGCTCGAGGGGATGGAGAAACACACGCTCGCGGTCGAGGAAGGCCGTGTCGCAGACCAGAATTTCCACGCTGCATTGCTCGATGCGTCGGGCAATCCGTTTCTACTGACGCTGACCAGCGGGGTAGGGGCAGCGGTCGCGTGGACCACGATCTTCAAACAGCGTAACAGCCCGCTGCAACGCGATCCGCTGCCCGATCATCGCCGCGTATTCGAAGCGGTGGCAAAGGGCGACCGCGCGGCGGCACATCAGGCGATGTCCGATCTGGTTGATATGGCGCTGGAGGATACCCGCCGGTCGCGCGCGCCCCGCCGCGCGCGGGTGTAACGCTTAATCGAGCCGCGCTTCGGGTTCTGCGTTCGTGACCTTGCAGCCCCATAGTGCATAGAACAGCACATAAAGCTCGCACGCCGCGGTCAGCAGGAACGACCATTGCAGGCCGTACATATCCGCGAGCCAGCCCTGCACGATCACCAGCGCACCGCCCGCGATCGCCATGATCAGCAGCCCCGACCCTTCCTCGGTCAACGGGCCAAGCCCGCGGATGCCGAGCGTGAAGATTGTCGGGAACATGATCGAGTGGAACAGCCCAACCAGGATCAGCGACCACATCGCGAGTGGCCCGCTTGCGAACACGGTGACCATCATCACCACGAACGCGCCGATGCTGAACCAGGCGAGCACCTTTTCGGCCGCGACTTTCTGCATGATCGCCGCACCCGCAAAGCGCCCGACCATCATCCCGCCCCATAGCAGGAATAGATAGTTGGACGCCTGTTGATGCGTCATGTCGCCGATTTCGGGCTGGGAGATGAAGTTGATGAACAGGTTGGAGACGCCGATTTCGGCGATCAGATAGATGAAGATCGCGGGCACACCGAACACCAGATTGCGGTGCCGCCATAGCGAATGGCCGCTGCGGTCCGCCGCCGATGCCCGCCGTGTCGCGGCACCCATGTCGGGCAGCTTGTAGCGCGCGATCATCACCGCCAGCGCGACCAGCACGACGGCGACGATCAGATAGGGGAGCTGGACCGACTGAGCATCGGCAAGCCGCTCCGCCTCGGTCAGCACGGTGCCGACTTCGGACGTGCCGCCCGTCGACCTGCCGAGGATCAGGTAGCCGCCGAACAGGGGCGCCAGCGTCGTCCCCATCGAGTTGAACGCCTGGACGAAATTCAGGCGGGCAGGTGCGCTTTCGGCAGGGCCGATCACCGCGACATAGGGATTGGCCGCGACCTGAAGCAGGGTGATGCCGCTTGCGACCACGAACAACGCGACCAGCACCACCCAATAGGACGGGATCATCGACGCCGGGATCATCATCAGCGCCCCGACCGCCATCGCCAGCAGGCCGTACACCATCGATTTCTTGTACCCGACCCGCTCGATCAGTTTGGCCGAGGGGATCGACGCAACGAAATAGGCGAAGAACCACACGCTTTCGATCAGCGTGGTCTGGGTATAGCTGAGGTCGAAGACGCTGCGCAGATGCGGCAACAGCGTGTTGTTGATGACGGTGATGAAGCCCCAGATAAAGAATAGCGAGGCCAGCACCCACAGCGCGCCGCGATAGATCGGGACCGTGCGCGCGCCTGACGGGGTTGCGGTCGGATCGGCGGCGGCGGGTGCGGGCATCAGTTCATTCCCCTCTACAGCGCGACCGGCCAGCCATCGGGCGTCCAGCCTAACGGCTGGATGCGCAAAGTCGGCGCGCCGTCCTTCTTGGTGTCGTACGCGTGATAGACGATGTAATCGCGCGCGCCATCGCGCAGGATCGCGACATGCCCCGGTCCGACGAAGCGCTTGGTGTCGTCGAGGCTGGCGTGGAGCACGACGAGCCCGCCGCCGTCCATCATCGATCGGCCCTTGTAATCGACATAAGGCCCGGTGATCGCGTTGGATCGTCCGACGACGGTGAAGTAGCTGCTCTTGGCCCCGCGGCAGCAGAAATCGAACGAGACGAACTGATAATAATAGCCGTCGCGCTTGATGATGAAGGGTGCCTCGACCGCGCCGGGGGTGGGGCGTTCGGCGATCGCATGGAGCTTGGTTTCCTCGGCGGATCGCTTGCCGGTCGCCGGATCGACGCGGAACAATTTGATCCCCGACCAGAAGCTGCCGAAGCTCATCCACTGGCTGCCGTCGTCATCGACGAACAGATTGGGATCGATCGCGTTGTAATCGTCGCCGCTGTCGGAAGCGAACACCATGCCTTCGTCGCGCCACGCATAATCGGGCGAGGCGGGGTCGAGCGTCGCGTTGGTCGCGAGCCCGATCGCCGATCGGTTCTTGCCGAAGGTCGAGATCGAATAATAGACGCGGTAACGGTCGCCGACCTTCGCGACATCGGGCGCCCAGATGCCGACCGTCCCCGGCACCGCCTTCTTCGCCCAGTCCGGCATCGCGTCGAACACCGCGCCGCTGCGCTTCCAGGTGACGAGATCGGTCGAACTGCGGATATGGATCAGCCCGCCGCCGTCCTTTTCCTGAGCGGTGGTGAACAGGTAATAGACGCCGTCCTGTTTGATGATGACGGGATCGTGGACGGGCACGAGGTCGCCGGTCATCCGGTCGTTGATCGATGCCTGCGGTGCGGTCGCGCTTTGCGGCGCGGCGCCCAGAAGCGCCACGCCGCACAGGCCGATGAGGAAAATCCGTGCGATCATCGATCGAAGGAATAGCGTACGCCGAGCGCAAATGTCCGCGGCAATAGCGTCGTGCCCAAATTATGCGTCTGCGGCCCGCCCGCATCGCCGAAGCGATAGTAGTTCTGCTGAACCTCGTTGGTCAGGTTGACCGCGTCGAAGGTGATGCCGAGCCGCGGGGTGGCGGCAATGGTGAGCTGAAAATCGAGGCTGCTTTCGGGCCGCCGCCACACGCCGATCGGATTGGCGAACAGCCGCGCTTCGTTGTTGGCGAGGAACTCCTTGCGCCAGACATAGGAGAGCCGCGCGCCGACGGGACCGCGTTCATAGGCGGCAGTGACGTTGTACGACAGGTCGGACACGCCGAAAAAGGCCGATTCGGTCTGGCCGGTGATGTTGCCCGCACTGTCGGTCAGCGGGATGTTTTGCGACGAATCGAGCAGAGTCAGGCTGCCCTGCAAGCCGAAGCCGTTGAAAATGCCGGGCAGACGCGGGAACAGCGTGACGCCGACCTCGATCCCTTCGAGCACACCGTTGGAGGCATTCTCGGGACGGGTAATGCCGAAGCGCGTGGTTTGCGCCGCGTCGTTGAGCGGCGGCGTCGCGAATTCGATCAGCGAGGTGATCGGCACCACCAGCCCCTCGATCTCACGGCGGAAGACCGTCGTGTAGATCGCGCTGTCGCGCGCGAAATACCATTCGAGGGCAAGATCGTAATTCTTCGAGGTGGTCGGCTGCAAATCGACATTGCCACCGCTGCCCGACCCGCGCCCGATCCCGGTCAGATCGCCGACGAGATTGAGATTGGGATTGAGGTCGGCAAAGCCCGGACGCCGCAGCGTCTGGCCATAGTTGAACCGGATCCGGAAATTGTCGAACAGCTCGTAACGCAGCGTCGCGCTCGGCAACAGACGGCTGGTGGTCTGCGATCCCGAGGTGGTTACGCCCGAAATGCGATCGGTGAAAACCAGATCGGTATCGACATCGACATAGCGGGCACCGGCCTGAATTTGCAGCGGACGCCCGAACAGATCGACTTCGAAATCGCCCTGAACATAGGCCGCCATCGACACTTCGTTGATGTCGAAAATGTCGGTCAGCGAAAGGTCGCCGCTGAGCGGGAGGTTGTAGAGGCTGCGGATCGCATCGGTATTTTGGGCGATGTAATAGCCATTGGGCGCGATCCATGACGTCGGAACATTGGCGCGACCCTGATAGAAATCGTCGTTCTGAAAGACGAGGCCGGGGTCGAGCGTCTCGAACCCGACGCCGAGTCCGCCTGCCGATTGTTCGCGCACCGAATCCATCGCCGAGCGGTTGTCGTACCGGATGCCGGTCTTGAACTTGCGAAGGAATCCGGCGTCGAATTCCTTTTCGTAATCGAGGTGGCCGGTCATCGCGTCGCCCCGCGACCGGTTGGCGTTGTCGAAGAACTCGCCGACATCCCATTGCGATGGATCGGTCAACAGCGCGTTGTCGTTGAAATTATAGGCCGGGATGCCGTCATTCGCGTTGAAATCGACGTCGATCATCGACGCCACGCGGCTGATCCGCATGGCCAGAAATTGCGAGTTGAACTCGCTGTTCTGGTACGACAGGTCGGCATTGATACGACCGCCGTCGATGGTTTCCCATTTGCCATTCAGCGCATAGACGAAGCTGTCGGTCTTGCTGCGGTTATAGTCGCCCGAGTTGAAACCGAACACATCGCCCGCGCGACGCGACTTGATGATGTTGGTGCCGTCGAACAGCTCGAACGTGCTGCCGGGATTGGGGCCAAGCGCTCCCCAGAAATCGACGAAGCTGAAAAACAGGTTGTTGAAGGTGGTCTGTTCGAACTGGTTCCAGAAGAATTCGAACGTATAGGTCGAACTGGAATTGGGCGACCATTGCAGCGCGGCATTGACGGCAGGGCGCGTCCGCTTGCCCGCGACATCGGGGCTGAACACCGCGTCGCGCGACAGATAATAGGGCACCTGTTGACCGTTCAGCAGAAAGGTCGATCCCGGTTCGGTCGGCAGACCGAGTTCGGTGCCGGGCTGCCATGCGCCGGTTTCGGGAAAGACGCGCTGGAGCGGCGCAAATCCCGGCGGCGGATTTTCGGTGACGAACGGCACCATCGCGCCCGCCGTCACGCTTTGCTCGCGAAAGTCGGTCTTCGCATAGCTGCCGTTGATCAGGATGCCGACATCGCCGATCCCGGTTTCCCACCGCTTGCTGATCAGCGCGGACAGGTTGGGATTATAGCTGTCGGCCTGTTCGTTGTAGATGCCGCGCGCGACTCCCGATATCGCGAAATCGTCGAAGTCGAACGGACGGCGCGTGAACACGTCGATCTGGCCCGCGATTCCCGTCTCGATCTGCTCGGCGGCGCGCGTCTTATAGACGTCGATCCGGCGGACCAGATTGGCGGGGATGTCCTGCAACGCAAAGGCGCGGCCCGATGCGGTGAAGATGTTGCGACCGTTCATCGTCGTCAGCGCATCGGGCAGCCCGCGGATCGAGATGCCCGAGGCTTCGCCCGCGCCGCGATTGGTGACCTGGATCCCGGTAACCCGCTGCAAGGCTTCGACGACATTGTTGTCGGGCAGCTTGCCGACATCCTCCGCAACCACCGAATCGACGATCTGAACCGATTCGCGCCGGATGTCGATCGCTTCGGTGATCGCCGCGCGGATGCCGGTAACAACGATGTCGCTGCCCTCTTGCGCAGGCGCGGGCTCGCCCTGCGCGGGCGGTGGCTGGGTGGTGCTGGTCTGTGCCTTTGCCGAGGCGGAAGTCAGGGCCAACGTCGTCAGCGACGCGGCACACAGGATTGCGGCCTTGCGATTCATCGGTTCCATCCCCTGGGTCGCGGCGCAGACTTTTGATGCTGCGCTCTTATTACTCAGACAAAAAGCTATCGCGGGCGATTGCGGGATGCAAGCGCTTATTCCGTAATTCTCAGACATTTCGATTTTCGGCAGCGCGTAGATCCGAAATGCTGCCGGTATTGCTGGGTTTTCGGTTAGAGCTGGCATTTGGTAGTGCGATAGGATTGGAGATGGCGGGTTGATCGAACATCCTGCCGTCGATATGTCTGAGTTAATCAGGAGAGTGGAATGACCCCAAGTGGTGCTTTGTTCATCGGCCGTGATCGTCCGCGGACCGACCAGCTGTTTCAAGCGGTCGATCCGGCGACCGGCGAGATGCTGGAACCGCCTTTCAGCGCCGCGGGGCAGGACCATGTAGAGCGCGCCTGTGCCCTCGCCGCCGATGCCGCGCGCGATTATGCGGCGACCGACCGTGGGACGCGCGCCGCGTTCCTCGAATCGATCGCCGACAATATCATGGCGCTGGGCGAAGTTCTGCTCGATCGCGCGCATCGCGAATCGGGATTGCCGCTGGCCCGATTGACCGGCGAACGTGGTCGCACCGTCGGCCAACTCCGCCTGTTCGCTGCGGAAGTGCGCGACGGCGGTTGGCTGGGCATTCGCATCGATCCCGCCTTGCCCGAACGCCAGCCGCTGCCGCGTCCCGACCTGCGGCTGCGCAAGGTGCCGGTGGGGCCGGTCGCGGTATTCGGCGCGTCCAATTTCCCGCTCGCCTTTTCGGTGGCCGGGGGCGACACGGCCTCGGCGTTGGCGGCGGGGTGCCCCGTCGTGGTGAAGGGCCATCCCGCGCACCCCGGCACGTCGGAGATGATCGCGTCCGCCATAGCCGATGCGATTGCGACCGCGGGTTTGCCCGAGGGGGTATTCTCTCTGCTGAACGGCGTCTCGAACGATCTGGGCGCGGCGCTGGTCGGCGATCGGCGGATCGCGGCGGTCGGCTTTACCGGATCGCGGGGCGGCGGGCTTGCATTGATGCGCCTAGCCGCCGAACGCTCGGTGCCGATCCCGGTCTATGCGGAAATGAGCGCGATCAACCCGGTGGTCTTGCTTCCAGCAGCGCTCGACGCGCGGGCAGAGGCGCTGGGCGCGGGTTATGTGGCGTCGCTGACGATGGGGGCCGGACAATTCTGCACCAATCCCGGCTTGGTGATCGCCATCGACAGCCCCGCACTTGACCGTTTCGTCGATGCCGCGCGCGGCGCACTGGGTGAGGCACCCGCCAGCGTCATGCTTACTCCCGGTATCCATCAGGCCTATGGTCGCGGCGTCGATCGGCTGGCAGGCCATCCGCGTGTCTCGACCCTCTCGCGTGGTCAGGCGGGCGATGGTCCCAATCGCGGGCAAGCGGCGATGTTCGCGATTTCGGCCGAGGATTTCGACGGCGATGCCGATGTCGCGGAGGAAGTGTTCGGGGCATCGTCGGTGCTGGTGCGATGCCGCGACACGCAAGCCCTCGCACGCGTGATCGCCGGGCTGGAGGGTCAGTTGACCGCGACGCTTCACCTGGACGACGAAGATTTGTCGATGGCGGCGGACTTGCTGCCGATGCTGGAGGCCAAGGCTGGTCGCATCCTGGCCAATGGCTGGCCGACGGGAGTCGAGGTCGCCCATGCGATGGTGCATGGCGGGCCGTATCCGGCGACGTCGGACGGGCGATCGACCTCGGTCGGGACGCTCGCGATCGACCGGTTCCTGCGCCCGGTTTGCTATCAGGATCTTCCCGACGCGCTGCTGCCGCCCGAATTGCGACAGGGCGGCCAGTCGGGGCTGCCGCACCGGATGGACGGCACCCACACGCTTTGACAACCACGGCGAAGAAACGCTTCACATAAGGGGAGGATGATGGCGATACGCCTGGTTCAATTGCGCGATGCGGAGGGCACGCGACGGGTCGCAGCGGTGGACGATACGGGCGCGGCGACGCTGGTCGATGGCGTCGACCGCGTGCACGCGCTGGCGCTGGCGGCGATCGATGCGGGGCAGTCGCTTGGCGATGCGGTCTCAGCGCGCGCCGGCGCTCCGGTCGATCTGAACGCTGCTGCGCGTGAGGGGCGATTGCTGGCCCCGATCGACCATGACGATCCTGCACATCTTTCCATGACGGGGACGGGGCTCACGCATCTCGGCTCGGCCGAAGGGCGCGACAAGATGCACCAGCCTGCATCGGGTGGCGCGATGACCGACTCAATGCGGATGTTCAACATGGGACTCGAAGGCGGCAAGCCTGCGACGGGCGAACCCGGCGTCCAGCCCGAATGGTTTTACAAAGGCGATGGGTCTTGTCTGGTCGGCCCCGGCGCGCCGCTCGTCTCGCCGGAATTCGCGCTCGACGGCAGCGAGGAGCCCGAGATTGCGGGCATCTATATCATCGACCGCGACGGCAATCCGCGGCGACTGGGCTATGCCCTCGCCAATGAATTTTCGGATCATATCGTCGAACGCGGCAATTATCTGTGGCTGGCGCATTCCAAGCTGCGGCCCGCGGCGCTTGGCCCCGAATTGCTGATCGGCGATTTGCCCGATGACGTCCGTGGCACCAGCCGCATCGTGCGCGACGGCGCGGTGCTGTGGGAAAAGCCGTTCCTGTCGGGCGAAGCGAACATGTCGCACAGCATCGCCAATCTGGAGCATCACCATTTCAAATACGGCCTGTTCCGCCGCCCCGGCGACATCCATGTCCATTTCCTTGGCACAGCGACCTTGTCGTTCGCCGACGGAATCGAAACGCGCGAAGGCGATGTGTTCGAGGTGGAGGCCGCGCCCTTCACGATGCCGGTGCGCAATCCGCTGGCGCGCGCCGAGCCCGCGCCCGTGACGGTGACGCCGCTATGAGCGCGACGCGCATTGCCCTGATCGGCATCGGCAAGATCGCCCGCGACCAGCATGTCCCGCATATCGCCGCCAGCCCCGATTTCGAACTGGTCGCCGCCGTCACCGGTCATACGCCCCCCGAAGGCGTGCCGGGTTTCGCCACCATCGCCGAAATGATGGCCGCGATGCCCGACGTGCAAGCAGTGTCGATCTGCACCCCGCCGCGCGGGCGGCTGGCGCTGATCGAACAGGCGGTGGCGCACGGGCTGGACGTGATGATCGAAAAGCCCCCCGCCGCGACGCTGAGCGAAGCGCAGGCATCGGCGCGCATCGCCGAGAAGGCGGGCCGTGTCTTCTACACCACCTGGCATTCGCGCGAGGCGGCGGCGGTCGAGCCCGCCCGCCTCTGGCTGAGCACGCGCACCCTCCGCCGGGTGGAGGTCAACTGGAAGGAGGATGTCCGCGTCTGGCATCCCGGACAGGCCTGGATCTGGGAACCGGGCATCGGGGTGTTCGATCCGGGGATCAACGCGCTGTCGGTCATCACCCGCATCCTGCCGCGGCCCCTGCTGCTGGAGGATGCCGAGTTGCGCTTCCCATCCAACCGGGATGCGCCGATCGCGGCCAGCCTGCGCTTTGCCGATACCGTAGGGGTGCCGGTCGCGGTCGAATTCGATTTCGACCAGCGCGGCCCGCAAAGCTGGGACATCCATGTCGAAACCGACGACGGCCAACTGACGCTAAGTCTGGGCGCGTCGAAGATGGCGGTGGACGGTGCCGCCGTCGATGTCGGCGACGAGGCCGAATATGCGCGGCTTTATCGCCGCTTTGCCCAATGCCTGGCGACACGGACCAGCGACGTCGACCTGACCCCGTTCGCGCATGTCGCCGACGCCTATTTGCTGGGTCGTCGCGTCGAAGTGGGGCCGTTTCACGAAGCATAAGAACAAGAAAACAGGGAGCAGGATATGAAGATGCTGGGCAAAGGATTGGCTGCCCTCGCGGCGATTTCACTGGCGCTGCCCGCGGGCGCGCAGACCGTGCCCGTCACCGTGTCGATCGACACGTCGAAGCCCGGACCGGTGATCGAACGCGACGTATATGGCCAGTTCGCGGAGCATCTGGGCCGCGGCATCTATGAAGGCGTGTGGGTGGGTGAGGATTCTCCGATCCCCAACACGCGCGGCTATCGCACCGACGTGGTCGAGGCGCTGCGCAAGATCAAGGTGCCGTCGATCCGCTGGCCCGGCGGCTGTTTCGCCGACGAATATGATTGGCGCGACGGCATCGGTCCGCGCGCTGAGCGCCCGACGCGGGTCAACACCCATTGGGGCGGCGTCACCGAAAACAACGCGTTCGGCACCCATGAATTCCTGGACTTCGTCGAGCTGATCGGGGCGGAAGCCTATGTCGCCGGCAATATGGGGTCGATGGACCCGCTCGCGATGGGCCAATGGGTCGAATATATGACCTCCGACAGCCAGTCGTCGCTGGCCAACGAGCGCCGCAAGAACGGCCGCGACAAGCCCTGGAAGATCAAATATTTCGGCGTCGGCAATGAAAGCTGGGGCTGTGGCGGCAACATGCGCCCCGAATATTCGGCCGACCTCCACCGCCGTTACCAGACCTTCGTCAAGGCACCGCGCGAGATGGGGATGAAGAAGGTCGCGACCGGCGCAAACGTCGCGGATTACAATTTTACCGACGTTCTAATGGACCGCGCACGGGGCCAGATGGATGCAATCAGCCTCCACCATTATACCTTCACCACGAGCTGGGAGAGCAAAGGCCCGGCCACCGGCTTCGCCGAGCCAGCCTGGGCATCGGTGATGAAGAATGCGCTGCGCATGGACGAACTGGTCACCAAACATTCGGCGATCATGGACAAATATGATCCCGAAAAGCGCGTCGGGCTCTATGTCGACGAATGGGGCACCTGGTACGACAGCGAGCCGGGATCGACGCCGGGTTTCCTCTATCAGCAGAACTCGCTGCGCGACGCGCACGTGGCGGCGCTCACCCTCAACATCTTTCACCGCCATACCGACCGGGTGAAGCTCGCCGCGATCGCGCAGATGGTGAACGTCCTTCAGGCGATGATCCTTACGAATAAGGACAAGATGGTTCTGACGCCGACCTATCATTTGTTCGACATGTATGTGCCGTTCCAGGGGGCGACCCCCTATCCGGCGACGGTATCGAACGTGCGTTACACCTCGGGCGGGATCGACTTGCCGATGGTCGATGTATCGGCGGCCCGTGCGACCGATGGGGCGCTGTGGGTGTCGCTTACCAACCTCGATCCCAATCGCGCGACGCGAGTGACCACCAACCTGTCGGGTAGCGCGAGCGGACGCATCCTGACCGCCAGGGCGATGGACGCGCACAACACGTTCGATCGACCCGAGACGGTCAGGCCCGCGGCCTATTCGGCGAAAAGCGTCGGCGGCAGGTTGAGCTTCGACCTGCCCGCCAAATCGATCGTGGTGGTCAAGGTCGCCGAGTGATCGACCGCCGCGCCTTTCTCGCCTCGGCGAGTGCGGCGGCGCTGCTCGCGCCATCGCTGGCGCGGGCAAATGCGGATGCCGGGCGGATCAAACTCCGCCCGGTTCCGCTCACTTCGGTTCGGCTGAGGCCATCGATCTGGGCCGACGCGGTCGAGGCCAATCGCCGCACATTGATGGCGCTTTCGCCTGACCGCTTGCTCCACAATTTCCATGTGAGCGCCGGGTTGCCGCCCAAGGGCGAACTCTACGGCGGCTGGGAAGCGCGCGGCATCGCCGGGCACACGCTCGGCCATTACCTCTCCGCCTGCGCACTGATGGTCGCGCAGACCGGCGACGTCGCGATCCGCCAGCTTCTGGCCGACACGGTCGCCGAACTCGCGCGCATCCAGGCGGCGCAGGGCGACGGCTATATCGGCGGAACCACCGTGGAACGCGACGGCAAGACGGTCGACGGCAAGATCGTCTTCGAAGAAATCCGCCGCGGCGACGTGCGGTCGGGCGGCTTCGACGTCAATGGCGGCTGGGTGCCGCTCTATAGCTGGCACAAGGTCCATGCCGGGCTGATCGATGCCGAGCGCCATGCCGGGATCGCGGCGGCGCGGCCGGTGATGCTGGGCATGGCGGGCCATCTCGCGACGATTCTGGAGGGGCTGGACGATGCGACGATGCAGCGGCTGCTCGCGGCCGAATATGGCGGGTTGAACGACAGCTACGCCGAGACTTACGCGCTGACCGGCGATCCGCGCTGGCTGCGGCTGGCGCAGCGCATTCGCGACCGCAAGATCCTCGATCCGCTGAGCGCCGGGCGCAACATCCTGCCCGGTCTCCACGCCAATACCCAAATTCCCAAGCTGATCGGGCTGGCGCGCCTGTACGAGCTGACCGGCGAACAGCGCCACGCCGACGCCGCGCGCTTCTTCCACGCGACCGTCACGGATAAGCACAGCTATGTCATCGGCGGCAATTCGGAACGCGAGCATTTCCGCGACCCCGGCGTCATTGCAGAGGCGATCACCGAGCGGACGTGCGAGGCGTGCAACAGCTACAACATGATGAAGCTGACCGCGCACCTGCATGGCTGGGCACCCGATGCGACGCTGTTTGACCAATATGAGCGCACCCACCTCAACCACATTTTGGCGCACCAGCATCCGAAGACCGGGCATTTCGTCTATTTCATGCCGCTCAGCGCGGGCGCGCGGCGGACCTATTCGACGCCCGAGGACAGTTTCTGGTGCTGCGTCGGATCGGGGATAGAGAGCCATTCGAAACATGGCGAGGCGGTGTGGTGGCAGGGGGACGACGTGCTCCAGCTCAACCTGTTCATCCCCTCGACGCTTGAGTGGCAAGGCAACCAGGTGACGCTCGACACCGGCTATCCGTTCGCCGACGCGGTGACGCTGCGCGTGGAGGCGCTCGACCGCCCACTGGCGATCCGCCTGCCCGGCTGGTGCACGCGGCCTACGCTGGCGGTGAACGGCGCGCCCGTCCCGTTAGAGCGTCGCGACGGCTATGCGCTGATCGACCGCGAATGGGCCGCGGGCGACCGGGTGACGCTGACGCTGCCGATGGCCTTGCGCGCGGAGGCAACGCCCGACGATCCCGACATGATCGCGTTCGTCCACGGCCCCGTGTTGCTGGCGGCCGACCTTGGTCCCGCCGACCGTCCGTTCGATCAGCTGCCGCCCGCATTGGTGAGCGATCATCCGCTGGGCCGCGCCCGCGCGGTCGATGCCACCGCGCACCGCTTCACCATCCCCGACGCGCGACCCGCGCCGCTGTCGCTGGTGCCATTCTTCGCGCAGTATGACCGGCGCACTGCGGTCTATTTCCCGCGCTTTACCGAAGACCGCTGGGCACGCGAGGAAAGCGCGTTCGTCGCAACCCAGCGCGAGCGCGCGGCGCTGGAGGCGCGGACGATCGACCAGATCAACCTGGGCGAGATGCAGCCCGAACGCGATCACGACTATGCGTCCAACCATAGCGACCTGTTCTCGTTCGCCGGGCGCAGCGCGCGGCAATTGCCGTGGGGCGAGGGGCACTGGCTGGAATTCGACATGGCCGTGCGCGACGGCCCACTCGTGTTGCGCCTGCTCTATTGGGGTGAGGAAGTGGACAAGCGCTTCGACATCTCGGTCGATGGGACTTTAATTGCCAGCGAGCGCCGGGCCGCGAAACCGGAGAAGCGGTTCGTCGGGGTGGACTATCCGCTGCCGGTGGCGCTGACGCGCGGCGATAAAACGGTGCGGGTCCGATTCGAGACGCGCGGGACCGATGCCTTCATCTACGAGGTGCGTACGCTGACGGCGGAGTAAGCTGAATACCCCAACTTCGTTTACAAGCTCAGCACGAACGGGAGGATCAGGCTGGATTACCCCCATGAGGATCATCCCCCGAATTTCCCCGTCGGCAATCCTCGAACGCCGGACTCCACCTCGAACAAATATCCGGCATGTTCTTCATGCGGCACCCCGTCAGCAGCGGAGGTCACGAACATGCGGTCGAGATCATCGCCTGCGAAGCAAATGTTTGTGATCTGCGAAGCCGGGAGTTCGATCGAGCGGTCGAGCAGGCCATCGGGCGTGAAGCGGCTGATCCGCGAACCACCCCAATGCGCGATCCACAGATACCCCTGTGCATCGACGGTCATGCCGTCGGGATAGCCCCAGTCCTTCTCAAACCGGATGAACGGCGTCCTGTCATGGGCACCATCGGCATCGAGTGCGAAGCGATAGACCTGCCGTGCAGGCGTGTCGGTGTGGTAGAGCCAGTCCTGGTCGGGGCTGATCGCGGGACCGTTGGCGACCGAATAGTCGCTGTCGACATGCGTCAGGCTGCGGTCGGGATCGAAGCGATAGAGGTTGCCGCTCGGCCGGTCGGCAGTGAGCGGCATCGACCCTGCCCAGATCCGTCCCCATTGGTCGGCCTTGGCATCGTTCAGCCGGTTGTCGGGCAAATCGGGTTCGGGATCGACGATCGGGATGATCGTCAGCGGATCGAGTGCCGAAGAATCGATCAAAAGTTCGGCGAACCCGCTGCGAAAACCGGCGATGAAGCCGGGCGCGTTTTGGCGTTCGATCACCCAGCCGATCATCTCGGGCATCGGCCAGCGTGTCACCGCCCCGTCGGCAAGCGACAGCCGGTTGAGCGCGGGCGCCAGGATGTCGGTCCAATAAACGGCCTGGTCGCGGGCGGACCATAGCAGCCCTTCGCCCAGCAGGTCGCGCGTGTCGCGTTCGACGATGCGGTATTCGGCCATCCGGCGTTCCATCAATGATTATGCCGCGGGACGCCAACATTCTGGGCGAGCTTTTGATATTCTTCCGCGCCTTCCAGGATGGCACCGGTATCGGCCTGGCCGACGACGCTGCGCTGCATCTCCTGCCACGGCGTCTGGCTCGCGGGGAAGGCGTAGCCGCCCGCCGCATTCAACGCCGCAAGACGCTGGGCCAGTTCGGCGTCGGACACCAGCATGTTCGCTTCTCCCTTGCGCAGGTCGATCCGCACCCGGTCGCCGGTGCGCAGCAGCGCCAGGCCCCCCCCCGCCGCCGCTTCGGGTGAGGCATTGAGGATCGACGGACTGCCGCTGGTCCCCGACTGACGCCCGTCGCCGATGCACGGCAGCGCGTGGACGCCCGCTTTGATCAGGTTGACCGGCGGGCGCATGTTGACGACTTCGGCCGCGCCCGGATAGCCGATCGGCCCGGCACCGCGCATGATGAGAAGCGTGCGATCGTCGATGCCGAGCGCGGGGTCGTCGATACGCGCGTGATAATCCTCCGGCCCGTCGAACACCACCACCGGTCCTTCGAACGCATCGGGATCGGCGGGATCGGAAAGATAGCGGTCGCGGAATTCAGGTGTGATCACCGACAATTTCATGATCGCACTATCGAACAGATTTCCACGCAGCACCGACAGTCCGGCGGCGGGCAGGATCGGGTCATCGAAGCGACGGATAACGCGCGCATCCTCGATTTCTGCGTCGCGGCAATTGTCGCCGATGCTGCGCCCGTTGACGGTGAGCGCGCGCTCTTCGATCAGGCCCTGGCCCATCAACTGCGCGACCACCGCAGGGACGCCGCCTGCGCGGTAATAATCCTCGCCCAGATATTCGCCCGCGGGTTGCAGATTGACCAGCAACGGCACGTCGCGACCATGCACTTCCCAATCGTCGATCGACAGTTCGACGCCCAGATGCCGGGCGATCGCGTTCAGATGGATGGGTGCGTTGGTCGATCCCCCGATCGCGGAGTTCACCCGGATCGCGTTGAGGAACGCCGCGCGCGTCATCACGTCGGACGGCTTGCGGTCGGCATGGACCATCTCGACGATCTGTTTGCCCGTCAGATAGGCACATTCCTGACGGTCGCGGTACGGCGCGGGGATCGCCGCCGATCCGGGCAAGCTCATGCCCAGCGCCTCGGTCAGCGAGTTCATCGTCGTCGCCGTACCCATCGTGTTGCAATAGCCGGTCGAGGGCGCCGACGACGCGACCAGTTTGATGAAGCCCTTATAGTCGATCTCACCCGCCGCGAGCAGTTCGCGCGCTTTCCAGACGATCGTGCCCGAACCGGTGCGCTCGCCCTTATGCCAGCCGTTGAGCATCGGCCCCACCGACAGCGCGATCGCCGGAATGTTGACCGTCGCTGCCGCCATCAGGCAGGCAGGCGTGGTCTTGTCGCAACCGATCGTCAGCACGACGGCATCGAGCGGATAGCCGAACAGCAGTTCGACCAGCCCCAGATAGGCGAGGTTGCGGTCAAGTCCGGCGGTCGGGCGCTTTCCAGTTTCCTGGATCGGGTGGACCGGAAACTCGATCGCGATCCCGCCCGCCTCGCGAATCCCCTCGCGCACGCGTTCGGCCAGCACGATGTGGTGGCGGTTACAGGGCGACAGGTCGCTGCCGGTCTGGGCGATGCCGATGATCGGCTTGCCCGATTGCAGTTCGTCGAGCCCCAGACCGAAATTCATGTACCGTTCCAGGTACAGTGCGGTCATGTCGGCATTGTCGGGATCGTCGAACCAGGCGCGCGACCGGAGCGGTTTGGGGGTCGTTGGCGAAGAGTCGCTCATGCGGAAAGATGCCTGTCGATCAATTGGCGGCGGTGGAGAAACGCAGCACCATGCGGTTGGAATAGGTTTGGCCGGGGTCGAGCCGCGCCGAGGGAAAGGCGCTTTGGTTCGGGGCGTCGGGAAATATTTGCGGTTCCAGACACAACCCGTCGCCCTGGCGATAGATCCAGCCGCCCTTGCCGGTCACCGACGCGTCGAGGAAATTGCCAGAATAGAATTGCACGCCCGGCGCGGTGGTCAGTAATTCCATCACCCGGCCCGATCCGGGATCTTCCAGCTTGGCCGCGGGGCGCAACGTTCCGATCGCGCCGTCGATCACGTAATTGTGATCGTAACCGTGCCCGATCCGTAACTGGGCATCTTCGCCCTGGCGGATGCGGCTACCGATCGCGGCACTTCTTCGAAAATCGAACGGTGTGCCGTCCACCGGCGCGAGCGTGCCGGTGGGGATCAGCGTGTCGTTTACCGGCGTATAGCGCGCGGCGTTCAGCGTCAGCCGCTGCGCCATAACGTCGCCTTTGCCCGCCAGGTTGAAGAAGCTGTGATTGGTGATGTTGACGATTGTCCGCCTGGTCGTCGTCGCGCGGTAATCGATGGTCAGTTCGTTGCTATCGCTCAACGCATAGGTCGCGGTGACGGTCAGCGCGCCGGGGTAGCCGCCTTCGCCATCCGCACTGACATATTCCAGCACAACGCGTGCGGTGGGGCCGCTTTCGACCGACCGGATCGTCCAAACCCGCTTGTCGAAACCACGCACGCCGCCGTGCAGATGGTTGACGCCGTCATTCGCCTCCAGCCGATGTGTGGTGCCGTCGAGATCGAATGTGGCGCCGGCGATGCGGTTGGCATAACGCCCCACGGTCGCACCGAAATATTGCGGCTGGTCGAGATATTCTTGCGCGCTGTCATAGCCGAGCACCACGTCCGCCAGCGTGCCCGCATGGTCGGCGACGTGCAGCGCCTGAAGCGATGCGCCGAGCGTCATCACTACCGCCTTCGTGCCGCTGGCATTGGTCAACTCGACCTTTTCGATCGCGGTGCCGTCAGACAGTGCGCCGAAGCTCGAACGCACCGCAGTTCCGGCCAGTGCCGGGGTGGAAACACTCGCCAGAGCCATGAAGATCGCTGCCTTGAAGCCTGTATGCACATCCGCCCCCTGTTTTATACTCAGACAAATGCCAAAATTTGCGAGCGTGCACAAGTCGTATGTCGCCAAGGAGAACTTGGATTTTCGTCGGTTCCGGTGCGCGCGGTGCCTCGCGTCGTTCGCGATCGATGGGTTCGATCGGAAACGCTCATCGTGGTTGCGGACCGATCAGGATAACATGAAGGAAGCGCGGGCCATGTGCGCCGCGGATATATTGCCCCTCGATGTCGGTGGTGCCCGATACGCCGGTGATCCAGAAGCGGCTGCGCGGGATCGCAGCGGGTTCCGGGATGTCCTCTAGCTGAGCGACGAGATCGGCGGCGTGGACGATGACGATGTGGTGTAGCGCCAGGAAATGCGCGAGCATCGGGCGGTCGGGACCGGTGTCGATAACCAACGTCCCACTTTCCGCCACCGCGGACACGGCACGCGCCACCACCACGCCGCCATCGATCGACAAGTGTTGCGTGGTCGCAAGCGGTGCCCAGTCGGTTTCGATCATCGGGCAGGCGATATGGACGAGGGGCGGGAGGGCGTGTTGGGCCAGATAGCGCGCGACGGCGGCAGGCACGTCGTGGTTGTTCGCAACGTGATCGAAACTGGCCCCGACCGACGGTTTGGCAAGTGCGTCGGCGAAGGCCTCGGCGAGCATGCCCGCGGGGGCAGGGCGTTCGACCTGCCCGACCAGCGCAGCCGCGTGCGCGGCGATGGCGTCGGGGGTCGCGGTATCGCCCGACAGTGCCGCCAGGATCGCGTCGCGCGCGGTCATCGCTCGCCCCTGGCATAGCGTTCGACGAAGCTCGCATTCGATTGCGGCGCAGGGAAGTCGCGGTGACGCGTCCAGCCGCTGGCGAAGGGGATTGCGTGCAGCCAGCGTTTGCCGATCCGCCTGAGCAGCCAGTTGCCCAGCCCGACCGCTCGGCGATAGACCCAGGGGTGCCCCGCCAGTCGCGACCATGCGCCGATCCCCATGCGGGCTGACACCGGCTCCAGCCCCTCGCGCCAGCTTTTTTCGCGCCAGCCGCGCAGCAGGGTGGGGAGGGGAATGTCGACCGGGCATACTTCGCGGCACTTGCCGTTCAGCGTGCAGGCATGGGCAAGGTCGCGGGTTTCGGCATTCAGCCCGTCGATCGCAGGCGTGATGACCGCCCCCATCGGGCCGGGATAGGTGCTGCCATAGGCATGGCCGCCCACTTGGCGGAACACGACGCAGTGGTTCATGCACGCGCCGCAGCGGATGCAGCGCAGCATCTCTGCCAAGCCGTGGCTGCGCATCCGCGTGCGGCCGTTGTCGACCAGAACGATGTGCATCGCGTCGGGGCCGTCGGCGTCGGCCGCGCGCTTCGGCCCGGCGTAGAAGGTCGTATATTGGGTCAAGTCCGCACCCGTCGCCGATCGCGCGAGCAGGCGAAGCAGGTGGACGGCGTGGGGCATCGACGGCACCAGCTTCTCGATACCCGCGGTGACGATATGCATCCGCGGCGGGACCAGCGAGAGTTCGGCATTGCCTTCGTTGGTGACGGTGCAGACCTGCCCCGAATCGGCGATCAGGAAATTGGCGCCTGAGATGCCGACATCGGCTGCGAGCATCTTGTCGCGCAGGTGCCGACGCGCACTCTCGGCCATCGCCGCGATCGTTTCCTCGACATGCGGGTCGGCGTGGCGGGCACGGAACAGCGCGGAGACCTGCTCGCGCGTCTTGTGCATCGCCGGCCAGACGATGTGCGACGGCGGTTCGTCGGCCAGCTGGATGATGTGTTCGGCAAGGTCGGTCTCGACCCGCTCGATCCCCGCTTCGGCCAGCGCATGCGGCAGGCCGATTTCCTCGCCGAGCATCGATTTGGAGCGGGCGACGCTTTTCGCGCCTGCCTGTTGGCAGAGATTGATGACGATGCGAC
This sequence comes from Sphingomonas sp. AX6, assembly GCF_902506605.1. GTDB lineage: Bacteria > Pseudomonadota > Alphaproteobacteria > Sphingomonadales > Sphingomonadaceae > Sphingomonas. The sequence continues at coordinate 1,451,978 of NZ_LR733979.1, forward strand.
ACGCCTCATCGGCATCGCGTGCCCAGTGGACGACGGCACCGGCCGCGGTCGCGTTGCGTTCGAACTCGACCAGATAGTGGCCGAGATGCTCGATCACATGATCCTTGATCGCGGCGGCGCGCTTTCGGGCGGCGTCGAAATCGGAGAATGCGGCCACAGCGGTTGCGCGTTTGGCTTCGGCGGTTCCGGCGGTGCGTTCCACCGCGATCTTCAATTGCCGGTCGGCAAGCGCGGCATCGACGCGGTCGGTGAAGGCGCTCACCGGTCTTCGCCGATCGCGGGGCCGTCGCCCATTCCGGCGATGATCTCGACTGCATGCATGGCGCGGACGGGGGAACCATCGCGGTGGAGTTTGCCCGCCATGTTCATCAGGCAGCCGAGATCGCCGCCCAGCAATAGTTCGGCACCGCTGGCGGTAATGTCCTCAGCCTTTTCGCCGACGATCGCGTTAGAGATCGCCGAATATTTGACGCAGAAGGTGCCGCCGAAGCCGCAGCATTTCTCGTCGTTGGTGAGGGGCAGCAGTTCGAGGCCGTCTATCGCGCCCAGCAACTGGCGCGGCTGGCGCTTGATGCCGAGTTCGCGCAAACCCGAACAACTGTCGTGATAGGTGGCGCGGGTGGAAAGCGAGAGGCCGTCGGGCTTCCAGCGCATGACCTGGTCGAGAAACGACAGGATTTCCCACGTCTTTGCCGCCAGCGCCTCGGCGCGCGGCCTCCATTCGGGGTCGTCCTCGAGAATTTTGGGATAATGGACGTGGATCGTCGCGGCGCACGAGCCGCTGGGGATGACCGCATAGTCATAGGGTTCCAGCAGCGCGATGGTGCGGCGCGCTTGCGCGGCAGCCTCGTCGCGCGCGCCCGAGTTGAGCGCGGGCTGACCGCAACAGGTCTGCGCGAGCGGGACATCGGCGTCGCACCCTGCGGCCTCCAACGTGCGCAGCGACGCGAAGCCGACCGACGGGCGCATCGCATCGACCAGACAGGTCGCGAACAAGGCGACGCGTGGCCGCGCGGTCATGTCAGCCCGTGGGTCTTCGCCCAGCCCAGGAAAAGTTCGGGCCAGGGGGAGGGGGCACCCGCCGCCTCAAGCCCGAAGCCGTGGCCGCCGCGTTCGAACAGATGCAATTCGGTCGGAACGTTCGCGGCGCGCAGTGCCGTCATCATTGCGATGCCGTTTTCAGGCGGCACGACGCGGTCGTCGATGGCGTGCGCCATGAAGGTCGGCGGGGTGCCGGGGGCGATGCGCGCATCGGCGGCAAAGGGCGCGGCGCGTTCCGGTGCGACGCCCTTGCCGAACATCTCGTCGCGCGATCCGTCATGGACATGCGCGCCGGTCATCGAGACGACGGGGTAGAGCAGGCCTGCGACTTTGGGCGCGAGCGGCAGGCGATCGGTGGCATCGACGGCGCGAAAGCTCGCGATGTCCTGCCGTGCAGAGAGGCGCGCGGCCAGATGCCCGCCCGCTGAAAAGCCGAGCACGCCGATGCGGTCGGGGTCGTAATCCTTCGCGCGTGCCCGGACGAGCCTGAGTGCGCGTTGTGCATCCTGAAGCGGCGCGTCCGGCCCGGCAGCCCAGCCATCGGCAGGCAGGCGATACACCAGGATATGCGTAGTGAAACCGCGCGCCGCGAACCATTCGGCGATGGCGAAAGTGCCAAGGCCGACTGCGACCCGGCGATAGCCCCCGCCGGGAATCAGAAGCAACGCCGCACCGTTCGATTTGGCGGGACGTACCGTGGTGAGGGTCGGGCGCGTCACGTTGACGAAGGCGGTATCGGCGGCGGGGCCGGTGGGGGAGCGCGGGATTTCGCGTTCGGTGACGGTGACACGCTCACCACCGGGCGCTGCGCCGGGCCAGAGGGCGATGCGTTCGTGTGTCGCCTGCGCCGCCGCCAAGCGTGCCGCCGCGGGAAGTGCGGCGAGCGACGCGCCAGCGCCGATTAGCGTGCGGCGGTCGAAACACGTCACTGGCAGGTCCAGTCGCCCGCAGGCGTCTCTCGCGCGAGTGCAGGACGATCGGCCTTCACGCTCGACGATACGGGCAGGTTCAGCCGCGCCAGTTCGCCCGCGATCAGGTTTGCCACCTGACGCGCCCCCAGTTCGCTGAAATGGGTATCGTCGGTGATGCCGTTCGGAAATGCCGCCTGCTGGCCCTTTTCGTAATGCAGGAAATAGGCCTTGGCCCGCTCCGGACCCGCTTGCGTCAGCCAGCGCCGCGATAGTGTTTCCAGATCGAGCAACGTGGTGTTCGTTTCACGCGCGACGACGCGCGCAACCGAGCTATAATCGGCGAAATCGGCCTTGGCCTCCGCACCGTCATAGGAACGGCGGGCGACCGGAGTCAGGATGACGGGCGTCGCGCCCTTCGCCCGGACATCGGCGACGAAGCGGGTCAGGTGCTGGCGGTAATCGGTGGTAGCGGGCGCATAGCGTGCCGGGCGATTGCGATTGGCGTCGTTATGGCCGAACTGAATGAGCACGGTGTCGCCGGGCTTCAGGTCGCCGATCAATTTCGCCCAGCGGCCTTCGGAAACGAAGGTGCGCGTGCTACGCCCGCCGATCGCACGATTGTCCACCGCCACGCCGTTCAGGCCGCATTGTAGCACCTGACCCCAACCGCTCTGCGGATAGCGGTCGCGATTATAGGTCTGGGCGGTCGAATCGCTGGCGATGAACACCGTCTGCCCGGCCAGTGCGAGCGCAATGAGTCCGCCGATCACTGGAGGTTCACGAACATGCCGCCATCGACGAGCAACGCTGCGCCGGTGACATAAGCCGCCATGTCGGAGGCGAGGAAGACGATCGGCCCGACCATATCCTCGGGCTGGCCCAGCCGTCCGAGCGGCACGCGGCTTTCCATGTAGGTGCGCTTCTCGTCGTCGGCGAGGTCGTCCTTGTTGATTTCGGTCAGGATCGTGCCGGGCAGCACCGAATTGCAGCGGATACGGTGCTTGCCGAGCGCAATCGCGGTCGACTGCATCAGCGAATGCACCCCCGCCTTGGTCGGGGTGTAGTGCGTCTGATATTCCCCACCGACGAGCGCGGATATCGATGACACTGCGACGATCGCACCGCCATCGCCCTGATCGACCATCGCCCGCGCCGCGGCCTGCACCATGTAATAGGCACCGTGGAGATTGACGCGCAGCGTGCGCTCCAGCGTTTCGGCAGGCATGTCGAGAAAGCCGTGGAACGGGCAGATGCCGGCGTTGGAAACCATCACATCGACGTGGCCCAGTTCGGCCTTTGCGCGCGCGACGAAATCGGTCGCGGTCGCTGCATCGGCGACATCGCCCTTGATCGCGATGCCCTTGCGACCCAGCCCGCGGATCGCCTCGACCACGGCCTCTGCATCGTCATCGCGGCTGTGATAGTTGATCGCGACATCGGCACCATGTTGGGCCGCGCCGATCGCCGCGGCGCGACCGATCCCGGTCGATGCCCCCGTCACGAGCACGGTTTTGCCATCGAGCAATTTCACAGGCGTCCTCTCCTCACTTATCGTTCTACTTCGGTTTGCGGCGGACCGGAGTCGCTCCCTCCACCCAGCCCAGATCGGTGCTGATCGCGCCCGCGGTCGCCCGCACGTCTGCGCTCAGCGCCGCCATCCGGGCATCGTCCATATATTGCGCCGCGCTCGACACGCTGATCGCGCCGACGATGCGGCCCGATGCGTCGCGGATCGACGCGGCGACGCAGCGGATCAGATCCTCGTTCTCTTCAAGGTCATAGGCGCGGTCGGCGGCGACATAGCCCCGCATCCGTTCCGCCCAGACCTTGTAATCGGCTTGCGGCGCGCCGCGCTGGCGATCGGCGTTGAACAGGTTTTCCCATCCATTTTCGGGATCGTCGAGCAGCAATGCCTTGCCCAGGCCCGTCGAGGTCAGCGGCTGGCGGTCGCCGACGCGGCTGGAAATTTCGACCCGGCGGCGACCCGGAATCTTGTCGAGATACAAAGCCAGATCGGCGTCCCGACGCCCCAGATGCACCGTATCCTCGGTCGCGGCGGCCAGCGATTCGAGATGCGGACGCGCGAGTTGCACCAGATCGGCCTGGCTCTGCGCGAGGAAGCCCAGATGGAGCAGCTTCGGCCCCAATTGATAGCCTTCGCGCGGTAGAAACGTCAGAAACCCGCGATCGACCAGGGCATTGGCGAGCCTGTGCGTGGTCGAACGGGTCAATTCCATCCGCGCCGATAAATCCGCAAGTTTGATGGGGCCGTCGATCACTTGGTCGAGCATGTCGAGGCCGCGAAGCAGCGTCTGGCTGCCCTGCACCTTGTTGCCGCCGGAATTGCCGGTCTCCGAGCCGCTGCTCGAATCTTCGTTTGACGCCTGTTGTCTCATCTAGTAATACCCTATCCCATAAAGTGAGAAAGTAAAGCGGTTACGCGATCCAGCGACCGTGACACGGACGTGGCGCTTCTGGCGTCCTTCGTATCATATGCTGGAACGAGTGTCCGCGATGCAATTTTACGTATCCTGGCCGTCGGGGGCGGCATGGGAAAATTGAGGGAGGGGCGCCCGATGGGCGGTGCAGCGTTGCCCAAGATCAAGCAGGTTCGTGCCTATACCGTGCGCGGTGGCGGGGCCGATTACCACGATCAGGGCGAAGGCCACTGGATCGACAATCACATCGCGACGCCGATGTCGCGCTATCCCGAATATCGTCAATCGCGGCAAAGCTTCGGCATCAATGTGCTGGGGACGCTGGTGGTCGAAATCGAGGCCGATGACGGCACGATCGGGTTTGCGGTGACGACGGGTGGAGAACCGGCGTGCTTCATCGTCGAAAAGCATCTCGCGCGCTTCCTCGAAGGGCGCAGCCCCACCGAATATGAGCGCATCTGGGACCAGATGTATTTCTCGACCCAATATTACGGGCGCAAGGGGTTGGTCGTGAACGCGATCTCGGGCGTCGATCTGGCGCTATGGGATTTGCTGGGCAAGCTGCGCGGCGAGCCGGTCTATCAGTTGCTGGGCGGCGCGGTGCGCGACGAGTTGCAATTCTATGCGACTGGCGCGCGGCCCGATATCGCCAAGGAACTGGGCTTTATCGGCGGCAAGATGCCGCTGCACCACGGTCCTGCCGAGGGCATCGAGGGACTGAAGAAGAACATCGCCGAACTCGCCGAGATGCGGTCGCGCGTCGGGCCGGATTTCTGGCTGATGTGGGATTGCTGGATGGCGCTCGACGTCGATTATGCGACGCGCCTTGCCATCGCCGCGCACGAACACGGCCTGAAATGGATCGAAGAGGCGATCAGCCCCGACGATTATTGGAGCTATGCCGAATTGAAGCGCAACGTGCCCAAGGGGATGTTGGTCACAACCGGCGAGCATGAGGCGACCCGCTGGGGCTTTCGGATGCTGATGGACATGGACTGCTGCGACATTATCCAGCCCGATGTCGGCTGGTGTGGCGGCGTGACCGAACTGCTCAAGATTTCCGCGTTGGCGGACGCGCGCGGCAAACTGGTCGTGCCGCACGGATCAAGTGTTTACAGCTATCATTTCGTCATCACCCGGCACAATTCGCCCTTTGCCGAATTTCTGATGATGCATCCCGGCCCGACGGAAGTCGTGCCGATGTTCCACCCGCAATTGATCGGCGAGCCGGTGCCGGAGAACGGACGGCTCAGGGTCACGGCGCTCGACAAGCCTGGCTTCGGGGTCGAGCTGAACCGCGATCTCGACATGCATCGCCCCTATACGCACTAAGGACTGGCTGCCCATGAAACTCTGCCGTTACGGCGCCGCGGGCGCCGAAAAGCCCGGACTGATCGATGCGGACGGGCGCATCCGCGACCTGTCCGCTCATGTATCCGATATCGGTCCCGACACGTTGGGCGGCGATATACTAACCAAGCTCGCCGCGATCGACCCGGCCTCGCTGCCTCTGGTCGAGGGCCATGAACGGTATGGCCCCTGTGTCGGCGGCACGCGCCAGTTCGTCGCGATCGGCCTGAACTATGTCGATCACGCGCATGAATCGAACCTGCCGATCCCGGAAGAGCCGGTGGTGTTCAACAAATGGGTCAGTTGCATTCAGGGTCCGAACGACCCCGTGACCATCCCGCGGGATTCCAAGAAGACCGACTGGGAAGTCGAACTCGGAATCGTCATCGGCACCACGGCATCCTATGTCGATGAACCGGCGGCGCTGGATCACGTCGCGGGCTATTGCGTCGTCAACGACGTGTCCGAACGCCATTGGCAGACCGAGCGCGGCATGACCTGGGACAAGGGAAAGGGCTTTCCGACCTTTGGCCCCGTCGGCCCATGGCTGGTGACGCGCGACGAGGTGGGCGACGTCCAGAACCTGTCGATGTGGCTGTCGGTCAATGGCAAGCGCGTACAGAACGGCAACACCAAGACGATGATTTTCAACGTCGCGCAGATCGTGTCCTATCTATCGGGCCTGATGACACTCCTGCCGGGCGACATCATCACCACCGGCACGCCGCCGGGCGTGGGGTTGGGCCAGAAGCCCGAGCCCTGGTATCTGAAGGCCGGGGACGTGGTCGAACTCGGCATCGAAAAGCTGGGCGAGCAGCGCCAGGACTTCGTCGCATGGAGCGCAGCACGATGAGCGTGTTTGGGGGGCGCTTTGCCGGGCGCGGGGCGATCATCACCGGCGGCGCGTCGGGGCTGGGCTATGCGGTGGCCGAACGGATCATCGCCGAGGGCGGCAAGGTGTCGCTGTGGGACATGAATGGCGGGCTGGAGGAATCGCGCGAACGACTGGGCGGAGTCCACGGCGTCTCGCTCGACGTGGCGGACGAGGCTGCGGTCGTTCGCGCCGCGCAGGAAAGCGCCGATGCGCTGGGCAGTATCGACATCCTGATCTGTTCGGCGGGCATCACCGGCGCCACCGCGCCGGTCCACGAATATCCGCTCGATAGCTGGCGGCGCGTAGTCGATGTCAATCTCAACGGGTTGTTCTATTGCAACCGCGCGGTTGTGCCGTTCATGCTGGAGCGCGGCTATGGCCGGATCGTCAACGTGGCATCGGTCGCGGGCAAGGAAGGCAATCCCAACGCATCCGCCTATTCGGCGACCAAGGCGGGGGTGATCGGGCTGACCAAGAGCCTGGGCAAGGAATTGGCGGGCAAGGGCGTGATCGCTAACGCGCTGACCCCCGCGACCTTCGAAAGCCCGATCCTGGAGCAACTGCCGCCGAGCCAGGTCGATTACATGCGCTCGAAAATTCCGATGGGGCGGCTGGGCGAAATCCACGAAAGCGCCGCGATGGTGTGTTTCATGGCCAGCGAGGAATGCAGCTTCACCACCGCATCGACCTTCGACACGTCGGGCGGACGCACGACCTATTAGAATCAGCCGTCATTCCCGCGCAGGCGGGAATCCATAATCGATAAGATCAAAGATAGAGGCGCTTCGGTAGCGCATATGGATACCCGCCTTCGCGGGGATGACGGGAGGAGAGGAGGACAGGTGAACCGCATCCCCTTCATCGACGCACACGTCCATCTGTGGGATCTGTCGCAGCTCCGCTATCCGTGGTTGACGCCGCCCTTTGCCGATGATGGTCCCAACGGTTCGGTCGAGGCGATTGCCCGCGATTACGGCCTCGACGATTATCTGGCCGATGCCAGCGGGTGGGACGTGCGCGGGATCGTCCATGTCGATGCGGGTGCCGATCCGCGTCATGCGCTGCACGAAACGCGCTGGCTGCAACAGATGGCCGATACGCGCGGGATGCCGAACGGTATCGTGGCGTTCGCCGACCTGTCCTATCCCGATCTCGACGCGTTGCTTGAGGCGCATACCGCGCACGCCAACGTTCGCGGCATTCGTCACATCGCCAACTGGCACGCCGATGCAAAGCGGAGCTACACGCCACGCGATTTCACGCAAGACGATGCCTGGCGGCACGGGTTCGCCCGGTTGGCGCATCACGGGCTCAGCTTCGACCTTCAGGCCTATCCCGGCCAGTTCGCCGCGCTTGCTGCGCTGTTCGAGCGGCATCCCGACATCCCCGTGATGATCAATCACGCGGGTATGATGCTGCCGGGAGAGGAAGACGAATGGCGCGTCGGCATCGCGCGGATGGCGGCGCTGCCGCAAGTCGCGATCAAGCTGTCGGGGTTCGGTTTCACCCGTCGCCCATTCGATGTCGAGATTGCACGCGGCATCATCCTGTCGGCAATCGACGCGTTCGGCACCGACCGCGCGATGTTCGCCAGCGATTTTCCAACCGACAAGCTGTTCGGCGGCTTCGATGAGATGCTTTCCGCTTATGCCGATATCGTCGGCGATTTCACGGACGGCGAGCGCCGTGCGCTGTTCGCGGGCAATGCCAACCGGCTGTACCGACTGGGGATCGCATTATGACGCCCAATCCGCTGATGGGGGTATTCTATCACTGGCTGGGCGGCTTCGCCTCGGCGAGCTTCTATGTTCCCTATCGCGGGGTGAAAAGGTGGAGCTGGGAAATCTACTGGCTGACCGGCGGTATCTTTTCCTGGCTACTCGCGCCCTGGTTCTTCGCTGCGCTCCAGACCGAGGATTTGCTCGGTGTCTTCGCGCGAACGCCCGCCGCGACGATCGGTTGGCCGATCTTTTTCGGGCTGCTCTGGGGTTTTGGCGGGCTCGGTTACGGGCTGGTCATGCGCTATCTCGGGCTGTCGCTCGGCATGGCGGTGGTGTTGGGGCTGTGTACCGTGTTCGGCACGCTGATTCCGCCGATCTTTGCAGGCGAGTTCGCCGAGAAATTGCTGTCGAGCGTATCGGGGCTGATCATCCTGGCGGGCATCGCGTTGACGCTGGTCGGCATCGTCGTCGTGGCGATGGCGGGCGCCCGCAAGGACGCGGCGCTGAGCGACGAACAGAAAGCCGCCGCGGTCGCCGAGTTCGATTTCCGCAAGGGTATCATCGTTGCGATCTTTGCCGGGATCATGTCGGCCTGTTTCGCATTTGGATTGGCAGCGGGCGAGCCGATCAAGGCGTTGTCGGCACAGGCCGGAACGGGGCCGCTGTGGACCGGCCTCCCCGTGTTGTGTCTGGTGATGTTCGGCGGCCTCATCACCAACCTGATCTGGTGCAGCTTTCTGATCCTGCGCAACAAGACCGCATCCGAATGGGTCGGACGGGGTGGGGCGGTCGGCGCGCCATTGGCCCGCAACCTCCTGCTCTGCGCAATCGCCGGCGTGGCGTGGTATTTCCAATTCTTCTTCTACACGATGGGCGAAAGCCAGATGGGGTCGCTCGGCTTCTCCAGCTGGACGCTGCACATGGCGAGCATCATCATCTTCGGCACGCTCTGGGGCTTCGCCTTTCGCGAATGGAAGGACGCAGCACCCCGTGTCCGGGCGATGGTATGGGGCGGGGTCGCGATCCTGATCCTGGCGACGGTGATCATCGGATACGGCAATCTTCTGGCATCCTGACGGAGTGAATTCATGCGCACCCTGATCCTGTCGGCCATGCTGGCCACCGCCGCGATCCTCCCCGGATCGGCGCAGCAAGCCAATGCGCCAGTCGAGGCGAGCTTGCTGCTCCCCCAGATGCAACTCCACGACCCGTGGATCGTCGCGGACGAGGCGACCAAGACCTATTATCTTTTCAACCGGAATGAGACCGCGATGTCGGACGATCCGCGTCTGGGGACGATGGTCTATACCAGCAAGGATCTGAAACACTGGACCAAGCCGAAGGTCGTCTTCGCACTGCCGACGAGCGGCGTGTGGGCCAAGGCCGGAAGCTGGGCGCCCGAAGTCCACCAGTGGAAAGGCAAGTGGTATTTGTTCACCACCTTCCATGACGAGGCCGCGAAACTGCCGGTGCAGGGCAATCGCAAACCCTATCGCCGCGGCACGGTGATGGCGGTCGCGGACCGGGTCGATGGTCCCTATACGCTGGTCGACAAGGGCGAGCCGGTTGCGCCCAAGGAGTTGATGACGCTCGACGGGACGCTCTATGTCGATCGGCAAGGCAAGCCCTGGTACGTCTATGCGCATGAGTGGCTGCAAACGACCGTCGGCACGATCGCGGCATTCCCGCTGACCGAAGATCTGAAGCGCGCGGGTGAACCGCGGACGCTGTTCAAGGCGGATGAGGCAAGCTGGGCGCGGGGCCAGCTTCAACCCGATGGCGACCGGGTATGGGTGACCGACGGGCCGGAGTTTTTTCGGACCAAGACAGGCACCTTGCTGATGCTATGGTCGAGCTATGGCGAGCGCGGTTATGTCCAGTCGATTGCGCGATCGAAAAATGACGAGATCGACGGGCCGTGGGAACAGCTAGACCCGCTGGTACGACGCGACAGTGGCCATGGTATGCTGTTCCGCCGGTTCGATGGGCAGTTGATGATGGTGCTCCACCGCCCCTTCACCTACGCGCTCGGAAAGCTCTACGAAATGCGCGACGATGGCGACGAGGTGACCGTGGTGCGCGAGGCGACCGAACTGGACCTGGAGGCGTATCCAACGCATCCGTGCAGTACCAAGGAATCGCCGACGGGGAATCCGCTGCCCGAATGCTGAGCCTCAACCCGACGGTTCGGTATCCTCGTAGAGGATCGGCGCGCGCGCATCGGGTGTGTCGGTCCTGAGCGTGAGCCCATCGACCACCAGCCCGCGGACATGGCGACACCATAGCCCCCAAGCGGGCGTGGAGCCGAACATGCTGGGTTCGGGATAGGCAGTGGCGAGCAGCGCAGGCGCATCGTCACGCACCGTGCCACCGCCGAGATAGGACAGGGTGATATCGCGCAGCGTCACGTCCTCGATCCGGTGATCGGGTAACGCGGCGAGCGTCGCGGCGTAGCGCGGGTCGATGCCGGTTGCGCACACGCGCTGAATCGTGATGCGGCGGATCGCGCCGACGCCTGTCCCGGACGGCCCGCGCCCGCGATCGCCAAGGCGGATGAACAGCGGCGCGGTGGTGACGTCCTCCATGTCCAGGTCGCACGCTGTCATATCCTCGATCGTCCCGCCGTCCACCGTCTCGATCGCGAGGCCGCGCGAGCGTTCGAAGCGGCAGCGTTCGATCGTGATGTGGCGGAAGTCACCATTGCTCTCGGTGCCGATCTTGATGCGGCCGGTCACGCGGTCCCGGTCGGGGGCGAGGTGCTGGGTGCGGCCATAGCTACCGTCCAACATCGTCCGCTCGTCCCAGCCGCTGACCACGCAATCGCGGATCGCGATATCCTCGCTGTGTCGGATCTCGCCGAGCGCCAGGCTCGATTTGATGCAGATCGCATCGTCGTTCGGAGTGTTGACGCGACAGCGTTCGATCACCGCGCGACTTGTGCAGTCCAGGTCGATGCCGTCGCGATTGGTATCGATCATGCAATCGCGGATCGCAATATCCTCGCAACCGCTTGCCAGGATCGCGAAATGTCCGGCGCGGGTGATGGTCAGGTCGGCGATCTGGATGTCGCGGCAATGTTTGAGTGCGATTGCCTTGTTACCGCGTCCGATCATGGCTTCAGCGGGCGGTTCAAGGTCGGCGATCTCGGCGTCGCTCATCCCCGCCATCGACAGTGGGCGCTCTCCGGTCTGCGCAGTCCAGCGCGCGCCTGGGCCGTCGCGAGTCAGGCCTTCGCCGTCGATCGCGCCGGGGCCGAGAATTGCGACGTGTTCGATATTCTCGCCCCAGATCAGGCTGTTGTGCCAGTGGCTGTGGCCGAAATCCTGGTAAAGCAGGCCCGCGCCGTCCTCCGGTGGGTCATATGCCCCCCCATGTCGGGCCGGATCGGCAGCGACGATCGTCGCCCCCTCTTCAAGCAGTAAGGTGATGTTACTTTGCAGGCGGATCGAAAAGCTGAGATATCGACCCGGCAGGAAGACCACCGTGCCGCCGCCGGCCGCTGCGGCAATGGCCGAATTGATTGCCGCCGTATCGAGCGTCCGGCCGTCGCCCACCGCACCATGATCGTGCACGTCGATACGTCGCGCCGTGTGAGCAGGGAAGGGCATCAGTCGCCGACGGGACGGGTGTTGCTGCGCGCAATGCTCGGTTCGATCGTCACGGCCTCCGGGAGCGGCGGGCGTGCGGGGTCGAAGCGGGGAGCGACGACATGTGGCGCGAGTTCCACGATGCCGCGCATCTGTTCGGCGACCGCATTGGCGAGCAACCAAGCGCCGTAATTATTGTGGTGCGTCGCGTCGCGCCCGCCATCGTTGAAGGCAAGCGGCGCGCGCTGCGGACCGAGCGCTTCGTAGATCGCGGTGCTGGCGGCGTTCAGGTCGATCAGCGGAATGCGTTCTTCGGCGGCGACGCGTTTTGCTGCGGCGACGTAATCGGCAAGCGTGGATCTGATTCGCGTGCCCTCGAATGTGCGGCGTTCGGGTGAGGTTACCAGCACCGGATGCGCACCCCGCCGCTGCGCTTCGGCGATATAGGCGCGTAGATAGGCGGGATAGGTGTGGGTGGGGTCGACATGGGTTTGCGGCCACCCTTCCTTCTGGTCGTTATGGCCGAACTGGATGAACAAATAATCGCCCGGCTTCATCCGCGACAGCACCTTGTCGAACCGCAGGCCGGTCAGGAAGGATTTGAGCGTCTCCCCCGATTCGGCATGGTTGGCGACCGCGACCCGATCGTCGAGCAGCGCGGGCAGCATCTGGCCCCAGCTTGCCGCCGGTTCGCTGCGCTGGTCGGTCACGGTCGAATCGCCGACCAGATAGAGGGTGGGGACATCGACCGGTTCGATGCGGAGGGATGCGACAGCGGGACCCCCAAGCCATTCGATCGTCAGTCGGTCGTCCCAACTCGGACTGCCCGCTTCGCGATCGAACAGGCGGACGCGGTCGCCGCCGGGGGCGTTTTTGGGTGGAGCGGGAAGTGCGGCATCGCGGACGTTGACGACGAAGCTGCGCGTTTCGAACTGGCCGCGCCGGGTGCGGATGTTGCGCAGCATCAGCCGCCGTGTCTCCGCCTTGACGCTGGTATCGGCGGCGCGAGCACGGTCGCCGATCCGCATCGTCACCCGGTAATTGCCCTCGGGCAGCGCGACCGAGAAAACGCGCGATACGCCATCCGTCGTACCTTCGAACCCGTGATCGCCGTCATACATCTTGTCGGGCGAAACCGCGGTGCTGTCGCCTGATCCGTCGAAGCTGAAGCTGCGCGGTACGGCCGATTGTGCAGCGGCGGGCACGGCCATGCCGATCAATGCTGCCACCACGATCGCCCGGCCGATCATTCGGTGTTCCCGGCCTCCGTGATCGCGAAGGACGGATGCGGCGGCTGGTTATAGGCGGTGTTCTGCCATGCGATCGCCTGCGCATATTGCCGGTCCTGCATCAGCCAGGGCAGCGCGATTTTCGTCGGGATCGACGTGGTGTAGATGCGCAGCTCGCTGCTGTCGTCGCTGCGCAGCACGACCTCCTCGCGCCAGTCGCCCATGATGTCGCCACTCAAAGCAGGCGTCGCTTTGGTGCTGTTGTTCGAATTTGCGCCTTCGGCCTTCAGCAGCACGACCTCGGCTCCCTTGTTCCAGTCCCATTTGGTGATGGTGTTGCCGCTGAGCAGTTCGCGCAAGGCATCACCGTCCCACCAGACCGCGAAATTGGCGTTGCGCGGCTTGCCGCCGGGGATCACCCGTCCGCGCACGTCGTGCAGGCCGGGGGTGTTGGATGCCCAGGTTTCGGAACCGGGATGACGGGGGTCGATGTCGGCTGCCAGCCCGCGTCCGGTGTCGCGCTCGGCAGGTGTGGTCCACAGGATTTCGCCGGTACGCGCGTCGATCATCGCCGCGCCGATCCCGCCATTGCTGCGCACGCTTTCATGCACGCCGTATTTTTCCAGGCCGGGGCGGGCAGGGTCGAGGTTGCCGACATGCATCGCATCGCCGTGCCCAAGTCCCGTGGTCCACAACCCCTTCCCATCATCGTCCAGCGCCATCGCGCCATAGATAATCTCGTCGCGGCCATCGCCATCGACATCGGCAACCGATAATTGGTGATTGCCCTGACCGCCGAATTTCTCGTTCCCCGGCACCGCGCTGTCGAATAGCCAGCGCATCGTCAGCTTGCCCCCACGCCAATCCCAGGCGGCGACCGTGGTCCGTGCGTAGTAACCACGCGCGAAAATCCCGCTGGCGCGCTTGCCATCGAGTTGCGCGACGCCTGCCAAATAGCGGTCGCTGCGATTAGCATAGCCGTCGCCCCAGCGCTTTGTCATCGCCTCTGGGGTCGGGCTGTGGGTGTCGGGGTCGCGCGGTGGGGCGTAGGGTGCGGTGGCGAGCGCCCGTCCGGTGCGGCCATCGAACACGGTCATGAATTCGGGGCCGCGCAGGATGCGGCCTTCGAGCGGGGCGACCTGGCGCCCGTCCGCCAGCGTCTTGGCACCGGTGCGGTCCGACTGCGGGACTTCGCCGGTCGTGCCGCGCCAGTCGGCTTGCGCATCGCCGATCACCTTGCCGGTGCCGTCGATCGTGCCGTCGGCGGTTTTCATCATGATCTCTGCCCGGCCATCGCCGTCGAAGTCATAGACCATGAATTGGGTATAATGCGCGCCCGAACGGATGTTGCGGCCCAGATCGATGCGCCACAATCGCTTGCCGCCCATCGTATAGGCGTCGATCAGCGTCTCGCCGCTATAGCCGGGAAAGGCGTTGTCCTTGGAAATCGAGGGGTCCCATTTCACGACGACCTCTAGCGTGCCGTCGCCGTTGAGGTCGCCGACGCTGACGTCGTTGGCGGTGTAGCCGTAACGCTCGCCCTTGGGGGTGGTCCGGTCGGCGGGCTTGTCGAGCGGGATCGGGAGATAGCCGCGCGCCCAGGGCGTGAAGGCGGGCGAAGGGTGCCTGCCCTCGACCGCCAGCGTATAGCGGGATTGCGGCGTGCCTTCGGAATCGATGAAGCTCGGCACGGTAACGCGCGCGATCTGCTTTCCGTCGCGGTTGACGATGAAGCGCTGACCGGGACGATCGGCCTGTAATTTGCGCCAGCTCAGGTGATTGCCGCCCTCCGATGCGGGGACGGCGACGGGTGCGCGGTCCTGCGCGATCGCGATCCCGGATGTGCTGGCGGCACCCAGCATGATGGTCGCCGAAACGATTGCCCGCATTTCATCCCCTCCGGTTGCTGTTCCATATGGTGGAACTTAAAACCACAATATACGACAATTCCAGGCTCGACCAGAGGCATCGTGACAGCCAAGTCAAGTACCAACATACGGGACGACATGTCGTAATATGAAAAAATGCTTGCACCCATCCCTTGGGGCATGAAATAACGCGGTCAAATCAGGCGACGTTCGAATCGCTAGTCAGACCACAACCCACGAGATGGGAGGGGAAACATGACCAATCCAATGGCAATGCGTACAGTGCGCTGCACCGCTTCCATGTCGGCGCTGGCTGCGTCGCTTTTGCTCGCAGCGACATCGTTCGCGCAAACCGCCCAGACCCCGCCGCCCGCTGAAGCGCCAACCGCTCCGCCCCAGGAAGAGGATGCGGGGAGCGACATCGTCGTCACCGGGATTCGCGCGTCGCTACAAGGGGCGCTCGACGCCAAGCGCAACGCTACCCAGGTGCTCGACGCAATCTCTGCCGAGGATATCGGCAAATTCCCCGACAAGAATATCGGCGAAGCGTTGCAACGCGTGACCGGCGTCCAGATCAGCCGCTTTGACGGTGAGGGCGCAGGGGTCACGATCCGCGGCGCCGATCCGTCGCTGAACCGCGTCGAGGTCAACGGCACCAGCGTACTGTCGACCACGGTCGCGGGCGGTCGCGACGTCGATTTCCGCGACTTGCCCGCCGAATTCGTCAACCGGCTTGAGGTCGTGAAATCGGTCACTGCCGACATGACCGAAGGCGGTCTGGGCGGCACCGTGCGGATCATCACGCGGCGTCCGTTCGACAATGGCGGCGAAACCTATCTGGCGGGGTCGGCACAGACGATCTTCAACCAGCTCGCCGAAAGCTTTGATCCCAAGGCCGCGCTGATCGGCAGCACCACGTTCGGCGACGGAAAGTTCGGCATCCTGTTGTCGGGCACGTACGAAGATCGAACGGTCGAAAGCCATCAGGCGCGCACCACCGGCTGGCGTCAGATCGACGGTAACCCCGCGGTCGCCGGACTTCAGCCGCTCGACCTCGACGGCAACGGCGCGGGCGATTTCTTTCCCGACATTCCCCGCTATGTCATCAATCGGCTGAATACCGAACGGATCGCGTTCAACGGCATTCTGGAATGGCGCCCCGACGACCGGACCAACGTCTATGTCGAGGGGAATTACACCCAGTCCGATCAGGAAGTGTCATCGCAATTCCTTCAGCTGTCGACTGCAGGTTCGGGTGTCTCACTCGATCTGGCGAATACGACGATCGGCGAGGATGACACCGTCGACCGCGTGACGTTCGTCAACAATCCCGCGGCACCCGCGGGACAGCAGCTTCAGGTCGCGTATCGCAACATCCTCGGTAATATCGAACGCAAGACCTATAACCTCGCGGTCGGCGGCGACTGGAAGACCGATACCTTGGTGCTGTCGACCAAGATGTCCTACGCCAAGGCCGAGGCGTATAATAACGAGATCAACGCGACCGCCGACGCCGTCGGGCTGAGCCGCGTCACGATCGATTACAGCAACGACCAGGCCGGGCCGAACATCCAGTTGCCGGTCGATCCGCGCACAACGCAGGGCGTCAATCGCCTGACCGTGCTGCGCCGCCCGCGCTATAACGACCAGCGCGAATTGGCGGCGAAGGTCGATCTGGAATGGAAGCCGCTGGGCAGCTTCATCACCTCGATGAAGACCGGCGCACAGGTTCGCGAACTGACTGCAGACAGTCTGTATTTCAACACCTCGACCGTGCTCGACGGCATCGCCCCAGCCAATGCGGCGGTGCGGAGCAACATCCAGAACATTCTGGCCGCGAACGCAACGCTGGGCGACGTTCCGTTCTTCAAAACGGGCGATCTGGGCTTTGGCGGTCCGGGCACCTGGCTCAACCTGCTGACCCCGGTCGCCGATGCGGTGGGTGTCCCCGATCCGTTCAACTCTCAGGTGTTCACCGACACCTGGGACGTAACCGAACTGAACATTGGCGGCTACGCGCAGGCGGCATTCGCGTTCGATCTGGGTTTCGACTTGACGGGTGTCATCGGTGCGCGCGTCGTCAATACCAAGACGACGAGCAACGGCTTCCGCAGCGCAGGGACGCCCGCGGTCATCACGCCGGTCAGCTTTGATGGCGAGACCACCGAATTCCTTCCCTCGCTCAACTTGCGCGCGGAAATGATCCCCGACCGGCTGTTCCTGCGCGCAACCGCGACCGAAGTGATCGCGCGTCCGTTGCCGCAACAATTGGCACCGCGCTTCACGCTCGACGTCGTCGGCCTGTCGGGTTCTCGCGGCAATCCCGAGCTGGAGCCGTTTCGTGCGCGCCAATATGATGCAGGCGTCGAATATTACATCAACAACACCAGCTTCGCGTCGGTGACCTATTTCCGCAAGGAGATCGGCTCGTTCATCCAGAATACGCTGGTCCCCGAGGTGATCGACGGCGTCACCTACAACATCAACCTGCCGACCAACGGCACGCAAAAAGTGACGATCAACGGCGTCGAGGCCGGGTTGCAACTCGCGCTCGATTTCCTGCCGGGTCCGTTCCTGAACAAATTGGGCGTGATCGCGAACTACACCTATTCGAAGGACAGCGGTTACGAAGGCCGCGATTTCTTCACCGGCGGCGCGCTGCCGTTTCCGGGCCTGTCCGAGCACAGCTACAACATATCAGCCTATTACGAGGACGAGGTGTTCAGCCTGCGCGGCGCGTATAACTGGCGATCGGACTATCTGATCGTGCCCGTCGGGCGCGGCAACAACCCCGAATTCGGCGAGGCTTACGGCCAGTTCGATGCGTCCGCCAATCTGAACCTGAACGACGACGTGTCGGTGTTTTTGGAAGGCGTCAATTTGACCGATGCGACCCGCGCGGAAAACGCCAACAGCATCTTCCGGCGGACCATTTTGGAAACATTCGGTCGGCGGCTTTACGCCGGTGTCCGGTTCCGGTTCTGAGGGCCGGGCAGGCGAATATGCGACGCATCCATACACCAATTTTCGGGTCGTGAATCTCATCAACCGCTCTCCCCTTGCCCGGTCGTCCTTGTGGCGACCGGGTCTCTTTTTATGGGGCGCAGCGATGGTCGCGGGATGTGCTCCGGTCGAGCGCGGAACGCCGGGCGAGGCGGTGCCGATGACACAGAGCGCGTGGCGGATCGAAGCGGAATCGCCGGACGCGACGGTTACGTTTTCGAGCGGGATCATCGACATCGACACGCCCCAGGGATTGTCGCTCTGGTATCGCCAGCCGGTCACCGGTCCGGTCGAAATCCGCTTCGAGGCAATGGCGGTATCCGAAGGCGGACCGAACGATCAGGTCAGTGACCTCAACGCATTCTGGATGGCGACCAACGCCGATGGATCGCCGGTCGACACGCGCCCCCGCAGCGGCGCGTTCGCCGAATATGACGATCTGC
This sequence comes from Sphingomonas sp. AX6, assembly GCF_902506605.1. Lineage (GTDB taxonomy): Bacteria > Pseudomonadota > Alphaproteobacteria > Sphingomonadales > Sphingomonadaceae > Sphingomonas. The sequence goes on from NZ_LR733979.1 coordinate 1,470,443, forward strand.
GCACTTACTATGTCGGGATCGGGGGCAATCGGAACACGACGACGCGCTTCCGTCGCTATATCGGCAAGCCTGGCGATCGCCCGATCCTGCCCGAACACGACCGCAGCGGCGCAAACGATATGCTGGTGCCGGGTCGCTGGACCGAGATCGCGCTCATCGCCGATGGCCGCCAGATTGCAGTGAAGCGCGACGGCAAGCCGCTGTTCGCACTCGACGATCCCGCGCCCTATGCGCGCGGCCATTTCGCGCTGCGGACGACTTGGAGCCATTTGCGCATCCGCAACGTCCACATCACGCCACTTTAAGCCGAATCTGGGGGAGTCGACGCCATGCACATCAGCCGCCGCGCCGTGATGAAAGGGGCGCTGCTCACCACCGCCGCCACGATGCTTCCGAGCGAGTTGCTCGCCCAGCGTGCGGCCGCACGTGCGGCGAATATCGGCTGGATCGACGGAGCGACCCCCGAATGGTCGTCGGGCCAGACCTTTGGCGTGGCATGGCCGCAGGGAAGCGTGCGCGATGCTGCCCGACTGGGTGCGGGTGATGTGCCGGTGCAAAGCTGGGCCACCGCCTATTGGCCCGATGGCTCGATCAAATGGAGCGCGCATGCGCTGCCCGGCGGCACAACGCCCGATCAGGTGACGATCGCGCCCGGTCGCGCCGCGCGGCCCCGCAATCCGCTGCGCGTCGAGGAAGGGCGCGACGGCATACGCATCACGAGCGGCGATGCGGTGTGGGACATCGGCAAACAGGGCGCGGCACTGGTCCGTCGCGCCAGCCGCGATGGGCGCGAAGTGCTCGGTCCCGTCAGGTTGGTCGCCTCGATCGCCAGCGACGACACTGGCGCGAACGCCGCGCCGCTGCAAAGCGCGATCGAACGCGTGACGATCGAACAGCGCGGACCCATTCGCGCAGTGGTGAAGGTCGAGGGCTGGCATTCAGGGGAGGGGCGGCGGATGCTGCCCTTCGTCGTCCGCCTGTATGCCTATGCGGGCAGCGACGCGCTGCGCATCGTCCACAGCGTCATCCATGACGGCGACCCGGCCAAGGATTTCGTCGCGTCGCTCGGCGTCGAGGCGAGCGTGCCGATGGCGGGCGCGATGCACGACCGTCACGTCCGTATCGCAACCAGCGATACCGGACTGTTCGCAGAGGGCGTCCGTCCGCTGACCGGGTTGCGCCGCGACCCCGGTCGCGCGTTCCGCGAAGCGCAGGTGGCTGGGCGCGCAGTGCCGCCGCTGGGCGAGATGGCGGCCAGCGTGCGCGACACACTGGAGCGGATTCCGACCTGGGGCGATTTCAGGTTGAGCCAGTTGAGCGCGAACGGCGCGACGCTGACAAAGCGCACCAGAGAAGGCCAGGCATGGATCGATGGCGACGAAGCCAAGCGCGCGCCGGGACTGGCCTATGTCGGATCGCCTGAGGGGGGTGCGGCGATCGGCGTGCGCTATTTCTGGGAACGGCATCCGACCGGCATCGACATCGCCAATGCCGCGAGCGATAGCACGACGCTCACTGCTTGGCTCTGGTCCCCGCAAGCCTCGCCGATGGACATGCGATCCTATCGCGGGGTCGACGGCATGGAAGGTTATGACGCCCAGAACGAAGGGCTGGACGTCACCTATGAGGATTACGAACCGGGTTGGGACGATGGGCGCGGCATCGCGCGGACCAGCGAGCTGACCTTGTGGGCGTTGCCCGCAACGCCTGTGTCGGAAGATCTGATGAAGATGGCGCGCGGGGTCGCCACCCCGCCGCAATTGATGGCCGACCCCGCGCATCTAAAGGCGGCAGGGGTGCTGGGCATCTGGGGGCTGCCCGACCGGACCACGCCCGCACGCGCACGGATTGAGACACAGCTTGCTAACCTGACCGAATTTTACGCCGACGAGGTCGATCGCCGGTCCTGGTACGGGTTCTGGGATCATGGCGACGTGATGCACACCTATGACCGCGACCGGCGGCAATGGCGCTACGATATCGGCGGCTTCGCTTGGGCGAACAGCGAACTCTCTCCCGATCTGTGGCTCTGGTATCAGGCGCTGCGCACCCGCGATGCGCGAAGCTGGCGGCTGGCGGAGGCGATGACCCGCCACACCGGCGAAGTCGATGTCTATCACCTCGGCCGGTTCAAGGGGTTGGGCACGCGCCACGGCGTCCAGCATTTCAGCGACAGTTCCAAACAGCCGCGCGTCAGCACCGCTGCCTATCGCCGCATCTATTATTACCTGACTGCCGACGAGCGAACGGGCGACCTGATGCGCGATCTGCTCGAATCCGACGCCATTCTCCAGACTGTCATCATCAACCGCAAGGTGCCCGGCGGCCCGCCCGAAGCGATGCCGCCGGGCGTCGTCGGCATGGCTTTCGGCACGGTCTGGTGCAGCCTGGCCGCGGCCTGGCTGACCGAATGGGAGCGGACGAAGGATACGCGCTGGCGCGACCGGCTGGTGGCGGGAATGCAGACCATCGGTATGATGAAGACCGGTTGGTTTGCCGGTAGTGCGCCGTTCGAACTCGCCACGGGGCGGTTCCGCGACCCAGGCGAGCGGATCAGTTTCTCGCACCTCAACGCGGTGTTCGGCGCGGTCGAGGTCAATGCGGAGTTGCTGCAATTGCTGGACGTGCCGGGATACCGCAAGGCATGGCTCGATTATTGCCGTTGGTACAATGCCCCGCGCGCCGAATTCGAAGCCGCGATCGGGCGACGCAACGGATCGAGCAACCTGCGCGAGGGCCATTCGCGTTTGACTGCCTATGCTGCCCACGCTGCCGATGATCCGGCGTTGGCCGCGCGCGCAGCGGAGGAATTCTACTCGGGCGATGCGGGATTGGGCATGGCCGATGGGGATCCGCGCGTCGAAGTCGCGCCCGGCATCGTCGAATGGCCCGGCGTATCGACTAACGCCGCCTCGCAATGGGGACTAGCGGCAATCCAGAACCTGGCGTTGATCCCGGAGGCGCTCGACCGGGGCAGCTAGCGCGCCAGCCACCCGCCATCGACGGCGAGGATGTGACCCTGGACATAAGCGGCGGCGTCGGACGCAAGGAACACAGCTGCACCGCCGAGGTCTTGGGGATCACCCCAGCGGGCGGCGGGGATACGGTCCATGATCTGGCGGTTGCGGGTCTCATCGGCCTGGAGGGCGGCGGTATTGTTGGTCGCGATATATCCCGGCGCGATGGCGTTGACGTTGATGCCCTTTGCGGCCCATTCGCAGGCGAGCAGCTTGGTCAGCCCGCCAATCCCCGATTTGGACGCGGTATCACCCCCGGCCCCTCCCCTGAGGGGGAGGGGTGAAATATCGTCAGGCCGCAACCACCCCCGCCAGCCGCTTCACCCGCAGGCCCAGCAGATGACAGATCGCGAAGCTCAACTCGGCCCGGTTGAGCGTGTAGAAGTGCAGATCACGCACGCCGCCCGCATAGAGTTTGCGGCACATCTCCGCTGCGATCGTGGCGGCGACCAGCGACCGCGCGCCGGGATGATCGTCGAGCCCTTCGAACAGCCGGTCCATCCAGGCCGGAATCTCCGCCCCGCACATCCCGGCGAATTTGCGTGTCTGCGCGACGTTCGACACCGGCAATATGCCCGGCACGATGTCAGCGGTGATCCCCGCCGCGGCCGCTGCATCGCGAAACCGGAAAAACGCTTCGGGCGTGAAGAAGAATTGCGTGATCGCCCGCGTCGCGCCTGCATCGATCTTGCGTTTCAGATTGTCGATGTCCGATGCCTGATCGACCGAATCCGGATGGCATTCGGGATAGGCGGCGACCGAAATTTCGAACGGGTGCAGCTTCTTCAGTCCCGCCGTCAGTTCGGCCGCATTGGCATAGCCCTGGGGATGCGGCACGAACTTGTCGCCCATCGTCGGCGGATCGCCGCGCAGGGCGACGATATGACGTACGCCCGCTGCCCAATACTCCTCTGCCACCGCATCGATTTCTTCGCGCGACGCCTCGACGCAGGTCAGATGCGCTGCCGCCGCCAGCGAGGTTTCCCGCGCGATCCGCGCCACCGTCGCGTGCGTACGTTCGCGCGTCGATCCACCTGCGCCATAGGTGACGGAGACGAATTTCGGCCCCAGCGGCTCCAGCGTCTTGACCGCATCCCACAGTGATTCTTCCATCTTCGCGGTCTTGGGCGGGAAGAATTCGAACGACACATTCAGGTCGCCGGCGACATCGGCGAACAAGGGCGCATCCAGCGCGCGGCGCGCTTCCTCGAGTTGACCCATCGAAACGCTCATGCCGCCTTCACCTTCATGTCCGTCGTATCGGCCTTGCGACCGAGCCATAATTTCACGGTCAATTCCCCGCCTTCCAGCGTTTCGGACCGCACCGGGACCAGCCCCGCGCCCGCGAACCAGCCGAGCATCTGTTCGTCCGAGAAGCCCAGTCGAGCATGCGCGTCCTGACTGCGAAGTTCCTCGCGTTCATGCGGGGCGAAATCGGCGATCAGCAACCGCCCGCCCTCACCCAATACCCGTGTGGCCTCTGCGATTGCGGCATCGGGGGCCTGCGCGAAATGCAAGACATGATGGATGATCGCCAGGTCCGCTGCGCCGTCCTCGATCGGCAGCGCGTACAAATCGGCCTGGCGCAGTTCCGCCTTGTCGAGCCCACGTTCGGACAGCTTCGCGCGCGCCAGCCGCAGCATTTCGGAAGACCGGTCGATCCCGATCGCGGCATCGGCACGCGGTGCGAATAATTCGAGCATCCGCCCGGTGCCGGTGCCGATATCGACCAGCCGCCGCACGGGCAGATCGCCCAGCACCGCCGCCATCGCGGCCTCGACCTCGCTTTCGGCAATGTGAAGCGACCGGATCGCATCCCACTGCCCGGCATTCACCTCGAACCAATGCGCCGCCGCCGCCGCGCGATCGGCACGCACGGCTGCCAGTCGCGCGGTATCGGCGCGGGTCCAATGGTCTTCCTTGCCAGCATCCCAACCGTCGATCGTCGCCAGTGCCGCCTCGACCGCCGCCCCCGACTGGATCGCGACGAACACCCAGCTACCTTCCTTGCGGCGTTCGGCAAGCGCGGCATCGCACAGAATCTTGACGTGACGGCTGACCCGCGGCTGGCTTTGCCCCAGCACCTGCGCCAATTCGCCGACCGATAACTCCATCCGGCGCAGCAATGCGACGATCCGCAACCGGGTGGGATCGGCAAGGGCACGGAAAAGATCGAGCGCGTCGGCCATGTCGACATCATATAAAGATTTCTTTATATGAGGTCAACGTCGTGCGCGTATCCGCATCGAAGTGGCCGCAATGGAACCGAACGCCGCGGTCACAGTTTTGCCATGTTCTTGCACCGGGCGAAACGAGCGCCTAGCGTCTGCAAGTCGCGCGTCTGTGAGGGGCAGTCCGAACCGCGCGCGCCACGGGTTTTGATAAAAGGATTTCGTTATGAAAAAGGCTTTCATCCTCGCGACCACCGCCGCCGCCGCACTGGGCCTCGCCGCCTGCTCGGACAATGCGCAACAGGAATCGGCCGAAGCGGCCAACGCGATGGCAGCCGATACCGAAGCAACGATGGGCGAAGCGGCCGACGATATCGAATCGGCCACCGATTCGGCGCTGGGATCGGCCGAAGCCGGTATCGATCAGGCTGGCCAGTCGATCGAAAACGGGGCGGATGCGACCGGTCGTGCCGTCGGCGACACGATGAGCGAAGCCGGTCAGGAAATGCAGGAAGCTGGGAACGACGTGGCCAATTAAGGCCGTCGTTCTTCGGAACCGAAATCGAAAGGGCCGCGTTCGGGAAACCGGGCGCGGCCTTTTTTTTCTTGTCAGATGGGGGACAATCGATGCGAAACATCCTGCCGTTCGTCCTGCTGGCGCTCGCCGCATGTGGCGGTGCCGAACCAGTTCCCGGCGGCGTGTCCGCGGACGAGGCCGCCGCCCTCAACGACGCTGCGATGATGCTCGACGCCAACAGCGTATCCGCCGACCAGATCGACAATGAAGAGGCCGAAGAATGACGATGCAACACCGCGCGCTGGGTGCCAGCGGCCTGACGATCGCCCCGTTGGTGCTTGGCGGCAACGTGTTCGGCTGGACCGCAGACAGGGCGACCAGCTTTGCCGTGCTCGATGCGTTCGTCGGTGCCGGCGGCACGATGATCGACACCGCCGATGTCTATTCGGCGTGGGTCGATCGCCATAAGGGCGGCGAATCCGAAACCGTGATCGGCGAATGGCTGAAACAATCGGGCAAGCGCGACGATGTGCTGATCGCCACAAAGGTCGGAATGATGCCCGGCGGGTTACAGCCCGAAACGATCGAGCGCGCGGTGGAGGGGTCACTCAAACGGCTCGGCACGGATCGCATCGACCTGTATTTCGCGCACAAGGATGATGCGGAAACCCCAATCGATGCGACGCTGGAGGCCTTCTCGCGGCTGATCGATGCGGGCAAGGTGCGCAGCATCGGCGCCTCGAATTACTCGGCGATGCGGTTGAAGGCAGCGCTCGATGCAGCGAAGGCGTCGAGCCTCCCGCATTACACGGTGCTGCAACCCGAATATAATCTGGTCAGCCGCACCGGCTTCGAAGGCGAATTGCAGGACCTGGCCGTCACCCAGAACATTGGCGTCATCCCCTATTACGGGCTGGCCTCGGGGTACCTGACCGGCAAATATCGCTCCTCGGACGATTTCGGCAAAAGCGTGCGCGGCGGCGGCATGGCAAAATTGCTCGAAGGCAAGGGCGGCAAGGTACTTGCCGAAATGGACGCGGTCGCCGCCGACACCGGAGCGACTTTGGCCCAGATCGCACTGGCCTGGCTGGCGGCACAGGACGGCGTTACCGCTCCGATCGCCAGCGCCACGTCCGTCGATCAGGTCACCGAATTGATGGGCTATCTGTCGGTCGACCTGTCGCGCGACCAGATCGATCGCCTCACCAACGCAGGGATTTGACGAAAGCGGGCGTCGTCGGGATCAAGCCGCCATTCATCCGCGTTCTCCTATCGGCCCATCGCAGACCGATCAGGAGAAGTCCGCACTATGGCGTTCGCCCGCCCCGACGCCCGCACCCGCATCATCGCCGCCAGCGCCGCCATCGCGCTGCAGGCCTTGTTTGCGTGGGTGCTGATTTCGGGGCTTAGCGTGACCTTCGCGGAAAAGCTGAGCGAAAGCCTGAACGTCTTTGACATCGCGCCCGAACCCGATCCCCCGCCTCCCGTCACGATCGAGCCCAATCCGGTCGCCGACACCCGACCTGAGGGCGAAGCCGCGCCCCCCAATCTTCGCAGCCGCGCGACCGAGATCGAGGCACCCGTGCCGATCGTCCAGATCCCCCTGCCCCCTCCCCCCGTCATCACTGCGCCCGTGGCAGCCGTCGGTAACGACGCGTCGTCCGGCAATGCCGACATTCCCGGTCCCGGCACGGGTGCAGGCGGCGTCGGCGACGGCACGGGCAGCGGCGGCCGCGGCGACGGCGACGGCGCGGGCGGACGCGAGACCCCACCGCGCCAGATCGGCGGGCGTCTGTCCGACCGCGACTTCCCCCGCGCCGCCGCCAATGCGGGCGCAGGCGGAACGGTCGAGATCATCTTCAATGTGGAGGCCGACGGCCGCATCACCGATTGCGGCATCGAGCGATCGAGCGGCAATCGCGAGTTGGACGAAACCACCTGCCGCCTGGTGGTCCAGCGCTATCGCTACCAGCCCGCCCGCGACGCAAGGGGCCGTCCGGTGCCTTCGACGATCATCGAAAGCCACGAATGGGTCAATCGCGTGGTGCCCGCGGAGCCGGGTGAATAGGGTCGCTGACCTCCACCCAAGCCCCGTGCGCGTGCGCGAAGCCGATCCGCCTGGCCCCCTCGCCCGGCCATGTCTCCACCCAGATCTCATGTCGTGCCAGATCGCGGTCCGGCTCCATCCGTACCCAGGCCAGGGGATGCGCTGCATCGGCACGCGAACCCGCCCCCTGCATCGCCGCCGCAATCCGCGCCTGCCGCTCCGTCCCCAGATATTGCCACACCACCGAATGCATCAGCACCCGCGTCGTCCCCGCTGCCTGCGGTCGGGCGAGCTGCGCCTCCACCCAGTCGGCGGCGTCGCCCACCTCCAGCGCTACGGGCCGTTTGCGCAGCATCGCGATCGCCGCATCGAGTTTTGCCAACCGTTCGGGCTTTTCGGCCCAGACATAGCTGCGCAGCCGCGTCGCCTGTGCCGGATCGGTCGCATCGATCGGCGCAACATCGACGCCGCGGATCGACGCGAAGCTGGGTTGCGCGGGTTCGGGGGATGGCCCACGCCAGTCGGGCGCGATGACGATCGGCAAATCCTGCGGCCCCACCCGCACCCCGCCCAGATCGAAACCGAACCGATCGATCAACAGGTTGAGCCCCGCGCTCGATCCGATTTCCAGCAACTCGATCGGATGCCCCAATGACCGCGACACCGCCATCAGCCCCAGCATCAGCGCCGCCGACCGCCCGACTTCGTTGGTCTGGGGCGGTCCGTCGAGCCAGGGCAGGATCGCCGCGTCGTGCCGAGCAAGCACCGCCCGCAACGCCGCGATCGTCTGCGACGGTGAAGTTTCCGCGGCGAACGCCGCCTGCGCCTCCGCATCACCGCTCAGCCGCATCGCGTTCAGCCCGCCCACCAGCCGCAACGGCAGGGCATCGTCGATCGGTTGCCCCACCCATCCGAGCACCCTCCGCCCGGTCGCTGTCGTTCGGTCGAGCGCCCCGGCCAGCGCTTCGCACACCCGCGCGGTGACGGGCGCATCCATCGCCGTGCAGAAATCGCGCTGGGTCAGAAATGCCTGTCGCACTGCCGCTTCGCCCAACGGTCGCTCCTTTGCAAACGGAGCGTTTCGCCGCCCCAGGCGACCCCTTGTTGCGCCGCCGCGCGTGCCCAAGTAAAGCCCCGCAACCTCATGTCCGATCCGATCCTCCTCGCCGTCCCCAAAGGACGCATCCTCGATGAAGCGCTGCCGTTGCTGGCGGGCGCAGGAATCGTACCCGAAGCTGCCTTCACCGACCCTGATAGCCGGGCGTTGCGCTTTTCGACCACTCAGCCGCATGTCGACATCATCCGTGTCCGCGCGTTCGACGTCGCGACCTTCGTGGCGCACGGTGCCGCGCAACTGGGAATCGTTGGATCGGACGTCCTGGCCGAATTCGATTATTCCGAACTTTATGCGCCCGTGGACCTGGGCATCGGCGCATGCCGCCTCTCGGTCGCTGAGCCCGCCAGCCTGGCCGAAACCGACGATCCACGCGGATGGAGCCATGTCCGCGTCGCCACCAAATATCCGGGCCTGACCAGCCGGCACTTCGCAGCACGCGGCGTCCAGGCCGAATGCGTGAAGCTGAACGGCGCGATGGAGCTGGCACCGCTGCTGGGCCTCGCCCCGCGCATCGTCGATCTGGTGTCGTCGGGGCGCACGCTCAAGGAAAACGGGCTGGTCGAGGTCGAGCGGATCATGAACGTCACCAGCCGCCTGATCGTCAACCGCGCTGCGTTCAAGATGAAGAGCGCCACCCTCGGCCCGCTTGTGGACCAGATGCGGGCGCTGGTCGGGGCGCAGGCAGCATGATCCGCCTGTCCACCGCCGACGGATCGTTCGAACGCGATTTTCGCGCTCTGGTCGAAGCGCGTCGCGAGCCGGATGTGGATGTGGCGCGCGACGTGCGGATGATCGTCTCCGCCGTCCGCGACGAAGGCGACGCGGCAGTACGCGCCTTCACTCAGAAATTCGATCGCCACGATCTCGACGCCACAGGCTGGCGAATTGAACGCGCGGATCTGACCGCCGCGCTCAACGGGTTAGAGCCTGAACTTCGCGCCGCGCTCGAACTCGCGCGCGACCGGATCGCCGCCTATCACGAGAAACAGCGCCCGGCGGACAGCGACTCCACCGACGCCGACGGCATCCGCACCGGCGCACGCTGGAATGCGGTCGATGCCGCGGGGCTCTATGTCCCCGGCGGCCGTGCGGCCTATCCCTCGTCGGTGCTGATGAACGCCATCCCCGCCAAGGTCGCTGGCGTTTCGCGGTTGGTAATGGTGACGCCGACCCCGGATGGCGAGATCAATTCGCTGGTCCTCGCCGCCGCCGAACTGGCAGGCGTGGACGAGGTGTGGCGGGTGGGCGGCGCGCAGGCAATCGCCGCGCTCGCTTACGGCTCCGGTCGGATCGCGGCGGTCGATGTAATCTGCGGCCCCGGCAATGCCTGGGTCGCAGAGGCGAAGCGCCAGCTTTACGGCGTGGTCGGCATCGACATGGTTGCAGGACCGAGCGAAATCCTGGTCGTCGCCGACGGCCGGAACGATCCCGACTGGATCGCCGCCGATCTGCTCAGCCAGTCCGAACACGATCCCACCAGCCAGTCGATCCTGATCACCACCGATGCCGGGTTCGCGGATCAGGTCGCGCACGCGGTGGACCGGATGATCGGCACGCTGTCGACGGCGGATGTCGCGCGGCAAAGCTGGGACGCCAACGGTGCGATCATCGTTGCAGGCAGTTTCGACGAGGCTCCCGCGCTCATTAACGCACTCGCGCCCGAACATCTCGAACTGGCGATCGACGATGCGGAAGCGATGTTCGCGCGTGTCCGCCATGCCGGGTCGGTGTTCCTGGGACGCCACACGCCGGAGGCCGTCGGCGATTACGTCGCCGGGCCGAACCATGTCCTGCCCACCGGCCGCCGCGCGCGTTTCGCCAGCGGGCTGTCGGTGCTCGATTTCATGAAGCGCACGAGCTTCCTATCGCTCGACGCCGCGGGTCTGGCGAAAATCGGCCCCGCCGCGGTCGCGCTCGCAACGGCGGAAGGGCTCCCCGCTCATGCCCGATCGGTCGCGATCCGATTGGGGGACTGAACTCACCACCGTTCGCCCTTAGCTTGTCGAAGGGCTGTCCTTCTTTCTAAAGAAGAAGTGCAGGGCTTCGACAAGCTCAGCCCGAACGGTCTTTTGTCGAACCGGAACCGAATATGCCAAGCAAGACATCGAAAACCCGCACTCAGGCCCGCGCCGCCGCCCGTCTCGGTGCCGTCCAGGCGCTGTATCAGCACGATATGGAGGGGACGGCGATCCCCGCCTTGCTCCACGAATTTCACCAGCACCGACTGGGCGCGACCATCGAGGACGTCGAATATGCCGACGCCGACATCATGCTGTTCGACGATATCGTGAAGGGCGTCGACGCGCGCCGTGACGAGGTCGACGCCGCGATCACTGCACGCCTGGCGTCGGGCTGGACGCTGGAGCGCCTCGACAAGCCTATGCGTCAGATCCTGCGCTGCGGCACCTACGAACTGATCGCCCGCCACGACATTCCCAAGGCCGCGATCATCAGCGAATATCTCGACGTCGCCCACGCCTTTTACGACCGCAAGGAAGCGGGCTTCGTCAACGGCGTGCTGGATGCGGTGGCCAAGGCGGTTCGGTAAACCCCTGCCTCTCTCCCGTCCGCTTGTTTCGAGCGAAGTCGAGAAACGTGGCTCGGCGTTAGGAATGCGTTTCTCGACCTCGCTCGAAACGAACGGATGTTTGAGGACAGCCCAAGGGACGGTTGAAATGTCGTCCAGGTGGGGCTGCGAAGGGTGATCTTTCGAACATCGCAGCGCAGCGTGCTTCCGGCACGTGAGCACCGAAGCGCAGAAAACCGCGCTTCCAAGCTCCGCATGGGCGGCATTGCGGCCGTCCCATGAAATGAGAGAGGTCGCCGAGGCCGTCTCCCGACGGTCCCGGCGACCCCAAACATGGTCAGCGGCCGGAGAGCTCCAGCCCGGGAGACCATGCGGACCGCTAATTCAAATGCTTCGATGCGTTGGCTGGAGGAGAATACCTCCCGCATCGTCACGGACGGAGGGCTTCCGTCCGTTGCACCAAATTAGCGGCGCGTCTCCCGAACGAACTGAACCGACCCCATTGCTGAACCATGAGACATCGGATCACCTCCTTTCGCTAGTTGAAGCTAATGTGCTTGAGCACGGGTAGAAGGTGAATCAAACCGGCGTGCAGAACAAGTCTTGTTTTACGTCGCGAATTATACGACCTTCATCGGTCTGGGCTGAACGATCGGCATCCGCCGCATCAGCGCCGACAATCCTCCACGACGCGTTGCACCTCGGCCCAGGTCGGCAGGATCAGGCCCGGCGTGCCTGCGACCTCGACCGCGAAACGCCCACGGCTGAATCCGATCGCGTCGAGCAAATTGTCGCGCGCGGGCAGCAGCGCGACGACGTTCCCGCCCTGAGCGCGCGCAGGCAGCGCACGCGTTGCACTGGTCGTTCGGATCGTCATCGCATTCGCGTTCGAACTTCCCGCCCGTTCGAGCGCGATCTGATTACCGCCCGTACAGCGCATCGCAAATTGCGTGCCGAAGCGCGCAACGCTGCCGCCACCTTCGCGCGCATAACGCCAGTTGCCGGGCGTCGCCGTGCGGTCGGCCCAGTTGGGCGCGGGCGGCGGCGCGGGCACCGGTGCCGGGGCGGGAGCAGGCGCGGGGCTCGGTTCGGGAGGCGGGGGTGGTTCGGACGGACGCACGCAGGCGGCAAGCAGAACCAGGGGCGCAATGGCGACGAGCGGAGAAAGACTGAAACGCATGGGAACCAGCATGGCCGATGCGCCGCGCGGGCTCAAGCCGCGATCAAGCCTGCGCGACCGAAAGACGCGCGGACGCGACCACCGCCCCCTTCAGCCAAAGGTCGCGTGCGGCAGCTCTAGCCGCACGATCAGCCCCTGCGCATCCCAGCGCCGTGTCATTGCCCCGCCCAGCTGACGCCGGACCACGGTATCGACCATGCGCGATCCGAAGCCGCTATGCGTCGGCTCCGCTCCATCGGTCAGCGCCCCGCCACGTTCGCGCCATTCGATCGACCAGGCATCGGCTTCACGCGCGACCTCGATTTCGATGCTGCCTTCCACTTGGGACAGCGCGCCGTATTTGGCGGCGTTGGTGGCGAGTTCGTGGAACACCAGCGACATCGGCGTGATCAAGTGCGCGCCCACCGACACGTCTTCCCCGCCGATCCGGTGCCGCAATGCCACCGCATGGCGATAGGGGGCCAGCAACGTGTCGAACAGCGCGTGGAGGCCGGTTACGCCCGACGACGACGGCCGGTCGGTATCGGTGATCAAACCATGCGCGCGCGCCAAGGCGGCGGTGCGATCGACCAGATCCTGATGACCGCCCGTGCCATCTGGCTGGCTTGCAGAGAAATGGATCAGGCTCTGGAACAGCGCGAACAGATTCTTGATCCGGTGCGCCAGTTCGTTGGCGATCACGTCGCGCGCATCGGCATCACGCCGCGCCTCGATGATCGTCATGACGTTGGACGCGAGCACGCGCATCGTTTCCGCCTGGATCGGCGTCAGCCCCGCGCGCGGCACCCGGTCGATCACGCACAGCGCTCCCAGCGGAATGCCCGCGGCGGTCACCAGCGGCGCGCCGGCATAGAAACGGATACCGGGTTCGCCGGTGACCAAAGGATTATCGGCAAAACGCGGGTCGAGCGTCGCATCGGAGACGACCATGATGTCAGGCATCCGCATCGCGTGCGCGCAGAACGACGTCGATCGCGGCGTCGCCTCCACCCCCAGCCCGATCCGTCCGAGAAAGCGTTGCTCCTCTTCCTCGACCAGGCTTACCAGCACGATCGGTGCGTCGCAAATCTTTGACAACAGCGCAACGACATCGTCGAACCGCCCGCCCCCGTCCCAATCGTTCAGCCCATGATCGACGATCGCGAGCGCACGCGCGGTTTCGCTTTCCGGAGGGAGCGCCGATGCCGGTGTTAGGGTAGGGTTGAACTTGTCCGCAGCCATACACTCGCGCGCTACACCGGCTTTCGCGATTTGGCTATCCCGCTCAAGGATATGGGCGACAACACTATCGCGAGCCGCCGCCAAATTTCCGCTGGGTCTTTCCGTAGCGCGTTTTGCGCGTGCCGGGCTTGCCCTCGTTGGAGCGGCCGATCACCGGCGCCTTGTGTTCGCCGGGCGGCAAGCCCAGTTCTTCCTGCTCCAACGAGCGGATTTCGTCGCGGAGGCGGCCGGCTTCCTCGAATTCCAGGTCGGACGCGGCCTTGCGCATCTTCTTTTCGAGTTCCTCGATATAGGCGCGCAGATTGTGGCCGACCATGTGCAGGCGATCGTCGTCCAGCGGCACCGTCACCTGATCTTTCGATGCGACGTCGGCGATAATGTCGCCGATGTTGCGGCGGATCGTCTGCGGGGTGATGCCGTTCGCCAGGTTATAGGCGTGCTGTTTTTCACGTCTGCGCCCCGTCTCGTTGAGCGCGCGTTCCATGCTGCCGGTGATGCGGTCGGCGTAAAGTATGACTCGCCCATCGACGTTGCGCGCGGCGCGGCCGATCGTCTGGATCAGCGAGGTTTCCGAACGCAAGAACCCTTCCTTGTCCGCGTCCAGAATCGCGACCAGCCCGCATTCGGGAATGTCGAGCCCTTCGCGCAGCAGGTTGATGCCGATCAGCACGTCGTACACGCCCATGCGCAGGTCGCGGATCAGCTCGATCCGCTCCAGCGTCTCGACGTCACTATGCATGTAGCGGACCTTGATCCCCGCTTCGTGCATATATTCGGTCAGATCCTCGGCCATGCGCTTGGTCAACGTGGTGACGAGCGAGCGATAGCCGAGCGCCGTGGTCTTGCCGACTTCGACGATCAGGTCCTGGACCTGTTCCTCGACCGGCTTGATCTCGACCGGCGGGTCGATCAGGCCGGTGGGGCGGATCACCTGTTCGACGAACACGCCGCCGGTCTGCTCCATCTCCCACCCGCCCGGCGTCGCCGAGACATAGGTAGTCTGCGGGCGCATCGCGTCCCATTCGTTGAAACGCAGCGGCCGGTTGTCGATCGCGGACGGCAAGCGAAATCCATATTCGGCCAGCGTGATCTTTCGCCGGTGATCCCCGCGCGACATGCCGTTGATCTGGCCCACCGTCTGGTGGCTTTCATCGACGAACAACAAAGCATTTTCGGGCAGATATTCGAACAAGGTGGGCGGCGGCTCGCCGGGCAGACGCCCGGTCAAAAAGCGTGAATAATTCTCGATCCCCGCACAGCTTCCCGTCGCCTGGATCATCTCCAGATCGAAATTGGTGCGCTGTTCCAGCCGCTGCGCCTCAAGCAACTTGCCTTCGACGATCAGTTCCTTCAGCCGCTCGTCCAGCTCGTGCTTGATCGCGTGCGTCGCCTGTTTCAGCGTCGGTCCGGGTGTGACGTAGTGACTATTGGCGTAGATGCGGACCGATGCCAGCGAGGCGACCTTCTTCCCCGTCAGCGGATCGAATTCGACGATCTCCTCGATCTCATCCCCGAAGAAGGACACGCGCCACGCGCTGTCCTCGTAATGCGAAGGGAAGATTTCGAGCGTGTCGCCCTTCACCCGGAAATTGCCGCGCTGGAACGCCGCATCGTTGCGCTTGTACTGCAGCGCGACCAGCTTGCGCACGATCTCACGCTGGTCGTGGGTCTGGCCCTTCTTCAAATCGAAGATCATCGCTGAGTAAGTTTCGACCGACCCGATGCCGTAAAGGCATGACACCGACGCGATGATGATGACATCGTCGCGTTCGAGCAGCGACCTTGTGGCGGAATGCCGCATCCGATCGATCGACTCGTTTACCGAGCTTTCTTTCTCGATGTACGTGTCCGACCGCGGCACATAGGCTTCGGGCTGATAATAGTCGTAATAGCTGACGAAGAATTCGACCGCATTGTCGGGGAAGAACGACTTGAATTCGCCGTAGAGCTGCGCGGCAAGGATCTTGTTGGGCGCGAGGACCAAGGCGGGTCGCTGAACCGCCTCGATCACCTTGGCCATCGTAAAGGTCTTGCCCGAGCCGGTGACGCCCAGCAGCACCTGATCCTTGTCGCCCGCATTCACCGCGGACACCAATTCCTCGATCGCCACCGGCTGGTCGCCGGCGGGGGTATAGTCGCTGACCAGCGTGAACGCCTTGCCCCCCTCGACCTTCTCGGGCCGCGCGGGGCGATGCGGAATGAAGCTCTGCCCGGTTTCCGGTTCGTCGAGCGTGGTGCGAATCTGGATTGCCATCGCTGCCGAATATGGGAAGGTCGCTGCGCACGCGCAACGCGCGAATGAAACATCTAAGGAACACTCGATGACCCGCGCGCTTGTCCTGGCCCTCCCCCTGTTCGTGCTTGCCGGTTGTGACAGCCTGGGAATCGGCGAACCCAGTGTCGATCTGTCCAACGCCAGCATGGCCGAGGTCGCTGCCGAAGCGGTCAAGGTTCAGCAGCAGCGCCCCGGCCAATGGGATGTCACCTCTCAACTCGTGTCGCTGAACGTCGAAGGCGTGCCCGCTGATTCGCCGATGACAGAAATGCTGAAACAGCAAATCGGTCAGGCGCGTACCGAAAGCCAGTGCCTGACCGAGGAGGACGCGAAAAAGGCGATGGTCCCGCAGGATGTCGATCCGAACAACAGCTGCCGTTTCGCGCATTTCCGCATGAAGGGCGGCCAGATCGATGCGGAAATGACCTGTGCGGCGCCCGATGGCCCCGGCACGCTGGCGATGACGCAAAAGGGCAGCTATTCGCCCGACAGCTATGACGTCACATCAACCCTGACCCGCGCGGGAGGCACCGCGCCGGGTGAGAACAGCACCATGACCATGAAGGTCAGCGCCAAGCGAACGGGTGAGTGCAAGGCGTGAGGCAGCATTAAGGCGACTTCACCGCAACCACGCACCCCCGCTTGTTTCGAGCGAAGTCGAGAAACGTGGCTTAAGCGCTGGCGACCGTTTCTCGACTTCGCTCGAAACGAGCGGGGCAGGAGGACAGATCGAGGGGCTTACCGCATCGCCCGCACGGCATCGGTATCGAGACACGCCATCAACGCCGCGCGATCCGTCGGCGGCGCAATACTCTGGTCCCCCGCCACCGCAATGCGAGCGGCTACCCCGATTGCCACGGTATCAATCGACCGCGGCAATCCCGCACAGGCCGTCACCGCATCCAGCAACCGCGGCGGCGTATCGTAAGCCTCCGAAGACAGCCGATACGTGCCCCAATGGATGCCGATCCCGCGGCTCGCGCCCATCCTCCGGAACAATTCGACCGCATCGATCGGCCCGATATGCGTCGCCGTCCCCATCTGTCCGGGCACGAAGCGGAACGCACCGATCGGCATCAGCGCCAGCCGCACGGGGCCGTAGCTCCGCGCCTCATCGGCCCATCGGTAATCCCCCGCGCCGGTATCGCCTGCGAAAAACAGGTTGCCGCCGGGCAGCGTCACGACGAAGCTCGACCACAACGCCCGGTTGCGATCGGCGAACCAGCGGCTACCCCAATGATGGTTGCGATTGACGACCACATCGATGCCTGGCGCAACCGGCACCCGTCCGCCCCAATCGACCGCGACCGATGGTACCCCGGCCTGCGCGATTACGCTGTCATTGCCAAGCGAGGTTACGACGCGCGGTCGGTCCCGCTCCCACAGTCGCTTCAATGTAGGCTTGTCGAGATGGTCGTAATGATTGTGGCTGACGAGCACGAGGTCGATCTTCGGCAGATCGTCGAACGCGACGCCGGGGCGCGTCACGCGCTGCGGCCCGAAAATGCCGAACGGCCCGGCGCGCTCGGCATAGATCGGGTCGGTCAGGATGTTGATCCCGCCCGCCTGCACCAACACCGTCGCATGACCAATCCAGGTGACCAGCATGTCGTCGCCCATCACCCGCGCGGGTGGCTTCGACTGCGCGACCGCAACGCTGGTCGGCCATTCGGGTCGCCCATCCTGACCGGTCGCCTGCCCCCAGATGAAGCTGCCGCGACTGCGACCGCCCGGCAGTCGATTGTCGTCCCCTGCATCGTCGGGATTGAAGAACCGCGCGCCGTCGAAATGATCGGTGACCACGCCCCGATAATAAATTCGGTCCAGAAAACGCGGCACGATCGTCACCGCCAGGCATAGCGCGACCACCAACCACAGCAGCACCGTCCCAGCCCATTTCAGTGCGCGTATCATCCCCGCCCTAACGCTCCGCATCGTCGATCGGGCGCGCATCCACCGTCCGCGCCAGAAAATCGAGAATGCGCGCCTCGTCCGTGCGCGCCGACCGCCTGCCGATCCACCAGATCGCACCCGCCATCGCCAGCATCGCCACCGGAATGGCGAGCATCGGCAGCGCCATCACCAATGGCAGTCGCGCGAAGATAAAGATCGGCAACCCGCCCAGCCCGAACATCGCCACCAGCCCCATCCAGAACCACAGGAACATCTGCGTCACCACATGCGGCCCCAACCGCCCGGCAATTACCGATCCTCCGCCTTGCACCTCGATCGATGCCGACAGCACCGATTTGAAGCTGTTGGCGAAATTGGGCCGGTGCGACCAGAGCGTCATCCGCGCTTCCGTCCCATAGCCCGTCACCTGTTCGGGCGCGCCGCTGGTCATCGTCGGCGGCAGTGCGGCCTTCAACCGCTCAGCAAGCGCGACCGGCGGATAGGGCGAATGAAGGCGGATGGCAGCCATGCCCCCCTTTGCCCGGCTCGTCCCGCAACGTCAAAGCCTCTTGCACTTGAACGCGATATGTTGTGTATAAACAACGAATCATCTGGACAAAGCACTCACCACTTGCACAACCGCATCGCCCTGTTCCGCGCAGAACGCGGTCTCTCCCGCAGAGAATTGGCGGATGCGGTCGGCGTCAATCCGCAAACGATCGGCTATCTGGAACGCGGCGACTACGCGCCCAGCCTGGAGTTGGGCATGAAGATTGCCGCCGCCTTCGACGTCCCCGTGGAGCTCGTCTTTTCCTTCACCCCCTTCCCCTCGGTTGCAGACGCGCTGCGCCGCGCAGGAGATGTTTGATGGCTGACCCCGCCAACCGCTACGACATGAACCGATGGGCCGCCAACGAAGTGGCCCGAATGCCTAGGCGCAAACATTGGCACTGGGCGCTCGGGCTAAGCATGGCGATGACACTGACGATCCCCGCCATCGCTTTGTTCTCGCCCATCGACCAGGGAGTTCGGTTTAGTCCGGTCTTCGTCTCGTCTCTCTTGCCGCTGATGGTGACTCTGCAACAATCTCCATTTGCTCGAGAGATGTGGTTTGGCCGTGACCTTGCGCAGTTGGACGAATTCGAACGAAACGCGCTGCTGATGGCCACGCGCTGCGCGTATCGCATCCTGATGCTACTCATTCTCGCCCTGTGCGTCTGGCTATGGGCCACAACCGCGCTGGATTGGCCGGGGCCCGCGACGATCGAACAATGGGCGGGCATCGCGATCAGCATGACCGCTATCGGAATCGCGCTGCCCATCCTGTTCGCGGAAATCATGGTTCCGCTGCCACCTCCGGGCGACGAAAAGGAAATCGCATAAATGTCCTACGACCCTATCAAATGGGACGCGAACGCGCGCCGGATGCCGCGTCGCCGCAACCTTGCCGCATTGATGGGGTTGGGCATCATCGCTGCAGCACTTGCACCTGCGATCGAGATTTTCACCGACAGTGAAAGCCCGGATGGGCTGGTGTCACCACTGTTCATGATGTCGCTGCTGCTGATCCTGTCGGTCATCCAGTCTCCCTTCGCGCGCACCACCTGGGTACGGGCGAAGGGGCTGGCGGCGTTCGACGAGTTCGAGCGCGCGGCACTGGTCGATGCCACCCAGCGCGCCTTCGCGGTGGTGCTAGTCATGCTCCTCGCGCTGTTCGCGTGGTTATGGGCGGCAAGCGCGGCAGGCTGGCCCATGCCGGTGCGTCCGCGACAATGGTACGCGCTCGGATGGGCGTTTCTGGTGATCGCGGGATCGTTGCCGGTGTTCTTCGCCGAACTGACGATCCCTTTTCCGCCGCGCGCTGAGGAAGAGGAATGATGACCCGCAAGACGATCCCCGAACGGCTCGACGACAGCGTGCGCTGGACCGGCATTCCGAGTGCGCTCGAAGTATTCGAACGTCAGGACGACAGCCAGCGACGCCATCTGCGCTGGCTACCGCTCCTCTTGCTAGTCGCGTATTCTGCGGGTGCCGGCATGATGTTGTTCGGCGAACGCCCGCAAATCGTGGGGCCGCTGGTGGCGTGGTTCGGATTTCTTGGCTCCGCGTTCATGCCCATCTTCGGACCCGTAAAGGCATGGGGCAGCCTGACGCTCGACGAATATGACCGCGACGTGCGGCGGCGGGCTTTCCTGTTCGCCTACGCCGCCTGCACAATGTTCGCGATGGCGGCGTTCATCGGCATCGCCGCGATCGTTGCGCCGGGCACGCAAGAGCCTCGCCGGATCGTCCATGCGTTGCTGCTGTCGCCGGGCGCGATCCTGACGATGCAGGCAACCTTGCCGACGCTTTACACGAGCTGGCGCACGCGGCCGGTCGAGGGGGAATGACGCCCCGCGCTCACGCCCCCTTCAACAACCCTTCCTTCGCGATCTTCTCCCGCCACACCAGCGGCGCGAGGTGGTGGACGTTTTCGCCCGCCGCATCGACCGCGACCGTCACGGGGAAGTCCTGCACCTCGAATTCGTAGATCGCTTCCATCCCCAGATCCTCGAACCCGACGACCTTCGATCCCTTGATGGCACGTGCGACCAGATAGGCGGCACCGCCCACTGCCATCAGGTACGCGCTCTTGTGGTCGCGGATCGCCTCGGTCGCGGCGGGGCCGCGTTCAGCCTTGCCGACCATCGCGAGCAGACCCTGCTCCAGCATCATCCGCGTAAACTTGTCCATGCGCGTGGCGGTGGTGGGACCGGCGGGGCCAACCACTTCCTCGCCCACCGGATCGACCGGCCCGACATAATAGATGACGCGGCCCGCGAACTCGACCGGCAGCGTCTCGCCCTTGGCCAGCATGTCGGCGATCCGTTTATGCGCGGCGTCGCGTCCGGTCAGCATCTTGCCGTTGAGCAACAGCCGGTCACCATGTTTCCAGCTCTGCACCACTTCCGGAGTCAGCGTGTCGAGATCGACGCGGATCGCGGCCTTGTCGGGCGTCCAGTTGACGTCGGGCCACACGTCGAGCTTCGGCGCTTCCAGATAGACCGGGCCGGAGCCGTCGAGCGTGAAATGCGCGTGGCGCGTGGCGGCGCAATTGGGGATCATCGCCACGGGCTTGCCCGCTGCATGGCACGGTGCATCCAGAATCTTGACGTCCAGGATCGTGGAAAGACCGCCCAGCCCCTGCGCGCCGATCCCCAGCGCGTTGACCTTGTCGAAAATCTCGATCCGCAATGCTTCCAGATCGTTTTGCGCGCCCCGCGCCTTGAGCGGCCCCATGTCGATTTGTTCCATCAGCGACTTTTTGGCGAGCAGCACGCAATGCTCGGCCGTGCCGCCGATGCCGATGCCCAGCATCCCCGGCGGACACCACCCCGCGCCCATCTGGGGGATCATCTCCAGTACCCAGTCGACGATCGAGTCGCTGGGGTTCATCATCTTGAACTTGGACTTGTTTTCGCTGCCGCCGCCCTTTGCCGCGACGTCGATCGATACGGTCGCGCCCGTCACCATTTCGACGTGCAGGACGCACGGCGTGTTGTCGCGGGTGTTGCGGCGGGTGAAGGCGGGGTCCGCCAGGATCGAGGCACGCAGCTTGTTTTCAGGATGGAGATACGCGCGACGAACGCCTTCATCGACGACTTCCTGAAGCGACATGTCGGACTCCAGCCGACACTCCTGCCCCCATTTGACGAACACATTGACGATGCCCGTATCCTGGCAGATCGGGCGATGCCCCTCCGCGCACATCCGGCTGTTGGTCAGGATCTGCGCGATCGCGTCCTTGGCGGCGGGCGATTGCTCCGCCTCATACGCCTCGCCCAGCGCGCGGATGTAATCCATCGGATGGTAGTAGCTGATGAATTGCAGCGCGTCGGCGACGCTTTCGATCAGGTCGGCTTCGCGGATGGTGACGGTCATGGGCTCGCTCGATTGGCTGGTGTCGCGACGGCCCTACCGCCCAGTGTCGCCGCTGTCCAAACCGCCGACAATTTTTATGGCGCATTGAATTTTATGGCGCATTGAAGATTTGGCAAACACTTGGCTGCTAATCATCGGCGATGGCGGGTATGCTGAAGGCAATCAGAAACGGTCTGAACGATCGGCGCGGCAGCGTGCGCGATTCCGATCAGCGTTCGGCGCGCGAAGAAGCCTTTGCGCGCGGCCAGCAGGCATTGTCGCTGGTCCGCGAGTTCGAGGAAATGGGGTCGGGCTGGTTCTGGCAGACCGACCGCGCCGGCCGCCTGACTTACCTGACTGCCAAAGTCGCCAGCGAAATTCGCGACAGCGCGAGCATCGATCCGCTGGGCCAGGTGCTGACCGATATTTTTCAGATCGACAGCGATTCGCCCGATACCGAACGCACGCTCGTCTTCCACATGTCGTCGCGCACTTCGTTTGCCGAATATTCGATCCGGCTTGCATCGGGGGACGAGGATCGCTGGTGGTCGATCTCCGGCAAGCCGCTGATCGATCCGCTCGGCCATTTTCAGGGCTTCGTCGGCCACGGCAGCGATCTGACCGCGAAACGCCGTTCCGAAGCCGAAATCACCAAGCTCGCGATGTTCGACGGCCTGACCGGGCTGGCCAATCGCCAGCGGATGCGGCTGTCGCTCGACCAAACGCTGGCGCAGGGCCGTGCCTCTTACCGATCGACGGCGATGTTTCTGCTCGACTTGGACCGGTTCAAGGCGGTGAACGACACGCTAGGGCACCAGACCGGCGACCTGTTGCTGCAGCAAGTGGCGCAGCGGCTGCAACGCGCGGTCGGCGAAATGGGACTGGTCGGGCGGCTGGGCGGCGACGAGTTTCAGGTCGTTATCCCCAATGGTCGCCACCGCGATGACCTCTCCACCCTATCGCGCACGATTATCGACGCACTGTCGCAACCCTATTTCCTGTCCGGATCGTCGATTTCGATTGGCTGTTCGATCGGCATCGCCGTCGCACCCGACGATGGCGAGATTTCCGAAATCCTGATCCGCAACGCCGATCTGGCGCTGTACGTCGCGAAGGCCGACGGACGCGGCGTCCATCGCTTCTACAAACCCGAAATGCTGGCGGGTGCGCAGGTCAGAAAGCGGCTGGAGGACGACCTCCGCCTCGCACTCACGCAAAACCAGTTGCACCTCGTCTATCAGCCCGTGGTTTCGATCCGCACCCAGCGGATCGTCGGCCACGAAGCGCTGATCCGCTGGGACCACCCCGTCCATGGCCCGATCAGTCCGAGCGACTTTGTGCCGATTGCAGAGGAATCGGGGCTGATCGAATCGATCGGCGAATGGGTGTTGCGGACTGCCTGTGCCGAGGCCGCGACCTGGCCCGACGACGTCCGCGTCGCGGTGAACGTATCGCCCATCCAGTTCGTAAACCCTGCGCTTCCCTCGATCGTCACAAATGCGCTCGCGCGGTCGGGCCTCTCACCCGATCGCCTCGAACTCGAAATCACCGAAGGCGTATTTCTGACCGACGATTCCTCGTCGGAAGCCATGTTCAAGGCGTTGAAGGGTGTCGGCGTGCGTTTGGCGCTCGACGATTTCGGCACCGGCTATTCCTCGCTCGGTTATCTGCGCCATGCGCCGTTCGACAAGATCAAGATCGACCAGAGCTTCGTGAAGGGTGCCGCCGTCCCCGGCAATCGCAACGCCGCGATCATCAAGGCGATCGTGACGCTGGCAGACACGCTCGGCATGGAAACGACCGCGGAAGGCGTGGAGATTCAGGATGAAATCGAGCTGATCCGCGACCTGGGCTGCACGCATATTCAGGGCTATGTTTACGGAAAGCCACGCAAGTTCGACGAAGTCATGGCGCATCTGAACGCGCATAACGGCATCGCGCAACCCGAAGGCTATCGCATCAGCCGTCCGCCGCGCGTGAAGATGCTGCGCCGCGCGATGCTGAAAGTGGGCGATCAGACAGGCGAGGTCCGTATCCGGAACATGTCCACGGCAGGCGCGCTGATCGACGGCATCGAGTTTCCGGAAAGCGCGGTCGGAATGCCCGTGCGGATCGAACTGATCGAAGGTCAGATGTTCGCCGCATCGGTGCGCTGGTCGCGCGGCGCACTCGCCGGAATCGGTTTCGACCAGCCCTTCAACCTCGACCGCCTCGCTCCCCAACAGCAGAGCCGTATCCTAAAGCGGGGTTGATCGCACCCCGCGCCCGGTTCTACCGCTGCCGGTCATGACGCAAGCGATCCCCACCAGCGACGAAGATGCCGCCGCCGAGCTTGAACGGCTGGCGCATGAGATTGCGCACCACAACCGCCGTTATCACGCCGACGATGCACCGGAAATTTCGGATAGTGATTACGATGTGCTGGTCCGCCGCAATCAGGCGATCGAGGCCGCGTTCCCGCATCTGATCCGCAGCGATTCGCCCTCCACACAGGTCGGCGCAGCAGTCGCCGCATCGCCGCTGTCGAAAGTTCAGCACGCGCGTCCGATGCTCAGCCTGGAAAACGCGTTCGGCGACGAGGAAGTCGTCGATTTCGTCGTGCGCATCCGCCGCTTTCTCAAACTGGGGCCTGACGAGCGCGTCGCCTTTACCGCCGAGCCAAAGATCGACGGCCTGTCCTGTTCGCTTCGCTACGAAAAAGGCCGCCTCATCATGGCCGCCACCCGCGGCGACGGCCAAATCGGCGAGGATGTCACCGCCAACGTCGCCCACATCGCCGATATCCCGCAGACGCTGACCGGCAACGCGCCCGACATCTTCGAGGTGCGCGGCGAAGTCTATATGTCGAAAGCCGATTTCGCCGATTTGAACGCGCGTCAGGCCGCGAACGGCGGCAAGATCTTCGCCAACCCCCGCAACGCCGCCGCCGGGTCGCTGCGCCAAAAGGATGCGCGGGTCACCGCCGCGCGGCCCTTGCGATTCCTCGCGCATGGCTGGGGCGAGGTCTCGGCGCTCCCCACCGACACCCAATATGGCGTGATGCAGGCGATCGCCGCATTCGGTCTGCCGGTCAGCGAGTTGCTGGTTCAGTGCAAGCAGATCGAACCGGCGCTTGCCCATTACCGCCGGATCGAAGCGAAGCGGGCCGACCTGCCCTACGATATCGATGGCGTCGTCTATAAGGTCGATCGGCTCGACTGGCAGGAGCGACTGGGCTTCGTCGCGCGCGCGCCGCGCTGGGGGCTGGCGCACAAATTTCCGGCGGAAAAAGCGCAGACGACTTTGCTTGGCATCGACATTCAGGTCGGGCGCACCGGAAAGCTGACCCCGGTCGCGCGGCTGGAGCCGGTCGGCGTCGGCGGCGTCATCGTCAGCAACGCGACGCTCCACAATGCCGACGAGATCGAGCGGCTGGGCGTGCGCCCCGGCGACCGCGTGGTGCTGCAACGCGCGGGCGACGTCATTCCCCAGATCGTCGAAAATCTGACGCGCGACGAAAAGCGGGCGCCTTATGTCTTTCCCACCGAATGCCCGGCCTGCGGATCGGCAGCGACGCGCGAAGAGGACGAGGTCGATTATCGCTGCGCCGGCGGGCTCATTTGCCCGGCCCAGCGCATCGAACGACTGCGGCATTTCGCCTCTCGCCACGCGCTCGACATCGAAGGGCTGGGCGCGACGCACATCGAGGCGTTCGTTGCCGACGGGCTTATTGCGGAGCCCGCAGACATCTTCCGCATCACCCGCGACGACCTGCGCAAGCGCGAACGCTGGGCAGAGGTGAGCGCCGACAATCTGATCGCCGCCATCGCCGCCAAGCGCACCGCGCCACTCGATCGCTTCCTGTTCGGGCTGGGCATCCGCCATGTCGGAGAAGTCACCGCGCGCGACCTCGCCCGCCGCTATACGAGCTGGGCGAATCTGACCGCCCGTATCGACGAGGCGCGCGAGATCCGCAGCGCCGCTCAACCTACCCCGGCGGAACCGGAGCGCAAGTTTCGGCAGCGCCGCGACAAGGCGGTGGTCGAGGCGATCGAAACGCCCGGCATCGGCCCGGAAGTCGCGAACGCGCTGATCGACTTCTTCGACGAAGCGCATAATCGCGACGCGCTGGCGCATTTGGAGCAAGCGGGTGTCGCGCCGTCCGACGTGGTCCACGAAACCCGCGACTCGCCCGTGTCGGGCAAGACCGTGGTCTTCACCGGCACGCTGGAGACGATGAGTCGCGATGAAGCAAAGGTTCAGGCTGAAACTCTGGGGGCCAAGGTATCGGGATCGGTATCGGCCAAAACCGACCTGCTGGTCGCCGGTCCGGGTGCGGGATCGAAGCTGAAGAAGGCGCAAAGCCTGGGGATCGAAGTGATCGACGAAGCCGCATGGGGACGAATCGTGGCCTCTGTGGGGTGATGCGTTTTTGCAACGCACCATGACAAAGCCCGTGAGCCCCTTGCCCGATGTCACAGAGTCGAAATAAATCGACCCCAAGGGGCCTGCCAGACGGTGAACCAAACACACCGCTGCTGATTCGCTCCATCAGGGGACTAACATGCGCACAAAGTTTTTCGTTGGCGTGGCATTTGCCGCGCTCACCATGCCTGCCGCCGCCTTCGCACAGTCGACCGGCTCGCTCGATTTTGAAGAAGGTGCCGACATCATCGTCACCGGCACTGCCGACCGCGACGTCGGCGGTATCGTCATTCCCGACAGCCCCAAGTCGAAGGTCCAGGTCGACCGCGAACTGATGCTTCGTCAGACGCCGGGTCAGACCGTCAACGAAATGATCAACCTGGTGCCGGGCGTCAGCTTCACCAACAACGATCCGTTCGGTTCGCAGGGCGGCAGCTTCACCATCCGCGGCTTCGGTGCCGACCGCATTTCGCAGACCGTCGACGGCATTCCGCTCAACGATTCGGGCAATTACGCGCTCTACACCAACCAGCAGCAGGATCCCGAAACGCTTGATTCGGTGACCGTTGCACTCGGTTCAACCGACGTCGACAGCCCGACCGCATCGGCCGTCGGCGGCACGATCAATATCCGTTCGCGCATCCCGACCGACCAGATGGGTGCTTTGTTCAGCGCCAGCTATGGCGACATCGTCGCCCGCGGCGATCCCGGCAGCCGTCCCTATCACCGCGTATTCGGCATGATCGACACCGGCGACTTTACCGGCTTCGGCACCAAGGCTTGGGTTTCGGCATCCTATGCCACCAACAAGGCGACCTTTGCCAATTACGGCAAGAACGAAAAGCAGCAATATAACGGTCGCATCTGGCAGGACATCGGCACCAATGGCGATTTCATCGCGGTGTCGGGCCATTACAACGAGAACCGCAACAACTTTAACGGTTCGCCGACCAGCAACCTGGCATTTGCTGATGGTCCGGAAGATCGTTTCTACACCATTGCGGGCGGCTTCCCGTGCGAAACCGATGCGCCTCAGACCGGCGTCGTCGATTCGACCAACCTGTGCGGCACGCCGTTCGAGCGTCGTTTCAATCCGTCGAACACCGGTAACATTCGCGGTAACTCGCGCTTCACGCTGACCGACGGTCTGACCCTTACGGTCGACCCGAGCTTCCAGTATGTGAAAGCCAATGGCGGCGGCACGGTTCGTGGTCGCGAGGGGTTCCGCACCATCGGCGGTCGCAATTATCTGGGCTTCATCGGCGGTCAATATTATTTCGGTCGCGACCTAAACGGTGACACCGACCGGCTCGACACCTGCAACACGACCGGCGCAAGCTGCTCCAGCGCGAACCTGACCGGCGTCACGGTGCTGGCACCCAGCCAGACCCAGACCCGTCGCTATGGCGTCATCGCCAACCTGTCTTACGAACTCGACGATAATAATCGTGTTCGTCTATCGTACACCTGGGATCGTGCCCGTCACCGTCAGACCGGTGAAGTCGGCTTCCTGTTCCGCAATGGCGAGCCGTTCGACGTGTTCCCGGTCAACGATCCGGTGACCGACGGCAACGGCAATGTCGTACAGAAGCGCAACCGCTTGTCCTATGCCACGCTACACCGGATCGCTGGTGAGTATCGCGGCGAGTTCTTGGATGACAACCTTGTCGTCAATCTGGGCCTCGGGGCACCGTTCTTCACGCGTGATCTGGACGAGCGTTGCTTCACCACCTCGGCTGGCGGTTTCCTCGATTGCGTCGCCGAAGCCGACGTCGCGGCCTATGCTGCAGCCAACCCTGGCTTTGCAGCACCGCAAGAACGCCAGTACCAGTATGACAAGCTGCTGCCGAACGTAGGCTTCACCTATCGCTTCACGCCCGAAGCGAGCGTCTATGCCAGCTATGCCAAGAACATCTCGGTTCCAGGCACCGACGCGCTCTATAACTCGCTGTTCTTCGACGAAAGCACGGGCACCGCGCAGCCTGATCCCGAACTGTCGGACAGCTTCGACGCTGGCGTTCGTTATCAGAGCGGCATCGTTCAGGCTCAGGTGGGCGGCTTCATGACCGTCTACAACAATCGTCTTGCCAGCGCGTACGACCCCGATTGCGATTGCTCGACGCAGCGCAACCTGGGCGAAGTGAAGAAGTATGGCTTCGACGGCAGCGTTTCGGTAACCCCGATTCCCGAGCTGACCGCTTATGTGTTCGGTTCGTACCTGAAGTCGGAAATCCAGGAAGACGTTCAGGCAGGCGTCGTCAACGGCGTGCCGACCTTCTTCCCGACCGCAGGCAAGTTCGAAGCCGGCAGCCCCTCGCACACCTTCGGTGCGCGTCTTCAGGGCACGCTCGGTCCGGTCGAGCTGGGCGGCCAGGTCAAGCGGACCGGCAAGCGCTTCCTGAACGACATCAACACCGTCGAACTGGATGGCTTCACGGTCGTCGACATCGATGTCCGCTACTCGCTGGCGAGTGCAGGCCTGGAACGCAGCTATTTCCAGCTGAACGTCACCAACCTGTTCGACGAACTCTATATCGGTTCGGCATCGGGCGGCATCACCACCCCGTCGACCTTCGTGAACATCGGCCCGCCCCGCGCGATCGTCGGTTCGTTCGTGGTCGGCTTCTAAGCCACTCAGAACGCATTAACAAAGAATCCGCCGTCCCAGCGATGGGGCGGCGGTTTTCTTTTGGGCGGTCGGTCGGGTGACCGATCAAGCGGCTTCGGTCGCCTTGGCATAGATGCTGTTGATCGGGCGCGCGAAGACGCGCTGGACCATCGGTTCGAAGAGGGACAGCGGCGCGCTATCGTACGCCGGGTCGAACGCCGATTGATCGTACTGGTGGCAGAATTCCGCCGTCGCCTCGAAATGCGGATGGCCGCGAAGGCCTTCGCGCAGGTCGCGGTCCATCCCCAGATGGTGGAAGAAATAATAGCCCTGAAAGATACCGTGCTTGTCGGCGATCCAGTGCAATTCCTCCGTCACGAACGGCCGCAGGATCGCAGCGGCGATTTCGGGGTGGTTATAGCTGCCCAGCGTATCGCCGATGTCGTGCAGCAGCGCGGTGACCACATAGTCCTCGCCGCGCCCATCGCGGTGCGCGCGGGTCGCGGTCTGCAAGCTATGCTCCAGCCGGTCGACCGGAAACCCTCCATAATCGCCGTCGAGCAGTTTCAGATGCGCCAGCACCCGGTCTGCCAGCCCGCGCGAGAATTGCCCGAAATGCCCGCCGATGATCGCCCAGTCTTCCTGAGTGCCATGCTCCATCGCGGTAAAGCCCGCGCGGTCGCCGCCATCCTGATGGTCCATGCCATCCTCTCCTTCTCGTTCGTGGCGAGTATCCGCCATCGCAACCTCGTCCACCAGGCCCCTCCCGGTCGTCCCGAGTAGCCTTCGAGCGAAGTCGAGAAGGCGTATCGAGGGAGGTTCGCCACACGACAGACTGTCTCGATACGAGTTCTCGACAAGCTCGAACCCTACTCGACACCAACGGGTTGGAGGGACGTTAGGGGCAGGATGACGCCTTTCTATGGCGCTGTCAGCCGATTTGTGGTTGGGAACCGCGCATGGATTGAAGGACGACGATGCGACCCGGACTGATCACCCGCCCGTTTTTCGAGGACAAGGCACGCGCCTTCTGGATGCTCCAGGCGATCGGCTGGTCGGGCTATCTCGTCCTGCGCACCGCCTCCAGCGTGTCGAACAATTTCAGCGTCGAGGGGCTGATCGCGGTCACGATCGAGGCGATTACCGGCTATTGCCTGACGATGCTGCTGTCGGCGCTCTACGGCTATTACCGCCGTCTGTCGCGCTGGTCGGGCATTTTCCTGACGATCGCGACGCTGGCCGCCGCGACATTCCTGTTCGCAGTCATCAACGCCTTCGTCTTCTCGCTGATCCGCAACGCCGATCCGGGGATCACGCTCAACCTGCTGCTGGGCACCGTTTTCCTGTGCTTCATGGTGCTGTCGGGCTGGTCGGCGCTCTATTTCGGGATCAACTTCTACCTGATCGTCGAGGAACAGATCGACCGGCTGGAAGCGCTGCAAAGCCAGGCGTCGTCGGCGCAACTCGCGATGCTGCGCTATCAGCTCAATCCGCATTTCCTGTTCAATACGCTCAATTCGATCTCGACGCTGGTGCTGCTCAAGCAGACCGAGCGGGCCAATGCGATGCTCAGCCGGCTGTCGTCCTTCCTTCGCTACACGCTCGCCAACGAGCCGACCGCCAATGTGACGGTCGCGCAGGAGGTCGAGACGCTGAAACTCTATCTAGAGATCGAAAAGATGCGCTTCGACGATCGCCTGCGTCCCCGGTTCGAGGTCGATCCCAGGGTGGAGCGCGCGCGCCTGCCCTCGCTTCTCCTCCAGCCGCTCGTCGAAAACGCGATCAAATACGCCGTTACTCCGCAGGAGGAAGGCGCCGAAATCGCGGTCGAAGCGCGGCTCGCCGGGGAACGGGTGCACATCACCGTATCGGACACCGGTCCGGGGTTGATCGGCCAGAAAAAGCGTCCAACCCTTTCAACCGGAGTGGGCCTTACCAATATCAGGGAACGGCTGATGCAGGCTTTCGGGCCTGATCACCGTATCGATACGCGATCGAACCCTGGGGGTGGTTTCCGCGTTGAGATTGAGATTCCGCTCCAGATTGAAGAGTCGAAACGCGAGGCAGCATGACCATCCGCACTATTCTCGTCGATGACGAACCCCTTGCGATCCAGGGACTTGAGCTTCGGCTCGCCGCCCATGAGGACGTAGAGATCATCGACAAATGCTCGAACGGCCGAGAAGCGATCCGTTCGATCAAGACGCACAAGCCCGACCTGGTTTTCCTGGACATTCAGATGCCCGGATTCGACGGTTTTTCCGTCGTTCAGGGGCTGATGGAGGTCGAACCGCCACTGTTCGTCTTCGTCACCGCCTATTCCGACCATGCGATTCGCGCGTTCGAGGCGCAAGCCGCCGACTATCTGATGAAGCCGGTGGAGGAATCGCGGCTCGCCGACACGCTCGACCGCATCCGCCAGCGCATGACCGAAAAGCGCGGCCAAGCCGAAGTGGAGAAACTGAAGGAAGTGCTTGCCGAAGTCGCACCTGAGACGGCAGGCGACATGGCGGCGGCATCGGGCGACGACCAGCACGCCGCCAATCGCTTCGAAAAGCTCATCAACATCAAGGATCGCGGCCAGATCTTCCGTGTCGATGTCGATTCGATCGAACGCATCGATGCGGCGGGCGATTACATGTGCATCTATACCGGCGACAACACGCTGATCCTGCGCGAGACGATGAAGGATCTCGAAAAACGCCTCGACCCGCGCCGTTTCCAGCGCGTGCATCGCTCCACCATCGTCAATCTCGACCTGGTCAAGCAGGTGAAGCCGCACACCAATGGCGAATGCTTCCTGGTGCTCGATTCGGGCGCCAGCGTGAAGGTATCGCGCAGTTATCGGGATGTGGTGGCGCGGTTCGTGCACTAACACGATCCCGCCATCACAATCGTCATGCCAGCGAAAGCTGGCATCTCAAGCCGCAAGCGCGCGCAATGCGACACGAGGCCCCAGCCTTCGCTGGGGCGACGAATTGAGGCATGGGTGGTTTCTCTCCCTTCCCTCCCCGTTCGTCCCGAGTAGCCTTCGAGCTTGTCGAGAAGACGTATCGAGGGAGGCCACCCCCCTGAACCCCTGTCTCGATACGGGCTCTCGACTTCGCTCGATCCCTACTCGACACCAACGGTTGGGGTATGGGGATAAGCAACGCCCCACCCTTGCCCCCGCCCCCCCGATCCCCTATAGGCGCGCGCTTGTCGTGTCCGGGTCATCCCTGGAGGCTGGGCGCGGCAGTGAACGATTGAAATCTTTTCAAGCGCAATTTCGGAGCAACGACAATGAGCGAACAGCTTAAACTGTCGGCCGAGACGCGCGAGCGGGTTGGCAAGGGAGCCTCCCGCGCGCTTCGTCGTGATGGCCGCGTCCCCGCCGTAATCTACGGCAACAAGCAGGAACCCGTCAGTATCCATCTCGAAGAGAAGGCGCTGATGAAGGCATTGATGACCGGTCACTTCATGAACTCGGTCGTCATGATCGACGGCGCGGCGAAATCCGCGATCCGCACCCTGCCCAAGGACGTGACCTTCGACGTTGTCACCGACCGCCCGGTCCATGTCGATTTCCTGCGCATTTCCGAACATGCCAAGGTCACCGTCGCGGTGCCCGTGGTGTTCACCAATGAAGACGCAGCCCCCGGCATCAAGAAGGGTGGCGTTCTGAACGTCGTCCGTCACGAGCTGGAACTGGTGTGCGATGCGTCGGACATCCCCGAGCAGATCGAAGTCGATCTGACCGGTCACGAAGTCGGCGATTCGATCCACATTTCGGCTGTCACCCTGCCCAAGGGCGTCGAATCGGCGATCACCGACCGCGATTTCACCATCGCAACCCTGGTCGCGCCGTCGGCGATGAAGAGCCAGGAAGGCGACACGACCGAGGAAGCTCCGGCTGCCGACGAAGTGCCCGCGACCGCTCAGTCGGACGAGGAAGCTTCGGCAGACGCGGGCGAGGAAGCCAAGGGCGAATAACGCGCTCGGCTATCGTCCCGGCGATATCGAAAGGGGGTCGGAGCCACACGCTTCGGCCCCTTTTTTATTCGCCACCCCAACCCGTTTGTTTCGAGCGAAGTCGAGAAACGCGATCCGGACGCTTGCGTGCGTTTCTCGACTTCGCTCGAAACAAACGGCTAGGGGATGGGATTATCTCAGCCCGTCACGGAGAACGAACCGATGCAACTCTGGGTAGGCCTGGGCAATCCCGGTCCCGAACATGCGATGCAGCGGCACAATGTCGGCTTCATGGCGCTCGACGCGATCGCGGCGGTCCACAACTTCTCCCCCCCGCGCAAACAATTTCAGGGCTGGACCCAGGAGGGGCGGCTGGGCGACGACAAGATCATCCTGCTTAAACCCGCCACCTATATGAACAAGTCGGGCCAGTCGGTGGGGGAAGCGATGCGCTTCTACAAACTGACCCCCGCCGACGTCACCGCGTTCCACGACGAACTCGACCTCATCCCCATGAAGCTGAAGGTGAAACAAGGCGGCGGCACTGCCGGGCATAACGGCCTGCGCTCCATGGACCAGCATATCGGCCCCGATTTCCGCCGCGTTCGCATCGGCATCGGCCATCCGGGGCACAAGGACCGGGTAACGGGCTATGTGCTCGGCAATTACCACAAGACCGAAATCGACGCCCTCTCCGACCTGCTGGGCGCGATCGCGGGCGAAGCCGACTGGCTGGCCAAAGGCGACGACGTGCGGTTCATGAACGACGTGGCGATGCGGCTGCAGGATTGAGCCGAACTCGGAGGCTGGCAGGCTCTCATTCCCGTGCTATGCAAAAGCGCATGAGCAGGACCGGAATGGCAATTTTGGCGCTGGTTGTAGCGGGAATGATTGCACCTGCCGCAAATGCTTGCCGGGTGGTCCGCTCCCCCGAACAGCGTATCTCGGACATTTACATCAGTCAGCCCGACATTCGGATAGCGCAAGTCAGCATCATTGAGGCGCGCCATTTGTCCAATGATATGGTCCGAGAGGTCAACCGTGTCTTTCCAGATAGCCTCATGCCTTGGCGAGCCACAGCGTCAGTTTCAGAGCTAATTGTTGGCGATGAGTCGCCAGAATTGCTGATTTTTGATCGTGGCTGGGGAAGCCCGGCCTGCGACGATGGCACGAAGAAGCCCGATCCAGGCGATAAGTGGGTCGTCTATTTCGTTTCCGCTCATTCGATCGCAGAAGCCGATGTCATAGAAAGCTACCCGCTCAGCGTCGCTCGTCGCGCTGATCGTCGGTTGGCTGAAAAGCTACGTTGAAAGCAGACGCCCCAATCGCTCGACACACTCGCGCCCCTCTGCAAATACCGTACCCATGCCCACCCGCAGCCTATTCGCCACCCGCTTTTACGAAGCCCCGCTCTCCGACGCCGACCTGATCGACGAACTCGACGACGCCATCCGCGAACTCTCGCAAGACGATCGCGCCGGGCGTGCATGGTCGAAAGATCACGGCTATCGCGGCTATACCAGCTATGCCTCGCTCGACGATCTCCCCACCCGCGATCCGCGGTTCGGCGACCTCAAACGCCATCTCGACCGCCATGTCGCCGCCTTTGCGAAGGAATGCGCGTTCGATCTCGGCGGTAAGCGGCTGAAGCTCGACAGCCTGTGGGTCAACCTCCTCAAACCCGGCGGCACCCATTCGGGGCATATCCACCCACACAGCGTCGTCTCCGGCACGCTCTACATCGCGGTCCCACCGGGATCCGGTGCGCTGAAACTGGAAGACCCGCGCCTGCCGATGCTGATGGCCGCACCGACGCGCCTGCCCGACGCGCCGCCGGACCTGGCCCCTTTCGTCTATGCCGAACCGGTCGAGGGCACGATCTTCCTCTGGGAAAGCTGGCTGCGTCACGAAGTCATGCCCAACGCCGCCAAATCCGAACGGTTGAGCATCAGCTTCAACTACCGGATGTAATGCCCGCAGCCTTGGCAAGACCGCCCAAGCCGCCTAGGGGAGCGGGTCTTCCCAATCCCCAAGCATTCAGGACACCCAGATGGGCTTTCGCTGCGGCATCGTCGGCCTTCCCAATGTCGGCAAATCGACGCTCTTCAACGCGCTGACGCAGACCGCGGCGGCGCAGGCGGCGAATTATCCGTTCTGCACGATCGAGCCCAATGTCGGAAACGTCGCGGTCCCCGATCCGCGCCTGTACAAGCTGGCCGAAATCGCCGGTTCGGCCAAGATCATAGAGACGCAGCTTGGGTTTGTTGACATCGCGGGCCTCGTTCGCGGTGCGTCGAAGGGCGAAGGGTTGGGCAACCAGTTCCTGGGCAACATCCGCGAAGTCGACGCAGTCGTCCACGTCCTGCGCTGTTTTGAAAATGACGACATCCAGCATGTCGATAACAAGGTCGATCCGATCGCGGATGCGGAGACGGTCGAGACCGAGCTGATGCTCTCCGATCTCGAAAGCCTCGAAAAACGTGTCCCCAACCTGATCAAGAAGGGTCAGCAGGGCGACAAGGAAGCCAAGGTCGCCGCCAGCGTGTTGGGCCAGGCGCTCGACCTGTTGCGCGAAGGCAAGCCTGCCCGTCTGACCGAGCCAAAGGATGCCGAGGAAGCCCGGCTGTTCGCGCAGGCGCAACTGCTGACCGCCAAGCCCGTCCTCTACGTCTGCAACGTCAACGAAGAAGATGCCGCGAACGGCAACGAATTGTCCGCGCGCGTCTTTGCAAAGGCCAAGGCAGAGGGTGCCGAGGCCGTCGTCGTCTCCGCCGCGATCGAATCCGAAATCGCGACCATGCCGGCGGAAGACCGCGCCGAATTTCTCGCCGAACTGGGGCTGGAGGAAACCGGCCTCGCCCGCGTGATCCGCGCCGGATACAGCCTGCTCCATCTGCTGACCTTCTTCACTGTCGGCCCCAAGGAAGCGCGCGCCTGGACGGTCGAGGTCGGATCGAAAGCCCCGCAGGCGGCTGGCGAAATCCACACCGATTTCGAACGCGGCTTCATCCGCGCGGAAACCATCGCCTATGACGATTACGTGTCGCTGGGTGGGGAAAGTCCGGCGCGCGATGCGGGCAAGCTGCGCCAAGAAGGCAAGGAATATGTGGTGGCGGACGGCGACGTCCTCCACTTCAAATTCAACGTCTGAACGTCACGCCCCGCAACTGAGCAAGCCGTCCTCGAACCGCTGGGTGGTCCCGCGTTCGACCGCAAAGGTCATCGTCGCGGGCCATTCCGCGTTTTCGTACTCGGTAAGGGTGGGATCGCCCTGCCCCCCGTCGATCGTGACGACATATTGCCCGCCGCGATAGATACTGCGCGCGTCGTAGCGCAACGCCGGCGACTGCGGATCGGGAAGCAACCGCACATAAGCCCCGTCGATCTTCACCACGCCGCTTTCCGAATTGATGACGAGCAGATTGTCCGCATCCGCCTCGGCACGAAACAGGCACCCCGCGCCCAGCATATTCGCGCTGTCGAAATCGGGGAACGCCATCGTCTGTAGGACCGGCGCAGCCGACACCGGTTCGCGATCCGGTTCCGGCGTGGGCGCGGTGACCGGTACGCCGTTATCGGCAAGCGCAATCTCAGACGCGTTCCCATCCTCCATCGAACAGGCAGCGAGCAATACGGGAAGCGCGACCAGCGCGGAGAAGCGAACCATCGCATCCCAACCCGCGATCGCATGGCCCGGTTCCGCTAAACCCTGTGAACCGCACCCAGCCTCGATACTCCCGTCACCCCGGCCGTAGTGCCGGGGTCCACCGCGCCGCGAATTTCCACATGTGATGCGCGCAGCCCGGTGGATGCCGGGACTAGCCCGGCATGACGGTGAAGAACTTGGCAATGGACAGGTCAAACAAGCCTTTGCCTTCCCACTGTCATCTTTCGATGCCAGGGGTGCGCGTCATGCGTAACATCCTCTCATCCGCGCTGCTTGCGGGCACCGCCACGCTCCTCTCCGCCTGCGCAACACCGCTGGCCGGTCCCGCCGTCGGACTGCCTGCCGACCGCGCCTTGCCGCGCGCCGCCACCGATGCGCGCGCGCCGGTCACCCTCCTCATTTCGATCGACGGGATGCACCCCGATTATCTGACCCGTGGGGTCACCCCCAACCTGTCGCGGCTTGCGCGCGAGGGCGTCTCCGCATCGCTCCGCCCCGCTTGGCCGACCAAGACCTTTCCCAACCATTATTCGATCGTCACCGGCCTAGTACCCGATCGCCACGGCATCGTCGGCAATCGCTTCATCGATCCCGATTTCCCGGAAGAAATCTTCACCCTGCCCCGGCTTGAGCCGCATTGGTGGGACGAGGCCGAACCGATCTGGGTGACCGCGGAAAAAGCGGGCATCCGCACTGCGACGATGTTCTGGCCGGGGTCCAATTCGAAGGTGCGTGGCACCTACCCCTCCGACTGGCAACAATTCAATCAGGAGGTGTCCGAGCGCCAGCGCGTCGATGCGGTGATCGACTGGCTGCGACGTCCGGCCGACACGCGACCCAAATTCGTAACGCTCTATTTCGACACGGTGGACACCGCCGGGCACCGCCACGGTCCGGACGCTGCGGAGACGAACGCCGCCATCGCCAATGCGGACGCACTGATCGGGCGGCTGCTGCGCGAACTCGAAGGACTGGGCCAACCCGCCAATCTGGTCATCACCGCCGACCACGGCATGGCCGCGACCAGCGCGTCGCGCGTGATCCCGCTTCAAACCGTCGCCGACCCGTCGCTCTACCGCGTGATCGAGGGCGGGCCATACGCCGCGCTGGAGCCGACGCCGGGCAATGAAGCGAAACTTGCCGCCGCATTGCTCCGCCCGCACGCCAACATGGAATGCTGGGCACGGGGCCAGATGCCTGCCCGTTTCCAATATGGCCGCAATCCGCGCACGCCTGCGTTCGTCTGCCTGGCTGACAGCGGCTGGACAGTGACCGACCGTCCGGTCGATCCCGATTATGGCGGTGGTGCGCACGGATACGACAATCTCGATCCGGCGATGCTCGCCGCTTTCGTGGCGCACGGCCCCGCCTTTGCGCGCGGCAGGACGCTGCCGACCGGCGACAATGTCGATGTCTATCCGCTGTTGCGCCGCCTGATCGGCTTGCCAGCCGCCACCGACATCGACGGCGATAACGATCTGATCGTTGCTTTGGATTGACGACCGATGGGTTTCGATGCGAAACCCATCTCATGCGATATTTCGAAGACCTGATCGTCGGGGAGAAAGCGAGCTTCGGCCGCTATGAAGTTACGCGCGAGGAAGTCATGGACTTCGCCCGCAAATACGATCCCCAGCCCTTCCATTTGTCGGACGAGGCTGCGGCCAAGACGCATTTCGGGCGGTTGTCGGCCAGCGGCTGGCATACCAGCGCGATGACGATGTCGATGCTGGTCGAACAGTTTCAGGCAAATCCGCAAGCCGGGCTGGGCGCGGCGGGGATCGACGAATTGCGCTGGCTGAAACCCGTCTATCCTGGCGACACGCTGCGCTGCGAAACCGAATTGCTCGAAAAACGCGAGTCACGCAGCCGCCCCGAAATGGCCAGCACCAAAAGCCGGATGACGGTGTTCAATCAGGACGATGTGCCGGTCATGACCTTCGTGGCCAATGGCCTGATCGGACGACGGCCGCAGGGCTGATGCCCCACGGCCGCCAGTCGGTCGTTCAAATCATGGTGTCGTTACCGCGGACGGCGACGATCCTGGCGATTCTCACGGCGTACTTCGCGGCGGTCCTGACGCGCATCGCGGCGGAATTCGCGACGATCGGTGCGACGCTCGGCGCGGAATTCGGGACGCGTCACTTCGCCACGACGGAATTCGCGACGATCGCCGCGGCGGTCCTGGCGAAATTCGCGCGTATCCTGGCGACGTTCGCGCGCGAACTCGTTCCAGTTTTGGCGGATTTCGCGGTTGTTGCCGCGATAGGCGCTGCGACGGCCTTCCCAATAGCGGCGCTGCGCATTGTTCCAGCGCACCGGACGGCGGTCGCGGCCATAGACGTAATAACCCGTACCCGGATAATAATAGCCGTTGTTCCAGCCATAATAGGACGACCCGCCATAGCCACCGGCATAATAGGGATCGTCATAATAGCCCGCCGAGCCATAGCCCAGCGATACACCCGAATAGCCATAGCCATCGGTGCAGGCGGCAAGTCCAAGGGCGGCGGCAACGGCCAGCCCGACGGTGCGGATACGCGGTAACATGTGGATACTCTCCCAGCGATGAGGATTATCCGGTGCATCCAAGCACATGCCTAGTGAACCGGCACTGAACCCTCTCAACCGGGATATAACGTCACGAGACGACGAACGGTTCCGAAACGAGGCTAGAATGGTGAGACTGTACCGCTTCGCTCGGCACGGATCGCTATCGGTCAGTCGCCCTCGAACGATACTAGTGCGTTGACCGCAATCCCTTTGGCCCGCAGCGCGTCCGCGCCACCCAGATCGGGCAGATCGATGACGAAGCTTGCCTGCGTCACCCGCGCGCCTGCCTTGCGCAACAGCCGTACTGCCGCCCGCGCCGTCCCGCCGGTTGCGATCAGATCGTCGACCAGCAGCACGCGCGCACCCGGCGCGAAGGCATCGACATGGATCGCGATACGGTCGACGCCATATTCCAGTTCGTAATCCTCGGCGATGGTCGCCCCCGGTAGCTTGCCGTCCTTGCGGATCAGCAGCACGCCTGCGCCCAGTGCCAGCGCCAATGCGGGCGCAAAGACGAAGCCGCGCGCCTCGATTCCCGCGACCAGATCGACCGGGCCGTCGATCGTCGCCAGCAACCGCTCGGTGGCCAGCGCCAATCCTTGCGGATCGAGCAGCAATGTCGTGATGTCGCGGAACTGGATGCCCGGCTTCGGGTGATCCGGGATGGTGCGGATCAGCCGACGGAGGTCCGCATTCCGGTCTCCGTCGGCCATATCGTGATTACTGCTGATATTTGATGTCGCGCCAGATGCTCTTGTAAGCACCCCAGGTCAGCGCGATGAAGATGATCAGGAAGCCGATGACCGCCAGGCCCGCCTGCTTGCGCGCCTGAAGCTTGGGCTCGGCGGTCCAGGTCAGGAACGCGGTCACGTCCTTCGACATCTGGTCCACGGTCGCCGTCGTGCCGTCGGCATAGGTCACCTGACCATCGGCGGTCAGCGGCGGCGCCATCGCCAGGTTCACGGTCGGGAAGTACGGGTTGTAGTACAACCCTTCCGGCGTCGCGAATTCGGGATGGTCCGCCAATGCCGCCGGATCGGGCTGCTGCCCGTAACCGGTCAGCAATGAATAGACATAAGCCGGGCCGTTCTCACGCGCCTTGGTGATCAGCGAAAGGTCGGGTGGAACCGCGTTGTTGTTGGCAGCACGCGCGGCGACGTCGTTGGCGAACGGCTTGGGGAAGCGATCGGCGGCCAAGTTGGGCCGCGTCGCTGCTTCGCCGGTTTCCGGGTTGATCGACGGTGTCTCGATTGCCCATTGCGCGGCGATCGCCTTCACTTCGGCGTCACTATAGCCAAGTGCGGTCAGGTCGCGGAACGCGACATATTTCAGCGAGTGGCAGGCTGCGCACACTTCCTTGTACACTTGAAGCCCGCGCTGCAACTGCGCGTTGTCGAACCTGCCAAGCGGCCCGTCCGAAGGCAGATGCGCCTCGCGCGCTTCCTTGTGCAGCGCATATTCCGCCGACTTCTCCGCCGCTTCCGACCCCAATGTGTCGATGAAGCTGAACAACAGAACGAATGCAAAGCCGAGTCCGATCAGGACTGCGAAGCCCTTCACGCCGAGAAAGTTCAAAATCCCACGCATGGTTCTATCTCGTCCCTTACTCGGCAGGCTGTGCGACGGCGCTATGCGTCGGGCTGGTTCCGCCCTTGCCCTTCAACACCGCTTCGGTGATCGAATTGGGCAACGGCAGCGGCTTTTCCATCGAAGAGATGAGGGGAAGCACGACCAGGAAGTGGAGGAAGTAATATGCCGTCGCGATCTGCGTCAGGCCGATCACCAGCGGCGTCGGGTTCGCGCCGCCCAGATAGCCAAGCAGCAGCACGTCGAGCACCAGCACGATCAGGAACCAGCGATAGGTCGGGCGGTAATTTGCCGACCGCACCGGCGACTTGTCGAGCCACGGCAGGAAGAACAGCAGCAGGATCGACCCGAACATCGCGATCACGCCCCACAGCTTGGCGGGCATGATGAAGTCGATCGTGAACGCCTTCAGGATCGCGTAGAAGGGCAGGAAATACCATTCGGGCACGATGTGCGATGGCGTCGAAAGCGGGTTCGCCTCGATATAATTGTCCGGGTGCCCCAGCAAGTTCGGCGCGAAGAATACCAGCGCGGCAAAGATCAGAAAGAACACGCCCACGCCCACGCCGTCCTTGGCGGTGTAATAGGGGTGGAACGGCACCGTATCCTGCTTGCCCTTCACCTCGACACCCGTCGGGTTGTTCGACCCCGGAATGTGCAGCGCCCAGATGTGGAGGATGATAACGCCCGCGATCACGAACGGCAGCAGATAATGGAGCGAGAAGAAGCGATTGAGCGCGGCATTGTCGGGGACGTACCCACCCAGCAGCCACACGCGCAGCGTTTCGCCGACGCCCGGGATCGCCGAGAAGAAGCCGGTGATGACCTGCGCACCCCAGAAGCTCATCTGACCCCAGGGCAGCACGTACCCCATGAACGCGGTTGCCATCATCAACAGGAAGATGACGACGCCCA
Source organism: Sphingomonas sp. AX6 (assembly GCF_902506605.1). Classification (GTDB taxonomy): domain Bacteria; phylum Pseudomonadota; class Alphaproteobacteria; order Sphingomonadales; family Sphingomonadaceae; genus Sphingomonas. The sequence continues at coordinate 1,511,993 of NZ_LR733979.1, forward strand.
GCAGCCACACCATCTCTCGCGGGGCCTTGTACGAACCGTAATAAAGCCCGCGGCCGATATGGATGTAGACGACGATGAAGAACATCGACGCCCCGTTGGCGTGCGCGTACCGCAGCAGCCAGCCTGCGGGGACATCGCGCATGATGCGCTCAACCGAATAGAAGGCGACGCCCGCTTCGGCAGCGTAATGCATGGCGAGGACGATGCCGGTAACGATCTGAATCGCCAGCGCTGCCCCTGCGAGCACGCCGAAATTCCAGAAATAGTTGAGGTTGCGCGGCACCGGATAGCCCGCGCCGACTGCATTATAGACGAACCGCGGCAAGGGCAGCCGGCTGTCCATCCACTGCATGAACGGGTTTTTTGGCTGATATTGCTCTGCCCAGGGAAAGCTCATGGTACTTAGACCTCACCGACCAGGATCGTCGTGTCCGACGTGAATTCATAAGGTGGCACGACCAGATTGGTCGGTGCCGGCCCCGAACGGATGCGGCCCGCCGTATCATAGGCGGATGCGTGGCAGGGGCAGAAATAACCGCCGAACGGCCCCTTATTCTCACCCTCGCCCGCGCCCAGCGGCACGCAACCCAGATGGGTACACACGCCCAGCGTGATCAGCCATTCGGCCTTGCCCGCCTTGGTGCGATCGGCCAGCGACTGCGGATCGCGCAGATCGGCGAGCGACACCGCGTCGGCCGCAGCGATTTCGGCGGGCGTCAGGTGGCGGATGAACAAAGGCTGTTTGCGAAAGGTCGATTTGACCGACTGGCCAGGCTCGATACCGGTGATGTCCAATTCGGTGGTGGACAGCGCCAGCGTATCGGCGGCGGGGCTCATCGAATTGATCAGCGGCAGGACGATGACCGCAGCGCCGACGCCCGCGAACGATACCGCGCCGATCGACATATAGTCGCGGCGGCGGGGATTCTGGAGCGTATCGCCATCATGAGCGAGCGATTCGCCCGTTGCGACAGGTTGGTCAGCCGTTGCCATCAATCAGCCCTTGCACTTCGTTTTCATCCAGCGCGGGGGCGAAAATCCGGATTCCCGCGCGACGAACGCCACGCGAAGCCCCCCGGTGCCCCCGGTGGCTTGGGGCGCTGATAGACGGGGATGCGCCGTTTTGCCAACACCCTTTTGCCGCGCTTGTGACGGACACGTGACGGGGGATATGTCGGGCACCATGCGGATCGCCCTTTATCAACCCGACATCGCCGGGAATGTCGGCACCATCCTGCGGCTGTGCGCCTGTATGGGCGTGCCGCTCGACCTGATCGAACCGATGGGATTCCCGTGGGGCGCAAGCGCGATGAAACGCGCCGGCATGGACTATGGCGATGCCGCTCATGTCACCCGCCACGCTGATTGGGACGCTTTTTTGGAGCAAGTCGAAGGACGTATCGTGCTGGCGACGACGAAGGGTGCGGAGCGGCTCGACGCGATGCGGTTTCGGCGCAATGACGTCCTGCTGTTCGGTTCGGAAGGCGCAGGCGTTCCCGACGATGTGCACACCCGCGCCGATTGCCGTGTGCGGATACCGATGCGCGCCGGCTTTCGCTCGCTCAACATCGCGGTCAGTGCGGGCATCATCTTGGGCGAAGCAGTGCGTCAGACCGAGAGGTGGCCCGCCTGATCGGCAATCGGTCAGGCCGAAGCCTCGTCGAGAAAGTGCTCGACCATGGCGTACACCGCGTCCAGATCGGCTTCGTCGATGCAATAGGGCGGCATGACGTACACGGTGTCGCCCAGCGGACGCAGCAGCACGTTATTTTCACGGGCATAGCGGGTGAGCAGCGGCGCAATGTCGGCGAGATAGCCTTCGCCGCCGCCGATTTCGAAGGCGGCGATCGTACCCGCCCGCCGCGCACCGGTGACGCTGGGATGCGCGGCGATCCGCGCCAACCGATCGGCCTGACGCGTCGCTAGCAAATCGATGCGGGCGATCACCGGCTCATCGCGCCAGATCGCAAGATTTGCATTTGCGGCGGCGCACGCGATCGGATTGGCGGTATAGCTGGACGAGTGGAAAAACATCCGCGCGCGATCGGTGGCGTAATGTGCATCGAATATTTCTGGGGTCGCCATCGTCACCGCCAGCGGCACCGCACCCCCGGTCAGTCCTTTCGACAGGCACAGCAGATCGGGCACCACCCTTGCCTGCTTGCACGCCAGCAACGTGCCGGTGCGACCCCAACCCGTCATCACTTCATCCGCGATGAACAACACCCCGTAACGTGCACAAATCGCGCGCATTTCAGTCAGAATTTCGGGGGCGTAGAATTTCATGCCGCCCGCGCCCAGCACCAGCGGCTCGACGATCAGCGCGGCTGCTCCGGCGCGCGCCTGGGCTTCAAGCGCGTCGAGCGTGGGTTGCGCATCGGCGCCGGGAAACGGGATGGTCCCCACATCGAACAGCAACGGCGTGTAACTGCGCGTAAACACGCCGCGCGCGCCCACCGACATCGCGCCGATCGTGTCGCCGTGATAGCTGTGCTCCATCACCAGAATACGGTCGTGCGGCTCGCCGCGATTGGCCCAATAGCCGAGCGCCATTTTCAGCGCGACTTCGACGCTGGTCGACCCTGAATCGGAATAAAACACATGCGCGAGCGGCGCGGGCATCAAATCGACCAGCGCCTGCGCCAATGTCTCGGCGGGCTCATGTGTCCACCCGGCAAAAATAATCTGGTCCAGCCGCTGCGCCTGGTCGGCAATCGCCGCCGCGATCCGCGGATGATTGTGGCCGTGCGTCGTCACCCACCAGGACGAGATCGCATCGACGATGCGTGCGCCGTCGGCGGTGTGGATCGCCGCGCCGTCAGCATGGGTGACAAGCGGTATGGCCTCGCCCAGTCCGTGCTGGGTAAAGGGATGCCAGACCGGCGAGGTCATGGTGCGAAGTCCGCCAGGGAGAAATTCGCGGCAAAGGCGTCCGCCAGCGTCCCGCGATCAAGCGGGTCGAGATAGGGAAGCCGTCCGAGGCGCTTCACGCCGCCCATTGCGATAATCGTCGCCTCGCTATCGGGCACGGCATCGCCGACGAACGCGACCCCCAAAATAGCAATGCCGCGCGACCGCAGCGCTTCGATCGACAACAGGCTGTGGTTGATCGTGCCGAGCGCCGTGCGCGCAACAAGCACCACCGGAAGCCGCCAGCGCGCGAACAGATCGGCATAGAGCAGCTCGCGCGTCACCGGCACCAACATACCCCCTGCCCCCTCGATCACCAATGGCCCCTCCACCTGCGGCGGGATCAGGCGGTCCGGGTCGATCGTGACGCCATCGATTTCGGCGGCGCGGTGCGGCGAACACGGAGTGGTCAGGCGGTAGGCTTCGGGCAGGATATGGGCGGCCGTCAGCCCGGAGAACGCCGCCACATTCGCGCTGTCGCTGCCATCGTCCAGGCCCGCCTGTACCGGCTTCCAGTAATGGCCATCGAGCGCACCCACTAATGCGGCAGCGAAGACGGTCTTGCCGACATCGGTGTCGGTTCCGGTGACGACGATGGTGCGGTTCATGCCAGTGCCTCTGCCAATGCTTCGATATCGTCCGGTGTCGTGTTGAGCGTGATCGACAGCCGCAACCGCGCGGTGCCGGTGGGGATTGCTGGCGGGCGGATTCCACGAACGTCGAAGCCTGCCGATTGAAGCGACGCGGCGCGGGCCATCGTCGGTGCGTCTTCGCCAATGATGACCGGCATGATCTGCGAACCAGTATCGCTTGCCCCGCGCGGTACGAGCAGCCGATGCGCAAGGTCGATGCGCGCATGGAGTTCGGCCCGGCGCTCGGGCTCGCCCGCAACGATACGCAATGCGGCACGCACAGCACTTGCCATCAGCGGCGAGGGTGCGGTCGAAAAGATGAAACTGCGCGCCCGGTTGACGAGGAAATCGACGAAGATCCGCGGCGCCACCACCAGCGCCCCTTCGCATCCCAGCGCCTTGCCGCAGGTATGCAGCGTGATCAGTTTGTCGCGGCGTTCAAGATCGGCGCACAAACCGCGGCCGTCCCGCCCGAATACCCCGGTCGCGTGAGCTTCGTCGACGATCAGCACGGCATTAGCGGCATCGGCAAGTTGCGCGAGATCGTTCAGCGGCGCGCGGTCGCCGTCCATGCTGTAAAGACTTTCGACCACCAGCCAGACGCGCCCGCGCCCGCCGGACGTGCGCCATTGGCCGATCGCGTCCGCGAAAGCCGCGACGTCGTTGTGCGCGGCCGCGACACAATCGGCGCGGCCAGCCCGCATGCCCTCATGCGCGCTGGCGTGGATCAGGGCGTCGTGCACGACCAAATCGCCGCGCTGGGGCAGCGTCGCCAACAACGCCGCATTCGCTGCATAGCCGGTGGAGAAGAACAGGCTGGCCTCTGCGCCGAAGAACGTCGCTGCCTCGGCCTCAAGTGCCTCGTGCTCGGCGTGGTTGCCGCGCAGCAATCGCGATCCGCCGGATCCGACCGGCACACCCCGCTCCAAAGCGTCACGAACGGCAGAGCGTAACGCTTGCGATCCGCCGAGCCCAAGATAGTCGTTGGACGAAAAGTCTCGCCCGGTGCGCGGCGAAAGTGTGCGCAACCGATCGCGTCGGCCCAGCTGTTCCAGATCGCGCAAATGGTCGGGAAATACCGTCATCCGCGCGGCCTTACGGTGTCATGCGCGAACCGGCAACGTGGCCGACCGGTCGAGCCTAGTTTCGCTTTTCCGGTGGGACGAATGGGACCAGCAGCGGCATCACCGAGACGCCGTCCTCCACCAATTCGCGCGCTTCCTGGGGGGTGGCCTGCCCGTGGATCAATGCGCTGGCTTCGTCTCCGTCGTGCATCGCGCGGGCGCGGGTTGCAAAGCTGCCCCCGACCCATTCGGATTTCTCCAACGTCGCGGCCTGCGCTTCGGCGATCTTGGCAAGCACGGCCTTGACCAGCTCGGGCGTCGGCTCGGCCGCGCCCGGCTTTTGCGACGTGGCCAGCTCGGGCCGCCGATTGCCCTTGGCTGCGACATTGGGGGCCATCACCGCCTTTTCCACGCCGGCATCGCCGCAGATCGGACAAGCAAGCAACCCACCAGCACGCTGGCTTTCATAGGCTGCACTCGACCCGAACCACGCCTCGAATATATGGCCGCCACTACACCGCAGATCGAATACGATCACCGCACCACCTCTGCCGCCGGGATGGTGCGACGGTGGTCGATTACGGGGATGCGCGCACGGATATCGCCAACCGCTTCGACGTCGATGTCCGCGAAGCCGAGCCCTGCGTCCGTTCCCATATCGAGCAGCATGTCGCCCCACGGGCCGATCGCCACCGAATGGCCGTGGGTGTTGCGCCCGTCGTCATGCTCGCCGCTTTGCGCCGCCGCGACGACGAACGCGGCATTCTCGATCGCCCGCGCGCTCAGCAGCGTCGCCCAATGCGCTTCGCCGGTAGGCCGCGTAAAGGCGGCGGGCACCGCGATCACGGTCGCGCCCGCCGCGCTCAACGCCTGGTACAGCGCGGGAAAGCGGATGTCGTAACAGATGCTCAGCCCCAGCATCCCGACCGGCGTTTCGACGACGACGCTACGCGACCCGGGCGAATAGGCCGCCGACTCGCGCCACTCCTCTCCGGTCGATAGCGACACGTCGAACATATGCATCTTGTCGTACCGCGCAGCGATCTCGCCCGCATCGTCGATCACGAAGCCGCGATTGGCGAGCCGCTCGCCTGCGCCGCGTACCGCCAGCGATCCCACATGCACCCACAGACCCGCATCGCGCGCGGCGGCGCGGACCGCAGCCAGCACGGGGTCGTCATGCTCGTCGACGATATGCGCAGCCGCCCGTGCGCGATCACGGTCGAGCAAGCCAGACATTTCGGGCGTGAACAGCATCGCCGCCCTGCCCGCCTTGGCCGCATGGATGGCCTCGACCAGCGTCGCGGCATTGGCGGCGGGATCGATGCCGCTCGTCATCTGAAGGAGTGCGATTCGGGTCATGGGCGGGTCACCCGATCAACGGGTCGAGCCTCCCGTCGCGTTCCAGCGCGGCCAGATCGTCCGAACCGCCGATATGACGGTCGTCGATGAAAATCTGGGGCACGGTGCTGCGGCCGCTCGCGCGCTGGATCATCTCCTGCCGCTTTGGCCCGCCCATGGTGATATCGTGTTCGTCGAACGCTGCGCCCTTTTCATCCAACAGCCGCTTGGCGCGGGTGCAATAGGGGCAGAACGCCTTGGTGTAGATTTCGATTTTAGCCATTTTCCCGACGTGGGGATGCGAAGGGGGCTTTGTCAATCGACCTCGGGCATCTCAAGCCCGTCTGTGTGCAGGACACGCGCCCAACAGAGCATTGTCACACGCGCCGCACCGCCACGCTTCAACGCGCGCGCACACGCATTGGCGGTCGCGCCGGAGGTGTGGACATCGTCGACCAGCACGACATGCCGCCCCGCCAATCGCGCCCGCGCTTCCGCCGTCACGACAAATGCATTCCGGACGCTCGCGGCGCGCGCTTTTCGCCCGCGCCCACGCAGCGATCCGCCGCCCTTTATCCGCACCAGCAGGTCGTGCGTGGTCGGAACGGCGCTACGCGTCGATATCCCTTGCGCAATCAGTTGCGCCTGATTGAAGCCGCGCGACCATAGCCGCCAGCGGTGCAGCGGCACGGGGACGAGCAGGTCCGCATCGTGCGGCATCAGCCGTTCCATCAACCGCGCGATCGTGTCGGCATAGGCCAGCCGCCGTCCATATTTGAGCTTCAGCACCACCGCGCGCGCCACGTCGCCATAGGCGACCGCAGCGCGCACCCCGTCATGGACCGGCGGGTGCGCCAGGCATTCGCCACACAGGCTGTCGCCGCGATCGATTTCGAACGGGCGTGCGCATCCGGCGCACCACGGCTCGCCCAGAAAGCGCAATCCGTCCCAGCATATGCCGCAAAACCGGTGATCGTCCCCGGTCACCGTGCCGCATCCCGGACAGCGCGGCGGCAAGGCGAACGCGGCAAGCCGGGCGAGCGGCGCAAGAATATCGGGTCGCACGCCCCCTTGTCGCGCGCGCAACAGGACGGCACAAGCCGCGGCGTGAACCCATCGGAAATCTTCGACCGCCATGCCCGTATCCGGGCGCGAGATCGTGCCGCGCGGAGGCGCGACGATGCCGATTTCGTGCGCGATCACATGCTGAGCGGCATCGTCGAACGGCTTGAGGATAGCGGAGCCAGGTTCGCAGACGTGCTCGATGTGGGGGCGTGGCGGGGCAATTTCGCGTGGCCGAACGCGCGGATCGTGCGGATCGATGCGGGTACGCGATTCGCAGCGATGAACGGCGGGTTGCAGATGGCGGAGGACCGGCTTGCGGTGGGCGATGCGCAGTTCGATCTGGTCGTCTCCGCCGCCAGCCTCGACCAGGTGAATGACTTGCCCGGCGCGCTGACCCTGAGCCGCCGAACGCTGCGCCCAGGCGGCATGTTCGTCGCCGCCTTTCTCGGGGCCGGAACGCTGGCGACGCTGCGTCAGGCGTTGCGCATCGCCGAGCCCGAACCGCTCGCTCCGCGGCTGCATCCGCAGATCGACGTTCGTTCGGCAGGCGACCTGCTGAGCCGTGCGGGTTTCGTGCGTCCGGTTGCCGATACCGAGACGTTATGGGTCCGCTATTCGGGGCTGTCGCGCCTGATCGACGATCTGCGCGGGATGGCCGCGACCAATTTGTTGCGCACCCGGCGGGCGATGTCGCGCGGGGTGCTGGTCCGCGCGACCGACGCCTATGCCGCGCTGGCAGAGGCAGACGGCAAAACGCGTGAGCGATTCGACATCATCTATGTCACCGGATACGCGCCCGATCCGGATGCCAAACCCCTTCGCCGCGGGGGCGCTGCGTTTGCCGCGATCACGGCAGGGCTGCCGGAGCAGCAATGACCATGGTCGCCCCGGGCGACGTGACGATAATGATGGTCGACACGGCCCCCTAGACCAGCGCTTCCAGCAACCCGATCAGCGGTCGATCTGCGGGTGGCATATCCAGCCGGTGCAGTTCGACCGGCCGCCGCCATTCGAGCGCGCTGGCATGGCGCGGTTCGGGTATGCCGGGCCATTTCCGCAGCACGTAAAGTAACAACAGCAAATGCCGGTCGCCCAGCGATTCGCTGGCGAACACGGCGGGGGCCAGGCACGACGTGTCGATCGCGATACCCAGTTCTTCGTGGAGTTCGCGGCGCAATGCGGCTTCCGGCGTTTCGCCGGGATCGATCTTGCCGCCGGGGAATTCCCACAAACCAGCCATCGGCTTGCCCGAAGGACGTTGTTGCACCAGCACGCGCCCGTCCGCATCGATCAGCGCGGCGGCGACGACCAGCATCAGATCCGATCTTTTCTGAGGCGAGCCTAGGGTTTCCTTAACCGACACTTGTTACCGATCCGACAGTCTGGAGTGAAAAGGGGGAAGCGGTGCGCAAACGGCTACGCGCTTTGTTGATCGACCGAAAGGCCGCGACAGCCGTCGAATACGGCCTGATCGTCAGCCTGATCGTGCTCGCCATGATCGCTTCGCTCAACGGCGTCGCGAATGCCACCATCGAGATGTGGAATTATGTCGAGACATCGACGCTCAATGCATCGAGTTAAGTCATAACACCACGCTAACCATTGCTGTTTAAGCCTTTTTCAATCGACTGCCCGTAAAGCCAAGAGGCTGACCGGGCTCCAACCCGGACCAGACGGGTAGAGTGAAGTTTTGGAAGAGATGGAGACCGGACATGAAGAGCATTCGTAACATTTTGCGCAACAACAAGGGCGCGACCGCAATCGAGTACGGCCTGATCGCCGCGCTGATCGCCGTTGCAGCCATCACCGCCATGGGCGCGCTGGGCAACAACCTGTCGGGCACGTTCAACGAAGTGTCGAACGAACTGGGTTAATCCTCGTTCGATCGAGCGCGAAGAGCCGGCGAAGCACCCTTCGCCGGCTTTTTTCGTTTTAGTGGCTTAGCCCCGTCCCATCGCCAGGAATTTCTCGCGGCGATCGCGGCGCAGATCCGCCGCATCGCGCCCCACCAATTCCTCAAGTGCCGCTTGAATCGCATCGCCTAGCGTTTCGATCGCAAGCTTCGGATCGCGGTGCGCGCCGCCCAGCGGTTCGGGGACGATCGTGTCGATCACCCCCAGCGCCAGCAGATGCTGCGCGGTCACCTTCATCGCCTCCGCCGCATCGGCGGCCCTGTCGGCGGTGCGCCACAGGATCGATGCGCAACCTTCAGGTGAGATCACCGAATAGACCGCGTGCTCCATCATCAGCACCCGGTTGCCGGCCGCCAGCGCGACCGCGCCGCCCGATCCGCCCTCACCCAGGATCGATGCGACCAGCGGCACGCCTAGATTGAGGCACGCTTCGGTCGAGCGAGCGATCGCTTCCGCCTGGCCGCGTTCTTCAGCCTGCACGCCCGGAAATGCGCCCGACGTATCGACCAGAGTGATCACCGGCAGACCGAATCGGTCGGCGAGCTCGACCAGGCGAATCGCCTTTCGATACCCCTCGGGCTTGCCCATACCGAAATTATGTTTGAGGCGGCTGGCGGTGTCGTCGCCCTTTTCATGGCCGATCACCATGACGCTGCGCCCGCGAAAATTTCCCATCCCGCCGATGATCGCCTGATCGTCGGCAAAGGCGCGGTCGCCGCCCAGCGGCATGAAGTCCTCGATCAGCCCGGTCACATAATGGTTGAAGTGCGGGCGCTCGGGATGGCGCGCCACCTGCGTCTTCTGCCACGGGGTCAGCCGCGCATAGGTGTCGCGCAGCATCCGGTCCGACTTCACCTGAATCTTCGCGACCTCCGCGTCGATGTCGAGCGCACCGTCGGCGGCGGTATCGCGCAGTTCGTCGATCCGGCCCTGAAGCTCGGCGATCGGTTTTTCAAAGTCGAGAAAGCTAGCCATATGGGCTTGGCGGTTAGGACCGGACGCGCTTGGCGTCAACGAGCGGGTGGCGGGTGTTCACCAACTCGACCAACCGTTTCGAGTCGACATGGGTGTATATTTCGGTGGTCGCGATGTCGGCATGGCCCAGCATGGTCTGTAGAGCACGCAGGTCCGCGCCGCCCTCCAGCAGGTGTGTGGCGAACGCATGGCGCAGGACATGCGGACTGATCCGGTCGGGCGGGATCCCCGCATCGGCGGCGAGGGCCTTCAGCAATTGATACAAGCGGATGCGCGACAGATGCGACTTGCCCGACGGAAAGAGCCAGGGCTGGCCAGCGGGCACGAATTCGCGCCACCGCGCCACCGCTTCGCGCGCACGGTCGGACAAGGGCACCATGCGTTCGCGCCCGCCCTTGCCCTTCAGGATCAGGAACGGCCGGTCGCTGACGATGGCATTGCGCGGCAGCGACATGAGTTCGGTCGCGCGCAGGCCCGATCCGTAGAGCAATTCGATCAGTGCGGACAGGCGGTAATCGGCATGCGCGACGTCGGCCGCGGCCAGACGCTCAGCGATCGCCGCAAACAGCCGATCGACGTCGGCGACCGACAGCGTCTTGGGCAAACGGCGCGCGGTGCCCGGGCGCGGCAGAGCGTCGGACGGGTCGTCGCCACGCAATCCGTCGTCGAGCATAAAGGCATAGAAGCGCCGCAACGACGCCGCCTTTCGCGCAACGGTCGCGCGCGCCAGATCGGCCCAGCCGTCGGCCAACTTCGCCAGATCGTCGCGAGAGGCAGTCGCGATGCCCCCCGGCACCGCATCGCACGCGAGCCGCAAATCGCTGGCATAGGCCATCAGCGTATTGCGCGCCGCGCCCGATTCCGCCGCCATCATCTCCAGGAAACGCCCGATCAGCGCGGTATCCGAACCGCTGCCGAGCGGCTCCGCCGTCATGACCGCGACAGGGCCTCAGCCGCGATCATCCTCGCATAGCCTTCCAGCCCCGCCACGCGCAGCGCGCTGACGATGTGGAACAACGTTTCGGGCGGGACGCCGCGCCAGTCGGGCGTCTGCATCCCGGTTCCCGCCAGCAGCATCACCGTCGCGGGTTCGCCATTCTGCGCGGCCTGCGCGATAGCACGGGTCCAGCTATTTTCCGCACCCACCGCCAGGTCATAGCTTTGCGCCGCCGATTCGATATCGCCTTCGCTCAACCGCCCAAGCCCTGCGAGCCCCGCGAGGAATAGCTGCGTCCGCCGTGCGTCGCCCGCCGCTCCTGTGCCATTATACGCATCGACCAGATCGCCACTGAACCGCACGCGCGGGTTGGGATCGGCCAGCGCCAGCAGCGCCTGTCCCAGCGACCCTTGAGCCGCGGTCCCGCGCCATCGCATCGCCGCACGGTCGAGCCCTGCGGTCAGCATCGACGCGATCAACCGGTCGGCATCACCCACCAGTTCCGCGCTCGGCGGCAATTGCGACGCCGCCCTCGCGGTAAGGATCATGCGCGACCAGTTGTCGCCGGGCAGGCCGGGTTCGTCCCACAAGGTCCGCATCGCCGCGATTCGATCGGCGGCGTTCTGCGCGACATAAGCGGTTCGCAGGTCGCGCGCGACGGTGCGGATGCCGCTGGTCCCCTCCCCGCTTTCGTCGATCGCGGCGTAGAGGTCGATCAACGCCGCGTTTGACAGCACGCCCGCGCGCGCCGCGGGTTCAGCGAAGACGACGCGACTTTCGGGGGCGATCACCGGCGAAAGCGCGCTCCAATGCCCGACATGCCCGCCGACCGTCCGCATCATGTCTTCGGGGATTTCGCTCGCGGTCGCCATCGCCAGCCCGTATCGCCACGCCGTCAATTGCGTCACGCCGTCCCATTCGACGGTCACCGCGCGCCGCCCGCCCGCGCCCGATCCAACGACTTTTTCGGCGAGCACATAATCGATGCCGGTCGCCACGCGTTGCCTGCGCGCCGCATCGGCCAGCCGTCCGGCTTCGTCCGGATTGCCGCCCAGCCCGGCGCACATCGCCTGCGCCATCACCCAGCCGCGCTCGTTCGATACTTCACGCGCGGTGCCTACCAAGGGGCACAAGCCACCCGCATCGCCGGTTGCCAACTGCGTCTGCATCGCGATCTGATAGAGTTTCGGAGTATAATTCTCGACGTCCACGGCCTGCGTGACGCTACGCGCGGCGGTCGATTCGCCCATGCGGATCAGCAGCCACGCGCGCTCGGCAGCAAAGTCCGCGCCGTTGACGCTTGTCGGCGTATCGGTCTGCGCCAGCAGCACGCGACGCAACCCGATATGCAGCCAGCGCGATGCGACCGGCGCATCCAGCCGCCGCATCAACGTTTGCAGGAAGCGCCCATCGGCATCGCCCCACCCGCTCGCATCCACCACCGCGCTGCCGCGAGTGGGCACGCCGACGATCAACAGCGACCGCTTGGCCGATTCGGGCAATTCGTAGCGCAGCAATTCGGACGGATCGAGCGGCGTGGGCGATGCGGTCGGCGTCGGGGTCGGGCTGGGTCCAACGCCCGGCAAGGGCTGGATGATCGGCGACGGGGCCGCAGTCGGCACCGCACCGGGGCGCGGGGTCGCAGCAGGCACTGGCGTCGGGGCGGGCGCAGGCGCGGGATCGCCGAACCCTTCGGGCAACAGCGATTCCTGGCCCGTCGCGGGAAGACCGCTGGCCAGCAATGCGATCGCCAGAACCGGGATCGCGACCTTAGTTGGTGAGATTTTCAAGCGACACGGCCTTTTCGACGCGGACCGGTTCCTTTTCCGAATCGCTTCCCGCCAGCCAGAACAGGCCACCGACGATTGCGACGATTACGACGAGCAGGATGATAAGCGAACGGTTCATCTGTTGTCCGGGGCCAGAGTTTTCTTGGGTCCGCGCCTTTTGCCGGACGCGATTTGCGCATGTATAGCGCCTGCGACGATGCTGCAAACCCATGACACTCCGAATGCGCGAAAAGCGCGGTGGAACGGCGAGCCGATCGTGCTCGTCGGGCTGATGGGCGCGGGCAAATCGACCGTCGGGCGCAGGCTGGCGCAGAAAATGCGGCTGCCCTTCGTCGATGCCGATCACGAGATAGAGTTGGCGGCGGGGATGACCGTCACCGAAATCTTCGACAAATTCGGCGAACCCTATTTCCGCGACGGAGAACGCCGGGTGATTGCGCGCCTGATCGACGGAGAGCCCAAGGTGGTGGCGACCGGCGGTGGCGCGTTCATGAACGACGACACCCGCGCGCTGATTTTGGAGCAATCGATCGCGATCTGGCTCGACGCGGAACCGCATGTGCTTGCCGAACGCGTCCAGCGTCGCGACACGCGGCCCCTGCTGCGCGGCCGCAAACCGATCGAAGTGCTGACCGAATTGTCTGCGGTGCGGAACCCCATCTATGCGCTAGCCCCGATCCGCGTGGTCAGTCAGGACGCGCCGCATGATGCGACGGTGAACGCAATCGTCCAGGAATTGGGGCTGTGACCGTCATCCCCGTTGCCCTTGGCGACCGCAGCTATGACGTGCGGATCGAAAGCGGGCTGCTGGGCCGTGCGGGTGAAATACTCGCAACCCTGGCGCGTGGACGTCGGATGGCAATCGTCACCGATGCCAATCTCTCTCGGCATCTCGCCACATTGCAGGCATCGCTCAGTACAGCGGGCGTGGATAACGAAGCGATCGTGCTGGCACCGGGAGAGGCGACCAAAAGCTGGTCCGTGCTCGAAAGCCTGACCGACCGGCTGCTCGACCTCGGCATCGAACGATCGGACCATGTGATTGCGCTGGGCGGCGGCGTGATCGGCGACCTGGTCGGCTTTGCCACCGCAATCCTGAAACGTGGCTGCAAGTTCGTGCAAATCCCGACGACGTTGCTCGCCCAAGTCGATTCGTCGGTGGGCGGCAAGACGGCGATCAACACGCGCGCGGGCAAAAATTTGATCGGCGCGTTCCATCAACCGGCTTTGGTGCTGATCGACCCCGACACGCTCGACACTCTGCCCGCTAGGCAAGTGCGCGCGGGTTATGCCGAGGTCGTCAAATACGGCCTGATCGACGACCCAGATTTCTTTGCATGGTGCGAAGCGAACGGCGCGAAGCTGATCGCCGGAGAACACGACGCCCGCGCGCACGCCATCGGCCATTCGGTCGCCGCAAAGGCACGCATCGTGGTAGAGGACGAAACCGAAACCAGCGGACGTCGCGCACTGCTCAACCTCGGCCATACCTTCGGCCATGCGCTTGAGGCCGAAACCGGCTTCTCCGACCGCCTGTTCCATGGCGAGGGCGTCGCGGCGGGCATGGCGCTGGCCTATGCTTATTCGGCCGAGCGAGGTCTTTGTTCGCACGAAGACGCCGCGCGGGTCGCAGCCCATCTGCGCGGTATCGGCCTGCCCGCCCGCCTGTCCGACTGCGGCATCGACGCCAACGGAGAGACGCTGGTCGGCCACATGATGCACGACAAGAAGATGGCGAGCGGCACCCTGCCCTTCCTGCTCGCGCGCGGCATAGGCCAGACCTATCTCGACAAGTCGGTGGATTTGACTGCGGTGGCCGCGTTCCTCGACAGCGCAAACGCCTGATGCCGAACGGCGTCGCCAAGCGCGATTTGCCGTCGAAGATTTGCCCGGCCTGCGCGCGCCCGTTCAGTTGGCGAAAGAAGTGGGAACGCGACTGGGAACAGGTCGTCTATTGCTCCGACAGGTGCCGTCGAACGAAAACCGGATCAGCTTCGCATCCCCAACCAGGCCACCCATAACCAGCCCGCGATCATCGCCGCCCCGCCGATCGGCGTGATCGCCCCGAACCAGCGCGGTGCCCCCAGCGCCATCGCATAGAGCGTCCCTGCAAAGATCAGCGCGCCGACCAGCATCGTCAGTGCCGGTGCCCTGCCCGCCTCGCGCAGCATCGCAATAACCGCCACCGCCGCGGCCGCATGGATCAGTTGATAGGTGCCGCCCGTCTGCAACCATTCCACAGCCTTGCCGCTCGCGCCGTGCGCGCCGAATGCGCCCGCCGCGACCGCCATGGCGCCTGACACGCCCGCCAGTCCGATCACCCAGTTCATACGCCCGCTTCTTTCGCTGCCGCCTTACGCAGTCGCTTCTGCCGGGTCTGGCTGAACATATCGTCGCGCCCGGCATAGATGTCCTGCGCCTCGACCTGGCGCGCCAGCCGGCGCGTGTCCATGGTTCGATATTCCAGCTCGGTGCGCTCGATCTCGCCGTCGTCGACGCCGACATGACGTAGTGCCAAGCGCGCCATGTCGATGCCCGATTCGAGCACTTCGCGGACCATGCCGTCGACCGGCGCCGAGCCCAGTTCGACCACCGCACGGCGATCGAACACGCGCAGGAAAATCCCGGCATGCGGAAACGCCTCGCGGACATGACCCAACGCCTCGACGGTGAACTGCTTGCCGTCGAGGCAGAACAGGATCAGCTGCGCGTCCGCCGCCCCTGCCAGCCGCAACAGGTCCAGACGGGTGCCGTCGCCATAATAGACCTTCATCCCGAAATCGCCTGCGATCTCGATCGTCTCCGGGTTGCGATCGATCAGCGTCACCGACAGGCCCTGTCCGATCAGCATCTGCGCCGCCGATTGCCCGAACCGACCATAGCCGACGACGATCGCCGTCGCACCGTCATGCTTCGGCGCTTCCAGACCCGTCGGCGTACGGACGGCTTCGGTCCTGAACCGGCTCGCGAACATCATCAGGAACGGCGTGGTCGCCATCGACAGCGTGACGATCGCGCCAAAGATGCTCGCCGCCTCGGGCTCGATCAGCAACGCGCTTTGCGCCTGGGCGAACAGAACGAACGCGAATTCCCCGCCCTGACTCAGCAACAATCCCATCGCCAGCGCCGGTTTCCACGCCATGCCGAACAGCTTGGCGAGCATCGTGATCACCGCCGTCTTGGTCGCGACCAGCGCCATGGCCATGCCGACGACGAAAATCGGCCGCTCGGCGATCGCACCCAGATCGAGCATCATGCCCACCGCCAGGAAAAACAGCCCCAGCAGGATGGTGCGGAACGGATCGATATCGGCTTCCAACTGGTGGCGATACGGACTGTCGGCCAGCATCACGCCCGCCACGAACGCGCCGAGCGCGGTGGACAGCCCTAGCGCCTGCATCAAAGCGGCGCTGGCGATGACGGTGAACAGTCCAGCGAACACGAACATCTCGCGCTCGCCCAGATTACCGATCAACCGAAACAGGGGGCGGAGCAGGTAACGCCCGGCCAGCACCAGACCGGCGACCGCCAACAGGGTGTAGAGGACAAGCAGCCAGCCCGGCGGGCCGTTCGCGTCCGTCGGATTGCGTGACAGCGCCGCGATGATGGTGATCAGCGGAACGATCGAAATATCCTGAAACAACAGCGTCGAAAACGCCCGCTCGCCCGATGGCGTCGCCAGCCGCCCCGCCGATTGCAACATCGGCAACACCTGAGCCGTCGACGACAGCGCCAGCGGCAGGCCAAGCGCGATAGCCGCGGCGATCGAGAAACTGGTGCTGAATTGTACCAGCAGGATTATCGCGATCCCGCACAACACCACCTGCAACAGGCCGAAGCCGAAAATGTCACGCTTCATCCGCCACAATCGCGCCGGGCTCAATTCCAGTCCGACCACGAACAGCAGCAGCACGATGCCCAGTTCGGCAATCGCCAGCTTGGTCGCGGCATCGCCGACCAACCCCAGCACGCTCGGCCCGACCATCACGCCCGCAACGAGGAACCCGAGCGTCGCGCCCAGCCCGAACTTGCGGAACAACAGGACGAAGAACAACGCCGCCCCAAACATCGGCGCGAAATCGGTCAGGATCGAATGCGCCGCGCCATGATCGTCCATCAGTCGGTTCTTTCGCGCATGGAAATCTCTGCCGCTTCCGCCGCCGCCTCGAACGCCAGCCGGATCGAGGCATGACGCGCGCTATGCGGGCGCGCGGGATCGAAAATGTCGAGGCCCGGCCAGTCGGGCGGAACGTCGCCGCCCGCCAGCCAGCCCGCCAGCGCATCGCGCACGGCGGCGAGTTCGGCGGGTGATTTGCCGATCGCGTGGTCGGCCATCAACGCCGACGCCGCCTGACCCAAGGCGCAGGCGCGCACCTCCAGCCCCAGTTCCGCGACCCGTCCGGCATCGTCGGTCACGACATCGACCGTGACCCGACTGCCGCACACTGGGGATCGTTTCTCGACGCTGGCCATCGGCTCTGCCAATCGCGCATGATGCGGGATCGATGCGGCCAGACGCAGGATGCGGGCATTATAGAGCGGAGCGTTCACGCGAGCCATTTAGGCATGTTGTCGGACAAGCGCGAGGGGGGGATCGACGATTGCCAATCGCCGCACACGATCATATCCCGCCGTCGCAGGAGAAAATGATGAGCCGATCAACCAGGCGCGGTCAGGGCAGTGCCACCGTACAGGATGTGGCGCGCGAAGCCGGCGTGTCGGCGATGACGGTCTCGCGCGTCGTCAATCGCGGTCCCAATGTGCGCGAGGAAACGCGCCAAACCGTGTTGGAGGCGATCGAAAAGCTCAGCTATCGCCCTAATTCGGCGGCGCGCGCGCTGGCGGTGGGCGAAGCGACGCAGATCGGCCTGCTTCATTCCAACCCGTCGGCCGCCTATCTCAGCCAGTTCCTGATCGGTGCTCTGACCGGCGCACGCCGCGCCGGCAGCCATTTGCTGCTCGAGCCGTGCGACGGCGAAAGCGATGCGGAACAGGCAGAGGCGACGCGCCTGTTCGTCAGCGTCGACGTGCGCGGCGTAGTGCTGCCGCCGCCTTTGTCCGAATCGGTCGCGGTGCGCGACGTGCTCGATGAAGCGGGCATCCCCTGGGTCGCGATCGCGATGGGCCAACATGTCCCCGGCACGCTGAACGTACGGATGGACGATTTCGGCGCGGCGCAGGCAATGGCCCGCCATCTGGTCGACCTGGGCCACCGCGACATTGCGGTCATTCGCGGCCATCCCGACCATTTTGCCAGTGCCGAACGCGAGCGCGGCTTCTTCGCGGCACTCGCGGAGGCGGGTATCGAGCCCGGCGCATCGTCGATCGAACAAGGCTATTTCACTTATCGCTCGGGTATCGAAGCGGCCGAACAAATCCTGTCGGCGCCGCGCCTGCCGACCGCGATCTTCGCCACCAACGACGATATGGCTGCCGCTGCGGTGGGCGTCGCGCATCGTCGCGGTCTGCACGTCCCCGACGACCTGAGCATCGTCGGCTTCGACGATACCGCTATCGCCACCAACGTCTGGCCCGAATTGACCACCATCCGTCAGCCGATCGCCGAGATGGCACGGATCGCGGTCGAAATGCTGCTGACCCGGCTGGGACGCGACGACCCCCGCGACCGATCGATCGACCACGTCCTACCGTTCGAACTGGTGGTCCGCGAATCGTCGGGCCAGGCTGCCGACCGCCGCTAGCGCGCGCCAGGCGCATTGCGAAAAAGGGGACCGTGAAACGCAAAAGGAAGTGGCGGAGAGGGTGGGATTCGAACCCACGGTGAGCTTGCACCCACGCCGCATTTCGAGTGCGGTACATTCGACCACTCTGCCACCTCTCCGCGAGGTCATATAGGCGCGGGCTGGGCCGTGCCGGTCGATGAAGGCGGGCGTCTAATCGACAACGTCGCGGCTTGCAAGGGGTGGAACGCCCTGTGCTTGCGACTATCCACAGCAACCTGCTGAACCCCGCTTGTGCGCTGCGCAATTGACATTAGATTGTCGTCATGTCGCACCGTTTTTCTGCCAACACGCTGCCTCTCGACGCCGATGTGCCGGTGCCGCCGATCGCGCACGCGCGCTTCAACGTCGGCGACGTGCTGCGCCATCGGTTGTTTGATTTCCGCGGTGTGGTGTTCGATATCGACCCCGTTTTCGCCAATACCGACGAATGGTACGATGCGATTCCGGAGGATGTCCGCCCGCGCAAGGACCAGCCCTTCTACCATCTGCTCGCCGAAAACGCCGAATCATCCTATGTCGCCTATGTCAGCCAGCAGAATTTGGTGACCGACGACAGCGACGAGCCGGTCGATCATCCCGCCATTCGCGGGCTGTTCGATACCACCGACGACGGTCGCTATCTGCTCAAGCGCGAGCACCGCCACTGATTCGACCGCGAACACCGATTTTGTCGCACCCATAAGGTTGACAGAATCGGACGCATCGCATAGCCGCACCCTTCCTTCCCGCGCGGCCCCGGCCTTGCGCGGGTACATGTATTGAAAAAAGAGCAGAGCCAATGTTCGCAATCGTGCGCACGGGCGGCAAGCAGTATCGCGTTGCCGCAGGAGACAAGATCGTTGTCGAGAAGATCGACGGCGAGGCCGGTTCGTCGGTCAAGCTGAGCGACGTCCTTCTTGCAGGCGACGGCGGCGAGCTGAAGTCGGTCGAAGGCCTGATCGTCTCGGCGGAAGTCATCGCGCAGGCGCAGGCCGAAAAGGTCATCATCTTCAAAAAGCGCCGTCGGCATAACTATCGCCGCAAGAACGGCCACCGCCAGCAGCACACGATCCTGAAGATCACGGCGATCGGCGGCGAAGAGAAGAAGACGAAGACCGCGGCCAAGAAGGCTGACGTCGACGCGGCTCCTGCCGAAACCGAAACCAAGGCAGCGCCCAAAAAGGCCGCAGCCAAGAAGACCGACGCGTAAGCGCCGACCTGATCCGAGGAGTTTAGACAATGGCACATAAAAAGGCAGGCGGTTCTTCGCGCAACGGTCGCGATTCCGCGGGTCGCCGTCTCGGCGTGAAGAAGTTCGGCGGAGAAGTCGTCATCGCCGGCAACATCATCGTGCGCCAGCGCGGCACCAAATTCTACGCAGGCACCAATGTCGGCATGGGCAAGGATCATACCCTGTTCGCGCTGACCGATGGCCGCGTGGAATTCCGCGAAGGCAAACTCGGCCGCAAATTTGCGTCGGTAGCGCCGATTATGGCGGCCGCCGAATAACATCGGACAACCAGCCGGGTTGTCCACCAGGACGACCCGGTTCCGGGATGACACCCGGAACAACCAGACAAGGGAGACGGGTCGCCCCGGCTCCCTTTTTTCTTGTTCCCTCCCCATGGCCATGCGTCGCCATCCCGTCATCAAAATCGGGCATGGCGACGCTGCGAGAGAGGAAGGAGTGCCCCATGTTCGTGCGTACCAAGCGTTTGAGCCTGCGCCCCGGCTGGATCGAGGATGCCCCCGCATTGGCGGCGGCGATGGGACACGAAGCGGTCGTGCGAAACCTCGCCACCGCTCCCTGGCCCTATCATGTCGACAACGCTCGTGACTGGCTGCGCGCCGAACGCGGGGCGACGACGCCGCTGTTCCTGATCACCACCGCTGAAGGCGGCGGGCCGGCGCGGATCGTCGGCGGCATGGGGCTAGGGCCGCTCGGCCACAACGCCTATGACCTTGGCTACTGGATCACCCCCGACGCCTGGGGCCTCGGCTATGCGACCGAGGCGGTACGCGCGCTGATCGACACCGCGCGGCACAGTTTGCGGATCGCACGGCTTACGGCAGGGCACATGACTGACAACCCCGCATCGGGCGCAGTGCTGCGCAAGGCAGGCTTCCGCGCGACAGGCCGGATTGAAAGTGTCCACTCGCTTGCGCGCGGGGCAACGGTGCCATGCCAAACCTATGCGATCGACCTGAGCGACTGCGCGGATGGCCCCTGCCCCGACGGCACCACAGACGATGAGCAAATGAAGCTGCGGTTGGCAGCATAAAGCGCATTGAAAAGGGGAGCGGCGATAAAACTGCCGCTCCCCTCCGATTACCTGTCGAGATCAGGGTTTGCCAAAGCCGAACCGCAGCGAAATCACGAAGCTGACGGCCAGATAAATTGCCATCAACGAGACAGCGAGCGGCCAAAGGCCGATTTCAGGTGCCAGTTCCAGCCGCACCAGCGCCGCGTAAGAGATAAAGACGAGTTGCACTCCGAAAAAACAGACAGCGCAGGTTACAAGCATCGCCTGCCGGACCATCTCGTCGCTCTCTCGCCAGATGCGAAAATTGAGCCGCGTTTCCCATATCAGCAATAGCAGCAAAGCAAGCGCCACAAGCAGCGCGGATGTCCGTCCGGCTCCGGCCAGTCCCAAACCCGCCGACGCGACCGGTAATGCCAGGAATACTCCCGACGCGATAAGCACCAGTGCCTGCAGGCGTGTGCTGTGGATTGCCGCCGGATCGACCACTTCAGGATCGTCGCGCCCTTCGACGCGCTTCTTGAACCGCGCCTCGTCCAGCGTGAACCAGAACACCACTCCTGCCGTCGCGATCATCATTGCCGCAATCAGCAGCGCCGCAACGTCAGCGCCCTGCATCCAATCCAACGAGCCCTTCGGAATGACCTGCCCAAACAGGTAGCCACCTATCGCACCGAAGACACCGCACAATGCAATGCCGCCGCCTTTCTTCGCCCACATGATGCGATCAACCATTTGCCGTCTCCCCCGGTGTCCAATCATCTAGGAAGATATGATCGACGGGCACCCCGAACAGCTTTGCCATGCGCAGCGCCAGCGGCAGGCTGGGATCGTATTTGTCGGTTTCTACCGCGTTTATGGTCTGGCGCGACACGCCCAGCGCCATCGCAAGCGCGCCCTGGCTAAACCCGTGTTCGGCGCGCAAATCGCGCAGGCGGTTTTTCACGCCGTCACCCCAACCAAATAGCCAATCGATTTGCATGTCACCCTCCGCTCCCTCTTAAAGTGTAAAGAGCTCTTGTCACCTCGACTCGCGAGGTGTCAAGAGCTCTTTACTAAATAGGCAGGCTCAGAGGCGTGGCAGTCAGGCGGACAGAGCCATCCGCGCATCCGCGAATTCGCTATCCGCCTTGCCGATCAACGCACGATCATCCTCGTTCCAAGGATGGAAGCCGGGCAGGAAGAACGCGATCCATGCGCCCAAAATCTTGCGCATCATGCCGGGCTTGGCGAGCACGTACCACGCGAGCCGCCCCCATATGCGCGGGCCGGTAAGGCCGTCCTGGCGCAGTAGGTCGAGCACGCCCTTTCGTCGTCCGTTGAAGAAGCGGCCGGTGACGATCAGCATCACCAGCGCCTTGATCCGCCAGCGTTTGAGCCGCGACCAGTCGCGCGTCGCGTGGAGCCAGGTGTCATAGGCGACGCCTTTGTGCTCGACTTCCTCCAGCGCATGCCAGCGTCACATATCGCCTGCGTCGGCGTCCGCCCCCGCCAGATGGCGTGGATCGGAGAGCAGTTCGTGCGCCAGGATCGCGGTGAAATGTTCGAGCGCCATCGTCGCCGCCAGGCTGGCGATCGCCGGACGCCCCTTGGCCAGATCGAGCACACGATCGACTTCCTTGTCCAACCGACTGATGTCGTACCCCTGATCGGTGACGTGGCGGTTGAACGCGACATGCTCGCGGGTGTGCATCACTTCCTGTTTGGTGAAGGCAGCGATTTCGGCAGCGAGCTTGGGCGGCGCGCCGTCACGAAACTTGCGGACGCTATCGATGAAGAAGCCTTCGCCCTTGGGAAAGGTGACCGACAACGCGTTGTAAACGGCGGTCGCGATCGGATCATTGTTCAGCCACCAGCGCCCGTAGCGCGCCTCCCCGCGACCGAACCGGCGGTCGCGCGGCGTGATTTCCAGATCCTTGGGCGTGGGAGTGGCGACAGCCTTTGCCATGTCCATCATTTTGCTCCAAACAAGCGCGTTCAGCCCGCGCTGACAGTCCTGTCAATTGGTGTTACTTACACGAATGTCAACAATAAGAAAACGGCTCAGCCCCGAAGAATCACGCATCGCCGCGCTGGATGCCGCGCGCACATTGCTGATCGAAATGGGGCCGCAGGCGGTGACGCTGAAGGCGGTCGCGTCGCGGATCGGGCGCACCCACGCCAATCTGCTCCATCATTTCGGATCGGCGGCCGGGCTGCAAAAGGCGCTGATCGCGGCGATGGCCGACAACATCACCGGCACGATCGGCGCCGCGGTGCTGCGCGCGCGGACCGGCGACCATGATCCGCGCGAAGTGGTCGAGCTGACCTTCGACGCATTCGATAAGCAGGGCGCGGGCGCGTTGGCGAGCTGGATGATCCTGTCGGGCAACGAGGATGCGCTCGACCCGATCCTCGAGGCGATCCACCGGCTGGTGGATGAGCTGGGAGAGGACGCACACCAGCCGGGCAAGATGCCGATCCATGACGAGACGCTGCAACTGGTGCTGCTCGCGCTGGGGGACGCGCTGCTCGGCGCACCGATGGCCCGCGCGCTGGGTTTGCCCAGAGAGCGAGCGCGCGAACTGGCAGCGCAGTGGTTGATGGCGTCGCACCGGGTTGAGGGGGTTCGAAGCTAGGCGGACTCCAGCCGTTCGTACCGAGTAGCCTTCGAGCTTGTCGATAAGGCGTATCGAGGGATGTTCTCCACAGACGCTGTCTCGATACGGCTTCTCGACTTCGAGCCAAAGCTCGAAGTTTATCCTGAGCGTCTGCCTTGGCCGGCAGTCGAAGGGCTCGAACCCTACTCGACACCAACGGGTTAGGGGGGATCAGGGCTAACTTCCCCCTTCCCACTGGCGAAATCCGCCGATTTCGCTACACGGCGCTCATGCATTTTCTGGATCAGGCAAAAATCTTCGTCCGCTCGGGGATGGGCGGGACCGGCGCGGTCAGCTTTCGGCGCGAGAAATATATCGAATATGGCGGCCCCGACGGCGGCAATGGCGGCAAGGGCGGCGATATTATTTTCGAGGCGGTTCACGGTCTGAACACGCTGATCGATTTCCGCTATACCCAGCATTTCCGGGCACCGCGCGGCAAGGGCGGATCGGGGTCCAACCGCACCGGCGCGGGCGGACGCGACCTGATCGTCAAAGTCCCGGTCGGCACCCAGATCCTGGCCGATGACGAAGATCGCACGCTATTGCTCGACCTGACCAAGGAAGGCGAGCAGGTCGTGTTCCTGCGCGGCGGCGACGGCGGGCGCGGCAACCTCAGCTACAAGACATCGACCAACCGCGCGCCGCGCCAGCACGGCACGGGCTGGCCGGGCGACGAAGCGTGGGTGTGGCTGCGGCTGAAACTGCTCGCCGATTGCGGGCTGCTCGGACTGCCCAATGCCGGCAAATCGACCTTCATCAACGCGGTGACCAATGCAAATGCAAAGGTCGGCGCCTACGCTTTCACCACCACGCGGCCGCAATTGGGCGTGGTTAGTCATAAATCGCGCGAATTCGTCGTCGCCGACATTCCAGGTCTGGTCGAGGGTGCGGCCGAAGGCGTCGGTATCGGCGATCGGTTTCTGGGCCATGTCGAACGTTGCCGCGTGCTGCTCCATCTGGTCGATGCGCATGGCGAAAACCCGGCAGAGGCATATCGCATCGTGCGCAATGAGCTTGAGGCATACGGTGCGGATCTGACCGAAAAGCCCGAAGTCATCGCGCTCAACAAGTCCGATCTGCTCGACGAGGAATTGACCGAAGCGCTGGTCGCCGAACTGGTCGAGGCGAGCGGCGGCGCGCAGGTGCTCCCCATGTCGGGCGCGGCCGGCGTCGGCGTCGGTGCGGTACTCGACCGGCTGATCGAGGTGATCGGCCCCGAACCGGGCAGTGCCCCCGACACCGGCGAAAGTGACGATGACCAACCGGCAAAGGAGTGGTCGCCCCTATGAGTGAAGCCGACCGTTTCTCCCCCGCCAACTGCCCGCGGCTGATCCTCAAGGTTGGGTCGGCGCTGCTTGTCGACGATGAAGGTCGCGTCAAACGCGCGTGGCTGGAAACCTTTGCCAGCGATCTGGTCGAACGGACCAGCGCAGGCCAGGAAATCGCCCTGGTATCCTCGGGCGCGATCGCGCTGGGCGCGCGTCGGCTGGGATTGCCCGGCGGGGGACGCAACAGTCTGGAGGATGCTCAGGCATCGGCGGCGACGGGCCAGATTGCGCTGGCGCAGGTGTGGGCCGAACTTTTGTCCAGCCGCGGGCTGAACGCCGCGCAGGTATTGGTCACG
Source organism: Sphingomonas sp. AX6 (assembly GCF_902506605.1). Classification (GTDB taxonomy): domain Bacteria; phylum Pseudomonadota; class Alphaproteobacteria; order Sphingomonadales; family Sphingomonadaceae; genus Sphingomonas. The sequence goes on from NZ_LR733979.1 coordinate 1,536,870, forward strand.
CTGGGCGACCTTGAGGATCGCCGCCGCTATCTCAACGCATCCGCCACGTTGGGGCGGCTGTTGACGCTAGGCGTGGTGCCGATCGTCAACGAAAACGACACGGTCGCGACCGAACGCATTCGGTTTGGCGACAATGACCGACTGGCCGCGCGCGTCGGCCAGGCGGCGAACGCGCAGGGCGTGATCCTGCTCTCCGACATCGACGGGCTGTACGACAGCAATCCAATGCGTAATCCGGACGCGAAGATGATTCCCGTCGTCCCCACGATCAGTGCGGAAATCGAGGCGATGGCCGATACCGGCTCCGCATCGGGCATGGGATCGGGCGGCATGGTGTCGAAGATCGAGGCGGCGCGGATCGCGACCGGGTCGGGCATGCACATGGCGATCATCTCCGGTCGAATCCCCCATGCGCTGCGCCGCTTCACCGAAACCGCGCACGGCACGGTGTTCGTCGGTGATGGTACTGCGGCGGCGCGCAAGGCGTGGTTGGCCGGCGGCATCAGCGAAGGCGGTACGATCATCGTCGATGCTGGCGCGGTAGAAGCGCTGCGGCGCGGATCGAGCCTGCTCCCCGCGGGCGCGCTGCGGATCGAAGGCGAATTCCACCGCGGCGACCTGGTCGTCATCCGCGATTCGAGCGGACGACGCATCGCGCGCGGGCTTTGCGAATATGATTACGACGACGCCTGCAAGATCATCGGGCGCAGGAGCGAGGATATTCTCCACATCCTGGGCTACGCGCCTCGTTCGGCACTGGTCCACCGCAGTCATATGGCGGTGCTTTGAGCGTTCTTGCGATTACGGGTGGCACCGGGTTCGTTGGATCGACCCTGATCGATCTCGCGCTGGCGGGAGGGCATGACGTCCGCGCCCTCACCCGCCGCCCCCAGCCCCCTCGCCAAGGCGTGACCTGGATCGAGGGCGCGCTCGACACGCCGGGTGCGCTCGATCGTCTCGTCACTGCCGCCGACGCAGTCATCCATGTCGCAGGCGTGGTGAATGCGCCCACCCGCAAAGGCTTCGCGAGCGGTAATATCGACGGAACGCGCGCCATGATCGGCGCCGCGACCCGCGCGAACGCCCGCCGCTTCGTTCAGGTGTCGAGCCTTGCCGCGCGCGAGCCCGGCCTGTCGGCCTATGGCTGGTCGAAGGCAGAGGCTGACGCATTGCTGCAATCCTCCGACCTCGACTGGACGATCGTCCGCCCGCCCGCCGTCTATGGCCCCGGCGATATGGAGATGTTCGATCTGTTCCGGCTGGCCAGCAAGGGACTGGCGCTCCTCCCCCCTGCCGGTCGCATGTCCGCAATCCACGTTGCCGACCTTTCGCGATTGCTGCTGGCACTCGCGGCGACCGATCCCGGTAAGCATATCTACGAACCCGATGACGGCCATCCCGGCGCGTGGACGCACGTCGAATTCGCCCACGCGATCGGTGCGGCAGTCGGCAAGCGCGTCCGTCCCTTTGCCGCCCCCCGCTGGCTGATGCGTGCGGCAGCCGCTGGCGACAAGCTCGCGCGCGGCGACAAGGCCAAGCTGACCCGCGACCGCGTCGATTATTTTTGCCACCCCGATTGGACCGCACGCGCAGACGCAAAACCGCCAACCCAACTGTGGCAACCGCAGATCGCCACGCCGGAAGGCCTGGCCGACACCGCGGCATGGTATCGCGCGCAGGGGCTGCTATAGAAGCGCCCCTAACCCTGTTTCGACTTTGAGAGAGCCATCGATGAGCGACCGCGCCGCCACCTTCGACACCGTCAAGGCACAGATCGAACCCTTCAACAAAAAGGGCGTCGCGCTGACCGAGGCGACCACCTTCGCCGGCGACCTCGAATGGGACAGCCTGACGGTGATGGATTTCGTGGCCGCGGTTGAGGACGAATTCGACATCCTCATCACCATGAACATGCAGGCAGAAATCGAGACCGTCGGCCAGTTGGTCGATGCGGTCGAGAAGCTTAAGAAATAACCCACGCACTCCGTTTGTGCTGAGCAGGGGCTGAGCGCAGCCGAAGCGCTGTATTGAAGCATCCTTCGATACGCCCCTTCGGCTTCGCTCAGAGGCTACTCAGGATAAACGGGGCTGGATTGGAAAACCCCATGACCGAAGCCGCCGCCACCTCGCACGCCCTTCCCGCCGGTGCGCCGCCCGCCGCCGCCGACCGCGACCTGATGTCCAAATTCGACGCCCTGATCGCCGAGCGTCAGGCGTTGATCGACACCGGCGTCACCGACCCGTTCGCGATCGTGATGGACGAAGTGAAATCGCCGACCGAGGCCGTCATCAAGGGCAAGGATACGATCCTGCTCGGCACCTATAATTATATGGGCATGACCTTCGACCCCGACGTCATTCAGGCGGGCAAGGACGCGCTCGACCAATTCGGATCGGGCACCAACGGTAGCCGGATGCTCAACGGCACCTTCCGCGACCATATGGATGTCGAAGACGCGCTGCGTGAATTCTACGGCGTATCGGGCGCGATCGTATTTTCGACCGGCTATATGGCCAATCTCGGCATGATCTCGACGCTGGCGGGCAAGGGCGATTACGTCATCCTCGACGCCGACAGCCACGCCTCGATCTATGATGGCTGCAAACAGGGCGACGCGGAAATCGTCCGCTTCCGCCACAATGACGTGAACGACCTAGACAAAAGGCTGGGTCGCCTGCCCGAAGGCGTCGGCAAATTGGTGGTGCTGGAGGGCGTCTATTCGATGCTCGGCGACATCGCGCCGCTCACCGAAATGGTCGCGGTTGCCAAAAAGCACGGCGCGATGGTGCTGAGCGACGAGGCGCACTCGATGGGCTTTTACGGCCCCAACGGGCGCGGCGTGTACGAGGAACTGGGGCTGGAAGCGGACGTCGATTTCGTCGTCGGCACCTTTTCCAAATCGGTCGGCACCGTCGGCGGCTTCTGCATTTCGAACCACCCCAAGTTCGAGGCGATCCGGCTGGCCTGCCGTCCCTATATCTTCACCGCCTCGCTTCCGCCCTCGGTGGTCGCAACTGCTGCTACCTCGATCCGCAAGCTGATGACCGCGCACGACAAGCGCGCCCGCCTGTGGGAAAGCGCGCGGACGCTGCACGCCGGCCTGACCAAAATGGGCTTCAAACTCGGCACCGAAACGTGCGAATCGGCAATCATCGCGGTGATTCTTGAGGATCAGACGCAAGCTGTGGCGATGTGGCAGGCGCTCCTCGACGGTGGGCTGTACGTCAATATGGCCCGCCCGCCCGCGACCCCCGCGGGCACCTTCCTGCTGCGCTGCTCGCTGTGCGCGGAACATACGCCGGAGCAGATCCGGACCGTGCTGGGCATGTTCAAGGCAGCGGGTGAGGCAGTCGGGGTTATCTCCTAATACCGTCATCCCAGCGAAAGCTGAGATATCGTGCGGCAGGGACGGACAATCGGCCTGATATCCCAGCTTTCGCTGGGATGACGGTATTTGGGTAGGGGGTGACGCCCGCCCCGCCCTCGCCTATATCCTGACCATTCCGGGCCATTCGCCCACCCATTCGCGAACGGACCCGGCCCGCCTCCATGCAGTCGATCGACCGATACATGGCCCGCCTGATCGCGGTGCCGCTGTTCTCGACGTTGCTGATCGCGGCGATGCTACTGGTGCTCGACCGGATGCTGCGGCTGTTCGATTTCGTCGCGACCGAAGGCGGACCCGTCGGCGTGGTGTGGCGGATGCTCGCCAATCTGCTGCCCGAATATCTGGGCCTCGGCATCCCGATCGGGCTGCTGCTCGGCATCCTGCTCGCCTTCCGAAAGCTTTCCACCTCCTCCGAACTCGACGTCCTGCGCGGCGTGGGGATGAGCTATGGTCGGCTGCTGCGCGTGCCCTTTTACTACACCATCGTCCTCGCCGCACTGAACCTCGCCATCGTCGGTTATGTCCAGCCGAACGCGCGCTATAATTACGAGGAATTGCGCTTCGAACTCCGCTCGGGCGCGCTTGGCGCATCGATCAAGGTCGGCGAATTCACCAGTTTCGGCGAAGCGATGACGCTGCGGATCGAGGAGAGCGAGGACGACGGCGCGTCGCTCACCGGCATTTTCGTGCACGTGAACACCGGCGAGGGCAGCTATCTCGCCGCGACCGCAGAAACCGGCCAATTCCTCGCGACCGACGATCCCGACGTCATCATCTTTCGCCTGACCAACGGCAATCTGGTGCATAATTCGCCCAGCTTCACCGAGCCGCGCGTGCTGTCCTTCACCGCGCATGACCTGCCGATCGACCTGCCCCGGTTCGAAAACTTTCGCCCCCGCGGGGGCCGCGACCTCGAACGCACGCTGGTCGAATTGATGGAGGTCAGCAAGAACCCGCAAGCCCCCAAGGAAGATCGCGATGCCAGCGCCGCGAATTTCCATTTCCGCGTGGTCGAGGTGGCGACGATGTTCCTGTTGCCGTTCCTGGCACTCGCGCTCGGCGTGCCACCCAAGCGATCGACCTCCGCGCTCGGCGTGTTCCTTGCGATCGTGATGATCGTCACGATCCACAAGGTTAACGAATATAGCGAATCGGTTGCAGCCCTAGGCCGCGTCGATCCCATCCTTGCACTGTGGGGACCGTTCGCGCTGTTCGCGGGCCTCGTCTTCTGGATGTTCTACCAGATCGCCTTTGTCCCCGGCGGTCAGCCGATCGGCGCGATCGACCGCGTGTTCGGCAAGCTGGGCAAGGCGATCGGAAGGCTGCTTCCCGGCCGCAAGAGGAAGTCGGCATGAGCAGCCAGATGCAGTTCTTCCCGTCGCGGACCATCGCCTGGTACATGGCCAAGATGTTCGTGATCCGGACCTTTGCCATCATGTCGGGGCTCGTCCTGATCCTCCAGACGCTCGACCTGCTGGCGGAAAGCGGGCGTATTCTTGCGTTCGACGGCAACGGCCAGGCGGAGGTCTGGCGTTACGTGTCGCTGCGCACGCCGCAGATCATCGAACAGTTTCTGCCGTTTTCGGTGCTGCTGGCGACCATCATCACGCTGACGACGCTCAACCAGAACAGCGAAGTCATCTCCATGAAGGCGGGCGGTCTGTCGGCGCACCAGATCCTTGCGCCACTGATCCTCGCCAGTTTCGCGGTCGCGGCGATTTCCTTCGGCTTCAACGACCGCATCGTTGCGCGCGCGACCGCCACGCTCCAACAATGGGAAGCGGTCGATTTCGGGCCGCTACCCATCGATCGCGGCGACCGCGCCAATATCTGGGTGCGCGAGCGCGACAACCTGATCCAGGTAAAACAGTTGCGCGGGCGCGGCGACGCCGCCGAATTGGGCGGCATCACCATCTATGAGCGCGACGGCGGCGTGCTGCGCTCGGTGGTCACCGGATCGACCGGCGCGCGCGACGGCGATGGCTGGCGGATGGAAGGCGCACGCCGGTTCGACGTCCAGTCCGGCGGGGTGACCGAATTGGGCAGCGTGCGGTTCGCGCCCGGCGTGCGCCCGGACCAGTTCACGCTCGCCAGCGTCAATGCCGACGGGCTTTCGTTCGGCGCGCTGAATGCGGCGATCGACGATCTGGAAGCCGCCGGACGCCCCACCCAGGCGCTGAAAGGCGCGCTGTGGCACAAGCTGTCCGGGCCGCTCTCGTCCATCCTCATGCCCCTCCTCGGCGCGGTCGCGGCGTTCGGCGTCGCACGGTCGGGCAAGCTTTTCTGGCGTGCGGTTATTGGAATGGGGCTCGGCTTTGCCTATTTCGTGGCCGACAACTTCGCGCTGGCGATGGGGAACCTTGGGGCATACCCGCCGTTCCTCGCCGCCTGGGCACCGTTTTTGCTGTTCGCGATGATCGGCGAAGCGGTTCTGGTCCGGACCGAGGAATAGCCCTTTCCACCTGCTAAGAAGGTCGCAAAACCGCCGCATTGCATCTGCACAGCGGACGTTCACGTAATTCGGTTAGGATACCGGCAAGAGATTAGCGTCAAGGGTTGCAGGATTATGAAAGCAGCAACGAACGACCAGCCAGGCTTCTGGCAGCGGTCGCACCATCTGGACAAGATGACGTTCAAGCAATTGGTCGTCGCCTATTTCCAATACCCCGCGATCATCGCCTATCTAGCGCTGTCGGTTGTGGCGATGGTGGTGTTCGCCTATTATCCGGCGACCCTGTTGCAAACGCTGGCGTCGGTTGCCGTCGCGGCGATGATCTATCCGCTCGCCTGGTATTTGATCCATCGTTACATCCTGCACTCCAACTGGATGTTCAAAGTGCCGGGCATGGCCTCCACCTGGAAGCGTATTCATTACGACCATCACCAGGATCCCAATCATCTGGAGGTGTTGTTCGGCGCGCTGCACACGACGCTGCCCACGATCGCCATCGCCAGCATTCCGTTCGGCTATGCCATTGGTGGCGTCGGCGGGGCGATGGCGGCGTTCGCCACGGGTCTTCTGACCACGGCATTCTACGAATTCTGCCACTGCATCCAGCATCTGGCCTACAAGCCCAAGAACAAGCTGCTCGCGGCGTGGAAGAAGAACCACATGGCGCACCATTTCCACGACGAGAACGGCAATTTCGGGATCACCAGCTATTTCTGGGATCACCTGTTCGGCACCTACTACGATCGTGCCAAGGGCGATCGTCCGGACAAGAGCGAAACGGTGTTCAACCTGGGTTATACGCCCGAGGTTGCCGAGAAATATCCGGCAGTGAAGAACCTGTCGGGCGGGATCGTCGCCACCACCCATCCGCGCAAGCGCGAAGCCGCCTGAGCCGGACGCACGCAGGGTGAGCGTCACCGTCCGGCCGGTTGCGAGCGCCGCCGATAAAAAGGCGTTCATCGCCCTTCCCTACCGCCTCTATGCAAACGACCCGCACTGGGTTGCGCCGCTGAAAAGCGAAGTCGCGGGCCAGATCGACCCGGCCAAGAACGGCTGGTTCAGCCATGCCGAAGCGCAGTTGATGCTCGCCGAGCGTCAGGGCCGCGTGGTCGGGCGCATCTCCGCGCATCTCGACACGCTGGCGCTCACCATGCCCGCCGAGCAGGGTTTCGGCCCCGGTGTCGGCTTCTGGGGCATGTTCGAGGCCGAGGATCAGGAAGCGGGCAACGCGCTGATCGCCGCAGCCGAGGCGTGGCTGCGCGCCAAGGGCATGACCTGCGGGATCGGCCCGATCAGCCTGTCGATCTGGGAAGAACCCGGCCTGCTGGTGCAGGGGCACGACCATTCGCCGACGGTGATGATGGGCCATCACAAGGCCGATTATCAGGGCTGGATCGAAGCGCTGGGCTATGGCGTGGTTAAGGAACTGCGCACCTACGATCTCGACATCACCGGCGGTTTTCCGAAGATTGTCAACCGCATCATCCAGTCGGGCGAGCGCAACGACAGCATCGTCATCCGCCGCGTCGACAAGTCGCGCTTTGCCGATGAGGCGGCAATCATTCTCGGAATCCTCAACGATGCTTGGAGCGAAAATTGGGGCTTCGTGCCGCTCACCCAGCCCGAGATCGACGATGTGGGCAAGAAGCTGAAGCCCATCGTTTACGAAGACCTGATCCGCATTGCAGAGATCGATGGCGAGCCGGTGGCGTTCATGATTACGCTACCCGACCTCAACGAACCACTGAAGCCGCTAAAGGGGAGCCTGTTCCCATTCGGCTGGCTGAAACTGCTGATGTGGCTCCGCCGACCCAAGGCGCGGACGATGCGAGTGCCGTTGATGGGCGTGGTCAAACGGCTGCAATCGTCGCGTGTCGCGGGGCAGCTCGCCTTCATGATGATCGAATATATTCGCCGCGATGCCATCACCAAATATGGTGCCACGCGCGGCGAGCTTGGCTGGGTGCTCGACGACAATCAGGGCATGGTCGCGATCGCCGATGCGATCCAGTCCAAGGTAAATCGAGTCTATGCGGTGTATCAGCGCGATATCGGCTGAGGCCCAACCCCGGTCGCCGTTCGATCGAAAAATCGCCGGTCGGGAACGGGCGGACCCGACCGGCAGTTGCTCATCAACCGTTTAGCGGAGGGTAGCGCGTTCGGCTTCCTTGACGATATCGACGCCGTGGCGCGACCATTCGGCCGCGGTCATGCACGAACGACGTTTGATGCGAGAACCGGTGGTGTCCGAGTCGACACAATAGCGCTGCGCGCCTTTCGCCGTCGCGGACTTTGCAGAAGCCGCGCGATCGACCTTGGGATCGGGATCTCGCGCAAAGGCGGGAGCTGCGGTTGCGAACAATGCGATACCGGTCAGACTGCCGATCGCGGCGCGGGTGAATTTGGACTGCATCTTTCCCTCCATCGGTGAGCGCGAACAGGGGTTGCGCCTCACAGATCAGGAAGTGCATTACTCATGCGAAACACTGAGATCGTTTAATTACAAATGGTTAGTGTGATGACATTTCGATTACATGTGTAAACAACGCCAACTCGTCGTGTATTATACCAACAACACGCAAAGTGCGCCCCTAGCTCAGCCTCACCCAGGTGGGCGCGTGGTCGCTGGCCTTTTCGCGCCCGCGATACTCCTTGTCGACGCCTGCATCGACAAAGCGATCAGCAGCCTCGGGCGATAGCAACAGATGGTCGATCCGGAATCCCGCATCGCGCTGCCATGCGCCCGCCTGATAGTCCCAGAACGTCCAGACGCCTCCGCCCGGAAACCGGGTACGAAGGCTGTCGGTCCAGCCCTGCGCCAGCAAGCGGCGATAGGCCTCGCGAGATTGCGGCTGCATCAGCGCGTCGTCCTGCATCGCCCGCACCGAGAACGTATCGTCGTCATTGGTGATGACGTTGTAATCGCCCGCCAGCGCCACCGGGCGCTCCTCCGCCAGCAATTCGCCCGCGCGCGTACGCAGCCGTTCCATCCAGCGCAATTTATAATCGAATTTCGGCCCCGGCTGCGGATTGCCGTTGGGCAGATAGATCGACGCGACGACCAACCCGTCCACCTCTGCCTCGATATAACGGCTATGCTCGTCCTCATCCTCGCCCGCCAGCCCGCGCTGACGTTCGATTGGATCGCTGCCCTTGGCCAGGATCGCGACGCCATTGAACGCCTTCTGCCCATGCCACACCGCGCCGTACCCGGCCGCGCGAATGTCAGCCTCCGGAAAGGTTTCGTCGGAGGATTTGAGTTCCTGGAGACAAACGATGTCCGGCTGCTGCTCGGTCAGATACTCGACCAGCCGCGGCAGCCTCGCCTTGATGCCGTTGACATTGTAGCTGACGATTTTCACTTGGGTCGTCAGACCGCGAAGCTGGAGCCGCAGCCGCAGCCTGCGGCGGCGTTGGGATTATCGACCCTGAACGCCGCGCCGCCCAGCGATTCGACATAATCGACGCGCGCGCCGCGCACGAGGTCGAGGCTGATCGGATCGACCACCAGCGACACGCCATCGGTATCGGCACGGATATCGTCGGCCTCGACGCTATCGGCCAAGCCGAATTTATACTGGAAGCCCGAACACCCCCCGCCCTCGATCGACAGGCGCAGGATCGCAGGCTTGGCCTGACGCTCGGCAATCGCCGCGACGCGTGCAGCGGCGGCGGGCGTAAGTTCGAGGGGAAGGGTTTCGGTAGTCATCCCCAACAGATAGGGAACCGGCAGCGTGCGAGCAATGGCGGTGGGGCAAGTCAGTATCACCTATCCCCGTTCGCATTTAGCTTGTCGAAATGCTGTCCTTTCTTCCGGCAACGAGCCCCACGAAAAGGCCCGGCGAAGCGATTGCTTGCCGGGCCGTTCGTTCACGCCTTCGCGATACTTATTTTTCGGGGCCACCCATGCCGGCGGCATTGCGGCTCTTGAGCGCGCGATCCTGCATTGCCACGAGCTGGTCGCCCGCCTGGATATAGGGGGTGGGATTGACTGCGCGACCGTCGATGCGGACTTCGTAATGAAGGTGCGGGCCGGTCGAGCGACCGGTCGAACCCATCAGCCCGATCAACTGACCGCGGCGAACGCGGGTGTTGGCATCGACCAGCATCTTCGACAGATGCGCGTAGCGGGTCTGAATGCCCTTGCCGTGGTTGACTTCGACCAGCAGGCCATAGGCGCCTGCGCGCTGCGAGCGCGACACGATGCCGTCTGCGGTTGCGTAAATGGGGGTGCCAACCGGACCTGGAATGTCGAGTCCCGCGTGCATCGCCTGGGTGCCGCGGAACGGATCGCTGCGCACACCGAAGCTGCTGGTCAGGCGCATTTCGGCGACCGGCTGCATCGACGGGATCGCGATTGCCGCTTCTTCCAGCGAATCGAGCCGCTTCCAGCTCATCACCAGCGAACGGAATTGGGCGTCGGCCGATGCGTCAGCGGCGTTGTTTTCGTTCACTTCCTCAAGCGGACCACCCATTGCTGCCTGCGATGCGATCCGGTTCGGGGTAAGCCCCATCCGGCGCAATTCGCGAGCGGTCTCGGCATAGCGCGCCTGAAGCGCGGCATTGGCCTTCACCACCATCGCCATCTGACCGGCTTCGGCCCGGCGCAGCGGTGCAAGGATTTCGGCAGTCTGGGCGTCGATCTTGCCCGATGCGGTCAGCGCGGCTAGATCGAAATCGGCCGGATCGCCTTCTCCCGCCATCGCGGCGACGATCAGCGCCTGGCGCTGTTCCAGCAATTTGGCGTGTTCGGCAGCAGCCGTGCGCACCTTGGCGACATCGGCCTGCATCTCGGCGACTTCGCGCTCCATCTCGGCGAGCTGCGCGTCGCTGGTGCCGATCGCGGCACCCGATGCGGCCTGCGTCACGCCATAGGCCGAGAAGCACAGGGTCACGGCAGCGACCCCCGCCATCAATGCCTGGGCACGGCCACCGACGCTGAATTCACGCAATTCGCGCCCATCGTTGAAGATGAAATCCCTGGAGGTGAAAAGCGAACGGAACTTTTGAAGCCCCGTCGTCGTTAGGCTGTTTACGGTTGCGATCATTGATCCCCGGCGACCCGAATTTGGAGCCCCGCCCCTTTGCCAAGGCGGTGGCAGAAAATTGCGATGTCCCGTCAGCAGCCCCTCCGCTCCGGAACACCGACGTTAGTGCGGAACCGGATCGTTAAGCACAAGCGATTGCGATTGTTCGCGGGGCAAAGCGGCTTCGTCGCGCGGCGAGTCGTTGGATCGCACGGTTTCAGGTCCGTGATATTACCGATTGACCGACAACTCCTCGCGCGTTTCGGCAACGAAACCATCTTGCTTAGGTACCGATTCGGGCGCGTGGATCGACCCGATATTCTCGCCGTCCGGGCGAAGACATCCCCTCGTGCGATCGTTCAATCTCAACGAAGCGACCGCGCCGCTTCCAACACCGCCTCGACATGACCCGGCACCCGTACCTTGCGCCATTCGCGGACGAGCGTTCCATCGGCGTCGAACAGGAAGGTCGACCGGTCGATCCCCATGTACTTTCGGCCATAAAGCGATTTCTCGACCCATGCTCCGAAAGTTTCGAGAACCGACCCGTCGTCGGTTGCGAGCACAATGTTCAGATCATGCTTGGCCGCGAACTTCGCGTGCTTTGCGGGAGTATCCTTCGAGACGCCCAGGATATCGACATCGAGCGCCGAGAAATCGCCCGCGAGATCGCTGAACCCCTGAGCCTGTTTGGTGCAGCCGGGCGTATCGTCCTTGGGATAGAAATAGAGCACCAGCGCCCTGCCCTTTCGGCTCGCCAGCGACTGCGCGCTGCCGTCCATCATCGTCAGCACGGCATCGGGCAACGGATCTCCGACAGCGATCGTCATGGGGTCACTCCTGTCTGTTGGCTGGTCTGCTCGCGCACGTGCGCCCAGCATTCGCGCACCGTTTGCCGCGCAGTATCGAGTGCCGCAACCACTGCTTCCCAATTCTCATGGCCGGTAGCCTGCGCGACGATCGCCTGGGTTGCGGGTGGCGGCGCATCGCCGTCGGGTGCGACCAGCCGCAGCGCGACCAGCAGCCGCGTCATCAGGTCGTGCGCGCCCTCCAGCTCGGGCGAGACCAACCCGGCCTTCGCCAGCAACCCGATCGCGCGGCCCAGATGCGGGTCGAACCCGGCGCGGTGGATCAGCTGCTGGACATGCACCGCGAACTCCAGATCGACCAATCCGCCCTCCAGCAGCTTGACGTCGAACGGCCCGGCCGGCGGCTTGTGCGCCGCCATGTCGTCGCGCATCTGTGCCGCTTCCGCCACGACATCGCGCGCCGGTCGATCACCCTCCAGCACCGCGTCGATCACCCCCTGCACCGCCGCCCGCGCTTCGGGCGAGCCATAGACCGCACGCGCGCGGGTCAGCGCCATATGCTCCCACGTCCACGCTTTCTCGCGCTGATATTTGGCGAACCCGTCGAGCGACACGACCAATGGTCCCTGTGCCCCCGAAGGCCGCAACCGCGTATCGATTTCGTAAAGCGGCCCCGACGCGGTCTGCACCGACAGCGCACCCGACAATCGCTGCGCCAGCCGGTTGTAGTAAAGGACAGCGCCGAGCGGTTTCTTTCCGTCCGATTCAGCCGAATAATCCCCGGTAAACAGATAGATCAGGTCAAGGTCCGATGCGTGCGTCAGCGCCGCTCCGCCATAGCGCCCCAGCGCCAGGATCATCAATTCGCTGTCGGGTACCCGGCCATGCGCGCTCGCAAATTCGGCGATCGTTGCATCGGCCAGCACCTGAAGCGCAGCATCTGCCAGTTGTGCATAGCCGTGGGATACGATCAGCGGATCGGACGCCCCCGCAACGATCTGCACCCCCAATGCGAAGCGCGTTTCGTTGACGATCTTTCGAACATGATCGAGCAGCGCCTGATAATCGCCGCGCGCATCGCCCCCGCGCATTTCGTGCGCCAACGCCTCCGCATCGGGCACCTCGCCCAGCGCGGTCGCGTCGATCAACCGGTCGAGCAGTTCGACGCGCCGCCCCAACAGGTCGGCAAGCGTCGGCGCATGACTCAATATCGTGCCCAGCAACCGTGCCAGCGCCGGGCGCGCCTCCATCAATCGAAAGAAATTGATCGCACTCGGCAGTCGCGACAGGATCGCATCGAGCCGCAGCATCGCCGCACCGGGGTCCGCCGCCTCGCGCATCGCCTCGACCAGTCTGGGCAACGCTGCCTCCAGCGCGGTCTGCGCCGCCGGACTGCGCAATGCCGGATAGCGTGCTGCGCGCCACCCCTGAACCAGCCGCGCAGCCTGTTCCGCATCGGCGAATCCGGCGGTCTTCAACTGCCCGATCAACGACTCCTGCTCGCTCGACAACGTGTCGGCATCGTCGGCATCAAGCGCATCGTACAACGTCCCCACCGCCTCGATATGCGGACGCACCAGCGCGATCAGAGCGTCCCCGTCCGCCAGCCCGTGCAAGCGCGCGACCTGATCCAGAGACTCGCATGATTGCGGTAGGGCATGGGTCTGGCGATCGTCGATCATCTGGACCCGGTGCTCGATCGTCCGCAGCAAGCGATAAGCGTCGCCGAGTGTCGCCGCGTCCCGTTCCCCGATCCACCCCGCCTTCGCCAGATTGCCCAGCGCATCGAGCGTCGCGGGCACGCGCAGCGCCGGATCGCGACCGCCATGAATCAGTTGATGCACCTGCGCGAAGAATTCGACTTCGCGAATGCCGCCGCGTCCGCGTTTCAGGTCATATCCGGGGCCGAATGCCTGGCCCTGCGCATAATGATCGCGGATTCGGCGCGTGATCGAACGAATCTCGCCGATCGCGCCATAGTCGAGCGCGCGTCGCCACACGAACGGTCGAATGGCGGTGAGGAAATACGCGCCGAGCGCTGCATCACCCGCGCACGCCCGCGCCCGGATGAATGCTGCGCGTTCCCACGGCAGCGCCTGCGATTCATAATAGGAGATTGCCGCTCCCACCGGGATCGCGATCGGCGTCGCTTCGGGCGATGGCCGCAGTCGCAGATCGACGCGCAGCACATATCCGTCGCCGTCGCGCGCCTGAAGCAATTCGACGACCCGCTTTGCGATCCGCACCGCCGCTTCTTCAGGGGCTTCGTTCGGCTTGGTCGGCAGCGTTGTCGGGTCGAACAACAGGATCGGGTCGATGTCGGACGAATAATTGAGTTCGCGACTACCCTGTTTGCCAAGCGCGATGGCGACGAATCCGCGCGGTTCGGCCCCCGGCGTCCGCTCCCCGATTGCGGCACGGATCGCCCGGTCTAGCGCGCGATCGGCGAAATCGGTGAGGATTCCGGTCACGCGTTCGAGGTCGTAAGTGCCCGCCAGGTCGCCCACCGCGACGATCAGCGCCAGCCGCCGCCGCGCAACGCGTAGCGCCTGCGCGATCGGCATATCGGTGGTCCCCGCTTCGGCGACCGCAATCGGATCGGCCAGCGCCTTCGCCATTTCGGCGACCAATTCGGGCTCGCGTGCGGCGGTCATCGACAGGAACGGCGAGTTCGCCGCGATCCGCGCCAAAGCGTCAGCGATATCGACCCGCCCACCTGTGTCCGTCATGCCGCAGTCACATCCTTTTCTTTACCGCCGCGAAATCAGGCAACGATTGTCGTTCTCGGTCGTTCTACCCGGCATGAGCTTCCTGAGCCAAACCGACCGAAACGGACATGCGGGCCACCCCTATGTGGTGCAAAGCCCGGTGGAGATCGCACGCCTCGGTCCGGCCCTGCGTCAGGCGTATGAGCGGAACGCGCTGCCCAGCGACATGCAGGCATGTCTCGACAAGCTCGACAGGCTGACGGGTTCGGCAAGAAACTGACGGTTCCGGACTCGGCTTATTCGAGTTCAGCACAGCGCCTCCCGTTTCGTTTCGAGCGCAGTCGAGAAATGTGAAGTGGGGTTGGCAAGCGTTTCTCGACGAGGCTCAAAGCGAACGGGTCGGGAAGCTTTTCGACCTAAGAACCAGATCTTACAAAGCTGGAAATCCCATCCGATCTCACCGTCCGCGGCTGAGCTCGTCCACTTCGTCCATGATGGTATCGAGCGTCGATCGATCCGGATCCTGCTTGTGCAACCGCCTCGATTCGAGCTGGCCGTCGCTTAGCAACCCCTCCAGCGCGACACGACCGCGCGCCACCCGGCTCTTGATCGTGCCAACGGCGACACCACAGATTTCTGCGGCTTCTTCATATGCGAAGCCGCCCGCGCCGACCAAAATCAGCGCCTCGCGCTGCGGTTGCGGCAGATGCAGCAAGGCGCGCTGCATGTCCGACAATTCGACATGACGATCCTGGCTGGCCGGTGCCGCCAGAATGCGGTCCGCCACCAGATCGTCCCACTCGCCGCGGAACCGCGAACGCCGCATCTGCGACAGGAACAGGTTGCGCAGAATGATGAAGGTCCAGGCGCGCATATTCGTGCCCGCCTGAAACCGCTGACGCGCGGCCCATGCCTTGAGGAGCGTTTCCTGCACCAGATCGTCGGCTAGGTCGCGATTGCCCGATAGCGAACGCCCGAAAGCCCGCAGATGCGGGATCACCTGGGCAAGCTGGGTTTTGAAGTCATCATCGGAAAGCGGGACATGCTCCACCCGTTCCACGGGTTCGCCGTCTTCGTCATGTTCGGGGTCGGTCATCGAATTCCGATCGGGCGCAAAGGCGGATGGCGAACCATCCGCCGTACGTAACGCCTGAAGTGCGGGGTTGCTAGAGATAGGTGAGTATGACGAAGACGATAATCACCAGCACCAGCGATACGGGAAGGATGACGCGCGTCATGTGCGGAGTCGCCCCCGCACGTGCACGCTCGCCATCGATATGGGTTTCTTTGTCGTCAGCCATACCCACTCAACCCCCGAAAATCGTTTTGGGTCCGTCCCGATCCGCGAATTAATTGACCGGAACGGTCGCCTGATCGAAAAACAGCGCCTGGCTGATCGCCGCCTTCACGGTCGAACGCTGGAACGGCTTGGTGATCAGGAAGGTCGGCTCGGGCCGCTCGCCGGTCAAAAGACGCTCCGGGAACGCCGTGATGAAAATCACGGGCACGTTGAATTCGGCCAGGATGTCCTTGACCGCGTCGATCCCCGACGAATCATCGGCAAGCTGAATGTCGGCCAGCACCAGACCAGGCCGATCCTCCATCGCCAATGCCACCGCTTCGTCGCGGGTGACCGCGACACCGGTCACATCATGGCCCAGATCGCGGACGATCTGTTCGATGTCCATCGCGATGATCGGTTCATCCTCGATGATCAGCACGCGGGCGCGGGTCTGGCGATCGATTTCCGACAATGCGTCGGATACCAGTTCGTCGACTTCGCCGGTCGAAGCACCGATCAGATAGGCGGTGTCCTCGGTGGTGAAGCCTTCCATCGCGGTCAGCAGCAGCGCCTGGCGCGAGATCGGGGCGATACGGGCAAGCCGGGCACGAGCGATCGCCTCGTTATCATCGTCCTCGCCGGTATCGACGTCACCGTCGTCGACATGCGTAGACGACCAGATGACCTGAAACGTGCGGTACAGACCCAACCGCGGGTCGACATCGCGCGGAAATTCTTCGGGCGCTGCGACGATCGCCTCGAGCGTGGCGCGAACGTAGCGATCGCCCTCGGTCTGGCTGCCAGTGAGCGCGCGGCCGTAGCGACGCAGGAAGGGAAGATGCGGCGCGAGCTGCTGTCCAAGCGACATGGGCGAAATAAACTCCTTCGAAGCGAACCGCGTCATTTGAGAAGCGATTCAACCATTTGCAATCCTGATTCGGCACGCATCGAAGTTTGCCCCCCGATTTTTGTACCGAGCATGGAACCAACGAAGCGATCTTTGGTTTCATGATTTCTGCGTGGCGTGTAACTGCCGCCAAAATCGCCCGTTTCGGTGGCGAGATGATTTTTAGTGTCCCGGATTATGCGGGTTCTAAGGGGGACGTTGTGCAGTCGGGAAACGGTACAGAAAATGAACCCGGTCGAACGGACGAAATGAACACTTCAGATTCCAAGACTTCAAATGCTCCATCGCCCAAGTCCGGCCTACGCAATCCCAAGGAGAAATCCGTGGGTGACGCGTTGCGCGCGGTCTATCACGATGCGGTCGACGAACAGGTGCCGGATTCGATGCTCGACCTGTTGAACAAACTCGGCTGACATTCCTCGCATGACCGATCAGCCCCTACCCGGCAGCGGGGCCGACCGCCGCCCGGCGGCTTTGTTCGTCAACCTTCCGACCGGCGCAAAGCTCTTCGCGATCCTCTCGGTCGCACTGCTGCCCTTCGCCATCATCGCGTTTTTCGCTTCGGTCCAGACAACGCGCATCGCCGATCAGGAAACGCGTTCGCGGTTGCGGGTTGCTGCGACCGAAAGCGCCCGCGCGCTGTCGATCGAATTGCTGGGCGATATCGGGGCGCTGCGCGTCGCGCTCGATACGCTGGGCAGCGATCCCGCCAATGCCCCCGGTTGTGCGCGATTGCAGGGCGTGTTCGCGCAGCAATTCGCATCGGGCACGCGTTTCGCGGTCGAGACGATCGACGGACGATTGGTCTGCGGCACGCGGATCGATGTTCCCGAAGTCGAGACGCCACCCGTGCCGGGCAATCCCGCAGCGACGATCATCGAGGATCGGGGCTTGGCGCTCCGCATCGTCAACGCGCGTGGCACCGCGACTGCGACCGCGTTCTTTCCATCGAGCTTTCTGGCCGAAATCGCGCGTCCGACCGAGTTCGCCCCGCCCTATTCCGCGCGACTGACGCGAGGCGGCGATTCGCTGACCTTGCGCGAATTGACCGAGCGCACCGCGCTCGACCGGCGCGAGCGGCTGGTGGTCGATCTCGAATTCGAAGGACTGGCACTCGACGTATCGGTACGAGCTGCGCCGATCACCCCGCCGATCTTGGTGACGATGCTGCTACCGCTCATCATGTGGTTCGCCGCCGCGGCGATATCGTGGTTCGTCGTGGATCGCCTGTTGATCCGTCCCCTGCGCCGCTTGCGCACGACCGTCGGCAGCTATGTGCCGGGCACGACAATGCCCGAACTCGCCGCGATGCGCGCCCCCGCGCAGGAAATTCGCGAATTGGGCGCGACCTTTGGCCGGCTGACCGAAACCGTCGCCGAACACGAGGAGAATCTGGCGCAGGGACTGGTCCGCCAGACCCGGCTGACTCGCGAAGTCCATCACCGGGTGAAGAACAATCTTCAGGTCATCGCCAGCCTGATCAATTTCCATTCGCGCGGGGCCGAAACGCGCGAGGCGGCACAAGCCTATGCGTCGATCCAGCGGCGCGTCGATGCGCTCGCGGTCGTCCACCGTTACCATTATGCGGAAATGGAGGAGAATCGCGGGATCGAACTACGATCCGTGCTGGGCGAGCTGGCGTCTAACATCCGCGCCACCGCCGCCGACATCGACGGCGCACCGACGATCACGCTCGATCTCGATCCGATGATGGTCAGCCAGGACGTCGCGGTCGCCGCAGCATTCCTGATGACGGAGATCATCGAACTGGCGATGGCCGCGCGCAATCCGACCTCGATTTCGATCTCGCTGAAACCGCACAGCAGCGATAGCGGCGTCGCGCTGCTGAGGGCGTCGTCGCCGTCGCTGGTGTCCAGTCCGGAATTCGATCATCTCAGCGCGTCGCGCTACGGCAGGGTGATCGGCGGCCTGGCCCGCCAGTTGCGCGCCCCGCTCCAATATGATCCGCTCGTCGGCAGCTACGACATCGCGATTTCGGTGATTGGTTGAGGGTCCAAATCTTTTTTTCGGATTTTTCGAACTTTTTTTGCATCGCACCGGGAACCCGCATTGACATGCGTCGTTCTACACTTCGGATAGCGACTCTTTGCCCCCCCGCTCTCGCTATCCAAGACATAGGCCCGAAACCGTCCACCCTCCCCCCCCCGGTGACGTTTTCGGGCCTTAATCTTTTTCCCAAATATCCACTGCGCTAAATGCGACGAAATCCGTTGTCCTCGCGGAACGACTGGTTCAGTGGCGCATTGACGCAGTCTAGTCACTTCGAAAGGGATTTTTATGCGTAAGATGATCGGTATCGCCCTCGCCGCCAGCGCATTCCTGGTTAGCGCGTGCAACACGGTCGAAGGCATCGGCCGCGACGTCCAGTCGGCCGGTGACACGGTCGAGGATGCTGCTAACTAAACGGACGCCGTAAGGCAGATGAAAGGGGCCGTCGCTACCAAGCGGCGGCCCTTTTTCTATGCGTCGGCTTGCTCTGCTTCGGCCTCAGCCTTCGCCGCTTCGCGCTTGCGGGTGAAGCGGATGCCGATCAACGCAATTTCGTAAAGCAGGATCAGCGGGACTGCGAGCAGGAACTGCGACACCACATCGGGCGGGGTCAATACCGCCGCCAGGATGAACGCCACCACGATCGCGTAGCGCCGCGCGGATTTGAGCTGCTCCAGCGTCACGATCCCGGAGCGCTCCAACAGCATCAACAGCACCGGCAGCAGGAAACTGATCCCGAACGCGAACAGGAACTGCATGATGAACGACAGGTAATTGCCGACCGACGGCAGGGCGTCCTGCTGGATGCCGCCCATATCGCCCTGATATTGCAACAGGAACGTCAGTGCTGTCGGGATCGCAATGAAATAGGCGAAGGACGCCCCACCGATGAACAGCACCGGCGTCGCGAGCAGAAATGGCAGAAGCGCGCGCTTCTCACGCTTGTAGAGCCCCGGCGCGACGAATTGCCACAATTGGTTGGCCAGCACCGGGAACGACAGCATGATCGCGGAGAAGAACGCGACCTTCACCTGGACCAGAAACGCCTCGAACAATTGGGTATAGATCACCCGCTCCTGCCCGGCGGCAATCAGCGGCTGGACCAGAAACGCGAAAATCTGCTCGGCGAAATAGAAGGCGACGAAGAACGTCACCAGCAGTGCGCCCACGCAATACAGCATCCGGCGGCGCAATTCGATCAGGTGATCGAGCAGCGGCGCTTCCGACGAATCGATGTCCCTCATGGCAGCCGGTCCGGTCGCGGCAGCGGCTCGGGCGACCCAAGCGGCAATTCGGGTTCGTCGCGGATGGGCGTCGGTTCGGGCCGGACTGGTGCCTCGTCGTGAATCACGGGCTTGGCAGTCTGCTGCGGTCCGGCATCCTCCTCAACGTCCCCCTCGTGCGGCGGCAAGGCTTGGGGCGCAGGCGGATCGGGATAGTGCGCGGTCGGCGGATGCTCGCGCATGATGCGCTCATTTTCCGCTTTCCATTTCTTTTCCATTTCCTCCAGTTCGGCCTCGCGCATCATCGTGTCGATACCGGTGCGGAAATGCGCGGCAGTGCGCTTAGCCTTGCCGACCCAATTGCCGACGAAGCGCATCGCTTTCGGCAAGTCCTTGGGGCCGATCACCAGCAACGCGATAATCGCGATCAGCAGCAATTCGGTCGGGGCGACGTCGAGCATCGAAGAGCCTTAACGGAACTGGCGCGCGGCGAAAGCGATCGTCGCGCGCTCAGCAAAGGAAATGCGAGCGCTCAGCGCTGGCTATCGTCGCGGGCGGGCGTTGCCACCGGATCGACGGGACGCGGCTCGGCATAGGGCTCGACCGGACGGGGGTCGGCGGCGCGCGGTGCCTCGATACGGCTCGGCTCGACGGGCTTCTCGTCTTCCTCGGCCATGCCCTTCTTGAAATTCTTGATGCCCTTGGCGACGTCGCCCATCATGTTCGAAAAGCGGCTGCCGCCGAACAGCAGGATCACGATGATCCCGACGATCAGCCAATGCATCAGGCTGAAACTACCCATGGCGTAAATCTCCTAAGCTCACGCCTATCTAGGCGGAGTCGGCGTCGCTTTCCACCTCTAAGCCTTCAAACGCAAGATCGACCGGATCGAGCAGCCCCGCCGTACGCAGATCGTCGATACCCGGCAAGTCGCGCCGCGACTGCAGCCCGAAATGGCTGAGGAATTCGGGCGTGGTGGCATAGGTGAGCGGACGCCCCGGCACTTCTCGGCGTCCCGCGGGCCGCGCCCACCTCGCCTCCATCAGGACGTCCAGCGTGCCTTTCGAAATCTGCACCCCCCGGATCGCCTCGATCTCAGCCCGCGTCACCGGCTCATGATAGGCGATGATCGCCAGCGTCTCGATCCCCGCGCGGGACAGCTTGCGCGGTTCCTCGCGGTCGCGGCGCAGGAAATTGGCGAGGTCGGGCGCGGTCTCGAAATGCCAGCGATCGCCGCGCTTCACCAGATGAATGCCGCGCACCGCATAATCCTCGACCAGCGCATCGAGTGCGGCGCGGACATCGACCGCGTCGCCGACATAGGCGCGGATTTCGGCGACCGTCATCGGCGCATCGGCGGCGAACAGCACCGCTTCCACCGCGCGCCGGGTTTCGTCGATCATGCGTTCATCGGTCATGGGGCCGCCTTCAGATAGAGCGGTGCGAACGCCGATTGCTGCTGCATCTCCAGCTTTCCCTGCCGCGCAAGCTCGAGCGCGGCGACGAAGGAAGACGCCAGCGCCGACTTGCGATACGCCCCCGCCGCCTCGCCGGGCAGGAAGCGTTCGATCGCGGTCCATTCGATCGCGCTGCCCAGCATCGCCGACACGCGCTCCAGTGCGGTCTCCAGCGTCATCACCGGACGATTGGCGACGACATGCAGCACCGGGCGGGTGCGCGCCGAAATGCGACCATAAGCGGCGATCAGATCGAAGATCTCGGCCTGCCACAGGCTCCTGCGCACCACCCGCAATCCCTCGGGCAGCGCGCGCCGAAACACGTCCCGCCCGATCCGGTCACGCGCGATCAGCCGCGCCCCCGCCTCGCGCATCGCATTCAGCCGTTCCAGCCGCAATTGCAGCCGCAGCGCCAGTTCCTCAGGCGACGGCTCAACCGTCGGGTCGCGCGGCAGCAACAGCCCGGATTTCAGATAGGCGAGCCACGCCGCCATCACCAGATAATCGGCCGCAACCTCCAGCTTCACCGCCCGTGCGCCTTCGATAAACGCCAGATATTGCTCGACCAGTTCGAGGATCGACAATTGCCGCAAATCGACCTTCTGCGTCCGCGCAAGCGCCAGCAACAGGTCGAGCGGCCCATCCCATCCGTCGATATCGATCGTAAGCGTTTCGGTGGTCACGGACGAGAGCCTAGCGCAAGTTGGGGTTGGGGTGGAATGGCGACGTTCGGAACGGCGGCGCGTTTCCTGAACAAGTTGACAAAGTTGACAGTCTCGCCAGTTTTTCGCCGGAAGCGACCGGGTGACGTCTGCGACGCGACACCGATGCGCCAATCACGCGGCGGGTGCGCGTCGTTGGCGCGACGAAGGGGTGTTCGATTTGGCTGGAGGCGTGTTCCATCCATCAGGATAGATCAGATGAAATCCTACATTGCCAGTGGAATGAACGGCGGGAATTGGGTGGACATCGGACATTTGCGGTCGTGGGGAAGGGGGTTGAGAGTCGAAGACAGAGAAGGCGCACTAATAGCGCGCGCCGTCGATCATTCGACGCGGCAGATCGCGCCACAATGAGGGTTCAAACATTCGAAGGTTGAGCCCCATGCGCTGATAGGCCGGATCGGTCGCCGTCCAGTGCGTTATGCAGCCGCAGGTCGGGCAATGCCAGAGGTCCAGTGCGCGGTCGCCCTGCTGGTAAGAGATGCCTTCACCCTCCACCGTGACAGCGTCCGGAGGGCAATAGTGCCATAGGCTGGCAGTGCGCCGACATATCGAGCAATTACATTCGCCGGCTTCGGACGGCTCTTCGCGCAAGAGCAGCCGAGTCCGCCCGCAGTGGCAACTTCCCTGATGTTCGCTCATCCTCGTTGTTCCTCCATTCGAAGGGGGACAGCTTGCTGGCCGAACCGGTCTGGCGAGCCCTAGCTGCTCCACCGGTCGAGTTTACGCAGCGATCGAATGCCCGCAATGGGGTCGTTAGCTGTCATTACGCCAAAGCCAGCAACTCATCCCGCTTAGCGACCAGTTCCACCATCTCCGCGCTGTCCGCAACACTCGCGATCGTCGCCATCGCCCGGTCCAGCCGTTCGCGCGACTTGGCGCCCATCTCACTCAGCCGCGACGCGATCTCTTCCATCTCGTCCATCCGCGCCCAGCAATCGAGCACTAGGTCGCACCCTGCTGCCACTGCGCGGGCGGCTTTTTCGCCGGCGGTGCCCGACAGCGCCTTCATGTCGATATCGTCGGTCATCAACAGCCCGTCGAAACCGATGCGACCGCGGATGACCTGCTCGATGATCTTCTTCGACAGCGATGCGGGGTTTTCCGCGTCCCAGGCGGTGAACATCAGGTGGCAGGTCATGCCCATCGGTGCCCAGTTGAGCGTGCGGAACGGCGCGATGTCGGCTTCCAGTTCGGCGTCGCTCGCATCGACCACGGGCAGTTCGTAATGGCTGTCGACGCGCGCGCGCCCATGACCGGGCATGTGTTTGACCACCCCGACCACGCCGCCCGATTTCAGCCCGTCGAGCGTGGCGCGACCCAGCGCCGCCACCCGCATCGGATCGCTGCCCAGTGCGCGCGACGCAACGGCGGGCGTGGTGTCCGGCGAGGCGAGGTCGAGCAGCGGCAGGCAATCGACATTGACCCCGACGTCGCTGAGCATCAGCCCCAGCGCATGGCCGTTCGCCCGCGCCGCCTCGATCGCGGAGGACGGTGCCAGGTCATAGAGCCGGTCGAACGCCGGACCTGCCGGAAATTCGGGCCATTCGGGTGGCTGCATCCGCGCGACGCGACCGCCCTCCTGATCGATCAGGATCGGTACATCGTCGCGGCCGGTCAGGTCGCGAAGGGAATCGGTGAGTGCGCGCATCTGGGCGCGGGTTTCGCAATTGCGTTTGAACAGGATGAAGCCCGCGGGCTGGCTTTCCGCGAAGAATGCGCGTTCGTCGGGGGTCAGTGCGGGGCCGGACAGGCCGAAGATTACAGGCTTCATGGACGCGGGTTTAGCGTGCGTTTGGAGACATGGCGAGAGGACGAGGCGGCTGGGGACGGTTCAGCAAGATGCCGTCAGAGACTCGCCAAACCCCTCCCCGTTTGTGCTTCGACACGCTCAGCACGAACGGTAAATGGGGGTGCGCCCTTATCCCCAACCCGTCATCCCAGCGAAGGCTGGGATATCGGGCGATCGTGAGCGCGCGCTTACGGCATGATATCCCAGCTTACGCTGGGATGACGGAATGAATGCTGGGGAGCGGTGAGTTACGAACCCGCCACGAAACAAGGCTCGCCCGCGACCTTCAGCTTGCCGCACAATTCGCGTGCCTGCGCCGCGCTGCCCGCATTCACGCGCAACCGGAATACGGTGCGGCCATCGACTTCGGCCTTCTCCACCGCCTTGCCCAGCGGGGCGAGGTACGAGAACCGGCTCGACAACTGCTTCCATGCACCGTTCGCCCCGCCTTCGCTCGGGAAGGAGCCAAGCTGCACCACCGATCCACCCGCGGTGCCGCGCGCCGTCGGGGGTGCGGCCTGCACCGGCGCGCGCGCCTCGACGCGGCCCTTGGCCTGCGGCACGTTGGCGACGACACGCTTCGATCCTTCGACCACCGGCGGCGGCGCTTTCCGCTGAACCGTGCCCTGCACCGGCGCTTCGGGCACCGCGCCCAGATCGACCGATCCGTTGCTCGCCCCGCCTTCGCTGGTGACGAATACCTGATCGCCCTTGCCCGCGACGTCCATGCCGCCGGGCTGATCGGGCTTGGTCTTGTAATCGCCCTCGGGTGCGGCGATCAGTTCGCCGGTGCCATCGGGACCGCCGCCGGGTCGATTGGCGTACCACCAGCCGAACGCGACCGCACCGATGATCGCGACCGCGACCACGAACAGCAGCACGCCCCGATTGCGGCCACCCTCCTCGGCGAAGTCCTCACCAGCGGACTCGAGCCACGGCAGGCCGTCGTCACGTCGGGTGGTATCGCGCCACCCATCGCTTGTCCCGCCCCTGCCGTCACTCATCAATTCATCTCCGTCGCGGCCTCCACGCCCATGACGCGCAAACCATTGCGGATAATTTGCCCGATTGCGTCGGCCATGAAAAGCCGCGCACTGCTAAGCGCCGGATTCTCCGCAATCAGCGTCCGGCGATCCGGACGATCGTTGCCGACATTCCAGGCAGCATGGAAATCGGCGGCCAAGTCGTAGAGATAAAAGGCGATTCTATGCGGCTCACGCGCCAGTGCCGCACTCTCGACGATGCGCGGGAACTGGGCGGCGCGCTTCACCAGCGCCAGATCCTCTGTATCAAGCAGGGACAGGTGCTCCGCATTGGCCGCGACCTGTGCCTCTGCGGCACGACGATTGAGCGAAGCGAGTCGCGCATGGGCATACTGAACATAGAACACCGGATTGTCCTTCGACGCCTCCACCACCTTGGCAAAATCAAAGTCCATTTGGGCATCGGCCTTGCGCGTCAGCATGGTGAAACGGACGACGTCCTTGCCGACTTCGCGCACGACATCGGCCAGCGTGACGAAATTGCCCGAGCGTTTGGACATCTTTACCGGCTCGCCGCCGCGCAGCAGTCGGACCATCTGCACCAGCTTCACGTCGAACCGGGTCTTGCCTTCGGTCAGCGCGGCGACCGCAGCGACGATGCGCTTGACCGTGCCCGCATGGTCCGCGCCCCAGATGTCGATCAGTTCGTCGGCGGATTGCGCTTTCTGGAAATGATAGGCGAGGTCGGCCCCGAAATAGGTCCAGCTACCGTCCGATTTCTTGATCGGGCGATCCTGATCGTCGCCAAATTTGGACGAGCGGAATAGGGGGAGTTCGACCGGTTCCCAATCCTCGGGCGTCTCACCCTTGGGAGCCTCCAGCACGCCGTCATACACTAGGTCGCGCTCGCGCAGCCACGCTTCCGCCGCCTCTGGCTTGCCCGCAGCCTGAAGCTCGGCTTCGGATGAGAACAGGTCGTGATGGATGCCCAGCAGCGCCAAATCGTCGCGGATCATCACCAGCATTGCCGCGACCGCTTCCTTGCGGAACGGCGCCAGCCATTCGGCTTCGGTGGCGGACACGAACTTGTCGCCATGCTCCGCCGCCAGCTTCGCGCCGACGGGTTTCAGATATTCGCCCGGATACAGCCCTTCCGGAATCTCGATCGTCTCGCCCAGCGCCTCGCGGTAGCGCAGGTGGGCCGACCGCGCGAGAACATCGACCTGCCCGCCCGCATCATTCACGTAATATTCGCGGATGACCTTATGCCCCGCCCATTCCAGCAGGCTCGCCAGCGCATCGCCGACCACCGCGCCGCGGCAATGGCCCATGTGCATCGGCCCGGTCGGATTGGCGGAGACATATTCGATGTTGACCGTGCGGCCGGTGCCCATGTCGGACTTGCCATATGCGTCGCCCGCGGCATCGATCGCGCGCAGTTCGTCGCGCCAGGTTTCGTCGTTCAGGCTCAGATTGATGAAGCCCGGCCCTGCGACGGAAACGCTGGCCACCTCGTCGATCTTTCCCAGTTCAGCGGCGATCTTCTCTGCCAGCGCGCGCGGATTGGTGCCCGCGGGCTTGGCCAGCACCATCGCCGCGTTGGTCGCGAGATCGCCGTGGCTGGCATCGCGCGGCGGCTCGACCGTCACCGCGCGACGGTTGAGGTCGGCGGGCAGGTCGCCGGTGGAAACGAGCGTGTCGAGCGCGGCATCGATATGCGCGGCAAAGCGGGTGTAGAGCGTCATGGTCGCGCGCATAGACCAAGCGATGGCCCCGCGCAAAAGCCCAATCGTCAGGGGGTTGGGCGCGGCCTCCGCACGCTGCCAAACACATAGAGGGCAAGCCCGCTCCAGATCAGCGCAAAACAGATGATGTGCGACAGCGTCATGACTTCGCCGAACACCGTGATCGCCAGCAAAAACTGCAGCGTCGGTGCCAGATATTGCAGCAAGCCCAACGTCGAATAGGGCAGCAACCGCGCCGCGCCCGCGAACAGCAGCAGCGGCACCGCGGTCACCGCGCCCGCCAGCACCAGCAACCCGGTCATCCCCGCCGCATCGCCGAAGATCAGCGCATCGCTGCGCGCCAGCCACGCCATATAGGCGAGCGCGAAGGGCGTCAGGATCGCGGTCTCGATCGTCAGCCCCTCAAGCGATTCGACCGGTGCCACTTTTCGCACCAGACCGTAGAACGCGAAGGACACCGCCAGCGTCAGGCTGATCCACAGCCCCGCGCCTGCCCCGACCGCCAGTACAATCACGCCCGCCGCGGCGAGCGCAACCGCCGCCATCTGGGTGCGCGTCAACCGCTCGCCCAACACGACCACCCCGATCAGCACATTGACCAGCGGGTTGAGGAAATAGCCCAGGCTCGCCGCCAGCACATGCCCATTCTGCACCGCCCAGATATAGATCAGCCAGTTGACCGAAATCAGCGCCGCGCTGACCGCCAGCAGCCCCAGGGTGCGGGTGTCACGCAGCACCGCGAGCAATTTCCCGAACCGCCCCGTCACCGCGAGAATACCGACCAGCAACACCAGCGACCAGACGACGCGGTCCGCCACGATCTCCCCCGCCGTCACCCCCGCCAAAAGCAGGAAGTAAAGCGGCAGGAACCCCCAGATCAAATAGGCACCCAGCCCAAAGGCGAGCCCGCGGCGGTCTAAACTGGCGGCGGGGGTTGCGGGTGCTTGCATGAAGCGCAGCTAGGCCTTGCTGCGCCTGCGAACAAGGGCGGCATTGCTTGGGCGGTCAAACCCTGGGCTTTACCCCCCAGCGATCATAATCCTCGCCGATCCGGGGCGACATCATCCGGGCGGCGTCGAGATCGCGCCTCGCCCCCTTCGCGTCGCCGCGATGCGACAGAACGATTCCACGCAGATAGGTCGCGGCGGGCATGTCGGGCACAATGTCGAGCGCGGCGTTCAGATCGGCGATCGCCTCTTCCAGCCGCCCCATGCGGAAATAGACCATCGCCCGGCTGTCGAGCGCCGCGGCCGGATTTTCCGCCAGCGTGATCGCCCGAGTGCAATCCTCAAGCGCGGCGGCGAGGGCGACATTCTCGGTCCCTTTCAGCCAGCAGCGGTTGTTCAGCATCGTCGCGTCACGCGGCGCGGCGGCGATCGCGGCGTCGAGCGCTTCGACGGCGTCGTCCACCGCGCCGGTACGGGCGAGCACAGTCGCCTTGACTGCCAGGAAACCGCGGCCGTCTTCGTCATCTGCGGACGCGCGGGGATCGACCAGCGCTAGTGCCCCGTCCCCATCGCCGCGTTCGGCGCGCAGCATCGCCAACGCGCGGATTGCGCCTGCGTCGCTCGCGTCGAGTTCATGGGCCGCGTCGAAATCAGCCATCGCCTTCACATCGTCGCCCAGTGTCCGGTAATGACCGCCGCGGGTCAGCCGATATTGCGGTTTGTCGTCGATCGCGATCGCCGCAGTCAGATCGTCGATCGCGCCTTTGGTGTCGCGGATGCGCGCGCGGAACCAGGCGCGGTTGGACAATAGCGTACTGTTGTCAGGCGATTGCGCGATGTCGGCGGCGTAGGCCGCCAGGATCGGATCGAACCGCCCGACGCCGCGTCCGCGGTCGATCTGTTGCCATATCGGCGTCTGGTCGGGCGATACCGCATAGGCCAGGTCGGATTTGGCTCGCGCGATCGCCTGACGCGTGGCCGCCAGATCGGCGGTCGCGACTTCCGCCCCGTTTGCCGCCTGAAGCTCGCGGATCGTCAGCAGACCGCGCTCCAGCGATACGGCGCGACCCATTTCCAACCCGCCTATCGTCGCCGACCAGTCCGGCGTGCCTTCGATCCGCACATCGGCAGGCATTCGCGTGCGGGTTGTGACCACCATCCGCGCCGGATCGCCGGTCGCGACCGGAATGTCGCGCCAACTGCCGCGCGAACGATCGGGCGCGAAGTTCACATTGCCGAGAAGATATTCGATGGCGATGCGCTTTACAGCACCCTCTCGTTTCCAGCCCGGATAGGTAACCCCCGACGCGGTCAACGTCGCCGTCGCCGAACTCGCATCATAATCGACCTTTTCACCATACACGGTGCCGGTCCCGACATAGGGACGGATCAGGCCGGTGGTGGCTTCGGCGAGTTGATCGCGCGTCCCCTGACTGCCCAATTGCTGCAACTGCTGTGCGTGCTGGCCGCGAAACGTCATCCGGATCGTGAAGGGTGCGGGAAAATCGACCCCGGCCCGCTGGTCGAGTTCGAGCAGGGTGTCGAAATCGGCCCGGTGCGGCGCGCGCAGTTCAAGTGGCATCAAATCGGCGCCGTCGGCGCGCAGCGGTAAAACGTGGCGGAACGGCAACGCGTCGCCGATGTCCGCCAGCCGGTCACCCGACCGCGTGCCGTCCAGCCAGAGCGACCGACCGTCGATTTCGCCACGCACGACGACATGGTCGAACGCGGCGGCGCTAGGCAGGCGTTTGGGTACGAAATCGCCCATCTGCGTATGCGCCAGCACGGCCTCGGCCGTGATGTCCATTTCACGCAGCATCGCGAGCAGCAACAGCGTCTTTGCCTTGCAATCGCCATAGCGCAGCGACCAGGTCTGGCTCGGCGACTGGGGCACATAATTGCCGCCCGCCATGCCGTTGAACAAATAGCGGATTTCGTCCTGAACGAATTGCAGCGCCAGCGCCGCGCGGGTGCGCGGATCGGCGCTCTGGGCCTTGATCTTGGCGACTTCAGCAGCCAGCGGACTATCCGACGCGATCAGCCCTTCGGTTGCATAATGCGGTGCCATGGTGCGCGACACCGCCCGCCAGTCGGCAAAGGTGGTGGCTTCAACGATTGGCAGCGGGCGAAACCGCATTGGCGCGTCGTCGGGCAGATCGGGCGTCTTTGCGAGCGTACCGACGAATTCGACCTCGTCGAACCCGTCGGCGTTGCTCTGGCGCGGCGTCGCTCCGCTGGCCAGCGCGCGCCATTTGAGCGGCGTACCCTCCGGCCACAGCACCCGCACCCGCGCGAAATCGGCGCGCGCCGGATCGCCGATCAGCGGCACGACCGTCTGCGCCTGCCCGTTCAGCGCCTCATCCTTGTTGGTGACCGACGTGGTGATGCGCAGCACGTCGCCGACGCGCAACCCCTGAACGGTCATTGTGGCGGTCAGCACGCCGGTCATCTGAAGTTGTTCAAGCTGCTCCTCGCGCTGGAGAACCGCAAAGCGCTCGCCCTTCGCCAACAGATCGATGGTCTCCCCGGCGCGCAGAATTTGCGCACGGTGGATGACCAATTCGCCGTGATGCGGCTGCCATGGCAGCTGGACCGTGCCCGCCTGGCTGACGACCTGCGCGGACGCCATGCGCAGCGCCTGATCGGCATAGATTGTGACTCGACCGCTCTCGAACCGATGTTGCTGGTCGAGGATCAGCAACACCGGCGAATTGGCGTCGAGCTTCGCAAGGTCGATCGGCGGCGCAGGTTTCGCCCATGCGGGTGCGGCGCGATAGACCGGCGTCTCGTTTGCCATCGCCACTGATGCACTTGTCCCGGCCAATGCGACGACCGTTACGCCCAGACCCCAACGCATTCCGATTGCCCCCGAATTTCCCCTCTGGCCCGTCAACCTATCGGAGCGGGCGCGCGGGTCAACCGTTGACGATCACGTTCGTCGGCGACGGCGCGACGCCGCCGCTCAACGGCTGTGGTAGAAATCATACACCAGTTGCGCGACCGCCGCCGATACGCCGGGTGCCTGTTGCAGGTCCTTCAGACTGGCGTTGCGTACCGCGCGGCCGGTGCCGAAATGCATCAGCAGAGCCTTCTTTCGCGCAGGGCCGATGCCGGGGACTTCGTCGAGCGGGCTCGCGCCGATCGCCTTTGCCCGCTTCGCCCGGTGTGCGCCGATCGCGAAACGGTGAACCTCATCGCGCAGCCGCTGGAGGTAGAAGAGTACGGGCGCATTGACCGGCAACTGGAATTCGCGCCCGTCCATCATGTGAAACACCTCGCGCCCGTCGCGGCCGTGATGCGGCCCCTTGGCGATACCGACGACGCAAATGTCCTCGATCCCCAGTTCTTCCAGCACTTCCGTCACCGCGTTCAACTGCCCGCGTCCGCCATCGACCAGCACCAGATCGGGCCAATCCCCCTGATCGCGGTCGGGGTCCTCGGCCTGCGCGCGCGCAAAACGCCGCGAGAACACTTCGCGCATCATCGCATAATCGTCGCCGGGCTTGGTCTCGCTGCGTTTGATGTTGAACTTGCGATACTGGCCCTTGCGATACCCCTCCGGCCCGGCGACGACCATCGCGCCCAGCGCGTTCGTCCCTTGAATATGGCTGTTGTCGTAGATTTCGATGCGGTCGGGCGGATCGGCCAGGCCGAACAGCTCGGCGACCTCGCGCAGCAATTTCGCCTGGGTCGTGCTTTCGGCATTGTGGCGATCGAGTGCTTCCTCGGCATTGCGCTTCGCCTGGTCGAGCAGCCGCTTGCGGTCGCCGCGCTGGGGCACCGAGATCGCCACTTTGAACCCCGCGCGTTCGGCCAGCGCCTGCTGCACCACCTCGGCCTCAGGCAGCTCGCGATCGACGAAAATATTCCGCGCGGGCGGCACTTCCTCATAGAATTGCATCAGGAAGCTTTGCAGCACTTCGTCCTCGGGCACGTCGGCAGTGTGCGCGGGAAAGAAGCTGCGATGCCCCCAATTCTGGCCGCCGCGGATGAAGAATGCCTGGATGCCCATATGGCCGTGGCGGTTGGCGAGCGCGAAGATATCGGCGTCGCCCACCCCTTCGGCATTGATCGCCTGCGTCCCCTGAATGAAGGTCAGCGCCTTCAACCGGTCGCGCAGCACCGCGGCCAATTCGAAGTCCATATTCTCCGCCGCCGCCTGCATCTGCGCGCCCAGCTTGGTCTGAACCTGAGTCGATTTGCCGCCGAGAAACGCCTTCGCATCGGCGACCAGCTCGGCGTAATCGTCCTTCGAGATGCGATCGACGCAGGGGGCCGAACAACGCTTGATCTGATGCAGCAGGCAGGGTCGGTCGCGGGTGTTGAAAAAACTGTCGGTGCAGCTTCGCAGCAGGAACAGCTTTTGCAGCGCGTTGAGCGTCTGGTTGACCGACCCGGCGCTGGCGAACGGGCCGTAGTAATTTCCCTTCGCACGCCTGGCCCCGCGATGCTTCTGCACGCGTGGGAAATCATGATCGGCACGCAAAAGGATGAACGGAAAGCTTTTGTCATCGCGCAATAGCACGTTGTAGGCGGGGCGGTATCGCTTGATGAGCTGCGCTTCCAGCAGCAGCGCTTCCGCCTCGTTGTTGGTCGTGACGATCGTCATGCCGCGCGTCTGCGACACCATCCGCTGGAGCCTTTTCGGCATCCGTTCGACTTGAACATAATTGGCGACGCGGTTCTTGAGCGCGCGCGCTTTCCCCACATAAAGCACGTCGCCACGCGCATCCTGCATCCTGTACACGCCGGGCCGCGCGGGCAGCGTTTTCAGCACATTGCGGATGGCGGCCACCCCCGCCTGCAGATCCGGCTTGTCCGATCCGCGCACGGTGTAGGTGGCTTTTTCCTCGTTGAACCGGTCGGGGGTGTTGGGCGACGACATTGCGCCCGATTTAGGGAGCGGTGACGGGTTAGGCCAGCCTTACGCCGCGGCGGTCAGCTTGGTCCCGATCACGCCGATCACGATCAAGGCCATGAACATGCCCTGCACCGGGGTGATCTTGTCCCCGAACAAGACCGTGCTGGCGATGATGACCCCCACCGCGCCCAGCCCGGTCCACACCGCATAGGCCGTCCCTGCCGGGATGCCGCGCATCGCCAGCGCGAGCAGACCCATATTCACGAAGCTGAGCGTGATCGGCACGATCGCGGCGAGCCACGTCCCCTTGTCCCCCGCCCATTTCAGGCTGAGCGCCCAGCAGATTTCGGTGAAGACGGCGATGAACAGGATGACCCAGGCCATGTGACGGTTACTCGGTTGTGAGGAATGGAGACTAGAGAAATCCGTTCGTTTCGAGCGTAGTCGAGAAACGCGGGCTTGGCGCTCGGGACACGTTTCTCCACTTCGAGCCAAAGGCTCGAAGCCTGTCCTGAGCGCCTGCCTTGGCAGGCAGTCGAAGGGCTCGAAACGAACGGGTTGGTTATTTTCCGGTCGGTTCGCCCACCGTCGCCACATCGGCATCAATCACCGCGCGGATCTTCACCGCCAGCTCGGCAATCGTGAACGGTTTCGGCAGGAACGCCACGTCATGGTCGAGCATGCCGTTATGGACGATCGCGTTCTTGGTATAACCGGTGGTGTAGAGCACTTTCAGCCCCGGCCGCTTGGCCCGTGCCGCCTCCGCGAGCAGCCGCCCGTTCATGTCGGGCATGATGACGTCGGTGAAGAGCAGGTCGATGCGCGGTTGCAGTTCCAGCACGGTCAGCGCCTGGTTCGCGTCCGATGCCTGGACGACCAGATAGCCGAGTTCGCGCAGTGCATCGACCGACATGTGGCGGACGCGGTCCTCGTCCTCCACCACCAGGATGATCTCGTCGGGCTTGGCACGCGGCAGCTCGGCATAAGCCTTGCCTTCCTCGACGCTTGCCGCCTCGCCGAAATGGCGCGGCAGGTATAGCTTCACGGTGGTCCCGACGCCGATCTCCGAATAGATCTTCACATGCCCGCCGGACTGTTTGACGAAGCCGAACACCTGGCTCAGGCCCAGTCCCGTCCCCTTGCCCACGCCCTTGGTGGTGTAGAACGGGTCGAACGCCCGCTCGATCACTTCGGCGGGCATCCCGGTGCCGCTGTCAGTGACCGACACCATGACATATTGGCCGGGTTCGACTTCGTTATGGTCGGCGGCATAGCGGTCGTCGAGATGCGAATTCGCCGCCTCGATCGTCAGCTTGCCGCCATCGGGCATCGCATCACGTCCATTGACGCACAGGTTGAGGACGGCGTTTTCGAGTTGCCCGGTATCGGCAAAGGCCGACCAGATCCCGCCCGCGATCACGGTTTCGACACGGACATTCTCGCCCAGCGTCCGTCGCAGCATTTCGGACATGCCGCCGATCAGCTTGTTGACGTCGATTGCCCGGGGTGCGAGCGGTTGCTGGCGTGAAAAGGCAAGCAGTCGCGACGTCAGCTGCGCGGCGCGCTCGGCCCCCTCCATCGCATTGTCGATGCACGGCAGCGCCTTTTCCGGCCCCTGTTCGATGCGTCGCTTGGCAAGGTCGAGCGAGCCGATGACGATCGCCAGCATATTGTTGAAATCATGCGCGATACCACCGGTCAGTTGGCCGATCGATTCCATCTTCTGCAACTGGCGAAGCTGACCCTCGGCCGTCTCACGATTGGCGGCTTCCTCGCTTAGCCGGGCATTGGTTTCGGCCAGCATGTCACGCGCCGCCGACGCCGCGATCAGGCGGCGGCGCACATCGCGCACCGCAAACCACGCCAGCGCGACCGCGGCGAGCGCACAGACGACCAGCAAGGTGCCCAGCAACCACGCCTTCCACGTCGCATCGTCGCTCCGCGCTTCGACCAATTCGACCTGGCGCGCGCGCATGTCGGTGACCAGCGCCCGCGCATCGTCCATGATCGATTTCCCGGCATTCAGCCGCGCGATCACCAGTTCGCGATTGCTTCCGACGCCCAGCCCCAGCGTTTCCTCGGCAGCCGCCATGCGCGCATCGGCGAGCACGCGCAGCCGTGCGACATCGGCTTGCTGTTGCGGATTGCCGACCACGTCGTCGAGCAGATCAAGATGCTCGGGTATCCGCTTCTGCGCTTCGAAATAGGGCGCGAGGAAATCGGCGTCGCCGGTCAACAGATAACCGCGCTGGCCGGTCTCGGCATCCTGCAGCTTGATCAGAACGCGGTCGAGCCGTTCCTGCGCGACCAATGTGCGCGCGAAATCGCTTTGCGCGCGCTGAAGATCGACGAACAGCGCGATCGTCCCCGCAACCGCGAGCACCAGCAACGCGAATCCCGCGACTAGGGCGATCAGCCCGCGATCGAAACGCTGTGTAGTCACGAAACCCGCTATCCCCAATTAAGCGGCTGGAAGCGACTGCCCTTCGCTTGGGCAGGCGCATGCGTCAAGTGCGGGAGG
This sequence comes from Sphingomonas sp. AX6, assembly GCF_902506605.1. GTDB lineage: Bacteria > Pseudomonadota > Alphaproteobacteria > Sphingomonadales > Sphingomonadaceae > Sphingomonas. The sequence goes on from NZ_LR733979.1 coordinate 1,571,705, forward strand.
TAAAGCTTTCCGCTTCCAACCCCAGCCGTCATTGCGAGCGCAGCGAAGCAATCCAGAGCGTTCCGCGCGACACTGGATTGCTTCGCTGCGCTCGCAATGACGGCTGAAAGCAATGCAGAAACGAAAAAGGCCGGACTTTCGCCCGGCCTCTTCATCATTCACATTCGGTAAGGAAACCCGATCAGTTCAACCGCGACAGCCCCGCGATTGTGCGATCGACCAGCGGCTTGTCCGCCGCCGCACCATGCTTGTCGGCGATGATCGCGGTGGCCGCACGCGCTGCCGCGTCCGCCGCCTTCGCGCGAATCTCGGCGATTGCGGTGCGTTCGGCAGCCGAAATCTTGTCTTCGGCCATCTTGGCGCGGCGCGCGGTCAGTTCCGCCGCATCGACTTCGGCCTTGGCGATGATGCCCTGCGCCTCGGCTTCGGCGTGATGCACCATCTCGGCGGCCTGCGCTTCGATCGAGGCGATCTTGGCGGCATATTCGTCGCGCAGCGCTTCCGCTTCGGCGCGCAGCGCCTTGGCTTCGTCGAGCCGCAGCTTGATCGCCGCGATCTGGTTGTCCAGCCCGCGCGTGATCAGCGACGGCACCTTCTTCCAGATCAGGATGGCCAGGAACACCGCCATCGCCAGCGATACGACGACGGTCGCGTTGACCACGCCGAAAATCGCCGGGTCGGCATAGCCCGCAGGGACATCGGCCTGCTCAACGGTCAGCGCTTGGGCACCGGTATTCGGCACGGCCATGCCTTCGCCCTGTGCGGCTTCGGAGAGGTTCTGCTGAACCTCCAGCGAACCGGCGGAGAGATTGCCCGGATTAGCCATGCGCCATCGCTGCCTTCACTGCCGAACGCGCATCGGCGTCGGTGACTTCCGCGCCCGACAGGCGAGCGACGATGTCGCGCGCCGCATCGGCCGCGACGATTTCGATCTCGGCCATCGCAGCCTGCGATGCCCCGGCGATCCGCGCTTCGGCCTCGGCGATCCGCGTCGCGGTCGCCTCGTTTGCCTTGGCAGTCGTCGCCTCGCTGTTCGCGGCGGCGGTTGAACGCGCCGCCCCGATCAGCTTTTGCGCCTCTTCACGCGCGGCATTTTCTTCCGCACGCCACTTTTCCTCGGTCGCGTCCGCGGCTGCACGGGCAGCATCGGCAGCGGCCAGGTCGTCGCTGACCATCTTGTCGCGCTTGTCCGACGTCCCCTGCACCTTGGACGCGATGCCCCGGCCGATGACAAAATAGACGAGCCCGAACGTCACCAGCAGCCAGAAGATCTGCGAGGCGAAGGTTTCGGCGACTTGAGCGATTTGAGGCATGGTTACTTCCTGATCGTCCGCCCGGCCCGCACCCTAATGAATGCGAACCGGGAAATTCGGATGTCGTGTAGGGTTACGCGACGAAGATCAGCAGCACTGCAACGACGAAGGCGAGCAGGCCGAGAAGTTCCGCGGCCGCGAAGCCGATGAACAGGCGGCCCTGCTGGCCGTCTGCGGCACCCGGATTGCGCAGTGCGCCTTCCAGGAACTTGGCGAACACGTTGCCCACCCCGAGTGCGGCCAGGCCTGCACCAATTGCTGCCAGACCGGCACCCAGCAACTTCGCTGCTTCTGCGTCCATGATAATGCTCCTTAGGATAATCTGTTTGGTTGTTGTTACGGTTTGAAAACGAAACTCAATGCAGATGCTCGGCGTCGTTGATGTACAGCGACGTCAGCAGCGCGAAGACATAGGCCTGGATCCCCGCGACCAGCAGTTCGAGTGCCGAGACGCCGATCATCAGCGCAAAGCTGGGGATGCCCACCAGCAGCCCGGTGCCGATCCCGGCCTGACCACCGGCGACGACGAAGCTCGCCAGCACCTTCAAAAGGATATGCCCCGCGGTCATCGCGACGAACAGTCGCAGCGCCAGGCTGAACGGGCGGACCATGAACGACACCAGCTCGATCACGAAAATGAGCGGCAGCAGCAGCATCGGCGTGCCATGCGGCACGAACAGCGAAAAGAAGTGGAAGCCATGCTTCCAGAAACCGACGATCAGGACGATGCCGAAGCTCATGATCGCGAGCACGCCGGTGACCGTGAAATGGCTGGTCACGGTAAACGGGTGCAGCCCGACCAGGCCCAGCGGCAACAGGCCGATCAAATTGGCGAACAGGATGAACATGAAAAGCGAGAAGACGTAAGGGAGGTATTTCCGCCCTTCCGCGCCGATATTCGCTTTCAGCAGGTTATCGATGAAGCCGGTGAACCCCTCGACCATCATCTGCCAGCGGCCGGGAACGACCTGCTGCTTCATGCCGCCGAGCATGAATGCCCACAAAGCGATCACGGTCGCGATCATCCACACCGCCGAATTGGTGACGGCGATCTGCTGACCGAACAGCGAGAATCCTTCCCAGACATTCTGCACCTCGAACTGGTGCATCGGGTCGATCTTGCCTTGCTCCGCCACGCTGCGTCCTAGTCCTTAAGCCATTTGACCAAAGCGCCCGAAATCACTTCGAGCGCTTGTTGGAAAGCCGGATGATGTTCCTGAAGGCGCTCGCGATCCCAAGACCGAGCAGCGTCAACAGGAGCCAGGGAGAGGTGCCCAGAAAGCGATCGAGTACCCACCCGATCAATGCACCGCCGACCATTCCCCCGATCAGTTCGGCGAGCACGCGCTGGCCCAGACGCTCGTCGTCCTGGCCCTTGTCGCGCGCCCGTCCCGACCGGATCGCCTCATCGGTTTTCGCCTTGTCGAGCCGCTGGTTCAGCGACGTGATTCGGGCGTCCTCCGGGAGGGGGTCTAGTCCGGGCTCCTGCTCTGCCATCGCTCACTCCCGCAAAAACCGTATCCGGCGCGGCCATGAACAAATGACGAAACGAAGAGCCCGCCAAGGCGCGGCCCGTTTAGAAACGGTCCCCCTTCGAGTCAACCTTGCCAGCGCACGTCCGATCGTCGCATTGGACACTTTATGTCGCCCACTTGCAACAGCCTGCGCCTTGTCGCCCTGCCCGTCCTCTTGCTGGTTGCCGGATGCGGGGAAAGCGCCGAAGCGGACAACGCCGCCGGGCCCGTCGCGAACGCCTCGGATGCCGTAGCGTCAACTCCAGCCCAGCCCTCCGAACCGGGTCGCGTGGTCCACACGATCGCTCCCGCCGCGCGCGATCATGCCGGGCTGGTCGCACTGCTCGATGCCGATGCGGCGCGCGGGCGTGCGGTGATGGAAGCGGCGTCGAAAGGTTCGCAAGCATCGCGCGGTTGGCGAAAGGACTGGCGCGTCACGGCGCGTACCAGCCGCCTGATCGCCGTCGCCGCCGAACGTGTGGCACCCACGCAGACGGATGCGCTGCTGCGCACCGACGCAGTGCTGTGGGACACGCGCGGCGAACGCCCACTGACCGCCGAACGCCTGTTTACCGACCCGGTCGCAGCAATAGCGCTGATCGAGACCGCATTTTGCGAAACGCTTGAGGCGGAACGCGCGCGCGAACACGGCTTCGACCGCGCGCGCAGCCCCTGCCCCGGCGTCGAAGCCGGCCATTTCGCGTGGGAAGCGGTCGGCGGCGATCTGATTTCGCGGCTATCGATGCACTTCCCGGCGGAAGCTTTGGGAGAGACCGGGCCGGGCTATCGCATCGCGGTGCCGGTGGGCGGTGAATTGCTTCCGCTGATCCGCACCGAATATCGACCCGATTTCGCGGCGAGGGAATAACCTACCCCACTCCCAAGAAATCCGTTGGTGTCGAGTAGGGGTCGAGCTTGTCGAGAACCCGTATCGAGACAGGCCCTTCAAAACCACCTCCCTCGATACGCCTTCTCGACTTCGCTCGAAGGCTACTCGGGACAAACGGAGGGGGATTCAGAGTATCGCCACCTCACCCGTTCATCCCGAGCGAAGTCGATGGGCTTTGCCGAGCGCAGCCGAGGCCTCTTCTTCCGTTCTCGCTTCGCTCGAACATGCCCCTCGACTTCGCTCGGGACGAACGGGGTTTCGGTTAGTACCAACAAATAAGGCCGGAGCTTCCGCTCCGGCCTCTCAATTAACTCAACTCTCAGGCCGCGCGTCACACGCACCGCGGATCGCGCTGTGGCGGTCCACTCCCCCGCGTTTGCCACGACCCGTCGGGGGCTTGATATTTCTCTCCCGGCGATGTCCGCGCGATCAGGTTGCAGCCCGATACGAACGCGAATTGCTCGACCGAAGCCGAATTGGCCGCGCGCCGCGTGTACGCGGCCTTGCGCCGGATATTGATGTCATTAACCATCGACCGCAGTTCGGGCGTCGCCGACCCGACGATCCCCAGATAGCCATCGACCTTCTCGCCGACCTGGCCCGCCTCGCGCGCGGCCTCGTATGCCGGGTCGCGCTGTGCGTGCGCCACGCCGACCGCGCCGGTCGTGGCGATCGCCGCGGCTCCCAGCGTCATCAGCATCTTGGTCACGATACGCATCAGAAAATTCCTCGATTCTGTTCGATGAGGGCCTTTGCCTCACCATCCAACCTATACACCACTTCCTGGGTGATGTTGATGTTCAGGTTGATCTCGATCGGCTTGTCGGGCGCGTTTACGGTGACGCACCCCCCAAGGCCGGTCGATCCGATCGCGGCGAGCATCACCGCCATCAACCCTTTCCCAGTAGCTGAACCTCTCATGGCATTTCCTCGCTTTCGGGGGGCTGAACGGGATCGCCCGTTATGGTTTCGCGACGAACCGCGTCCGGCCCGTCGTCCTGATTTTGCTGGCGTTCCTGGGCATCGAGCAGCGCGGGCAGGTTGCGCTCGATCAGCCGCGTCGGATCGTAATAGCTACGCACCGAATCGAGCAACTGTCGGAACGGCGCTTTGACGCGCAGATTGAAGATGATCGGCAGCCGCGCCAACCGCTTGGTGATGAAATTCGAACTCGCGCCCTCGCCCTGGCTTACACCGGCAAAGCGGATTGCGGTGACCATCTCGCCCGCGATCGGCCCGTCGATGTTGATCGTCAAATTCTCGTAATCGAGCGATTTCAGCGCATCGAACGCGAAATTGCCCCAGGTGCCGAGATTTTCCTGACTGATCTCCCCGACATAGGCGACATTGCCGCCGCCTTCCCTTGCAGTCAGGCGCCCGCCCTCGATCCGGCCACCATTCTCATCGAAAATCATCGGCAATTCGCCGTCGAAAATGCCGGTGACGAGCAGATTGTCGAACTCGAACTGCTGGACGAATTGCGCGGCATCGACGCCCTCGACCCGGAAGGTCATCCGCCGCTCGGTCGTTTGCGAAAAATCGAGCAGCGTCGGCTCCAGGATCATCTTGCCCCCGGCCAGCGGCCATTCGCCGCCCAGCACCTGGACCTTCTGATCGCCGACCAGTTGATAGCGCACGATCCCGTTTTCGACCGCGATCCCCGGATTGACCACCGCGATCGCCGCCGACTGGTCCGGTGCGGACACCAGCCCCAGTAGGTCGGTGAATTCAAGCTTGCCGGATATTCCTTCGACCGGACCAAAGGCAGCGGCCAAATCCATGTCCTCTGTCGCGAAAATGCCGGTGGAGGTCACCGCCTGCGGCGACCAGGCGATCCGCGCGTCGCCCGCAATGCTTCCCTGCACATCGGCGATCACGCCGAAGGTCAACCGCGTCAGTTCCTCGGGCTGGAAATCGTCGCTGAAGGTGATGCCGGTCACATCCAGATTGGCTTCGCCCGCGCCCGCACCCAGATCATGAACGATATCGACATCGGCGACCTTCACCCGCTTGTCGGGATGGACCAGCGCGCCGCTCGCGCGAATGTCGTTGCCGCGCAGCGTCAGCGCGACATTCTCGCCCCGCAGCGGCACGAAGCGCGGGTCGGGCGCGGCATCGGCGACCATCAGCGCGCCGCCGACACTCAGCAATCCATCCGCCAGCGACCAGTCGCCCACAGCATCGGACAGCAGCAAAGGCACATTCCCGATCTGACCGCTGGCATCGGCATAAGCCCCGTCGATCCGCGCGCCCGCGACCCGCCCGTCGAGCGTCGCGATGTCGAGCCGCGACACGCGCTCGCTATCCCCGAGCCGCGTTTCCACCCCGGTCAGCGCGAAGCGATTATCGGCGAGGAAATAGCGCGCTGACTGCGCCGCGATCGTCACCGGATTGCTCCCCAGCCGACCGCCCAGCCGGGCATTCGCGATCCGCATCCCGCCGCCAAGCGTGCTGCCATCAACCCGCACCATCGCCGCGCCTTCAGGACATACGGTCATCCGCGACGGATCGAGCGTCAGTGCAGAGACCTCCAAACGCTGGAACGCCATCGGCACGCACCCCGGATTGACGGTCAGCGCCGTTCCGCCGCCCCAACGCGCATCGATCGGCATCACCAGCCCATCGACCCGCCCGGCAGAAAACGGCCCCGACAGCGTCGCCCGCGTCGTAATGCGCGTCCGCCCATCGGCAGTCGCGGAAAAATCGACCGGCGTCATCGCCAGCGCCGCGCCATTTGCGGCATAGGGCGACAGGATCGCAGTACCGGTCACCGGTGCGAAGGGCGCCGCCTGCGACACCCGCACCACGCCTTGCGGCAATCCGCCGCCCGCCAGCGTCAGCAATCCGTCGAGCGTCATGCCCGGTCGTGCATCACCGCCCCAGCGATAACGTACCCCCTGCCCGTCGGAAACCGTCGCCCGCGCGCCGCTCGCGGCATTGGCATCCAACCGTGCCAGCCGAAACTCGCCTTCGCCGCCGACCAGCCGCGCCTCGATCTCGCTGGTAAGGTCGAACCGCCGCCCCGCCGCGACCAGCGCGCGACCCAGCTCGACCGCCAGCGGCGCGACCGGCGTGCCCTGCGCCGCCGACAGCGACGATGCGATGCGCCGAACGCTGGCGGGGGCCAGGCTCGCGCCGCGCGCGCCGACCCCGCCCTGCCAGGTCAGCCCGCGCGTTCCCGCCTGATAGCGGCCATCGACCGACAGCGCCGCCCCGCTCACGCCCTCGACCGCAAAGCCGCGCGACGCGAGATCGACCGCGCCCGTCGTCGCCTGCGCGCTGCCCGAAAAACTGACCGTACCGGCAATCCCATCGACCCGCTGCGCACCCATCGAAGCACGCTGCACCTGAACCCGCGCATTGCCCTGCCAGCGATCGAGCGCCTCGCCCAGCGTGGCGTCGAGCGCAATCTCGACAAACCGCGCCTGCGCCTCGCCGCATCCGAACGATGCCGCACGCAGCGGGCCGTTCAGCGTGGGCCGCGCATCCTCGATAGTGATTGCCGCGGTGGTCGCGACCCGCTCGCCGATGCACGTACCGATTTCCAGCCGCTCGGACACCGCCGCCGCGCGCCCGGAAAATCCGTCGTTCAGGCGCCCCGCACCCGCCAGCTTGACCCCGACGAGCCCGTACGGCGTCTCCAACCGCATCCGCGCATCGGCCACATCGGCGTTGATGTCGGGCAGCGCAAACGGCTTGCCCGAGGGCGGCGGCAGCATCTTGTCGATCTCGCCCAACACCAGCTTGCCATCGACCAGCCGCCCGCGCAGCCGCACCTGGCCCGCGCGCACCCCGGTCACCTCGATCCCGCCCAGATCGATGCTGGTCTGCACCTCGACCCAATCGGCGACCAGATCGGGCGCGGCGGGATCGCCGATCACCAGGTCGGTCAGCCGCTGCGTACCGAAGCCGATCTGGTCGATGGTATAGCGCGCCTCGACATCGCGCTTGGCGAGTTCGGACTCGACGAAATTCTCGGCAATGCCGAAACGCTGCGTCCACACGCCGATCATCGCCGCAAGCGATACGCCCGCAAAGGCGAACGCGACCTTTCGACGACGCGACATGGGGGGCCAGGCGATCCTGCCCTTGCGGATCGCCTCCCCCAGATCTTCCGGCTCGTCGTCCAAACGCGTAGTCTTCCCTCTCGACACGAACTGCCTTCGTCACGACCGCAGCGCTCAACGTCAAGCACTTGCGATTGCACGACGCAGTCGCCTCGCCTAATCCTTCTTTCCGCATGAACGTTCCCGAAACCGGTAATTCAGGTCACCGCCAGCGACTGCGCGCGCGATTGTTCGAGCGCGAAGGATCGGGCCTGCTCGATCACGAGCTGATCGAATATCTCCTCGCGCTCGCGATTCCCCGCAAGGATACCAAGCCGCTGGCAAAGGCGCTGCTCCACCAGTTCGGTGGCATCGGCGGGGTGATGGCGGCGGATGCAGAGGCACTGATGCGCGTGCCCGGCATGGGCGAAACCTCGGTCGCGGCGATCCGCATCGCCCATGCGACCGCGATGCGGATGCTCGCGGCGCGCGTCGCCGAACAACCGATCCTGTCCAACTGGCAGGCGCTGATCGACTATCTCCACGCCGACATGGCGTATCAGGTGACCGAGCGCATCCGCATCCTGCATTTGAACACCGCCAACCGCCTGATCCGCGACGAACTGGTGGCCGAAGGATCAATCGATCAGGCGGCACTCCATGTCCGCGAAGTCATCCGCCGCGCGATCGATCTGGGCACCGCGTCGATGATCCTGGTGCACAACCACCCCAGCGGCGACCCCAAGCCCAGCCGCGCCGACATCGACCTGACCCGCGCGATCGTCCAGGCGGGCAAGCATCTGGGCATCGCCGTCCACGACCACGTCATCATCGGCGCCAGCGGGCATTCGAGCATGCGGGCGATGGGGCTGCTTTAGGAGCTTCGGGGCAGACCGACCCGCGAAATTCCGTCACCCCGGACTTGTTCCGGGGTGACGAGGGCGAGGAACAGTCGTTCTTCGAACCTCGGGAAATCACGCCGGATCCCACCTCACCGCGCAGGCGCATCCCCGCCCGGCGCCACCAGCGCCGCTTCGACCGTCACCGCAGGGCTGCCCTGAAAACTGACCGTCATCTGCGTGGTCCCGCCCGCCGCCAGTTCAGGCGACACGTCGAACAGCATCACATGCTTGCCGCCGGGCGCGAAATCCATCTGCGCGCCCGACCCCAGCGGCACGTTCTCGATCCGCTCCATCGACATCACGCCGCCCTGCTCCATGCTTTCATGCAGCTCGGTGCGCTTCGCCGCAGGCGTCGCCACCGACACCACCGCATCGTCGACCGCGCCGCCGACAAGCGTGAAATAGGCCGCAGCCGGACGCCCCGGCACCGCGGGCAGGCGAATCCAGGCGTTCGCGACCGTCGGCTCCGCAGACGCGGTAACGGCGCGCGTCCCTTCTGCCACTTCAAGATCGTTGGCAGTCGTCGCGGCATCTTCCGGCGCGCGGGTGCCGCAAGCGGCCAGCGCGAACGGGGCGACGATCAGCGCGGACAGGGTAAGAAAGCGCATGGGTGCGTCCTTTTTTGGGAGCGGGGGGAACCAATGCCGATGCCCTAATCGTCGCGGCTTCTTGCGGCAAGAAATACCCCACCTATATCGCCCATCACACCGGCTCGCGTCGCCCTTTCGGCAGCGCGGCCAACTTAACCTTTTGTAACTGGGGGCCAACGAGGGACTATGGCTAAAGTAATCGGAATCGATCTGGGCACGACCAACAGCTGCGTTGCCGTGATGGAAGGCGGCAAGCCCAAGGTCATCGAAAACGCCGAAGGCGCGCGTACCACGCCGTCGATCGTCGCCTTCGCCAAGGATGGCGAGCGACTGATCGGTCAGCCTGCCAAGCGTCAGGCGGTGACCAATCCCGACAACACCGTCTTCGCGGTAAAGCGCCTGATCGGCCGCCGCTTCGACGATCCGGTGACCAAGAAGGACACCGAGCTCGTCCCCTATGACATCGTCAAGGGCAAGAACGGCGACGCATGGGTAAAGGCCGGCGGTCAGGATTATTCCCCGTCGCAGATCAGCGCGTTCATCCTTCAGAAGATGAAGGAAACCGCCGAGAGCTATCTGGGCGAAACCGTGACGCAGGCGGTCATCACCGTTCCCGCATATTTCAACGACGCCCAGCGTCAGGCAACCAAGGACGCCGGCCAGATCGCAGGCCTCGAAGTGCTGCGCATCATCAACGAGCCGACGGCAGCGGCACTCGCCTACGGTCTCGACAAGAACGAGAACAAGACGATCGCGGTCTATGACCTTGGCGGCGGTACGTTCGACATCTCGATCCTCGAAGTCGGCGACGGCGTGTTCGAGGTGAAGGCGACCAATGGCGACACCTTCCTGGGCGGCGAGGATTTCGACGCCAAGATCGTGCAATATCTGGCCGACGGCTTCAAAAAGGATGAGGGCATCGACCTCACCAAGGACAAGCTGGCACTCCAGCGTCTGAAGGAAGCCGCCGAAAAGGCGAAGATCGAGCTGTCGTCGGCAGCCACGACCGAGGTCAATCTGCCCTTCATCACCGCCGACGCCAACGGGCCGAAGCATCTGGTCAAGGCGATCACGCGCACCGATCTGGAGCGGCTGGTCGAGGACCTGATCCAGCGCACGCTGACCCCGTTGAAAAAGGCGATGGCCGATGCAGGCGTCAAGAATGACGGCATCGACGAAGTCGTGATGGTCGGCGGCATGACCCGCATGCCCAAGGTCCGCGACGTCGTGAAGCAGTTCTTCGGTGGCAAGGAACCGCATGTCGGCGTGAACCCCGACGAAGTGGTCGCCATCGGCGCCGCAATCCAGGCGGGCGTGCTTCAGGGCGACGTCAAGGACGTGTTGCTGCTCGACGTCACCCCGCTGAGCCTCGGCATCGAAACGCTGGGCGGGATCATGACCAAGATGATCGACCGCAACACGACGATCCCGACCAAGAAGTCGCAGACCTATTCGACTGCTGACGACAATCAGCAGGCGGTGACGATCCGCGTCTTCCAGGGTGAGCGCGAAATGGCGCAGGACAACAAGATGCTGGGCCAGTTTGATCTGGTCGGCATCCCGTCGGCGCCGCGCGGCGTGCCGCAGATCGAGGTCACGTTCGACATCGACGCCAACGGCATCGTCAACGTGTCGGCCAAGGACAAGGGCACCGGCAAGGAACAGCAGATCCGCATTCAGGCATCGGGCGGCCTTGCCGATAGCGACATCGAACAGATGGTCCGCGACGCCGAACAGTTCGCCGAGGAAGATAAGAAGCGCCGTGCGGCGGCCGAGGCGAAGAACAACGCCGAAAGCCTGATCCACACGACCGAGCGCCAATTGGCCGACAATGGCGACAAGGTCGACGCATCGCTGAAGGGTGAGATCGAAGCGGCGATCGCGGAAGCCAAGACTGCGGTCGAAAGCGGCGATCCGGAGCAGATGACCGAAAAGAGCCAGGCGCTTGCTCAGGTTGCGATGAAGCTCGGCCAGGCGATCTACGAAAAGCAGGCGCAATCCGAAGCTTCGCCTGGGGCCGAAGGTGGCGACGCTGCGGCGGATGCCGGAGCCGAGGATGTGGTCGACGCCGAATTCTCGGAAGTGGACGACAACCAGAAAGCGTAAAGTGATGCCTATTTCCCGTCATGCCAGCGAAAGCTGGCATCTCATGCCGCAAGGGCGCGCTCTTGCCGCACGAGACTCCGGCTTCTGCCGGAGTGACGGGAAGGCAAGGCGGGGGCCGCGTACATGACCACCCAGATCGATTATTATGAGCTGCTCGGCTGTTCGCGTGACGCGGACGGCGCGACGCTCAAATCCGCCTATCGCAAGCTCGCGATCAAATATCACCCCGACAAGAATGGCGGGTGCAAGGAACACGAGGCGAAGTTCAAAGCGGTCAGCGAAGCCTATGACGTGCTTCGCGATCCGCAAAAGCGCGCGCTCTACGACCGCTATGGTCATGCCGGGGTGAACGGCCAGGGCGGGCATGCGGGCGCCCAGGATTTCGGCGGGTTCAGCGATATTTTCGAAAGCGTGTTCGGCGAATTCATGGGCGGCGGTCGCGCAGGCGGAGGCCGCGCCGGTCCGCGTCGTGGCGCCGATCTGCGCTACGACATGGAAATCAGCCTGTCCGAGGCGTTCCACGGCAAATCGACCGAGATCACTGTCGATGTGTCCAGCCTGTGCGACACCTGCGACGGATCGGGCGCGAAGCCCGGAACCGCGGCGCGCGCCTGCAACACCTGTAACGGGCACGGCAAGGTCCGCGCGCAACAGGGTTTCTTCGTCGTCGAGCGCGCCTGCCCGACCTGCCACGGCGCAGGTCAGGTTATCGCCGACCCGTGTGGCGATTGCCTGGGCGAAGGCCGCGTGGATAAGACCAAGACGCTCACCGTCAACATCCCCGCAGGCGTCGACGAAGGCACCCGCATCCGCCTGACCGGTGAAGGCGAAGCGGGCGCACGCGGTGCGCCTCCGGGCGATCTCTATATTTTCCTGCACGTTCAGCGCCACGCGCTGTTCGAACGATCGGGCACCACGCTCCACGCGCGGATGCCGGTGAGTTTCACCACAGCGGCGCTCGGCGGCGATATCGATATCCCGGGCCTCGACGGCGAAATCCACACCATTCACATTCCCGCAGGGATCCAGTCGGGCCGCGAACTACGCCAGCGCGGTTATGGAATGCCGGTGTTGCAGGGCCGCGGACGCGGCGACCTGGTCGTGCATGTCGATGTCGAAATGCCGCGCAAGCTGTCGCCCAAGCAGCGTGAACTGCTTGAGGCGTTCCGCGAGACGGAAACGGGGGAGGAATGCCCGCAATCAACCGGCTTCTTCGCCAAGATCAAGGCGGCATTGGGCTGAGCGTCGCGTCGGATACGGTCTGCCCCCGGCTATTGCTGGGTGAAGCGACCAAGGTGACGATCTCAACCTTCGCCGACCGTCCCCATTTGCTTGCGAACCCTCCCCCGTTCGTTTCGAGCGAAGTCGAGAAACCTGAGCTGAGTGCTCGCAGGTGTTTCTCGACTTCGCTCGAAACGAACGGTTGGGGAGCAACCGTGCTCCTGCGAAAGCAGGAGCGTTGGCCACCAATGACCGCTTACCCTACCCAGGACTCCTGCTTTCGCAGGAGCACCGATCTCTATCCCGCCAGCGCCGTCGTCATCGCATCGGCGAGGTTCGCACTAGTGTACGGTTTCTGCACCACCGGCGTCCCCGCCAGATCGTCGGGCAGGTTGAGCTGATCGCCATACCCCGTCGCGAATATCACCGGCAAACCCTTTGCCTTGGCCGCATCGGCGATCGGCAGGCTGGTCTCTGCCCCCAGATTGACGTCGAGCACCGCGATCTGAAAATCGGTCGCGGCCATTTCTTCCAGTGCATGGACGATGGTCGCAGCAGTGACGACGCGGGTGGCACCCAGATCGGCCAGAATATCTTCCGCATCCATCGCGATGATCAGGCTGTCCTCGACCAGCAAGACATTGCCCGATAGCGGACGCGTTGCGGGGGCATCGGGCGAAGGCGGCGGCGTGTCGAGTTGCGCCTGATAGGCCTCCACATCGGCATTGACCTGATCCGGCGTCTGTTCGCCCATCACGATGTGGCGCCCGGGCACGCAGAATTCGGCCTCCATCCCGGTCATCGCGTAACGGATCTCGGCATGGCCGCCCAGATCATAGGGGATCGACCGTTGAATGATCGTCGATCCGAACCCTTGCCGCGTCGGTGGGGTCACCGCAGGCCCGCCGCGTTCGCGCCATTCGATGTGCAGGTCGGCATCGTCGTCGAGCCACCATTTGACCGCGACCGTCCCCGAATCGCTCAGCGCGCCGTATTTGGCCGAATTGGTCATCAGTTCATGGACGACCAGCGCCAGCGTCGAGAATGCCTGAGGCTTGAGCAGCGCCGCACCGCCGTCCAGCGTGACGCGCCCCGCACGCCCACCGAGATAAGCGGCGGCTTCGGTTTCGATCAGACGACGCAAGGGCGCGGGCGACCAGCTATCCTTGGTGATCTGGTCGTGCGCGCGGGCCAGCGCCTCGATCCGGCCTTCGAGCATCGCGATATAGGTTTTGGTATCTTGGCCCGGATCGCGCGACTGGCGCACCAGCCCGCGGATCAGGCTCAGGATATTACGGACGCGGTGGTTCAGCTCCGCGATCAACAATTCCTGCCGCTCATTGGCCTTGCGGCGTTCCTCGCGGGCATCGTCAGACAGGCGCAGCACCACTTCGATCAGCGCGGCGCGCAGCATTTCGGCGACACGGCGTTCGGCGTCGGTCCAGCTTTCGGAACAGCCGCGCACTTCCTGGCTCCATGCCTCGAAGCTCTTGCGCGGGGATAGCCGCGCACCGTTCGGGCCCCAGCTTGCGGGCTTGTGCGGATCGCCTGCCCAATTGACCGTGCGCACCTTTTCCTGACGGAACAGCAGCACATAATCGCGCGGGGAACGCGACACCGGAATGGCGAGCAACCCCGCCGCCACGTCCTGATACTCTTCGGCCGATGGCAGGACTTGCGCCAGCCGATCGGTGGCATAGACCCGCCCCGACGCCATCGCGTTCAGGCGGCGCACGATAACCGGGATCGCGGACGCAGGCGGCACGATGCCGCTCATCGCCACCTGGCCGTCGATCGAAATGGCGATGCCGTCGCAGGGGATGACGCTGCGCATCTGTTCGCCCAGCCATTCGGGATCGTCGAGCAGCCCCGCATCGCCCGCGACCGCCGCGATCATCCGGTCGCCGGTGGTGCGCGCACCGATTTCATAAGCCGACAGCGTCGCCCGCTCGCGGCTTTCCAGTTTAAGTGCGAACATCTGTCCGAACAGTTCGGCGACCGATCGCCGCTCGAAATCCGGACGGCGCGCCGAATAATGGTGGCAGGCGAACAGACCCCATAATTTGTCGTCGACGATGATCGAAATCGACAGCGATGCGCCGACGCCCATATTGGTCAGATATTCGATATGGATGGGCGACACCGCGCGCAGGATCGACAGCGACAGGTCGATCGGTGCCCCACGCTCGTCCAGCCGCGGCAGGATTGCGACTGGCGCTGCGGCGACATCGGAGATGATCCGGAACGGGTTGCGGATATACAGCTTGCGCGCCTGTGCCGGAATGTCGGTCGCGGGATAACGCAGATTGAGGAAACTGCCGATTCCCGATCGCGCCGCCTCTGCCACCACCGTCCCCGACCCGTCCTGGTCGAACCGGTAAACCATGACCCGGTCGAACCCGGTCAGTGCGCGGACCTGGCGTGCGCCTTCGCGAAACAGGTCGGGCAGCGTACCCGCATGGTCCAGCCGCGCCATCATCGCGCGGATCGTGCTGGCGGTATCGCCCAGCGGCGACGCCGACGACGCCTCACCCTCCAACACGATCGTGTCATCGACCATGTGCAGCGCGAAATCATAACGGCGCGTGCCCGCAGCAGTCGGAATCTTGACCCCGAACACGCGTTCGACCGCATCGGTCCCGCGCAGCAGGGTCAGGCGGTTGCGGATGGTGTGGACCGCGTCCTCGCCCAGATGATCGGTGGCATGGGTGCCGAGCAGATCGTCCGCCGATTTGCCGAACACGTCGCCGACATTGGCCGATGCACGCTTGATGAGCCAGTCGGGCGACAGCGCGATCAGGAAGCCGAACGGCTGAATCGCACCCAGTTCATGGATCGGCTCGCGATCGCAATTGGTCAGATCGACGTCGAAGTCGGCTTCGGCCACGCTTACTCTTTCACACGCCAGTTCCGACCGGCGCGCTCGAACAGGACAAAGGTCGCGAGCGCAGCATCGATGGCAGTTGCAGTTCGACCTTCGTCGTAAAGGATTTGGTCGATCGACGCGAGTAATTTGGCCCAATTGCCGGATTGCTGATGTGCATCAAGATATGACTTAGGAAATTCCTCGGGAACCTGTCGCGATAGAAATCGTCCACCGAGGCGCGAACCTTCGACGACATAGAGGATGCCCGCGAGATTAGGCTCCATATCCTCCCCACCGTTCGCATTGAGCTTATCGAAATGCTGTCCTTTTCTTCGTGCCAAGAAGGACAGGGATTGGTGCCATGCGCCGCCCTGCGGGTCGACATGCTCAGTCCGACCGGGGAGAGGTGGGGCGCTCAACGCCGCCAGGTCCGCGAGGATCAGATGCCCGCGCTTGCGCGTCTCCCAGTCCGGCGTGACGCTTTCCGCCCCCGCCGCATCCAGCGCCGCCTCCAGCGGCACCATCACCTCGGCATGAGCCGACAGGAACCGCACATAACTGTCGCGATCGGTCAGGTCATATCCGCCAAAGGCCGCATCGACGGTTTCGTGCGCGTGAGCGGTGGCCTCGCGCAGCCGTCGATGCGCTTGCTTCATGCGCCGAATACGCGGGCGAAGATCGTATCGACCTGACGGAAATGATAGCCCAGGTCGAACTTGTCCTCGATCTCCGCCTCGGACAGCGCGGCGGTGACTTGCGGATCGGCCTTGAGCAGATCGAGCAGCGAAAGTGCCCCGTCCGATTCCCACACTTTCATCGCGTTGCGCTGAACCAGCGTATAGGCATCCTCGCGGCTGACCCCGGCTTGCGTCAGCGCCAGCAGCACGCGCTGCGAATGAACGAGGCCACCCATCCGGTCCAAATTCTTCTGCATCCGCTCGGGATAGACAATCAGCTTGTCCATCACCCCGGTCAGCCGCGCGAGCGCGAAATCGAGCGTGATCGTCGCATCCGGCCCGATATAGCGCTCGACCGACGAATGGCTGATGTCGCGCTCGTGCCACAGCGCGACGTTCTCGAGCGCGGGCGTCACATAACCGCGCACCATGCGGGCGAGACCCGTCAGGTTTTCGGTCAGCACCGGATTGCGCTTGTGCGGCATCGCCGACGAGCCCTTTTGGCCGGGCGAGAAATACTCCTCCGCCTCCAGCACTTCGGTGCGCTGCAAATGGCGCACTTCGGTCGCCAGCCGTTCGATCGACGATGCGATGACACCCAATGTCGCAAAGAACATCGCATGGCGATCGCGCGGGATGACCTGCGTCGATACCGGCTCGACCGTCAGCCCCAGCTTGGCCGCGACATGTTCCTCGACGCGCGGATCGATATTGGCGAACGTCCCGACCGCGCCCGAGATCGCACAGGTCGCGACATCCTTGCGCGCCGCGATCAACCGCTCGCGGTTGCGCGCGAACTCGGCATAGGCCTGCGCCATCTTCAACCCGAAGGTGACCGGCTCGGCATGGATGCCGTGACTGCGTCCGATGGTGGGGGTCAGCTTGTGTTCGAATGCGCGGCGCTTAAGCACCTCAAGCAATCTGTCGAGATCGGCGATCAATATGTCCGACGCGCGCGCCAACTGTACCGCCAACGCGGTGTCGAGCACGTCCGAACTCGTCATCCCCTGATGCAGGAAGCGCGCATCGGGTCCGACCTTTTCCGATACCCAGGTCAGGAACGCGATCACGTCATGCTTGGTCACCGCCTCGATCGCGTCGATCCGCTCGACATCGATCTCGCCCAGCGTGTCGTTCTCCAGCACCGCCATGATCGCATCGGCGCTGTCCTGCGGGATCATCCCCACCTGCCCCATCGCCTGCGCGGCATAAGCCTCGATTTCGAACCAGATGCGAAAGCGCGCGGCGGGCTCCCAGATGGCGACCATGTCGGGGCGGGCATAACGGGGGACCATCGGGCAACCTCATTTTGGCAAGCTGAATATCGGTTCATCGCAGGAATCGATCGATTCCGCGACGAGTTGCGCCTTAGCAGGGGCTAAAGGATGGGACAAATTCTGGCTTGGTGCATTTATAACCCCATATTCCACTTGCAGCGTGACAATCACGCTACAGTTTCCAAGGGACGCAACCTCCCAGTGCGACCCGCCCATAACAGGAGAAATCCCATGTTGAAATATGCTTTTCTTGCTGGCGCGATGGCCATTGCTTCGCCTGCACTTGCCCAGGACATGCCGGTTCAGGACGCTACTGGCGGTCAGGACGTACCGATGACGCAGGATACTGCGCCCGCACCTGACCAGACCATGACACCCGCGCCCGAAAGCGATGTTCAGGCAGAGGCGGAATCGACCGTCAGCGCCGATGCATCCACGCAAGGTGCGGCAACGCCCGAACAGATCGAACAACTCGTCGACACCCAGTTCGCGACCTATGACAAGGACTCCAAGGGCGAGTTGAGCGAAGAACAGTTCGGCGAATGGATGGTGGCATTGCGCTCGGCCAGCGAGCCGAACCTCCAGCCCGATGCGCCAGAGACCCAGCAATGGATCGGCCAGGCGTTCGCGCAAGCCGACGCCGACAAGAATGATGGCGTCTCAAAAACGGAACTGACTGGGTTCCTCGCCCCCAGCGCGTCCTAACCGACGCGCCCGACTGCCCCTCTGTTGGGGGTGAGGCATCCGCGGCCCGTCCGGCATTCCTTGCCGGGCGGGCCGTTTTGCATGGCCGCTATTTTCTCAATACCCGTCACCCCGGCCGAAGTGCCGGGGTCCACCACGCGGCTTTTTGCAAGGCTTGTTGTCAAAGTTGCGCATGTGGCCCAGTGGACCCCGGCACTTCGGCCGGGGTGACGGCATCGGCTTGCCACCTGCCCAGACAGACTTGCGCACCCATCCATCCCGCCGCACATCTATCCCAATGGCAAAGCGCATTCTCACCCCGTCCGAAATCGACCTGGCGCGCAGCGTATTCGGCAGCGCCATCGACTATGCCGCCGCGCGCATTGCCAACCACAAATGGGCGTTTTTCCAGCCGAAACGCGTGACGATGGCCCCGACCGGCACCATTCATTTCCACCCCGACAGCCATGCCTATTGCGACGATTTCGGCTGTGCCAGCCTCTCGCTACAAGGCCATTTCATCCACGAGATGACGCATATCTGGCAGCATCAGGCGGGCATCTGCCTCCCCCTCGCGCGCCACCCGTTCTGCCGCTATCACTACAGCATCAAACCCGGATGGCCGCTGCGCCGCTACGGTCTCGAGCAACAAGCCGAAATCGTCCGCCACGCCTTCCTGCTCAGGCGCGGGGCCAGCGTCTCCGGTGCGCCCGACGCCCGCCAATATGAGAGCATCCTGCCGTTTCGGTGATCGGAGCGACGCCTTACCAGAAGGCGATGGCCAGCCCGATCAGCGCGCCCATTTGCAGCGCCGCGATCAGTTGAAGCCGTGTCGAGAATGGCTCCTTGCGCGTCTTGTGTCGAAACAGGCTGCGCGCCGCGAACGCGCCCGGCGATCCACCGATCAGCGCCAGCCACAGCAGATCGGCTTCCGGGATGCGGCGATCGCCGGCACACGCGCGTCGCTTGTCCTGCCAGAAGCGCAAGACCGTCCAGCAATTGATGCCGAACAACAACGCGAAACCCGGAATGATCAGCGAATTCATTGTTGGTGACTAGGCTGATCGCGGTTTCAAAAGGAGTGTGTCGGGCGCACGCCTCGAAAAAGAATCAGAGAACGCGCTGGCTCACCAGCCGTAGCCATCATCCTCTTGCGGTCCATCGCGATGCGGCACATCCTCTACCCGCATCGTCTCGCGATTTCGCCGCTGCATCTCGCGCAACCGGTCATCCACGTCGCGCCGCGTCAGCGGGCGCTCATCGGCATAGCGCTCGTCGGCATAGCGTTCCTCGTAATAGCCACGCTCGCGCAGTCTGTCCTCGCGACGCTCTCTCGCCCGCGCCTCGCGTTCATAGCGCCGCTCGTACCGGTCAGCCCGTTCGCGCATCGCCCGCGCGCGACGGTCCTCGGCTTCCTCCCAGCGTACTTCCTCGCGCTCGTTGCCGCGCACCAGCACCGGACCGTCCTCGCCCGTCGTCACCAGTTCGTCGACGCCCTCCGGAAACTCCGCTTGTGCGCGCTGCTGGGTGGCGAGCGCCACCAGTTCGGCACGCCGGTCGGCCTCCGCCTTAGCCTTCTCCGCACGCGCCAGTTCGGCGCGCTCTGCCGCTTCGCGACGCCGCGTATCGGCATCCTGCGAGGCCGCAGCCGCCCGCTCCGCCGCGCCTGAATCGGGCACCGCCGCGCCGCCCATCGCGGTGCGTCGCTCCTCTTCGGTCAGCCCGCCGCACGCCGCGAGCATCAGCGGCAGGATCAATACGGACAAGCGCGGCGACATCACGGGCAAGCTCCAACAGGCGACAAGGCCCCAGCCTAACGCGGGATGCCCTCACGATAAAGTCACCCTTAGCATGGCGATTGTTAATCGCGGATTGCGCGCGCCTCAGCCCAGCGTCCGCACACTCCCGAACACCGACCAGTCGGTCCGGTCGGTCAGCAATTCCAGCCCCAGCGTTCCCAGCCAGCTATTCCCCATCGGGTCGAGCGCAGGCGAAAACACCGCGATCGACGCGCGGTGCGGGGCAATCGCCAATATCCCGCCGCCCACCCCGGACTTGGCGGGCAGGCCGACGCGGTATGCGAATTCGCCCGACCCGTCATATTGGCCGCACAACATCATTAGCGCCATGATCCGCCGCGCACGCTTGGCCGCCGCGATACCCCGCTCCTCGTCCGGCCCCTCGGTCGCATCGTCATGCATCAGGAAGCGTCCGGCACGCGCCAGCCCGCGCGCATCCAGCTGAATTGCGCACTGGGTGGCATAGGCGTCCATCACCGCGTCCAGATCATTGTCCAGATTGCCGTGATGCTTGGCCATGCTCATCAGCGACCGGTTCAGGTGACCGCCGGTCTTGCCGCTGTCGACCACGCCTTCGTCCAGCGCGATCGCTTCACCATCCAACATATGCTGTACGAAATCGACGACCTGCAGTGATTTGCGCCGCGTCGCCATCGACACCAGCGCATCGCACACCACCAAAGCGCCTGCATTGATGAACGGATTGCGCGGGATTCCCTTCAGCCGTTCCAAGTCGATGATCGAATTGAACGGATCGCCCGATGGCTCGCGCCCGACCCGATCCCACAGCGTTTCACCGCCTCCGGCCAGCGCCACTTCGAGCGCGAACAACTTCGAGATCGACTGGATCGGAAACGACACCCCGGCATTGCCCGCCGACACGCACTCGCCCTGCGCGGTGAACACCGCGATCCCGAATTGTTCGAAATCGCCCTTGTTCGGCGGCTTCTTGTCCTTGGCCTCGGCCGCCGCGACGGCTTCGTCATACAATGCAGGCGCACGGCCGCGAACGTCGCCGACGATGTCGTCGAGCAACTCCTTCAACCGCTCCGCAGTCCATTCCTTGCTTTCGCGCGTCACGTCATTCTCCCGCTTTCAGCAGGGACAACGCGCAGGCCAGCTCAAATTGCCGTCGCGGCCAGCCGTTCGGCCGTAATATCCTGCTTGACGCCGTGCAGCCGCGCCGATGGCCCGCTACGATCCACCAGCGCCGAAATCCGCATCCAGCGCAGTTCGCCGCGCGAATCGATGATCTGCGCATCCATGCGGAAACTGCCGCCAGTCGCGACCGCCTTCGACCGCAGCCGTTCCAGCTCGATCCGCGATTCGGGCAGATAATGCGCGACGGTCAGCCCACGTGCGGGCTCCTCGCCCCGCTCCATCGCGAACAAATCCCACACCCCCTGGCTCCAGCGCAGCCGTTCGGTCGCCAGGCAGCATTGCCACAACCCGATCCCGGTCATCGCCAGCGACCGGTCGATCGCGGGGTGAAGCATCGATAGCGGATCGCTTTCCGCACCGGCGGCGAACAGTGCGTCGATCAATCCCCGCTGGCGCTGCGTCTCGCCCGATCCCACGGCCAGTTGCCCGTGGCCGGTCGCGCGCGGCGTCGATAAGGATTGGCGATTCATGCCCGTCACGATAGCGTCCCCATGTTAACGTATATCTATCGTTATCACGTCGGAATGCGCTCGCAACCGTAAATGCGGGATTACTGCCCCTCGATCAGCCCGTCACGCAGCCCGCGTGCGAACTGCGCCTGCAAATGGTCGAGCGTGCGCCGATCGACCTGGGGCCGCTCGCGCGCCGTCTTGCCATCGCGCAGCCGTTTGCGATCGCGCTCGGGCGGGTCGACGACCCGCACCCGCACCGCCGCATGCCCCGCCGCGCGGATGCCCAGTTCCTCCGCCGCCCCGCGCGACAGATCGATGATCCGCCCGCGCGAAAACGGCCCCCGGTCGTTGACGCGAACCAGGATCGTCCGCCCGGTCGATAGCGCCGTCACCTCGACATAGGTCGGCAACGGCAACGTCTTGTGCGCCGCCGTCACGCCGCCGGGTCGAAACCGTTCGCCATTGGCGGTCTGGTTCCCGCTCTCATTCCCATACCAACTGGCATAGCCCAGCACGTCATACCCCGACTCGGCCCGCGGCACATGGGTCGCGCCCCGGATGGTGTAGGGCTTGCCGATCCGCACTGGCGTGTCGGACACCGGGCGGTAATCGGGGCGGGACGCGCAGGCGGAGAGGGCAAGGGCGAGCCCGATCGTTGCCGCCATACGCAGCCGCCTCGCCTCCCCTGTTCGCACGCGCATCCTACAGCGCCCGGAACAACCCGCTCATCACGCCCCATGCCCGCTCGGCCTGCACCTGGTCGTAGGCAGGGCTGTCGAGCACCGTCCAGCCATGGTCGGCGGGATAAACCTCGACCGTCGCCGCGCGTCCGGCCGCATCGGCGGCGGCCTTAAACACCGTCTTGTCGTTCGGCGCCTTGGCATCATCGTCCTGCGCAACCGCGATATGATAGCTGGCCCGCGTGCGGGGCAGCAGCTTGTGGGGGCTCGTCGGCTCCTCTCCGCGAACCAGCCCGCCGCCGTGCAGCGACACCGCCGCGCGCACTCGTGCCGGGACGGCGGCGGCGCTGAACACCGTGAACGGCCCGCCCATGCAATAGCCATGCGTGCCGACCCCGCGCTGCACGTCCACCGACGCCTGGCGGTCGAGCCAGCCGATCGCCGCGGTCGCATCGCGCATCACCGCTTCGGGGGTCAGTTGCTTGCGCCACGGCCCGACCTTCTGGAACCCGCCATCTGCGGCGAACCCGGCGAAATCCTTGAACTGATCGGACGGCACCGCCCGGTAATATGGATTGACCACCAGCACCGCATGCCCCTGCCGCGCCAGCCGCCGCGCCATCTCGCGAAACGCCTCTCGCACGCCCGCAATGTCGGGCCAGGTCAGGATCGCGGCGTGACGACCACTCGCGGGCCGCACGAAGAACGCATCCATCGTCCCGTCCGGCGTCGCAAAGCTGACCATCTCCTCGGTCAGCCCCTCCGCGTCGCCGCCGGTGCCGCCCGCCATCGGCGTACACGCCGCAACCGCACCCGCCGCACCCAGCAACGCGAACTGACGCCGGTTCATCGTCCAGTCGAAACCTTGTTCGCCCAGCGCCTTCATCTGCCGATCGTCACACATCGCATCGTCTCCTGTTTTGCGCTCGCGTCGCCGTCCACCACTTGGGGTGCCGAGCCCTTACCCATTCCAGTTCGTGCTGAGCTTGTCGAAGCACTGTCCTTTCTTCGTGCCAAGAAGTACAGCATTTCGACAAGCTCAATGCGAACGGATTTGGGTGATCCCCTTATCCTTCCCCCCTCGCAACTGGGATCGACTGCCCCTATCTCCCCTCTGGCCCCTCCGTCAGAACAAAGCTAGAACCCCCGCATGAGCCTTACCCACATTTCCGTCCGCGGCGCGCGCGAGCATAATCTCAAGGGCGTGGACATCGACATTCCGCGCGACACGCTGACGGTCATCACCGGCCTGTCGGGCAGCGGCAAATCGAGCCTCGCCTTCGACACCATCTATGCAGAGGGGCAGCGCCGATACGTCGAATCGCTGTCGGCCTATGCGCGCCAGTTCCTGGAGATGATGCAAAAGCCCGATGTCGAGCATATCGAGGGGCTGAGCCCCGCGATCTCGATCGAACAGAAGACCACCAGCCGCAATCCGCGTTCGACGGTCGCGACCGTCACCGAAATCTATGATTATATGCGGCTCCTATGGGCACGCGTCGGCATCCCCTATTCCCCCGCGACCGGAGAGCCGATCAGCGCGCAGACCGTCAGCCAGATGGTCGACCGCGTCCTCGCGCTCCCCGAGGGCACGCGCCTCTACCTGCTGGCCCCCGTCGTCCGCGGCCGCAAGGGCGAGTATAAGAAGGAACTGGCCGAGTGGCAGAAAGCGGGCTTCACCCGCGTCCGCATCGACGGCGAACTCTACGAAATCGACGAAGCCCCGTCGCTCGACAAGAAATACAAGCATGACATCGAGGTGGTGGTGGACCGCCTGGTCGTCCACGCCGACATCGCCACGCGCCTGGCCGAAAGCTTCGAAGCCGCGCTGAAACTGGCGGACGGCCTGGCCTATGCCGACCTCGTCGACGCGGTCGTCCCCGGCCGTGAGGACGAAGCAACCGACGCAGGCGCGATGAAAGGCACCGGCCTCCCCCCCAACCGCATCGTCTTCTCCGAACGCTTCGCCTGCCCGGTCTCCGGCTTCACCATCGCCGAAATCGAGCCCCGCCTCTTCTCGTTCAACGCCCCCCAGGGCGCCTGCCCCGCGTGCGACGGCCTCGGAGAACGGATGGAATTCGACGCCGACCTCGTCGTCCCCAATCACGACCTCACCATCAAGAAGGGCGCGGTCGTCCCCTGGGCCAAATCAAACCCGCCATCGCCCTATTACATGCAGGTGCTTGGCTCCCTCGCCCGCGCCTACAATTTCACCCTCGACACCGCGTGGAAGGACCTCGCCCCCGAGCATCAGCAGGTCATCCTCCACGGCACCCGCGGCAAGCCCGTCACCCTCACCTTCATCGACGGCCGCAAAAGCTACGACGTGAAGAAACCGTTCGAAGGCGTCATCGGCAACCTCAACCGCCGCCTGCTCCAGACCGAGAGCGCCTGGATGCGCGAGGAACTCTCCAAGTACCAAGCATCCCACGCCTGCGAAACCTGCCACGGCGCCCGCCTCAAACCAGAGGCCCTCGCGGTAAAAATCGCCATGCGCGACATCTCCAGCGTCACGCGCCTCTCGGTGGTCGACGCCCTCGCTTGGTTCGCCGACCTCCCCGCGCAGCTCTCGGGCCAGCAGGCGGAGATCGCCCGCGCCATCCTCAAGGAGATCGACGCCCGCCTCGGCTTCCTCAACAATGTCGGCCTCGACTATCTCAACCTCGACCGCACCTCCGGCACCCTGTCGGGCGGCGAGTCCCAGCGCATCCGCCTCGCCAGCCAGATCGGCAGCGGCCTGTCGGGCGTCCTCTACGTCCTCGACGAACCCTCGATCGGCCTGCACCAGCGCGACAACGACATGCTGCTCGCAACCCTCCGCCGCCTGCGCGATCTCGGCAACACCGTACTGGTGGTCGAACATGACGAGGACGCGATCCGGACGGCAGACTATGTGATCGACATGGGGCCGGGCGCGGGCGTCCATGGCGGCGAGATCGTCGCCCACGGCACGCTCAAGACCATCCTCAAATCGAAGAAATCGGTCACCGCCGATTACCTCAACGGCACCCGCGCCGTCCCCATCCCCGCCAAACGCCGCAAGGGCAATGGCAAGAAGGTCACCGTCCACAACGCGACCGCCAACAACCTGACCGGCGTCACGGCGTCGATCCCATTGGGCACCTTCACCTGCATCACCGGCGTGTCGGGATCGGGCAAGTCGAGCTTCACCATCGACACGCTCTACGCCGCCGCCGCCCGCGCGTTGAACGGCGCGCGCATCCTCGCGGGCAAGCACGATCGGGTCGACGGCCTCCAGCATCTCGACAAGGTCATCGACATCGACCAGTCGCCGATCGGCCGCACCCCCCGCTCGAACCCCGCGACGTACACGGGCGCCTTCACCAACATCCGCGACTGGTTCGCCGGCCTGCCCGAAGCACAGGCGCGCGGCTACAAACCCGGGCGGTTCAGTTTCAACGTAAAGGGCGGCCGCTGCGAAGCCTGCACCGGCGACGGCCTTCTGAAGATCGAGATGCACTTCCTCCCCGACGTCTATGTGACGTGCGACGTCTGCCACGGCGCGCGCTACAACCGCGAAACGCTGGAGGTGAAGTTCAAGGGGATGAGCATCGCCGACGTGCTCGACATGACGGTCGAGGATGCGGTGGAATTCTTCAAGGCCGTCCCCCCCATCCGCGACAAGATGGCGATGCTGGCGGAAGTCGGCCTCGGCTATATCAAGGTCGGGCAACAGGCGACGACGCTGTCCGGCGGCGAAGCCCAGCGCGTCAAACTCGCCAAGGAACTCGCCCGCCGCGCAACCGGCAACACGCTCTATATTCTGGACGAGCCCACCACCGGCCTGCATTTCGAGGATGTGAGGAAGCTGCTCGAAGTGCTCCACGCGCTGGTCGAACAGGGGAATAGCGTCGTGGTGATCGAGCATAACCTCGATGTCATCAAGACCGCCGACTGGATCCTCGACCTCGGGCCGGAAGGCGGCGTGAAGGGCGGGGAGATTGTGGCGGAGGGGACTCCGGAGAAGGTGGTGAAGGAGCCGCGCTCTTTCACTGGCAAGTATCTCGCGCCGTTGCTGAAACCGGCGAAGGAGGCTGTGGCGGCGGAGTGAGGAGACGTACTGATCCGATGGAGCGCCTGATCGAGGACGCCTTGATCGCCAGTGGCAGGCAATACGTCACCGACGACGATCCCGCGAATAGCGCCAAGCTCGATTTCTATCTGCCCGATGACGACCTCTATATCGAGGTCAAGCGAATGCACTCGCCGAGGATCGCGGAACAGATGGGGCGGGTTGAGAATGTGATTGTGGCACAGGGGGAAGGTGCGGTGCGGGCGTTGGCGGGGTTGTTGGGAGGGAAGATGAACGGAACGGCGAAATAGCCGGCTGTTCCATTCGCTTTGATCTTGAGAGGCTCGTTACCCTCGCCCCGTTCGTGCTGAGCTTGTCGAAGCACTGCCCTTCTTCTTCATGGTCAGCCGGGCTCGCTTGAGCGGTAATGACAGCGATGTCGATCGCGACTATCTTGACCGCCGTATCCGACAGGAGACCGCCGGTGAGTACGGCATCGAAGACCTCTAAACCCATCCCGCTCGCGGAACTCGCAGCGATGATCGAACGCCGCCGCGCAGAGACCGGCGTGGGCGAATTGCCGCGAAATAGCGGGAAGCGGCGGACGCCGGGGAAGAAGGCTTTGCTTGACGCGATCCGCGATGCTGGGGGGAATTGGTAGGGGCGTTTCGTTTAGCCCCGTGTTACTTTTCTTCCGTTACCTGATGGCACTTTGATGGAATTTGGTCTCCATACATTAGACCTCATATTGGCCTTGTAAGATGGTAACGTAGCTGCAACCATTTTTGTGGACCTTAACGCCAAAAATGATGCACGCTGCTGGAACGTTGTTGAGATGCGCTAGGGGGAGAGCGGTTGGAAAATCACAAGCCATTTCAAAGTTCTCGACCGGTCGGACATATAATAACATTGCTGATTATAATAACCGGCTTAGGGCTGCTTCTTCTTGGAAATAGTAACTGGTTCGACAATAGGACGGTCTTAACGGGGGATGTAGCTGGGCTGCTTTCAAATACTGGATTTGCAGTCCTGATAGCCGCATTCTTTAATTGGATGCTCGATCATAAGTTTAAAGAGCAGTTCTACAAAGACATACACCACGAAATTGTTGCGTCACACTCTATAAGAGATTCAAGAATTATAAGAGTCTGGGAGGACTCTAAAGACGTCAATTATCGAGACCTTATTAAATCAGCGAAGATTATGCGGATAGGGGTCACATATTCAGATAGGTTTTTGAAGGATTATTTAGGTTGCTTTGAACAAGCTCGACCCGATTTAAAGGTCATCATATATTTATCTGATACTGACAATAAAGACTGCGCTGCCCTGATTGCAAGCAACACCAATCAGAAACCTGAAGATATTGCTCGATTTGGAAAATCAACGCAAAGCTATATCGCAGCTCTTATCAATAAAGATATCGACATAGAAGTTTTCACTCAAAGAACCTTACCTCATTATGCATTCATTAGTTTTAATGACGATCATCATTTTATAATAATGAGTACGTTCGCGTCAAGGCGTGCCGAAGTGCCAGTTCTTGAATGTGGCGAAGGTGGCGTATTTGATAGTTTGATTAAGAATGATCTAAAAGAGATCGAATCATGGAACACCTCAATAAAAAAGCCGAGCGTGAGCTTGATGGAATCATTGAAGAGTATGGCGTTGAAGCTGTTGAATCATATTTAAGGGGTTTGAGCGCTAAAACCCATTCTCTTACTGTGATAGTTAACGAAGGTATGCACGCTATACCTAGCCATTTGCTACGCGGCGATGTTTTTTCTTTTTCTAGTGGTCAAGTTGAATTGGAACCATCTAGCGTTGATAAGACATTAGACTTTCTAATTCGTCGAGGGCATGATTTCCTCAAACGTAAAAACTGGAATAAAGTCTATATTATTCCATCTGGACACCCATTACTAGTCACGACAGCGACTTTGCTTGTGTTTAGATCGTTACGTGTAGATCCGGTTATTGTTTCCTATTTCGGTGAGAATAGTTATATTGATGTAGCCACTAATATTAGAAAAAGAATATTTGAATAGAACCCTTTCACCGTCGCAGGCCGACGCGGGAGTAAATCCCGCGTCGTCAGTCGGGGCGTTTCCGCCCCGCAGGCCGGCCGATACCGCGCCTTTGCGCGGCCTCTTGCTTAGCTCCGCTGCGCTTCGCTAACCAAATCGGTACTTTCGGCTTTCCTACACACCCCCTTCCAGCATATCTACCCGGTCCTTCTTTCGCGAAAAGGACGCATCCCATGCCGAACGCGCTTGCCAGGCAACCGGTCGCACGCGCCGCCGCGCCCATCCGCGGCGTCGCCGATCACGCCGCCACCCACCCCGCCCCGACCATCGCCGCCGAATGGCAGGCGCATGTCGATGCCGGACGGATCGGCAACCGTCTGCCGATGCCGCCCGCGATCCGCGCCAATCTCGCCCGCACAGAAGCCCTGTTCGCTGCCCTCGCAGCGGAGCGCCGCGCATGACCGATCACGCGACCGGCACCCGGCCCGCAACCGACCGCCCGGAAATCGAACGTGACGCCAACGGCCAATCCCTGAACCCGCGGTACGTGCCGCTGCCCGATGGCAGCCTGTTCGACATTGCCGAATGTCACGGCCTCACCCCCGGCGAACGCCCGCGCTGCGATGGCTGGACCGCCGATCGCCAGCGCCGCTTCCTCATCGCCCTCTCGCGCGGCCTCACCGTCGATCGCGCCTGCGCCATTGTGGAGATGTCGCGCACCGCCGCCTACACCTTTCGCGCCTCGGCACGCGGCGCGGCCTTCGCATTGGGCTGGGAAGCCGCCCAGGTCCGCGCCCGCGACGTGCTCGCCGACGAACTGATGGACCGCGCCCTCAACGGCGTACGCGAACAGGTCATCACCGATGACGGTCGCATCACGACCCGCAAACGCCACGACAATCGCCTCGCCTGGAACCTGCTCACCCGCCTCGACCGCGCCTGCGACCCGACAAAGGCCGCCCCGCGCGCCCACGCCGCCGCCCTCGCGGCCGAAGATTTCGAACATTATCTGGATGTGCTTGAGGAAAGCGGCCCCTCCGGCGGCCCTGCGCGTGCGGGCATGTTCCTCGCCGCGCGCATTTCGGGCGCCGCCGATCCCGCCGCCGCCGCACAGGAACTCGAACCCGTCCGCGCGCTCGCCCGCGCCGATCGCTGGGTCCGCACCCACGCCCATGACCCCGAAGCCACCGCCCCCGCCCCCGATCTCGCCGCCCGCGCAGACTGGACCGCCGCCGACTGGACCCGCGCCGAAAACCTCGGCCTCGTCACCCTCGCGCCGCCTGAAAAGGTGCAGGACTGTCAACCTTGTCAACTTGTTCAGGAAAGTCCCGAACCCGCGTTCGATGGTCCCTGGCTGCCTGACGATAATCCCGACCGCCTCCCCGTCTGGCGCTGCTCGGTGGCAGAGGATTGGCGCACCAACCTCGCCCCACCCCCCGATTTCATCGGCGAAGAAGAAAGCGAATGGGGCTATTCCGACTATTGCCGCAGCCTGGACGCCGATGAACTCGATGCGGTGGAGGCCGGGATCCACCATCTCGTCCTCACGCCCGACGCGCACGACCACGCCACCCGCACCGCCTTCTTCGCCGCGCTGACCGACCCTGAAGATCCTCCCCTTTCGGGGGAGGTGGCAGCGCAAAGCGCTGACGGAGGGGGCTTGTCGGACGCAACCGAACCCCCGGCCTCACCCCAGATCGACGAGGCCGAAGACGAGGACACCCCCAATCAAAGCGTCCGAATAATCCCCGAGAAATCCATCCCGCCCTGTCCGCCTTCGACGAACGCGCCGTACAATTCCGCCGCGCGCTTGCCCATCGGCGTGTCCACGCCCGACCCTTGCGCCGCTTCCATCGCCAGTTTCAAATCCTTGAGCATCAGCGCCGCCGCAAACCCGCCCGCAAAGTCGCGGTCCGCCGGGCTTTCCGGCCCCACCCCCGCCACCGGGCAATACGACGTCATCGACCAGCTCTGTCCCGACGACACAGAGGATATATCATAGAAGGTCTGCGGATCGAGCCCCAGTTTCTCGGCCAGCGCGAACGCCTCGCACGTCGCGATCATCGTCGCGCCGAGCAGCATGTTGTTGCAGATCTTGGCCGCCTGACCCGCGCCATTGCCCCCGGCATGGATCACCGCCTTGCCCATATCGTCCAGGAACGCCTTGGCCCGCTCGAACCCGGCATTGGAGCCACCCACCATGAAGGTCAGCGAACCCGCCGCCGCCGCCGCGATCCCGCCCGATACCGGCGCGTCGACCGCGGTCAGCCCCTTCGCCGCCGCCGCATCGGCCACCCGCTTGGCCGTCTCGACGTCGATGGTCGAACAATCGATCAGCACCGCCGCGGTATCCGCCACCCCGAACACGCTGTCGGCATAGACCGCTTCGACATGAGTGCCCGCAGGCAACATGGTGATGACCGCCTCGGCCCCTTCCGCCGCTTCGGCCGCGCTGGCAACCGGCAGACACCCGGCCTTCTCGGCGCGCTCCAGCGCCTCTGCCGACAGGTCGAAGGCACGAACGTCATGTCCCGCCTTCGCCAAATTCGCGGCCATCCCGCCGCCCATATTGCCCAGCCCGATGAATCCGACGCGTGCCATGCTTATTTTCCCTTCCAGTCGCCGGCGCGCTTCTCGACGAACGCCGCCATGCCTTCCTTCTGATCCTCGGTCCCGAACAGCCCGTTGAACAGGCGTCGCTCGAACTGGACGCCCTGCGTCAGCGGCAATTCGAACGCCGCATTGACCATTTCCTTGTTGGCGAGCACCGCCAGCGGTGCCATCGATGCGATGGTCTGGGCGGTCTTCACCGCCTCCTCGACCAACTCGGCGGCCGGCACCACCCGGCTGACAAGCCCCGCCCGCTCAGCCTCCTCGGCATCCATCATCCGCCCGGTCAGGCACATCTCCATCGCCTTGGCCTTGCCCACCGCCAACGCCAACCGCTGCGACCCGCCCATGCCCGGCGACACCGCCAGCTTGATCTCCGGCTGTCCGAACTTCGCCGTGTCGGCGGCCAGAATGAAATCGCACATCATCGCAAGCTCACACCCACCCCCCAGCGCATAGCCAGCAACCGCCGCAATCACCGGCTTCCGCGTCCGCCCGAACTGCTCCCAGCCGGAAAAGTGGTTGCTGCCGAACATCTCGGCAAACCCCATCTCCTGCATCTCCTTGATGTCCGCCCCCGCCGCGAACGCCTTTTCGCTGCCGGTAATAACGGCGCAGCCCTGGCCCGGATCGGCATCGAAGGCGGACAGTGCGGCGAGCAGATCAGCAAGCACCTGAGCATTGAGCGCGTTCAGCGCCTTGGGCCGATTGAGCGTGATCAGCGTCACGCGATCGCGCTTCTCGACGAGGATGGTTTCATAGGTCATCAAATTACTCCGTCATTCCCGCGAAGGCGGGAATCCATTCATCCCGCCAGAAGTTGTGGATCCCCGCCTGCGCGGGGATGACGATCGGGTCATGGCTCCCACGCATCGCCTTCGGGCAACGGCGCGAAGATCTGGTCGATCAAATGGTCGCTGACGTCTTGGGGCGTCGCCGGGTTCCAGCGTGGCGCATTGTCCTTGTCGATGATCACCGCGCGGACGCCTTCGATGAAGTCGTGGCGCTGCACGACCCGCGACGCGACCGCGAATTCCTGGCGCATCTCGTCCTCGAACGTCGGCATGGTCCTGCCATCGAGCAGGAGTTTCAAGCTGACCTTCATTGTTTGCGGCGACTTGGTCTTCAGCGTCGCCAGCTGCTGCGCTGCCCATTCGCCATCATCGGCTTCCAGCGCGGCGGACACCTCCTCCAACTTGTCGGAGGCGAACAACCGGTCGATGGCATCGCGGTGGTCAAGGATGCGCGCATCCGGTGCGGGCGTCGAAAGCTCAGTCAGGATCGCTTCGATCGCTTGTGGCGCGGCAGCGATGCGGCGTTTCGCCTCATCCAGCGCGTCGCTGGGGAGGTGATGGGTCGCAAGGCCGAGCGCTTTGCATTCCGCCCCGTCGATTCGTGCGCCGGTCAGCGCCAGATACTGCCCGACCCGCCCCGGCAGCCGCGACAGAAACCAGCCGCCACCGACATCGGGGAACAGACCGATGCCGGTTTCCGGCATGGCGAATTTGGTGTTTTCGGTGGCAACCCGGAACCGCGCAGGCTGCGAAATGCCGACGCCGCCACCCATGGTAATGCCGTCCATGAACGCGACGATCGGCTTGGCGTGGGTGAACAACCGGTGGTTCATCCGGTATTCGGTGCGGAAGAAGTCGCGGGCGGCCATGCCGTCGCTCGCACCGCTTTCGGCGATCATGCGGATATCGCCGCCCGCGCAGAACCCGCGACCTTCGGCGTGATCAATCAGGATCGCTTCGATCCCGGAGTCTTCGGCCCAGGTGTCGAGCGCGGCCATCACCGCGGCGCACATGTCTGTCGTCAGCGCGTGGATCGCCTTGGGCCGGTTCAGGCGAATGCGGCCGATCGGGCCTTGGGTTTCGATCAGAACGTCGTCGGTCATCACTGTCCTTCGATACGCCATTTCGCCTTCGCTCAACGGCTACTCAGGACGAACGGAAACATCATTTCTCCCAAGCCCTACCGTTCGTCCTGAGTAGGGGCTGAGCTTGGCGAAGACCCGTATCGAAGGATCACTGCCGCGTCAGATCGCGCCCGACGATCATGCGCATCACCTGGTTGGTGCCCTCCAGGATCGAATGCACCCGCAAATCGCGCCAGAAGCGTTCGATGGGGTAATCCTGCAAATAGCCATAGCCGCCATGCAATTGCAGCGCGTCGTTGACGATCTTCGAGCCGCTGTCGGTCGCCAGCCGCTTGGCCATTGCCGCAAAGCGCGTCTTGTCGGGCGCGTTCGCCGTCACTTTCGCCGCCGCGACGTAAAGCAGCGCACGCGCGGCCTCCAGGTCGGTGGCCATATCGGCAAGCATGAACTGCGTGTTCTGAAAGTCCGCGATGGGTTTGCCGAATTGCTGGCGTTCCTTGGTATAGGCGACGCTTTCGTCCAGACAGCGCTGCGCGCCGCCCAGCGAACAGGCGCCGATGTTGAGCCGTCCGCCATCCAGCCCCATCATCGCGATGCGGAAGCCCTCGCCCTCGCCGCCAACCAGATTTTCGGCCGGCACGCGGACATCCTCCAGCACCAGTGCGGCGGTCGGCTGCGAATGCCAGCCGAGCTTCTTTTCCTGCGCGCCGAAACTGACTCCGGGCATGTCCTTTTCGATGACCAGGCACGAAATGCCCTTCGGCCCGTCCTCTCCGGTGCGGACCATCGTCACATAGACTTCGTTTTCGCCGCCGCCGGAGATGAACTGCTTGGTGCCGTTGACGACATAATGGTCGCCGTCGCGGACCGCCCGCGTCTTGAGCGCGGCGGCGTCGGAGCCGGAAGACGGCTCGGTCAGGCAATAGCTGGCGATGCGGTCCATTGTGACGAGTGAGGGAAGATATTTGTCCTTTACCGGCTGAGCGCCGAACCGGTCGATCATCCACGATGCCATGTTGTGGATCGAGATGAAGGCGGATGTAGAGGGACAGCCATAGGCCATCGCCTCCATGATCAGTGCCGCCTCAAGCCGCCCCAGATTGATGCCGCCCGATTCTTCGGAGACATAGATCGAGGCGAAGCCGAGTTCGGCCGCTGCCTTGATCGTTTCACGCGGGAAGATGTGCTTTTCATCCCACTCCGCGGCGTGCGGCGTGATGCGGTCGGCGGTGAAACGGCGCGCAAGTTCCTGGATCTCGCGCTGCTCGTCGGTGAGGTCGAACTGGTTGGTCATGCAAGGCCTTTACAAGATCCTCCCCCATCGGGGGAGGGGGACCGCCGAAGGCGGTGGAGGGGGTTGCCGCGAGCGCCGCACTGCGTCGTTCGCCCCCTCCGTCAGCGCTGCGCGCTACCGCCTCCCCCGATGGGGAGGATCTGGGTTACCCCATGGTCGGGATGACGAACGCGTTCGACCCATCGGGCGATCCGTCGGGCCAGCGTTGGGTGATCGTCTTGACCTTGGTCCAGAACTTCACGCCTTCCATGCCGTGCTGGTTGGTGTCGCCGAACGCCGAGCGCTTCCACCCGCCAAAGCTGTGATAGGCGACCGGCACCGGGATCGGCACGTTGATGCCGACCATCCCGACATTCACCCGCGCGGCGAATTCGCGCGCCGCATGGCCGTTGCGGGTGAAGATCGCGACGCCGTTGCCGTACTGATGCTGGCTGGGCAGGCGGACGGCTTCCTCGAAATCCTTGGCGCGCACAATCTGAAGGACGGGTCCGAAGATTTCCTCCTTGTACGCGCTCATTTCGGGGGTGACGTGATCGAACAGGCTGGGTCCGATGAAGAAACCCTCTTCGTGCCCCTGAAGCGTGAAACCGCGTCCATCGACGACCAGTTCGGCACCTTCGTCCACACCGGTCTGGATCCAGTTTTCGACGCGCTGCTTGTGCGCGGCGTTCACGACGGGGCCGTAATGCGCCTCTTCGTCGGTCGATACGCCGACGCGCAGCTTTTCGATCGCCGGGATCAGCTTTTCGCGCAAGCGGTTGGCCGTATCCTCGCCGACCGGCACCACGACGGGCAGCGCCATGCAGCGTTCGCCCGCCGACCCGAAGGCCGCGCCCGACAGGTCGTTGACCACCTGGTCGAGATCGGCGTCGGGCATGACGATGCCGTGATTCTTCGCGCCGCCCATCGCCTGGACGCGCTTTCCGGCGGCAACCCCGCGATTATAGACATAATGCGCGATGTCGCTCGATCCGACGAAGCTGATCGCACCGATCGCCGGATGGTCGAGGATCGCATCGACCATTTCCTTGTCGCCGTGAACGACTTGCAAAATGCCCTCGGGCAGCCCGGCTTCGCGGAACAATTCGGCCAAGCGGACGGGGACCGACGGATCGCGCTCGCTGGGCTTCAGGATGAAGGCGTTGCCGGTCGCGATCGCGACGCCTGACATCCATAGCGGGATCATCGCCGGGAAGTTGAACGGCGTGATGCCCGCGCCGATGCCGATCGGCTGACGCATCGAATAGACGTCGATGCCCGGTCCGGCGCCCTGGGTGTATTCACCCTTCAGCACATGCGGAATGCCACAGCAGAATTCGATGACTTCCAGCCCGCGCTGAATATCGCCCTTGGCGTCGGCGATCACCTTGCCATGTTCCGAGCTGAGCATCCGCGCCAGCTCGTCCATGTTCTTTTCGACCAACGTCTTGAAATTGAACATCACGCGGGCGCGGCGTTGGGGATTGGTCGCGGCCCAGGCGGGTTGCGCGGCCTCGGCGGCGGCAACCGCCTTGTCGAGTTCGGCCTGACCGCCGAGCGACACCTTTGCCTGAACCGCCCCCGAATTCGGGTCGAACACATCGCTGGTCCGGGCGCTGCCGCCGCCGGAATGGCCTACGATCATATGGTCGATCACACGCATCGCATCGCTCTCCTGATTTGCTTTGGCCAGAGTGTCGGCGCTTGCGGGCTGCAAATCAACCGCTGGACGTGCAGTCGGCTCCTGCAATAGTGCAGGTAGATGGACTGGAGCGACCTGCCCTTCTTCCTGGCGGTGGCGCGCACCGGCCAGATCGCACGCGCAGCGACTGCCACCGGCACCGACGCGACCACGGTGGGCCGCCGCATCCGTCGTCTGGAACGCAGCATCGGCGAACGCCTGTTCGAACAGACTGGCGAGGGTCAGGTGCTGACGCCCACGGGCAACGCGCTGCTCGACAAGGTAGAGGCGATGGCCCGGATCGCGGGCGAAGTGGGAGAAGCGACGCGCGGCGAACAACCGCTGCGCGGTGCGGTGCGGGTCAGCGTCGCGGAAGGGTTCGGCACCTGGTTCGTCAGCCGCCATCTGGGCGAGTTCGCCGATGCGCACCCCGGCGTCGAGGTCGATCTGGTCGCCAGCTCGGGATTTCTGAACCCGGGACGGCGCGAAACCGATCTCGCGGTGCTGCTCGCCCGGCCGCGCCGGGGACCGTTGATGGTGCGCAAGCTCGCCGATTACCGGCTGCGGCTTTACGGCGCGGCAGCCGACATTGCGGCACGTCCGGTCGGCGAGCCCCGCGACCTGAACGGACGGCGCATGATCGGATATATCCCCGACATTCTGTATGCGCCCGAACTGCGCTATCTGGACGAACTGCCGATCGACGGCGTGCCGCAACTGCGATCGTCGAGCATCAATGCCCAGGCCAAGATGATCGCGGCAGGCGCTGGGATTGGTATCCTGCCCTGCTTCATCGGCGATGCCGAAATGGGGCTGTGCGCGATCCTGCCTGACCTGTCGATCGAACGCAGCTTCTGGTTGACCACGCACCGCGAAACGCAAGGCTTTGCGCAAGTCCGCGCCTTTGCCGACTGGCTGATCGCGCTGGCCAACCGCCATCGCGGTGTGCTGAATGGTGAAAATTACCCAGTGTCTCAAACACCGGACATTTCCGCAGAATGATCGCAACTTACCCGTATTTGTCTCACCTTTGAGACACCAGGGCATTCTCGGTCGCGCGATTGCGTCATATCCCGTGCCCCGACGCTTAACTGGGGGGTTGGACGTCCGATTTTATTGCGGATGGCGAACGTCGCTATCACGATTTTCGGACGGTCGGTCGGGTAAACAGGGCTCGGGTGATTCGGAACGCGGATCATCGGGGCCATGGGCCTGCGATGATCGGCCATTCCACCCGCCACGCTTATCGATCGCCGCGCGCAAGCGTGGCGGTCGATTCTGTCCTCCGGCTGCCAGCGGGTCCGCGACCCAACCTGCTGGTGCCGGAGGGCAGAAACTCTTTTCCGAGGGGGAAGGCGGCCGCTTGATCGGTCATGCACCGCGCGACTTTTGGGGGTCGCCGTGCTGACCGATCGCCCGCTTTCCCCGCCGGATGCATCCGCAAATTCCGCATCCTCACCCCTCGCTGGGATCGGTCGCGCGAGCTGGCTACTCGTGATCGGCACGTATCTCGCCTATTTCGACCGGTTCGTGTCGTCGGCGGGTGCGACCTATCTGAAGCGCGAACTCGGACTGTCCGATGCCGGATTCGGCCTGTTAGCGGGGACGCTGTTCGCGGTCGCCTACGCCGCGGGAGCGCTCGCGTTCGGCCACTGGTCGCGCCGCCGCCCGCCCGCCCCGTTCCTGATCGGCGGGATCGGCGCTTGGACCGCCGGAATCGTGGCGCTGGGCTATGCGACCAGCCCTGGGCATTTCGCGACGGCGCAGATCGTCGCCGGGCTGGGCCAGGCCGCGTTCGTCCCCGCAGCCGTTGCGGTCATCACCGCCAGCGGCGACCAGCGGCGTATCGGTCGGGTGACGAGCCGCTTTTCGATCGCATCCTCGCTGGGACGGAGCAGCGCGGCATTGACGGCGGGTGCGATCATCGCGGCGATCGCCACGGTCGTGGTCGCCGCGCCCTTCGGGCTGCCCGCCGCGTGGCGGACGACATTCCTGCTGACCAGCCTGCCCAATCTGGTGCTGATCGCGGCACTGGCAATCGTGCTGCGCCGACCGGAAGGCACCGCGCCACCCGTCCGCACCGCCAGGACAAGCTTCCGTGTCGGGACGCAGGCGCAATTGTCGCTGTTCGCGGCGGCGTGTGCAGCGGTGGTCGTCATCCAATCCGCCGCGATCTGGTTTCCCACGCTATTGGTGCGACTACATGCGCTGGACCCGGCGCGTGCCGCGATACTGGCTGGCGTCGTGACGTTGGTGACGGCGCCGCTAGGGCAGTTGTTCGGCGGGCGATTGCTCGACCGCATGGTGCCGCTCGGGGTTGCGCCGACCCAGATCGTGATGGGTGGCATCGCCGTCGGTGGAGTTGCGCTGGCCATGCTGATCGCGTCGCCGCCGCTGCCCGCCGCGCTCGTGCTATTGGGTATCGCAAATCTTTCGCTCGGCATCGCATCGGTGTCGGCGTTGGCGGGCGTTCAACGGGCGACGGCCATCGGGGACCGCCACCGCATCAACGGATATTTCTTTGCCACCGTCACACTGGTCGGATTGGGCACCGGACCCGCACTGACGGGCCTGTTGAGCGATGCGAGCGCCGATCCGGCGACCGCCCTGCCCCGTGCGCTGGCGATCGTCGCGCTTGCCATGTTCTGCGTGGCGATGGCGGCGCACTTGTTCAGCAGGCGCGCGCGCGATAAACCCTGAACGTGGACGGGGAATCGCGCGCACTGCTGGGGTTCGACAGCGCGGTGCTGCCGCCTGCGCAGCGGTTCGACGCCTATCGCACGCTCTATTCGCCCGGATCCGATGCCCGCGCGACGGGGCCGGAGTTCGCGGTGGCGCTGCGCGTCTGGCGGCTCGATCGGTCGCTGCTCTACGACCGCCGGCTGGTCGATGTCGCGCATAGCCGCAATGCCGCGCGTGCCGACCGGGATGCGATCGATCATTTCACGCTGACGCTGGTGTTGAGCGGCGAATTCCACGCCGATACGGGCAGCGGGTATCGCCGCATTGCGCCCGGCGAAATCCTGATGTTCGACATGCTGCGGCCGATGGGCAATCGCGCGCCCGACGCCCATGTGCTGACGATGAGCCTGGCGCGCGCCGCCGTGATCGCGGCGAGCGGCGGGACCGACGGGTGGCACGGCCATGTGATTGCGCAGGATCGCGGTTTCCTGCTCGCCGATCACATCGCGTCGCTGGCCCGGCACGGCGCGTTGCTGTCGCCTGCATCGCTTATGGCGATCGGTCGGGTGACCGTCGACCTGCTGGGGGTGGCGCTGACCCCGGCCCCCTGGCGAGAACCGCTGGACCATGATCGCATCCAGACCGAACGGCGCGACCGGGTGCGCGCGCTGATCGCCGAGCGGCTGGCCGACCCGATGCTCGGCCCCGACCTGCTGGTCGACCGCTTCAACCTGTCGCGCGCCACCCTGTATCGCGATTTCGCGCCTTGGGGCGGCCTTGCCCGCTACATCCGCGATCAGCGGCTGGAACGGCTGCGCGAGAGGCTGTCGGCAGGCGACCCCCGATCGATCGCGGTGGTCGCGGAAAGCGTCGGGCTGGATCACGAAGGCCGTGCGAGCGACGCATTCCGCCAGAGATTCGGTCAGCGGCCCGGCGCCTATCGCCGGATGGTCGCCACCGAAAGCGCGCTCGATGGCGCGTATCGCCGCATGAACGAATGGCAAAGCGAGCTGCGCTGACCAGCGGCTGTCAAGGAACCTCAAAGGGGGCTCGATCATTGGCTAGACTGACACGAACCATCGCATGGAGACCATGATGCGCGCACTCGCCTCTGCCACCGCCCTTGCCGCCAGCCTGGCGCTGTTGTCCGCCTGTTCCAGCGAACCCGCCAACGACACGGTGACCGCCGACAACATGCTCGACAATATGCTGGCCGAAATGCCAGCCGAGGGTGGCGCAACGACGGTCACGGCCCAGATCCGCACCGCTGACGGCACCCAGGTCGGAACGGCAAACGCGGTCGAGGCCGATGGCGCGATCCAGGTCACGGTCAACGGCACCGGGATGCCGCCGGGCGAGCGCGGCTTCCATATTCATCAGGTCGGCGCCTGCGACGGCCCCGATTTCCAGACCGCGGGTGGCCACTGGAACCCGACCAATGCCCAGCACGGCACCGACAACCCCAACGGTCCGCACGCCGGCGACATGCCCAATCTGACGGTCGCCGCCGATGGCACTGCCAGCACCAGCTTCACGCTGCCCGCGGGCAGCTTTGCCGGGCTGATGGACGGCGATGGCTCCGCGATCGTCGTGCATGAGGGGCCGGACGACATGCGGACCGATCCGTCGGGCGACAGCGGCGCGCGGATCGCGTGCGGTATCTTTGCCGCCGGGTAACGGCGCGGCCATGACGACGCCGATGGGAAATTGATGGCCGACCGTTCGATCCTGTTCGTCTGTCTGGGCAATATCTGCCGTTCGCCGCTTGCCGAAGCGGCGTTTCGGCAGGAAGCCGAAGCGCGGGACATGTCGATCGAGGTCGCATCGGCGGGCACAGGCGACTGGCATGTCGGCTTGGGTGCCGACCCGCGTACGGTGGCCTGCGCCCAGCGCAACGGCATCGACCTGAACGGGCACCGTGCGCAGCAGGTGAAGCCCGAACATTTCCACCGCTTCGACCATATCGTCGCGCTCGACCGACAGAATTTGCGTGACCTGAAGGCGCTGGCTCCCGCCGATACGAAGGCTAGCGTCTCGCTCCTGCTTGACCATGTTCCAGGGCGCGCGGGCGAGAGCGTCGCCGACCCCTATCACGGCGATGCACGGGATTTCGACCTGGCCTGGCGCGATGTGAGCGCAGGCGCGGTTGCGCTCGTGGCCGAACTGGCGCGTGCCGACTCCTCCACTGATTGACAAGGGTAAGACACCGTCCCACATCATTGGGTGACAAGGAGAAAGCACATGGCAAAAAAGGGCGGCAAGTCGAAGGACAAGGGCGAAAAAGCGGGCTTCACTTTTGCCGGGATCGACATCCCTGCGGCACTGAAGGGAAGCGGCGTAACGGTCGACAACCTGACCAAGCACCCGCTGGTTGCCGGTCTGGCCGCGATGGCGCTCGAATCGCTCGCCGGACAGATTCGCGCCAAGACCGCCGCAGCCAGCGTCGCGACCCCGACCCCCCAACCTGCGCCCAAGCCTGCACCTGCGAAAAAGCGCGCGGCACCAAAACCGGTAGCGAAGAAGCCCGTCGCAAAAAAGGCTCCGGCCAAGACCGCGGCCGCGAAGAACCCTGCGGCAAAGAAACCAGCGGCTAAAAAGCCTGCGGCCAAACCGTCGCCGCCTGCACCCAAACCCGTCGCCTGACCGGCCCGATCGGGCGATGGGCGCGATCGAGATCATCGGGCTCGCCGCCAGCGTCAGCCTGCTGGCCGGGTGGCGGTTCTATTTTACCGTGGCAGTTGTCGGGCTGGCGATGCGAACCGGCTGGGTCGATCTCCCGCATCAGCTTTCGGCGTTGGACGCGCTGGCCAACCCATGGGTGATCGGCATCGCCGCACTGGGCGCGCTGGCGGAATTCTTTGCCGACAAGATTGCCTGGCTCGACACTCTGTGGGACGCGGTCCACACCTTCATCCGCCCGGTTGGTGGCGCGCTGTTGGCGTTGGCGATCGTCGATCCCGGCGACCCGGCCTGGCAAGTGATCGCGTTCCTTTTGGGCGGCGGCGCATCGCTGATGACCCACGGCGCAAAGGCCGGAACGCGCGCGATGGTCAACACCAGCCCGGAGCCGTTTAGCAACGTCATGGTATCGACCGGCGAAGATGTCGCAACCGGCGGATTGTTATTGCTCGCGCTCGCCAATCCGGTGGCGGCGGTGGTGATCGCGGTGCTGGCGCTGACGGCGACGATCCTGTCGCTGGTCCTGATCCGGCGCGCGCTGGGGCGGGTGTTCGGGGGCAAGCGGGTGAACGAACCGGGCTTTCCTGCCCCGCCTGCACGCTGACAAACGCGCTTACTTGCGCAGGCGCATCCCCATCACCTTTTCCCTGCGAAAAAACCGCGCAGCAATTCCCCCGCCTCGCCTTCCAATATTCCGCCATACACCTCCGGCCGGTGATGGCAGGTGGGTTGGGTGAAGAAGCGCGGCCCGTGTTCCACCGCGCCGCCCTTGGGATCGCTGGCCCCGTAATAGAGCCGCGCGATACGGGCATGGGCGATCGCGCCTGCGCACATCGCGCACGGCTCCAGCGTCACGAACAGGTCGCATCCCTCCAGCCGGTCACTGCCCAGCGCTGCCGCGGCGGCG
Organism: Sphingomonas sp. AX6; assembly: GCF_902506605.1. GTDB lineage: Bacteria > Pseudomonadota > Alphaproteobacteria > Sphingomonadales > Sphingomonadaceae > Sphingomonas. Next base: position 1,613,653 of record NZ_LR733979.1, read on the forward strand.
CGGATCGCCACGATTTCGGCGTGGGCCGTCGGGTCGTGCGTCGTACGCGGCGCATTGGCACCGCGCCCGACGACCACGCCGTCCCTCACCACCACCGCGCCGACGGGCACCTCTCCCACCGCCGCAGCCGCGTGCGCGTCGTCGAGGGCGAGCCGCATCCAGGGCGGCAGTGGATGGACAATCGGGGTGGGAGCATGAGTCACCCGTCCGCTGTCGCCCAGCGAACGGGTGAGTGCAACCATATCGGGGGCGCGATTACTGCGCGGGCGCGGGTGCCGGGGCAGCCTTTTCGACTTGGAGCGTCGGCACTTCGACGGTCTTGTTCGTGGTGGTCACATCGACCCGGCCGACATCGACGTCGAATTTGGGCGCTTGTCCGCCCTCGATCTTGACCGACGGCAATTGCGCCGCACGTTCCTGATCGAAACTGATCATGCCCAGCGACAGCAGCACGATGACGATCAGCGCCACGATGCCGAGCAATATGAGGATTCCACGCATGGACTGAAAACTCCCTTTCTCGATTCGCGTGTTGATCCACTCGAATCGCTGCCGTAATAACGTGATGCGGACGCCAGGGTTGCACGGTTGAGCGGCAGAATCGGTTGACGGCACAGTCCGCACCGGTTATCCGCCCGCACTTTCCAGGGGTCGATTGCGACCCCGCACACGCGAAAAGCCAGGAATTAACCGATGTCGCGCATTTGCGAACTGACCGGCAAGGGCCGGCTGGTGGGGAACAATGTTTCCCACGCCAACAACAAGACCAAGCGTACTTTCCTGCCGAATCTGCAGAATGTCACGCTGATGTCGGAATCGCTCGAAAAGAGCGTGCGTCTGCGCGTATCGACGCACGGCCTGCGTTCGGTCGAACATAATGGTGGCCTCGACAACTGGCTGGTCAAGACCAGCGACGACGATCTGTCGCTGCGCGCACGCCGCCTGAAGCGCGACGTCCGCAAGAAGCTTGCCGAAAACGCTGCCTGATTCGCAGATGGGCTGGCGCTGACGCGACAGCCTTTCCTTTTCGAATTGCAGTGACGACGACCCTGCCATGCCCCGTGCATGGCGGGGTCGTTGTCGTTACAGCCGCTTCGCATCACTCGACCTAGTCGATCAGGCGGAATTTCAGCAGCAAGCTGCGTTGCGGCCATTGCAGATTGTCGTCGGTCGCCAACCAGATGATCGTATCGTCGCCCTCGGAGGCTACCGATACCGCTTCGAAATTGTCGCGCCCGAAGCCCGACCATAGTGCGCCACCGAACCGCGCGACTATCCGACCACCGACTACCTCGCCGGACCGGATCTCTGCCGGGTCCAGGATCGTAATCACCGCCTCGAACCCATCGGGCCAGACAACCCGGCGATTTACGACGATGATCCTGTCATCGGGCAGCGCGTCGGCCGCGGTCGCCCTGAAGCCGGTCGGCGGACGATAGAAGAAGCGTAACGTGCGCGCACGCGGATCGACGGGATCGCGGTCGAACGTCACCGCGCGATAGGTTGCCTCCGGTGCGCCCCGACGCGCCGATTCGGAGAGCACGACAAATCGGCCATCGGACAGCCGCGCCATCGCTTCGGGGCCACCGCTGCGCGACCAGCGACGCATGGCGGGCGGTCGTTGCTGCCCGGTGGCGCGCGTCAGGGTCTCATCATAGCGCCAGATCGCATTGGCGCTTTCATAAGCCACCCAATGCGTGCCGGTATCGGGATCGACAACGATGGACTCGCTATCGCGGTCGCGCTTTTCCCAGCCCGTGCGCGGTCCTTGCGTCAGATCGCCGAACGACGCTTCGCGAATGCGCCAATCGTCGCCCATCGTAAATCGCACGACCGCCCCGCCATCGCTGAGCAGCAGGAACCGATCATCCTCGACATGCAGTCCCGAAAATCCCCCGAATGCGGGATCCGGACTCTTCAGCGCGACACCGCCGAGATATTCGAGCGCGCCGATTCGCTTCTGCGCCTGATCGGCGGCCAGTTGCGTCAGGTGGCGGACGTCGATCCGCGCATCGCGCGTCAACAATGGCAGGCGTTCTGCCCCCGACCAGCCGGGAACCAGCGACAAAATCAGAAAGGGAGACAACCACGCACGCCGCATCGCAGCCCCCTTAGCGGCAAAAACGAATGTGAACCGAAAATAACCGACGCATTCAGCATCGGCTCAAAGCGACTCGGCCATAAAGCCTCTTGTCGACACCGGGTGGGCCCGGCGCCGGCACGAAATCGAAACGTGAAAAACGAGGAGATATAACATGTTGAACAAGCTCACGCTCGTTGGCGCCGCGTTCGCGATGGGTGCCACTGCGCTCGCCGTACCGGCTGCACCGGCTCAGGCCGCAAGCTTCACCGCAATGTCCAGCGCGGCCAGCTATGGTGACTATGACCAACGCTATCGTGGCGACCGTCGTTACAACAACCGGAATTACCGGAACGAACGCCGCTACCAGAACAACCAGCGCTGCAAGGACGGCGACGGTGGCACCGTGATCGGTGCAGTCGCAGGCGGCCTCCTGGGCAACCAGGTCGCAGGCCGCGGTGACCGCCTGGTCGGCACCGTACTCGGCGGTGCCGTGGGTGCCCTGGCCGGTCGTGCCATCGACCGCAGCGACCCGCCGCGTGGCTGCCGCCGCAGCCGCTAAGGCGCACAGAGCTTCCTTCGTGTAGCGTATCCGAAGGCGGGAAGGCCGGTCTCCGAAAGGAGGCCGGTCTTTTCCGTTGGGGCGAAGGCGCGGCCACCACCGCGCCGATGCCAAGCGAAGAAGGCATCGCCCCAACCGGCCGACGGGCGGGCGTCAGCCCGACCCGTTCGACGTCATGGACGGCGGCTTTGCCGCCGGCCGAATTGGGGGGGATGCATTCTTCTCCCGTCACCCCAGCGAAAGCTGGGGTATCAGGCCGCAAGTGCAACGCTCAAGCCGCATGAGATGCCAGCCTTCGCTGGCATGACGTGTTGGGGGCAAGCGAGGGGATGAGGGGAGACAAGGGGTGCCCCGCTTCAGGCCGACGGCAAAGCCGCCGTCCATGACGTCGAACGGGTTCGGCTTGCGCCGACCCATCGGCCGTGCCGGGCGCTGCGCTTCGCGCACCGGCGCGGTCGTGGCCGCGCCTGCGCCCGTCAGTACATATGCTGCCCACCATTGATCGACAGCGTAGACCCCGTCACGAACCCGCCCTCGTCCGAGCACAGGAACGCAACCCCGCGCGCGATCTCGTTCGCCTGACCCAGCCGTCCGACCGGAATCTTCGCAACGATCTTTTCGAGAACATCGGCAGGCACCGCCGCCACCATGTCGGTATCGATATAACCCGGCGCGATCGCGTTGACCGTCACCCCTGCGCGCGCGCCTTCCTGTGCCAGCGCCTTGGTAAAGCCGTGGATGCCGCTTTTCGCCGCAGCGTAATTGACCTGGCCATATTGCCCGGCCTGACCGTTGATCGATCCGATATTGACGATCCGACCCCATTTGCGCTCGCGCATGCCGGGGAAGACGGCCTTGGCGGTGTTGAAACAGCCGCCCAGATTGGTGTCCATGACCTCTTTCCACATCTGATAGGTCATTTTCAGGATCGTGCCGTCGCGCGTGATGCCCGCATTGTTGACCAGCACGTCGACCGGCCCGAGTTCTTCCGCGATCTTCGCGATGCCAGTCTGGCAGGCCTCGTAGTCGGCGACGTCGAACTTGTACGCCTTAATGCCCGTACGGTCGGTGAACTCGGCAGCGCGCTGGTCGTTGCCCGCATAGTTGGCGGCCACGGTCATGCCCATGTCGCGCAGCGCCAGGCTGATCGCCTCTCCGATTCCGCGCGTTCCTCCGGTGACGATTGCGACGCGTGCCATATGCCTCTCCTTTTATATTCTGGTTGGTTCGACTGTCAGGCTAGGTAACCTACAGCCAGCCCGCAAGCTCCCTGCGCAGCAAAGATTGCAGCATCGCGACACCGGGCGGGTCGGCGTTCAGGCAATTGAGATAGGCGAAATGCGTGCCGCCAGCGCCGATAAAGCTTTCGCGCCCGCGGATCGCAATCTCCTCCAGCGTCTCCAGACAGTCGGAGGAAAATCCGGGTGCGACCAGCGCGACTTTCTTCACGCCCTCGCCCGGCAAGCCTTCCAACGTCGTGTCGGTCGCCGGACCAAGCCATTTGGCGGGGCCGAAACGCGATTGGAAGGCAACCCGCAGCGGACGACCCAATGCTTCGCCCAGCAACCGTGCGGTTTTCTGGCAATGGCAATGATAGGGATCGCCCAGCGCCAGTGTCCGCTGAGGCATCCCGTGGAAGGTGGCGAGCAACAGGTCGGGCTCGAAATCGAGCGCGGCGAGCTGCGTCTCCACCGATGTCGTCAGTGCAGCAATATAGGTCGGGTCATCATGATAGGGCGGCAGCGTACGGATCGCGGGTTGCCAGCGCATAGTCGCCAGATGTGCGAACGCCTTGTCATTGGCGGTCGCCGTCGTCGCCGCGCAATATTGCGGATATAGCGGCGCGATCAGGATGCGTTCGCACCCGGCATCCTTCATCGCCTGCAACCGCGTGGGGATCGACGGATTGCCATAGCGCATCGCCCAATCGACCATGACGCCCTCACCGAACGCGCCTTGCAGCGCATCCGATTGCGCCCGTGTGATTGCAGCGAGCGGCGAGCCGTCTTTGGACCAAACCTGACTGTAAGCATGGGCCGACTTCTTAGGACGCGTGTTCAGGATAATACCGCGCAGGATCGGCTGCCAAGCGATCGGCGGAATCTCGACGACGCGGCGGTCGGACAGGAATTCGCCCAGATACCGCTTCACTGACTTCGCATCAGGCGCATCGGGCGTACCGAGGTTGATAAGCAACACCCCCACCTTGCGCGGCGGAATCGGCGGATGATCGGCTGGGGTCACAATGTCGGTTCCTGAAGCGGGAGGCGGCGGCTGCGGCGTCCGGTGGCGGCGAACAGCGCGTTGGCGATAGCGGGGCCGACGACCGGCACCGCGACTTCGCTCGCACCACCCGGATCGGCATCGCTGCGGATCAACTCGACGCTGATTTCGGGTGTCTGTCCCAAACGCGCCAGATTCATGCTGCGGAAATTCCGCACATCGGCCAGCCCGTCGGTGAAGCCGGTCGAGGCCCCCAGCGCCGCCGCCATACCGTATAGCAGCCCACCCTCGATCTGTTGCTCGACCAGATCGGGATTGATTAGCCGCCCGCAATCGACCGCCGCGACCAGGCGATCGACGACCACACGCCCGCCCTCTCGTCTAGCCTCTGCCATCAGCGCGATGTGCGATCCGCGAAAGCTGTGCGCAGCGATCCCCTGGGCGGTGCCAGGCAAGCCGCCCTGCCAGCCGCCAAGCGACGCGACCGCCGACAAGCAACGGGCGAGGCGCGGCTGGCCGCCGAGCATCGCGATGCGAAAGGACAGCGGCTCGACATTGGCTTCGCGCGCCAGTTCGTCGAGAAAGGATTCGGTGAAGAACACGGTGTAGGCATGTGCGCCCGACCGCCAGTAACCGGTCGGAACGCCTAGCGCGGCGGGATGGTGATCGACCGCATAATGCGGGATGCCATAGATCGGCTCCGCGCCCGCCACTGCGGTGCGGTCGCCGCCCCCGCCCGGCAATTTCTGTGCGAGCGCCACCGCCGCATCGCCCGATAACAGCCGCTGCGACAATTCTCGCCCCGATTGCGGCGCGGCGATGCGCGCGAACCATCCGCTGACAGTGCCATTGGGCGCCAGCCGCGCCGACATCCGTGCGGCCGCTGCCGGGCGATAGCGGTCGTGCAGGCAATCCTCGGCCCGCGACCAGGTGAGTTGGACCGGGCGCTCCAGCTTGCGTGCCAGCACCGCGACCTGCTCGATGACCAGCGTTTCCAGCCGCGCACCAAACGATCCGCCGATCTGCATGGGGTGAACAACGACTGCGGTCTCATCGATCCCCAGCACGCGCGCCGCCGCTGACCGGGCCAGCCCGGGGGCCTGGGTCGGTGCCCATATCGACAGCCGCCCGCCCCGCCATTCGGCAGTCGCGGTGGTCGGCTCCAGCGGGGCGTGAAGCGCAAGGCCAGAGCGATATTCAGCGGCGACAACTTTAGCGCCAGAGAAATGCTCGGCGAGTTCGCCCGCACTTGCCATCCGCTGCCCTTCGCCATCGAGCGCGGTGGTCAACGCCGCGTCGATCGACGCGCTGGTCGGCCCTCCACGCACTTCGAACCGGGGACGAAGCGCATCGAGCGCCTGTTCGGCGGCCCACCAGTTATCGGCAATCGCCGCGACCCAGCGCGGGTTCTCGACGATGTGCATCACCCCGCGCACCCCGTCGGCAGCGGCGCGATCGACCCCGACCAGCCGCGCGTCGCCCGGAGGGGCCTGACGGATCGCGGCGAAGACCATGTTCGGCAGGCGGATGTCGCCCGCGAAATTGGCGCTGCCATCGACCTTTGCAGGCGCGTCGAGCCGGGTCAGCGGCGCGCCCTCGGGCGCGGCGGCACCGGCATCGCGTAAGGGTAACAGGTCGGGCAGGCTTTCCTGCGCCGCTTCCGCCGCCAGTTCGGCGAAGCGCAATCGCTTGTCGTCATGGACCACGAAACCCTCGGACGTCGCGCATGCCTGCCAATCGACGCCCCAGCGCGCCGCCGCCGCTTTGCACAACAAGGTCCGCGCCGCCGCGCCCGCTTCGCGAAGCTTCGGCTCGAACATGCGGATCGAGGTGGAACCCGCGGTCAGCATCCACGCCGCGCGTTCGGCATGGCCGCGGCGGATCGCGTCGGGAATGCCGCCCAGTGCATCCTCGAACAGCACATCGGCGGCCAGCGTATTGGCGTAAAGCGGGTTGATCGGCGCGGCTTCCACCGCCACCGTCCGCCAGTCCGCACCCAGTTCCTCGGCGACAATTTGAGGAAGCGCGGTGTAAACGCCCTGCCCGGCCTCTGCCTGCGGCACGGCGATCGTCACCTGGCCGTTTTCGCCGATTTTGAGCCACGCGCCGAAGATCGTCTCGCCGGGTGCTGCCGACAGGTTGACCCCGTAGGACCTGGGCCAAACCGCCCAGGCGACCAGCAGCCCTGCACCCGCCCCGCCCGCGACGAGCAAAGATCGGCGATTGATGCGGATGGTCTTCTTCTCGTCGGTCGCCGCCATGACGGCTGCTCTATCGCGGCGGTAGGCGACGCGCCAGCGGGTTTGCAGGCTGGCCGCACCTATCGCTTGGGTTTGCGCGCCACCTTGCTTATTGAGGGCGCGTATTTTTCCTTGGGGGAGCCCCGCGCACGTGATCCTGACGACCCTTGCCGCATCCGGCGTTGCCGCCGCTGCCGGTGGCCATCTCCAGTTCGCCGATCTCGGCCTCGATCCGGTGGCGCTCGACCTCGGCTTCTTTCAGCTGCGCTGGTACAGCCTGGCCTATATCGCGGGCATCTTCGTCGGCTGGTGGTATCTGCTGAAACTGCTCGATCAGCCCGGAGCGCCGATGGCGCGGCGTCACGCCGACGACCTCGTCTTCTATGCGACGCTCGGCATCATCCTGGGCGGTCGCGTCGGCTATATCCTGTTCTACGCGCCGGGCATCCTGCTCGATCCCATTCAAATCTTTCGATTGTGGGACGGCGGCATGTCGTTCCATGGAGGCGTCATCGGGGTGTCGCTGGGCATCCTCTACATGGCAAAAAAGAACGGACTAAACTGGCTACGCGTCCATGATTATGTCGCGTGCTGCGTGCCGTTCGGGCTGCTGTTCGGGCGACTCGCCAATTTCATCAATGGCGAGCTGTGGGGCAAGCCGACCGATGTCGCCTGGGGCATCGTCTTCCCCCGCACGGTCGCGGGCGGGCTCGATCCGGCGCGTCACCCCAGCCAGCTCTATGAGGCTGCGCTTGAGGGCATCGTGCTGCTCGCCGTACTCGGTTACATGTTCTGGCGGACCAAGGCGCGCTACGAACCGGGCAAACTCGTCGGCACCTTCCTGCTCGGCTACGGCCTGTCGCGCTTCGTCGTCGAATTTTTCCGCGAGCCCGATTCGCAATTTGCGGGCACGTTTTTCGAGAACGTCCTGCACATGGGCCAGGTACTGACGCTGCCGATGATCTTCGGCGGGCTTTATCTGATGCTGACCGCAAAGCGCCGCCGCGAGCGAGTCGAACCGTTCGCCGGCACCGAAAGTGTCGCCTGAAGCAAAGAGGCTGGCGCTTACCATCACACGCTGGGTGTTGCGGATCATCGCGGCGGCGCTGCTGGCGGTGTCGGTGCTCAGCCTGATCGAGGCCAATGAGTGGTGGATTCGCATCTGGGACTTTCCCCGGTTGCAGATTCTGGTCGCGATCCTGCTGGTGATGATTGCGCTGGGCTTTCTGGAGCGACGCGCGCGCATCTGGCTACTCGTGCCGCTGGCCATCGCCGCTGCGTGGCAGCTCTACCGCATCCATCCCTACACGCCGCTTGCTGCGACCGAGGTCGCATTCAGCGACGCGGTATCGCTGCCCGAGGATCAGTGTTTCTCGATCGTTTCGTTCAATGTGCTCCAGAGCAACCGGGACTATGACCGCACCCTGGCGATGCTCGGCCGCACCGATCCCGACATCCTGTTGCTGATGGAAACCGATGCGGGCTGGCAGGCGGCGCTGGAGCCGATCCTGTCGCGATACCCCTCCCGCCTCGATCGTCCGCTCGACAATACCTATGGCTTGATCTTCGCCACCCGGCTGCCGATGGCCGATGCGCGGATCGAGGACATTGCGGAGGCTGACACCCCGTCGGTCACCGCACGGCTGACCGCTGGCGCGCCGTTCCGCCTGATCGGCCTGCATCCCCGCCCGCCGCATCCGGGACAGGATACCGAGGAACGCGATGCGGAGATCGCCATCGCCGCAACCCGCGCTGCGCGCGATGCGCTGCCGGTGCTCGCCATCGGTGATTTCAACGACGTGGCGTGGTCGGACACGTCGCATTTGTTCAAACGGATCGGGGGGTATCTGGACCCGCGAATCGGACGCGGCACGTTTGCGACTTTCCCGGCGAACCTCCCCTGGCTCGCCTGGCCGCTCGACCATCTGTTCGTCACGCCGCAATTCACCGTGCGGACGATGCGCGTGATGGACGATGTCGGGTCGGACCATCGCCCGATCTATTCGGAGCTGTGCCTCGCGCCGCAGGACGGCGAGGCGCGCAATGCCCGCCCCGATGCCGTGACTGCCGAAGACCGCGAGGATGCGGGCGAGGTGATGAACGAATATCGCGAGGATCAGGCCGAAGAGGCACGCGGCGAGGACTGAGGCTCGACTTGCCCGGGGGGACCGCGTTAGGAGCGCGGACATGGCCGACGAAACCGAACGCCCCAACCCCACCGAACCCGCGCTTGCGGAACGCATTGCGCGTGCGATCACCCTGGCGGGTCCGATCTCGATCGCGCAGTTCATGGGCGCTGCCAACGCGCATTATTACGCGACCCGCGACCCGCTCGGCGCGCGCGGCGATTTCACCACCGCGCCAGAGGTAAGCCAGATGTTCGGTGAACTGATCGGCCTGGCGCTGGCCGATCAATGGCACCGCGCCGGCCAACCGCCCGCGCGCTACGTCGAACTCGGCCCCGGCCGCGGCACGCTCGCCGCCGATGCGCTCAGGGCGATGCGCGCGGCGGGGTTGGAGCCGCCCGTGCATTTCATCGAGACCAGCCCGACCCTGCGCGCCGAACAGGCAAAGCAGGTGCCGGATGCCGAGTTTCACGTCGATCTGGTCGGCCTGCCCGAGGACGGCGCGCTGATGGTCGTCGCCAACGAATTTTTCGACGCGCTGCCCATTCGCCAGCTGGTCAAGACCGAGGAGGGGTGGGTCGAGCGGCTGGTCGGATGTCAGGACACGTTGTTCCTGCCGATCACCGGCAAGACCGGATTCGACCCGATCGTCCCCGCTCATCTACGCGACGCCGAACCCGGATCGATCCTGGAAACCGCCCCCGCCGCGGTCGCGACCATGCGCGCGCTGGCCAAGCGGATCGTCGCGCAGGGCGGCTGCGCGCTGGTGATCGATTATGGCTACGAAGGCCCGGCGGTCGGCGATACGTTGCAAGCCGTGCGGGGCCATGAATATGCCAACCCGTTCGATACGCCGGGCGAACAGGACCTGACGGCGCATGTCGATTTCGCGACACTGGCGGAGGCAGCACGTGCCGAGGATGCGCAGGTGTTCGGCCCCGTTACGCAGCGCGATTTCCTCGGGCAATTGGGCATCGACGCGCGCACCGCCTCGCTCGCCAAGACCGCGCCCGAGCGCGCCGACGCGATGCTTGCCGATCGCAATCGGCTGGTCAGCGAAGAAGCGATGGGGACTTTGTTCAAGGTGATTGCGGCGACCGCCCCCGGCTGGCCTGCACCCGAAGGGTTCGCATGATGTATCGCGACGCCACGCCCGCCGATGCCGCCGCAATCGCCGAACTGGCCCGCGTTTCGTTTACCGAGACGTTCGGGCACCTCTACACCCCCGAAAACCTTGCCGCGTTCCTGACCAGTCACACCACTGAGGACTGGGCACGCGTGCTGGCCGACCCGGATGTCGCGGTGCGCGTCGCGGAGAACGACGGTGCGCTGATCGGCTATGCCCGAGTCGGTCCGCCGACACTGCCGATCGAGCCGCACGAACGGGCAGTGGAATTGCGGCAATTCTATCTGCTGAAGCCCTGGCATGGCGGCGGCCATGCCCAGACGCTGATGGATTGGGTGATCGCGACGGCGCGCGCCAATGGTGCCGACGCGTTGTTCCTGTCGGTGTTCGTCGACAATGTCCGCGCCCAGCGTTTCTATGCCCGTTATGGCTTCGAGGATGTGGGCCGCTATGCGTTCATGGTCGGCAGTCATGAGGATGAGGACCGGCTGATGCGGTTGGCGCTGTGAGCGAAATCGAGGTCTGGCGGGCCGACGCGCTAGCAGGGATCAAGCACGGCTTTCTGGGCCGCGTCGGCGGGGTTTCCGACGGCTTATGTTGGGGCCTGAATGCCGGGCTCGGATCACACGACAATCCCGCATCGGTCGCGGAGAATCGTCGTCTCGCGACTCAAGCGGTAGCGTCCGATGCGACGCTGGTCGGCCTGTATCAAATCCATTCGGCAGAGGTCGTGACGGTGACTGCGCCCTATGCCGATGCGGATCGCCCCCGCGCCGACGCTTTGGTGACCGATCGCCCGAGGATCGCACTCGGGATCGTCACAGCCGATTGCGCACCCGTGCTGTTCTCCGATCCGCACGCAGGCGTAATCGGCGCGGCGCATGCGGGCTGGAAAGGTGCGATCGGCGGCGTCACCGACGCGACCATCGCCGCGATGGAGGCGATGGGTGCGGACCGCGGCCGCATCGTAGCCGCGATCGGCCCGTGCATCGCCCGCGCAAGCTACGAGGTGGACGAAGCATTCCGCGCGAGGTTCGCCGAAGAGGGCGGCGAGAACGACCGCTTCTTCGCCGATGGCAAAGCAGGTCATGCGTGGTTCGATCTTGAGGCCTATGTCGCGCACCGCCTCGCCGCCGCCGGCATTGGCCGCATCGAGACGCTGGGTCAGGATACCTATAGCCAACCCGGCCGCTTCTACAGCTATCGCCGCGCGACGCACCGCAGCGAGCCCGACTACGGCCGCCAGATCAGCCTGATCGCCCTATAACTCCTCCCCCATCGGGGGAGGTAGCGCGCGAAGCGCGACGGAGGGGGCGACCCAGGCACCGTCCCGCGCGACAAACGCCTTCGTTAGCACTCCGTGCTGCCACCGCCCCCTATGGGGGAGGAATTTCTGAACCACCCTCCCCTTTCGCCCCGCCATCCGCTAGGCTCGCGCGCATCCGCCCGCGCTTTCACGACGGGCACCGAAATATCCTCAGGAGCCTTGCTTGACCGATCAGACCGAAGCCGACCTCACCGGCACCACCCCGCGCCGCAATCCCAAACCGCCGATCGAGGAAATTGGTGGGCGCAAGTTGAAGCCGTCGACACTGATGATGGGCCACGGCTTCGATCCGGTGCTGTCCGAAGGCGCGCTGAAGCCGCCGATCTTCCTGACCTCGACCTTCGTCTTCCCCAATGCGGCGGCGGGCAAGCGCCATTTCGAAGGCGTCACCGGCAAGCGTCCGGGCGGTGCCGATGGCCTCGTCTATTCGCGCTTCAACGGCCCCAATCAGGAAATTCTCGAGGATCGGTTAGGCGTCTGGGAAGAAGCCGAGGATGCGCTGAGCTTTTCGTCCGGCATGTCGGCAATCGGCACCTTGTTCCTGACCTTCGTCCAGCCCGGCGACACGATCGTCCATTCCGGCCCGCTCTATGCCGCGACCGAGACGATGATCGCCAAATTGCTCGGCAAGTTCGGGGTGAAATGGCTCGATTTCCCCGCAGGTGCGACGCAGGATGAGATCGAAAAGGTGATGGAAGAGGCCAAGTCGACTGGCCGCGTCCCGCTCATCTATCTCGAAAGCCCGGCCAACCCCACCAACGCCCTGGTCGACGTCCAGGCCGTCGCCGCCGCGCGCGATGCGGTGTTCGGCGAACTGGAAGAAAAACCGCCGATCGCGATCGACAACACCTTCCTGGGGCCGCTGTGGCAGCAACCACTGAAGCACGGCGCGGACATGGTCGTCTATAGCCTGACCAAATATGCGGGCGGGCATTCCGATCTGGTCGCGGGCGGCGTCGTCGGCACCAAGAAGCACATGGACATGATGCGGTCGATCCGGAACACGCTGGGCACCATCTGCGATCCCAATACCGCGTGGATGCTGCTGCGAAGCCTGGAAACACTCGAACTGCGCATGACCCGCGCGGGCGAGAATGCGGTCAAGGTCTGCGAATTCCTGAAGGATCACGCCAAGGTCGAAAAGGTCGGCTATCTCGGCTTCCTGAAGGATGATCGCCAGGCCGACATTTACGCCCGCCACTGCACCGGCGCGGGCTCGACCTTCTCGCTCTATCTGAAGGGTGGCGAGCGCGAGGCGTTCGCGTTCCTCGATTCATTGAAGATCGCAAAGCTTGCGGTCAGCCTGGGCGGGACCGAGACCCTGGCGTCCGCACCCGCCGCAATGACGCATCTGTCGGTGCCCGACGAGCGCAAGCTGGCGCTGGGCATCACCGACAACCTCGTGCGCATTTCGATCGGAGTCGAGGATGCCGACGATCTGATCGCCGATTTCGACGCGGCGCTTGCCGCCATCTGACGTGACGAGTGGAAGGAAATCCATGTTTGCAAATAGATGGGCGCTCGGCGCCGTGGGTGCGGTGTCGCTGGGTCTGGCCGGTGTCGTCGGTGCCAATCTGATCAAACGGCAGGCGGCTCCCGCTCCTGCCGCGGCCGCAACTACCGATGCTGATCCGACACTCTGGGTGGTCAAGGATGACGACACAACGATCTATCTGTTCGGGACGGTTCACGTCCTGCGCCCCGGCCTTTCCTGGTTCGACGAAGCGGTAAAGACTGCGTTCGACGCCAGTGACGAAGTCGTGCTGGAACTCGTGATGCCCGACGATGCAACCGCGCAGGCGGCGGTCATGAAACACGCGGTCAACACCAGCGGCACGACGCTGACCGCGATGCTGCCCGAGGACGAGCGTGCGGCCTATCTTCAGTCTTTGACCAATATCGGAGTTCCGCCCGCCGCTCTGGACCAGTATCAGCCGTGGTTCGCGGCGACCAACCTGTCGATCATGACGCTGATGAAGGCCGGATACGACGCCAATAGCGGCGCGGAAAAGGTCATCACCGCCGCTGCCAAGGAAGCCGGGAAGCCCGTCACGGGGCTGGAGACGATGGACCAGCAGCTTGGATTCTTCTCGGGCCTGTCGCAGCAATCGCAGATCGCGCTACTCACCAGCACGGTCGAGGAATTGCCCAACGCCACGAAGATGACCGACGACATGGTCGCCAAATGGGGCGCGGGCGATCCGCAGGGGCTGGGCGAGTTGATGAACGAAAGCCTGCGCGAGACGCCCGAATTGTCGAAGGTGCTGCTCGCCGATCGCAACGCCCGCTGGGCAGAGTGGATCAACACGCGCATGGCCAAGCCCGGCACCGTGTTCATCGCGGTCGGCGCAGGCCATCTGGCGGGTAACGACAGCGTCCAGGCGATGCTCGCCAAGCGCAAGCTGACCGCGACGCGCGTCGATTATTGATGCGCCGCATCGCCGGAGTCGAACTGGGTGGCACGAAGTGCGTCGCGCTGCTCGGCTCCGGTCCCGACGACGTGATCGACAGGCTGCGCGTACCGACCACCACGCCCGATGAAACACTTAGCGTGTTGCGCGCAAAGCTGGACGAGTGGGCGGCGGTGCCGGGATTCGATGCGATCGGCATCGCCTCGTTCGGGCCGGTCGATCTCGATCCTGCCAGTCCGCATCATGGCTGCATCGTCGGCACGACCAAACTGGGCTGGGATTTTGCCCCCGTGCTGGCGGCGTTATCCGACGGGCTAAGCGTTCCCGCGCAAATCGAAACGGACGTCAACGGCGCGGCGCTGGCCGAAGCCCGCTGGGGCCATGCTGGCGATGGACTGTCGATCTATATCACGATCGGCACCGGCGTCGGGGTCGGTGTGGTGCAAAACGGCCAGCCGATCCACGGGCGGCTGCATGGTGAGGCGGGTCATCTGAAAGTGCCGCGCACCAACGGAGACGGCTTTCCGGGCACCTGCATCTATCATGGCGATTGCGTCGAAGGGCTGATTTCCGGGCCTGCGCTGGGGCGGCGGTTCGGCTGCGATCCCGCGACCGTCGCACCGGCTCATCCGGTCTGGGATCATGTCGCGCACGACCTGTCGCTACTGCTCCATAACCTCATCATCTCACTCGGCCCCGAACGGATCGCGATCGGTGGTGGCGTGATGGGTGGCAAGGACTGGCTGTTCGATCGCGTGCGGGCGCGGTTGGCGCGCAGTCTGGGCGGCTATGGCGCGTTTGGCGGCTGGGCGGAGACAATCGAGCGCCGGGTAGGACCGCCGGGACTTGGCGATATGGCGGGGCCATTGGGGGCGATCGCGGTAGGTTTGGGATCGTCCGGTCTCCGCTGACTTCCAACCTCGTACACCTGCGGAAGCAGGAGTGTTGGCAGCAGTCGAAACACTGGTGGCCCGCGCTCCTGCTTCCGCAGGAGTCCTTCCTCCTTCACGCGTTCAAACATATCCTCAAAGCAGCAACCGTTCCCGCGGTTCGCGCGGCGGCGGCATATTCCCACGCCGCCGCGCCAGTTCCTGTTCGGCCGTGTAGCGCACGTCGGCATCGCGATCGCCCAGGAAGCCGTTCAGCGAATCCTCGCCGATCTCGTGCCATTCCTTGCCGCGATCTGGGCCGAAACGGACGCGCGGCAGCAGGCCCGGCAGTCGCGACCATTCTATCAACTGCTGCACGCCGAACTCGTTGAGCAGATCGCGCAGCAGGAACGCGGTGACATAGGCGTCGGGAAAGGCGCGATGGATTGGAAGCCCACGCTCGTGAATCATGCCCTCCGGCTTGCGCCAATAGCGGAGCATCTGATTGGAAAATCCAGGAATCTCGGGCCAGGCGCGCATTGCGCATTTCCAGGTGCATATCCATTCCGCACCCTTGGTCAGCGACGCGGTGCAATACTGCTGCTCGAAGTCTGCCCGGTGCGCGGCAAGTGCCACGCGACGCGGCCAGGGGTTCAGGGCGGGCCGGGCGACATCGATGAACCACGGCGCGTCGGCGACATCCTCGTCGCGGATATGGTGCACCGCCATCGTCAGCGGCGGGATGGCGCGGCCCGGATTGACCAGCGTCGCGCCGCCTTCGCCATCGATTTCCCAGCGACCGTCCGCGTCCAGCGCGACGTCCTGCCACCCGATCTCGCATACCGCGTGGGTGGGCGGAGCTTGGCCCGTGGTTTCCAGGTCGATGACGCGGATGATCTGGCGTTGCTGGGGGGGACGCATGACCCCCATGTGGGGGATAGCGACGCGCGATGCCAGTGTTTGTGGTTTGGGGTGACTGCGGCCGCCCCACACGACCCGTTACCCCGGCCTTATTCCGGGGTCCACCAAACCGCTCGCGCAATGCACACTCATTCGCCAATTGCCCGCCGCACGGTGGACCCCGGCACTACGGCCGGGGTGACGGATCGTCTGCGTCAGTCTCTCAGATCAATGCCCCGCTTGCGGACCCCGCTCGACACCACTTGCGGCAAGCTGCGCGTCGATCTGCGCCATCAGCCGGTCCAACCCCGCCTGATCGTTCGATTCCGCACGCGCGACCAACACGTCCTGCGTGTTCGACGCCCGCAGCAGCCACCAGCCGTCATCGGTATTCACCCGCGCGCCATCGGTGCGATCGACCTTGGCCCCGTCCTTTTCCAGCCGGTCGAGCACTTCGGTCACGATGTCGAACTTGCGGCTTTCATCGACCGTGAAGCGCATTTCGGGGGTGTTGACCAGCGCGGGCATTTCGCTGCGCAACTGGGTCATCGACTTGCCGATCACATGCAGCGCCCTGATCACCTGGACCGCCGCATATTGCGCGTCGTCGAACCCGTAATAATCCTGCGCGAAAAAGATGTGGCCGGACATCTCGCCCGCCAATGGCGCGCCAGTTTCCTTCATTTTGGTCTTCACCAGGCTATGCCCGGTCTTCCACATCACCGGCTTTCCGCCCAACTCGGCAATGCGGTCGTAGAGCATCTGCGACGCCTTCACGTCGGCGATGATCGTCGCCCCCGGTTCCTGACGCAGCACGGGTACGGCCAGAATGGACAGAAGCTGATCGCCCCACACCACGCGGCCTTCGCCGTCGATCGCGCCGATCCGGTCGCCGTCGCCATCGAAAGCCAGTCCGAAATCGAGCTGCTTTTCGGCGACGAGCCGCTTCAGATCCTCCAGATTCTTCTCTTCGGTGGGATCGGGATGATGGTTGGGAAAATTGCTGTCGACATCGGTGAACAGCAAATGATGCTCACCCGGCAACAGCTTGGTCAGCTTTTCGATCACCGGACCCGATGCGCCGTTCCCGGCGTCCCAGCCGATGCGGTAAGTGCCACCCGAATAGCCGGCCATCAGCCGCCCGACATATTCGTCCTCAATATCGACGTCGCTGACGGTCCCGCGCGTCTCGGCTTCTTCCCAGTCACCGTTTTCCGCCAGGCGTCCGAGTTCCTGAATGTCGGACCCGTAAAATGGCGCGTGCTGGAACACCATCTTGAAGCCGTTATAATCGCTGGGATTATGGCTGCCGGTTATCTGAATGCCGCCATCCACTTCTAGCGTTGCCTCTGAGTAGTAGAGCATCGGCGTGGGTCCCAGCCCGACGCGCACCACATCGACGCCGCTGGTGGTCAGGCCGTCGATCAACGCCATTTCCAGTTCGGGCGAGGATTCGCGCCCATCGCGTCCGACCGCGACCCGCGTGCCGCCCGCACGGCGCAGCAGAGTCGCGAAGCCGCGCCCGATCGCGCGCGCATCTTCGGGGCCGAGCGTGCGACCGACGATGCCGCGGATGTCATATTCACGAAGCGAAGTGGGGTTGAAACGGTGCGTCAATGAAACCTCCCAGTGGCCGGACGGCCTGTTGCGGGTTCAATTCGTGACGGACGCGAAAAGTTCAACCGGTTTGTGGTGCTGTGCGGGATTGGCGCGGTGAGGTGGGGCTCTGCAATCCATCCCTCCCACGCCGTTGGTGTCGAGTAGGGTTCGAGCTTGTCGAGAACCCGTATCGACACAGCGTGTGTTGGCTTCCCTCCCTCGATACGCCTTCTCGACAAGCTCGAAGGCTACTCGGGACGAACGGGGTGGGAGATGAGGGGTAGTGGGGAAAAGCGTCGTCCCCCTACCCCAACCGCTTCAACAACACATCACGTGCCGCATTCAACCGCTGGGTCAAATCCGCCGACCCGCCCTTGTCGGGATGCACCGCGCTCACCAGCCGCCGGTGCGCCGCACGGATCGCGTCCGCATCGGCCTCCGCCGAAACGCCCAGCACCGCGCGCGCCTCGCCTTCGGACATCGCGGGCTTGGGACTGCGCTTCAACCACCAGATGACGACCGCGGCAAGCGCAAGGATAAGGAGTATCTTGCCCATTACGCGACCAGTTGCGGCTGGACTGGAGAGGTCTCGGGCAAGGCCATGCCGGAAATCATCTCGCGCACTTCCTGCCGCGCGGCGACATGGCTCAACCCCATCTGTCCGAATTCCTTGGAATCGAGCATCGTCAGCCCCTGGGGGAACAACTCGCGATAGATGACCCGTTCGGACAGCCCCGGAATGACGCGAAACCCGACCCGCTTGGACAGCGATTCGATCGCTTCCTGAACGCGTCGCATGTTGCGCGCCTCGATATGCTGGAGCCGGTTGCGCAGCACGATCCAGTCGATCGTCGCCCCGTCCGCCTTTGCCCGCTTTTTGCGCGATTCCCAGATCAGCTCGGAATAGAAGCTGGGGCGCGTCACCTTGAACGTGTCCGGATCGACCTGGCCGATCAGGTCGAAATCGACGAAGCTGTCGTTCATCGGCGTGATCAGCGTGTCGGCGTTGGTGACGGCGATGCGCGCGAACTGGTCGTCGCGGCCCGGCGTGTCGATCACCAGATAATCCGCGCCCTTCGCCAGTTCCTCGAGGTGCCCGTTGAACACTTCCATGCTCTCGCCGTCGTGCGTCGCATAGCGCGGCATCGGCAAGTCGCGGCCCGTCCGCTTGATCGTCGCGAGCCGATTGTCGAGATAGCGGCCCAGCGTCCGCTGGCGATGGTCGAGGTCAAGCGCGGAAACCCGCGCGCCCTTGGCGGCAAGTGCGATCGCGGTGTGGACCGCAGTCGTCGATTTGCCGGTCCCGCCCTTTTCATTCGCGAACACGATGACGTGCAGCCGCCCCGAACCACCACTTGCCACGAGAAGACTTCCTTTGTTGATCGCCGCGGCCCCCACCCATAGTAAGCGCGGCTCCACCTCTCCTACCCGAAGGGCGCGAGCCTGTGCAAACCATCCGTGACCTTGACGCCCTGCGAACCACGACCGCCGCGTTCCGCGAGGCCGAGGAAAGTGTCGCGCTGGTGCCGACGATGGGCGCGCTCCATGCCGGGCATATCGCGCTGGTCGAGGAAGCGAAACGGACGGCGGCGCGCGTGATCGTCTCGATCTTCGTCAACCCGCTGCAATTCGGACCCAACGAAGACCTGGCCCGCTATCCCCGCCGCGAACAGACCGATGCGCGGATGCTGACCGAGGTCGGCGCGGACGTGCTGTGGGCGCCGCCGGTCGAGGTGATGTATCCGAACGATTTCGCGACCAATATCAGTGTGTCCGGGATCAGCGAAGTGCTGGACGGCGCGCACCGCCCCGGCCATTTCGATGGTGTGGCGACGGTGGTGGCAAAGCTGTTCACGCAGACCCAGGCCGACATCGCGCTGTTCGGGGAGAAGGATTTTCAGCAACTCGCGGTCATCCGCCGGATCGTCGCGGACCTGAATCTGCCCATCGACGTGCGCGGGTTTCCGACCCAACGCGAGGATGACGGATTGGCGCTGTCGTCGCGCAACATCTATCTCTCCGACAAGGACCGCGCCGCCGCCGTCGCACTGCCCCGCGCATTGGGCGTGGCGGCACGGCGGATCGAACAGGGCGACGATGCCGCCGCCGCGCTCGATCAGGCGCGCGCCAGCTTGAAGGCGGCGGGCTTTGCCATCGATTATGTCGAACTGGTCGATGCCGAGACGCTCGGCGCGCCCGATCCGGCGCGCGCGATGCGGCTGCTGGCGGCGGCGAAACTGGGCGGCACCCGCCTCATCGACAACGTCGCCGTCATTGTTTCCGAACAGGGTTAACGCCGTTAACCATTTGTAGAGACTGTCCCGCCACTCTGTCCCTCAGGGGACCATTGGGGGTTAGTGACATGGGCAGCAGCCTGAAAAGCGCACAATATCTGATCGACAGCCGGATGCTGGAAGCCGCAAGCGGCTGTTCCGAAGCGTGCCACGATCTGGGCATCTTTTACTCGAGCGGTGCCGAGGGCACCGACATCGACCTGATCGAAGCGCATAAATGGTTCAACATCGCGGCAATGCGCGGCAACGAACGCGCGCAGGAATGCCGCGCCGAGATTTCCGAAGACATGACCGCGCGCGAGATCGCCGAAGCGCAGAAACAGGCGCGTGCGTGGTTGCAGATGACGACGGCTAGGGCTGCTTGATCCGTCCATTCCTCCCCCCTCTGGGGGAGGTGGCAGCGCGAAGCGCTGACGGAGGGGGTGCGGCGAGCGCCACCTTCACGTTCAAACCGACAACGTTTGGGGCGAACCCCCTCCACCGCCTACGGCGGTCCCCCTCCCCCGACGGGGGAGGAATTAGTCGGCCTTCTTCGCTGGCGCTTTCTTTGCAGCAGGCTTCTTCGCCGCCGCCTTTTTCGGCGCAGCCTTTTTCTTCGCGCCCTTCTTTGCCGGCGCCGCCGCGGCCCGCGCATCGATCAACTGCGCTGCTTCTTCCAGCGTCAGCGCATCCTTCTCCACCGATTTGGGGATCGTCGCATTGGTTTCGCCATCGGTGACATAGGGACCATAACGGCCCTCCATCAGCTTGATCTCGGCCTCGGTGCGCGGATGCTTGCCCAGAATCTTGAGCGGTTCGCGCGCCGCGCCGCGTGCCGGACGCCCGCCATTCGCAGCGGCCTCCGCCAGCTTGACCACCGCCGCGTTCATGCCCGTCTCGAACACCTCGGCAGTGGATGTCAGCCGCGCATATTTGCCTGCATGTTTCAGATACGGCCCATAACGCCCGATCGCCGCCTCGATCGGCTCGCTCGTTTCGGGATGATTGCCGATGGTGCGCGGCAGCGACAGCAGCTTCAGCGCCCATTCCAGGTCGAGGTCACCCGGCAAGTCCTTGGGGATCGATGCGCGCTTGGCTTCCTTGCCTTCGCCCAATTGAATGTAGGGGCCGAAGCGTCCGGACTTGCGCTCGACCGGCAGCCCGGTTTCGGGATCGTTGCCCAGCGTCTCCGGTGTCGCATCGCCATTGTCGCCCTCGCCACCCGGCTGCGCGAAGCGTCGCGTGAATTTGCAATCCGGGTAGTTGGAGCACGCCACGAACGCGCCGAACCGCCCGCCGCGCAGCGCCAACCGCCCCTCGCCGCAATTGGGGCACAGCCGTGGATCGCTACCATCGGCCT
This sequence comes from Sphingomonas sp. AX6, assembly GCF_902506605.1. Lineage (GTDB taxonomy): Bacteria > Pseudomonadota > Alphaproteobacteria > Sphingomonadales > Sphingomonadaceae > Sphingomonas. Next base: position 1,634,749 of record NZ_LR733979.1, read on the forward strand.
TGGCGGGGAAGAGATAGGGTTCGAGGAAGGTGTCGAGCTCGGCCGTCACTTCGGACGGCTTGAATTCCATGACCTCGGTCGTGCGCGGTTTGAAATCCGCCCAGAACGCATCGAGCACCGCCTGCCATTCGGCGCGCCCGCCCGACACATCGTCCAGTTCGTCCTCGAGCCCCGAGGTAAAGTCGTACGACACGTATTTCTCGAAGAAACGCTCGAGAAACGCAGTCAGCAGCCGTCCGCTTTCCTCGGCGAAGAAGCGGTTCTTCTCCACGCGAACGTAGTTGCGGTCCTTCAACACCTGGATGATCGACGCATAAGTCGATGGACGCCCGATGCCGAGCTCCTCCAGACGCTTGACCAAAGACGCTTCCGAAAAACGCGGCGGCGGCTGGGTGAAATGCTGTTCGGCGTCGACGCCCTTTTTCGCGGGCGAATCCCCCGAGCGCAGCAGCGGCAGCCGCTTCGAATCCTCGTCGGCGCTGTCGTCCTGGCCTTCCTCGTAAAGCGCGAGATAACCGGGAAAGAGCACGACCTGACCCGTGGCGCGCAATGCGTGCCGACCGGTACCGTCCTCCATCTCGATCGAGGTGCGCTCCATCCGCGCCGACGCCATCTGGCTTGCCATCGCGCGCTTCCAGATCAGGTCATAGAGGCGTGCATGGTCGCCCGAGCCTAGCTTGTCCTTGCTGAAATCGGTCGGGCGGATCGCCTCATGCGCTTCCTGCGCATTCTTCGCCTTGGTCTGATACTGCCGCGGCTTGTCGGGGACATAGCCACCGTCGTAGCGGTTCGTGATCGCCCGCCGCGCATCGTCGATGGCCGATCCGTCCATTTGGACGCCATCGGTTCGCATATAGGTGATCGCGCCATCCTCGTAGAGGCCCTGCGCGATCCGCATCGTATGGCTGGCCGAAAAGCCCAGCTTGCGCGCTGCTTCCTGTTGCAGGGTAGAGGTGGTGAAGGGCGGCGGCGGGTTGCGCGTCGCAGGCTTGGTCTCGACGGTCGTGACCGAGAAATTACCCGCCTCGACCGCCACCTTGGCGCGGTTCGCAGTCGCGCCGTCACCGATCGTCAGCCGCTCGATCTTTTCGCCCTCGAAGCGCACCAGCCGCGCGTCAAACGCGGTGCCGTCAGCTTCCAGGTGCGCGGTGACCGACCAATATTCCTGCGCGGTGAACCCTTCGATCTCACGCTCGCGCTCGACGATCAGACGCAGCGCGACCGACTGGACCCGACCCGCCGACTTGGCACCCGGCAGCTTGCGCCACAGCACCGGCGACAGCGTGAAACCGACGAGATAATCGAGCGCGCGACGTGCCCGATAGGCATCGATCAGGTCGGTATCGAGCGCACGCGGACGCTGCATCGCCTCGGTCACCGCGGCCTTGGTGATCGCGTTGAACGTCACCCGATCGACCTTCGCCGGCAGCGCCTTTTTCTTGGCCAGCACTTCCTGGACATGCCAAGAAATCGCCTCGCCCTCGCGATCCGGATCGGTCGCGAGGATCAGTCGGTCTGCGCCCTTGGCGGCATCGGTGATCGCCTTGAGCTGCTTGGCCTTGTCGCCATAGGTTTCCCATTCCATCGCGAAGCCGTCGTCGGGGTTCACCGACCCGTCCTTTGCAGGCAAGTCGCGGACATGGCCGTAGGAGGCGAGCACCTTGAAGTCGCCACCCAGATATTTCTCGATGGTTTTGGCCTTGGCCGGCGATTCGACGATGACGAGCTGCATGAGCGAAAATGGTCCCTTACGTGTACGCGCGAGAGTGGTAGGGAGGTAGGCGCGCCGTCAAGCACACGCCAGAGGCTTTTCGTTAACCCTTGATCGGGCATGAAACGCGGCGGGGAGCCCATCGATGTATTCGTTCGAACGCCTGATCCGCGAACATGCCGAAATCACCACGCTTGCGCGCACGCTGACTCGCGCCATTGAGGCAGGTGAGTCAGCCAACGCGCGGTACGTCGCGCTGAAGGCGCTGGCGCACGACCTTGCAGACCATCTGGCACGCGAGGATGCCGATCTGTATCCCGCGCTAATGCTGAGTGTCGACGAAGGTGCCGCCAGCGCCGCGCGCGACGCGGTCGAGAAATTTGAAACATTGGCGACCGACTGGGGCGACTATACCACGCGTTGGACCCGAGACGACATCGCCGCCGACGGTCCAGGCTTTGCAGCGGCGAGCGCGGAAATATTGGGCCGACTGGCCGCACGGGTGAAGGTGGAGAACGACCTGCTCTATCCGCTCGCGCTGCGCGCCGCACAGATCACGCTGCGCGAGGAACAGATCGCGGCCTGACTGGTCGAACTTAACAGGATCAAACAACCCCGTAAGCTCAAACCAAACTGACGCGCCCGCCCGCGTGGCGTTCCAACTTGCCAGCAAGTTCCAATTCCAGCAGCACCGTCTGAACGATCGCAGGCGGCAAACCGCTCTGACGGATCAGTTCGTCTACCGCGACCGCGACTGGCGACAGCAGGTCGATCACAGCACCTCGCTCTCGATCGCTAGCATCACTGGCGGGCGGCGGCGGGGTGTAGGCGCCGGTTGGCGAACGCAGCGCGCGCGCATCGATCGGGCGAATCGCCTCCAGTATGTCGGCGGCGCTCTGCACCAAAGTCGCGCCTTCGCGAATCAGCAGGTTGCAGCCCTGCGCGCGGGGATCGAGCGGGCTGCCGGGCACCGCCAGCACGTCGCGCCCCATTTCTCCCGCCAACCGCGCGGTGATTAGCGAGCCCGATTTGGGCGCGGCCTCGACCACCACCGTCGCCAGCGATGCGCCCGCGATGATGCGGTTGCGCCACGGGAAATGGCGTGCGCGTGGCTCTGCCCCCGGTGGCTGTTCGGCAACCAGCAGGCCACGCAATGCCACCGCTTCCTGCAATTCGGCGTTTTCGGGTGGGAAGGCGATATCGATGCCGCTGGCGATCACCCCCACCGTGCCGCCGTCGACCGACCCGATATGCGCGGCGGTGTCGATCCCGCGCGCCAGGCCGGAGACGATCGTCACGCCTTCGTTCGACAAGGCATAAGCGAGATCACGCGCGAACCGGCGTGCGGCGGCAGACGCATTGCGCGCGCCAACCATCGCGATGCAGGGGCGTGCGAGCAGGCCGGTGTCGCCGCGCACCATCAGCGCGGGGGGTGCCGAATCGATCTCACGCAACAACTGCGGATAATCTGCGTCGTCGATGAACAGGTAACGTGCACCCAGTTGCTCGACCCGCGCGATTTCGCGTTCCACCAAGCCAAGCGCCGCAATCTCCGGAGGCTTGCCTCCACCGCGCGCCGCCAGCATCGGCAGCGCGTCCAACGCGGCCTCCGCCGTGCCGAACCGCGCGACAAGTTGCGCATAGGTGACGGGGCCGATCCGGGGCGAACGCAACAGGCGGAGCTTGGCGATCCGCCCATCCACCCGCGCATCGCCGTCAGCCACGCGCGCGACCGATCCTCGGTTCGTTTCCGGCGAACAGGCGGTCGATATTCTCGCGGTGCTTCCACAGGCAAATAAGGGCAAGGCCGATCAGCAGCAGCACGATGTCGAATCGTCCGAAGAACGCGGCGGCCACGGGCGCACTCACCGCAGACAACATCCCCGCGACCGACGAGATGCGCAGGCCCGCCAGCAGTCCCAGCCATACGATCGCATAGACCACACCGACCGGCCAGTGCAGCGCCAAGACGATGCCCATCAGCGTCGCGACCCCCTTGCCTCCCTTGAATTTGAGCCACACGGGATAGCAGTGCCCGACGAACGCCGCCGCCGCGGCCAGCGCTTCGTTGCCCGGCCAAAGCGCCGCGGTGATCCACACCGCGACCGCACCCTTCAACAGATCGAGCAGCAGCGTCGCCGCTGCCAATCCTTTGCGACCGGTGCGCAGCACGTTGGTCGCGCCGATATTGCCCGATCCAATCTCACGCAGATCGCCCGCCCCGCTCATCCGCGTCAGCAGCACGCCGAACGGAATCGATCCCAGCAGATAACCGAGCAACAGCGCCATCGCAGGCGCGATCCAGAGGATTTCAGTCGGCAATCGGCGCTCCCCGCATTTCAGGAGCGATATTATTGATTTGATTGTCGAAGCGCAACAATATCACGCGCATGCGAACGCCTCACCCGGCGCGGCGGCTTTCATCAGTCTTCGTGATCGCTGAATAGCGTGCCGCCATGGTCAGGTGTACGCGTCGTGCACAATCGTCCTTGGCCGAATCGGCCAGTTTCCGCGCCTGCGCCTCACGCCTGCGGTAATATTCGAGCTGTGTGGTTTCCATGTCTGCCCTCCCGAGGGGCTCGCCCGATGCGCCTGAACGGAAGGTCCACGAGTCGCATCCGGCGATGTCGCTTTTGTACCACAAACCAAGCATGGATCGCTTGATCGAGGGCAAGATCGCCCTCGCTTCATCGGATTTGCGGCACGCAGTGATCGGCCCTTTGATCTGGAAATGGCGTGAACTTGCCGCTAAGGGCTCATCCGTCATGACCAGCGAAGCGACCCCCGCGCCCGTTTTAGACTATGGCCGCGTCTTTTCGCAGGCGATCGATCGCCTGCACGCCGAAGGCCGCTACCGCGTCTTCATCGATATCCTGCGCAACAAGGGCGCATACCCTAATGCGCGCTGTTTCGCCGGGCATAACGGGCCGAAGCCGATCACCGTGTGGTGTTCGAACGACTATCTGGCGATGGGCCAGCACGCGACCGTCATCGAAGCGATGGAAGAGGCGCTGCACAATGTCGGCGCAGGGTCGGGCGGCACCCGCAACATCGGCGGCAACACGCATTACCACATCGACCTGGAAACCGAGCTGGCCGACCTGCACGGCAAGGAAGCGGCGTTGCTCTTCACCTCGGGCTATGTCTCGAACGAGGCAACGCTGTCGACGCTGGCCAAACTGCTGCCGGGCTGCATCGTTTTTTCGGACGAGCTGAACCACGCGTCGATGATCGCGGGGATTCGTCATTCGGGCTGCGAAAAGCGCGTGTTCCGCCACAACGATCTGGCGCATCTCGAAGAATTGCTCGCCGCCGAAGATCCGCTGGTGCCCAAACTGATCGCGTTCGAAAGCGTCTATTCGATGGACGGCGACGTCGCGCCGATCCACGCGATTTGCGACCTGGCCGACAAATATAACGCGCTCACCTATCTCGACGAAGTTCATGCCGTCGGCATGTACGGCGCGCGCGGCGGCGGGATTTCGGAACGCGACGATGCAGCCAGGCGCCTGACGATCATCGAAGGCACGCTGGGCAAGGCATTCGGCGTCATGGGCGGCTATATCGCCGCCGATCGCACGATCATCGACGTAATCCGCAGCTATGCGCCCGGCTTCATCTTCACCACGTCGCTGTCGCCGGTGCTGGTCGCAGGCGCGCTGGCAAGCGTTCGGCACCTCAAGGCGTCAAGCGTCGAGCGCGAAGGTCAGCAAGCTGCCGCCGAGCGGCTCAAAACGATGTTCGGCGATGCCGGGCTGCCGGTCATGGCTTCGACCACGCATATCGTCCCGCTGATGGTCGGCGACCCGGTAAAGGCCAAGAAGATCAGCGACATCCTGCTCGCCGAATATGGCGTGTACGTCCAGCCGATCAATTATCCGACCGTCCCGCGCGGCACCGAACGGCTGCGCTTCACCCCCGGCCCGGCGCATGACCAAGCGATGATGGCGGAACTGACCCGCGCGCTGGTCGAAATCTGGGACCGGCTGGAACTGCGCGCCGCCGCTTGAACGCCGCGTTCGCTCTCACCCTGCTCGGTGCGGCACTGCTCGTCGCAGGCATGATGTGGATGATCCAACGGCAGGCGACCGATCCGTTCGCAGCCTTTCGCGAACGCCTGTCGCGTCAGGCGCTGACCGCCAGCCCGGCTGCGATCCTGACCGAAACGCTCGACGCGGTTACCGAGAAACTTGGCAATCCGGCGACCGATGCGTGGCTTTGGGAGCCCGGCGGCATGGTCAAGATGACGGCGCGCGGCGCAGGCGGTGAGTTTCCGATGCCAGAGGTCAATCCCTGGGCCGGGGTCGGCGATGCTTCATCGCCGGTCGCGTTCCTTTTGACTTTTGGCCCGGCTGGCATGATCCGCGTCGGACGCGGCGACTACCCCGCCCGCACGCAGGAAACCGCCAAGGCGCTGGTCCCTGCAGTCACCTCCGCGCTTGAGGCTGCCTTCCTTCGCCAGAAACAGGGCGAAGAGATCGATGCGTTAAAGGCCCGGCTGGACGCGTTGGAACGCGGAAGCCCCTAACCCGCCATCGTCATTCCCGCGAAGGCGGGAATCCATTTGCCTTTACGTCCACGCACTATCGAAGCCGATTGAGCTTATGGATTCCCGCCTTCGCGGGAATGACGGGAGGTTATGGACCCGTCCCCGACCAACTTCAGTCGCGACAATAACCCTCACCGGTCGTCACCGTCAGGCAGTCCTGTTTATCGAGCAGGTATTTCAAACCCGTCGCCTCGCCGTCGGTCGCGGTCAACAGGAACGTGCCGTCAGGGCGTGTAAAGCGGATGCCGTTGGCCACCGCGTCGCCGGGGAATGTCCCCGTGTCGTCAAGCGTATACTGCATTTCGAGCATGAACGCGCCATTGCCGCGTGCTGGATCGGGCTGAATGTCGAGGTACAGCCCCTCGACTCCTGTCCAGCGACCGACCCATTGGGCGGGGTCGACCGGTTCGACTGCGGTGATCATCTCGTCGCCGACGTTCATGGGCGCAGGCGTCTCGTTCGCCATTGCGTCGATCACACTGGTATCGACCGTGGCGTTCGGGATCGAATCGGTCGGCTCCACCGTGCCGCAAGCACCCAGTGCCGCGAGTAGTGCCATTGCCGTCATCGTTCTTGCCATCATTGCGTTCGCCCTCTCTCAATCACTGGCATCCGGTTTTCCCATCGCCTAAAGACTCGCAGCCATGGACACCACCCCTTCGCTTCGCATCGCCATCGCATCCGACCACGCCGCGATCGATTTGAAAGCACAACTGGTCGCTTGGTTGCAGGAAGCCGGGCACGACGTGATCGATCTGGGGCCGGACAGCGATGCGCGCGTCGATTATCCCGATTTCGGGTATAAGCTCGCCGCTGCGGTGGCCGACGGCTCGGCTGAGAAGGGCATCGCCTTGTGCGGATCAGGCATCGGCATTTCGATCGCGGTCAACCGCAACCCGGGCTGCCGCTGCGCGCTGGTCGGCGAGCCGCTGTCGGCAAAGCTGGCACGCGAGCATAACGACGCGAATGTGCTGGCGCTGGGCGCACGGCTAACCGGGCTCGATATGGCAAAGGCGTGCGTCGAGGCGTTCCTGACCACCGATTTCGGCGGCGACCGACACCAGCGTCGCGTCGATAAATTGAGCAGCCCGCCCGCCTGAAAAGCCGGGTGGCGTTCCGCCGCTGCCGAGCCTAGAGAGCCCATGAACCGTGGGCGTGCACGCCCCCACCGACTCACAGGCCAAAGAGGTTCCTTTTCGCGATGAGCACCAATCCGCAAACCCTATCCTCCGTCCAGCCGGATGGTTTCTTCACGCGCACTCTCGCCGATGCCGACCCTGCGGTCTTCGCGGGCGTCGCGCACGAACTCGAGCGCGAACAGACCCAGATCGAGCTAATCGCATCCGAAAACATCGTCTCGAAAGCGGTGCTCGAGGCGCAGGGGTCGGTGTTCACCAACAAATATGCCGAAGGCTATCCGGGCAAGCGTTACTATCAGGGCTGCCACCCGTCGGACGAGGTCGAAACGCTGGCGATCGACCGCGCCAAGCAATTGTTCGGCTGCGGCTTCGTCAACGTCCAGCCGCATTCGGGCGCGCAGGCGAATGGCGCGGTGATGCTGGCGCTGACCAAGCCCGGCGACACGATCATGGGATTGAGCCTCGACGCGGGCGGTCACCTCACCCACGGCGCAAAGGCGGCGCAGTCGGGGAAATGGTTCAACGCCATCCAATACGGCGTCGATCCGGAAACCCACCTGATCGATTTCGATGAAGTCGCGACCAAAGCGCGGGAGCATCAGCCCAAACTCATCATCGCAGGTGGCTCCGCCTATCCGCGCATCATCGACTTCGCCAAATTCCGCGCGATCGCGGATGAAGTCGGCGCGCTGTTCATGGTCGATATGGCGCATTTCGCTGGCATCGTCGCAGGGGGCCTGCACCCCTCGCCCTTCGAACATGCGCATGTCGTCACCACGACCACGCACAAGACGCTGCGCGGTCCCCGTGGCGGCATGGTGATGACCAATGACGAGGCCATCGCCAAGAAGATCAACTCCGCGGTATTCCCCGGCCTGCAGGGTGGCCCGCTGATGCACGTCATCGCCGCCAAGGCGGTCGCGTTCGGCGAAGCGTTGCAGCCCGATTTCAAGAGCTATATCGCGGCGGTCGTGGAGAACGCCAAGGTTCTGGCGAGCACGATGAAGGAACGCGGCGCGAACCTCGTCTCGGGCGGTACCGATACGCATCTCGCGCTGGTCGATCTGACCCCGCTCGGAGTCACCGGCAAGGACGCGGACGAGGCGCTGGAGCGCGCAGGCATCACCTGCAACAAGAACGGTATCCCCAACGATCCGCTGCCGCCGATGAAGACCAGCGGCATTCGCGTCGGCAGCCCCGCGGGCACGACCCGCGGTTTCGGCACCGCGGAGTTCCGCGACATCGGCAACATGGTCGCCGACGTGCTCGACGGATTGCGCGAAAAGGGCGAGGCCGGGGATCAAGCGGTCGAGGCGGACGTTCGTCAGCGTGTGCGCACGCTTTGTGCGCGCTTCCCCATCTATCAGGATTGAGAACTCTCATGACCGAAGACGAAAAGACGCTTGGCAAGAGCATGGCGAAATGGGGCGCGCTCGGCGCCGTAGTCGCGATCCCCGTGCCGTTCATCGGCCCGCTGATCGGGGCCGCTGCGGGCGCGGGCTATGCGTATTATAAGGCCAAGAAGAAGCCGGGCGCCTGAAGCCGATCGTCTGACAATGGCGCTAGCCCTTGCTTTCCACCCCGTTGGTGTCGAGTAGGGTTCGAGCGAAGTCGAGAACCCGTATCGAGACAGCGTGTGTAACGACCCTCCCTCGATACGCCTTCTCGACAAGCTCGAACGCTACTCGGGACGAACGGATTTTATCAGGATATGCGCTGCCCCTTCTGCACCCATGAAGACAGCCAGGTAAAGGACAGCCGCCCCGCAGAAGACGGCGCGGCCATCCGCCGCCGCCGCCAGTGCGAAGCATGCGGCGCGCGCTTCACCACGTTCGAGCGCATTCAATTGCGCGAACTGACCGTCCTGAAATCCGAAGACCGCCGCGAACCGTTCGAGCGCGAAAAATTGCTCCGCTCGGTGTCGATCGCCTGCCGAAAGCGCCCGATCGACCAGGCACGGATCGACAAGTTGGTGTCCGGCATCCAGCGTCAGTTGGAAACACAGGGCGAAGGCGAAGTCACCACCAACCGTATCGGCGAGATGGTGATGGAGGCGCTGAAGGGGTTGGACTCGGTCGCCTATATCCGCTTCGCGAGCGTCTATAAGGATTTCACCGAAGCACGCGATTTCGAGGAATTTGCGGGCACGGTGACCGAGGTCGGGCGAGGGTAGGATGCTCCTTTCACGAAACCACTCCATCTGACTAACGCAACCCCGGCCTCTTTGCCCCGAGCAAAGTCGAGCCTCCACCCCAGCCGTTCATTCCGAGTAACCTTCGAGCTTGGCGAGAAGGCGTATCGAGGGAGCGCCCCCACACGCATCGCCAACCAAGCTTGTCGAAAGCCGACCTCGCAGGATAAGGCACCACGATGACATTCTGGGCCTATATTATCCGCTGCTCGGACAGCCTTTACTATACCGGCCATACCGACGACCTCAAACGCCGGATCGCACAGCACCAGATGGGTGATGTTCCCGGTTTCACCAGCGTGCGCCGACCGGTCGATTTGATGTGGTCCGAATCCTTCTCAACGCGCGACGAAGCGCTGAACGCAGAGCGGAAAGTCAAAAATTGGTCTCGTCCGAAAAAGGAAGCACTGTTTCGCAGCGATTGGGCTGGCGTGTCCAAGGCGGCGCGAAAACCGGTTCGGAGCGAGGCGGTGGCTCCCTCGATACGCCTTCTCGACAAGCTCGAAGGCTACTCGGGACGAACGGGATTGGATGACGTGGAGATGGATGTGGGCCGAAATGCAACCCCCACCCCACCCCCGGTCATCATCCTCGTCCGCCCCCAGCTCGGCGAAAACATCGGCAAGGCCGCGCGTGCGATGCTCAATTTCGGCCTCACCGAAATGCGCCTCGTCGCCCCGCGCGACGGCTGGCCCAACCCATCCGCCGGCCCCGCCGCATCGGGTGCGGACATCGTCCTCGAACGCGCACAAGTGTTCGGCACGCTGGCCGACGCCGTCGCCGATTGCGGCCATGTCTATGCCACCACCGTCCGCAAGCGCGGCGTGACCAAACCGGTCGTCACCCCCGAACAGGCGGCGTCCGAAATCCACGCCGCCCCGGCCCGCTCCGCCATCCTGTTCGGTCCCGAACGATCCGGGCTGGAAACCGACGACGTCGCGGTCGCCCGCTCGATTATCACCGTACCCATCAATCCCGAATTCGGCAGCCTCAATCTGGCCCAGGCGGTGATCCTGGTCGCCTATGAATGGTCGAAGGGGCAGGCGCTGATTCAACCGCCCGCAACCGACCTGCTGCCCCCCGCCCCGCAGGATGAACTGGAGGGCCTGATCGAACATCTGGAGGGGATGTTGCTTAACTCAGGCTATTTCTATCCACCCGACCGGATGCCAGTCACCAAACGCACGCTGCGCGGCGTGCTGACGAAACCCGGCTGGAACACGCAGGAAGTGCGCACACTTCGCGGTGTGTTGTCGGTGCTGGACCGCCCGCGGCGGCGCTAACCCTATTCGGCCGCGACACGCGCATCGAAAGCGTCCAATTCATAAGCGATCGACGCCTCGACCAGCCGGTCCCAGATCGCGGCGATCTCGTCCGCCGGAATACCGCCTGCAACCGCTGCAGCACGCGCGTTGGCGATCACCTGCGCCTTGCGCGCTTCATCCCGCACAGCGCTGCGATCGGGCTTGATGCGCGCGGCGGCGTCCATATAGCCGAATCGCTCGACCAACAACGCCATCAGCGCATGGTCCACCGCATCCACGCCTGCGCGCACATCGGTCATGGTCATGCAATCGGTCGGGTTCACACGTTCACGGGTCATGCGCGCTTCTTTAACGGGTGACCCGACGATGCAAAGGGAGGAAATGGTGGGCTCGTCGGGATTCGAACCCGAGACCTACAGATTAAAAGTCCGTTGCTCTACCAACTGAGCTACGAGCCCGACCGAGCGCTCACCTAGGCGGGCGCGTTCGCCGGGTCAACCGGGCGCGAAGCTGGCGCAGCGTCAATTTGGTGATCGGATCGCGCCAGTCGGGGGCGATCGACGCCGCAGGACCGATCACGAAGTCGCGAACGCGAAAACCGATATGCGGCACGACGAGTCCCGGCGACGCCCAGCCGCCGCCCGACCACAGGATGATGTCCAGGTCGATGACCCGCGATCCCCAGCGCTGGCCACGACGCCTTCCGAAATCGCGCTCGATCGATTTCAACCGGGCGAGCAGCACAGGTGGTGCCTCGTCACTCTCGACCACGCACGCGGCATTGGCGAAACGCCGGATCGAGGGGCCGATGGCGGGTGTATCGGTGACGGGCGAGGCGGCGATCACGCCACCCAGCGCAGCGATGCCTGCGCGCACTTCGTCCGCAGGCGCGCCGTGTCGGCCTCGTCGATTCGATCCGATCGCGATCAGATAGGTTGAGCTTGCCACCCAAGACCGCCTATCGCCGATCCATGTTCGTGCCCAGCCCCCTGCCCGCCACCGAGCCCCCGCGCGACTGCCCGCGTTGCCCGCGCCTGGTGGCGTTCCGCGACGAACTGCGCGTGGAACATCCCGACTGGTGGAACGCGCCGGTCAATGCGTTCGGCGATCCGGATGCCTGGCTTGCGATCATCGGCCTCGCCCCCGGAAAGCACGGCGCAAACCGCACGGGTCGGCCGTTCACCGGCGATTATGCCGGTGACCTCCTATTCGCGACGCTGGCCAAGTTCGGCTTCACCGAGGGCACGTACGACGCGCGTCCCGACGATGGGTTGCAGTTGAAGGGTGCGATGATCATCAACGCCGTCAAATGCCTGCCGCCGCAGAACAAGCCGACGCCCGAGGAAATCCGTACCTGTCGCCCGTTTCTGGAAGCGCAGGCGAACAACCTGCCCAATGCGCGCATCTTTGTGGCGCTCGGCCAGATCGCACATCAATCGGCGGTCAAGATATTGGGCGGGCGACTGCCCAAGGCCAAGTTCGGACATCTCGCCGAACACCGGCTGCCGGGCGGACAGGTGCTGATCGATAGCTATCACTGCTCGCGCTACAACACGAACACCGGACGGCTGACCGCAGAGATGTTCGAGGCGGTGTTTGCGCGTGCGCTGGACGTGCGCGCGGCGCTTACGACTTGATGCGTCCTGCCGGTCAGGCTGGTCATCGCACGCGTTCGTGTTAGTCTGTGCGCGGGTTCGATCATGACAGGAGGCAATCCGATGTTGATGCTTATGGCGGCGCTCATACTCCCGATATTTGCTTCGCAAGCACAGTCCGCGCCTAAGGCCGTCACCGCCGATACGTGCACGGAAATGAAATTCCATCGCGCGGACGAACCGTTGACGCCACACGCGACCGAGCCGCTCAATCGCCAACCGCTGGCGAGGGAAGAAAAAACGGTGATGTACCGAGAGGGCAAGTGCGTGAGCGCGATCCTGGTGCAAGAAAATGTCGGCACCGAGCAACGCTAACGATCTGAACATGTACCAAGTCTGGCGCGCGATGACCGATGCCGATCTGGACGGCGTGGTCGCGGTCGCGCGGATCGCCTTTCCCGACCATTTTGAGGATCGCGACTGTTTCGCCGAGCGGCTGACGCTGTATCCCACCGGATGTCGGGTGCTGACCAATGCTGCGGGGGCAGTCGTCGGATACGGCATCGCCTATCCGTGGGTGGAGAGTTCGATGCCGCCGCTGAACGCCACGATCGGTGCGTTGCCGCGCGATGCGTCGCTGCTCTATCTGCACGACTTGGCGTTGATGCCGGAGGCACGGGGCAGCGGTGCGGCACGGGGCTTTGTCGGATGGCTGGTGGATCACGCGCGCGCCGAGGGGCGGTCACGGATCGCTTTGGTCGCGGTCAACGACGCCGCGCCATTCTGGGAGGGGCAGGGCTTTGCAGGCCTCGACAGCCCGGCATTGCGCGGGAAACTGGCCAGTTATGGCGACGATGCCCGCTACATGGTGCGAGCGCTCCCGCCCTCAGATATCCTGGACCAGCCGTCCGTATAGCTCCGGCCGCCGGTCGCGGAAAAAGCCGAAGGCGGCGCGGTGCCGCTTGATCCGGTCCAGGTCTAGCGTCGCGGTAATCACGCCTTCGTCCTCGCGGCCCAGTTCGGACAGGATGTCGCCGCGCTCGTCGGTGATGAACGACGTTCCGTAGAAACGCTGACCATGCTCCACGCCCACCCGGTTGGCGGCGACCACCGGCACGACGTTCGACACTGCATGGCCGACCATCGCGCGCCGCCATAGCCGTGCGGTGTCCAGACTGTCGTCATGCGGCTCGCTGCCGATCGCGGTCGGATAGAAGAGCAGTTGCGCACCCATCAGCATCATCGCGCGCGCGGTTTCGGGATACCATTGATCCCAGCAAACCCCGACGCCCAGCGTCCAACCCGGCGCGCTCGGCGGCGCGGGCCAGGTCTTGAACCCGGTATTGCCGGGGCGGAAATAGAATTTCTCCTCATAACCCGGACCATCCGGAATATGGCTCTTGCGATACACGCCCTGCACTTCGCCGTCCGGCCCGATCATCGCCAAGCTATTGTAGTGATGCGGCCCATCGGCCTCGAAAAAGCTGGTCGGAATGGTCACGCGCAGCGCTTCGGCCAGCGCCTGCATCGCCAGCACCGCCTTGTGCTCGCCCACGGGTGCGGCGTTCGCGAACAGCGCTTCGTCCTCGACCCGGCAGAAATATTCGCCTTCGAACAATTCGGGCGGCAGGATCACCTGCGCGCCGCGCGCGGCGGCCTCCTTCACCAGCCGCGAGACGTTGGCGATGTTCGCATCGATATCGTTCGAGAAGCCGAGTTGCAGCGCGGCGACGGTAATCTGGGTCATGTCGTCCTTCTTCTCCCCTCCCACTTGTGGGAGGGGTCGGGGGAGGGCCTGTCGGGTCGGCGCCGCGCGTGCGGACATGCCCTCCCCTAGCCCCTCCCGCAAGCGGGAGGGGAATTAGGTGCTCGGCACCTGCTGGCTGATACAGTGGAAACTGCCGCCACCCGTCAGGATATGGTCGGCGCGCTGCCCCACCACCTGCCGATCGGGGAAGATCACCTGAATCGCCGCCACCGCCGCCGCGTCATTGTCCGCACCATATAAGGGCACCACCACTGCGGCATTGCCGATATAGAAGTTCATGTAGCTCGCCGGGATCACATCTTCCTCATCATTGAGGATGCGCCCTGGAGAAGGGATGTGGACGACCTCGACGCCGAACGCCTCCGCGCGCATCGCCGCATCCTGATAGACGCGCCAATTCGGATCGTTCTCCGCCGCTTCAGGCAAAGCCAGTCGGTTCGGCCCGACGAACCGCGCCAGATTGTCGACATGCCCGTCGGTATGGTCGTTGTAGAGCCCGTCGCCCAGCCACAGCACGCGCGTGTACCCCAAGTCGCTTGCCAGCCGCGCCTCGATATCGGCTTGCGTCAAATCGGGGTTGCGATTGCGATTGAGCAAGCATTGCTCGGTGGTCACCACCAACCCGGTGCCGTCGCCGTCGATCGCGCCGCCTTCGAGCACCCAGTCGTGCGACGCCAGGCGCATCCGCCGCGATGCTGCCAGCCGCGCGCCGATCGTGTCGTCACCCGGCAGGTCGTATTTGCCGCCCCAGCCGTTGAAGCCGAAATCATGCGCGCGCCCGTCGCCGCCGATGATGGGCGCGGTGTCGCGCAGCCAGATGTCGCCGAACGGCTCGATCACGACCTTCGCAAAATCCCCCGCCATATCGCGCGCCGCGCCCGCCGCTTCGTCGTCGGCGGCAACCAGGATCACCTGCTCGCCGCGTCCGTCAGCGTGGACCGCGCGCGCAAAGGCCACCACTTCGGCGCGCGCGGGCTCCAGATCGTCGACCCATAATTCGCCATGGCTGGGAAAGCCGATCCAGACGGCATCATGCGGAGCCCATTCGGGCGGCGGCGGCGGATTGCTCATGGCGCGAGGATTTAGGGGGTCACGAGGATTTGCGAAAGGGGTAGCGTAAACGCGCGCCCCCACCCACACCGTCACCCCGGACTTGTTCCGGGGTCCACCAAGCGGCATGTCGAGCCGCAAACCCGCTGATACTGCGTGCGCGGCTTAGTGGACCCCGGCACTCCGGCCGGGGTGACGGCGCGTGGAGGCGGCGACCCGTTATTCCACCTCCGCCCGGCTGGCATCGCGAACGGCGCGGAACTCATCCCCCGCTACCCAGTTCGGCCACGCATTCCCTTCCGCCAATTGCCGCGACAGCGTGTAGTAAGCGCGCAGATCCTGCATCGCCCCGCCCCAGTCCCAATTAGGATCATATTCGTCGCCCGGTGCGTGATAGATTTTCGCCCGCGCCGTCGAATAAACCTTGTGCGCCGCCTCGCCGCCCTCGACCAGGTCCGACCCCGCGCCGCCATACAGCATCGGCACGCCCTTTTGCGCGAAGGCGAAATGGTCGCTGCGGTAATAGCCGCCCGCCGCCGGATTGCCTGCGGGCTCCAGCACGCGGTTCTGCGCGGCGACGATCGGGCGCAACATCGCCTCAAGCTCCGACTTGCCCGGCCCGACGATCCCGTAATTCCGCGTCGCACCCGCCATCGGCAGCGAATCGACATTCACCCCGCCCACCGTCTTGTTCAGCGGAAACACCGGATTGGCGGCATAATATTTCGCCCCCAACAGCCCCGATTCCTCCGCGGTCACCGCCATGAAGGCAAGCGTGCGCTTGGCCGGACCCGCCTTGGCATGCGCCTCGGCCAGCGCGACCATCGCCGCGGTCCCGGTGGCATTATCGATCGCGCCGTTGCAGATATCGTCGCCGTCCACCGCGTCGCAGCGGCCCAGATGATCCCAATGCGCAGTGTGCATCACCACTTCGTCGGGCCGCTCGGTCCCGGGAAGAATCGCGATGACATTCTTCGACGCCTGACGCCGCACATTGCTCTTGAACGATGTCGATGCCGTCAGCCCCAGCGGCACCGCCTTGAAACCGGGCCGCGCGGCGGCCGCGGACAGCGCCTCGAAATCCTGCCCCGCGCTCGCGAACAGCGTCTTGGTCGCGTCCAGCTGCAGCCATCCGATGGCCTGCGACGCGCCGACTTCCGCGCCTTCCATCTGCCATTGCGGCCCCGTCCATGACGACTGCACGACGTTCCAGCCATAGGAAGCGGGCTCGCTCTGATGGACGATGATCGCAGCGGCTGCCCCCTGACGCGCGGCTTCCTCATATTTGTAGGTCCAGCGCCCGTAATAGGTCATCGCCTTGCCCCCGAACGTCCCTTCGAGCCCCTCGGTCTGCCAGTCGGGATCGTTGACCAGGATGACGACCGTCTTCCCCTTCACGTCCACGCCCGCATAGTCGTTCCACCCCCGCTCGGGCGCGTTGACCCCGTAACCGACGAACACGACCTCGCTGTCCTTGAGCGAAATCGAGGGATCGAGCCGATAGCTCGCCACCACCATGTCGGTGCGATAGTCGAACGACAGCGGCGTCTTGCCCCCGGCGAACACCAGCGGTTGCACGTCGCTCGCGGTAATCTCGACCAGCGGCACCTCCTGGAACCAGCTGCCGTTGTTGCCCGGCTTCAACCCCGCCTTCTCGAACGCCTGCGCAAGCAGCGCGACGGTCTTTTCCTCGCCCGGTGTGCCCGGTGCGCGGCCTTCGAATTCGTCGGAGGACAGCCGCTCGGTCAACCTCTTGAGCGTCGCCTCGCTGATCGGGGCTTGCGGCGCGGTCTGCGCGAGCGCGGGCGTGGTGGCGAGGAGGAAGGCCGAAAGCGACAAGGCGAAACGCATGGGGGCGGAGTCTCCGGTGGGTGGTTTAAACAGGTTATAGCCAACCCCGCACCGGTGTCGATTGATCTACGGATATCTGACCGGCATTGGGTTCGGGCCAAAGGCTCGGCATCCGCCACCGGCAGGTAAAGCATCATGGCCATCAGCCGCATTTCCGGTTTACTCCTGTTCAAAGGGGTCGAAGAATGTGAACTCCGGGGGCGATACACGGGGGATTCAATGATCTTTGCGGAACTGATCGGGGCAATTATGATCGTGGCGACGGCCCAAGATGACCCCAGCCCTCCCCGGCCCCGCGATGTTGGGATTGTCATCGGCGTCCTGCCGACAGGACCGCTCAACGCCATCACTGATGTCGAAGGGGTGAAGGTCGGCCATGTGACCATCGACGAAGGCAAGGACATCCATACCGGGGTGACCGCTATCGTGCCGCATGGCGGCAACGTCTTTCGCTCCAGGGTTCCGGCTGGTTTCGTCGCATTCAATGCGTTCGGTAAATTCGCCGGTTCGACACAGGTTGCGGAGTTGGGCGAGGTCGAGACGCCCATTCTGCTCACCAACACGCTGAATGTCGCCGAAGCGATAGCGGCATCGATTGAATGGACCCTGGATCAGCCCGGCAACGCAGCGGTTCGCTCGGTCAACGCGGTGGTCGGGGAGACCAACGACGGCATGCTGAATGACATCCGCAGACGTCGCGTAACGATCGCCGATGCGCGGCGCGCAATCGAGGCCGCAAAGGATGGCGCGCTTGAAGAAGGATCGGTCGGTGCAGGCACGGGCACGGTGGCCTTCGGGTTCAAGGGCGGGATTGGTACCGCATCGCGCAGGCTGCCCCAATCGATGGGTGGCTGGACCCTCGGCGTGGTGGTTCAGAGCAACTATGGCGGCGTGCTGAACATCGCCGGTGTGCCAGTCGGTATCCGGCTTGGCCGACACGCTTTTGCCAGCGCTACGGAACAGGGGAGCGCGGACGGATCGGTCGTCATCGTTATCGCCACCGATGCCCCGATCTCGGATCGAAATCTGCGCCGGGTCGCCGAGCGCGCCTTCATCGGAATCGGTCGGACCGGATCGTCCTTTTCCAACGGATCGGGCGACTATGCGATCGCCTTTTCGACCCATTCGGCAGTGCGCCGCGAAGAAGGCAGCGTCCCAACCACGCAAGTCTCGGAACTTCGCAACGAAGTCATGTCTCCACTCTTTCAGGCCGCGGCCGAAGCCACCGAGGAAGCCGTGATCAATTCGCTGTTCGCGGGGAAGGCCGTGGAGGGTCACCGGGGCATTGTAGAACGTCTTCCCACCGAGGAGATCACGCCGTGGCTGTCCGCTCCTCCACCGATTTCGCCGATGCAAAACAAGTAGCGGGCGGATTTTGATGTTTCATCGCTAGTCGGATACCTCACCGGCCCCTCCTAATCATCGGTCTCTATGGCCGAAAATTGAGGTCGAACGGGCACAAGAATCTGGTTTCCTACCTCGACGAATTTTGCTCGATACTTGTCGATGAAGTTCCGATCCGCCGTCATCCATCAACGAACCTGTGGTCGGCATCGGCCTCGCAACCGGGCCATATGCACGCGTAAACCGATCGCACCTCCGCCCGCGCGGAACAGTGCGATCGTGTCAACCTTGTCAACTTGTTCAGGAAAGTTTCCGTGCGCGTCAGGTGCCACGCGCGACGATCGCCGCGCACGGAAAAGAGCGGCTCCCCTTCGGAAACCGCCCTTCGCCTCCTCGCAACCGCCCGAGGCAAGCCCGCTCACCACGCGACCGGCACGCTCTGGCAAACCGGGGTGGGCACCAACGCCCACCCCGCTCGTATCACAGCCCGTCGACGGCCTTGCTGACTAGCACGTTCACCGCGACCCGACGGTTCTGCGCCTTGCCGTCGTCGGTGTCGTTGCTTGCCACCGGATTGGACTCCGACATGCCGGTCGGGGTCAGCATCCGGTACGGTTTCCAACCGCACGCCTGTTGCAGATGGTTGACCACGCCGCCCGCGCGCTTTTCGCTCAGCACCTGGTTGAACTCGGGGTCACCGGTGGAATCGGTATAGCCCACCACCAGCAACAGGGCATTGTCCATCCCCTCGGCCTGGCTGGCCGCCGCGCACAGGTCGTTCTTCGCCTGCTCGGTCAACGCCGCCTTGCCGGTGTCGAAATTCACATCCGTCGTGCTCTTGATATTATACTGGTCGATATCGCCCATCCGCCCGCGCAACGCGTCGGTCGCCGCGCTCTGTTCGGCAAAGCCCTGTGCGGTGCCGCTACGGATCATCGATGCGGTCTTCAGGTCGCGGCTCTTCAGGGCGATTTGACTCGCGACCAGGTCACCGCCGCCCTGCAGCGTCTCGACACTGACCGGCAGGCCGTTGAGCAGCGATTCCGACGCCAGCGTGTTGCGCGCGAGCCCCAGGAACCCGCCGCTCGACCGGATGCGCGTCGCTTCGTTGACCACCACCACCGTGCTGGTGCCGTCGGCTGCGGTCACCTGCAACCGGTCGCCGTCGCGGGCGGAAATGATGCCGTCGATTTCCGGACCCTCGGTCATTTCGGCAGGCGCGCCGTACACGGTCGCCGACACGTCCGCCTCGGGCGGGGGCTGCACCTCCTGCGCGAACCCGACGGATGCGGGCGCGGCCAGCAGAGCAAGCGTCAGCAGGGCTTTGGGGGTCTTAAGTAGATTGGACATGATGATCCTCCTTCGATCTGAACCTCGTGCGGGCTCCACACCCGCCGCCGTCCGCCCGATCTCGTATCGGCGACGGCATGGCTGGCGGTCGAAACCCACTTCGTCCGGCAAGGTCGGGCCGCGGCTTGCACACCGCATTCCGATGCCAGGGACTTGCCCGGTGTTCCGATTAACCTTTCACGGAGATGAACGGAGGGCGCGCGGCTGCCAGAGTGCGGGTCATTCGTGTGGCGGCTGCGGCGAGCCGACAGGCGCTGTGGTTGGCGCGGGTGGGTGCGACTCGGGTGGGAAGAGTGCGTGGATCGCGGGCGAGGGGGGTGTTGCGGGCGCGCGAAAAAGGGCGGCTCCCGTATGGGAACCGCCCTTTGTCTGTCTCGGTTCGGCTGGTCGCCGCGGCAAAGCCGCGTCGTCGGTCGGCGCTGTAGCGCCGCCGGTCGGGCCGCTGCGGGATGCTGCGATTAGCTGCGCTAATCGCGGCGCATCAGCGGCTGTAGAATTCGACCACCAGGTTCGGTTCCATCTTCACCGGATAGGGAATTTCGTCCAGCGTCGGTACGCGGGTGAAGGTCACCTTCGATGCGCCGTCGGTGGCGACATATTCGGGGATGTCGCGCTCGGCCAGGCTCTGTGCTTCGATGACCAGCGCCATTTCCTGCGCCTTGCCACCCAGCGTGATTTCGTCGCCGACATAGCAGCGGCGCGACGCGATGTTGCACTTCACGCCGTTCACGCGAACGTGGCCGTGCGACACCAACTGACGCGCAGCAAAGATCGTCGGTGCGAACTTCGCACGGTATACGATCATGTCCAGGCGCTGTTCGAGCAGGCCGACCAGGTTCTGACCGGTATCGCCCTTCACGCGCGACGCTTCTTCGTAGGTGCGCTTGAACTGCTTTTCGGTGATGTCGCCGTAATAGCCCTTCAGCTTCTGCTTCGCGCGCAGCTGAATGCCGAAATCCGACATCTTGCCCTTGCGGCGCTGGCCGTGCTGGCCGGGGCCATATTCACGCTTGTTGACGGGCGATTTGGGGCGACCCCAGATGTTTTCGCCCATGCGGCGGTCGAGCTTGTACTTGGCGCTTGAACGCTTCGACATATGATATTCCTTGGCAATAGCGTGTGACGTTGACCCTAGGGCTGGAAGCACCATGATCGCGATCCCGGTCATCGCCCGACCCAGATGGGGCCGTGGCTACCGCTTCACCGGGAGTGCGGAGCCTGATTGCGAAGGCGGCGCGCTAGACCGGGCACCCGCCCGAGTCAAGCGCGCGCCGCCCACAATGCCGTGCTCAGCGCGTTTCCCCGCTGGTGTTCACGCCCGCCGCCTGCTGCTCGCCGATCGCACCCTGGCCCGCCAGCGCATGATCGACATCGTCGTCCTTCAGCGTGTCGAGATGCATCATTTTCTTGATCAGCGGCGAAATCACCAGCACCGCGACACCGACGCCGACCGCGACCCAGCCGACCGTCGAATAGACGCCGAGCACCACTTCCTTGCCCGCTTCCTCCCCGACGCCTTCGGCACCGGTGGCGGATGCGATCAGCCCGGCCGCGAAATTGCCGGTTGCCGAGGCAAAGAACCACATGCCCATGATTAGGCTGGCCATGTGCGACGGCGCCAGCCGGTTCATCGCCGACAGGCCGACCGGCGACAGGCACAGCTCGCCGGTCGTGTGGAGCAGATAGATCAGGAATATGAACAGCACCGGCGTCGCGACGTCGATGCCCACCGACTGCGCGCCCCAGACCAACACCAGGAAGCCCAACCCGACCTGAACGATGCCGAGGCCGAACTTGAACGGTGCCGACGGCTCCGCCCCCCGACGACCCAGCCCGGTCCAGATGCTCGCGAACAAGGGTGCGAGCAGGATGATGTAGATCGCGTTGACCGACTGGAACATCGATGCGGGCACGCCCGCGCGATCGACATGGCGATCGGTGAACAGGTTGAGCGACGATCCCGCCTGTTCGAACAATGCCCAGAAGATGATCGACGTGACGATCAGGAACATCGCCGCAAAGATCCGGTCGCGTTCCTCGCGGTCGAGTTTTACCACCGCAGTGAAGATCACATAGGTCAGCAGCACCGCGCCGAACCCGCCGAGCAGGATACCGACCAGTGCCTGGTTCTGAACCATGAACCAGCAAAGCGCGACCATCGCGATACCGATGCCATAGAACATCCATTCGCGCGGAATGCCGCCCATGCGCTGACGCAGATAGGCGGGATTCTTGGGCTCGCCATTGCCCATCAACAACGGCTTGCCGAGCACGAAGAAGACAAGGCCGATGAGCATCCCCAGGCCTGCCAGGCCGAAACCATATCCCCAGCCGTAAGTCTGGCCAAGGTAACCACAGATCAGCGATGCCGTCGCCGCGCCCACGTTGATGCCCATGTAGAAGATCGTGTAGGCGCCGTCGCGCCGGACATCGGTCCGCGCATAAAGCTGGCCCACGATGACCGAGATATTGGCTTTCAGAAAGCCCGATCCGACGATGATCAGCGCCAGCGCGAGCCAGAAGACGTTGATGACCGGATCGCCCTGACCGCCATCGCCTTCGAACGCCATGAAGAAATGGCCGAACGTCAGCAGCACCGCGCCGAACAACACCGCCTTGCGCTGGCCCAGATAGCGATCGGCCAGATAACCGCCGACGACGGGCGTGATGTACACCAATGCGGTGTACGCGCCGTAGATGACCGATGCTTCGCTGTCCGAAAACATCCAATGCTGAACCAGGTAGAAGATCAGCAGCGCGCGCATCCCGTAATAGGAAAAGCGTTCCCACATTTCTGCCAGGAACAGCAGGAACAACCCCTTGGGGTGCCCCGCAAATTCCGGTTGCGGCCGTGTGACGACATAGGTGCCGCCGAGCAGGAAAGCGGCAAGTACGACCACCGCTCCCCAAAAAATAACCAGTTCGAATGCCATTGAAGCCAGACCCCGCCCATGTTCGTTTATTGCGCGACACCCTAACGACGAATCTCGTGCTGTGAAGCGGATTGTTGCAAGTGCATTGCACTGATAGGCGCGTTTTCATGACCTTCAACGACCGCTCCACCCCGCTCGACCTTCTCCGCAGCCGCCGGTCGGGGCGTGCCCGCGACATGGTCGCACCCGGCCCCGACGCCGCGACGCTACACGATATGGTCGGCATCGCCGCGCGTACGCCCGACCACGGCAAGCTCGCGCCCTGGCGTTTTGTCGTCATCCCCGACGACGCGCGCGACGCCTTCGCCACACTGCTGGTCGATGCGTACCGTGCCGAAAAACCCGCAGCGGCACGGCTCGAAATCGAGGCGATGGCGCAATTCGCCCGCCAGGCGCCGACCCTGGTTGCGGTGCTGTCGACTCCGAAACACGAAAGCCACATCCCGTTGTGGGAACAGCAATTGTCGGCCGGGGCAGTGTGCATGAACCTGGAACATGCCGCGCACGCGCATGGCTTCGTCGCATGCTGGTTGAGCGGCTGGGCGGCGTACAGCGCGGCGGTCTGCACGGCGCTGGGCGGACGCGAGGGTGACCGGATCGCGGGGTTCGTGTTCATCGGCACGCCGTCGCGCGCGTTGGAGGAACGCCCGCGTCCCGATCTGGACTCGGTTATGCGCGAATGGCGGGGCTGACATTACCGAATTCCGCTATGGACCCGGATGCCCTTTGGTGTATTAAAGCAGCATGACAGGCCTGGATCACGGCGATAGCCCCGTCTATCTCAAATTGCGCGGCACGATTGCCGCCGCAATCCTGCGCGGCGAATTTCGGGCGGGCGACCAGTTGCCTTCGGTTCGTGCACTCGCCGCCGAACACGGTGCCAACCCGCTTACGGTGGCCAAAGCCTATCAAAGCTTTCAGGACGATGGCTATGTCGAAGTGCGCCGCGGCGTCGGCATGTTCGTGCTGGACGGCGCCGTCGAAAGACTCCGCACCGCAGAACGTGACCGGTTCCTGACCAGCCAATGGCCCCGCATCCGCGCCCAGATCGACCTGCTCGATCTCGACGCCGCGACGTTGCTGGACCGCGAGACTGCTTGATCGGCTCGGTTGTGCGCGCCGTCATTTGCGCGAACGCAAATCCTACATCTGGTCGCCTCGCTACTCACGACCCCGACGCCGTTAACTTCGTTTCCGATTCGTTTCGTCGCATTTTTCGACTCGTCGATGGAACCGAACGACTCGTCGTGCTATTAATTGCGGTGTCGAAAGGGAGAAACACGATGGCTTCGACCAGGCCACCATTTGCGATCGGACGCTCCGGCTATCGGATCGCCTATTACGCGCATGAGATCAATCACTGCCCCGGTTGTGGAAAGTCGCACTGGCTGATGGGTCGGATGACGGCAGAGTGCGCCTATTGCTCGACGGCGCTGCCCCTCAACGAAGGCGCAATGGTCGGCAATGGCCTGTTCCGCGGCAAGACGGGCAAGATTCCCGCGCCGCTGGCGGCCTGATTTCTTGGCGGGTCGCACGCGCCTTTTCACGACCAGCCTCGCATTTGTGGGCGCGATGGTGCTCGCCGGTTGCGGGCCAAGCACGCCCCAGGACAATGCGGGGACGATCGGCAACGACGCGGTCGCGCCCGACGATCTGATGGACAATGCCGCGGCGGGCGCTCCCGCCCCCGGGCCGCTTGCCGCCTATGTCGGTCAATATCCTTTCGATCCGATCGACGGCGTCGCATTCCGCGATCACCCTCTGGTGCGCGCGGCCCTGACACAGGCGGGCGGAGCCGATGCACCGGTAGAACAGATTCTTTCCGGCTCTGGCCCTTCCACCCCGATCGAAACTGCCGCCGATGGCCGTATCCTGTCGTGGGGCTGCGAGCAGCATAATTGCGGCCCGCACAACTGGACATTGCTGGTCGCCGCGGATGGATCGAACCCGGAGCTTTGCTATCACGACGAGGATGCGACGCCCGCCACCGTTTGGCTGGTGGACGGGCGCCCGACCGAACGTAGCGAAAATTGCCCGTCGGAGGGGTAAGCGATCCCCTCGAAGCAATTGTAATTCCCTTACCCCCGTTCGTGCTGAGCTTGTCGAAGCACTGTCCTTTTCTTCGTGCCAAGAAGAACAGTGCTTCGACAAGCTCAGCACGAACGGAAAAATAAAGGTTGCCTACCTTAAGACGAGAACGCCTCCGCCGACATCTCGTACAGCACCCCCGCCGACGCGGTCGCCGCAGCCTCAAGCCCCAGCGCTTCGGGAACGATCTGGTCGAGGTAGAAGCGCGCGGTCGCTCGCTTCGCCGTCACGAATTGCGGATCGCCTTCGAACCCGTCGAGCGCCGCCAGTTCCTTTTCCATCAGCCAGCCACAGGTCGCGATCGCGGCCATCGTCAGGAAGGGATAGCTCGCCGCCAACCGGTCGTCGGTGTCCTTGGTCATCATGTCGCGCCCGATGCGAAGCACGCGTTGCGCGACATCGCTCAGCGCGGGATGCCTGGCGTCTGCCGCCACGTTCGCGAAAAAGCGTTCGAACACCCCGCCATTGTCGAGGCCCAGCTTGCGCCCGACCAGATCGGCGGCCTGAATGCCGTTGGTGCCTTCGTAGATCGGCGTGATCCGCGCATCGCGGAAATGCTGGGCCGCGCCGGTTTCCTCGATATAGCCCATACCGCCATGCACCTGGATACCGAGCGATGACACTTCGCAGCCGATATCGGTGCCATGCGCCTTGGCCAGCGGGGTCACCAGATCGACCCGCCAACGTGCTTCCTGATCGCCCAGCGTCGCGCGATCGACCTGTCCCGCCGCGTAATAGACCAATGCGCGTGCTGCCTGCGTCTGCGCCTTCATCCGCATCAGCATCCGCCGCACATCGGGATGTTCGATGATCGCAACGCTTTCGCGGCTCGACGATCCCGCGCGCGCCGACTGCACCCGGTCGCGGGCATAGGCGACGGCACGCTGGGTCGCGGCTTCGGCCACCTGCACGCCTTGCAGCCCCACATTCAGCCGCGCATTGTTCATCATCGTGAACATCGCCGCGATCCCGCCGCCTTCCGCGCCGATCAATTGACCGATGCACTCGCCATGATCGCCGAAGCTCAGCACGCAAGTCGGCGAGGCGTGGAGCCCCATTTTGTGCTCGATCGACACGACGCGGACATCGTTGAACGCCCCCGGCTCACCGTTTTCGTCGAGGCGATATTTGGGAACGAGGAACAGGCTCAATCCCTTGGTGCCCGCCGGCGCATCAGGCGTGCGCGCGAGGACCAGGTGGACGATATTGTCGGCCATATCGTGATCGCCGAACGAGATGAAGATCTTGGTGCCACGGATCGACCAGTCGCCCTCTCCCACCGGCTCCGCCTTGGTCTTGAGCGCGCCGACGTCCGAGCCCGCCTGCGGCTCGGTCAGGTTCATCGTCCCCGTCCATTCGCCGGTCGCCAGCTTCGGCAGGTACAGCCGCTGCTGTTCTTCGCTGCCATGATGGACCAGCGATTCGATCGCCCCCACGGTCAGCGTCGGCGCCAGCGCAAAGCCCAGATTGGCAGTCCCCAGCGTATCGAGCACCGCGGTCGACAGCGCGAACGGCATCCCCTGCCCGCCGAATGCCTCGGGCGAACCGATCGTGCCCCAGCCCCCCTCGACATAGGCCTTGTACGCCGCGACATAGCCGTCGGGCATGACCACGCCGTATTCGGTCCATTTCGCCCCAACGGTATCGCCCGCGCGGTCGAGCGGCGCCCATTCCCCGGCCGCGAATTGCCCGACCCCCTCCAGCACCGCGTCCACCACATCCTCGCTCGCCATCGCAAAACGATCGCTTGCCGCCAGCTCGGGCATCCCGACGATGGTATCGATGACGAACCGCTGTTCAATGTTGATGGGGGTGAAGGGCATCTGACGGTCCTCTCTTGTCGTTCGGTTCGCTGCGCTCTAGCCCCATTTGGGTGAGCGATCCAAATCCCCAAACCCCAACCCGCACCTTACCCTACGGCGAGGCCGGAGTGGCAAACGCCGCTGCGATCATCGCGCGCGGCGGATGCGTCGCGGTGCCGACCGAGACGGTGTACGGACTGGCCGCCGATGCGACGAATGCGCGCGCGGCTGCGGGCATCTATGCCGCCAAGGGTCGCCCCAGCTTCAACCCGCTGATCGTGCATGTCGCCGAGCTGGCCGCTGCCGAGCGGTTGGCGGTTTTCGACGACCGCGCGCGCGCGCTGGCCGGACGATATTGGCCAGGGCCGTTGACGATGGTCCTGCCGCATCGCGAGGGATCGGGCATCGCGAGTCTGGTGACCGCGGGGCTGTATACGATCGCGATCCGGGTGCCCGCGCACCGCGCGATGCAGTCGCTGCTCGCGGCGACCGGCAAACCGCTGGCCGCGCCGTCCGCCAATGCCAGCGGCACGATCAGCCCGACGCGCGCGGCGCATGTGCGCGCAAGCCTGGACGGGCGGATCGCCGCGATCCTGGACGATGGGGCCAGCGAGGCGGGGATCGAATCGACCATCATCGGCCTTGCCGGACCGGCGCGACTGCTGCGTCCCGGGCCGATTTCGGCGCGTGCGATCGAAGCGGTGCTGGGCGTGGCGCTGGCGGGTCCGAGCGACGCGATCACCGCACCGGGCCAGCTAGCCGGACATTACGCGCCGAGAAAATCGCTCCGCCTGAATGCGACGTGTGCGGAGCAGGGCGAATGGATGATCGGATTTGGCGACATCGCCGGCGACGACACCCTGTCCGCGACAGGCGACAGGATCGAGGCTGCCGCGCGGTTGTTCGACGCGTTGCACCGTGCGGATGCCAGTGCGGCAGCCTCGATTGCCATCGCCCCCATAACCCCGGACGATATCGGCGCCGCGATCAACGACCGGCTGGCGCGCGCCGCGATACGCTAGGTCGACAAAAGAGAGACCGGCCCCCGACCCCCAGGCATCCGGCCTCTCTTTCCGTCGAGAAGGGAGTTTCGCGGTGGGGGTGCTTTAAGCGTGGGCGGTGATTCGCGCGATTAGCGATTGGTCTAATCGCAGTGTCATAGGAGGAAAGCGTGACCTCGGACGGCCACGCCTTCCTTTTTCAGTTACTGGGCAGGGGTCATTGATCCGTTGACCATCGCGTTTTGCTGATCGGGCGTCAGTTCATCGACATCGACGTCCGAATCGTCGATCGCCTCTTCGCGGGCATCGCCCTGATCTTCCACAGCATCGGCAGCCGCTTCGCTCATGCCGTTCGCGCGCATCGCGTCGGCCTGGGCATCCGCCTGTTCTTCGGCGCGATCGCCCAGCGAGTCGTCGCCGTCACCACCGCACGCAGCGAGCGGCGCTGCGGCCAGAACCAAAAGGACGGGTGCGATGAAGTTGCGCATGGAATTCTCCCTGTTCGTTACCGCCCGCGCACGATCGGCGGGCCGGTCGCGTTTCAACCGGCGACCGGCCCGCTTGTTCCGTTCATGCCATCGTGCCTGCGCTCTTCGCGCGTGCGGCGAAACTTTTGCGCAATTTCTGGAGCTTGGGCGGAATCACCGACAGGCAATAGGGATTGCGCTGGCCCTCGCCGTCCCAATAATCCTGGTGATAATCTTCCGCCGGATACCAGATATCGGCATGTTCGATGGTGGTGACGATCGGGTCCGGCCATGTCCCGGCATTCCGCTCGATCGCGGCGCGCGCTTCGGCTTCCTGCTCGCTCGACGTCGGGAAGATCGCCGACCGGTATTGCGTACCGACATCCCCGCCCTGGCGGTTGAGCGTCGTCGGATCGTGCGTCGCGAAGAAGATATCGAACAGGTCGCCCAGCGCGAGCTGTTCGGGGTCGAAGGTCACGCGGATCGCCTCCGCATGGCCGGTATCGCCGCCGCACACCGCCTTATAGGTCGGGTTCTCGACCTGGCCGCCGATATAGACGCTTTCCACTTC
This sequence comes from Sphingomonas sp. AX6, assembly GCF_902506605.1. Classification (GTDB taxonomy): domain Bacteria; phylum Pseudomonadota; class Alphaproteobacteria; order Sphingomonadales; family Sphingomonadaceae; genus Sphingomonas. Next base: position 1,663,424 of record NZ_LR733979.1, read on the forward strand.
GGTCACGCCAATCACATCCTTGAACACCGCCTCGGTGCACCAGAAACAGCCCCCCGCCAGCGTAATGGTTTCGCTCACCATCGCTCATTCTCCGTCAAAATCGTTGACGACCTAGATAGGATTGGCATGGCAAAGCACAATCGGACGATCGTGGGAGCAAAAGCATGACCGGCAGCGTGATGGTAACGGGCGGCGCAGGCTATATCGGCAGCCATGCGGTGCTGGCGCTTCTCGATGCGGGAATCCAAGTGGTGGTGCTCGACAATCTGGTCACCGGCTTCGACTGGGCGGTTGATTCGCGTGCGACGCTGGTGGTCGCCGATATCGAGGATGATGCGGCGGTCCGCGCGGCAATGCGCGATCACGCGGTATTCGCGGTGATGCATTTCGCCGGATCGGTGGTGGTGCCGGAGTCGGTGGAAAATCCGCTCAAATATTATCGCAACAACACCGCCGCATCGCGCAGCCTGATCGAAAGCGCAGTCGCCGAAGGGGTAAAGCATTTCATCTTCTCCTCAACCGCGGCAACTTACGGCATTCCCGAAACCGTCCCGGTGCGCGAGGACTCGCCCAAACAACCGATCAATCCCTACGGCATGTCGAAGCTGATGACCGAGGCGATGCTCGCAGATGTCGCCGCGGCGCATGCGATCAATTACTGCGCGCTGCGCTATTTCAACGTCGCGGGGGCCGACCTGCAGGGCCGATCGGGGCAATCCACCGCAGGTGCAACGCACCTGATCAAGGTCGCGGTGGAGGCCGCAACCGGCAAACGCGCCAGCGTATCGGTATTCGGCACCGACTTCGCGACCCCCGACGGGACCGGTGTGCGCGACTATATCCATGTTACCGATCTGGCGGCGGCGCATGTCGATGCGCTGCAGCTGCTGATCGACCAGCCGGGTGAGAGCCACACGCTTAATTGCGGTTACGGCAAGGGCTTTTCGGTTCTGGAAGTGCTCGATGCGGTCGATCGGGTGACCAACATGACCATCGACCGCCGCATGGAAGGGCGCCGCGCGGGCGACCCCGATGCGTTGGTCGCCGACAACGCCGCGATCCTTGCAGCATTGCCGTGGCGACCCAGACACGACGATCTCGACGGCATCGTCCGCGATGCGCTGGCCTGGGAACGAAAACTGGCCGAGCGTGTGTGAACCAGCGCGCTAACTAACCTAACAAACAAATGCCGTACGCCTGCGAAAGCAGGAGCCCTGGCCACCAGCGTTGCGCCTGCCGCCAAGACTACTGCGTCCGCAGGAGTACGCCCCCTGTTTATAGCTGAAACCTGAGCGTTGCGCGGATATCGCGTCCCGCAAGCGGTGCGAAATCCTTGATCTGGCTGGCGTGGCGACGGGCCTCGACATCGAAGATGTTGTTGGCGCTGACGATCAACCGCGTCGAATTGCCCGTGCCGAACGGGCTGAACGCGACCGAGGCGTTGACCATCGTATAGCTGTCGGTCGGCAATTCGACCCCGGCCACGCGGTCCTGTTCGAACACATGTTCGGCCTCCAGCCGCGCGTTGAACATATCGGCCTGCGCCTCGACCCCGCCCAGCACGCGAAGCGGTGGAATGCGCGGTGCGGGGCCGAAATCGTCGACATCGACCACGACATAATCGACCAGTCCGTCGACATTGAACGCGGTGCCGCCCATCCGCGCGAGCGTAGCCGACGCCTCCACCTCGAACCCGCGCACGCGCGCGTCGCTTTGCGCATAGGCAAAGACCGGCAGTTCATCGATTTCGTCGTCATTTTCGAACTGGTAAATGTAATTGTCGAACCAGTTGTAATAGGCCGACGCCGCAATCCGGAAGCCGGGACGGCTCAGGCGGAACGTGCCTTCCACGCCCCAGCTTGCTTCCTTGGCCAGCGTCGGATCGCCGATTTCGAAGGCCTGGGTCGCGGCGTGCGGGCCGCCCGAGAATAGCTCCTCCGCCGATGGCGCGCGTTCGGTACGCGACAGGTTCAGCCCAGCGCGCACGCCGTCACCCAAACCGGTGCTGGCCCCGACCGAGCCCGAAAAGGCGTTGAACGTCCGGTCGATCGCCGGATTGCCGATATCGTCGTCGGCATTGGCCGACAGGCGGCTATGTTCGTAACGCGCACCCGCTTCGGCCCGGAAGGCACCGAGATCGACCGACTGGAGCGTGAACAGCCCCATCTGTTCGGTCGTCGTCTTGGGCATGTATTTTTCTTCGCCGACGATCTCGAAATCGCGGATCACGAACTGGCCGCCCAGCGCCCCGCGCCAGCCGTCGCGGTCCGCCTGGACAAGTTCGAGCCGTCCTTCATACCCCTGGTTGAAGAAGCTGGTGCCGATCTCGCCATTGTCCTCGAGTTCGTCGTGGCGGTAATCCGCCGCGCCCAGCCGCAAGCGGATACGGTCTAGGAACCCGCCATTGGTTTCCACTTCGCCGCGAATGTCGAAGCGGGTTTGCTTCACCGCCAGGCGGACGTCCTCATGGGCGTGGCCTTCGTGCTCGTCATGATCCCCGTGGTCCTCATCCCCGTGCTCCTCGTCGCCATGATCCTCGTGTTCTTCGTGACCATGCGGATCGAACCGGTTGGGAACGCCGTAGTTGCTTTCGTAGCGGCTGAGCGAGAAGCCCAGATGCCCGCGATCGGTAACCAGCGACAAACCGCCCGCCACTTCCCAGGTTTCGAGCGAGGTGTTGTCGATGCGACCGCGTGCATTCGCCTCCTCGGCCAATTCGGCATTGCCGTCTTCCTCGGCGTGATGCAGCGCGTCCTCGCGAATGGCGCGCGAATTGATGAACCCGCCAGTGCGCAGATCGTCGGCGCGGATATAGCTGCCATCGACATGCGCGACGAACATGCTGCCCAGCGGTACGTCGAGCACACCCGCGACCGACCGCTCCTTCGCCGCCGTGCCGTACGTGCCCATCACGTCGAGATGGATCGGCTCATCGGGGATGCTGCGCGGAATACGGTCGTCGAGCACATTGACCACGCCGCCAATCGCCGATGAACCATATAGGAGTGCCGATGGACCACGTAACACCTCGATTCGGTTGGCGGTCAACGGGTTGATCGCGACCGCATGGTCGACCGAACTGGACGAGGCGTCGATCGAACCGATGCCATCGGTCAACACGCGGATGCGATCGCCCTGAAAACCGCGAAGCACCGGACGCGACGCGCCGGGGCCGAAGCTGGTTGCCGAGACACCGGGCTGCGACGCCAGCGTGTCACCGATCGACGCGCGCATGTCGCGGTCGAGTTCGATCCCCTGCACCACCGACGTTCCGCCCAGTACGTCGAGTTCGCTGCGCTGAAAGGGTGCTGCGGTGACGATGATGTCGTTGGGCAGGTCGTGATAGTGATCGGCCTGATGCATCGGTGCGGGTGCCGGCGTCGGCGCCGCGGTCTGAGCGAATGCGGGCTGGGCCGCTGCAAAGGTCACGGCGCCGGACAGCAACAGTGCGCGGTGGGCAACAAGGCGTGATGACGATGTGAAACGCATGAACCAATCCCTGGGAAATGTCGGCCTGTAGCCATTCGCGGGACGTTATATAGTCACATGGGATGGATGCAAGGGGGTTTGGCAAGTGTCGGGCTCGGCCTGTGATTGACGACGTCGCCCAGTTTCGTCATCCCAGCGAAAGCTGGGATATCGGGCCGCATTGCGTCGATCGCAGCTTTCGCTGGGATGACGTGGTTGGGATCAGTCACTCGGTCGCGAAAACGCCGGATTTGAGAAGCCCCCACCCCGTTTTTTTCGAGCGAAGTCGAGAAACGGGATCCTGGCCTCCACCTCTCGTTTCTCGACTTCGCTCGAAACGAACGGATGGGGTGATGGCGGCGGAACACGCCCGCGCGGGACCGCTACTTCGCCCCCACCCGGTTCGCGACCAGATCGTCAACCACCGCTGGATCGGCAAGCGTCGATATATCCCCCAGACTCGACACATCCCCTTCGGCGATCTTGCGAAGAATCCGCCGCATGATCTTGCCCGACCGCGTCTTGGGCAGGCCGGGTGCGAATTGCAGCGCGTCGGGGGTGGCGATCGGACCGATTTCCTGCCTGACCCATTGCCGCAATTCGTCGCGCAGCGCCTCGCTCGGCTCGGCCCGCGCGTTGAGCGTGACATAGGCATAGATGCCCTGCCCCTTCACATCATGGGGCATGCCGACGACTGCGGCCTCGGCCACCTTGGGATGCGAAACCAAGGCCGATTCGACCTCCGCCGTCCCCATACGGTGCCCGGATACGTTGATGACATCGTCCACCCGGCCGGTGATCCAGTAATAGCCGTCATCGTCGCGGCGGCAGCCGTCACCGGTGAAATATTTGCCTTTGTAGGTGGTGAAATAGGTCTGGAAGAACCGGTCGTGGTCGCCCCACACGGTGCGCATCTGGCCCGGCCAGCTTCGCGCGATCACCAGATTGCCGTCGGTGCTGCCGTGCAGCACCTGACCCTCGGCATCGACCAGTTGCGGATCGACGCCGGGCATGGGCAGCGTCGCACTGCCGGGCTTGAGCGCGGTCGCCCCCGGCATTGGCGCGATCATCGCGCCACCGGTTTCGGTCTGCCACCAGGTGTCGATGATCGGGCAGCGCCCCTCGCCCACCACGTCGTGATACCAACGCCACGCCTCCGGGTTGATCGGCTCGCCGACCGTGCCGAGCAGTTTCAGCGACGATCGGTCGGTGGCCTTCACCGGCGCGTCGCCATCCTTCATCAGCGCGCGCAAGGCGGTCGGCGCGGTAAAGATCGTATGCACCTTGTGGCGATCCACCACTTGCCAGATGCGGCTGGCATCGGGCCAGTTGGGCAGCCCTTCGTACATCAGCGTCGTCCCGCCATTCGCCAGCGGGCCGTAGAGGATATAGGTGTGCCCGGTCACCCAGCCGATGTCGGCGGCGCACCACCACACGTCGGCGGATTTCGGGCCGGGCCGATAATCGAAACACCATTCATGCGTGCACGCCGCCCAGAGCAGGTAACCGCCCGACGAATGCAGGACGCCCTTGGGCTTCCCCGTCGAGCCCGAGGTATAGAGGATGAACAGCGGGTCCTCCGCGCCCATCGCCTCTGCTGGGCAACTCGCGTCCACCGTCGCCGCGGCGTCGTGATACCAGACGTCGCGGCCTTCGGTCATTTCCACCGCACCGCCGGTCGCCTTGACGACGATCACCTTCTCCAGCGCAGGGGCACGTTTCGCGGCTTCATCGACATTGGCCTTGAGCGCGACGCGCTTGCCGCCGCGGCGTCCTTCATCGGCGGTCACCAGCACATGGCTATCGCAATCGGTGATGCGTCCCGCAAGCGCCTCAGGCGAAAAGCCGCCGAACACGACTGAATGGATCGCGCCGATCCGCGCGCAAGCCAGCACCGCAAACGCCGCTTCGGGGATCATCGGCATATAGATGGTGACGCGGTCGCCCTTCTCGACGCCCTGCCCCTTCAGGACATTGGCGAACCGGCAAACCTCTGCGTGCAACTGGGCGTAGGTGAAGCGCCGCGGCTCCTCGGACGGTTCGTCGGGTTCCCAGATGATCGCGACCTGATCGCCGCGCGTCTTCAGATGACGGTCGATGCAGTTGACCGCGACGTTCAGCTTGCCGTCGGCGAACCAGGAGATGTGGAAATCATCCTCGTCGAACGACCAGTCGCCCGCGATTTCGGGCCGCTTGATCCAGTCGAGCCGCTTCGCCTGTTCCAGCCAGAAGCTCCCCGGATCGGCCAGGCTGCGGCCGTAAAGCTGTTCGTATTTACCCGCATCGATCCTCGCCTTCGCCTGCCATTCGTCGGGGACGGGATAGAGTGCGGGGTCGGTCATGCCGGGTTTCTCCTGATTGCCGGGCAAGTGATGGCGCTCGCGCGGCCAGGCTGCAACCACAAACCCATCGGCCAATCGCCAACCCCACCCCGTTCGTGCTGAGCTTGTCGAAGCACTGTCCTTTCTTCGTGCCAAGAAGGACAATGCTTCGACAAGCTCAGCATGAACGGTCTTATTATCAGCAATTTACCGCAGCTCTCCAGTAACAAGGTTACAAATTGCGACAATAAAACCGTGGACGCTGGCGAAACCAGCCGCCATCCAAAGCGCCATGAATCGCGTCCTGCCCCTTGCGCTGCTCAGCGCTGCGACCGCGTTGTCGGCCTGTACCGTCGGTCCGAACTATCGGCCCGCGACCACCGAATCTCTCGGCGTGCCCGATAGCTATTCGGTGGGCGATGCCGCCGCGCGTGAAGACCTGACCACGTGGTGGACCCGGTTCGACGATCCGATGCTCCAGCAACTGGCTGCAGAGGCACGCACGACCAATCTCGATGTGGCGCAGGCCATCGCCCGGCTGCGTCAGGCACGCGAAGGGCTGGTGCAGAGCCGCGCGGACCTGCTCCCCAGCGTATCGGGATCGGGCGGCTATTCGCGGCGCGAACCGATCACCGGCGGTACCAGCACCACGACGCTTCCCGACGGGACGATCATCTCGACCGGTTCCGGTTCGAGCGACAGCTTCTCGCTGGGCGCCGACGCAAGCTGGCAAGCCGACATTTTCGGCGGCAACCGCCGCGGGGTGGAGGCATCGCGCGCGGCGCTTGCGGCCGCAGGCTACGACTATGCCGCGATCCTGGTCGCGATCCAGGGAGAGATTGCGCGCAACTACATCCTTGCGCGCGCCAATCAGGCGCAGCTCGACAATGCGCGCGCGACGCTCGCCATTCAGGACGACAATCTCGAAATCGCGGGTTTCCGCGTCCAGGCGGGGCTCGTCTCGTCGATCGACGTTGAACAGGCGCGCGTTCAGCGTGCGCAAACCGCGGCCTCCATCCCGAGCATCGAATCGGCCTATGCCAGCGCGGTCGCGCGGCTGGGGGTGTTGACCGGTCGTGCGCCGGGGGCATTGCGGACCCAGCTCGCCGCCGTCCGCCCGATCCCGACCGGCCCGGCCAGCGTCGGCGTCGGCATCCCCGCCGATACGCTGCGCCAGCGCCCCGACGTGCGCGTCGCCGAACGCAATCTGGCCGCCGCGGTCGCCCAGATCGGGGTTGCGGAGGCGCAACTCTATCCGCAATTGTCGCTGGGCGGATCGATCGACACCAGCGCGAACGCGCTCGACGCGATCGGGGACATCATCACGGGCCGCATCTTTTCCAACATCGCCCAGTTGATCTTCGACGCCGGGCGCACGCGCAGCCAGGTCCGCTCGCAACAGGCCGCCGCCGACGCCGCACTCGCCAATTATCGGCAGACCGCACTGACGGCGCTGGAGGATGTCGAAAACGCCGTCGTCGCGCTCGACGCCGCCCAGCGTCGCGAACGCGAATTCGCCATCGCGCTCGACGCCGCAACCAACTCCGCCCTGCTCTCCCGCCTGCAATATCAGTCGGGGCTGACCGACTTCACCACGCTCAACCAGGTCGAATCGTCGTTGCTGTCCGCCCGCAACGGCGTGACGCAAGCGCGCGCCGATCAGGCGACGGCGCTGATCCAGCTCTACACCGCGCTTGGCGGCGGCTGGGATGAAACACAGATCACCGATCCGGCGCCCGTCGCCGTTTTAGTCGAAGGTTCGAACTGATGGCCGACGCACCCCAGCCCAAAATCGACGAATTTCTGGGCGCGAACGAACGCCCGCGCTGGCAGCGCACGCTGAACAAGCCTTGGGTCAAATGGCCGCTGATCGCGGTGGGCGTGATCCTGCTCATCCTGCTCGCGATGCGATTATTTGGCGCGGAGGCGCAGACCGGTTACGCGACCGAGGATGTCGCCAATGGCAACCTGACCGTGACCGTGTCGGCAACGGGCAAGCTCGCGCCCACCGAACAGGTTCAGGTCGGCTCCGAATTGTCGGGCCTCGTCACGCAGGTGTTGGTCGATGTGAACGACCGGGTGACCGCGGGGCAAGCGCTCGCGCTGATCGACCCGTCGCAGCTCGACGACCAGATTCGTCAGGGCCAGGCCCAGGTCAACGCCAATCAGGCACAGGTCGCGCAGGCCCAGGCGACCCTTAGCGAATCGCGCGCCCAACTCGCCCGGTTCGAGGAAGTCAGCCGTCTGTCGGGCGGTCGCGTCCCCGCCCAGACCGAGCTTGAGGCTGCCCGCGCCGAAGTCGCGCGCGCCAACGCCGCGCTGCGCGTATCGCAGGCCAATGTCGTCGCCGCGCAAGCCGCGCTCAATTCGAACCAGACCCAGCGGTCGCGCGCGATCATCCGCTCGCCGGTCAATGGCGTGGTGCTCGCGCGTCAGGTCGACGAGGGTCAGACCGTCGCCGCGTCGTTCAACACCCCGACCCTGTTCGTGATCGCGCAGGACCTGTCGCAGATGCAGCTCGAAGTCGCGATCGACGAAGCCGATGTCGGCCAGGTCACCGACGGCCAGCGTGCGACCTTCACCGTCGATGCGTTTCCGGGCCAGACCTTTCCGGCGCAGATCACGCGCGTCGATGTCGGTTCCAACCTGTCGGCACAGGCGGCGAGCTCGTCGTCGTCGACCACCGGCACTGCCACGACCGCCAATCAGGTCGTCTCCTACGCCGCCGAATTGTCGGTGGCCAATGCCGAGCAACGCCTGCGCCCCGGCATGACCGCAACCGCAGAGATCGTGACCGTCGAAAAGCGCGGCGTATTGCTCGTCCCCAACGCGGCATTGCGCTTCACCCCCCAGGCGGCAGGGGCAGAAGAAGCCAAGGGCGGCGGCGGCATGGCGGGGGCACTTATCCCACGCGGGCGGCGCGGTGGACGTGGCGGCGCAGAGAAATCGGCCACCGTTGGCCGCGGCGCGCAGCAGACCGTCTATATCCTGGGTGCCGAGGGTCAGCCCGAACCGGTTCAGATCACCACTGGAGAGACCAACGGCGTCATGACCGAAGTGACCGACGGCAACCTGCGTCCCGGTGCAAAGATCATCACCGGACAATTCACCGGAGAGGGCGGCAACACCAAGGCAGGCAGCGGCGGGAGCGGCAAGCGTGGCGGATGAGCCGATCATCACGCTTCGCGGCGTCACCAAGACCTACGGCGAAGGCGCGACCGCGTTTCAGGCGCTGAAAGGCGTCGATCTCGACATTGCCGAGGGCGATTTCGTTGCTGTCATGGGTCCGTCGGGGTCGGGCAAATCGACGACGATGAACATGCTCGGTTGCCTCGACGTGCCGACCAACGGCAGCTTCCTGTTCAAAGGCGTAGAGGTCGGGCATCTCGACCGCGACCAGCGCGCCTTGCTCCGCCGCAAATATCTCGGCTTCGTGTTTCAGGGCTTCAACCTGCTCAGCCGCACCACCGCGCTGGAAAATGTCGAACTGCCTCTGGTGTACCGCGGCGAGGACAAGAAAACGCGCCACGATCTCGGCATGGCCGCGCTCGACAAGGTCGGGCTCGCCGATTGGTGGGATCATACCCCTGCCGAATTGTCCGGCGGCCAGCAACAGCGTGTCGCCATCGCCCGTGCGATCGTCACCAGCCCCGCGGTATTGCTGGCGGACGAACCCACCGGCAACCTCGACAGCGAACGATCGGTGGAGATCATGCAATTGCTCTCCGGCCTCAACCGCGACAGCAACATCACCGTCTTGATGGTCACGCATGAGCCCGACATGGCCGCCTTCGCCCGCACCCTCGTCCACTTCAAGGACGGACTGGTCGAGCGGATCGAGACCAACAAGAAAGTGCCGGAACCCGTCTGATGCTCGGCACCACTTTCCTCCTCGCGGTCCGCTCGATCCGGCGGCACATGCTGCGGTCGTTCCTGACGATCCTCGGCATCGTCATCGGCGTCGCCGCGGTCGTATCGATGGTGACGCTCGGCCGGGCCACGACCCAGGCCGCCACCGATCAGGTCGCGTCGCTCGGCACCAACATCCTTCAGGTCCGCCCCGGCCAGGGCTTCGGTCGCGGCGGCGGCGGCCCGCGCCCGCCCGATTTCGACGTGAACGATGTACAGGCAATCCGCGATCAGGTCGCGGGCGTGACCGCCGTCGCCCCCCAGGCGCAATCGACCGCCACCGCCATCTATAACGGTGCAAACTGGTCGACGACGATCAATGGCACCACCAACGCGTTTTTCGAAGTTCAGCCCTGGGAGCTGACGTCCGGCCGCACCTTCACACCGGCCGAGGAAGCGGCAGGGCGCGCGGTGTGCATCATCGGCAATACCGTCCAGCAGAACCTGTTCCGTGGCGGCGACGCGGTGGGGCAGCGCATCCGCCTGAACGACATATCGTGCGACGTGATCGGCACACTGGAGACGCGCGGACAGGCGGGGTTCGGCGGCGATCAGGACGATACGGTCATCATGCCGATTAACACCGTCCAGCGCCGCCTGACCGGCAACCGCGATATCCGGCTGATGCTGGTCGGGTTCGACGCGGCCTATGACCCGGCAGTCGTCCAATCGTCGCTGACCGATCTGCTGCGCGAACGCCGCCGCATCCAGCCTGGGGCGGAGGATAATTTCAACATCTTCGACACCGCCCAGATCACCCAGACGCTGACCGGGGTCACCACTTTGCTCACCAGCATCGTGACCGCAGTGGCGGGGATCAGCCTGGTCGTCGGCGGTATCGGCATCATGAACATCATGCTGGTGTCGGTGACCGAACGCACGCGAGAGATCGGCATCCGCCTGGCGATCGGCGCGGTCGCGCGCGAAGTGCTGATGCAATTCCTTGTCGAGGCGATCGTGCTGTCGATGCTCGGCGGGCTGGTCGGGCTGCTGCTGGCGCAGATCGTCATCGCGGTACTGACCCCGCTGATGCAGGTACCGTTTATCTTCGATCTTCAGATCAACATCATCGCCTTTGCGATATCGGCGGTGATCGGGGTGGTGTTCGGCTTCTTCCCGGCACGGCGTGCGGCGTCACTCAATCCGATTGATGCGCTGAGGCACGAGTAACACCCATCCCGTCAGAAACCCGTTTGTTTCGAGCGAAGTCGAGAAACGTGACCAAAACGTCCAAACCACGTTTCTCGACTTCCGTCATTGACGGAAGTTTATCCTGAGCGCCCGCCCTGAGGGCAGTCGAAGGGCTCGAAACAAGCGGCTGTTGGGGAGTTGGTCTGATTATCCTCACCCCGCGAACTGCAACAACCCCAGCCCGGCCACCAGCGTCGCCGCCGCCGCGATCCTTCGCGCGCCGAGCCCTTCCTTCAGGACATGCGCGCCCATCAGCGCCGCCCACAACACCGCCGTCTCGCGCAGCGCCGACACCTTTGCCGCCTCGACAAAGCTCATCGCATAGAGCGCCGATCCGAACGACAGGATCGACAGCGCCCCCGCCGCGACCCCGTACCGCCATTTGTCCCGCACCGCCGCAACCAATGCGCGCCGCCGCGTTCCGACCGCGAGGATCGTCACGCAAATCCAGTCGACCAGAAACAGCCACACGATGAAGGTGAAGGGGTCGGGCGCGATCCGTACCCCGCGTGCATCCGCGACGTTGTAAAGCGCCACCCCGATCGCCGTCCCGCCTGCCCAGAACAGCGCCCGCCCGCTCGGATGCGCGGCATAGCCCACGCCCTTGGGCGGCAGCGTGAACACGATCACCGATGCGGTCGCGACCACCAGCCCTAACCAACCCCAGACGCTGAGCCCCTCACCCAGCAGAAGCAACGCACCGATCGCGGTCAGCAGTGGGGCTAGCCCGCGCATCACCGGAAACACCAGCGATAGATCGCCTGCCTGCATCGCCCGGATCAAACAATATTGGTAAAAGAAATGCGCCGGAACCGCGATGGCAAGCGCGGTCCAGGTCGCGGCATCGGGCGGGGCCACAATGAACGCGGAAGGCAGGATCATCAGCGCCGCACTGCTCGACAGGATCGCCCGCCCGACCAGAATGTCGGACCCCATCTTCACCGCCAGATTGGCGAACGCCAGCGTCACTGCCGAGAACAAACCCAGCGCGATCGCCAACCCCGCACTATCCATGTGGACGCGCAAGCGCGCGGAGCGCCGCCAGATCCTCGGGCGTGTCGATGTCGATCAATTCTGCCGGGGACGTGACGACATGCCGCCCGCGCGCAATCAGGTCGCGCGCGCCGCGATCCCCCGACAATTGCTTGAGGGCATCGAAATGCGCCGCACCGAACAGAGCGGGCGGGCTCGGCTTCACGCCGTCGCTCGATGCAACGACGGCATCGTCGCCTTCCGCCTCGTCGATCAGGCGATAGAGTTGCGCGGCGGTCACTCGCGGCATGTCCGCCAGCGCGATCATGGCGGCGGCGGCACCCCGCCGTGCGGCTTCGGCAACGCCCAATCGCACCGATCGTGCCTGCCCTTCCTCGGGCATATCATTGACGATCACGTCATAGCCCCGCACCCCGAAATCAAGATGGGTCTCCAGCGTCACCGCAACTCGGAAGGCGAAGGGCATATCCTCGAATGCGGTGACCGCATGAAAGGCGAGCGGTTTGCCCAGATAGGGCTCGGCCAGCTTGTCCGTCTCGCCGAACCGCACCGAACGCCCGGCAGCGAGCAGGATCAGCGCAGTGGTTTCAGGCCGGATGGGCGGCGGGTTCATTCAACGCTTTCACCATGCCGGCGGCGATCGACAAAGCGATTTCCGACGGCCCGATCGCGCCGATGGCCAGCCCCGCCGGGCCTTCGATCCGCGCCAGCGCATCGCTGTCGAACCCCGCCGCCGCCAACCGTTCCAGCCGTGCCGCATGGCTCTTGCGCGATCCCAGCGCCGCGACATAGCCAGTGGGCGCGCGGAGGCCTGCGATCAGCGCCGGATCGTCGATCTTGGGATCATGGCTCAGCGTTACTACCGCGCTCGCCGCATCGGGTTTCAGGTCGGCTAGCGCCTCGTCGGGCCAGCGATCGTCTAGCGTGACGCCGGGAAAGCGTTCCTCGGTCAGGAACCGTCCGCGCGGATCGATCACCGTCACTTCGATGCCCATGGCGCGCGCGATGCCGCACAGGCTTTGCGCGATCTGGACCGCACCGATCACGAACAACCGGCGGGGCGGCAGATAGCGGTTGATGAAATTGTCGGCGCGTTCGAACCGCCCGATCCGGCTATAGCCTTCGAGGAGGTCGGTGGTGATGTGGATCGACTCGCCCTTGGCCGCGCAGGCTGCGATTTCGTCGAAGAATTGAGGCGGAAACCCGCCCTCGCCGACACGCTGCACGGCGACCAAGATTTCGCCGCCGCACGGCAGCCCGACTTCCCACGCCGCCGCGTCCGCCACGCCATAATGTTTGAGCGCGAACTTGCCCGTCTCGATCACCTCGGCCGCCGTCGCCAGCACATCGCCCTCGACGCAACCGCCCGACACCGATCCTTCGAACCGCCCGTCTTCGTGAACCAGCATGTGGCTACCACGCGGGCGCGGTGCCGACCCCCAGGTCGACACGACGGTCGCCAGCGCCAAATTTTGTCCACGCCAGTCGCGCGCGGCGTCCAAAATGCCCCCATGGTCGCTCATGTCGCGTCGGGAAGCCCGGCCAGCAATTTGTCGAGCGTCACCGGAAAATCGCGCACGCGAATGCCGGTGGCGTTGTAGATCGCGTTGACGATCGCCGCGCCCGAGCCCGAAATCCCCAGCTCGCCGATCCCTTTGACGCCAACTTCGTTGCTCACCTTGTCCGGGCTGTCGAGCAGATGCACTTCGATCGCGGGCACATCGGCATGGGCCGCCACATGATATTCGGCCAGGTCGGGATTGACGAACTGTCCGGTGCGCGCATCGACCACCGCATCCTCGAACAATGCATAGCCCATGCCCCAAACCATCCCGCCGATCAGCTGACTGCGCGCGGTTTTGGGGTTCAGGATACGCCCTGCCTCGAACACGCCGAGCATCCGGCGGACGCGGACTTCGCCGCTCGTCGCATTGACCGCGACCTCGACGAAATGCGCGCCGTGCGACGCCTGGCTGTGCTTTTCGCCCTCATCGCTCGGCTTGGCATGGCCCTTGGCCTCCAGCGGCTTGCCGTCGAGCAATTCGATCAGCGCGACGCGCCGCCCGTCCGCCTCGACATGGCCGTCCACCAGCCCAAGCTCATCCGGCGATGCGTTCATCCGGCGCGCCAGTTGTTGGATCAGATCGTCGCAGGCCAGTGCCACCGCGGAGGACGAACTGCTCGCGCCCCATGATCCCCCCGAACCCGAGGTACGCGGCAAATCGGTATCGCCAAGCGTCACGGTGACGTCTTCGACCGCCAGCCCCAGCAGGTCGGCGGCCATCTGCGCCAGGATCGTGTACGTGCCGGTGCCGATATCGGTCATGTCGCATTCGACCAGCACCCGCCCGTCGGGTTTCAGCGTCACCCGCGCGCTTGCCTGCGTCGTGAAGTTCAGACGCAGCGACGCGGCCATGCCGTGCCCGATCAACCAGTCGCCGTCGCGGGTTTTGCCCGGCGTCGGATTGCGCTTGTCCCAGCCGAAGCGTTTCGCACCCTCGTCATAGCATTCGACCAGGCGACGCTGCGAAAACGGCTTGTCGTCGCTGGGGTCGCGGTCGGGCTCGTTGATGCGGCGAAGCTCGATGGGGTCGATGCCCAGCTTCTCGGCCAGTTCGTCCATCGCCACTTCCAGCCCGAACGTCCCCACCGCCTCACCCGGCGCGCGCACCGATCCGGCGGGCGGCAGGTTCACGCGCACCACCGACTGGGTGAAGCGCCGGTTCTTTCCGGCATAAAGCGGGATCGAACCCATCGCGACGGGTTCGATCATGTCCTTGTTCTTGTTCTGGCTGACGATGCTTTCCTGAGCGATCGCCGTGATCCGCCCGTCCTTCGACGCGGCGATCCGCATGTGCTGGCGCGTGTCGGAGCGGTGATGCACCATCGTCGCGGTCTGGCGGCGCGACAGCATCAGCTTGACCGGCTTGCCCGTTTCCTTGGCCGCGATCGCCGCGACCGCGCATTCGATGCCCGCGCCCAGCTTGCCGCCAAATCCGCCGCCCACATAGGGGGCGAGGATACGAATGTTCGATTTGTCGATCTTCAGCGTCTTGGCCAGGCTGTTGCGCGCATCGCCCAGCGTTTGCAGCGCCCCGCGTACGATCAGCTTGTCGCCGTCCCACCATGCCAGCGCGGCGTGCGGTTCCATCGACGCGGGCAAGTGGAACGGCGTGGTATAGGTCACATCGACCGTCACCTCCGCGTCGCGCATCGCCGCATCGACATCGCCGATATCGACATCCTCGATCAGCGCGCCCTCGGGCTCATGCTCGATCTCGTCCACCGTCTCGGGGTCATGCGCGCCTTGGGTCGGCGCATATGCGATCTCGACCAGCGCGGCCGCGGCGCGGGCGTTCTCGAAACTGTCGGCGACGACCGCTCCCAGCACTTGACCGAAGAACAGCACATGCCGCCCTTCGTCGGGCATTTCCTCGTCGCTGTCGGCACGCTCGGTGGGGAGCAGCGGATGATCGACGATCACCGCCACGACGCCCGGCGCGGCTTCCGCCTCGGCCGTGTCTATCGAGGTCACGCGCCCCGCGCCGATCGTCGTGTGGATCATCTGCGCGTACAGCGTGCCGTCGGGCGCATCCTCATAGGCATAGGTCGCCTGGCCCGTTACTTTCAGCCGACCGTCGATGCGATCGTGCGGCTTGCCGACATGGCCCGCGCGAGGGCGGTCGAGCAGATTGGGGGTCGTATCGCTCATGCCTGCACCTCTTCGCCCAGCTTGCCCTCGGCGAGCGCGGACAGAGTGCCCACCATCAGCCGCCGGGTCAGCGCGATCTTGAAATCATTATGGCCATGACCGGTGGCATCCGCCAACAAACGGTCCGCCGCCATGCCGAACAGCGCGGCCGATGGCGCTTCGCCCACCAGCATCGCCTCGACCTCCGCGTCCCGCCACGGCACCGTGCCGATCCCGCCGAACGCGATCCTGGCAGCGGCGATCTTGCCATCCTGGACCGACAGGCTCGCCCCGATCGACACCAGGGCGAACGCATAGGACGCGCGGTCGCGCACCTTGCGATAGGTTTGGCGGGCGGAAGTCGCGGGCGGCAGCGTGACATGGGTGATCAGGTCACCCGGCTCCAACACGGTTTCGATCTGCGGTGTGTCGCCAGGCTCCAGATGGAAATCCGCCATCGCGATATCGCGCTTGGCACCATCGGCACCGCGTACCGACACCACCGCATCCAGCGCCCGCATTGCGACTGCCATGTCCGATGGGTGCGCGGCGATGCACGCGTCCGACGTTCCCAGCACCGCGCAATTGCGATTGAAGCCGTCGATCGCCGGACAGCCGCTGCCGGGCTTACGTTTGTTGCATGCACTGGCGGGCTCGTAAAAATAGACGCAGCGCGTCCGCTGGAGCAAATTGCCCCCGGTCGTCGCCTTGTTCCGCAATTGCGGCGATGCACCCGCCAGCAGTGCGCGCGACAGCATCGGATAGCGCGCCCGGACCAACGCATTCGCGGCCAGATCGGCATTGGGCACCAGCGCGCCGATGCTTAGGGACCCGTCCGCCGTTTCGGCCACTTCGGTCATGGCCAGACGGCTGATATCGACCAGCACCTCGGGCGCTTCGATCTCAAGCTTCATCAGGTCGAGCAAATTGGTCCCACCCGCGATGAACTTCGCGCCCTCGGCCTGGCCCCGCGAGGCGGCATCGGCCTCATCTGCGGCGCGGGCATAATCGAACATTCTCACGACCGCACCTCCGCCACGTCGGCAATGGCATCGACGATATTGGGATAGGCCGAACAGCGACAGAGATTGCCGCTCATCCGTTCGCGGATTTCATCGCGCGTCAGTTTCGTGTTGCCCAGATCGGCGCTGACATGGCTGGGGCCATGCGCCTCGGCCTCGGCCAGCATCCCGACCGCCGAACAGATCTGCCCCGGCGTGCAATAACCGCACTGGAACGCGTCATGCGTAATGAACGCCGATTGCAACGGGTGCAGGTCGTCGCCCGTCGCCAATCCCTCGATCGTCGTCACCGCGTCGCCGTCATGCATCACCGCCAGCGTCAGGCAGCTATTGATCCGCCTCCCCTCGATCAGCACCGTACACGCCCCGCATTGACCGTGGTCGCAGCCCTTCTTGGTGCCGGGCAACCCCAGTTCCTCGCGCAACAGGTCGAGCAGCGACATGCGTACATCGCCCTCGAAACTGTAATCCTTGCCGTTTACGGTCAGTTGCATGGGATCGCCCCTCATCTCTGTTTCGACTGGCCAACGAGCGAACCGGGCGGGCGTTGCGCAAAGGAAAAGAAATTGATCGCATCGCTTTCACGTCGGGCCGTATTTGCAGGCTACGTGCTGCTGGCGTCCGCCTGTGCGCCGGTGCAGGATGCGCCGATGCAGGCCGCATCCGCCCCCCGCGACGTCATCGTCATCGGCCATCGCGGCGCGAGCGGGGAACGCCCAGAACACACGCTGGCCGCCTATGACTTGGCGATCGAACAAGGCGCGGACTTCATCGAGCCCGATCTGGTTCCGACCAGGGACGGCGTGCTCGTCGCGCGGCATGAAAACAACATCACCGATACCACCGACGTCGCCGACCGCCCCGAATTTGCGTCACGCAAGGCCACCAAGACCATCGACGGATCGAAACAGACCGGCTGGTTCACCGAGGATCTGACGCTGGCGGAATTGAAGACGCTGCGTGCGAAGGAGCGCCTGCCGATGCTCCGTCCCGACAACCGCGCCTATGACGGCAAGTTCGACGTGCCGACGCTGGCCGAGGTCATCGCGCTTGCAAAACAGCGGTCGGCGGAGACGGGGCGCACGATCGGCATCTATCCCGAAACCAAGCATCCCACCTATTTCGCGTCGATCGGCCTGCCGCTGGAGCCCGCACTCCTCGCCGCGCTGCGCGAGGCCGGATGGGACAGCGCCGACGCGCCGGTATTCATCCAGTCGTTCGAGGTCGACAACCTCAAGGCGTTGGCGGGTCAGACGCGCGTACCACTGATCCAATTGATGGCGCAGGACGGCGCACCCGCCGATGGCGGTGCCGCCAGCTATGCCGCAATGGCGACGCCCGAGGGTCTTCGCGCGATCGCCTCCTATGCGTTCGGGGTCGGTCCCAACACGGCGATGGTGACGGGATCGGGCGGCAAGCCGACGCCCCTTGTCGGCGACGCCCATGCCGCAGGACTGAAGGTCCACCCCTGGACGCTGCGCGCCGAAAACTACTTCCTGCCGATGCGCCACAAATCGGGCATCGACCCGCGCGCAAAAGGCCGGATGGCCGACGAGATCGCCGAACAACTCGCCGCAGGGGTGGATGGATTCTTCACCGATTTCCCTTATGCCGGGGTTCAGGCTCGGGATGCGATGGTGCGTCGATCAACCGCCGAGTAAAGGGCACGTCCCATGCGTAAATCCGTTCTGATGTTCGCCGCTTGCCTCCCGCTGTTGAGCGGCGGGTGCATCGCCAAGACCGCGTTCGACGTGGTCACGCTGCCGGTCAAGGCGACCGGCCAGGTGATCGACTGGACCACCACCAGCCAGGAAGAATCGGACCGCAATTACGGCCGCAAGATGCGCAAGCAGGAAGCCGCCGAAGGCCGCGAGATGAAACGCCGCGACAAGGAAGCCAAGCGCGCGGCACGGCAAGCCGAGCGCGACGACGATTATTGAACGCGAATTCCCGACCCGTTCGTGGTCGGTCAGATCAATCCTGCCCCTCGGTCGCCAGCGCTTCCGCCACGATCCTGAGCACATCGGGGTTCATCTGAGCCCCCACATGGCTGGTATCGATCCGGATCGCGCGACACCCCACCTCGTCCTCGCAGTGGCAGTTCCAACCGTTGACCAGCCCATCGGTCGGGCTCCAGATCGCAGTCGATGGACAGGGAAGCGGACGCGCCACTTCCTCCGCCATCGCGATCACCGCCGGATCGCTGATCTTTTGCCCAGTATACCATTCGAAGCTGCGCCACACATTGGTCGCGGTAGCAGGCCCGGCATAGGGCGACACGATCGTCACCACCGATCGCACCAGATCGGGTCGTCGGTGCGCCATCAGCCGCGCCATGATTCCGCCCAGGCTGATGCCGATCAGGGTGATCGGACCGCCGGTCTCTTGCGCCACCCGCTCGATCCGCTCGACCAGCCGCTCGCCATCCATCCCGATCGCGCGGGTGCCGCAATTGCGGCCCAGTTCCCAGCGATAGGACCGGTATCCCAGCGTATCGAGATACCGCCGCAGTGCCACATTCGACAGGTCACCATTGAACATGCCCGGCAGCACCAGCACTCCGCGCCCGTCGCCGCGCGGCGCTTCCGCCAGCCGCTTGCCCGCCAGCGCCAGTCGCCCGATGCCGAACGCGGCACGCGGCCATTCGCCCCACATCCTGGCGCGCGGTGGCGCCATGTCGCGGGGAATGGGTGAAAGCGCTGTCATAACCATGTCATTACCGTAACCGAAAAGGGTGTCCAAAGTCCCAACCGGACCCCGGCCGTGCGTAACGCGCGACCGGTCCAACTGTTGCACGTGTTGAACGCGGTGTATCGGCCCCTGGCTGTATAGAAGCTGTCGTGATTGGCGTATCCCGGCTGCGCGGCGGCAACTCCAGACGATCCGACGTCGAAACTGCCGCGGATGAACGCGACGAGCCGCGCATATTCTTCCGGTCTCAACAACACGCGGCGGACATGCGACGCCGGGCGCGGCTCGGCGATGCGCTCGACATACATCACCGTATCCTCGCTGCCGATCGCGGCATTCACGACCGTCATCGGCCGCAAATCGCGCCAGCGCGGCGTATTCACATAAAAATCGCGGTCGCCCCATCCGAACGCGACATGGCTGTGCCGACCATAAGCCGGATCGCGCGCGTCATAGGGGGAAATCAGGTCGCGCCAGTCCGCGCCCGGGGTGTCCGCAGGCCCGACCAGTGGCAGGACGATGCCGGTATGGATGCCGTTATCCTCGACCCAGACGGCAATGCCCCGTTCGGGCTCGACCCAGCCGCGATTCGCAGGGATCGCGCCCCCGATCAATCCAGCAACCATATAAGCGACCCAGACCGCGCCTAGGATGCCGACCGCACGCCCGATGGCGATGCGCCATTTCGGGGCAGTCGATCTCTGCAATCGGGCGCGCTCATTTCTTGTCATCGATCGTTCATGCTAAGCCAATCGCATGGCAAGTGAAACGCACGTATTGGACCGCCCGCCAGAGGGCGCGAACGCCGACTGGACGATCCCGCAAGGGTGGGAAAACTACACCGCCGACGAACATGCGGTGTGGGACCTGCTGTTCGAACGTCAGGCGAAACTGCTGCCGGGTCGCGCATCGGAGGCGTTTCTGCGCGGGCTCGATGTCCTCAAACTCTCCAAACCCGGCATCCCCGATTTCGAGGAACTGTCCGACCGGCTGATGAAGCTGACCGGATGGCAAGTCGTGGCGGTGCCGGGGCTTGTCCCCGACGACGTGTTCTTCGACCATATGGCCAATCGCCGCTTCGTCGCGGGCAATTTCATCCGCACCCGCGATCAACTCGATTATCTGCAAGAGCCCGACGTGTTCCACGACGTTTTCGGCCATGTCCCGATGCTGGCCGACCCGCGCTTTGCCGATTATCTCGAGGCCTATGGTCGCGGCGGGCTGCGCGCGATGGAATTCGGCGCGCTCAAACAATTGTCGCGGCTCTACTGGTACACGGTCGAATTCGGCCTGATCGACGAGCCCGAAGGCTTGCGCATCTATGGCTCGGGCATCGTCTCCAGTTCGGCGGAAAGCGTGTTTTCGCTCGAAGACCCCAGCCCCAATCGCATCGTGTTCGACCTGAAACGGGTGATGCGAACCGATTACCGGATCGACGATTTCCAGCAGAATTATTTCGTCATCCCCAGCTTCGACGAATTGCTCCGCGTGACGGTGGAGACGGACTTCGCGCCGCTCTACGGCGAGATACTGAGCCAACCCGATATTCCGGTCGCGGAAATCGTCGAAGGAGACGAGATCATCACCCGCGGCACGCAGGATTATGCGCGGGCAAAGGGGTGGCAGCCCGCCTAGTGTCGTCATTCCCGCGAAGGCGGGAATCCATAGACGCTAATCGCGCGTTTCTATCGTGAGCATCCGACATATTGATTCCCGCCTTCGCGGGAATGACGGAAGGGGGGGGCTTACCAGCTCCCGAACCCCGGGGCTTCGCCCTTGCCGCCACGGCGGCGCACGCGATCGGGCGCGTAACGAAGCCTTTTGACGAAGCGCAGTGACGGCCAATGGCCATTGTCCACGCGGCCCGCCAGCCGGAACCCCTGCGCGCGATACGCCCGCGCCACGGCCTCCTCCTGGCTTTCGAGCAATCCCGCGACCACCAGCGATCCGCCCTCGACCACTGCCCCGCCGATGCCGGGCGCAAGCTCGATCAGCGGCCCGGCAAGGATATTGGCGATCACCAGATCATAGGGTGCGCCCGACGCGATCGTCGGGTGATCGACGCCCGATGCCGCAAGCAATGTCAGCCGACCGGGGCCGCGCCCCAGCTTCACGCCGTTGATCGCGGCATTTTCGCGCGAGACATCGACCGCGACGGGATCGATATCGCTCGCCACCCCGCGCGCCTGCGGCCACAAATGCAACGCCGCAAACGCCAGCAACCCGGTGCCCGTGCCGACATCCAGAACATCGCGATACCGCTCCCCCCGCCTGGACATCGCGTCGAGCGTCGCCAGACACCCCGCCGTCGTCTCGTGCGTCCCCGTCCCGAACGCGCGCCCCGCATCGATGCGAAACGCCTTCGCCCCCGCGGGCACCTCACCGCGATTGGTGTCGGTATGGACATAGAAACACCCGGCATGGACCGGCTCGATCCCCGCCTGGCTCAGCGTCACCCAGTCCTGTTCGGCGATCCGCTCGACGACGGCCTTTGCACCACGCGCGGAGGGCAACAGCGTGCGCACCGCCTCGATCGTCGCCTTGCCCGGCTTTGCCTCGAAATAGGCATCCAGCCGCCAGTCTTGCGTGTCGTCCTCGGTTTCCTCGCGCGTCATCAGCACGGGCGCAGGCTCGATCCCCGCCAGCCGCACATCGTCAAAATCGAGCGCCTCGGCCTCCGCGCGCGTGCACGGCAACGTCAGCTTCCAGCTATCGCTCAACGCACATAGCTCGCGCCATTGGCGTCGAGCACCGCGCCGGTCATCGACGCAGGCGCCTCCAGCGCGCAGAATTTGGCTATCGTCGCAATCTCGTCGGGCATGGCGACGCGCCCGAGCGGAATGTCGGCGAGCAACTTGTCCCCGCCGCGGCTTTCCAGATAATCCTCGGCCATGCCCGTCATCGTGAAGCCGGGGCAGATCGCGAACGCCAGAATGCCGTTCTTGGCGTATCCTCGCGCGATCGTCTTGGTCATCGCGACCATCCCCGCTTTCGACGCGGCATAATGCCAGTGCGCCGGGCTGTCGCCGCGATAGGCGGCGCGGCTGGCGATGTTGACGATCCGCCCGCCCGATCCGCGATCCTGCCAGTGCTTGACCGCCAGTCGACAGAGTTCCGCGCTGGCAGTCAGGTTGATCCGCATCGTCCGCTCCCACGCGGCAAGCCAGGCATCGTCGTCGAGGTCGATCGGCGCGGCGTCGAAGATGCCCGCATTATTGACCAGAACGTCGATCTTGCCGCCCAACTGGTCAATCGCCTGCACCCACAAATCTTGCGCGCTTCCCGGTTCGGAAAAGTCGCAGGCAATGCCGCTGGCGGTGCCGTGCCCGATGACATTGGTTCGGGGCGTGTCGAGTGCGGCGATGATGGCAGCGCCAATGCCGCGCGACGATCCGGTGATGAGGATGTTGGTCATGCGCTCGCCTTAGCGCGGTGGGGCGTGTGCGGTCGAGGTTGGTTTCTGCCCTCCCCTAGCCCGTTTGTTTCGAGCGAAGTCGAGAAACGCTCACGGGCGCTTGCCTAACGTTTCTCGACTTCGCTCGAAACAAACGGGCGGAGACGTGAGCCTAAGCCGCGACGCTGTCCGAAAACCCGTCCGCCGCGCCCTTCAATTTGGCGATCCGATTGTCGATTTCGGTCGATTCGTGGTCCAGCTGGTCGAGCTGGCCGACCATGTCCTGCGTATCCTCGCAAATCGACGCGACCGTTGCTGCCGCGGAATCGGCGGCAAGTGCGGTCTCGTCAACGCTGGCGGTGATCGCGGTGACGGTTTGCGCCTGGACCTCCATGGTCCGACGGATGCGCTCGGCAGATGCCTGCACCTCGCCCACCGTGTCGCGGATCGACGCATTGGTCGATACGGTCGCACGCGTGGCAGCCTGAATCGCGGCGATCTTGGCGGCAATATCGTCGGTGGCGCGCGCTGTCTGGTTGGCAAGCGACTTCACCTCCTGCGCCACTACCGCGAAACCACGCCCGGCATCCCCCGCGCGTGCCGCCTCGATCGTTGCGTTGAGCGCGAGGAGATTGGTCTGGCCCGCAATATCGCGGATCAGCCCAAGGATCGATTCGATCGACTTCGCATGGTCGGACAGCGCCTCGGACATGCCGACCGCTTCGCTTGCCTGGCCCGATGCCTTGGTTGCGATGTCGGCAGCGACTTCGACTTCCTCGCGTGCATCCTCGATCGCACGAATCAGTCCTGCCGCGGTCTGCGCGGCTTCGCGCATCGCAACCGCCGATTGTTCGGCAGCGGCGGCGACTTCATTGGCCTTGCCCAGCATCCCGCGCGCCGAATGCGACGTCCGTCCCGCTTGTGCGCGGATCGAATTGCCCAGTTGCGACGTGCCGTCGATGGTGGCGGCGATCTCCTCGCGAAACCGCGCCGCATTGCCCTGGCGCGACGCCACCGCTTTCGCCGCATCGCGCGCGCCCATGGCCGCGGCCATCACGTCCGCCTCGATCAGCGCCAGTCGCTGGACGGTGTCCCCCAGCCGCCGGGTGCGAAGACAATCATCCCCCAGCCGCTCGCCGATCATCTTCAGCGTTTCGCTATGCGCATAGGCAAGCGACGACAGCAGTACGCGCAGCGGCACCGATGCACGATAGCTGTCATGCGCGTGGACGATCGCCATCGCCATCCAGCCGTCGCCGCCCGGGTCGCGATATTTGGTTCGGATGTAATCGGTGCTCTTGGCGATCTGGGCATCGTACCGGTCGCCCGTGAACCATTCGCGCTGCTTCGCGACCGCCGGCAGCGCCAGATAATGGTCCCAGAATCGCCGTGCGATGATCTCGCATCGTCCGTCGATCAACTCGACGATCTCGGCGCAATTAGCACCGATCGTTAGGTCCCAGTCATAGTCGCGAAGCCGCTCGGCCATCGACCTGTCGTCGTCGCCCCATTGGCCGAGCGCTATGCTGCGCTTCTCTGCCATGGCCCCCTCCTCCTGATGATCGTTTAGGCGGCGACCTTTGCCGCGAAATCCCCTGCACTCGCCTTCAGTGCGACGAGTTCGCCGTCGAGCGCGGCAAAGCCCGAACCCACCCGGTCCATTTCCGCCGCCACGCTTTCGGTATCCTCGCGGATCGCCGCGATCGTCATCGACATCGAATCGGCGGCCAATGCGGTCTCGTCCACGCTGGCGGTGATCGCAGTCACGGTCTGCGCCTGCACCTCCATCGCATGGCGGATGCGGTTGGCCGATTCCTGAACTTCTGCGACCGTGTCGCGGATCGATGCATTCGTATCGACCGTCGCGCGGGTCGCGGACTGGATTGCTGCGATCTTGGCGGCGATGTCGTCGGTCGCGCGTGCGGTTTGATTGGCGAGCGATTTCACTTCCTGCGCCACCACCGCGAAACCGCGCCCGGCATCGCCTGCGCGTGCCGCCTCAATCGTTGCGTTCAATGCGAGCAAATTGGTCTGTCCGGCAATGTCGCGGATCAGGCTGAGGATCGATTCGATGGACTTTGCGTGATCGGAAAGCATTTCGGACATGCCGACCGCGTCACCCGCCTGGCCCGATGCCCGATTAGCGATTTCGGCTGCGGCCTCGACTTCGCTGCGCGCATCCTCGATCGCGCGGATCAGACCGGCGGCGGTCTGCGCGGCTTCGCGCATCGCGACGGCGGATTGTTCGGCGGCGGCGGCGACTTCGCTGGCCTTACCCAGCATCCCGCGTGCGGAATGCGAGGTCTGGCTGGCGTGAACGCGGAGCGTTTCGCCCTCCTGCGACGCATGTTCGACGCTGGCACCGATATTCTGGCGGAAATCGCCCGCCAGCCGGTCGCGTTCGACCCGCGCGCTATGTTCGCGGTAATTATTGTAGATCGCGACCGTAATGTCGCTTTCGAGCGCGGAAAGCCGCATCAGCGTGTCGATCTTCGACACCAGTGTCGGATCGTCGCGATCGACCGCGCGCATCAATACGTCGAGCGCGGCTCGGTCGGACGCGTTGATCATCGACAGCAGCGCCATCGGTGGCACGTCGGCGGCATAAGCAGCGGCGACCGACCGCTCGATCGATTCGACCCAGGCCCGCCCGCCGGTATCGGTAAAGCGCAACCGCAGGAAATCGATGCCCAGATCGATCATCTTTTCGGTTTCGTGCGGTGCCCAATTGTCGTCGCTGTTGGTGCGATCATTGGCGAAGCAACGCAGCCATTGCTGCCAATAGGCCGCCGAAATCGCCCGCGCCTCGGGCTCCAGCAGCGCCCAAACGCTACGCGAATCGGCGATCAATCGTCCGTCGAAGTCGAAGATCTTCAGCCGATTGGACAGATCGACATCGCGTGCGATCCGGCCGATTTCGGGAAGATCCTTTGCCGCCTTGTGTTCGCTCACCCTGGTCGCGCCCCTTAAAAATCACGCTGCGCGCAAAGCCTGCACGCAAGGTCGTAAACCGGGTCTATCGCGACACGGGTTAAGAGGGCGTTAGCCAAGGGGCATCATCGATCCGATCCGTCATTCCGGCTTAGGCGGAATGACGAAGAAGCTGGGCTAGCGTCTTGCATCGCGGACGCCAGCGTTCCATTAGCGCGGTCGGAAGGAACCCGCCTTGGCATCGACCGCACCCAAACACGCACGCCCCTTATCTCCGCACCTCTCCGTCTATAAATGGGGACCGGCGATGACGGTTTCGATCCTGCACCGGATTACCGGCAGCGGGATGGCGACGGTGGGCACCGTCCTGATGATCTGGTGGCTGGCGGCGCTCGCCAGCGGTCCCGCGGCCTATGCCGCGTTCGTCGGGTGTTTCACCGTCGAAGGCGGGGGACTGAACATTCTCGGCCGCGTATTGCTGATTGGGTTGACGCTTTCCTTCTTCCAGCATCTGGCAAGCGGCGTGCGCCATTTCGTGCTCGATGCGGGCGCGGGTTACGAACTGAAGGCCAATCGCACTGGCGCGGTCATGACGATGGTGTTTTCGGTCGCCGCGACCGTTGCCCTGTGGGCCTATCTCCTGGTCGGGAAGAACTGACATGGCATCGACGGAACTCGGCCGCGTCCGCGGCCTCGGCTCGGCAAAGCATGGCGCGCATCACTGGTGGACGCAGCGGATGACGGCTGCCGCCAACCTGATCCTGCTGCCCTGGTTCGTGGCGTCACTGGTGATGCTGCCCGCTTATGATTACGCGACAATGGCGGCGTGGATGGGTTCGGCCTGGGTTGCGATCCCGCTGGTCCTGCTGATCGCCAACCTCTTCTACCACATCCGCCTGGGGCTTCAGGTGGTGATTGAGGATTACCAGCATGGCGAGACGCGCATCGTGCTGATGCTGCTCCTCAACGCCTTCGTCTTCATCGCCGCTGCGACCGGTATCTTCTCGGTCCTGCGCCTCGCCTTTACCGGAGCCGCCGCATGAGCGACGCCTACAAGATCATCGACCATACTTATGACGCCGTCGTCGTCGGCGCGGGCGGATCGGGCCTGCGCGCGACGATGGGCATTGCCGAAGCGGGCCTTAAGACCGCCTGCATCACCAAGGTGTTCCCGACCCGCAGCCATACCGTGGCGGCGCAGGGCGGCATCGCCGCGTCGCTCGGCAATATGGGGCCGGATCACTGGACCTGGCACATGTACGATACCGTGAAGGGTTCGGACTGGCTGGGCGATCAGGACGCGATCGAATATCTGTGCCGCGAAGCACCGCAGGCGGTGTACGAACTGGAACATGCCGGCGTGCCGTTCAGCCGCACCCAGGAAGGCAAGATCTACCAGCGCCCGTTCGGCGGAATGATGCAGAATATGGGCGAAGGGCCGCCCGCGCAGCGCACCTGCGCCGCTGCCGACCGAACCGGCCACGCGATGCTCCACGCGCTCTATCAACAGAGCCTGAAATACGACGCCGATTTCTTCATCGAATATTTCGCGCTCGATCTGATCATGGAAAATGGTCAGTGCCGCGGCGTCATCGCCTTGTGCATGGAAGACGGGTCGATCCACCGTTTCCGTTCGCACTCGGTGGTGCTGGCGACCGGCGGCTATGGACGCGTCTATCAGTCGGCGACTTCGGCGCACACCTGCACCGGCGACGGCAACGCGATGGTGCTGCGCGCGGGCCTGCCCTTGCAGGACATGGAATTCGTTCAGTTTCACCCGACCGGCATCTATGGCGCAGGCGTGCTGATTACCGAAGGTGCACGCGGCGAAGGCGGTTACCTGACCAATTCCGAGGGCGAGCGGTTCATGGAACGCTACGCCCCGTCGGCCAAGGATCTCGCCAGCCGCGACGTCGTGTCGCGTTCGATGGCGATGGAAATCCGCGAAGGCCGCGGCGTCGGCAAGGAATCCGACCACATCTACCTCCACCTCGATCATATCGATCCCAAGGTGCTGGCAGAGCGGCTTCCGGGCATTACCGAGACCGGCAAGGTGTTCGCAGGCGTCGATCTGACGCGCCAGCCGTTACCCGTCGTCCCCACCGTCCACTATAATATGGGCGGCATCCCGACCAATTATCACGGCGAAGTCGTCCATCTGAAGGACGGCAATCCCGATACCGTCGTCCCCGGTCTCTACGCGGTCGGCGAAGCGGCGTGCGTGAGCGTCCATGGCGCCAACCGCTTGGGCTCGAACAGCCTGATCGATCTGGTGGTATTCGGCCGCGCAACGGGTCTGCGAATCAAGGAAACGTTGAAACCCGGCACCAGCCACAACCCGCTGCCCAAGGGCTCGGAAGAATTGTCGCTGGATCGCCTCGACCATTTCCGCAATGCCAATGGCGCAACGCCGACCGCGCAACTGCGTGACCGCATGCAGAAGACGATGCAGAAGCACGCTGCCGTGTTCCGCACCGACGAGCTGATGCAGGAGGGCATCCGCCAGATGGACGCCACCTACGCGGGGCTCCAAGACGTTCACGTCACCGACAAATCGCTGATCTGGAACACCGATTTGGTCGAGACGCTCGAACTCGACAATCTGATGGGCCAGGCGTTGGTGACGATCCGTTCGGCTGCCAACCGCAAGGAATCGCGCGGCGCACACATGCACGAGGATTTCCCCGATCGTCACGACGACGAATGGATGAAGCACACCATTTCGACCTTCGACGGCTGGGGCGGCAAGGGCGGCACGACCAAGATCGACTATCGCCCGGTGCATGAATACACGCTCACCGACGATATCGACTATATCAAGCCGAAGAAGCGGGTTTACTGAGCCGAGGGGGCGTTCGCCGACGCCGCGTTCTGCCCCACGGGTGCGCCTCGACACTCGGCTGGCGGTGTTCGTTGCGGGTGGGTTGCGGCACAACATGCCCTCCGCCCGCCGCGAACCACTGGCAGCCGCGATAAATCCTGCTAAACACCGACCGTTATGGCCGATGTCGATGCGTCTTCGTATAATCTCAAACTGCAACGCGGACTGAGCGGATGGGGTGCCCGCTGGGCAACCGTCGAGCAGCGCTTTGCCGTCCTCAACACGCGCTGGTGGTTCCGCACCTTCGCCTGGTTGGCGCTCATCGCGGGGGTCGGCTTCGTCGTCACCTACACGCTGCTGACGCGTGACTTGCCTTCGGCCGAGGCGCTCAAGGAATATGAGCCGCCGCTGCCGACCAATGTGCGCGCCGCGGACGGCATGCCGATCTACAGCTATGCGCGCGAGCGGCGGGTCGAACTCTCTTACGACGAATATCCTCAGGTCATGATCGATGCGATCTTGGCGGCCGAGGATCGTAATTTCTTCGAGCATTCGGGTGTCGATTACCTGTCGATCGTCGGCGCGGTCATCAACAATATGCGCAGTGATGGGCGTCCGGTGGGCGCCTCCACCATCACGCAGCAGGTGGCGAAGAATCTGCTGCTGACCAACGAGGTCAGCTATATCCGCAAGGCCCGCGAGGCGATCCTGGCGTTCAGGATCGAGGATTCGCTGACCAAGCAGCAGATTCTGGAACTCTACCTCAATCAGATCGCGCTCGGGCGGAACGCGTTCGGCGTCGAATCGGCGGCGCAGGCCTATTTCGGGAAGAGCGTGCGCGATCTCGCGCTGCATGAGGCTGCCTATCTGGCGATCCTGCCCAAGGGGCCGTCCAACTACATGCCCGAGCGCCACAACGCGCGCGCGATCGAGCGGCGCAACTGGGTGCTGGGCCAGATGCTGCGCAACGAATTCATTTCGCAAGGCGAGCATGACGCCGCGGTGCGGATGCCGCTGGGGGCGATCCCCCGCCAGACGCCGCGACAGGAAAGCCTGGGCGGCTATTTTATCGAGGAAGTCCGGCGCGAATTGATGGAGCGCTTTGGCGAAACCGACGAAGCGGGACCGCATAGCGTCTATGCGGGTGGGCTATGGGTGCGCACATCGCTGGTGCCCGAAGTTCAGCGCCATACCACCAAGGCGCTGCGTGACGGGCTGCTCCGGTTTGACCGCGCGCGTGGTTGGTCAGGGCCAATCCGCGAAGCCGAGTTCGAAGGCGATGGCTGGGAGAGCGCGCTGCTCAACACCAACATCGCGCTGGATTACGAGGATTGGCGCGCGGCGATCGTGATTTCCAAGGATAGCGGCGATGCGGCGATCGGCTTTTCCGACGGTTCGCAATCGACGCTGCCGCGTGGGTCCGCCCAGATGCCAGTACGCGGCGAGGGGGGCAATGCGTTCGCGAAACTGAAGCCAGGCGACATCATCGCGGTCGCACCCGATGGCAGCGATTACGCGCTGCGATCCATTCCACGCGTGTCGGGCGGTATGGTGGTGCAGGATCCGCGCACCGGTCGCGTGCTGGCGATGCAGGGCGGCTTCGACGCCAGCGTTCAGGCGTTCAACCGCGCGACGCAAGCCCAGCGCCAGCCGGGATCGACGATCAAACCGATCGTCTATACCGCCGCACTCGAGCGCGGGATGACGCCCGCCAGCCTGATCAACGACGGCACCTTCTGCGTCGATCAGGGGGCCGGGCTGGGGCGCAAATGCTTCCAGAATTTCAACAACCAGCGCGGTGCCGGGATGCGCACGATGCGCTGGGGCATCGAACAGTCGCGCAACTTGATGACCATTCAGGCGGCGAACACGACGGGTATGAACCACGTCACCGACCTAATGCACGAAATCGGCGCGAGTGCGGAGAATTTTCCGAATTACCTCAGCTATGCGCTGGGTGCGGGTGAATCGACCGTGCTGCGGATGACCAACGCCTATTCGGTACTGGTCAATCATGGCCGCGCGCTGAATCCGACATTGGTCGATTTCGTTCAGAACCGGCACGGCAAGGTGATCTGGCCGGAAAACTGGCGCGCGTGCGAGCGCTGCAATATGCGCGACTATGACGGTCAGGCGATGCCGCGTCCGAAATCGCGAAGCCGCCAGGTCGTCGATCCGATGAGCGCCTATCAGATGGTCCATGTCCTGGAAGGAGTCGTGCAGCGCGGCACCGCGACGACGTTGCGCGACCTGAAACGCCCGATCATGGGCAAGACCGGCACGTCGTCCGGCCCGCGCGACGTGTGGTTCATCGGCGGCACGCCGCAAATGATCGCCGGGCTCTATCTGGGCCATGACACCCCCACAAACCTGGGCAATGCGCAGGGCGGGACGATCGCCGCGCCGATCTTCAAACAATTTGCGACCGCCGCCTATGAAGGGATGGAGGTGCTGCCGTTCCGTGCGCCCGCGGGCACGCGGATGGTGCGGATCGACCGGATGTCGGGACGTCCGGTCTATGGCACATGGCCGACCGACGATCCGCGTGCCAGCGTGATCTGGGAAGCGTTTAAACCCGAAAGCGAACCCCGCCGCACGGCCCAAACCACCGGCAACGAGCGCGAGGAAGCGCCCAAGGTCGAGGCCAAGGCCGTGACGCGACAGGTCGAAGCGCAGCCCCGCGACAGCGATTTCTTGCAAAGACAGGGCGGAATCTACTAGCCGCTGTTCAAGTGGTTCGTCCTTCCCGCGGAGGCGGGAATCCATAACCTCGAACGCATGAGAATATGGGTTCCCGCCTCCGCGGGAAGGACGTCTTTAATACCGGAGTCAATTATGCGCGCCGAAGCGCAATCTCACGTCGATACGATCAAGGAAGCGCTCGCGCTGCTGCGCCGTTCGCTCGATTGGGACCGGGCGCTGCGCCGCCTCGACGAACTGAACGCGCGTGTCGAAGACCCGAGCTTGTGGAACGACGCCAAGGCCGCGCAGGACGTGATGCGCGAACGCCGTCGTCTGGACGAGGCGATCACCGCGACCCGTTCGATCGAGCAGGAACTCTCCGATACCGCCGAACTGATCGAAATGGCCGAAGCCGAAGGCGACGAAGCGATGGCGGTCGAGGGGACGCAGGCGCTCGGCGAACTGGCCGCGCGCGCGGATCGCGACAAGGTGATGGCGCTGCTGTCGGGCGAGGCGGATGCCAACGACACCTATATCGAGATCAATTCGGGCGCGGGCGGCACCGAATCGAACGACTGGGCAGGCATGTTGCTGCGCATGTACACCCGCTGGGCCGAGCGCGGCGGGATGAAGGTCGAATTGATCGACCATCATTCGGGCGAGCAGGCCGGGATCAAATCGGCGACTCTGCTGGTCAAGGGCGAGAATGCATACGGCTATGCCAAGACCGAAAGCGGCGTCCACCGGCTGGTTCGTATTTCGCCCTATGACAGCGCGGCCCGGCGGCACACCAGCTTTTCCAGCGTCTGGGTCTATCCGGTCATCGACGACAATATTGAGATCGAGATCAACGAGAGCGAACTGCGCATCGACACCTATCGCGCATCCGGCGCGGGCGGACAGCACATCAATACGACCGATTCCGCGGTCCGCATCACCCACATCCCGACCAACATCGTCGTTCAGTGTCAGAACCAGCGTTCGCAGCACAAGAACAAGGCGGAGGCGATGAACCAGCTTCGCGCCCGCCTGTACGAACGCGAACTGGCCGAGCGCGAAGCAGTGGCAGACGCGGAGAACGCGACCAAGACCGATATCGGCTGGGGTCACCAGATCCGCTCCTATGTCCTTCAGCCCTATCAGATGGTGAAGGATCTTCGCACCGGTGTGACCTCGACCGCGCCCGGCGATGTGCTAGACGGTGATCTCGAAGCTTTTATGGCCGCTGCCCTGTCGCAGCGCGTGACCGGCGAAAGCGTCGAGGTGGAGGACGTCGATTGAGCCTGACGCGCGTTGCACTGTTGACCCTGCCGATCGCGCTGACGCTGTCGGCGTGCGAGGTCAATCCGCCGCGCGCGCAAGGCAATAACGAGAGCGAGGATGTCGGCACCTTCCCCCCCGCCGACCGGCCCGTCGCCACCATCGTCTCCAGCCGCTGGTCGACGGAGGAAGCGCGCGACCGGCTGAACGAGGCCGAAACCGTCATGGACCGCGCCGGCATCCGCCCCGGCATGACCGTCGCCGATATCGGCGCGGGCGAAGGCTATTACACAACGCGCCTCGCGGCCCGCGTCGGCGAGGATGGCCGCGTGCTGGCGCAGGACATCATTCCCGAAGTCCGCGATACGCTCGCCCAGCGCGTGGCGCGCGAACGGCTCGACAATGTCAGCGTGCGCCTGGGCGTACCCGAAGACCCGCGCCTGCCCGAGGCGAGCTTCGACCGTGTGTTCATGGTCCATATGTACCACGAGATCGCCGAACCCTATGAATTCCTGTGGCGGATGCGCCCGTCTCTGCGCCCGAACGGCGAAGTCATCGTCGTCGACGCCGACCGGCTGACCCAGAATCACGGGACGCCGCCCGATCTGCTCGAATGCGAATTCGCGGCGGTCGGGTATCGGCTCGTCTCGACCCAATCGATGCCCTCGGCGGGTGGCTATATGGCGGTTTTCCGTGCGGTAGGTCCGCGGCCCGAGCCGTCCGATATCGCGTCGTGCCGCTACACGCCCAATGCCGAACGGCTGGAGCGCGAACAACCCGGCCGCGACGCGCGCCTTACATCAGACCGAGCGCGCGTAGGCTGACCCACCGGTCGCGGGTGACGATCCAGTGATCGACCAGCCGCACGTCGAACATCGCCAGTGCCCGCGACAGTCGCCGCGTCGTGTCGATGTCGGCGCGCGACGGTGCCGCGATCCCGCTGGGGTGATTATGCGCCATCACCAGCCGGTCGGCGTCGAGCAGGATCGCATGACGCACGATTTGCCGAATCGGCAGCGCGACCAGATCGGGCAGCGATGATCCGATCGTTCGCGTACCGAGCAGCGTTCCGGTGCGCGATAGATAGGCGAAGGCGGCAATTTCGTGCGGCGCATCCGCCAGCGCGTCGCCCAGCGGCATGGGCAGATTGGCCGACAAAGCGGCTGCGTCCATCGCAAAGGCTGCGGTCACCCCCATGATAAGGCAAGAGTTTTTCGGCTAACGACCGCCCCGTCGATCCCCAGACTGGTCGGCTTTGGCGGCAAAAACATCCACATCGGATGCATTGCACCCGCTTGGCGACCCGCCGCGCACGCGCTACGCCGTCACCCATGCGGCAATATCTCGACCTGATGCAGCGTGCGCTCGACGACGGCGCGATCCAGCATGACCGGACCGGCGTCGGCACGCGCAGCGTGTTCGGGGCGCAGATGCGTTTCGACCTGTCGAAGGGCTTCCCGGTGCTGACCACCAAGAAATTGCACCTCAGGTCGATCATCGTCGAATTGCTGTGGTTCCTGCGCGGCGACACCAATGTCGGCTGGCTGCGCGACCGCAAGGTCAGCATCTGGGACGAATGGGCCGACGAAAATGGCGATCTCGGGCCGGTTTACGGCAAGCAATGGCGTGCTTGGGAAACCGCCGACGGCCGCCATATCGATCAGATCGCCGACTTGCTGGAGACAATCCGCAGCCAGCCCGCCTCGCGGCGCCAGATCGTCACCGCGTGGAACCCCGGCGAACTCCACGCCATGGCGCTCTCTCCGTGCCATTGCCTGTTCCAGACGCATGTCGCGAATGGCAAACTGTCGTTGCAACTCTATCAGCGCTCGGCGGACATTTTTCTCGGCGTGCCGTTCAACATCGCCAGCTATGCGCTGCTGACGCATATGCTTGCGCAGCAGGCTGGGCTGGAAGTCGGCGACTTCATCTGGACCGGCGGCGACTGCCACCTGTACGAGAACCATCTGGAACAGGCGCAGACTCAGTTGGCGCGCGAACCGGGACCGCTCCCGCGGCTCGTTATCAAGCGCAAGCCGTTGTCCATCGACGCCTATGACTATGAAGATTTCGCACTGACCGACTATGTCGCGCAGGCGCATATCAAGGCGCCGGTCGCGATATGATCGTCTTCGTCCTCGCCCGCGCGCGCAACGGCGTGATCGGCGTCGACGGCAAACTTCCCTGGCATCTGCCCGCCGATCTCAAACGGTTCAAGGCACTGACGATGGGCAAGCCGATGATGATGGGTCGCAGGACCTTCGACAGCTTTCCCAGTCCCCTGCCCGGCCGCCGCCACATCGTCCTTACCCGCGACCGCGACTGGTCTGCGCCGGGTGCCGAAGTCGCGCACACCCCCGATGACGCACTCGCGCTGGCCGGTAACGGCGAGATCGCAGTCATCGGCGGAGCGGAAATCTTTTTGCTCTTTCTGGACCGCGCCGACCGGATCGAGCTGACCGAGATCGACCTCACCCCGGACGGCGATGCGACCGTTCCCGAATTTGGGGCCGAATGGCGCGAAGTGGCGCGAGAGGATCATGCGGCGGAGGGCGTCCGGCCGGCCTACAGCTTCGTCACACTGGCGCGAGCCAGCGGTTAGACGGGTCGGTCTGCCATCGCTTCCGCCGCGATCGTCAGACTGCGCTTGCGGGCGTCATGGTCATAGATCGAACTGACGAGGACGATTTCATCGACACCGGTACGATCGATGAAGCGCGAAAGACCTTCCCTCACCTTGGCAGGGCCACCGATCGCGGAACAGGACAGGACGCCGTCGAGCATCATCCGCGCCTGCGCAGGTAGCGTATCGAGATAACCGCGAATGGGTGGCTTCATCTTGCCGGGCTGGCCGGTGCGCAGCGCGACGAAGCTTTGCTGCATCGACGTGGCGAGCAGCTCGCCCTGCTCGTCGGTGTCGGCGGCGAAGACGTTGAACCCGGCCATCGCATAGGGCTTGTCGAGCGCCGCGCTGGGACGGAAGTCGCGACGGTAGATGGCCAGCGCATCGTCGAGCATCTGTGGCGCAAAATGTGAGGCGAAGGCATAAGGCAGGCCGAGCGCCGCCGCGAGTTGCGCGCCGAACGTGCTGGAACCCAGAATGTAGAGCGGCACATTCGCCCCTGCCCCCGGTGTGGCGCGGATGCCGGTCTGGCCGTCATCCGCAAAATAGCTCTGCAACTCCATCACGTCGCGCGGGAAGGCGTTGGGATCGGTGTCGAGATTACGGCGCATCGCCTGCGCCACGCGTTGATCCGATCCGGGGGCGCGACCCAGCCCCAAGTCGATCCGTCCCGGATAGAGCGCGTCCAGCGTTCCGAACTGTTCGGCGATCGTCAGTGGTGCGTGGTTGGGCAGCATGATTCCGCCCGCCCCGACGCGGATCGTCGACGTCCTGCCTGCGACATGGCCGATCACGACAGCGGTTGCGGCACTCGCAATCCCCTCCATCCCGTGATGTTCGGCCATCCAGTAGCGGGTGTAGCCCAAGCTTTCCGCATGGGCGGCAAGATCGGCGGCGCGCGCCATTGCGTCGGGGACGTCCGATCCTTCGAGGACGGGAACCAAGTCGAGCAGGGAATATGCTGTCATGATCTAAAGATAGGAAGTCGGTTTCGGATCGAAACCCTGTTGCTCACCTACCCCTCCGTTTGTTTCGAGCAAAGTTGAGAAACGTGATCTTGGCGCTTCGGTCGGGTTTCTCGACTTCGCTCGAAACAAACGGGCGGGGGCGTCGTTAGACCCGCTCGACCCACACTTGCTGGTTGACGAATTCCGACGTGCCGTAAGCGGTCATGAACGCGACGTCCGCGGCGTCGCGCCCTACGCCGATCTTGGCGATGGTATCGGGACTGGCCATGCCGGTTGCATCGACGAGGTTCCACTGCCCGCCCAGGAACACTTCGGCCACCGCATGGAAATCCTGCGGGGTCACGTCGGGCGCATAAACGCTGGCAATGCGCGCGGGGATGCCGCACGCGCGGGTCAGCGTCACCACGACATGCGCGAAATCGCGGCACACGCCTTTGCGCTGAACGAAGGTTTCGAGCGCGGTGGTGGACCCGGTGCTGGAGCCAGAGACATAGGCGATGTTGTCGGCAACGAATTGGCGGATTGCCTCTACCCGGTGCCCGCCTTCCAACCCGGCGAATTCGGTTTCGACGAAGCTTTCGAAGAAATCGCTGGGGCAGTAGCGCGACGGCATCAGATATTCGATCGTCTCGCCGGGCAGCAGATGCGGCTCGACCCGCGCCAGATCGGTCAGGTCGGCCAGCACGCGGCACACCTCGACTGTTGCCTGGTAATCCACCGTCAGACGGTCGGCGACGCGCAGCCAGATACGGTCGCCGATCTGGTCATGCCCCGCCACGCGCGCGAACGACTGATTGACCGATAGATCGATATGCGCCGATTCGACCCGCTGTTCGGGGATCATCGCCGCCTCAACCTGAAGCAGGACGTCGGTCGGCTGGTCGAACTTGTAATCGAGCCGGGTGTGGATGCTGAGTTTCATCGCCCCCGAACGAAGCCGGATACCGCGGGGTCCATGGTGAAGAAAAGAAAGATCGGGCTTGTCCCGACCTCCACATAATCGCCATCCTAGCGCGGAACCTCGCGCGCTTAACAAGGGTTAGCCTTTCATGACCGACAGCCTGCCGATCGCCCCGCCCAACCGCCCGATTCCCGATCCTACTCGCGGCTCGTCGCGAGAAGGACCGGCCAAACCGATGCGAGGCGATTCCAACCCAACCGACAGCGACAGCACCGATCCACGCGCCTATCCCTTGCTCGCCAACCCGCATGTCGTCCTGTCGGGAACGGTCGATTACGCGATGTACCAGAGTTTTCGCGATCAGCTTCGCGATGCACCTGAGGAAGGAACGCTGGTTCTGACCCTCTCGTCGTTGGGTGGCGATCCGGAAGTCGCACGGCTGATGGGTGACGAGGTGCGATTGCTCGCCGAATATGACGGGCGCGAGATTTTGTTCTTGGGCAAGGCCGTCATCTATTCTGCCGCCGCGACCTTCATGGCCAATTTCCCCGCCGACAAACGCTTCCTGACGCGCGGGACGCGCATCATGATTCACGAGCGTCAGATGACGAAGACGATCAACTTGTCGGGGCCGCTCAAAACCCTAACCGCCACCCTCAAAGCGACGCTTCACGAGATCGAACATTCCATCAAGATCGAGGAAGAAGGGTTCGCCAAGCTGGTCGAGGGAACCCGCATCGACTTGGACGAGGTTCGCCGCCGCGCGCCGGAAAACTGGTATATCGATGCCGAGGAAGCCCGAGATCTGGGGTTGGTGCTGGACGTAATTTGACACCCGCACGCTTGCGACGACCGGCCAACCGTGTAACTGGCCTTTGCAAAGCTTGACTGGCAGCGGAATCGCGCCAAATCGGCTGTACGACGAAGGACGGAACCCAAAAAATGGCCGAATTCACCCTGCCGAAGAACAGCGTCATCAAGAAGGGCAAGGCGCATGCCGCCCCCGCCGACGCCAAGCGGGTGAAGAAGTTCAAAATCTATCGCTACGATCCCGATACCGGCGAGAACCCTCGCTACGACAATTTCGAGGTCGATCTCGACGATTGCGGGCCGATGGTGCTCGACGCGCTCATCAAGATCAAATCGGACGTCGACCCCTCGCTGACCTTTCGCCGCTCGTGCCGCGAAGGGATTTGCGGATCGTGCTCGATGAACATGGGCGGCAAGAACGGTCTGGCCTGCACCACCGCGATCGAGGATATCTCGGGCGAGGTTCAGGTGACCCCGCTGCCGCACATGGCGGTGGTCAAGGATCTGGTCCCCGACTTCACCCATTTCTACGCGCAATATTCGTCGATCCAGCCCTGGCTGAAGACCGAGACGCCGACCCCGTCGGGCAAGGAACGGCTGCAATCGCCCGAGGATCGCGCCAAGCTCGACGGTCTCTACGAATGCATTCTGTGCGCCTGCTGCTCGACCTCGTGCCCCAGCTATTGGTGGAACAGCGACAAGTTTCTCGGCCCCGCGATCCTGCTCCAGGCGTATCGCTGGCTCGCCGACAGCCGTGACGAACATACCGGCGAGCGGCTTGACGAGCTGGAGGATCCCTTTCGCCTCTATCGCTGCCACACGATCATGAACTGTGCGAACGCATGCCCCAAGGGCCTGAACCCGGCCAAGGCAATCGCCGAGACCAAGAAGATGATGGTCGAGCGCCAGGGTTGAGCGGCAAGGCGTTGAGCGACGACAGCACGCCCAAGCGGTTTCGCTTCGCCGCGGATCCCGACCTCCCCGGCTGGAACCGCTGGCAATTTGCGGACGAAACGCGGTTCAATGAATTCCTTGGGCCGCTGCACGTCAAGGTGGAGGGCGGCATCGCGCGAGTGCGAATGGTCCCGCAGCGCATTCATTCGAACCTGGCCGACAACGTCCATGGCGGTGCGATATTGGGATTCATCGACGTCGCGTTGTTCGGTGCCGCGCGCGGATTGGGCGTGCTGGTCGCGGGCGGCGCGCAGACGCTCGACCTGTCCACCCAGTTCATCGCCGGTGCGCGGTTCGATGCGCCGATTGAGGCCCATGTCGAGCTGCTCCGCGAGACCGGCCGGTTCCTCTTCATGCGCGGACTGGTGAAGCAGAACGAGACGGTGATCGCGAGCTTCACCGCGACCGTGCGGAAACCTTCCAGGCCATGACCTCGATACCGCTCGCGCGGATCCGATGAGTAGTATCGCCACCACCTACGACGCGCTGGTCGCCGCCGGCGAACTGCGTCCCGACCCCGAGCAAATGGCGGCCGCCACCCGCCTTGATCAACTCGCCGCTCAACTGGAGGCGACGCCCAAGCGTGGTTCGGTCCTGTGGCGGATGCTCGGCAAGGCACCCGACGTACCACGCGGCCTGTATCTGTGGGGCGATGTCGGGCGCGGCAAATCGATGCTGATGGATCTGTTCTACGACCAAGTTCAGGTCCGCCGAAAACGGCGGGTCCATTTCCACGCCTTCATGCTCGAGGTGCATCAACGCATCGCCGAGGAGCGGTCGAAGGAAGTCGGCAACCCGATCCCCCCGGTCGCCGAGGCAATGGTCGAGGATGCACGGCTGCTCGCGTTCGACGAACTCGTCGTCAATAACATGGCCGATGCGGCAATCCTGTCGCGCCTGTTCGCCGAACTGTTCGACCGCGGCGTGACGATCGTCGCGACATCGAACCGGCCGCCGGTCGATCTCTATAAGGACGGATTGAACCGCGCGCTGTTCCTGCCGTTCATCGATCTGTTGGCCGAAAAGATGGACGTGCTCGCGCTGAACGGCCCGGTCGATTACCGGCTCGATCGGCTGGGGCGGATGGACACCTGGCTCGTACCCAATGGACCGGAGGCGACTGCCGAGCTGTCCGCCGCCTTCTTCCGCCTGACCGATTATCCGCCCGAAGACCGCGCGCACGTCCCATCATTGGAACTGGAAGTTGGCAAGGCACGTACGCTCACCGTGCCAAAGGCGCTGAAGGGCGTGGCGGTGTTCAGCTTCAAGAAATTGTGCGGAGAGGCGCGGGGCGCGCCGGATTACCTTGCCATCGCGAGGCGGTTCCACACCGTCATCCTCGTCGGCATCCCCAAGCTAGGCCCCGAAAACCGAAACGAAGCCGCGCGGTTCGTGACGCTGATCGACGCACTGTACGAACATAAAGTCAAATTGCTGGCGGCTGCCGACGCCCCACCGGAGACGCTGTACGAAGCAGGCGACGGCCGCTTCGAATTTCAACGGACCGTAAGCCGGTTGAACGAAATGCGCTCCGAAGGCTATCTGGCGAAGGGACACGGGGCGATCTGACCAACCCTAAACGCACTTGCGAATTAGTTGCAAAGATAAAGTTTAACCCCTCCCCTTCTACGGTTGTCTCCGGACGCGAAAACGCTTAAGTCGCGGCCCGAACGCGGTGGCCGCGCCCGGCAATGCCGCTCTTGTGCGCGCACGAATTGCGCAGTTGAGGAGACATGATGGCCCGCAAGAAGATTGCCCTTATCGGTTCCGGGATGATCGGCGGCACGCTCGCCCACCTCGCCGCCATTCGCGAACTAGGCGACATCGTCCTGTTCGACATCGCCGAGGGCATCCCGCAGGGCAAGGCGCTCGATCTGGCGCAATCGGGTCCGGTCGAAGGCTTCGACGTCGAGCTGAAGGGCGCGAACTCCTACAAAGATATTGCGCGCGCGGACGTGTGCATCGTCACCGCCGGCATCCCGCGCAAGCCAGGCATGAGCCGCGACGACCTGCTCAAGACCAATCTCAACGTCATGAAGGCGGTCGGCGAAGGCATTGCGCAGCATGCGCCCGACGCCTTCGTGATCTGCATCACCAATCCGCTCGACGCGATGGTTTGGGCGCTGCGCGAATTCTCCGGCCTGCCCCACCAGAAGGTGGTCGGCATGGCGGGTGTGCTCGACAGCGCGCGTTTCCAGCATTTCCTGGCCGAGGAATTCGACGTTTCGGTGCAGGACGTGACGGCCTTCGTGCTCGGCGGCCACGGCGACACGATGGTCCCGGTGATCGAATATTCGACCGTTGCGGGCATCCCGGTACCCGACCTGATCAAGATGGGCTGGTCGACGCAGGAGCGCATCGACGCGATCGTCCAGCGCACCCGTTCGGGCGGCGGCGAAATCGTCGGACTGCTCAAGACCGGTTCGGCCTTCTACGCACCCGCGACCAGCGCAATCGCGATGGCCGAGAGCTATCTCAAGGACAAGAAGCGCCTGTTGCCCTGCGCGGCGCATCTGACCGGCCAGTACGGCGTCGATGACCTCTATGTCGGCGTCCCGATCGTGATCGGCGCACAAGGCGTCGAGCGCATCGTCGAAATCGAGCTGAACGACGCAGCAAGCGCGAATTTCAAAACCTCGGTCGACGCGGTCAAGGAACTGGTCAAGGCCTGCAAGGACATCGACAACTCGCTGGCATAACTGCTTGTACCCCGGCGAAGGCCGGGGTCCAGTTGGGATAGGCCGTCGATGGATCGCACCGCTTATGTCTATCTCGTCGCAAGCGGACGCAACGGCACGACCTACATCGGCTCGACGACCAATCTGGTGAAGCGCATCTGGGAGCATCGCAAC
This sequence comes from Sphingomonas sp. AX6, assembly GCF_902506605.1. Lineage (GTDB taxonomy): Bacteria > Pseudomonadota > Alphaproteobacteria > Sphingomonadales > Sphingomonadaceae > Sphingomonas. The sequence continues at coordinate 1,704,906 of NZ_LR733979.1, forward strand.
GCGGTAGTCGATGGCTTCACCAAGGAACGGAACTGCCACCGCCTCGTCTGGTACGAGGTGCATAACGATCTCGAGGCCGCCCGCACCCGCGAACGGCAAATGAAGGAATGGAAGCGAGGCTGGAGACTGCGGGAAATCGAAGGGCCGAACCCGGAATGGGACGACCTTTTCGATCGTATCGCAAGACCATGATCGCCTCCCCAACTGGACCCCGGCTTTCGCCGGGGTACGATGGAGCGAATAACGGATGAGCATTCTCGTCAACAAGAACACCAAGGTCATCACCCAGGGGATGACGGGTGAAACCGGCAGCTTCCACACTCAGGCGGCGCTCGATTACGGCACGCAGATGGTCGGCGGCGTCACGCCGGGCAAGGGCGGGACGACGCATCTTAGCCTGCCGGTGTACAATACCGTTGCCGAAGCCAAGTCGAAGACTGGCGCGGATGCGTCGGTGATCTATGTGCCGCCGCCCTTCGCCGCGGACTCGATCCTGGAAGCGATCGACGCGGAAATCCCGCTGATCGTCTGCATCACCGAAGGCATTCCGGTGCTCGACATGGTCAAGGTGAAGCGCGCGCTTTCGGGTTCGAAGTCGCGGCTGATCGGGCCGAACTGCCCCGGCGTGCTAACGCCCGGCGAGTGCAAGATCGGCATCATGCCGGGATCGATCTTTTCCAAGGGTTCGGTCGGCGTCGTGTCGCGTTCAGGCACTTTGACCTATGAGGCGGTGTTCCAGACCACGAATGCGGGCCTGGGTCAGACGACGGCGGTCGGCATCGGCGGCGATCCGGTCAACGGCACCAACTTCATCGACGTGCTTGAACTGTTCCTGGCCGACGACGCAACCGAATCGATCATCATGATCGGCGAAATCGGCGGCGACGCCGAGGAACAGGCTGCACAGTTCCTGATCGACGAAGCCAAGCGCGGTCGCAAGAAGCCGATGGCCGGCTTCATCGCAGGCCGCACCGCGCCTCCGGGTCGCCGCATGGGCCATGCCGGCGCGATCGTTTCTGGCGGCAAGGGCGATGCGGAAAGCAAGATCGCGGCGATGGAAGCGGCAGGCATCAAGGTGTCGGAATCGCCGAGCCTGTTGGGCGAGACGCTGGTGAGCGTGTTGAAGGGTTAAAAGCCCTAACAAGCCGTCGCCCCAGCGACCCGAAAGGGCGACCGAAAGGTCAACGCTGGGGCATTATGCGGCTTGATATCCCAGCTTGCGGGCGCCCATCAAAGTAATACTTTGATGGGACCCGTCACGGGGATGACGGAGTAGTCAGATGGGTTACGAAGGCCAGGATTTTGCCGAGATCGCAGGCGGGGTGAGCCCCGCCTTCGTCGAGACGCTGTACGCACGCTACAAGGCCGATCCGTCCTCGGTCGAGGCGGGTTGGCGCGAGTGGTTCGACGGGCTGGAGGGCGCGGTCACCGGTCCGAGCTGGGCGAACAAGCACTGGCCGCTGACCGATACCGATGCGCTGACCGCCGCACTCGACCCAACCCAGATGGAGCCCGCGCCCAAGCCTGCGAAGCCCGGCGCTCCGGCGAAGGCGACGGCCCCTGCCCCATCAACCGATGACATCGCCAAGGCAGCGGGCGATTCGATCCGCGCGATGATGCTGATCCGCACCTACCGTGTGCGTGGGCATCTGGCGGCCAATCTCGATCCGCTGGGCCTGTCCAAGCGGGAGATGCCAGAGGATCTGAAGACCGAATATCACGGCTTTCCCGACAGCGATATCGACCGCCCGGTCTATCTGGGCGGCGCGATGGGCCTCCAGACCGCGACGATACGCGAGCTCGTCAACATCCTGCGCAAGAATTACTGCGGCAATGTCGGCCTGGAATATATGCACATCGCCGATGTCGATGAGCGGCGGTTCCTGCAGGACCGGATCGAGGGGCAAGACAAGGCCATCGACTTCACGCCCGAGGGCAAGAAGGCGATCCTGAACAAGGTCATCGAAGCCGAGCAGTGGGAAAAATTCCTCGGCAAGAAATTCGTCGGTACCAAGCGGTTCGGCCTGGACGGCGGCGAAGCGATGATCCCCGCGCTCGAAGCCGTCATTAAATATGGCGGCGCGATGGGCGTGCGAGAGATCGTGTACGGCATGGCGCATCGCGGTCGCCTGAACGTGCTGGCAAACGTGATGGCCAAACCGTTCAAGGTCATCTTCCACGAATTCGCGGGCGGCTCTGCCAACCCGGACGATATCGGAGGGTCGGGCGACGTCAAATATCATCTCGGCACCAGTACCGACCGTGAGTTCGACGGCGTCAACGTCCACATGTCGCTGGTCGCCAACCCCTCGCACCTTGAAGCCGTCAACCCGGTGGTGCTCGGCAAGGTCCGCGCGATCCAGACGTTCCGCGACGATTTGAAGGATCACGATCAGGCGCTGCCCGTGCTGATCCACGGCGACGCTGCGTTCGCAGGACAAGGCATCGTGTGGGAATGCCTCGGCTTCTCGGGCATCCGCGGCTATAATACCGGCGGCTGCATCCATTTCGTCATCAACAACCAGGTCGGCTTCACCACCTCGCCCCAATTCGCGCGCTCCTCGCCCTATCCGTCGGACGTGGCAAAGGGGGTTCAGGCGCCGATCCTGCACGTCAATGGCGACGATCCCGAAGCGGTGACCTTTGCCTGCAAGATGGCGATCGAATTCCGCCAGAAATTCCACCGCGACATCGTCATCGACATGTGGTGTTACCGCCGCTTCGGCCATAACGAAGGCGACGAACCGAGCTTCACCCAGCCGCTGATGTACAAGGCGATCCGTCAGCATCCGCCGGTCAGCGCGGTCTATGGCAAGACTCTCGTCGAGAAGGGTGTGATCGACGACAGCTTTGTCGCCGCGCACGAAAAAGCGTTCAACGAGACTCTGGAGGCCGATTTCAAGGCAGCCGAAAGCTACAAGGCGAACAAAGCGGACTGGTTCGCCGGGCGCTGGTCAGGGCTGTCGGCGCCGATGGAAGACGAAACCGCGCGCCGCAACATGGAAACCGGGATCGAACGCAAGCTGTTCGATTCGCTCGGTCGCACGCTGACGACGGTTCCCGACGACCTGAACATCCACAAGACTCTGGGCCGGGTGATCGACGCCAAGCGGGCGATGTTTGAAACGGGCGAGAATTTCGACTGGGCGACCGGGGAGGCACTCGCCTTTGGTTCGCTGCTGTCCGAAGGGTACGGCGTCCGTTTGTCGGGGCAGGATTCGGGTCGCGGTACGTTCAGCCAGCGCCACGCGGTCTGGGTCGATCAGGAAAGCGAGCGCAAATATGTGCCGCTCAATGAAATCCCGCATGGCCGGTTCGAGGTGCTCGATTCGCCCCTGAGCGAATATGGCGTGCTCGGGTTCGAATATGGCTATGCCCTCGCCGACCCCAAGGCGCTGATATTGTGGGAAGCGCAGTTCGGCGATTTCGTCAACGGCGCGCAGATCATGATCGACCAGTTCATCGCCAGCGGCGAAGCCAAATGGCTGCGCGCCAACGGCCTCGTCATGCTGCTGCCCCACGGATATGAGGGGCAAGGGCCAGAGCATAGCTCTGCGCGGCCCGAACGGATGCTGCAATTGTGCGCGCAGGACAATATGCAGGTCGCCAACTGCACCACGCCCGCCAATTTCTTCCACCTGTTGCGCCGCCAGATGCACCGCAATTTCCGCAAACCCCTGGTGGTAATGACGCCCAAATCGCTGCTGCGGCACAAGATGGCGGTGTCGAAGGCGGCGGATTTCACGGGCGACAGCCATTTCATGCGCATCCTGTCGGACACCAATGGTGCCGCCGACGCCGACACGAAGCGGCTGGTGCTGTGTTCGGGCAAAGTCGCGTACGACCTGATCGAAGCGCGCAATGCGGCGGGCGACCGGCATACCCAGATCGTCCGCCTCGAACAGCTTTATCCCTTCCCCGGCGATCCGTTGACCGTGCGTCTGAAGCGCATGCCCAACCTCGAGGAAGTGGTATGGGCTCAGGAAGAGCCGAAGAATAACGGCGCGTGGTTCTTCGTCGAGCCACTGATCGAGGAATCGCTGACCGACGCGGGCGGCGCGGTGAAGCGCGCGCGCTATGCGGGCCGCGCGGCGTCCGCGTCGCCCGCGACCGGCCTGATGAAGCGCCACCAGGCCGAACAGGGCGCGCTGATCGCCGATGCGCTGGGCCATAATGTGCGCGAGGAAATCCGCCGCGCGCGCCATACCGAAGACAATAAGACCGCAGGCAAGACGTCAGCCTGACAGGAGCACAATAATGGCAACCGAAGTCAAAGTCCCCGTATTGGGCGAATCGATCACCGAAGCGACGCTGGGCGAATGGCTCAAGCAGCCGGGCGACGCGGTCGCGGCCGACGAGCCGATCGCGAGCCTCGAGACCGACAAGGTTGCGGTCGAAGTCCCCTCGCCCGTTGCGGGCGTGATGGGCGCGCACGCGGTCCAGCCGGGCGACACGGTGTCGGTCGGCGCGATGATCGCGACGATCGAGGAAGGGGATGGTGCCACCGCTTCGCCAGCGCCTGCTCCCGCCGCTGCACCCGCCGAAGCAGAAAAGCCCGCCGACACGGCACAACAGGCCCCGGCTCAACCCGCCGACTCGGGCAGCAGCAACGAACCCGCCGCGCTGTCGCCGTCGGTTCGCCGCGCGATCCTCGAGCACGGCGTCGATCCGGCGACGATCAAGGGTTCGGGCAAGGATGGCCGCATCACGCGCGAGGATGTCGTCGCCGCCGCCTCGACCAAATCGAGCGCACCCGCGCCCGCCCCGGCCCCCAGCGCCGCACCTGCCGCCGCTGCGACCGGCGATGGTCGCAGCGAGGAGCGCGTCCGCATGACGCGCCTGCGCCAGACGATCGCGCGTCGCCTGAAGGAAGCGCAGGACACGGCCGCGCTGCTCACCACATTCAACGATGTCGACATGACCGCGGTCATCGAAGCGCGGACCAAGTACAAGGACTTGTTCGAAAAGAAGCATGGCGTGCGCCTCGGCTTCATGGGCTTTTTCGTGAAGGCCGCGACGATGGCGTTGAAGGACATTCCGTCCGTCAACGCGCAGATCGACCGCGACGAAATCGTCTATCACGACTATGCCGACATCTCCGTCGCGGTCAGCGCGCCGCAAGGCCTGGTCGTCCCCGTCATCCGCAACGCCGACAAATTGTCGGTAGCAGAGGTCGAAAAGACGATCGGCGATTTCGGCAAGCGCGCCAAGGACGGCACGCTGAAGATGGACGAGATGAAGGGCGGCACCTTCACCATTTCGAACGGCGGCGTGTTCGGCTCGCTGATGTCGACCCCGATCATCAACCCACCGCAGTCGGCAGTGCTGGGCCTTCACCGCATCGAGGATCGCGCGGTCGTGCGCGATGGTCAGATCGTGATCCGTCCGATGATGTATCTGGCGCTCAGCTACGACCACCGCCTGATCGACGGTCGCGAAGCGGTGACCTTCCTGGTCGCGCTGAAGAATGCGATCGAAGACCCGACGCGAATTTTGATCGACCTTTGAGCTGACAGTAACCGTTTGTCCTGAGTAGCCATTGAGCGAAGCCGAAATGGCGTATCGAAGGATGCTTCGATACGGGTCTTCGACAAGCTCAGCCCCTACTCAGCACGAACGGATCGGGTAGAATATCCCGCCTGGGAGAGAGTAAGATGGCTGACTACGACTTCGACGTTCTGGTAATCGGTGCAGGCCCCGGCGGCTATGTCGCGGCGATCCGCGCGGCTCAACTGGGTCTCAACGTCGCGTGCGCCGAAAGCCGCGAAACGCTGGGTGGCACCTGCCTCAACGTTGGCTGCATTCCGTCCAAGGCCATGCTCCACGCGTCGGAATATTTCGATGCAGCCGCGAACGGCGCGATGGCCAAGATGGGGATCAAGGTCACGCCCGAACTCGATCTGGACGCGATGCATGCGCAGCGGCTCGACGCGGTCAAGGGACTGACCGGCGGCATCGAATTCCTGTTCAAGAAGAACAAGGTCGAATGGCTGAAGGGCCGCGCGGCGTTCGTCGATGCGACGACGGTTCAAGTCGGCGACCGCACGGTCACCGCCAAGGACATCGTCATCGCCACCGGTTCGTCGGTGACCCCACTACCGAGCGTCGAGATCGACCAGAAGGTCGTCGTCGATTCGACCGGCGCGCTCGAGCTGCCAAAGGTGCCCGAACATCTCGTCGTCATCGGCGGCGGCGTGATCGGGCTTGAGATGGGCAGCATCTGGCGGCGGCTTGGCGCGAAGGTGACCGTGGTCGAGTATCTCGACCAGATCCTCCCCGGCTTCGACGGCGACGTCCGCAAGGAAGCGGCCAAGATCTTCAAAAAGCAGGGCATCGAATTCAAGACCGGCATGAAGGTTACCGGCGTCGCGGTCAGCGGCGACAAGGCGACCATCACGCTGGAACCCGCCAAGGGCGGCGAAGCGCAGACGATCGAGGCGGACAATGTCCTCGTCTCGATCGGTCGGCGTCCGAACACCGACGGGCTGGCGCTCGACAAGGCGGGGCTGAAGACCAACGACCGTGGCCAGATCGAAACCGATCATGATTTCGCGACCTCGGTCGACGGCATCTGGGCGATCGGCGACGTGGTTCCCGGCCCGATGCTTGCGCACAAGGCCGAGGACGAAGGCATCGCGGTCGCCGAAAATATCGCCGGGCAAACCGGCATCGTGAACCACGACCTGATCCCGTCGGTCGTCTATACCTTCCCCGAAATCGCGGGCGTCGGACTGACCGAAGAAGCCGCCAAGGAGCGCGGCGAAATCAATGTCGGCAAGTTCCCGATGGCGGGCAACAGCCGCGCCAAGACCAATCACGAGGATGGCGGCTTCGTGAAGATCATCTCCGACGCGAAAACCGACCGCGTGCTGGGCGTGTGGGCGATCGCATCGGTCGCAGGCACGATGATCGCGCAGGCGACCCAGGCGATGGAATTCGGCGCGACGAGCGAAGACATCGCCTATACCTGCCACGCGCATCCGACGCACAGCGAGGCGATCAAGGAAGCGGCGATGGCGGTCCGGGGCAAGCCGATCCACGTCTGAGCCGGCGACGGGATTAGCGAACGCTAATCCCGAGCGATCGAGGCTCAGACCGGCCAGCGGCGCTACTGCGCCGACCGACGACACGGGCTTGGCCCGTGTCGGGCAAGACAGGTTATGATCCGATTTTCGATGTCGGTCTATTCTTGACGCTTCAGCGAAATCACATCATCCACAATCATCGCGTGGTCGAAAACGCCAAGGTGACCGTGGTGTCCCGGTCGCAACGTGCGGCGCCCGATAAACTCCACCGCATATACCGCACCCGCGCGAGTGCTTGTTGGGGCTGCCACATCTCGATTGAAAGTGATCCAAACCCGTTCGCCGGGCGTGTCGAAAGAGCACTCATTCGCGGGCGAAGGGCAAAAACGCTGTTCTTCGAATTCATCATGCCACAATCCAACCCAGCGGCGAGAAGGCATCATCTGAAAGCACTTATCGGTTTCAATAGGCACCGCGTCGATGCCGCCCATTCGAATGATATCCAGGCATTTTTCAGTGATGCCGGGCAATTCTTTCCGGAATTCCGCTATCTCCTGCTCTGACATAACTGGCTCTGGCTGATCGCATGCCACTAGCAAAATCGACATGGCGATAACGGCGACGCTGGAAGAGCCACTTTTCATTGCACGATTATGCGAGCCGAAGCTCGGGTAGGCAATTCTCCTCTGCTCATCACCCCCCCTTTCCCCCGCCCCTACCCTCGCCTATCCCCACTCCCATGCAACCCGCCTGGCAATTCGGTCCCTTCCTTCCCTGGCTCGACTGGTTCGGGATCGGGGTGTTCGCCGTCACCGGCGCGCTGGCGGCGGTGCGGCGGCAGCAGACGTTCGTGACCGCGGCGTTCTTCGCGCTCGTCACGGGGGTCGGCGGCGGCACGATCCGTGACCTGCTCATCGATGCGCCGGTGTTCTGGGTACAGGATCGCAATTTCGCGGCGATCTGTCTCGGCGCCGCGCTGCTTGTCTGGATGACGCCCGAACGCTGGTGGTCGGACAAGGTGTTCGACTGGCTCGATGCGTTCGGGCTCGCCGCTTATGCGGTGTTCGGCGCGGCCAAGTCGTACAGCTACGGCATCCCGCCCGTGCCCGCCGCGATGATGGGCGTCATCACCGCGTGTGCAGGCGGGATCATCCGCGACATGATGGCGAACGAACCGTCAATCCTGATGCGGCCCGAACTGTACGTGACGGCGGCGGCGCTGGCCGCGTTCAGCTATATCGGGCTGCGCGAACTGGGCGTCGCAGCGCTCTATGCGGGGCCGATTGCGGCGGTGGCGGGGTTCGCGCTACGCGGGACCGCGATCCATTACCGGTTGGCGCTCCCCGCCTATCGCGGGCGGCGGGATGAGGAGGAGCCAACTCTCTAACTCCGTTTGTTTCGAGCGGGCGTAACGCTTAACCCCGCACCACACCAACCGCGCTGAACGGCTTGGGCTCGACCGGCGGCACCTTGCTGTCGTTCAGTTCGCACTGCCAAAAGCCGACATCGATCCAGCGGCCCTGTTTGTACCCGATTTCGCGGTACACGCCCGCGCGCCGAAACCCGACCGATTCATGCAGCGAAATCGACGCATCATTGGGTAGCGTGATCGCACCGATCGCCTGGGTGAAGCCCTGCGCACGGAGCGTGTCGATCAGCGCTTCGTAGAGCAGCCGCCCCACCCCGCCACGCTGTTGGTCGCCCGCGACATAGATCGAGGTTTCGACCACATATTTATACGCCGGACGGTCGCGGAACTTGGTGGCATAGGCATAGCCGACCACACCGCCCTCCTCGCCACCATTGGTAACGACCATCCACGGATAGAGCCCTTCGCTCGCCGCCATCCGTCCGCGCATCGCCCGTGCGTCCGGCGGGTCGATCTCGAACGAGACCGTCCCGCCGATCACGAACGGGGCATAGATCGCGGCGATGCGCGCCGCATCATCGGGCGTCGCCGCGCGGATACCGATCACTGCCATTGCCTCATAGGGCGAACCGGGCGATCAGCGCGTCCATGATCCGGTAATCTTCCGCGCTTGCCTGTGCCGGACCGAACCCGCCGCATTCGAGGCAGCGGACCTGAACCGACGTGCCGCGCGTCAAGCGGCGCATGTCGCCCACCGCCTGGGCGAACGTCGCCCGGCGCGTTTCACCCATCTTCGCGAACAGGTCGGCGGCGGGTTCGGACGCGTCGTCCTCGCCACTCGACGCCATCGACGCGATGAACTGGGCGAACGCGCTCGGCTCCTTTTCGAGATAGACCGCGCGGACCGTTGCGGGGTCGAGGTTGGCGCGGCGCGCGGCCTCCGCCATCGCATCGTCGATGCCGCCCAGCCGGTCGACCAGCCCCAGCTGGCGCGCGGTGCCGCCGTCCCAGACGCGACCCTGGCCGATCTGATCGACGCGTTCGCGGCTAAGCCCGCGGCTGTTCGCGACCAGCCCGACGAAGCGGCGATAGCCATTTTCGATATTGGCCTGGAGGATCGCATCGACCTCTGCATTGGTGCCGCCCAATATGTCGGGCTGGCCCGACAGCGGCGTCGTCTGGATGCCGTCGGTGGTGACCCCGATCTTGGCCAGCGTGCCCTCGAACGTCGGGATCAAACCGAAAATACCGATCGACCCAGTGATGGTGTTGGGTTCGGCAAAGATCACGTCGCCCGGTGCCGACACCCAATAGCCACCCGATGCAGCAAGCCCGCCCATCGACACGACCACGGGCAGTCCGCGACGCTTGGCCTCCAGGATCGCCTGACGGATGCGCTCGGACGCAGTGACCGATCCGCCGGGTGAATCGACGCGGACGACCAGCGCCTTCAACTCATGCTTGGCCATGCCCTCAAGCAGTGCGTTGGCGATGGTGTCGCCCGCGGCCACGCCCGGCCCCGCATTGCCGTCGACGATTTCGCCCGCGACCGTCAGCACGCCGATCTTGTCGCCGGTGGTCGGCAACGGATTGGCGGCGATGTAGCGGCTGAGCGCAATCTCCTTGAAACTGCCCGCTGGCTTGCGGCGCTCGACGCCCGCGATCTCCGCGACGCGCTTTCCGAACGCGACACGGTCGCCGATCCGGTCGATCAGCCCGGCGTTCAGATTGGCCTGGGCAATGTTGCCCTGGGTCGCGGCGATCACCTGCGCAGGCTGGGTCAGATAGGGGCCGACCTGTGCCTTGGGCCGCGCGGCGGCGACATTGGTGCGCCAGGTTTCGAAGATCGAACCGTAGAGCGCCTGATTGGCTTCGCGTGCCTCGGGCGACTGGTCTTCGCGGGTGAAGGGCTCGACCGCCGCCTTGTAGGTGCCGACGCGGTAGACATGCGCGTTGACGCCGAGCCGGTCGATCAGCCCCTTGTAATAAAGCTGGCTGCCGCCCGGCCCGGCGATCAGCACGCCGCCGAACGGATTGGTCCAGATTTCGCTGGCATTGGCCGCCAGCGTATAGGCGCTGTCCGAATAGGCGGTGGCATAGGCCAGCACCGGCTTGTCGGCATCGCGCACCCGCTTGATCGCTTCGCCCACCACCGCGACATCGGCGGGGTAGCCGCCCATGAACCGGTCGAGATCGAGCACTACCGCTTTTACGCGGGTATCGGTTGCAGCCTTGTCGAGCGCGCGAACGACGTCGCGGACACGGTATTGCTGGGGCACATCGCCGCCCGCGAGCGATGCGAACGGGTCGGCCTCGGCAGGCTGTTCGGACAGCGTGCCGTTGAGCGCGATAACCAGCGCGCCGTCCTTGATCGTGGTATTGGGACGCGCCGAAAGCGCCGCGAAGATCAGTCCGAAAAACAACAGCATGAAGATCAGGACCAACCCATCCTTGATCCCCACCAGCAATTTCCAAGCGCCTTTGACCAGCTTCACGTCATGCTCCTTCGTGTCGCGCGTCGTTTGCCCTCGACGTGCTTCATGAACGGGTTAGCCGATCTGTGTTATCGCGGCAATACAGTTGTGCGGCCTGTCCTCATCACGCCTTGTCGAAAAAGACTCGCTTACACCGCTTGACGGTGGTTGGCCTCCTCCACATATGCGCCCTGCTGGCACTCGCCTCGGGTGAGTGCCAAGAGCATTCGACATCTGGGAGAGCATCATGAACTTTCGTCCCTTGCACGACCGCGTACTGGTCCGCCGCGTAGAAGCCGAAGAAAAGACGGCTGGCGGGATCATCATCCCCGACACCGCCAAGGAAAAGCCGCAAGAAGGCGAAGTCGTCGCCGCAGGTGCCGGCGCCAAGAACGACAAGGGCGAAGTGTCGCCTTTGGACGTCAAGGCGGGCGACAAGATCCTGTTCGGCAAATGGTCGGGCACCGAGGTCAAGGTCAACGGCGAAGACCTGTTGATCATGAAGGAATCGGACATCCTCGGCATCGTCGAGGCGTAAATCCCATTACCGTCACCCCAGCGAAAGCTGGGGTATCAAGCCAATCGAGCGGCACGCCTGCCGCACCATATCCCGGCCTTCGCCGGGATGACGGACAGATAGAGGAATTAGCCACATGGCATCCAAAGACGTAAAATTCGGCCGCGACGCGCGTGAGCGCATCCTCAAGGGCGTCGACATCCTGGCCGACGCGGTCAAGGTCACGCTTGGCCCCAAGGGTCGCAACGTCGTCATCGACAAGTCGTTCGGCGCACCGCGCATCACCAAGGACGGCGTCACCGTCGCCAAGGAAATCGAACTGAAGGACAAGTTCGAGAATATGGGCGCGCAGATGGTCCGCGAAGTCGCTTCGAAGACCAACGACATCGCAGGCGACGGCACCACCACCGCGACCGTGCTGGCTCAGGCCATCGTTCGCGAAGGCATGAAGTCGGTTGCAGCGGGCATGAACCCGATGGATCTGAAGCGCGGTGTCGATCTGGCGGTGACCAAGGTCGTTGCTGATCTCCAGTCGCGTTCGAAGCCCGTCTCGGGCTCGAGCGAAATCGCTCAGGTCGGCATCATTTCGGCAAACGGCGACAAGGAAGTCGGCGAAAAGATTGCCGAAGCGATGGAAAAGGTCGGCAAGGAAGGCGTCATCACCGTCGAGGAAGCCAAGGGACTCGAGTTCGAACTCGACGTCGTCGAAGGCATGCAGTTCGACCGTGGTTACCTGTCGCCCTACTTCATCACCAATCCTGAAAAGATGGCGGTCGAACTCAACGATCCGTACATCCTGATCCACGAAAAGAAGCTGTCGAACCTGCAGGCGATGCTCCCGATCCTGGAAGCCGTCGTTCAGTCGGGCCGTCCGCTGCTGATCATCGCCGAAGACATCGAAGGCGAAGCGCTCGCGACGCTCGTCGTCAACAAGCTCCGCGGCGGCCTGAAGGTCGCAGCGGTCAAGGCACCGGGCTTTGGCGATCGTCGCAAGGCGATGCTCGAAGACATCGCCGTCCTGACCAAGGGCGAAGTGATCTCGGAAGACCTCGGCATCAAGCTGGAAACCGTGACGCTCGGTATGCTCGGCACTGCCAAGCGCGTGTCGATCGACAAGGACAACACCACGATTGTCGACGGTGCGGGCGAGCATGACGCGATCAAGGGTCGCACCGATGCGATCCGTCAGCAGATCGAAGTCACCACCAGCGATTACGACCGCGAGAAGCTCCAGGAACGCCTGGCCAAGCTTGCAGGCGGCGTCGCGGTGATCAAGGTCGGCGGCGCTTCGGAAGTCGAAGTGAAGGAACGCAAGGACCGCGTCGACGATGCCCTGCACGCAACCCGCGCAGCCGTCGAAGAAGGCATCGTCCCCGGTGGCGGCACCGCGCTCCTCTATGCGACCAAGGCACTTGAGGGCATCAACGGCGAAAACGAAGACCAGACGCGCGGCGTGGACATCGTCCGCAAGGCGCTGACCTCGCTGGTTCGCCAGATCGCAGCGAATGCGGGCCATGACGGCGCGGTCGTATCGGGCAAGCTGCTCGACCAGAGCGACACGTCGTTCGGCTTCAACGCGGCAACCGACACCTATGAAAACCTGGTGTCGGCAGGCGTGATCGATCCGACCAAGGTCGTTCGCACCGCGCTTCAGAACGCAGCCTCGGTCGCGGGTCTGCTCATCACCACCGAAGCGGCGGTGAGCGAGCTTCCCGAAGACAAGCCCGCCATGCCCATGGGCGGCGGCGGCATGGGCGGCATGGGCGGTATGGACTTCTAATCGGCACGCAGTCGGCGACGACCGACTGCACCAGTGCCGGTTCGGACGGCGGACGGTCGGGAAACCGACCGATCCGACCGACGGCGGCGGCTTTGCCGTCGCCGATCCAGACCGATCAGGTTACCCAAAAAAGATCAGGGCCGGTGGGACACCCCACCGGCCCTTTTCTTATGCGCAGTCGATCCACACCGTAATGCCATGAGCCGAAACGCCTTTACGACGGGGCGAAGGACGTTACGTTCACACACAATCGATCGAGACAAAGGATGAGGCCGTTGCGTAATTTCCGTCAATCCCCTGTGCGTTTCATGTTGCATTGCTCCACCGTGATCGGCCTTGCCGCGCTTCCCGCGATCGCGTCCGCCCAGAATGTGACGATCGTCCAGCCGGGCGCCCCGGGCGAAGCGCCGCGCGCGCTGACCCCGCAACAGGCCTCGCAGATCGCCGACACGCGCTATGCGGCGGCCGACGTCCAGTTCATGCAGGACATGATCGTCCACCACGGCCAGGCGGTCGAGATGGTCGCGCTGATCGACGGGCGAACCAACACCAAGGCGATCCGTGACATCGGCGGGCGCATCACGGCATCGCAGGCCGACGAAATGAAGTTCATGCGCGGGTGGCTGACCGAACGTCGCCAGCCGGTCGCCAATCCGCATGCCGGGCATCAGGGCATGGACCATGGTGGCATGGGCGGTCACATGGGCATGGCCGGCATGGCGACGCCCGAACAGATGAAGGCACTGGCCGCTGCCAAGGGTGCGGCGTTCGACCGGATGTTCCTGGAACTGATGATAGCGCATCACGAAGGTGCTGTGACCATGGTCGATCAATTGCTGGCCCAGCCCGGCTCCGCCTATGACCCCGTCCTCTACGAATTCACCAGCGAAGTGACCAACGAGCAACAGGGCGAGATCAAGCGGATGAGCGCCCTGCTCGCCACGCAATCGACCGATCCGCGCTCGACGCTCAAGGCCGGGTTGCGCGATGCGGGGGTGGCGATCAGCAACATGCGGCTGATTGCGGCGATGCCAAAGCCGACCGGCTTTTTCGATCCCGCCAATCCGGGCAGCCTTCCCCTCGAATTGCCTGCCGACGAAAAAGCCGCCGCAGCACCACAGGACGGCGAAAGCACCACGCGCTTTGCCGAGCGTTCGCCGCTGCTCAGCTTTGCCCAGACCGATATGGCCTTTTCGGGCGATCTGCTCGCGACCGGCAATTATCACGGGTTCAACCTGTACCGCGTCGATCCGGCGGGCGGCGCGCCGACCCTGGTCAGTTCGGTCGTGTGTCCCGGTGGTCAGGGTGACGTGTCGATCGTCGGCGACCTGCTCATCATGTCGGTCGAACAGACCCGCGCGCGGGTCGATTGCGGGCGTCAGGGCGTGAGCGAGGATGTCAGCGCCGAGCGGTTCCGCGGCATCCGCATCTTCAACATTTCCAACCCCGCGCAACCGCGTCAGGTCGGCGCGGTACAGACCTGTCGCGGATCGCATACCCATTCGGTGGTGTCGGGCGACGGGCGCACCGGCAGCGTCATCGTCTATAATTCGGGCACGGCAGGTATTCGCGACGCGCGCGAACTCGAAGGATGCGTGGGGGCGATCGCAGGCGATAATCGCACCGCACTGTTCCGCATCGATGTCATCGAAATCCCCACCGCCGATCCGTCCAAATCGCGGATCATCGACCGCCCGACGGTGTTCGCCGACGAGAGCACGGGCAATATTTCGGGGCTGTGGCAGGGCGGCGACCATGGGCGCGGGACGCAGGACACCAACCGCACCGACCATTGCCATGACATCACCGTGTTCCCAACCGCAAAGATCGCGGCGGGCGCGTGTTCAGGCAACGGCGTGATCTTCGACATCAGCAACCCGCGCAAGCCGCAGCGGATCGACGCGGTGGTCGATCCGACCTTTGCCTATTGGCATTCGGCAACGTTCAACAATGACGGCACCAAAGTCCTGTTCACCGACGAATGGGGCGGTGGCGGTCGTCCGCGTTGCCGGACGCAGGATCCGCGTAACTGGGGTGCCAATGCGGTCTATGATATCGTCGACAAGAAGCTGAAATTCCGCAGTCATTACAAGCTGCCTGCCGCTCAGACCGACCTGGAAAACTGTGTCGCCCACAATGGATCGATCGTGCCGGTGCCGGGGCGCGATATCTTCGTCCAGGCCTGGTATCAGGGGGGCATGTCGGTGATCGATTTCACCGACAGCGCCAATCCGGTCGAAATCGCCTATTTCGATCGCGGGCCGGTCGATCCGCGAACGATGGTGATGGGCGGTTACTGGTCGGCCTATTATTATAACGGGCGCATTTATGGGACCGAGATTGCGCGCGGGCTCGACGTCCTGGCGCTAGCGCCGAGCGCACACTTGAGCGAAGCCGAAATCGCCGCCGCCGCACTCGCCGATCAAGGTCAAAGGTTTAACCCGCAACAGCAGTTCCCGGTCAGTTGGCCCGCGCACCCGACGATCGCGCGCGCCTATGTCGACCAGTTGCGGCGGAGCAATACGCTGACCCCCGCGGTCGCGACCGAACTGACGCAGGCGCTGAGCCAAGCGGCGGGACCGATCGAAGCGAATGCCAAGGATACGGCGCTTGCCGGGCGATTGCAGGCGTTGTCCAGGAACCTCGGCAATGCTCGCGTGGATGCAGTGGCGAGCAAGCGCAGGACCGCGCTTCAGGAAAGCTTGAAGGCGATCGCGCAGCGGCTGCGGTAAACGCCCTGTCCTCTCACCGCTCATGTTGAGCTTGTCGAAACATTATCCTTTTCTTCCGAAGGAAGAAGGACAGTGCTTCGACAAGCTCAGCACGAACGGGCTTAGGGTTAAGGCACGATCCGCACCGGCACCGACTTCCCCGCCGGCACATGGCTTTCCTCGGCATGATGCTCGACCGGCATCAGCACGTTCGCTTCCGGATAATAGGCACCCAGGCAGCCGCGCGGAATGTTGTAGGGGGTGACGATCAGCCCCTCGCGCCGCCGTCGCCGATTGTCGTCGGCATCGCTTTCGAGCGCGACGCGCTGGCCTTGGCTCAGCCCCGCCGTTTCCATGTCCGCGCGGTTGATGAACAGGACGTCGCGCGTGCCCTTCACGCCGCGAAACCGGTCGTGATAGCCATAGATGGTGGTGTTGAACTGGTCGTTTGAGCGCAGCGTCATCAACCGATATCGCCCGTCGCGATCGTCGAACCCGGTCGTCGACAGGGTTTTGGGCACCAGAAACTCCGCCTTGCCGCTAGGCGTCTGCCAGATGCGTTCCGATGCCTTGTTGCCCTTCCAAAATCCACCGGGGGTGAACAGCCGCTTGTTGAAATCACCGAAGAAGTGCGGATAGGTCGCCTCGATCGCATCGCGGACCCGGCCATAATCGGCGACCCATTCGTCCCAGGGGACACGCGGGTTGGGCGGCGTAATGCGCTTGGCGATTTCCGCGATGATCGCGGGCTCGGATTTGAGGAACGGGCTGGCGGGCGTCGCCTTCCCCCGCGATCCGTGAATACAACTCGACGAGTCCTCGACCGAGACGGCTTGCGGTCCCGTCGCCTGCACGTCGCGCTCGATCCGACCAAGACAGGGCAGCAGGTAGGTGACCTTGCCTGCGAACAGGTGATTGCGGTTCAGCTTGGTCGCGATCTGCACCGACAGTTCGAGCCGCGGCCAAGCCTCTTCCATCGCCTCGGTCTCCGGCACCGCGCGCAGGAAATTGCCGCCCAGTGCGACGACTGCCTTCACTTGCCCATCGATGACGCCGCGGCAGGTCTCGACCGTATCCAGCCCCTTTTCGGTCGGCGGATCGAAACCATAGAGTTCGCGCAGCTTGTCGACGGGCGCGAGTTCGGTCTTTTCGGTGATCCCCACCGTTCGCTGGCCCTGGACATTGGAATGCCCGCGCACCGGGCACAGCCCCGCGCCGGGCTTGCCGATATTGCCGCGCAGCAACAGCAGGTTGACGATCATGCGGACATTGTCGACGCCCTTCACATGCTGGGTCAGGCCCATGCCGTAAATCGCCATCACCGCGTTGGATTTGACATAGACTCGCGCCGCCGCCTCAAGATCGCGGCGCTTCAGGCCGGATTCACGTTCGATCGCGTCCCAGTCGGTGCCGCGCACTGCCGCCAGAAAAGCGTCGGCGTCGTGGCAATGCTGATCGAGGAAGTCGTGATCGAGGGCGACGACTGCACCATCCGCCAGCGCTGCATCGTCCCATTCGACCAGCCATTTGGCGATGCCCATCATCGCAGCGATGTCGCCACCCGCCTTCACCTGATGATATTGGGTGGCGATGCGCGTTTCGCCGCCGGTTGCCATTTCGACCGGGTTCTGGGGATTGGTGAACCGCTCCAGCCCGCGTTCGCGCAGCGGGTTGAACACCACGATCTCGGCCCCGCGCTTGCGACATTTCTTGAGGTCGTGGAGCATCCGCGGCGCGTTCGACCCTGGATTCTGGCCAAAGAAGAAGATCGCGTCGGTATGGTCGAAATCGCTAAGGCGCGTTGTGCCGACGGGCACCCCGATCGCCGCCTTCAGCCCGACCGAGGTCGATTCATGGCACATGTTCGAACTGTCGGGCAGGTTCTGGTTGCCGTACATCCGCGCCATCAATGCCCACATGTACGAGGATTCGAGGCTCGCGCGCCCTGAGGCATAGAACACCGCGGCCTTGGGCTCGATTGCGTTCAGCGATGCGCCAATCTCGTCGAATGCCACATCCCAATCCACCGCCTCATATTTATCCGTCGCGGGGTCGTAGCGCATCGGGTGCGTCAGTCGACCATGTTCCTCCAGCCGGTAATCGGTCCACCCGCGCAATTCGGTGAGCGTGTGGGTCGCGAAGAATTCAGGCGTCGTTCGGTGCGCGGTCAGTTCCCAAGCGGTCGCCTTTGCGCCCTCTTCGCAGAATTCGACCGGGTGGTGGTCGGCGGGCTTGGGCCAGGCGCAACTGACGCAGGCAAAGCCGTCGGGCTTGTTCTGGCGGGTGAGTTCGCGAAGCCCCTCCGGTCCGATCTTTTCACGCGGCAGGATGTCGGCAAGCGATTTGACCGACCCCCAGCCACCGGCAGGGCCGGGATAGGGCGTAACCTCTGGCCGGTCGTCATGCTGTTTCGCCATGGTCATCGCCTCTCAACCGGGATCGCATGCCATCATGCGCGTGTCGAACCAACGGGTCGATCCCCGATTGGTTCAGCCGCAAGCACACCCGTTTGCCCGGAGCACCACCGCCGCGCTATGTCCGACCGCGATGGACTCCCCTGCCCCCAGCATCGCTATCGCGTTCCGGTCGATTTCGCCCGATGGGAGCGCGCGCGTAGTCGAGCGCGGCGTCGCGGTCGAACGACCGTTGGCGATCGAGTTCAACGGCATCGGCTATGCGGTGATGATGGCGACCCCTGCTGACCTTCAGGATTTCGCGACCGGGTTCGCGCTCAGCGAACGATTGATCGAAGCCACAGGCGACCTCGTCGATTTCGAATCCATCGCCACGCCCCATGGCGATTTGCTCCGCGTGACGCTTTCCGCGCCGTGCGTGCCACTGATGCATCAGCGCGTTCGGCATCGTGTTTCGGAATCCTCGTGCGGCATGTGCGGCATCGAGAATCTCGATCAAGCGCTGCGCCCGCTGCCGCAAGTGCCGCGTGCAGGCGCATTGGAACCCGACGCGGTCTTTCGCGCGCTGGGCGCACTCCGCGATCACCAGCCGCTCAACCGCGCAACCGGTGCGGTTCACGCCGCGGCGCTGTGCGACGTCGATGGCGGCATCCGGCTGGTGCGCGAAGATGTCGGGCGGCACAATGCGTTCGACAAGCTGATCGGAGCGATGGCGCGCGCCGGGCTCGGCTGGGATGGCGGGTTTGCATTGCTCAGTTCGCGCTGCTCCTACGAACTGGTCGAAAAGGCGGCCTTGGCGGGCTGTTCGCGGCTGGTGACGATCTCGGCACCCACCGATCTAGCGCTGGCGCGGGCGGCAGACGCGGGAATCGACCTGATCGTCCTTGCGCGCAGCGACGCGGTGCTGGCCGCGATAACCGAATGAGCCTGGTCGGCGTGGTATTGGCGGGCGGCGCGGCACGTCGGTTCGGCAGCGACAAGGCATTGGCCATATGGCGCGGCCGGACGCTGATCGACCATAGCGCCACCGCGCTGCGCCCCTTCGTCGATCGCATCGTCGTGGCGGGGCGCGACGGCGGACCGCTGGGGATGGAGGGGGTTGCCGATTGGCCGCGCACCGGGTTGGGACCGCTTGGCGGGTTGTGCGGTGCGCTGCGTCTGGCAGTCGCAGAAGGACATCGCGGGGTACTGAGCATCCCCTGCGACATGCCATTGGTCCCCGAAGAGGTGATTGCCGAACTCGCGGCGGGGCATGGCGCGTTCTATCTCGATCAGGCGCCGGTGCTGGGGTTCTGGCCAGCTGCTTTGGCGGATGCACTGACGACATTTCTGGAGCAATCGGACGATCGATCGATCGTCGCATGGGCGCGTAGTGTGGGTGCGCGGTTGCTGCGTGGGGTCAGTGCCATTCCCAACATCAACCGTCCGGGCGACCTCGACGCGCTGGATCGCTAGCGACGGCGGTGGCGCAAGGGTCAGGCGAGAATGGCCAGCCCTTGCGCGTGGGTGCCGAGGATCAGCAGGATCGTGGTCGAAAAGGATCCGATACCGATCAGGACAGGGCGAAGCGCGGTGCGCGCCGCCGGGTTACGGAGCTTCACCGGGTTACGCCAGCGGCAGGCCGGGTGCCGATGCAGCGACGAGGATCGCGGTGAAGAAGACCGAGCCGACCAGAGCGACGGCATTGCGCGAGACGTTTTCGATACGGACGAACATAGTGGAAACTCCCTGAGTATCGGCGGTGTCGGACCATCCGTCCGCCGTTGCTGAGGGATTTGCAGGGAGCGTGCCAGTTTTGCCGTAACGCCGAAATCCCGGGCCTTTTGACCGTTGCTCGAAGGTCATTTGGTTATTTACACCAGATGAACGGAGCGAAATCTGCCGTTCACCTGGTGTATTTTGCGAAATCGGTCATGATTGCGGGCTTAGTTCGCCGTCGCGGCGCGAGCCTGTCGTGGGCCGCTGACCCGCCAGATGACGTTGCCGACATCGTCCGCGACGAGCAGCGCCCCCAATTGATCGGTGATGACGCCAACCGGACGCCCCATCGCCTGCCCATCTTCGTTCAGAAAGCCGCTGAGGACGTCGATCGGCAATTGCCCGCGAACCGGAAAGCCATTGTCACCGAACGGCACGAACACGACCTTGTAGCCAGAGGGCGGCACGCGGTTCCAAGATCCGTGCTGGCCGATAAAGGCGCCGCGCGCGAACGGCCCACCCAGCCGCGCATCGCCCGCGAACGTCAGGCCAAGCGATGCGGTATGCGGCCCCAGCGCATAATCGGGACGCGCGGCATATTCGCGCAGGTCAGGGCGCTTGGGCTCCACCCGCTCATCGACATAACCGCCGAAATAGCTGTGCGGCCATCCGTAATAATTGCCGAACTGAACCCGCGTCAGATAATCGGGCGGCCCGTCCGACCCCAGCATGTCGCGTTCGTTGACGACGGTCCAGATCGCCCCCGTCTGCGGTTCGATTGCCATGCCGACGGGGTTGCGGATGCCGGTGACATAGGGGCGGAAGCGTTTGGCGGCGATATCGACTTCGAGGATCGCGGCGCGGTTGGTTTCGCGGTCCATGCCCTTTTCACCGATGTTCGAATCCGATCCGACCGCGACATAGATGAAGCGGCCATCTTCGCTGGCGAGGATGTTGCGCGTCCAGTGATTGCCCGCCGCGGGCAGATCGACGATCTTTTCCGCAGGCGCAGTGATCCGGGTCTGGCCGACCTGAAACGGGAAACGCACCAGCGCGTCGGTGTTGCCGACATAGAGGTGCTCTCCGACGAGTGCCATGCCGAAGGGCGAGTTCAGCCCGTCGAGTAGCACCGACCGCGCCTCCGCCACGCCGTCGCCATTCGCGTCGCGCAGCAGCGTGATGCGGTTGGCCGACGCCACGCCTGCGCCTGCGCGGCCCATCAGCTTCTTCATTACCCAGTTCTGGATACCGCCTTCTTCTCGCGGCGGGCTGTTGGTTTCCGCGACCAGCACATCGCCATTGGGCAAACGGTACATCCAGCGCGGATGATCAAGCCCGGAAGCGAAGGGCTGAACGGTCAGCCCCTGTGCGGCGCTCGGCATCCGCCCTGCGGGCCAGCCGATCGCCTCTGCCACCTGGACCGTCGGAATGGTCTGGGTGCGAGGCGCGGCGATCTTGGGCGCCTGCCCCATCACCGCTTCCACCTCGTAACGGGCGCGGTCGGGGCGAGTCATGTAGAACAGGATGGCGGCGGCGATCAGGACAAGGATGCCGCCGAAGATCAGGATATGTTTGCGCATATCGTCCACGTTAGGCGGGGAGCGTCACCGCGCCAAGCCGGAAATGGCCTCCGGTGAAGCAGGCTCAGCGCGCGGTAGGGGCCTGTGCGATCTGGACCGGGGCGGCGGTATCGGCCTCTCCACTATCGGGCAGGACGACGATGCCGAGCAGTACGACCATGCCGATCGCCGCCATGACCCCTGCGCCGCGCCAATGCACCTTGGCACCGGTCAGGCGGCTCCGTTCGAAAGGAAGATTGGCGGACGCACGATGGCTACAGCTACGGATACAACGCATTTCTGATGGCTGCGACGGCGAAGCTGACTGCCAGATGTACGGAACAGTGGCTGTGCGACAGTCCGGGCGGCAATGACGCCATGTCGTTCCAGCGCGCTGTTCTGCCAAAAAAAACATGGCCGCCGACGAAAGGGTAAGTCGGCGACCACGAGTGACGCTTCAACCTTGTGACCGGGCGCAAAGGGGGCTGGCGTCCGGTCTCGGCGCTTCGGTCAGCACGGAAGCGACCATCCCGTGCATTTGCCTTGCGCGACATGCCGGGCGCGTTCCTTGAAGCAGGAAGGACATCGCATATCGCGCCAGGGGCGGTTCGGATCGATGCCCGATACGGCATCGCTCTCAAACCGCGTTCCGAAAACTCTCACGGATGCACGCCGGGGTCCAACGCATCGCGTCACTTTCCGTGATCGCTTCGGTCGATGGTCCATCAGTCCTCTGCGATTTCCAACTTCTTCGGCGGATGCAGCCGCAACCGCGATACGCGCTTGGCGTCGGCGGCAAGCACTTCCAGCCGCCAACCCGACGGATGGTCGAGGATGTCGCCCACGCTCGGTACTTCGCCTGCCAAGACGAAGGCGAGACCACCCAGCGTGTCGATATCTTCCTCGACCTCGGCCAGTCGCGGGTCGATCGCCTCGGCCACGTCTTCCAATTCGGCGCGGGCATCGGCGTCCCAGCCGCCGCCGTCCAGGGGCACGAACAAAGCGGTGGGCGCATCGTCATGCTCATCGTCGATTTCGCCGACGATTTCTTCGATCAGATCCTCGATCGTCACCAGTCCCTCGGTGCCCGAATATTCGTCGAACACCACCGCGAGGTGCGTGCGTTTCGCCTGCATCGTCGCAAGCAAATCGAGCGTCCCCATCGATTGCGGCACGAAAATCGGCTGACGGACCAGTGAGGTCAGATTTTCGGGCGGGGTCTGGCCGGTCGCCAGGATGTTGAACACATCCTTGATGTGGATCATGCCGGTGATCGTATCAAGCTTTTCGCGAAACACCGGAATGCGGCTGTGCCCGGCCTCGGCAAACAGCGCGACCAGATCGGCGAAGGGCGACGATTCTTCGATCGCAATGATGTCCGCGCGCGGCACCCCGACATCGCCCGCATCTCGCTCGCCGAAATGAAGCAGGTTTTTGAGCATCTTGCGCTCGATCGGCGACAGATCGCCCTTGACCGCATTGTGCCCATCCTCGCGCGCTTCGCTTTCGTGATCGGAAATCGCTTCCTCGATCCGGTTGCGCAGCGTGTCCGCGCTTTCGTCGCCGAAGATCAGGGTGCGCAACCCCCGCCATATGCCGCCGCCGTCGGGCGGCGTGCTACTGTCGCCCCCCCCGGCGCTGCTGCCGTTGTTACCGTTGCTACTCGGGCCGTCGGCCATTGTCGTCTTCGTCCTCTAAAATGGGGTACGGATCGGCAATGCCGAGGCTGGCGAGCGCATCGCGCTCGATTGCCTCCATGCCTTCCGCTTCCGCATCCCCCTGATGATCATATCCTAGCAAGTGCAGCACGCCATGCACAATCAGGTGCTGGGCATGATGTTCCACCGAAATCTTTCGCTCCGCCGCTTCGCGCATGCAAACGCCATGCGCGAGGACGATATCGCCGAGCAGCACTTCGCCATCGTCGCTGTTCGCGGTCACGGTATCGATCAGGTCAGGCTGGATCATGGGGAACGACAGCACGTTGGTCGGCTTGTCCTTTTGCCGGTAATCGCGGTTGAGCACCCGCACTTCGTCGTCGTCGGTCATCCGCACCGCGATTTCGATCGACGCAGCGGTGGTTGCGAGGGCCGCATAGGGCGTGCGCGCGATCGCCGCCGCTGCGCAAGCACTAGCCAGCGCTTCCCAATCGGCATCGGGCCAACCGGCTTGGGTCTGCACGGCGACGTCGATCATGCGAGGTCCGTCAGGGCGAAATCATCGCCCTTGTACAGTAATGCCGCATCGTTGGTGCGGGCACAGGCATAGGCAAAGCAATCGCCCATGTTGAGGCGCGCAGGGTGGCGGCCTTTGCCGAAACGATGATAGGCATCAAGCGCGATCCGCCGTTCCTGCTCGTCAATCGACACCAGTCGAAAGGGTCGTGACCTTGCGAATGCCTCCACTTCAGTGCGGGCTTCGTCGAGCGAGTAGAGCTTCGCGTGTCGCAACCCTGCAATGGCTTCCCAGCAAGACATCGCCGACCATATCGGGTCAGGGCTGGCGATTACGCGCTCGGCTAGCGCCGGCCCATCCGCTTCGCCTGCGATAATTGCAACCAAGGCGGATGCATCGACGAACAGGGTCAATCCTCGCCCCAAAGTTCATCGAAGAACGCTTTGTCGGCAAGCTTGCCGGTCGGCGGTGGTAACGGATGTTCGGCGCGATAACGCCTCATCCAGACCAGCCAGTCTTCTTTTGGCTCGCTCGCCACGAGTTCGGCTTTCCGGCGCAACAGGCTGTCACGGACTGCCTCGGTCTTGGTGGTGCCGAGCCGCGCGGCGAGTTCTGCCGCCAGCGCTGCGGTTTCACTGTCCTTGATGTAGAGCGACGCCATATCGGCCTCCTAGGGGATATCCCGATATAGCGCGGGATATCCCCGTTCACAATCAAGTCCAAAGGATTCAAGCATTGTCGCCCTCATACGCCTGGACGATGCGGCCAACGATCGGGTGGCGCACGACGTCGGCGGTGGTGAACCGGACGACCGAGAGCGATTCGATCCCCTCCAGCTTGCCGACCGCGTCGTTCAGGCCTGATGCGGTCACGCCGCCGGGAAGATCGGTCTGGTTGGGATCGCCGCAGATCACCATCCTGCTGTTCTGGCCGAAGCGCGTCAGGAACATCTTCATCTGCATCGGCGTGGTGTTCTGCGCTTCGTCGAGGATGATGAACGAGTCCGCCAGCGTGCGGCCGCGCATGAAGGCGATTGGCGCAATCTCTATCTCGCCCGACGCCAGCCGCCGCTCGACCTGTTCGGGCGGCATGCAGTCGTAAAGCGCGTCGTACAGGGGACGCAGATAGGGATCGACCTTTTCCTTCATGTCGCCGGGCAGGAAGCCGAGCTTTTCCCCCGCCTCGACCGCGGGGCGCGACAGGATCAGGCGCTGGACGCTGCCGGTGATGAGCTGCGCGACGGCCTGGGCAACCGCGAGATAGGTCTTGCCCGTGCCTGCTGGCCCCAGCGCGAAGATCATGTCGTTCGACACCAGTTGCCGCATGTAATGCGCCTGATTGAGCGAGCGCGGCACAATCGTTTTGCGTCTGGTACGGATCATGATCGGCGGTGCGCCGTCGCTTTCCTGGCGGACGATGCCGTCGAGCGTTGGTTCGCTGGACATCGCGATCACCGCGTCGATGAGCCCGGTGTCGATGTCCTCACCGCGGATGACGCGCGCGTGAAGGTCGTTCAGCACTTCGCGGGCATGAGCCACGGCCTCTGCCGTCCCCTCCACCTGAACCCGGTCGCCGCGGGCGGTGATGTACACGCCCAGCCGCTCTTCAAGCGCTAGCAGGTTCGAATCGAATTCGCCGAACAGGCGCGGCAGGAGCTGGGGCTTGTCGAAGCTGAGTTCGGCACGGGAACGCTCGCCCGGACGGGCGGGGACAGGCTTGCGGCTCATGCAGTCCTTTCGGGGGTGCGAAGATGAACAAGTTGACAAGGTTTACACGATCGCACGGTTCGGGCGCGGACAGCCGCCAACCGAAGGGCGTGCTGGAGGTCGGCAAGAATCGCGGCGCGGCGCATCGTGCGAGGATGGCAGATGGCAGGGGTGTAGGACAGGGGGAAAGTGGGTGGCGTCGTCGCTCGATTTGCGAGTGTTGAGTTTTTAGGCACGGTGGACCCCGGCACTTCGGCCGGGGTGACGGTTGTCACATCCAAATCGTCATGCCGGGCTTGTCCCGGCATCCACCACGCGGCAATCTCCACCCGGATGCGAATGCGCGAACCCTGCGTCTATATATTGGCCAGCGGCTTCAACGGCACGCTTTACACGGGCGTCACATCGAACCTTGTGCAGCGGCTACATCAGCATCGAAGCGGCGATGTGTCGGGCTTCACCTCCACAAAAGGCATCAAGCGGCTGATGTGGTTCGAAATGCATGAAACCATGGAAACTGCGATCCAGCGCGAAAAGTCGATCAAGCGTTGGAAGCGGGAGTATAAGATGAACCTTATCGAGCGGGACAATTCGCGGTGGGACGATTTGGCGATCGGGCTGGGGTTTGACGCGTTGGACGACCGATCGCGGTGATGTTTCCAACGATCGCTGAGTGAAGGAGCGGCTGCACGGTGGACCCCGGCACTTCGGCCGGGGTGACGGTTGTTGAATCCGCTCTCTGCTGTCCCGATGCCGGAAAATGCTGTATAAATCGCATGTCCGTGCGCGACTCGAGGAGATACGCGATGGGTGATTTTACCGATGGTTCGACTCATGAAGCCTGGCTGGATGGCCGGGGTGGCGTGCGCATTTTTGCGCGACTTTGGGAAGCGCGAGGCATCCCGCGCGCTTCGCTGGTCATCTGTCACGGGGTCAATTCGCATAGCGGCCAATATATCCGCGCAGCCGAGGAATTCGCGGCGCATGGGTATGCGGTCACCGCGCTCGACCTGCGTGGACGCGGACGGTCCGAGGGCGAGCGCTTCTATGTCGAGAGCATAGACGATTACGTGTCCGACCTGTCGCAGACGATCGAGCTGGCGCGGTCGCGGCACCCCGATCTGCCGCTCTACCTGTTGGGGCACAGTGCGGGCGGGGTCGTGTCCTGTACCTATGCGCTGGACCATCAACACCTGTTGTCGGGGCTGATCTGCGAGAGTTTCGCGCTGCATGTCTATGCCCCCGACGTCGCGCTAAAACTGGTCGAGGGCGCCAGCCACGTCATCCCGCACATCCATATGCTGAAGCTGAAAAACCGCGACTTTTCACGTGATCCCGACTGGGTGGCGACGCTCGATGCCGATCCGCTGACGCAGGGCGAGGTCCAGCCGGTGCAGACCGTCGCCGCACTGGCGCGCGCGGGCGAGCGGCTGGAGCGCGAATTCGTGCGGTTGATCCTACCGCTGCTGATCCTGCACGGCACCGCGGACAAGGCGACGCGCCCCGACGGCAGCCAGCTGATGGTCGATAGCGTCGGATCACCCGATCGCGCATTGAAGCTGTACGAGGGATATTATCACGACCTGCTCAACGATCTGGGACGCGAGCAGGTGATGGCGGACATCATCGACTGGATCGATGCGCGGCTGCCCCAGGCGCAGCGGATGGAAATGCCGGTCGCGACCTGACGGGTTTAGCGGCTCGGCTTACGCCGCGACCTTGACACGCTCGACTCCCGACAGGCTGTTGGGGCCTGCCTCGACCACCTCGACCTCGACCAGAGCGCCGATCGGGGCGTCCGTCATCAGGTGGATCGATTGCAGCCAGGGGGATTTGCCGAGCATCTGGCCGGGACGCTTGCCCTTGCGTTCGATCAGCACGGCGCAGGTTCGGCCAACGGTCGCGGCGTTGAACGCGGCCTGGTCGCGGTTGAGGTGCGCTTGCAGGCGCTGGAGGCGCTCGTCCATCACATCGTCGGGGATCGCGACGTCCATTTCGGCTGCCGGGGTGCCGGGGCGCGGTGAGTATTTGAAGCTGAAGCACTGGGCATAGCCGACCGCATCGACCAGGCTGAGCGTGTCCTCGAACTCGGCGTCACTCTCGCCGGGAAAGCCGACGATGAAATCGCCCGACAGCGCGATGTCGGGGCGCACCGCGCGAACGCGGTCGAGGATGCGGAGATAGCTGTCGCGGCTGTGGCTGCGGTTCATCGCCTTCAGCACGCGGTCGCTGCCCGCCTGCACCGGCAGATGGAGGAACGGCATCAGCTTTTCGACGTCGCGGTGCGCCTGGATCAGGCCTTCGCGCATGTCGTTGGGGTGGCTGGTGGTGTAGCGGATGCGGGCTAGATCGGGGATTTTGTCGAGCGTCACGATCAGGTCGTGCAGACCGCGACCGTCGCCATCGACGCTGTCGCCCCAGGCATTGACGTTCTGGCCCAGCAGCGTGATCTCGCGTGCGCCTGCATCGACCAGCGCCTTTGCCTCATCGACGATCGCATCGAACGGACGGCTGATTTCCGCGCCGCGGGTATAGGGCACCACGCAATAGGTGCAGAATTTGTCGCAGCCTTCCTGCACCGTCAGGAACGCCGATGGCGCGACGCGGCGGCGCGCGGGGAGCGCACCGAATTTGGAAAGCACCGGCATGTCGGTGTCGAGTGCGGGCGTACCCGACGCGGCCTTCGCCACGAGATCGGGGAGGTTGTGATAGGCCTGCGGGCCGACCACGACATCGACCTTGGCACGGCGCGCGATCTCATCGCCCTCGGCCTGGGCGACGCAGCCTGCGACCGCGATCATCGGCGCGCGGCCCTGCTTTCCGGCATGTTTGCGCACGCGACCGATTTCGGAATAGACCTTCTCGGTCGCTTTCTCGCGAATGTGGCAGGTGTTTAGGATCACCAGATCGGCATCCGCGGCGTCGGCGGCAATCATGCCCTCAGCCGCCATCAACTCGCTCATCCGATCGCCGTCATAGACGTTCATCTGGCAGCCGAATGATTTGACGTGGAAGGTCTTGGGATTGGGCTTGGTCATGGCGGGGCGGGCTATAGGGGAATTGGCTGGGGGATGCCACCGTGGAGCAGGGGAGCCGCAGTTGACCTTGTGAGTGGTCCAAAGTTAGGCTTCGCAGCAAGGGGACACATTATGTCATTGCTTTCGATCGCGCTTTTGATGCTTGGCCAATCCGCCACCGCGAGCGAACCGCTCAAGCCTTCGGCGCAATGGGTGGTCGACTATGCGGAGAGCATGTGCACGCTCGGTCGCGAGTTCGGACCTGGGGCGGTCACCTTCGGCATACGACCGAGCGGACTCAGCACTGGCGGGGGGCTGGCCATCGCGATGATTCCGGGGGCTCAGGCGATTCGCAACCACAGAACGCCAGCGACGTTCGTTCTTGATGACGGCAGCGCGATTGAAGTCGACGCAAACGTCTATTGGTTGCCGGAAAAGAAAATGCGCGTCGTGACTGCGGGCCTGGATGCCGAAGCGATGGCGAAGGTCATGTCAGGTCGCCCGTTCGGTTTTCCTACCAATAGACGCGAGCACATCTGGTTTGAACCCGAGGGCGTCGCCAGCGCGCTAAAGGTTCTGAAGAATTGCGAAGACGATCTGCTGGTGTCCTTCGGCGTGCCCGCCAACGAACTTGCACAGATCGTCGAAGGGCCGAGGGGCGACGTGTCACGCTATTTCGGCAGTGCAGCCTATCCGTCCAACGCGTTGTTTGTCGGAAAAGGCGGACAGACCTCTGCCCTGCTGGAAATCAACGCTCTGGGCAACGTCACCGATTGCAGGATCACCGCCAACTCGGGACATGAGGCATTTCGCAAGAGCACTTGCGATTCCCTGATGCGAGCGCAGTTCGAACCGGCGAAGAACGCGGCAGGCGAGCCGGTTCGGTCCTGGTACCCGGTCAGGGTTACTTGGCAGGTCGACTAAATCCCGGGAGGCGAAGAATTCGGGCCGGGAATTACGTGGAGCATTCGCGCCCTAGCCTCCGCCGCGATCGCCTTGCGGTCGCCTACGTCGCCTGGCGCGAAGGGTTCGAGGAAGTGTAGCGTCACATCCATCGTTCCAGGGTTGGACAGGATGCGGAGCGCGTTTTCCTTGCCGTGTTCGGTGCCCCAGAACACCGTGTCAGCATGGCGACCGTAATCGATCCACACCGGCTGGACCATGAGGCCGGGCGGCGGCGGATCGAGGACGGCGAGGAGCGGTGCTTTGAACGGGAGCAGCGATTTGCCGTCGCCCGTCGTGCCTTCGGGAAAGATCGCGAGGCTCCAGCCGTCGGCCAGGGCCTGCGCGACGCGCGCGATCTGGACCGCGATCGACTTGCGGTCGCCGCGCGCGACATAGACCGTGTTGTTGAGCCCGCACATCCAGCCGACGAACGGGACGTGTTCCAGATCGTCCTTGGCGATGAACGCGGTGCCGGTCGCGCCTGCCAGCAACGGAATGTCGAGCCAACTTACGTGATTGGCGACGAAGAACGCGTTCTTTTTGAGCGGCGTCCCCACTGTTCGCCGCCGCGCCCCTGCGATGCGACCGAGCGCGCTTAGGAACAGTCGCGGCCACGGCGATGGCAGGCGGAACAGTCGCCACAAGCCATGCAACGGCACGGCAACAACGACGGCCAGCATAAATCCGGCAATCCGGGCATAGGCGCGGGGATGAACCGTTTGGCTAGCCGACATGACGCTCACATCGTCCCTGGCCGGTTGCGGATCAATCTTTCCGCATGATGGAGACGCCGTACAGCTCCATCCGGTGATCGACGAGGCGGAAGCCCAGGCGTTCGGCGATCTGCTTTTGCAGCAGTTCAAGCTCGGGATCGACGAATTCGATGACCTTGCCGGTCTCGACATCGATCAAATGATCGTGATGCGCCTCGGGCGCGGGTTCGTAGCGGGCGCGGCCATCGCCGAAATCGTGACGGTCGAGGATGCCCGCTTCTTCGAACAGGCGCACGGTGCGATAGACGGTGGCGATCGATATGCCGGGGTCGATCGCGGAGGCGCGGGCATAGACCTTTTCCACATCGGGATGGTCTTCGGCCTCGGAAAGCACGCGGGCGATCACGCGGCGCTGCTCGGTGATGCGCAGGCCCTTTTCGTGGCAGAGTGCTTCGAGGTCGATCTTGCGGGCCATCACGTCTCCTTAGGGGTGCCTTTCGCGGACCTTTATGTAGGGCGCGATGCACGCGAAAGGAAGCCCGAACGGCGGTGCGACACGACCTTGCCCGCTCACCGGATACGCGCGTGAGCGGGCGATACAGATCGTCGTTATTTTTTGGCGCGGTTCCGCGGCTTGGTGCCGAGGCCGATCTTCTTGGCCAGCGTCCGGCGCTGTTCGGCGTAATTCGGCGCGACCATCGGATAATCGGCAGGCAGGTTCCACTTGGCGCGGTAATCGTCCGGCGTCATCTGGTAATGTGTCATCAGATGGCGCTTGAGCATTTTCAGCTTCTTGCCGTCTTCCAGACAGACCACGTAATCGGGTTTGATCGACGAACGGATCGAAACTGCTGGTTCCTGTTTTACTTCGGGTTCGGCGACCGGGGTGCCCAAACCGGTTAGCGCAGAATGTACGTTTTGAATGATCAGCGGCAAATCGGACACGGCAACGCTGTTGTTGCTGACATGTGCCGCGACGATATCCGCGGTAAGCGTGATCAGCGTTTCCGCCATCTCGTTCTGGTTATCCATTTCCATCCCTTCGACCCAATGGAAGCGGACGAATACCTGTCCGCACGCGCGCTATCGCTAAAGATCATACTTAGCGCAAGTCCCGCAGTCACGGCTTTACGTAAACTTACGGAATTATTTTCTGGATGGTCACCGCATCGAACAGTTCGTCGCAAGAACCGCGATAATAGTCGCGTCGCTCTCCAACCTTTGTAAATCCTTCGGAAAGGTAGAGATTCATCGCGGGATTGTTGCTGCGTACTTCCAGGTTGAAGCGACGTACGCCGCGGGCATGGGCCTGAGCCACGACCGCACGCAGAAGCGCCCGCCCCGCGCCCGTTCCGCGATGGGGCGGGTCGATGGCGATCAGCAGCAGCTCGCCTTCGTCGAGCGTCGCGCGGGCGAGCGCGAAGCCGATCGGGGCACCGCCGCGCTCGGCGATGGTGAGCCACGACCCCGGCAGCGCGAGCATTCCCATGCACTGCGCCGAGGTCCACGCCTCACCATAACGCGGGTCGAAGCTAGTCTGCATCAACGGCGCGATGCGCGGCAAATCGGCTGGTCCACCGTCGCGAATGTCGGTGGTGCGCAGCCTGCGCGTCATGCCGGTACGATCCCGCCGGGCAGCTTGGCATCGGGCGCGCGCAGATAAAGCGGGTGGGGCTCAAGCGAACGAAGCGCAGGCGGCAAGCGCATGATGTGGCGCGCATCGGGAAGCGCGTCGTGCACCGCCACATCGGCCAGCCGCCGCGCGGCGTTGCCGACGATCGGACGCCCTGCGATGCGCGCGAGCGCCGCGTCGGGCGGAAGCGAGATGGGATCGCTGAGAATCGCGAACGGGTTTCGTCCGAAAAGCTGGACGAACACTTCGCCATGCCCGCCTTCGATTGCAACCGCGAGTTCGGGGGCGTCGATCCGGTCCCCCTGCCCGACCGCGATCAGGGGCAGCGACGAAAAACCACGTACTGTCACGCCCCACCCGATCCCCAGTCCGATGGCGGCGGCGATCCCGACCCTAAGCCCGGTAAAACTTCCCGGCCCGACATCGACGAGGATCTGTTCGGCGCGCCCGTGATCGGGCAGTTCCCCGATCATCGGCACCAGCAACTCGGCATGGCCGCGCCCGACGACTTGATGCCGCGTGTCGATCAGCGTGTCGCCGTCGAACAGCGCGACCGAGCAGGCGGCGGTTGCCGTTTCGATCACCAGCGTTCGTATCGGGGCGGCATCGTTCATTCCCTCCGCCGCTAACGCCCGCGTCCGTGCAAGTCGAGTAGGCTAATCGGTCTGCGCCGCCATAGCCTGGACACGGGCATGGTGTTCGTCCTTGCCGAAGGGAAACCGGCCGAACAGCCACGCGCCAAGCGACGCGACAGTCAGATAGATGCCGATATAGATCGTCGTCAGCCGGTCGATCACTTCTACCGGGACTTCGGCCGGGTTGGCGCCAGTCGGGAAGGACGCGAACGCCAGGATCGATCCGGCGATGAAGATACCGACGCCGCTGGTGCATTTCTGGACGAAGAACGCGCCCGAATAAAAGACGCCTTCGCTGCGCCTGCCGGTCTGCTCCTCCGAATGTTCGACGACATCGGCCATCATCGACGCTGACAACATGAAGGTCGAGACGAGGAACCCCGTCTGGAGCGTGAAGATCGCGAACAGCACGTAAAGGATCATCGGATCGTCATAGGCCGGGAACAGGCCCAGCAGCCGGAGCGCGTAGGGCGAGCACATCAGGATTGCGCCGATGACGATGAACAGCCGCGCAGTCAGTGGCTTGCCGATGCGCTTGGCGACGCGCGGGGCGATCAGGAACGAGATGATGACGCCCAGGAACAGGCTGATGGGCAGAATCGCGAAGGTCGCGCCTTCGAACCGCCAGACATAGGAATAGAGGTAATTGGACAGTGCGTAGCTGATCCCCTGACACGTATAGGCGCACAGACCCGCGAGCATGAGGATCGCGAACGCGCGGTTGTTGACCGATTCCGTGAGCTCGCGCAGTGCCTGGGCGAGCGTCGATTTTTCCAACGGCACTTTGGGCAACCGCTCGATCTCGTGATGGGTGCCGATCGCCGAGGTCAGGATGGCGACGAACATCAACGCCGCGCCTGCAATCCCGAACCAGACATAACCATCCGCATTGAGCAGACCGTTGGGCTGTTCGGGCGTCGGCGTCAGGAACAAGGTATAGGCAGCCCCCAGCATCAGCAGCCCCCCTGCCCAGCCGAACAGATAGCGATACGCGGTGATCCGCGTGCGCTCGTCATAATCAGCGGTCAGTTCGGGGGTCAGCGCCTGGCTGGGGACTTCATAGGCGGATACCGCCGTGCGGACGAGCACCGCGCTCAGAAATAACCAGACCAGGGTCCAGGTCTGCGACATGGCGGGGGGATTCCATAGTGCGATCCAGCCCAGCGCGATCGGCAACGCAGCGGCGTACATCCACGGATGTCGCCTGCCCCAGCGGCTGCGCGTCCGATCCGACGCCACCCCGATGCCCAGATCGAAGAACGCGTCGAGCACCAGCGCGCACATGATGACAAGGCCGACGGTGCTGGCGGGAATCCCCACGACCTGATTGTAATAGAGCAGCAGGAACGTGCCGAAGCCCGAATCCTTTACCCCGTACGCAGCAGCGCCAAAGCCGTAAGCCATGGTCGTGCGCCGCGAAACACGTGCTTCGGGCGGGACGACATGCGTTTCGCTTACGGTCATGCGCGCGCCTGACTTTCCTTCGTGATCCCTGCGTCAAGCATA
Organism: Sphingomonas sp. AX6; assembly: GCF_902506605.1. Lineage (GTDB taxonomy): Bacteria > Pseudomonadota > Alphaproteobacteria > Sphingomonadales > Sphingomonadaceae > Sphingomonas. The sequence goes on from NZ_LR733979.1 coordinate 1,738,783, forward strand.
GGTGCGGGCGACGCTGCGTCAATCGCGGCCGCATTGCGAGTTCGAATATCGAGTATGGCATTCAGCCCCTTGTCGCGTCAGCGTCCGTGGCTATAGCGAGGGGATCGGCTAAAAGACGGGCACGCGGTTCGAAATCGCGGGACGGCGACCGATAAAGAACAACCGACAATAGGTGAGGATATGGCACTCGATCCCGAAACCTTCGATGCACTGATCGACATGGTGCGACGCTTCGTGACCGAACGGCTGCGCCCGCTGGAAGGCGACGTCGAGGCGGCGGACGCGATTCCCGACGATGTGGTGCGCGAGATGCGCGAGATGGGGTTGTTCGGGCTGTCGATCGCGGAAGAATATGGCGGGCTGGGCCTCACCATGGCCGAGGAATGCCGCGTCGCGATCGAACTGGGACGGACGACCCCTGCGTTTCGGTCGACATTCGGAACCAATGTCGGGATCGGGTCGCAAGGCCTGGTGATGGCCGGGTCCGATGCGCAGAAGGCCGAGTGGCTGCCGCGGATCGCCAGCGGCGAGATCGTCACCAGCTTTGCCCTGACCGAGCCGGACGTCGGATCGGATTCGGGTGCGGTAAAGACGCGGGCGGTGAAGGACGGCGATACGTACCGGCTGTCGGGGACCAAACGCTACATCACCAATGCCGACAAGGCCGATCTGTTTACGGTCATGGCGCGCACCGGCGACGAGCCGGGCGGGCGCGGTGTCTCCGCCTTCCTGGTTCCGCGCGACTTGCCCGGCGTGTCGGTCGGCGAGCCCGAAAAGAAGATGGGGCAAAAGGGCGCGAAGGTCGCTGATCTCAATCTCGACGACGTGCCCGTTCCCGCCGCCAACCGGCTGGGCGAAGAGGGTCAGGGGTTCAAGATCGCGATGCAGGTGCTCGATCGCGGGCGATTGCACATTTCGGCGGTGTGCGTGGGCGTGGCGGAGCGGCTGATCGCGGATTGCGTCGCCTATGCCAGTGAGCGAAAGCAGTTCGGCAAGCCCATCGCCGAGCATCAGTTGATCCAAGCGATGATCGCCGATTCCAAGACCGAGGCGCTGGCGGCGCGCGCGCTGGTGCTGGAGACGGCGGGACGAAAAGATGCGGGCGATAACGTGGTGATGGAATCGGCGGCGGCAAAATATTTCGCGAGCGAGATGGTCGGGCGGGTCGCCGATCGCGCGGTGCAGATCTTCGGCGGCGCGGGTTATATCAGCGATTACGGGATCGAACGGCTGTACCGCGATGTGCGGCTGTTCCGCATCTACGAAGGCACGAGCCAGATCCAGCAACTCATCATCGCGCGCGAGACGTTGAAACGCGGGGGATGACCTGTTCCCCTCCCGCTTGCGGGAGGGGTTAGGGGAGGGCATGTCGGCGAGCGCGACGCCCTCCATGACACGCCCTCCCCCGCCCCTCCCGCAAGCGGGAGGGGAGAAATAGAAGGAGCACTCACATGGACACCACCAATCTCTTCCGCCTCGACGGTCGCGTCGCCCTCGTCACCGGGGGGTCGCGCGGGATCGGCAAGATGATTGCGGCGGGCTTCATCGCGCAGGGGGCAAAGGTCTATATCTCGTCGCGCAAGGCCGATGCGTGCTTCGCCACCGCTGAGGAACTGGGCGAGAATTGCATCGCACTGCCCCAGGACGTGTCATCCGTCGCGGGCTGCAAGGCGCTGGCGGCGCAGTTCGCCGAACAGGAAAGCAAGCTCGATATCCTGGTCAACAACGCGGGCGCGGCGTGGGGCGAGCCGTTCGAAGTCTTCCCGGAAATCGGCTGGGACAAGGTGATGGACCTGAACGTCAAATCGCCGTTCTTCCTGACCCAATCCCTGTTCGAGCCGTTGAAGGCCGCAGCCTCTCGGACACGCCCCGCCAAGGTCATCAACATCACCTCGATCGACGGCCAGCGGCTGAATCCGTGGGACACCTATAGCTATCACGCGTCGAAATCGGCGCTGATCTATCTGACCAAGCGGATGGCGGCGCGGCTGATCCGCGACAGCATCAACGTCACCTCGATCGCTCCGGGCGCGTTCGGCAGCGAAATGAACCGCGCCGCGCGCGATCACGGCGACGCAGTGGCGCAGGCGATCCCGGCGAAACGCATCGGCATGGACGAGGACATGGCGGGTGCCGCGATCTATCTCGCCAGCCGCGCGGGGGATTATGTGGTGGGCGACACGATCACCGTCGATGGCGGACTGGTCAATGCTTCGCTGGGGTCGAGCATCGACGGTTGACGCGGTCCGTTACAGAACCGTGCTATCCTCATACCGGGAAATCCGTTTCATTTGGACATCCCCACCCGTGGATTGCTCGTCGATCCAGACATCCTTGTTGGTCCAACTATTGGATGCCGGTTCAAACACCGACACGGTAAGGCGCAATCCCTGGCGGGTGATCTTGCCCGTTCTGAGCGCGACAAGCGCAACCGCGTTTCGCCCGCCGACGTCCGTCGCCCCGAGCACAGTCGGTAAATCGACCGCTTCCGTCTGGCCGCCATCGAGTGCATCGGCGGTCACGCATGCGCCAGACGTCTTGCAGCTAGCCTCTGCGTCGGCAAGATCTGCAATTACGAACGGGCCGCCGAGCCGGTAGCGCAGTCCTGTCAGAAGCGCCCAGCGATCCTCGCTGGTCAGTGTAATCTCTGCGGGTGGTGCTTGCGGCGAGGCTACCGAAGCGAGCGTGAGGGCGAGCGCGGAAAGAAACATCGAACGTCTCCTGTCAGGCATCCATGCCGACAAAGTCCGTCATCATTCGCCCGCTGTCAAACTGGCGGCGATACCGGCGTGGATGATTCCGAGCATTCAGGGACAAAGATTTCGCGCCCAACCCATCACCTCACGCCGCGTCACGATCACCGCCAACACCGCTGCTGCGCCGATATGCGCTGCGTTCGCCGCTGCGCGGAGCCCCCATCGGCGGCGCGACATGCTCATTCCGACCGGTCCTGCCGCCAGCAGCGCCCATCGCGCCCAGAACCAGCGACGCGGTCCGAGCAGCGCGAACAGCAGGATCGGATAGGCTAAGAGGCTGAAGGTGAACGGCGTCACCACATCGCGGAACGGCCAACCGCTGTGATCGACGCGCAGCACATGGTCGATGTGGTGGAGAATGCCGAGCACGAAGGCCGCCAGAAGCAGCCCCCGCGTATCCTGCTTAGCCCGCGATCATCGGCCCGTCGTGCCATCTGCACGCTCTCCTGCAACAGGATTACCGCGCAATCCCCCCCGCTGCGAACACCGCCAGCGTCACCAGATCCCCCGCCGTGCTGGTCATCGGAGCAATCTGGACTGGCTTTTCCATGCTCCCTTAACGGGCGCGTTGATCGTCTATTTCAACGTTGTCGAGCTTTGCTTCGGCGTTCCACGCCGCCTGTGTCAGACATCGACGTTTAGGGTTGAGGCGCGATTCGGTGCGGAATTGGGTTTTGCAGATTAGTCGCTCCTTCTTCGGCTTCGCTTCGCTGGATGCATCACCGACATCCTGGGCCGGGGCCGGGGCCGGGGCCGGGGTCGGGGCTGGGACCGAAAGCGCGAGAGCAATGGCGACGCTCGACAAACTGTTCAACATGGAGATCTCCTTACAGGAAATGCTTGCACATTAATGGGTTGGACTCAATAGCGGCTGGCACAACGAAAGCTTCGTCAACGCGCAATCCCCCCCGCCGCCAATACCGCGAGCGTCACAAGATCCCCGGCCGTGCTCGTCATCGGCGCGATCTGGACGGGCTTTTCCATACCGATCAGCATCGGGCCGATCATCGTGTCGCCGCCCAGTTCGCGCAGCAATTTGGCCGAGATGTTGGCTGATTGCAGGCCGGGCATGATCAGCACATTGGCCGGACCGGACAGGCGCGCGAACGGGAATTTCGCCATCTGCTTCGGGTTGAGCGCGACGTCGGGGGCCATTTCGCCTTCATATTCGAAGCCGACCTGACGCCCATCGAGCACCTCCACCGCGCCGCGCAGATTGTCGAGCCAGCGGCCTTCGGGGTTGCCGAAGGTCGAATAGGACAGGAACGCGACGCGCGGTTCGTGGCCCATGCGCTTGGCGACCTGAGCGGTCTGTTCGGCGATGTCGGCAAGTTCCTCTGCCGTGGGGCGTTCGTTGACCGTGGTGTCGGCGATGAAAACCGTGTGGCTTTGCCCGACCATGACATGGATACCGAACGGTGTGCGGCCCGCCGCCGGATCGATCACCCGGCGCACTTCGCGCAGCGTCTGGGCATAGGTGCGGGTGATGCCGGTGATCATCGTATCGGCTTCGCCAAGCTGAAGCATCAGCCCGGCGAAGATGTTGCGATCCTGATTGACCATGCGTTCGCAATCGCGGCGCAGATAGCCGCGCCGCTGAAGCCGCGAGTAGAGGAAATCGACCATTTTCGGCACCAGCGGCGAGACGCGGCTGTTGTGAACCTCGAAACTTTCGGGATCGTCGACCCCCAGCGCCCGCAGCCGGTCATGCACGTCGTCGCGCCCGACCAGCACCGGGATGCCGTAGCCGCCGTCGCGGAACTGGATCGCGGCGCGCAGCACGACTTCTTCTTCGCCCTCGGCAAACACCACGCGCTTGGGATGCGCGCGTGCGCCTTCATGCGCGAGGGTGAGGATCGAAGTGGTGGGGTTGAGGCGAGCGCGCAAGGACTGGCGATAGGCCGCCATGTCGAGGATCGGTTTGGTCGCAACGCCCGAATCCATCGCGGCTTGCGCGACCGCGGCCGACACCAGTTCCATCAACCGCGGGTCGAACGGTGCGGGGATGATATAGTCGGGGCCGAAGCTGTGCTGGACGCCGTACGCCAACGCCACTTCCTCGGGCACGCGTTCGCGCGCCAGGTCGGCGATGGCGTTGGCGGCCGCGATCTTCATCTCGTCGTTGATGCCGGTCGCGCGCACGTCGAGCGCGCCGCGGAAGATGAAGGGGAAGCCCAGCACGTTGTTGACCTGGTTCGGATAGTCCGAACGGCCCGTGGCGATGATCGCATCCGGGCGCGCGGCCTTTGCCAGTTCGGGGCGGATTTCGGGTTCGGGATTGGCCATCGCGAAGATGATCGGCGCAGGGGCCATGTCCTTGACCATTTCGGGCTTCAGCGCACCCGCCGCAGACAGGCCCAGGAACACGTCGGCCCCGACCAGCGCATCGGTCAATTCACGGCGATCGGTCTTGACCGCGTGCGCCGATTGCCACTGATTCACCTTTTCGCGGCCCTGATAAATCACGCCCGACCGGTCGCAGATCAGGACGTTGTCGTGGCGCACGCCCATCGCCTTGATCAGTTCGGTGCACGCGATCGCCGCCGCGCCCGCACCGTTGACCACGACCTTGATCTCCTCAAGCTTGCGGCCCGTCAGGCGGCAGGCATTGATGAGGCCCGCGGCAGTGATGATCGCAGTGCCGTGCTGGTCGTCGTGGAACACCGGGATGTTCATCCGCTCGCGCAGCGTCTGTTCGATGATGAAGCATTCGGGCGCCTTGATATCTTCAAGGTTGATGCCGCCGAAGGTCGGCTCCATCAGTTCGACCGCGTCGATGAAGCGATCCACATCCTCGGTCTTCAATTCGATATCGATCGAATCGACGTCGGCGAAGCGTTTGAACAGCACCGCCTTGCCCTCCATCACCGGCTTCGACGCCAGCGCGCCGAGATTACCCATGCCGAGGATGGCGGTACCGTTGGAGATGACCGCGACCAGATTGCCCTTGGCGGTATAGTCATATGCGGTGGCCGGATCGTCGTAGATCGCCTTGACCGGGACCGCGACGCCGGGGGAGTAGGCGAGCGCCAGGTCGCGCTGGGTGGCCATTGGTTTCGACGCGATGATCTCGATCTTGCCGGGGCGACCTTCGGAATGGAACAGCAGCGCTTCGCGTTCGGAAAACTGGTTGTTCGGTTCATCGGTCATGGGGAGTTCCGGCGCTGTTGATCGGTGATGGTCAAAGTCCTTACGCGGCGTGTGCCGACTCGTCACCCCGTGACGCGAACGTCAACCAACGGGAGTTGATCGCGCCTGCCGATCCGCTAGGCATCGCGCGATGAGCGCGTCCGCCCCCACCCCGATGATGCAGCAATATCTGGTGCTGAAGGCAGAGGCCGAGGATTGCCTGCTCTTCTACCGGATGGGCGATTTCTTCGAACTGTTCTTCGACGATGCCAAGGTGGCGAGCGCGGTGCTGGACATCGCGCTGACCGCGCGGGGGAGCCATGACGGCGACCGCATCCCGATGTGCGGCGTGCCGGTGCATTCCTCCACCGCCTATCTCGAACGGCTGATCAAGGCCGGACACCGCGTCGCGATTGCCGAACAGACGGAGAGCCCGGAGGAGGCGAAGAAGGCGCGTGGGTCCAAGGCGCTGGTCAATCGCGCGATCGTGCGGGTGGTGACGGCAGGGACGCTGACAGAGGAAGCGCTGCTGGATGCGCGCGCGGCCAATTGGTGCGCGGCGATCGGCGAGGCGGGCGGCGGCGTGGCGATTGCCGCCGCCGACGTATCGACGGGACGTTTCGAGGTGATCGAGTGCGACGCGGCCTCGCTGGGGGCGGAACTCGCGCGGTTGAACCCGGCAGAGGTGGTCGCGGCGGAAGGGTCGAGCCAGGCGCTTGCTGCCTCTGTCGAGCGACCCAAGGCCGGGTTCGACAGCGCGAAGGGCGAGGAAGGGCTGAAGGCGTTGTTCGGGGTCGCGACGCTGGACGGGTTCGGATCGTTCAGCCGCGCGGCGCTGTCGGCGGCGGGCGGGCTGGTCGCCTATCTCGATCATACGGCCAAGGGGTCGTTGCCATTCCTGCGCCCGCCCCGCGTGCGGCATTCGGGCGCAACGATGGCGATCGATGCAGCGACGCGCGAGAGTTTGGAGCTGACGGTTTCGCAAGCGGGCACTCGCAAGGGAAGCCTGCTCGATGCGGTCGATCGCACGGTGACCGGCGCGGGCGCGCGGTTGCTTGGCCAGGATATCGCCGCGCCGTTGATGGACCGCGCGGCAATCGATGCGCGATTGGAATGCGTGCGCTTTTTCCACGACGATGCGAAGTTGCGTGAGGGGCTGCGCGGCTCGTTGCGCACGCTGCCCGATATCGGGCGGGCGATCGGGCGTATCGCGGCGGGTCGGGGAAGCCCGCGCGATCTGGGGCAGTTGCGCGACGGGCTGGACGCGGCATGGATGTTGGGCGACCGAATCGACAAGCTGGCGGACGCGCCCGAGTTGCTCGAGCGCCTCGCGCCGCGACTGCGCGGGCATGGCAGCCTGATCGACCTGCTCAAACGCGCGCTGGTGCCCGAGCCGCCGATCGATGCCGACAAGGGCGGGTACATCGCCGAGGGGTTTGATGCCGCGCTCGATGATCTGCGCGTGACCGGGGCGGGCGGGCGCAAGTCGATCGCAGCGCTGGAGGCGCGGTATCGCGACGAGACGAAAACGCCTGCGCTCAAGATCCGGCACAATAATGTGCTTGGTTACCATATCGAGGTGCCCGCCAAACATGGCGACGCGCTGATGAAGCCCGAGAGCGGGTTCACGCATCGCCAGACATTGGCAGGCGTCGTGCGGTTCAACGCGCCGGAATTGCACGAGCTGGCGCTGCGCGTCGGGCAAGCGGGGGCACACTCGCTGGCGGCAGAAGCCGCACATCTGGAGGAACTCACCGAAACCGCGCTTGCCAGCCGCGAACCGATTGCGGCGACCGCCGATGCGCTCGCGCGTATCGACGTGGCCGCCGGGCTGGCCGAGCGGGCGGCCGAAGGCGGCTGGGCGCGGCCTTCGTTGGTCGAACATCCCTGCTTCGAAATCGTCGGCGGGCGGCATCCGGTGGTCGAGGATGCGCTGGCGAAACGCGGCGAGCGCTTCGTGGCGAACGATTGCGGATTGTCGGAATCGAACCGGCTGTGGCTGGTGACAGGGCCGAACATGGGCGGCAAATCGACCTTTTTGCGCCAGAATGCGCTGATCGCGGTGTTGGCGCAGGCGGGAAGCTATGTCCCCGCGACTAGCGCCAAACTCGGGCTGGTCGATCGGCTGTTCAGCCGCGTCGGCGCGTCGGACAATCTGGCGCGCGGGCGATCGACCTTCATGGTCGAGATGGTGGAAACAGCCGCGATCCTGGCAGCAGCGACGCCGCGAAGCTTCGTCATCCTGGACGAAGTTGGGCGCGGGACCAGCACCTATGATGGCCTCGCCATCGCCTGGGCCGTGGTCGAGGCGATCCATGAGGATAATCGCTGCCGCTGCCTGTTCGCCACGCATTATCACGAGCTGACGCGGCTGGCCGAACGCTGCGACGCGCTGAGCCTCCACCATGTCCGCGCGCGCGAATGGAAGGGTGATCTGGTGCTGCTGCATGAAGTGTCGGAAGGCCCGGCGGATCGCAGCTATGGTCTGGCCGTGGCGCGGCTGGCGGGGCTTCCCCCGGCGACCATCGCACGCGCCAAATCGGTGCTGGCGAAGCTGGAGGCGGGGCGTGCCAAGACCGGCGGGATCGCGGCGGGGCTGGACGACCTGCCGCTGTTCGCCGCCGCGCAGGAAGCCGAGGTCGAGGCGGTCGATGCATTGCGCGCCGAACTCGCCACCCTGGATATCGACGCGCTTTCCCCCCGTGATGCGCTCGACGCCTTGTATCGATTGAAGAGTCTGTCCGATGGCTGACATCCGCGTCGCCGCCCTTTACCGCTTCACCCGGTTTGACGATCCCGCGGCGTTGCAAAAGCCGCTGCTGGCGGCGTGCAATGCGAACGGTGTGCGCGGGACTGTATTGCTCGCGCAAGAGGGTATCAACGGCACCATCGCCGGGCCGCCCGAGGGGATTGAGGCGGTGCTGGCGCACATCCGCGCCCTGCCCGGCTGCGCCGAACTCGACGTCAAATTCTCACACGGCGAAGCGATGCCGTTCCACCGCACCAAGGTCCGGCTGAAGCGCGAGATCGTGACGATGGGGGTCGATGGGATCGACCCCACGCGCGAGGTGGGCAGCTATGTCGCGCCCGCCGACTGGAACGCGCTGATCGACGATCCCGACACCGTCGTCATCGACACGCGCAACGATTACGAAGTGGCGATCGGGAGTTTCGCGGGCGCGGTCGATCCACGTACCCAGAGCTTCCGCGACTTTCCCGCCTGGTTTCGCGACCACCGCGACGAGGTGCTGGCGGGCAAGAAAAAGGTCGCGATGTTCTGCACCGGCGGCATCCGCTGCGAGAAATCGACCGCGTTCCTGAAATCCGAAGGGGTTGAGGACGTCTATCACCTCGACGGCGGCATCCTGCGCTATCTGGAGGAAGTGCCCGCCGAGGACAGCCGTTGGCAAGGCGAATGCTTCGTGTTCGACGAGCGGGTGGCGGTGACGCACGGGCTCGACCTGGGCAGCCACAGCCTATGCCGCGCGTGCCGGATGCCGTTGTCGGAGGCCGACCGCGCGTCGGACCGGTTCGAGGAGGGCGTGGCGTGTCCGCATTGCCACGACGCGCGCACCGACGAACAACGTGCGAATTACGCCGAGCGGCACCGGCAGGCGTCGCTCGCGGAGAAGCGGGGGAAGACGCATATCGGGGCGGTGCTGGGGGATAAGGGCGGCGACACCCCGTAGACTTACGAACGACCGCTTTCGGCATTAGGGTTGGACGGCTGCAACTGGGTGGGTAGCGGACGCGATCACTTCCTGCGCGCTGCCTCGGGCAGCAGCATGAGTATGCAGCTTCCAAAAACAATAATTGGCAGGAACAATGACAGGATACCCCACCCGATGTTAGCGCCTCCACCAGGGTCAACCGCTTCGGGAAGGTATAGCCATGCCCAGAAGAACAACGTCACGACTACTCCCGCGATCCACGCCCTGACCACTTGAATGCCGCACAACGCGAGGACAAGAAACGGCGCTGCAACCTGCGCAATCTGCGCAAGGCTGTAGTCATTCCATGCTCCGAAAGGTCGAAGGCCTTGCCCCGCCTCGATAGCAGCGTTGCATCCTCCGACAACGGCAAGTCCTATAAATACCACTGCCGACATGCCGACTACGGCATTCTCGATATAACGGCGCAGCAATATTCTCATGATCCGAAAATAACCGCCAATCGATGGCATGCAATGGGGTAGGTCGCCGCCCGACCGGTTCCAGTACGTCGAAGCGGCTTGTCCTACGCCTCGAACTGGGTGGGAAGCTGCATGCTGAAAGTCAGCAGGGTCCGTGCCAGTAGACATTATATTCCAAGTGCGACCAACACTCTGGAAGCATTGTCAGGCTCTGCTTGTCAGCAACAAAGCCATATCCCCACCCGCCGTCAAAATGGTTCTTGGTAGTGATTTCGAGCATGTCACTCCGGACAGTTACGGAATACGGTTCGAGACTGGCTATCGCCGAAGGCCAATTATCCTTCGCTATCTCGACTGCCTGTGTGCCCGGACCAATTGGGTTGGTCGCTATCAATCGCTGCGCTTCGATTGCTACGGCTCGGAGCGTGGCACGATCATGGCTCGGATGGGGGTAAGCGCAAAATATACCGGTCGCGATCAAGATCGCGATTGGTGGCGCAACACGTAGCCATTCTCGCATGTTAGTTTCTCCAGCACCTTCTCGCGAATGCTGGACAGGTTAAACCTACTTTCAGTGTCCGCAACGGATCGATGTCGGCACAGCAGCTATCGGGATTGTCGACCTACCGCCCTATGCCTCGAACTGGGTGGTTTCCGGACTTGGGCACAAGATCAGTCCAATGCCTCTACGTCTTGCCCAATCTCCTGCCATTCCAACGCCGAAAGGTTTAGCCCACATGCCGATTGCAGGGCTGAGTTGGCTTTTTCCATTGCCCGTAACGCTGGCGGAAAAGACGCTTGGGGTAGCTCCGCACCTATCCCGGTGAACTCGTGCGAAACCCGAACCTCGTCGCCTACGGCGCCGACATGGAACTTGACCCGCCCAACTCCACCATCCCACTTCTGATAGGCCATCTGCGCAACGGCTGTCCCGGCGGGAAACATACCTCCGTCACTAACGTAGTCCCATCGTTCCAAGCTGCCAAAGGTCGAGCGTAAGGTCTGGTCAACGCATGCCACGTCAACTTGCGAAGCCAAGTCTCTGCTGGCCCGAATGCCACGCTCCGGTTCACATCCAGCCAGCAGCGGCAGGCAAAGCAACATACACGGCGAGGTGCGCATCGCAGACATTGTATCGCCAGTTTCCAACGTTCGCTATGGGGTCGATTGCCGACGGGCTGCTTTCCCTCAGTTGGCACCTTCGTCACCGCAGAAGGCTAGCAACACAGCGTCAGGCGTGACGCGCGGCACCCGCTTGCGTTAAGCCCTCCCCATGACCGACGAATTCGCCTTTATCGACCGGCTCCGCGCGCTGGCGACGCATGACGCCGCGCGTGGTCTAGCCGACGATGCGGCGGTGTTGGCGGTGGGGGGTGCGAAGCTCGTCCTTACCAGCGACACGCTAGTCGAGGGGGTGCATTTTCGTCGTGACGATCCCGCCGACAGCGTGGGGTGGAAGCTGGCGGCGGTGAACCTGTCGGACCTGGCCGCCAAGGGCTCCAAGCCGGTCGCTTGCCTGATGAATTACGCGCTGTCGGGCGATGATGGGTGGGACGCGCGGTTCGTCGAGGGGTTGGGCGCGATCTTGGGCGAGAACGGATGCGCGCTGATCGGCGGCGATACGGTGCGGATGCCAGCGGGAGCCCCACGCAGTTTCACGCTGACCGCGATCGGCGAGGCGAGCGCCCGTGTGCCTGCGCGCAGCGGGATGTTTTCGGGTGATGTGCTGTGGGTGACGGGCGCGGTCGGCGATGCGGGTGCCGGGCTGGCGTTGTTGGACGAAGGCCGGACAAGCCCGGCGGTTCTGATCGACGCCTATCGCCGTCCGCAGCCGCTGCTGGCGCTGGGTCAGGCACTCGCCCCTGTGGTTGCGGCGATGATGGACGTGTCCGACGGTTTGCTGATTGATGCCGAGCGGATGGCAAAGGCGAGCCGGGTGGCGATCGAGATCGACCTCGAGCGGGTGCCGTTGTCGAGCACGTTCGTCTCGGTGCGCGGGGATGGCGAAGCGGCGCGGTTGTTCGCGGCGACGGCGGGGGACGACTATCAATTGCTGTTCACGTTACCTGCCGGCGTGAAGCCGCCGGTCGCCGCCACCGCGATCGGGACGTGCCGGGCGGGTAGCGGGTTGACGGTGGCCGCGGGGGGACGGCAGGTCGCGCTTCCCGCTTCGCTAGGATGGAAGCACTAACCCCGCCCGTTTGTTTCGAGCGAAGTCGAGAAACTTGAGCTTGGCGCGCGTGGGCGTTTCTCCACTTCGCTCGAAACGAACGGGATCTGAAGGGGCAGTGATCTCCCACCTATCACGCCGCTTGCGCTTTCCTGCCAGCCCGATAGGTTCGCCCGCCTAACGTGTTGCGACCGGTGAACAGGGCGCACAGACCCTGACCGGTCCCGCACCAACGGGGAGGACCGAAGGGGTATGGAGATCGTTTATCTCGCCTTGATCTGCGGCGTATTGGCCGTGGTCTATGGCATCGTCACCAGTCAGCAAATCCTGGCGAAGCCCGCGGGCAACGCAAAGATGCAGGATATCGCCGCCGCAATTCAGGAAGGGGCAAAGGCCTATCTGACGCGGCAATATACCGCGATCGCAGTCGTCGGCGCGGTCGTCGCGGTCGTGCTGGCACTGACGCTGGGGACGGTTTCCACCGTCAGCTTTCTGATCGGCGCGGTGCTATCGGGCGTCGCCGGGTTCGTCGGCATGAACATCTCGGTTCGCGCCAACGTCCGCACCGCAGAGGCCGCACGCACCTCGCTTCAGGGTGGCCTGACCATCGCGTTCCGATCGGGTGCGGTCACCGGCATGCTGGTCGCCGGGCTGGGCCTGATGTCGATGGCGCTGATCTTCTGGTATCTGGTCGGTATCAAGGGCGATCCGGCGAGCAGCCGCGAAGTGATCGAGGCGCTGACTTCGCTCGCGTTCGGCGCGTCACTGATTTCGATCTTCGCGCGGCTGGGCGGCGGTATCTTTACCAAGGCAGCGGACGTCGGCGCCGATCTGGTGGGCAAGGTCGAAGCGGGCATTCCCGAGGACGATCCCCGCAACCCTGCGGTCATTGCCGATAACGTCGGCGACAATGTCGGCGACTGTGCGGGCATGGCAGCCGATCTGTTCGAAACCTATGTCGTCACCATTGGCCTGACGATGGTGTCGATTGCGCTGCTGGTGTCGGGAAGCGATGCCGAACTGACCGCGCTTATGTCGCTCCCGCTTCTCATTGGGGGCGTGTGCATCATCACCTCGATCATTGGCACCTACATGGTCCGGCTCGGCAAGGGCAGCATCATGGGAGCGCTGTACAAGGGGTTCTGGACCACCGCGATCCTGTCGGTACCCGCCATCTATCTTGCCAGCCAATATGTGCTGGGCGACATGAATGCGGTGATCGGCGGGGCGGGTTTCCTCGATCCGATGACCGACACCGTGTTGTCGAGCGCAGAAGGCTCTCCGTCAGCGGGCGAAAGCTTCACCGGCATGGACCTGTTCTGGTGCATGTTGATCGGCCTCGGCCTGACCGGCGCGCTGGTGTGGATCACCGAATATTATACCGGCACCAATTATCGCCCGGTGAAGTCCATTGCCAAGGCCAGCGTCACCGGCCACGGTACCAACGTCATCCAGGGTCTGGCGATCAGCCTGGAGGCAACCGCGCTTCCCACCATCGTCATCCTGATCGCGTTCGTCGGCGCGTATCAGCTCGCCGGGATCATCGGCATTGCCTTTGCCGCCACCTCGCTGATCGCACTCACCGGCATGGTCGTGGCGCTCGATGCTTACGGCCCGGTCACGGACAATGCCGGGGGCATTGCCGAGATGGCGGGGCTTCCCGACGAAGTCCGCGAGCGCACCGACGCGCTCGACGCGGTGGGCAACACCACCAAGGCGGTGACCAAGGGCTATGCGATCGGATCGGCGGGTCTGGCGGCACTCGTGCTGTTCGGGGCGTACACCACCGACCTGACCGAGTTCTTCCCCGACATCACCGTCGATTTCAGCCTGTCCAATCCGTATGTCGTCGTCGGGCTGCTGCTCGGCGCGCTGCTCCCCTATCTGTTCGGGGCGTTCGGCATGACTGCGGTGGGCCGCGCGGCAGGGCATGTGGTGCAGGACGTGCGCGATCAGTTCGCCAACGATCCCGGCATCATGGCGGGGACCAGCCGTCCCAACTATGCCCGCACGGTCGACATCGTGACCAAGGCGGCGATCAAGGAGATGATTATCCCGTCGCTGCTACCGGTGGTGACGCCGATTGCGGTCTATTTCCTGATCACCGCAGTGGCGGGTCAGGCCAACGGCTTTGCGGCACTGGGCGCGTTGCTATTGGGCGTGATCGTCTCGGGGCTGTTCGTCGCGATTTCGATGACGAGCGGCGGCGGCGCATGGGACAATGCCAAGAAATATATCGAAGACGGCAATCACGGCGGCAAGGGGTCCGAGGCGCACAAGGCCGCAGTGACTGGCGACACCGTTGGCGATCCGTACAAGGATACGGCAGGCCCGGCGGTCAATCCGATGATCAAGATCACCAATATCGTGGCGCTGCTGCTGTTGTCGGCATTGGCGGTCGCGTAAGCATTAACTTAGTAAGAAATCGCCTTCGTCCGGTGTCGGGCGGAGGCGATTTCGGGTTGCGCACCGCCGGTCGAGCATGAACAATAACGCGCGACAATCACCTGTCCCGGGGGACGTTTACCGTGCTTTCACAACGCTTTCTGCTAGGTTTTGCTGCTGTCGCGACGATGGCAGTAGCCGGACCGGCTGCAAATGCCCAGCCCGCCCCCTTTGGCGGTTGGGAGAGCAAAGTGGTTCCGCTGGAACAATTTGCCAAGTTCCCAACCCTGTCCGAGCCGCAATTGTCGCCGAATGGCCGGATCCTCGCGGTCAAGGTCGGCGCGGATAATGTCCAGGCACTGGCGCTGGTGTCGATCGGCGACCCCCAGGCTAAGGCGCGGATCATCGCGCGCGATGCCGATTTCGGCGATCCCAAGCTCGGCGATCGCGAAATCTATGCCTGGCGCTGGATCGACGACGACAACCTCATCATCAACATCCGTTCGCGCGACAATCAGTTCGGCCAGTGGTTTGATGTCACGCGGGTCGCCGCCTACAATCTCGAAAGCGGCAAGATCAGACCGCTGGGCTGGGACAATGCCGCCGCGTCGGCGGGCAACATCCTGTGGATGTCGCCTCCCGGTGACCCCCGTCCCCGGGTCATGATCGGACGACAAAGCAACCGCGATGGGACCGAACGGTGGTTCAACCAGGAGGTGATCGAGGTCGATGTCGCCACCGGTAGAATTTCGCTGGTTCAGGGCACCAACCCGCTCGTAACAAGCTGGATCGCCGATAATGACGGGGTGGTTCGAATGGGGTCCAGCCGGGATCGCAGAACCGGCAAGGTCCGCGTGCTGTACCGCGCCGACGCGCGTTCGAATTTTGCGACCATCTCCAACGAAGCAGTCAATCTGTACGATGACATGACGCTGCCTTCGATGATTCTGGCGGGATCGAACAAGGCGTATTCGTTGTCGAACCACGAAGGATATCGCGCGCTTTACGAATATGATCTCGACGCAATGAAGGTCGGCGCAAAGATATTCGGCGCCCCCGGCTACGACCTGAGGAGCGCTAGCCTGACCCCGGATCGGACGGCGTTGCAGGGATATCACTGGACCGACACGCGTCAGCGCACCCATTATGTCGAACCACGAATGCGCGAAATTCAGGAATTGCTCGACCAAAGCTTCGGCAAGGGCAATGTCCTGATCACGAGCACCGATCTCAAGCGGGAGAAAATTCTCTTCACGGTGGCCGAACTTGGTCAGGTCCCCGCCTATCATCTGTTCGACACGGTGACCGGCAATATCGGGCGCGTCGCATGGGTGAACGACGCGCTGCAAAATGCGCGACTGAACCCGGTTTCGACCATCCGGTACAAGGCCAGTGACGGCAAGGAGATCGAAGCGATCCTGACTCTGCCGCGCCACAAGAAGGGCGAGAAGAACCTGCCGGCGGTCGTCATGCCGCATGGTGGCCCCTGGGCGCGCGACGACGCCGACTGGGATCCGACCAACTGGGCTCAGGCAATGGCCGAGAACGGCTATGTCGTGATTCAGCCCAATTATCGCGGATCGACGGGATATGGTGCGGAGTTCGGCAGGGCGGCCGACGGAAACTGGGGCGAGCGCATGCAGGACGACCTGAACGACGCGGTTGCGTGGATGGCGTCGCGCGGGATCGCCGATGCCAAACGTGTATGCATGATGGGCTGGTCCTATGGCGGCTATGCCGCCAGCCGCGCGGCGCAACGCGACGGCGACAAATATCGGTGTGCGATCTCGGGCGCGGGCGTCCATGACCTGCCCGCAATGGTGCGCTACGACCGGAGTTATCTGGGTCCCTATATGGCACGAACCGCACTCGGTGCGGCCGGCGCAGATTTAGGAGCGATTTCCCCCGCGCATCACGCCGCGGATTTCTCGACCCCAATTCTGATCGTCCACGGTGCCAAGGACCAGCGTGTGCCCGTCGCGCAATCGCGCAGTCTGGTGTCACGCCTGAAAAGTGCAGGAAAAGTCGAGGGCCGGGATTTCCGGTATGTCGAGCAGCCGCTCAACACCCATCACTTATTGCGCGAAAAGGACCGGCTCGAATATCTGACCGAGACGCTCGAGTGGCTGAAAAAGCATAACCCCGCCTGATCGGTCGACGGAGCCGTGAGAAGCCCTGTCCGGTGTGATCCGGACGAGGGTTTTCGTTGCCTTCTTCTCTACGCGCGCTAGAGGCTCGGCCCATGCGGGGCGGCATCGAGACGAACGGACTGGGCAGGCGCGTTGCGCTGGCGTTGATCGCGTGCGCGCTGTTGCTGCGGATCGCGGTGCCCGGCGGATGGATGCCGTCCGATCAGGGACGCTGGATCGAGCTGTGTACCGGCGACGGCATGGTCACCGCGTTCGTCGATGCCAACAACCGGCTGCACCACAGCGATCCGGGTGAGGCCCATGCCGCCAAACAGCATTGCGCCTTTGCCGGGCTGACCGCGCCGTTCGATCCGCCGATCGCGATCAAACCCGAATTGCTGTCCTTAGCCAGCGAACCAGCACCCGCTTCGCACCAGTTCTCGGTCGCCATCGGCCAGGGACTGGCCGCACCCCCGCCGCCGTCCACCGGCCCGCCCACCTTCACGATCGCCTGAATTTCATTTGCCGCGCGCAACAAGCGCGGTGCGATCGATGCTGTCGCGTGCTGCCTGAAGGCCACGCGGCTATGAAGGGTTTTCCATGTCCAGTTTCACGCTGCGGGCCGCATTGTCGGTCGGCATTTCCGCATCCGCGCTTCTTTGCGCGTTCCCCGCCCTTGCTCGCGATGACGAGCTGCCACGTGACGAACAGCAGGTCACCGTCATTGGCCAGCGCGCTACCGATCCCGAACAGCGCCGCGGCGGGGCCGACCGGGTCGAGGCCGGGCAATTCGAAGACAAGGTCGCGGTCTCGCTCGCCGATGCGCTTGCTTTCTCGCCCGGCGTCTATGCCCAGCCCCGCTTCGGTCAGGAAACCCGGCTGTCGATTCGCGGGTCGGGGATCAGCCGCGGCTTTCACATGCGTGGGCTGACGCTGCTCCAGGACGGCATCCCCATCAACATGGCCGACGACAATGGCGATTTTCAAGAACTGGACCCGCAAGTGTTCGAGGCGATCGAAGTGTATCGCGGCGCCAATGCGCTGCGGTTCGGCGGATCGACATTGGGCGGCGCGATCAACGCGATCACGCCGACCGGGCGGAGCGCACCGGGCATCGAATTACGCGCCGATGGCGGCAGTTTCGACACGCTGCGCGGCAAGATCGCTTACGGCACGTCGGATGCGGTGGGCGATGTGTTCGTGGCGTTGACCGGCGATACGTCGTCGGGCGATCGCCAGCAATCGGATCGCCGGTCGCTGCGGCTGAATGGCAATGTCGGGCTGAGGCTGGGCGTGGGGGCGGAAACGCGCTTCTATGCGTCGATCAACCATATCCGTCAGGAGTCGCCCGGCAACCTCAACCTGACCGACACGCTGGACAATCCGGGCAAGGCGCGCGCGGTATTGATCGCCAATAATTATGGCCGCGACATCGATTCGATCCGGTTGCAGAACCGCACGCGCTTCGCGATCGGCAGCGGGGAAGCGAGCGTCGGCGCGTTCTACAGCACCAAGCAGCTCTACCACCCGATCTTTCAGGTCATCGACCACAAGTCGGACACCTATGGCGCGTTCGCCAGTCTGGATTATGCCGGGCGCGTGAACGACGCGATCGGCTGGGAACTCACGCTGGGCAGCCAGGCGCGGTTCGGCACGACCGATGCCAAACAGTTCGTCAATGTCGCGGGCAAGCGCGGCGCGTTGACCGCCAGCATCGTCCAGCGGGCACATACCATTAACAGCCATGTCGAGGGTCGCCTGCTGCTCGGCGACACGCTCAGCCTGATCGCGGGCGGGGTCCACACGCTGGGCGAGCGCGAGGTCGACAATCTGATCGCCCCCGCCAACAGCGACGGCGGCCGTTTCAACGGATTCTCGCCCAAATTCGGGGTCCTGTGGACGCCGGTGCCGGGGGTGCAGCTTTACGCCCACCGGTCGCGCAGCCTTGAACTGCCTGGCTTCTCCGAACTGGTGCAGGCCCCAACGGTGGGCTTCGTCGCGGTCTATCCGCAGCGCGCCTGGACGACCGAGATCGGCACGCGCGGACAGCTGGGCATCGCAAGCTGGGACATCAGCCTCTACCGCGCCGGCCTTCGCGGGGAGATTCTGCAATTCGTGGTCGGTCCGGACATTCCGGCATCCACCTTCAACGCCGATCGCACCTTGCATCAGGGGGTCGAGGCGGGGCTGACGCTGGCCATCGCGCCTTGGCTGGCGCTGACCCAGGTTTATCAATTCAACGATTTCCGCTTCGTCGATGATGCGCGTTATGGCGACAACCGGCTGCCGGTGGTGCCCGAGCATCTCTACCGTGCCGAACTGCGGCTGGGGACGGAAGCGATGAGCGTTTCACCGCGGGTCGAATGGATTCCGCAGGGCGCGTGGGCGGATTATCGCAACACGCTGCGGGTGGAGGGCTATGCGACGATCGGTCTGGGCGCCAAGGCGCGACTGTCCGAATCGCTCAGCGTCTTCCTCGATGCACGCAACCTGACCGCGAAAAAGGCGGTGGGCGACATCTCCGCCGTCGTCGCGGCGACGCCTGCGTCGGAGATCTTCTATCCGATCGAACGGCGCGGCATTTACGGCGGCGTGCGCGCGAATTTTTGACGTTGTTTGGGGATGCGCCGCAAAGCGGCGCATCCCGGCGGCACCCGCCCACTCCCCCACCCGACCTCCCATAGAATATGCTGACTGGGAGGTCGGGTGGGGGAGTGGGCCGGTGCCGCAATCCAAAGCTCTCGCGCCCCGCTTCCCTTTTGTCGCCGCCCGGAGTAAGGAGCCGCGACTTTCGCTCATATAAAGAGGCATTTTTTGGCCAAGGAAGAACTGCTTGAGATGCGCGGACAGGTGGTTGAGCTGTTGCCCAACGCCATGTTCCGTGTCCGGTTAGAGAATGACCACGAGATTCTCGGCCACACCGCCGGCAAGATGCGTAAGAACCGCATCCGCGTGCTGGTGGGCGACGAAGTGCTCGTCGAACTGACGCCCTACGACCTGACCAAGGGTCGGATCACCTATCGCTTCAAATAAGGCGTGGCCGGGGAGCCGGACACGGATGTCCGCATGAACCTCGTCCTCGCCTCCACCTCGCCGCGGCGGCTATCGCTGGTCGAGCGGCTTGGGGTGACGCCTGCCCGCGTCGCCGCGCCCGACATCGATGAAAACCCGCTGAAGGACGAAAGCCCCCGCGCCTATGCGCTGCGGCTTGCCGAGCAAAAGGCGCGTGCGGTGTCGCGCAATGCCGGCGAGATCATATTGGCGGGCGACACCACGATCGCGCTGGGCCGCCGCATCCTGCCACCCGCCGATACGCCCGATATCCAGCGCGACTTGCTGAACAAGCTTTCAGGAAGACGCCACCATTGTCTGTCTGCGGTGTGTGTGATCAACGCGGCGGGCAACGCGCGGGTCAAGCTGGCCGACACGGTCGTCGCATTCAAGCGCCTGCACCCGGACGAAATCGAAGCCTACATCGCGTGCGGAGAGGGCCTGGGCAAAGCGGGCGGCTATGCCATTCAGGGCCGTGCCGAGGCGTTCGTGCGCTTCCTGTCGGGCAGCCATTCGGGCGTCATCGGACTACCGCTGTTCGAGACCCGCGCGCTGCTGAAATCCGCCGGACTAGACCTTGTCTGAATGGCTCTACGAAGCCGGGATCGGTGAAAACCGCGCCGCGCTGATCGAGGGTGGCGAGATCGTGGAGGCGTATATCGAGCCCGACGATGGCGGGCTGTCGCTGGGCACCGTCGCCGAAGCGCGGTTGATCGAGCGCCCCGGTGCCGCCCGCGCCGCCCGCATCGCCTTTGCCGACGGCAGCGAAGCCCTGCTCGACGCGATTCCCACGGGGTTGAGCGAAGGCCGCAGCCTGAGGGTCGAAATCGTCCGCGAAGCCATTCCCGAGGCCGGACGCCCCAAAGCGCCGCGCGCGCGGATCGCCGCCGAAGGCGCGACAATCGCGCCCGGCCCCGATCTGCTCGCGCGCATCGCCGCGACCGGCATCGCCGTCCGGCACGGCCATCCGCACCAGCCCGACGATCTGGAAGCCGCTGGCTGGTCCGAACTACTGGAAGAGGCGGCAAGCGGAGAGATCGGCTTTTCCGGCGGCCAGCTCCGCATGAGCGTGACACCCGCGATGACCCTGTTCGACATCGACGGCACGCCACCGCTGGAACCGCTGGCAATCGCGGGCGCGCGGGCCGCCGCGCATGCAATCCGGCGGTTCGGCATCGGTGGGTCGACCGGCGTGGATTTCCCTACCCTGCCCGACAAGTCCGCCCGCAACCGCGTGGTCGAGGCCTTTGACGCCGCCATGCCCCAACCGTTCGAGCGTACTGCGATCAACGGGTTCGGGTTCCTGCACGTCGTGCGCCGTCGCCCGCGCGCATCGCTGCCCGAATGGCTCGCGCTTGCGCCCGATGCCGCCGAACTGCGCGCGCTGCTTCGCCGAATCGAACGCGAGGGTCCAACCGATCCGACCGATCACCGTATTTCGTTGCAGCTGATGGCGGCGCTCGACCAGCGCCCCGATTGGCTGACGACCCTTCACCGCCGCACCGGTCGACCCCATCTGTTCAGGACCGTCTGAAGGAAACCCATGCCCCGCCGCAAACCTTGCCCGATCTGTGCCAACCCCGTCGATCCTGCCTACAGCCCGTTTTGCAGCCGCGGCTGCCGCGACCGCGATCTGCTCAAATGGCTGGGCGACGGATACCGCATTCCGGCCGGCCCGGCAGACATCGATCCAGAAGGCGAAACTGGCGCTGCGGGGCTGGACACGCCCGTGCGCGCCGACTAATGAGCGCCCTCCCCGGTCGTTCGACCGGTGTGCCCGGATAGCTCAGTTGGTAGAGCATGCGACTGAAAATCGCAGTGTCGGCGGTTCGAATCCGTCTCCGGGCACCACTTCCTCGATAATGTGATTAATCGGACCCGTTAGATATGTCGGCTTGCCCCGCTAACGTGCCTGCAGATGCTATTAAGACAATAAAGTCTCATTTCGCCGATCGCCTGTCGTTTCTCGAAAATGTGGTCGGTGCCGTAAGTCTTTGAGCGGCAGAATCACGCTGCGAAAGATTTGACCTGACTAAGCAACGCCTTCGCTGAACGAAGCTCGTTGCACGGGGTATCAGCGAATGCGTCGCGCCCGATCCTAGCCCGGCAGCAATCAACAGATTTATCGTCGCTCTACTCAGTGCGTCAGGGGTGGTGTTCGACGGTATATGCCGCGAGCGGTCAGAGCGCTAGCGCGGGCCCGCTCCGCGCCGCAGTGACCACTGTGCCCTATGCAAAGCTCCTGGCGCAGCGGTTGCTGGGATGGTGCACCCATGAAAAATCAACCGGAACGAGCGCGACGTCGACGCCCCGCCCGACGGCGGCCCGGGCCTGCCTCCGGTACCGCAGGACTTTCACAGCACCGGACCGTTCAACCGGTTGTCCGGTGGCTGTCGGGTCAACGTGGCAAACGCGAGCTTCTAGGCAGTTTGAAGTGAAGCACCACGACGTAAGGTTCTAAGTTCCTTGGCAACTGCCCCGACGAGCGCAATACAGTCGGCAGTAAGAATATCGCGGTGCAGGGGGTACGATGACCACGACCTACCACATGGTTCACTATCGCCGCTTTGAGGCGGATGGCAAACAGTTGAAGGGCAAAACCTTGGAGGTCCTTTGTCGCGAGGCTTTGAATAGCCAAAAGGACACCTCAGCGTTGTGGGCGCGACCCGAGGATCGTGTGTTCGACGTCACCAACGGCGACGGGCGGAAGATTTTTCTAAACAAGGTCGCGGACCTCTCCAGCGCGGTTTTTGGGGAGATGTGCTTGGCACAGGCGAAAGATTTGCAGGCGCTCCTCAAAATGGAGCCCTCTGAGGTCGAGCTTTCGGACCTGACCACCGCAACCGTTTATGATCTCAACGAGCGCGAGGCCCCCGCGGGCTCGCAGTTCATTCGTGGGCTCGCGTACTGGATAGCCATAGGGAACCACGTGCTGTTTGTTAAGACGCACTCTATGACCCCCGAGCTGGTCAGGCTCTACCTTGATTGGCTCCTCAAGAAGGGCGGCGCGGTCGTCGACCCATCGCTTGCGTTCGCGCTGAATGCTGAGTTCGACAACACAATGACAGCGGGCGACATTGGCGAAATCCGCAACCTTCGTGTGACGGGTAAGTCTGCCCCCCAGGCCGTGTCAGTCCCGGTGGAACCGAAGGAGCGCGAGGTTAAAACTTCACGGCGCATCGCCGACAAGTTCGCGGAGATGCAACAGGCGGTTCCCATCGTTGAGGCTATCTTCGGCAAGCCGAAGACGGCGTCCCTTGTTGATAGTCTCGGCCCGGAGGAGTATCTAGCTGTCGAGGCGTCGGTTAAGGTTCGGGGACGCAGGACCGAAAAATCGCGTAAGCAGTTCCAGGCCATCGCAAACGATCTAGCCGACGCTTCGGACGCGAAGGTCGAGATCGAGGGCAAGGACGGCAAGGTCGTCGATGGGGACGCCATTTTGCGGACCCGGATGCCATTTATCGTGCCGCACGAGGGCAGCAATCTGTTGGAGTTCGACAATGTCGCGGACCAGCTCCAAGAGGTATATTCTCGGTTCGTGAAGGATGGGAAGATCAAGGCCTGATGGCCCGAACGATTGCCATCGTTGTTACCGCGGTAGCGGCCGGGCTCTTCGCTTGGGCGGTTCCGCTGGCGCGCCTGTTCGATGCGTTTACACCGTTGATTACGGCCCTTTCGATCATGGTTGCCGCGGTTTTCGTCCGTCTCAATCGCGGGATGCCGTCCTTGGAGTGGAAAAGCCTTGATCCTGGGGAGCGGCAGGGCCTCACTACGGCGATATTGCACGTAACGACCGAGTACGGCTGGATTATCGGCATTATCGCCACCGTGCTTGTCGGGTTGGTCACGCTCACAGTGATCGGCAAGGCCGACGCTGCCATCTGGCCCGAATGGATCCGTCGGACAACCTCAGGGGCAGTGGGCAGCTTTATCAGTCTCTGCGCAGCGCGGATGGGCTACGTCGTCTGGCGGGATATCGACGTCGTGCGGCTGCAGAAGCGGCTCATAGATGGCGCAGGTTCGCGCGAGTCATTTGAGCAGCAGGAGAATTTGGCGGATGGTAAAGTGGCGAACATCCGGGCCGCGAACGTGCGAGCAGTGGCGGTGCAGCCGCCGAAGGCTTGGGGCGAATAGGAAGTGGCCGAATCTCGCCGACCCCATAGGACATCCGTGAACGGAGCCCAACTGTCCTGGTTCGCGATTACCTTTACCTTGAATGCCGCTTAACAGTCACATGCCACTTGAAACGCCACGTGTGATCGGTGCCCCCAGACCTCAGCGTCCGGTAGCACAGTCCGCAGGCGTCTGGTCGGCTTGTTTGATATGTCTTGCGGATCCGCTCATCTGGGTCTCGAAAGACAAGAAGATGAGTGCGGACACGCAACGTTACCAAGGTGGCGCTTTGATCGGTCCAACTCTCAAGTGACCAATTTGGAGACCGGCACGCGGCTGTCAGTCCAACAAAAGCCTTCATCCGCCACGGCGCGCAACGAGCAATCTAGCAAAAAAGAGCAGACCCATCGGTCGATATGGTCGGAACGACTAGCGCACGGTCGAGGTACAGGTTGCGTTGCTCGCAACTTGTTTCGGCTACCAAAAGGCAACTATGGCAGGCCGCGCCAGCGAGCCCGCGCTCGTCAGTGTGACTGGCGGGGCGATGTTCGGCGCAAATCGGGTCGCTTGAGCACAGACCAAGTTTGTCGAGCGCTGCATTGATAATTGCACTCAGCCGCGGCAAAACGGCAAGTAGGCCGCCGAGGGTACCCTGCGCACCAGCAGTCGCCGTATAGATCAGCAGTCCGAATCGACCTCGCCCCGCCTCGTCGTAAAGCGGATATATCCGCTCTTTAAGTGCGGTGGACGGGTAACCGCACTCGAGCGCGATTTCGTTCATGAGAGCATGGCTCAGGCTATGGATCATATAATAAGGGCTGCCCGGAAAGCGCAATCGGTCGGCATGGGCGTGCTGGGCGCGCCATCCGTCATGACCTGCAGCCAATTCGTGCTCACGTTCGCGAACGCCATCTAGATCGAGCCAAGCGGCGATCGCGGCATCGTCGAACCGTAGGAAGATGCCCTCGCCAAGCTGCTCAATAGCCGGCAGCCATTCCAGCTCGCTAGCCAACGCGGCACCTTCGACTGCGATATACAGCTCTTCTAGATCCCCATCGATAGCCGTCGGCGCTGCTTCGAATCGAGTGAACCCGTAGAGCGTGGCGACTTCCCGCAGCCGATGAACCGCGACTACGGAAGCAATCGGCGCCAGTCGCGAACCTTGGCCACCCCAAGCCTCGCGCGACAATGTTTCGGCGAATAGTTTGGAATTCGGCGTATTGGCACCAATCGTGGGGAGACCGGAAGCCAGCAAGTCGAATTCGGCTACCTTCGGTGTTTTTGCCAAATTTTGCTGCTGAACCGTCTGCAACTGCTGCACGCGTGCGAAGACCTCTTCGTCGGAATAACCTTCCAGCGCGGCGCGAACCCCGTCGTTGTATTTTCGCGCCATCGCCACGTCCGCTGCGCTATCCGCTTGGGCAAGCGTCGCGAGATGTGCTTCGACCAGACGCGTCAGTTCATCTTCGGCTGCCGGCAGCGAGATGACCGTCAAAACCTGTGGAAAATATGCGTTAGTCGCAGTGCGAGTAAGAAAGCGCAGTTGTTCGTCGCATCCCTCTGGCTCACGTTCGTCGAGCCAGGGCCTCGCGCCACGACAACGACCGAAACGACCAGGCGCCTGCGCATCGTGAAGCGAAAGCGAAGCGCCGCATCCGCAGACGATTCGGGTCGATCGGGGATCGCCGGAGGTGCCGCGTTCTTCCAGCGACAACGCCTCGGTGCACGTTTTGCCCGCACCATGCACGGCATGAGTCCAATCGATGTCTTGAATATGACCTTTCTTGCAGGCGGCCACGAAGCGGATCGGAGTGATTGCGGTCTTCTTGCCATCGTCTCCGGTAAAGTCAGCGCGACCACCCTTCGGGTTGAGATCCCGCCAGCGGACGAGCCGACGCCGCCGCGCCCCGCCACCTGCATCGACCGAATCGCGCGTTACGAACCAGGCCGGAAAAATCTTCGCCTCTATCCCAGGCGGTTCACGATGATCGTTGCGCCCCCAATCAACGGGCGGCGAACGCAGCGACAGGTGCACACCTTCTTTCAACCTGCCGTTCTCGGCTAACAGCTTTTCGAGAATTGCCACGGCACGCGGTTCCTGGATCGTCTGCCAGCTACCCTTCTCTCGCATATGCCAAAGGTCGAGACCGCCGATGATAACTGAACGAGTTGGCAGATCGACCATCGCGCCGGGGCCGAAGGTGGTGATGAGCTGCGACTGGCGCAGGGTGACACGTTTGGATGTGGCCTTCACAGGTCTGCTGCTCCGCTGATCGGGTGTCCGTAAGGATCGCGCGGCTTAACCAGCACTCCGGGCTCGACATCGCGCATGCTCCACCCGGCCTGGAAGCGATCATGCGGCGAAATCAGATTTTCGATCGCTGGATCCAGTGGCGCGTGGAGCAATTTTTGCGCACCGATGTCGTAGGTAAAGCTGCCACCAGCCGTGGTCTGCTCGGCGGCTATGCTAATCCAATCATCAAAGAGGCCTGCGATCAAAGCCGCCAAAGCTTGCTTCCCGCCAACAACATCGTTCGGCGCGCGGGCGACGAGGTACTCGATCACGGTGGCACGCACATCCGGACAGCTGCCGAGCTGAGCAACTGCGGCCGACGGCGTTAGCGCTGGGTCGAGGTGGCGCGCAATTGCTACTACGACTGCGGCGAGAGCGCGGTCGAGGGCGCGCGACGACCAGGGAGTTACGCTCGTCGCCTCAACGGCACGATAGAACGTCGTGTGGAAATGGCAGAACTGCTCATAATGCAGACGGTCGCGCGGCTTGTGAACATTTAGAACGGCCACGACGAGACCGGGTCGTTCATGATCACGGCCGACGCGGCTCGTCGCCTGAATATATTCGGCTGCCGTCTTCGGCTGTCCCTGAACCAGCATCAGCCCCAGCCGCGTAATGTCGAGGCCGACTGAGATCATGTTGGTTGCCAACGCCACGTCGACCGGCTCACCGTCTGCGTCGCGGAACAGCGTCTCGAGCCGGGCCTTGGCGGCGGCCACCGCGTCGGTGGAAACGCGCGATGTAAGTTCGATCGGCTCACCGATCGAGCGGTCCCCGAAAGGTGCGTCGCTGGGGTCGCTGCGTCGCCGCTCGCTGCCATAGCTCGTCACGCGGGTCGCAACCTCGTCCTCGACAATGCGCCGAGCGCCGCCGAGTTCGCGCAGCGCGTTAAAATAGCACAGTGCGGTCAGGTATGGGTCGGCCGCGCCACCCTCATTCGCCAGACCTTGCGCTCCGGACAGCAGCGTGACCAGCGCCTGGAGGAAGACGAGCTTCGGACCGCGCCCACCTGCGGCGAGGCCGACATACCACCGCGCGGCACTTTTGGACTCAGGCTCGGTCAGCGCGAAGAAACTATCTCGCCGATCGATGCCGGGTGCCGGGAAGATGTCCGTCCGGGCGCGATCGAATAGCGCCTGTATCTGCTTGTCTGCGCGGCGCACGGTGGCGGTCGAGGCGACAATTTTAGGGCGAACGCGAACACCGTTGGCCTCGCGGCTGGCGAGGCGGTCGATCGCGGCTTCGTAAAGCCCTGCGACCGTGCCGAGCGGTCCGGAGATCAGATGAAGCTCGTCTTGAATGATGAGATCCGGCGGGTCGAGCCGGTGGCCGTTGTCGAGCGGGCGCCCATCGCGCGGCCGACTCGCACCGTAAAAGCCAGTCTCATCGCTACGGTCGACGTGACCAAAAAACGCGCCCGCATCGCCGCGCCACGGTAGTGAGGCAAACTTGTCGACCGTCGCAATCATGAAGGCGGGCAACCGGCGATAGATCGCTTCGTCCACGGTAATGATCGGAAGCGGCCGGTCGCCGGTGAAGGCGCAATCGATGTTGACGCAGCGCAGTTCGAGGTTGGTCGGCGCTGCGGTATTGGGCACGCAGCGAAAGCTTTGCGGTGCAAAGGCGTGTCCGCACCACGGGCAATTTTTAATGGGCGCGGGCGCGCGACTGTCTCGACCGCTCTGATATTTTCGCACTCGCGTGACGGCGGTGTCGTCGCCAGTATTACCCGTTCCGCCTAGCCGGTTAGGCGAAGCATCCGATCCAACCCACAACCCAATCTCGATCGGCCAGTCGCCGAGCATCCTGCGACCGTTTGCGCCGATATACCGCTCGCCGGTACGCAGCAGTTCGAGCGCGCAAACTACACCAGCCGCACGACCGAGCTGGTCGAGCGTCAGCAGACGCAGCGTATAACGCATGATTACCGACACCCCCGCGCCGAGCAGGCCCGACGCCCCAAGCCGACGGTGCGCGATGGTGAACGCAGCAAGGCCGAGATAGGCCTCGGTCTTGCCACCGCCAGTGGGGAAGAAAAGTAGATCAACGATCTCGCGATCAGCGTGCGTCTTGTCGGCCTGACCGACGAGGTTGAGCAGGATGAACGCTAGCTGGAACGGCCGCCACTTTGGAAGCACATCCTCCGGTCGGCGCGCGCGCGCCGCCTCGGCGATAGCGTGGTTGGCAATCTCGAAGGCGCGGCGCGCTCTGTCATCGTTGGCAAGCAGATCTATCGCGGCGGCAATTCGGCGACGCGCCTCCGCCTGTCCAGCTATCAGCGTTGCGGCCGTGGCCCGGCGTTGCGGGGCATCGGCTATACCAGCGACACCCGCATCCTTTTCCTGTGCCGCGCTCCAGTTTTCATAGGCGTCAACCAGTCCGTGCAAGCGCGCCGCCAGTGCCGCGCCACCGGTCGCGGCGAGCTCAGCTAGCGCTTCGATGCCGAGTTCGACATCACCGACCGCTGTTGACGCGACGGTCCGTTCGACGCTGGCGCGCGGCATTGCGGTGGTGTGGACCAGCCGCACAACTTCATCTTCATCGGCTCGATGCCCGGTCGCGCAGCCCAGGCCTACCGCATAAGCGGCGGCATCACGGTAATGGAGATCGGCGAGTTGATCGTCCCAGTCGGTGCGGTCGACGCGCGAGAGGTCATGCTGTGGTTCGAAGCCGGTCGGGCAATGCAGGTCAAGCCGCACTTGATACGCGTAGGTCAGATCCTGATAGCGCCGCCCAGTACCGGTGTCGCGCTTGTTGACGAGGAACACGGTGACGACGCGCACCGTCTTTCGCCCGCCGTTTGGCAACGTCATAGTAAAAGGCCGCGCCCGAATACCCAGCTCGAGCGCGCCGCCGCGCCGCGCGGTCGCTCCGCTCGATGGCACAAGTACCTTTGACATCCCCGCGTTCTGGTCCGGTATGTCCAGCGTCACCCGTTCTGCGCGTGGCACGCGTCGCCATTCAACCGACTGCTTCGTGTCGACATCCCCGGACAGAACCTCGGGGGGCAGCGGCGGTTCAGGATTGTAATCCCCCCAGCGGATTTCCACGTCGATCGTGGTGACGGCCGGATCGAGCATAGTGGTGATGCCGATCGACGAGGGCAGGAAACGGCGCTTGGCAACCGGCGGCTCGGGATCCGCGTCGTCGCCCGCAGCTCCGCCGGCGCCCTGGCCGCCGGGTTCGAGCTGGAGCTGTTCCTCCTCTTCCTCCGCATCTTCCTGCGGATGCGCGACCTCGTCACCCATCGGCGCGATGAAACCGGTGAGGTACCATCGCGATGGGCTTTCCCCGGCGGGAAGCTTTTCGGTCGCGAGATCGTCGTCGTGCGGGAAATCGCTCGGCCCGACGAGATTGCGGCGCAGGCGGTGGACGAGCTCGGCGCGCACCTCGATGGCGTTGCGTGCTGCAACGGAGCCCTCTGCGACGTGAACGGGAAGGCCGGTTTCGTCCTTACTCATGCAATTCCCTCTAGGCGCTCCTCGGCCGCGCGTTCTTCGTTGAGCTTGAGCAACCGCGCGAGCACTTCGTCGCGGAACGCTGCAGGCCAGAAAAGGCGACCCTGATAAGTGTGATCGTCTTCAGTGTCTTCGGTTAGGAAGGCTGGCGCCGCCCGATCGGCGAGGTCGTCCCAGCCGTAGGCCCGCAGCACCGCATCGTCCATTGCGGCATGAAGGTCCCGCAATTCGACAATGTCTTCGGAGGCGTCGCGTGAGTTATGAAAACGGTTGTAGGTGGGAGTCATGCCCTGATCGCGGGTCTGCATTAGCGCACCGCGCCGATCGTGATAGCACCGTCCCTTCGCTTCTAGACCTTCTGCGTCGTCATAGTGGGGAGGCATCGGGAAAGTCTCAAAACAGTCCGAGGGGGTATAGCGTAGATCATCCTTCATCGACGAGCCAAAGAACCGCGCCCATACCTCATGTACCCGACACTGCAGGGTAGCGAACGCGCCAAAACTATGAAATGCAAATACAGCTGCCGTATGAGAAAAAACGGAACTGTTCTCCAACATTGCGAGCGACATGTGCGGCGTAGCTCCGCAATTAATCGCTATAACTCGAGGTAAATTCTCAATTGTACGATATAGGCCGGGTCGTTTTTCTGCAAATTGCCACCAACGATCACGTAACGCATCGCGAGTTTGCGAGTCCCGCTCAGGCTTTACTTTCGTACGTACAATGTCGATAAGCTCCGGCCAATCTTCTGCAACTTCGCCCCGGTAGTCATGCGCGACTACGCCGACGCGTAATTTTGCGCGTCGGCTTTCTTCGCTTAACGAAGCCCATTCCACGCCTTCGTGCTCACGCCGGAGAGGTCGATCGAAAAAGTCGATGGTATAGCGATGGTGCGAAAACGTAGGTGAGTTATTAATTTCTTCTCCACCTAGGAACGGCTTAATTATTTCCGCATTGTGTGGGTCCGTCTCAATCAACCTAGACATCTCAGCGAGAGGCGTCGCCTTACCTTTCGCGGCATGAACTTCGTCAAATGTGAAACCCATGCCGAGCAAGAACGAACCGATGAAAGACTTATTGGAATTGGAATCGAGCCTCTCAGGCGAGCTATCTAGATCGCCCTCTACCAAATAAGCTGAGATTCGACGTGCAGGCCTGCCATCCAATACTGCTCGTTCTCGTGCGTCTTTGACGACAAACACCATCGCGACAACGACCGCGGCTTCACCTTCCCATTTGTGCCGCCGGACCGCGCGGTATATCGAGCCGCCTGACTCAATTATTCGGCGTAGGCCGCTGTCACGCGTGTCCCCTTGCCGAATTGTGTTGGTCGCGATCAGTCCGAAGGCGCCACTCTCCCTCAGCGCCGCGAACGCCCGCCGATAAAAATGAGCCGAAAGATCCGCATTGCCGTGTGCGTCGCTGTGGAGAGCATGCAGCCAATCCAGATAACGCTCGCGGTTTCCTGCGATGATCGTGTTTTTGCCCGCGAACGGCGGATTCCCGACAATGCTATCGAACCCGGGATTATCGCGCGCGAACACCTCGGGAAATTCTATCTCCCAGTGGAACGGGCGCACCGGGTGCACTCCTCCAGCGAGGCCCAGCGCACGCTGACGCAGCCAGGCCCAATCGCCGCTGCCTGCCCGGTCACCCACTTCGGCAAGCGCATCGCGGCGCGCCTTGGCTTTGCCGTGCGCGAAGAAGGTCGCGATCACTGCGTCGCCGATCAGCCGCACATTGGCCAAGCCGCGCTCAACGCGTTCATGCTGCGCCTCCTGCATCGCCAGCGCGACTTCGTCGGGCGCGTTCCGGATCGCGTCGCGATGCGCCAGCGCCTCCGACACGTCCTGCCGCACGCGGGTGCGCCACAGGCCGGGCGCGGCGTTGATCTCCCAGCTCGCGCCCTCGATCTGATCTCGCGTCAACCCGACAAGGCTGTCACCGCTCTTCAGGGCGTGATCGAGGAAGCTAAACTCGTGATCGCGCGCCAGCGTCACGAGCCACAGCGACAGCTTGGCAAGATCGAGGGCCATCGGATTGCGATCGACTCCGTAGAGACAGCGCTGTGCGACGAGACGTCTGGCGTGGAGCTCGTCATCCTCATCGGGCGGGATAGGTGGCTTGAGCTGGGGGTGCGCTTCCCATGCCTCTACAAGCCGGGCGCCAAGCTGTCGGCATGCCTCGACTAAGAACGCACCCGACCCGACAGCTGGGTCGCACAGCTTGAGATCGAGAACGGATTGGGGAGTGGCATCGATCCCGATCCGCTCGAAGGCCGGCTCCAACGCGTGGGTAACGATCGGGGCGGTCAACGAACGCGGGGTATAGTGACTGCCGGTCCGGCGGCGCTCATCGGTCGGCTGCAGGATCGGCGTGCCTTCACCCGCCGCCTCCGAACGTGGACTGCCCCGGGGATCGATCGCGGTGCTGCGCGCTGCACCCGCACCGTCGAACGCAGCAACCAGATCCGCAATTGTCTCGGCATCGCGAATGGCCTGTTCGGCCGCGCGACCGAACTTGTCGCGATCAGCCGCCGCTTTCAAAAACTTAAGGCGATCGCCCGGCGCCGTGGCGAGCAGCACGGCGAGGTTCACAAACACTGGCACCTTGTTGTTCTTGCCCGCGCGGATCGCCAGCACGGGACCCGTCGCGACGTCGACGGTGAACCCCATCACCGTTTCATAAACCGAGCCAATCTGCTCTACGTCGAGCGTGCGATACGACAGCCGCTCGCGCTCATGCGTACGCGCGTTGGGCAGAGTCATGAGCGCCCCAAGCACGCGCTGGATGCAGCCGTCTGATACGTTCAACACGCGTTCGGCGTCGTCAGCGCCATGCTTACCAAGCATGAAGGGGAAAGCTGCCTCGTCGAACAATTTGCCGCCACGTGCTTGCATGAAGCCCGATGGATGGCCGCGCTCGATCAGCCGGAAGAGCGCAAGCAGACGGCCCCATGCACCGCGTCGCTCATCCATCGTGTCGGGATAGAGTGCCTCATCGTCACTCAGCTTCACAAACAACCCTCCGACCGAATAGCCTCGCTCATAAAGCTCGGCGCCACCATGCGCGGTTACCGACGGCATCAGGCCGCGATCCTCGGCATAGAGGATGAAGATCAGCCGCATCAGGATCGTCAGCAGCCCCTCATAGAGCTGATGTGGATCGCGATCGGCGAGCGCCCGGACTAGTGCGGGATCGGAGGCATCAAACCCACGAAGCAATTCGTGCAGCGCGGCGAGCACCTGCCCAGATAAGCGGGTTGAAACATCGGCCTGTGCGGCGCGACTTTCTGCCAGCACGTTAGGCAAGCGCAACTGCGGTGCGCCGGTCCACAACGCGTCGCGATCGAGCAGCATTTTGAGGCCGCCCAGCATCCCCCGCCCGGCGACAGTGGCGAGGCTGGCGATCGGCCAAGCGATCCAGCCCGACGTCTCGCCCTTAGGCGCTACGATTAGCCGCAGTTCTGGTTCAGTGGGGTCGTCGTCCTGTCGCCCGGTAGCGCGCGCGCCGATCAAGACCCCGGCTCCGACGCCGGTTTCCCGCAGCAAACGTTCGAAACGCTGATGGGGCGTTGCTTCCCAGCCATCGAGCGCACCACGTTTATCCAGCACCACGTCGGCTGCCTCGACACGGACGAGCAATTGCCACCCCTCGCCATTTGGGGTTGGCACCGCGTGTGTCGCCGCGAGCACCGTCTCGCCGTCCCGAAGCGAGATCGTAAGGTCCTCGGGCAGTTCGAGGCCGCCCGGTGCTCCGGCCACGCGGTCAGCAGGCCAGCCTAACACGCAGTGAAGAAACGCCCACGCGTCCGCCAGCGTCCGCTCGTCCTCGCCGAGCAGCGCTTTGACCGCGTCACTATCGCTCTGATGTTGCGGAAGCGGGGCAAGGCCGAGCTCGTCTAGCTTCGCCGTCGCCACCACCAAACCAGTCGGCTGGACATGGCCTAGCCAGTCATGCCGGTCGTCGCTCACGCCGCAATGTCCGATGATGAATGGTCTGGCCAAAGATAGACAATACCAACGGGTTCGATGCGTTGCGCTTTCACGGCATAAGAGGCGCGAAGACGTGCAGGTTCGCGCACAAGTTCGTCGTCGAGAAGGGTTGCGGCTTTCTCCCATGACCGCCTATCGGCGATGCGTTGACGCCGCTCGTTGTCGTCGAAATCGAGGGCAAGCTGGCGATCGTCCTTACCAACCTCCTGGCGGATGCGGTCGATACGCTTCTGGAGTAGTTGTTCGAGGCTCCGAGCTTCCCCTTCGCCCCGCTTAAGCAGCTCAACAGCGACACGTTCACCTCGGGCGGCGGCGCGTTGATCGAGGACCGAACGCAGGTCACCGACGTCGGCCGAAGTTCCCGGGCCGACGCGCTCGAGAATGGATGCGTCGGCATTCGACGCATCGCTCAGATTGGCGAATAACTGGTCGAGGATGCGCGCATCGGCGTCGCCACTTTCGGCAAGTGGGCGCAGGGAACCCGGCGAGCGAGTTCGATCGCGCCAGTCAGCGGTGACGGTCACAAGCTCTTCGTGCAGTCGTTGTGCTCCCTCCGCATAAAGCGCTAACCGACCGATCAGCACTACGCGTGGCGGACCGGGCGTACGCGTCTTCAAGATGCAGGCTCGGGTCAGTCCCTGCTGAAAGCCAACCGACAGGAACCGTGACAACAGCCGCCGCACCAAACGGTGCTCGAGATGCACCTGAACAACATCGGCTGCATCTCGACCGTCGGACAGAATGGCGGGCGCGAAACTGATCCTACGTACCTTCGCGTCGCCTGCGGCGCGCCATTGCGCCGGGCGCTCACCGCGCTTCGCTGGCCGAGCACGCAATTCATCGAGCAAAGGTCGCCAACTTGGCTCCTGCGCGAAAGCCGGATCATCCGGATCGAGCGCGAGGACCGGCACGTCGCCGATCAATTCCTGACCGTCCCAGTGGCCTCCCGCGCGCTGAAGCGCGAGACTGACGACCTCCATCAGCTCGTCCGGGGCAACTCCAACCCGTGCACGGGCCCGTTCCAAGGCTTGTGTCAGCTCTTCTTGTTCGCGCCTCAAACGTGCGAAGCGTTTTTCTTCGCCATCGTCGAGGTCGCGCACCGCAGCACGTACGCGCTCATCAGCTTCTTCGTCGCGGATCCGGTCCGCCATGGCAGAAATATCTTCGCGCGCGATGCCTTTCCGCCCGAGCCGCTCAGCGATCCTCTTTTCGAGCACTTGGCCGGCGGAGCCGAGCTGGCGATGTATCCGATCGGTTTTTCGCACCAGTGCATCGAGGACGACATCTTCAGGGCGCTGAGCATAAATAAAATAACGGCACGTGACGACAGGACTAGGCTGAAGCTTGCGATCGATGCGTCCGTTTCGCTGTTCGAGGCGCGAGGGGTTCCAGGGGAGATCGATATGAAAGAGGTCATGGCATTGCGCTTGGAGGTTGATGCCCTCGCGCGCAGCATCCGTACAGATCAGAATGCGGAGCGGCGAAGTGGCATCGTTAAATGCGCGTTTAATCGCTTCACGACGCTCTGCGGACGTAATCCCAGTGAAACTATCGATCCGGTTGTCACCGTCCGGGTCGCGATCCAGCACCTCGCCAAGCAGCGCCGACAGCTGACGCTCGACGTAGCGGCGGGTGTCTTCATATTCTGTGAAAAGCAGTAACCGTCGGCCGCCCCATTGGCCGTCCGTTGTAAGAAGGTTGTCACGGATCCAGCGGTGTAGCCAGGTGATACGCGCGTCAGACTTCCCCCGCGCTGCCTCGGCGATCGCGAGCATTTCTACGGCAGCGGTCCGTTCTACGCGCAATTGTTCTAGTGCGCCGCGCTCCAAGCTGAGCGTTGCTGCTGCTTCTGTGGCACGATCATCCTCTTCATTGATAATCGTGAGTACAGCTTCTTCCTCCTCCGCGGAGACCGGGGAGAGATCACGCTCCTCCGGCTCGATCGCAGCCGTCGCCGCGGCATGGCCGGCGATAAAGCGATCGAGCGAGGCAAGATGCACGGCAAGGGTGCGCGCGAACGCCGGAATCGAAGAGAGCAAGCGTTGCTGCAAACCCACAAATGCCAGTCGCGCCTGCGCTGCTTTGCCACGGGTGAGTGTACCGATGCGTTGCTCCCGCAGGTGACCATAGTTGGCCAGCATCTCCGCTAGCCGAAGCTCAGGCGCTGTTGCCTCGAGCTCATCGAGTGTTACCGGCTCAATGATGCGCTCTGGAAAAGCTTCACCGAGCGCGCGAAGATCCGACTTAAGACGTCGGACCATGACCGGATCGAGGTCATCCGGTCGAATATCCATTCCGCGTGTAAAACGTTGGGGGTCGAGCAATTCCAGCAGCGTGGCGAAACTGTTGGAGTGCCCGTTATGGGGCGTGGCTGACAGGAACAAGCGATGCTCGAACCGACCTGCGAGGTCGCGCAAATCTTTGGTGAACTGACTCTCGATAGCGTAACGCCCCCCTCCTGCAGGGGCCGCGTGATGTGCCTCGTCAAGAATCAGAAGCGAGCGTGCGCGGAAATCCTCCAGCACATCGCGCAGTCCCCCAACGTAACTCTCATCGCTGATCAAGCTGTGGGAGAGGATGAAGCGCGAGCCCGTTGCCCAGGGATTAGCGCCAAAACCTCGGCGGCGTCTCAGTTCCTCGAGGAAGCCACGATCAACGATTTCGAACGCCAGCCCGAACTTCGAAGCCAGTTCTTCTTTCCATTGCTGCGTCATGGCCGCCGGAGCCACCACAACAGCGAGATCGACGCGGCGCCGAAGAAGAAGTTCTCGCAAAATCAGGCCGGCCTCGACGGTCTTGCCCAGACCAACGTCATCCGCGATGAGCAAATTGACCCGCGGCAGCCGCAATGCCTTGCGTAGCGGCAACAGTTGATAGGCATCCAGACGAATGCCTGCGCGAAATGGGGCCTGAAAAAGGTCCCGATCAGCAGCGGTTGCCGTTCTCCAACCAATGGTACGCAGGTACGCGGCAAAAGCGGCCGCGTCGTCGCTTCCGCGCGCGCCGAGGTTCGCCCAGCTTTCCTCATCTCGAAGAGTTGCATCGATCTCGGCCCCCCACAAAAGGTCAACCGTCTCGCCCTGCGCATCGTCATCGACACACGATAGCCGGTAGCGCCCCAATGGGCTCTGCGCCGCGGGCACTTCATCCACCAACCAAGTGCGTCCGCGCGCAGCCACGAAGCTGCCGATTTGTGGAAACTCATTTTTCATTGATGGTCTAACAGCTTGGAGCTCGTAACTGATTGAGAGACGTCAGCATTCCCATGCCCCTCCACATTTCGGGTGGCTCTGGTACCCCATATATCGCGTAGCTTTCATATCGCCTGTTTGAGGCAGAGCCCGCGATCATTCAATGGCAACATACGTGCGAGGCATCGCCACGCCGGTGATGCAGCAATGGGCTTGGCAAGCGTATGGCGCATAATAAACTAATGTTGGAGCCAAGGATGCCCCGCACCTTCACACGTGAACAATTCCATGATCTTGTATGGTCCAAACCATTGACGCACCTTGCGAAGGAATTCGCGCTGTCCGACGTCGCACTCCATAAAATCTGCAAGAAGCACGGCATCCCTAATCCTCCGCTGGGCTGGTGGGCCAAAAAGGCGGCAGGCAAGGCAGTCAAGCAGACGCCGCTGCCCAAAACGAGGGACGGCGGCGCCGACCGCATTACAATAGCAAGTGGAGAGTTACGGGCCGAGTCGGAGCTGATCGCGGAGGCTCGCGAGAAAGCTCGTGTGCTGGCCTCGACAATCGAAGGAATCGATAAGCCTTTCTCCAACCCGATTGTTGACCGCACAATTGCCAAGCTTCGGAAAGAGAAACCCGCACCCATCACGGGCCTGGTTGCCGTCGCTCAGTCGGGCCTGATTAAAGTTGAGGTTGCTCCAGATTCTGTCGAGCGTCTTCAACTGATTTTGAACCGTATCGCGGCTGCGGCCGCGGTAATGGACATCAGGATTATAAAGACTGAGAGATCGACGGCGTTCGAATGCGACGGTGAGACCATCGGATTCTCTATCACCGAGACTACCAAGCGAGAAAAGCACGCCCTAACTGAAAAAGAAAAAGCCGAAGAACTAACCCACCAAAAAAAGCGGGAAAGATATTGGAGCAAACCTCGTTCCTGGGGGGATGACAATTTTGATATCTTCCCGCTCCGGTTTCCTGAGTGGGATTATGTCCCGACTGGCCAGCTCTCGTTTGAACTCGAGCAGTTCTATCTTAGCGGCAGCAGTCCACGACGATCTTACCGAGACGCCAAGGTGCAACGTCTGGAGAAGATGGCAGTTGATATCGCAGTTGGCATTAAGGTGCTCACGGCCGCCCGAAGGGACGATCGTTTACGGCGAGAGGATGATGCGCGTCGCCGAGAAGAAGAGCGCCTACGTCGCGAAATCGTTATGCGCCGGAAGCATATTGAGGAGCGCCGCTCCGAGGCTCTTGACACCTTACTGAAGGAGGTCGCCGATCTCGACCGGCTGAGGCGCCTCGTTTCTTCGTTACGTAGTGAACTGGATACTGGTCAGCTTGGAAGGGTCGCGGGACTTATCAGTTTTGCCGAGGAAACCCTTTCACGACGTCAGGACGCACTATCCGCAGGTCCGCTCGAACAGCGATTGGCAAGTGATCGACTTTTTTCCGACGATGATGATTACGGTTTCAGACCGTCTTCATTCTAATAAGCCGTCGGCGATCTGCTATTTCGACCATCGTGATGCTTAGGACAAAACGCTGCGACGACAGCCTTCTGCTGATTTAGTTACAAGGTCTCCCCGGGCGGGTGTAGTTTAGCCCAATCATCAGATCATTCCGTTAGCATCAAAAAATCAGCGACTCTAACTTAGCTTGTCGTGATTTTCCGCTCTAGTTTCCGGGAGGAGATGATGTTCCGCAAAGTCGGAATTGCGATGCCGGCATTCGCCGCAACAATCGCAAGAGATGAACGACCTTCTAAAAGCGAATGCGAAATAAATTCGATCAGTTCTGCTCGGCTATTAAATCGGCCTTTCACGGACATAGATTCTCGATAATACGCCTTTTGTGCAATCAGCAGCTCGGCAACGATCTCCTTGGCGGGCGGTTGGGGACGA
Source organism: Sphingomonas sp. AX6 (assembly GCF_902506605.1). Lineage (GTDB taxonomy): Bacteria > Pseudomonadota > Alphaproteobacteria > Sphingomonadales > Sphingomonadaceae > Sphingomonas. Next base: position 1,777,489 of record NZ_LR733979.1, read on the forward strand.
ACTTCGATTAGTTTGAGACGGCCCGGATCGTCCCTGAGACGCTGTAACTTGGCATTCATACGTAGTATTTTCTCCGTTGCTCTCGCTGGCACGTTGTCATGATCAAAGTGACCCCGCCTCCACCAAAACGACAGCTAGCTTCCGATTATGAACAGGGGATCAGGCGAATAGGCGCGGATCTGGTTTGCAAGGGCCGAAGCACTGATGATTAACAGAGCCGCTGCGTCGTCGCGGCCGAGGACCTCCGCAACGTCATCGCAAGCGAATGGAACCTTCGCGCCCTTGAGAACGAGAAACCGGTGGGCCGTGCGCTCTTGAATGCCCAACAGCTCTTGCACCCGGCGCCTGAAGGCTGGTCCTTCCACTTTGGTCATCCACTCGCGAAACTGCAGATTATCGTCCGCCGCCCCCGAAATGCGCCAGCGCAGAGGATCAGATCCTAGGATTGTGAGTCCCTCATTCACAAGCGGGCTAAGGTGCTTTATGACTATTTGAGTCGGAAATCCGGCTTTCAAGCATTCCGAAAGTGCAAGAGTTCCGAAGACTGCGTTGAGATCAAGATCGCGTCCGGGTTTTGTGCGTACAAAATTGTACAGGCTGTGCAACTTTCGGTGTTCGCTCGGCGGTAGACCAGTGAGTTTTGTAACGCCAGCTACGGTAAATTGCATCATATTTACTTCATAATTATTCATTTGTTAACCCTTATTTTTAGAATACTTCAGTAACAAATTGGATCCGGTGAACTGCAAGGAGAACCTCGCAAGGTTCAGCCTGCGCCTCCATCTCGACAAGCCTTCCGAGAATGAAACGGGATCGTTTCATTAATTCAGATAGCATGTGCAAATCGCTAGCTTCGACCTCTAGCACTGGCGTCTGCGAAGCGCCGATCATGTTAAATTGAAATTGTGCCAAATCACTCCTCCTGAACGCAACCAGTTACCTCGCTCTGTTGAGCGCCGGGTGGCCGATAGTTATGGAAATTGGGAGCGTCAAGTACATAATGCTGCCTGCGCAAGTTAATGACGGACAGTAAAAGAGTACATATAGTCTAGTTTAGGTAACAGTCAGGTTGATTTTTCAGAAAGTTCCATCTCTATTTTCTGAAAGACTTGACGCGTACAAGGGTTTGAGCGATATGGCCGCTATCCGGGCTGCCAGAATGCACTGACCGAGTTGCTAGCTTAGCAGGTTATTGCGTCGCCACCGACAATGAGGCCCCAATCTAATTGACTGCGATATGGCATCGCAGAAAAGCGATCGGAGATACTTAGTGAAGCAGAGTTTTAACCGGGACCTAGCCACTACTTCGGCGAGTGTTGCCACCTTCAGCGCAGCTAATGTGCGCCGGGCGCGTTTACGCCACCCCGGCCTTCCGATTCACAAGGTCGTGATCGTACGCTCAACGGACCGCGATCAACTACGCGATCAGATCACCGGCAGGAAGGCCATCCGCACTGGTGCTTATCCCTCAAGGAAGATGCAACGCGGTCGTTTCGGCGAGGCTGCGGCCGAACTCGCCCGCATCATACAGGAGGAGGTCGATGTTGGTGTGGTCGATGCGATCGCTCAGCCATGTCGTGGCGAGGTGCTGCTCGACGACGGGTGGCATGTTCACCTGCCAGACTTCGCTAACCTACGTTCAGATGGGCGCCGCGTACTGATTGATGCAAAGCGGGACTGGAGCGATTTTCGGACTGCAAATGGCCGGCGCCAGACGTTCCTTGGTCAGATTATCGCTGAGGCGATGGGCTACGACTATGAGCACTACGTCCTTGCGCACGCCGGTACGGCTCGGCGCCGAGAAAATGTCGATACAGTCCAGGCCGCTCGTTTTGTCAGCGTCCCTGACCATCTCGTGGCGCTTGCCGCAGCTACTGTTGGCAAAGGTCCGATCGCACTTCGCAATCTCGCGGCCATCCTACACCCCGTTTACGGCCGGTCGATGGCATACGCGCTCATGGTGCGGCGCGTTGTCGAGATCGACCTTGACGGAAAGCTCGGCGATCACAGCGAATGCCGCGCTGTTCCGCCCCTACCAGTGGCGATGCCGAGCATCCGCCAGTGATGATTGAGCGATCTCTAAGATAGGGAGGGTTCGCCGATCCCAAAATCGCCGGACGTCGTATGTATTCTCTCCAGCCCCTTCGGCACAGCAATACCTTGCCTTTTAAAACTCTGCCAAGCGCGACCGTAACAGACTGATACCTTTATGAAGAACTTCAGACGCTCAGAAATAAACGGTGTCCTTGGATCTACCTTCATTACCTCAGGCGGCGTAAAACTGCTGATCGAGCGTGATCTGGGGGACGACCTGCTACACGTTATTACGCTACCCGGGGGTGCCACCTATCGCGTCGAAGATCCCCAGACCGGCGAGATGACGCTGCCAGATAAGGGATGGTTGGAGCGCGAGCTTGCTGAAGGAATGCGGAAGGTTGGCGACGCCAATGGGCCGGTCGCTCCTGTTCGAGCGGCCGCCGCCCTGCACGATCCTGAGGAGATCCTTTCCAAGGACCCTTATGCTGCTGCCCGCCTGCGCCTGATGCTTACGCTTCTGGAGCACGGGGTGGATGCCAGCGACCCACGCCTAAGCCAAGCCATCGACAGCATTTGGGACGCCAGCATGGTCGAGAAGTTCGGAAGGCGACCTCCCACGTCAACCGTACGTACTTGGTTTAGCCGCTGTCGCGAGGAGTCGGTGGAGCTAGCCGATATGATGAGCATGTCCGGCCGTGTGCCGCGGCGGACCCGCCTTAACCCGTTTGTCGAAGAGATTATTGAGCAAGAACGCCCGCGCTATTGGGCCAACCGCGGCACCAAGCAAGTGGACGTGCTGGCGGCTGTTGTCGCGCGCCTTGTTGCAGAGAACCTTCGCCGGAAAGTAGCCGGCGAGTCTGAGTTGGACATGCCCGGTAAGGAGACAGTCCGCCGCCGCATCACTGAGATGGAATGCCGCGAAACCTACGCCGAGAAGTTCGGAGAGAAGGCAGCACGCCGCAAATATGACGGTTCCGGCCGCGGGCTCCATACCTCGCGCATTCTTCAAGTCGCGCTGATGGATGACACGGTCGTCGACATGGTGACCTGCTTGGATGCGGACCGCGCGATGGTGGCCGGGCGACCCCACCTGTGCGTCATTATGGACGCACACAGCCGGGTTATCCTTGGGCTGGTGGCAGGGTTCGAGCCGCCTACTGTCCACACCGCAGCACAATGCCTGCGCCTGGCAAACGCGCCCAAGCTCGATGTGCGCCCCGATCGCCGCGCCCGCTATCCCGCTCTTTGCACGATTAATGGTAAGCCGGCGAAGATCGTCACAGACAATGGGGCAAATTATGCGGCGCCAGGCTTTACTGAGATGTTGCTTGACCTCGGCATCGCGCACGAACTCACGCCCGTCGGCGCTCCTCGCCACAAGGCGACCATTGAGCGCTTCTTCCGCACCTTCAACACCTTTCTCATCGACAAGCTGCCTGGAGCAACGCTCGACCCCAGCGTCCTGCGCAAGCTCGGCATTGATCCCACTTCCGAAGCCGTGGTCACCATTACCGAGCTGAAGGAGCTGATTGGCGAATTCCTGTATTTATATCATATCACCCACCATTCGGGTATCGACGCCGCCCCACTTGATAAGTGGCACCGCGGCACGCTCGCGCATGGTCGCGACCTGATCCTGGACACTCGCAAACTCGAAATCGTCACCGGTGTGACTGTGCACAGAAAGCGTGTGACGGCTAACGGTGGCGTCCGCATGTTCGGAATGCAGTGGAAGGGCGAGAACCTGCCCGATGTGGTCAACAAACTCGTGGCAAAAGAACCACACTCAACGCGTCTGGACGCTACTGTCGCGGTGACAACCAAGGTGAAATACAACCCTGAAGACATGCTTTATGTCCACGTTTTCGTGGGCGACGATTGGCTGCGTCTCGAAAATACCCAGCCTGACTATTCCGCCGGACTTAGCCTTTGGCAGCATCGCCAGATCAAGGAGTGGGCCCAGCGCCAATCGATGCAGTTTAGCACGGTTGCCGAACGCCTCGTGGCGCGCGACGAGCTCAATCGCACGATCCGGGAGACCTTCCCAGACATGAACAACCGCGAGCGTCGCGCGATGGCACGCATGGTCGGCGCTGATCCGACCGCCCGGCCTGCCTTCGACGTGAGCTGGGCCGAAGCCGAACATCGCCATGATGGTCTTGGCCCCGTCATCGAGCACCAGGTGCCGGCCGAGGATCGCCCAGACGCTTACCGCGTTCCGAGCCGTCCGGGATTCGCGAAGTCTGTAATAGACGACGAGCACGACGAAGATCTGGATGCTGACGATGGCGACGCAGATACAGCGGCATCCGTCTTTCGACCTGCCCGCCCCATTATCGAGCCCTCGCAGATCGACGACGACGAATTTGGCGACGAGGAGTACCGCTGATGCCCCCGAAGATCACATCTTCGGGGGCATTCGCGCCTGAAGAGCTTCTCCCGCGATCGGGCAGCCCTATGCAGCGGGAAACCCCCGAAAAACTAACAGCGTTGCATCAGCGGCACGCTGCAATCAGGTCCATCTTCATTCACAACCCCAACCACGTTGGCGTCTTCAAGTCCCTAGATATGGTTATCGCTCTTGGCTCCAAAGGCATTTACCAGACGGGCGTCAGGAATGCCGCGGAGAGCTACGCTGGCAAGAGTTCCTCTGCAGATGAATTTGCCCGCATCATCGGTCGGCGGGGTACCTATCCTGCTGAAGCACGACCGATCGTGCGTGTGGAGCTGGAGCAGGCCTGTACACCAAAGCGTTTCTGGCTGGCCATTCTTGCGGCTTACGGGGACGGTTTCGCCTCGTCGAAGGACGAGGAGCAGCTACGTCGAAGTGCCTATGAGGCGTTCGAGAAGCATAGCACCGTCCTGCTCATCATCGACGAGGTCCAGCACTCAGGTTACCGTTCAAAAGGGTTCTCCGCCCCCACGGATGTTATCAAGCGCTTTATCTCTGACGCGCAGGTCGGGCTCGGCTTGTTTGGAAATGAAAAGGCTAAGGAGCTTCTCGAGTCCAACAACCAGCTCAGTCACCGCCTTCTGCCGCCTTGTGATATCCAGCCGCTGGACTTGGCCGACCCCGCCGAGCAGGAGCGCTTCCGCAGTTTCGTACGGAAATACGACAAGGCGTTGGAGGATCAAAAACTGTTTACCACCTCAGCCGACTTGCACGACGAGCGTGCGTTGAATTGTCTGATGGCGGTTTCTAGAGGATATCTCGGTCGTTTTGTGACGCTGGCGCAAGTCGCGGCACGCCATGCATTCCTGCGTGATGCGGATGCCATCGAGTTCTGCGACTTGTCGTTCGCTTGTACGACCTGGGCCGTCGGGCAGAAGCTTACATCGCACGATCCCTTCCGCTTTGGCGTAGGAGGGATCAATGCCTGATCAGGCAGCCGCGCGCTCCACGCAGCAGGCCGAACTCGATCGTCTCGCCGACGCCTGTGAATGTCAGACGTGTCGCGCAAGTGCAGCGGATAGGAAGGGTCCGCGGGTCATGTCCGCAATTGCCGGTAAGCCCGGCGAAAGCCTCATCGGGCTCGTCGGTCGCGCAGCGCGGCGCAATCACTTACCGCGGCTCCGTGCACTCCTTGGGGCTTGCACTCCGACGTGGCACGCGCACTTAAATCTCGCCTCGCGCGACGATATTGATTTCAACCAATTGGCGCATGCTGCTCGTTTAGCGCCGCACGAGCTCGAAGACCGTCGGTATCGATCGGTAGCACTGACGCCAGATCTGCCGGGCGTCGAGTACCATGGTGCAGCCATCCCAGCCTATGATCTGCAACTCCGGCCCCGGCGCCTCGCCACATCATGGCTTGTCGACGAGCCAATTCACTGTGCGCTGGGGCATCACGCGCTCGCAACACATTGCCCGATCAGCGGGAACCTGCTCATCGATCGCTGCGCGCGCTGCAAGGCCAGGTTGAACTGGTCTGGACTCGACCTGGTGCACTGCAGTCAGTGCGGCTTTGACCTCAGGACCGCCGAGGTTCAGCGGGTCACAGAGCGCGAGCTACGTGCGACCCGCCCGATGCTTGACCTCATTCATCCCGACCCTGCTCGGAATCGGGCCGCTGCAAATCGCCTGCCCCACCTCCTCTCCGGATTGAATCGCGGAACCTTATTTGAACTCGGCTGGCGTTGTGGAAATCTAATGTCTGACGGGAGTAACGGTCCCAGGATTGCCGCGAGGCACCTCTCGGTTGCGACCCGTCTCCGCATCCTCGAGATCGGTTCGACAGTCCTGGCATCTTGGCCCGAAAGTGTTCGATCGGCGATGCAAGGGCGTGCCCCCGGTCGCGCCGGCATCGACCCAAAATTGCCGAACGCAGTGCGATCTGTCGCTAAGGCGAGGAATGCGTGGCCAGCGATTCGGGAAGCCATTTTTGCGGGGGTTCCGGGACTAGCGACTTCGGCGCGGACGGGTGTCAGATCAGTGCTGACGAACGCCGCAAATGGTGCCGAGCTCACCCGCAGCCTTGGAGTCAGCCAGCGCGTATTTGAACGCATGCGCGCTGCCGACACGTTCACGCCAGTGTCCTCCACCGGTGCCGAAAACATCCATCAGATATTCGACGCCAATCAGGCAGAGCACTTTCGCTCGCTCCTATCAGATCGTATCCCTCTGGCGTCCGCGTCGGAACGTCTCGACATCAGTGCGCACGGCGCCGAGCAGCTTTGTTGCCTCGGCGAACTCCATCTGCTGAACGACGACGCCGTGCTCGCCGCATTGAAGTGGCGGCAGATCACAAAGTCTAGCTTGGAAACGCTGTGCAATCGACTGGAGGAGATGGGCACCAGCCCGGATGAGATGCTCGAAACCGACTTACTGCCGATCCGTCGCGCGTTGCGCTCCTTTGGCGGGCAGGAGAAGCCGTGGGGTCCGATTGTTGCGGCAATGCTCGCTGGGAAACTGCCCTTCATGATCCGTGCTGACAAGACGGGGCGGCTCATGGATCGTGTGTCGATCCCGGCGAGCGACGTTCACCTTCTTGCAGCGATGCGCTTTGATGCGGAGGCCTTTCCGGCCTTCAACTTCCATCCTCGTATCAATCGTCGCGATGCCGAAGAATTGCTCAACATCGACGCGCCGACTTTTTCTCGGGCCATCAAAAATTCTGACGCTCCGGCGAGTGACGGCCTGACGTACGATCGCCAGGAGGTGCTCAAGATTGCGTCCAAGACCCTTTCAGTAAGCGAGGCTCTGGTGCGATGGGGCTGTGGGGGGAAGGCTTTGCCCACTCCCCTGAAGGGACGACATGCGCCCATCCGTATCGGCAAACTTGGCTGGAACCGCGCAGAGGCGGAGCGGGCAATGGCACAATATGGAGCTACGGACCCAGCTAGGATCAAAGCACGACGAGTACGTCTCTTGTCATGAACCGGTCAGATGGTCTTCAACCTTAGGCATTGAAATCAACTGCGTCAGTTGCTGGATGACTCCAACATCGCCCAACAAGAGATCCAAACTGGCAATCCTTAGCCGTTCTTTGCCCTCGATAATCGTATAGCCTGCCTGCAGCGGCTCAGCACCGAGAGCCATATGATGAGGGTAAAGCAAAACGAGCTCCTGACACCTGTAAAGACGCGCGTACGCCATCATTTGATAAACGTCGGATTGCGAGACCCCTCGCTTCTTATCCTCCGGGTTTTTGCCAATCAGCTTCCATTTGGTGTCGATTATGAAAGCAACGTCGTCACCTCGTTTCACGAGAATATCGGGTGTTGTCTGGAAGCGCTTTTTGCCGTCGCTGCCATCTTCTTGCAGGCAGTAGCGTAAACCACCTTGGGCACGGACCGACAGATTCCCACCTCGAACGGCCCGTTTGGCGAGGCCTGCAACATACGCTTCAAACAGATCGTTCATTGCGAACAAAAGGGTGATGCCCTGGCTCGCTTTGGCATCGTGATCAGTTCGCTGCCATTCTCGTTTCAAGAACAGCTTGGCCAGTTGATAGAGTGACTCCCAACGCTGATTGGTTCGATCGATACGAACCTCAGACCATGGCAACAACTGAAGAGGCAAATCACTTACATCGGCAAAGTGAAACCGTAGCTCGTCGAGGCGACGCTGCGTTTCAAGAGCACGCGCATGACGGCGCAAGAACGACACGCAAGCCTTCATGATGCGAAGCAATGGAATATCGGACATTAACGTGTCGAAGCGGCAGGCCAGCCGGTCCGGACGAACGGCGTGATGAGTGAACTGCCGCACGATATTTAATCGCCCACGCAACGCAGAGAGATCCTCGTCTTGGGCACGATAAGTACGGGGTAACCCGCGACGAACTTCAGCAAGCAGACGATCGGCAAAAATACGGATCAGTATGTCGAGCAGCGTTTGCTTCTGGCGCGCCATCGCCAGTATTTGCCCCTCCCCAAGTTTCAGTCCCAACGCCACGTCGAGCATGGAGACTAGGCGCGAACGGATTTCCTCGTCGGATTCGACCACGGCGGCATCAATTTTAGGTAGAATCTCGAGGCTACACCCTGGGGCAGCAATGACGCCGACGACCTGTTGCGCGATGATCTCGCTATGCCGATCGACGAGAATATTGGTCCCCGAGCGGTTCGCCAAAGGATGAGACCTCGCTGCTAGCAGTAAGGAGTTTGCCTCGGAACGAGTGAAAGTCTTCTCGGGCTTTTGGCCAACGCCGTTGTAGACCCCACGTCGTCCCCATTCGTGGACAGTCAAATCGGTCACGGGCGAGCCGACCCGATCATGCGCCCGCAACCTCGACATCGGGCGCAACTTTGCCAGTCAACCGATCATACGCATTATCGGCAAAGGGTTTGCGCACGGACCAGGACGACAGCTGGTCGCCGTCGATGCCCGGCGGCGGATCGAGTTTGTCTTCTCGAATGAACCCGGCGCCGAGCACGGCGTGAATGCGGCTCCAATCTTCGAAGAAATACTCCTGCAAGAGCGGAATGACCTTGTCGCGCATGGCCGCATGAACCTCCTCGTCAGTCTCACATCCAATGAAAAATGCGTGGCCGATACGGTGTTCCCGGTCGATCAGGTATTCAATGCGCCGGTTGATCGTATCCAGAGCGCGGACGAGGTCGATTCCCGTTCGATGGGTAGCTTCCTCGAGTAAGCCAGAATCGGGAGCCATCTCCCGAAATTTGAACCGACGCCGCAACGCAGTGTCCAGCAGCGCAATCGACCGGTCGGCTGTGTTCATTGTGCCGATAATGTGCAGGTTCGCTGGAACCCCAAAATCCCTCTTCTTCGAATACGGCAACGTTAGGGTCAGCTCATTCGGCATCCCGAGCCGCTTATCGGGTTCAATAAGCGTTATGAGTTCGCCGAAAACCTTGGAGATATTGGCGCGGTTTATCTCGTCGATAATCAGGACAAATTGGTCGGTCGGTCCTTTAGCGGGGCCCTCGGAACCGCTGCTTTTACCAGCGATCAGACGACCGAGCGCAGGCAGATTCACCCGCCTTGCCTGAAGCGGATAAAGCGTACGCATCGTGAAATTGCCGTCGAGAATGGTATCGAGCGGCAGCGGCTCATCCAGTGTCAGGAGCCAGCGGACATCTCGGCGATGAGCGTAATAGCCTTCTGCCGACGGCTCAAAACGATAGTCGCCCGTCACTTCGGCGATCGCCCGGAAGGCAGTATTGCCATAGGGCACGATCACAATATCGCCGACCTTCATCTCGCTTCGGAACGGCCAGGTCTGCGTCCAATTGCTCGGTGTTGTGTCGTCTGGATTCTGCTTGAGCCATTCAGCTTTGATCGCGTCAAACGTAGAGAACTGCGTCGGGCTCCAGTCGATCGTCCCACCCCATCCCAGCGTTATGTAGCTGTTTGCAACCGCAGCCTCGTAGACATCGTCTTCGGTACCAATCGCTCCTTGCCCCATCTTCCAGAAGCGACGACCGGTGAAGTCGTAGCCGGGAGAGGTAGCCGAAGGCGAGATCCGCGTGCGCGCCTGATCGGCCAAGGCACAAATCTCACGAAAGATTCCGGCGCGCGCCTCGAGCCTAAAACCTGCTGAGCTGCTTTCGCCTTCGCCCGTTTCAGGCCGCAAGCCTTCGACGAACGTCTCGTAGTCGTAGTTCTGATGAAACGTGACAAAACCGATCCGCTTCTCAACCACAAGTTCGTTGTAGCGCTTCATCAGGTCCAGCCGACCCTCCCGCGTAGGCGGATAGTCAGCGTTGCCATCACAGAGGGAAACTGCTTCCAAAGCCGTATTGTAGGTCTTTCCGGTTCCTGGCGGTCCGTAGAGTATAAGATTGGTCGGCATGGTCATGGCATCATTCCCGCTGTGTGCTGTATCGCCTCGACCATATTCATCCGGCCATTTCCCGAGGCGGTGGGAAGAGTTGGGCTGCCAATCCTTGATCGCTTCGATAGCCCCGGCGATTGCGGCTTCGAACTGATCGGCTTGCTGCTCAACGAAAGCGTAATTCCCCGCCAGACCGAGGTTCTCGCTCTGATGGCTGAACGTAAGGAATGGCCCACTTGCTCTGAACTGCAACGAGCCCAAGGTGCCTTCTGCTCGGCTGAGTAGTGATGATTTCCGTCCGAACCGGATCTGGGGAATGTCGGTGTGGTACCAGTCAAGGCCAGCGGCGTGAACAGCACGTGCCATCTTGCAAAAGGCCGCGCGCTGGTAGCCTGTCCATTCAGAACGCCGCGATCGAAAGTCAGGATTGCCCTCAAACCGCTTCAGAACTTGCTCATCGTTGAGCGAGTCAGAGTTGATAACAAACCGGTAAACCACATTGCTGCCACGCCCGCTCGCCGGACCCGAAACGACCTCAGGCTTGTCCAGTCCGGCTACCTCGCGAAGCTTTTCACCTTCGATCGCTTGGCACACATTTGGTAGCTGAGCTGACAGCCCCAATTCCTTATGTACGTCTCCCGCCCGGATCGTAACCGTTGCGTCCCCGCGAGATTTGGCGGGTTCGATATAGTGCGCAAGCACGTACTCTCGGATGCGATTGGCCACGATTTCTTTGCCAGCATTCCGACGATTTTCGATCAAATAACCGAGCCGGCGAAGCTCGGTATGGATTGGACCACCCTCCGCATCCCGAAACGTGTCGCGCTGCCCTTTAGCCGCTATGTCAGGATTGCCAGGGATCGAGCTGTAGGCGACCAGGAACACGGCCTTGGCCGGATACTGTTGCGCTTGACCAGGACGGCAGACAACATAATCGAAGTTCGTGGCGAAGCCATATTTTCGCGCGAATCCGGATGCGCCCTTATCATATTCCTGCATGACAGCTTCAACCGCGTCTTTCGTCAAACCAAGCGCGTCGTCGCTCTCAGGCAGATCGTCGCTAGAACCATAGTTCGGATCGCGGCCGTCGAGAAAATACCCATACTGCAATGTTGCAGCGACCAAGTTGCCAAGTTGGCTCGCCGGATCCTTTGCCTCAGGCACAACAGCGCGAGCGGCGGCGGAATCTGCACCAGGATTTTCTCGCAGTGCCTTCAGGCGCAGCAGCAGATCCTCCCACTGGCCAGCGTCAAACAGGGCTTCGAGTGTTTGCTGAAAAAAGCCCAGGCCCGGGAGCCCGCGCTCCACCCGCTGCATCCGGCGAAAGCGACCGTCCTTTGCCTTCTTCGTCAGCGGAACTCCGCGCCAAATACGCTGGTCCAACCACGATCGAAACTCCGCCTCACGCACTCAATCACGCTCCCTCCGACCATGTTACGCTACTAAGCAGCTCTCGCGAGCCATTTATTTCCGATGTCTAGCCGCTTGGCTATGTCTAATGACGACATCATTCTGGGTGGCACGACAAGAAAAAAAGCGAAGGTAGACTCGACTCATGAGGGGGCAGAAGAGAAAGCATCGCGACGGGTATCCTCCCGTAAAATATTACGGCGTCGTCGAGGAAGTCGTCGAAGCTGATCCGCAGAACGGTCGTACGCGCTCCTTCATCTTGATCGATGCTGTCCGTGCCGATCGTTTCGACGAATTTGGACAGGCGGTTCTTGAGGATCGCAGTGCCTTGGCGCTTGTTCGCGCGATGTCGACGCCGAAGCGCTGGGAAGATCAGTTCGGTCTCGGTAATGTCAGCAAGGGCGACTGGCTAGCCTTCACGCTCGACGATAGTGGTAGCGTCCCCCGGGCGTGGGAACTCAGCGCCGAGAACAATTATGGGTCCGGCCCGTCGCGTTCGATCCGATCGATGCGCCGAATTAGCGGGCCGCCGGCGCTAACTCAACCTGGCGACACCGCATTGGTGATGAAACTGATGGCAACTAGCAGTGGTGCGCTGAAACAGCAGCGGCGCGTTAGCGCAAATGTCGCGGCTAGGCGCCTAGGAGCCGGCGGCAAGATCGAGATTATTGTTCTCGACGTCGGCCAAGCGTCTGCGGCGCTAATCAAGCGTGATGGCAAGCCGATCGGGTTCTTCGACATCGGCGCGCCAATCTGGTTCAATAAGGGCTCGCTTCCGAAACCCATGTTTGTCCCGTCGATTTCAAAGGGATTTGTCATCCTTTCGCACTGGGACTTCGATCATTTTGATCTCGGTCGCAGGCACAAACCTTATCAAGGATTGGATTGGTATGCACCTGACCAACCTGTCGGTCCGAACACCGCACGTTTCCAAGCAGATCTTGGAAACGCCCTCACTTTTATCGATGGCGCCGCAACAAACGGAGGATTCTCTCTCGCTCGCGGCACTTCGGCTAAGGCCAATGACCGCAATGGCTCAGGCTATCAGCTACGTTATGAAGAAGGCGGCCAAGCAGTTATTCTGACGGGCGATACGGGCTATGAGTTTATCCAGCCTCACATGCTTCTCGCCCTCGGAGCTCTCTCGGTTCCTCACCACGCCGGACGTTCGGACGCAAATCCGCCGGTCTCCAATCCTCCGGGGCGAGCGATCGCATCCTACGGCATCCCGAACTCGTACCGCCATCCCCACGGAAAGACTCTCAGTGACCATATCACGCAAGGCTGGAAGATCGCTCCGACCGCGGCCACGCCGGTGTATAAGCGCGGCCACCGAAGGCTTTTTCCATGAAACCCGACCATGACGCTGACGAACAGGGTGATAGGGAGTGAAACGGTTCTTAAAATCGCAATGGCCGATGTAGCGTAACCGAGTGAGTTTATGGCGAGGCTACTGAAATTTGTTGACCCTCGTGCAACCGAAGGGATCATATAGGATCTCGCAGTTCGAACTAGTTTATAACTCCGAACGCAAGTTTCGAAACGAAAAACCTGGAAATGATGGTGGTAGGCGCACCGTTTGAACCAGGAGCGGGTATTAGCTGCACGCGTCGCACGTGCCAGATGGGTTGGTCATTGTCCGAAGTTGCTATTGTAAAGTTGGGTAAAGTTGGGTGTTGCAGAGCGTAAATCGCTGATGGCGATGGACAAGTTGCGCTCGCCCATGCTCAATGCCGGCATTGGGGGGAGTATGCGTTGTCTATGAAGAAGTTGCCTTTCATCTCGTCTGTAAACCTGGTCCCAATTGACGGACGGAATGTTGTACCGACGACCATGTTCTACGATTCCGAAAAGCGCGCCCACATTGGCTTCGACGCTCGCGAGAAATGCACCTCTCCAGAGCAACTGCTCGAGGATTTTAAAGTTCAACTCGGCCAACACGATCCAGACGCCGTGACGAAGCGATCCTCCGGAACGGCTCATGCCCCTCGAACCACTGTAGCTGGGATTACGCAGGACTTTTTTCGTGGTCTGTTAGCAAAAGTTAATGCCGCCCTGGAGCGCCAGGGCCGCCCGCTACCGAAAAGTCTTCTTGTAGCCGAACCGCTCGCGCTTAGCGGCATCAACATGGCGGAGGAAAACTGGCTTTCGAACTATCGCCGCGCGATCCGAAGAATATTACACGGTCGCTTTGAGCAGATCGACTTTCTTCCTGAACCCTTCGCAGTATTTCAGTATTATCGCTACGGTCTGCGGCATCCAATCATTGCGGAGAACCGAAAACACGTCGCTCTCGTCCTCGATTTTGGCGGCGGTACATTCGACATTTCAGTCATTGAAACGACCAAGACCGGAGATGTGAGTCAGTCTGGCGTGAACAGTCGCCCTCTCAGTGCAAAATCAGTTCAAGTGGGCGGCTTCGCTATAAACCGGCTAATCGCAGCAGACTTAATGATGCAGGCTGTCGAGAAGGACATCCGGGCAGACGTCAGGAAGTCGATCGAACGGGCAGACCGAGTTAAGACGCCAGACGACTTGGCGGAATTGGCTGACAGGCAGCAGACATTTTATAGACATTACCGACGCCTCCTCCAGACAGTGGAATCGGCAAAGTTATCGGTTTGCAATTTGATCGCGAACTGGAATCTCCATGCTGATCTCTCCGGCGTCACTCCATTTCCGATGCAAGTTGCCGTTGACCCGTACGATCCAGCATCTCGGATGGCGACGCTTAAGTTTGATGCCAGCATGCTGCGCCACGCCTTCGAGGAGAATGTTTGGAAAGCGAAGTTGCGGGATGCTGTGAAGAAAACGCTTGAACGCGCATCAAAGGAGCTGAAGGGTCAGGAGATCTCAGTTGTCCTCCTATCGGGCGGGTCTTCGAACATCCGCTGGCTCTCCAAGCTGCTCGAAAGGGACCTGGGAAAAGCCGAACTGGCGCACGCAGAAATTCTGCAACTCAGCGAGAACTTCCAGGAGATTGTTGCGAAGGGTCTTGCGACAGAGTGCGCCCGGCGCTTCTATACGGAGGGACGAGGCGATTTTCGTGCCGTCACCTACAATAGACTTTGCCTTGCCTTGCGCCCGGACGACGGCGAACTCGAGATCCGGCGGGCCAGGCCGCTTGCTTCAGAACTCGCAGGGGGCGCGGCCGACGGGTTTGACGCGGGTGTGCTTCTACCTTCTGCGAGCAGCCTGCGCGGTCTTGTCGGCACGCCCCTTCTTTGGAAAGTCCGATTAAACAGCCCGCCGAAACGCCTTCTCGAATATTTTTTCATGAGGTCGTCCTTTGATCCAGAGGATCTTGAGGCACGTCACAACATCGTCGAAACGCGAGCGTATACGCCCAAGAATGCGCGTTTTGCTGGTTCTATCGAGGTCGAACTGACCGTAAGGGAGGACGGAACGGCTATCCCGAGGTTCATATACGGTCGTAACGATCGCTTTGAAGGTTTCATCGCGGATGGAAGACCTTTCCACATCGACATGACCTTTGCTTCCGATGAGGATGGCGGCTCGACTTATCTCGGCCTTGATTTCGGCACTAGCGCGTCTGCCTGCTCGATTGTTGACAGCTCCGACGTCCAGATGATTCAAGAAAGGGCGCGCTCTCCCGGGTGGCGCGAACTCTCCGAGCTACTTTCGGAATTGCCATATCCAGTGGCGGCACCGCTGGCACGCTTCGTGTCCGAACGTGATGCCGACAAACGCGTTCAGAAGGGCCGCGACGCCGCGGACTCGCTTCTGACTTTAGCAGCGTTTCTAGCTTATACGGATCTGTGCGCCACAAAGGTAGGCGGGAACGTGTTCAAGGGTTTCGCTCAACGATCCGCCGGACCGTTGTGGGGTCTCTTGAAGAACGTCGTCGGCGGCAATCATGCTAAGCTCGACTTCGCGACTCCGCTTGCCGCTCTCGTTAAACCGGAAAACATGGAGCAGATCGACGGCTGGATTTCAGGCCTAAATGCAGAAAAGCACGGTCGGCGCCAGGCCGTTGATTGGATCGGCTTTCTCAGTCTCCTTGGCAACCATGTTGCGCGAGCGTTCGAAACGAACCGACTAGGAATCTTTGAAGGTGTGGTTCCCAAGCGGTTCCACCCCGGCTGCTACGTGGGGGTTTTCCGAGTATTGCACGGCTCCTCCCAGACGTTTGTAGATGTGCTGGATTACGAAGGTACTGAACCGTTCTCTGACGAGCTTGTCTACCTGGTTGATCCTGTCCGTGGTCGCGCTCTGCCCCTTAGTCCGCTCTACTTGTGGGGTCTTGAGCGTGAGGCACTCGATCCGGGGGCAGTCGACATGTACGAGTACGACACGGAGCGACGCGGCGATTTCAGTTTCAAAACCACCCAACCGTCGGCCGGGCTTCAGGTTGGGTCGGGCGGCGAATGGGCCGGCCTTCATGCGCAGTTAACGGCAATGCGCGCTAACGATCAGCGCTGCGCCGTTGTCGAGGGGCTGTCGCTGACTCAATACGAGAGTTAACCTCGACCAGTAGCAACTGCCAAAGTTCACGCTTTGCCGGGTGCTACCTACCGTAGCCATTCCGCGAGATCGGGCCGGTTATCGAGTATCTACCGGGAAGATGCGGTCGTAAGCGGGTTTCGCGCTACGGGTTTTTTTCGGAGTCGCCTTGGTTTCACGAGCGGAGCGGGCAAGACTTTTAGTGGGTCCGATTAGTGATCCCACACATTAAAGCGGGGCCATACGCGCGCTAAGGGCGGTCCAAACCACACTAAGGCGGCTCCAAGGCCAGAGTCGGCTCGTGGATAAGCGCCTGCGCCTCTTGAACGCTTTGTTCAAAATAAATGCTTGATCTGCTTCGGGTGCGACCCACGGCGGCTTTGCGCCCTCTAATCGGCTGTTCGAGACGCTTCGCATGGATCCCGAAAGCTGCCGCTCAAACATGACGCTTTTCGTGAGAGCCGACGCACCGGGCCCGCTAGGAAAAAGGGTATCGACGATGGTTGGGGCCAAGGGTGAGACCGCCCCAGCCCCAGATTGAGTGACGATTGCCAACAGCGGTGAATTAGAAACACATCGATCAACGCTTGTTTTTGACGATGGTCGCCGTGAAATCCGGATCCTTGCTCGCTACCCAATCGACGAATTTGCGCACCTTCGGATCGGCCAGCAATCCCGCCACATCCGTGCCATGACGTTGTAGTTCGGAGTTGGTGAAATTGGCGGTCAGCGTTTGTTGGCAAATGGGGTGCATGGGCACGACGTCGCGCCCGCCGCGGCTTTTGGGTATGGGATGGTGCCAGACAATGGTCTTGCCAGTGGGCCGGCTACAGAGCCAGCATATCACTGCCTCTACCGGAGTATCTTCCTGGACGGGTAGGTGTCCGTAGGGGTCACGTTTCGATTGTTTGCGGGCCATGCGTGTATCTGAATGCCTAAATTGCGCTGCCCCGCCTATAGCCACGCGGTTGGCATTAACCCATCAGCATCTCCTTTGGACGTCATGGAAAGCGGCTCTATCCGCCAATGTAGCGAAAGCGGACAGGGTTCGTCGTACGGGAAAAGCGCTTGTCGGCTCGGAGAGAACGACGCAACTGAGGCCGTATGAACCCTGATGATGCGACACTGGAAGAACTTGGCTGGAATTCACATTTCGGCGATCAGATTTCGGTTGAGGAAGCTCGGCAATGCCGCCCCGTCCGGGTAATGGCAGTTCATCGCGGTGAGATTGCGGTCGCGGGCGAAGGATCGCACCATTCGATCACTCCTTATATTCCGGGCGCCCTCCCGTCTGACGATCACCCCACGGTCGGCGACTGGGTGCTGATCGACCAGGGTACGCTGCTACCGACGCGGGTCCTTCGCCGTCGCAACCTGTTCAAACGGCGTGCACCAGGCGATCCGCGCAAGGAACAAATGATCGCCGCAAATATCGACACGGTGTTCATCGTCGCCTCCTGCAACCAGGATTTCAGCGTTGCGCGGCTGGAGCGCTATCTTGTGCTGGCGCGTGAGGTGGGGGTGAATGCGGTCGTGGTCCTTACCAAGACCGACCTTACGGACACACCGGATGTTTTCGCTGCCGCGGTGCGCGCGATCGAGCCCGGATTGCACGTCGAAACCGTCGACGGGCGCGATCCCGAAAGCGTAGCCCACCTCGCCAAATGGTGCGGCAAAGGAAAAACCGTGGCGCTGATGGGTTCCTCTGGCGTCGGCAAATCGACGCTCGTCAATACGATGCGCAGCTCGGACAGCATCGCAACCCAAGAAGTCCGCACAAGCGACGATACGGGGCGCCACACGACCACCGTGCGCCAGATGCACAGGCTCGACCGGGGCGGATGGCTGCTCGACATGCCGGGTATGCGCGAATTGCAACTGCCAGACGCGACCACGGGGATATCCGAGGTATTCGACGACTTTATCTTGGCGGCACAGCGTTGCCGCTTTTCGGACTGCGCACATGGGGTTGAGCCCGGCTGCGCGGTTCAGGCAGCGCTCGCGGACGGCACGCTGACGTCGGCGCGTTTCGATCGTTGGCGGCGACTGGAGGCAGAGGGCATCGTCGCGCCGGCACATCTGGGAAGGCGCCGACGGTAACGAGGTGGGTGGGTGACTTGGTAGCCGCGATCGGACCGCGCGCCCTGTGCCTTAAACCCGCAAGAGACTTTGTTTCCGCGGATCGTCGCCCCGCGCCACAGCCGATGGGCAATTACGAGCCGCATCCCTGCGATCAAGCTACACGCGCGGTTTGGGCATTTGGCCCGACGCATGCGGATAGGTGCTTTCGCGC
Source organism: Sphingomonas sp. AX6 (assembly GCF_902506605.1). Classification (GTDB taxonomy): domain Bacteria; phylum Pseudomonadota; class Alphaproteobacteria; order Sphingomonadales; family Sphingomonadaceae; genus Sphingomonas. The sequence goes on from NZ_LR733979.1 coordinate 1,795,933, forward strand.
AACTTGGCGGCATAGCCCCGTGCCAGTCCCGCATGCGCAATACGCGCTTCTATGCTCCGGGCAGACTTGGCACGCAGAAGCGAGACTTGCTCCCGCTTGAGCAGATAATTAATGTCCACGACCAACCCTTTCGCATAGCGAGGGTGCAATGCCCCTCAGTCACAAGATGCTCGAGCGGGCCTGGTGATGACCCGCTCATAACACAGATGACGTTGGATTGCGCGACGTCTCGCGCCCTATCGTCTCGGGCTCGCGCAAGTCGCTTAGTTCCACTTGCACCGGGACGACGCGCCTTAGTCGTGCTTTTCTTCCTCGAATGTCACCGCAACGTCTCCGTTTGCCGATAAGCGGACGCGGTCGCCTTCGATTGTGGCGACGAGCCCCGTCGAGATATAATGGTGATGTCCGGCATGATGGCCTTCGCCGCTGTCCTTCTTGGTCAGTTTGATCCGATCGCCCTTCACCTTGTCGACCGTGCCGACATGCACGCCGTCGGCGCCGATGACTTCCATATGCTCGCGGATTTTCGTGAGGTCGGTCATGATAAGCTCCTGCTGTTGAACTGTTCGGGGATTAAACGCTTCAAGTGGTTAATCAGGCTCGCTTGCGCCTAGAAATGGCGAAAGCCGGCTCATGCATTCATCCGGATATCGGTGGCGTGGTCCGGATACGCTGCAGCGAGCGCTTGATCGACAGGATCGCCATTGAGCTTGCTGGCGTATCCATGATTGACGTCGCGATGGTGCGCCTCGTCCGCCCGAACCAACAGGACCACATCGCGTAGCGTCGCATTGTCGGCCATCTTCCAATAATGCTTGGCGATCGCGGGTGCAGGCACGTTGAGCGAACGGCCTTCGTCGATCTCCTGAAGGTATAGCGTGTAGCTAGTCACCGCCTCCTCCTCGAAATAACCGACGACGCGGTGGGCAGTGCGTGGCGAGAACAGATAGAGCAGCGAAAAGCCGATGAGGAAAATTCCCTGGACAAGCAGAATCGTCATGCGCTCGAACCAGGTCGGCTTGGCGATCTCGATGAAGGTCATGAGATGCATCCGCTCGTTTTCGGCTTCCTCCATCAAAGTGCGGATCCAGCCTTCATCGCCTTTCATCCAACGCAGACAATTGAGGTGGGTGAACATCGCGCCGACCATGCCCGGCACCGCCGCCACGGTTTCAAGAACGATCGCGCGGTGTCCGTACCGCTTGGCGAAAAAGGTATCGGCACTGAACCGCAGCAGCTTCGTAAAACCAAGCGCGAAATGGTCCGAGAAACCCTGTGGATCATGGTGAACCGCGGGCTGTGCTTCGCGTTCGTCGGCGAGTGCGCGTTCATCGGGGACAAGAATCGAATTTGTCATAGTGGCCCTTTCAGGAATGGATCGATAAAGCGGCAGAAACCGCCGATCAGGCGTCGACGGGCAAGGGCAGTTTGCGTTCGACCAGCATCAGCGTGGGATCGTCCGGATAGCTGCGCACGGTGAACCCCATGTCGCGCTCCAGTTCGATCGCGGCGTGGTTCGCGTAGCTTTCGATCGATTGCAGCGTCTTGACGCCCACAGCCTCGGCAAAATGCGCGATATGCTCGAGCAATTCCCAGCTGACGCCGCGTCCCTTGTGATCGGAGCGGATACTGATCGCGACCTCGCCGACGTCCATTGCCGCGTCGCACGCGAGCATCGCGGCAGCGATGATCGTGGTGCCGTCCGCAGCGATTGCCAGAAAACTCTCCTTCTGGCGGTGATCGACGTCGATCATGGCGGCGATCCGATCGTGGCCGACGACGTTCAGCCCGGTCAGAAAACGGAACCTCAGGTCGTCGAGCGACACGTTGGAGAAGAATTCGGCAAGCGCCGGTTTGTCGTCAAGACGTACGGCACGAACATGGAAGCTGAACCCTGTCCGGGTCGTCAAATCGCGGCTCCAGTTGTCGGTCATACTCTCGCATCCTTTCGATGCGGATCGGCTGGTTGCCGGTTGCATCATGGGCCTTTTGAACTGGAGCGGGAGAACGCCGTATCCGTAGATGTCCTTATTCCGCGCACCGACGTGGCGGTCGATGACCGTGGCAGCCATCCGATGAGGAAGACGCCATGTTCGCAACGACCAGTTCAAATACAGGCTTCACACTCGTCGAGCGCGCGCGCCTGAAAATCGGGTCTGCGCTGCTCGCGCTGGTCATCCTGGGGATGACGAGTATAGCCATTACCAATGGCCAGCTTTCTGGACTCCAGTGACATTGACGGTTCCGAGCCCTCCGGCGCTCAATCGATAGCCGGGATGCGTGACGAACTGGCGCTGCTGATCGATGGCGCGACCAACTATGCGATCTATCTGCTTGATCCCGACGGGCGCGTAACCATCTGGAATCGCGGTGCCGAGCGGATAAAGGGCTGGACTGCCGCGGAGATCGTTGGTCACGACTTCGCAATCTTCTATCCAGCCGACGAGGTGGCGGCCGGGAAGCCCCAAAGCGATCTCGCACGCGCCACTGCGCTCGGCCGGTTCGAAGAGGAGAGCTGGCGGCTACGCAAGGACGGCTCGGAATTTCTCGCCAGCGTCACGATGACGGCCTTGCGAGACGAAGCCGGGGCGCTACGCGGTTTCGGCAAGGTCGTGCGCGACATCACAGACCAGAAGGCAGCCGAAGCGGCACTCGAACGCCGGGAAAGTCATCTCCGCTCGATCCTGGAGACCGTACCCGACGCGATGGTCGTCATTGCCGATGACGGAACGATCTGTTCGTTCAGCGCGGCGGCAGAGCGGCTATTCGGCTTTGCCGAGGCCGACGTGATGGGGCGTAACGTCAGCATGCTGATGCCCGAACCCGACCGGGGACGGCATGACGGATATCTGACCCGTTACCTGACAACGGGCGAACGCCGGGTGATCGGGCATACCCGATTGGTGACGGGCCTGAAGCAAGACGGCACGACTTTCCCGATGGAGCTGGCGGTTGGGGAGACCGTCAGCGGCGGCCAGCGGCTGTTTACCGGCTTTGTCCGCGACCTCACCGATCGCCGCCTCACCGAGTTGCGTTTGCAGGAACTTCAATCCGAACTCATCCATGTATCCCGCCTGAGCGCGATGGGGACGATGGCATCGACACTTGCACATGAACTCAATCAGCCGTTGACCGCGATCGCCAATTATCTGGAGGCGACGCGCGACATGCTTGCCGATCCCGATCCACAGACGCTGGCGCTGGTACGCGAAGCGCTGGACGATGCTGCCGGGCAATCGCTGCGCGCGGGACAGATTGTGCGGCGCCTGCGCGCATTCGTCGCGCGCGGCGATGTCGATCGCCAAGTCACCAGCTTGCGGCAAGTGATCGAAGAAGCCGTCGCGCTCGGGCTGGTGGGCGCGGCACAAAAGGGAATCCGCGCGACGTTCGCCCTCGATCCCGCGACGGACTGGGTGCTGGTCGAGAATGTCCAGATTCAGCAAGTCCTGATCAACTTGATCCACAATGCGGTGCACGCCATGGCGGACGGCCCGCGGCGCGAACTGCACATCTCAAGCGCACCCGAAGAGGCTAACCTAGTTCGGGTAACCGTTGCCGATACCGGTACAGGAATTGCCCCCGATATGCTGCCCCGGCTGTTTCAGGCTTTCGAAACGAGCAAGGAGGAAGGGCTTGGCCTGGGTCTTTCGATCTGCCGCACCATCATCGAGGCGCATAGTGGGCGGATCTGGGCAAACCCTCGACCGGACGGCGGTACGGCCTTCCACTTCACCTTGATGCTGGCCGAACCGGAGGAGACCGCAAGTGACTGAGCGTACCGTCCATCTGGTCGATGACGACGACGCGATCCGCAGGTCGGCGGGATTCCTGTTGAAGACTTCGGGCTTTCTGGTCGTCCCTTACGCATCTGGCGACGCATTTCTGGCGCAGGCCAAATCGGCGGTGCCGGGCTGCGTCCTGCTCGACATCCGAATGCCTGGCATGGACGGGTTGGAGGTTCAGCAGGCGATGATCGATCGCGGCATTGCCCTGCCTGTCGTTATGCTCACGGGTCACGGCGACATTACCCTCGCTGTCCGGGCGATGAAGGCGGGTGCGGTCGATTTTCTGGAAAAGCCATTCGAAAAGACGGCGTTGCTCGGCGCCGTCGATAAAGCGTTCAATCGGCTACGGCAGGGGGACCGGCTGCAAATGAGCGCGGCAGACGCGACCCTTCAGTTGGCGTCGCTGACCGGGCGAGAGCGGGACGTGGTTGCCGGGCTGATTCAAGGCCATCCCAACAAGACGATTGCTTTCGATCTGGGAATCTCGTCGCGCACGGTCGAGATCCACCGCGCCAATCTGATGCGCAAGCTGGGAGCGACGAGCCTGTCCGATGTGCTGCAAATTGCGTTTGCGGCGAAACTGGGCGCTGACGACTGATCCCCATTTATGGGAACACTACCTAACGACGTGGTCTGCTGACTGGTCGATCCTCGGGAATGGACTTCAACGAGGATATGCTGATGTCGGCCCAAGCCGCGCCGAATTCCAACCAACGAATTCCAATCTCACTTGTCGACGACGACATGATAGTGCGGCGGAAGCTGCAACTCTTGCTTCATGCCAGCGATTACGACGTTCGTGCTTACGCCCATCCCGATATGCTGCTCGCCGATCCCGCATCGCAGATCAGCGCATGCCTGGTATCCGATCTCAACATGCCGGCGATGGACGGGTTCGCGTTGCTGCGCCGGTTGCGGTCGGGCGGGTGGTCGGGGCCAGCGATCTTGATTACGTCGTCCACGGATCACGATCTCGCAGCACGAGCGGCGGACGAGGGGTTTCACGCAGTGCTTAAAAAGCCGCTGGCAGATCGGGTCGTACTGGCTGTGGTTCGGGATGCGCTGGCGGCGCGATAATCGAGAGCGCCCCATAGACGATCGGCAAATACCGGGAGCGTCCGATCTCAGTCTCCATCCGCCAGGATCACGATCGGCGCGCCGGTGCTTCCTGCGCTCAGCGTATCCGGCGTGATGACCACGGTGGTGCCCGGCGATAGAAGCTTAACCAGTCCCTGCTTGAACGCGTCGTCCACGACGATGCGGTCTTTCGGAGGTACTTCATCGGGCACGGCGGCAGTGGATTTGTCCCACGGCAATGCGACCGACAGCCAGTGCAATCCCGCCTCATCCACCGCGCGCACCATATAGGCTGCCGGCCGCAGTACGGCGTGTCGCAATGCGATGGGGGCGGACCCGATCTGTTTGCCGTTGCGCAGCACGACCAACCGCTGATCGGCAGCGCTGATGATGATGGAGATCGGGCCCGCAGGCGCCAACTCGGGCTGCCAGAGTACCGCCTCTGCCCGCGATGGCGGATCCTCATTCGCGGTCAACATGCCAGGCGATGGGGCGACCCTTGGCACCGGCGCATCGTCGCTGATGATGACTGTCATGCCCCGCACCGTGACGCCGTACAGCATCTTGGCGAATTCGGTTGGCAGGCGAATACAGCCGTGTGAGGCCGGAAAGCCCGGAACCTTGCCCGCGTGCATCGCGATGCCGTCCCAGGTCAGCCGTTGCATGAACGGCATCGGCGCGTCGTCATACAGGTTCGACTTATGGTCGATATCCTTTTGCAGAACGGTGAAGATGCCGGTCGGCGTTTCGCGCCCCTCGCTGCCTGTCGACACGGTGGACACGCCGATGATCACCCCGTTGCGATAGACATAAGCGCGTTGCCGTTGAAGGCTGACGACGATCATCATCGGCCCTTCTGGCGCGACTTGCGGCGCCCAAATGAATTCGCCCGGTTTCAGTTTTTCCACGGCGTCGGACACTGTGATTGGCGGAGCCGACGATTGGGCGAGCGCTGAAATCGGCACTGCGACGCTCCCGACCATCAATAAGACGGCGAGGACGCTGCTCATGTTCTGACGAGCGGCGATGGTGGTGCGGAATGGAGCCGGCGGGCGTGGGATCAAGATGTTCATGAGCCGGAAGCTAGCAGCGACGCGGGGTGTGCGAATTACGCGCTTGTGCGTAGTCCGCGATCGCGGCCGTTGCCCAACATATCGGTAGTATCCCTTATTATATCTCGCTCTCGCCGCCGATAACTTTGCCCGATGGCGAAGACGGAAATTGCGAACGGCACGGCGATCTGGCACGCGATGCCGTCGGCGGAAGCGCTTGTACGCCTCGATGCGTCGATGGCCGGACTAACCAGCACAACCGCCAGCAAGCGGTCGGCCAAGTACGGCGCGAACAGACTCCCCCGTGCGAAACCAATCCGGGCTTCGGCGCTGTTTATCGGTCAGTTTCGGAGCCCATTAATCTACCTGCTGCTCGTCGCCAGCGTGATCGCAATGGCGATGCGGGATTGGGTGGACGCCGGCTTCATCCTGGGCGTGCTCTTGCTCAATGCGGTGATTGGGACGACGCAGGAAGCCAAGGCGGGTTCGAGCGCCGATGCCCTGCACCAGATGATTCAACATATCGCACATGTTCGCCGCGACGGCACGCTAACCCAGATATCTGCGGACGCCATCGTGCCGGGCGATATCGTCGAGTTGGAAAGCGGGATGCAGGTTCCCGCCGACATTCGACTGGTCGAGAGCAATGTGCTGACTGTGGACGAAAGCCTGCTGACCGGAGAGGCGGCTGCCGTCGGCAAGGATAGCGGCGCAACCGTGGCGTCGGATGCGCCCACGGGTGACCGGTCGACGCTTGCGCACGCCGGAACCACGATCACCAGCGGACGTGGCGTCGGCGTGGTCGTAGCGATTGGTAAGGACACCGCACTTGGTGCCGTCGCAGGGTCTCTGTCGGCCGCCCCTGCAACCGCCTCTCCACTGGTGCTGCAAATGAAGCGGCTCAGCCGCCAAATCGCGATCGGCGCTGTGGTGGTGATCCTAATGTTCGGACTGGCGCTGGCCTGGCGGGGCGCACCGCCCCAGGACATCTTCCTGCTCGCGGTCGCGCTGGCGGTGTCGGCGATCCCCGAAGGACTGCCGATCGCAGTTACCGTCGCGCTCGCCGCCGCGAGCTGGCGCATGGCGCAGCGCCACGTGATCGTGCGGTCGCTACCCGCGGTCGAGGGGCTGGGCGCCTGTACCATCATTGCAACCGACAAGACCGGGACGCTTACCCTCAATCGCCTTTCGGTCGAGCATGTTCTGTTGCCCGATGGCCGAAATCTCGATGCTCCCGCTTGGCGCGGTATCGCCGCCGATGATGCGATGACTGCCCTGGCTCGATCTGGAGCGCTGGGTAATGAGGCAACCGAGACCCCGGATGGCGCAGTTGGCGACGCAGTCGACGTCGCCCTGCTGGCCTTTGCGCGTGAGATCGGCATCGACGTCGGCAAGCTGCGCGAGGAGTCGCAGTTGCTGGCACGCCAGCCCTACGAGCCCGCGCTTAAATTTGCTGCGGCACTAGTTCGCCGCGCCGGGTGTGACGTTCTGCACGCAAAGGGCGCGGTCGAGACCATCTTGCCGATGTGCGTTGACGTGCCGTCTGGTATCGCCGCCGAAGCAATCCGACTGGCAGCAGCGGGATATCGTGTGCTTGCGGTCGCGAGCGGAAGCGCATCTCCCGATCCTGCGCACCCGGTAAAGCTTACGCTCCGCGGCCTCATATGCCTGTCCGATCCGGTGCGCTCCGAAGTTCCGGCTGCAATCGCCGCGTGCCGCGATGCCGGGATCGGCGTACGAATGGTGACTGGCGACCATCCTGCCACTGCGCTCGCCATCGCTCGAACCCTCGGCATCGCGGATCGTGAAGATCAGGTCGCAACTGGGGCGCAGATCGCGGCGCTGTCAGGTGGCGATCTTCGCGATCGTCTGGCAACGGCAAGGGTGCTCGCCCGGTTCGAACCCGCGCAGAAACTGGCGTTGGTCCAGGCGCTTCAAGCGAACGGGCATCTCGTCGCGGTGACGGGCGACGGGGTGAACGACGCACCGGCGCTGAAGGCTGCCCATATCGGCGTTGCGATGGGCAAGGGTGGCACCGATGTCGCGCGTGGGGTCGCGGATCTAGTGCTTACCGACGACAATTTCGCATCGATCGTCAGTGGCATCGGGGAAGGGCGTACGACCTACGACAATGTCCGCAGGATCGTGATCGTGCTGGTCAGCACTGGATTGAGCGAAGTTGTGATGTTCGCTGCGGCGCTGATGCTTGGGCTACCGATGCCGCTCGCAGCCGTGCAACTGTTGTGGTTAAATGTCGTCACCAACGGCATGCAGGACGTGACGCTCGGCTTCGAACGCGGCACCGGAGATTCCCTGAAACGACCGCCTCGCCCACCAAGTCAACCGCTGATCGATCGTACGGCGTTGATGATGATCGTTCCGCCCGCACTTTACATGGCGGCGACGGCGATTGCGCTGTTCGCGTGGCAACTGGAACGGGGCGCCTCGGTCGAGGCTGCACGAAACTTCGTCCTGTTTACCACCGTGCTGTTCCAGAACGCTTATGTGCTGGGCATGCGATCGGAGCGGACCGCGCTGTTCCGGCTCCCACTGTTCGGCAATCCGTGGTTGCTGGTCGGTGTTGGAAGTGCGCTTATGTTGCAGCTCGTCGTTCAATATCTGCCGATCGCGGGCAGCGTACTTGGAACCGCGCCGATGGAGGGGGCGGACTATCTGCGCGCGATAGCAGCAGCAGGCGGATTGCTCGTCGTCACGGAGATCACAAAGGTTTTCGTTTCTCGACAAGGAAAAGCTCGCGAAGTCAGTTATGCCCCGTTGATCCATGCGGAGTTGACCGCATGACCGTCGGCAAACGGCATCTGGAAGGACATCGGGTCGCTCGTGTCGGCTGGCTGCGTGCTGCCGTCCTCGGTGCCAATGACGGCATCGTATCGACCGCCAGCCTGGTCCTTGGCATCGCGGCAGCATCGGGGGGACGCGGCGATATTCTGCTTGCTGGTTCGGCGGGCCTGGTCGCCGGCGCGATGTCGATGGCGGCGGGCGAATATGTCTCGGTAAGTTCCCAATCCGATACCGAACGCGGAGAACTGGCGCGCGAAAGGATCGAACTCGCCGGCGATATTGACGCTGAACGTGCCGAGCTTGCGGCCATCTACATGCGGCGGGGCGTCGATCGCGATACCGCGCAAAAGGTCGCAGTCCAGATGATGGCGCAGGATGCGTTGGGCGCACATGCGCGCGACGAGCTTGGCATTTCGGAACTGACGACAGCGCGTCCGCTTCAGGCGGCATTGACCTCGGCGGCCACCTTTACCGGGGGGGCTGCACTGCCGCTGATGACGGTCATACTGACGCCGGTTGCTCAGCTCATACCAATTGTCGCCATCGCCTCGTTGTTGTTTCTTGCCCTTCTTGGCACGCTCGGCGCTGTAGCGGGGGGAGCGAATATTGGCCGCGCGACTGGCCGAGTTGCGTTTTGGGGTGCGCTCGCAATGGCGCTCACTGCAGGGATCGGTCGGATCGTCGGGACTTCGGTCTGATGCGCGCGCGTGGCAGCATGGACATCGTCCGCATCACCCTGATCGTGGTCGGTGTGGTGTGCTCGATATTGATTGTTTGGCAACTACGCTCGTTCATCCTCATGGTGTTTGCAGCGGTTCTGTTCGCGGTGATATTTCAGGCGGCGGCGGCCCCGGTATCCCGGTGGACGAAGCTTCCTCATGGGGTCAGTCTCACGCTTGCCGTGGCATTGCTGCTCGCAGCTGTCGGCTTCATCCTGCTCCTGTTCGGCAGCCAGTTCAGCGTCCAGATGCAAAGCCTCTTCTCGCAACTGCCTGCGGCATGGTCACTGTTCAAAACTCGAACCGGATTGCTGGATCTGGACCGCCAGATCCTGGTGCAGTTGCAAGAGATGGCACCGAACGGCGGCGCCGTATTGAGCGCGGTCGGGAGCCTGCTCGGCGGGATTGGCGCTGCGCTTTCCGGTCTTTTGCTTTCACTGGTGGCCGGGATTTACATCGCGGCTCAGCCGCAGCGTTATCTCGATGGGCTGGTGGCGTCATTCCCCTATCGCCATCGTGCCAATGTCCGCGAAGCGTTGATCGCTGCCGGAACCGCGTTGCGCAAGTGGCTGGTCGGACAGTTGGTAGCGATGACCCTTGTCGGGTTACTGGCCGGGGTCGGGCTCTGGCTGCTGGATGTCCCCTCGCCGCTGGCGCTGGGGCTTATCGCCGGACTTCTCGAATTCGTGCCGGTCGCGGGGCCATTCGCATCGGCAGTGCCGGCCATCCTGCTGGCACTTGCGGTGGGATGGGAGAAGGCCGCGATGGTCGCGCTGCTGTACTTCGGCATCCAGCAGATTGAGGGGAATTTGATAACCACGCTCGTGCAACAGCAATCAGTCGATCTACCGCCGGCGCTCACGCTGTTTGCGCTGGTGGCGTTCGGATTGCTGTTCGGATTACTGGGGGTGTTGCTGGCAGCGCCGCTGACCGTGTGTCTCTATGTCTGGGTCAAGAAGCTTTACGCACGCGATACGCTCGCTTCCTCGACAGCCTGAAAGCGCGCACGCTAATCGATCCGTCGAATGGTTTCGCTGAGTGTGGCCACCCGGACGCCCAACCGCTTGAACGTCATATGGTTGGCGATCGAGCCGTCGGCTTGCTTGGTCAACCACTGCTCGGCCGTCGTTCCCCCGGACTTCAGGGTGTAGCGGATCTGGAGACGGTCGCCTCGGATATCGAGCAACACTGGCCCGGCTGCATCGGTTAGGGTTCCAGCATAATGACCGGGCGCCACTTCATTGATCCGCCATGTACGTAGTACGCTTCGCTTGCCTGCTTGCTCGACCAATTGTTGTAGGACGAGCGTGCCGTCGTCTTCCAGCCGGCCTTGTCCGCGAACGTGCATTGAGCGTCTAGGAGCGAACATTATTTTAAGGGAGCCGACCCCCTCCGTTCGCCCCAGGAAGGCTGCTTCGACATCGAAGGTTTCATTGTGTGGAACCAGTGAGATCTGGCCCCGAAGTGGTGTGCAGCCGACAGTCAATAAAGCTGCCAGGATCAGGGTGGTGCGCGAATTGCGGGTCGCCCTGCTAATCATCAATTCGCATTCTCCAATTCGCGTTCGAGCAGCTTCATCCGATCCACGACGGCGAAGAAGAACGCGGTGGACCATCCGAGCAAAATGATTCCATTCGCGCCCTCAATGGCACCGATAAGTCGACTGTTGGCCGGAAGGACCAGGTCTCCGTACCCGATCGTCGCATATGTAGAGGTGGAGAAGTAGAGCGCCGCTTCGAAGGTCTGGATGGCCGAGGTGCTCCAGTACAGCAGCGCATAGCTCCAGATCTCAATTCCGTGCAGTGCGAACAAGCCGAAAGCCGCAGCGAGAATTGCCGCTGCATCGCTCATGATGCTCCGCGTGCGACCGGCGCTGGGGCGATATCGACCGATCAGCGCGAGCAATCCGGATAGCCCGATGAAATGGACCAGCACGGTCACCGAAACCATCAAGGTCGCAATTGCAAGCTGCTTCAGGACGTCCATGAAGGCGGCCACTGTGGAGAAGCCACTCTGCGCAAGTGTCTGTGCGCCATCTCAATTATGATTTTCATTGTCGTGTCCCGCAACGTTGCAACCGGGATTTGGGCGCGATGGAGCGCGGCGCCTATCAGGGATGATACGGATGTCGGGCGGCTCACCACCAGCGCATTGGATGGAGCAATCACGTTCCAGATCAAGGAAGCATCATTGAGCCAACTCCATCGTATTGCGATCATCGGGGCCGGTCACGTCGGAGCCACGGCGGCTTACGCGCTTATGTTACGCGCATTGGTTCACGAAATCGTCTTGCTGGACGAAGACATGGCACTCGCGTCAGCCGAGGCGGCTGATTTGTCGGATGCCAACGCACTCGCCCGGCCCGCGCGCATCTGGGCAGGAACCTACGAAGATGCCGCCAGAGCGCAGGTCGTCGTCGTCACCGCTGGCGCAGCAACCCATGGTAGCGAGACCAGATTGTCGGTCGCTGCGCGGAGCGCTGAGATCATGACAGCATGCATTGGTTCTCTCATGGATGCCGGTTTTTCTGGTGTATTGGTGATTGCTGCCAACCCGGTGGATTTGATGGCGCAAATCGCGCTGCGTGCATCGGGGCTGAAGTCGGCACAGGTGATTGGAACCGGAACACTGTTGGATTCTGCCCGTATGCGACAGGCGCTAGCCGCGCTGGTGAATGTGGCACCCGTTTCGATCGATGGCTTCGTGCTGGGCGAACACGGAGATAGCGAGGTAGCTGCGCTATCGACGGTACGCATTGGCGGCTTGCCGCTTGCCACTTTTGCGAGTGCAGGGACTGAGCCGGATTTTGCGACACTCGCTACCGACGTGCGGGACGCTGGCTATACGATCATTGCAGGCAAGGGTTACACGTCGTTTGGCATCGCGACCGCGATCGTGCGCATCTGCGAGGCGATCGTGCGCGATGAACAGGCGGTCTTGCCCGTTTCCACCCTGATGACGGGAGAACTCGGGATTTCCGACGTATATCTAAGCTTGCCGTGCGTCATCGGTGCCAGCGGCGTGGAACGAATTTTACCGCTGGATCTGCCGCCAATGGAATTGGCTGCGCTTCGGGGATCTGCTGAGGTGCTGCGCGAGGCGTTCACGCAGATCGCACCTACCGCGTACCCGCCTTCCTGATGTTTTCGTGGGGTCAGACGATCTGACGAAGCGGCTGCGGCATCGCACCCAAGCGGAATAACCGGTCCACTTCCTCGCGGTGGCACAAATCGGTGCCCGGCGTCTGGACCGCGGCCGCGCCCGCCGCCATACCGTATCGAAATGCTGCTAGTGGGTCTTCACGCGCCGCAAAGGCGTGGACCATCGCCCCCAGGAAGCTGTCGCCTGCGCCGACCGCGCTTTTCGCCTCCACAGCCAGTGCGGGAGCGAAGAAAACGCCTGATTGCCCCGCAAACAGAGCGCCTTCATGCCCCATCGTGACGGCGACATATTCACTTTTGCGGCTGCGGACGATTTCCATTGCAGTGTGGGCGATCGCGTCGATGCCATCGAGGGGAAGCCCAACCAGTTTCCGAAGCTCTCCAAGACTGGGCTTGATCAAGAAAATGCTGCCGCCGTCCAAGCCATGTTTAAAGGCGGAACCCGACGTATCGAGCACGAATTTGATCTCGCGCTGCCGCGCGACGGCACATGCCTGACGATAGAAATCGTCTGGCGCACCCAGCGGTAATGAACCGCTGGCGACTAGATAGCCGCACGATAATCGGTTCAGACGATCGATGACCTTGCGGCACTCGTCAGGCGTCACGGTAGGCCCTGAAGGCACGAATCGATATTTCTGGCCGCTTTCGCGCTCGTAAACCGATGTGCTGATCCGCGTGTTGCCGACGATATCGATGCGAGAGCGTTCCATCGGGTGAAGATCGAGCAATCCATCGAGCGCGTCACCGGTGGCTCCGCCGGCGAGATAATACGCGTGGACCTTGCCACCCAACCGACCGATGACGCGGGCAACATTGATACCGCCGCCGCCCGGATCATAATGTTCTTCGTGGGAGCGGACCTTATGCATGGGCATCACGCGGTCCGCCTCATAAGCTACATCGATTGCCGGGTTCATCGTAAGCGTCGCGATTGATGTCATCGCTGTCCGTACCGCGCCGCACCGAGACGTCGGAATAGGTAGTTGTCACGGGGGTAAGGACGATCCTCAGTCCCGCTTGCCCATCCGGGCGGCAACCACTGCTCTGGTGAACTTGGCGTGTCTTGCGCGCGACGCTTCGGCTGCGATGGCATAGGCTTTCTCGCGCACGCGCGCGAGTGCTTCGTTGACGAAGCGCCCGGATAAGGCGGGCACGATGGCATCGAAGTGGACGTGTTCGGTCCCGGCTAACGTGAATATGTCGGTCAGATAATTGTCGAACGCCTGTGTCAGCGCGCTCCACTGACCCTTCTCTTCCAGCCAGGGCCGGGTGGTGGCCGACGACGAGAAGAGAACCATGCGCTTGCCCGCCAGGAACGGATTGGCGGTAGCGTCCTTGATGTTGCGTGCACTGAACCCGGCACCCAGTACGCGATCGACATAGCCTTTGACGATGGCCGGTGGCATCCCGAACCAGATGGGATAGACCATCGTGACGATGTCGGCATCCGTCACATACTCTAGCTCGGGTTGCAGGTCGGGCGAAGCCACATAGTCGCTGCCCGGGCGTTCAGATGCCTTCAATAACGGATCGAAGCCGAGCGCGTAGAGGTCGCGAATTATGCAATCATGCCCGCATTCGGCGACCGTGTCGGCATAAGCCCGAGCGACCGCATGGTTGAAGCTCCCGGGGGCCGGGTGACCCAGGATGACGAGGTGCCGTGGCTGACTGGCGGTTTCATGCACGGCAACGCTCCCGCGAAAGACGATGGGTCAACGCCGATGCACGATGCGGATCGACTGGCCATTACCGGACTTATTGCAGCGCGCGGGTAGCGAATATCAGGGACTCTACGGATGTCGGAATGCTGCCCAGGGTCCCACTGATCACGAGTCGAGGTGCTGCGCGGGCCGCAGGGAACGCTGTGGGGACGCAACGCCACCGGCGGGGTGATTTCATGGATCACCCGGCGACCGACAAGCGATTTCGAAGGTCGTCTGACGGCAAGCTATGGCACTTGGGACGATGTGAAGGTGCAGGACATCCTGTCGGGACCGCTGACCAAAGGTTTGCGCGCCCGCGTCGCCGCCTCGTTCAACCGGCGCGGGGGCACCACCGACAATCTGTTCGCGGCCGGTCGCGACGAGTATGGCGACATTCAAGAAAATACGGTGCTGCGCGCGACGGTCGAGGCCGATGTCTCGCCCAGCTTCCTGGTCACCGCCAATGTCCATTACGGCCGATATCTGGCGCAGAGCCCGCCGCGCGGCTTCTTCGGAGCGCTTGATGCGACGGGCGCGCGCTGTCCGGTCGATCGGATTTTCGCGGGCGAATGCCAGGGCGGTCCCGGTGCGGGCAATTTCCGCAATCCCGACCCCAATCCGCACGAAGCCTATTCGGAATTGGGCTCGGCCGAGATCGACAACAAGAACTGGGGCGGCTGGCTGCGCGGCGAGTGGGACATGGGCGATGGCTGGTCCTTGTTATCGCTGACCAGCCATGACGAGGTCCGCCGCATCCAGAATATCGACGTCGATGGCTCCGGCACGCCAGGACAGCACGTCCAGTTCTTCATCGAACACAAACAGACGACGCAGGAACTGCGCGCCGCCTATAGCTCGGACAAGTTCGACGGGACGATCGGCGCCTATTACTACAAGGACGATCGGATTTTCACGGTCACCATCCCGACGCTTCGTATCGGCAGCTATGCCGAGCGCGACGGCGAAAGCTATGCGGTGTTCGGTCAGGGCACCTATGCCATCACGCCGGCGATCAACCTGACTGCGGGTCTGCGCTACACCAAGGACGATATCCAGTATCCCAACATCGCGTTCGGGCAAAATGGTCGCCCGCGCGAGGATTTCGCCACCCCGGTATTCCGCACCTCGCGCAGCACGCGCGGATCGAAGCTGACCTGGCGCGCCGCCGCCGACTGGCATTTCGATCCCGACCATATGGTGTTCGGCAGCATATCGACCGGATACAAGAGCGCCGCGGTCAACAGCGCGCTACCGACCAGCAACGCCGCGGTCACCACCACCGAGCCCGAAAATCTGACCGCCTACGAACTTGGATTGAAAGGCTCGTTCGGCGCGCCCAGCGGGTTGCGCTATTCGATCACCGCGTTCCACAACGACTATAAAAACATCCAAGTGGGTGCGACGTCGAGTTCGGCGACGGTCATCGTCACCCAGTTGCTCAACATCGATTCGGCGAAGATCAGCGGGTTCGAAGCAGAATTGTCGGCGACCCCGATCCGCGGCCTGTCGCTTGACCTCGGGCTCGGCTATCTCGACGGCGAATATTCGGCCCCGGCAACACTGCGGATCGGCAACGTGCCGTTGGACGGCAAGCGCCCCGTGCTGATGCCGCAATTCACCATCAGTGGCGCGGTACGCTACGAACACGATCTGGGCGGTAGCGCGATCTATGTCGGTGCCGATGGCCGCTGGCAGGACCAGGTATTTTTCGGTCCCGACAATCTGCCGACCGAATCTCAGGACGCCTACGCCCTTTTCAACGCGCGCATCGGATGGAAATTGGCGGACGACAGCTTGTCGGTCGAAGCGTACGTCAAGAACCTGACCGATAAGGAATATTTCGCGCACATCGTCGACAATGGCGCGTTGGGGACGGTCAACGTCACCTGGGGCCAGCCGCGCACCTTCGGCGTACAATTGACGAAGCGCTTCTGAAGCCGGGAAAAGAAGAAGGGGGAGCGACGGTTCGACACCGTCGCTCCCCCTATTCGTTACTGCAAGATCATCGCGTTTATGGCCCCATGTAAAGCCCGCCATGCACATCGATCGTCGTACCGGTGACGTAATCGGCGGCATCGGACACCAGATAACGTACGGCACCCGCGATGTCGTCGGGCACCCCGGAACGTCGGCGCGGAATGCGGTCGAGATATTCGCTCGACCGCTTGACCGCCGCTCCGGTCGGTGTCTCGATCCGGCCGGGTGCCACCGCATTGACGGTGATGCCATGTGGCCCCAGATCGCTGGCCATGCCCCAGGTCAGTGCGGCCACACCGGCCTTGGTCGCCGAATAGGCACCCGAGGCGAGCGGGACGAACGTCCGCCCGGCCGCCGACGAAATGTTGACGATCCGCCCCCAGCCCTGATCGATCATTCCCGGCGCAAAGGCGCGCGCCATGTAGAACGGTCCGGAAAGGTTGATCGCGACGCAGCGTTCCCATTCGACCTGTGTGGTTTCGTGAAGCGGCACCTTCGCTCCGTCGCGCAATCCTGAAATCGCCGCGTTGTTGACGAGGATATCGACCACCCCGGCTTCCCGCCGCGACCAGCCCAGCAGATCATCCACCTCGTGCGGGTCGCCGATGTCCAGACACCGGAAATGAACTTTGGTGCCGGTCGCACGCAACGCATCGGCGCGCTCTGCCAGCAAATCGCGTTGGATGTCCGCAAGAATGATCGCGGTCACATCGCCTGCCAATGCCTGGGCGATGCCCCAGCCGATGCCCTGCGCCGCACCGGTTACGAGCGCGATTTTATCCATGGCTTCATCCCTTGTTTGCGGCATCGACGTGCGGTGCACGGGGCCATGCCGAACCTGAAGGCCCATGGCGTTGCGGACAACTATCGATTTGGTATCGTCGCATTCGCGATCGGTTATCGTCGCGCTTCAATCGATCGCGATCGTGCGTCCGCCCTCTGCCTTTTCCATTGCCCGGCGATAGGCAGGACGGGCGCCGATCCGCGCTAGATATTCGCGCGTGGCGGGCATGTCGCTGAGCGAACCGCCGGTAAAGCCGCGCATCGTCGTCAGGCAGAATAGCATCATGATATCCGCGGTACTCAGCGCGCTTCCGCCGAAATACGGCGCGCCGCTCGGCCGATTTTCGATCAACATCTGGCTCCGTCGAACCCGATCGACGATAAAGGCCGGTGCCGAGCCCCCCGTCATCGCCAGCACACGCTCAATCGACAGCGCCGCCATGTATGACGCGTTGCTCCAATGAAACCAAAACAGGTGGTCGGGATAATCGGCATGGGAAGCATTCGGAGCAAGGGCACCGCCGCCGTAACGGTAATTCAAATAGTCGCAGATCGCACCGCTTTCCGCGATGACGAACCCATCGTCAACGACGACCGGCGCCGTACCAACACCGTGCAAGGCCTTGTAGTCATTGGGCGCCAAGCGGTTGTCTGACCGACGCTCGTGGATTTTTAGCCTGTAATCGAGATTCAACTCCTCACACAGCCAGACCACGCGTTCGGACTGGGAATTTCTGAGATGGTGGACGGTGATCACGCGTGCAGCCTAACCGAGATGCTGGACCAGAGAATTCAGAAAATGCGCTAATCGCTATAGGCTTCTCGAATGGCTTCGGTCAGCGACCGTGAAGACTTTGTCTATCAAGCGATCGGCTAACGGTTCAGGGCGAGCCGCACGCCATCGATATTCTCCGCACACATCCCATGGTGATCATCGGGGGCGTGCTGGTCGAAAACAGCTTCTTCACCCGCCCGCAGGAATTCATACGCGAGGTCCAGTCTCGAACCGGGCCGACCCAACCATATCGGGGATAGCTGGAACGGAGCGCCAGGCTGTGCTTGGTTCGGTACGTTCATAGGTCAGTTCTTTTACGGTCCCTTTAAGCCTTCGAGGTGGCCTAATGAGCCCCCGTGTACATTTGAGCGCCGCGATTCTCACGCCGCCGATCCAGGACCGGCTGAGATTTGATCCGGCACGTCCTGCCGATCATCGGCACACATCGCGCGCCGCCACGTCAGAAAATTCCTCGAAAGCGCCGGACAATTCCGGCTTCCTCGGGCTAGCCTGTTCCAGTCAGACCGATTGACCAGTTCGAATTGAATCGTTATTTCTGGATATATGGAATCGAATCTCGCGATCGACGCATTGTCCGCGCTGGCCCAAACGACGCGGCTGGAAGCGTTTCGCCTCTTGGTGCGCCACGAGCCCGGCGGGCTACCCGCAGGCGATGTAGCCGAGGCACTCGAGACCCCGCAGAATACGATGTCCGCGCATCTCGCGATCCTGGCGCGTGCCGGGTTGGTACGGGGCGAGCGTCGGGGACGTTCGATCATCTACCGCGCCGACCTCGACGGATTTCGCGCGCTCAATCTGTTTTTGTTGAAAGACTGCTGCGCCGGTTCGCCAGCGGTCTGCGCGCCACTGATCGCCGAACTCGCGCCCTGCTGCTGAAAGCCGTCCCCATGCCGACCGATATCGTCATCTATCACAATCCCGAATGCGGCACGTCGCGCAACGCGCTGGCGATGATCCGCAATGCCGGAATCGAACCGCATGTGGTCGAGTATCTGAAGACGCCACCGTCGCGCGCGATGCTGATCGGCCTGATCGAACGCGCAGGCATCACCCCGCGCGCTCTGCTCCGCGAAAAGGGGACGCCGTTCGCCGAACTCCGCCTCGACGACGCCACATTGTCCGATGACGCGCTGGTCGATGCGATGATGGCCCACCCGATGCTGATCAACCGGCCGCTGGTGGTATCGCCGCTGGGCGTAAAGCTGTGTCGTCCGTCGGAAGCGGTACTCGACCTGATCCCCGCTGCGCAACGTGGCGGCTTTGTGAAGGAAGATGGTGAAAAGGTGATCGACGCCGATGGCCAGCGCGTCTCGGGATGAGCAGCGCCGCTTCGCCCGGACGACTGTCCTTCCTCGACCGCTATCTGACGCTGTGGATTTTCGCGGCGATGGCGTTGGGCGTGCTGCTCGGCACGATCTTCACCGGCCTGCCCGACGCGCTCGACGCGATGTCGGTGGGCACGACCAACATCCCCATCGCCATTGGCCTGATCCTGATGATGTATCCGCCGCTCGCGCGCGTTCGTTATGCCGAATTGCCGCGCCTATTCGACGATCGGCGCGTGCTGGCGCTTTCGCTCGTCCAGAACTGGCTGATCGGCCCGGTGCTGATGTTCGCGCTGGCGGTGATCTTCCTGCGCGATACGCCGGAATACATGACCGGGGTGATCCTGATCGGGCTGGCGCGCTGCATCGCGATGGTGCTGGTGTGGAACCAGCTCGCACGGGGCGACAATCAGTATGTTGCGGGTCTGGTCGCCTTCAATTCGGTATTCCAGCTGCTGTTCTTCAGCGTCTATGCCTGGTTCTTCCTGGCCTATCTGCCGCCGCTGTTCGGGCTTGAGGGCAGCGTACTCGACGTCGATTTCTGGACGATTGCGCAGGCCGTCCTGATCTATCTCGGCATTCCGTTTCTGGCCGGTTACCTGACGCGCCGTCTTCTCGTCGCGCGGCGGGGAGAGGCGTGGTACGAGCAAATATTCCTGCCGCGCATCGGCCCGCTGACGCTCGCTGCGCTCCTGTTCACCATCGTCGCGATGTTCGGCCTGAAGGGTGGCGATGTGGTGCGGCTGCCGCTCGACGCATTGCGTATCGCGATCCCGCTCGGCATCTATTTCCTGATCATGTTTCTGGTCAGTTTCTGGATGGGCAAGATATGCGTCGGCGATTATCCGCGCACCACCGCCATCGCCTTCACCGCATCGGGCAATAATTTCGAGCTTGCCATCGCGGTCGCGATTGCCGCGTTCGGGCTTGCATCCCCGGTCGCGTTCGCCGCGGTCATCGGTCCCTTGGTAGAGGTGCCGGTGCTCATTCTGCTGGTCCATGTCGCGCTTCGCCTGGGCAAGCGCTGGTTTCCTGAAAACGCACCCGCATGACGATGATCCTCATCCACGCCGCCGATCTCGTCACGACGCAGGACACCTGATGCCGCTACGCACCCTTGCCGATCCCGACCATCTCCCCGCATTGACCCTCGATCACGCGCATCGACGTCCCGCAACCGGGCTCGGCAACGATCACGCGCCGCCGCGTATCCTGCTGCTCTACGGGTCGCTACGCGAGCGGTCCTTCTCTCGCCTGTGTGTCGAGGAAGCCGCGCGGTTGCTCCACTATTTCGGAGCGGAGACGCGGATTTTCGACCCTTCGAACCTGCCTTTGCCGGACCAGGTCGCAGGCGACGACCACCCCGCCGTCCACGAACTGCGCGAATTGTCGCTGTGGTCCGAGGGACAAGTGTGGTGCAGCCCCGAACGCCACGGCCAGATCACCGGGATCATGAAAACCCAGATCGACCATCTGCCGCTCAACATCGGCGGGATGCGCCCGACCCAGGGCCGCACGTTGGCGGTCATGCAGGTATCGGCGGGATCGCAGTCGTTCAATAGCGTCAACACGCTGCGCCTGCTGGGTCGCTGGATGCGGATGTTCACCATCCCCAACCAGTCGAGCGTCGCCAAAGCCTATCAGGAGTTCGACGAGGCGGGACGGATGAAGCCGTCGGCCTATTACGACCGGATCGTCGATGTCATGGAGGAACTGGTGCGCTTTACGGTGTTGATGCGTCCGCACGCCGCGGCGCTGGTCGATCGTTATTCGGAGCGGAAGGAGCGCGGCACCCCCGTTCGAATGGCGGCTTCGCTGGCGAGCATCGGCCAGACGACCAACCCACCGTCCGATTGAGCACGGTCAGTCCCTAAAAGCGGAACCACGTTTCGAAATTACCACGCGGGTCGCGATCCCTGTCGATCGGCACGCCCAATTCCAGCCCGAACCCGAACCGGCGCGTCACCCGCGCGCGCAGGCCCGCGCCTGCGGTCGCCAGATCGTGGGTTTCGCCACCGCGCAGGTTCCACAACCGCGCGGCGTCGCCATACCCATAAACCTGGAACCCCTCCAGCAGACTGCCGACCCGCGGTCCATCGACGCGCAGTTCGACTGCACCGGCCACGACATTGTCACCCGATTCCTCGCGGAAATAATAGCCGCGCCCGAAATTCGGGCCACCAAAGCCCAGTTCGTCGCCGGCCAATAGCGGACGCGAGGCGAATTGCGCCTTCGCGTCGGTACGGACGCTCAATGGCCCGGCGAGCGGCGTGATGACCGATCCCGACAGTTCGACCAGGGTGAAGCGGGCATCGCCGTCGTCGCGCGATGCCTCTGCATCGCCCTG
Source organism: Sphingomonas sp. AX6 (assembly GCF_902506605.1). Lineage (GTDB taxonomy): Bacteria > Pseudomonadota > Alphaproteobacteria > Sphingomonadales > Sphingomonadaceae > Sphingomonas. The sequence continues at coordinate 1,817,463 of NZ_LR733979.1, forward strand.
ACGTGTCGATCCAAACCAGCCGGTGCCGTGTGTCAGCTCGATGCGCCCGAAGCTGCGCGTATCGTCTAGCCGGAACGATCCGTTGAGCCGCGCGGTCAGTGCCGCCACGCGTTCGTCGCGCGACAAATCGCCGTCCGCGAACTGGCGGGTATCGCGAAACGAGAAACCGACCGCCGCACCGATTGTGGCATCCGGTGTCAACACCACCGGATGTTCCACCCATAATTTGGCCCGTTCGCCTTCGCCTTCGAGGTTGCGACCGGTATTGGCACCGATCGCATCGATCCGCGCGACGCTGCCTGAAAATCCGACCCGCGTCCCGTTGGCATCGACGGGCACGCTATAGCCCAGCGAGGCATAGACATATTCCGCCGGATCGGCTGGCGTGGTCACGGCATAGGCACGGACTTCGTCGCCGTCGGTCAGTGCGCCGCGATGTTCGACGCGGCCACGCAGTTTGACGGGGCCGATCGTATCGCTGCCCCAATTGTCGACTTCGACCCGGCCTTCGGTTTTCGTTTCGCGCAACCGGACGACCAATATGTTGAGCGCGCCCTGTTGCTCCAGTTGCGCACGAACGACGCGGACGCCCGGCACGACTTCGGCCAGCAGGATGGCGCGCTCGAGCGCATTCCCTCGCACCGGACGCCCCGTCGCCAGCGGCGCGAACATACGGTCGACCAGCGCGTTTTCGTCGCCTTCGACGCGTACGGCATCGATCCGCCCTTCATCGACGCGGATACCGAGGATACCGGCGGACAGTGATTGCGGCTCGATCACCGCATTGCCGAGCGGATAGCCCAGGGCATGGAGCCGCGCCGCGACGCTGCGAACCAGATCGCGCTGTCCCGCGGCATCGAGCGTCGTGCCCAACACCGGTTCGATCACGGGCATGAAATCGGCCTGCGACAGGGTTTCGAGTCCCAGCAGCCGAACCGCCCCCACCTGAACCGCTTCATTGGCCGATGCCGCCACCGGAGCAGCAGGCGGTGTCGCGATTGCCTCGCCGCTCGGGGGCTCGGGATCGTCGCGTTCGGTCGTCTCCGATTCGACGATCAGCGGGTCGGCACGGTCGAGCGCATCCTGCGCGGATGCGGTTCCGGCGGCGAGAACGACGATTGCAGCGGCGGCGCTGCTCAAGAACAAGGAACTCTTCATGGCTCAAAGCCTAGGCCGCGATGCCTAAAAACCTGTTAACCCTGGGAACTTAACCCTTCGGAAACAGCAATTTGCGATTTTCATGGTGGGGATGTGCCGCCGAGGTTCGGCGAGTCGCGTGCCCACGATGAAAAGGACGCGACATGACGAAGTGGACCGCGATCAAGGCCGCCGCCATCCTGATGCTCTCGGGCAGCAGCGAAATGGCGCTGGCGGCGAGCGAAGGCTGGCGGATCAGCGAAGCGAGCGGCAAGGTGAGCGTGCTGCGCGGCGGGCGACAAACGGTTGCCGCACGCGGCGGCGCGCTGATGGCCGGCGATATCGTTCAGACGGGTGCCGGTGGGCGCGCGGTGATGGCCCGCGACGAAGAATTCGTCGTGGTCGCCCCCAATTCACGGCTTCAAATCCCCGGCGAGGATCGCACGGGCTTCACGCGCTTCGTCCAGGAAGTCGGCAACGCGATCTTCAAAGTGCGCAAACGCGCGACCCAGCATTTCTCGGTCCAGACGCCCTATCTGGCCGCCGTGGTCAAAGGGACCACGTTCAGCGTCACCGTCGACGAGAACGGCTCAAGCGTCCAGGTCGTCGAAGGCATGGTCGAGGTCTCGACCCTGGACGGTGCATCGCGCGAGCTGCTTGGCGCGGGCGATATCGCCGCGGTTGACGGCGGCGACATGGGCCGATTGATGACCGACGACATCGTGCAATCGAACGTGCCCGCATCGGTGGATACGCCGCAGATCGTCAATGCGGTCGCGGTCGATATGGCACCGCTCGAGGATCGTACCGGCGGGCTGGTCAGCGGCGAACTCAACACGCTGGCGCTGCTCGCCATCGCCGATGTCGAGGAAGAGGACGAACCTCGGCCGGCTTCGCCTCCCGAACAGCCGGCTCTACCGAACGAAGACCCGGAGCCAGAACCCACGCCCGAGCCCGAACCTACGCCGGAGCCCGAGCCAGCACCTGAGCCCGAACCTGAGCCGGAGCCTGAGCCTGAGCCTGAGCCTGAGCCTGAGCCTGAGCCGGAACCCGAGCCCGAGCCGGAACCCGAGCCTGAGCCCGAACCGGAACCCGAGCCTGAGCCTGAACCCGAGCCTGAGCCTGAGCCCGAACCGGAACCCGAGCCTGAGCCCGAACCGGAACCGGAACCGGAACCCGAGCCCGAACCCGATCCTGAGGATCCGGGTGACGATGATGACGACGACGACGATGATGATGACGACGATGACGACGATGACGACGATGACGACGATGACGACGATGACGATGACGACGATGACGACGATGACGATGACGATGACGATGATGACGATGATGACGACGATGACGACGATGACGATGATGACGACTGATCTTCTGTCGCTGATCGGCGGGTGATCCGTTGGTGGCGAGGACATCTTCCCCGGCGGTTCGACCGCGAACGGGTCGGGGAATCGTCCTCGTCATCGCTGCTGCGATCGGTGCGCTGGGCCTGGTCGGCGCGCTGGCCCCGGTCGAACATGGCCTGCGCACGATGCGCGACGCGGTGCGCGACAAGCCTGCGAGTGGCGAGCTTCACATCGTCGAAATCGATGCGCGCAGCCTGAAATCGGTCGATCGCTGGCCGTGGCCGCGTAGTGAACACGCGCGGCTGATCGATGCGCTGACCCATGCCGGCGCGCGAACCATCGCATTCGACGTCGATTTTTCGAGCCGATCGACACCCGCTGAGGACACAGCGCTTGCCAAGGCGCTGGCGCGTGCAGGCGGGGGCGTGATCCTTCCGACGCTTCGTCAGGCAGGCAGCGCGCGACGCAGCGACCTGATCGAATCGCTTCCCATCGCTCCCTTGCGAGAACATAGTTTTCTGGGTGCCGTCAGTATCCTGCCCGACGCGGACGGCTATGTGCGTAGCGCACCACTGGGCATCATTACGGCCGGCACGCCACGCCCGTCACTTTCCACCATGCTCGCCAATCGCGCAGGCACGGCCTTCGTTGATTTCCCGATCGATTTCGCCATCGACCCCGCCACCATTCCTCGCTACAGCTTCGTCGACGTCAGCCGCGGCGGTCAGGCATCGGCATTGGCCGGCAAGGACGTGCTGATTGGCGCAACCGCAGTCGAAATGGGCGATCGTTATGCCGTGCCGCGCTATGGCGTGATCCCCGGCGTGGTGATCCAGGCACTGGCCGCCGAAACGCTGAGGAACGGCATTCCGCGTCGCATCCCCGCCCTGCTGTTTCTGATCGTCGGACTGATCGGTGCGTGGTGGGCGATTGGTGCGGCCCGACTGCGTCAGATCGCCCTGCGCGCCGCGACCGTGACCATCGTCGGCCTGGCGACGCTGACCGCGCTTGAAGAATTTGCGGCACTGACCGGGGCGATCACGCCTGCGCTGCTCGCCTTGTGGTCGGCGGCAATGTTGCGGATGATGGTCGTGCTGCTGGCCGACCGACGTGCCGCAGCACGGATCGACGCCGAAAGCGGCCTTGCCAACCGCGTGGCACTGCGCGAGGCGGAACGGGGCGCCGCAGTCATCGCCGGCGTCATCGATCGCTATGACGAAATCGCAGCGACGCTGGGGTCGGACCGGATGGGCGGTTTCATGGCGCGCCTGGGCGAACGATTGGCCCCCGCAGTCGGTGCTACCATTCACCGGATCGAGGAACGGGTGATCGCCTGGTCTTCGGCGGATGGCCCCGGCGAAGAGGCGATGGACCGGCTGCGCACGCTGTTGCTGCACCCCATCGAAATCGACGGTCGGCGGATCGACGTTCGTATCGCACTCGGGGTCGCACGCCACGATACCGGGGGTTCGACCACGGCGATCGATGCCGCCGCCGCGGCCGCCAGCAAGGCATTGGAACGCGGCGTGTTCTGGGCCGATGCAATGGTCGATGCCGACGATGGCGGGCTCGACACCCTGTCGCTGATGGGCGAACTCGACACCGCGATCGACCGCGGCGACATCGCGGTTCATTACCAACCCAAATTGGCGCTGGCGAGCGGACGCATCGAAAGCGCGGAGGCGCTGGTGCGCTGGACGCACCCGTTGCGGGGGCCGATCCGTCCCGACCTGTTCATTCCGCTGGCCGAACGCCACGATCGCATCGACCGCCTGACGCTGGCGGTCACGCGCGCCGCGCTCGACACGCTGCAAAAGGCGACCGCGGTGTCGATCGCGGTCAACCTGTCGGCGAAACTGCTCGCCGATGCCCGCTTCAATCGCGCGCTCGACGATTTGCTCGGCGACTATGGGCCGCAGGTCGATCGGCTGATCTTCGAGGTGACCGAATCGGCAGCAATGGCCGATATGGACGCCGCCGTCGCCGCGCTTGAGGCGTATCGCGCCCGCGGGATCACGATTTCGATGGACGATTACGGCACCGGGCAATCGACGCTCAGCTATCTGCGCCGACTTCCGATCGCCGAGTTGAAGATCGACCGGATGTTCGTCCAGCACGCGCATGTCAACGCCGACGATGCAGTGCTGGTCCGATCGACCATCGAACTGGCGCATCAACTCGGCATCCGCGTCGTTGCCGAAGGCGTCGAAGACCAGGGCTGCCTGGATTTCCTGCGCGATTGCGGCTGCGACTATGTTCAGGGATGGCTGGTCGGCAAACCCGTGCCCCAGGCCGATTTCCTGGCCGCGATCCCGCCCGCACAACAGGCTGCCTGATACGCCCAAGCGGCATCGCCGTTCGATTATTGGGGCGCGTCCGGCGCGTCGGCTGATTGGCTCCAATCTTCTACGACTTGACTCTTGCCCTGCGGATGCAAGATTAGAACATATGATGAACATTCTCCCGCTCGAGTCGGTGGATGCGCTGCGCGTCTTGCGAAGGAAAGCCGCTTGGATCGACGAACACAGGATGACGAGGGCGTCAGCGTCGCTTGGCCATGCGCCGCTCGACGCCGTGATGGGCGGCGGGTTGATGCGCGGGCGGCTGCACGAATTGTTCGCAGCGGAGCCGACCGACAATGGCAGTGCGGCAGGCTTCACCGCGATGCTGGCATGCCTCGCCAGCCAGCCGGGTGCCCCGTTATTCTGGCTGCGCGAGGAAACGGTGGAACGGCAGGGGCATCTTCATGCGCCGGGATTGGCGGAAATCGGGATCGATCCGGCACGACTGGTGCTGATCGTGCTGCCCGATCCGGTGGCGCTGCTTCGCGCGGCGGTGGACGTGGTTCGCTGTACGTCTGTCGGCGCAGCGGTGATCGAGCTGTGGCGCAACCCCCGCGCGCTCGATCTGACCGCGAGCAGGCGGCTGGCGCTGGCGGCGGAGACGTCGGGCGTAACCCCCTTGCTACTGCGTGCCGATGCACAGCCCGGCCCCAGCGCCGCCCAGACACGCTGGAGCATTCACGCCGCACCCTCCACTGCGCTGGAGGCGGGTGCTCCTGGCGGGCCAGCCTTCATGGTCGAGTTGTTGCGCCAACGCGGTCGCCCCGGCGGCGGATGCTGGCATCTGGAATGGGATCGTGACCGGGGGTGCTTCCGCGAACCGCCGCTATCTGGCGCTGTGGTTTCCGATGCTGACCAGCGATCGCTGGCACGCGAGGCACAGCGCAGCGCCGGATGACGCGCCGCTCGGCTTTGTCGAGAAACAGGGTGGCGCGGTACGGATCGTGGCCCTCGATCCACACGCGTTGCGGCTTGGCCTGACCCCCGGCCTGACGCTGGCCGATGCGCGCGCGCGGGTTCCCGAACTCGCCGCAGTCGAGCATGATCCGCATGCCGACCGCCTCTGGCTGGAGCGGATTGCCGATGGCTGCGACCGCTGGACGCCGATGGTCGCGCTCGACCCGCCCGACGGGGTGACGCTCGACATTACCGGCTGCGCGCATCTGGCCGGTGGCGAAACGGCGCTGGCAGCACAGATCGAGCAGCGGTTGGGCGCGGGCCGACTTCACCTGCGCCATGCCCTGGCTGGAACGCCAGAAGCCGGCCAGGCGCTGGCGCGTTTCCAAACTGCGCCTGCCGCCGACGAACATCACGCCGTCCGCCGTCTTTCCATCGCCGCACTGCGGCTGGAAGTGGAGGTTGAAACGGCGCTCCGCCGCGCAGGGCTCAAAACGCTCGGTGATCTCGCGGCGCGACCCACGGCTCCGCTCGCCGCGCGGTTCGGGGCAGAAATGGTCGCCACGCTCCACCGGGTGCTGGGCCATGCCGACAGCCGCATCTCCCCTCGCCGGGCCCCCCCTGCATTGGTGTTCGAGCGACGTTTTGCCGAACCGATCGCGCGAACCGAGGATGCGCTGGCGGTGCTCGACGCACTCGTCCTTGAAGCGGCGCAGAGGCTGGAAGAACGGCACGAAGGGGGCCGGCGCTTTATCGGATGCTTCTATCGCAGCGACGGCGCAGTGCGAGAGGTTGCCGTGGAGACAGGGCTGCCGACGCGCGATTTTGCAGTGACGTCACGCCTGTTCCGGGAACGGATCGACGCATTGTCCGATCCGATCGACCCCGGTTTCGGCTTTGACCTGGTGCGGCTGGCAGTGCCGGTGGCCGAGCCGGTCGGCCCCTCTCAACTCCGGCTGGAAGGCGGTCGCCTGAACGAGGAAGCAACCGCGGCCCTTGTCGACCGGCTGAGCACGAGGCTGGGGCGCGGTCGCGTTCGCCGTTTCGCACCGCGCGACACGCATATTCCCGAACAACAGGTGCTGACCCTGCCCGCGGTCGATGCGGCAGATCCCCTGCCCTGGCCACCGCGACGCGCAGGCGAACCACCATTGCGTCCGCTCCATCTGTTCGATCCGCCCCAACCGGTCGAGGTACTGGCCGAAGTCCCCGACGGACCGCCCCGGCGCTTTCGCTGGCAGCGCGCGATGCACGAAGTGACGCGCTTCGAAGGACCGGAGCGGATCGCCGGCGAATGGTGGCGCGTGGCCATCGAACGCCTGCCCGATCCCGAACCCTCCGTCGCGCACCGGCGTCCCGACGAAGAGGCTCACTCGCTCGCCCCCCTTCCCGCCCGTCCGCTGCTCACACGCGATTATTTCCGGGTGGAGGATGCACGCGGTCGCCGGTTCTGGCTGTTTCGGCAAGGGCTTTACGAGCGCGAAACGAACCGCCCCGCCTGGTATGTCCACGGCCTGTTCGCATGACCGACACCCCTTCTCTGCCCTTTGCCGAATTGGTGACGGCAACCAGCTATTCCTTCCTGCACGGCGCATCGCATCCCGCCGACATGGTGCTGAAGGCGATCGAGCTCGGGCATAGTGGCATCGGCATCGCCGATCGCAACACCGTGGCGGGGGTGGTACGCGCCTATGCCACGCTCAAGGACTTCCGCGTTCAGATGCAGCAGAACGGGTGCGAGGCTCCCGATTTCCGGCTGGTGGTCGGCGCGCGGCTGGTGTTCGCCGACGGCACGCCGGACATCATCGCCTATCCGGTCGATCGTGCAGCCTGGGGTCGGCTCACGCGCCTACTGACGCTCGGCAATCGTCGGGCCGACAAGGGTGAATGCACGCTATATCTCGCCGATCTCATCGAACATGCCAACGGGCTGTTGCTGATCGCGATTGCCGATGAGGCACAGGAATTCGTGCTGCGTCGTCTTGCCCGATGCGCGCCCTTGTGGATTGCCGCGACCATGACGCGGCGGGGCGACGATCAGCGCCGCCTCGCTCGCCTTCAGGCATTATCGCAGCGCACCGGCATCCCGTTGCTCGCCACCTGCGACGCGCTCTACGCAATGCCCGAACATCGCCCGCTCCATGATGTGATGACGTGTATCCGTGAAGGCACCACATTGGCCGAGGCCGGAACGCGCCTGCTCGCCAATGCCGAGCGCCATCTGAAATCCGGCGACGAAATGGCACGCCTGTTCCACGGAGCGCCGCAAGCGATCGGCGCATCCACCGACATCCTGTCGCGCATCCGCTTCACGCTCGACGACCTCAAATATGAATATCCACACGAACCGGTACCCATGGGGTGGGAACCGCAGGCGTGGCTGGAACACGAGACCTGGCGCCTGACGCAGGAGAAATATCCGGACGGCATACCCGACAAGATCAGGCGTACGCTGGAGGACGAGTTCCGGATCATCGCCGATCGGAACTACGCCTGTTATTTCCTGACCGTTTACGAACTGGTACAATTCGCCCGCTCGCTCGACCCGCCGATATTGTGTCAGGGGCGGGGTTCGGCGGCCAATTCGGCGGTCTGCTATTTCCTGGGCATCACCTCTGTCGATCCGGGCCAGTTCAACCTGCTCTTCTCGCGCTTCGTGTCGGCCGAGCGCGACGAGCCGCCCGACATCGATGTCGATTTCGAGCATGAACGCCGCGAAGAGGTGATCCAGCACATCTACGAACGCTATGGCCGCAGCCGGGCAGGGATCGCCGCCACCGTCATCCATTATCGCCCGCGAAGCGCGGTGCGCGAGGTGGGCAAGGTGCTGGGCCTGTCGGAAGATGTCACCGCGCGGCTGAACAGCACGGTCTGGGGCAGTTTTTCGCGGACCATGGAAGCAGAACGCATCGCCAATGCCGGGTTCGATCCGCACGCGCCCGATCTCGCGCGGTTGCGGTGGATCGTCGATCAGTTGCTCGATACGCCGCGCCACTTGTCGCAGCATGTCGGCGGCTTCGTGCTGACGCAGGGGCGGCTGGACGATCTGGTGCCGATCCACAATGCGGCGATGCCGGACCGCACCTTCATCGAGTGGGACAAGGACGATATCGACACTCTCGGCCTGATGAAGGTCGATGTCCTGGCGCTCGGCATGCTGAGCTGCATCCGCAAGGCGTTCGAGACGATGCGCACGCACGGGCTAGGCGATCTGACCCTCGCCAGCGTGCCGCAGGAGGCCCCCGCTGTGTACGATATGCTGTGCACGGGCGACAGCATCGGCACCTTCCAGGTGGAAAGCCGCGCCCAGATCAACATGCTGCCGCGCCTGAAACCGCGGAAATTCTACGACCTTGCCGTGCAGGTGGCGATCGTGCGTCCCGGCCCGATCGAGGGCGACATGGTCCACCCCTATCTCAAGCGGCGAGCGGGGAAGGAGGCGGTGGACTATCCCTCGCCCGCACCGCCGCACGATCCCGACGAACTGCGCGGCGTGCTGGGGGAAACCTTCGGTGTTCCGCTGTTCCAGGAACAGGTGATGAAGCTTGCCATCACCGCAGCGGATTTCTCACCCGATGAAGCCAACAAACTGCGCCGTGCGATGGCGACGTTCCGCAATGTCGGGACGATGCACAATTTCGAGGCCAAGATGGTCGAGGGGATGGTCCGGCGCGGATATGAGCGCGACTTCGCCCAGCGCTGCTACAATCAGATCAAGGGGTTCGGCAGTTACGGCTTTCCCGAAAGCCATGCGATTTCCTTCGCGCTGCTGGTCTATGTCTCGTCCTGGCTCAAATGCACGCACCCTGCGGTGTTCGCCGCCGCTTTGCTCAATTCGCAGCCGATGGGCTTTTATGCGCCGGCGCAGATCGTCCGCGATGCGCAGGAACATGGCGTCGATGTTCGTGCGGCCGATATCAACCACAGCGACTGGGACAATCATCTGGAGCCCGGCGCGACCGATGGCACAGTGCATCCACGCTGGGGTTGGGACGTTGCCGGGAATCGACTGGACAAGCGTCATGCGCTGCGGATCGGTTTTCGCCAGATCGACGGGTTTCGACAGGCATGGGGCCACGCCATCGCCGCCGAGCGCGAGAGGGGCGGACCGTTTGCCAGCATCGAGGAACTGGCGCGGCGGGTACGCGTGCCGCAGGCCGATGACGACGCCCAACATCGTGCCGCGCCGCTTCCGCCGCGGGCGCTGCGCTTGCTGGCGGATGCCGATGCTTGCCGGTCGATCGGCCTAGAACGGCGCCCTGCGGCCTGGGAAGTAAGGCGGATGCCGGGCGGCGGCGAGCTTCCGCTATTTGCCGCCGCGGACGCCCGCGAACTGGCCGCCGAACCCGATTCCGCGCTGCCCGCCATGCCGTTGTCGGAGGAAGTGACGGCCGATTACCAGACCATCCGGCTTTCGCTGAAAGAACATCCGATGCATTTCCTGCGCAAGACGCTGCGGGCCGAAGGCATCTTGTCCAGCACAGAAATGCTCAGCCTGCCCGATGGCCGCCGGGCGAAGGTCGCCGGACTGGTGCTGGTCCGCCAGCGTCCGGGCAAGGGCAACGCCATCTTCGCCACACTGGAGGACGAAAGCGGCATCGTGAACATCCTGCTCTGGGCGCGACTGTTCGAACAATATCGCCGCCCGCTCATGGCCTCACGCTTGATGGAGGTGCATGGGAAAGTGCAAAGGAGCGCGGAGGACGTCGTTCACCTGATGGCCGATCGCATCGTCGATCGTACCACCTTGCTCGACCGGCTGGGCGAAGCGGACGTGCCCCCGCCTCGCCCCAATTCATCCCATGCCCGCCATCCCCGCGACGTGCGCATTATTCCGAAATCCCGCGATTTCCATTGATCGCTTCAGCGGGCAGCAAGGCCCGCATCCATGCCCCTTGCAGACCGCACTATGCAATATGGCGCCGGGACACACGGTCGCGCTGCGCATCGGCCTCTGCCTGGGCGCGCTCTATCAGGTCCAGCCGGGTCGCTTCCAGCAAATCCGCCGTGACGCGCGACAGATGCGCGCGCATCGCGTCGCGCGCGGCGGGCGCATCGCCATCGCGCAGCGCATCGACGATCCGGCGATGCTCGTCGACCCGCGGGGTGACGCCTTCGCGCCGCGCACGCGCGAACATGTTGACGCATAATGGCGACCGTTCTCTCACGTCCCACAGCGTCTCGATCGTCGATCGGATCAGGCTGTTCCCGGTTGCCTCGGCGATCGTCAGGTGGAAGTCGCGATCGGCAGCGAACGCCGTGTCCGATGTCGCATCGTGCATGCGTTCAAGCAGATCGTCGAGCGTCCGGAGCGTCGCCATGTCGATCGTCGTCGCAGCCAGGGCGGCGGCTTCGCCTTCGAACAGCGTCCGCGCCTCGATCAACTCGAACGCGCCGACATCCAGCTCGGGCGCGATGTCCGCCGCGCGCGGCGCGTGGATGACATAGACGCCGGACCCGTGGCGTGCCTCAACCAGCCCGCGAATTTCGAGCGCGATCATCGCCTCGCGGATCGTTGGGCGGCTGACCGCATGCTCCTCGGCAAGCTCGCGCTCGCTGGGCAGCCGCGCACCGGGCGGATATCGCCCGTCGGCGATCGTCGCCGCGATCCGTTCGGCGATGGATTGGTAGAGTTTGCGCGGTGTCGCTTCGATCACGATCATATCCGTGGGAAAAAATGGCCTGACCATCCGAGCCCAGCCTTCGCCGCTCGACAAGCCGTTCGTCAACCCCATCCCGATCAAAATCCGCCCGATAAGCCAATTGGCTTGACAGAGGCGCTCAAAGTGGGCGACCACTTCGTCCCATTGATCCTTATGTTCATCATGTGAGATTTCATGTCGAAGATCGTCGATGCCCGCGTGATCGTCACCTGTCCGGGGCGGAACTTCGTCACGCTCAGGATCGAAACCGAGGACGGCGTCCACGGCGTCGGCGACGCGACGCTCAACGGTCGCGAACTCGCGGTTGCCAGCTATTTGAGCGATCATGTCGTCCCGCTGCTGATCGGGCGCGACGCGCACCGGATCGAGGATATCTGGCAGTATCTCTATCGCGGCGCGTACTGGCGTCGCGGACCCGTCACCATGACCGCCAGCGCGGCGGTGGACATGGCGCTGTGGGACATCAAGGGAAAGGTCGCCGGGCTGCCGGTCTATCAGTTGCTCGGCGGCGCAGCGCGCGAAGGGTGCATGGTGTACGGCCATGCCAACGGCACGACGATCGAGGAAACGATCGAAGCGGCACTGGATTACCAGCAGCAGGGATATCGCGCGATCCGACTGCAATCGGGCGTGCCCGGCCTTCCATCGACCTATGGCGTGTCGAAAGACCGTTATTTCTACGAGCCCGCCGATGCCGACCTGCCGACCGAGAATCTCTGGTCGACCGAGAAATATCTGCGCTCGGTCCCGCCACTGTTCGAAGCGGGACGCGAGGCGCTGGGCTGGGACGTGCATCTGCTCCATGACGTCCACCACCGGCTGACCCCGATCGAGGCCGGTCGGCTGGGCAAGGATCTGGAACCATACCGCCTGTTCTGGCTCGAGGACGCGACACCTGCCGAAAACCAGGAAGCGTTCCGCCTCATCCGTCAGCACACCACCACACCACTGGCGGTCGGCGAGATCTTCTCATCGGTCCATGACTGCCGAGAGCTGATCCAGAACCAGCTGATCGATTATATCCGCGCAACCGTGGTGCATGCCGGCGGCATTACCCATCTGCGCCGGATCGCCGCGCTCGCCGATCTGTATCAGGTCCGCACCGGGTGCCACGGGGCGACGGACCTGTCGCCCGTCAGCATGGCGGCCGCGCTCCATTTCGGCCTGTCGATCCCCAATTTCGGGGTCCAGGAATATATGCGCCACACGGCCGAGACCGACGCCGTGTTCCCGCATCATTACAGCCTGACCGACGGGTTGATGCACCCCGGCCACGCGCCCGGACTGGGCGTCGATATCGATGAAAAACTGGCGGCGGGATACGAATATAGCCGCGCCTATCTGCCCGTAAATCGGCTGGAGGACGGCACGCTCTACAACTGGTGATCGACCGCGACAGACGGTTCGACCCAATCATTCTCAGGGAAAGACGAGGGGATTTTGCGATGCGGATACTGGCTCTGCTGATGGCGACGGCTGCGAGTATCGGGGCGACCGCCACGCCCGTCGCGGCGCACGACGCCTCTACCATCGTCGCGTCGCCGCGCACGACCTACAACCTCAACCCCGGCTGGCGCATGACCAGCGGCGAGCAGGCAGGCGCCGAACAACCCGGCTTCGACGATGCGAAATGGCAAACGGTAACGCTGCCCAACGCATTCAACGAGCGCGAGGCGTTTGCCCGCGACATTCGCGAACTGTCCACCGGCATCACTTGGTATCGCAAGAACATCACGCTGCCGCGCGGCCATGATGGCAAGGCGTTCCTGGAATTCGAAGGCGTGCGCCAGGCGGCCGAAGTCTGGGTCAATGGGACATCGGTGGCACTGTCGGAAAGCGGCGCGATGGCGTTGGGCGCGGACATCACCGCGTATCTTCGGCGCGGCGAAAACGTGATCGCGGTGCGCGTCGACAACGACTGGCGCTACAAGGAGCGCGCGACCGGCAGCGGCTATCAATGGAACGACCGCAACTTCAACGTCAATTACGGCGGCATCACCAAGAATGTCCGGCTGCATCTGACCGACAAGCTGCACCAGACGTTACCGCTCTACGCGGGGCTGGGCACCACTGGCCAATATGTCTGGGCAGGCGATTTCGACCTGCCCACCCGCGCCGCGACGATCCACGCCGAGACGCAGGTCCGAAACGACGACATTGTGCCGCGGCGCATCGGCCTTCGCGTCGAGGTTCGCGACCGCGAGGGTAAGGTAGTCGGCCAGTTCGATGCCACACCCACCACTGTCCATCCCGGCAGCTTCGCGACGCTGAGCGCCGCCGAACGACTGTCCGGCCTCAATTTCTGGAGCTGGGGTTACGGCTATCTCTACACCGTCACCACTAGCCTGATCGAAGACGGGAAGGCGATCGACAGCGTCGATACCGTCACCGGATTCCGCCAGACCAAATTCGCCGACGGGATGATCGAACTCAATGGCCGCGTCATTCAGGTCCACGGCTATGCCCAACGCACCTCGAACGAATGGCCCGCGATCGGGGTTTCGATGCCGCCCTGGCTCAGCGATTTCTCCAACGCGATGATGGTGGAGTCCGGCGGCAATCTGGTGCGCTGGATGCACATCACCCCGTCGAAACAGGACGTCGAATCCGCCGACCGCGTCGGTTTGATCCAGGCGATGCCCGCGGGCGACGCGGAGCATGATGTGGATGGCCGCCGCTGGGAACAGCGGGTGGAATTGATGCGTCAGGCGATCATCTACAACCGCAACAATCCGTCGATCCTGTTCTACGAAGGCGGCAACGAAAGCATCAGCGAAGCGCATATGGCCGAGCTGAAGGCGATCCGCGACGTGTACGATCCGGACGGCGGTCGCGCGATCGGATCGCGCGAGATGCTCGACGGCAACACCGCCGAATATGGTGGAGAAATGCTCTACATCAACAAGAGTTCGGACATCCCGCTCTGGTCGATGGAATATTCTCGCGATGAGGGTGCGCGGGCCTATTGGGATCAATTCTCGCCGCCCTTCCACAAGGACGCACCCGCCTATAACCGCAACCAGGACAGTCACGCGGTGGAAAATGTTCGCGCCTGGTGGGATTATTACCGCGTCCGCCCGGGGACCGGAGAACGCGTGTCGTCGGGCGGCGTCAACATCATCTGGTCCGACAGCAACACGCATTTCCGCGGCGACAACAACTACCGCCGGTCGGGCGAAGTCGACGCGATGCGACTGCCCAAGGACGGGTTTTTCGCGCACAAGGTGATGTGGAACGGCTGGGTCGAACCAGAGGCCGCCGCCAGCCACATCGTCGGCCACTGGAACTACCCCGCTGGCACGGTGAAGGACCAGATGGTCGTGTCGAACGGCGAGCGGGTCGAGCTGTTCCTGAACGACCGGTCGCTGGGCGAGGGAAAGCGCGACTATGGCTTCCTATTCACCTGGCCGAAGGTCGCCTACGAGCCCGGCACACTGCGCGCGGTCGCCACCCATGCCGATGGCAGCCGCTCCGAATATAAGCTTGAGACCACCGGCGAGCCCGCCGCGATCCGTCTGACCCCGCGAACTTCCCCGCGCGGCTTCGTGATGGACGGCGCCGACGTTGCGTTGGTCGATGTCGAAGTGGTTGATGCGCAGGGCCGCCGCGTGCCCGTCGCTAGCGATAAGATCTCTTTCGACCTGAGTGGTCCCGCCGAATGGCGCGGCGGCATCGCACAGGGAGATTCGACCGGCAAGGCACGCGCCGACGCGCCGGTCGCTCAGCAATCGATCCCCGGCACCACCAGCTACGCCGGAACCGCGCGACATCAGGACAATTACGTCCTCTCCCGCAACCTTCCGGTCGAAAACGGCGTCAACCGCGTGCTGCTGCGCGCGGGCACCAAGGCAGGCCGGGTCCGCGTCACCGCAACCGCACCCGGTCTTCGCCGCGCCAGCGTGACCATCCCAGCGGTGATGCCGAGGCGGGTTGTAAACGGCCTGTCGTCGGACTTCCCGGAACAGCATCAGCCCGGATTGCTGACGCGCGGCCCCACCCCGGCCACGCCGTCCTATCGCATAACCCGCACGACGTTGCTTCCGTCGAAGATCGTCACCGCCGTCAATCAGGGCGATGCGTGGAAAAGCGTCGACAGCAACGAACTGTCCCGCTGGATGAACGACGGCAAGCAAGCGACCGCCTGGATCGAATATCATTTCGATTCCCCCGTCACGCTCAGCGAGGTCGAACTCAAACTCGCGGGCTGGCGCACCCGCGCGTACCCCTTGCGCCTGACGCTCGACGGCAAGACGATCTGGGAAGGCACGACCGAGCGTAACCTCGGCTATGTCGGTCTGCCTTTCGCGCCCGCACGCGGGCGCGTGCTCCGCATCGCCCAGACCGGTCCGGTCGCCGATCGCGACGCGTTCGGCAACATCGTCGAACTCAGCACTTCGCGGCAGGCGGGCGATACCGGCGCAAACGAAATCCCCACCGGATGGGGCATCGGCGTCGTCGAGGCCGATTTCCACGGGCCGGTGACCACCGACTGACACGACCAGAGTGGCGACGCGGAACAACCGCGCGCCCGAAACGAGAGGATGTAACGATGGCGACCAGCGTTCCGGGTGCAGGCGAAACGATGACGCGCAACCGCTGGACGGTGTGCGCGCTGCTCTTCTTCGCGACGACGATCAATTATATCGATCGTCAGGTCATCGGCATTCTGAAACCCGTGCTGGAGACCGAATTCGGGTGGAGCGAACTCGATTATGCCGACATCGTCTTCTGGTTTCAGGCGGCCTATGCGATCGGGCTGCTGACGGTCGGGCGACTGATCGATTGGGTCGGGGTCCGCTGGGGCTATGCCATCGCCGTGATCGTGTGGAGCATCGCAGGGATGGCCCATGCCGGTGCGCGAACGGTTGCGGGCTTCGCCATCGCCCGCTTCGCACTGGGACTGGGGGAAGCCGGGAATTTCCCCGCCGCGGTCAAGGCGACGGGTGAGTGGTTCCCCAAGAAGGAGCGCGCCTTTGCAACCGGCATCTTCAATGCAGGGTCCAATGTCGGCGCGATCATCACCCCGCTTGCAGTGCCGCCGATCGTCATGGCCTGGGGCTGGGAAGCGGCGTTCCTGATCACCGGCTCGCTTGGCTTCGTCTGGCTGATCGCCTGGCTGTTGGTCTATCGCACGCCCGAGGAGCATCCCAAGGTTTCGGCGTCTGAACTCGCGCATATCCGCAGCGATCCGGCAGAGAGCACTGCGAAAATTCCGTGGCTGACGCTGCTGCGCTATCGCCAGACCTGGGTGTTTGCGGTCGCCAAACTCATGACCGACCCGATCTGGTGGTTCTTCCTGTTCTGGCTGCCGGATTTCTTCGCCAAGACCTATGACCTCAACCTCGTCACGTTCGGACCGCCGTTGATCGCGGTCTATCTGCTCGCCGATGTCGGCAGCGTCGGCGGGGGCTGGCTGTCCTCGCGGCTCATCGCACGCGGCTGGACCGTCAATGCGGGGCGAAAGACCGCGATGCTGGTCTGCGCGCTCTGCGTGGTGCCCGTCAGCCTGGCGATCTATGTCGACAACCTGATCTTCGCGGTCGCGATCATCGGGCTGGCGGCGGCGGGACATCAGGGGTGGTCGGCCAATGTCTTCACGCTTGCCTCGGACCTCATGCCGCGGCGCGCGACCGCATCGGTGGTCGGGATCGGCGGCATGGCGGGCGCGATCGGCGGCATGTTGATGGCAAAATATGTCGGCGGCGTGCTCGAAGAGGTCGGGAATTACACGCCGATCTTCGTACTGATCGGGTCGATCTACCTCATCGCGCTGCTAATCGTGCACCTGATCTCGCCCCGACTCGAACCGGCAGATATCGGCTAGCGACGAAGGGGCGCCGCACCCCAGCAATAGGGCGCGCCTGTTCGATAACGGCACGATCTTCAAGATTCTTGCAATGTTATGACGCCTATTGCGTCGCTTCAAAAATATGATAATACTATAAGTTGATAGAGCGTCCCAAATAATGGGAGTTCTTGACCGGGGTTAGGAAGCAGGGGGTGAAGTTCCCCTTTGCAAGATTCCCGGATGAAAACAGGAGGGGGAATTATGCTGAAGGAATCCGCCGGGCGCGCTCGGATCATGACCACCGCCTCATGGGGTGTGATGGGTCTGCTGCTGGCATTCGGGGGCGAAGCCGCAGCGCAAACTACCACTGGCCAGAATGCCGAAATCCCTCAGACTTCGCAGGTCGAGGATCTGGGTCAGGAAGAGGGCGAAGTCGTCGTCACCGGATCGCGCGCCAGCCAGCAATCGTCGAACAACCGCAAGCGCAACGCGCGCACCGCAACCGATTCGATCGTCGCCGACGATATCGGCTCTTTCCCCGATCGCAACGTTAACGAAGCGATCTCTCGCATTCCCGGCGTCGCCCTGGGTCGCAACGAATTCGGCGAAGGCGAAAGCGTCGCGGTGCGCGGCAACGGACCCGACCTGACACGCGTCGAGTTGGACGGCATCGGCGTGCAGAGCACGACCGCGCTGGCGCTGGGCACCGACGGCGCGCGCAGCGCCGACCTTCGCGAACTCCCCGCCGAACTCATCAAGAGCGTCGATGTGGTCAAGGGTTCGACCGCCGACATGACCGAAGGGTCGCTGGGCGGCACCATCAAGATCCAGACCCGCACCGGCCTCGATTTCGCCAAGCCCTATTTCTCGTTCCGCGCAGGCGCACAGCAAAATTCGCTGGGACGCGACTGGACGCCCGATTTCAACGCTGTCGCGTCGCGCAAATTCTTTGGCGACCGGTTGGGCGTGATCGTCAGCGGCAATTACAGCAAGATCCAGAACGACGGCCACGGCTACGAAAACACCACCAGCGGCAACCGCGGCTATTCGCGTTTGTTCGATTTCGACCAGTCGCCGGACAAGACTTTCCAGTATAATCTCGACACGCTGAATGGCGATCTGGCCGATGTGCTTTATGCCAACAGCGCGGAGACTCCGCGCACCCTACTGACCAAGGCGGCAGGGGCGCAGACCAAAGCACAATGTTTCGACCTGTTTCCGCACAATCCGACGGCATCGACCGCGCAGCGCGGCCAGCGCATCCTGGAACAGCAAAGCTGCCTCAACCAGTGGAACGACTACACGCCGTCGCTGATCCGCAATTTCATGAACACCCAGACCGACGAGCGTTATTCGGGCGACATCCGCTTCGATTACCGCCTGACCGATCAGATCACGCTGTTCGCGAAGGGCGCATTCGCCAATCGGTACGTGCAAGACCAGAACCGCAGCCGCACGCCGATCACCTTGTTCAGCCAGAATGCAGCCGGAACGTTCGTCGACAGCCTGGCACCCGAATATCCCCGGCGTCGCACCGTCGCGCCTAACTCACCCGCTGGCTATTTCCTGTTCGATCCAAATTTCGGTCTGAACAATGTCGGCAACAATGCAACGCTGGGCAACGTGTTGAACGTGGTACCGGGCAGCGTCGTCGTCGATGCCGCGCACAATGTGACGGCGATGACGCTGACCAACAACTCGGTCAGCATCGACCAGATCGAGAACATCATCGATTCGAAGACCTATTATCTTCAGGGCGGTGGCGAATATCGCGGTGACCGTATCGATATCGATGCGATGGTCGGCATGACGCGGGCGACGTCGACCCGCGGCGACATGCGTACCTCGCGCACCTATAATTATGGGAACGCCGATCTGGTGCTGCAGCCTAATGGGCTGTGGGACATTCAGTTGCCCGACAACTACGACGATTCAAATCCCGACAACTTCGTCCAATTGACCGCCCCGCGGTGCCTCGACGCGCGGCTGTCGCCGCCAACCTGTATCGGCCAAAATGCGGTGCTTGCGGGTCCGAACGGGCCGGCAACGCCCGCCTATACCGTTGGCCAGATGCCACTGACGACCCCGACCGTGGCGGTGCAATATTCCCCCCGCGCCGGCGAATCGTCGGAACGCCTTGCCAAGCTCGACTTCACTTATCGCACCGACGACTTGTTGCCCTTTATCACGCGGGTGAAGGTCGGCGCGCAGTATCGCAATGCCAAGACCGCATCCTGGGGTGCAGGCGGTTACACCGTCAGCGGCGCGGTGGGCACATTTGGTCAGCCCGGTTACATCCCGGCAGTGATCGTCCCGACTGCAAACGTCCGGGGGTCGCTGCGCGCGTGCCAACCAACCGCAGGATCGTCGGCACCTGGTGGTCTAAGCTGTAACTATGGGTTCGTCCCCAGCACCAACCCGCTAAACGCGCGTTCCGGGGTCGATACGCTGACACCTGAAGAGCTTCGTGCTCTGCTGGCGAAAACGATTGAACCCAGCCAGTCCGAATATTTTGGCGATCTTCCCAATCGCGGGTCGCTGCCTCCGGCGTGGAACGGCATCCGCACCGACCAATTGTTCGCGGAACTCGGCGCGTCGCAATTCATGAATTTCGACTGTCTGAAAACCTGCGTCGGCAGCGATGGTCAGACCTACGACCAGCCGGTGGGGCGGACCAACGAGACGATCTTCAACCTCTACGGCATGGTCGATTTCGAACAGCAACTGCCCTACGGCCTGTTGTTTAACGGCAATGCGGGCGTGCGTGCAGTACACACCAAGGTCGATGCCAGCGCGCTGCTGACGATCACCAACATCCGCACGACTGCGACCTTCAACCCGCTCGATCCCAACAACCCTTCTGGCATTTCGTCTCAAGCGTTCAGCGACAACACTTCGGTCAAGGCTGATTCGACCGATTTCCTCCCCAGCGTGAACCTGAACTTGTGGGCATTCGACGAAGCGGTCGTGCTGCGCCTTTATGGCGCAAAGACTGTCGCACGGCCTCGCGTCACTCAGTTGATCCCGGCCGGCAGTTGCACGATCGACGAACGCGATCTGCTGGATGGCGGCGAAGAAAATTTCGGCTGCGGTGGGCGCGTCGGCAATCCCGGTCTCGATCCCTATACGGCGTGGAGCTACAACGCGAGTTTGGAATGGTATCCGAACCCGGACACCGTTTTCTCTGCGGCTTATGGCAAGCTAGACGTGAAGATCGGTGCACCGATCGGGGTGACGATCACCGGCACGCCGTTTGGCGGCAGCGACCGAACCGATCCACTCACCGGACGCCCGTTGTCGGAACTTGAGTTTAACTATCCAACATTTGAAAACGGTCCCGGCTACAAGCGCGACATCTTCGAATTCCAAGCCAAGACCGCGTTCACCTTCCTGCCTTCGTTTCTCCAATATACCGGCATCGACGGCAATCTTTCGGTAATCCAGTCGTCGGCCACTCAAGGAACGCAAGATCCGTTGACCGGCGACGTAATGCTGCCACCCGACGAGTCGAAATATTATATGAACGCCTCGCTCTGGTACGATGACGGCAAGCTTAACATGCGCGTTGCCTATCAAAAGCGAACCGCGACCTTCAACTGCATCACGCCGTGCGGGGGCAATACGACCGACATCAACTATCCAAGCGAAGGACTGACTAACGTTCGCCTCGTCGGTCCAGGCTATAATCCTGGCGTTCCGCGCTTTACCGATGGCTCGACCTTCATCGACGCGAAAATCTCGTACAACATCAACCGCAATTTCCAGGTCTATGTCGAAGGGCGCAATGTGAGGCGCGAATTCCAGACGGCATCGACCGGGGGTTACACCGACTTCGCCGATGGCACGCCCAAGATCATGCGCCTGAACTATGGCGGTCGCCGCATCCTGGTCGGCGCGCGGGTCCAGTTCGGCGGTACGCGCTGATCGGATAAGGGCTGCCCCTTCCCATCGGAGGGGGCAGCCGGTTAGACTGCGGGGCGAAAGGAGACGTGCGATGCATCAGACCGGATGGACGCTACTCCCGCTTGCCCTGCTGGCCGCTTGCACGAGCGAGCTGCCCGCAGCGGGCGTAGCGGGCGCGCAGCAATGTTTCTGGAACAGCCAGGTCACCGGCTTCAGCGATGCCGGTGCCGACCGCGCGATCGTCAATATCGGTTCGCGCGAAAGCTGGGAACTGGAACTCTCGCCCGGTTGCCCCGACGTCGATTACGCGCAGCGGATTGGCATCGTCTCGCGCGGCGGCAGCCGCATCTGCACCGGTGCCAATGTCGAACTGGTGGTGCCGGATGCGAGCGGCAGCAACACGCGACGCTGCCTGGTTCGTGGCGTCCGGCAGCTGTCACCGGAAGAAGCAGCGGCGGTGCGCGGACGGGTGCCGCCGCGCTGATGCCTCGGGCAAGCCACCCGGCGCCCGCTGCGTGACCGACGCCTCAAGAATAGAAACGGTCGCGATCGAGGGCGGCGGGGCTGCCGCCCGCAGCGCACTCGACCATTCGCCGCTCGGCACGATCCAGATCGCTCGACCGCCGGTCGCGGAATTGGCTTATCGCACGTTGGTCAAAGCGTTGCTCGGCGTTCGCGGGTTCCGGCTCGACTTCAACCGAATGCCGCCTGACGCCGCGATCGATCTTGTCGCCGACCGGCTATTCGGACCCGATGCCTACCGCGCGGAACGCGCCGGGCTTTCCGCCGACATCACCGCGCTGGCCGATTTTGCGGGGGATTTGACGGGTGGTGCGCCGTCGATCTCGCTGCGCAGCTATTTCGCGCCGGGCGATCTCGTCTGGCATGTCGATCGCGTGTTGGAGGGGCCAGCGTTTCGCCTGCTCTGGCCGATCGGTCGGGTCGCGGGGATGCGGGTGACGCCCGCCGACACGATCGATGCAGGGCTCTACCGCGCCTATATGCAGCGCGAATATCCGCTGCTCGGCCAACTCGACAGCCGCGTGCTGCACCAGGGCGGCGATGTCGCGGCGCTATGGGCACACCGGCCAGTGCAGCTCGCGGCGATGCAGACGGGCGAATATCCGTTCGTGATCGATCGCACGCGCGAGGTTCAGGTCGCGGCGGGCGCGGCGAGCATCCACCGGGTCGAGACACCAGCGCAGACGGGCGTCTTCCACCGATCCGACTGGGCCAATCGCACCGCGCCCGGATTGCAGGTGGTCGTCAATGTGGCCGACCCGCAATGATGCGCCGACGCCTGGGTCGTACCGGCCTGTCGGTATCCGAGCTGAGCTTCGGGACCGGCGCGATGGCAGGTGCGGCAATCGACGGGGCGGCGCTGTCGGACGCCTTTGCCGCCGCGTTTTCGCTCGGGATCGACACTGTCGAGTTGGAAGCGGGCGACAGACCGGTGGTCGACATCCTGGCCGCTGCGTTGAAGCGCGCCCCGCTGACGACTGGCGTCCAAATCCTGTGCCGAATTTCCCCGCTGATCCCGCTGGATTTGCCTGCGCCGCATCTGCCCATCGACCGTGTTTATCCGGGTGCCCATATCCGCGCGCAAGTCGAAGACTTGCTTGCGCGGTTGGGGATCGAACGCCTCGCGCTGGTGCATTTGCCAGTCTGGGCATCCGAATGGCTGAACGAAGGCGATTGGCGCCAGACGCTCATCGCGTTGCAGGACGAAGGCAAGATCGCCGGGTTCGGGATCGCATTGTTCGACCATGACGTCGATGCCGCGAGCGATGCGATCATGAGCGGGCTGATCGCATCGGTGCAGGCGATGTACAATGTGTTCGACCGCGGGGCCGAGCGACGGTTGCTGGCGCTCTGTGCCAAGCACGACGTAGCGATGATCGCGCGATCATCGCTCTATTATGGAGCGCTGGCCGGGCAGACGGCGTGGACCGACTGGCGCAACGCCTATTTCTATCCGCAGCACCGGGCCGAGACGGTGGCGAGAGTGGCGGCGTTCGAACAGGACTGCGAAGGTGATCCGCGTGCAATTGCATTGCGCCTCTGCCTGACACCCGCCGCAGTCTGTTCGGTCGCGGTCGGGATGCGCAATCGCGCGCAGGTCGTGGCGAATGTCGCGGCGGCGGAAGTCGGGCCACTGGACGCAGAACGCTTTAAGGCACTGGCGAAGCATCGCTGGCTGTGCTGATTATCGATCCACTATGTGGATCGCCCTTCCAATAGTCGGGATTGATCGCTATGGTCGGGTGATCGAGTTTCAGGAGAGCCCGCATGTACGACCGCACTTATTACGCCACGCATCCGGACATGATGGAGGTGGTGTCGAACGAGGAGTTGCGGGATCGCTATCTGATCCAGGGTTTGTTTCGCGAGGGCGAGTGCGTGCTGAACTACACCCATGCCGACCGCTTCGTGATCGGCGGGGTAGCGGTGGCGGGGGCGGACGTGGCCTTGCCCGCGCAGGAAGAGCCGGCCTCGGCCAAGGGTCATCCGTTTCTGGAGCGCCGCGAGATGGCGGTGGTGAACGTGGGCTCGGTCGAGGGTGTGGTGACCGTCGATGGCGAGGCGTTTACGCTGGGTAACAAGGACTGCCTGTACGTGACGATGGGTGCGAAGGACGTTGTGTTCTCCGGTGAGGGCGCGCGCTTCTATCTGGCGTCGTGTCCGGCGCATCAGGGGTTCAAGACCAGGAAGCTCGGTATCTCCGACGCCAATGCGCTCGAGCGCGGCAGTCTTGAAGAAAGCAACGAGCGGACGATCTTTCAGCTCGTCATTCCCGGCGTGTGCGACAGCGCGCAGTTGGTGATGGGCCTGACCGTGCTCAAGCCCGGAAGCGTGTGGAACACCATGCCGCCGCATATCCATGAGCGGCGCTCGGAAATTTATTTCTACTTNCGGGGTGACGAGTTGGGTTACTCAAACCCCCGCGGCGCTGGCGACACCGTAACCGTGCTGCCGCCGCGAATCTCATGCACCTCCAGCGCGCGTTCGGCGATACCGTTGCGTCCGAACCGGAATGCGCCGTCCAGTCCCACGAACCCGTCGCTCGCGCGCAGGCGGCTTTGGGGGAAGGTCGTTCCCACGCGCCAGTCCTGCGCGATGCGCACCGTCAGCAGCACCGAATCATATCCCATGCTCGACAGGCGGAACGGCGCGCGTCCGAACCGCGCGCGATATTTGGTCGCGTACTGGCGGTAAAAACCATTGGGCACGCTGGCGAACCACGCGCCGTTCAGCGCCGCATTGCCGCCCACCGACGAATCGGTGTTCCACAATTCGGTCCCCAGAATCTTGGCGTTGGCACCGCCCGCGCGCCGAACGGCAGGCACCGCGATCGTCGCGGTTCCGGCGCTGTCGGCGATCAGCAGCGCTTGATAGGAACTTGAGGACTTCAACCGCGCGACCGCGCTAGTGATCGACGCGTTGCTGCGGTCGAAGGTCTGGATGCCGGTGACTTGCCCCCCCGCCTGTTTGACCGCACCCAGAAACGCCGCCGATGCGCGGTCGCCATACACGCCGCGCGGGACGAGGCCGGCAAAGCTGCGCATTCCGGCCCGCGCAGCGTGCGCGACGACGCGCTCGATCGACTGGTCGGGCTGGTAACCCAGCAGATAGATACCATTGCCAGCAACCGACGAATCGTTCGAAAAGCTGATGACCGGCACATCGGCACGGCGCGCGATCGGCCCGACGGCGCGGGCATCCTCCGCGAGCAGCGGCCCCAGGATGAGCTGATTGCCATCGGCGATAGCGCGGTTGGCGGCGGCAGCGGCCCCTTGCGCGGTATCGTAATTGGTGATGCGGATGCGTTCCGACTTGGTGTCGAGCAGCGCCAGCATCGTCGCATTGGCGATCGACTGGCCCACGCCTGCATTCTGGCCCGACATCGGCACCAGCAGCGCGACGCGGTGGCGTTCGCTGTCCTGCGGGATGCCGGGGCCGATCGGGCCGGGACGATCGACGGGGCGTTCGGGCGGACGCTCCGAGGGCGCAGGCCCGCGCGGAACCAGCGTGGCGCACCCGCTCATCAGCAGCGCGAGCGTCGCGGCCGTGCCGATCCGCATCCAGCCACGCTTCGTTTGCGGTTCCGCTCGAACTTCTGCCATGACTGCTCCCGTGAATAACGCCCAACTACAACCCGGTCTCTACATCGTCGCGACGCCGATCGGCAATCTCGGTGATTTGTCCGCGCGCGCCGCCCATATTCTCTCCCACGCGGACGTCATCGCGGTGGAGGACAGCCGGGTGACCGCCAAGCTGCTGCACCATATCGGCGTTAAGCGGCCGATGGTCCCTTATCACGACCATTCGACCGAATCGGTGCGCGCGGGGTTGATTGCACGGATGGCGACCGAGGCGGTGGCTTTGGTATCTGATGCGGGCACGCCGCTGATTTCGGACCCAGGGTACAAGCTGGTGCGCGATGCGCGGGCGGCGGGTCATGTGGTGGTCACCATCCCCGGTCCCAGCGCTGCGATCTCCGCACTGACTTTGGCAGGGCTGCCGACCGACCGCTTCCTGTTCATGGGATTCCTGCCGTCCAAGGCTCAGGCGCGCGCCACGACAATTGCGGAGGTCGCGGGCATCCGCGCGACCCTGGTGTTCTACGAATCCGGCCCTCGGCTGTCGGCAGCACTCGCCGCGCTAGCCGAAGGACTGGGCGACCGCGAGGCGGCGGTGGCACGCGAGCTGACCAAGAAATTCGAGGAATGCGTGACGGGAACGCTGACCGCCCTCTCCACCCGCTATGCCGATGCGCCCCCCAAGGGCGAAATCGTCATCGTCGTCGCGCCGCCCGGCGACGCCCCGCTCCCCAGCGAGGAGGACGCCGACGCGGCGCTGACCGAAGCCCTGACCCGCCTCCCCGTGTCGAAAGCCGCAGGCGAAGTGGCCAAGCGATTCGGTCTCGACCGAAAGCTGCTTTATGCGCGCGCGATGGAGATGAAGCGATGATCGGCCTGATCCTTGGCCTGCTGATGCAAACCGTCAGTCTCGAAAAGCCCGATCCCGTTGCCACCGCCCCCACTGCCGATTGGCTCGCTGGCGTCTGGCTGCTCTCTGCTGATCGCACCGATCTGGACAGATCCGCCTGCAACAGCGGGACGCCCCTTACCTATCTTGCCGATGGCACCACCAGCGCATGGGGGGAGTCGGGACGGTGGTCGCTGGTCGATGATGCGCCCACCGAAACCTTGATCGAAGTGTTGCCCGATACAGGCGATCCTGATCGACTGCCGATGGTCGGCAAACAAATTACGCAACAGTTGGTCCGAATGGGCCCCGACGAGGGCGTTCTGGTGGATGATGCCGGAGCGCGAATGCAAATGCTGCGTTGTCGCGCCCATGACTTCGCCCAATAGGCGCCGGGTCGCCGAGGCGTCCGGCCGCACAGGCGAGACGATTGCCGCCTGGTATCTGCGCATCAAAGGCTGGCGGATACTCGCAACGCGCGTCCGAACGTCGGCGGGCGAAGTCGATCTGGTCGCCAAACGCGGAAAGCTGATCGCGTTCGTCGAGGTCAAATCGCGCGCGACCGCAGGAGAACTCGACTTCGCGATCGACGAGCGACGGTTGGCGCGAGTCGCGGCTGCGGCCGAAATCCTCGGTACGCGCTATGCGACCGCTGGCGAGGATATTCGGATCGACGTGATCCTGATCTCACCCGGCATGAGACCGCGCCATATCGAGAATGCGTGGATCGGGTGACTTTCAACACGCGCGTCCCTAAATCCACCTCACCTCCACCGTCATGCCAGCACAGGCTGGCATCTCAGGCGGCAGGCGCGCGTCCGATGCGGCATGAGACCCTTGCTTTCGCAGGGGTGACGCAATTGGGGCAAAGGGAGCCGCGAAACTAAATGATCCTGACCGTCGCCGTCCAGATGGACCCGCTCGCCACCATCAACATCGCTGGCGATTCGAGCTTCGCGCTGATGCTGACCGCCCAGGATCGCGGCCACCGGCTGTTCCATTACGCCCCCGAAGACCTGAACTATGCGAACGGCCGCGTCTGGGCGAAGGCGCATCCGGTGACGGTCCAGCGCGTCGAGGGCGATCATTTCAGCTTCGGCCCGCCCATCCCGCTCGACCTTGGGAATGAGGCCGATGTCGTGCTGATGCGCCAGGATCCGCCGTTCGATCTGGGCTATATCACCGCGACGCATCTGCTGGAGCGGATCGCAGACCGCACGTTGGTCGTGAACGACCCCCGCGAAGTCCGCAACGCGCCCGAGAAAGTCTGGGTGCTCGACTATGCCCGCTACATGCCCCCAACGCTAATCACCCGTTCGATCGACGAGGCGCGCGCATTCCTGGCCGAACACGGATCGATCGTGGTCAAACCGCTGCACGGCAATGGCGGCAAGGCGATCTTCAAGGTCGATACGGGCGGGCAAAATCTGTCCTCGCTGATCGAGGTGTTCAACACCGCTTATCGCGAACCCCACATGGTCCAGGCGTTCCTTCCCGAAATCGCGCAAGGCGACAAGCGCATCGTGCTGGTCGATGGCGAAGTCGCGGGCGCGATCAACCGGTTGCCGGGTGAAGGCGAAATCCGGTCAAACCTGGCCGTCGGCGGCCGCGCGGAAAAGACCGAACTGACGCCGCGCGAACTCGAAATCTGCGCAGCGCTTGCCCCCGAACTCAAACGCCGCGGGCTGATCTTTGTCGGTATCGACGTGATCGGCGGCCAGTGGCTGACCGAAATCAACGTCACCTCCCCCACCGGCATAGTCGCGATCGACACGCTCAACGGCACCGATACCGCGGCGAAAATCTGGGACGCGATCGACGTGCGCCTTGCCGCCCGTGCGCCACGCGCGTAACCGGCGCGCGACATGACCGAATTCATCCTCGATCTCATCGAAGCCTGGGGTTACCTGGGCATCGCCATTCTCATGCTTCTCGAAAACGTGTTCCCGCCAATCCCGTCTGAGGTGATCATGGGGCTGGGCGGCATCATGGTCGCGCAGGGGCGCTTCGAATTTTGGCCGCTGGTTGCGGTCGCGGTCGCGGGCACCACGCTAGGCAACTGGGTCTGGTACGGCATCGGGCGCTGGTTCGGATACCAGCGCCTGAAACCGTTGATCGACCGCCATGGCCGCTGGCTGACGCTCGACTGGGACGAGGTCGAAAAACTCCACCGCTGGTTCGTCAAATATGGCTCTGGCATCGTGTTCTTCATGCGCTTCATGCCGATCGCGCGCACGATGGTCTCGCTGCCTGCGGGCATGGTTCAGATGTCGCAGATCAAATTCCTGATTTGGACTGCCGCAGGCTCGACGATCTGGATCACGGCACTGGCGGGGGCAGGTAGCTGGTTCGGCAAGCAGTTCGAAAATCTCGACCGGTTCGTCGGGCCGCTCGCGCTGGTCGCGATCGGATCGATCGTGCTGCTTTATTTGTACCGCGTCTTTACGTGGAAGCCGAAAGCGACCGAGGATGTTTAGGCCCGCGGATGGGCGTTGCGGTACACGTCCATAAGATGCGCCGCATCGACCGCGGTATAGACTTGGGTCGATGAAAGGCTGGCATGGCCAAGCAATTCCTGAAGCGAGCGCAGGTCCGCACCACGTCCCAACAAATGTGTCGCGAAACTATGGCGCAACGCATGTGGTGTGGTGCGGTCGCCCAACCCCAGTTGCGCACGCGCCTTGCGGACGTTGGCACGGATCACCGACGCTGCGACCGGCCCGCCCTTCGCACCGCGAAACAACGGTTCGGAGCGCGATATCCCCCAGGGATTCTGGGCGACATAGGCCTCTATCGCGTCGCGCACCTGCGGCAACAGCGGGACGATCCGGGTCTTGTCGCGCTTGCCGGTAACGACCAGCGTTTCACCCAGCGGCAGGATCGCGCCCGTCAGGCCCGCCGCTTCGCCAATGCGCAGCCCCGCGCCATACAGCAGCAGCAGCACCGCCCAGTCGCGCGCGCCGATCCACGGCTCGCACGCGTCCTCCGCCACCGTTTCGGCCAGTGCGATGACTTCATCCGGCGCGATCGGGCGCGGCACACCCTTTTTGACGCGCGGCCCTTTCAGGCGTGGCACCCGAGCCCCCTCGCCGCCCGACCAGATCAGGAACGAACGCACCGCGGACAATTCGCGTGCGGCCGACGCATTGGTCAATCCATGCGAGCGCCGATCAGCCAGAAAGGCGCGCAGATCGGTCGCCGATACCCCCGACAGCGCGGGCCGATCGACCGCACCGCCCCAATGATCCTGAAGAAACGCGATCAACCGTTCCGCCGTCGCCTGATAGGCGCGTACCGTGTGCACCGACCGCCGCCGGTCGCGGGTCAGATGCTGGGCGTAGAGCAGGGGAAGCGGCGGCGCGGTCACGCCAGCGATGCTAGCCCATCGCCCGCTCGTCGCCAATCTTCCCGATGCGTGTCGAGGGCGATCGGCTGGACGCGGCGGCGGGCGTCCCTATGATCGCACGCGACCGGGAGAAGTTTGCCATGCCGCTGTACGAAATCGACGGAAACCAGCCAATGATTGGCACCGACGCCTGGGTCGCGCCCGATGCGTCGCTGATCGGCGACGTGCGGCTGGGGGATCAGGCGAGTTTCTGGTTCGGTGCGGTCGCGCGTGGAGACAACACCCCGATCCTGGTGGGTGCGCGCAGCAATGTGCAGGAGGGGTCGATGCTCCACAGCGATCCCGGCGCACCGCTGACCATCGGCGCGGACTGCACGATCGGCCACCACGCGGTCCTGCACGGCTGCACATTGGGCGACCGCGTGCTGATCGGCATGGGCGCGATCATCCTCAACCGCGCGGTGATCGGCGATGATTGCGTGGTCGGCGCAGGCGCGCTGGTGACAGAGGGTAAGGAATTTCCCGCCGGATCGTTGATCGTCGGTTCCCCTGCGCGCGCTATCCGGCAACTCGACGACGCGGCAAAGGCGGGGCTAAAATGGTCGGCCACGCACTATGTCGAGCGCGCCAAGCAGTTCGCCAGCGGGCTGAAACGGGTGGGCGATTAGCGGTCAGACATAGGGTTCGACCACGCCTGAGACGATCAGAAAACCACAGATCGCTACCAGCATCGCCACGTTCCAACGTCGTGACTTGACGGCCATCAAGGCAATGAACAGGCCAAGGATCGAAAATCCGCTGATCAGGTAAAGTGCATCGATCGTTGGATTGACCGCGCCTGCTGCCGCCTCCGGCGAAGGGTGCATCGCTTCCAATATACCCAGTCCGATCCAGCTTGTGACGTTGGCCGTCAGCAGCCCGCCGATCACCAGCCGGTGCTGCCGGTCGTACCAATCGTCGAAATCGGGCCATTCCTCTGGCGTGTCGGGAAAGATGAGGGTGGCCGCGAGGTAATAGATACCGACCATCACAAGCACGCCAACCAGCGTCGCGTAATTGGCGCCGATCTGTTCTCGCGCATCCCAAGCAACCAGCCAGAAATTGGACAGATCGAGCGTCACCAAAAGGCCGAGCAAGGGTGTCAGCCAGCCGATCCGCACCGCGCGCGTGCCGCGCTTCAGCTTGAGGGCGCGCGAGAATCCGCCCAACACTTCCGAAATCGCCAGCCCCAGCAACAGGCCATAGACCGCGAACACCAGCTCGAACGGGCTCATTGCGCTTCCCCCTTGTCAGCACCGATGACGCGCCCCCGCACATCGACGGATTTTCAAAGTCGGCCAACAGCGCGGCCTTGGTCAAGCCGCAATGCGGAGGCACTTGCCCTCCATTTCGGTTGCGCTATGAAACTAACATGGCGCTTCCCCCTCTTTTCGATCGTTTGCGGCTTCCGGTCATCGGCTCGCCGCTGTTCATCATCTCGTGCCCCGAGCTGGTCATCGCCCAGTGCAAGGCAGGGATTGTGGGGTCGTTCCCGGCGCTGAACGCGCGTCCGCAGAGCCAGCTCGACGAATGGCTGCATCAGATCACCGAGGAATTGTCGGCCTGGAATCGCGACAATCCGGACGCACCCGCCGCGCCCTATGCGGTCAATCAGATCGTCCACAAATCGAACGAGCGGCTGGAGGCGGACCTTCACACCTGCGCCAAATGGCAGGTGCCGATCACCATCACGTCGCTGGGCGCGCGAGAGGAACTGAACACCGCGGTCCATTCATGGGGCGGGATCACGCTGCACGACGTGATCGACGACCGCTATGCACACAAGGCGATCGAAAAGGGCGCGGACGGCCTGATCCTGGTGTGCGCGGGCGCGGGCGGCCATGCAGGGAAACTCAACCCCTTCGCCTTCACCCAGGAAGTGCGCCAGTGGTTCGACGGTCCCGTCGCGCTGTCGGGAGCGATCGCCAATGGTGGCGCGGTGCTGGCAGCACAAGCGGCGGGTGCTGACCTCGCCTATATCGGATCACCCTTCATCGCCACCGTCGAGGGCAAGGCGGATGACGCCTACAAGGCGGGGATCGTCGAGGGTCGCGCGTCGGACATCATCTACACCAATTTGTTCACCGGGGTTCACGGCAACTATCTGCGCGCCTCGATCGAGGCGGCCGGGCTGGATGCCGATGCGCTCCCCGAAAGCGACCCGTCCAAAATGAACTTCGGGTCGGGCGGCAATTCCAAGGCAAAGGCGTGGAAGGACATCTGGGGATCGGGCCAGGGCATCGGCGCGGTGTCCAAGGTGGAGCCCGCCGCCGACCTGATCGCGCGATTGGACGCGGAATATGCGGCGGCAAAGGCGAGGTTGC
The DNA here is from genome assembly GCF_902506605.1 of Sphingomonas sp. AX6. GTDB lineage: Bacteria > Pseudomonadota > Alphaproteobacteria > Sphingomonadales > Sphingomonadaceae > Sphingomonas. The sequence goes on from NZ_LR733979.1 coordinate 1,849,240, forward strand.
TGGGGTAAGCGCCCCTCCCCGTTCGTTTCGAGCGAAGTCGAGAAACGCTTCGGAAAACGCCGCGTAGCACGTTTCTCGACTTCGCTCGAAGCAAGCGGGCTAAGGAGAACTCGCTTAAATCAAAAAGCGTAGGCGAGCCGGGCCTGTAAACCCGCCACCGGGTTGGCGCGGGGTCGCGCTTCCGCATTGGCATTGTCGATCAATGCCACCCGCCGATGCAAATCGATGCTCGCGTCCACCAGCGCACGTGCCGGTTTGGGAAGTTTCGCGACTCCATCGCCATCGCTGACCGGCTGATCCCCCAACCGCCGCGACGGATCGAGCGCATCGCGCGGGCGCAACTCGCCGGCATCCACCGCACGCTGGGTCAGCAGCCAGGCGACGACATGCATCAGCCGTGTCGTGACCTTTAGCGACTCGCAGGCGAACAGCACGCGTTGGAGCGGATCAAGCGAGGCGCGCTCGTCGCTGCATTCGAGGTCGAAATAACCGCGCGCATCGTCGGCAAGCAGCATTGCTTCGACATAGAGCTGGTCGATCAGACGACGATGTAGTTCGGGCGCGGTGCGATCCATCGGTCGTTACGATGCCAGAAGCGAATCGCGATGTGAATCGGCAATTGCGCGATTCGTCGCATTGTTTCGGGGCAGTCTGCCGTAAATTCGCTCAAGCGATGATATCGGGCACCAACTCATCTTCGACGAGGGCGATTTCGTCGCGCAGTTTCAGCTTCCGGCGCTTAAGGCGGGCAAGCTGCAACTGGTCGGCCTGGATACCCTGGCCAAGTGCCTGAATCGCATCGTCAAGGTCGCGATGTTCGAGGCGGAGGATTTCCAGCCGCGCACGCAATTCGCCGTCATCGCCCATGTCGATCGTCACCTTCGCGTCCGCACCGCTCGTCGCCGCAATCTGCCCGATGATCGATTGCACCGAATCCAAATGGCGACAAGCGCGTTGATGTGTGATCTATTCATTTTCCCCCAAACTTCAGTCAGGAGGAATGCTTCCATGTACAGCGCGCATCAGACCGCTCTGGAGACAAAGCACGCCAATCTCGATCAACGGATTTCGGACGAGCTGCATCGCCCGCTCCCGAACCAGACGGTTCTGGCCGAACTGAAGAAACAAAAGCTTCGTGTGAAAGAGGAGCTGACCACGGCCTGATGCCGTGCCCGTCCGACCCGGTGTCGCTTAGCGCCGGGTCTGGATGGGTTTGACAAACGACGGGGTTTTTGCGCCCCCACCCACCGGTTTACGCGCAGCCATCGGATCGACTTCGCGGTCGAACGCAACGCCCAGCCGCCCATCGGTCGCCCAGGCGATCCGCCCCTTCACCCAACCGATATTGCGCACATCGACTTGAATGCGGGCACCGATTTCGACGTCCTCGGCGAATTCCGCCATCAAGCCGCCCGACGACAAGTTGCGCACGCGGACCTGATGGATTTCTGGATCACCGTCGAAGCGCAACTGCGCTGCCAGCAACAAACTGTCGCGCGACCCGTGACGCCCTGCGGCCGCGGCTTCGTCCTCTTCGGACACCGCGCTGTTTGGAAATTGCTCCATGTGACGATATTACCCGAATTGCGATCCAAGTCGAATAAAAGCAGCATAGCCTGACGAAAGCGTTAAGCGGCCTTTGATGTCGGCGCCGCCATCGCAAGGCACGCGGCGCGGTAACCGTAAAACATCAGCGGCTTGGCGATCGAAAGCGATCAGTCCTCGCGAGAAACTTTCTCGTTACGCTCGTGCTTTTCCTGCGCCTCGACGGTCATCGTCGCAATCGGGCGCGCTTCCAGCCGGGCCAAGCTGATCGGCTCGCCGGTCACTTCGCAATAGCCATATTCGCCCTCGTCGATTCGGCGCAGCGCCGCGTCGATCTTGGCGATCAGCTTGCGCTGACGATCGCGGGTGCGCAGTTCGATCGACCAGTCGGTTTCGCTCGATGCCCGATCGGTCAAGTCCGCCTCGCGCAGCGAATCGCTTTGCAGCTGGGACAACGTCCCCTTCGCCTCGCGGTGGATCGCTTCCTTCCACGCGTGCAGCTTGGCACCGAAATAGGCCTGCTGCCTGTCGTTCATAAAGGGTTCGTCCGCGCTGGGACGATAGTCGCCTAACGCGTCGTTCGCGGCGCCGGGCCGCAGATTTTCCGGTTCGTCCAGATGGTTCAAGACCGTCGCCATCCTACTCTCCACTCGACCCTTCCGCCGGTCTGATGCCGGTCGGTGGTCGCCCCACAAGGGCGCCTATAGGGCCGCTTTACGCATCAAACAAGCGCACAGATGCACGCCTAAGCCCAAGTGACATGTGGGGAATTTACGTGCGGTGAACCGATTCGCGGCAACGACGAACCGAAGTGAGGTCGAAATCGGCGGACGGTGGAGAATCGTTAACGCAAACCGTCCCACGATCGGACGTTAACCATGAACCCGCGCATCGGAATCCCGAAATTCCAAATCGGGACGGCAGATATGTGGTTAAGCCGATTGCACTTAATCCTTTGTTTCGCACTTTAGATGACAGGAAGAAGCCGACGCTGCCACGGGGGCAGTCGAGGTTTCGGTCCCGCAAACTCGAAAGTGTGAGCCTATGTCGGTTCGAATGGCCCTAGCAAAACTCGCAGCCTGCACCGCCGGTGGCGCGGTGATGGGTGGCGGCGCGGTATATGCCGTCGAGCAGAACAACCAGCGCCCCGGGATTGAGCGCAAGCTGGTGCAGAAGCAGCGCGCGGTGAAACGCACCGCAGGCGGCAAGGACAAACTGGCGACGAAGCAGATCGTGCGCCGAACCGTGACCGAAAAGGGCATGGTGTGCGAACCCAAGGTGGTGACCGTCACCACGCAGGGCGCACCCATCCCGCTTCCCCCGGCCTATGGCGGTGGCGAAATGCCGATCATCTCGTCCAGCGGGGGCTCGGGCGGTATATTGGTCGGCGGGTCGGGCGGCTTCGGCGGCGGCGGATTCTTCGCCGGCGGCTTCTTCGGCGGATCGGGCGGCGGGTCGAGCGGGATCGTGATCTCGTCCACCTCATCGGGCGGATCGACTTCGACGTCGAGCGGGGGCTCGGGCGGGTCGTCGACATCGACCTCGTCGGGCGGCAGCTCGGGTGACGTGTCGTCCTCGACCTCGACCGGCGGCAGCTCGACTTCGACCGGCGGTAGTTCGACCTCGACCTCCACCGGGGGGTCGTCGACCAGTTCGTCGGGGGACGTGTCGTCGTCCTCGTCGGGCGATGTGTCTTCGTCCACGTCGACCTCGTCCTCGGGCGACGTATCCTCTTCGACCTCGACCAGCTCGTCGGGGGACGTGTCTTCGTCAACCTCGACATCCAGTTCGACCAGCACGTCTTCCTCGACGTCGAGCGGCTGGTCCACCTCGTCGGGCTGGAAGCCACCTTCGAGCTCGGGCAGCTCGGGATCGAGCGGCACGCCGCCGACGCCGGTCCCCGCCCCGCCGATGCTGCTGCTGTTCGGCGCGGCCGCGGGCGCGCTGGTGGTGCGCAAGCGGTTCATGAAGAAAAAGACGGACTGAACCCAGCCCGTCTCCTTCGGTTTCGAAATCGTCTAGCGGCCCGCCGGTTATTCCCTTCCGGCGGGCCGTTTCTTGTCAGGCCGCCTGAAGCGCGCTTTCGATATCCTCGACCGAATGACCGGTCAGCGTCTTGTCGATCTCACCGATCAGGCGGCTTTCGACTTCCTTGTGATAATGTTTGCGCAGCTCGCCCAGCGTCTTGGGCGGGGCGACGATGATCAGCTTTTCGAAATCGTTGTTCAGCGCGCGTTTCTTGAGCAAATCCGCAGTCTCCGCCGCGAAGCGATCCTCTTCCAACTGGTGGAAATCGGTTTCCTCGTACGCGCTCCGCCCTGCGCCGACGCTGGAAAAGCTGCGTCCCGGCGCGTCGGTCCGCTGATCGATATTGTCGGGATTGTCCTGCACCCGCTTGCGCTCGACCACCAGATTGGGGTTCTGCGCGTCGCCGTCGTTGCGGAAAAACAGCATCTTGCGGCCATCGGCGACGACGACGAAGGCATCGTTGGGGATCAGCATGGGGATTGGTTCCTCTCTTTGGTTGGGGTTGCGGGCTGAACGCGGGGGGCATCGCCAAGGTTGCGCCTTGCGCCGCGAAACCGCGCTGGGCATAGCCTGACGACATGCACGACATCCGCCTGATCCGGGAAAACCCGACCGCCTTCGACGCCGCCCTTGCCCGCCGTGGAAGCCCGGCTTGCGCATCGGAACTGGTCGCGCTCGACGAACGTCGCCGCGCGGTCGCGACCGAGGCACAGACCGCACAGGCACGCCGAAACGAGGCGTCGAAAGCGATCGGCGCGGCCAAGGCGTCGAAGGACGAGGCGACCGCGACCGCGCTGATGGCCGAAGTCGGGGCGCTCAAGGAAAGGCTGCCCGCGCTGGAGGCGGAGGAACGCAGCCTGACCGAGCAGCTCGACACGCTTCTCGCGGGCATCCCCAACCTGCCCGCCGACGACGTGCCCGAAGGCACCGACGAAAGCGGCAATGTCGAGGAGAAGCGGTGGGGCACACCGCGCGCCTTCGATTTCGAGGCGAGGGAGCATGCCGATTTCGGCCCCGCGATCGGCATGGATTTCGCCGCCGCCGCCGCGATTTCCGGCGCGCGCTTTACCGCGCTTAAAGGCTCGATGGCGCGCCTCCACCGCGCGCTCGGCCAATATATGATCGACCGGCAAACCAGCATCGGCGGCTATACCGAAGTTATGCCGCCGCTGCTGGTCCGCGACGAGGCGATATTCGGCACCGGACAATTGCCCAAATTCGCGGAAGACCTGTTTCAGACCACCGATGGGCGCTGGCTCATCCCGACCGCCGAGGTCAGCCTCACCAATCTGGTGCGCGATCAAATCCTCGACCCGAGCGACCTCCCTATTCGCTTCACCGCGCTGACCCCGTGCTTCCGCTCCGAAGCCGGATCGGCGGGCCGCGACACGCGCGGCTTCATCCGCCAGCACCAGTTCGAAAAGGTCGAGCTGGTCGCGATCGTCGCGCCCGAGGACTCCGAAGCCGAGCATATCAAGATGCTCGAGGATGCCGAGGCGATTTTGGAAGCGCTAGAGATTCCCTATCGCCGGATGTTGCTCTGCACGGGCGACATGGGCTTTGGCGCGCGCAAGACCTGGGATCTGGAAGTCTGGCTGCCCGGCCAGAACGCCTATCGTGAAATCTCCAGCATTTCGAACACCGGCGACTTCCAGGCGCGCCGCATGAACGCGCGCTATCGGCCCGAGGGGGAGAAGGGCACGCGGTTCGTGCATACGCTGAACGGATCGGGCCTCGCGGTCGGGCGGACGTTGGTGGCCGTGCTGGAGAATTACCAGCAGGCCGACGGTTCGGTCACCGTGCCTGAGGTGCTGAAGCCGTATATGGCTGGGATCAAACGGCTGGAGGTGGTGTCGTGATCCTCCCCGGCACGGGGAGGTGGCAGTGCCAAGCACTGACGGAGGGGGCAGGCCACGAAGCGCAGCATTGCGAGGCACCCCCCCTCCACCGCTTCGCGGTCCCCCTCCCCGTGCCGGGGAGGATTTGAGAAATGCGCATCCTCGTCACCAACGACGATGGCTATCACGCGCCGGGGCTCAAAATCCTGGAGGCGATCGCCGCGCGATTCTCCGACGACGTCTGGGTGGTCGCGCCGACTGAAGAGCAATCGGGCGCGGGCCATTCGCTGACCCTGACGCGCCCCTTGCGAATCCGCCGCCACGGCGAAAAACGGTTCGCCGTTTCCGGCACGCCGACCGACGCCGTGATGATGGCGTTGGCCAAGATCATGAAGGTTTGCCCGCCCGACCTGATCCTGTCGGGCGTCAATCGCGGGGCCAATCTGGCCGAGGACGTGACCTATTCGGGCACCGTATCCGCGGCGATGGAAGGCGCGCTGGCCAGCGTCCGTTCGATTGCGTTCAGTCAGGTCTATGCCCGGCAGGGCATGGGCGACGCCGTCCCGTTCGAGGCGGCGAGCGCCTGGGGAGAACGCGTGCTGCGTCCGTTGATCGACCTCGAATGGACGCCACGCACCCTCATCAACATCAACTTTCCAGCGCTGCCAGCCGACGAGGTAAAGGGTGTGCGCGTCGTGACGCAGGGGCTGCGCGATTATGGCCGGCTTCAGATCGTCGCCAATCGCGATCCGCGCGGTTACGAGTATTTCTGGTTCGGCCTTGGCCCCACGGTAGAGACACCGGCGCATTCGACCGACTTGGAAGCGATCCGGGACGGCTATATTTCGGTCACCCCGCTGCATCTGGACCTGACGCACCGCGAATCCCTCGATATGCTGAGTGCAGCTTATCGTTAAGGGGGACGAGCGGATGGGGGCACGGGCGCGCTACGCAGCGAGGATCGGACTCGTGGGATTGGGGGGCGCAAGCCTTGCCGCCTGTATTCCGCAAGGTGCCGGGCCACGCGCGGTCGAGCCGCGTTACGCCGCGCCAGCTGCGCAGCCGGGCGGACCGGATCAGGTTCGCGAAGTCGCCGCCCCGCCCCCCGCCTGGGAAGCGCGCCGCGTCAGCGCAGCGGCGCGCACGATCGCAAGCACCCGTTACACCGTCCAGCCGGGTGATACGCTCGCGCGCATCGCCGAGCGCAATGGTGCCAGCGCTCGGGCGATTGCGCGGGCCAATGCCATGGTATCGCCCTTCATGGTGCATCCCGGTCAGCAATTGACCATTCCCGGCGGACGCTATCATCTGGTGCGTGGTGGAGAGACCGGCATCGCCATCGCCCGCGCCTACGGCGTGCCGTGGCAACAGGTGTTGGCCGCCAATGCGCTCACCGATCCCTATATTCTTCGCACCGGCCAGCGCATCCTGATCCCCGGCGACCCCGCGCCGGTGACCTACGCATCGGGCGGCCCCAGCAACGCTGCGACCCGCGCCGCGCGTTTCAGCTTGAATATCGAAGATATCGTCACTGGCGGCGAACCCGCCGTCGCCGCGAACGCGCAGCCCGCCCGCACGCAGCCGACGCCGACCCGTCCGCTCGCGTCGACCGCTGCGGTTGCCGCCCCGCCCCCGGTTCGCGGTGGGTTCCAGTGGCCCGCGACCGGCAATCTGCTCGCGCGCTTCGGCAAGGGGCAAAGCGGCGAGCGCAATGACGGGATCAAGATCGCGCTGCCCATGGGCACCCCGGTCCTCGCCGCAAATGACGGCGTCGTCATCTATGCGGGCAGCGAAGTTCCTGCGCTTGGCGGGCTCGTCATGTTGCGCCACTCGAACGGCCTCATCACCGTGTATGGCCATGCCAGCGAATTGCTGGTCCAGCGCGGCCAAACGGTGAAGCGCGGTCAGGCGGTGGCCTTTTCGGGCGATAGCGGTTTCGCCCCGCGTCCCCAGCTTCATTTCGAAATGCGCCAGGGCCGTGACCCGATCGACCCGCTCACGCGTTTACCCCAGATCTGATGGCCCGCCGACCCGTTCTCACCCATGCGACGATCAGCCGCAAATCCGGAATCCCGCCCTGGGTTTCGATCAGTTGGCGCGTGGGTGCGGTGCTGGGCCTCTATGCCTTTGCCGTCGCCTTTCACTGGTTCGATCGCGAAGGGCTGCGTGACAATCTCGACGATCAGATCAGCTTTCTCGACGTCATCTATTTCACGATGATTTCGATCACGACGACGGGTTATGGCGACATCGTGCCGGTATCGACGGGCGCGCGTATGTTCGACGCGCTGGTGGTAACCCCGATCCGTATCTTCGTGATCCTGCTGTTCATCGGTACCACCTATCAATTCATCCTCAAACGCAGTTGGGACAAGTGGCGCATGGCGCAGATCCAGAAAACGCTGACCGATCACATCGTCGTGGCGGGATTCGGTAAAACAGGGTCGGATGCGGTCAACGAACTGATCGCACGCGGCACCGATCCGGCCTGTATCGTCGTCGTTGATGGTGGTGCAGAGGCATTGAAACGTGCCGAGGATTTGGGCTGCAATATCCTGGTCGGCGATGCCACCCGCGACCAGACGTTGAAGGATGTGCGCGTCGAACGTGCGCGGACGATCATCGTCGCGACCGGGCGCGACGACACGTCAATCCTGGTGACGCTGACCGCCCGCCACCTGGCCGCCGACGTGCCGATTTCGATCATCATCAAGGCCGACGACAACGAATTTCCGGCGCGCGCGGCAGGGGCCAATACCGTCATCAATCCGGTCAGTTTCGCCGGCCTGTTGCTCGCCGGATCGGTAGAGGGCGCGCATGTCGCCGATTACATGCTCGATCTGGCCTCGGTCGATGGCCGCGTCCATCTCGCCGAACGAAAAATCACGATCGCAGAGGTGAACCAGCCACTGTCCGAAGTGACAACGGGACTGGGCGTCCGCCTTTACCGCGATGGCAAACCCTACGGCTTTTTCGAGCCCGAAGCGCTGTCGCTCCACGAAGGCGACGTGATCGTCGAGATCGTACCCGGCAACGGCAAGGATGCGCACCGCTAGCTTTTCCCGCGAAAATCGCTATGTGCGCGCATCAATCATGGCAACCAAACTCCCCGAACCACCGCGCATCGGCATGGTGTCGCTCGGCTGTCCCAAGAATCTGGTCGACAGCGAACGCATCCTGACGAAACTGCGCTCCGACGGTTACGAAATGTCCCCCGATTATGCGGGCGCGGACGTCGTGCTGGTCAACACCTGCGGCTTTCTCGATTCGGCGAAGGAAGAATCGCTGGAGGCGATCGGTGAGGCGATCAGCGAGAATGGCCGCGTGATCGTGACCGGCTGCATGGGCAAGGAAGCCGATGTCATCCGCGCGCGCTTCCCCAACGTCTTGGCCGTCACCGGCGCGCATCAGTACGAAGAAGTCGTCGGCGCCGTGCATGACGCCGCTCCGATGCCGCCCAGCGCGTTCCTCAACCTTGTCCCCGAAAGCGGGCTGAAACTGACGCCGCGGCATTACAGCTATCTGAAGATTTCAGAAGGCTGCAACCATCGCTGCGCCTTCTGCATCATTCCTTCGCTGCGCGGCGATCTGGTCAGCCGCCGTCCCGACGCGATTCTGCGCGAGGCGGAAAAGCTGATCGCGGCGGGCACGAAGGAATTGCTGGTCATCAGCCAGGACACCTCGGCCTATGGCGTCGATATCCGCAAGGAACCGCGTGCCTGGAAAGGGCGTGAGGTCGTACCGCACATGACCGATCTGGCGCGCGAACTGGGCCAGTTAGGCGGGTGGGTGCGGCTGCATTATGTGTACCCCTATCCGCATGTCGATCAGGTCATTCCGCTGATGGCAGAGGGGTTGATCCTCCCCTATCTCGACATCCCGTTCCAGCATGCCAGCCGCAGTGTGCTGCGCGCGATGCGGCGCCCTGCGAACGAGGCCAAGGTGCTCGAGCGCATCAAGGGCTGGCGCGAGATCGCACCCGACATCGCCATCCGATCGACCTTCGTCGTCGGCTTCCCCGGCGAAACCGAGGATGATTTCGAATATCTGATGGATTGGCTCCAGGAAGCGCAGCTTGACCGCGTCGGCGCATTCCGGTTCGAGCCCGTCGAGGGCGCAGCGGCGAACGATCTTCCCAATCCGGTGCCGGAGGCGGTCAAGGAAGAACGCTACGCCCGCCTGATGGAACTGACCGCGCGCATCTCCGCTGAAAAGCTCGGCGCCAAGGTGGGTCGCACGCTCGACGTCATCATCGACGCGGTGGACGCGGAGAGCGGCGGCGCGACCGGTCGATCGAAAGCCGACGCGCCAGAGATCGACGGCGAAGTCCATCTGCGCGACGCGGGGCATCTGGCACAGGGCGACATCGTCCGCGTCGAAATCGAGGACGCCGACGAGCATGACCTGTTCGGGGTGCCCCATGGCCTCCCCGGCGACCGACAGCAGCCCCGCCCTCCCCGTCTCCATCGACGATGTGTATGCGGCGGCGATGCGGATTGAGGGCGCGGTGGTCCGCACGCCGACGCTGATCTCGAAGACGCTGTCCGACCTGACCGGCGCCACCGTTTATCTGAAGTTCGAAAACCTTCAGTTCACCGCGGCGTACAAGGAACGCGGCGCGCTCAACACCCTGCTCCAGCTCGACGAGGCCGCACGCAGCAAGGGCGTCATCGCGGCTTCGGCGGGCAATCATGCCCAGGGCCTGGCCTATCACGCGACCCGGCTCGGCATTCCTTCGACAATCGTGATGCCGACCCACACACCAACGATCAAAGTTACCCAGACCGAAGGCCATGGTGCCAACGTCGTGCTGTTCGGCGAGACCTTCGACGACGCCTATGCCCATGCCCGCAAGCTTGAGGGCGAGTGCGGTTACACGTTCGTTCATCCCTTCGACGATCCCCGCGTCGTCGCAGGCCAGGGTACGGTCGCGCTCGAAATGCTCGAAGACGTGCCCGAAATCGACACCTTGGTCGTACCGCTGGGCGGCGGCGGGCTGATCTCGGGCATAGCCACTGTCGCCAAGGCGCAGGGCCGCCCAATCGAGGTGATCGGGGTCGAGGCCGAGCTTTATCCGTCGATGTACAACCGCATTAACGGCACCGACCTGCCGTGTCAGGGCGATACGCTGGCAGAGGGGATCGCGGTCAAGGAACCAGGCGTCATCACTGCAGAGATCGTCCGCGCGCTGGTTGACGACATCGTGCTGGTCAGCGAGCGCCGACTAGAGGAAGCGGTCAGTCTGCTCCTCCAGATCGAAAAGACCGTAGTCGAAGGCGCCGGATCGGCAGGGCTCGCCGCGCTGCTTGCCCATCCGGAGAAGTTCAGGGGCAAGATCGTCGGCACCGTGCTGTGCGGCGGCAATATCGACACCCGCCTGCTCGCCAACGTGCTGCTGCGCGACCTCGCGCGTTCGGGCCGCCTCGCCCGCCTCCGCATCCGGCTTCAGGACCGCCCCGGCGCGCTGTTCAACGTCGCCAAAATCTTCCACGAACAGGGCGTCAACATCATCGAGGTTTATCACCAGCGCGTCTTCACCACGCTGCCTGCCAAGGGCCTGATCACCGACATCGAATGCGAAACCCGCGACCGCAATCACCTCGACCGCCTGATCGCGGCTCTGAAGGACGCGCATTACGAAGTCGGATTGGTGGAACTGGCGTAAGAAATTCCTCCCCCCGGAGGGGGAGGGGGACCATCCGAAGGATGGTGGAGGGGTACCCACACCATCGATAGCGCAATACCCCTCCATCAGTCGCTACGCGACCGCCACCTCCCCTCCGAGGGGAGGAATTTCGATGGCCCCACCCCACCCAATCACAAATCCTTACCCGTTAACTTTCTTTGTTGGTAAACGCCCTTTTCACGACGGACCCAGTGATTCATAGTCGGCGTTAAGAAATTGACGCCGCGTCTGAAAAGGACCACCTCCAGGTGACCGCACCGTTCCGCTTTCCCCGCTTCTTCGTGACCTCGCCGTCACCCTGCCCCTATTTGCCGGGACGGCAGGAGCGGAAGGTCTTTACCGAACTGAACGGCCCGCACGCGGGCGAACTGAATGACGCACTCGGTCGCATCGGTTTCCGTCGCAGCCAGTCGGTCGCCTATCGCCCCAGCTGCGCGGGCTGCAACGCGTGCATGTCGGTGCGCGTCGTCACCGACGAATTCAAACCCAATGCCAGCCAGCGTAAATTGCTCAAACGCTATGCCGATATCGAGGTCACCGCGTGCCGCCCCTGGGCGACCGACGAGCAATACCGCCTGCTGCGCCGCTATCTCTCGACCCGGCACCCCACCGGCGGCATGTCGAACATGGACGATGCCGATTATGCCGACATGGTCGAACAGTCGCCGGTATCCTCTTACGTCATCGAATATCGCGAACCCCGTAACGCCGACGGCAAGCTCGGCAAGCTGATCGGTGCGTGCATCACCGATCAACAGCTCGACGGCCTGTCGATGATCTACAGCTTCTTTGCAGCCGACGACGAAACCCGCCCCGGCCTCGGGAATTTCATCATCCTCGACCATATCCAGCGCGCCCACTGCGCGGGGCTTCCCTATGTCTATCTCGGCTATTGGGTGAAGGGGTCGGCGCGGATGGAATACAAGATTCGCTACCGCCCGATTGAAGCGCTCGGCCCCAACGGCTGGATGCGCCTGGGCGATGATGACGAGCCGACGGTGGTCATGGCCCCGCGCGAAACGGTTCAGGCCTGATCGAGCTTCCCCTCCCGTTCGTTTCGAGCGAAGTCGAGAAACGTTAGCTAGGCGCTTGGAGGGGTTTCTCGACTTCGCTCGAAACGGACGGTGGTGATGCGGAACCGCAACAGCCGCTTCCCTTCGCCGACCACCCCCGCTAATCCCGCGCGCAAATGGGGACGCTCCGCACCTTCATCACCAGTCACAGCGCATCGATCGCGCTGCTATTGGCGTGCGTACTCGCGCTCAAACTGCTCATCCCCACGGGATACATGCCCGCGCCCGGCCAATTGGCGATCCAGCTCTGCACCGGCGAAGACGTCCGCACCGTCCTGATCGATCGGGACGGCCAGCGCATTCCGGATGGCCAACCGCATCAGGCCTCGGCCGCGATGCCCTGCGCCTATGCCGGACTCGTCGCGCCGCTGCTGTCGGCCACGCCGCCCGCGCTGCTGGTCGTCGCCATCCTGTTCATGCTGGCGACCGGGATCCGTCTAGCCAGCGTGCCGACAAGGCAACGTGCCGTCCCGCCGCGCCCGCCCGGTCGTGCGCCACCGCTTACAATCCTGACCTGATCCGACGGACGCGCCCACGCGCGTCCCCGTTTCCCGGCGTGCAGCCTCGCGCGCCCACAGGATGAACCGTTCGACATGCATGCACCCTCGACCGGAGGCGGTACTCAGCGCGCCTCGCTTCTGCATCGCGCCGTGTGGCGCTGGCACTTCTTTGCCGGATTGGTGATCCTGCCCTTTCTCGCCTGGCTGGCGATCACCGGCGGGCTTTATCTCTACAAGCCTGAGATCGAGCGTGCGGTCTATGCCGACTGGATCGCGGCCTCGCCTGGCGAGACGCTTGCGCCAACTCGACTTATTGCCGAGGCCCAACGCCAGACGGGCGGTCGCGTCGTCGATCTGACCAGCGCACCGCGGGGCGATAGCTGGCGCATGACCATCGACCGGTCGGGTGAGCGCCGTACCGCGTTCGTCGATCCCGCCACTGGCCGCGTGCTCGGCACCACGGCGCAAGGCGGCGTGATGGAGACGATCAAGACCCTTCACAGCCTGTCGATCACCGGTCCGATCGGCAACGCGATGATCGAAATCGTTGCGGGATGGGCAATCGCGCTGGTGCTGACCGGGTTCGTCCTGTGGTGGCCACGCCGCGAAACGGCTGCGTTCCGGACTGGCGGGGCGCGCGGCAAATGGCGGCGTGTCCACGCCTGGACCGGGGCGACCGTTGGCGTGGTCCTGCTGTTCCAGGCGGCAAGCGGCATGTCCTGGTCGGTCGTCTGGGGCTCTCTCATGCAAACCGTCATCGCCAAGACCGAAAGCGGCCGCCCGCGCCCAGGCGGCGTAGCGCCAGCCGACCACCACGCCCCCGCTCGCGCAGCAGGGACGGACGACCCCGCTCTCCCCTGGTCGATGCAGCGCGCCGCCGTGCCGCACGCCGCCCACCATCAGCGCATCGACGCGGACGACGCGCTCGCCATCGCCAATGCGCGCGGCATCGGTGCGCCGTTCACGCTCCGCCCGCCGGGCGAGCCGGGCCAGCCCTGGCTCGCCTCGGCAGCCGTTACCAATTCGCGTGACGCCCATGTCGTCTATATCGATCCGCAGGACGGCGCGGTGCTGCTGGACGCCAAATCGAAGGATTTCGGCCTCGGTGCGCGGACATTCGAATGGGGGCTCTATACCCATATGGGTCAACAATATGGCGAGGCGAACCGGCTGCTCATGCTGGCGGGTGCGATGGGCACGCTGCTGTTATGCGTCACGGCACCGATCCTCTGGTGGAAACGCCGCGGTGGGCGCCGCTTCGCACCTGCGCCGATCGCCGATCCTGCAACGTCGCGGCGCGTGGCGGCGGTGATGCTGATCGTGGGAATGGCGCTACCGCTAACCGGTTTGACGATGCTCGCCGCGCTCGCAGGCGAATGGCTGTGGGGGAAGCGCTAAGCTAGGCCGACCGACGGCGCATCATGGCGCGCGGTAACCCCAGCCGCGCTCCATGACAAAAGCCACCAGAAGCGAAATGGGCAGGGAGAAGAACGAATACAGTGCCGCCGCGCCCACCAGGACGATCTGCCATCCGGCCTCAGTAGGTGGCTCGCCGAGCCACGGCGACGTCTGGATTGCGAATATCGCAATAATCGGAAACAACATGGTCGCTACGAAGCGTCCCGGCACTTGTCGCCGTACGACAAACGCGCCGAACAGCCACCCCAGAATTGCGGTGGCTAGCGACACGATGATCAATCCGCCCAACGTCATCCGCCGATGCTATCCGATCACGCGCCCTCGACATACCCCGCGGCGACCACCAGTCGCTCGGCATTCCATTCCGGAACCGCCTCAGCGCGCATCGGCACCATGAAACGCTTGCCGCCTTTTCCGTTTTCGGACGGTGGGCGTTCGATCTCGATCACGTCGCCCGCACCGAAATTCTCGATGGCAACGACCTGGCCGATCGCCACGCCTGTGTCGTCGACCACCGGCAATCCGATCAGGTCGGCATGATAATATTCGCCGTCGTCCAGCGCAGGCAATTCCGAACGCGGCACCGACAATTCGGTCCCCCGCATCGCCTCTGCCGCGTTGCGATCCGCAATTTCGGCAAAGCGCGCAATCGCGCCGTTATTCCCGGCGCGTAGCGATTTGAGGGTTAGTTTGCCGCCGTTGAACGACCGATAGTTCGCCAGCCCGTCGGCAAAGCTCTTCAGACGCACTTCGCCCGCCACGCCATGCGCGCCGATGATGACGGCAAGGGTGACGGCAGAGTCTCCCCTCCCACTTGTGGGAGGGGTCGGGGGAGGGCTTGTTTCTTCGGTCATCTTGGCCGCACAGGCCCTCCCCTAGCCCCTCGCGCAAACGGGAGGGGAGTTTTGGCTTACTCGGCCTTGGCTTCTTCGGTCGAAGCTTCGTCGGCCTTGGCTTCTTCCGTCGGTGCTTCGGCAGCGGCTTCTTCGGCTGCCGGTGCTTCTTCAACGGGTGCTTCTTCAGCCACGGGCTCTTCCTTCGGCGCTGCTGCTGCTGCCTTGGCTTCCGCTTCGGCTTCTTCCGCAGCCTTCAGCTTCTCGGCACGCTCTTCTGCGCGTTCGGTAGCCTTTTCGCCGGGCTTCGCCTTGTTCGGGTTGCTGCGGGCCGCACGCTCGCGCACGCCTGCTGCGTCCAGGAAGCGAGCAACGCGGTCGGTCGGCTGCGCGCCGACGCTCAGCCAATGCTTGGCGCGATCGCCATCCAGCACGACGCGCTTTTCGTCGTCCTTGCCGAGTAGCGGGTTGTACGTGCCGATCTTCTCGATGAACTTGCCGTCACGCGGTGCGCGCGCGTCAGCGACGACGATACGGTAATAAGGGCGCTTCTTCGAGCCGCCACGCGACAGGCGAATGCTGGTTGCCATGTTAATCTAGTCCTTCTTCTCAAATATCGTCATCCCAGCGAAAGCTGGGATATCTCGGTTATCGTTCCGCTCCCTCACCCCGATGCCCCTGCTTTCGCAGCGGCGACGAAGAGGGGAAGCGTCTCACTTCTTCTTCAACATATTCTCGAACCCCGGCGGCAGTTGCGGCATCCCGCCCTTGCCACCCGGTCCGCCAAGTCCGGGGAGCCCGCCCCCGGCCTGCTTCATCATCTCGCCCATTTGCGGGCCGCCCAACGCATTGCCCAGGCCACCCATGCCGCCCTTGCCAAGCATTCCGAGCATGCCTTTCAGGCCGCCCATCTTCTTGATCTTCTTCATGGCGTTCTGCATTTCCTGATGCATCTTCATCAGCTTGTTGACGTCCTGAACGGTCGTTCCGCTGCCCTTGGCCACCCGGATCTTGCGCTTGGCGTTCAGCAGCGCGGGGTTGGCGCGCTCCTTGGGGGTCATCGACGTGATCATCGCGTCCATGCGCAGCAGGATGCGTTCATCGACATTGCCCGATGCCATCGCGGCCTGCGCCTTCTTCATGCCCGGCATCATGCCGGCCAGCGCGCCGATGCCGCCCATGCGGCGCATCTGAGCCAACTGCCCGCGCAGATCGTTCATGTCGAACTTGCCCTTGGCCAGCCGCTCGGCCATGCGCTCGGCATCGTCGGCCTCGATCGCCTGCGCGGCCTTTTCGACCAGCGAGACGACGTCGCCCATACCCAGGATGCGCCCCGCGACGCGTTTGGGATGGAACGGCTCGATCGCGTCGAGTTTCTCGCCCATGCCGGCGAACTTGATCGGCTTGCCGGTCACCGCGCGCATCGACAGCGCCGCACCACCGCGGGCATCGCCGTCCATCCGGGTCAGGATCACACCCGTCAGCGGCACCTGATCCGAGAAGTTCTGTGCGACGTTGACCGCGTCCTGACCGGTCAGCGAGTCGACCACGAGCAGGATTTCCTGCGGAGTGGCGATGTCGGCGACCGCCTTCATCTCGTCCATCAACGCCTGATCGACGTGGAGGCGACCCGCGGTGTCGAGCATCAGGACATCATGGCCCTGCAACTTCGCCGATTGCAGCGCACGCCGCGCAATATCGACCGGCGCCTGACCCTTGACGATCGGCAGCGTCGCGACTTCGGTCTGGGTGCCCAGCACCGCGAGCTGTTCCTGCGCAGCCGGGCGATTGACGTCGAGCGACGCCATCATCACCTTCTTGCCCTGCTTCTTTAGGAGCTTGGCGAGCTTGGCGGTGGTCGTCGTCTTGCCCGAGCCCTGAAGGCCGACCAGCATGATGACCGCAGGCGGCGTCGTGTCGATCTCAAGCTCGGCCGTATCCGGCCCCAGCATATCGACCAGCGCGTCGTGGACGATCTTGACGACTTGCTGCCCCGGCGTGATCGACCGCAGCACTTCATGCCCGACCGCCCGCTCGGTGACCTTTTCGACGAATTCGCGCGCGACGGGCAGCGCGACATCGGCCTCCAGCAGCGCGATCCGCACTTCGCGCATCGCGGTCCGCACATCGGCTTCGGTCAGCGCACCGCGACCGCGCAGACGGTCGAATACGCCGCCCAACCGATCGCTAAGACTCTCGAACATCGTCACTCCAATCCCGTATCCAGACCCCAAACGCAAAACGAGCCGGCGGACGAAACCTCGTCGGCCGGCCTACCCCATGGGGCTTCGCCTTGTCGTTCGTCTGGAACGAATATGGGTGCCCGTTACCCGCGATGCACCGCAATGGCAAGAGTTTCGCGCCTTAACCGATCGGCAACCCCCCGCATGCGACGATGCTCGCCCAGCCCTGATCGGACGTAACGGGCGAGCGAAAGGCGCATCATGCCAGCGGACCTACTCAAAGATTTGCCGGAACAGGGCAGCATCGCACCCCGCAGCCTGTTGACCGCAGGGATCAGCGCGGCGGCGATCATCCTGTTCGTCGGCACCGGTGGCGCCGTGCTGGTCGGTGTTTCCGACTGGTGGCGATATGGCGGGACGCCGGTCGAACCGTTGCTGGTCACGGCATTGCTTCTGAATATCGCGCTCATCCTGCTTGGCTGGCGCCGTCATCAGGCTTTGCGCCATGAAATCACCGTCCGCACCGCCGCCGAGCAGCGCGCGCACCTGCTCGCCAGTCGCGATTCGCTCACCGGCTTTCTCAATCGTCGCTCGATCGCCGACGAAGGGGCGGCGATGTACGTCCATGCCGAACGCCGGGGCAAGGCGATGGCGTTGATGCTGATCGACCTGGATCATTTCAAGACCGTCAACGACATGCACGGCCATGCGGTGGGTGACGCCCTGCTGCGCGCCGCCGCTGACAAGATCGCCGCGGCATTGCCCGACAATGCCGTCGTCGCACGGCTGGGCGGAGACGAATTCGCGTGCGGCATGGTCTTCGACCCGTCGCATCCGGAAGCCGTCGAATGGGTCGCACAGGCGCTCGTCTCCCACCTCGCCCAACCCCTCGATGCCGAAGGGGTTCGCTGCCACGTCAGCGCGTCGATCGGCATCGCACGATCGGACTTCGAATGCCCGTCGATGGACGCGCTGCTGCGTTCCGCCGACATCGCGATGTATGCCGCCAAGAAAGCGGGCAAGAATCGCTATGCCTGGTTCGACGCGTCGATGGAGCGTGAACTGAAGGCGCGCAACGACCTCGAACTCGGCCTTCGCACCGCGATTCCCAAGGGCCAGATCGTCCCCTATTTCGAACAACAGGTCGATCTCGACACCGGCAAGCTGACTGGCTTCGAAGTGCTGGCACGCTGGGAACATCCCTTGCGCGGACTGATCCAGCCCGACGCCTTCATCGGGATTGCGGAGGAAACCGGCATGATCGGCGACCTGTCGCTGTCGATCATGCGCCAGTCCTTTGCCGCTGCGCGCGACTGGGACCCGTCGCTGTCGCTTTCGGTCAATATCTCGCCTACCCAGCTTCGCGATCCCTGGCTCGCGCAAAAGATCATCAAAGCGCTGGTCGAGACCGGCTTCCCTGCCAACCGGCTGGAAATCGAGATTACCGAAAGCGCGCTTTTCGAAAATCTCGCGCTCGCACAATCGATCGTCGGCAGCCTCAAGAATCAGGGCATCGCCGTCGCGCTCGACGATTTCGGCACCGGCTATTCCAGCCTCGCGCATCTGCGCGCGTTGCCGTTCGACCGGATCAAGGTCGACAAGAGCTTCATCACCTCGATCAACGACAGCGCCGACTCGGCCGCGATCGTCACCGCCATCGTCCGCCTGGGCGAGAGCCTGAACCTTCCCGTCACCGCAGAGGGCGTCGAGGATGCAGAGGTTCAGGAGCGGCTACGCTCGATCGGCTGCATGAAGGGTCAGGGTTGGTATTACGGCAAGCCCGTATCGGTCGCAGGCGCACGCCGTCTGCTCGCCGAACGCGGGTTGATCCGCGTCGGCGCGCCGGATGCGCCGCGCCCACAGACCGACGACGTCACCAGCCAGCGTCAGGTCGGCTGAGATATTCCTTTTCGGCTGGGGTGCTCTTGCGCCCGAGCGCCTTGTTGCGTGACGGGAACCGGCCATGGTCCGCGATGACGGCGGCATGGTCGCGCGCGAATTTGACCTGCACGTCGAGCCCCGCCTCGGCAAACAGCGCGATCGCATAGTTTTGCAGCCCCATATTCTCGGCGTGCATCAACGGCATGTAGAAAAAGGCGCGCTTCTCCGGCGTCACCTCCAGGTCGAACCCGGCGCGAATGCCCTCCAGCGTCAACTGCACGGCCAGCGGATCGGCGGCATAGGCTTCCGCCGATCCCCGGTTCAAATTGCGCGAAAACTGGTCGAGTACGATGATCGCCGCCAGCATCCGTTCGGCATCGCCGCGCCACCCATCGGCATCGGTCGCCAACAGATGATCGCGCAAGGCACCGAAGCGCTTGGCGATCTTGGCGTCCAATTTGTCGTCCTTGGCGAATTGCTGTTCGGTGGTCAGCGCGAACCAGAATTCGATCACCTCGCGTGCGCTCGCCACCGGGCTTGCGTGGACTTCGCGCTCGCTCGCCCCTAAGTCAGCCGCCATGTCGTCCCCCTCTTCGTCATTGCCAGCGGCCGAAATCGTCAGCCTGGGCTGTCGATTGAACATCGCCGAAAGCGAAACGATCCGTGCGCTGGTTGGACACCGCGACATGGTGGTCGTCAATAGCTGTGCGGTGACCAACGAAGCGGTGCGCTCGACACGCCAGGCAATCCGCCGCGCCAAGCGCGCGCGTCCGGGCGCAGAGATCGTCGTGACCGGCTGCGCAGCGCAGATCGATCCCGCCAGCTTCGCGGCGATGCCAGAGGTTGCGCGTGTCGTCGGCAATGCCGAAAAGCTCGACCCCGCCGTTTGGGCCGCGAACGACCGGATGGCAGTCAGCGACATCATGGCCGTCCGCGAAACCGCCCCGCACCTCGCCCATGCCTTTACCGGACATGCCCGCGCATTCGTCGAAGTCCAGAATGGCTGCGACCATCGCTGCACTTTTTGCGCGATTCCCTATGGCCGCGGCAACAGCCGCTCGGTCCCGGCTGGCGCAGTCATCGACCATATCGCGGCGGTTGTGGCGCAGGGCCATAGCGAGGTCGTCCTCACCGGCGTCGATCTCACCAGCTACGGCCATGATCTGCCCGGCAAACCCGATCTCGGCGCACTCGTCGAACGTATCCTGCGCCACATCCCCGCAATCCAACGCCTGCGCCTGTCCTCGCTCGATTCGATCGAGATCGACGACCGCCTGTTCGCGCTGCTGACGCAGGAACCCCGCGTCATGCCGCACGTCCATCTCTCGCTTCAGGCAGGCGACGACATGATCCTCAAGCGTATGAAACGCCGCCACTCGCGTGCAGAAGCAGTGGCATTGGTGGAACGCCTGAAAACGGCTCGCCCCGAAATCGCGATCGGCGCCGACATCATTGCTGGCTTCCCGACGGAAACGCCCGAAATGTTCGCCAACAGCCTCTCGCTGATCGCCGATTGCGACATCGTCCACGCCCACATTTTCCCCTTCAGCCCCCGCACCGGCACGCCTGCCGCCCGAATGCCGCAGGTCGCCCCGCCAGAGGTAAAGGCCCGCGCCGCCACCTTGCGCGCCCGTGCCGCCGAACATCGCGCCGCGTGGCTCCGCTCGCTGATCGGGACCGAACAGGACGTGCTTGTCGAACGCCCCGGCGACCGCGGCCATGCAGGCAACTTCGCCGAGGTCCGATTGACCGAGACCCATCCCGTCGGCAGCGTCATCCGCACCACCATCACCAGATTAGAAGGCACCACCCTCACCGCCCGCTCAACCCATACCCGGGCGAAGGCCGGGGCCCAGTTGGGCGGCGCCCGTGATCTTCCCCAATCTCCCCCAACTGGACCCCGGCCTTCGCCGGGGTACGGCGCGACGTTCAACGAGAAAATCCCCGCATGAACTCCTGGCACGACCGCCTCCTCGGCGGCTTCAAGAAGACCTCCGACCGCCTGATCGGCAACCTCGCCGGGCTCGGCGCGGCACGGCTCGACGACGATCAGCTCGACGAGATCGAAGAAGCGTTGATCGCCTCCGATCTCGGCCCCGACACCGCCGCGCGTGTCCGCAAACGGCTGTCCGAGGGACAATATGAGCGCAATATGGAGGAGCTCGGCATCCGCCTGGTGGTCGCCGAGGAAATCGAGAAAAGCCTGGCCAAAGTCGCCAAACCGCTCGAGATCGAGGCCTTTCCCCGCCCCCAGGTCATCCTGGTCATCGGCGTCAACGGATCGGGCAAGACCACCACGATCGCCAAGCTCGCCCACAGCCTGGTGGAGCAGGATTACGGCGTGATGCTGGCGGCAGGCGACACCTTCCGCGCCGCTGCCATCGGTCAGCTGAAGACCTGGGCCGACCGCATCGGCGTACCCATCGTCTCCGGTCCCGAAGGCGGCGACGCGGCGGGTATTGTCTATGAAGCGGTGAAACAGGCGACCGCAACCGGCATCGACGTCCTCATCGTCGACACCGCCGGGCGGCTTCAGAACAAGCGCGAGTTGATGGACGAGCTGGCGAAGATCCGCCGCGTCCTCGGCCGCATCAACCCGGCCAGCCCGCACGACGTCGTCCTCGTCCTCGACGCCACCACCGGCCAGAATGCGCTGTCTCAGATCGAGGTGTTCAAGGAAGTGGCTGGCGTCACCGGCCTCGTCATGACCAAGCTCGACGGCACAGCCCGTGGCGGCGTGCTGGTCGCGGCCGCCGAGAAATTCGGCCTACCCATCCACGCGATCGGCGTCGGCGAGACGATCGACGACCTGCGCGGCTTCGACGCTAGCGAAGTGTCCCGCATCATCGCTGGCGTGGAAAGCGCTCGGAAATAACAGGCTCCTGCCCCCCAAACCGTTTGTCCCGAGTAGCCGTCGAGCTTGTCGAGAAGGCGTATCGAGGGAGGCTCAACCCAAACGCATCTCGATACGGGTTCTCGACTTCGCTCGAACCCTACTCGATACCAACGTTTGAGATGCGCTGGGACTGAAGCAAATTTGGAAATGAAATGACCGACGCCACCACCCCACCAACCAACACCCCCAAAACCGGCCCGGGTTTCCGAATGCTGGTCGATTTCGGCCCGCTCGCCGTCTTCTTCCTCGTCAACACCTTCGCCCCTGGCCCGCAGCTAAGCCGCGTGCTCGCCGCGACCGCCGCCTTCATGGTCGCCATTGCCGTCGCGATGATCGCCTCGCGGGTAAAGACCGGCCATATCTCTCCGATGCTGTGGGTGTCGGGCGTGCTCGTCCTCCTGTTCGGTGCGCTGACGCTCTATTTCCACAACGACACCTTCATCAAGGTGAAGCCGACCATCGTCTATTCGATGTTCGCCGCGGTGCTCGCGTTCGGCCTAATCACCAAACGCCCGATGCTGCAAATGGTGCTGGAGACTGCTTATCCCGGCCTGTCCCCACGCGGCTGGCACCTGCTGACCATCAACTGGACGATCTTCTTCGTCGTGATGGCGGTCATCAACGAAGCGGTCTGGCGCACCCAGACCTGGGACTTCTGGGTCGGGTTCAAGCTTTGGGGCGTGGTGCCGCTGACCTTCGTCTTTGCGATGCTCAACGTGCCGATGCTAATGAAGCACGGCCTAAACGCTGAAAAACCCATTGACGCGCCGTTGCCGCCGGAGGGCTGACACGAAAAAGGGCGCCGGGATCATTCCCGACGCCCTTTCGATTCTCATAAGGTCACTCAGCCTTGATCAGCCCGGCTAACGCCTTCACCGTCCAGGTTCTGCGCGACAAAATCCCAGTTGATAAGGTTCGCCGTCACCGCATCCAGATAGTTCGGACGTGAGTTACGATAATCGATGTAGTAGGCGTGCTCCCACACGTCGATCGTCAGCAGCGGGCGCATGCCCTCGTACACCACCGGCGTGTCGGCATCGTGCAGCGACGTCACCTTAAGCTTGCTGCCGTCGAGCACCAGCCAGCCCCAACCGTTGGAGAAATGCGCGGTCGATTCCTCGACGATCTTCTTCACCAGCGCATCGGCCGATCCGAATTCTTCGGTAATCATATCGCCCAGCTTGCCAGTCGGCTTCTGGCCATCGGGTGAGAGGCCCTGCCAGAAAAAGCTGTGGTTCCAGATCTGGGCCGAGTTGTTGAACAGCCCCTTGTCGCCCTTATCCTTCGCCGCCTGAATGACTTCGGTCAGCTTGCGCCCCTCAAGCCCCTTGTCGCCAAGCATTCCATTTGTCTTGTCGACATAAGCCTTGTGGTGCTTGCCATGATGGAATTCGAGCGTCTCTGCCGACATGTGCGGCGCGAGCGCGTTCTTGTCGAAAGGAAGGGCGGGAAGTTCGAAAGCCATGTCGGCGTCCTCCTGTTTGGATGATCGGATACGCTTCGCCTAACGCATCACCCGCCGAAAAGCGCCATGAGAATCGTTCGCGTAACGAGTTCGGCAACAGCGATCAGCGCGTCTTGAGCGTCGCCCCGAACAGCAGCACTTCGCTATCGGCGGGCGAGACCTGCAACGATCCACCCCCCTGCGCGACCAGCGCATGGACCAGATGTGCCGCCGCCGCGCGCGGGGTCATGCCTGCATCGCCACGCGCGCCAGACAGCGCGTCGCGTAGCTCGGAATCAAGCACGATCCGCGGCCCGTCTGCGCGGATGACGATTTCGATCGCATCGCCGACCTGTTCCGCACCGATATCGAGCTGCCCGCCGCGCACCAGCGCATCGCCGCCGATCAGCGCCAGGTTGAGCAGGACCTTGATCGCCTGTTTTGGCAGCACCGACTCGGCAACCATCCAACCGATGGTCAGCCGGCTATTGTCCGAAAACAGCCCTTCGATCGCATTCTTCGCTTCGCGGGTGTCAACCGTTTCGCCGAAACCGCCCGCCGCACCGAATGCCAGGCGAAAGAATTTCAGCTTGTTTGCCGATGCACGTGCGCTGTCCGCCAGCAATTCCAGGCAGCGTTTGCGCATTTCCGGATCCTGCTCATCGGCCAGCAATTCCAGCCCATTGTTCAGCGCGCCCACCGGGCTCAACAGGTCATGGCACAGGCGCGAGCATAGCAGGCTGGCGAAATCGGTCGGTTCAATCGTCAAAAGTCAGGCTCCAGGATTCCGCGCGCAACGGGTCGTTGTTTCGGGCCAGCGACACGGTACGAACGCCGGATTCCAATCGATTACCAGTGATACAGTCGAAAGCAACCGCATCGAACCGCCCATGCACGCCTCCATGCGGCACAGCGCGCCACAGGCGTGCCCGGGCGCGCGTCACGATCAGCCACAGCGATCCGTCTGGCACCGCATCCGCGGCGTCCGCCCGCGATGGGTCGGGATCGCCGCTGGGATGCGAGTGATAATGCCCGATTATTGCCTGCCCCCCCTCGCGTACCGCCCGGTGCGCAGCGATCAACGCAACGGGATCGATCTCGAAAAAACGCGTGGGATCGGCGGCGACATTGTTGGTGGGGCGCGACATCATCTCTCCCTCTCCTGCCAGCAACAGCCCGCAAATCTCCGCATCCGGCGATGCATTCGCGGCTGCAAAAAGATCAATCAGGGTCTCGCTTGAAAGCCGGGGCGTCATCCCCATTTCTGTTAGCCAATGAACCGGGGGGTTTCCACCATAGTGGCGCAGGTTGCCGACACCGCCAAGGGCTGGCGGCTGGACCGTGCGCTCGCCGACGCCGTGCCGACCATGTCGCGCGAGCGGTTAAAGGCATTGATCTCCACCGGCCAGGTTACCGGGCCGGACGGCCTGATCCGCGATCCGTCGAAGAAGCTGGCAGGCGGCGGCACTTATCATGTGCTCGTCCCCGACCCCACGCCTGCGCATAATGTGCCGCAAGATATCCCACTGGTCATCGCTTATGAGGACGAGCATCTGATCGTGATCGACAAGCCGGCCGGGCTGGTCGTTCATCCCGCTGCGGGCAATCTGGACGGGACGCTGGTCAATGCGCTGCTGCATCATTGCCAGGGATCGCTGTCGGGGATTGGCGGGGTTGCGCGCCCCGGCATCGTTCACCGGATCGACAAGGATACGTCGGGCCTGCTGGTGGTCGCAAAGACCGACCGCGCGCATGAAGGGCTCGCCCGACAGTTCAAGGCGCATAGTGTGGACAGACGCTATCAGGCGATCGTGTCTGGCCGCGTCTTGATTGGCGGCGGCAGCATCGATGCGCCACTCGCGCGAAGCCCGCACAATCGCAAGAAAGTGGCGATCGTCGCATCCGGCAAGCGTGCGGTAACGCACTGGACACTGACCAAAGTGTTGAAGGACGCAGCGCTCGTCGAATGTCGGCTGGAAACCGGGCGCACGCATCAGGTGCGCGTACATATGGCGTCGATCGGGCATCCTTTGGTCGGCGACCCGGTTTACGGCAAAGTCCGCCCGTCCCACCGCCAGATGCTGGAAACGATCGGTTTCCGGCGCCAGGCCTTGCACGCGGCGCGGCTGGGGTTCATTCATCCGATCCAAAGTAACGCTTTGTCGTTCGATAGCGAAATGCCCGACGACATGCAGGAACTGTTCAAGCAGCTTAACGGTTAAATTATCGGTGCTGCGACCGCGAAGGGCGCGCATCCAATCAAGGGAGACACGATCATGGCCAGCGGCAACGTCCCCGCAACAATCCCCGCCCTCGGTAACGAGGCGAGCCTCAACCGCTATCTGGCGGAGATCAAGAAATTCCCGATCCTGGCGCCCGAGCAGGAATATATGCTCGCAAAGCGGTTTCAGGAGCATGGCGATCCCGATGCGGCCGCGCAGTTGGTGACGTCGCATCTGCGGCTCGTGGCAAAGATCGCGATGGGCTATCGCGGCTACGGCCTTCCCGTCAGCGAGCTGATTTCGGAAGGCAATATCGGCCTGATGCAGGGCGTGAAGAAGTTCGAGCCCGATCGGGGTTTCCGTCTTGCCACTTACGCGATGTGGTGGATCCGCGCGTCGATCCAGGAATTCATCCTGCGCTCGTGGAGCCTGGTGAAGATGGGCACCACCGCTGCGCAGAAGAAGCTGTTCTTCAACCTGCGCCGGATGAAGGCCAAACTCGACGCGTTCGAGGATGGCGATCTGCGTCCCGAGCATCTCTCCAAGATCGCAACCGACCTGGGCGTGACCGAGGCCGAAGTCACCAGCATGAACCGTCGAATGGCGATGGGTGGCGACACGTCGCTCAACGTATCCGTGCGCGAGGATGGCGAAGGACAGTGGCAGGACTGGTTGCAGGACGATGCGCCCCTGCAAGATCAGGTCGTCGCCGAGGAACAGGAAGCCGATGTCCGCCACGGGATGCTGGTCGAGGCGATGGACGATCTGAACGATCGCGAACGCCATATCCTGACCGAGCGCCGGTTGACCGACGATCCCAAAACGCTTGAGGAACTGTCGCAGGTCTATGGTGTCTCGCGCGAGCGTGTCCGCCAGATCGAGGTGCGGGCGTTCGAGAAGCTGCAAAAGGCGATGATGCGTCTGGCAGGCGACCGGCGGTTGCTTCCGGCCTAAGCAGCCCGTCTCTACGGCATTGGGTTGGGCATGATCGAGACCGGCGAAACCGTCTCCACGCTGCTGGCCAGGCCCGGGGTACGCGTCGAACGCATCGAGTCTCGCGGGCACGTAACCCCGGACGGTGAAACTTACGACCAATCCGAGGATGAGTGGGTCTACATCGCTGCGGGCGCCGCGCGATTATGGTTGGAGGATGGCGGAGAAATCTCGCTGAACGCGGGCGATCACCTGCTCATCCCCGCGCATTGCCGTCACCGGGTGGTCTGGACCGATCCCGATGTCGCCACCGTGTGGATCGCGCTGTTCCTCAGTAAATAAGCGCGATTCGACCCGTCATCGCGAGCGTAGCGAAGCAAACCAGTTACACGCTCGACTCTGGATTGCTTCGCTACGCTCGCACTGACGGTGGAATTCCAAACTTTACCCGCTGACTGGTCCACGCCCGCGCAGTGCCATCAGCACCGCCTTCACTAATGTTTTCAGCCGTTCCCCACCCTGACCGTTGCGAGACAGGTCGTCGAGGTCCATTTCCGCCGACAGGTCCAGCATCAATCGCGTAATGTCCGCATCCAGCGTGTCGTGGTTGTCCGCATCGAACGTCTGGGCGAGGATCTGGGCGATCCTTGCCGTGTCCTCATCCTGCCCGGTCGGGGCGGTTTCTAATGCCGGTTCGTCGGTCATGCCATTGGAGTAACGACCGAAATGGTTATGAAGACTGAACCCGATTGGCAGGCTGCGTTCAGCCGCGCGGAGAACGCGTCAGGCGGACGATAATTCGGAGCCTCGCTTTAGCACCTTCATGCCGTCGTCCTGCTCGATCAGATAGGCGGGATTGTCGGCGGTGCCGTTCTTGACCACCTTTGCGCCCTTCAACGTGCGTTGGACGCGGCGATCGAACCGCTCTTCCACCTTCCCCGTGGCGGTTCCGCTGCCCCAGTTCCACGATACGTTCGATCCCTTGCGATAACTGTTCGACATCGGACCCGGCTTCCTTTCGATTCGGTGCTGCGCTCAATGCCGCCCCGCGCGCTTCGTTCCGATGGCGTTTCGCGAACGCGTCGGCTATGGCCGCGCCCCATGAAGCCGACCGACCTCCGCGTAGCCATGTTCAGCGGCAACTATAATTACGTCCGTGACGGCGCGAACCAGGCGCTCAACATGTTGGCGCGGCACCTGCTCGACGCGGGCGTGACCTTGCGCGTCTATTCGCCGACGATCGCCGAGCCCGCGTTCGAGCCGACCGGCGACTTGGTCGATGTACCCGCATTCGCCCTGCCCGCCGGACGCGGCGAATATCGGCTGGGCAAGGGCCTTCCCCGGATCGTTCGCGACGACCTTGCGGCGTACAAGCCCAACCTCATCCATGTCTCCGCCCCCGATGTGACTGGCCACCGCGCGGTCAGCTACGCCCGCGATAATGGCATTCCCTGCCTGGCATCGCTCCACACGCGGTTCGAAACCTATCCGCGCTATTACGGGATCGGCTTTCTGGAGCCGCTGGCAGTCTATCTGTCGAAGCGCTTCTACAACCGCGTCGATCACGTCGTCGTGCCGGGACGCGGGATGAAGGAATTGGTACGCGAATGGGGGGTCGAGACCCCGATCAGCATCTGGTCGCGCGGCGTGAATCACGACCGATTCACGCCCGCGCGCCGCAGCCTGGAATGGCGACGCTCGCTGGGCATCGCCGACGACGAGGTCGCGGTGTCGTTCCTGGGTCGGCTGGTGCTGGAAAAGGGGCTCGATATCTTTTCCGAAGTCGCCGCCGAATTGAAGGCGCGCGGCGTTCGCCACAAAATCCTGGTGATCGGTGACGGCCCTGCGCGCGACTGGTTTGCCGAGCGCGTGCCCGATGCGGTGTTCGCGGGCTTCCAGACCGGCGACCATCTGGGCCGTGCCGTCGCGTCGATGGATATCTTCTTCAACCCATCGGTGACCGAAACCTTCGGCAACGTCACGCTGGAGGCGATGGCGTGCGGCGTGCCCGTGGTCGCGGCCCACGCAAGCGGTGCGGTGGGCCTTGTCGATGAAGGCGAAACCGGTTTCCTGGTCGGTCCGCGCGACGTGAAGGCTTATGCCGACGCGATCCAGAAATTGTGCGAGAACGACGAGGTGCGCCACCGGCTCGGCACGAACGGCCATGCCAAGGCGAAAGGCTTTGTATGGGACCGCATCAATCAGGCGGTGCTTGACGCGTATTTGGGGATCGCGAAGCCCTGAGAGGAATCGTCACCCCAGCAAAAACTGGGGTCTCAGGCCGCTTGAGATGCCAGCCTGCGCTGGCAAGACGCTTTGTAATGAAGTCACCGCCAATCGAACGTGAGCGGTGCTTCACGAAACGCAAACCGGTCAAGATGGCGTTCGAGCACGCCCTTCAATCCGTCTAACTGCTCCGCAGACGTCGCATCGATCCGCACCGTCAGCGTATCGCCGTCTGAGGTCATCGTTGCGACGCCGTCGCCTGAATAATCCGCCCCGCGGGCATCTTTCGGAAACACCACCCGGCCTTGCTCCGTATCGAACTCCACGCTCAGAGTGTGCGCCCAATGCTTGCAGAGTTGCTGGAGATACCGGCTGCCGTTGGCCGTCGGCACCGCCGCAGTCGCGGTGAAACCGCTCACAGACGCTCGATCCGCTGCGCCGCCTCGTCGAGGATCGCCGCAATCTGGTGCAACCGCTCGGCGTCGTCGCCGTCCTCGCCCATGCGGTGATGGAGCACGGTCTTCAGATTATGCATCGCGCGGCGGACGGGGCGCGCTTCGTGACGATCGCGATGCGCGCCCAATGAGGCGAGCCGGGCCATCAGCGCCTCGACTTCCTCGACCCTTTCGGCGAGATGCGCCGTTCCGTCGGGGGTGATGCCATAGACTTTCTTGGCACCGTCAGCCTGTGTTTCCGCGATCAGGCCCATATCGTCGAGCAACGTCAGCGTTGGATAGACGACGCCCGGCGACGGCGCATAACCGCCGCTGGTCCGCGTTTCAATCTCGCGAATCAGATCATATCCGTGACGCGGGGCGTCCTCGATCAGCTTCAGTAGCACCAGCCGCAATTCTCCGCCGTCGAACATCCGCCGCCGCCCACGACCGCGCGGACCGGATGCCGCGTCGCCGTCGATTTCCCAGCGCACCTCGAACGGTCCCCAGCGCCGCGAACCGCTGGTCGCGCCAAAGTGCCGATGCCCGCGGCCATTGCCATGCATTCCGAACATAAATCTCATCCTGTGCGAGTCGTGATGGCTCTAAGATATATCTAGGAAGGTTTTGGCAAGGGTGGGGCGACCGACCCTGTCGGCATTTACCTCGTCACCCCGGCCAAGGTGCCGGGTAAACGGGTGAGGATTTGGCACCGGCCCGAACGCCCCCTATCTACCGTCGCATGGCCGATCTCTTCGCGGGACACGAACCGCCGCCCACCCCCGACACGCCGATCGATGGCCCGCTCGCCGATCAACTGCGTCCGCGCGTGCTGGGGGAAGTTGTCGGTCAGGAGCACCTGACCGGTGCCGAAGGCGCGATCGGGCGGATGGTTGCGGCGGGCAAGCTGACCTCGATCATCCTGTGGGGACCGCCGGGCACGGGCAAGACCACGATCGCGCGGTTGCTCGCCGACGCGGTGGGGTTACGCTATGCCCAGATTTCAGCGGTGTTCTCGGGCGTCGCCGACCTCAAGAAAGTGTTCGCCGAAGCCAAGGAACACGCGCGGACCGGCAAGAAGACCTTGCTGTTCGTGGACGAGATCCACCGCTTCAATCGCGCGCAGCAGGACGGATTCCTGCCCTTCGTCGAGGATGGCACGGTGACCTTGGTCGGCGCGACGACCGAGAATCCGTCGTTCGAGTTGAACGCTGCGTTGCTCAGCCGCGCGCAGGTATTGATCCTCCACCGGCTCGATGCGACGGCGCTCGAAACGCTGATCGCACGGGGGGAGCAAGCGGAAGGCCGTCCGCTCCCGCTCGACGGCCCTGCGCGCGCCGCGCTGATCGCCAGTGCCGATGGCGACGGAAGGTTCTTGCTCAACCAGGCCGAGACGTTGTTTTCAGTCGGGCTCGACGCGCCGCTCGATCCCGCGGGCCTGTCCGCGCTGCTCCAGCGCCGCGTCGCGGTGTACGACAAGGATCGCGAGGGGCATTACAACCTGATCTCCGCGCTGCACAAATCGCTGCGTGGATCGGACCCGCAGGCGTCGCTCTACTACCTCGCAAGGATGCTGACCGCGGGCGAACAGCCGCTTTACGTGCTGCGTCGGTTGGTGCGGTTCGCGAGCGAAGATATCGGCCTGGCCGATCCGCAGGCGCTGGTCCAGTGCCTCGCCGCGAAGGACGCCTATGATTTCCTGGGGTCGCCGGAGGGCGAACTGGCGATCGTGCAAGCCTGCCTCTACCTTGCCACCGCCCCCAAATCGAATGCCGCGTACAAGGCGCAGAAGGCCGCATTCCGGACCGCGAAGGAAACCGGATCGCTGATGCCGCCGCAAAACATCCTCAACGCGCCGACCAAGCTGATGAAGGAGATCGGCTATGGCAGCGGCTATACATATGACCACGACACCGAGGGCGGGTTCAGCGGCGACAATTACTGGCCGGAGGAAATGACGCCGCAGAGCTTCTACGTCCCCACCGATCGCGGGATGGAGAAACGCATCGCCGAGCGCATGGCGTGGTGGGACGAACGGCGGGGAGAGGGGGAGTAAACATTGCACTTGGTCACCCCGGCCGGAGTGCCGGGGTCCACCAAGCCGCGCATATTCCGCTTGAGGTTCAAGCCGTAAACCATGCCTCCCGGTGGCCCCCGGCACTTCGGCCGGGGTGACGAAGGGGGGTGGCAAAGCGGAGTAATGATTTGATGAGGCCTTATCCGGTCGTCACGCCCGGTTTCGTTTTGTCCGCTCGCCGTTGCTCCTGCAAAAGCAGTAGCCCTGGCCACAAGCGGTGGACGCGCCTGCCAACGCTCCTGCTTGCGCAGGAGCACATGCCCCCCTTCCCATCCCACGGCCCGTCTGCTTAGCTTCGCCCATGCCAAGCACCCACCCCGTCGCCGCGCTCGCCGCCGCATTGTTCGCCCTCGCCCTCCCCGCCTCCGCGCAAACCCCCACGCCGCGCGAGCCGACGGCCCACGACCGCGCGATCGCTGCGGGGTACAAGGCGTTGATGCTGTGCGGCGCGCTCAACAGTGCAGAGGTCGCGGGCGGCAAGCGCAGCGTTGCCAGCGTCGAGGCGAACGAGCTTCGCGGCACCTATCCCGATTACGACGCGCTGCTGCCGGCGTTGAAGGCGGAAGTGAGCGATGCCAGGGTCGCGGTTCCCTACGACCCTGCCATGCCGCCGCGTTTTGCGCGCGATGCGGCCGCGGACGGCTGCGTACTCGCCCCGATCGGCACCGCAACCATGCCACGCAGCAACGTCGGAGCGGGCACCGGGCCGCTGCGCGAGCGCCCCTGGCCGGTCGGCAATCCGGAGCGCATCATGCCCTCGTCACGCGTGTTGGCCCCCGTTACCGATGCGGCGTTCGACGGCAGCTACGGCCAGGGCAGCAACACGACCGCCGTCCTGGTCCTTGACGCAAACGGCGCGATCGTGTCGGAACGCTATGCCGACGGCTTCGGTCCCGATGTCCCCAATCGCACTTGGTCGGTCGCCAAAAGTATCGCGGGCACGATGATCGGTGCCGCCGTTTACAAGGGACTGCTCGATCCTCAAGCACCCGCGCCCGTCCCGGAATGGCAGACACCGGGCGATCCGCGCGCGGGGATTACGCTCGACCAGTTGCTGCGAATGGCGAGCGGGCTGCACAGCGACACCGCGGGCAACCGCACCGACGCGATCTATTTCGGCGGCACTGCGGTGACGGAGGAAACCGTCGCGTGGCCGCTGGCGGTCAAACCCGGCAGCCGGTTTCGCTATGCCAACAACGACACGCTTCTCGCGATCCGCGCGTTGAGGTCGAAGGTCGGGAAGGACGATTTCGCGCGCGAATTACTGTTCGGGCCAATCGGCATGCGATCGACAATCGCCGAGCAGGATTGGCAGGGCAATTACATTCTCTCCAGTCAGGTGTGGTCGACACCGCGTGACTTCGCCCGGCTGGGGTTGCTGTGGCTGGACGACGGCGTGTGGCAGGGCAAGCGACTGCTGCCCGAAGGCTGGATGCGCTACATGACGACGCCCAGCGGACCTCAGCCCGCCAGCGGTCCCGGCTATGGCGCGACATTGTGGTTGTTCGGACCCGAACAGGGCCTGCCCGCGGGCAGCTATGCCGCTCAGGGCAATCGTGGCCAGTATATCATGGTGATCCCGTCGCGCCGGATCGTCGTGGTTCGCCGGGGCGAAGACCCGACAGGCGCGCGGTTCGACATCGCGAAGTTTGCGAGCGACGTGTTGAAAGCGATGCCGTGATATTGCCCCGTCGGGGGAGGGATTAGTGCCGCGCTTCGCCCATTACGCGGCCATCGATTGGTCCGGCGCAAAGGGCGAGCGCCACCGCGGCCTCGCGCTCGCCCTGTGCGCGCCCGGCGCCGCCGCACCAGAACTCGTTCGCCCCGCCCACCGCTGGTCGCGCGCCGAGGTCCTCGACTGGCTGCGCAGCGACATGCCCCCCGACACGCTCGTCGGCCTCGACCTCGGCACCGCGCTCCCCTTCGTCGATCGCGGCGCGTTCTTCCCCGGCTGGTCCGAGAGCCCTGCCGACGCCCGCGCGTTGTGGGCGCTGGTCGATGCAATGTGCGACGCCAATCCGCATCTCTCCACCTGCGATTTCGTCGATCACCCTCCAGCCGCAGAGCATTTTCGTCGCCACGGCAACCGCAAGGGCGCGCAGTTCGAGGGGCGCGGGCGGCTGCGCGTAACCGAACAGGCGCAGCGCGAACAGGGCCTCAACCCCTATAGCAACCTCAACCTCGTGGGCGCGGCACAGGTCGGAAAATCGAGCCTGACGGGAATGCGCGTTCTCCACCGGCTGGGCGGGCATGTGCCGGTCTGGCCATTCGATCCGCTGTCCGATCGCGGATCGGTGATCGTCGAAATCTACACCAGCCTGGCCGCCATCGCCGCGGGCCGCGCGAAGGGCCGCACCAAGATTCGTACCCATGTCGAACTCGATATCGCGCTGGCACAACTCGGCAGCGCGGCGATCGGTGGCTCAGGCCCGATCGACGATCACCGGAGCGACGCGATCCTGACCGCCGCCTGGCTACGCGCCAATGCCGACCGCCCCGATTTATGGAACCCCCGCGCGCTCACCCCCGAAATCGCCGCAACCGAGGGCTGGACCTTTGGCATCGTCTGACGCAATAGGCGCACCCAGTGCCGGTTTAGCTCAGTTGGTAGAGCAGCGGTTTTGTAAACCGAAGGTCGCGGGTTCGACTCCTGCAACCGGCACCACAGGTTCCCGATGCACGACCGCCAGACCCTGACCGCGCAACTGAAGGCGCTGAACCTGCCCAGCGATCGACCGCTAATGGTCCATGCCGGGTTGCGATCGATCGGCGCGATCGACGGTGGCGCGGATACGCTGATCGACGCGCTGCTGGACGCGATTGCGCCCGGCGGCACGATGCTGATGATGGTCGCGGAAATGGGCGACGTGCCGTTCGACCCGCTGACTACGCCTGCCGATCCCGAAAACGGCATGCTTGCCGAAATCTTTCGCCGCCGCGCAGGAAATGGCGTCAGCGATCATCCCGCGTCGCGTTTCGCGGCCATCGGGCCGGATGCCCCTGCCCTGCTGTCGCCGGTGCCTCTGCACGATTATTACGGGCCGGGATCACCGCTGGAGCGGTTCGTGGCGAAGCGCGGTCAGGTGCTGCGACTGGGCGCGTCGCCCGATACGGTGACGGTGACGCATTATGCCGAGTATCTGGCCGACCTGCCGGTAAAACGTCGCGTGCGCCGCGATTACTTCCGCGCCGACACCGGGCCGTTGACGATCGACAGCCTGGACGACAGCGATGGCATCGCGGTCTGGCCGGGCGGCGACTATTTCGCGCAGATTCTGCGCGATTTCGTGGGCAACGGCCATGCGCGGACCGGCCCGGTCGGCAATTGCACGGCGGAACTGCTCGACGGCCCCGGCTTCGTCGCCTTTGCCACCGAATGGATGGAAAGGGAGCTGGGTTGAGCTTGCCAGCCCCGCCCGCGCGCGCCATCGTCCGGCGCATGATCCTTCCCATCCCGAGCACGACCCGATGATCGACCGCCTGTTCCGCAAGCACCCCCGCAGCATCGGCGAAACCTATGTCGAGCACGCCACCACCGCTGGGCGATTCGGCGCGGAAATGCTGGTCGGCGGCCTCGCTTGCGTCGTTCATGCCGTCGTCCCCGCACTTTTCGAACGCACCGCGAGCGAGACGGTCAAGCGCCTCTACGGACGCATGAAGGCTCGCCAGCCCGCATTCTCGCAGCAACGCCCGGCGTTTGAGGAGCCGCAATGGCAGCTCGAATATGAAATCTGAGTTCGTAGCGACTGCATGACCCATCATGTCGCGATCGTGGGGGCGGGCTTTTCGGGCACACTTCAGGCGATCAACCTGCTCCGCCACGACGGCCCGCGCGCGACGCTGATCGAGCGCGCCGAAACGCCGGGCTTGGGCCTGGCCTACGGCGCGGCGCGGCCCGACCATATTCTGAACGTGCGCGCCGGGAACATGAGCGCGCTGCCAGACGATCCCGGCCATTTCGTCCGCTGGTTGGAGAAGGAAGGCGTTGCCGATGCCGCACGACAATTCGCGCCGCGCAAGACGTTCGGACGCTATCTGAAAGCAATGCTCGACGACGCGGTGGCGAATTGTGGCGGGCGGCTGAACATCGTGCGCGGCGAGGTGACGCAAGTCGATCACAGCGGCGGCGGTGCGCGGATTTCGCTGGCTGACGGACAATCGATCGATGCCGACGCAGCGGTGTTGGCAGTGGGCAATTTGCCACCGCACACGCCTCCGGGGATCGATCCCGATGCGCTCACGCCGCCGCGTTATTTCGGCGATCCCTGGGCAGCCGATGTCACCGATGGTCTATCGGATGAAGACGCCGTGCTCATAATCGGCACCGGGCTGACGATGATCGATTCCGCGCTTAGCCTGGACGCCGCAGGGTTTCGCGGACGAATCATCGCCTTGTCGCGGCGGGGACTGCTGCCACGCGCGCACGAAGCACCGGGCGCAAGCTGGGAGCGGATCGCCGAGCGACCGGAGACGGTGGCGTCCGAACTGGTCGGCTCGCTTCGCCAGCGCTCCGCCGCCATCGGCTGGCGCAATGCGGTCGATGAACTCCGCCCCTTCACCCAATTCATGTGGGGCAATGCCAGCGAAGCCGAGCGCAGCCGCTTTCTGCGTCACCTGCGCCCGTGGTGGGACGTGCATCGCCACCGGCTTGCGCCGGAAGTGGCGGCCCGGATCGAAGCGTTGCGCGCGAACGGACGGCTGACCATCGTGTCGGGCAAGACGATGGATGCGCGCGAGCACGACGATGGCGTGGCGGTCGAATGGCGTCCGCGCGGGCACGACAAGGCCGAAACGCTGGTCGTCCAGAGGATCATCAACTGTACCGGGCCGCTCGGCGACCTGGACCGCACGACCGATCCACTGCTTCGCGACCTGACCGCACGCGGGCTGATCCGCGCCGACGCGCACCGGATCGGGATCGACGTCGACAATCAGGCGCGGACGATTGCTGCGACTGGCCAGCCCAATGACTGGCTCTATGCGCTGGGGCCGATGACACGCGGCGCGTTCTGGGAAATCGTCGCGGTGCCCGATATCCGGCAACAGACCTGGGCGCTCGCCCGCCGCTTGTCGAACGCGCATTGGGTGGGCGGCGAAGGACTGTGATTGCACGGACACGCGGTTTGCGCGAAGGCGCGATCCCGAACTGAGGAACTCATCGATGTCGATTGCGCGTTCGCCACTGGCCCCCGAGCATTTTCCTGCCCTGCCGCGAGTCGATGGCGTCACGCTGAGGATCGCGCGGGCGGCTTACAAGCAATGGGACCGCTGCGACCTCACCTATGTCGAGCTGTCGCCGGGAACGACGGTTGCGGGCGTGACGACGCAGAGCAAATGCGCATCCCCCGAAGTCGAATGGTGCCGCAAGGCATTGGTTCTGGGCGAAGCGCGCGCGTTGGTGGTCAATGCGGGGAATTCCAACGCTTTCACCGGCGATCGCGGGCGCGAGGCGGTAGAGGGGCTGGTCGCCGGGGTGGCACGCCACCTCGATTGCAAGCCGTCAGATGTGTTCGTCGCCTCGACCGGGGTGATCGGCGTCCCTCTCCCCCTCGACAAATCGGTTGCCGGGCTGAACGCCGCCTTTGCCGCCGATCCGTGTGGGTGGGAAGAAGCGGCGGCGGCGATCACGACCACCGATACCTTCGCCAAGGCCGCGGTGACGACTGCGGTGGTCGACGGGCGCACCGTGCAACTTGTCGGCATCGTCAAGGGTTCGGGCATGATCGCGCCCGACATGGCGACGATGCTGGGGTTCGTCTTCACCGATTGCGCCGTCGATCCGACGATCCTGCACGGCGCGCTGGCCGATGCCAACCGCGCCAGCTTTTCGTGCATCACGGTCGATAGCGACACATCGACCAGCGACACGGTGCTGGCGTTCGCGACGGGCAAAGCAGGGAACGCGCCGATCGTCGATGCCGACAGCATCGGCGCGGATGCGTTTCGCGCAGCGATGGCCGATTTGTGCCTGCAACTCGCGCATCTGGTGGTGCGCGACGGCGAAGGCGCGACCAAATTCATCCGCATCGACGTCGAGGGCGCGGAGGATGACGGAAGCGCACGGCGGATTGGCCTGTCGATCGCCAATTCACCACTGGTGAAGACCGCGATCGCTGGCGAAGACGCCAATTGGGGGCGCGTGGTAATGGCCGTCGGCAAGGCAGGCGAGCCCGCCGACCGCGACAAATTGTGTATCCGCTTCGGCGCGACGCAGGTCGCGAGGAACGGCTTGGCGGTCGAGGGATATGACGAAGCGCCAGTCGCCGCGCATCTGAAAGGCAGCGAGATCGACATCGGCGTCGATCTCGGCCTGGGAGAGGGTCGCGCGACAGTCTGGACTTGCGACCTGACCCACGGCTACATCTCGATCAACGCCGATTACCGAAGCTGATCGAAGCGAAAGTCGCGGTCGCCCCCTTGCGCCCGCCACCCCCCATCCGGCACAGGCTCACCCGATGACGGTGCAAGTGGACATGGGGGTCGATTCCGCCGGGCGGATGGTGGCGATGGACCTGGAGGAATTGCTCGCGACCCGCTTGCTCGTCCAGGGCAATTCAGGGTCGGGCAAATCGCATCTGCTGCGCCGCCTGCTGGAGAAAAGCGCCGGCCGCGTGCAGCAAGTGATTATCGACCCAGAAGGTGATTTCGTCACGCTGTCGGATGCCTACGGCCATGTCTCGATCGACGCGGTCGATTATTCCGAGCGTGAGATCGTCGCCTTCGCGCGCCGCATCCGCGAGCATCGCGCATCGGTCGTGCTCAGTCTCGAGGGGCTCGAAGCCGAGGGCCAGATGCGCTGTGCGGCGGTGTTCCTGTCGGCGCTGTTCGATGCGCCGCGCGAGCATTGGTATCCGGCGCTGGTGGTGGTGGACGAGGCGCAATTGTTCGCCCCTGCATCGGGCGGCGAAGTTGCGGAAGAGGTGCGCCGCGCATCGCTGTCTGCGATGACCAATCTGATGTGCCGCGGCCGCAAGCGCGGGCTGGCGGGCGTGATCGCCACGCAGCGTCTGGCGAAGCTGGCGAAGAATGTCGCGGCGGAGGCGTCCAACTTCCTGATGGGGCGCACCTTCCTTGACATCGACATGGCACGCGCCGCCGATCTGCTGGGCATGGAGCGGCGGCAGGCCGAACAAATCCGCGATTTGCAGAGGGGCACGTTCCTCGCGCTCGGCCCCGCCGTGTCGCGCCGACCGATCGGCGTGACGATCGGCACGGTGGAGACGTCAGCGCGTAGCGGCAGCCCCAAGCTAGTGCCGCTTCCTCAAGCCCCCGACGGCGACTTCAAGGATATGCTGCTCGCGCCGATCGCCGACACCACGCCGCTGTACGTGCCGCCCCCGCCGCCGCCGAAACCGGTGGAGGAGTTGCTGTCCGACATCCGACCGCCCGAAGACGCGACGGCGCCGCCACCGGAATTGTTCGATGCGATGGACGCCGAACCGATCGTCGCCGACGTGATGCGCGCGATCGTCGAGGAACCGGATTCGGCGATGCGGCAGAGCGCGGTTCTGTTTCAGGATTTCCAGGTCCGCTGCCGGATGCAGGGCCTCGCCCGCCCACCCCTGGACCTCGCCAAGTTCGTGCGGCGTCTGTCGGCGGCGCGTGCCGGCATCATCGACGGGATCGACGACGAATGGGCGCCTGCATTCGATGTGGCCAAGGAATTGCCCGACGACATGCTCGGCCCCTTCTTGCTGGTCGCGCGCGCTGCCAAGGAATGCGAGCCGACGCCGACCGATGCGGAGATCGCAGCGGTGTACGGAACGAGTTCGCTGGGCCGCGCGCGGCGACTGATCAGCTATATCGAAGGCCGCGAGTTGATCGTCACGCGGACTGATCTGGCGGGCAAGCGGTCGATAGCGATCCCAAGACTGGGGTGGACGACCCGGCCAGCCGAAGCGAGCTAGAAAAATCCTCCCCGGCACGGGGACGAACTTGAGCTTTGCTTCACCCAAAACACCCCTTGCTTGCTTGTGCGCCGCATCGCGCCTAGCGCCACCCTCAAATCACATCGGAGCGCATCATGGGTTATCGGGTCGTCGTCGCGGGTGCCACGGGCAATGTCGGGCGCGAAATGCTCAACATTCTGGCCGAGCGCGAATTTCCGATTGCTGAACTGGCGGTGCTCGCGTCTTCGCGCTCGACCGGCGAGGAAGTCGATTTCGGCGAAACCGGCCGCAAGTATAAAATCCAGAATATCGAGCATTTCGATCCCACCGGATGGGACATGGCGCTGTTCGCAATCGGGTCAGAGGCGACCAAGGTCCACGCGCCGCGCTTCGCCGCTGCGGGCTGCACGGTGATCGACAATTCGTCGCTCTACCGGATGGACCCGGACGTGCCGCTGATCGTGCCTGAGGTGAATCCGGAAGCGATCGACGGGTACAAGGCGCGCAACATCATCGCCAACCCCAATTGCTCGACCGCGCAGATGGTGGTCGCGCTGAAGCCCATCCACGACGCCGCGACGATCAAACGCGTCGTCGTCGCGACCTATCAATCGGTGTCCGGCGCAGGCAAGCAGGGGATGGACGAACTGTTCGAACAGTCGCGCAACATCTTCGTGGGCGACCCCGCGCTCCCTACCAAATTCACCAAGCAGATCGCATTCAACGTGATCCCGCACATCGACAGCTTCCTGGACGACGGATCGACCAAGGAAGAATGGAAGATGGTGGTCGAAACGAAGAAAATCCTGGGTGCGAAGATCAAGGTCGTCGCGACCTGCGTCCGCGTGCCGGTGTTCGTCGGGCATTCGGAAGCGATCAACATCGAAATGGAAAACGAGCTGTCGGCTGAGGACGCACAGAAGATCCTGCGCGAGGCCCCCGGCATCATGCTGATCGATAAGCGCGAGGATGGCGGTTACGTCACGCCCGTCGAGTGCGTCGGCGAATATGCGACTTTCGTCAGCCGGGTTCGCGACGATTCGACCGTGGAGAACGGGCTAGCACTATGGTGCGTGTCCGACAATCTGCGGAAAGGCGCGGCGCTGAACGCGGTGCAGATCGCCGAATTGCTTGGACGACGGCACCTCAAAAAAGCGGATTGATGGTCATGCTCACCCCGGACCGCTCCGGGGTGAGTGCCTCATCCGGCCTTAAAGCTCGCTCTCAAGCCATGCCTTGAGCTGGCTCTTGGGCGCGGCCCCGACCTTGGTCGCGGCGGGCTGGCCGTTCTTGAACAAGATCATCGTCGGAATACCGCGCACGCCGTATTTGCCGGGTGCGTCGGGATTTTCGTCGATATTGATCTTGGTGATCGTCACCCGTTCGCCCAATTCCTCGGACAATTCCTCAAGGCTCGGGCCGATCATCTTGCACGGGCCGCACCATTCCGCCCAGAAATCGACGAGCACGGGCTTGTCGGCATTGATGACGTCGGTGTCGAAGCTCGTATCGCTGATCGCCTTGGTGGCCATGGGGTAATCTCCTGGAATAAGGGGTTGGAATATATCTATGGAGCGCGGTCGCCGGTCTCAACCATTATCGGGCAAGCTTTGCTCCACGGGCGCGAAGCCCGGCTTCGCGGCGGTGAGGCGGTCGGAGGGGATCACGAACAGGCTGGGGCCAGCGGTGTAGAGCAACGCGGCCTCCACCACCCGCCCCGGAAACACCACCTGCAACGCCGCGACATAGGCCGCCATCTGGCGAATATGCGCGTCGGGCACCGCGTCCTGCGAAGACGGTGCGCGGCGCATCGTCTTGAAATCGACCACGCGGACGCGAGCGTCTTCGACCAACAGGCGATCGACCGTGCCGGCCACGACCAGCCCGTCGACCACCGCGGCGATCGGCGCTTCGGCCAACGCATCGGGGCCGAACAGATCGGCGAAACGCGGGTCTTCAATCACAGCCAGCGCATCATTGGCCAGTGCGCTTCGGACAACCGCATCCTCCACCCCGCACGCGCGCTCCAGCCAGCGGACCGCGACATCGCGACGGTCGGGGGCGGACACGGCCGGTAGCCGCTCGAACAAGCGGTGGAGCAAGCGTCCGCGCTCCGCCGCCGCGCGCATCGCGGGGCCGGGGGGCGGATCGCTGACCATGTCTTCGGTTATCGCCGAGGGTGCCAGCGGCCGCGGCGGGCGAGCTTCCTGCGGCGCAGCCTGACGCAGCCAGTCGGGCAACGCGGAGGCATCGATCTGCGCCGGCCTTTCCGCCAAACGTCGCGACATAGCCGGTTGGGGTGCCGTCCCTTCGAAAGTCCGGGTGTCGGGTTCCTCGGGCTTCGTAATGCCAAGCCCGTCGAAGCCCGCCGCCGCCACGGCGTACCAGCTTCGCTCGGGAATCTTGCCGTCCTGCCTCGGAGTAAGCCATCCACTGACAACAAGCTGCTCTTCAGCCCGAGTGGTTGCCACATAAAATAGCCGCCAGTGTTCCTCTAACTCGCGTCGTTCGGCCTCGGCTACCAGCACTTCCAGCGCCTCGGATTTCTCTCCACCGCGCGGGCGAAAAATCGGGAAAGCTGGCCCCTCAAAATCCGCGGGCTTCCAAGCAAGGACAGCGCGCTCCGTATTGTCCGGATCAATAGTCGCGTCGGCCAGGATGACGAGCGGCGCCTGCAATCCCTTTGCCCCATGCGCGGTCATCACCCGCACCGCGTCGGCCCCTTGCGAAGGATCGCGCTTGATCTCCACCTCACCGCGGTCGAACCAGTCGAGGAAGCGTTGCAGCGAAGGCGTCGCCAGCTTTTCGAAATTCAGCGCGGCGCTCAGCAATTCCTCGATCGGATCGCGTGCTTCCTCGCCCAGCCGTTCGAGCAATTTGCGCCGTCCATCAAGATCGCCCGACAACATCGCCTCGAGAAAAACATAGGGCGTGTCGAAATCGGCGCGGTTGAGGATGGCGTGCAAGGGTGCGAGCCGTTCGGGCGGCTGCGTCTGGCGCAAATGCCGCCAGAGACTTCCGCGCGCGCGTGGTGCGGCCAGCATCAGTTCGTCCTGCGTCCAGCCGATCAGCGGGGAGACCAGCAGGCTCGCAAGGCTCAGGTCATCCTCTGGCTGGAGCGCAAAGCGTACCGCCGCCAGCAGATCCTGCACCGCGAGCGGCGCGTTCAATCGCAACCGATCGACCCCTGCGACCGGCACACCCTCCGCATAGAGCCGCGCGACGATCAGCGAGGCGAGTTCGCCGCGCCGTTTGACCAGCACCATGATATCGCCCGGCGCCAGTGCCCTGCCCTTCGCGCCCAGCACCGCGCCGCCATCGATCAGGCCGCGGATATGCCGCGCGATGCGTTTGGCATGCGCGCGAACGGCATCGTCGACCCAGCCCTCTTCGTCCTCCGGATCAGCCGCGATCGGCATGGTCGGCGTCCAGAGCGTCACACTGCCCGGCCCCTTCACCTCGCTCGCGTGGACCTGGGCGTCCGAATAGCTGCCCATCCCGCCCTCGGGCATCGCCGCGACGGCGGCATCCACGAATTCGAGGATCGGGCGAGTCGAACGAAAGCTGTGCGTCAGCGACAGCGTAGAAAGCCGCGGCATCTCCGCCTCGATCGGCACCGCCTCCGACATCCGCACGAACCTCTGGTGCGCGGCGTCGTAAAAGAGCGGGTCGGTGCCCTGAAAGCCGAAGATCGCCTGTTTGTAATCGCCCACCGTAAACAGCGTACGGTGGCGATCACCACGCGCGCCCTCGCCTGCGAAATACTCATCGGCCATGGCCGCCACGATCATCCACTGGTCGAGATTGGTGTCCTGCGCTTCGTCGATCAGGACATGGTCGGTGACCTGATCAAGCTTGAACCGCACCCATTCGCCGATGCCGGGCTGCGTGAGCAGTTTCACCGCTTCACGGATCAGGTCGCCGAAATCGACCGCGCCTGCGCGGCGTTTGGCCTGGCCATAGCTGTCGGCATAGGCACGCCCCGCCGCCAGCGCCTGCGCGAGCAGGTCAGCGAACCCCGCGCGGGCGCGGATCGAGGCCAGCTTGGCACAGGCGTCGCCCAGATCGCCCGCAAGTTCGGCATAGTCGGGATCGGCGGCGACCAGTTTCGGCGAATATTTGCGCGCTTCGCCTTTTGCCGTGTGAGCGATGCCGCGCACGTCGTCGATCATCACGGCACGGTCTTCCGACGAGGCGGCGAACCAGCGCGCCGCGATCTCGGCATGGGCTGCTCCCGTCGCAGTGCCCCAAATGTGGTTGGCATCGGCAATCCGCCGTAGCGACGCCGTATCGAACACATCGTCTGCGCACGCCGCCGCGAGCGCCGCCTCGACATCGCCGGATGGCAAGTCGAGCGCGCGGCGAAGGAAT
Source organism: Sphingomonas sp. AX6 (assembly GCF_902506605.1). Classification (GTDB taxonomy): domain Bacteria; phylum Pseudomonadota; class Alphaproteobacteria; order Sphingomonadales; family Sphingomonadaceae; genus Sphingomonas. Next base: position 1,892,718 of record NZ_LR733979.1, read on the forward strand.
GGCCGGATACCGCTCGGCAGCGCGGCCATCGCGTCGGGGGCACGGGCGCAAGCCAGCAGGAAGGCTTCTGCCGCCCCCTCCCCCAATCGCAGGCTCAGCGCGCCGATCGCGTCGGCATTGGTCGTGCGTCCGATCGCCGCTTCATCGACCAGCATCGCGGCCAGCGCCTCGCGCGCCATCACCGCTTCCTCGCGCGCCTCAAGCGGGCGGAAACCGGGGACAAGCCCCGCCTCCATCGGGAAGGACGAAAGCAGCGTCTGACAAAAGCCATGGATCGTCTGGATGCGGATGCCCCCGCCCGGTGCGTCCAGCACCCTCGCGAACAGCGTCCGCGCGCGTGCCAGCATCGCGGGTTCGGGGTCTTCGCCCAGCGCGATCAGATCGGCCTTCAAATCGCGCTCGGCCATCCTTACCCAGCGCGCCAGCCGGTCGTTGATCCGGTCGGCCATTTCCGCCGCGCCCGCTTTGGTGAAGGTCACGCACAGGATCGCACCCGGATCCACCCCGCGCAGGAGCAGGCGATAGACGCGCGCCGACAGCACCTGCGTCTTGCCCGTACCCGCCGAAGCCGCGAGCCAGACGTGCGACGCGGGATCGCTGGCGGCGGCCTGATTGCCGATCAGCGTGGGGAGCGGCCTTGTCGGCTTATGGGCGTCAGTCACGGCCATACCATTCGTCGCGGCGCATCAACTGGTCGTAGTCGGACCAGGGCGCATATTCGGGCTTCAGCTTGGCGGTGAACGCTTCGCTGCCCGTCAACCAGCGACCGACCGCGTCGGCGAAATGCTCGGTCGCGGTGGGAATGAATTCGTGCGGCAGCAGCTTGTCGTATTTGCCCGCGGGATCGACCGGAGAGACGATCCTTCCGAAACCGTCCTTGTGCTTGGCAAGCGACCAATATTCGAACGCGGCCACTTTTCCGGTGACGGGCACAAACCCGCCGCGCTCGGCAATCAGTCCGAGCAGCCCGAGCTGCAGCGTGAATCCCGCCTTTGCGGCCTTTGGCGACGGCGCTTGTCCAGTCTTGTAATCGACGACGGCGAGCGTGCCGTCGGGCATCCGGTCGATCCGGTCATACTTCCCGCGCAGTTCCACGCCCGCGATCGGGATCACGCCTTCGCGCTCGACATCCAGCACGACGCGCCCCTCGCCTTCCTGTTCGACGATCCTGGTCGCGATCCAGTCGATCGCCTCGAACAGGCGCGGTGCCCATAACGCCCGCAGCATCGGGTGAGTGCGCTCATCATGCAGCATTGCCAGCGCGCGGGGACGCAGCTTGGCCGGATCGCAGCCATCTTCGCGCGCCCAATGCTCCAGTACGTCATGCACCGCCGTCCCGCGCCACGCCGGGCTGGGATCGGCGTCGACGGGATCAAGCGACATCAGGCCAAGGATGCGGCGGGCGTAGAAGGCGTAGGGATCGGCCTTCAACCGATCGACTTCGGTCACCGAAATCTTTTTGGGGCGCAACATCGCAGGCGGCACCGGCGCGGGGCGGTCGGCGGGGATATGCTCCGCCGCGCGATCGATCGCCGCCGCCCAGTTTTCGACATCGCCTGCCCGTTTCAATCCGCCCGATAGCGCGGTCAGCCGCAACAAGAAGCGCGACGCAATCGTCGGCGCGGTCGAATCGCGGCGCGCCCGCGTCAGCATCACTTCGGGTGCGCCAAGCGCGCCCGCAAAATCATGCGCCGACAGCCCGATGCGCCGCTCAAGCCCCGGCAAGCCAAGCTCGCTGCGGATGCGCGGTGCAAGCCAGGGATCGGGCGCGGCGAGCGGCGGCCACACCCCTTCGTTCAATCCGCCCAGGATCATCCGGTCGGCGGTCTGCAACCGTGCTTCGAGCAAACCATAGATGGCCAGCCGGGGATGCCCACCTTGCGGCGGGCGCACCGCGAGCTCGTCCATCAGGGTTCGCAACATCGAGGGCAGGCTGGCGGGATCGACCAACGACGGGCCATGTGCCCCCTCGGTCTCGAGCGCGTCGATCAGTTCCGCCGCCGACCGTCCTTCGGGTCGCGCCCAGACCGCATCCCCGGCCAGCGCACTCGCCGCCTCGCGCAGCATCGCGATCAGATCGGGGAGCGGTTGCGGCCCCCGCGCGACTGCCGCCTCGATCGGCGCCAGCAATTCGCGCGCATCGCGCCACCAGCCCGACGCCGCCTGTCGCAACCCCAGCGTACGCGCATCGCCCTCCGCCAGATGCCGGTCGATCGCGCGCAAGCCCGCTGCCGGACGCGGCCCGCGCAATACGCGGTCTAGTGCGCGGACCCCTTCCAACCACGCAGGGCGTCGCTCGCCCGCCATGACCAGTGGGTGTTTGAGCAACGTCAGCAACGCGAGGGGCGAAAATCGCTGCGCTGCTGCCTCGGCGATGGCCAGCAACAGCGTGCCCGGCGGCAATGCCGATAGCGGCTGCCCTGCGGAATCGTCGATCGTCAGTCCCCAGCGCGCGCAGTGGGCCGCCACCCGCCTTGCGAGCGCCCGGTCGGGCGTCACCAGCGCCGCGGTTCGCCCGGGCGTCTCCAATGCCTCGCGAAGCGCGATGGCAATCGTCTGGGCTTCGGCGGCAGGCGTCGGCGCCTCGACCACCGATACGTCCTTCAACTGACGCTCACCCGATGGCAGGTCGGTCCAATGATGGGTGAATTCGGCGGGTGCCAGTGCATTGGCGATGGCCCGCCCACGCGCAGGCGGCGCGTCATGCTCGCTGCCGTCGCGCCAGCGTTTGAACTCGCCCCGCGCCACGCCCATCCGGTCGAGCAGCAGCTTCATATGGAACTGTGCGTGCGTTTCGATCGACCGCTTGGCAAACCCTGAAACCGGGTCCGGCGCGTGTGGCCCCAGCGCCTCCCATTGATCGTCGGGCATCTCGATCGACAGACCGGGCAGCATGACCATGCCGTCGCGCAGCTCTGAAATGCTGCGCAGCAATTTGGCCACTGCAGGCGAAGAGGTTGCGATCCCTGCGGCGCAGACGAAACCCGCAGGCGGTGTCTCACGCCAACGCTGCGCGACCTTTGCCAGCAACCGCGAGCGCCGGGTGGCGAGATCGATCCGTCCCAGCCGCTTGAGTTCGCGCGGCCACGCATCCAGCACGATACCGAACAACTCTAGCGCACGCTGCCAATGTTCGGACAATTCCGGGGTCAGCTCGATCTCACGCAGTCGGTCAGGCGCGACTTCCTCGGCCAGCAACTGGTCGAGCGTGCGCGCCAGGTCGCCCGCCAGCCGCACCGCTTCGCCCGCATCGACCGGGGTGCCCGATCGCACACGCGCTTCGCTCACCAGCCGCGCCAGGATCATCCGTCGCTGAAGCGGATCGACCGCGGGCGGCACCGGGTCGACATCGTCCGCCGCATCGAGCAAAGAGCCGACGCTTTCATCCAGTTCGGGATCGCCGATCGCCACCAGCCGCGGCAGCAACAACCCACCCCCGCTCGCACGCACGAACGCATCGCTGATGCTGCGCCGCGCGCGGTTGTTGGGCAGCAGTACCAGACCGCGGGCCAGCGCCATCGGGTCGCTGCCGAAGCGTCGGATCAGGCCGTTCGCCAGCGCGTCGCCGAACGCCCGGTGGCTCGGAATGGTGTAGAGCGCAGGATGCCTGCGTTCACCCATCGGCCAGCATCGCCTCGGTCGCTTTGATCGCGGGCGGCGACCCGACGTCGAACCACAGGCCGCTATGCGCGACGCCGTATGCGCGGCCGGCGTCGATCGCGCGCTGCCAGAACAAATTGGTGGAGAACGGCCCCTCTGGCCAGTCCGCGATCACCCGCGGCGACAATATCTGAACGCCGGTGAACACGAATGGCGCGAGCCGTCCGGGCGCGCGGCGCTTGACGATCCGGCCATGCGCGTCGAGGTGGAAATCGCCCTGCCCGCCATGACAATGCGCGCGCGCGTGGGGCACCAACAGCAACAGCGCGTCCATCGCCTGATCGTCCCAATGCTGCGCCAGTTGCACGATCGCGTCGATCGGTCCGTCCACCCACAAATTGTCGCTGTTGACGCACAGGAACGGCCGGTCGCCGATCATCTCGCGTGCCTGGACCAGTCCGCCGCCCGTTTCCATCAATTGCGCGCGTTCGTCGGAGACGACGACATCGATGTCCTTCACCCGCGCCTTCAGATGCGCTTCCATCGCGTCGGCCAGATAATGGACGTTGACGATCGCACGTTTCACCCCCGCACCGCGCAGCCGGTCGAACACATGGTCGATCAGCGCCTTGCCCGCCACTTCGACCAGCGGCTTGGGCCGGGTCGCGGTCAGCGGGCGCATCCGCTTGCCCAGCCCCGCCGCCATCACCATCGCGGTTTCGGGCACCGGGACCTTCGGATTGGGGCGCAGGCGACGGATCATTTCGCGGCAATCGCCATCGGATCGCCGCGCATGTCGGCGGGAATATTGGCGTCGAACCAGGCCTTTACGCGACCGAGCGCCGGATGCGCCAGATCGCGTTCCAGATATCCCCAGACGCGCGGGCACAGGGTCGGATAGCGCGGCTTGCCGTCGCGCCGCCAAAGCCGGGTGAAGATACCGATGATCTTCGCATTCCGCTGCGCGCCCAGCACATGATAGGCGGCGGTAAACGCGTCCCCCTCTCCGGTCGCGGTGCGATAGCGATCCAGCATCGCCGTCTCGACGCCCTCGGGCACATCGCGCCGCGCGTCCTGCAACAGCGACACCAGGTCGTAAGCGGGATGCCCCGCCAGCGCGTCCTGAAAATCGAGCAGACCGATCGCACCATCGTCCAGCAGCATGATGTTTTCCGCATGATAATCACGCAGCACCATCACATCGCGCACGCTGTCCACGCCTTCGAGGACCGCGTCCCACGCCGCCTCATAACCTGCGAGATCGACGTCGAGTCCGATCGCCGGACAATACCATTCGGTCATGAGCCCGGCCTCGCGCTGGCAGGTCGCACGGTCATACGGATCGACCGCCGCGGCGGGATGCGCGCGGAGCGCCACCAGCAGGTCGATCGCCTGCGCATAGAGCGCATCCTCTCGCGCCGGTTCGGCATCGACGGTCTCGCGCATCCGCGCATCGCCAAAGTCCTCGATCAGGACCAAGCCATGCGACAAGTCTTCGGCATGGATCGTCGGCGCGCGAAAGCCCCGCTCGCCCAACCAGCGCGCGATCGAGATGTACGGACGCGGGTCTTCGTGCGGCGGCGGCGCGTCCATCAGGATCGCCACGCGCTCGCCATCGCGCACCCGAAAATAGCGGCGGAACGACGCATCGCCCGCGACCGGCTCGATCAGAGCGTCGTGCCAACCATTTTCATCGAGGAAATCGTACGCCGCATCGGGCGGAATCATGTCAAAGGCCATCGGTCCTTCCATGACGCGGGCACTTGCGCTGTCAAGCCACGCCCCCCGTCTTCGCGTAGCGCCAGCGACAGGATGAGCGCTTCGGGCCACCGGTCGACGCCGCCCAATTCGGGCCATTCGACGATCAGCAGCGAGTCCTCGCGCGCCTCGTCCAGTCCCAGTTCGGCCAGTTCCGACACATCCTCGATCCGGTAGAGATCGACGTGCAGCACTGGGAAGGCGACTTCCGGCGGTGCATAGGGCTGCACGATCGCGAACGACGGCGACGGCGCTTCTTCTTCGAGGCCCAGCGCCGCGAGCAGCCCGCGCGCAATGCTGGTCTTGCCCGCGCCCAATGGCCCCGAAAGCGCGATCAGGTCGCCGGGTCGCGCAACCGACGCCAGTGCCGCGCCGAAGTCATGCGACGCCTGTCCATCCACAAGCGTCAGCGCGCTCATCCGCGCGGCACCGTGATCGACACCATCGTCCCCTGTCCCGGTTCGGACAGCATCTCGATGCGCCCGCCATGCGCCTCGACGAAGCGTCGCGCGAGCGGCAGTCCCAACCCCAGAGGTCGTTCGTCGTCGCGCGCGATGTCGTGCCGCGCGAACCGGTCGAACGCGCGATCGACCTCGGTCTTCGACAGGCCGGGGCCGTTGTCCGACACGATGATCCGCGCCTCCGCATCGGTGCCGTCGATGTGAAGCAATACCCGGCCGCCAAACGGCGTACCGATCACCGCATGGCTGACGACATGCTCGACAGCCTGGCGCAACCGGCGCTGATCGCCCGCCACTGCACCCGCACTGCCGTCGATCTCGACCGCCAGGTCGATCCGCTTGGCCTTGATCCGTTCGGCCACCGGTTCGATCGCGGCATGGGCCAGCCGTTCCAGATCGACCGGGCGTTTGTCGGGGATCGAATCCTCGTTCTGGGTCAGATCGAGCACGTCGTCTATCAACGCCGCCAGCCGGATGACCGAATTCAGGATCGCCTCGATATAGTCGCGTCCGCTCTCGCTCAGCGTGCCCGCATAGCCGCCATGGATCATCTCGGCGAACCCCTGGATCGAGGTGAGCGGCGTGCGCAATTCATAGCTCATATTGGCGACGAATGCGGTTTTGACCTGATCTGCGGCTTCCAGCGCCTCGTTGCGGTCGCGCAGCGCGCGCTCCATCCGACGGCTGTCGGTGACGTCGAGCATCGTGAACAGCGCGTTGCCGTCGGGAAGTGGCACTGCGGCGAAATCGAAATGGCGGCCATCGCCGAACTGTACACGCCCACCGCGCTGCATCCGTTCGGCGGTCGCAAAGCGCACCAGCTCGCCGATCAGCGTCGATCGCCGCGGATCGGCCAATTGCCGCGCCGCCTTCTTTGCCAGCGTATCGACATGCGGATGCCCGGCCAGAAACTCTTCCTCGAATCCCCAAACGGTGCGGAATTTGTTGTTCCAGATCAACAAGCGCCCATCGGCCCCGAACACCCCGATCGACTCGTTCAGATTGTCGAAAGTCGCGCTCCGCGTTCGCAGCAATGTGTCACGCGCGGAGGCAAGCTGGACCTGCTCAGTCCGGTCCTCGAAAATCAGCAACAAACCACCTTCGGGAAGCGGCTGCGCGACGACGCGCAAATGAATGCCGCCGGGCAAATGCCACGCCTCTTCGATCGCGCCCTCGCCCGCCAGGAACCATTGACGGCGTTCTTCCTTCCACCCTGGAAAATCACGCACCTCCGGCACGCGCTTGGCTTCGCGCATCCGTTCCAGCACCCGGTCGAATTCGGGGCGATCCGCCAACCACTCGGTCCGCATCGCGAACATCCGCCGAAACGGCTGATTGCAAAAGGTCAGCGTGCGATCGGGACTGAACTGCGCCACGCCCGACGACAACAGGTCGAGCATCGATCGCTGCGCCTTCGCGAACCGTTTCAGCCCGCCCATCGCCTGTTCGAGTTCGTCGATATCGACCGCGAAGCCCGCCGTACCGCCACCGGGCAATGGCACGTCATGGATGCGCATCATCCGGCGCGCGCCGTCGATCGTCGCGGGCATATGGCTGACCAGCGGCTGGCTGGCTTCGCGTGCCTTTGACGGCTGGGCCAGCGGCCCGCCCACCCCTTCGCCTTCGATCAGTTCGAGTTGACGGCGCACCACATCACCCGCGCTTTCCGCCTCGACCGCGCGGACATAAGCGGAATTGACCATCGCCAGTTTCAGGTCGCGGTCCCGATACCACATCGGCAGCGGCGCGACCTCGATCAGTCCGGCGAGCGCGTCGAACGCCGAATGAAGATCGCGCAATTCGCCATCGAGGCGGATCACTTCTCCCTGCACCTCGGTCGCATCGAAGAACCAGACGAGCACCCCGCCCGGCGCATTCAACGCCGATGGCGCACGGTCACCGACCGCGAGCAAGGCACGCTTAGCCCCCTGCACCCGAACCTGACGCCGGAACGGCCGCGCCGCCCGTTGCGCGGCGGCAACATCGCTCGTCAATGCAGCGATGTCGTCGCGTTCGATGCCATCGTCGTCGCGTGAAAGATCGCTCAACGTCTCAGGTGGAAACGGCAGCCCCAGCCATCCGACCAGCGCCGATCCCGCATCGATGCGCCCATCGGCACGCACCAGCATTGCCCGCGCAGGCGACGCATCGCTTTGTACCTTCAGCCGGAGCGCGGTGTCGCGAATTTCGGCCGCATCACGCCGCGCGCGCAGGCCCTTGGCGAGCGCGACGACGGACACCGCCACAAGCAGTGCGAGCACGATCCCTGCGCCCAACGCGACACTGGTCGATACCGCGATCACCGCCGTCTCTCGTCCGTCCGTTCAGGCACCCATGCTGGTCGCAACATCGCTTCGCTCTAGGCGAAAGATCGGGATGGCGGAATGGGATGGACAAAAAAAGCGCGCGGGAAGTTCGCCTTCCCGCGCGCCGTTTTTGAATGGCCGATTGCGGCTTATTTGAAGCTGACGCGTGCGCCTGCGTAGAAATAGCGACCGATCGCACCGAAGGGATAGGCGGCAGAGCCGATATCACCCTGTTCGTTGGTGAAGTTGTTGACGCCACCATAGAAGCGGAACTGCTCGTTCACGTCGATCGCCGCCTGGAAATCATGCTCGAACCGCTCGCGGAAGAACAGGAACTCGGGGTCGGAGATATCCGGGTTCGCGCGCACCTGATCCGCCGTGAAGCGACGCGTCTTGCTGAAATAGTTGAGACCATAATTCAGCGACAACGTTCCATTCGACCAAGCCAGATCGAGCTGACCCGAATATTCGGGCGAGAGCCGTTCCAGCTTGTCGCTTTCGGCCTCCGCACCGGGCGTCGGCACGAAAGTCAGCTTGTCGAGATAATTGCCCTTCAGCGAGAAGCTGAAGTCTCCGACGTTATCGACATTGAACAGGTAATTGACCTGGACGTCGAGACCGGCGGTTTCGAACGCGGCAACGTTTTGAGGACCGACAAGATAATCGCTGACATAGCCGGTCGTCGAACTACGTGTGATGCTGTCGCAGAACACATTGTTCAGGTCGGGCTGATCAACGCAGAGATCAACGATTTCCTGAGCGGTTGCGGTGCGAACCGCATCCTCCAGCTTGATGTCGTACCAGTCCGCCGTGATGGTCAGTCCTGGAACAAAGCGCGGCTGGAGCACCGCCCCCACCGTCCAGGTCCGTGCGGTTTCCTCATTCAGGTCACGGTTGCCGCCAACACGACCTGGCAGGCTGACCGTTGCGGTCGGATCGCTTGTGGGACTGAACGTTGTCGGATTGATGCCGAGCGCCGTCAGAGCTGCAGTGCAGTTGGCCTGACGGAACTGTGTGCCTTCGGGGATGTTCACCGGGTCACACGGATCGTCAATGAACGAGAAGGTGCCGTTAGTCGGCGAGAACAGTTCCGAGATGTTGGGTGCGCGGACTGCCTGCGAATAGGTACCACGAACGCGGAAGTCCCGCACCGGCGCATAGACACCGCCAAAGGCATATGTCGTTGTGCCACCCACTGTCGAATAATCGGACAGGCGCAGCGCAGCGTTGAATTCGAGCAGTTCGGCGAAGGGCTGATTGCGGAACAGCGGCACGCGCAATTCGGCAAAGCCTTCGATTACGTCAAATTCGCCGCTTTCGGGCGCGATCTGCGCGATATCGAGCAACGCGCCCTGCTGAAGGAAGGGATCGGAGACATAGTCGCTGATCTCTTTGCGATATTCACCGCCTAGCGCAAAGGCGATCGGGCCACCCGGCAATTCGAAGAACTGACCGAAATCGCCCGAGATCGAGCCCGACACGACATGCTGCTGAACCTTCACCCGGTTGAGCAGATCGACGTTGATGAAATCAAGCGCCGCTTGGCTGCGGACGTTTTCACCCAGGATGTTGAGCGGCACGCATTCGCCGGGATTGAACGTAGTCGGCGGCGCGTCCCAGTTGTTTGGATCGATATTCGCCGTCGGATCGAGGGCAATGCGGCACACGATCTGACCTGTCGCCGGATCGCGCACTGCGTCCAGCGCCGCGAAATAACGATCCCCAAGACGATAGTTGGTGCTGAAGAACGTGCTATCTGTCACGCCATAGGTGTAGGACAGGTCATAGCGCGCATTTTCGCTGATCTCACCATCTGCACCGATCACGCCGCGCCAGGTTTCGCGAGTCGTGGTTTCGCCGCGTACGCCCAGATCGAAGTTATCGCGGGAAATGAAGGCACCGTCCGTCGTGTTCGCAGCGCCGAATCGATCCTGCAGATATGCATTGTCGGATGCCAGATAAGTGTAAAAATCGAAGCTTGGCTGAGCGACGGTGAAGCTTTCGATATTCGTGTATTTGCCCTGCGCGTAAATACGCAGAGCCGGGGAAACTTCGAAGCTGCTCAAGACATTAATATTGTGGATGCGGTTTTGGGGCTGAAGGTCACCTTGATAACCTGCCAATGGCGTGCTGCTGCCGCCCTGGGTTAAGCCTCCGGAACTCGGAAGCAACCGCCCCCGGTCGTACACGCCGCCGGAACCCGTGAAATCAGGTGCGAAATCCAAATCTAGATCGACGGCACCATCACGCGAACTATCGGCGTAACGCAGGTTGTTGAGCAGGATCCGATCGAACACGCTGGGGTTGTCGGCACCTGGCAAGTCATCCGGATTCTGGACGAAGCCGAACGTGCGAAGCGGATCGCCGGTGCGCGCGCGATTGAACGAATTGACGCGGTCGTCTTCGGTGAATTCATAGTTGATTGCGACGTTGCCGCGGTCGCCCGCGAAATTCTGACCCGCCGTGATCGACACGAACCGGTTGCCTGCGTCACCCTCTTCCGAGATGCCCGCCTGACCGCTGGCTTCGATGCCTTCGAAGTTGCGCTTCAGGATGAAATTGACAACGCCCGACACGCCATCGGCACCGTAGACGGCCGAAGCACCGCCGGTCTGAACGTCGATCCGCTCAACGAGCGCCTTCGGGATCGTATTGATGTCGACCGATGCCGAACCCGGCAAGCCCGCGACATGACGACGCCCATCGACCAGTACCAGCGTACGCGCCGTACCCAGATTGCGAAGGTTGAGCAGGTTGACGCCGGTCGCGCCGAAATCGCCGGTAGAACCGGATTGATCCGCACTGGTGCTCGATCCAAGAAGCGCCGGATTCTGAACCAGGAAATCGGTCAGGTTGGTCCGGCCCGACTGGGCCAGCGATTCAGCGCCATAGGATACGACAGGATTGGGGTTGTCGATTTCGGGACGCGGAATGCGCGAACCAGTAACGACAATCTCGCCGCCACTGGTCTGATCATCGGCTTCCTGATCGGGCAGCGCGGTTTCGGTCTGCGACGTCGAATCCTGCGCCATAGCCGCCGACGTCAGGCCAACCGATCCCAGCGCCATGGCGGACAACGCAACGCCAACACGCAAACGCGACGAGAAAAGCAACATAACAACCCTTTGCAATTAGACTTTGGTCTGAATGCTTCCAAAGCACCGCGCGCGCACACGCGCAACCAAGCCCCATCGTTTTATTCAACGCCTGTTGACTTTATGCCACACGAAACGGGCCGCGCTCGCCGGATGGCGGGCGCGGCCCGGATGACGTTACGGAAACGCTACGAAAATCAGTAGCGATAATGATCCGGCTTAAACGGCCCTTCGACCGGCACGCCGATATAGCCGGCCTGCTTCGGCGTCAGCTTGGACAGCTGCACGCCCAGCTTTTCGAGGTGGAGCGCCGCAACCTTTTCATCGAGGTGCTTCGGCAGGACATACACTTCGTTCTTGTATGCATCGCCATTGGTCCACAGCTCGATCTGCGCCAGCGTCTGGTTGGTGAACGATGCCGACATCACGAACGACGGGTGACCGGTCGCGCAGCCCAGGTTCACCAGGCGGCCCTTGGCGAGGATGATGATCTGCTTGCCGTCGGGGAATTTCACCAGGTCGGTGCCGGGTTTCACTTCGTCCCACTCATAGTTGCTGAGCGCCGCGATCTGAATTTCGCTGTCGAAATGGCCGATGTTGCAGACGATCGCCATGGGCTTCATCGCCTTCATGTGATCGGCGGTGATGACATCGGCATTGCCGGTCGCGGTGCAGAAAATGTCGGCGCGCTTCACGCCCTCTTCCATCGTCACGACTTCGAAGCCTTCCATCGCCGCCTGCAACGCGCAGATCGGATCGACTTCGGTGACCATCACGCGCGCGCCGCCATTGCGCAGCGACTGGGCCGAACCCTTGCCGACATCGCCAAAGCCCGCGACGAGCGCGACCTTGCCTGCCAGCATCACGTCGGTTGCGCGACGGATGGCGTCGACCAGCGATTCCTTACAGCCATAAAGATTGTCGAACTTCGACTTGGTGACGCTGTCGTTGACGTTGATCGCGGGGAAAGGCAGCTCGCCCTTCTTAGAGATTTCGTACAGGCGGTGGACGCCGGTCGTCGTTTCTTCCGACACGCCCTTCAGATTCTTGACGGTTTCGGTCAGATAGCCGGGCTTCCTGGCGATGAACGCCTTCAACGCGCGCTGCATTTCGACTTCTTCTTCGTTTTCGGGCTCGGGCATGGTGTGCCCTGCTTCGAGTTTCGCGCCCCACAGCGCGAACATCGTGGCGTCGCCGCCATCGTCGAGGATGATGTTGGCGGTCTGGCCGTCCACGTCATGATCCCAGGAGAAGATGTCGCCGACATAGTTCCAATACTCGGCCAGGCTCTCACCCTTTACCGCGAACACCGGCACGCCGGTCGCAGCGATCGCGGCGGCGGCGTGATCCTGGGTCGAGAAGATGTTGCAGGTCGCCCAGCGCACATCGGCACCCAGTGCCGTCAGCGTTTCGATCAAAACCGCGGTCTGGATCGTCATATGCAGCGAACCGGTGATGCGTGCGCCCTTTAACGGCTGCTTCGCGCCATATTCCTCGCGCAGCGCCATCAGGCCCGGCATTTCGGTTTCGGCGATGTCGATTTCCTTGCGGCCGAATTCGGCGAGGCTGATGTCACGGATGACATAGTCCTGCGTGTCGATGGCGGGTGCGGTTGCCACGGGCAAACTCCTGAAGCTTTTGAATGTTGGCGGCGGGCCGTATGCCCAGCCGAATGACCGGCGCTTTACAGAAGCAAGGTGCGGATTGCAAATTCGATATAAAGATATCTTTATATCTCCCTTTCAATTCCTCCCCCCTCGGGGGAGGTGGCAGTCGCGAAGCGGCTGACGGAGGGGGTGCCACGCAAGATAGCGCTCGCGGCGGGCCCCCTCCGTCAGCGCTGCGCGCTGCCACCTCCCCCGGTGGGAGGAGGAATTTAGGCCGTGCCCGCGCTTACCGCCAGCAACCTCGGATCGATTCCTGCGCCTTCGAACCCGGCTTCCCACCGCGCCGCCACGGCAATATCGAATATCAGGCTCTCCGCACCGTGCACATTGAACCAGCCATGCCGGGTCATTTCCTCATCGAGCTGCGCCTCTCCCCAGCCGGTATAGCCGAGCGCGACCAGCNTCACCCCTCCCCCTCAGGGGAGGGGCCGGGGGTGGGGCGGTCCCGCGATGCGCGGCTGGTGGAGAAGCCCCACCCCAACCCCTCCCCTGAAGGGGAGGGGCTTAGGAAGGAACTAAAATGAACACCCCCCGTCAGACCCTGCTCGCCGAGGCGGCCAAGCGCATCCTGATCACCGACGGCGCATTCGGCACCGAAATCCAGAACTGGAAGCTGGCCGAGGCCGATTATGCGGGCGATCTGGGCCTGGGCCACGACCAGAAAGGCAACAACGACATTCTGGCGCTGACCAAGCCTGAGGTGCCTGAGACGATCACCCGCGCCTATCTCGACGCCGGTTCGGATATCGTGTCGACCAACACATTCAGCGCGAACCTCATCAGCCAGGCCGATTATGGTGCCGAACATCTCGTGCGCGATATCAACATCGCCTCGGCCCAGATTGCGCGGCGGCTGGCGGACGAATACGCTGCGAAGGACGGGCGTCCACGCTTCGTCGCAGGCGCGATCGGGCCGACCAACAAGACGCTGTCGCTGTCGCCCGACGTCAACGATCCCGGTTTTCGCGAGATCGATTTCGATTACCTGAAGAACGTGTACCGCGAGCAGGCCGATGCGCTGCTGGAGGGGGGCGCCGACTTCATCCTCATCGAAACCGTGTTCGACACGCTGAATGCCAAGGCGGGCGTGATGGCGGTGATCGAGGCCGCCGAAGCGCTGGGCCGCGACGTGCCGATCATGATGTCGATGACGCTGACCGACCTGTCGGGCCGCAACCTGTCGGGGCATACGGTTGAGGCGTTCTGGCATGCGGTGCGCCACGCCAAGCCGATAACGATCGGGCTCAACTGCTCGTTCGGGGCCGAACAGCTTCGTCCGCATGTGAAGGTGTTGTCGGCGATCTGCGATACCCTCATCATGGTCTATCCCAATGCCGGGCTGCCCAACGAACTGGGTGAGTATGACGAGGAGCCGCACACGACCGCCGGGCTTGTGCGCGAATGGGCGGATCAGGGGCAGGTCAATGTGCTGGGCGGATGCTGTGGATCGACGCCTGCGCATATCAAGGCAATTGCCGATGCCGTGAACGGGCTTTCCCCGCGCGCGCTGCCCAAGCCGCCGGTTCAGACGCGGCTGGCCGGGTTGGAGCCGTTCACGATGGCGGCCTAAATTCCCCTCACGCTTGCGGGAGGGGCTAGGGGAGGGCCTGTTATCCTCTCCAGAAACTTTTTCGATTGCTGACACGCCCTCCCCCGACCCCTCCCGCAAGCGGGAGGGGAGAAGGACTGAAATGACCACCAATTCCTCGACCAATTTCGTCAATATCGGTGAGCGCACCAACGTCACCGGCTCGGCGCGCTTCAAGAAACTCGTGATGGCCGACGACTATGCCGCCGCGGTCGAGGTCGCGCGACAGCAGGTCGAAAACGGCGCTCAGGTGATCGACGTCAACATGGACGAAGGGCTGCTCGACGCGCATCACGCGATGACGACGTTCCTCAAATTGATCGCGGCCGAACCCGATATCGCGCGCGTGCCAGTAATGATCGACAGTTCCAAATGGGACGTAATCGAGGCGGGCCTCAAATGCGTGTCCGGCAAGCCGATCGTCAATTCGATCAGCATGAAGGAAGGCGAGGCGCCGTTCCTCAACCAGGCCCGCAAGTGCATGGCGTACGGCGCGGCGGTCGTCGTCATGGCGTTCGACGAAGTGGGTCAGGCGGACACTCAGGCGCGCAAGGTCGAGATTTGCGAACGCGCCTACAAGCTGCTGACCGGCATCGGCTTTCCGCCCGAAGACATCATCTTCGACCCCAACGTCTTCGCAGTCGCGACGGGGATCGAGGAGCATAATAATTACGGCGTCGATTTCATCGAGGCGGTGAAGGAGATCAAGGCGCGCTGCCCGCACGTCCACATCTCGGGCGGGCTGTCCAACCTGTCGTTCAGTTTTCGCGGCAACGAACCCGTCCGCCGCGCGATGCACTCCGTTTTTCTGTATCACGCCATCCCGGCGGGGATGGACATGGCGATCGTCAATGCCGGGCAGCTCGACGTGTACGATACGATCGACCCCGAACTGCGTCAGGCGTGCGAGGACGTCATCCTCAACCGCGATGCGGACGCGGGCGAGCGGCTGGTGGCGCTGGCCGAGAAATATCGCGGTACCGACGCGGTTGCCGAAAAAGCCGCCGAGGAATGGCGCGGCTGGCCGGTCGCGCGGCGGCTGGAACACGCCCTCGTCAAGGGTATCGACGCGCATGTCGTCGACGATACCGAGGAAGCGCGGCTGCAATTCGCCAAGCCGATCGAAGTGATCGAAGGCCCGCTGATGGACGGGATGAACGTCGTCGGCGACCTGTTCGGATCGGGCAAGATGTTCCTGCCGCAAGTCGTCAAATCGGCGCGCGTGATGAAGAAAGCGGTCGCCCATCTGCTCCCCTATATCGAGGCGGCAAAGGAGCCGGGATCGAAGGGCAAGGGCAAGATCATCATGGCGACGGTCAAGGGCGACGTCCACGACATCGGCAAGAACATCGTCGGCGTCGTGCTCCAGTGCAACGGGTTCGAGGTCGTCGATCTGGGCGTGATGGTGCCGTGGTCGAAAATCCTGGAAGCCGCGAACGAGAACGACGCCGACATGATCGGGCTGTCGGGCCTGATCACACCGTCGCTCGACGAGATGGTGACGGTGGCAGAGGAGATGAAGCGGGCGGGGATGACGATGCCGCTGCTGATCGGCGGGGCGACCACATCGAAAGTCCACACCGCGCTGCGTATCTCACCCGCTTATGACGGGCCGATCGTCCATGTCCTCGACGCGAGCCGCGCGGTCGGGGTGGCGACGACGCTCGTCTCCACCACGATCCGCAACGATTATGTCGCGAAGATCGCGGACGAGTACGAAGCCGTTCGCGTTGCGCGCGCCAACAAGGGGCAGTCGGCGCTGGTCCCGCTGGAACGCGCGCGCGACAATGCGTTCGATGCGAAGATGAGCCAGAAGCCGCCGATGCCCAACGAGCCCGGCGTGCATATCTATCGCGACTGGGATCTGGCTGAACTGCGCGACTATATCGACTGGACGCCGTTTTTCCGCGCTTGGGAGTTGGCGGGCAATTACCCTGCGATCCTCGACGATGCGGTGGTGGGCGAAAGCGCGCGGTCGCTGTTCGCCGACGCTCAGGCGATGCTCGACAAGATCGTGGCGGAGAAGTGGCTGACCGCGCGTGGTGTGGTGGGCCTGTGGCCGTGCCGACGCGAAGGCGACGATGTCGTCGTGCATATCGACCGCAAGGCCGAACCGCGTCAGGGCCGCGACCCCGCATTCGATTGCGACCTCAACGACGAGCAGCGCCACGACCTCGAAGTGCGCGGGCGCGAGAACGAGAATTACGAGCACATCCGCATCCCATTCCTGCGCCAACAGATTCAAAAGCGCGAGGGACGGGCGAATATGTGCCTGGCCGATTTCATCGACCATCAGGGCGACTGGATCGGCGGCTTCGCCGTGTCGATCCACGGGATCGAACCGCATCTCGCGCGGTTCAAGGCGGGGATCGACGATTATTCGGACATCCTGCTGAAGGCGCTCGCCGACCGTTTCGCCGAAGCCTTCGCCGAACGCCTTCACCAGCATGTCCGCACGACATTGTGGGGCTATGCAGAAGGCGAGCAACTGACCAACGAGGCGCTGGTGAAGGAGCAATATCGGGGTATCCGCCCCGCGCCGGGCTATCCGGCGTGTCCCGACCACAGCCTGAAGCCGATCCTGTTCGACCTGCTCGACGCGCACCACGCGACCGGGATTTCGCTGACCGAAAGCTTCGCGATGCTCCCGACCGCGGCGGTCAGCGGTTTCTATTTCGGGCACCCCGACAGCGAATATTTCGGCGTTGCGCGCGTCGGTCGCGATCAGGTCGAGGAATATGCGGCGCGGCGCGGGGTAGATTTGCCGAACACCGAACGCTGGCTGCGGCCCAACCTGGATTGAACCCATGCCGTCGGGCGATGTGCTGGCGCACGGATCGGACTACCCGGCGCGCGCGCGATGGGGTAGCGGGCGGAGGTGACCTATCTGCCGCCCGCTCCGCTCCGCCTGCGTCTCGATGGGGATGCGCTTGTCGCCAATTGGCGGATGCTGGACCACGCGAGCGGCGCGGCGGCGTGCGGTGCTGCAGTCAAGGCCGACGGCTATGGTTTAGGTGCGCGCGGTGTCGTTACCCGACTGAGCGAGGCGGGCTGCCGCGATTTCTTTGTCTCCAACTGGGCGGAAGCCAAGGCGATTGCCGATCTGGGTGTGACCGTCAGCGTATTGCACGGTGTTCGGTCCGAAGATATGGGCTTGGCCAAGAGCGGCATCGCACGCCCGGTCCTGAATACCGCGCGCCAGGTCCAGCGCTGGCGCGAGGCGGGTGGAGGCATATGCGACGTGATGGTCGATACCGGCATGAACCGGCTGGGTCTGAGCATTGAAGAGGCGCGATCGGGTCTGCTCGACGGGCTGGAAATTCAGACGTTGATGAGCCATCTGGCTTGCGCAGACGAGGTCCATCCCCTCAACCGGCTCCAACTCAATCGGTTTGCGCTGGTCAAAGAACGTGTAAACGCATGCCGGTATAGCCTGGCGAACAGCGCTGGGGTTCTGCTTGGCCGCGACTATGCCTTCGATCTCACTAGACCCGGGCTGGCGCTATATGGCGGCGTGCCGTCGCCTGCGGCCGAAGAACGAGTTCGCCAAGTCGTGTTTCCAGAAGCTCAGGTGATCCAGCGCCGACGACTGCATGCGGGCGACGTCGTCGGCTACAACGCGACCTGGAGCGCCGTCGAAGACACAGAGTTGGCTGTGCTCAATATTGGTTACGCCGATGGGTATCTGCGCGGGTTTTCGGGCGTCGGCTGCGCGCGGTCGGGCGACAATGTCTTTCCAGTGCGTGGGCGAGTATCAATGGACTTGCTTATCGTCGATGTCGGGACGACATCAGCGGTGGCGGAAGGTGACTGGTTGAGGGTCGAATATTCTCTGTATGATTCTGCTTTGCGCTCTGGAGTGTCTCAATATGAGCTTCTTACCGGTCTCGGGAAGCGGTTCAGCCGAATGTGGCAATAGGCGCCGATCACCGCCGTCCGTCGTAGTTGAATGTTTCAATAATCGATCGGGGCGGCGGAAACTTAAACGCATTCGCCCTTATCCATCGGCTAGCAATCAGCTTCGTTCCGTTGCTCACCGGCGCGCCCGCATGAAGAGCCATGTTGTCGGCCCGCCCGTCCGCGTCAACATTGTCGAACATCAGCGCGTCGCCTGTCTTGCCAGCCCAGCTTAGGTCGACTTTGGGAAAGCGCGTTTCGCCACCCCGATAATCTTGATTGAGATAAAGAATGACCGTTTTAATGCGTTGGTTTGGCTCGCCTGGGAGGGCGTCGAGATGCGGCCGATATTCGCCACCGCGGTGGTAGCGGAGCAATTGCAATGGCTCGCCCTGTTCGTATTGCGTGTCCGTTAGGCGAGCAACGCGACGATTGATCGCGGCCACAACCAGGTCTTCCAAGAAAACGCCGAACGCAGCGCCGTCAGACAAGCGAATAGGGTGGGGGATTGCCCTGCCGTTAGAAGGATCGACTACAACCGATGGCTGGAGAAATGGTCCACCCAAGTCGGAGAGATAGTTGCATTCGGCGGGTTGTAGAAATTCTCGACATAGCTGAATGGCGGGTCGCCCGCACAACGGGAGAGCGGCGTAACCACCCGCTGGAAAGCCGTTGCTGTCGAGATTCATCCGGTCAACGATGTTGAGCTGCGCGCGCGCACGCGCCGAGCGATGTTCCAGCTGCCTTAGTTGAGCGACAGCGGAGGGCCAATCAGCCGGTCCGCCAGTTCCGCTGGCCAGAAATGATGCATGAAGCAGCCCCGCTGCCTCGTCGCCGCCATTTCCCGCCTGAGCAAGCAGGCTCCGGGCTGCACCCAAGTTCCGTGGAATGATATTACCCGCGATAGACCAACTGGCCAGCTCTACGATTGCCGCGAGGTCACCCTGTTGCGATGCATCGGCAAGCATAAATGCTGCGTCCGCATACCGCTTGCTTTCGAGCTTCTGACGAACATTATCGATTATCGAACTCATCGAAATCTAACTATATGAATGCCATTCTAAAAAGAAGGGTGCAGAATCGCCCATATCGCCCATATCGCCCATATCGCCCATATCGCGCTTAGAGCACGCACGCCTTCGGGCTCTTGCAACCGGCGCAAACCCATCCTAACCGCGTAGGATGCAGGTTATCGGTAATTACGACGAAAACGGGTATGCGCATGTGCAGGGTCTGATCCCGCAGGAGATTGCACAGGCGTTTATTCAAAGCGTCAAAGAGGATTTGGCAAACGCTCCCATTCCATTGAGTGGAGTGAGACAGCATCCAAATTTACTGAAGCGTGCTGCCTTCGAAGTCTACGGTCATCATTATAAACCGATGCTCTTCTTTCTGTGGGGTATAACCCCATTAATTTCGAGTATTGTTGGCCGTGATTTGCTTCCAACCTATGACTATTTGAGGTTGTATCGGGAAGGCGATGTCTGCCGGGTTCATCACGATCGCCTCTCGTGCGAACACAGCTTGTCACTTGTTCTCGATTATAGTGATGGCGAGATTTGGGATTTGCAGGTTGGCTCGGTCGCAACGGAACCTTCCGCGCGGGTCGAGGAAGACTTCGGTTCCGAACCATTTGCTTCGATTGCAATGAGGGTGGGGGACGCGGTGCTGTATCGGGGAGTTAATCATCGCCATGGCCGAATGGCCCCCAACCCAAACGCGTGGTCCGCCCACCTATTTCTTCATTGGGTTGATAAAGACGGGCCGCACCGCGACCACGCATTTGACGGAAAACTGGTGCCCAGACCGGTCAATTTCAGCTTCACTTAGTTATCTCGATCGAGATTTGCTCCGAGGCGAATAGCGCACCGATCTCCTGCTTGTCCTGCTCGCTCAATTCCGGGCGCCAGATGTCGAAGATTAGCACGACCCGATCTCGGTCGCTGTTGTTCCAAGCTTCATGTTCGATCGTATCGTCAAAGATCAGCAACTTGCCTTCCTGCCATTGTCGAACCTCGCTGCCGACGCGAAAGAAGCAATCGGGCGGCACGATCAACGGCAGATGGCAGGTGAGGCGGGTGTTGTGCGTTCCGGTGTGGGGAGTGATATGTGCGCCTGCACGCAAAAGCGAAAACATGACCGTTGGTGAGTTTGCAATGATCGGAAGAGGGGCGTTTTGAACAGCATTCCATGTGTTTGGGCACCGCGCTATGGTGTCCTCGAACCGCCGCCCATTCTCACAAAGGAAAAGCGCGCTCCAATCGCGATTATCGAGCAGTATGTTGTCGTCGAGCCTTGGCAAATTAGGGTCGGATCTGATGTAAGGTAAGAAATCATCCGTCCCTTTGTTCAACAATACCTGGATCTCTTTACGAATTTCATTGGCTGCCGCCTCGACTTGGGCCGCCCAGCGGAAAGAGGTCGGATCGAAATATGGGATCTGCGGCAATTCAGGATAATAGTAGGCCGTAGGTTCCTGAACAAAGATTTGTTCGCGACCTGAAAGGATGTTGAGCGACCTTTGGAACCGCGAACTGCGATTGCCGCGGTCCAATCCCTGCGCATTCAGGGCAATTTCTCGTTGTGCCTCGAAATGTGCGGCTAACTCCGTCGATGCGGTGTCCACACGCCGTAGCTCGGCAGCCAGTTCGTTGGGGAGATTCTGGCCGGCCGCAATTCGCAACGCACTTTTGTACAGGCCCAATGCGGCACTCTTGTCCCCGGCGTCGTTGCGGCAGTCTCCTTTCATGATGTGCCCGCGAATCGCACGTGGTTCCAACGCGAGCAAAGAATCCACAGCGCGTTCCTCAGCATCGCGATCCCCGATCGCTCGACAGGCTGTCGCTAACAGGAGCCAAATCTGACTGTTCGCTCTTCCAGTCGCGGTCACCCGCTCGAAACGCTCCCGCGCTTCGGCCGCCCGACCCTGGCCGAGCGCTTCAACGCCGTCCCGGACAAGCCGTTCTGCCTCTTGGTTACTCAGTTGCATCACGTCCCCCGTTTACCGTGCCCTCAAAGGCCAATCGATGTCGAACTCGAGATGGTGGCTCATCCCGACCTATTTTCGCTCTGGGAAGCACTTCGGCGAACTCCGTTGTTCGATACCAAGCGTGTCGGATAAAAAAAGGGGGCCGGGACATGGTCCCGACCCCCCCAAAGAATTCCAGGCTCGCTTTAGAAGCGTGCGCGGAAGCCGCTGTAATATGCGCGGCCACGGTAATCGAAAATTGCAGTCCCGCCACCGGTTGCTGTCGTACCAAGAGGAGGCAGCTTGTTGAAGACGTTATCGACGCCGACGTAGAACTGCAGCTCTTTGCCAAGGCCTGCCGCATCCTCGATGTCCCATTCGAAACGAAGGTCCGAATAGGTGATGTCAGGATATTTGGTTGGCGAGAACGCATCCAAGTTACCTGCGGGTTGCCCGTTCAATTCGTTGAAGCTCTCATACGTCGTGAGCAACTGCGAACCAATGTAACGCAGGCGATAGCCAAGCGTGAACTCACGGAAACCGACGTCGATATCAAGTCGGAATTCATCAGTTGGGAACCCGGTTTCACCAAGAATGCGGTTTTCGAAGTTCGGGTCGGTCGCGCTCTCGAAATTGCTGTTCTTGAGGTTGTGCGTGTAAACCAAGTTGGCGCCCAAACGAACATCATCCGAGATGTTTGTGCGGTACGCTGCGTTAACGTCGATACCCTCGCGTTCGCGCTTTGCAAAGTTGAGCGGTGCCTGGATCAACGTGTTACCAAGGATATCGCCCGCGACTTCATTGTTCGGTCCAGGTCCGGTGCCACGATAGCGCTGGAACTGCGTACAGAACACGTTGTTGAGGGTCGGCTGGTCGTAGCAGCTATTTGCGATGGTCTGTGCTGCGAGCGACACGATGACGCCATTCACGGTGATGTTGTAGTAATCGACCGAAAGCGACAGGCCAGGAATGGCTGCCGGGGTGAACACCGCACCAACCGTGTACGAATCCGACGTTTCGGCTTCGAGGTTCGGGTTGCTGCCGCTCAGGACCGGCAGAGAGTAGGTGACCTGGTCGATGTTGGCCAGAAGCCCGCCAAGGTCTGCCTGACAGTTCGCCGCGCGATTTGCGCTGGTGTTGATCTGGTTCGGTGCGCAGGGATCGGTGAACCCTGGCGCGAAGTTTGGAACCAGCGACGACCCGGTTTCGGCGACCGTCGGCGCGCGCACGGCGCGACCGTAATTGCCGCGAAGGCGCAGACCGCGGATCGGCGACCAGATAACGCCTGCGTTGTATGCCCACACCGTGCCGGTGCTTCCCGAATAGTCGGAAACGCGCGCCGCGCCGCTGAGGGTCAGCTCTTCAAAGAACGGCGTGTTGGCGAGAAGCGGGATTTGCAATTCGCCATAAGCTTCCTTCACGTCGAACCCGACAGGGCCGATCTGTGGGATCGACACACCGTTGGTGAAGCCGTCGACGACGAACTGGTCCTGTTTGTAGAAAGCTTCTTCTTCCCGATATTCTGCACCGACCGAGAAGCGGATTGGACCACCCGGCAGCTCGAACAGACGACCAAGGCTGCCCGACACGAAGCCTTGCACAACCTTCTGTTCGATCGAAGCGTTCGCGGTGAACGAGTTCGCGAAATAGTTGACCGATGCCGAGTTATCCGCCTGACCGAACGGGTTGTAGGGAACACAGGCTGCGATATCGGCGGCGAGACGTGCTTGGTTGGCCGCTGCGGGAGCCGCGAAGCCATTCAAACGTACTGCCGATGCCGGGTCGAACTGCGACCGGCACTGGATCTGGCCGGTAACGGGATTGCGGCCTGCATCCATTGCCAATGCGAAGCGCTGGCGATCGATGAACCCGTCGGTGATCGTTTCCTGTTCAAACTTGCCGTAGTTGCCGGAGATTTCGTAGCTGAAATCGTCCCAGAACGTGCCGCGCAAGCCAGCCACCACACGATAGGTATCGCGCTGGAAACGTTCGTCGCGGATACCGACGTCGAGCAGGCTGCGCGCGACAGAGAAACGATAGCTTCCGTCGGCGATTGCCGCGCGATCAGCAGCCGTCAGCGGCGTCGATCCGACAAGTACGGCTGTTTGGCCCGAAGCGAGGATCGCCTGGGTCAGGACACCGCGTGCCTGTGCGCTAAGGAACGGGTTGTCGAGGCGGGCGCGTTCACGAATGTCGGTCGTACCCAGTGTGCCCTGAATGAAGGACGGACCGGCATTGTTGCCAAGCGCGTTCACGCGGGCAAACTTCGCCTCGACGAACGCTTCGGCGGCTTCGCTGAATTCGAAACGGCCAAGCAAATTGGCATTGTAACGCTCGAGGAAAGGCAGGACCGAGAGGGTCTGGCCTTCACGTCCGGTCGTGCCGTTGCCGCCGAGGAAGGTGCCCAGCGGACCCGAACCCACGCGGGTGCCGGTCTGGGGGACCAACGTGCCGTCCGGGTTGAAGACAAAATTACAGTTGAAGGCGGCGCCGGCATTGTTCGGTGCACCGGCATTGGGTGTCGTGCCGCGTCCGCAAGCCGCGTTTGCTGTCGATTGTCCGACAGCAACCAGACCGAAGGGGCTGATTGTGCCCTGACGAATGTCGCGCAGGAAGATAGCGTCGGGAAACCCGTCGCTGTTATTGGCAAGTCCCCCGGAATCGGCATCGACCGTGACGAATCCATCATTACGACGGAACCACGGAACGTCCGAGGCGAACACGCGATCCTGCCGGTTGTACTCGCCGTGCACGGTGATGTTGCCACGACCGTCGGCGAAATTCTTGCCGAACATTGCCGAAACATACTGGTTACCGCCAAATCCGGCTTCCGCAATGTTTGCGGTGCCGCGAACCTGGAGGCCTTCGAAATCCGTACGAAGCACGAAATTGACCACGCCGGCGATGGCGTCCGAACCGTAAACGGCCGAGTTGCCGCCGGTTACGATGTCGACGCTCTGGATGAGATCGTTCGGGATGGTCGAGATGTCGGGCGAAGACGCGTTGTTCAGGATGTCGGCGGGGACGTGACGACGCCCGTTAACCAGCACCAGGGTGCGAACGGTGCCAAGGCCACGCAGGTCGAGCAGGTTGAGACCCGCGATACCAATGCCGAGACCAGGATTCTGTTGCGAGAACGTGCTGGACAGCTGCGGCAGATCGTTCAGCGTGTCACCGATGTTGGTGCCCGCTGACTGGAAGATGGTTTCGCCACCGATCGACGTGATCGGGTTGACCGAGGTCAGGTTGGGCGCGCGAATGCGGCTGCCGGTAACAACGATCGAACCAGCCGAGTCCTGTTCATCAGGTTCACCCGACTGAATCTCGGTTTCTGTGGTTAGTTCTTCGGTATTCTGCGCGTCCGTCGTGGTTTGCGCCCAAGCGACTTGCGGCAGTGCGAAAGCCGCGCTCGCCAGCGCGGTTGCCGATAGCAACTTCGAAATTCTCATTGGAGTGCCCCATTTTACGCCGGCGTCTTGCACGGCTTAAGGGCAGGAGAGCCCATTTCTGGGGAAACAGGCAAGGTGAAGCGGTGGGTTTGAGCGATTTACTGCGGTCGCTGTGGCGAGAATGTCACGATTTTGCAACGCAGCAAATCACTTCGTTCTTCGGAGGGCAGTTTGGGGTAATATTGTTACTATCGGTCGCGTAATTAAATATTAGTCACCGCTCCACACATATCGCGATCCCCATTCCACCGCCGATGCAAAGAGTCGCCAGCCCCTTCTTCGCATTGCGGCGCCCCATTTCGTAGATCAGCGTGGTCAGCACCCGCGCCCCCGATGCGCCTATAGGGTGGCCGATAGCGATGGCACCGCCGTTGACGTTGACCTTGTCCGCGTCCCAGCCGAGTTCCTTGCCGACGGCCAGCGCCTGTGCGGCGAAGGCCTCATTGGCTTCGATCAGGTCGAGATCGGCGATGGTCCAGCCGGCTTTTTCCAGCGCCTTTTTCGATGCGGGGACCGGGCCGATGCCCATGATCGACGGGTCGACACCAGCCGAGGCCCAGCTCTTGATCGTGGCGAGCGGCTTGATACCGCGCTTGGCGGCTTCTTCGGCGCTCATCAACACCAGCGCGGCGGCACCGTCGTTCAGGCCGCTGGCGTTGGCTGCCGTCACCGTGCCGTCTTTCTTGAACGCGGGACGCAGGCCGTTGACGCCGTCGATGGTGGCCCCGGCGCGGATATATTCGTCCTGATCGACTACAGTATCGCCCTTGCGTCCTTTGATCGTCACGGGTGCGATCTCGTCCTTGAATCTGCCCGCGGTGCGCGCGGCTTCGGCCTTGTTTTGCGACGCGACGGCGAATTCGTCCTGTTCGACGCGGGCGATCTGATATTGCTCGGCCAGGTTCTCGGCGGTGATCCCCATGTGATAGCCGTTGAACACGTCGGTCAGGCCATCCTTGATCATCGTGTCGACCAGGGACACGTCGCCCATTTTGGTGCCGGGACGCATCGACTGGGCGTGCGCGGACATCGACATCGATTCCTGACCGCCTGCAACGACAATGGTCGCGTCGCCATTCGCGATCGCCTGCATGCCCAGCGCGACGGTGCGCAGGCCCGATCCGCAGACCTGATTGACGCCCCAAGCGGGGACTTCCTTTGGAATGCCGGCTGCCATCGACGCCTGGCGCGCGGGGTTCTGACCCTGCGCAGCGGTCAACACCTGACCCAGGATGACTTCAGACACGTCCTCGCCCTTGACGCCTGCCTGTTCGAGCGCGGCTTCGATCGCGATGCGACCCAGTTCGTGCGCGGGCACGCTGGCAAACGCGCCGAGGAAGCTTCCGACGGGGGTGCGCTTGGCGGCGACGATGACGATGTCGGTCATGAGGTGCTCTCTCCTAAAGGGCGTAGATTCGACGTTGCGGGCTATTTAGGGGCTGGGAGCGCGGTTAGCCAGTCCGCGAGCGGTTGCCACAGCGCATCGCGTGCCCGGCTGCCCACGATCATCCCGACATGGCCCAGCGTCAGCGGGCGCAGATCGGCGAGCCCCGCGGCGCTGGCGGCGGGGACGATGCGGTCGGTGGTTGAGACGAATTCGACCGCCGGGCAGAGCAGGTCGGCGGGGCGCACGCGCTCCGCCCCCACCCACCATTCGCCGCGTCCGGTCAGGTCGTCCCCGAAGAAGTCCTCGAACATCTGGCGGCCGGCGGCGTAGGTCAGCGGCGCGCCCGCATTGGCCCAATCCTCCAGCGCGACGAAAGCGGCAAAGGCGGGGCTGGCGGGATCGGTGTCTGCCAGTCGCTCGAACTTGGCGACGGTGCGCGCAGGGTCCATCCGCCAAAAGCCCGACTGCAGCACCTCCATCGGAACGAGGCCCAGTGTCTCGCAGGCAGGCTGCGCCGACTGCCACAAGTCGGCGATCTCTGCGCGCGCGACATCGGGAAAGCCGCCGAAATGCCATGGCGCGGCAATGGTGGCGACCGCGGGGCTGTCCACCGTGCGCGCGGCGGCCAGCGCGATCGTGCCGCCCAGGCAATAGCCGACCAGTACCGGCGCCGGGTCGAGCGTTTGCAACAGCGGCAGCAGCAATTGGTCGATATGCGCGGTCACGTCCTGGTCGCGATCGTCGGGTATGGGCGTTCCCCAATCGACCAGCAGCGGACGGACGCCTTGTCCGCTCAACCATTCGAGCAGCGAATTGCCCTCTGCCAGATCGAGCACGAAGGGCGGATTGATGAGCGAGGGGACGAACGCGACCGGGCGACCGTCGCCGCCATAATCGCGCAGGGCCGCACGGCCTGCGGTGGCGACGACTGGTCTGGGCGTGCGCGCAGTAGGTCGCGGTGCGACCTGATAGCGCTTAAGTCCCGCCAGTGCACGCGCGCGGGCATCGGGATTTGCTGCGGTGCTTTCGCGCAACAAGGTGAGGAAAAGCGGGAGTGGCCGCGGTCCGTGTTGCGGTGCGTCAAGAAAGGGTGTTAGGGTCGGGTCGATCATTTCAGGGGGCACCCATGCGCAAGACTGCGACCACCGACGGTCCCGTTATCATTAAGAAATACGCCAATCGTCGGCTCTATAATACCGAAAGCTCGTCTTACATCACGCTCGAACATCTTGCCGCGATGACGCGCGAGGGGCGCGATTTCAAGGTTATCGACGCAAAGAGCGAAGACGACATCACCCACACGGTGCTGACCCAGATCATCATGGATGAGGAAGCGCGGGGCGGCCACAATATGCTTCCCGTCAATTTTCTGCGTCAGTTGATCAGCCTCTATGGCGATTCGATGCAGACGATGGTGCCGGGTTATCTGGAGGCGTCGATGGACAGTTTTCGCCGCAACCACGAACAGTTCAAGACCGCCGTCGAGGGCGCGTTCGCCAACACGCCGTTCGCGGAAATCGCCAAGCGCAACATGGCGATGTTCGAGGCCGCAGCCCAGGCGTTCAAGCCGGGCGAGGGCGGGGCTGCTGCGCCGCTCAACGGCAGCAAGGACGACGAGATCGCTGCGCTGAGGGCGGAATTGTCGAAATTGCAGGACAAGGTCGAAAAGCTGGGGAAGTGAGTGGAGGGTGCAATCACCTCGCTCTTTGTCTCCGATCGCCCCGCACCTCCGTTCGTTTCGAGCGAAAACGAGAAACGCTGGCTAAGCGCTCGGATCAGGTTTCTCGACTTCGCTCGAAGCAAACGGGGTAGGTGAGGGTCAGAGCGGTCTAACCGAGCAGGCGCGTTAGCGTTTTTCGGTAACGCGCCTCGACCGCCCCGCGCGCGCGGTGCCTGCCGCTTTCGACGACACTGGCACCATGCCGCCACACCCGATCAATCGCGGCGCGTCCTCCTGCAAAGATCAGCGCGTCGATCCAGCCGTCGCGGGTGCGACCCGTCATCGCGATGTGATCGGGGTCCAAGCTTATCAGGTCGGCGCTGGCACCGACCGAAATGCCGCCTGCGACGCCCAACGCCTGTGCGCCTCCCGATACGCTCGCGCCGAACAGGGTCGTGCCGGTCGACGCACCGCTCGCCGCGAGAATGTTGCGCCCGTGCTGCGTCAGCCGCTGGCCATATTCGAGCAGTCGTAATTCCTCCGCCATGTCGATCAGGACGTTGGAGTCCGATCCCACGCCGAACTGCCCGCCCGCGTCCCAAAACGCGCGCGCAGGAAAGATGCCGTCGCCCAGATTGGCTTCCGTGATTGGGCATAGGCCGACGACTGCACCGCTGGCAGCGATACCTGCCAACTCTCCGGGTTCGACATGGGTAGCGTGGACCAAGCACCAGCGCCGATCGACATCGTTGTGGTCGAACAGCCATTCGACCGGGCGCTGGCCGCTCCACGCGACGCAATCCTCTACCTCACGCAATTGCTCGGCGATGTGGATGTGGATCGGGGCGGCAGGGCGCATCGCAGCGAGCGTGCTCAACGCTTCGGGTGTGACGGCACGCAAGCTATGCGGAGCAACGCCGACTACGGCATCCGGCAGCGACGCGACAGCGCGTTCGCTGGCGTCGAGCAGGTGCGCAAAGCCGTCCAGATCGGTGACGAAGCGGCGTTGGCCTTCGCCCGGCGCGCTGCCGCCGAACCCGGAATGCGCGTAGAAGACGGGAAGCAAGGTCAGGCCGATGCCGGTTTCATCCGCCGCGCGCGCCAGCGCCGCACCCATCTCCGCCGGGTCGGCATAGGCACTGCCGTCGGGCGCATGGTGAAGGTAATGGAACTCGCCGACGCGGGTGAAGCCCGATTCCAGCATCTCGACCTGCGCCATGGCCGCGATCGCGGTCAGGTCCTCGGGGGTGATACGCTCGACGAAGCGGTACATCGCCTCCCGCCACGTCCAGAAAGTGTCGTCGCTTGTCCCGCGCACCTCGGCCAACCCCGCCATTGCGCGTTGGAATGCATGGCTGTGGAGATTGGGCATGCCGGGAAGCGCGACTGCGTGTCGCGCGTCGCGGTGGTTCGATGAAACGCCGGTCTCGACCGAAGCAATCCGACCGCTTGTGATGGTCAACCGCACGTCTGCCGCCCAGCCGGTGGGCAACAGCGCGTGATCGAAATGGAGCGTCGTGTCGGCCATGCGTTTCGTCCGGCGAGGGGATGCCTGACCCTACACATCGACGTCCATCCGTGCCAACAAGTACCTTACAAGATTTCAGGGAGTCGAACTTATCTTGCGCTGCGATACGCTGTGGACCGATGCACGACTGGCAACCCTGACGGGTGACGGATTGGGTGTCGTCGAGCGCGGGTGCGTCGCGGCGACGGACGGTGCGATCGTCTATGCCGGGCCGGTCGCGGATGCGCCTGCGTTCGATGCGGCGGACACGGTGCAATGCGATGGGCGCTGGATCACGCCTGGGCTGATCGATTGCCACACTCACCTGATCCACGGCGGCGACCGCGCGCATGAATTCGAACTGCGGCTGGCGGGCGCTTCCTATGAGGAAATCGCACGCGCAGGCGGCGGGATCGTATCGACGATGAAGGCGACACGGGAAGCGGACGAGGCGGGGCTGGTCGCCAGCGCGCTCCCCCGGCTCGACGTGCTGATTGCCGAAGGGGGGACGACGATCGAGGTCAAGTCGGGATATGGCCTTGCGCTCGATCACGAGGCCAAAATGCTGCGCGCGGGCAGGGCGCTGGGGCAGGAGCGCGCGGTGCGGGTCGCGACGACGTTCCTCGGTGCGCACGCCTTGCCCCCCGAATATGCCGACAACGCCGATGGCTATATCGACCTGGTCTGCGACACGATGCTGCCTGCCATTGCCGCCGAAGGGCTGGCCGATGCGGTCGATGCCTTTTGCGAGGGGATCGGGTTCACGCCTGAGCAGACCGAGCGGGTGTTCCAGGCGGCGGTGAAACACGGCCTGCCGGTGAAGCTCCATGCCGAGCAATTGTCCAACCAACACGGATCGGCGCTTGCCGCGCGATATGGGGCACTGTCGGCGGATCACCTCGAATATCTCGATGACGAAGGCATCGCGGCGATGGCGGCGACGGGGACGGTCGCGACCCTGTTGCCCGGCGCCTATTATTTCGTACGCGAGACGAAGCTGCCGCCGGTGGACGCCTTGCGCGCGTCGGGCGTCCCCATCGCGCTGGCGACCGATTGCAATCCGGGGACGTCGCCGCTGACCTCTCTGTTGCTGGTCATGAACATGGGCGCGACGCTGTTCCGGTTGACCGTGGACGAATGCATTGCGGGCGTTACGTGCGAGGCGGCGCGCGCGCTGGGGATGCAGGACCGCATCGGCACGCTTGAGGCGGGCAAGGCGTGCGACCTCGCCATCTGGGACATCGAGCGACCGGCGGAACTCGTCTATCGCATGGGGTTCAACCCGCTCCATCAACGGATATTCGGAGGACAGACAGCGTGATCGTGTTGGAGCCGAGCGCAGTTAGCTTGGGGGATTGGCGGAGTATCTGGCGCGGTGCGCCCGCACGCCTGGCGGACGGCGCGCACGCCGCGATTGCCGAGAGCGCTGCGGCGGTCGAACGCATCATCGCGCGCGGCGAGCCAGTGTACGGGATCAACACCGGCTTCGGGAAACTCGCCAGCGTGCGGATCGACGATGCCGACCTCGCGACGCTCCAGCGCAACATCGTGTTGAGCCACGCCGCAGGCGTCGGCGCGCCGTCGCCTGCGGGTGTCGTCCGGCTGATGATGGCGCTGAAGCTCGCCAGTTTGGGGCAGGGCGCATCGGGGGTGAAGCCCGCGACGATCGCGCTGCTCGAAGCGATGCTGGGCCAAGGGCTGGTGCCGGTGATACCATGTCAGGGATCGGTCGGTGCATCGGGCGACCTCGCGCCGCTATCGCACCTTGCCGCGACGATGATCGGGGTGGGGGAGATCGTGCTGGACGGCGAGACGTTGCCCGCCGCCGATGCGCTCGCGAAAGCCGGATTGGGGCCGCTGACGCTGGGCGCGAAGGAAGGGCTCGCGCTGCTCAACGGCACGCAATTCTCGTGCGCCAATGCACTGGCCGGGCTGTTCCAGGCAGAGGATTTGTTCCGCGCGGCGCTCGTCACCGGCGCGTTGTCGGTGGAGGCGGCAAAGGGTTCGGATACGCCGTTCGATCCGCGCATCCACGCGCTGCGTCGCCACGCCGGTCAGATCGCGGTGGCCGATGCCTTGCGTGGCCTGATGGCGGGCAGCGCGATCCGCGCCAGCCACGCGGTCGATGATCCGCGCGTCCAAGACCCCTATTGCCTGCGTTGCCAGCCTCAGGTGATGGGCGCGTGCCTCGATCTGCTGCGCCAGGCGGCGACGACGCTTTCGACCGAGGCGAACTGCGTCAGCGACAACCCGCTGATCTTTCCTGGGGCGAATGGCGCTGACGATGAAGCATTGTCGGGCGGCAATTTCCACGCCGAACCCGTCGCCTTCGCCGCCGACATGATCGCGATGGCAATTTGCGAGATCGGGTCGATTTCCGAACGCCGGATCGCGATGCTGGTCGATCCGGCATTGTCCGGGCTGCCCGCATTTCTGACGCCCAAGCCCGGCCTCAATTCGGGCTTCATGATCCCGCAGGTGACCGCAGCGGCGCTCGTGTCCGAAAACAAGCAGCGCGCCTATCCCGCCAGCGTCGATTCGATCCCGACCAGCGCCAATCAGGAGGATCATGTGTCGATGGCCGCGCATGGTGCCCGCCGCCTGCTCGACATGGCCGAAAACCTGCGCGGGGTGATCGCGATCGAATGGCTGGCGGCGGCGCAGGGCTGCGATTTCCACGCACCGCTCACATCGTCCGCCGCGCTTGAGGCTGCACGCGCGATGCTGCGGGCCAAGGTGCCCACCCTGACCGACGACCGCCATTTTCATCCCGACATCGCTGCTGCTGCTGCACTAGTCGACCGGCTGGGTGAGGGGCGGGGGCTGCCGGGGGTCGAGGCATGAACGACTGGCTCCACGTCCGGCGCGGCGACGCGCCACTGATCGTCAGCGTGCCGCACGCCGGGACAACCATCCCCGACGATCTGGTGCCGCACCTGCGATCGTCCTGGCTGGCGAAACGCGATGCCGACTGGTGGGTGGACCGGCTTTACGACTTCGCTGGCCAGATGGGCGCGACGACGATCCGCACCGACATCTCGCGCACGGTGATCGACATGAACCGTGATCCGAGCGGCGCTTCGCTTTATCCGGGGCAGGCGACGACGGGATTGTGCCCGACCGAGACGTTCGACGACGATCCGTTGTGGTTGGAGGGGCACGTGCCCGATGCCGCCGAGATCGACCGTCGCCGCATCACATATTTCGATCCCTATCACGCCGCGATCCGCGCCGAGATCGACCGGTTGAGTAGGGAGCATCCGACGGTCGTCCTCTATGACGCGCATTCGATCCGCAGCATCGTGCCGCGCCTGTTCGACGGCGAATTGCCGGTGTTCAATATCGGCACCGATGGCGGGCGGACCTGCGCGGTGGCGTTGGCGTCCGCGGTGGAGCAGCTTTGTACCGCGACCGGCCTGCCGACAACCAGCAACGGGCGGTTCCGAGGCGGCTGGATCACGCGGCATTATGGGGCACCGGAACAGGGCGTCCACGCGATCCAGATGGAGTTGGCGATGCGCGGCTATCTGCGCGAGCCTGCGGGAGCGTCCACGCCTGAGAATTGGCCGGTGGCGTATGATCCCGATATCGCAAAGCCGATGCGCGGGCATTTGCGTGGCGTGCTGGAGGCTTGCCTGGACTTCGCCTCTTCCACCCCCGTTGGTGTCGAGTAGGGTTCGAGCTTGTCGAGAACCCGTATCGAGACCGCCTGTTTTGCGGAACACTCCCTCGATACGCCTTCTCGACTTCGCTCGAAGGCTACTCGGGACAAACGGTGTAGAGTGAAAGAAAGACCCTTATGAACCGCCGCGACAACAGCCGTATCATCCGCAGCCCAACTGGCACTGACCTCTCCGCCAGAAGCTGGCTGACCGAAGCGCCGTTGCGGATGCTGATGAACAATCTCGACCCCGACGTGGCGGAGAACCCGCAGGAACTCGTCGTCTATGGCGGCATAGGTCGCGCCGCGCGTGACTGGAACGCCTATGACCGGATTATCGAAACCCTCAAACGGCTCGAGGACGACCAGACCCTCCTGATCCAGTCGGGAAAGCCCGTCGGCGTGTTCACCACCCATGTAGACGCGCCGCGTGTGCTCCTCGCCAATTCGAACCTCGTGCCGCACTGGGCGACATGGGAGCATTTCGCCGAACTTGATGCGAAAGGACTGGCCATGTACGGCCAGATGACTGCCGGATCGTGGATCTATATCGGCAGCCAGGGCATCATTCAGGGCACGTACGAAACCTTCGTCGAAATGGGCCGCCAGCACTATGGCAGCAGCCTGGCCGGGCGGTGGCTGCTGACCGCGGGCCTTGGCGGGATGGGCGGCGCGCAGCCTTTGGCGAGCGTTATGGCGGGCGCGTCCTGCCTGGCGATCGAATGCCAGCCGAGCCGGATCGAGATGCGGTTGAAGACTGGTTACCTCGATCACGCCGCGACGACGGTTGACGAAGCGATGGCGATTATCGACGCCGCGACCAAAGACCAGCGCGCGGTATCGGTCGGCTTGCTTGGCAACGCTGCCGAATTGCTACCCGACATGTTCGCACGCGGCATCCGCCCCGACATGCTGACCGACCAGACCAGTGCGCACGACCCGGTCAACGGATATCTGCCCTCCGGGTGGACCCTTGGAGAATGGGCGGAGCGTCGCGAGCGTGACCCGGCCAGTGTCGCTGCGGCTGCCAAGGCGTCGATGGCCACGCATGTCCGCGCGATGCTCGATTTCCAGAGCGCGGGCGTGCCGACCGTCGATTACGGCAACAACATCCGCCAGGTCGCGCTGGACGAGGGCGTCGCGAACGCGTTCGACTTCCCCGGCTTCGTTCCCGCCTATATCCGCCCGCTCTTCTGCCGCGGCGTTGGGCCGTTTCGCTGGGTCGCGCTGTCGGGCGATCCCGAGGATATCGCGAAAACCGATGCCAAGGTGAAGGAACTGATCCCCGACGACGCGCACCTCCACAACTGGCTCGACATGGCCGCCGCGCGCGTCCACTTCCAGGGGCTGCCCGCACGCATCTGCTGGGTCGGGCTGGGTGATCGCCACCGTCTGGGCCTGGCGTTCAACGAGATGGTCGCGAGCGGCGAATTGAGGGCCCCGATCGTCATCGGTCGCGACCATCTCGATTCAGGCTCCGTCGCCTCTCCCA
This sequence comes from Sphingomonas sp. AX6, assembly GCF_902506605.1. GTDB lineage: Bacteria > Pseudomonadota > Alphaproteobacteria > Sphingomonadales > Sphingomonadaceae > Sphingomonas. The sequence goes on from NZ_LR733979.1 coordinate 1,927,214, forward strand.
ACCGCGAGACGGAGGCGATGGCGGACGGCAGCGACGCGGTAAGCGACTGGCCGCTGCTCAATGCCCTCCTCAACACCGCCAGCGGCGCGACCTGGGTCTCGCTCCACCACGGCGGCGGCGTCGGCATGGGCTATTCGCAGCATTCGGGCATGGTGATCGTCGCCGACGGCACGCCCGCCGCGGCAAAACGCCTCGCCCGCGTGTTGTGGAACGACCCAGCGACCGGGGTAATGCGCCACGCCGATGCGGGGTATGCAATCGCGCAAGATTGGGCGCGGGAGAAAGGGCTGGATTTGCCGGGAATTTGATCCGGTTCCAATACCGCCGCACAGTAAAATTCCCCAGACAGCGTCGCAGCGTACGCGGTCAAAATTGTCACGGAATCAGTGCAACGGTGACAATATCCTAGTTCGTGCGACGAACCCGAATTGCGGTTTGGCCATTCACATTTGCCAAAAACGACCCGAGTGCCGCGCTTCGGATTTGAATTTTGTGGCCAGCACGGGGATAGATTGCGAGCTTTCGGTCGTCGATCTGGGTCCAAGTCGCCCCATCCTCCAGAACGATCAACCACCGACCGCGGGGCAATTGGCGAGCCGATTTAATCACGCTGTCGATCCGGTCGACCTGCTCCTGCTCGGCATCGGGCCGATCTTTGCGACCCGAAAACAGACGAACGGCCGGCAACGAAAATCCGAACAACGATCGCTTGGTCTTGCTGACTTCTTCACGGTCGAGTGCGACAAGATCTCCCGAGGCGATGGCCTGTTCGATCGCAGCAGCTTCGCGGTCGTAGCAGATCAGTCGTTCCTGCGCCGTGGCAATCTCGCGACAGGCCGCCAGCGCGCGAAGCCCTTGTCCGTCCGACTGCGGCGTAACCGCTTGTCCGCTTGCCGGCGAAGACGCGCTTGCAAGCACCAAGGCAATCGTAGCGATCATCAACATGTCTCCCTCAACTGCGTTTATGCACATGCATGTTTCCAATGGGCAAATTGGATTCGGGAGCCGTTCGCCATGCAACAGTATTGTGGCAATTTTGCTACATTGGAGGTGTGAAACGCCGCGGTTCTGCCGCCGTGCATTGCGGGAACGAAGCTAGTTTGGCAATCAAGCCGCCAGAGCGGCCGGTCCAGAGCTGCCAAATTTTTATGCCGTCGCGCAAATGCGTTCGGATACAAGGGGATAGATTGATCATGCGGTCCACTTTACGCTACAAGCTGCTGGCGTCTGCAGTTCTGCTTGGCACCACAGTCGCAACGCCCGCACTCGCGCAAGATACGCCAGCGACGAGCGGTACGGTTCTCGCTGATGAGCAAGACGTAGCTCAGGACGAAGGCTCCATCGTGGTTACCGGTTCGCGCATCCGTCGCGCTGACATCACGTCGACGAGCCCGCTGGCCGTTGTCGCCAGCGAAGAGTTCGAGCTTTCGGGTACGGTCAACGTCGAGAACGTGATCAACACCTTGCCCCAGGTTATTCCGGGCTCCACGTCCTTCTCGAACAACCCGGGTGGCGGCGTATCGACGCTAAACCTGCGCGGTCTCGGCGATCAGCGCACCCTGGTTCTCGTCAACGACCGCCGTTACATGTTCTACAGCACCGATCAGGTGGTCGATCTCAACACCATCCCCAGCTTCCTGCTGAGCGGTGTCGAAGTCGTAACCGGCGGCGGTTCGGCTGTTTACGGTTCGGACGCACTCGCCGGCGTTGTCAACTTCCGTCTGCGCGACGACCTTGAAGGTTTGCAGGTTGGCGCGCAGTATAACATCACCGAACGTGGTGATGGCCGCCGCTTCAACGTAAATATGGCGATGGGCACGCAATTTGCCGATAACCGCGGTCACATCACGGTTTACGGCGAATACTATAACCGCGGGTCGGTTTTTGCCGGTCAGCGCGACTTTTCGCGCTTCGCCCTTGGTGATGGTGCGAATGGCTTGGTTCCGCAAGGCTCGGCAGGCGTTCCCCAGGGTCGTTTCGTTGCCTCTTCCACCATCAACGTCGCAGGCGTAACGCGGCCGATCGGTCAGGGTACCAACTACGCCGGCGCGGGCGCGTTTTTCGGCAATCCCGGCACCAGCACGCCGTACAATGCCGCAACGGACAGCTACAACTTTGCTCCGGTGAACTATCTGATGGTTCCTCAAGAGCGCTGGATGCTCGGCGGCTACGGCGAATATGAAGTTAGCGACAACGTTACGGCCTACACCGAAGTCAGCTTCATCAATAACCGCGTTCAGAACGAATTGGCAGCGACGCCAATCACACAGAACGTGGATTTCCAACTTGGAGCAATCCAGGGCCTGGTTTCGGCAGCTGATTTCGCCCAGCTTCAGACCATCGCCGGACGTCAGCAGGCTGCGATCGCAGCCGCAGCCGCAGCAGGCGTTGCCAATCCGTTCGGCGCGTTCACGGCGGGCACTGGTCAGTTCGGTGCGCTGCAGCCCGGATCGGTCCGTCTGCAGGTCAATACCCGCACCACGGCGATCAACGCACGTAACGTCGAAGATGACCGCAATGCATATCGCGTTTTGGGTGGCCTGCGCGGTAACATCACCGGGGACATCAACTACGACGCATATTATATGTATTCGCGTACGCGGAACTCGTCGATCCAGCTCGGTAACGTATCGCGCAGCGCCTTCACGCGTCTCGCCGCGAATGGCACCTGCAACGTCTTCGGCGAGAATCAGCTGAGCGACAATTGTATCAACCAGATCTCGATCCTTGCCCAAAACGGCAACGTTTCGGAGCTGGAAGTTGCGCAGGCGAGCGTCAACGGCCCGCTGTTCACGCTGCCGACCTCGGACGTCCCGGTCCAGTTCGCAGCTGGTGTCGAATGGCGTCGCATGGGTAGCCGGTTCATTCCGGACACCGCGCTCTCGTCGGGCGACGTGGTTGGCTTCAATGCCGGTCAGCCGACAGAAGGATCGTACACCGCACGCGAAGTGTTCGGCGAATTGAACGTGCCGCTGGTTCGCGACAACTTCATCCATAGCCTGGAACTCGACGGGTCGTTCCGTTACTCGGATTACTCGCTCGACGCGGTTGGTGGGGTTTGGGCCTATGCAGGCGGTGTCCGCTTTGCACCGATCCAGGACATCACGTTCCGCGGTCAGTATCAGCGTGCAATTCGCGCACCGAACGTCGGTGAATTGTTCGGTGGTCAGTCGGTGGGCTTCCCGCCAGCGACCGATCCCTGCGCCACGCCGGCGGCCGCTGCTGGTGGCACGCTGCGAGATCTCTGTCTCGCAACGGGCGTTCCGGCGTCGAACGTTGGCCAGGCCTTCCTTCAGCCTAACGCTCAGATCCAGGGCTCATTTGGCGGCAACCCGAACCTGACCGAAGAAACGGCTGATACATGGACCGCAGGCGTAATCCTGCAGCCACGCTTCATTCCCGGACTGACGGTTCAGGTCGATTACTATAACATCCAGATCGACGACGCGATTGCCGTCGCCGGTGGCGGTGTCGATAACATTCTGAACCTCTGCTATAACACCATTCAGGACGCCAATAGCGCGCTCTGCGGTCTGATCTCGCGCGATACGCAGGGGATCATCTCAGGCCCGCCGTTCGTTGTTCAGGCAACCAACGCCAACCTCGCCTCGCTCGAAGTCGAAGGCATCGACTTCACGGTCGACTATTCGCGGCAGCTTGGTTTCGGCCTGATGGGCGAAGACTCGCGGGTGAGCTTCAACTTCCTCGGTACCTACACGATGAAGAACAACTTCACGCCGCTGGTGGACCTGCCGGACGATGTGGTCGAGTGCGCCGGGCTGTATGGCCTGACCTGTGGGAACCCGACGCCTGAATGGAAGTGGACGAGCCGCTTGTCCTGGTTGGATGGCCCGCTGACGACTAGCATCCGCTGGCGCCATGTTGGGGCGGTCGAAGCCGACGGAAACTACTTCATCAGTGAACTTGACTCCTATGACCTGTTCGATCTTACCTTTGGCTTTAATGTCACTGACAATTTCAGCATGAATGTGGGTGTCAACAACATCTTCGACAAGCAGCCGTTCATCATTGGTGCGGGTGCAGAACAGAGCAATACTTACCCAGGCACGTATGATGTGCTGGGCCGTGATTTCTTCGTATCGGCACAGCTGCGTTTCTGATCGAAACAGTTAGAATGAAAATCGAAACGGCGGGTCGAAAGGCCCGCCGTTTTCATGTGTACCCCGGGGAAATTGGATCGTTGCCGCAGCGCCGCAATTCAAATGCGGGACGATCAGGACCGGCGCGCCGCCCTCTCAGGCTAGGGCGACATCGAATGCCAAGCTCAATCGCTTTCCACCGTCGAAACGCTGCGTGCCATGGTAAAGCGTGCTGGGAAAAAACACGCAATGCCCTGGGGTTGGCACGATACGGGCCATCGGCGGAAGGTCGAGACGAAGGTCCGGTGGCGAACGGCCAAGTTCCAGCACACCGGCAGAAGGATTGCTGGCGTCATGTCGCGGCACAATCAGATGGGCCGCCGAGGACACAAGGCCAAGGGGATGGATGTGTTCGGTATGGCGTCCGTGACCCGTCAATCGGATCGACCAACTTCCCACCACGCGCCAAAGGTCATCGCGATGTCGAAGCAGAGGGTGGGCGATGTCGGTCGGCGGGAGCGCAGTGCGATAGCGCGCGATTGCTGCCTCGATGCTTTTGGAAAGCAATGCGATTTGGCGTTCGGTGCGATCGAACAAGCCGCCCCAGGTCTGTGTCCCGTCGCGCACCGATTGCCCCACCGGCAGGTTGGCATGGTCGTGCAACCGGTCCAGCAGCCCGACAATGTCATTATAATCCGCTGCATCGATCGATAAGGGCTGGATGCCGATCAAGCCCTGTTGCCCATGCAACCATGTATGACGCGGGTCTTCCAGCAGTCGCCAGGTCAAGTCACGAAGTGCCCATGCCGAGATATTGCCAGGCTGGCTTCTCAACACGGTGTCGAGGAGCGCGTCGGCATCGGCAGGCTGTCGAAGCCGTAATCGGTGCCGCGCTTCTTGCAGGCGACGATGATCCGTATCGAGCGACAGGGTAGCAAAAATGGCATCGGCGCGCTCGTCGTCGCCTGCTTCACCTGCGTGGACAGCTTCGATCAATGCGAAGTCCGGATTCTCTGGAAATCTTAGCCGGGCCGCAGCCGCTATTTGGGCGGCATCGATGAATCGATCGACACCGGCCAGCATGCGGCACCAGGATCGGTATATTTCAGGCTCACCGCTTTGTCGGCGGACGGATTCGGTATAATGGTCGCAGAACGTCGCTCGTTCGCCTGCCGACCATCGTTGTTGTGCCAATAGTTCCAGAGCGGCAACCCAGCCAGGCACCTGATCAACCAATGATTGAGTAATGGATCTGGCTCCCGCCGCATCCCCCTCGATCTCCATGGCTTGCGACTGACCTAGCCAGATCTCTGCGTTGTTTGCTTCGACCGATAGCGCGTGTCGATATCGTGCGACCGTTCCAGGCTCGCCACGTTCAAGCGCCATTCGAGCGCGCCCATGCAGGGCTCGGGAATGCTGAGGCTGGATCGCGAGACAGCGATCGTAGCTCTGGGCTGCAGCGGCCAGATTTCCACTATCGCGTTCGATCCCCGCACGTGTCGACCAGTAGCGGGCATCCTTGGACAGCAGCGTCTCGCTCGATTGCAGCGACTTGAGCGCCTCCGAGCCACGACCAAGCGCAGACAGGCTGACCGCCCGGTTGACGATCGCTTCGCCGTAGGCTTGCGACTGTCCAACGGCGCGATCGAAATAGCCAAGTGCGACGATATGATCGCGCCGACGGGCATGGAAACTGCCCGCGCTGTTCGAAAGCGCTGCATCGTTCGGATGCGCATCGACCGCGTTACGAAAAAGCGCCGCCGCATCATCGAAGCGACTCGCACGTTCCGCTGCAATCGCTGCCTCCCGCATGGTTGCAGCCGACATCGTCACCGATCGCGAAACCAGCCGGTGATCGCAAACCGGCCCATCGGTGCGAACGGGGGAACGTAGCTGACATTGTGAAGCTGGGGTACGCGCAACAGGTTGAGCGCGTTGAACCGCGGACGCCAGCCCTGAACGATGTCGCCATCCTGATCGAAGAAATTGAGGTAGCCTCCCCAGTCGGGCTTCCATTCGGGATCGGCGAAGTTGAGGACATAGGCGACCTGCCACCCTTCTGCGACATGGCTGTCGTTATGGATGGACAGGAAGTCGCCTGGCGCGAAGCAGGTGGCCTGCGCATCCGCCTTGATCAGGTTCGGCAACCCCGTGATACCTCGCACTAGATCCAGAAACGGCTCGGCATTGATATATTCGAGCAGCAGGTCGTGCGGGCCATCGGGTGCCCAGCGTTCGAGATAGGCGTCGAGGATCGGATACTGACTGAAACGCACGCCATACTCCCCGGCTGCGGCCGTGCGGTGTATCTCGGTCGCTATATCGCGGCGCTGGTCGAGGGGGGCGATCCGCAATGCCTCTTGTCGCATTTTGACGGGTGATTGACCTTCGACCTTATAGGCAAAACCCCACGGGGTTTCGCGTTGCAGGATTCCACGGATGGTGTTTGCGGTTTCGTTGGTCAGCACGTCGCGCACCTGCACGCGACCGTAGCGTGCGAAACCCGCGGCCAAGGTAGGACGATCGAGTGCCGGATTGATCTCGAAAAGTTTCTGGCTCATCCGTCGAACTCGATCCGCAGTGATTAGGCGTGCTCTTTCGCAGCATAACGAAAAGTGCAATGGGTGAACGCTGTGAAGCGAACCGACTTTGCCCTGAATCCATCACTCGATGCAAATGCGCTGGCCCGGCGATATGCCGAAAATGGCCGCGTCCGGATTGCCGATTTTCTGTGCGCGGACGTCGTCACTCGGCTCGCGTGCAATCTTCGGGAGCGCACCGACTGGCATTGGGTGATGAACAGCGGCGACAAGGTGTTCGAAGTGACGCGCGATGCGCGGGCGGCCCTTTCGGGCGATCAGCTCCGCGCGCTCGACGATGCAACCTATGCGACGGCGCGGTCGGGGTTCCAGTATCGGTTCGAGACGCTTCGCGTGCCCGATGATGATGCCGAGCGGGCGACGAGCGATGACATGCTGGCCGCGTTCGCCGCTTGGCTGTCTTCACCCGAACCGCTGGCGTTGTTGAGACGAATCACGGGCGCCGACGCGATTGATTTCGCCGATATGCAGGCGACGGCCTACGGCCCCGGCGATTTCCTGACCGCGCATGACGACGCGGTGGCGGGCAAGCGGCGTCATGCCGCTTATGTGCTGGGCCTCAATTCGACCTGGCGGACCGAATGGGGTGGGTTGCTGCTGTTCCACGAGCCAGATGACAGCATTCAGGGCCGGGTGCCCGCGTTCAACACGCTCGACCTGTTTTCAGTGCCCCAGTTGCATAGCGTGTCCGAGGTGACGCGCGCCGCCGCCAACCGGCGATATTCGATCACCGGATGGTTGCGGTCGCGCTGACGTTGGTCAGGTGACAGCGAACGCCAACGCCCCGTCGCCTTCATCCACATTGACCACCGCGCCGTCCTTTACCTCGCCGCGCAGGATCAAATCCGCCAGCGGGTCCTGGAGATAGCGCTGCACCGCGCGCTTTAACGGACGCGCGCCATAGACCGGATCATAACCGACGCGGCCTAGCCATGCCTTTGCGGCGTCCGACAATTCGACGCTGATCTTGCGATCTGCCAGCAATTTGCCCAGCCGTGCGACCTGGATGTCGACGATCGGGGCCATGTGATCCGCCGCGAGGCGGTGGAAGAGGATGATTTCGTCGAGGCGGTTGAGGAATTCGGGGCGGAAATGGCCACGGACGATCTCCATGACCTGGGGCTCGACGCTCTCCACGCTTTCGCCGTCGGACAGGTTGGCGAGATATTGGCTGCCGAGGTTGCTCGTCAGGATGACCAGCGTGTTCGAGAAATCGACCGTGCGGCCCTGGCCATCGGTCAGGCGACCGTCGTCGAGCATCTGGAGCAGGACGTTGAATACGTCCGGATGTGCCTTTTCAACCTCGTCGAACAGGATGACCTGATAGGGACGGCGGCGGACGGCTTCGGTCAGGACGCCGCCCTCCTCATAACCGACATAGCCCGGAGGCGCGCCGAGCAGGCGGGCGACCGAATGCTTCTCCATGAACTCGCTCATGTCGATACGCACCATCGCGGACGCGTCGTCGAACAGGAATTCGGCGAGTGCCTTGGTCAGCTCGGTCTTGCCGACGCCGGTTGGGCCCAAAAACAGGAATGAGCCGAGCGGGCGTCCGGGGTCTTGCAATCCGGCGCGTGCGCGGCGGACGGCGGTGGCGACGGCCTTGACCGCCTGGGCCTGGCCGATGACGCGCTTGCCGATCGCTTCTTCCATGTTGAGCAGTTTCTGGCGCTCGCCCTCCAGCATCCGGTCGACCGGAATACCGGTCCAGCGGCTGACGACGCCGGCGATATCGTCGGCGGTAACCTCCTCGCGTAGCATCGCGCCTTCGGAGGCGTTGGCGGCTTCGGATAGCTGCTTTTCGAGCGTCGGGATGGTGCCGTAGGTCAGCTCAGACATTTTCGCGAGATCGCCGGAGCGCTGGGCCTGTTCGAGCTCGAGGCGCGCGGCGTCGAGCTGTTCCTTCAATCGCGATTCGGCGTTGATCTTGTCCTTCTCACCCTGCCAGCGTGCGGTAAGCGTCGCCGACTGTTCCTCCAGATTGCCGAGTTCCGCCGTGATCCGTTGCAGTCGGTCGCGCGACCCCTCGTCGCTTTCCTTTTTCAGCGCTTCCGCCTCGATCTTCATCTGGATGATGCGGCGGTCAAGCGCCTCGATCTCCTCGGGCTTGGACTCCACTTCCATGCGGATGCGGCTGGCGGCCTCATCCATCAGGTCGATCGCCTTGTCGGGGAGGAAGCGGTCGGTGATGTAGCGATGCGAGAGGGTGGAGGCCGCGACCAGCGCGCCGTCGGTGATGCGGATGCCGTGATGGAGTTCGTATTTCTCCTTCAATCCGCGCAGGATCGAAATCGTGTCCTCGACCGTCGGTTCGCCGACGAACACCGGCTGAAATCGCCGCTGGAGCGCGGGGTCTTTTTCGACATGCTTCCTGTATTCATCCAGCGTGGTCGCGCCGATGCAATGGAGTTCGCCGCGAGCGAGCGCGGGTTTCAGCAAGTTCGACGCATCCATCGCGCCCTCCGATTTGCCCGCGCCGATCAGCGTGTGCATCTCGTCGATGAACAGGACGATCTGGCCTTCCGCGCCCTTCACCTCGTCGAGCACGCCTTTCAGCCGCTCCTCGAACTCGCCGCGATATTTCGCGCCCGCAATCAGGCTGCCCATGTCGAGCGCCATCAGGGTGCGGTCCTTGAGCGTGTCGGGCACGTCGCCATTGGCGATGCGTAGCGCCAGTCCCTCTGCGATCGCCGTCTTGCCGACGCCTGGTTCGCCGATCAGCACGGGGTTGTTCTTGGTGCGGCGTGCGAGGATTTGCATCGTGCGGCGGATTTCCTCGTCGCGGCCGATTACGGGATCAAGCTTGCCGTCGCGCGCTGCCTGGGTCAGGTCGCGCGCGAATTTCTTGAGCGCATCGTAGCGATCTTCGGCCCCCGCTGTGTCAGCGGTACGACCACCGCGCAGCGAATTGATCGCGGCGTTCAGCCCTTCCGCGGTGACGCCCGCAGCCGCCAGTGCCTTGCCCGCCGAGGTGGTGGACGAGAGTGCGAGCGCAAGCAGCATCCGTTCGACGGTGACGAAGCTGTCACCCGCCTTTTTCGCAACCTGCTCGGCGGTGTCGAGCACCCGCACCGCATCATTGTCGAGGCCGGGGGTCGCTTGCGCGCCGCCGCCCGATACGGCAGCGATCTTCGCCAGTGCCACGTCGGTATCGGCCAGCGCGCGGGCCGGGTCGCCGCCCGCGGTGCGGATCAGGCCCGACGCCATGCCCTCCTTGTCCTCGAGCAACGCCTTCAACAGATGCTCTGGCGCGATACGCTGGTGGCTGTTGCGAATGGCGACCGTCTGCGCGGCCTGAAGGAAGCCCTTGGCGCGGTCGGTGAATTGTTCGAGGTTCATGATCCACCCTGTTTGAGAGCGACTGCATTTAATGTTGCAATCCTGCAACACAAGTGCGGCAGAGATGTTCAGATTCGCAGCCGGCGAACGACCGCTTCGATGGGGGGCAGATTGTCGCGCGGCACCGCTCCGTCAAGCGCCAGTCTGGCATAGCCGTGAACGATCGACCAGGCGGCAACGATGTCGGTCGGATCGGGCGGCGTGCCGGTGATGCGACCCACTGCCTGCGCCAGGGGATCGAACGCGCGATCGGCAACGGCTAGAAATCCGGGTGCTTCGCGGTCCAGCATGGGGCGCCGCCACATCAGGTCGAACAACGCCGGACGGGCAAAGGCGAACGCGACATAGGCCGCGCCCATCGCCTGAAGGTCGGCGACCGGGTCGTCGCTGGGGGCTAGGTGTTCCATCGCCTCTGCCAGCCCGGCAAAGCCCCGCGCGGCTAGCGCCGTCAATAGTCCGCGCGCATCGCCGAAATGATGGGCGGGTGCCGCCGGAGAAACGCCTGCCCGCCGCGCGCATTCGCGTAATGAAAAGCCGTCCAGTCCGCGCTCGCCGATCACTGCTTCGGCTGCGTCGAGCAATGCGTCGCGTAGCGCCCCATGATGATAGCGCGGCTTCGTCTTGACACTGTTTAGATCGTCGTTCATCTTCAATCTATACATCGTCAAGATGAGAGTAGAAAGATGGATATGTGGTTTTCGATCGCCAACTTGGCCACGCTGTGCGGCTGGGCGTTGCTGATCGCGACGGTGTTTTCCGAACGCCTGCGCGCGCCAGGCTGGGCGATTGCCGGTCGCTGGTTGCCCGCCGCCTTTGCTGTCACCTATCTGGCGCTGATCGCGACGAGCCTGTGGGGTGGGGACGGCGACGGTGGCGGCGGGTTCGATTCGCTAGGATCGGTTCGCGCCCTGTTTGGCGACGACCGGGCGTTGATGGCGGGCTGGCTCCATTACCTAGCCTTCGATCTCTTTGTCGGACGCTGGATCGCCGAGCGCGGCGTGGCGCGGGGTCGGTCGCCCGTCCTGCTGATCCCGGCGATGCTGCTGACCTTTTTGCTCGGCCCGGTCGGGCTGCTCGCGGCCTTGCTGCTGGGACTGTTCAAGCGTGGGGAGGCAGGGTGATGATTGGCGCGTCGCTTGCGGCGTTGGATCGACGCCAGCCGTTGCTTACGCGGTTCGGGCTGCTCCTGCTCGGCCTGTCGCTGGTCACCGCGATGCTCCAATGGGTCGATCCGCGGTTGTTCATGGGACAGCCGACTTGGGCAAAGCCGACGCGCTTCCTTCTTTCGGTGGGCTTCTTCGCGTCGACTGCGGCTTGGTTCATTGGCGATGTGTGCGAAGACTTGCGGCAGGGGCGATTGCTGCGCGCGACCGCATGGGCGCTGGTGGCAACGGGCGCGTACGAAGTCTTCTACATCGCCTATCGCGCTGCGCTTGGGCAGGCGTCGCATTTCAATTTCGACACGCCCTGGACGGCGCTGGGCTATGCGCTGATGGGGATCGGCGCGGTGGTGCTGGTCGCAACGTCGCTGCCGATCGCGTGGCGCGTCTGGCACCAGCCACGCCCCGGCCTGTCACCGCATTATCGCCTGGCGGTGGTGATGGGGCTGGTACTGACGGTTTTGCTGGGGGGCGTGCTCGGTGGCTATATGAGCGCGACCGGCGCGCATGACGTCGGCGCGCGTGGGGGGACTCTGGCGATGACGGGCTGGAACCGGACGGGCGGCGATCTGCGCGTCGCCCATTTTCTGGGGTTGCACGCGTCGCAGATCCTGCCCGTCGCCGCGATCGTGATCGGGGTGGTTCTGCCGCGCGGGCGACAAATGGCGGTGGCGGTCGTCGCCGCGCTGGTCGTCGCGGCGACGCTGTTCGCCTTCACGCAGGCCGTGTCCGGCCGCCCGTTCCTGCCGTCAATCGGCTGAGTCGGGCCGCGCCGCGGTCGGCATGTCCGGTGCCGTCTTTGCGAACGGGCTGTCGGCGTACCAGCGCGGGGCCTGGTCCACGTCCGCCATTTCCCTCGCGATCGCGTAATTCACCCGCGCGAACTTGGCCGCGGCGTTCCAGTCGAAGGCCAGGTCGGTCTGGTCGCTCGGCTGGTGGTAATGCGTCTTCAGGAAGTCGCGGAACTTGGCCTCTCCGCCATTGGCGAAACCGGTCATCAGGAACACCGAGGGTACGCCTGCCTGGACGAAGCTGTAATGGTCCGATCGCATGAACAGCCCTTCCTCCGGCATCGGATCGGGGGACAGTTTGACGCCTTCGGTCGCCGCTGCGCTCGCGACGATCGGCCCCATCGTCGAATGTTCGGCACCGAACGCGACGACATCGGTGAAGTCGTAGAGCAGGACCGGCATATCGAGATTGACCACCGACACGATTTTCTGCCCAGCGATCACCGGGGTCTTTGCCAGCCATTGCGAGCCGAGCAGCCCGTGTTCCTCGCCCGTCACGGCCGCGATCAAGATGGTACGGCGGGGCGGTTTGCCCGATTGCTGGAAGGCACGTGCGACCTCCAGCATCGACGCGATGCCGCTGGCATTGTCCATCGCGCCGTTGAAGATCTTGTCGTCCCCCTCGGCCGATTGCTTGATTCCGACATGATCGAGATGCGCCATCAGCAGCACCGCTTCGCCCTTCAGCGCGGGGTCGCTGCCGGGGATCATGCCGATGACGTTGGGGCTGCTGAAGTCGCGCGCCTGAACCGCGCCGTCGAATGCGACGCGTTGCTCAAGTGCGAACGGCTTTACCGCGCGGCTGCGGTCGATGTCGCGCAATACGCTGGCGAAATCGCGTGACGATCCGGCAAACAGCGCGGCGGCACCATCATGGTTGATCAGCGCGAGCGGGATGGTTTCGCCCGGCGTCGGTTCCTTCTTTTCGCCCAATACAATCTGTCCGCCCGACAATTGGTTGCGCACCGCGGCGAAGGGAATCTGCTCGGTCTGTTCGCTGTCGAACAGGTTGACGACCGCCACCGCGCCGCGATCGATCGCAGCCTTGGACTTGCCCATCATCAATTCCTGCGCGCGGTTCTCTGCGATGCCATCGGGCAGGCCATAGAACATGACGACGGTCTTGCCGCGCACATCGACGCCCGCATAATCGTCGCGCTTGGTTGCAGGATCGACCAAGCCGTGGCCGACGAAAACCGCATCACTCGCCACCGGTTTGGCGGCAGCGGGCATCCGGACGATGGTATTGTCGCCAAGTGCAGCGCCACCTGGCAGTGTCATGCGTGGAGCATTGTCGGCAGCCGCCAGCGTCTGGCTAAACGGCACCTGCTGATACCAGCCGCCATCGACCGCGGGTTCGAGCCCGAGCGCGCGATACTGGGTCGCGACATAGCGCGCGGCGATCTCGTAGCCGGGCGTGCCGGTATCGCGTCCCTCCAACAGGTCGTCCGACAGGAAAGTGACGTGCGCCTCCATCGCTGCGGGCGTAATGACGCTGCGCGCTGGATCGACAGTCTGCGCAGAGGCGACCGTGGCGGTGGAGAGAAGCAGGGCAGTCGCGAAAGTCAGGGCGCGCATTAGGTCTGGGCTTTCCAATCGGTTGCGAGTTGCCCATGGTCTAACGCAACCGCGCGCTGTCGCAAGCGCATAACACACCGGGTAAAAACCGGAGCGATTGGGGGACGGCGTGATCCTACTAGTATTAATATTGCTGCAGACGTCCAGTCCGCCAGTCATGCACCTCCAACTCTCGGCTGTCGAAGGGAGTTGTGCATATCGTTTGGCAGGTTCCCGCATTTCCGCGGAACAGTTGGAAGCGGTGATCAGAAAGGTTGAACCGGCAACCGTGCTGATGCTGAGCAACGTCTCAGATGTGCCATATCGCTGCGTCGGTGGGGTCATCTACCAAGCACAAACGCGAAAGCTCGCAATTAAGCTCGTGACCGAGGCGGCACCGCAATGAAGTGGCTGCGGCGTGTCGGGATCGGGCTAGTCCTGTTGGTGGTGGTCGTCGCGATCAGCCTGGCGGTGTGGGAGCCGCTGGCATCGCAATCGGCAGAGGCACCGCCGCCGCGCGACTATGACGTGGTGATCGTCCGCGACGATTTCGGCGTCCCCTATATCTATGGCGCGACCGATGCCGATGTCGCGCACGGTATCGCCTATGCCCATTCGGAGGATGATTTCGCGACCCTGCAGGAAGCGATCGCGATGACGCGCGGGCGGCTTGGGGCGATGACCGGTGCGGACGGGGCAAAGACCGATTATGCGCTCCACCTGCTGCGCGCGCGCGATACGGTTGCGCGCGATTACGATGCCCAGCCTGCCGACGTGAGGGCGTTGCTTGATGGGTATGCTGCAGGGCTCAACCTTTATGCTGCGCGGCATCCGGGCGATGTCCGTCTGGCTAAACTGTTCCCGGTCAACGGGCGCGATGTGGCTGCCGGGTTCGTGTTGCGATCGCCATTCTTCTTCGGGCTGGACAGCGTGCTGGGGGCACTGACCGCGAACGAGGCACTGCCGCTGGAGGCCAGCGGGCGGCTGCCCAATGCGCCCAACGTCACGCCCGCCGGACCGAGCGAAATCGAGAAGGGGTCGAACGCCTTTGCCGTTGCGCCGTCGCGATCGACCGACGGCGCGACGCGGCTGGTGTCCAATTCGCACCAGCCGTGGCGCGGCGGAGTGGCGTGGTACGAGCTCGTCGTGAAATCGGGCGAAGGCTGGCATTTTGCGGGCGCGACTTTTCCCGGCGTGCCCTATCCGTTGCTGGGGCATAACCGCACGCTGGGGTGGACCAACACGGTCAACCGGCCCGATCTGATCGATATCTACAAGCTCGAACTGGACGAGAGCGGCGACCGCTATCGGCTGGATGGTCAGTGGCGGACGCTGGAGAAGCATCGCGTGTGGCTGCGTGCCAAGGTCGGGCCGTTCGTGCTGCCGGTGCCGCAGACGCTGTATCGGTCGGTGCATGGTCCGGTGATCGTCAACGATCAGGGCGCGTTCGCGGTGCGCTATGCGGGCATCGACCAGATGCGGATGGTCGAGCAATATTACCGGCTGAACAAGGCGCGCGACTGGGCCGAATGGGAAGCGGCGATGCGCATACGCGGCGTGCCTGCGACCAATTTCATCTATGCCGACGATAGCGGGCGGATCGCCATGATCTATAACGCGATGTTCCCCGACCGACGGCCCGGTTTCGATTATTCGAAGGTGTTGCCGGGCAACACCTCCCGCGCGATCTGGCCACGTGAGGTGCCGTGGAAGCGAACGCCGATGGTAATGGCCCCGGCGTCCGGCTTCGTCATCAACGCCAATCATACGCCCTTCTGGGCAGCGGGGCCGGGGTCGGAGATGAACCCGGCGGATTACTCGCCGTTACTGGGGATCGAGCGCAACGTCACCAATCGCGGCACACGATCAATCGAGTTGATGGCGGCGGACTCGTCGATCAGCCGCGCGGAGTTGGAGGCAATCAAGTACGACACCGCGGTCAGCCGCCAGAGCTGGGCGGGCGGCTGGTTCGACAACCTGTTGAAGGTCGACGATCAGGGTGACGATCAGGTCCGCGCGGCCAAGGCGTTGCTGGCGCGCTGGGACTGGAATTACGACGGGCAGGGGCCAGCCGATGCGATTGCGGTGCTGCTGCTGCGCGAAGGGAATCGCTGCCATTACCGCAACAAGGAATGCGTGCTGCCCTTCGACGGATTGAAGCGCTCCGCCGAGCATTTGGCCGAGCATTTCGGGCGGCTCGATCCGCCGCTGGGCGAGGTGCTTCGGTTGCGGCAGGGGGATGTGGACTTGCCGCTGGACGGTGGGCCGGACGTGCTGCGGGCCATGGCATTGTGGGACGTGCATGACGACGGGCGGCTCGCGGTGCGGCATGGCGACAGCTATCTGATGTTCGCAGAATGGGACCGGGCGGGGCGAGTGTCGTCGCAGTCGATCCAACCGTTCGGTGCCGCCACGACGCGGCCTGCATCCCCGCATTATGCGGACCAAGCGCCTTTGTTCGTGCGCAAGGAATTGAAGCCGGTGCATTTCTGGCCGAGCGATCTACGGACCAATGCGAAGCGAGCGTATCGGCCTTAGTTGAAGCCGTCATCCCAGCTTTCGCTGGGGTGACGATTATAGGGGGAGCCAGCTTTTCTCACGCAGGTTGAGGTGGGTCAGCTTGCGGCGCGCCAGCCTCGGGCCGAGGAAGCGATAGAAATACCAGTCCTTCAGCGCGAACGGCGTGGCGTGGTAAAGCAGCCGCTCGGCGAGCGTCCAGCGCACCCGGCGGCGGTCGGAACGGCGTGGCGAGGGGATGCACCAGAAGTCATAGGGATAGACCGCGCGACCGAGTTTCAGCAGCCGCTGCATCACCTCGTGATCCATCAGCACATAGGGCCAGTGCTTTTCCGAATAGCCGCCGGCGCGGACCAACGCATCGGTGCGAAAACTCTGGCCGAAGCCGCCGGTGTGGGTCTGGCGCGGCCATAGCCGACTGGCGATCCGCGACCGGATGAAGCGCTTTTGCCGCGCCTCCGGGCCATTGGGCGGGGCGGGAACATCGACTGCCATCACGGCCACTACTCCCGAGCCGCCCGCATCAAATGCAGCTTGCGCGGTGGCGAGATAATCGGGCGGGTAGAAGGTGTCGGCATCGCCGAACGCGACCAGTTCGGTCGTGATGTGCGGCATGGCGGCTTCCAGCGCGTGAACCTTGCCGGGACGCTGCTCGGATAGGTGGACCGTCTCGACTCCCGTCATCTCGGCGGTGGCCTCACGCGCCAGCGCGGCGGAGGTGTCGGTCGATCCATTATCGACCAGCACCAGCCGGAACGGTCGCGCGGTCTGTGCGGCGAGCGACGCCAGGGTGGCCGGCAGGTAATCGGCTTCGTTGAAATAGGCGATGACGAAGGTCCAGCGGGGTGCGGTCACCGGCTTGCCTCGATGGGCTGGGCGACTTCGATCAGTTTGCGGCACGCGGCTTCGCTCGATCGCGGGCCGTGGGTGGCGACGACGTGCTCGCGTGCCGACCGCGCCTTTGCGGCCAGCGTGCCGGGCGCGCCGAGCAACTGCGCGACTTCGGCGCGGAAATTGCTATCGTTCACCAATATGCCGGTCGAGGGCGGCACGACATCGGCACCGATGCGGTCGTCGAGCGCTGCGACCGGCAGCCCGCATGCCATCGCCTCGGGAATGGCGCGCGGGAACCAGTCCTTGCGCCCCGCATGAAAGAACAACCGCGCCTTGACCAGCGTCGCGGGCAGGTCGGTATGGGCGACATGGCCCAGCCAGTCGATCCGCGGAAAGCGCCGCCGCAGGTCGAACCGCATCGGACCGTCGCCCGCGACCGCGACGCGGTGCGTTTGCGAGAGGGCTCCGATCTCGTCGAAAGATTTGTAAGGGATCAGGCGGCTGACCGCGATCACATCCCAGCGGTTGCGCACAGTCGGAATCGGCGCGAAGCGGTCGGTGTCGATCGTCTTGGGAAGCCGAACCATGCGCTCAAGCGCGATCGGTTTGCGCCAGAAGCGCCATTCGGGCTGCATCAACAGCATCTCCTGTCGCGAGGATTCGGTCAGGATCAGATGTGCGTCGGTCAGAATGGCGTTCCACACCGTGCCGCCGATGATGACGGCATAGCCGCGTTCGTCGGGGGCCAGCACGCGTGCGTGCAGGTCGAGCCCAGCCGCGCCGTCGCTACCGATCAGCACGAACAGGTCCGCGCGGTCCTTCCGCGTTGCCTCGCACATCGCATCGCTGATCTGCGCGCGGGGAGGCGCTTCGGGGTTGCTCGCCGCGAACAATCTTACTTTCAGCGTGCCGATATCCGCGACCGCGATTTCGGTATCGAGCGCTGCGTCGCGGACGCCCCACAACTCGACATCGACTCCCATCGCCTTTAACAGCGCAGGCATACGGCGATCGCGATTGTCCCAGGCCAGCCATTCCGACAGGTCGGGCGTCGCATAATGCGTTGGATAGGTCAGCACGAACACGATGCGCATGTCGTCCGCTAACAAGAAGCCCTTGGACTGGCTAGCCGCATGATCTGGTCCGATGTCGGTGCACGCATCTCGTGCGTGATGGTCACTGCCAACCGCGCGGCCATGGCGCGCCGTGCAGTGCGCTGTTTCCTCGACCAGAGCTGGTCGAACCGAGAACTGGTGATCGTAGATGACGGAGCGGAGGATTATTCGGCCATCCTGTCGGCGATCCCCGCCGACCGGCTGATCTATCATCGAATCGCAAAGAGCACCGACAACAATCTGGGAAGGCTCAGAAACCTGTCGCTTGATCTGGCGCGGGGCGATTTGGTCGCACAATGGGACGATGACGATTGGTATCATCCCGAACGGCTTAAGCGTCAGGCAGGTGCAATCACGGGCGATAAGCGGGCCTGCGTGCTGGCCGCGACGCTGATGCATCTCGACGCGCCCGAATGGATGGACCGACCCTATATCGGCAGCCTCAATCCCGGCGTGCCCGGCACGATCCTCCACCGCGCTGATCCCAGCGCGCGTTACCCCGAAGAGCGTCGCGGCGAGGACACCGTCTTTCTCGATCATTGGCCGCGCGATCAACTGGCGGTGCTCGATGCGTCGCATCTGTTCCTGCGCGCCTTTCACGGATCGAACACCTGGGAACGCGCGCATTTCGAACGCCGCGTCCGCAACAGTGTGGCAAGCGCGATCGAATATGCCCTGCGCAAGGCGACCGGTATGTTGTCGGGCCATAGTCGCTTCCGGCTGCCGCCCGACGCGCAGCGCGCATTCGAAGCCTATCGCGGGCAATCGCGCGCTCTGGGACTGCTGCCGTGAATGCCCGGCTGGAAGCGCTTCAGGCGTGGACCGAAACGCCCGCGGGCAAATGGACGGGGCGCGGGTTTCGCTGGGCTTTCTTTGCGGGCGTGATCGGTTGGCTGGTGCTGAAGGTCAGCGCGATCGGCTGGCGAGAGGTGCTGGGGTCGCTGCCAACCACGCCCTGGTTCTACATCCTGTTCGTCGTGATGTTCGTCGCGCTACCCGTCACCGAGACGCTGATCTTTCGGCTGCTGCTCGACCGGCGCATCGGCATTCGCGACGTAGGCGTGTTCATTCGAAAGCGTGTCTTCAATTCGGCATTCGTGGGCTATTCGGGCGAGCTTTACCTGTTCGTCTGGGCGAAGCGGCATCTGGGGCTGCCTGCCAAGCGCGCTGCACACGGGGTGAAGGACAATGCGGTGCTGTCGGCGCTGGCGTCGGCGGCGGTAACGGCAGGGTTGCTCGCGGCATTCTGGATGACGGGGCAGGCGGCGCTGGTCGCGAGTTGGCTCGATTCGGGGGCGGGAAAGTTCGCGGCGACGGCGTTGGCGCTCGCCTTCCTCCTCCCCGTGCTGCTGCGCTTTCGAAAGAGCATCATCGCGGTCCCCGGTCGAATCGCCGCGACGGTGTGGGGCATCCATATGGTGCGCATCACCGGCGTGCTGCTGCTCCAGGCGGTGCAATGGTGGGTGGTGCTGCCGAACCAGAGCTGGACAACCTGGCTGATCTTCCTGACTGCCCAGATGGTCATTTCGCGCCTGCCCTTCATTCCCAATCGCGACCTGCTGTTCCTGTCGGCAGGGCTGGAGATGAGCAACGTGATCGACGGTCCCCGCGCGGCTATGGCGGCGGTGTTGCTGGCGGGTGGCGCGCTGACCCAGGGGGCAAACCTGTTGTTTTTCATCGCGACTTCTTTTGGTCAACGCGCCCCCGCGGAACTGGCTGAGGGCGATGGAATGACATCCAACGACGACGAAGCGACTGAATCGGTTGCGAAAGAGGATGGTGTCGTATAGCCCTATGGCACTTACCTCGGGGAGAGAGATTACATCATGTTCGCACGGATCGCGCTTGCCCTAGCCAGCACCACCGCCCTTGCCGGTGGCGCACTGGCCCCCGCTTATGCCCAGACCGCCGCACCCGCGCCTGCCCAGGCCGCGCCGCTGTCCGAACTCGTCACCGCCATCGACATTCCGTACGAGGAATTCACGTTGTCGAACGGCTTGCGCGTGATCGTGCATACCGATCGCAAGGCACCGATCGTCGGCACCTCGATCTGGTACGATGTCGGCTCTAAGCACGAGCCCAAAGGCAAGACGGGATTCGCGCATCTGTTCGAACATCTGATGTTCAACGGATCGGAAAACGCGCCTGGCGACTTTTTCGAACCGCTGCGTTCGATCGGCGCGACCGACCTGAACGGCACCACCAATTTCGACCGCACCAATTATTTCCAGACGGTGCCCAAAGCGGCACTCGACCGGTTGCTGTTCCTCGAATCGGATCGCATGGGCTATCTGCTCGGTGCCATCACCCAGGGTGTGCTCGACGAGCAGCGCGGCGTGGTTCAGAACGAAAAGCGCCAGGGCGACAACCGTCCTTATGGCTTGCTCTATTACAGCGTCCTCGAAGGACTTTATGGAGAAGGCCACCCCTATTCGCACTCGCCGATCGGATCGATGGCCGACCTTCAGGCCGCCAGCCTTGAGGATGTAAAGACCTGGTTCCGCTCCTATTACGGCCCCAACAACGCAGTGCTGGTGCTTGCGGGCGACATCGACGCCCGCGAAGCGCGGCCCTTGGTCGAGAAATATTTCGGCAAGATTCCGCGTGGCCCCGAAACCGTCACGCCCGCTATCAATGTTCCGACGCTTTCGGCCCCCAAAACCGATACGCTGAAGGACACGGTTGCCGCCACGCTCATCTATCGCGCGTGGAGCGGCCCCGGCCTTAACGATCCAGAATCCACCGCGCTTGAGGTCGCAGCGTCGGTGCTGGGCGGCTTGGCCAGTTCGCGGATGAACAATATCCTGGTGCGCGACGAAAAGCTGGCGGTGCAGGTCAGCGCGTCCATGCAGACGCTGGCCAACGGCAGCATCTTCGGCGTTCAGGCAGTCGCACGCCCCGGCGTCGATCCCAAGGTGTTGAGCGCGCGGATCGATGCGATCGTCGCCGATTTCCTGGCAAAGGGGCCGACCGCTGACGAGGTCGCGCGTGTCGCGACCAACACGGTGTCGGGTCGCCTGTCGGGACTGGAGGCGGTCGGCGGATTCGGCGGCAAAGCGGTGACGCTGGCGTCGGGCGCGCTCTATTCGGACAATCCCGCATTCTACAAAACGCAGCTCGAGCGGCTGGCCAAGGTGACCCCCGATCAGGTGCGCGCGGCATCCAACAAATGGTTGAAACGCCCCGCCTATACCGCGATCGTCGAACCCGGTGAACGCGAAGCTTACGTCGAGGCCCAATCGGTTGCGGCCGCGGGCGGTGGGGCGGCTCCCGCTGCGGTTGCCGCTCCGGCGGCACCGACGCAGGCGGCGGCCACCGGTCCGGTTCAGGGCACGCGCGGCGCGCTGCCTGCGGTCGGCGACGTCAGCGACATCGACTTCCCTGAAGTCGAGCGGACGAAGCTGTCGAACGGGATCGAGGTGATCTATGCCCAGCGCGACGCGGTGCCGATCACCCAGATGGTGGTAAGCTTCGATGCCGGACAGGTCGCCGACCCCGCCAACCGCCTGGGCACCCAGAGCCTGGCACTGCAAGTGATGAGCGAAGCGACCACCAGCTTGGACGCCAATGCGCTGTCGCAGGCCAAGGAGCGGCTGGGCGCGCGGATCGGTGGCGGATCGAGTTCGGATCGCACCTTCACGACGCTCTACACCCCCAGCGCCAATCTGGCGGGCTCCACCCAGTTGCTGGCGGACGTGACGCGCAATCCGGCATTCTCGGCGACCGAAGTCGATCGCATCCGCGTCCAGTTGCTGACCGCCATCCAGCAGGAACTGCGCGACCCCCAGGGCCTCGCTAACCGCGCGGTGCTCAAATCGCTCTATCCCGCCAATTCGCCCTATGCGAAACTGGCGGCGGGTGCCGGCGACCCGGCGGTGGTCCAGACGCTGACCCGCGACGAACTGGCGGCGTTCCACCAGGCATGGATTCGCCCCGAAAAGGCGAAGATCTTCGTCGTCTCGGATCGGCCGCTGGCCGAAATCCGAAACGCGCTCGACGCCAATTTCGGCAATTGGCGCGCGCAGGGCACGGCTGGCACCAAGCAGTTCGGACCGCTGGCGCCCACCGCCCAGTCGAAAATCATTCTGGTCGATCGTCCCAATTCGCCGCAATCGGTGATCGTCGGTGCGCAGATCACCGAACTCGCGCCGAAGGGCGAATTGCTGGCGGAATTGACGGCCAACGAAGTGCTGGGGTCGGGCTTCCTCAGCCGCATCAACATGGACTTGCGCGAGGCCAAGGGCTGGTCATACGGCGCGCGAGGCGGCTTCAACCGGCTCGAAAACGCAGTGTCCTATGTGATTTCGGCACCGGTTCAAGCGGACCGGACCGGAGAGGCGATTGCATCGACCCGGGAACAGGTCGACCAGTTCCTGTCCACTAACGGCGTGACCCAGGTCGAGTTCGATCGCACCGTGACCGGCAACATTCGCGGGCTGGCGGGCAATTTCGAGACCGCGGGCAACGTGCTCAGCGCGATGCAAGCGAACGACCTGTACGGGCGTCCCGACGATTATCAGGACACGATCGCACAAAAATATCGTGCGTTGGATGCAGCGCAGCTTGACGCTGCGGCACGCGGGGCGCTCGACCCCGAAAACTTCGTCTGGGTGGTTGTGGGCGACGCGAAACAGGTCCGCCCACAGCTTGACAGCCTTGGGCTCCCGGTGGAGGTCATGACCCTGACGCCG
Organism: Sphingomonas sp. AX6; assembly: GCF_902506605.1. Classification (GTDB taxonomy): domain Bacteria; phylum Pseudomonadota; class Alphaproteobacteria; order Sphingomonadales; family Sphingomonadaceae; genus Sphingomonas. Next base: position 1,949,918 of record NZ_LR733979.1, read on the forward strand.
ACTGCTCCGGCCGCGCCTGCGGCCGCTGCGACCGGCGCGGAATGACGATTTCAGATCAGGAGAGACAGAACATGGCCAATGTGGATGGAAGCTGGGAAACGGTCACCAAGTCGCCGATGGGCGACCAGACGGCGACGCTGACCGTGAACAGCGCGGGCGACAGCTTCACCGGCACCCAGTCGGGCGCGATGGGCACGACCGAGATCAAGAATGGCAAGGTCGATGGCGACACGCTGTCCTGGCAGATCGACATGACCATCCCGATGCCGATGACGCTGACCTGCGAAGCGACCGTCGATGGCGATGCCATCAACGGCACCGTGACCGCGGGCGCATTCGGCAGTTTCCCGATGTCGGGTACGCGCAAGGGCTGATCCTTATTCGGGGTTGAAATGACGGGGCCGGGTCCGGTGAGCGCCAGACCCGGCCCTTGTCATGTCTTGTACGTCCGACGGGACGTTGTGGCAGGCGGGTCGGACCGGGACCGTAAGGGAACCAAGCAGCGGGTGAAGCGTCCACGCATCTGACGAACACGCCGCCCGACAGGCGGGATGCGAGAGGAAGCGACATGGCCAAGAAGTCCAGCGATCAGGCAGCCGATGCCGCCAAGCAGTCGGGTGAAGCGATGACCGACCAGATGCGCGCGGCCGCCGAACGGATGCAGGCAACCGGGAGCGCCGTCGCCGACAGCTCTTCCCAGCTCGGAACCAAGATGCTCGACCAGGCCGAGGCCAACACCCAGGAAGCGTTTCGGGCGATGCGCGCCGCCGCCCAGGCCAATGACGTGTCCGAGGTGATGCGCATTCAGGCCGAATATCTGCGCGATCAAGGCAGCCGATCGGTCACTCAGGCGCGTGAGATCGGAGAGCTGATCGCCAGTTTCGGGCGCAACGCGATCGGATCAATGACCAGGAAGGACTGACTTGTACCCGGCACGGACGGGGCGGCTTACAGTTTGAGACGTTTACCGCCACATCCGTTTCGCGCATGACGGGCCGATGAGACGGATAACGATCGGTCTGATGGCGGCATTGCTGATCACCGGCCTTGGATGGTGGTTGGCGAGCGAGCGCGATCCCATGCCGCAAGGCCCGCTGGTGCTTGCGGCGGCGAGTATGCAGAGCGCGCTGGACGAGGTCGCGGCCATCTGGACCGCACAGGGTCATCCGCCGCCGGTTCTGTCCTATGCCGCATCCTCCGCGATCGCGCGTCAGGCGATGGCGGGTGCGCGTGCCGATTTGCTCATCACTGCCGACCGCGACTGGATGGACCGGGCTGAAGCGGCAGGCGTCGTGATCGAGGGCAGTCGCGCCGATCTCGTCGCCAACCGCATCGTGCTGGTCGCGCCGCGTGGATCCACGATCGCGCTCGACCTCGTGCCGGGTGCCCCGTTGGCATCGGCGTTGGGGGAGGGGAGATTGGCGATGGCCGATCCCGACGCGGTGCCCGCCGGACGCTATGGCAAGGCGGCGTTGACGCGGCTCAATCTGTGGCAGGCGGTGGAACTGCGTGTTGCACGTGCCGAAAATGTCCGAGCGGCGCTGGCGCTGGTCGAACGCGGCGCCGCGCCGCTCGGGGTCGTCTATGCCACCGATGCCGCGCAGTCGGATGCCGTGCGCGTGGTCGCGACGTTCGACGCATCGTTGCATCCTCCCATCCGCTATCCAGTCGCGCTGCTGACCGCGGGCGAGCGTGAAGGGGCGGCCTTCCGCAAATTTCTGACCGAGCCGCAAGCGCAGGCGGTCTTTGCACGTCACGGTTTCGCACGACCATGATTTCCGACGCTGAATGGCAGGTCGTCGCCTTATCGTTGCGCGTCGGGCTGGTCGCGGTCGGGGCGACGCTGCCGTTGGCCTATGCGCTGGCCTGGCTGCTCGCGCGACGCGAGTTTCCGGGCAAGCTGCTGCTCGACGGGGCGATCCATTTGCCGCTGGTGGTGCCACCCGTCGTGACCGGCTGGCTGTTGTTGCTGGCCTTCGCGCCCGCCGGTCCCCTGGGGCGCATCATCGAGGCGATAACGGGGGGCACCGTGTTGTTCCGCTGGACCGGAGCGGCGATCGCGGCGGGCGTCATGGCGCTACCGCTGATGGTACGCGCCATGCGGCTGGGGATCGAAGCCGTCGACGTGCGGATGGAGGGAGTGGCGCGGACGCTGGGAGCAGGGCGCTGGCGCAGCTTTTCCCGCGTCACATTGCCGCTTAGCCTGCCTGGCATCCTTGCGGGTGTCGTTCTTGGCTTTGCGCGGGCGCTTGGCGAATTCGGCGCGACGATCACCTTCGTCTCGAACGTACCGGGAGAAACCCGGACGCTGCCGATCGCCATCTATTCGCTGCTCCAGACGCCGGGTGGAGAGGGGGCGGTCTTGCGATTGGCGATTATTTCGGTGGTGCTGTCACTGGGGGCGCTGGTGATGAGCGAATGGATCGCGCGGCGCGGGTCCCGAAACCGCAATGCCGCGATGCAACGAACCGGCTCCGTTACGGGTTGATCCTTGCGACAGCGCAATCACGGAGCTTACCCCATGACTATTTCAACCCGCGTCATCGCCATGACCGGTGCCGCCCTGCTCGTCACCGCGTGCAACAACGACGAACCCACTCCGCCGCCTGCCAACGACATGGCCACCCAGGCCAGCATGGGCACGACCCCCGGCGATACCAACATGATGGTCGCAGCACCGGTCGATGCCGTCGCGTTCGGTTTGACCGAGCAGCAACTGCTCGACGCCGATTTCAAGGATTGGCGCGGCGACGATCTTGGCGACGTAGAGGCGCTGGAGCGCGACACCGGCGGCACCGTCACGCACCTGATCGTCGAGATCGAGGAGACCGATCCCGACCGCTACGTGCGCGTGCCGGTGGACGGGTTGCAGCGCGTCGCCGACGGAGACGATTGGGACGTGCGCGGCCAATACACGCACGACCAGTTGATGGCACTGCCCCAGATACCCGCCCAACCGGGCTGGTAACGCACGAAGCTGACGGAGTCGTCTGGCGAGCGGCAGGGCAGTGTCGCCTTGATCCAAACCGGGCGCACGCAAGCAATTTGTCGTTACGTTGGCTCGGTTCGTCGCGAATGAGGGCAGATTTTGCTGGCATTCAGGCGTGAATGGCTCGTTGAGGGTGGCGATGCCCATTTCCCGATCCGTTCGATTCCCCGTGTTGCGTGCCGTCCTCATGACGATGGCGTCGGTGCTCGCCTTGGCGAGTGACCCCGCGCTTGCCCAGAACACCCAGGAAAGCTTCGTCCCCCCGATGGGGAACTGGTCGCTGCCGCCCTCTGGTCAGCAGGCACCCGAGCCGACACCGACACCCGCACCGCAGCAAACCCAAACGCCGGCTCAGCCGCCGGTCGTGGTCCCGACGATCACCCCGCGGCCTGCGCCCGCCACCCAACCTCGAGCGACGACCCCGCAATCGACTCCGACGCCCGCGCCGCGACAGGCGACACCCGCGCCGACCCCTGCGATCGAGACGCAGCCACAGGGTCAGGCACCCACCGACACCATCCCGGTGCCGCTGCCCGACGTTGCCGAGCCGACCCCGCAACCGCTGCCCGATGCGACTCCGGTGCCCGGCACGATCGACCAGCCATCGGGCGGATTGCCGCGCTGGCTGGTCGCGCTCGTCGCGCTGGCACTGGCGGGCGGGGCCGGTTGGTTCCTGTTCCGTCGCCGCCGTCGCACCGCCGATGAGGCCTATGCGGACGAGACGCACGAGGTTCTGCAACCGGTAGCCGATGTCGAGCCCGTCGTGCCGCGCGCAGAACCGCGTGCGCCAATTGCGCCGGTCCCTGTACGTCGCGTGCCGGGCGAAGTCACGAGTCCGGCAGTCCGCCGCGCGGTGCCCGGTGCGCCGACGCCGCCCAAGCCCGCCGCAGCCTCAATTCCGGTCCCTGCTCCGGCGGCGAGCGATGCTACGCTGCCAAAGGGGTTGATCACCACGCGCATCCCTGCACTCGGTCGTGCCAGCCCGCCCCCTTCGCCTGATCCGTTGGCGACCAAGCCGACCGCCGCACCCGTGGTGCCGCTGCCGCCGCCGATGCCACGTCCACGCGCCAATGGCGGCGGGCTGGGTTTCATCCTCAATGCCCAGCGCATCACGATCAGCATGACGCAGTTGATGCTCGAATTCGAACTGATCGCGGAAAACCATACCGACTTTGCGGTTTCCTCGCTCGACGTCGCGACCGCGATGCTCACCGCGCATGCCGATCAGGACGCCCAGATCGCGCGTTTCTTTGCCGAACGCCCGGAGTCGCCCGCGACCGCGCTGGACGTCGGCCCGCAAATGGCACGCGGCCTGAATGGAAAGCTGTCGATGCCACTCGGCCAAGTGAATCCGGTCGAAACGGGCGGGCGCAGCTATTGCGTACCGATCATGATGATCGATGCGCGCTACACATGGGCGGACGGGCGCGAAGAACGTAAATCGGTCGCGTTCGTGCTGGGGAAGGGCGCACAGGATGCAAACAAGCTAGGCCCGATCTTCCTCGACCGCGGCCCCGGCGTAACGCGAGAGGTTGGCGCGCGCCTTCACACGCCTCTGCGCAAGGCGAGTTGAGGCCGACCGCTTCCGCTTGCAACTTTGCCTGGCACCGTCATGCTGCGCATATTCGATCGGGAGAGTGGCGTTGAGAATTCCGGCAGTACTGGTTGCGGCGGCGCTTGCGGCTCCGCTCCCTGCGGCGGCGCAGGAAATATGGGGCGGCATCGCCGCGCATGGCGTGGAGACTCCTTTCACAAAGGATATCGGCGAGCGCGGGATCGACCTTCAGGCTGGATACCGGTTCGCGCCGGTGGAGGCCTTGTCGGCGATCGGTTCGCCTGAGCCCTATGTCGTCGCCGTCGTGAATCTCGACGGTGAGACCAAGCTGCTTGCTGCCGGGCTAAGCTGGAAGCTGGGCGACCGCGTCTATGTCCGCCCCGGCATCGGTATCGCCATTCACGACGGCCCCGATTTCCGAGTCGATCCGGCGACCAACCTGCGTACCGACCTGGGCAGCCGCGTGCTGTTCGAACCCGAACTCGCGGTCGGCTTTCAGGCAAGCGAACGCCTGTCGATCGAGGCGAGCTGGATCCATGTCAGCCACGCACAATTGTTCGGCGGCCAGAATCCGGGGCTGGATATCATCGGCGTGCGTGCGAACTTGCGGCTTTGAGGAAGCATGTGCGATTGTTGAAATGCGAAAAGTGTCTCTGACATCCAGTTGCCGGGGGTTGCAATACGGCTTCAGTTTGATTTTCGTTGACCTTGCGTCAACGACGCCAACCAAAAAAAAGCGAGATCGCTGTAAGGCCCGCCCCCCGGTCGTGTCGCCGCAGCGCGGAACGTGGCTTCGGCCTCTGCTTTCCGACCAGCGCGCAACTCCGACATGCCCAGTCTAATTTGTGTCCCGACATTGTCCGGCGTCGCCGATCTTGTCGGTGATACACTTCGGATCGACATCGCCCGGTCCACTTCGGCGATTATCTCGCGTGTCGGCGATTTTCCTGCATCCAGCAGGCCCCGCGTTATGCCCTCGTCGAGCACCGCCTTTGCCTCGCTCGGCTCCCCAGATTGGTTGAGAAGTTGGGCCATACGCTGATATTCGGCCGCTTGAGCAAACGCGTTTACATGGCGGGTAAGGCGTAGCAGATCGATTTCCAGCGCACCCTCAGGCGCGGTCAATTCCCGGTAAACGACCAATGCGGCGCGCCAGTTGGCTGGCGTCGGATAAGCGGTGACGAGCGTCCGTGCGGCGTCGATGCCCGGTGTTTCCAGACTGGCTTGCTGAGCAATGCTAAGTTGCTGTCGATACCATCCCTCCGGTGCTGCCTGACCGAGGCCTTTGCGCGTGACGATGGCGCGCTGCAGCAAATCGATTGCACCAAGCGCGTCCTTCTGCGCCAGCCGGACCTGCGCTAGATTGGCGAACACATCGGGGTCGGACGGCGTCAATTCGGCCAATCGTGCCCAGTGTTTTCCCGCCGTGTCAAAATCGCCTGTTTGATATGCGATTTGCCCGCGCGCCGCCAAGTGACCGGGCAGCCTGTCGGGCCTGGTGAGTTGGCTTGCGACCAGCACGTCAAGCGCTTGCGCGCGCATCGCATCGTCGTCGCGCCGCCTGCCGATCTCCAGCTCATAAAGCGCCAGGGCATAGCGCGCGTCACGACCGCTCGCGACACGACGCGCCTCTGCCAACGCACGCTCCTGAGAAGCACTCTGCCCGCTGCGGACTAAATTGCCCAGTTTTGACAGCGCCTTCATTTCCTGAGGCGAGACTGCAATCTTGCTCCCGCCGATCTCCATGACGGCGCTGACCTGCTGGCGCGTGGCGGCGACCGAACAGGCTGTGCCGCCGACACCGGCGACGACCATCGTAACGACAGCTAATCGGTTGAACGCCACTCCCCACATCAGGTTCATGGGCCGAGCGTGTTCGTGACCTAGTTTGCCAAGCTTCCCGGCTGGCCTGTTCGGAGCTGCCACCTGCGGGCCTTTCTTCGCATATTCAAGCTTTCTTCGGCATGTCTAGCGTCGTAATCTTTTGCTACCGAGGGGCTTTGCATGTTCAGACTGCCTGCCCCTCGGCAGCGCCGCAATGGGCGAGTGCGGTGCCGTTACGTTCAAAACCAAAAGAGGGGCGGCTCATTGCTGGACCGCCCCTCTTTTGGTTTTGAACGTAGCCAACTCGCCACGGCCGTCACGGGAGTGAATCCCGTGCCGTCGGACAGCTTCGCTGCCGGCCGGCCTTGGCGGGGGCGGACCCTTGGGTCCGCGTCCCGCCTGCGGCTTACTTGACTTCGACGGTGCCGCCGGCTGCTTCGATCTGAGCCTTGATCTTGTCGGCTTCGTCCTTGTTGACGCCTTCCTTGATCGGCTTCGGCGCGCCTTCGACGAGCGCCTTTGCTTCGGTCAGACCCAGGCCGGTCAGGGCGCGGACTTCCTTGATGACGTTGATCTTCTTGCCACCATCGCCGGTCAAGATCACGTCGAATTCGGTCTTTTCTTCGGCTGCGGGTGCTGCTGCACCGCCGCCTGCTGCAGGTGCTGCAACCGCTGCTGCGGCCGAGACGCCCCACTTTTCTTCGAGCAGCTTCGAAAGCTCTGCTGCTTCGAGGACGGTCAGTTCGGAAAGCTGGTCAACCAGCTTGTTCAGGTCTGCCATGGTATAAATCCTATCAAATCAATCGGTTGATAAAGTATCTGGTGTTCCGCAAGCCGCTTATGCGGCTTCCTTCTCGCTGTACGCCGCCAAAACGCGGGCAAGCTGTGCCGCCGGTGCCTGAGTGATCGTCGCGATCTTGGTTGCAGGTGCAACCAGCAGACCCACGAGCTTCGCACGCAGTTCGTCCAGCGATGGCAGCGATGCCAGCGCCTTCACACCGTCCGCGTCGAGTACGGTCTTGCCCATCGCGCCGCCGACGATCTCGATACGATCGTTGGTCTTGGCGAATTCGACCACTGCCTTGGCGGCAGCCACCGGATCGGTCGAGGTGGCAAGCGCCGTGGGACCGGTCAGCAGGTCGGCGAGCGACCCGTAATCGGTTCCTTCGAGCGCGATGATGGCAAGGCGGTTCTTTGCGACCTTATAGCTCGCACCGGCGTCGCGCATCTTGTTGCGGAGGTCCGTCGATTGCTTGACGGTCATCCCGAGGTTGCGGGTGACGACCACCACGCCGACCTCATTGAAGGTGCGGTTCAGCTCGGCGACGGCGTCGGTCTTCTGGGAACGATCCATGCCGGTCTCCTTACGAATGAACCGGCTCCCCATGAGCCGGCTCGGGTAACGCCGAACGGCCAGGCGCAAGGCCCGGTCGATCGGTAGTTGTCCAAGGGGGCATGGTCGTCGCGGCCAGGATAGTGGCACATGACCCGAACGCTCAGGGGTAACCCGGCATCGGAAAAAACGCATTCCCCGTCTAGGCGAGAGATCAAGGCTGGCAAATCCAGCCACTCGCTGTCTCGGACGGCGTCGCGAGCGGGCGAACCCGAACACGACAAGCCGCGCGCAATAGCGGGATGGGCGGGGGAGTCAAGGGCGGTGGCTCATTAGACGCATGCCCGCGCACTCACCGTCACCCCGGCCGAAGTGCCGGGGTCCACCGGGCGGCAAGCGTGAACGCCGCAGACGATGCGGTGCGCAAGTGGCTTAGTGGACCCCGGCACTTCGGCCGGGGTGACGGTTGATGGTGGCGAACTCCGTTAACCAAAATACCCTTTACGCCCACCAAACCTGTTCCATTCACGGACAGTCGAAATCAGCCCCTGCCCGAATCGCTGCAAGATGCGTTATGAAGCGTATCAGAACAGGAGGCAGGGGCGATGCAGTTGGTTAATGCGAAGGGGTTGTTTGAAAGCGGATGGAAACTGGCGATTGCGCTGTTTCTGTTGTCGTTCTCGCCTCAGGTTTCCGCAAACACTGCCGCCACCAGCGCGAACAACGTCCGCGTGGTGATGGAATTGCCGTCGCCGCTGGAGCCCGGCGAGTTCGCCTGGGATACCGAAGGCGCCACCAGCGGGCCTCTCTGGGTCGTCGTCGATCTGGAGGTGTCGCGCATCTATGTGTATCGCGGCGGGGTCGAGATCGGGCGCGCGGCGGTCAACCTCGGCACCGATCGCAAGCCGACGCCCACCGGCACTTTTCCGATCTTGCAGAAGAAGGTCGATCACACCTCGAACATCTATGTCGGCGCACCAATGCCCTACATGATGCGCCTGACCTGGACCGGCATCGCCATCCACGGCAGCAATGTCGATCCCGGCGCAGTGACGCGCGGATGCGTTGGCGTGCCGGTCGATTTCGCCGAGAAGCTCTATCCGCTGGCCGGGTTGGGAACAAAGGTCACTGTGACGCGCAACTGGATGCCGCATATCTATCGCCGGGCATGAGGCGTCGCGCTGCGAGTTCAGGCAGCGACGAAAGTGAGCGCTTCGATCTTGTTGCCGTCCGGATCGCGGACGAACGCGGCGTAGTAGTTCGCATCATATTCGGGACGCAGGCCCGGTTCGCCGTCGCTTATCCCGCCATGTTCGATCGCGGTGCGATAGAAGGCGTCGACCGCCACGCGCTTTTCCACCTCGAACGCGATATGGACACCGTTTCCCGGCGTCGCGGGCGCGCCGTCTGTCGGCAGATTGAGGCTAAAGACCGTTATCCCCGCGCCATAGCCAACCGCCTCTTCGGCGTCGAAGGTGCGTCGCATCCCCAGTTCGCCCATTACCGCGTCATAGAAGGCGCGTGCGCGCGACATGTTACTTGTGCCGAGGGAGACATGGTGGATCATAACCTTAAAAACGTGCTGACTTGACGTCAGGTTCCGGCCTCTTACGGCCTACGCGCGTCAATCGACGGTCGCGGCGCCCGTGAGCGGGCCGGGTCCATCGCGCGGTCCGGGGGCGGGCGAAGCCGTGGCCAGCCCGTCGTCGTCCGAACGCCCAGGACGGTTCGGCGGCGGCAGTCCGAGACGCCGGTAAATTGCCGAAATCAACGCCCGCTCATCTCCGGTGGGCTTTGGCCGGCCGAGCAGGTCTTTGACGGGCATGACCGATGTCACCCTTGCTCAGGCCGTCGCCAAGCGTTCGCGGCGCTAATCCTGAACCGGCTCCACCGGCGCATCCTCGGGCGGTGCATTGCGATCGACCCGTGCGGTCATCCCCGCTGCCTCCGCATCGAATTGGATCTGCGCCTCGTCTGGCAGAGGTTCGGGTGTCGGGGTGGGCGTGGGGGTCGGCGTTTCGATCGGCAGGGGAGCCGGCTCGATCATTGGATCGGGACCGTTGAGAACCGGCTCCTCGATTTCGAACTCGGCGATATTCTCCTCGACCGGCGCGGGCTCGGGCTCATCCGAACAGGCGACCAGCATCAGTGCGGGGAGGGCGAGGGCGACAAGCGCGCGGGTGTTCAAGGTCATCTCTCCTGATATCAGCGGGCAGCGATCTGGCGGGCCTGGCGCGCCTCGATCTTGTCGGCCAGCTTGGTGTCCCAATTATAGGGATCGGCCCGGAAATTGATGTCGCCATTACCGCTGGCGAATGCGGTCCAATACAACAGATACACCTCGGCAGGTGTGGTCAGCTGCGCTCGCACGGTCTTGCCGCTGTCGAGCGTTTCCTGCACCTTGGTATCGTCCCATTCACTCGAGGTGCGAAGCAGGTAATTGGCAAGTTCGTGCGGCTTTTCCAAACGGATACAGCCATGACTTGCCAGCCGGTCGAAGCGGCTGAACCCGGCCTTGGCGGGGGTATCGTGCAGATAGACCGCGAACGGATTGTCGAAATCGAACTTGAAGCGCCCAAGCGCCGCCTTTGGTCCGGCAATCTGCTGCAACCGCCGGTTAGGACCTTCGCCGATGATACGGAAATCATTGGCCTTCAGATACGCATTGCCCTTGGGAAACAGTTCCTCGCGCGCAATGCTGGCGGGGACGTTCCACGGCGGGTTGAGCACGATGGAATGGATGGTCGATGACAGCATCGGCGTCTCGTCGCCGGGCTTGCCCGTGACGCCACGCATCGACATTACTGGTTTGTCACCTTCGAAGACGGTGACGACCGCGGCGGCGATGTTTACCTGGATTCGGTTGGCGGGCAGTTCGTGCGGCATCCAGCGCCAGCGTTCCATGTTCGCCATGATCTGGCGCACGCGGGCCTGTGCGGGCACGTTGAGCGCGGCGAGCGTCTGGGTCGATACTAGGCCGCTGGGGTTGAGGCCGTAGCGGCGCTGCGCGCGGATCACCGCGTCCTTGAGCGCAGCGTCGAAGCCGTCGCCGTCGGCCGATACCGTCGAATCCTCGACCGCCAGCCGCTTGCGCAGTGCCGCGACGCGCGCACCCTTGCTGCCAACGGTCAGGTCCGGCCCGGCGGGGACGCTGCTCCAGCCGCCATCGGCGACGATCTGGCGGTACCGGGTCAAGCCGGATTTCAGGCCGTCATAGCCCGCCCAGGGCGGTGGCAGGGTGGCGAACCACTGGCCGATCCGGTTTTCCTGCACGGCCTTGGCAAAGCCGGGGCGCGGGTCGAAATAGGCGGGGCGTAGCGCCCAATCCTCCTGAAAATCCTCTTCGGCCAACCGTCCGGCGTGAACCGCGCGGGCATGGTCAAGCGCGGCCGAAACCAGTGCGTCCTGCGCCGTGGAAATCGGCTGCAACCGCGTTTCGTTCGCCGCCCGCAATCCTTCGGCACGGGCATTGTTCGCGAGCAATTCGCGAAGCTCGGTCGCCTGCGCATCCGACAGCGGCGGGATCTGAACGGGGGCGGGGACGGCCTGCACCATTCGCGGCTGGTTCGTGGGCGCAGTGGCGCGCGGTGCCTGCACCTGCGGCGCGGCCTGTTGTGCAAATGCAGGGCCAGCCAGACCCGCAACCGAAACCAACCAGAGCGCCTTTGAACCGATCATCAAACTCTTTCCCTTGTCACGTCGCCCCGTTACGCCGGACGACGCTTCGTCCGTCCCTACATAGCGGGTTGTCGTCGCCAGCACAAAAGGCGGAGCAACAACATTTCATTTCTCCGGTCGTTTCGAGCCAACTCTAGAAACGCGACCGGCGTACCCAGCCCGCGTTTCTAGAGTTGGCTCGAAACGAACGGGGTGTGTGAGGCGTCAACACCCAACCCAGGCTGAACGCACAAAAAAGGGCCGGGAGACTGGCTCCCGACCCTTTGATGGTTCTGCGCGAATGGCGTCAGGTTCAGGCGATCGCGACTTCCGCGGTATCGACCTTCACGCCCGGGCCCATCGAGCTCGAAAGCGCGATCTTGCGGACATACTTGCCCTTGGCGCCCGATGGCTTGGCCTTGACCACTGCATCGACCAGCGCGTCGAAGTTCGCGCGCAGGTCTTCCGCCGGGAACGACGCCTTGCCGATGCCCGAATGGATGATCCCGGCCTTTTCGACGCGATATTCGACCTGGCCGCCCTTGGCAGCCTTGACCGCTTCGGCGACGTTCATGGTGACGGTGCCGAGCTTGGGGTTTGGCATCAGGCCCTTGGGACCCAGCACCTTACCCAGACGACCAACGACACCCATCATGTCCGGGGTCGCGATGCAGCGATCGAACTCGATCTTGCCACCCTGAATGGTTTCCATCAGGTCTTCGGCACCGACCACGTCCGCACCCGCTTCGCGTGCTTCGTCGGCCTTTGCGCCCTTGGCGAATACGCCAACGCGAACGGTCTTGCCCGTACCCTTGGGCAGGGTGACGACGCCGCGGACCATCTGGTCTGCGTGGCGGGGATCGACGCCAAGGTTCAGGGCGATTTCGACGGTTTCGTCGAATTTCGACGTCGCGTTGTCCTTCACCAGTTTGATGGCTTCGTCGATGCCGTGCAGCTTTTCGCCGTCGATCGACCAGTTCTTCTGCTTCTTGCTAATCTTGGCCATGATCTCAGCCCTCCACCACTTCGAGGCCCATTGCGCGGGCGGAGCCTTCGATGATCTTGGTCGCAGCCTCGATGTCGTTGGCGTTCAGGTCCTTCATCTTGGTCTCGGCGATCTGGGTCAGCGCCGAACGCTTGATCTTGCCAGCCGAAATCTTGCCCGGCTCCTTCGAGCCCGACTTCAGGTTCGCGGCCTTTTTGATCAGGAAGGATGCCGGCGGCGTCTTCGTTTCGAACGAGAAGGAACGGTCGGCATAGACGGTGATGACGGTCGGGATCGGCGAACCCTTTTCAAGATCGCCGGTCGACGCGTTGAACGCCTTACAGAATTCCATGATGTTGACGCCGCGCTGACCCAGCGCAGGGCCGATCGGGGGCGACGGATTTGCAGCGCCCGCGGGCACCTGCAGCTTGATATAGCCGGTAATCTTTTTTGCCATGTTTCTCACTCTGTTACGGGGTATACCGCCTGAAAGGCCGCGCCCGGTGCAAGTTTAGCGGTTCAGTCGGGTCCGTCTGGCGACGCGCCCTCCCGCAAGGTTTCCATTGAACGATCGCTGGAAGCGCGGGCTCTTATGATAAAAAGTGGTAGTCTGCAACCTGTCGTGACGGCGCGCGCGATCATCGCTTGCCTCCGTCCCGCAAACGCCCGAGCATTGCCGCCGACAAGTCGCGCGCGAATGGCGCGGGCGGCGGGAGGTTGATTGCCATGATTGCGTTGATGATGCTGACCGCCGCGCTGATGCCCGTTCAGGCCGTGGCCGCGACGACGCCCACCGCTGCGCCGGTGCCGGTTCAGTGCGCTGCGGTGCCGACGCCGGGGACGGTGACGGTCGAGCCGCTGGCCGAGGATGCCGGACCCGCCGAGGTGCGGACGGTGTTTGCCGAAGCGGTCGAACGCGCGCTGATCGATGCGAACTTCATAGCGCTGCCGGGGGCGGCGGGACAGGCGCGCTATATCGCGCGGATTGCGGTGTCGCGGCGCGCACAGGGCGAGGTGGCGGCCGATGGGCAGGAAGCGGGTGCGGCGACGCAGTTTGGCAATTAGGGCGCGGGGTTGCGGGTCACCTTGCCCTCTACCAAGTCGCAGCTTCGTGCGCTGGTGATGACCGAACTGACGATCGAACTGGTGTCGCGCGCCGAGGGCCGCGTGGTGTGGCGCGGCAGCGCGCTGACGGCGCAGGCGGATGGCACGCCGGACGATGCACCGGGGGCAGTGGCGGCAAAGCTGGCCGGGGCGGTGATGCGGGGGTTTCCGGAAGTGCGGGAGGGGGCGGTTTCGGTGCCTTGAGGGGTGCTGCGTTGACTAGCCCTTATGGTGGGCACATATTCGAACTTCGTTGAACCCCTTGGAAGGGAGGAACTCATGGCAACCGTGCGAATCCCGCTGGAGGATCAGCCTAGCTTCAAAGCGAAGCCGCAGCCCGACCTCGATCGAAAGGAACTGCGCAAGGCGCTCAACAAACAGTATAAGAACAGCCTGACCTATCTTGGTCGCTGAGCCGATCTGGCTGAGCGCGGACGATGTTCGCGAAATTCATGACGATCAAATCGCGGTGTTCGGCGGGTTGCCGGGCGAGAAGGATTTCGGGCTGATCGAAAGCGCAGTCCATGCGCCGGTCAATCTTTATCTCTATCAGGGCGAAAGTGACGTGCTGCGACTTGGCGTGCATCTCTGTCACGCGCTGGTGCGCAATCACGGGTTTCTGGATGGGAACAAGCGGACGGCGGCGGTCGCGATGATCGAATTCGTCGCGATCAACGGCTATTTGCTGATGGTGCCTGACGATGACGCCGAACAGCCAATTTTGGGGCGGTGGGTTGAGGCGATTACGGCTGGCGATTTAAGTGAGGCGCAGCTTTATGCGCGGCTGGCTGGATTTATGCGGGCGATTGCGGGGTGAATTACAGAACCGTCACGTAAGCTAAAGCCCTGCATCCAGTTGACGATCGTCCAGCCTTCTTAACAGCACTGACGCAAACGAAAGGTGATCTAAGCAGCGACCAATGGGGTCGATGTTAATCTCGTGTCCGCGTGGATTACGGATAGCCGACATGGCACCGGCGAAGATAAAGCGATATCCACCCTGTTCATCAATTTCACTAGCAGTAACTAGCCGCGTCAATTTTATCTTTGGGTTGCTGTCGGAAAACGCAGCCATCATGAGTTTATGGCCACTTTCGTTGACACCCGAAACTCGTTTTACCTCCAAGTCTATAAATTTAAACGCTTCGAACGTTGCTTGAGAATAGTGTCCGTCATCGAAGAGCTTCATCGATACACTTGCGATCTCAGGATGAATGTTTCGCTCTTCGAAGGGGTGCGCTTCGGCATCATTGACGTCCGAAGCGACACACAAATCCGAGGCTATGCGAACTAACCTTTCGAAATGTGCGAATGACTTACTCATCAATGAGATTCGCGCGGATGCTCTTGAAGATGGCGTCATAGGTTTCTTGAGAGCCGTTAGCCGGAAGGTTGATCTCGATCCTAACCGTCATGGCCATATCTCGACGACTGGGCCCCGCCGCCTCTTGGATTAGTGGTTTATCAATTTTAACTTTTGTTTCCGCATTTTTCTTTGGTGAGGCTGCGCGGGGCTTCGTTTGTCGAGGTTTAGATGAACTATTTTTAGTCGGGTTCTCATTTGCCTGAGCGTACCCCGCCAATGAACGGAATGCTTGAAAAAGCCCGGCCTGTCTTCCGCCAATGACTTCGCTGGTTTTATCGGTGGTACGAAAGTAGGAAATTAGCTCACCCCGACTGAGGGTCCACGCATCATCGCCCCGAATCTCGAAGAGATCGCTGTAAGAATCTTTGATAAGCCCTTCGAAAGACTTAGGGAAAGCATCATCACCGAGAACAAATATATCATGGCCGGTTTTGGTCCGTTTGCCCTCCCCGTCGAGCACACCGATGAACTGTAATGCGTTTATTACATAGCTCTCATTATTTGGAGCAAGAGAGAACTTTTTGACTGTTTCTGAAGTGACAGAGGATGGAAAATTTTTCCGAAGATAACCGATCATTTGGATGACGCTGCCCGGACCGGAAATATATGGGTGTGATGCCAACTCGATGCCCCCTCAAATCTCGCGCGACCCCCGTCGCTGGAACATAAGGAGTAGCTCTAATTGCTCAAACTCGCGATAAGTGCTCCGATAGCGCTTTGATCATCATGACATCTTTGAGGAAGATGCTGAACGACCAGCATTCATCTCTGTAAAATTCTATCTACCCGGCACAGGGAGCCACAACGCGATTTTACTCACCACGGGATTTCAGATCATACCGACGGTCAAGATTAGCGGCGTTGCCCTGTCGACTTTAAAGGCTCGATAAATAACATAGCAGAAGGGCAGACATTGGCCGTGGGAGTAAATCCCGCGCCGTCGGCCGGGTCGGTGCGACGCACCACCCGCCGTCCGCGCGTTCGCGTCGCCGTTGGCGAGCGGCGATTAGCTGGCGCTAATCGCCTCGCTCACTTCGACCGTTCGACCTGTTCGAAATCCAGCTCGACCGGCGTAGCGCGCCCGAAGATCGACACCGACACCTTCACCTTCGACTTGTCGAAGTCCAGTTCCTCGACCACGCCGTTGAACGACGCGAACGGGCCGTCCAGCACCTTGACCGAATCGCCGATTTCGTAATCGACCTTGATCTGCTGCTTGGGCGCGGCGGCGGCTTCTTCCTTGGTGTTCAGGATGCGCGCGGCTTCGGCTTCGGTGATCGGCTGGGGCTTGCCCGACGATCCGAGGAAGCCGGTGACCTTGGGCGTATTTTTGACGAGGTGATAGACGTCGTCGTTCATCTCAAGCTTTGCCAGCACATAGCCGGGGAAGAACTTGCGCTCCGACTGAACCTTCTTGCCGCGGCGGACTTCGGTGATGGTTTCGGTGGGCACTTCCACGCTTTCGACCAGGGCATCGAGGCCCATGCGGGTCGCGTCGGCGAGGATCTGTTCCCGCACCTTGTTCTCGAAGCCCGAATAGGCGTGAATGATGTACCAGCGCGCCATGTGATCCCGTTTCGTCTGTTCGTGTGCGTGTGAAGGCAGTGCGTGTCGGCGGGGTTTAGCCCGCGAGGCTCAGCAGATACTGAACGATCGCGTCGAAGATCGAATCCACCCCGAAGAAGAAGATGCCGAGCAGACTGGCCATGATGACGACCATCACCGCGGTCATCACCGTTTCCTTGCGGGTCGGCCAGACGACCTTTGCGGTCTCAGCCTTTACCTGGTTGATGAATTCGACGGGAGAGGTCTTTGCCACCGCAGCTGTCCTTCGCGAAATTGCGTGTCGTTCACCGGGCATAAGGCCGCTGCCCGTTTCTTCGTTGGAAGAAGTCGGTGCGGCCCATCCACGATGTCGGATTGGGGCCGGTATCTAGCGATGTGCGGGGGGAGTGACAAGGCAAAAAGGCGGCGCGCCGGTCCGGGTAAGGGGGAGGGGACCGGGCGCGCCGCCTTTATATCGTTGCCGGTTCGACCCGCGGCAGGCGGAAAAGGGGGGACAAAGCCGCCCGCCGCGGGGAACCGGTGGTATGCGTGCTCGGGCTTATTGTGCCGGAGCGGGGGCAGGCGCCGCGGTTGCGGGCGCAGGTGCCTTTGCCTGAATCGCAGCTCCGACCTTTGCCTGAAGCGCGGAATCGGCGTTCATGGCGGTGGCGATCGAATTGAAGCGTTCCGGCGTCAGGCCCGATGCGGTGACGGCGGAGGCCATCTGCGTCTGCTTCGCATCGGCGGCGACGGTCGTGTCCTTGTTGATCTTGTCGACCGCGACGACGGCGGTCGCGAACTGATCGACTTCGGCGTCGCTGACGGTTGCGCTGGTCTGTGCGGTCGCGCCAGCCGAGGGGGCTGCGGGGGCTGCGTCCTGAGCGGGGGCCGTGGTGGTGGCTTCCTGCGCCAGCGCAGGCGTTGCGGCCAGCGCCGCGGCAGTTGCGAAGATCGAGAGCGTGGTTGCTCGCATGGGATATTCTCCAAATATTGCCCTGTTGGGAGCGCGGAACATTGGGATTCGATCCCTCAGCGCAACGAAAAGGGTGACGCGCCGTGGTTTTCGCACGACGACTTGTCGGCAATATTGGATTTTTCTACGCGGCGGGGCGGAGCGTGGCGGTGCTTTCGCGCAGGATTCGGGCGCGGGTCGCGGCCCAATCGGGGATCGCGAGGCGCTCGGCATATTCGACCGCGATGATCGATTTTCCCGCGCGATCGATACGCAAGGGGGTCAGCGCACGCTTGCTGCCAGCATCCATGAACACCATCACCGGCGGGTCGAGCGGATCGCCTTGCCCCGCATCGAGGACAATGCCCAGCCGGTCGCCGGCGACACGCACCAACGATCCGCAGGGAAAGGCACCGACGGTCTTGGCAAAGGCGTTCATCACCGCGCGGTCGAAATGCCCCTCGGTCCCGCGCATCCATTCCAGCGCTTCGCCGGGCGACCAGGCGGCCTTGTAGCTGCGGGCGGAGGTGACGGCGTCATATACGTCGCACACCGCGCCCATGCGGGCGTGGATCGATAGCGCGGTGCCGGGCTTCCTGGCGGGATAGCCGCGGCCGTCGATCCGCTCGTGATGGTTGAGCACGACGTCGAGCACGAGGTCGGAGACGCCGCCTGCGTCGCACAGGATTTCGTGCCCGCGCACGGTGTGTTCGCGGATCAGCGCGAATTCCTTGTCGTCGAGTGGGCCGGGCTTGTTGAGCAGGGCGTTGGGGATGCGCGCCTTGCCGATGTCGTGGAGCAGCCCGGCCAACCCGATCTGGTGCATTTCGGCTTCGTCGAGGCGCAGGACGCGCGCGAGACCGACCATCAGGCCGCAAACCGCGACCGAGTGGTAGAAGGTGTATTCGTGACGCAGCTTCAGCCGGGTGACACTGGGGATTGCGGTCGGATCGCGTTGGATCGACGCGGAAATCGCCTCGACCACCGGATCGAGTGACCGTGGATCGATCCGCTCGCCGTTCGCGACGCCTTCGTGAATGCCCTTCACCAGCCCGCGGGCTTCGGTCATGATGGCGCGCGCACGCACGCATTCCTGGGCGTGATTGCCCGCTTTGGCGCGAATCAGCCATTTGGCGGCGTCCGACACCGCACGGCGCACGGGTGCGTCGGGCTTTGGAACGAGGTGCTGAGTCGCACGCCAGTCCTTCGCCTCGAACCCTGTCCCGAATCTCTCCTGCAAGCCCCCCGGCCCGCTCACTTCCGACATGCAACGCCCCATTCTTCACGCGCAATATCGACCCGGCGACGTTGTGCACCCGGAATGACTTAGATTTCGTAAAGGGAGAGGCGGCTGGCACGAGTGCACGGACTCGAACCGTGGGCCCTCGGTTTTGGAGACCGATGCTCTACCAACTGAGCTACACTCGTATGCCGTGCGAATTTCCCTAGCGTCGCGGGTTGGCGCGCGCAAGCGGGTGTTTCGCGGACGTTAGCCGACTGCCCAGGCACCGGGGCGGCGGGTGACGGCCAGCGTACGCGCTTCCTCGACGGGCAGCGGACGCCCGAAATAATAGCCCTGAACCTTGGTACAGCCGAGTTCGCGGACCATCTGATGTTCCTGCTCGGTCTCGACGCCTTCCGCCGTGGTCGCCATGCCCAGCGACTGTGCCAGCGCCACGACGGCGCGGATGATCGCGACCGCCTCTCGTTCACCCTTCGACGCGCTTTGGACGAACGAGCGGTCGATCTTGATCGAAGAGAAGCGCGTGCGCGACAGATAACCGAGCGAGGAATAGCCGGTGCCGAAATCGTCGAGGCTGAGGCGGACGCCCAGATCCAGCAATTTTTCGAGCACGCCGACCGCGCTGGTGCCTTCGCGCAGAAACACGCTTTCGGTGACTTCGAGTTCCAACCGGCTGGGATGCAGCCCGCTATGCGCCAGTGCCTGCGTCACGAGCGTCACAAAGCTGGCGCTGTGAAGCTGTTCGGCGCTGACGTTGACCGCGATGCGTATATGATCGTCCCAGGTCGCAGCTTCTGCACAGGCATTGCGCAGCACCCATTCGCCGATCGGCGCGATCAGCCGCGCATCCTCTGCCAGCGGCACGAATTTCGCCGGAGAGATCGCTCCCAGCTCGGGATGCGTCCAGCGGAGCAGCGTTTCGAACCCGGTAAGCGCGCCGGTATCGGCATCGACCACCGGCTGATAGGTCAGGTGCAGTTCGTCGTTTTCGAGTGCCCCGCGCAGCGCAATCTCCAGCACGCGGCGCTCTTCGGCTTCGACGTGGAGTTGCGGTTCATACATGTGGACATGCCCGCCGCCCGCATCCTTTGAGCGATAAAGCGCGAGGTCGGCCGATCGGATCAGCATTTCGGCGGTTCGCCCGTCGCGCGGGCCGAAGGCGATGCCGATGCTGGCGCCGATATACAGCGTGTGGTGATCGATTTCGTAGGGCCGCGACAGCGTATCGACGATGGTCTGCGCCAGCCGCACGACGCGGTGCTGGTCGCCGCCGTCGCGCACCACGACCGCGAATTCGTCACCGCCCAGCCGGCCGATCATCTCGTTCTCGGTCATCAGTTGCGCGAGCCGTTCGGACACGCGCCCGAGCAGGCGGTCGCCGATCGGATGGCCGAGCGTATCGTTCACCGCCTTGAACCGGTCGAGGTCGATCATCATGAACGCGCAGCGCGCCGCCCATTTTTCGGCATCGGCCATGGCCCGCGCCAGCGATTCGTTGATCAGCAGGCGGTTGGGCAGCCCGGTCAACGTGTCGTAGCGCGCCATCCGGCTGATCTTGTCCGCCGATTGCCGCGCTTCCGTCACGTCCGATCCGACCCCACGAAAGCCCAGGAATTTGCCGTCGTCGCCGAAGCGCGGCGATGCGGTCATTTCCCACCAGCGTTCCTCGCCATCGACGTAAACGGGCAGCAACAGGTCGCGAAACGCCTCGCGGCGCTTCAGGTGGTCGGCCAGCCCGCGCAACGCGGTTGAAAAATTGCCATCGGCCCAGGTCGGTCCCGCGAGGATTTCGAGGAAACCCATGCCGTTGATCGATTTGGGGTCGACCCCCATCGACGTCGCGAATTTGGGCGAGGCACGCACCACGCGGCGCTGCGCATCGATTTCCCACAGCCAGTCGCCATCATCCTCTTCGAATTCGCGCAGCAGCATCGATACCGTTTCGTCGCGTTCGGCCAGCGCGATGCGGTTGGCGCGGATCATCACCAGTGCGCGACCGCGAGAATAGCAGACGTTGACCAGCAGCGCGGTGTAGAGCAGCGCGGCGGCGGCGAGCGCCGGCACGCCCATCACGAAGATCGTGGAAGAAACCGCAAATCCGAGCAGCACCAGAAAGGTGATGGTGGCAAGTGGCAGCGCCGCCATCGAAACTGCGGCAGCCAGCATCAGCGTCGACACCGTCACCCAGAAGGCGAGCCCCGACTCGGCATTGGAATGGATGGCAAAGGCGACGCATGCGATCGCCCAGACGGATGCGAGCGCGACTCCGTCGATCGCGGTGCCGCGCACTTCGGCGACGCTGGCGGTGATTGCTTCGCGATGCCGTTTGTGAAGGCGGCGAAATGCGACCCCAGTTGCGGTGACGCCGACCAATATACCCCAGGCGATCAGTTGCCAGGTCGGCATGACCGCGCGAAACGTCATCACGACGAATGCCGCGCCCATCAGATTGGTGGCGAGCAGGAACAGTGCGAACTGGCTGCCCGCGTTCAGTTGCGCGGCGCGAATCGGTCCCCAGTCGGACGTATCCGCAGGATCGTACAGCCCCAGCAGGGCGCGCGTGTCTACGCGGTGCTGCGTAAATTGGGTTTTGGTGTCGCTGGTCACCGGTCGATCATATCCGCCGTTGGTTACCGATCGGTTGATATGCCGGGGGGTGGGGAACGAAAAGATGCCGTAAAAAGAGATGGTTCGCGTTGAGGCGCAGAGGCGCGAAGACAGCGGAAAAAAGGGTTGTTCGCGCACCGGCACACAGAACGCGAAGTAGGTGCGAAGGCGTACATTTCGACTCGTCGGGCGGTGCCAGCAATGGTGACGCCCGCTCCGAGAGCTCGTCTCCCCGGCCGAAGCGCCGGGGTCCACCCGGCGGCAGTCGAATCCCTCAAAGCTCGACCGATCGCAATCGGCTCAGTGGACCCCGGTACTTCGGCCGGGGTGACGGGGTGATCGTGGTGAGGGCTTGGCCGGGACGGCGACAGCGCTTCAGACGCCAACTCGGCCCATAACTGTTATGCCGCCATCGGATAGGGTTTGATGTCGCCGCTGAGGTACAGGTTGCGCGCTTTTGCCCGGCTCAGCTTACCCGACGAGGTGCGGGGCAGGGTGCGCGGGGGGACCAGTTCGACGACGCAGTTCATGCCGGTAACCGAACGCACGCGTTCCTTGATCTCGTCATGCAGCTTCTTGCGTTCGACCTCGTCCGAGGTGCGGCACTGAACGAGGACGGCGGGGGTTTCCTCTCCGCCCGGTGTGGTGATCGCGAAGGCGGCGATGTCGCCCGCCTTGAAGCCGGGAAGCTGTTCGACCGCCCATTCGATGTCCTGCGGCCAGTGATTCTTGCCGTTGACGATGATCATGTCCTTGGCGCGGCCGACGATATAGACATAGCCGTCCGACAGATATCCCATGTCGCCGGTGTCGAGCCAGCCGTCCGCCATGCAGGCGTCGGTTGCTTCAGGATCGCGGAAATAGCCGACCATGACGCTTGGCCCCTTGCACCAGACCTTGCCGATCGCGCGTTCGGGCAGGACATTGCCGTCCGATTCGCGGATTTCGACGACCATGTCCTTTACCGGCTTTCCGCAATTGACGATCGCGCGGTAGCGTTGCGGGCGGTCGCCATGCGCTTCCATGCCGGACAGTTCGGTTTCCTCGACCAGCTCGACGATGATGCCTTCGCCCGGCGGCATGATCGAGACGGCGAGGGTGGCTTCTGCCAGGCCGTAGCTGGGGAGGAAGGCCGATGCCTTGAACCCCGCGTCGGCGAAGGCATCCACGAAGCTCTGCATCACGTCGGGGCGAATCATGTCGGCGCCGTTGCCCGCCACCCGCCAGCGCGACAGGTCGAAGCGGTCGCTGGCCTTGGTCTGCGACGACATGCGGCGCGCGCAGATGTCGTAGCCGAAGGTGGGAGAATAGGAGAGGGTGGTGCCGGTGTTGCGGCTGATCAGGTCGAGCCAGGCGAGCGGACGCCGGGCGAAATCCTCGGTCT
This sequence comes from Sphingomonas sp. AX6, assembly GCF_902506605.1. Taxonomy (GTDB): domain Bacteria; phylum Pseudomonadota; class Alphaproteobacteria; order Sphingomonadales; family Sphingomonadaceae; genus Sphingomonas. The sequence goes on from NZ_LR733979.1 coordinate 1,972,462, forward strand.
TCAGATAATCGGTCGAAACCTGATTGGCGATCGGCGACAGGAAACAGCCGACCAGACCCATGTCGTGATACCAGGGCAGCCAGGAAACGCAGCGGTCGGTCGGTTCGACCTCCATCCCGTGGCTGTGCGCCGACAGATTGTTGAGCAGCGCGTGGTGGGTGATCGCAACCCCGTGCGGAAAGCGGGTCGAGCCGCTGGAATATTGCAGATAGGCGATGTCGTCGCCCTTTGCCTGAGGCAGCGCGACGTCGGGGGCATCGCGGGTCGAAAAGCTTTCCCAATCGATGCCTTCGACATTTCGCTGGCGCGCGGCTTCGTCGGCCATCGTGGCCAACTCGGCCGGATAGAACAGCATTTTGGGATCGCAGCTCGAAAGCTGTACCGACAATTGGTCGATATAATGCTGGCTGCCGCCGAAGCTGGTCGGCAGCGGCAGCGGCACCGGCCAGGCACCGGCATAGACGACGCCGAAGAATAGCGACGCGAATTCGGGGCCGGTTTCGGCGATCAGTGCGATGCGGTCTTCTGGCTTTACGCCCGCGGCGATCAGGCGGCGTGCCTGAGCCATCGCTTCCTCGCGCATTTCCGAGAAAGGATAGGGTCGCACCAGCGTCCCGCGCGCGTCGTGGAAGTTCAGGCCGCGCGTGCCGGTTGCGGCATAATCGAGCGCCGCACCCAGCGTGTCGAAATCCGCCCAGCGGCGTTCGAGCGAATCCTGCGTGGGTGTCGGCATCAACGCCGCCCCTGCATCGCTCGCATTGACCGTATCGCTATCGTTCATTCGTAACCCTTGCGCCCCATGTTGCGGCCCATCGTCGCGCTATTGCACGACAGCTACGTGCAAAAGCGGCGGAGCGATGCACTACGCCATCGTTCAAATTCGGTTGCCACTGTGGCACAATCATGGCCGATGGCCCGATCCGACCGCCCTGCACGCCCGCTGGATGCCGCGGCGCTCGACCGTTTGGCGCTCCGCTATGTCGAACGCTTCGCCACGACAAGGGCGAAATTGGCGCAGTATCTGAACCGAAAGATCCGCGAGCGGGGTTGGGAAGGGGAATCGGCCGACCCGGTGGCGCTGGCCGAGCGCTTTGCCGAACTAGGCTATATCGACGATCGCGCGTTCGGAGAGGCGCGGGCGCGGTCGCTGACGCGGCGGGGGCTGGGGATGCGGCGGGTGGCGATGGCGCTCCATCAGGCGGGTGTGGCGGGCGAGGATCGCGAGGAGATTCTGCCGGAGGTCGCCGAGCAGGCCGTCGATACCGCGCTGCGTTTTGCCCAGCGACGTCGATTCGGGCCGTTCGGGGCGGTCGAAGTCGATCGCCCTGTTCAGGAAAAGCAGGTCGGGGCGATGGTGCGCGCTGGCCATGCTTCCGATCTGGCACGGCGGATCGTGCGGCTTGCTCCCGGCGACGATACCGCGTTTCTTTTCGAAACGGACTGATGCGAAAGTTTTTCGCCTTTTCGGATCGCGCATGATAATAGCGTGACGGGGGTATGAACAATATGCGTGCCGAAATGCAGCACGCGCCGCACGATTATGACGCGGCCGTGCAGTCCAGTACCGAGCGAAGCGAACCCGCCGGCGTGCCGGTTTCGGGCGTGGTGAAGTGGTTCGACGTGACGCGCGGCTTCGGCTTCGTGGTGTCCGACGATCCCGATCATGGCGACGTGCTCGTCCATTTTTCCGTGCTTCAGGCGCATGGGCGGCGCAGCCTGCCAGAGGGCGCGCGGGTCGATTGCATCGCGATCCAGCGCAACCGCGGGATGCAGGCGCGCGAAATCGTCGCGATCGACTTGTCGAACGCCGTCGAAATCCCGCGCGAACGCCAGGGCGACCGGCCAGAACGCCTGCAACTGGTCGAGGACGCCGGGCCGTTCGAGGGTGTCACCGTCAAATGGTTCAACCGGCTGAAGGGATACGGATTCCTGGTCCGCGATTCGGCCGATGGCGACGTGTTCGTGCACATGGAAACGCTGCGCCGTGCAGGCGTCGAGACGGTCGAACCCGACGACCGCTTGCAGGCGCGCATCTTTGAAGGTGACAAGGGGCCGCTGGCGGTGGCCGTCGAAAGGGAATTCTGACGCGTATGATGTCGGTGAAATTGCTGGGCGCGGCGCTTGCCGCGATGACGATGCCGCTGGTCGGTGGCTGCACGAGCGAAAGCGGGACGGCGGCGTCGAACGCGACGACGCAGGACAAGCTGGTCGCGGTGACCGTGCAGACCAAGGCGGGACCGAAGACGTTTCGTGTCGAGACGGCACGCACGCGCGAGGAACAGGATCGCGGGCTGATGTTCCGCACCGACATACCCGAGGATGGCGGCATGATCTTCCACCCCTATCCGGCCGAAGGCGGCCCGCCGCGCGAAGCTGCGTTCTGGATGAAGAACACGCCCACCTCGCTCGACATCATCTTCATCCGCGAAGACCAGACGATCGCGCGGATCGCGGAGAACACCATTCCTTTCGATGAAGGCAATGTGCGCTCGTTCGAACCGGTCGCAGCGGTGCTGGAGTTGAAAGCGGGCAAGGCTGCCGAGCATGGCATCGCGGTCGGCGACAAGGTGAGTTGGGAGGGACTTTAAGTCCCGCTCCACCTTCGATACGCTTCATGTCCCCATGGAGAGCGGTGAAGGGAAAGCCGATGTCGATCCGTATCTGGGCGTTGCCGCTGGTCCTCGTGGTGTCACCACTGACCGCCTGTTCGAGCGGAAGCGTCGATGCCAATGCGGCGGCTGCCGAACGGTTGGTCGATGTAACGATCGCCACGCAGCAAGGTCCGCGAACTTTCCGCGTCGAGGTTGCCAGCACCGCCGAAGCGCAGGATCGCGGGCTGATGTTTCGCACCGACATTCCACAGGACGGCGGGATGCTATTCTATCCCTATCCCGGCGACGGTGGCCCGCCGCGCGAATCGGGTATCTGGATGAAGAACACGCCGACCGCGCTCGACATCATCTTCATTCGTGAGGACCGGACGATCGCGCGCATTGCGGAAAATGCCGTGCCCTTCGACGAAACCACGCTGCGATCGGGCGGGCCGGTCGCCGCGGTGCTGGAGGTTCATGCGGGGAAAGCGGCGGAACTCGGGATTGCGGCGGGGGACAAGGTGAGTTGGGAAGGGCTGTAAGGCGTCAAACCCTCGACAGCTTTCGACCCCATTCCGGACATCAATAATCTTTTCACACCGCTGTACCAAGAGGGGTAGTAGATAGAGGTCACTGGGGCTGCCGATGACAAGTGTAATAGGAATTTTCCCCATCATCTTGATGGTTTGGATGATCGGGTTCTCTGGAGATAGTCGCGGTCTGCGTATGGGCGGCTTCATTGCGTTGACCGTCCAATGGCTCTGGCCGAGAATACTTCATGCATTATCGACGCCCCTAACGCTTACATCCATTGAAACTGCTAGAGTTTCAACCATAAGCGACGCGATCATCTCAATGCTTGTGGGAGTATATCTCTTTTTTTGGTCAGTGAAAACTTCACAATCCACCCTCGCGCGCGTAGCTCTGGCGATTGCAGGCGTCATTTCTCTACATATAGTCTACGTAGTTGGCGTAATGGCGCTTGCTAGTTCCGGCAGATAACCAACCAACAGCCGCCACCACCTCCAACCCAGTTGCCCCGCCTGCGCCCGCGCTGTAAGCGCGTCTTATGGGCATCAATCTCAATCCATTTACCTGGTGGAACGGCGCGTCGTGGGGGACCATGATCGGACTTCGCGGCAAGAAGCAGGTCGGGACCGACGGGCTGGGCAACGTCTATTACGAAGGCGGCAGCGACACGGCGGGCAATCCGCGGCGCTGGGTGATCTATGACGGCTCGAACGATGCCAGCCGGGTGCCGCCCGAATGGTTTTCGTGGTTGCACCATCAGGTCGATTCGGCGCCCGATCAATCCATGCCGCCTGCGCGCCGCTGGGAGCAGCCTGCGGTGCCCAACATGACCGGATCGGCGCTTGCCTATCGTCCGCCCGGTGCGCTGGAGGCGGGCGGCAAGCGGGTCGCGGCGACCGGCGATTACGAGGCATGGAGCCCCGAGGCGTGAATTCGCGCCGGGCGGGGATCGCCCTGCTGATCGCATTGGTGGTCGGCATCGCAGGCTGGTTCGGCTGGCGCGCGTGGCAGGACCGCGCCGCGCCTGAACCGGCGCCTGCGACGAGCGTGACTTTGCCCGTGCCCGGCGGTGCGGCTGACAACGCGAGCGGCGACGAGGTTCAGTTCGACACCGGACCCGTCGAAGTGGTGGTCGAAGGCGCGACGCCGATGGCAGAGCGGGTTGCGGTGCTGGGGCTGCTCAACAAGCGCAACAGCGAGACTTGGGAATTGAAGATGCGGCCCGGCGACGTGCTGCGCTATGGCGACGCGGTGGTGCATCTGCGCGCGTGCGAACGCACCGCGCCGTGGGAGCCCGACCAGTTGACCGGCGCTTTCGTCCAGCTCGACGTGCGGCAGGCCGATGGGCGCTGGCAACGCGTGTTCTCGGGCTGGCTCTATGCCGAACAGCCCGCGCTGAACGTGGTTCAGCATCCGTTGTTCGACATATTCCCCAAAAGCTGTGCGATGACCTTCCCCGAAGGCGGCGAGGAACTGGGCGGCGGCGCGAGCGGGTCTTCGGCCCCGAGGCGGTCGAGCGCGGCCCAATCGCCATCGACCGAGGGCGAGCCCGAGGAAAGCCCCGCCGAACAGGCGCCAAGCGCGGAACCCAGCAACGCGACATAATCGTCGCGACTGATTTCGACCGCGCCGAGCGAGGTCAGGTGATCGGTCTGGAACTGGCAATCGAGCAGGGTGAAGCCGCCGGCGCGTAGTCGCGCGACGAGCCAGGCAAACGCGACTTTGGATGCATCCGTTCGGCGGCTGACCATCGATTCACCGAAGAATGCGTGGCCGAGCGCTAGCCCGTACAGCCCGCCCACCAACCGGTCGCCGTCCCAGCATTCGACCGAATGTGCGAAGCCCGCGGCGTGGAGGTCGATAAAGGCGCGCTCGATGGCGTCGTTGATCCAGGTGTTGGGACGATCCGCCGCGCTTTCGGCGCAGAGTGCGATGATATCGGCAAAGGCGCGGTCGGTGGTGATCCGAAACCGGTCGCGGGCGATGGTCTTGCGCAAGGATCGCGACAGATGAAAGCCGTCGAGCGGCATCACCGCGCGCCATTTGGGCTCCACCCAATACACACTCGCGGCATCGCGATCGTCCGCCATCGGAAACACGCCCATCGCATAGGCGCGCAACAGCAGTTCGGGATCGAGCGGATCGGCGCGGCTCATGGGTGGGAGTGTGGCGGGGTTTGGATGTCGGGGCAACGGAGATGGGCGTCGCACACAGCATCGCGATCCGTTTGAACCGCTATCCGGCCCACGTTAGCGTCGGCACATGAAAGCGCAGTGTCAGTGCGGCCAGCTTATCGTCACGATGCCAGGTCCGACAGTCGCGGTGGTCGCTTGTCATTGCATCGCGTGTCAGCGGCGTACCGGATCGCCAGTTGGGGTCGCGGCCTATTACCCGGATAGTCAGGTCATCGTGTCCGGACAATCGAAGCGGTTCGAACGACCGACTGCGCTTGGCGCGACGCTGGAGAATTTCTTTTGTCCCGATTGCGGTTCGACCGTCTATTTCAGGGGATCGAAGAATGCCGGGGTGACGGGAATCCCGATCGGCGCATTCGTCGATCCAAACGCGATGGTCCCGATCCGCTCCGTGGGAGCAGAGTCGACATTCCTGGGTTTCGGTGCCCACCGCGACGCAGAATTTCGAGCAAGGGCGTCCGTAACCGCCTTCGTCCGCAACCCTAATCCGTCATGCCAGCGGACGCTGGCATATCAGGCCGCAGGCGATAGGCTGCAAAGATGGCAGGCGGTTGGGTCTACATCGTGGCGAACAAACCCGGCGGCATGATCTATACCGGCGTAACCGCTAATCTGGCCGAACGGATCAACCAGCACCGCGAAGATTGCGGTTCTGCCTATTGCCGGAAGTTCGGAATCGAGATGTTGGTCTATGCCGAATGGCATGAGGACATCCACGCTGCGATCGTGCGCGAGAAGCGCATCAAGGCGTGGACGCGCGAATGGCGGGTGGCGCTGATCGAGAAGGGAAATCCGACTTGGAGCGACCTTTACGACACGCTCGCTTGAGGCATGATACCCCAGCTTTCGCTGGGGTGACGGTTATGGTGGGGGAGATGCGACACCAAAAGAAAAGGGCCGGCGATGGGGATCGCCGGCCCTGCTTTGTCGGGAAGGTGAAGACCGTCAGGCCTTGCAGTTGAGCGTCGATCCGCCGCGGGTCACGCTGACCTGTTGGGCGTTGCCTTCGACGGTGATTTCGCCGTTGGTATAGGGCTGACCGACGGCTTCCGCCTCGAGCGGGATCGGGGCGTCGCCCTCTTCCGCGCGGAAGTTGACGAGTTCTTCGCCCTGGAAGAAATCGACATAGACCAAGCTGTTGTCGCCGCAACGCATCGTTGCGCGCGCAGCGATCGCGGGCGGCAGTTCGACCGCAGGCGCATTCGCGATCTGCGATGCCAGCGGATCGGGTGCACGGCTGTCGAGCACCTCTGGTTCCTTGGAGCCGCCACAGGCGGAAAGCGACAGCATGGCGGTCGCGGCGAAAATCGAAAGGGAGGTTTTGTGCATAGCGATCGGGTGCTTCGCGCACGCGAAGGGAATCGTCAAGACCCGCGTGGCCGCGACGTTATTTTCTGTTGCAGCGCGCAAATATAATCGATGTTTCAGTATGGGTTCATGCTGGCGGCAACCGATGCTTGCGCGCTGATGGCTTTTGCGCCTTACTCCGCCCCAACAAAGGGGCAGGATCACATGACAATTGGTACGGGGACGCGCTGTTCGCGCTTGAAAATGGCGTTGTTCGTAGGCGCAGGGGTCGCGATGGGGACGCTGCTTGCGGGCGCGACTCGGGCGCAGACGCTGCCCGCCGCGACCGCGACCAGCACGGTCAGCTATATCCATGCCGGGCAATTGCTCGACCGGCCGGGCGAGCGCCCGCGCGGGGCGTCCACGATCATCGTCCGCGACGGGCGGGTGGTCGAGATTCGCGACGGCCATGTCGCGCCCGAAGGTGGGGCGGCGCTGGTCGATCTTTCGGACAAGTTCGTGCTGCCCGGCCTGATCGACCTGCACGTCCACCTCTGGGGCTTTCGCGGCGAACCGCTCCAGCGGCGTGCCACGGCGATGAGCCGCGAGGATGTCGACGACCTGATCTACGCCATTGGCAATGCGCGCGACACGTTGATGGCGGGGTTCACCACGGTCCGCGATCTGGGCGGCAATGCGCGCGGGATGCGGGCGCTGCGCGACGGGATCGCTCGCGGCGACGTCGACGGGCCGACCATCGTCAATGCGGGGCAGGGCATCTCTGTCACGGGCGGGCATGGCGACGGCACCAACGGGCTGCGCGAAGACATTGCCGACATGGTCCACCAGCATCAGATCAACACCTGCGACGGGGTCGAGGATTGCAGGCGTGCGGTGCGCCAACAGGTCGGGCTGGGCGCGCAGGTCATCAAGTTCATGGCGACGGGCGGCGTGTTGTCCAACGTGTCGGGCGGGCTTGGTCGCGCGATGGAGCCCGACGAGATGAAGGTGATCATCGACACCGCGCACGGTCTGGGCCGTAAGGTCGCGGCGCACAGCCATGCGGCGGAGGGTACGCGTGCGGCAGTCGAGGCAGGCGTCGATACGATCGACCACGGCACGTTCCTGGATGCCGCCACAATCAACGCGATGAAGGCAAAGGGCACCTGGCTGGTCCCCACCATGCTCGCGCCGCGCGCGGCGCTGGCTCAGGCACGCGCCGGGCAATTGCCGCCCGCGACTATCCCCAAGGCGGAGGAAGCCGCCACCGCCGCGCTCGAAAGCCATCGGCGGGCGATCGCATCGGGGGTGAAGATCGCGTTCGGGACCGATGCGGGGGTTTCTCCCCACGGCGAAAATGCCCAGGAATTTGCGCTGATGGTGGAGGCGGGGATGACGCCCGCCCGCGCAATCCGCGCTGCGACGGTCGATGCCGCCGATGCGCTGGGGATGAGCGATTCGCTGGGGGTGATCGCGCCGGGACGCGCCGCGGACATCATCGCCGTCACCGGCAGTCCGCTCGACGATGTGCGTCGGCTGGAGGCGGTCGATTTCGTCATGCGCCGCGGGGTTGTCCACAAATCGATGCGGTAAGCCGCGTGCATCGTGGTTGCGCCGAGCGCGGGCCTTGCCCTAGACGCGCGCCTCAACGCTATTCATTTGGAGTTTTCGCATGAGCGAGATTGTCGCCGCCGACCAGTTGCGCCTGTTGATCGAGCGCATCGAGCGGCTGGAAGAAGAAAAGAAGGGCATCGCCGACGACATCAAGGATGTGTACGGCGAAGCCAAGGCGACGGGGTTCGACACCAAGGCGATGCGGAGCATCATTCGTTTGCGGAAGATGGAAAAGCATCATCGCGAAGAAGCCGAGATGATCCTCGAAACCTATATGCAAGCACTTGGGATGGCGTGAGCCACCGATAGCGAGAGACCCATGGCAGGCCATTCCAAATTCAAGAACATCATGCACCGCAAGGGTGCCCAGGATAAGAAGCGTTCGTCGCTTTTTTCCAAGCTCAGCCGCGAAATCACGGTTGCTGCCAAAATGGGGATGCCCGATCCGGACATGAACCCGCGCCTGCGCGCTGCGGTCAATGCGGCCAAGGCGCAGTCGGTGCCCAAGGACAATATCCAGCGCGCGATCGACAAGGCGTCGACCGGCGATACCGAGAATTACGAGGAAATCCGCTATGAGGGCTTTGGTCCCGGCGGCGTCTCGCTGATCATCGAGACGCTGACCGACAATCGCAATCGCACGGTGACCAACGTGCGCACCGCGATGGCCAAGAATGGCGGCAATCTGGGCGCGCCGAATTCTGTCAGCCATGGGTTCGACCGGATGGGGCTCATCACCTATCCGGCCAGCGTCGGCGATGGCGACAAGGTGTTCGAGGCGGCGCTGGAAGCGGGCGCGGAGGATGTGTCTTCGTCCGAGGACGGCCACGAAATCTGGACCGCGGTGGAATCGCTGCACGAAGTCGCCAGAGGATTGGAGCCGGTGCTGGGCGAAGCCGAGGGCGCGAAGCTTGCCTGGCGGCCGCAATTGACGGTGTCGGTCGAAGAGGGCGATGCGGCGACGTTGTTCAAGCTGATCGACGTGCTCGACGATGATGACGACGTGCAGACGGTGTGGGGCAATTACGATGTCTCCGACGACGTGATGGAGAAACTGGGGTGAGCAAGCTCCTCCCCCATCGGGGGAGGTGGCATCGCGTAGCGATGACGGAGGGGGTTTCGACGTTCGATAGCGGCGAACCCCCTCCACCAGTTTCGCTGGTCCGTCTCCCCCGATGGGGGAGGACTTTCCCATGATCATCCTCGGTCTCGATCCCGGTCTTGGCACCACTGGCTGGGGGCTGATCCGCGCCGAGGGCAACCGCCTGACGCATATCGCCAATGGGCGGTTGAAGACCGATGCGCAGGCGGCGTTGCCGCGTCGCCTCGCGCATCTCGACGCGATGCTCTCCGCGCTGATCGTCGACCACGCGCCGCAAGCAGCCGCGGTCGAGGAAGTGTTCGTCAACGCCAACCCGCAATCGACGTTGAAGCTGGGGCAGGCACGCGGCGTCATCCTGTGCGCGGCGGCGCGCACGGGGATCGAGGTCGGCGAATATGCCGCGCGGCTGGTCAAGAAATCGGTGGTCGGCGTGGGCAATGCCGACAAGACGCAGGTCCATGCGATGGTCGGGCGTTTGCTGCCGGGGGTGAAGATCGACGGGCCGGATGCGGCCGATGCGCTGGCAGTCGCAATCTGCCACGCGCATCACGCCGCGAGTGCGCGGATGGGGATGCGGTAACCGGTTCCAAATATACTACGTCACCCCGGACTTGTTCCGGGGTCCACTGTGCTGCTTGCGCAGCGTGTGAAAGTGAAGCGCTGCGCAAGCGGCTTGGTGGACCCCGGAACAAGTCCGGGGTGACGGAGAGATTGGCGCTAGGCTGCGTAACCCCTTCCCCCACCCGGCGCTTTCGTTCTAAGTCCGTTCCATGATCGCGCACCTCAAAGGCATCCTCGCATCGACCGCGTCAGACCATGCGGTGATCGATGTCGGTGGGGTTGGGTATCTGGTCGGCGCGTCGGCCAAGACGCTCGATGCGCTGGGGATCACCGGTGACATCGTGACGATCCATACCGAAATGCTGGTGGCGGAGGATTTCATCCGGTTGGTCGGTTTTGCGACTGGCGAAGAGCGCGACTGGTTCCGGTTGTTGACAAGCGTTCAGGGCGTTGGCGCGCGGGTGGCGCTGGCGATCCAGTCGGTGCTGTCGCCCGACGAACTGAACACCGCGGTCGCGCGTCAGGACAAGGCGATGGTGGCGCGCGCTAATGGCGTCGGGCCGAAGCTCGCCGAGCGCATCGTGCGCGAATTGAAGGACAAGGCGGGCGGTATCGTGCTGGGTGGTGCGAGTCCGGGGGCAGCGCCTGCGGGTGGCGCATCGGCGGACGCGGTGTCGGCGCTGCTCAATCTGGGGTTTCGACCTGCCGAGGCGAGTGCCGCTGTCGGCGCGGCGAGCGATGAACTCGGAGCGGGTGCAGGGCTCGATGCGCTGGTGCGACTGGCGCTTCGGAAGGCGGCGAAATGATCGCGGCGGTATATTCGATGAAGGGTGGCGTCGGGAAGACGACGCTGGCGGTCAACCTCGCCTGGGCCAGCGCGACCTTGTCGTCGCGGCGGACGTTGCTGTGGGACTTGGACGGGCAGGGGGCGGCGACCTTCATGCTGGGGCATGACCCCAAGGGTGCGAAGGCAGAGGACGGCATCACTGGCGACCGCGATCCGGCGAAGCTGATCCGCCCCACCGCCTATGACCGGCTCGACCTTTTGCCCGCCGACGAATCGCTGCGCGATCTCGACGTGACGTTTCACGGCCTGGGCAAGCGCAAGCGGCTTGCCAAGATCGCCGAGAAGCTGTCCAAGGATTACGACCGTATCCTGATCGATTGCCCGCCGGGCCTGACCGACACGTCGGACCAGATTTTGCGCGCTGCCGATCTGGTGGTCGTCCCCGTCATCCCTGCGGCATTGTCGCGTCGTGCGCTTGACGTGATCGCCGACCATGTCGCGGGAAAGAAGGGGCCGAAGGTGCACCTCGCCCCCGTCTTCTCGATGGTCGATCGCAGGCGTGCGCTGCACCGGGCCGAACTGGAAAAACATCCCGGCTGGCCAGTGATCCCGATGGCCAGCGCCTATGAACGGATGAGCGAAGCGCGCGCGCCGGTGGGGGCGCTGATGGGGCGCTCGGCCATGCCGGTCGAGGCGGTTGCGGAGCTGTGGCAGCGGCTGGAGAAGGTGATGGCGAGGTGAGTGTCCGCCGACTAACGAACATCGACAGGGGGCCATCGTGCAGGTGACCGCGATTTTAACCCATGCGGAGGCGGGCGGATTTACTGCCTATAATCCGGACACGGGAACGACCAGCGAAGGTGAAACCATTGACGAGGCGCTGGGCAACCTGCGCGAGGCGGTTGAGCTGTATCAGGAGGAATTTGCGACATCGACCGGCAATTAGCCGATGCATAGCCTGCGCGTGGACGAGCCGCGGCGCCAGAGAAATGGTGACTAAGTGATCGGGTTGGCTGAGAAAGCGGTATAAATGTGGCCATTTAGAAAGCGGAGATCGCCAGTGGATCGCGCGTTGGAAGCAATGCCTCAAGCCATTGATGTAGCAGCACAAAAGTGGCTCGATTTTCAGCAGCTCAAATTTATTGATGATGATCTTGCTCAGCAGGTTGCATTTTTCTTAGTGCCGCTTGAGCAGGGGCTTTCCAAATGGGAAGCTTTCGAAAGCGCTCCCGATGGCTTTTTCTTGATCATTGCGGTGAAGGCGATTGAGCAATCCGGAACTCACTCTAGGAGAGAACTAGAAAATGCCTTGGGTGTGAGGATCCCGGATAAATGACCGACACCGACCGCATCATCGCGCCCGCGCGGAAGGCCGAGGACATCGACGCTGCGCTGCGGCCCAAGCAGCTTGACGAATTCGTCGGGCAGCGGGCGGCGCGGGAGAATTTGCGCGTTTTTATCGAGGCGGCAAAAGGCCGGGGCGAGGCGCTGGACCATGTGTTGTTCTTCGGGCCGCCGGGGCTGGGCAAGACGACGCTGGCGCAGATCGTCGCGCGGGAGATGGGGGTGGGGTTTCGCGCCACGTCCGGGCCGGTCATCGCAAAGTCGGGCGATCTGGCGGCGTTGCTGACCAATCTCGAGGATGGCGACGTGCTGTTCATCGACGAGATTCACCGGCTCGCGCCTGCGGTCGAGGAAGTGCTGTATCCGGCGATGGAGGACCGCGCGCTCGACCTGATGATCGGGGAGGGACCGTCGGCGCGGTCGGTGCGGATCGATTTGCCGCGCTTCACCCTGGTGGGCGCGACGACGCGGCAGGGCTTGCTGACCACGCCTTTGCGCGACCGGTTCGGGATTCCCATTCGCCTGCAATTCTACACCGTCGACGAGTTGCAGCGGGTGATTACGCGGGCGGCTGGTCTGCTCGATCTGGCGGTGTCGCCCGATGGGGCGGAGGAGATTGCGCGGCGCGCGCGCGGCACGCCGCGGATTGCCGGTCGGTTGCTGCGGCGGGTGCGCGACTTCGCCAATGTCGCGGGCGCGAGCATCGTCGATGCGAAGACCGCCGATGCGGCGCTCAACCGGCTGGAAGTGGACGGGCTGGGGCTCGACGCGATGGACCGGCGGTATTTGACAATGATCGCGGACATTTATCGCGGCGGGCCGGTTGGGGTGGAGACGCTGGCGGCGGGGCTTTCGGAGCCGCGCGACACGGTCGAGGAAGTGATCGAGCCCTATCTGATCCAGATCGGCCTGATTGCGCGGACGGCGCGGGGGCGGTGCCTGAACGGGGCGGCGTGGAAGCATTTGGGGATCGAGCCACCATCCACCGTGCAGGACGGGCTATTCGACTGAGGAAATTACGCGGAACGCTACGGAATGCCTTCCTTCCGCCACTTCACGGGGCTAGGCCCCGCCCCAAACCCGCTCAGCCTGAGCTTGTCGAAAGGTTGTCCTTTCTTCGTGCCAAGAAGGACAGTGCTTCGACAAGCTCAGCACGAACGGGGTGGGGTCAGGATTTGAATGGCAAGGTGTGACGGCAGACAATCTTCTCGACAAACCGCAATCGGGCCGCGTCGCCGACGGGGAGCATCGATTTCCGGTGCGCGTGTTCTTCGAGGACACCGACCTGTCGGGCATCGTCTATCACGCCAATTATCTGCGCTACATGGAACGCGCGCGTTCCGATTTCCTGCGCGTGCTGGGGGTCGATCAGCGCAGCGCATACGAAGCGGGTGACGGCGTCTATGCGGTGCGCGATCTCGCCATCCGCTACAACGCCTCCGCGCGGCTCGACGACGAACTGGTGGTCGTCAGCCGCGTGACCAAAATCCGTGCTGCCAGCGTGCTCATTCATCAGAGAGTCATGCGCGGGATTACGATACTGACCGACGCATCGGTCGAGGCGGCTTTCGTCTCGCCCAGTGGGCGGCCAACGCGACAACCGGCTGCCTGGGTCCAGGCGTTTCAGCCGCTGATTTGGAAGGGGAACTGATCCGCAATGGATTTCATGGTCAATACCGAAGCCGCAACGCTGTCGCCGCTCGGGCTGTTTCTTCAGGCCGACTGGGTGGTGAAGGGCGTGATGATCGGGCTGCTGCTCGCCAGCATCTGGACCTGGGCGATCATCGTCAGCTTCTGGCGGCGGCTGGGCGGGGTCAAGAAATCGATCGTCAAGTTCGAGGATGATTTCAACAAGGCCGACGATGTCGATGCGTTCCACCGGATGCATTCGAACAGCGACCTGGTGATCGCGCGGGTATTCACCGCGGGCGTGTCCGAATGGCGGCGATCGACCACCACCAAGCCGATCGACCGCGACGGCGTTCGCGATCGGCTGGCGACGACGATGGGGTCTGCGGTTGCGAACGAGGTCGATAACCTCTCCGACCGGCTGAACGTGCTGGCGACGGTCGGATCGGTCGCGCCGTTCGTCGGGCTGTTCGGCACGGTGTGGGGCATCATGCGCAGCTTTACCGCGATCGCGGCCGAGCAGAATTCGTCGCTCGCGGTCGTCGCACCAGGTCTGGCGGAGGCATTGTTTGCCACTGCCATCGGCCTGTTCGCGGCGATCCCGGCGGTCATCGCCTACAACCGCTTCGGTCATTCGATCAACCGCATCGAATCGCGCCTCAATCGCTTTGCCGACGGGTTTCATTCGACGCTGAGCCGCCAGCTCGACGTCGCCGGGCGCTAGCTGCGATGGGGATGCAACTCCCTTCGGCCAAGGGGCGCAAGCGCGCGCAGCCGATGGCGGAAATCAACGTCACGCCGTTCGTCGACGTGATGCTGGTGCTGCTGATCATCTTCATGGTCACTGCGCCGCTGTTGACGGCAGGTGTGCCGGTGAACCTGCCCGACAGCCGCGCAAAGCCGCTCGATCAGGAGCAGCAGCCGGTTCAGGTTTCGCTGGATGAGGGCGGCGTGATCTATGTCGGCGAGCAGCAGGTGACCGAGGCTGGCCTTGCCGACGCGTTTGCCCAGATCGCGGCTGAGGGCGGAGAGACGTCGCCGCAGATCTTTCTGCGCGCCGATACCAGTCTGGATTACGGGCGCGTGATGCGGGTCATGGGCGAGCTGAATCGCGCAGGCCTGAACCGCGTCGCGCTGGTGACGGACGCGCAGGGCCAGTGATGCAGGGGCGGCGTCCATGAACCGGGGCGAAGGCACCGGATTGGCGGTCGCGATCATCGGCCATGCCGCACTGTTCGGCGTGTTGTCGGTCGGGTTTCTTGCGACGCCCAACGCCGACGAGCTGAAATCGCAGCCGATCGATATTTCGTTGATCGACGAGGTCGCTTTCGAGGCGGCGGCACCCGCGTCGGTCGAGGCACCGGCGGAATCGATGGCACCCGATCCGGGGCCGCTGGAGGATGCTGCACCGCCTGCGCCTGC
Organism: Sphingomonas sp. AX6; assembly: GCF_902506605.1. Lineage (GTDB taxonomy): Bacteria > Pseudomonadota > Alphaproteobacteria > Sphingomonadales > Sphingomonadaceae > Sphingomonas. The sequence goes on from NZ_LR733979.1 coordinate 1,987,525, forward strand.
GCCCGACGAAGCGCAGCCCGAGCCGCCCGCCCCGCAGCCCGAACCCGCCCCTGCGCCCGCACCCGTCCCCAAAGCCGCGCCCAAGGCTGCGCCGAAGCGGCCTGCGCCAGCACCCGAAAAGGCAGCACCCAAGGCGACACCGCGGCGCGAGGCCGCGCCCAAAACGCCGACGCGCACCGCGGAGAAGTCCAAGGCGACCGGCAGCAGCACCGCCGCCAAGGCGCGCCCGCGCAGTTCGCGGCTGGGCGACGATTTCCTGAAGGGCGTGGTCGCCAACGAAAGCAAGGGCAAGGCGCAGACGCCGCGCGCGCAGGCGGTGAGCGGCGCTGCGGTCGCCAGCCTCGCCGATGCCATTGCGCGTCAGGTTCAGCCCTGCGCGAACCGGATCGCCAGCCCGGGTCCGGGCGCGAACCAAATCCGCACCCGGCTTCGCATGCAGATGCAGCGCAACGGATCGCTTGCCGCGCGTCCTGAAATTCGTGGGCAGACCGGCGTCGACGACGACAATCGCCGTTATGCCGAGCGTGTCGGCGAACTTGCCCGCGCGGCAGTGATCCAGTGCGCGCCCTATGAACTGCCCGACGAACTCTATGAAGGCGGCTGGCAGGACATCATCATCAATTACCGACTGCCCGGCTGACGCAGATGAAGAGGAAAACCATGCCCAGCATCAAAACCCGGCTCGCCATTGCCATCGCCGCGCCCCTTGCGGTGCTGACCGCGACGCCTGCACTCGCCCAGGTCGAAGTCGATATCGTCGGCGGCGTCAACGACCCCGCGCCGATCGCCATCCCCGCCATGCCGACCCCGCGTGCTCAGGGCACCGCCGCCGGTTCTACCGACGCGCTGGGGCGTCAGGTGGCGGAAATCGTCGCCAACAATTTGCGCAATTCCGGCCTATTCAAACCCGTCGGCCCGAGCGGCATTTCCGCGCCGTCGATGGCGCAGGTTCAGGCCCCCGATTACGGCTATTGGACCGGCACGGGTGCGGCGACGCTGGTTCAGGGCTTCGTTCAGGCCAATGCGAACGGCACGCTGACCATCGGCTGTTACCTCTATGATACCTTTGCACGCACCGAATTGACGCGGCAAGGCTTCGTCGTTCAGCCCAGCGACTGGCGGCGTGGCGCGCATAAATGCGCCGACAGCGTCTATACTCGGCTGACCGGCGAGGGCGCCTATTTCGACAGCCGAATCGTCTATGTATCGGAAACCGGCCCCAAGGCGCGGCGGATCAAGCGGCTGGCGATCATGGATCAGGACGGGGCCAATCACCGTTTCCTAACCAATGGTCAGTCGATCGTGCTGACCCCGCGCATGTCGCCCGACGAGCGCCGCATTGCCTATATGAGCTATCAGAATGAGCGGCCTGCGCTGTACGTCTACGACCTCAACAACGGATCGCAGCGGGCGTTGGTGCAGAATGTCAGCCTGGCGTTCGCGCCGCGCTTTTCGCCCGATGGTCGCTGGATTTTGTTCTCGATGGCCAATGCCGGGAACACCGACATTTACCGGGTGTCGGCCAATGGCGGACAGCCGACGCGGCTGACGAATGCGCCGGGGATCGATACCGGCGCGAGCTTTTCCCCCGATGGCAGCCGGATCGTGTTCGAAAGCGATCGGTCGGGCCAGCAGCAGCTCTATGTGATGGGCGCGGACGGATCGAACCAGCAGCGGATCAGCTTTGGCGGCGGCCGTTATGCGACGCCGGTGTGGAGCCCGCGCGGAGACCTGATCGCGTTTACGCGCATGGGCGGCGGCGCGTTCCGCATCGGCACCATGACCCCCAGCGGCGGCGGCGAGCGACTGCTCACCAATGCCTGGGGCGACGAAGGGCCGAGCTGGGCGCCCAATGGCCGCGTGCTGACCTATTTCCGCGCGGCGCAAGGATCGGGTCGCGCCGAATTGTGGGCGGTCGATCTGACTGGACAGGCATCGCGCCGCATTCCGACGCCGATCGACGGGTCCGATCCGCATTGGGGACCGTTACGCCCCTGAACCTTTTCGTCGTTCGCGGCGTTACCCCTGGGTCGCCTCGCGCGGCCCCGAAATTTCTGAGGAGACACGATGATGGTCAGCAAGAAACTCATAATGGTGGTCGCCGCCGCCGTTGCGATCAGCGGTTGCGCGAAGAAGCGCCCCGACGTGCTGCCGCCTGCCGCTGGCGATACCGGCGCGCTGCCTGGCGATGGCGGGATGACCGATCCGAATGCTGGCATGGGGTCGCTTCAGGACCAGTTCCGTCAGGCAGTTGGAAACGACACGGTGAATTTCGCGCTCGACCGTTATGATGTCGATGGCACCGCGCGCCAGATCCTGGATGCGCAGGCGAATTGGCTGAGCCAGAACCCCAATGTCCGCGTATCGATCGAAGGCCATGCGGATGAGCGCGGCACTCGCGAATACAACCTCGCGCTGGGCGATCGTCGCGCCAATTCGGTGTCCAACTACCTGTCGGCACGCGGCGTGTCCGCGACGCGGATCACCACCGTCAGCTATGGCAAGGAACGCCCGATCGCGATGGGATCGGACGAAGGTAGCTGGGCGCAGAACCGCCGCGCGGTGACCGTCGTCATCCAGTAATTTTCGTATCCGCTGCGGGTCGCACACACGCAGTTGAGGAGGGCGTCGCCGGGCAACCGGCGGCGCCCTTTTTCGTGTTCGCGCCACCTGAATTCCTCCACCGGAGGAAGGGTGATGCCGCTGTTCCGATTCCCCTTGCCCGAATCATACATCCGATATTAAAGTGATATCACATTAAACGGAGGGCGAGATGACTGAGGTGGTGCGGGACAGGACAATGAAGGCGGGGCGCGAGCGGCCTGCGAACACGATGAGCGGTTATATCGCGTTGCTGTTGGTGGTGGTCGCACTGGCGGGGATCATCTTTGGGATCGCTCAGATCAACGATGCGCCATGGGCGATCGGGCTGGTGGTGGTCAGCGCGGTTGTAATGACCTTCATTGCGCCGGGCTTTTATCTGCTCCAGCCCAACCAGGCCGCGGCGATCCTGCTCTTCGGCGACTATCGCGGCACCGATCGCACCACCGGGCTACGCTGGACCTGGCCATGGATGACCAAGAAGAAAATCTCGGTCCGCATCCACAACATCACGTCCGACCGGCTGAAGGTGAACGACCTGCGCGGCAACCCGATCGAGATCGCGTCCAACGTCGTATGGCGTGTCGAGGACACCGCGCAGGCGCTGTTCGATGTCGATGATTATCGTGAGTTTGTGAACATCCAGATCGAGAGCGCGGTCCGCGCGGTCGGATCGCGCTATCCCTACGACGATTTCGAGGTCGATCGTATCACGCTGCGCGGCGACGGCGACGAGATTGCCACCGAACTGCAGCGCGAGTTGCAGGACCGGGTGGCGAATGCCGGCGTCTATATCGACGAGTGCCGGTTGATGCACCTCGCTTATGCGCAGGAAATCGCGCAGGCGATGCTGCGCCGCCAACAGGCGGAGGCGATCATTGCCGCTCGCGCCAAGCTGGTCGAAGGGGCGGTGTCGATGGTCGAACATGCGCTGGAGCAATTATCGGCGAAGAATGTCGTCGAACTGGATGACGAGCGCCGCGCGGCGATGGTCAGCAATTTGATGGTGGTGCTGTGCAGCGAGCGCGACACTCAGCCGATCGTCAATGCAGGGTCGCTTTACCAGTAACATGCCCGACACCGGCAACCCGACCAAGAAGGCGTTCCCGCTGCGGATCGATCCGGCACTCCACGCCGCGATCGAACGCAGCGCGGCGACCGACCTGCGCAGCGTCAACGCGCAGGTCGAATGCCTGCTGCGCGAGGCGCTGGCGCGGCGCGGGGTGAAACTGGCGGACCCGGTGCGCGCGAAACGGGGACGCCCGCCCAAAGAGGGGAATTGAGATGCGTTCGAACACTTGCTTGAAATGCGGATCGCCGATGGCCGAAGGGTTCGTGGTGGACAATGGCTATGGCACGAAGACGGTCAGCAACTGGGTCGAGGGGGCACCGGTCAAAAGTTTCTGGACCGGGGTAAAGCTGCGCGGCAGACGACAGGTTCCGATCCAGACCTGGCGCTGTGGCCGCTGCGGCTATCTCGAAAGCTATGCGCGTGGACAATAAAGGAGGATCGGGCGTGAGGCAGAACAGGATAAATTCCGACGATCGCAGCAACGAGCCGACGGACGGGAGCTGGTTCGTGCCGAAGCGATACGGCTATGGCGCGACGCCGGTGCGGTGGCAGGGATGGGCGCTGGTCGCGACCTATATCGCAGCGATGCTTGGCATTGGGAGAAGCGGATTGCCGCTGGTGGCGCTGGTCACGTTGCTCGCCGCGGCGACCGTTATCTTTATGGTGATTACCATTCACAACACGCGGGGCGGCTGGCGGTGGCGCTGGGGTGGGCGCGAGTGAACTGAATCGCGGTTCGAAGAATGCGACCCCGGCAATGACGCCGGGGTCTGCAAGACAGCTTAGCTCAGCGCCACACTCTCACGGTCGACCGGTGCCGGGACCGGCGTCGTCATCGGTCGCATCGCTTCGCGCTCGGCTGCATTCATCGGTGCCTGTGGATCGGGACGAAAGGCTTCCGGTGCACGGCTAGCCGGTTCGGCATCGGGGGCGAGGTCGGGCGCGGCATGCCCTTCACCCGGTGCCTTCATCATCCTGAAGGCAGTAAAGGCCGCTGCGCCTGCGCCGACAATCGTTCCCAGCGCCGCCAGTCCGATCGTCCGCTTGCTCATAGGTTTATCGTTCTTGCGCGCCATGATTTCCTCCGTGGTTCAATGCGTTGATCGACCAACGGGCGGGGAGGGCGCGCGTTCCAAATTCCGTTCGTTTCGAGCGAAGTCGAGAAACGCGGGCTGGGCGCGTCGCATGCGTTTCTCGACTTCCGCCTTTGGCGGAAGTTCATCCTGAGCGCCTGCCTTGCAGGCAGTCGAAGGGCTCGAAACGAACGGAGAGGGGGGCGATAAAAGCGGGGTGCTTACCTACCGCCGCCGACGTTCGCGCGAATCGAATACCTTGGCGGGGTCGAACGCCTCGTCGAGGCGGCGGGCGAGGCGCAGGCCGCCCTTCATCACCTGTTCGCGCGCGGTAGGGACGATCCTGGCGATCATCGCATCGTCATGCACCGCGCGGCCTTCGATTTCGGCGCACGGGTCGCCGCCCATCGCAGTGGCATAGGCGACGTCGCGGCTGGCCTGCCAGCTCTCGCGGCTCCAGTCCTCGACGGTGCCGCCCCACAGCGCTTCGCGTTCCTCAGCCGAATAGGCGCGGCGGATTTCGGGCGGCGTCGTGATCGCGCGCTCGGCCAGATACCCGTCCCACAGGCTGTGCAGGTTGAACCGCTCGGGCGCCCACAGACCGTAAGCGGCAGGCACGCGGTTGCCGCCCAGATCGCCGCGGTCGCCCGCATGCAGCGGCATGTGAAGGTCGCCGACGAAATGGATCAGGAACACCAGCGCCTGAAGCTTTTCGCTCTCCGGCACCGCTTCGTCCTGCAACAGCGCGGTCGCGCGGTCGATCTGTGCCGACACGCAATTGCCGTCGGGGCAGTTTGATTTCAGGTCGAACGGCTTGCACACGTTGACGTTCTGATAGTGCCAGTTGTTGGCATAGCTGAACCGCTGGCCCAGCGGCTTGACGCAATCCGCCCACACGCTCGCCGCCTCCATCGTGCCCGCGGGGCAGGTCGGGGTGTTGAGCAAGGATTGCTGGCGAAGCAGCGCGAATATCTTCGCCCGCGTCTCCGGCTTCACGTTCAGCCGCGCGATGGTGGCGACGGCCTCGTGCCCGAACTCCCAATAGGCAAGCGCCGGGGCGGGCAGGGCGAAAGTGACGGCCGCAGCGGCGGCGAGCAGGATGCGGCGGATCATGGATGGGCCTCTAGCGGTCAAGCGTGGCGGTTCCAAGTCGCCTTATGGCTCTGGTCAGGCTGGGCAGGCTGGAAACCGCGCGTTCATCCCGTCGATATAGTCGGCAAGCGAGCCAAGTGACATCTTTGCGCGCTCCGCTTCGGCATCGACGCCGTCTTCGAGCGGACGCGGCACTCGCTTGCCCCCGTCGCACGTCACCTGCGTCGCATAACGCTGCTTCCCGACGATCTTCAGCATCACGCGGTCGTAGAGATAGGCATAATTTGCCGGGCGCACTTCGCTCTTCGCGGCCAGCGGCTCCATCAGCCGAAGCGCGCGAAGTTGGAAGGCGGGGTCGTGGTCGGCGTGCTGCACCAGCAGCCAAGCTGAATGACTCGGCACCGCACCCACACGGCCGATCGTCGGCCAGCCCTGCTCAGCGACCAGCGCCTTAAGCATTTCGGTGTTCTTGCGATCCTCGACCGAGGTCGCATGACCGACCCGGCGGATCAGCGCGGACTTTACGTCGGGCTCCAGCGGTAGCGTGTCGGGCCAGTCGAGCGCGTTGCGATAGATTTGATCGCGAACGGTGGCGTGCATCAGTTTTCGGGCTTCTTCATTAGCCCATGCGGGATCGAATGGCGTGGATTCGAAACCTATCTTCGCGCCGTGAAGATAGGTATCCAGCATAGCTTTCGCACGCGCATCGGCGGCTTTGAACGATGCTTCGGTTGCTTCGAAAAAGGCGTACGGGCTGAGCGCTTTTGCGCTTTGGCAGGCATCGTCGCCTGCAACCTGGCCACTCAACCTCGGATCGGTGATGCCCTCTTTGGCCAAATTACGACGGATGCGGTTTAACCCGTCGGCACTGCATTGAGTGATCCAGGACTGAACCCGGCGCCAGTCGGCTTTCTGATCCGGCGTTGCATCGGCAAGGGCGCCGCGCATCCATGCCGACGCTTCGGGATCGACGGTGCCATTGGGTAACAAGGATGCGCGAACCGATGGCGGAACGGTGTCCTGCGCGCCAGCCGGAGCGGCGAGCGTCAATCCGAGGACCGCAACCAGCGCGCGCAGGCCACGCCTCACTCCTCATCCCCGTAAATCGCGGTCATGCGCTTGCCGCCTGCCGACACCTTGCCGCGGTACATGCCCGACGTGTTGTAGCTCCACGCCATTTCGCCGGTGGGGCCGGTCAGGATGACGCCGCCGGTGCCGCCCATTTCCTTCACCTCTGCCATCACCGCGTCGGCCGCGGCTTGCAGCGTTTCGCCCTTCATGCGGACACGCGCGCAGATTTCGTGGGTTACCCCTGCGCGGATGAAATATTCGCCCGCGCCCGTCGCCGACACCGCGCAGGCGCGATCGTCGGCATAGGTACCAGCACCAATGATGGGCGAATCGCCGATGCGGCTCCAGCGCTTGCCGGTGACGCCGCCGGTGGAGGTGGCGGCGGCGACATGGCCGTTCGCGTCGAGTGCGGCGGCGCCGACAGTGCCGTATTTCATGTCGACGTCGAACCAGCTTGCCGATCCGCCCTGATTGGCCTTCATCCGCTCCAACTGTTCGCGGCGTTCGGGGGTGGCGAACCAGCTCGGATCGACCTGTTCCAGCCCCTTTTCCCTGGAGAAGATGTTGGCGCCTTCGCCTGCGAGAAAGACGTGGGGGCTGTCCTCCATCACGCGGCGCGCGAGCGCGATCGGGCTTTTGGTATGCGTCACGCCCGCGACTGCGCCCGCCGCGCGCGTGCGTCCGTCCATGATCGAGGCGTCGAGTTCGTTGGTGCCTTCATATGTGAACACCGCGCCGCGCCCGGCGTTGAAATGGGGGTCTTCCTCCAGCACCGTCACCGCCGCCTGGACGGCGTCGAGCGCGCTTCCGCCCTTGGCCAGGATCGCCTCTCCCGCCGCCAGCGCGCGGTCGAGCCCGTCGCGTGCCGCCTTTTCGCGCTCGGCCGTCATATTCTCGCGCTCCAGCACGCCCGCGCCGCCATGGATGACCAGCGTCCATTGCGGTTTTGCAGGCGTCTGGGCGTGGGAGGGGGAAGGGGCGGTCATCGCAAAGGCTCCGGCAATGGCAAGGGTCAGGGTCAGGCGCATCGGGCTGCTCCTAGAAATGGGATGGCGTGGCAATATCAGATTGTGGCGCGGTCGCTAGCCGGTGCGGTCGGGTGCCCATCAACGACCGCTTTCGGCGCGATGGCGGAATGGCTCGAAATGGATGGAAAACGGACATGCGGCGTGCGGTTTGGCCTGCTGATCGCTACAGGTTTGCTGCCCATCCCCGCCGGAGACGGGCAGCGCGTTCAGGCCGGCTCGGCATATTCGCGATTACTTGGGGAAATGGATCCCACAGAGCTTGTTGCCGTCGGGATCACGAAAATAGGCGAGCTCAATCGTTCCCAGCGAGGCAGTTTCGCGCGGTCCGGGCGGGGCTTCGATCGAGGTGCCGCCAGCGGCAACAGCTGTATCGTGAAGCTGCTTCACCTGCGCGGGCGAGTCGCAGGAAAAGGCGACGGTGCTGCCGTTGGCAACGCTTGCCGGTTCGTCGTTGATCGGCTGGCTGACAATGAAGTTGGTTCCGCTGCCGTTATTATAGATCAGACGGGTATGGCCGCTGTCGGCGATGTTCCGCGCCCCTTCGCTTGCGCCTAGGGTGCCCAGCACGGTGTCGTAGAAGCGCTTTGACCGTTCGATGTCGTTCGATCCGACCATTGTGTGAAATAGCATTCTCATTCTCCTACTCGTGACAGTGTTAGAGTGCGATTGAGGCATGCAAACTACATGCGCGATCTGCCCGGTCCGGAACGCTAGCACGGTTCCGCCGCGACTAAATTGCGAGCCGCCAGAACCTTCTTGCCCACAACGTATGCTCGATGAACAAGATTGAACGGTAACCTGGTTGATTCAGGTTGACCATCCGTCGGCGACTTTGGGGTCGCTTCCAGCCAGACCGCATTTTCCACGCGCCTACGCAATAGCCCGAAAGCATGACTCCGCGCTTCGGCAAATCTGCGGTATCATGCGCTAACTTGGGGAGGGCGGTGCCATGCGATCATTGTTGTGCGCGATACTCGGTCTGACGTTGCTGTGGTCGCCGCCTGCCGAGGCGCAGATCGTCAAGGCGTTGCAGATCATGCGCAACAATCGCCCGCCCGATTTCGCCTTCGATCCCGCACGCGCCGCGCCCGCGCCCGATTATCGCAGCGACGATGCCTGGGCGGCACTGCCCGAGCGGCGCGATGCGGCCGATCTCGCGCCGCTCAACCTCCAGCCGATCGACCCGAAATCCGCGCAGGTCGACGTGTTCTTCGTCTATCCCACCGTGTTCATGTCGCGCGACGCGTGGAATGCCGATTGGCGCGACGCGGGGTATCGCGATCAGGTGTCGGATGGTCCGCTCCGGGGACAGGCGAGCGTGTTCAATGGGTGCTGCCGCGTGTTTGCGCCCCATTATCGCCAGATGACGCTGGGCGGCTTCGTCAAATGGTCGGAGAACTCGGACGCCGCGATGGCGCTTGCCTATAGAGATGTAGAGCGTGCGTTCGACGAGTTCGTCAGCCGCCGGGCGAGGGGTCGGCCCTTCATCCTCGCCGGGCATAGCCAGGGCAGCCGCTTGCTTCGCACGCTGATCGAACGGCGGATCGAGGGGACGACCCACGCCAACCGGCTGGTCGCGGCCTATCTGGTCGGGCACTGGATGGAGGCCGAATGGTTCGAACGGCCCGGTGCGCTGCGGGCGTGCAGATCGGCTTACGATACCGGCTGCGTCATCACCTGGTCGAGCTTTGCCGAGGGGCGCAACGCAACGGCACAGCGGCTGACGCTGGGCCGCTCATCAGGCTATGCGCCCGAACGCGAGCGCCGCCCCTATGTCTGCATCAATCCGTTGAGCTGGAGCACCGATGGCGCGGTCGCGCCCGCGCGGCTCAATCGCGGGGCGTGGTTGCATGGCGGGGGGGCGACCCCGCGCGCGTTCGAACCCGGTCTGGTATCGGCGCGGTGTCGCGACGGGGCGCTCTATGTGTCGTCCCCGCGGCAAAAGATTTATACCGATCTGGTGATCCCGTTCGGCAACTTTCATAATCTCGACTACAACATGGTCTATATGAATGTCCGCGATAACCTTCCGGTGCGCATCGGCGCCTTCTGGAAGCGGTGAGCGGAAACGGCTAAGAGGCCGGTGAACAGCGAGTAACGGTCCCCATGTCCCTTCGTCCCTGGCGCGATATCACGCGCCGCCAAAGCCGCCAGATCATGGTCGGCAACGTCCCCGTCGGTGGCGATGCGCCGGTCACGGTCCAGACCATGACCAACACCCCCACGTCGGACCCGGTGGCGACGATCGATCAGATCCGCCGCTGCGAGGAGGCGGGCGTGGACATCATCCGCGTGTCGTGCCCCGATGTGGAATCGACCGCGGCGCTGAAACAGATCGTCCGCGCATCCCGCGTGCCGATCGTCGCCGACATCCATTTCCACTACAAACGCGCGCTGGAAGCCGCCGACGCGGGCGCCGCGTGCCTGCGGATCAATCCCGGCAATATCGGCTCTGCTGAGCGCGTGCGCGAGGTCGTCAACGCCGCCAAGGCCAATGGCTGCGCGATCCGCATCGGCGTCAACGGCGGTTCGCTCGAGAAAGACCTGCTCGAAAAATATGGCGAGCCCTGTCCCGAGGCGCTGGTCGAATCCGCGCTCGACCATATCAAGCTGCTCCAAGACCACGACTTCCACGAATTCAAGGTGGCGGTAAAGGCATCCGACCTGTTCCTCGCGGTTGCCGCCTATCAGCAGCTATCGGAAGCCGTCGATTGCCCACTGCATCTGGGGATTACAGAGGCGGGCGGTTTCGTCGGCGGCACGGTGAAGAGCGCGATCGGGATCGGCAGCCTGCTGTGGTACGGCATCGGCGACACGATCCGCGTTTCGCTCTCGGCCGAGCCGGAGGAAGAGGTGCGCGTCGGCTTCGAAATCCTGAAAGCGCTCGGCATCCGCAACCGCGGCGTCCGCGTCGTGTCGTGCCCCAGTTGCGCGCGCCAAGGCTTTGACGTGATCCGCACCGTTCAGACGCTCGAAGAACGCCTCCAGCACATCCGCACGCCGATGAGCCTGTCGGTGCTCGGCTGCGTCGTCAACGGCCCCGGTGAAGCACGCGAAACCGATATCGGCATCACCGGCGGCGGCAACGGCAAGCACATGGTCTATCTGTCGGGCGTCACCGACCACCATGTCCAGGACGAAGGCATGGTCGACCACATCGTCCGGCTGGTCGAGGCGAAAGCCGCGCAGATCGAGGCGGAGGATGCAGCGAAGGCGGTGGCCGCCGCCTGAAACGGCTGGCTGGTGGCGGCGGTCGTGCCGTTATCCGGCGGTGCGCCACTCGGCACGTTTTGCCAGCACCTCACGATCATGCTTGATCGTCATCGCTTCGTTCGCGCGGGTGACCGCGCGTTCCGATTGTCGCCGCGCGGCGTCTGCGAACAGGTCCGGCGCGTTTTCGGCGAGTGCCTCCAGCGCGAACTGGATGCGCATCTGTACCTCGATCAACGCCGCCCCGTCGCGGGCGATCGGATTGAAGAACGCGTTGAAAAGGTCGTCCATGTCCAGGTTCGGGCCGTGCAGGCGGTCGAAGCGGTTCTCGGCGCGCTCGTCGCACGCCTCGGCATAGGCCAGCAACGCGCGAAGCCCCGCGCCGACGACTTCGATCGCGGTGCCCGGGTCGTTGACCGCAGGCGATAGCGCACGCGACGCGATTTCTGACAGCACGATCAGGCCGAACCGAGGGTCCTGGTCATATTCGCGGTCGGTGCCGGTCGAAAAACACGCCATGATCGTGTCGCACCGCTCATCATCGACGCGCCCCTCCACGAATGCCATCGGGCGTCGCGCATGAATATAGGCGCCGGGCAGTGCGACGATGTGGATGGTCAGGTCGTGCGCGTCGGCGATCTTGGCCAGCTTCTCCATATCGATGTGCTGGATGTGACCGACGGTCTTGGCGGTGATGGGGCGTGCCGTATCGGGGACGGGCACCGCAGGCTGCGCGCCCAGCCGGTGGGTGCGGCCCCATTGACGCAGCGGCGGCGTCGTTGCCGCCTCGACCCGGTCGATCGTGTCGCCGACGCGCCCGAACTTGCCGAGCTGCTCGATCCAGCGCAGCAAGGCCGCAGTGATGATCAGGATGACGACCAGGGTCGCCAGGAACAGGATGATCCGCCCCGAATCGGAATAGAGCCCGGCGGCCAGCCCGATGATCCCGACGATGCTGAACAGGAAGCTGCCGATAAAGGTCGCCAGCGTGTTCTGTGCGACCGAATCGCTCAGCAACAGCTTGGTCGAATGCGGTGTGACGTTGGACGTGGCAGAGGAGTAGGCGGACACCATGATCGACAGCGAAAAAGTGGTCACGGCCAACATGCTGGATGCGAGGATATTGAGGATGCCGCCGACCGAATCTGCGGCGAGCTTGATCTCCAGATCGGCCGGAATATAGGGTGCCGCCAGCGCCGAAAACACCGCGATCGCCACCGCCGCCACGCTGAACAGGCTGGCGCGCACCCATATCTGGCGACTCCATTTGCGAAGCAACCACGCCCCGCGCCCGATCAGCGATGTCGATAACAGGTCCACGATGGGGTTCCTCGGCGTTCGTTGGGTGACGGTCGTGGAGCTATGGCACAGCAGTTTGATGTCGACAGATGAAGGTTATCGGTTTCCCGCGCCAGCCCCCTCCGCCGGTCGCATGGCGCATTTTTGATGGGGACGGCGGCGTTAGCGCACCGGTGGCGGGCGACTTGCCGCCATGCGCTGCGCCATGATCGGCTGTCCGGCACGGACGCATCCGGTCATTTCCTCGATCTTCGTGGCGGTCTTCGCGCAATCGAGCATGATGTCGCAGAAGATACGGTCGAACGCCTTGTCGCCGCTCGACCGGCGAATGCGGCACGTCTTTTCGCCGGTTTTACGGTTGGTGCGGGTGGATGCGCGGATGTTTCGTATCCGGTGGCCGATCACCACGATTTCTTCTGGCACCTCTTCCACGATGGGTGGCGTCTGGATGGCGGCAAGCGCGGCGAACAGGAATAGGGACACGGGTAGTCTCCCTTCAAAACCGGATCGGCACCCCGATGAGCAAATGGTTCATCGAATTGTCGAGGTGGCGGAAATCCAGGCGTATCGCGGCGCGGTCCGACAGCCGGTGCTCGACGCCCGCGCCGATCGTGAAGCTGCTGCCCCAAGAATGGGCGCCCAGCACATTGGCGCGGTTGTCGATGCGGTAACGATGGCCGCCATAGCCGAGCGTTCCGTACGCCAGCGTGCGGTCGCCGATCAGATATCCGGCCCTTGCCGTCGCCCGGTATCCCCATTGCGGGTGCTGGGTGTAGGTGCCGGTCGGCAGGCGCGCGACCGGACTGGCACCGCCCAGGCTGATGCCGACTTCGCCGCCGACGCGAATGCGCGGCGCAACCGCAATGTCGTATCCGGCGAATGCGCCGCCGCCCGCGCCCCACGACCGGTAATAGCGACCCTGGGTCCGGCCCGTCGCCGCGTCGGTCTGCTCGATATAGAAATGATGCTCGTGCACCCCGGCCTCGACCCCGCCATAGCCGCCGGTAAAGGCCGTTGTGGAATGGTCGGTCTGCGCCGATGCCATTGCCGGTAACGTGACGGCCACAAGCGCCAGCATTTTTCCACCCGCGGTCCGCATTACCGGCTCCCCCGATTCGACTTGAACGTCCATATACCCTAAAAGGAAAACATATTTCTGTAAAACAGAAAGAAATATATGCAAACCGGATATTCCCTTTCCGTCAATCAACGGCGCATCTGTCGATTGTCGGCGGCATTGTTTCTGCTGGTTGCGCTGACCCAGATCGTCGCTGTGGCGATTTCTTGGACGGTGCCCGGCGCCCAGTATAATATGCGATGTTCGGACGCAGGGTGTGTTACCACCAATACGCCGGAAGTAGGTTTGCCCGACGATTTGCGTGCCCAAATGCAGGCGTCGCCCGAGCGTGTGCAGCAGTTCGAACGACATGTCCGAAAGCCGCACATCTGGGCGGGGCTCGGCCTGGTCAATTTGGTCCAGGTTGCGCCGATGATGGCGTTGCTGATCCTTGTCTCAACTGCAATTCGGCGACTGGGGCGAGACCAGTCGGATGCAATGGCGGCAGCGCTTCCCTGGATCAAGCGCGCGTCGATCGCGGCGCTGGCGCTGGCGATCGTCCCGCCGTTTGCGGCGGCAGCGCGAGTGATGATCCTGATGCCGGGCACACCGCACGGGCCGGGCATTTACTTTTCGCTCGACGGCGGACCGCTGCTCATCAATCTGTTGATTGCCTTTGCCGCGTTCGTCGTTGCCTGGGCGCTGGAAGCAGGCAGTCGCGCAGCGCGCGATGTCGGTGGGTTCGTCTGATGCCGGTGATCGTCAATCTCGACGTGATGCTGGCGCGGCGAAAGATGCGCTCGAACGAATTGGCGCGCGCGGTGGGGATTACCGAATCGAACCTGTCCCTGCTCAAATCGGGCAAGGTGAAGGGGGTGCGGTTTTCGACGCTGGCAGCGATCTGTCACGTGCTGGAATGCGAGCCGGGCGATCTGTTGGGCTATGAGCGTTCGGACGAGGATTTGAACGCGGGCGAAGGCGACTAGCCCCCCGCCCGAACCCCGGCTAAGCGCGGCTTCATGTCCCGCCCGACGCCCGCCATCGCTGCCTTCCTCGTCGCGTGTCTGGGCGTGGCGATGTATTCGGTCATGGATGTGGTGATGAAGGGGCTGGTGCTGGGCATCGGCGTCTATTCGGCGGTTGCTTGGCGCAATCTGGCGGGCGCGGTGATTGCGGGCACGATCTGGGGCTTGTCGCGCCCGACGATGCCGAGCCGGGCGGCGCTCAGGTTACACCTGTGGCGTGGGGTGATCGTCACTTTCATGTCGCTGCTGTTCTTCTATTCGATCGCCGTGCTGCCGATTGCGGAGGCGATCGCGCTGTCCTTCATTGCGCCGCTGATTGCGCTGTATCTTGCCGCGATTCTGCTGGGGGAGACGATCGGGCGGGCGGCGATCCTGTCTTCGGTGGTGGGGCTGGTCGGGGTCGCGGTGATCTTGGCCGGGCGGCTCTCAGGGGATTACGACGAGCGTGCGGTGTGGGGTGTCGTAGCGGTGCTGATTTCCGCGGTGCTGTTCGCCTACAACCTCATCCTCGCGCGGCGGCAGGCGTTGATCGCCAAGCCGCTGGAGATCGGATTTTTCCAGACGCTGACGGTGTTGACGATGCTATCGCTCGCCGCACCGTGGTTCCTCGATGCGCCGCGCGCAGGCGACTGGCCCGCGATTGTCGGTGCGGGCGTACTGGCGGTGATTTCGCTGATCGCGATGGGTTGGGCCTATGCGCGGGCGGAGGCCCAGTTGCTGATCCCGGTCGAATATACCGCGTTCGTGTGGGCGGCGGTGCTGGGCTGGGTGGTGTTCGACGAGGCGGTGACGTGGACGACGCTGGCGGGCACTGCGCTGATCGTGGCGGGGTGTATATTGGCAGCGCGGGCCAAACCGCCGATCGCCGAGCCGGTGGTCGAAAGCGCCGTCGCATGATCCATATCCGCCCCGCGGCTCCTGCCGATGTGCCGGTCATCCTGCGTTTCGTCCACGAACTCGCCGCGTTCGAGCGCGAGCCCGATGCCGTGAAAGCGACCGAACCCATGCTCAATGTTGCGCTGTTCGGCGCGCATCCGGCGGCGGAGGCGGTGATCGCGGAAAGCGACGGCATGGCGGTCGGTCATGCGATCTTCTTCCACAATTTCTCGACCTGGGAAGGGAGGCGAGGACTGTATCTCGAGGATCTCTACGTCACGCCGTCCGCGCGGGGTGGCGGGATCGGGCGCGCGCTGCTGCGGCATCTCGCGCGGCTGGCGGTCGAGCGCGACTGCGCGCGGTTCGAATGGTCGGTGCTCGATTGGAACGAAGGCGCGATTGCGCTTTACCGCTCGCTCGGGGCAAAGGGGCTCGACGATTGGACAATTCAACGCCTCGACGGCGATGCGCTGCTGCGGCTGGCGGAATGAAACATCCCCACTAGGACAAGGGCTATAAGAAAACCCCGCCGACACCTTTGCGCCGACGGGGTTCGTGATCCTCGAAACCGAAAAACTCAGTCGTCGCGACCGGCGACCTCGTGGTTCATCGGCTCTTCGCCCTGCGCCTTGGCGGCTTCATAGCGTTCGATCGCCTCGATCGTGATGCGGCGCGCTTCGTCGGCGTCGCCCCAGGTGCCGACGCGCACCCACTTCATCTTTTCCAGATCTTTGTAATGGGTGAAGAAATGCTCGATTTGTTCGAACACGATCGCGGGCAGATCGTCCTTGCCCTCGACCTTCGAATAATAGGGGAAGGTGTCGTTGACCGGTACGCAGATCAGCTTTTCGTCGCCGCCGGCTTCGTCTTCCAAATTCAACACCGCGATCGGGCGCGCGCGCACGACGCAGCCCGGAATGAAGGGCGAGCGCGCGACGACCAGCGCGTCGAGCGGATCGCCGTCGGGGCTGAGCGTGTGGGGGACGAAGCCGTAATTGGCCGGATAGCGCATCGGCGTGTGCAGGATGCGATCGACGAACAGCGCGCCCGATGCCTTGTCGAATTCGTATTTCACGGGCTCGCCGCCGGTGGGAACTTCGATGATGACGTTCAGGTCTTCCGGCGGGTTCTTGCCGACCGGCACCATGTCGATACGCATTGGTTCAGGGCTTCCTGTTGTTGAGCGGCAGCGCCGCGTGGATGGCGGCGCGAATAGGGATGCCGCGCGGATAGTGCAACGCAGCAGTTTAGTCGATGGGGCAGCGGGATCGCAGCGGGCGATGCTTCACCGCTTGCTTACCATTGCCGCGCTATGCCGCGTTGGATGTATCACGACGCCAACCTCTCGAAACAGGGTGAAGCCGATCCGCGGCCGAAGTCCGCAGTGTCGGGCGCGTGCGGTGCGATGGGGATGGTCGGGCTGATCGGCTGGGTCGTCGTTGCGCGGCATTATGGCATGGACGGCCCCTATGCGGCGCTGGTTGCCGTGGTCGCGTGCGGCCTGCCGATGATCGCCTGGTCGCTGCTGGTGGACAAGGTTCACCTGAACGCCTCGACCGGGATCGATTGGTCGAACCCCAAGCCTTTGAAGCAAACGATCGACGTCAGTCTGGTCAAACTCGCCGGTCTATGGGCGACCTGGGCGGGGATTGCGGCAGTCTATGCGGTGTGCCGGTTTTATTGGGAGGGCAATTACCGGCTGGCGATGGAGTGGCTGATGGTGGCCGCGCCGGTCCTGGTCGCACTGTCGGTGCCTTACGTTTTTTGGCTCGACCGTTATCTGCGCGAACCGAAGGACGGCGCCTGGGCGCTCGGCACCTGGTTGCTGAGCCTTGAGGGGGAATATGACCGCGAGGACATTTTCCACCATCTGCGCGCCTGGGCGGTGAAGGGGTTTTTCCTGGCCTTCATGCTGTCGATCGTTCCCGGCGCGTTCGGCGCTTTCGTGCGCTGGGATTTGAGTGGCATCTTGGGCGATCCGGTGGCGCTGGCGATGTGGCTCATCACGTTCATGTTCGTGGTCGACATCGCCTTTGCGACCGTCGGCTACACGCTGACGATGAAGCCGCTCGACGCACATATCCGCACCGCCAATCCCTATGCCGCTGGCTGGCTGGCGGCGCTCGCCTGTTACCCGCCCTTTGCGCTGATGGCGGGGCCGCTCGACTATCATCCGGGCACGCATGGCGATGCCGGTTGGTCGATCTGGTTTGCGGGCTATCCGGTGCTGTTGTGGGGCGTCGGCGCGCTGCTGGTGGTGCTGACCGGCATCTATGCCTGGGCGACGGTGGCGTTCGGCTTGCGGTTCTCGAACCTGACGCATCGCGGCATCCTGACCCATGGACCCTATGCCTGGTCGAAACATCCCGCCTATCTCGCCAAGAACTGTTTCTGGTGGGTTGCGACGGTGCCGATCTTTGCGACGACGGGATCGATCGCCGACGCCGCGCGCAACTGCGTGCTGATGGCGGCGGTGTCGGGCATCTATTACTGGCGGGCGCGGACCGAGGAGCGCCATCTGGGCGCGGACCCGGCGTACCGCGCCTATGCCGAATGGATGGCGCGCAACGGTTCCGTGCCGAGGCTGTTCGCGTGGATCAGGGGTGAGAAGCGCGTCGCGGCGCCGATGCAGCGGTTATAGGAACCGGTCTGTCGGCTAGCGACCCCGTAGCTGTCATTCATCGCTTTCGTTGGAGCTGCTAGATGACAAGCGATGTTTTGCGGCCAGGCGACCGGATTGAACTTAGCGGTGGCTATGATTTCGAGCCTGCTTGGCTCGATGGGCGCTCCTCATTGCTGGGTAAGGTAACCTCCTTCATTCCCGGCCAAAATGACCTGCCTGCGGCTGTGGTGGCGCTCGACGATCCTGTCAGGGTTTATGGGATCAGCGGTTCTACGGTTGTCATTGAGCAGCGATACGTAGGTGCCACGTGGACTGCGACGGGAGTTGTCCATGTGGAACTTTGCGACTTTGAGCCGGACCCGTCGCGTTGGCAGGATCGCCGCCAAGGCAAATGGGTAGAAAGTCATGCTCAATACAAAAAGGTAGATTGACTACGATCGGCGTCCGCTCCCCACCCAAACGCGGTCGTTCAATGTCGGCAGCGATTCCGGTCGCTCACCCACCTTAGCGTCAGAAGCGCGAACCTTCGTACAATTGGCACACATCGCCCTCCCATGGACCCGCATAGCGGTCGAGCAGCAATTGCGCGGGCACCTTGCCGCTGCGCACAATCTCTCGCAGCGGGTCGAGGAAGCCGCTTTCATTGTCGCCGGACGCATTGGTGCGCGCCCGCGCGCTGAGCCCGGCACCGGCAATGTCGAGCACGTCGCCCGCAATGTCGCGCAGGCGCCCGCCACCGGGTAGCGGCGCGTCCAATGCGAGTTTGGGCACCGCGTTCCGTAGTGCCTCGCGCTCGTCCATCGACCAGCCTCTGACCAGATCCCACGCCGCATCGAGCGCTTGGCTGTCGTAGAGCAGCCCGACCCACAAGGCGGGCAGCGCGCAAATCTGGCCCCATGGCCCGCCATCGGCGCCGCGCATCTCCAGAAAAGTCTTCAGCCGTACCTCGGGAAAGGCGGTGGACAGATGATCGGCCCAATCGTCCATCGTCGGCTTTTCGCCCGGCAACACCGACAATTCGCCGCGCAGGAAGTCGCGGAAACTGAGGCCCGCTGCGTCGATATAGCGGCCCTCGCGGTAAACGAAGTACATCGGCACATCGAGCGCGTAGTCGGTGTAGCGCTCGTAGCCGAAGCCGTCCTCAAACACGAAAGGCAGCATGCCCGTGCGGTGCGGGTCGGTGTCCGACCAGATGTGGCTGCGATAGGAGAGGAAGCCGTTGGGCCTTTTCTCCGTAAACGGCGAATTGGCGAAAAGGGCAGTGGCGAGCGGTTGAAGCGCCAATCCGACCCGAAACTTCTTCACCATATCGGCTTCAGAGGCGTAATCCAGATTAACCTGAATGGTACAGGTGCGAAGCATCATATCGAGGCCCAGCGACCCGACGCGCGGCATATGGTTGAGCATGATGCCGTAGCGACCCTTGGGCATGATCGACAGGTCGCTGCGCGCCTTGTCGGGCCACATGCCCAAGCCCAGGAAGCCGAGGCCGAGCCGCTCGCCGACCGCCTTCACCTGTTCCAGATGGCGCCCGGTCTCGGCGCAGGTCTGGTGCAGGTTTTCGAGCGGCGCGCCCGACAGCTCCAGCTGCCCGGCGGGCTCAAGGCTGACGGTGCCGTCGGGGCCGGACAGCGCGATGACGTTGCCGCCTTCCTCGACCGGGGTCCATCCGAACTCGGTCAGCGCCATCAACAGGTCGCGGATGCCGCCGGGTTCGTCATAGCTGGGGGCGTGGCAATCGGCGGTCGAATACACGAATTTCTCGTGCTCCGTCCCGATCCGCCAACGGTCCTTGGGCTTTTCCCCGGACGCGAAATAGTCGATCAGTTGCGCGCCGTTTTCGATCACGGGTGCGTTGCTGTTCGAAACGGTCTTGGTGCTCATTTTCGCGCCTTACGCTTGTCGAATGAGGGTGGCAATCTCGCGTCTCGATCCTCCCCGGCACGGGGAGGGGGACCGCCGCAAAGCGGTGGTGGAGGGGGCGGGCCACCAACGCCGCGTTCAGATGCGCGCCCCCTCCGTCAGCACTTCGTGCTGCCACCTCCCCATGAATGGGGAGGAAAGACAATTCACCAATCCCCGGATGCGGCCATCCACAATCCCACCGCCGCCACTGCCGCCGTCTCCGCGCGCAGTATCCGCGGGCCCAGCGCAATGCCGACCGCTTGGGGCAACGCGCGGATCGCCTCGCGCTCCTCTGCATCGAAGCCGCCTTCAGGGCCGACTAGGATCGCTGCCGGACCGGAATGCGCGCGCATTGCCGCCAGCGCGTTCACGCCGCCGGTCTCGTCGGCAAAGAACAAGGCCCGCTCGCTCGGCCAGTCGCGCAGCAACGCTGCCAGCTTCACCGGCTCGGCCAGCTGAGGCAGCGCGGTGCGGCCGCATTGCTCGGCCGCCTCGATCGCATGCGCGCGCAGCCGGTCGAGGTTGAGGCGATCGACCACCGCGCGGCGGGTGAAGACGGGGATGATCCGATCGACGCCCAGCTCGCACGCCTTTTCGATCACCCAGTCGATCCGCGCCTTTTTGATGGGGGCGGCGCACAGCCACAGGTCGGGCACGGCTTCGCGCGGGCGCAGCAAATCGGTCACTTCGACATCCATCGCCCGTTTGCCGACGTCGCGCGCGACGGCGAGCCATTCGCCCGACACGTCGTCGAACAATTTGACCGGATCGCCGGACTTCATCCGCATCACCGAGCCGAGATAATGCGCGTGCGGGCCATCCAGCCGCAGCATCGCACCCGCGCTGAGCGGCGTGTCGACGAACAAACGCGGGGTCGATTGCGGCGGCCAAGCGGGGGTAGCGATCATCGCCCCCATCTGCCGCGCGCCCGCGCTCAAGTCGAGTGCTGGCGCGCCGCCGCATAGGCCGCACGCTCGCCATCGGTCAGCGAGAGCGCGACCACGCGGCCCTCGCGCGCCGATCGCGCCGCCGCCTCGATCACCGCCATCACCGCCAGCGCCTCTACAGGGGCGACGGGGTTGGGCGCCCGGCCAAGGATCGCGTCGCGCACGCCTGCGTAATAGCGCGTCTGGTCACCACGTTCGGCAGCTTCGTTCCGCGCCACGCCGTCGCCGTCGATCACCACCAGCGGGTCGTCATCGACGCCCCACGCATCACTGCCGGGCGCGACGCCGCTGAGCAGTTGCGCCTCTTGCTGGTCGATCCGCGCCTTGACCAGCGATCCGGCGTCGCCGTGGACGGTGAACCGGTTGCTGCCGCCAGCGACCAGCATCGATGCGTGTAGCACCGCGCGCACCTCGCCGAAATGCAAAACGACATGCGCCCAATCGTCGATCTGGCCGCCTGCACGCTGTACCGCGAGATCGCCGCTCACTGCGTCGGGAAGTCCGAACAGGCACAAAGCCTGATCGACCAGATGTGGGCCGAGATCGAACCAGATGCCGCCGCCTGCTACGGCCTTTTCGCGCCAGCGGTCGCGGACTTCCGGACGGAACCGGTCGAAATGCGATTCGAAATGCCTCGGCACCCCGATCCGACCTTCGCGGATTGCCCGCGTCACCGACAGGAAATCGCTGTCGTAGCGGCGGTTGTGGAACACGCTGAGCAGCAGGGCGCGTTTCTCGGCAAGCGCGATCAGTTCGCGCGCTTCGTCCAGCGTGACCGTGAACGGCTTGTCGATCACGACATGCTTGCCCGCGTTCAGCGCCGCCCGCGCGACCGGCGCGTGGGTTTCGTTGGGAGAAGCGATGACGACCAGGTCGATGTCGTCGGCGATCAGATCATGGGGCGCGGCATGGACGCGCGCATCGGGCAGGACCGTCGCGACCTTGGCTGCATCCGAGGATGCGACCGCGACGATCTGGAGCCCATCAACCGGACGGATCAGCGGGACGTGGAACGTCTGCGCGGCAAAGCCGAAACCGACAATCCCGATGCGAAGGGGGGCAGGGGGCATGCCTAATCTCCGAAATGGTCAATCTCCGTTCGTTTCGAGCGAAGTCGAGAAACGTGACCGAAGCGCGCGCGAGCGTTTCTCGACTTCGCTCGAAACGAACGGGGTGTGTGGGTCGGGGTTTAGGAGGCCCGGCGGAGGATTGCCAGAACGCCAAATCTGGCATTAATCCGCAAAAATCCCTGTCCTTGCCGCCCCCCGCTGTGGCAGCAGCACGCCCATGGAAATCGTCCCCGACACCGAACATCGCGGCCTGGTCGGTCGCCTGCCGCCGACGCTGCGCGCCTTCGCCCTGCTCGCGCGGTTCGATCGGCCGATCGGCTGGTGGCTGTTGTTCTGGCCTGGCGCCTGGGGAATCGCGCTGGCCGGTGGCGCGGTCGAGCGGTGGGATCTGATCGCTTGGTTTCTGCTCGGGGCGATCGCGATGCGCGGCGCGGGCTGCGTTTATAACGACATCGTCGACCGCGATCTCGACAAGCAGGTCGCACGCACCGCCAGCCGACCGCTGGCAAGCGGGGCGGTGTCTCTGAAGGCGGCGTGGGTGTGGCTGGTGTTCCTCTGCCTGATCGGGCTGGTCGTGCTGGTCCAGCTCAACATGATCGCCGGGGTCATCGCATTGGGCAGCCTGGCGCTGGTCGCCGCCTATCCGTTCATGAAGCGCATCACCTGGTGGCCGCAGGCGTGGCTGGGCCTCGTCTTTTCCTGGGCCGCGCCCACCGGCTGGGCGGCGGTGACCGGCTGGGCCGGGTGGGGAGAGGTGATCGTCCTTCCCATGATGCTGCTCTATGCGGGCTGCATCGCTTGGGTGATCGGGTATGACACCATCTATGCGCTGCAAGACCGCGAGGACGATGCGCTGGTCGGGGTGCGCTCCTCGGCAATTGCGTTGGGGGCGAAGGTGAAGCCGGGGGTCGCGGTGTTTTACCTCGCGGCGATCCTGTTTTGGGCAGGGGCGATCTGGAGCGTGCGGCCCGACTGGCTGGCGCTGCTGACGCTCGCCCCGACCGCGCTGCATCTCGGCTGGCAGGTCGCGACACTGGACGTGGACGATGGCGGCAATGCGCTTGGACGGTTCCGCTCGAACCGCGATCTCGGCTTCCTGATGTTCGCGGCGTGTTTCGTGGTGGCGACGGCTTAGAAGAAAGATGTTCACGCGAAGGCGCAAAGGCGCGAAGAGAAAAAGGTAAAAGGGGTTCGCGCAGAGGCGCAGATGACGCGCAGAGAGAGATTTGATCTTCGCGCGTTAGCGAACATTCGGCAAGCCGGTGACGATTCAATGCCGATGCGCGGCGGGAATGACATCTCGGCGTCTCCGCGCGAACCCGGATTTCCTTCGCGCCTTTGCGCCTTTGCGTGAACCAATTTTCGTCTTCCAGACCGACATGACTGGATCGCCGCCCCCCGGCTTCCTAAGTGGCAGCGATGCAGACAGTCGAACAGGCGCTCGATCGGGCGCAAGCGGCGGTGGACGCCGCGATGAAGGCCGGGGCCGATGCCGCCGATGCGCGCTTTTCGGACGGCGCGTCGCTTGGCGTGTCGGTGCGGCTGGGCAAGCTTGAGGATGTCGGCCGGTCGGAAGATGCCGACCTGTCCCTGCGGGTATTCGTCGGCCAGCGATCGGCGAGCATCAACACGTCCGACTTCTCCCCCGCGGCAATGGCCGATTCCGCCGCGCGTGCGGTGGCGATGGCGCGCGCCGCGCCCGAGGACAAATGGGCGGGCCTCGCCCCGGCCGAGCGCCTGATGAAGGGCGCAGCCCCCGACCTCGACCTTGACGATCATGCCGATCCCGATCCGCAGCATTTGCGCGATCTGGCGCTGGCGGCGGAAGATGCGGCGCGATCGGTCGCGGGCGTCACCAACAGCGAAGGCGGCGAGGCGTCCGCCCGGCGCGGCGTCTCTGCGCTTGCCACCAGTCATGGCTTTGCAGGCGCGACCTCGGCCAGCGGCTATTCGATTTCGGCTAGCGTGTTGGCGGGCACCGGCGACGCAATGCAGCGCGACTATGCCTGGCATTCGGCGCGGCATTTCGATGCGCTGGAGGATGCCGACGAGATTGGCCGCATCGCGGGCGAACGCGCGGTCGCGCGGCTGAACCCGGCGCGGGTGGCATCAGGCGCGATGCCCATCGTGTTCGACCCGCGCGTCGGCGGGCATTTGCTCGGCGCGCTGATTGGTGCGATTTCGGGCAGCCGGATTGCGCGCAAGACGAGCTTCCTTCAGGACATGCTCGGCAAGCAGATATTCGCGCGGGGGGTGTCGATCCACGACGATCCGCACCGCCCGCGCGGCCTCGGCTCGCGACCCTTTGATGGCGAGGGCCTGCCGGTATCGCCTACCGTGCTGGTCGATCACGGAATGCTCGAGACGTGGATGCTCGACAGCGCGTCGGCGCGGCAATTGGGGATGACGCCGACCGGCCATGCATCGGGCGGGGGTGGGACCACGGGATCGAACCTTTATATGGCGCCGGGTACGGAGCCGCCCGCGACGCTGATCGGCGGCGTCGACCACGGCGTCTATATCACCGGGCTGATCGGGCAGGGCGTCAATCCGGTGACCGGCGATTACAGCCGCGGCGCATCGGGTTTTCTGATCGAGGGCGGCGAATTGACGCGTCCAATTGCGGGGATCACGCTGGCGGGCAATCTGAAGGCGATGTTCCTGGAAATGACGCCCGCCAATGACCTGGCGTTCCGCTATGCGACCAATGTGCCGACGATCCGCGTGGACGGCATGACGGTGGCCGGTGATTGATCCAGGGCTCGCCCTGGCGGTCGGCGACATTGCACGCGAGGGTGGGCAGTTGGCGCTCGCCAAATTCCGGACCGAAGTCGAGAAGTGGGAGAAGTCGCCCAATAACTTCGTTTGCGAAGTCGATCTGGCGGTCAACGACCTGTTGCACCATCGGCTAAGCGCGCTGGTTCCCGACGCGGGCTGGCTGTCGGAAGAGACGGTCGATAACGAACGCCGCCTTGCGCATGAGCGGATCTGGGTGGTCGATCCGATCGACGGCACCCGCGACTATCTGCGCGGACGCGAGGGCTGGGCGGTGTCGATCGCGCTCGTCGAACGGGGAAAGCCCGTGATCGCGGTGCTCGATGCGCCCGCGCGCGACGAGCATTGGAGCGCGATTGCGGGGCAGGGGGCATGGCGCGGCGGCGTGGCGCTCAAGGCGAGCGCGCTTGTGACCCTTGCCGGTGCGCGCACGCCCGCGGACGCGCTACCGCGTTCGGATCGCGACATGGTGACGGTGTTCAAACCCAACTCGATCGCCTTGCGCATCGCGATGGTAGCGGCGGGCGAGGCCGATCTGCTCGCGACCATCCGATGGGGCAATGAATGGGACATCGCCGCCGCCGCGCTGATCGCGTGCGAAGCCGGCGCCGTGGTGTCGGACGCGTTGGGCAAGCCGCTGCGCTTCAACACCCCGCGCGGGCAGGCATTCGGGGTGCTGGCGACGGCGCCCGGCATACACGAGGCGGCGGTCATGCGGCTGCGGGATCGGGCGGTCGCGGCGTTGGGGCGGCGTTAAGCCCATCTCGTCACCCCGGACTTGTTCCGGGGTCCACTAAGCCGCTTGCGCAGCGCATCGATAGTGGCGGTTTGCCTGCCGCCCGGTGGACCCCGGAACAAGTCTGGGGTGACAACCGGGTTTTATGCCGGCCCACCAATCTCGTCATCGCCGCGATAGCGGATCTGCAGATACCGCCCGCGCGTCGCGAGCAGGTCCAGATCGCCCTGCGCCAGTTGCGCCGTCATCTGGCCGATCTCTTCCTCGATCAGCTTCAGTCCCTGCACCAGTTGCGCATCGGGGGTTACTCCGTGGCGATCGACGCGGCGCAGGGGTTCGGGCACGCGCTTATAGCCATTGATGAGTTCGGGCAGTTCCTCGCCCACCAGCTTGCGGATTTCGGCGGCCGCGGGCTCGCGCTCGTCGAGATTGGCGATCTGTAGCCCCAACGTGTCCAGCCGCACCCCGATCGAATCGATCAGATTGGCGGCGGGCGCGGGGAGCGCCGGGCGCTGACGCTCAAGCCAGCTTTCGGTCTGGCGCGGCAACGCCTTTAGCGGGGTTTCGTGGAATTTTTCGGGTTGGACCTCAGCCTCCACCGGAAAGATCGCGAAGAACAACGTCGCCGCGATCAGCGCCGCCATTACTGCCAGCGCGCCGAACATCCCCAGCGGCACGATCCAGCCGATGACGATCGCCGCGACGATGATCGCGGTGTCCGCGATCGCGATCCGCACGATGCGCTTGCCGATCTGTTGCTGGCGCCGCTTGCGCGATCGGTGCGCGCGCTCGCCGCTGCGCTCGCGCATCCGGTCGAGCGTCCCTTGCGCCCGCGCAATCGTCTGATCGACTTCGCTCATCACGGAACCTTACAGCGCCTCCAGCTTGAATGCATCGTTGGTGGCCGGCCCCGACACCCGGTTCTGCGACGCGCCCTCAGCACGCGCGATATAGCCGCGCGACTTCTCGACCTCGGACGACAGCGTGTTGACCGTGGTCTTCATGCTGTCGAGCGCCTTCAGCTTGAACGTGTCGATCGCATCCATCGTGTCATAGACATTCTGGAACGCGCGCTGCAGCGTCTCCACAGGAATGGTCGACGATGCCGCCTGCTCGTGGATCGTCGCCGTCTGCGTCTTGAGCAATTTGCCCGTCGAGTCGATCATGTTGGCGGTGGTGGTGTTGAGCGCGGTGATCTGTTCCAGCACCAGCTTCTGCGCGCCCAGCGCCTGCGCCACCGTCACTGCGGTGCGCAGCGCGCCGACCGTGGTGGTGGACGCGCGATCGACGCCTTTCACCAGCTCGACATTGTTCTTCTTGACCAGATCGAGCGCCAGATAGCCCTGCACGGTCACCGCCATCTGGGTCAGCAGATCCTGCGTCCGCTGGCGGGCATAGAATAGCGCAGTCTCACGGATCGCCTTGGCTTTTGCTGGGTCGCTGTGATCGAGCTCGGCGGCCTTGTCTTCCAGCCGCTGATCCATCGTCTTGGAGATGTGGATCATCTGTTCCAGCCGACCCATGGCGGCCCACAGATTCTGCCGCTCGACGTCGATCGCGGCATTATCCATCAGCAGCTCGTCCTTGCCGGATTGCAGCCGTTTCAGGATCGAGGCGATGTGGCCTTGCGCGGATTTATACCCGTCGAAATAATTACGCAGCTTGTTGCCGAACGGGATGATCCCGAACAGCTTCTTGGGCTGCATCAGATTGCCTTGCTTGCCGGGATCGAGATCCTCGATCGTGCGGCGCAGTTCGGCCAGGTCGGTGCCGACGCTCGAATCCTTGTCCATCGCCTTGACGGGTCGGTCGAGGAAGCGGTTCGACTGGCCCGCCGCGTCGCGGATTTCCTTTTGACCCATCGCCGTGATCTGATCGACGCGCTTGCCGAATTCGGGCGAGTTCACGTCCTGCGCGACCAGATCGGTGATGAAGCCGTCGACCTTTTCCTCAAGCTTCGACTTCTTCTCGGCATCGACGGGCACCAGCCCCATCGCTTTTTCCGCCGCGACGACGGGCACCGGCTCGGGCGCGTCGAGCTTGATGACGGGTTCTTCCGTTGCGGTCGTGGTGGTCGTCGCCATGCGTCTCAGCCCTTTTTGTCGAGCATTCTAGATGCAGAGGTTGGCGCGCGGGTTCAAGTGTGTCGTCAAAATAATACACCCGCACGCCTGTCTGCCACGGCCGGATGTCTCCGCGTTGCGGCTATTCACGCCCGCGCAGGGGTGGCATCCGGTTCAATTCGCGCCGTTTGTCGATGAACTGGTGCTTCAGCGCCGCGCCGACGTGGAGGATGATCATGGCATAAGTGATTTTGACCAGGATTTCGTGCGCTTCCTCGAACCCGTCATGCGCGGCGCGGGGCAGGCCGGGAATGATCGGCCAGTTGTCGATCCCGAAAAGCGTCATTGCCCCGGTTTCTGCCGCGCCGCTGCCCGTCGACAGATAGGCCCAGCCCGTCAGCGGCAGGCCGAGCAGCACGACATAGAAGAGCAGATGACTGATCCGCGCCGCCATGCGCTCCCATGCCGGCATCGCGTCGGGGAAGGGCGGCGGCGGATTCATCAGCCGCCACACGAGCCGCAGGATGCTGAGCGCCAGGATCGTGAAGCCCAGCGCCTTGTGCCAGTCGAACCACAGGGTTCTGCCCGGACCGCGATCCATGTCGCCAAAGGTCCAGCCGACATAGATTTGCGCGATGACCAGCGCGGCGATCAGCCAGTGCAGCGCAACGGCGACGTTATTGTATCGCAGTGCGATCGACCCAGACGGCTGGTTCATGTCGAAACTCCCAATCGCCATGACGTTAGCGCATTCACCGCCGAACGACACACATATCTCAAAGCTGGACGGCACGTGAGGCGTAGCGCCTCATGCCACGCCGTCCCCCCTTTCGCGTTCGCAGCAATTGCGCTATGCGCCCGCCCGAACACCTATTCCCGGGAAAATGTAATGAACCTTCGCAACGTGGCGATCATCGCCCACGTCGATCACGGCAAGACCACGCTCGTCGATCAGCTCTTTCGCCAATCGGGCACGTTCCGCGACAATCAGCGCGTCGAGGAACGCGCGATGGATTCGAACGACCTCGAAAAGGAACGCGGCATCACCATCCTTGCAAAGCCGACTTCGGTCGACTGGGCACCCGAGGGCGGCGAACCGGTTCGCATCAACATCGTCGATACCCCCGGTCACGCCGATTTCGGCGGTGAAGTGGAACGCATCTTGTCGATGGTCGATGGCGTGATCCTGCTGGTCGATTCGGCCGAAGGCGCGATGCCGCAGACCAAGTTCGTGACCGGCAAGGCGCTGGCGCTGGGCCTGCGTCCGATCGTGGTGGTCAACAAGGTCGACCGCTCCGACGCGCGCATTCAGGAAGTGTTGGACGAAGTGTTCGACCTGTTCGTCAGCCTCGAAGCCTCCGACGAACAGCTCGATTTCCCCGTGCTCTATGCCTCGGGTCGCAACGGCTATGCCTCGACCGACATGGATGCGCGCGAAGGCACGCTGATCCCGATGTTCGAGACGATCGTTAGCCACGTCCCGCCGCCAAAGCTGAATGAGGATGCGCCCTTCACCTTCCTGGTGACGCTGCTCGACCGCGACAACTTCCTGGGCCGCATCCTGACGGGTCGCGTCAATTCGGGCGTGGTGAAGCTCAACCAGCCGATCCACGCGCTCGATAATGACGGCAAGATCGTCGAAACCGGCCGTGCGTCGAAAATCCTGGCGTTCCGCGGACTAGAGCGTGTTCCGGTCGAGGAAGCGCGGGCGGGCGACATCATCTCGATGGCGGGCCTTGCGGTCGCAACCGTGTCGAACACCATCGCCGATACATCGGTCAGCGAGCCGCTGCACGCGCAGCCGATCGATCCGCCGACGCTGTCGATGCGCTTTGCCGTGAACGATTCGCCGATGGCGGGGCGTGAAGGGTCGAAGGTCACCAGCCGCATGATCCGCGACCGCCTGTTCCGCGAAGCCGAATCGAACGTCGCGATCAAGGTGACCGAAGCATCGGACCGCGACAGCTACGAAGTCGCAGGCCGCGGCGAGCTTCAGCTCGGCGTTCTGATCGAAACGATGCGCCGCGAAGGCTTCGAACTCGGCATCAGCCGCCCGCGCGTGCTGTTCGGCGAAGACGAGAACGGCAAGAAGACCGAGCCGTACGAAACCGTCATCATCGACGTGGACGAAGAACATTCGGGCACGGTCGTCGAAAAGATGAACCTGCGTAAGGCGGAAATGACCGACATGCGTCCGTCGGGTGGTGGCAAGACGCGCATCACGTTCAGCGCACCGTCGCGCGGGATGATCGGCTATCACGGCGAATTCCTGTCCGACACGCGCGGCACCGGGATCATGAACCGGCTGTTCGAGAAATACGGTCCGCACAAGGGCAATATCGATGGCCGCAAAAACGGCGTGCTGATCTCGAACGGCGCAGGCGAAGCGCAAGGCTATGCGCTGGGTCCGCTCGAGGAACGCGGCATCCTGTTCGTTGGGCATGGCGAAACGCTGTACGAAGGCATGATCATCGGTGAGAACGCCAAGACGGATGACCTGGAGGTCAATCCGATGAAGGCGAAGCAGCTGACCAACTTTCGCGCGAGCGGAGGCAAGGACGACGCGATCCGCCTGACCCCGCCCAAGAAGATGACGCTGGAACAGGCCATCGCCTATATCGACGACGACGAAATGGTCGAAGTCACGCCAAAGACGATCCGGCTGCGCAAACGCTTCCTCGATCCGAACGAGCGCAAGCGCGCGAGCCGCGCGAAGGCTGCGGCGTAAGGACGGGCGGCGACGCGGGCAGCAAAGCTGCCCGCACGCGCACTAGCCCGGCCCGGCCGGCGGGGCCAAAAGCCCCGACCGACGACGCGGCTTCGCCGCGGCGTGGAATGCTAAACGAGAAAAGAAACTCAGGGCTGCCGAGCAATCGGCGGCCCTTCTCCTTATGCGCATCACCGGACCACACACCCCGTCACCCCGGACTTGTTCCGGGGTCCACTAAGCCGCTCGCGCATCGTTCACACTTTAGCATTGCGTTTGGCCGCTAGGTGGACCCGAAACAAGTCCGCGGTGGCGGGGTGATCAAACCAGCGTCGGGTTTTCCAATCTCAGCAACAGCCGTTTCGCCTCGATCCCACCCGCAAAGCCCGTCAGCGAACCATTCGACCCGATCACCCTGTGGCAGGGGGCAATGATCGAGATCGGATTACGCCCGTTCGCCGCGCCCACTGCGCGCGATGCGGTCGGCTGGCCGATCTGGCGTGCAATTTCGCCGTAGCTTCTCGTCTCGCCGAATGGGATGGTCAGTAGCGCGGCCCACACGTGTTTCTGAAAATCGGTGCCCCGAAAATCGAGCGCTAGGTCGAACGCGGTGCGCTTGCCTGCGAAATACTCGCCGAGTTGCGCGGCAGCGGCGACCAATACCGGATGATCGTCGGCCTCGACCATCGCGCCCAGCCTCACCCGGTCGAAATCGTCATGCTCCCACAACACCGCGACCAGCCCCGCATCGCTCGCAACAAGCGTGAGTTCGCCCACTGGGGAGGGGATGTGAGTGCTGGATAGCGACATGGACCGAACTTTCGAATTTGGACACACCCCCTAATCCGTTCGGATTGAGCTTGTCGAAATGCTGTCGTTCTTGGCTGGGCAAGAAAGGACAGTGCTTCGACAGGCTCAGCACGAACGGGGGAGGGGTAGCGCATTGACTCAAATCGATGCGCCACGCATCCCGCCGCTTGCGCTCAACCTTTCGCCATTTCCATCAGCACCGCCCACTCCTCGTCGCGCACCGGCGTCACCGACAGCCGCGACTGGCGGACCATTTCCAGCTTTTCCAGCCGCTTCTCCGCCTTGATGTCGGACAGCGGCACCGGATTGGCGAGTTTCTCGCGCGGCTCCACCCGGACGCTGGCCCATTTGCCGTCCTCGCCATCGGGCTGCCACGCGCGGGTGATCTCCATTACGCCGACGGCAGCCTTTTCCTTGTTCGAATGGTAGAAGATCGACAGATCGCCCACTTTCATGTCCTTCAGGAAATTGCGCGCGGTATAGTTGCGCACCCCATCCCATTCGGTGCCCTTGTCCGCGACCAGATGGTCCCAGCCATAGACATCGGGTTCGGACCGCATCAGCCAATAGGCCATAGGTGAAATCTCCGTTGGAAAGCGCAACTCATCCGCTCCCCATATCCGTTTGTTTCGAGCGAAGTCGAGAAACGTCCACAAGCGTGCGAACCACGTTTCTCGACTACGCTCGAAACAAACGGGGGCGGGGCAAGAATATCCAACTGAACCCCAGCTAAACGCCCAATTCCGCAATCGTTCAGCCGCTGGCGCGTAATTTAACCCTCAAGCGCACGACTCGCGTCACGCGAAAGCTTTTGCGGCGCTGGATTAATGAGGAGGTTTGTCATGAACACCGTACTGACTAAGGTTGGGCTCGGCGTCGCACTCGCCGCCACGTCGCTCACCGTCGCGGCACCGGCCGAAGCGCAGCGTTATCGCCATTACGACCGTTACGACCGCGGCAGCGATGCCGGGACCGCCATCGTGGCGGGCATCGCCGGGCTGGCGATCGGCGCCGCCATCGCGTCGAGCAATAACGACCGTTATTATGACGATCGCCGCTATTACGACCGCGGCCCGCGCTACGATTACGCGCCCCGCTACAATTATTACCAGCCGCGCTACAATTACCGACAGCAGTGCCGCACCCAGCGCGTTTGGGATGGCTATGCCCGTCGCTATGTTCGCGTGCGTCACTGCCGATAAGCTCCCGGCAGGCTGGCACACGCCACTGACGGCGCGGTTCCCCAAACGGAGCCGCGCCGTTTTTCATGTCGGCTCTGGAAATCGCGCCCGATTTGCGTCAGAGGCGCTGGGATGAGCGATACTCCCCCCGACCGGCTGTCGATCAACCCGCGCAGCCCGCATTTCGACCAGTCCGCCCTCGAACGCGGCGTCGGCATCAACTTCAAAGGCGCAGAGCGTAACGACGTCGAGGAATATTCGATGTCCGAAGGCTGGATCTGCGTCGCGCTTGGCAAGAAAGTCGACCGCCACGGCCAGCCTCTGACCATCAAGCTGTCGGGCGAAACCAGCGCCTGGTACCGCGATGCCGAGGGTGGCGAAGACGCCGCTACCGAAGCCGCTACCGAAGAAGGCGAGCAGACGGACAAGTGACCGCGACGCCGCTCAGCTTCCAGCGCATGATCCTGACGCTCCATGATTATTGGAGCGAGCGGGGCTGCGTGATCCTCCAGCCTTATGACATGAGGATGGGCGCGGGTACTTTCCACCCCGCGACCACGCTTCGCGCACTGGGGCCGGAGCCCTGGAACGCGGCGTTCGTCCAGCCCTGTCGTCGTCCGACCGATGGCCGTTACGGTGAGAACCCGAACCGGCTCCAGCATTATTACCAGTATCAGGTGATATTGAAGCCGAGCCCGCCGGACCTGCAGGAACTCTATCTGGGGTCGCTGAGCGCGATCGGCATCGACACGACCGTCCACGACATCCGCTTTGTCGAGGACGATTGGGAATCGCCGACGCTTGGCGCTTGGGGCCTTGGCTGGGAAGTGTGGTGCGACGGGATGGAAGTCACCCAGTTCACCTATTTCCAGCAGATGGGCGGCTTCGACTGCAAACCCGTTGCGGGCGAACTGACCTACGGGCTCGAGCGCCTCGCCATGTACATCCAGAATGTCGACAGCGTGTACGACCTGGCGTTCAACGACGCCGGCGTGTCTTACGGTGACGTGTTCCTCGAGAACGAACGGCAGATGTCGAAATGGAATTTCGAGGTCGCCGACACCGACACGCTGTTCGATCAGTTCAAAAAGGCTGCCGCCGAGTGCGAGAACAGCCTCGCCAATGACGTGCCCCTGGCGGCGTATGAGCAAGCGATCGAGGCAAGCCACGTCTTCAACCTGCTCCAGGCCCGCGGCGTGATCTCCGTTGCCGAACGCCAGGCCTATATCGGCCGCGTCCGCGATCTGGCGAAGGCGTCTTGCGAGAAATGGATCGAAACGCAGACCCCAAAATGGCAGGCCGCGTTTCCCGGGTGGACGGCGTGATCGCGCTACAAAATCCTCCCCGGGACGGGGAGGGGGACCGCCGCGCAACGCGCGGGGGTGGAGGGGGTTCGCCCTCACTCCGCCGCCCCGAAATCTACGAAGCCCGCCGCGCGCGTCGCGAACTCAGCATTCCCGAAGCCCTGCTCTGGCAACGCCTGAAAGGCGCGCCGAATGGCATCCGCTTCCGCAAGCAACATCCTATCGGTGCTTACCGCGCCGATTTCTACTGCGCGGCAGCGCGACTGGTGATCGAGGTCGACGGCGTGGCGCACGATATGGGCGATCGCCCACAGCGAGATGCGGTTCGTAACGCGTCTCTAGAACAATCAGGATACCGGGTTTTGCGGATTTCGGCTGTGGACGTGCTTCTGGATATCGATGCCGTGGCAGACGCAATCGTGTCGAGTGCGGCGAGCCCCCTCCACCCCGCCTTCGGCGCGGTCCCCCTCCCCGTAAACGGGGAGGATTTTTGATGACCGACTTCCTCCTCGAACTACGCTCCGAAGAAATCCCCGCGCGGATGCAGGACAAGGCGCGCGCCGATCTCGAACGGCTGTTCGTCGAACAGATCGCAGCGGCGGGCCTCAAGGCCGAAGGCATCGTCACCTATGCGACCCCGCGCCGCCTCGCGTTGATCGCGAAGGGACTCCCGACCGCCACGCAAGCCGTCAGCGAAGAACTCAAAGGCCCGCCCGCCGACGCCCCCGATGCCGCGATCGACGGCTTCCTGCGCAAGGCGGGCCTGACTCGCGACGCGCTTGAGACCCGCGAGGTAAAGGGCCGCGCGACCCTGTTCGCGGTCATCGACAAGCCCGGTCGCGCGACCGCCGATGTGTTGGCGTCCGCGATCCCCGCGATCGTTCGCGGCTTTCCATGGCCCAAATCGATGCGTTGGGGCGCTCCGTCGCTCACCCCCGAAAGCCCGCGCTGGGTGCGCCCGTTGCAGGGCATCGTCGCGATCTTCGGCGAAGAGCTGGTGCCCTGCGAAATCGCGGGCGTGACCAGCGGCTATGCCACGGTCGGCCACCGCTTCCACCATCCGGGCGCGATC
This sequence comes from Sphingomonas sp. AX6, assembly GCF_902506605.1. Classification (GTDB taxonomy): domain Bacteria; phylum Pseudomonadota; class Alphaproteobacteria; order Sphingomonadales; family Sphingomonadaceae; genus Sphingomonas. The sequence continues at coordinate 2,022,122 of NZ_LR733979.1, forward strand.
ACCATCGGCGGCGCGCACGACTATGTCGAAAAGCTGCGCGCCTGCCACGTCATCGTCGATCAGGGCGAGCGGCGCGGGATCATCGCGCTCGGGGCCAAGATGGCCGCACAGGGGGCGGGGCTGTCGCTGATCGAGGACGACGGGCTGCTCAACGAAAATGCGGGGCTGACCGAATGGCCGGTGCCGCTGCTGGGCCGCTTCGACGCGGAATTTCTCAGCGTCCCGCCCGAGGTGATCCAGCTTACCGCGCGGGTGAACCAGAAATATTTCGTCTGCAACGACGCGGCAGGAACGCTCGCCAACGCCTTCATCTGCGTCGCGAATATCGATGCCGAGGATGGCGGCGACCGGATCGTCGAGGGCAACCGCAAGGTGCTTGCCGCACGGCTGAGCGATGCGCGCTTCTTCTACGACACCGATCTGAAGACCAGCCTCGAAGATCAGGTCGAGAAGTTGAAGAAGATCGTCTTCCACGAGAAACTCGGCACCGTTCATGACAAGGTCGAACGCGTTGCGAAGCTGGCAAGGTGGCTGGTCGAGGAAGAAATCATCAAGCCCCTCCCCTTCAGGGGAGGGGGCGGGGGTGGGGCCTCTCCACCAACGTCATCGCTTGAGGATAAGCCCCACCCCAACCCCTCCCCTGAAGGGGAGGGGCTCAGTAAAGCCCAACTCGCCACTATGGCCGAACGCGCCGCGCGTCTGGCAAAGGCCGATCTCGTCACCGGCATGGTCGGCGAATTCCCCGAACTCCAGGGCCTGATGGGCGGCTATTACGCCGCGGCGCAAGGGGAACCCCGCGAAGTGTGGGAAGCGGTCCGCGACCATTACAAGCCGGTCGGTCAGGGCGATGATGTGCCCACCGCACCGGTGACGGTCGCGGTGTCGCTGGCGGACAAGCTGGATACGATTGCGAGCTTTTTCTCAATCGGAGAACTGCCAACGGGCTCAAAAGACCCGTTTGCCTTGCGTCGAGCCGCTCTAGGGGTTGGCCGGATTATTCTTTCTAATGGTATCCGGCTAAATCTGGTTCCGGTTCTCGCGCACCGACTTGAGTTGAGCAATACGGACGCGCAAACCATTATCGAAAATGGAATTGTTGAAGCGACGTTGCCAGCGATGCGTCGGATAGCGACGCAGGCATCGTTGCTGCCGCTAGCAATTAATAACCTCGCCAAGAATTTAGCGAGCGGTGCTGAGAAAATTGAATCATCCATCCAGTCCTTGCCGGAACGGATGAGTGCGGCTGTTTCAACGATCAACCTTTCGCTTAACTTCTTCGCCGACCGTCTCAAAGTCCAGCAACGCGAAGCGGGCGTTCGGCACGACCTGATCGACGCGGTGTTCGCTTTGGGGGGCGAGGACGATCTCGTCCGCCTGCTCGCGCGTGTTCATGCGTTGCAGGCCTTTGTCGGCACCCCCGACGGCGCGAACCTGCTCGCCGGGTACAAGCGCGCGGCGAATATTTTGAAGAAGGAAGGCTACACACCCACCGTCACCCCGGCCGAAGTGCGGGGGTCCACCGACCCGCACGCGCAAACCCCGGAGGCACAGTGGACCCCGGAACAGGTCCGGGGTGACGATGTGGGTGGGGTGAGCGGCTCCGCACAGAAACCCCTTCCCTATACGCCCGAAACCGAGGAAGCTGCCCTCATCGCCGCACTCGACGCTGCCGAGCCCAAGGCCGCGGCAGCGATCGAAGCGGAGGATTTCGAAGGTGCGATGGCGGCACTCGCCAGCCTGCGTGCGCCGATCGATGCGTTCTTTGACAAGGTGACGGTCAACGACCCCGACGCGACCAAGCGCGAAGCGCGCCTCGCGCTCCTCGCCCGGATGCGCGCAGCGGTGCATCGGGTTGCGGATTTCTCGAAGATCGACGGATAGGGGGCTCGTCCTCGTTTGCTCCAAGCCCCCACACCCGTTTGTTTCGAGCGAAGTCGAGAAACACTTGGGCCAGCACCCAACACACGTTTCTCGACTTCGCTCGAAACGAACGGGGAGGGATATGGAATGGACAGGGCCAACCGGAAATCGGCCCCACTAGACCAACTTTCGACTAACCTTCCGCCCGATCTCGCACGAAGCAAAACTGGCACAGGCCAAACCCCCACACCCCTTTCCCCCCGTTCGCACCTGCGGTAGGGCGCATCGCAAAGGCCGGTGCCGCGCGCCGCGTGAGGGAAGGGGTTGCAATGACTCAATATGTGTACCGGTTCGGCGGCGACGTGTCGGACGGCGGGAAGGGCGACAAGAACCTGCTCGGCGGCAAGGGCGCGAACCTCGACGGCATGGCATCGATCGGCTTGCCGGTGCCCCCCGGCTTCACCATCTCGACCGAGATGTGCACCCGCTATTACGAGGAAGGCGAAACCTTTCCCGACAGCGTCCGCGCCGAAGTCGCCAACGGCATCGCCCATATCGAGGGGATCACGGGCAAGAAATTCGGTGACCCGTCCGACCCGCTACTCGTCTCCGTGCGGAGCGGCGCGCGCGTCTCGATGCCCGGCATGATGGACACCGTCCTCAACCTCGGCCTCAACGACGATACCGTTGCGGGGCTCGCGGCGAAATCGGGCGACGATCGCTTCGCCTGGGACAGCTATCGCCGCTTCATCCAGATGTATTCGGACGTCGTGCTCGGCCTCGACCATGATCGGTTCGAGGAAGCGTTGGAGGTCGCCAAGGAAGATCGCGGCTTTCACCTCGACACCGAACTCAGCGCTACCGACCTTCAGGCGCTGGTCGCCGAATACAAGGCGCTGGTGGACGAGATGTGGGGAAAGCCCTTTCCGCAGGATGTCCATGATCAGCTCTGGGGCGCGACGGCTGCCGTCTTCGGATCGTGGCAGTCCGAACGCGCCAAAGTCTATCGCCGCCTGAATTCGATTCCCGGCCATTGGGGCACCGCGGTCAATATCCAGGCGATGGTGTTCGGCAATATGGGCGATACATCGGCCACCGGCGTTGCTTTTACCCGCGATCCGTCGAAGGGCGACCGCGCCTATTACGGCGAATTCCTGATCAACGCGCAAGGCGAAGACGTGGTCGCGGGCATCCGCACCCCGCAATATCTGACCAAGGCGGCGCGCGAAGCGGCAGGGGCCAAGCCGTTGTCGATGGAAGAGGCGATGCCCGAGGTCTATGGCGAGCTCGCCAAGGTCTTCGACACGCTCGAGACGCATTACCGCGACATGCAGGACATCGAGTTCACCGTCGAGCGCGGCAAATTGTGGATGCTCCAGACGCGGAGCGGCAAGCGCACCGCCAAGGCCGCGCTCAAGATGGCGGTCGATATGGCAAACGAAGGGCTGATCTCCGAGGAGGAAGCGGTTGCTCGCGTCGATGCCGCCGCGCTTGACCAGTTGCTCCACCCGACGCTCGACCCGTCGGCGACCCGCGACGTGCTGACCAAGGGGCTTCCCGCATCGCCCGGCGCAGCGTCCGGCAAGGTGGTGTTCGATGCCGATGCGGCGGAGAAGGCGGCGGCGAACGGCGAGGACGTGATCCTCGTTCGCGTCGAAACCAGCCCCGAAGACATTCACGGCATGCACGCGGCCAAGGGCATCCTGACCGCGCGCGGCGGCATGACCAGCCACGCGGCGGTCGTCGCGCGCGGCATGGGCCGCCCCTGCGTCTCGGGGGCGGGCACGCTGTCGATCAAGGCGGCCGAAGGCGTGATGCGCGTGGGGCAACGCGAGGTGCGCGCAGGCGACATCGTCACCATCGATGGCTCCACCGGCGAAGTCATGGTCGGCGCTGTGCCCACCGTGCAGCCCGAACTTGCGGGCGATTTCGGCGTGCTGATGGAATGGGCCGACAAGGTCCGCCGCCTGCGCGTCCGCACCAATGCGGAAACGCCCAATGACTGCCGCACCGCGCGTGAATTCGGCGCGGAGGGGATTGGCCTCTGCCGCACCGAGCACATGTTCTTCGACAGCGCGCGGATCACCTCGGTCCGCCAGATGATTCTGGCAGAGGACGAAGCCGGTCGCCGCGCTGCACTCGACAAATTGCTGCCCGAACAGCGCAAGGACTTTACCGAGATTTTCGAGGTGATGGCGGGCCTGCCCTGCACGATCCGCCTGCTCGATCCGCCGCTGCACGAATTCCTGCCGCATGAGGACGCGGAATTCGCCGAAGTCGCGAAAGCGACCAGTGTCGAGGTCGAAACGCTCAAGCGCCGGGCTGCCGAACTCCATGAATTCAACCCGATGCTCGGCCATCGCGGGTGTCGGTTGGGTGTCACCTATCCCGAAATCTACGAGATGCAGGCACGCGCGATTTTCGAGGCGGCGTGCGATGTCGCGGCGTCATCGGGCGAAGCGCCGATCCCCGAAGTCATGATCCCGCTGGTCGCGACCAAGCGCGAACTCGAACTGATGAAGGCGGTTGTCGACAAGGCCGCTAAGGACGTTTTCGCCGAGAAGGGCCGCACCATCGAATATCTGGTCGGCACGATGATCGAACTGCCGCGCGCGGCGCTCAGGGCAGGGGACATTGCCGAGGCGGCGGAATTCTTCTCCTTCGGCACCAACGACCTCACCCAGACCGCGCTTGGCGTCAGCCGCGACGACGCCGCGCGCTTCCTGCAAATATATGTCGAAAAGGGCATTTACGACCGCGACCCGTTCGTCTCGATCGACGTCGAGGGCGTCGGCGAGCTGATCTCGATCGCCGCCGAACGTGGTCGGGCGACCCGGCCCGACATCAAGCTGGGCATCTGTGGCGAACATGGCGGCGACCCGTCGTCGATCGACTTCTGCGAAAGCGTAGGATTGGATTACATTTCGGCGTCGCCGTACCGCGTGCCGATCGCGCGCTTGGCGGCGGCGCAGGCGGCGTTGAAGGCGCGCAACGGGTAAGCTGCCCCCAATACCGTCACCCCAGCGAAAGCTGGGGCATCAGGCGTCGTGCGATACGGCCTGATATGCCAGCTTGCGCTGGCATGACGGATTTTTGGGCGACCCTTAAGCCCGCGCGATCCCGTGGTCGCGGTCGTGGTTTTCCATCATCAACCGCGCCTGTTCGCGCCATTGCTGCTGGTCGATCCGGTCGCGTCCGAAGCCTAATTTGTCCTCAAGCGCGTGCGCTTCGGCGTCGCTCAACGATGCGATCTGTTCGAAGCTCTTGAAGCCATCGGCGACCAGCGCCTTTTCGGTCGCCTCATCGACGCCGTTGATGCGGGAGAGATTATCGCGGTCCCAGCCGAAAAAGCCTCGGATACCGCCGCCGCTACGCGTACCCGTCGCCGCCGTTCCCGCCGCAACTCCGGTCGCACCCGCCACTGCCGCGGTCGTCGCGGTGCCGTGCGGCCTGCTGCGATCCAGTTCGCGGGTCAGCCGGGCATTCTCCGCCTCCAGCTCCTTCACGCGCGCATCGCGTTCGGCGAACACGCCTTCGCGTTCTTTCATGACGGCGGCGTGCGTGGCCTGTTCGTCGCGATATTTCTGCTTCCACTTCTTGCCGCCTGGATGGCTGGCAAGCCCGAAGAACCAGCCCGCGATCAGCGCGAGCGCCAGGACCGCGAACTGCGTCGGCGTTTCGAACAACATGTGATTTCCTCCCGAAGGTTACGGGAGTTCAACGACCGATATGCGCCTCGCGTTCCGTGATCGGTCGAAGCGTGGCGGCGACCTGCAATTGCAGCATCGCCACACGCACCCGCCGTTCGGTCGAAGCGGATACCAGCGGCACCGCGATGAGACGATGCGCGCTCATTTGATCAGCGAGTCGCTGATGTCGCAGGCTGCCGGACCCAGGATGACGATGAACAGCACCGGCAGGATGAAGCAGATCAGCGGGATGGTCATGATCGCGGGCAAACGCGCGGCCTTTTCCTCCGCACGCATCATGCGGTCGTTGCGGAATTCCGCCGACAGCACGCGCAACGCCGACGCCAGGGGAGTACCGTATTTTTCGGTCTGGATCATCGTGGTCACCACGCCCTTCACCGCATCCAGGTCGATCCGGGTCGCAAGGTTTTCGAAGGCTTGGCGACGATCGGTCAGGAAGCCCAGTTCGATCGCGGTCAGCGAAAATTCCTCGCCCAGTTCGGGATAGGCGCGACCCAGTTCCTTCGCCACGCGGTGGAATGCCGCGTCGACGGTCAGACCGGCCTCGGCGCAGATGACGAGCAGATCGAGTGCGTCGGGCAAGCCCTTGCGGATCGCGTCGCTGCGCTTGCTGATCTTGTTCTTCAACCAGATATCGGGCGCTTTGTAGGAGAAGATGAACCCGGCTGCGACCGCCCCGTATTTCTTGAGCGGACCCCAATGCGCGAAACTGTCGGTGCCGTACACCCAATACAGAATCGGCAGGCCGATCACGATCGGCAGGACCAGGCGACCGAAGATGACTGCGGGTGCCCATTCCTTTTGCCGGATACCGGCCTGCATCAGCTTGACCTGTGCCGCCTTTACCTGCTCGTCCTGAAGCACCTTCATCGACGACAACATTCCGCGGATGCGGTCGGCGGTGGCGTGCTTTTGAACCAGCTTCGCGCGCCGTTTGCTGGTCGATGCGGTGATGCCCGCCTTCAACTGCTCGCGGCGATCGTTGAGCGCCTTGACGCGCTTGGCCATCGGATCGCGCACGCTGAGCGCGGCATAGATGGCGAACATCACTGCCATTGCGGCGATGCCCGACAGGACCGTGCCGACCCAGATGACGTCGAAGCCGAGGATGGTGGGGGCGGTTTGCATGGTTTCGATACCCCCTTAAATCTCGAAGCTGACCATTTTGGCCATGATGAAGGCACCCAGCGACATCCAGATTATCCCGCCGATCCCTGCGACCATCAGTCGTTCGTCGGTGAAGAATTTGGCCATATAGGGCTGGTTGATCATCCAGATCATGCCGAAGACGATGAACGGCAGCGCTCCGACGATATAGGCCGATGCCTTGGATTCGGACGACATCGCGCGAATTTTGAGCTTCATCTGACCGCGCTTGCGCAGCACGTCCGCAAGGTTCGCCAGCGTCTCTGCCAGGTTGCCGCCGGTTTCGCGCTGGATCGCGATTGTGATGACGAAGAACTGGAATTCGGGCGTACCCAGGCGCTCGGCGGTTTCCTGCAATGCCTGGTCTAGCGTCTTGCCGATCTTCATCTTGTCGGACACCGAACGGAACTCCTCACCGACCGGTCCGTCGACTTCGGCTCCGACGACGCTCATCGTCTCGGTGATCGGAAGACCCGATCGCAGGCCGCGGACGAGGAGTTCGATCGCATCTGGAAATTTCGAGGTGAACTTGCCGACGCGCCGCTTGATCATAAAGCTGACGACCTTGTGCGGTACGCCTGCGCCCATGAAGAGCCCGAACAGCACCGCGAACAGGAACGGCATTCCCTGAATCATCATGAATATGGCCACGAAGGCAAAGATGCCGACCGTGGCAATCCCGTAACGTCCGACGGTCCAGTTTTCCTTGCCCGTCATCGCCAGGCGTTTCTTGAGCTGGGCGGGATTGGGCAGGAACCGGGTCGCAGCCAAATCCATGCGCGTCGCGCGGCCGGCCGATACCTTGCGGATCTGCGCTTCCATCGACGCGGTGCTTGCAGCCCCCGAATGGCGGACGCGGACATCGACCAGCCGTCGCGAACTGGCCTTTGCAGCGGACGGCCTCGAAAAGGCGAGCAGAACGAGCACCAGCATCAGCGATGCGCCGCCTGCCAAGATGATCATCGGCATCAATGTCACGCCGTTCCTGCCTTCCTACATCATACGGAGCCGGTGATTGGCCCGTTGCGGCTCGCCCTCGCCCAAAGGCGCGGCGAACCGGTTATTTCTTGGCGGTCTTGCCAGGGAATTTCGCGGTCAGGCCGGACAATTTACCCAACAGCGATCCGCCGGTCGCGGTGCCCTTCGGCTTCTTGCCCGTCGCGGCATCCTCGGTGGCGGTATCGTTCGCCTCGACGATGTCGGTCGCCAGTTCGATCAGCGGCAGGACCGTCTTCGACCCCTTGCCCGCATCTGCGATCGGCTTGCCCAGCTTGGCGGCTTGAGCCGTCAGCTTGGCGTCGTAGGGGATCACATAGTCCACCGCGCGTTCGATCGAGCCTTCGAAATCCTTGCGGCTGATCTCCAGTTGCGCTGCGGGCTGGACCCGGTTGGCGACGACGATCACGCGCGTCTGCGGCGCGTTCGATTTGAACCACGACAGGATACGGATCGCATCGCGCGCGGCCGCCAGCGTGAATTCCACCGTCAAAACGGCGGTCTGCACATCGGCGACCAGGTGCGGATGCTGGACCAGCATATTGCGCGGCAGATCGATGACGGTGCATTCGAACGCTCCGCGCATTTCCTCTTGAAGCTGGAAGAAGGCCGATCCGTCGGTGACTACCGGCGAATGGATCGGCGCTTCGGCCGACAGCACCGCCAGGCGTTCGGACGCCCGCACCATCGCGCGTTCGATGAACAGTCCGTCGATACGGCTGGGATTTTCGATCGCATCGGTCAGCCCGCGGCCCGGTTCCAGATCGAGGGCGAGCGCACCCGTGCCGAAATGCACGTCGAGATCGAGCAATGCGGTTGCCCGCGCGTTCTTTTCCGACAACAGCCAGGCCAGCGAAGTCGCCAGCGTCGATGCGCCGACACCGCCGCGCGCGCCAATGACCGCAACCGCGCAATGCGGGCGATCGGGGCCGGCCTCGACCGTTTTCGGCGCGTTCAGCATCGCATGGGCGCTGGTGAAGGCTTCGCGCATCACGTCGGGGTTGAGCGGTTTGAGCAGATAATCCTGAATGCCGCTGGCGACAAGATCGCGGTACAGCCGCACGTCGTTCACCTGGCCCGCCGCGATCACGACCGTTCCAGGCTCGCACACTTCGGCAAGCGCGTTGATGTCGTTGAGCGGATCGCCGCTTTCCGAGAGATCGACGAACAGGATGTTGGGGCTGGCGGATACCGACAGCGTCTGCACAGCATTGCGCAGCCCGCCCTTGTTCACCTTTTCGGGTGCCCATCCCATTTCGACCGTGATCGGCCGCAGCGCTTCGGCGGTCGCCTCGTCGCAGACGAAGGCGGCGAACGGCTCTCGCGTGGTGGCGGCGCGGCCGGGGGTCCAAGGTGCGTTCATATCAATTGCTCCCCGTGGATTCGCTTTTCAGCCCTGCAGCGCCGGTCGGTGCCGCGCGGCGATAGGTGCCGATCGCCTTGGTCGACGTGCCTGGATCGCTACCACTGACCGACCCCGGCTGGCCGCGGACCAGATCGTCCGGATTGGCGATCATCGCGGCCAAATTGGAGTTGTGCGCGCAACCGAAATTCGCACCCGCCGCACCATTGAAATTGGGTTTGTAAACGTCGGAAAAATCGGGGCAGGACGGCACCGCCGCGCTCGAACGGCTCAGGACCACGCGGACCGTGCCCGGCTGGACCTGGCCCGTCGTCACCGGCGGGGTGTCGACCAGCAACAGCCCGTAACGGGCAGCTTCGGCGGCGACATCGTCACGTGCGCCTGCGGCATAGCGCGACGGATCGTCGACGCTGATCCGGTCGCCATAAGCGACGCGCATCGCCTCCATCCACCCGCCGAGGCGATTGGATTCACCGGGGGCGAGACGATCGCCAGCGGTCTGAAGGTCGATCGTGTAGTCGGTCCGCTGAACCACCGGCTGGTGCACGGTTTCCAACCCGCGGCGCGGATCGGCGGGGCCGCAGGCGGCCAGCAGGGTCAGCGGCATTGCGATGGCCAGGACCGGATGAAACTTTGTCATCATATATTCCCTTCGATCCCTTAATTGCTGAAGCCGGGTGTAGCGACCGGGCGACCCGGCACGGCACGGGCTTCCTGACGCGCAGGCGGCAAAGTCGGCCCCGACGGCAGCGGCAATGCCGCGCCGGTCATGCCGGGTGCGGCATTGGGGGCCGCGACGCTCGGCTTGGGACGATCCATGCCGTCGCCCGACTGAAGCTGGCCCATGAACACGCGGCCCGGATCGGTCGGCGCAAGATAGCCGTCGGTCGGCAGGACGATGCTGTTGGCATCGACCGGACGCACCAGATAGGGGGTGACGACGATCACGAGTTCGGTTTCCTGACGGCGAAAGCCGTTGGAACGGAACAGCGACCCCAGGATCGGCACATCGCCCAGACCCGGTGTCTTGTTGATCGAATTGTCGTGGTTGTTCTGAAGCAGGCCACCGATGACCAGGCTTTCGCCCGACCCCAGTTCGACGGTCGTTTCGGCACGGCGGGTAATCAGCGCCGGGATCTGGTTGTCGTTCAGCGTGACGGCACCTGCGCTCGACAATTGCGAGACTTCGGGGCGGACGCGCAGTGAGATGCGGCCATCCGCCAGGACAACCGGCGTATAGGCCAGGCTGACGCCATATTGTTTGTATTCGACCGACACGGCGCCCAGACCCTGACTGACCAGGATCGGGATTTCACCACCCGCGAGGAACGTCGCGGTCTCACCCGAAAGCGCGGTCAGCGTCGGATTGGCGAGCGTCGAGACTTGACCTTGGCTTTCACCCGCGTCGAGCGATCCGAGAATGTCGAGCCCGAACAGCCGACCAAAGCCGCCGATCGTCGATCCGATCTCCTTTGCGCCGGGGAACGAATAGAGTGTGTCGCCGGGGCGTGCACCCGCAGCATCGACTTCGGTTGATCCCGGCGTGCCGGGCCGCGTCGTGATCGTCCCCTGACGTCCCGATGCCAGACCGAACTGGAAACCGCCGGTGCGGTCGCGCGTCGTCAGGTTGACGCCGATATCCTTGACGAAGGTCCGGCTGACCTCGGCGATCCGCACATGCAGATTGACCTGAAGCGGCGTTGCGATGCGCAGCCGGTTGACCACCGCCATTTTCAGGGATGCGGCGGGATCCGACGTGTTGACGCCGGGATTGAGCAGCGCGGTCGCCAGGCGCTCGGCCTCTGCCGAGGCTTCGGGCGATGCGACGACGCCGTTGAGCACCGCGAGCTGGCCAACCGTCACGACCTTTACGTCCGCCTCCGGCATTGCCGCGCGCATCATCTTGTCGATCGAGGTCAGGTTCTGGCTGACGCGAATGTTGGACGAGTAGACGACCGTGCCCGTGGCGTTGGTCGCAAAGATCGTCGCTTCGCCGAATGCCTTGCCGAACAGATGGATCTGGCGCGGGTTGGCGACATAAACGTCGGCGACTTCCGGATTGGAGGTCCACACACTCGTCACGGTCGCCGGCAGCGTCACCAGTTCGCCTTCGCCTACCGACAATAGTCGTTCGGTGGTCGGGCGCTGGGCACCTGTCGGTTCGCCGACGCGCGCACGTGGTGCGTTCTGCGCCGGTGCGATCCCCGGCACCGACAGCGCGACCGCGGTCGCGACCGTCGCGGCCAGCGCGCGGCGGAGTTCATGCTTCATACGCATTTCAATTCTTCCCCCCAACCGGAACGTCGGTGACGGTGTTGCCACGTGCCACCCGAACCATCGGTCCCTGAACCACGGGGGCGGCACCCCCGGGATAGCTTGTCGTCTGCGGTGCGCCGTTCATCGGAGCGGCAGTTTCAATGGGCTTGCCGGGCACGGTGCGGCGTTGATAGCGCGACACGTCGGCACCGGTGGATACGCTGGTCGCGCCGACCACCGGACGGGTGGAAACACCGGCCAACATCGCACGTTCCGCATTCGGATCGTCGCTGACTTCGACATCGCCCGATGCGATCGCCTCTTCGAGTTCGCCGGCGTTGTCGGCGATCGAACGCAGCGACAGCGACAGCGAACCGACCGTGCGGGCAACCGCGATCTGTTCGGCGATCGTCGGCGTCGCTTCGATCGTGACGGTTGAATAGGTGACGACTTCGGTATTGCCCGCTTCATCGAGCTTTTTGTCGGTCCGCTGATCGGTGGCGAGCACGCGCAGGTTGCGCAGGATCGTCTCGGATGCCTTCAGGGGCGGGCCATCGCCGCCGCCTGCGACTTCCTGGGTCAGGATCAGGTCGATGCGATCGCCCGGAAACACGAAGCCCGCGACGGACGATTCGGTCGAGACCGGTACGGTCACTGCGCGCATACCGGCACCCAGTGCGGCGGCCAGGAAGCCCCGGTCGCCCGGTTTCACCAGCGCCCCTTGGGTGATCGGCTGACCGGCGGGGATCGCGAAGCGAACCACGGTGCCGACCATCGCCTGAACGTCGGTCGCATCCTTCAGATAATAGGCGCCCTCGACCAGTTCTTTCGGCCAGGGCTGGAACCGCAGCGAATCGGCGGTCAGGATGGTGCCCACGGGCAACGCTTTGGTCGCGACCAGCACTTGCGGGCCATCGACGGGGACATTGCTGCCCGCGACATTGGCACCCGCCACCGGAGCCGAGGCCCCCATGATCATGCTCCGCGCCATGAACGCGGTGACGGCGGCGACGATCAGCGCGCCCACCAGCAAAATGATCTTTTTTCCATCCATGACGCTTCTGGCCTTTTCTGAAGCCGGGTTCGGTTCAATCCCCGGTCATCACCCAAAATGGTTAAGGTTCGGTTGGTGAAACACGATAATTGCGGCGATCGCGATCGCGACGCCGTACGGAATCTCAAGCGGGCTTTCCGATTTCTTCCAGCGATGCTCGATCATCATGATGACGGTCAGCACCCCGCCGATCAGCGACATCAGGATCAGCAGCCAGACCAGCGGTTGCAGCGGCAGCCACAGCGCCAGCGCGCCGAGCATCTTCACATCGCCGCCGCCCATCATTCCGAAATGAAAGGCGAGCGCGAACAGCGCGAAGACCACCACGCCCGACAGCAGTAGCAACGCCATGTCGGGCCAGGGGCTCAGCCCGTTCGCGATCCACCACAACGGGGCGAGGCCCGCGATGGCGGCATTCTTCCAGTTCGCGATCTCGCGCTTGTGCGCGTCCTCGATACCGGCGGAAACCAGCAACAGGCCGAGCGCGACCAGCAAAACGGTTGTGAAAACATCCCCCATGACGCGTTAAGCCTAGACGGCGTGGCTTACGAAAACGTAACCAGCGATGATGTTGTCGCCCGCCCCCCTTCGCCGAGCGCTGCCCGACGGCGCAGTCGTCTCGACTTGGACCGCGCCCGATGGCTGGAGGTTGCGCCGGTTCGACTGGGCGGCACCGACGGGCAAAGTGCGCGGGTCGATCCTGTTTCAGGGCGGGCGCGGCGATATTTTCGAGAAATATCTTGAGGTGTTCGGCCACTGGCACGCCGCGGGCTGGGCGATCACCAGCATCGACTGGCGCGGACAGGCGGGGTCGGGGCGAACCACTGATCACGCACGTTGCGGCGACATTCCCGATTTCGCGATGTTCATCGACGATCTGCGCGGCTTCGGGGCTGAATGGCTGGCAAACGGCGCGGGTCCGCATGTCGCGATCGGCCATTCGATGGGCGGGCACCTGTTGCTGCGCGCGATGGCGGAGCGCGTATTCGTGCCCGATGCGGCGGTGCTGGTCGCGCCGATGCTCGGGCTCAAAGGACCGGGCGGCGCAGGCGTCGGGGAAGCGTTGGCGAAATTCATGTCGCGCTTCGGCCCGGTCAGGCGGCCTGCGTGGAAAGGAAATGAGCGCCCGCACACGCTGCAATCGCGCCAGAAGCTGCTGACGCACGACGCCTCGCGCTACGCCGACGAGCTGTTCTGGCATGAAGCGAAGCCGGAGATCGTCACCGGACCGCCGAGCTGGCGCTGGGTGCTGAACGCGTTTCGATCGACGCGTGAATTGCGACAAAGCGGCAAGGTCGCCAGCGTGCGCGTCCCGATCCTGGGACTGGTCGCCGAAGCCGACGGACTGGTCGATCCGCAAGCGGCGCTTGCGCAACTCGCCGGACCGCCCGACGCGCAAGTGATCCGCTTCGGCAGCGAATCGGCGCACGAAATCCTGCGCGAAGCAGATCCCGTCCGCGACCGCGCCATCGCCGCGATTGACGCGTTTCTGGATGCGAGAGCGCCTGCAAAGTGAGCTACGACATCGCGATTGTCGGTGCCGGGATCGCGGGTGCCAGCCTGGCCGCCGAAGTCGCGCCCCATGCGCGCGTGGTGCTGTTGGAGGCAGAGGATCAGGCGGGCTATCACGCCACCGGGCGATCGGCGGCCTTCTGGTCCGAAACCTATGGCGGGGCAGGGGTCCAGCCGCTGACCACCGCATCGGGACCGGCACTTCGCGACGGCGGTTTCCTAGAGCCGCTGGGCTCGCTCCATATCGGGCGCGAGGGGGACCGCGCAGCCTATGACGCCTTCCTCTCCGAATTCGCGGATACGCCGATCGCACTCAAAGCAGTCGATCCGCACGCGCACATCGCAGGATTGCTGCCCGAATGGACGCTCGGCATCTGGGAACCGAGTTGCGCCTATATCGACGTCGCCGCACTCCACGCCAATTGCCTGTCGCGCGCACGCCGTGCGGGCGCCGAGGTCCGGACCCGCGCCGCACTGCGTCAGGCGGAACGGGTGAGCGGACGCTGGCGCATCACCACGGAAGACGGCGTGATCGAGGCTGATATCCTGGTCGATGCGGCAGGCGCGTGGGCCGACGAAGTCGCGCGGATTGCAGGCGCAAACCCCATCGGCATCGCCGCCTATCGCCGCACGCTCGTCCAGCTCCGCATCGATCCGCCGACCACGCCCGCCATGCCGCACGTCGCCGCGATCGACGGCAGTTTCTACTGGAAGCCGGAAGCGGGCGGAAAATTGTGGCTCAGCCCGCACGATGAAATCCCGACCGACCCGTGCGACGCGCAACCCGAGGAACTCGACGTCGCCATCGCCATCGACCGGCTGGAACACGCCGTCGATTGGCGGATCATGGGCGTTGAGCGTAAATGGGCAGGCCTGCGAAGCTTCGCGCCCGACCGCCTGCCGGTGTACGGATTCGCGGCGGACACCCCCGGCTTTTTCTGGTTCGCAGGGCAGGGCGGCTTCGGCATCCAGACCGCGCCTGCCGCCGCGATGATCGGGGCCAGCCTGTTGCTGGGGCGCACGCCGGACGCGGCGGTCGCGGGAATCGACGCCGAACGCTATGCGCCCACGCGCTTCGGCTAGTATCCAGCCTGCTCATCCCGATCCGTTCGTTTCGAGCGAAGTCGAGAAACGTGAAATTGGTGTTTGGGTCGCGTTTCTCGACTTCGCTCGAAACGAACGGTTGAGGGAGAGCGGGACTAACTGCTCGACAGCTTCATCAGCACGATGCCGCTGGCGATCAGCAGCGCCGCCGTGATCCGCATCGGCGTCGCGGCTTCGCCCAGAAAGGCGATCCCGACCAGGAACGCCCCCATCGCGCCGATGCCGGTCCAAATCATATAGCTGGTCCCCAGCGGCAGCGAACGCATCGCCCAGGCGAGCAGCCCGAAACTGACGAACATCGCCGCAAAGGTGATGAGTGTCGGTACCGGGCGGGTGAATCCTTCGGACAATTTCATCGAATAGGCCCAGGCCACTTCGAACAATCCGGCGATAAACAATGCAATCCAGGCCATGATGATCGGCCCTCCTTTCGCAAAAAGGGCCGGGCCGTCCCGGACTTGATACCCATTTAGGGGGAGGACGTGGCCTCGCGAGCGGCTATCTAGGACCCGGACTGCGCGGGGGCAAGCGTCAGGCTACTGCGCCACCGCCGCGTCACTCGCGAGCTTGTCCGCACGCTCGTTGTCGGGGTGCCCGGCATGGCCCTTCACCCACACCCAGTCGATGCGGTGCGGTTTCGCCGCGGCCCATAATGCCTGCCACAGATCGGCATTCTTGACCGGTTTCTTGTCCGCGGTCCGCCAGCTATTCTTCAGCCAGCCGTGCATCCACTTCGTCATGCCGTCCATCACGTAGCGACTGTCGGTGGACAGGGTGACGTGGCAGGGGCGCTTCAACGCCTCAAGCGCGCAGATCACCGCCATCATTTCCATGCGGTTGTTGGTGGTGTGCGCTTCGCAGCCGGAAAGCTCTTTTTCATGCGCGCCCGACCGCACGATCGCGCCCCATCCGCCGCGCCCCGGATTGCCCTTGCACGCGCCATCGGTCGCGATTTCCACGCGGGTCAACTCGGTTGCATCGGCATCGCTCATGCGAACGCGCTGTGACCGTTTTCGCCGTACCAGTCGAGCCGCTTGAGATAGGCAATTGGGTCTTTTCGCGTCACCATCGCGTCCGCAGGCGTATTCAGCCAGTCCCAGGCGCGGGTCAGCAGGAAGCGGATGCACGCGCCCTCCGCCAGCACCGGCAGTGCGGCGCGCTCCGCATCGCTCAGCCCAAAGCTCGCCGCATAGCCATCAACGATCCCGCGCCCGACTTCCGGCGCCAAGGCCACGCCCTTCGCATCGAATGCCCAGGAGGTGTGCATCACCGCCACATCATAGGCGCGGACGTCGGAACAGGCGAAGTAGAAGTCGATCAGGCCCGTTACCCGGTCGCCCAGCATCAGCACATTGTCGGGAAACAGATCGGCATGGATCGGTGCGGTCGCCAGGTCGCGCGGCCAGTCATGTTCCACCCGGTCGAGCGCGCTCGACACCTGCGCGAACAGGCCGGCCGTGATCGCGTCCATCGCGGCCCCGCAGCGGTCGAGCAGCGGTCGCCACGCTTCGACGCCCAGGCTGTTCGAGCGGACGCCCGAAAAGTCGGCCAGCGCCGCGTGCAACCCGCCCAGCGCCTTGCCACCGTTCATCGCCTGCGCAGGGGTGGGATGCGACAGCGACACGCCCGGCAGGAATTCGATCAGGCACGCCGGGCGGCCTTCGAGTTCGTGGATCAGCGCGCCCGAGCGATCGGCAATCGCACCCGGCACCGGCTGCCCCGCCGCTGCCGCATGGCCGAGCAGCGCCATGAAATAGGGAAGATCGTCCGCCGCGACACGCTTTTCGTAAAGGGTCAGGATGAAGCGGTCGCGGGTGGTTTCGATCAGGTAATTACTGTTCTCGACACCTTCCGCGATGCCCTTGGCGGACACGAGGTCACCGACGTCGAATTTGGCGAGGAAGGCGGATAACGCTTCGGCGGAGACTTGGGTGTAGACAGCCATGAGCTTGGACTAGCCAATCGCGCAATCCCTGTCGAAGGCGGGTTTTCTTTCATGCCGCCAAGCCAATTCCGCAGTGCTCCTGCGAACGCAGGAGCGATGACGGCATGGGCCGCGCTCGCTTCTCCAGCGCTCCTGCGTTCGCAGGAGCACGATTACGCCGCCTCCAACCCACGCGGCAATTTGAACACGATGGTCTCTTCCGCGGTTTTCACCTCGCGCTCGTGTACCTCGAATCGGGTGGCGATGTGATCGACGACTTCGCGTACCAATGCTTCGGGCGCCGACGCACCTGCGGTGATCCCCAGCGTGCCGACGCCGGCCAGCCATTCCCAATCGAGTTCGTCGCCCCGCTGGATCAGATACGCGTCGGTGCCCTCGCGCTTGGCAACCTCGACCAGCCGCAGCGAATTCGACGAATTGGGCGCGCCGATCACCAGCACCAGGTCGCAGGACGATGCCATCGCCTTCACCGCTTCCTGCCGGTTGGAGGTCGCGTAGCAAATGTCGTCCGCCTTTGGCGCGACGATGGCCGGGAAACGACGGTTGAGCACTTCCAGAATTGCGGCGGTATCGTCCACCGACAGCGTGGTCTGGGTCAGAAACGCAAGCTTTTCGGGCTCGGCGACCTGAACCGCCTCCGCATCCTCGACCGTTTCGATCAGCGTCATGCTGCCCTCGGGCACCTGACCGAACGTGCCGATGACTTCCGGATGGCCTTCATGCCCGACGAACAGGATGTGCTGGCCCGCCGCGACCAGGCGTTCGGACTGACGATGGACCTTGGACACGAGCGGGCAGGTCGCGTCGAGATAGGCAAGGCCGCGACTGGTCGCCTCCGCGGGCACCGATTTGGGCACGCCATGTGCGGAAAACACGACCGGCACGCCGTCGGGCACCTGGTCCAGTTCGTCGACGAACACCGCGCCCTTCGCCCGCAGGCTATCGACGACATATTTGTTGTGGACGATCTCGTGCCGGACATAGACCGGCGCGCCGTGACGCTCCAATGCGACTTCGACGATCTGGATCGCCCGGTCCACCCCGGCGCAAAACCCGCGCGGCGCGGCGATCAACAGTTCGAGGCTCGGCTTTTCGGACTGGGTCATGGGGTGGGCACTTACGCGATTGCTTGCTTGTGCGAAAGCCGGTTCCTATGAAGTCCACCGCGCCCGCGCTGCCAAGCGCTGGTCCCGTATCGAAAGGTTGAGTGCCTCGTGAAGCTGACCCGTATCGCCGCCCCCGCCATCGCCCTAGCCGTGCTTGCCGGTTGTGCACGCGAAGGCGACCTCAATCTCGAAGGCGGAGTCGGCATCTCGGCAGTGCGCAGCGCGTGCCCGATCGTTGGCGTGCCGCAGTATCTGGGCGACATCACGCTGTTCACGGGCGCTCAGCAGACCGCGAACGCGATCGACGTGACCGCGACGATCACCAATGTCCGCGCGACCTGCACCGAGAACGAAACCGATATCGTCACCGAAATCACGTTCGACGTGCTCGCGCGCCGGACCCAGACGGCGCAGGCACGCCAGGTGGTGCTCCCCTATTTCGTGACCACCGTTCAGGGTGGGACCGCGGTGACGGCCAAGCGCGTCAGCCGCGTCGCGGTCGATTTCGCCGCGGGCGCAGAGCGCGCGCAGACCCGCGGTGGTGGTACTGCCGTCGTCAGCCGCGCGGCGGCGACGATTCCTGCCGACATCCGCGAACAGCTTACCCGCCGCCGCCGCGCAGGCGACACCGACGCAGCGGTCGATCCGCTGACCGTACCCGCCGTGCGCGAAGCGGTGCAGCGCGCGACATTCGAGGCGCTGGTCGGCTTCCAGCTCACCGACGAGCAGCTCAAGTATAACGCCACGCGTTAAAGCGGACACGGTCGATCGGTTTGACGATTGACTAGGCGGAGGCGCGCCGCCAAGGCTCGCCTTAGTCGTCGAGCAAGTTCGCTTGCTCGGAGTCGCGCGGGAGAGGCCCTGGATTCGATCCGGGGCGCCGAAGGAGCAACCGCCCCGGAATCTCTCAGGCAAAAGGACCGCGCGGGTCATGACGCTCTGGAAAGCGTCGCTGTGCGAACGGCGACCACCGAAGGGGTAAGCCGGGTCTTCCAAGCCCCGGTCAAAGCTCTCAGGTTCCCGTGACAGAGGGGGCGATGGACCATTGCCGCGCGTGCGCGCGTTGATCCGTCGTCTTTCATGCCGGGAGCCGATGATTTTGAGCGATATTGAGACCGAAATTCCCGACGCCGACGCGATCGACACCGAATCGCTACCGCTCGACGCCTGGCATCGCGCCAAGGGTGGCCGGATGGTCCCGTTCGCGGGCTACGAAATGCCTGTGCAGTACGAGGGCATCATGGCCGAGCATCTCTGGACGCGTGAATCGGCGGGCCTGTTCGACGTCAGCCATATGGGCCAGCTCGTATTTTCGGGCGACGGCGCGGCCAAAGCGCTGGAGGCATTGCTTCCGGGCGACATTACCGGGCTGAAGCCTGCAAAGATGCGCTATTCGCTGCTGCTTGCCGACAATGGTGGCATTCTCGACGATCTGATGATCTCCAACCTGACCACCGCCAACCCGTTCGAAGCGGGCGAGGGCGATCTGTACATGGTCGTCAACGGCGCGACCAAGTGGGACGATCTCGGCTATCTGCGCGAGCATCTCGCCGATGAGATCACGATCAACCACCTGGACGAACGCGCGTTGCTGGCGTTGCAGGGGCCAAAGGCCGTCGACGCGCTCGGTCGCCTCGTGCCGGGCGTCGCCGCGCTGACCTTCATGACCGCAGGCGCGTTCGACTGGCAGGGCAATGCGCTGTGGATCAGCCGTTCGGGTTATACCGGCGAGGACGGGTTCGAGATTTCGGTGGACGCATCGGCGGTAGAGGCACTTGCCGACGCGCTGGTCGACCAACCCGAGGTCAAGCCGATCGGGCTTGGCGCACGCGATTCGCTGCGGCTGGAGGCCGGATTGCCGCTCTACGGCCACGATCTGGACGATGACACGACTCCGGTGATGGCCGATCTAGGCTTCGCGCTGTCGAAGCGCCGTCGCGAGGAAGGCGGCTTCATGGGTGCGGAGCGCATTTTGCTCGAACGCGAACAAGGCCCGATTGCCAAGCGCGTCGGCCTGATCGTCGAAGGTCGCCAGCCGGTCCGCGAAGGCGCGATGGTGGTGGACGCCGACGGCAACGAAGTCGGCAAGGTCACCAGCGGCGGGTTCGCCCCCTCGGTCGGGAAACCGATCGCGATGGCCTATGTCCCCGCCGCCTCCGCCGCGCCCGGCACCACCATCCAGCTTGCGCAACGCGGCAAGGTCCACAGCGCGACCGTCACCGCCATGCCCTTCATTCCCCATAATTATGTTCGTGCAGGAGCTTCGAAATGAGCCGTTATTTCACCGAAGATCATGAATGGGTCGATGTCGATGGCGATATCGGCACCGTCGGCATTACCGATTATGCGCAGGGCCAGCTTGGCGACATCGTGTTCGTCGACGTCCCCGAAGAGGGCAAGGCACTGACCAAGGGCGACGAGGCCGCGGTGGTCGAATCGGTCAAGGCTGCGTCGGACGTTTACACGCCGGTCTCGGGCGTGGTGCTGGAAGGCAATTCGGCGCTCGAGGACAATTCGGGCCTCGTCAACGAAGATGCCGAGGGCGAGGGCTGGTTCTTCAAACTGACGATCAGCGACATGAGCGAACTCGACGGCCTGATGGACGACGCCAAATACGCGGATTTCGTCGCTAAGCTTTGATGGATAGTCGCCCCTCCCCTTCAGGGGAGGGGTTGGGGTGGGGATTCTCGTCAGGCGCTGCGCTTGTGGCGAGGCCCCACCCCCCGGCCCCTCCCCTGAAGGGGAGGGGGGAAGGAATATAATGCGCTACCTGCCCCTGACCGACACCGACCGTTCGGAAATGCTCAGCCTCATCGGCGCGGCATCGATCGACGATCTGTTTATCGATGTGCCAGAGGCCGCGCGCCTCGACGGCCCTATCCACGGCCTGCCGAACCACGCCAGCGAACTCAGCGTTGAGCGCCACATGACGAAGCTGGCGCGGCAGAACATGGTCGCGGGCGAAGTGCCGTTCTTCCTCGGTTGCGGCGCGTATCGCCATCATGTGCCCGCCAGCGTCGATCATCTGATCCAGCGCGGCGAGTTCCTGACCGCCTACACGCCGTATCAGCCCGAAATCGCGCAGGGCACGCTGCAGATGCTGTTCGAGTTCCAGACGCAGGTGGCGCGCCTGCTCGGCACCGATGTCGCCAACGCATCGATGTACGACGGCTCGACCGCATGCTGGGAAGCGGTGACGATGGCGCGCCGCGTGACCAAGCGGGCGAAGGCGATCTTCTCGGGCGGCGTCCATCCGCATTACGTTTCCGTCGCAACGACGATGGCCAAATATACCGGCGATGTGGTCGAGACGCGACTGCCGACGCTGACTGCGGAGCCCGATACCGCCGATCTGATCGCCGCGATTGACGGCGAGACTTCCTGCGTAGTCGTCCAATATCCCGACATTTTGGGCCGCATCGGCGACCTGTCGGAACTCGCCGCCGCGTGTCAGGCGAACAAGGCGCTGTTGATCGCGGTCGTCACCGAGCCGGTGGCGCTGGGCGCGATCAAGTCGCCGGGAGAGATGGGCGCTGACATCGTCGTCGGCGAAGGCCAGTCGATCGGCGTCGGCCTGCAATTCGGCGGGCCTTATGTCGGGCTGTTCGGCTGCAAGGAGAAATATGTCCGCCAGATGCCGGGCCGCCTGTGCGGCGAGACGGTGGATGCGGAAGGAAAACGCGGCTTCGTCCTGACGCTGTCCACCCGTGAACAGCATATCCGCCGCGAAAAGGCGACGTCCAACATCTGCACCAACAGCGGCCTGTGCGCGCTGGCTTTTTCGATCCACATGACGTTGCTTGGCGAAAAGGGCCTGCGCGAGCTGGCGGCGATCAACCATGCAAAGGCGTGCTCCGCCGCCGACCGGTTGGCGAAGGTGCCGGGCATAGAGATCGTGACGGGCGCGTTCTTCAATGAATTCACCTTGAAGCTGCCCAAGGAAGCTCGCCCGATCGTCCGCGATCTCGCCGATAAGGGCGTGCTGGCGGGCGTGTCGCTCGGGCGGCTCTATCCAGGCGTCGAGGCATTGGAGAGCGGGCTGGTCGTCGCGGTCACCGAAACCGTCACCGATGAGGATATCGAAGCGCTGGCGACGGCGCTTGAGGAGGAACTGGCATGAACCTCTCCCACACTCTTCGTTCGTCCCGAGTAGCCTTCGAGCTTGTCGAGAAGGCGTATCGAGGGATGGTCACGGAGGGCTGTCTCGATACGGGTTCTCGACAAGCTCGAACCCCACTCGACACGAACGGATTTGGCTTGGAGGTTTCGGCATGAGCGCGGTCAATCAGAGCGGCTGGCGTCCCGAGATGGGCGATGCGGACGGCGCAGGTACGAAGACCTTCACCGGCAACCGCGCGCTGATGCTGGAAGAAGCGCTGATCTTCGAGATCGGATCGACCGACACGACGGGTGTCGATTTCGATCAAGCCCCTCCCCTTCAGGGGAGGGGCTTAAAAACCGCCTCGGCAGTCTCGCGCGCACTGCGCCGATCGGGCTCCCCGGTCTGTCCGAACCCGAAACTGTGCGCCACTATACGCGCCTGTCGCGCCAGAACTACGCCATCGACCTTGGCCTGTTCCCGCTCGGCTCTTGCACGATGAAGCACAACCCGCGCCTCAACGAGCGCATGGCGCGGCTCCCCGGCTTCGCGGACGTCCACCCTTTGCAGCCTGTCGATACGGTGCAGGGCGCGCTCGGCGTCATCAACGAACTCGCTTTCTGGCTGATCGAGCTGACCGGCATGTACGGCGTGGCGATGAGCCCCAAGGCGGGGGCACATGGCGAATTGTGCGGCATTTTGTGCATCAAGGCGGCGTTGGAGAAACGCGGCGAAGGGCACCGCAAGGTTATCCTGTGCCCGACCAGCGCCCACGGCACGAATCCTGCGACGGCGGCGTTTGCCGGCTTCACCGTCGAGGATATTCCCGCGACCGCCGAAGGCCGCGTCGATCTGGAAGCGCTCAAGGCACGCCTCGGACCCGATGTGGCGGGCGTGATGATCACCAACCCCAACACCTGCGGCCTGTTCGAACGCGATATGAAGGCAATTTCGGACGCGGTGCATGCGGCGGGCGGCTACGTCTATTGCGACGGCGCGAACTTCAACGCGATCGTCGGGCGCGTGCGCCCCGGCGACCTCGGCGTCGATGCGATGCACATCAACCTGCACAAGACCTTTTCCACCCCGCATGGCGGCGGCGGACCCGGCTCCGGCCCGGTAGTCCTGTCGGAGGCACTCGCGCCGTTCGGCCCGCTGCCCTTCACTGCGCGGATGGCCGATGGGCATATCCAGTTGATCGAGGAAGAGACGGCGGGCGACGACCATCCCGACACGTTCGGGCGGATGACGGCGTTTCACGGCCAGATGGGCATGTTCACCCGCGCGCTGACCTACATCCTCAGCCACGGTGCCGATGGCCTGAAACAGGTTGCCGAGGATGCGGTGCTCAATGCCAATTACGTGTTGCGCAGCCTTGAAGGCGTGCTCGACGCGCCGTTCGCCGCTTCGGGGCCGTGCATGCACGAGGCGCTGTTCAGTGACAAAAGCTTGGCCGAGGGCTTCTCGACGCTGGACGTCGCCAAGGGGCTGATCGACGAGGGTTATCACCCGATGACAGTCTATTTCCCATTGGTCGTCCACGGCGCAATGCTGGTCGAGCCGACCGAAACCGAGAGCAAGGCTGCGCTCGACCAGTTCATCGGCGCGCTGCGCAGCGTGGCGGAACGGGCGAAGGCGGGGGATGCGTCGCTCAAATCGGCACCGCATTTCGCACCGCGTCGTCGCCTCGACGAAACGCTGGCCGCCAGGAAGCCGGTGCTGGTGTGGAAAGACCCAGAGCTGGCGAAGGCGGCGGAGTGAGGCTGGCGATATTCGATCCGTTTGTCCTGAGTAGCCCCTGAGCAAGGTCGAAGGGGCGTATCGAAGGATGCTTCGATACAGGGCTTCGGCTTCGCTCAGCCCTTACTCAGCACGAACGGTATCACGTGTTTCTTACCGCGCGCTGCTCCGCACGAACGCCGTATTCACCCAGCCCGCCACGCACGGCCCCTCATAAGCACGCGGCGACGACACCCGCACGCCGACCCCGCAATCGCTCTCGGGCGCATCGGCGGGGGGCACGATGACCCCCATCCAGCGCTGGTCGATCGTCTGCGTGCACACGATCAGGCGGCTTCCCTCGGCAAGGCCGTTCCCGACCTGCGCGCCATTGGCGAATGGCGCGGTCCGCACCGGCAGCAACGGTTCGCCCCCGGTATTCACCACCGTCCCCCGTGTCGCGCAGGCCGCGAAGTTCGGACCAGCCTCGCCGATCCGGACGGGGCGGGGCGTTGGTGCCATATCGGTCGCAGCTCCGGTTTCTGCCGGGGCGGGCGCATTCGCCGGAGTATCGAGCGGGTCGCGCGCGTCGCAGGCGGCGAGGGGAAGCAGGAGCAGCACGAGCCAAATTCGCATGTCGACCAAGCTAAACGCCCAACGCGCGAAAGGCGAGCCCGTTCATTTGCCATTTTCGTATCCGCCGTTACGTTCGCCGCCATTCCATCCCCGGTATAGAGTATTCCGTTCCATGCAGATCAGATTGACCGCCGCGCTCGCCGCCGCCGCCCTCGGGCTTGGTGCCTGTTCCAGCGAGCCCGCCGCCGACAATCAAGCACAGGCCCCCGCGGCGGGGGCCGAACGCATGGTCGCCAATGTCCTGCTGACCCCCGATGCCCGCGACGTCCACAGCTATGCGGTGCCGGCGGAAGCGCGGGTGACCCATGTCTCGCTCGATCTGGAGGCGGATTTCGCGGCGAAGGTCATGCGCGGGTCGGCCACGCTCGACGTGCTGGCAGCAGAGGGCGCGCAGCAAGCGATCCTCGACACCCGCGACCTGAACATCGCGTCGGTCACCAACGCCGCCGGCCAACCGCTGCAATGGCAGATAGGCGAAGCGCGCGACCAGCTTCACGGCGCGCCGCTGATCGTGCAACTGAACGGGGCGAAGCAGATCAAGGTCAACTACGCCAGCGCGCCGGGTGCCGCCGCGCTGCAATGGCTGAGCCCCGAACAGACGTCGGACAAGCGCCAGCCCTTCCTGTTCAGCCAGGGGCAGGCGATCCTCAACCGCACGTGGATTCCGACGCAGGACAGCCCCGGCATCCGCCAGACCTGGGACGCGCGAATCGTCGTACCTGACGGCATCACCGCGACGATGAGCGGAGAGGGCAATGTCGTGAACGGCGGTGCCGCGCGCGGCGAACCGGCAGGCGAGGGTAAGCGCGCCTTCGCCTTCCGCATGGACAAGCCCGTCGCGCCCTATCTGATCGCGATCGCCGCGGGCGACATCGCTTTCAAGCCGACCGGGCCGCGATCGGGGGTGTGGGCAGAGCCCTCGCAACTCGATCGCGTCGCCAACGAATTCAGCGAAACCGAAGCGATGATCAAGGCGGCGGAGGGACTGTACGGACCCTATGAATGGGGCCGCTACGACGTTCTTGTCCTGCCGCCCAGCTTTCCGTTCGGCGGCATGGAAAACCCGTTGCTGACCTTTGCGACGCCGACCGTGGTTGCGGGCGACAAGAGCCTGACTAGCCTGGTCGCGCACGAACTGGCGCATAGCTGGTCGGGCAATCTCGTCACCAACGCGACGTGGAACGACTTCTGGTTGAACGAAGGCTTCACCAGCTATTTCGAGAACCGGATCATGGAGGCGATCTATGGTCGCGAACGCGCGGCGATGGAGGCCGATCTCGCCTGGACGTCGATGCAGGAATCGATCGCCGATGTCGGCGGGCTGGAGTCCGCGGATACCCAGCTCCAGCTCAATCTGGGCGCCGAACGCGACCCCGACGAAGGAATGACGCAGGTCGCCTATGACAAGGGCGCGACCTTCCTGCGCACCATCGAGCGTGCGGTCGGTCGCGAGCGGTTCGACGCCTATCTGAAAGGCTATTTCGCCCGCCATGCGTTTCAGCCGATGACCAGTGCCGGGTTCCTGGCCGATATCCGCCAGAACCTGTTCGCCGATGATCCCCAGACCGCGCAGGCGATCGGCCTCGACGCCTGGGTTTATCAGCCGGGGCTGCCCGCCAATGCGGTGCATGTCCAGTCGCCTGCGTTCCCGGCAGTCGATGCCGCGGCAAAGACGTTTGCGGCGGGTGGTCAGGCAGCGGCGATCCCCAACTGGGGAACGACATGGGAAATGGTCCGATTCCTCGACCAATTGCCGCGCGAGATGACTGCTGATCAATTGGCCGCGCTCGACCAGCGTTTCTCGCTCAACGCGGCCGGCAACAGCGAAATCCGCTTCGCCTGGCTCAAACTCGCGCTGGCGAACCAGTACGCGCCCGCGACGCGCTCTGCCGAACAGTTCCTGACCAGCATGGGACGGCGCAAATTCGTCCAACCGCTGTTCCAGATCCTGATGGAACAGGGCAGTTGGGGCCAGACGCTGGCAACGCGGATCTACCGCACGGCGCGACCCGGATATCACTCGGTGACGACCGGCACCGTCGACCCGATCGTCGGATATCAGGCGGGTTCCGTCTAACCACCGCTGCGATCAAACGACTCGTCGGAAAAGGGGGCGGACCAGCCGGTCGGCCCCTTTTTTTGTTAACCCAACCCTGCCAGCACCCTCCTCAAGCAAAGAGTTTGAGGACCAGGGGGTCGCATGACAATTCAACGGTTTGCAGCGCGTTTCGCGCTGGTGGTGGCGTGTTGCCTGGCGTTTGCCGCTCCCGCCCAAGCCCGTTTCTGGCAGTGCGTTCCCTATGCCCGCGAAATCTCCGGCGTTCAGATTTTCGGCAATGCCCACACCTGGTGGGGTCAGGCCGCTGGCAAATACGAACGCGGATCGACCCCGAAACAGGGCGCCGTCCTCTCGCTCAAGTCCAGCCGCCGGATGCCGCTCGGCCATGTCGCGATGGTCTCCGAAGTCGTCAGCGACCGCGAAGTCCTGCTCACCCACGCCAACTGGTCGCGTCGCGGCGGCATCGAACGCGATGTCCGCGCGATCGACGTGTCGGAAGCCGGTGACTGGAGCCAGGTTCGCCTTTGGTGGGGTCCGCTAGGTGATCTCGGCACTTCGGCCAACGCCGCCAACGGCTTCATCTATGCTGGCGAAGCGCCCGCCGCGGTCGGTAGCGACAACAACGCATTCGGTCCGGTCATCATCGCGGGCATGAACATCCCGCAAAGCTCGGTCCGGCTGCTGACGAACTGATCGTTCCACAAACCACTCGTCACCCCGGCCAACGTGCCGGGGTCCACCGTGCGGCAAGCGATTTTCTGAAGTTTGTTGAGGTTAGCCCAAGCGGCTTAGTGGACCCCGGAACAAGTCCGGGGTGACCAGTGGCGAGGGCGGCTCACGAATCTATGCCCGCCCCGGCCTAAACACCATCGCCACCCCGTTCATGCAGTAACGCTTACCCGTAGGCTTCGGACCGTCGTCGAACACATGGCCCAGATGCCCCCCGCACCGCCGACAATGCACCTCGGTTCGCGGCAGGCCGATCTTGTAATCGGTCTTGGTCCCCACCGCATTGCTCATCGGCGCATAGAAGCTCGGCCAGCCGGTCTTGCTGTCATACTTGGTCCGCGATGAGAATAGCGGCAGGCCGCATCCCGCGCACGCGAACACGCCCGCACGCTTCTCGGCGTCCAGCGGGCTAGAATAGGGGCGCTCGGTCCCTTCCTTGCGAAGCACATTGAACGCGGCGGGCGACAATTTCTTGCGCCACTCCGCTTCGGTCATCCGTACTTCGAACCGCTGTGCCGCCTCGCTCTCGCTCGAACAGCCGATCGTCAGCGCGAATATTCCGCCTGCGGACAGGGTCATGAATTGGCGGCGGTCGGGGGTCATGTCGATCTCCATTGTCTTGCCCTTCTTATACGGTTTGGGTCACCCGATGGATGCATCGTTGCGACCGGAACCTTTGGGGTTCGTGACGATTGGAGCGTTCGATACAAAGGATATTTTCCGATGGCGTTCCAACAACTTGATCCACCTTTGCCCGTTCACGTGATCGACAAGGGCCCCGGCTACGCTTTCGCCGTAATCGATTACGGCCAGGAACATAATCTTATCTGGGTCACCGCGCTCGACGCGAACGGCGAAATCTGGTGTGCCCCAAATCCGCGGGTGCGGATGCAGGGCAACTGGACGATGGGGCGCGCGCGGCCCGCGGTCGACGCTGATGGAAAAAATTGTGCTGGCCCGGCGATCATGGCCGAGCCAGTGGTCAGTAACGGCTAAGTTCCACCGGCATCTTCTTGTATCCATGGACGAAACACGCCGCGACGCGCTCGACTTCACCGGTCGGGTTTACCCGCAAACGGCGCTTGGCCATTTCCTCGAGCAGAATCCCGATCTGAAGTTCGGCTAGCCGCGCGCCGACGCAGCGGTGGATGCCGTGCCCGAACGCCAGATGCCGCCGCGCATTGGGGCGATCGACGCGGATGCTGTCCGCATCCTCGAACACGCTCTCGTCGCGATTGGCCGAGACGTACCAGAGCGCCAGCTTGTCGCCCGCCTTGATGCTATGCCCCTGCAACTCGGTATCCTGGAGCGCGGTGCGTCGCATGTGCGATAGCGGCGTCTGCCAACGGATGATTTCCTGCGTCGCATTCTGGATCAGCGACGGATCGGCCTCCAGCTTGGCGCGCTCGTCGGGGAACTGCGCCAGCCCCCAGGCATAGGCCGACATCGAATTGCGCGTCGTGTCGTTGCCGCCGACGATCAGCAGGATCAAATTGCCCAGGAATTCCTGCTGATCCATGTGGCTCATCGCTTCCGAATGGATCATCATCGAAATCAGGTCGGGGGTCGGTTCCTTGTGGACCTTTTGATTCCACAAAGTCTGGAAATAGGTCGCGCATTCGAACAGGTGCATCAGCCGCTCCTGCTTCTTCACCGGATCGCGCGCGATTTCGATATCGCCCGCCCAGTCGGACCAGAAGGTCAGCTTGCGCCGGTCCGCCCAAGGAAAATCGAACAGGATCGCCAGCATCTGGGTGGTCAATTCGACCGACACGGTGTCCACCCAGTCAAAGGTTTCGCCGACCGGCAGCGCGTCGAGAATCTCGGTCGTGCGGGTGCGGATATGTTCGGTCATCCGCACCATTTCGCTGGGGGTGAAAGCGGGGGCGACGGTGCGCCGCTGGCCGGTATGTTTGGGCCGGTCCATCGCGATGAACATCGGCATCCGCACATCGACGCCTTCCTGAAAATCCGCCAGCGTGATGCCGCCGCTTTCCGACGAATAGAGATCGGGGAGCGATTCGACCTCAACCAGTGGCTTATAGGTCGCGATCGACCAGTATGGCCCGAACGCGGAATGTTCGGTGCGGTGAATGCCGCCCTTGGCGCGGATTTCCGCGAACGGCGCCTGCCAAGTGTCGTCGCGATATAATTCCGCGCGGCTCACATCGAGCGGGTCGACCGCGGGTGCCACTGCCGTATCGGTTGCGAGCGTCGCCATTGGTGTCTCTCCCTAATTGGGGAGAGAATGCCCTAGCTGACAGAGGTGTCAATAAGTAATCCTCCCCGCACGCGGGGAGGTGGCAGCACGAAGTGCTGACGGAGGGGGAAGGCGACGAAGCGCAACATTTGCCGCCCGCCCCCTCCACCGCTTCGCGGTCCCCCTCGAATTATCTGCCTACCAATGACGCCCAGCGGAACTTCGGCCCTGCCGATTGCAGCACGCCCCTGCGGAACAGCCGCGCGCCGATCGACACGGTGATCGCAACCCACAGCAATTGCCACGCCAGCGCCGCGAAATGCGGCCACAGCGCGGGATCGTTCGCCGCCTTCGCTCCCATCGCAAAGGGTGACGAGAACGGAAATACCTCGGCAAAGGTCGCGAACCAGCTATCCGGGCTCCCCGCCGCTGCCGCCGACAGGCCGAACATCGCCACCTGGAACACGGTAATCGGCAGCGACAGCATCTGGATCTCGCGCGGCGTCGAAGCCTGCGCCCCGATCCCCAGGAACACTGCGCCGAGCAGCATGTAGGCCATGGTGAAATAGGCCAGGAACAACAACGCGAACGGGAATAGCCCCACCGCCGGGCCGATTTCGGCAAAGGCACCTGCGAAGTCGGCGGGCATGACGGCGGTGAAATTGAGCGCGATCGCCCCCCAGAAGGCGAGGAACAGCAGTGCGACCCCGAACATCCCGATCAGCTTGCCCAGGAACACGCTTTCCAGCGGCACCGCGGCAGCGAGGATTTCGATGACCTTGTTCGATCGTTCCTCCGCCATCGTCCCCACCGCCTGTCCAGCCAGCAGCAACGTCAGGAAAAACAGCCCGAATACGGTGAAGAACGCCGCCTGGCCGCGCCCGCCGATCGACGACCCCTGACGCTCGAACGGCTCCTTCGTCGCCTCGCTCATCGGCCCCGGCGATCCCGCCGCGCGGTCGCGCAGCACGTCGCTCGCCAGCGTCGCCATATAGCCGGCGGTGCGGTCGCCGCGTGGACCATAAAGGATCGTGGGTGATTCGAGCGGCCCGTACATCACCGCCGACACGTCGATCTCGTCACCCTCGATCAAACTGCGGGCCTGCGCTTCGCCTTCGCCCGCGGGTGTATCGACTCGCAAGGGGGGCGGGGCGTCTAGTTCGCGAAACACCGTGCGGACGCGTTTGTCCGCCTCGATCAGGGCGCCTCGATCGGCATCGCTGGCGATTGCGACGATCCGCACCTGCTTGTCGCTCGAATCGGCCATGCTGGCGGCACCCATCCCGCCGATTGCGCCAAAGCCCAGCATGATGAGCGGCGCGAGCAGGAAGATCAGGAAGGTCGGGGTGAAGACGGTCGCCACGAAATCGCGACGCGCGACCGTCATCGTCTGGCGGACGGTGCGGCGGAAATTGCTCATGCCGCGTCCTCCCTCAAAGCCGCTTCGCCGACAATGCGGACAAACGCGTCGTGCAGGCCGGGTCGTTCGATCGACAGGCCCGAAATACCGTACCCAGCGTTGATGAGCTTCAACAACAGATCCTCGATCCCGCCTTCGGGCATGGTGAAGCGCCAGCCATCACCTTCGCGCCGCGCATCGGCGGGCAGCGTCGCGGCGATGCCGTCATTGGGAAAATGCGGCACATAATGCGCAGTATAGGGCAGGGTGGCGCGCGCATCGGCGACCGTTCCTTCGAAACGCCTTTTGCCCTTGGCGATGATCGCGAGGCGATCACACAGCCGCTCAGCATGGGCCATGACGTGCGTCGAAAACAGCACCGTCGCGCCGCGATCGCGCTCCGCCAGGATCAGCCCTTCCAGCCGCTCCTGATTGACCGGGTCCAGCCCGGAAAAGGGCTCGTCCAGCACCAGGAATTTGGGCTGATGCACCACCGAACCCAGCAACTGAACCAGCTGCGCCATCCCCTTGGACAATTTGCGGATTTTCTCGTCCGCCGCATGGCCCAGGCCAGCCGCCTCCAGCAATTCCACTGCGCGTGCGCGCCCTGTCTTCCAGTCGAGCCCGCGTAGCGCGCCCATGAAGGCGATCGCTTCCTTGGCCTTCATGCTGGGGTACAGCCCGCGTTCTTCGGGTAGATAGCCGACCAGATCGCTGGCATCGCGCGGGGATTTGCGGCCCAGCAATTCCCGCGTTCCCTCATCGGGCTCGATAATGCCCAGCAACATGCGCAATGTCGTGGTCTTGCCCGCGCCGTTGGGGCCGAGCACGCCATAGATCGAGCCCGTCGGCACCGCGATGTCCACGCCGTCGACCACGCGCTTTCCGCCGTACAGCTTGACCAGCCCGGAGGCCGTCAGCGCATATTCCTGTGTCAAACGACCCCCGATGCAAAACGCGTTGATGCGTGGTAGCGGGTGGTGGTGCACGAACACAAGACACTCGAACAGCAAATCCGCGAAAAAGCCGCCGAACTCGGGTTCGCCGCAGTCGGCTTCGCGCGCGCCGACGCCGCACCTCGCGCGGGCGAGCGATTGCGCGAGTGGCTGAACGAGGGCCGCCACGGCGACATGATCTGGATGGAGGAACGCGCGCACCACCGCGTTTCGCCCACGGGGCTATGGCCCGAGGTTCGATCGGTGATCGCGCTCGGCATGAGCTATGCCCCCGGCCACGATCCGTTGGCGCTGGAGGGGCAGGGGGACCGCGGTCGCATCTCGGTCTATGCGCAAGGCAGCGACTATCACGATGTCGTGAAAAAGGCGCTGAAGGCCCTTGGCCGCTGGTTGGCACAAGAGGCGGGCTGCGACCTCAAGGTGTTCGTCGACACCGCCCCCGTCATGGAAAAACCGCTGGCGGAGGCCGCTGGGCTGGGCTGGCAGGGCAAGCACACCAATTTGGTGAGCCGGACGCAAGGGAGCTGGCTGTTCCTGGGCGCGATCTACACCACGCTCGACCTGGTGCCCGACACGCCGGGCCGCGATCGTTGCGGTTCATGCGACGCCTGCCAGCGGGCGTGCCCGACCGACGCTTTCCCTGCGCCCTACACGCTCGATGCGCGGCGCTGCATCTCCTACCTGACGATCGAGCATAAAGGCCCGATCCCGCACGAATTTCGCGAGGGGCTGGGCAACCGCATCTATGGCTGCGACGATTGCCTGGCGGTCTGCCCGTGGAACAAGTTTGCGGCCACCGCCGCCGCCCACAAGGCCTTCGCCCCCCGCGCCGAACTCACCGCACCCGCACTCGCCGACCTGCTCGCGCTCGACGATGCGGGGTTTCGGCAAGTGTTCGCAGGCTCCCCGATCAAACGCATCGGCCGCGACCGAATGATCCGAAACTGCCTGATCGCGGCGGGGAATAGCGGAGAGGCCGAGTTGGCCGACCCGGTACGCGCACTGCTCGACGACCCCGACCCGGTGGTCCGCGACGCGGCGGAATGGGCAATGGCGCGGCTGGAAACGTCGACCAGCATCGCACCAGCCTGACGATTTCGGGCAACCGCACCACACCCACCACTGTCACCCCGGCTGCAATGGGGGGTCCACCAAGCCGCTCGCGCTGTCTTCGGTTGTGACCTAAGCATTGCCACCGCGCAGAGCTTACGACGGCTAACGACCCCATAGCCGCCGTTGCGAAGGCACGGTCCGATGGTTAAGCCAGAAGGCGATGACCGAAGATGCGGCTAATGACTTCGCGGCTTATGGTGCGCAGCTTTTTAAAGGCGAGTTGAAGTCATGCCTCGACACCTTGGAGGCGGCATTGTCCACGCTCCGGCAAAGCGAGGCTGGCTTGCGGCTGCACGGCATCGAAGCGCTCCGACCATTGCTAGTGCATGATGGCTGTGTCGGTGCCGTTGCCGCTTCGGTCCTCGGTGCGTTCGCCAAACCTGTCAGGGCGATCCTGTTCAACAAGTCGGAGGAAACGAACTGGTCCCTCGCTTGGCATCAAGACCGGACAATCTGCGTAAAGGACAGGCGCGAGATCCCTGGTTTTGGTCCCTGGACCATCAAGAGCGGCTTGAACCATGTTGCTCCACCATTCGACTTGTTGACGCGGATGGTCACCTTGCGTGCGCACCTTGATGACGTTCCAGCCACCAATGCACCGCTCCTTATCGCGCCCGGCTCCCATTTGTATGGGCGGGTCGCGGTCAACGATACCGACAAGATCATCGCGCTTTGTGGCACTGCGGTGTGTGTTGCCGAGGCTGGAGACATCTGGCTCTATGCGACGCCGATCCTTCATGCATCAGAGAAAGCAGCTATCCCGGCGAGCAGGCGAGTGCTCCAGGTCGATTATGCGGCAGAAGAACTTCCGGGCGGTCTGGAATGGCTCGGCGTGTAGTGGCAGAAATCCACCCAGTTTGAGGCGTGGGACAGACCGTGCCGCATCCCCATTTTCTGTCTTTCGATGATTGACCGATTGGCGACATTAAGGTTCGCGCGAGGTAATAGTACGATATGCGGATCATGTGGATTGCAGCAGCTTTAATCTCGCTCGTTGGAACCGTAATTGTCTGGGGATTTGTTGCTGGCTGGGCGGGCAGGATTGTCGCCTATCCTGACCTTGAGCTGCTTAGATCGGGCGAGTGGCTGAGTTGGATAGTTGGCGCTCTGCTCATGTACGGCCCGCTCTTCTTCACAGGCTGGATGCTAATGAAGGCGTTTCGGGATGACGACAGCTAACCACCCAATTTCAGGCGTGAGCGGTTTCTGACCGCAATCCCGCTAGCTGCCGGACGATGATCGACACCGTTGCGGACCCTCGCTGGTGATGCCAAACCGCGTCGATGCCTGAAGGACGCTTCTCAACTTGGTTTAGAAACGAGTTCAGTTGGACCTTTTGGTCCATTATCGCTGTCGTCGGCGCCGTGTGGCTAGCGACACTGTTAGATTTCGTGTTTGGACTGGGGTGGGGCTGGGACATTCGAGGCCTCGTAGCAGCGCCGTTGATACTGCTGATCGCAGTGATCATTCGCTTCTGGCATGTAGCGATCAACAAACTCATGAAGTGCCTGTCCAACGGCAAATAACCACCCAAGACCAGACATCCGGCTGGAAATGTAGGATTTGCTTTGCTCTACCCTGAGCGATGACACGCCCAATTCCACACGCGAACCCTCAAAACACGGCCCCGCGCAAAAGGTACGATCGTGTAAACCTTGTAAACTTGTTCAGGTTCGCTGAGCCCCAAACGCGCCTATCTCCCACCCTCTCGCCGGGTCAGTGCTGCCACGCAACTGGCGCGGTCGATGGGGCGGCCATCGGGCTGGCGGGCATCGACATGGGTGACCACCGCCGACCCGCGCGGGTTGTTCGCGGGCGGATAGAGATAGGCGTCGAGCACGCAGATGCCGCTGCCGAATTGCAGCTTGCGCCCCGTTCCCTCGATCAAATCGGCGTCGGGCTTGCCGAGCAGGCGCGTGACCGCGGCGGCATCCTCGCCCAGCACGCGTTCCAATCCGGCGGTGCCATAGGATACGGGGGCAGGGATCGCGACGCCGGGCGTCGAGATCGGTGCCGCGACGCATGCCGTGAGCGCCAGCGCGCCCAGTCCCACTGCCAGCCACTGCCTCATGCGCGTGTCGCCTTTCGTCCGTGATAGAGATGCGTCGCCATCGCGGCGCCCAGCACGGGGGCCACGAAATTGACGCCGGGGATGACCAGCAATCCGGTGCCGCCCAGCCCGAGCAGCATCCGCCGCCCGCGCCCCGCGGTGCGCGCCGCCTTCATCGCGCTCGCATCCATGTGACGCGCGGCTACCATGTCCGACAGGTCGCGCCCGAGCAGCCAGCCATTGGCGATGAAGAACAGTGCCGCCGTCCCCACACCGGTCACCAGCAGGATCAGGTACAGCGGCAACAGCAGCAGATTGACCAGGATCGCGCGACTTGCTGAGCCCAGCCCCATCGAAATCGACCGGCTGAGCGGAACTGGCCGCGCGGTGGCGATCGCATGAGGATAATGTTTGGCCTCGACCGCCTCGACCACCTCGTCGGCGAAAATCCCGATCACCGCGACCGCGACCGCGCGAAACAGCAGCCAGACGCCGACAAACGCGATCAGCAGCGCGGCGGCACCCGCCAGATCGGCGCTCCCGCCACTCAGCCCGAACCAGCTTCCGGCCAGTGCCCGCACCCCGAACACCAGCCCCGCCGCCAGCACCGCGAACACCGCCAGCGTCAGCAGCAGCGACTTGGCCAGCACGGTCAGCACCGCCCGGTCGCCCAGTTGCTGAATCGAAAGGAGGAACGCGCGCACCATCGCGGATGGTGGTGCCCGGTTGTGGGGCAGGGGGTCAACAGGGGATGCGACGAAGTTCTGCTGACGGTCTTTCCTTTCCACCGTCACCCCGGCCGTAGTGCCGGGGTCCACCGGGCGGCCAACCCGACGCACTTGGATCCGGACGATGGCCATGCGGCACCGTGGACCCCGGCACTGCGGCCGGGGTGACGGCGATTCTGCGGTTGGGCGCGGTGTGCCCCAAGGCCCCCACAACTTGCATCGTCCACCGCACCCCTCTACCCGCGCCAGCAATTCACGCTTTCCGGAGACCCTAGTTGACCGCACCCACCCATCATGTCGTCGCGATCGGCAATGCCATCGTCGACATCCTTGCCAAGACCGACGACGCCTTCATCGCCGAACAGGGCATGACCAAGGGCTCGATGCAGCTCATCTTCTCGCCCGAAGAGGCCGACGCGCTCTACGCCAAGATGGGGCCGGGCCGCGAAGTCTCCGGTGGATCGGCAGCCAACACCGTTGCGGGCATCGCCGCACTGGGCGGCAAATGCGGGTTCATCGGCCAGGTCGCCGACGACCAGTTGGGCCAGGTCTTCGCGCACGATATCCGTGCGGGCGGCATCACCTTCACGACTGAAGTCCGTGAGGGCGACCCCACCACCGCGCGCTGCCTGATCTTCGTGACTCCCGACGGACAGCGGACGATGAACACCTTTCTGGGCGCGTCGCAGTTTCTGCCCGCCGCCGCACTCGACCTCGACCTGATCCGCGACGCGGCGATCCTCTATCTCGAAGGCTATCTCTGGGATCCGGAAGAACCGCGCGCGGCGATGCGCCAGGCGATCGACGTGGCACGCGGTGCCGGGCGCAAGGTTGCCTTCACGCTCAGCGACATCTTCTGCATCTCACGTCACGGCGACGATTTCCGTGCGCTGATGGCGGACGGCCTGATCGACATCCTGTTCGCCAATGAAAACGAGCTGTTGGCGCTGTGCCAGACCGACGATTTCGAAGCAGCGGTTGCCGATGCGTCGGCCAAGGTGCCGGTGCTGGTGGTAACCCGGTCCGAACATGGCGCGATCGCGGTGTGCGGCGGTGAGCGCGTGGCGTGCCCGGCGGAACCGATCGACGCAGTGGTCGATACCACCGGCGCGGGCGATCTGTTCGCGGCAGGCTTTCTCCACGGCCAGGCGGTCGGGCGCAGCGTCGCCGATTCGCTGCGTATGGGCGCGATCTGCGCAGCCGAAGTCATCTCGCATTACGGCGCGCGGCCAGAGGCCGATCTCAAGGCGCTGGTCGCCGCAAAGCTCGGCTGATCTGGCCTCAACCAGACAAACGAAAAGGGGCCGGGAGATCGCTCTCCCGGCCCCTTTTTTCGTCCGGCCCTAAAACCCCAGCGCTTAATGCGCGCCGGGAACTTCGGGTTCTGCCTCATCCAGCTCATGAACCTCTACCCGGCCCTGGCCCAGATGGCTGTGGCGATAGCCGTAGAGGAAATAGATCACGAAGCCGATTGCCGCCCAGACGGGCAGAACGATCATCGCTTCGAATGGCAGGTTGAAGAACAAGAACAGGCACCCGACCACGGTTGCCGGACCGACAAGCCACAACAAAGGCGTGCGGAACGGACGTGGACGATTGGGGTCGCGCTTGCGCAGCAGCATGACCGCGATCGCGACCATCATGAACGCGTAGAGCGTGCCCGCATTGGCGATGTCCGCCAATTGCCCGACCGGCAGGAACGCCGCGGCCAGTGCCACGACCGAACCGGTGATGGCGGTCACGACATAGGGGGTCTTCCACTTGGGGTGGATCTTCGACAGGCCTTCCGGCAGCAGACCGTCACGCGACATCACGAAGAAGATGCGCGTCTGGCCGAACAGCAGGATCAGGATAACCGAAGGCAGCGCGACGAATGCCGCGATGCCCAGCATGTCGCCCACGCCCGAGAAGCCGATCTGACGCAGGACGTGCGCCAGTGCTTCGTTCGAACACACCAGCATGTCGGCATATTGCGGCATCGCGCACTGACGCGCGAGTTCTTCGGAACCCGCCGGGAACGGGATGCCGTTCGGCCCCATGATCGGCTGGCCACCGATGGTGCCGACGGCGCCTGCGGCCACCAGCATGTAGAAGACGGTGCAGAACAGCAGCGATCCGATCAGGCCGATCGGCACGTTGCGCTGCGGGTTTTTGGTTTCCTCGGCTGCGGTCGAGACCGCGTCGAAGCCGACATAGGCGAAGAAGATCGTCGCCGCCGCACCCAGCACGCCGACCCCCGAGCCAAAGCCGCCGAACACGCCGGCGGGCAGCAGCGGGTTGAAATTCTCCATCTCGGCGGCAGGCAGCGTCAGAAAGATGAACGCGGTCAGTGCCGTCACCTTGATCGCGACCAGCACCGCATTGACCTTAGCCGATTCGCTGGTGCCGATCATCAGCAGCCAGGTCACGAGCAGGGCGATGACCACGGCTGGCAGATTGATCAAACCGCCGGGAATGCCACCGAACGCCAGCGGACCGCCAGCAAGCCATGTGGGCAGCTGTATGCCCATCAATTCGTTCAATATCGTGCCTGAGAAGTAGCCGGACCACCCGACCGACACCGCGGAAGCCGCGACTGCATATTCGAGGACAAGCGCCCAGCCGACCGACCAGGCGAGAATTTCGCCCATGACCGAATAGGTATAGGTGTAAGCGGACCCCGCAACCGGGATCATCGCCGCGATTTCGGCATAGCAGAGGGCCGCGACGATGCAGATGCCACCAGCGATGGCGAACGACAGCATCAGACCCGGCCCGGCCTTTTGCGCGCCGGCCGACGTCAGCACGAAAATGCCGGTGCCGATGACGCAGCCGATGCCGAACAAGGTAAGCTGGAACCAGCCCAGCGTGCGTTCGAGTGATTTCTTCTTCGCGGTCGCCAAAATGGCGTCCAAAGGCTTTACGCGCCCAAATATCATGACAAAACTTCCCCCGAATGGCGGCGCTACCGGCCGCCTTGGTCCGAAGCGCGCGAGCCTAGTGGGAAAAGTTGTGGGCGCAAGCCTTCATCGCGCGAGCATCGGTCCCAATTTTCGTCCGCCGAAAATATGGACGTGGAGATGCGGCACTTCCTGATGCGCATCCATGCCGGTGTTGGCGAGCAGGCGGTAACCCGGTTCGACCAGCCCCGCTTCGCGCGCGACATGCCCCACCGCGCGGATAAAGCCAGATATTTCGGCATCTGAGGCGTTGGCGGTGAAATCGTCCCACGACACATATCGCCCGCGCGGAATCACCAGGATGTGGGTCGGTGCCTGGGCGTTGATGTCGTGGAAGGCGACGGCGTAATCGTCTTCATAGACGCGCTTCGACGGGATTTCGTCGCGGAGGATCTTCGCAAAGATGTTGTCGTCGTCATAGGGTTGGGTGGCGTCGATCGGCATCTTTCCCTCGCGCAAATCCGTCGCCCCAGCGAAGGCTGGGGCATCAATCGATGGAGCCTAGCGCGTGCGGCACGATATGCCAGCCTGTGCTGGCATGACGATCATTGATTGGAGCGCCCAGCCTTTTCATCGATCCCCGACACGCCCTCGCGCCGCGTCAGTTCTGCGCGGACATCTTCCAGCGACAGGCCGCGATCGGCGAGCAAGACGAGTAGATGAAAGATGAGGTCGGCCGCCTCGGACGTCAGCTTGTCGGGCGCCGTCAGCGCCGCGATTACCGTCTCGGTCGCCTCTTCACCCACCTTTTGCGCGATATGCGCAGTACCCTTCGACGCCAGACGCGCGACATAGGAGGAGGCCGGATCGCCGTTCAGGCGGTCGCGGATCGTGGCTTCCAGAATATCGAGCGGATCGGTTGGCGCGGTCATGACGGTGGCGTGGCGCGGACGTCGGCTTGCGTCAATCCTCGGATTTGCGCTTTCGCCGACGCATCGCCGCGCGTGCGAACCAGACGCCGCCTGCCGCGACGACGAACATTGCGAGGTCCGACAGTTCGAACCCGCTGCGTTCGATCACATGCGGCGCGCTGGCATGGACGGGCGCGACGACAAGGGCGATGGCGGCCAGGACGGGCGGACGAAACATCCAGCCGTTCTGGCACGCCTATGGTCGCCAAAAGGTTAAGGCGTCAGTCGTCGCGGCGACGCGTGCGCATCCTGCGTGCGATGTAGAGCCCGCCGATACCGGCTGCGAACAGCCCGATCATGCCGGGTTCGGGCACCGGGGTCGGCGCCCCCTGACCCGGCGATCCGCCACTACCGGGATGGCTGGGCGGCTTGTCGAGCGCGTGGGCGGTGGCGGGCAGGGCAGCGACTGCCAAAGCGAGGGCAAGTTTGGTGATCGGACGCATCGAGCGTTCCCCTTCGTTCGTTGTTGGTCCGGCGAAGGCGATGCAGGGGGCGTGCCGGGATGGCGTTCGCCGCGACTGGTGGGGAACGGCATGGTTAACGGCGATGTCCAGGCATTGGTAACTGTCAAATTTACCGACAGCGCGTGCGGACGGGAATTCCCGCCTTTGCCAGTGCCGCATGGGCATCGGCCACGGTCGCCTCGCCGAAGTGGAAGATCGAGGCCGCGAGGACGGCGCTGGCATGGCCGTCGCGAATGCCCTCAACCAGATGCGTCAGATTGCCGACGCCGCCGCTGGCGATCACCGGCACACCCACTTGGTCGGCGATGGTGCGGACGAGCGCCAGGTCATAGCCGTCGCGCGTGCCGTCGCGGTCCATCGAGGTGACCAGCAATTCGCCTGCGCCAAGTTTGGTCAGGTTGAGTGCGTGTTCGATGGCGTCGATCCCGGTCGCGCGCCTGCCGCCATGGGTAAAGATCTCCCATTTGCCGGGCGCGACGCTGCGCGCATCGATCGAGCCGACGATGCACTGGCTACCCATCCGCTGTGCGATGTCGGCGACGACTTGCGGGTTGGTGACCGCCGCCGAATTGACCGCGACCTTGTCCGCGCCCGCGAGCAGTAGCGCGCGCGCGTCATCCACGGTGCGGACGCCGCCGCCCACGGTCAGCGGCATGAAGCAGACCTGCGCGGTGCGACGCACCAGATCGATCAGCGTCCCGCGCCCTTCGTGGCTGGCGGAGATGTCGAGGAAGCAGAGTTCGTCCGCAACAGCCGCGTCATAGGCTCGGGCGATTTCCACCGGATCGCCTGCGTCGCGCAGATTGACGAAATTTACGCCCTTCACCACGCGGCCATCGGCGACATCGAGACAGGGGATGACGCGCGCGCGGACGGTCATGGGCGGGCCTTCCGTATCCGTTCGTTTCGAGCGAAGTCGAGAAACGTGACGCAAACGTCCGGTTCACGTTTCTCGACTTCGCTGGAAACGAACGGGGGAGGGGTAAAGCGTGTGGAGATCACCCTCGCGCCACCCGAACCGCTTCGGCCAGATCGAGCCGTCCGTCGTACAGCGCCCGCCCAGTAATCACGCCTTCTATCCCGTCGTCGACATGCGGGACGAGCGCATGAATATCCTCGATCCCCGCAACGCCGCCGCTGGCGATCACCGGGATCGCGATCGCGCGGGCGAGCGCGACCGTCGCTTCGACGTTGCAGCCCTTGAGCAGCCCGTCGCGCCCGACATCTGTGAACAGGAGCGCCGCCACGCCCGCATCCTCGAACCGCCTGGCCAGTTCGATCGCGGAGACGTCCGACACGTCCGCCCAACCCTGGGTTGCGACGAACCCGTCGCGCGCATCGACCGCGACAACGATCTGGCCGGGATAAGCCGCTGCCGCCTCGCGGACGAAATCGGGATCGGTCAACGCTGCGGTGCCGATCACCACGCGCGCCACGCCCAATTCGAGCCAGCGTTCGACCTGATCGCGATTCCGGATGCCGCCGCCGACCTGGATGCGCCCCGGAAAGGCGTGGATCGCGGCGGCGACCGCATCGCCATTCACCGACTGGCCGGCAAACGCCCCGTCGAGATCGACGACGTGCAGATGATCCGCGCCCGCCGCTGCGAAGGCCGCCGCCTGTGCCGCCGGATCGTCGCCATAAACGGTTGCGCGATCCATATCGCCCTCTGCCAACCGGACGACCTGACCCTGTTTCAGGTCGATCGCGGGGAAGATGGTCAGCGCCGCCATGCCAGGAACCTTTCGAGCAGCGCGATCCCGTAGCGCTGACTTTTTTCGGGGTGGAACTGGACGCCCAAGATGTTGTCGCGGCCGACCGCGGCCACGACCGGACCGCCATGATCAGTGGTCGCGATGACCTGAGCCGGATCGGCAGCGTCGAAATGGTAGCTGTGGAGGAAATACGCTTCGCCCGGTTCGACCTGCGCGTGCGGCGCGGTGGGCACCACGTCGTTCCAGCCCATGTGCGGGACGCGCGCGGTTGGGTCGGCGGGAGTAAGCGCCACGACTTTGCCCGGAATCCAGCCCAGGCCGGGGGTCACGCCATGCTCATGGCCTTCGTCGGCTAGCAACTGCATCCCCACGCACACCCCCAGAAACGGCACGCCATCGGCGAGCACGCGGGCGCGCAACGCCTCCACCATGCCGGGGATAGCCGACAGCCCCGCCATGCACGCGGCAAACGCGCCGACGCCGGGAAGGACGATGCGGTCCGCGCGCGCGACCAGATCCGCATCGGCGGTGATCGTCGCGTCCCCGCCCGCCGCCTTCAGCGCGTTGTGGACCGAATGAAGATTGCCCGCGCCGTAATCGATCAGCGCCAGGGTCACTCGAACAGCCCGTCCATCGCATCGGCGGCAAAGCTTGCGGTGAAGGAGACGAGTTCCATCGTCGCCGCGCCTTCGACCACGAACGGATCGGATTTGGCCACCGGCTCGACCATGTCGGGGATGCCGCGGAACAGCAGCACGCCGCCGGTCGGGGGCGTGCGCCGCCCGGCGAGCAGCATCACGCCCTCGTCCATCGCGCGTTCGATCCATTCGACATGCGCGGGGCGAAGGCGATCGATTTCCTCGATCGGCTTTATATAGGTCAGCAGCACCAGCGTGCAGGGCGCCATCGGGCGGATCGACATTACAGCACGCCTTTGGTCGACGGGATCGCATCGGCCTTGCGCGCGTCGATCTCGACGGCGGTGCGAAGCGACCGGGCCAGGCCCTTATACGCCGCCTCGGCAATATGGTGGTTGTTGCTGCCGTGGAGCGTTTCGACGTGCAGCGTCAGCCCGGCGGTCTGCGCGAAACTGTGGAACCAGTGTTCGAACATCTCGGTATCCATCTCGCCCAATCGGGGCTGGCTGAATTCGACGTCGAAGACGAGGTAAGGCCGACCCGAAATGTCGAGCGCGACGCGCGTCAGCGTCTCGTCCATCGGCGATAGGGCGTCGCCGTAGCGGCGAATGCCGCGCTTGTCGCCGAGCGCTTTCGCCACAGCCTCGCCCAGCGCGAGCGCCGAATCCTCCACCGTGTGATGCTGGTCGATATGCAGGTCGCCCTCGACCTTCATCTCGATGTCGATCAGCGAGTGACGCGACAATTGTTCGACCATGTGATCGAGAAAGCCGATGCCGGTCGAAATCGAATATTGGCCGGTCCCGTCAATGTTGACGGTGACGTCGATCGCCGTTTCGGCGGTATTGCGGGTGACGGTGGCGGTGCGCATGTGCCCCACATAGCGTGGACGCCGGGCGGCGCAATGAAGCGTTGCTTGGTTGGGAGTCATTCGAGAATGCGTTGAGACGCATTCTGGCGGCACCGGCCCAGCAGCAGGTGAACAGCGCCCCGCGCTGTTCAGGCCATGCCGGGGGCATGGCCGACCGGCCGCTCCCACCCGACCACCCACAGCGTATCCTGATTGGGTGGTCGGGTGGGGGAGCGGGCCGGTGCCGCTTGCTGCCAAGCATTACGGCATCTGCAC
This sequence comes from Sphingomonas sp. AX6, assembly GCF_902506605.1. Taxonomy (GTDB): domain Bacteria; phylum Pseudomonadota; class Alphaproteobacteria; order Sphingomonadales; family Sphingomonadaceae; genus Sphingomonas. The sequence goes on from NZ_LR733979.1 coordinate 2,065,655, forward strand.
AGCTTGACGCGCGGCGTGCAGTCTTTAGCTACGGGGGCATGAGCGAAAACCTGCCCGACAGCCTGATTCCCTATGACGAGATCGTGCAGGAGGCATTGCGCGCCGTCGTCGGCCGCGTGCTGCGACAGATCGAATCCGCAGGCGCGCTGCCCGGCACGCATCATTTCTACATCACGTTCAAGACGCAGGCAGTCGGGGTCGATATCCCCGAGCGCCTGATCGAACGGTTTCCCGACGAAATGACGATCGTCATCCAGCACCGCTATTGGGATTTGAAGGTCGAAGAAGCCAAATTCTCGGTGGGATTGAGCTTCAACCAAGTGCCGTCGATGTTGAACATCCCGTTTTCCGCGATTACCGGTTTCCACGATCCGGCGGTGAACTTCGAGCTGCGTTTTCAGGCGAACGACGCCGAGGAAGAACCCCATCACGATGCGGCCGAAAATGACGAGCCGATTGCCAAAAGTGAGGATGGCTCCAACGTGGTGGCTGTCGATTTTAAGCGGAAGAAATAGACGCTTCTTTCTGTCATTCCCGCGTAGGCGGGAATCCATATTGTCCGGACCATCGAATATAGTGTCGCCACGTTGCGTCTATGGATTCCCGCCTGCGCGGGAATGACGCTTGGGGCTTGCGTTGTCGGAAGAATATCCCAGCTTTGGTTTCGCCGCCCAGCTTGCGCCGGGATGACGAGGAGCCGCAAAATGACCACCCGCACCGAAACCGACTCGATCGGCCCGATCGACGTCCCGTCCGACGCCTATTGGGGCGCTCAGACCCAGCGCTCGATCGCCAACTTCCCCTTTCCCCCGCACGAACGCATGCCGATCGGCATCGTCCACGGCCTGGCGCTGGTGAAACAGGCGGCGGCGCGCGTGAACCGTCGGCACGGGCTGGATGCGGGAAAGGCCGACGCGATCGAGGCGGCGGCGGCAGAGATCGTGGCGGGTAAGCTCGACGACCAGTTCCCGCTCGTCATCTGGCAAACGGGCAGCGGCACCCAGACCAACATGAATGTGAACGAGGTGATCGCGGGGCGCGCCAATGAAATCCTGACCGGCACCCGCGGCGGCAAGTCGCCGGTCCACCCCAATGACGATGTCAACCGCGCGCAATCGTCGAACGACAGTTTCCCGACCGCGATCCACGTCGCCACCGCCATCGCGCTGGAACGCACGCTGTTCCCGGCGATCGAGCGGCTGGCGGGCGCTTTGCTCGACAAGAGCATTGCATGGGAGCACATCGTCAAGATCGGGCGCACCCATTTGCAGGACGCCACGCCGCTGACGCTGGGGCAGGAATTTTCCGCATTCGAGCGGCAATTGTCCGATTGCCTGGTGCGGCTGGAAGTGATTGAGGACGATGTGCTGGAATTGGCGCAGGGCGGCACCGCGGTCGGCACTGGGCTGAACGCGCCGGACGGGTTCGACGTCGATGTCGCGGCCGAGCTGGCGGCGCTGGCCGGCATCGCGTTCGTGCCTGCGCAGAATAAATTCGCGGCGCTTGCCGGGCATGAGGCGCTGGTCGAATTGTCGGGATCGCTCAACACGCTGGCGGTCGCGCTGACCAAGACCGCTAACGATATTCGCCTGCTCGCCTCCGGCCCGCGGTCGGGACTGGGCGAGATCGACTTGCCTGCCAACGAACCCGGCAGCTCGATCATGCCGGGTAAGGTCAACCCGACCCAGTGCGAGATGCTGACGATGGTCGCAGCGCAAGTGATGGGCAACCATGTCGCCGTGACGATCGCCGGCTTGCAGGGCCATTTGCAGCTCAATGTCTTCAAGCCGCTGATCGGCGCGAATGTGCTGCGTTCGATCGAATTGCTGAGCATCGGCATCGACAGTTTTGCCGAGCGCTGTGTCGAGGGGATCGAACCCAACCGCGCGCGTATCGCCGAGTTGGTCGATCGCTCGCTGATGCTGGTTACGGCGCTTGCACCCGAAATAGGGTACGATAACGCAGCGAAGATCGCGAAACATGCGCATGAAAAAGGGCTGACGCTCAAACAGGCGGGGATTGCGCTGGGGCTGGTCGATGAGGCGACGTTCGACCGGTTGGTGCGCCCGGAAGCGATGGTCGGGAAAGAGGCGGCCGGGAACTAAGCGGCGCGCGCTTCGCTTCTCGGTCAAACCAATCGGGGAGTTTTAATCATGGTCGGAATCAAATGGGGCGCGCTGCTGGGCGGCGCGCTGGATGCATCGAGCGGCGACGATTCAGCTGCGGATGGCGCGATCAAGGGCGCGATCGTCGGCGGGTTGATCAAGGTCGTGGCCCCCATCGCGTTTACCTATGCGGTCGGCTGGCTGGTGCTAAAAGGGATCAGCGAAGGTGCCGACCGGCTGGGCGATGCGGTGACCGGCGGCGATGAGCCGAGACCTGCGCGCGACGAATGATTGCGCGCTGACGCCATGACCTCTACCCTTCCCAAATCAACGCATTTCGGGAGGTTTTTTCTTGTTCGACCGCAGGCAGTTCATCGCATCCTCGCTAGGCGCAACCGCACTGGCCGCGCTTCCTTCGCGTGCATTTGCCTACGGCGCGCAAGGATCGTTGGAAGCGCAATTCGCGGTACTGGCCGAACAGGTTCTGCAAGTGAATCCGACGGGCGCGACCGGACGCGGGCTCGATACTGGCGCGCGCGCGGCGCTCAAATCACAGATTGCGGACGGGTCGCCTGCCGGGCGGTTCAACGTGCTGAGCGTATTCGCCAAGGCTCAGCCGACCTTTGCCGGGTTCGATGCCGACGGGCTCGATCCTTCGTCGCGCGAGCAACTCCAGACCATTCAGTGGACCACCGACGTCGCGTCGCGGCTCGTTCGCAACCGATACGGCGGCTATGGCGGGTTTGGCTATCCGGTGCCCTATGTCGTCAGCCAGCTTACCGGTGCCTATCAGTCGGTGCCCAACACGCTGATCGATTCGCACACCATCGCTAACGCGAAGGATGCCGAGGCCTATGTGGCGCGGCTCGATGGGTTTGCGCGGCTGGTCGAGCAGGAATGCGACCGGATCGCGGGCGATGCCGGAACGGGCGTGGCACCGCCCGATTTCATCCTCGACAAGACGATTCAGCAGACCAGTAGTTTGGCCGAGCAACGCGGCGATCAGTCGCGGCTCGTGCAGGCGCTGGTCGAAAAGACCGCCAAGGCCGGGGTGGCAGGCGACTGGGGCACCCGCGCTTCTGCGATCGTCGATGGTCGGCTGATGCGGGCGCTGGCCCGGCAAAGCGAGTTGCTGGTGGCGCTCAAAGCCAAGCCGGGCGGGACCGGCGTCTCCACGCTACCCGATGGCGCGCGCTTCTATGACGATTGCCTGGCGTGGCACACGACGACTTCGCTCAATGCAGAGGCCGCGCACGCGGTCGGCCTGGAACAGGTCGCCGAACTCAGTGCGCAGGCCGACGCGCTGCTCAAGGCGCAGGGACTGACCAAGGGCAGCGTCGGGGCGCGGCTGATGGTGCTGGGGAAAGACCCGCAGCACCTCTATCCCAACACCGATGCCGGGCGGCAGCAGTGTCTCACCGATATCCGCGCGCGCATGACGCATCTGCGCGGTCGCATGGGGGAAGTGTTCAACCGCCCGCCCAAGAGCGCGATGACGGTCGAACGCGTGCCGGTCGAGACCCAACTCGGCGCACCGGGCGCCTATGCGCGCAGCGGGCGGATCGATGGCTCCACGCCCGGCACCTATTTCATCAACCTGTCGGACATGAACAACTGGCCCAAATGGAGCCTGGCGACGCTGACCCATCACGAAGGCGTGCCGGGGCATCTGCTTGCCGGGGCGACCGTTCAGGAACAGTCGGCGGGCACATCGCCGCTGCTATTCACGCTGATGGGCTTCTCCGCCTATAATGAGGGCTGGGCACTCTATGCCGAGCAACTGGGCGACGAGATCGGCGAATATGCCGACGATCCGCTGGGCAAGATCGGTTACCTTCAGGCGTTCCTGTGGCGCGCCGCGCGGATCGTCGTCGATACCGGGCTCCATGCAAAGGGCTGGGGACGGCAACAGGCGATCGATTACATGATCGACGTCACCGGCCAGGCGCCGGGCGAGACCGAACGAGAAATCGACCGCTACATCGTCTGGCCAGGCCAGGCGACCAGTTACAAATTGGGCCATACCGAGATTGCCCGGATGCGCGAGCAAGCGAAGGCGGCGATGGGGCCGCGCTTCGTGCTCAAGGATTTCCATGACGCGGTTTTGCTGGGGGGCTCTGCGCCGCTTGCGGTGGTGGAAAGCCGGGTGAAGGGCTGGGCGACGGGGGCGTAGGTCGCCACTTCAAACATTGCGTTCGTGCTGAGTAGAGATCGAGTAGCCCCATAAGGGACGTATCGAGGGCTCGTGTGAAGTACGGGTTTGGCGCTGTGCTTGGCCTCCTTCGATACGCCCTCTCGATACGCGGCTAACGCCGCTACTCGATGGCTACTCAGGACAAACGGTAGAGTGTGATCGCGGCGACTTCTCCTTGTGCGCGGGGGGGCGCTTGCGGGAACTTTCCCCCGATCCGCGCGCTATCGAGCCCAAGTCATTCTGAAAGGGAAACGAGCATGTTCGGACGGATCATCGGCGCATTGGTCGGACGCGAAATGGATCGCCGTGACGGATCGGGTGGGACCAAGGGTGCCGCACTGGGCTGGCTCGCCGGGAGCGCGATGCGCCGTATGGGGCCGCTCGGTCTGATCCTGGGCGGCGGCTATTTGGCCAAAAAGGCCTATGACCGTCGCAAGGGCAAGGGCCGCACGCCGCGGGTCTGATCTGCCGACCACGTTTCGGCTTCAATAATTCCGGACACCGCCCCTCGCGCTTGACGCGGGGGGCTTGGTCGCGCCACTAGCGCGGCATGGCCGCCATCCCCGAAACCGACCCGCACGGATTCAAACGCCGTGGGGTGTTGTTCATCCTTTCCTCGCCGTCGGGCGCGGGAAAATCGACCATCGCGCGAAAGCTGCTGGCGTCCGATCCGACGCTGGGCATGTCGGTTTCGGCGACGACACGGCCGATCCGGCCCGGCGAAGTCGATGGCAAGGATTACCAGTTCGTCGATCTGGAAACCTTCCGCGAATCGGTCGCCAATCACGAATTCCTCGAATGGGCGCATGTCTTCGACCACCGCTACGGCACGCCGCGCGCGCAGGTAGAGGAGATGCTGTCGGCGGGGCAGGACGTGTTGTTCGATATCGACTGGCAGGGCGCTCAGCAATTATTCCAGCTAAAGGGTGGCGACGTGGTCCGGGTGTTCATCCTGCCGCCGTCGATGCCGATCCTGCGTGAGCGGCTGGAAAAGCGCGCGACCGATTCGCAGGCCGTGATCGAAGCGCGGATGGCGCGCGCTGCGAACGAGGTCAGCCACTGGGACGGGTACGACTATGTGCTGGTCAACGACGATGTCGAAGAATGCTTCCAGAAGGTGAAGACCATTTTATCGTCGGAACGGTTGAAGCGATCGCGCCAGACCGGGCTGATCGGCTTCATTAGAGGCATGCTCAAGAGCTGAGCGCTTTACCCCAAACCCCGTTCGCGTTTCGAAAAGCGCGAACGGGGGAGGGTGTCGTTAAACCGCTTGCGCAACCGGGGGCAGGCGATTGCCCATATCCCCCAGCATCCCGACGACCGCACGCCGGATCGTCTGCCACAGCGCCGACAGCATCAGCAGTGCCGATCCGATCACGAGGCCGGTAAACGCCGCGCCCAACTCCAGCGCGCCTGCCTGCTGAAACAGCGCGTAGAGCGCGTAGAGCACGTAAGCGAGGCTCGAGACGAGCAACGCGCGCCGGTCGATCGCCAACGCGACTAACGCGAAGAATATGTAGAGCGCAAGCACCAGCACCGCGACTCCGCCGCCGATCTGCGCGTCGAATACGCCCAGCATCTGAAAGATCGGATGCGCGATCAGCGGGGCAGCTGCCAGATGCAGCCAGAAGGCGACGTCCGAGCGCCGCGTGCGCCGCTCCCGGTCCGACAAGTCCCAGCGCATCGCGAGTGCGAACACGCCGAGCCCGCCGAGCAGGACGATCGGCCAATTGCCCGACTCCAGCCCCGGCACCGCGAAATTGACCAGGCCGATCAGGACGCCGACCAGTGCGGCTGCGCCTGCGGCGACGGTAATCGGCACCATGAACCGCTTCCAGTGCAGCCAGGCCGCGCCCGCAGTGACGAGTGCGATCCCCGCCACGATGATGGCATCGACACGCTCGGGTAGGTCTGGATTGATCGCGACGATCGCCCCGACCAGCGTGCCCGCCACGCCACCGACGAAGCCGAGCAGCAACAGGATGGAAGGCAGCGCCATGCGGCGTTTGCGCGTGAAATATTCCGCCAGGAACCAGCTTGCCCCCGCAACGCCTGCCCCCGCCAGCGCTTCGGTGATCGAGCCGCCGACCTGCGCGATCGCGAACAACACCAGTGCCAGCGCAACCGCGACGAAGATGTCGTTGAAACCGGTCAGCAGTTTGAAATGTTCTTCGTCGACCGCAGGCGTGCTGCGCGACGCGGCGATGTGGTTTCGGAATGCATCGGCGGTCGCGGCGGGGATGACCCCCGCCTCCACCGCCGCATTCAGATCGCTTTCGCTATACATGATGTCCTCCCTGTGGAGGGCCGGTATAGCAGGGGTGGTTTATTCAGGCAATACACCCGGCGTAGCCCTATTCCCGTTCGTTTCGAGCGACGTCAAGAAACGCTGGGCAGGCTCTAAAATCACGTTTCTCGACTTTGCTCGAAACGAACGGGAGGGGAAGACGGAGAATCAGCCCTGCAAATGCCCGAAGATCACTTGGGCCTGTTCGCCGCCCGATTGAGGCACGATCTCTCCCGAACGGTCGGTGATCTGTTCCCAATGCGCGGCGATTCCTTCGGGTGTCAGGTCGTCGCCCGTGAGCCGCACGCCCTTGGTCATCGTCACATAGGTTGCGTGGAACACGCCTGCGCCCGCGCCGACGATGGCGTTGGTGGGGGAGTCCTCAGACACCAGATACAGTGCGGCGGGGGCGACCGATTCGGGGTTGAACAGCGCGAAAGCGGCTTCGGGGAAAATGTCCTCGGTCATGCGCGTGCCCGCGACCGGCGCGATCGTGTTGACGCGGACATTATATTTCGCGCCCTCAAGGTACAGCGTCTTGGTCAGCCCGGCGAGGCCGAGCTTGGCTGCGCCGTAATTCGCCTGGCCGAAATTGCCGAACAGGCCGGTCGAGGATGCGGTCATCAGGATGCGACCGTAATTCTGGTCGCGCATCGTGTCCCACACCGCCTTGGTGCAGTTCGCCGATCCGTTCAGATGAACGTCGACGACGAATTTGAAATCCTCGGGCTCCATCTTGGCGAAGCTCTTGTCGCGCAGCACGCCGGCATTGTTGATCAGGACATGGACGGTGCCGAAGCGCTCCTTGGCTTTGGCCACCATCTCGACCATCTGGCCGTAATCGGTGACGTTGCCGCCGTTCGCCATTGCTTCGCCGCCCAGCGTTTCGATCTCCTCGACGACTTTCAGTGCGGCATCCGAATGGCCGGTGCCGTCGCGCGATCCGCCCAGATCGTTGACCACGACCTTCGCGCCGCGCCGTGCCAGTTCGAGTGCATAGCCACGGCCCAGTCCGCCGCCTGCGCCAGTGATGATCGCGACGCGGTTGTCGAAACGGATGGACATAATGCTGGCGCTCCCAAAGATGTTTGGGGGCTTCCTAAGCGAGTTTCGCGCACAAAAAAAGCGGGGCACCTCTCCGGGCACCCCGCTGATCTATCGGCGCGCCGGTCGTGCGTTACTGACCGCCGCGATTGCGACACTTGTCGGTCTGACCCGGCTTGCACACCGGATATTCGGCGAGAGGCGCGGGGGCCGGATAGGCCTGGTCCGGCGAGGGGCCGGGCTGAAAGATAACCTGCTGACCTGCCATCGGCGTACCCGACAGCGGCGGGGTGGCGGGTTGATACCCCCCGACCGGGTCGCCTGCCGGGGCCGCGGCCATCGGCGCGGAAGCGGGCGGAGCGGCGGGTGCGGGCATCGCCGCATCGGCGGGAGACGCGGTCGGCGCATCCATCGGAGCGCCCGGTGCTGCAGGCGGTGGAGGCGCCGTCGTGCCGGGGGCCGGATTCATCGTCCCGTCCTGTTCGGTCATCGTGTCCTGTTCGGGCATATCCTGGGCGAGTGCGGGGGCGCCCATCGCGAGAACGGCGGCTAAAGCGAGCAATTTCATGGCGTAACTCCTGAATTCGTTACGGGGACAACGCAGTTGCGCTGGCCCCCTCAACGAGCGGAGCGACGAATCTTTCCCTCGGATGCGTAACGACTGGTCGCCGCCAGGCCTCAGTCCCCCGAATCCAGGGCGTATCCAGCCGATCGCACGGTGCGGATAATATCGCGCGTGCCGTCGATGTTGATGCCCTTTCGAAGCCGCCGGATATGGACGTCGACGGTGCGAAGCTCGATGTCCGAACCATGCCCCCAGACCGCGTCGAGCAGCCGTTCGCGCGAAAAGACCCAGCCGGGATGCTCGAGGAAATGCTTCAGCAGCCGAAACTCGGTGGGGCCGAGTTGCAGCGTCTTGCCGCCGCGCTTCACCTTATGCCCGACCGTGTCCATTTCGATGTCGGCATAGCTTAGCTGCTCGCCCGCCAGCGCCGGGCGCACACGCCGCAGCACCGCTTGGACGCGGGCGACCAGCTCGCGTGGCGAAAAGGGTTTGGTGACGTAATCGTCGGCACCCGTCTCCAGCCCGCGCACCCGATCCTCTTCCTCGCCGCGCGCGGTCAGCATGATGATCGGGATGTTGGCGGTCTCGGGCATCCGGCGCAGGCGACGACAGACTTCGAGGCCCGACAGCCCTTCCACCATCCAGTCGAGCAGGACGATGTCGGGGGTCGCTTCCTTGGCAAGCAACAACGCTTCCTCGCCGTCGGAGGTGTGGGTGACCGCGAATTCCTCGCGCTTGAAATGATAGGTGAGGAGTTCGGCGAGCGCCGCGTCATCCTCGACCAGCAACATTCTCGCCTGCATCTTCACTTACCTTTTTAAGGGATCGATGACATCGCCCTGGTCGCGGTCGCCCAGATGCTCGCCGGTCGCGGTGTAATAGACCATCTCGGCGACGTTGGTGGCGTGATCGCCGACGCGTTCCAGATTCTTGGCGATGAACAGCATGTGCGCCGCCTGGCTGATCGAGGCCGGGTTTTCCATCATGAAGGTGACGAGCGTGCGAAAGATCGAATTGTAGAAATCGTCGACCGCGCGGTCCTGTTCGCACACCCGGCGCGCCGCATCGGCATCGCGCGCGGCGAAGGCGTTCAGCACGTCGCGGACCATATCGTTGGCCATCGTCGCCATTGCGGGAAGCAGCGACAGCGGCTCGATCACGTTCCGGCCGTCGATCGCCTTGACTCGCTTGGCGATGTTCTTGGCATAATCGCCGATACGTTCGAGCACGCTGGCGATCTTGAGTGCGGCGACCACTTCGCGCAGATCGTCGGCCATCGGGGCGCGCAGTGCGATCAGGCGGACCGCAAGTCGTTCGACTTCGGCCTCCAGCACGTCGATCCGCTTGTCGCCCGCGACGACTGCGGCTGCCGCGTCGAGATCGTGGCGCTTCAACGCGTCCATCGCATTGTCGATCGCTTGTTCCGCGAGTCCGCCCATTTGCGCGAGCAGGCCACGCAGATGGCCGATATCCTCGTCGAACGCCTTTACCGTATGCTCGTTCATTATCTTGTCCCGATCCTCAGCCGTAACGGCCGGTGATGTAATCCTTGGTCCGCTCCTGGCGCGGATTGGTGAAAATCTCAGACGTGTCGCCATATTCGACCAGATGGCCGAGGTGGAAGAACGCGGTCTTCTGGCTGACGCGCGCCGCCTGCTGCATATTGTGGGTCACGATTACGATCGCATATTTGCCGCGCAGTTCGTGGATCAGTTCCTCGATCTTTGCGGTCGCGATCGGATCGAGCGCCGAGCAGGGTTCGTCCATTAGGATGACTTCGGGATCGACCGCGATGGCACGCGCGATGCACAGCCGCTGCTGTTGCCCGCCCGACAAGGCGGTGCCCGAATCCTCCAGCCGATCCTTCACTTCTTCCCACAGTCCGGCGCGGCGCAGCGACTGTTCGACGATGCGGTCGAGATCGCCTTTCGATCCCGCCAGCCCGTGGATGCGTGGGCCGTAGGCGACGTTTTCGAAGATCGACTTGGGAAACGGATTGGGTTTCTGGAACACCATGCCGACACGCGCGCGCAACTGGACCACGTCCATGTCGGACGAATAGATGTCCTCTCCGTCCAGGCTGATATCGCCTTCGACACGCGCGATCGGGATGGTGTCGTTCATGCGGTTGAGCGTGCGTAGGAAGGTCGATTTTCCGCAGCCGCTGGGTCCGATGAAGGCGACGACATTGTCCATGTCGACGTCGATCGACACGTCCTTGATCGCGCGCTTGTCGCCATAGAACACATTGACGCCGCGCGCCTGCATCTTGGGATGCGTCACCGGCTGGGGCGCTTCCGCGGCCGGCGGGTTGTGGATCATTTCATTCATTACCAGCGAGTCTCGAAGCGGTTGCGAAGATAGATGGCGACGGCATTCATCGCGAGCAGGAACACCAATAGCACGATGATCGCGGCAGAGGTCTTCTCGACGAATCCGCGGCTGACCTGATCGGACCAAAGGAAAATCTGGACCGGCAGCACGGTCGCAGGATCGAACACCCCGCCCGGCGGCGTCGCGATGAAAGCGCGCATCCCGATCATCAGCAGCGGTGCGGTCTCACCCAGTGCGCGCGCCATGCCGATGATCGTGCCGGTCAGGATGCCCGGTAGCGCCAGCGGCAGGACGTGATGGAATACCACCTGGATACGGCTGGCACCGATACCGAGTGCGGCGTCGCGGATCGACGGCGGCACCGATTTGATCGCGTTGCGCCCGGCGATGACGATGACGGGCATGATCATCAGCGCCAGCGTCATGCCGCCAACCAGAGGGGCCGAACGCGGTAGCCCCATAAAGGACAGAAATACCGCAAGCCCGAGCAGGCCGAAGATGATCGAAGGCACGGCCGCCAGGTTGTTGATCGACACCTCGATCAAGTCGGTCCAGCGGTTCTTGGGGGCATATTCCTCGAGATAGATGGCGGAGAACACGCCGATCGGGAACGCGATCAGCAGCGTGATCAGCATCGTCAGCAGCGATCCTTTGAGCGCACCCCAGATGCCAACCCCGGTCGGATCGGTGGCGTCGGAACCGGTCAGGAAATCCACGTTGAACCCGTTGCTCAGCACCCCTGCGGCATTCAGTCGTGCGGCGTCCTGCGTCGCTTGCGGATCGTTGCCGTCACCATCGGCGGCCAACGCGATCGCCGACGATGCGGGCACGTCGATCGACACCCGCTTCGTCAGGATCGAGGGATCGGATTTGATCGCCGAGCGCACGGCAATCCAGGCGCTTTCGGAGATATAGCTGGCACCCTCCGGCCCGAACGCGGCGACGGCGGCGACGCTGACCTGTTCCTGCAAACCCGCGCTCGCCAGCGCCAGATCGGCGCCGGCATCGTCAAGCTGGTCCGGCGACACTTCCAGCGCCAGCGCCGGGAAGTCGATCGGCAGCGCGATTTCGGTGCGCTGGAACCCGCCAATGCCCTGCCACAACATGGTGACGAGCAGGAATGCCAGGAACCCCGCCGACCCGACGACCGCGGCCAGCCCCCAGAAACGGAAGCGGCGTTCCTTGGCATAGCGCGCACGAATGCGCTTCTGCATAACGCCGGTCTTCCAGTCGGTCGGTGCGCGTGCCGTCGGCTCTTGCGGGCCGGTCGGCAGCTGCGGGACGATGCTCTCACTCATAAGCTTCGCGGTACTTCTTGACGACGCGCAGCGCGACGATGTTGAGGACGAAGGTGATCATGAACAGGGTCAGGCCCAGCGCGAACGCCGCCAGCGTCTTCGGGCTGTCGAACGCGGTTTCCCCGGTCAGCAGATCGACGATCTGTTTGGTGACGGTGGTCGCGCTTTCGAACGGATTGAGCGAAATCGTCGCCGCGCCGCTCGCGGCCATGACGACGATCATCGTCTCGCCGATCGCCCGGCTGACCGCGAGCAGAATGCCTGCGACCACGCCGGGAAGTGCCGCGGGCAGCAGCACTTTCTTGATCGTCTCCGACGTGGTGGCACCCATCGCCAGGCTCCCGTCGCGCATTGCGGTCGGCACTGCGGCGATCGAATCATCGGCCATCGACGACACGAACGGGATGATCATGATCCCCATCACGACCCCTGCCGCCAGCGCGCTTTCGCTTGATGCATAGGTATAGCCGAACGACACCGCGATATCGCGGATGAAGGGCGCCACGGTCAGCGCGGCGAAATAACCGTAAACCACCGTCGGCACGCCCGCCAGAATCTCCAGGATCGGCTTCATCCAGGTGCGGACGCGCGGTGGCGCATATTGCGTCAGATAGATCGCGCTCATCAACCCGAACGGGATCGCGACCAGCATCGCGATCACCGCGCCGATGAAGAAGGTGCCCCAGAACAAGGGCACCGCGCCCAGTGTCTCGCCCGGATCGTCGGCACGGATGACCTGAGGGGACCAGTTGGTCCCGAACAGGAAATCGGTGATCGGCACCATCTGGAAGAAGCGGAAGCTTTCGAACACCAGGCTCAGGAAGATGCCGAGCGTCGTCAGGATCGCGATCAGCGATGCGACCAGCAACAGAATCATCACCGCGCGTTCGAAGCGGGTGCGCGCACGGAAATCGGGTTTGACGCGGGTATAGGCGAACAGGCCGAATGCGAAGGCCAGGATCAGCGCGATCCCGGTTCCCATCCAGTTGTAGCGGCCGATCGCCGATTCATAGGCGGGCGCAAGCGCTTCGGATTCGGGATAAAAGGCGCCGTAGCTGCTACCCTCGGCAATGCTGCGTGCCTCGGCCAGGATGGTGTCGCGCTCGAAGCCGAAGGCGGGAAGCTGGGCCGCAGCCGGGCTCTGGAGCACCTGTTCGGTGACCAGCGACGGGCTGAGCGATCCCCAGACGACCAGAAAGATCAGCGCGGGCACGACTGCCCAGGTTGCGACGTACCAGCCGTGCTGGCCCGGCAGCGAATGCAGACGCTTGGCATTGCCGACGCGCGCGAAGCGGGCGGCGCGCGCCCGCGCCGTCAGCCACGCGATCAGGCCCAGGCCCAGGATCATAAAAAGAAGGGCGAAGATGTTCACGGCTTCGGTTCGATGCCTTTAATCGAAGGGGACGGGCGAAGGGACAAAGCGCCCCTTACTGCTCCAGATCGGCCTTCGTGATCACGGTCTGCGCATCTATAATGCCCTGCGAACGCTGGCGCGCCTCCGCACCGCTGGCGATCATCCCGCGCCGCGTCAGCAGCCCATCATCACCCCATGCACTGGCATAATCGGCCAGGAATTCAGGGATGCCGGGCACGGCCTTCATATGCTGTTTCTTGACATAGATGAACATCGGACGTGCGCCGGGATATTGACCGCCCGAAATCGTCTCATAGGTTGGCTGGACGCCATCGACGGTCACGCCCTTCAGGCGGCTGGCATTTTCCTCAAGATAGGAAAAGCCGAAGACGCCGACCGCGTTCGGGTTGGCGACGAGTTTCTGCACGATCAGGTTATCGTTCTCGCCCGAGTCGATATAGACGCCATCGTCGCGGACGCGGGTGCAGAGTTCCTCGGCACGGTCTTCGTTGGTCTTTTCGATTTCGAGCACTTCCGGATACGCCTCTTCGCAACCCGGGTGCATGATCAGTTCGGCGAGCGAATCGCGCGTGCCGCTGGTCGAGGGCGGCCCCATCACCGAGATCGGGATAGCGGGCAGCGACGGGTTGATGTCCGACCACATTTTGCTGGTATTGGGCTGGCCCATCGGTTCGGCGGCAAGCGCGCGGTAAACCTCGGCGCGAGTCAGGCTGAAGGTCGGGCCGCCGGTGGCGTTGGCCAACGCGATGCCGTCGAGGCCGACCTGGACCTCCATGATCTCGGTCACGCCATTCTGCGCGCACAGATCGAATTCGCTCGGCGTCATGCGGCGCGATGCGTTGGCCATATCGGGATGCTGCGGGCCGACGCCTGCGCAAAAGAAGCGGATACCGCCGCCGGTGCCGGTCGATTCGATCACCGGCGCCTTCAACCCGCGCGAATTGACGAATTGTTCGGCGACTGCGGTGGTGAAGGGATAGACGGTCGACGAGCCGACGACCTTCAACTGATCGCGCGATGCCTGGCTGCCGCCGCCTCCGCCGCAAGCGGTGAGGGTGAGCGTGGCGAGAGCGGCAAATGCCAGCGGTCGGAACATCGAAGCGATCCCCTGAAAAAGGCGTGTGAGACTCGAAACCGTCGGGGCACGCTGTGGCACCCGATCCGGCGCCCCTCTGTTGCAATCAGGTTACGTCTTGATGACAGTGGCTCCGGTGGACGCTTCCCGCGGCGCGATCAGGCGGCGGAATCGAGCGGCAACAGGATCGTCACCGTCGTGCCGGTTCCGGGGATCGAATGGATATCCATCCGCCCGCGATGGCGCTCGACGATATGCTTGACGATCGACAGGCCGAGCCCGGTCCCGCCCAGCGCGCGGCTACGCCCCGAATCGACGCGGTAGAAGCGTTCGGTCAGCCGGGGCAGGTGTTCGGGCGGGATGCCCTCGCCCTCGTCGGTGACCGCCAGCCGCGCCATCTGGCCGTCGCGGGTGAGCCGGATCGTGACTGGCGTCCCCGCACGGCCATATTTCAGCGCATTGCCGACGATGTTGTGGAGCAATTGCGACAGCCGGGGATAATCGCCCTTCACCGCAGGCACCGGATCAAGCCGGGTGACGACTTCGCTACCGCGCGCACCCTGGGTCGAGACGAATTCGGAGGCGAGCGCCGCAATCATTGCTCCCAGATCGACCGCCTGGTCGGGTTCGCGATATTTCTCCGCCTCGATTCGCGACAGGCTCATCAAATCATCGACCAGTCGCTGCATCCGGACCGCTTCGTCGTGCATGACTTTCAGGAACCGGGTGCGCGTCTCGGGATCGTCACCCGCCTCGTCACCCAGCGTCTCGATAAAGCCGAGCAACGAGGCGAGCGGCGTGCGCAGTTCGTGGCTGGCATTGGCGACGAAATCGATGCGGATCTTGTCGGTGGCATGGGCGCCGGTCTTGTCCGACAGATGGACGATCCGCCGCCCGCCCGGCAGCGCACGCATCCGCATTTCCCAACGCTGGTCGCGGGTGCCCAGCCCGACCAGGTGGACTGACGCATCGCCGTCGCCGTCGAGTGCGGTGACCAGCCGCTCGGCTGCCGCGGGGTGACGGATCGCCAGGCGTACATCCTCTCCGATGACGTGCCCGCCCAGCAGTGCGCGTGCGGGCATATTTGCAGCCAATACCCGGTTGTCGCCGACGATCAGCACGGGCTCTCCGATCGCCTCGATCGCATCCGCAATGCGCGGTTCGTTGCCGGGCGGGGTCGGCGCAGGCACCGGGGGCGGGGCGGCTTCCTCTTCGTCGCCGCGGGTGCCGGCGGCGAGCAGCACCGCCGCCGCGCCGCCGACCAGTGCGATCAGCACCGAATCGACATGCGCGCCGAGCAACAGCCCCGCCGCCGAACTGACCCCCACGAGCAGCAGCGCGATCATCGCGCGCAGGCCGAACAATTGCTTCATGGCCGCATCTGTTATCGCGAAGCGCGGGGCGGGGGTAGGGGGTGCGCGCGTGACGGCGGCGCTAACCATGATTCACGGTTGCGAAAGGCTTTGCGACCATGAAAGAAGGCGAACATGACCGAAATCCAGCCCGATGCCGTCGATCGATCAGGCGAAGCCCCCCAGATGGGGCGCCGCGCATTGATGCTGGGTGCGGTCAGCGCATCGGCGGTGGTATCGATCCGCCCGGCACTGGCACAGACTGCGGCATCGGTTTCGACGTGCGAGATTCCGGTTCCCGATCCGGGCCGCGCGGGCAATTACATTGCCGCGGACGGCACGTTGGTTCCGCCGGGCACCGCAGGCGCGGTGCCGCCCGCAGGCCGCGCGTTCAAGGGCGAGGAAGTGCGCGTCGCGCTCAATGGCGGCACGTTGCCCGGCACCGATTACGAACGCAGCCGAGCGTACACCAATTACATTCGGCGGCTCCAGTCGGGGACCAGCGGGTTCACCTGCTACGCATCGCTGCAAATGCCGCGCGGATAGCGATCGATACTGACTTTTCGCTACCGTTACGGCCCGTCTGGTTCCGCCGGATGATGGGGATGAAACCGTTCCTGTGCACGCTCGATCAGCGGGCGGATGCGGATGCCCAGCCATAGCATGGTCGGCCAGAACATCGTCGCCAGCACATCGTAAGGCGTGTCGTACCATCGCCATGATCCATAGACGAAACGGTCGGCCACTTCCTTGCCCAACGCGGCGATCAACACGATCGTGATCGGCAGCCAACTCCCCAGCGACCGCCCGCTGAGCACGCGCGCGATCAGGAAGATCGCCATTCCGGCGTGAAGGTGCAGGATCGTGTCGGGAAGGCCGGTGCCGTCGCCGATCCACAGGCTCCATTGCTGATAAGTGGCGCGCATCGTGCTCGCGCTAGCCCAAGCGGGATGCGATCTCAAACATCGGGCTTGGTTCTGCCCGCGGATCGATGCGCATTACGAGGGGTGGGCAATTCGCAGCGCTTGCGAAACGATGTCGTCGGCCCCACATTGAACGGATCGTGCCCCGTCCCCGATGAGCTGGCGCGCCTGAGAGACGATCCGCGCTCCCGCTCCGAAATTCGCAAAAGCCGACCTGTTTCGATGGGTTCGTTTTTTCGTTCTTCGATCCCGCTAGGAGGAAATCGTCCATGTCGCGCGCCATCAACGTCACCGCCACTCGTGAAGAAGTCGAGGCCCTGTCGGCCAAGCACAAGGCCGCGATCAGCGCGATCGAACCGCTGCATCCCAGTGGCACGCGCGTCGTTTATATGAACGGAGACGATGCCGCGACGCTGACCAAGGCGTTCGGCAAGCGCGTCCTGACCGGCGAAGTCGTGCGCACCAGCCTGCGCCCGCGCAGCGTGTCGGGCCGTTGAGCGAAGTCGCGGCGGACGAGACGGATCTGACCAAGCCGGTCAGGCGCCCGTTCCGCAAATCCTATACGAAGAACCTGATGCCTGCGGACGCGGTTGCGCGACAGGGACAAATCACCCGGATCGCCTGGGAAAAGATGCGCGAACCGGGCGAAGCGATCGCCTGGCTTAACGCGCATGACGATGCGCTGGGTGGGCGTCCCATCGATCTGGCCACTGCGAGCGTCGAGGGGTTTGCCGCTGTCGAAGCGGCGATCGGAGCGCGCGTCTAAAGCGCGACCGACGCTGCGATCAGCCGGCCGGGTGAGTTTTCCAGCACCCAGCTTTCGATGACTCGGTCCAGCCCCGTACCGATCAGGATGGCGACACCGAGCAGCAGCGCGCCCAGTACCCGCCGTCCGCCGCTGCCCGTAGCCATCAATCGCCCGCGCATCTTCATCAGCGCCTGACGACCGGCGAGCGCGATCAGCAGTAGCACGCTGGCGATGCCCAGCCCGAAGGCGAGCATCACGCCGGCCACCGCGCCCAGGCTCTGGCCTTGCGATGCGAGGATGGTGGCGGCGCCCAAAGTCGGCCCGACGCACGGGCTCCATACCAGACCGAGCAGCGCGCCGATGCCTGCGTGACCCCACAGGCCGTGACGCTCCAGCCCCTGCTGTTTCGCACCCGCCCAGCCCGCGACGGGGGCGGCGACGCGCTCGAAGGCGTGTTGGGCCTGGGGAAGCAGCAGCGCCAGCCCGGCTAGCGCCAGCGCTGCTGCCCCGATCATCCGCAACAGCTCTGCATCGAGCCCGACGGATGCCCCGGCGGTCGCGACCGCGAAACCGACCAGGGTGAACGATGCGACCAACCCGCCCGCCAGCGCGAACGGCCCCCAGCGACTGGCCTGCGCCGCGCTCCCCAGCACCAGAGGGACGAGCGGAAGGACGCAGGGCGACAGGATGGTCAGGACACCGGCTGCGTAACCCAGCAGCGGATTGAGCGCATCGGACACGGTTATGCGGTGGTTGCGAGCAGCGCGCGGATCTTCGCTTCGCTGGCGTCATAGGCCATGCGCCCGGTCTCCTTGCGGCCCTTATACGCGATCAGCGTCGATTGTTTCTGCGCGCCGAACTTCTTCCACACATCCTTCTGGCTGTCGAAATCGACACGAAGGATCAGCAGGTTCGGCATCGCGCCGCCTGCGGTGATCTTTTCCAGCGCCTTTTTCTGCGCGGCGCACACCGGGCACCAGTTCGCGGCGACGTCGATCAGGATCGGGCGACCCTGCGCTTGCGCCTTGGCAAAGGCTTGCGGGGTATAGTTCTGGAACTCGGCGGCCGCGGCAGGGGCGGCGATCACGAAGGGTGCGGCGAGCGCGGCGGCGAGACGAAGCGGGGACATGGGGGTTCTCCTGACAAGCGGACGTTGCTGTCCGGCGATCGGTTCGCGCAACGCGGCACCGGCGTTACAGCGCGACCGAAATGATTTTGCGCTGTAACCTGGGGCCGCGCTCGTCCGAATGCGTGCCGTCCGACGTCAGGAGTTGCCCCGCCGACCATGCGTGCCACCGAACCCGATCTGGCCCGGTTGATGGCATTGGCGCAGGGCGGCGACCGTGCGGCGTACCGCGCGGTGCTGGAAGCGTCGGGGACGTGGCTGGCGCGCTATTTCGCGCGTCGGATCGCACCGTCGGCGGTCGACGACCTGGTCCAGGACACGCTGGTGTCGGTCCACCGCAAACGCGCGACCTATGACCCCGCGCGACCCTATTTGCCGTGGCTGGCGGCGATCGCGCGCTATCGCTGGGTCGATCAGTTGCGGCGTACCTACCGTGCCGATGAAACGATGCTGGCCGACGACATCGCGGTGGCAAGCGGTGAGGAAGCGATTGCCGCGCGGATCAGCCTCGATCGGCTGTTCGCGCATCTGCCCTCCGGGCAGGCCGAGGCGATCCGGCTGGTGAAGATCGAAGGGCTGTCGGTCGCCGAGGCGTCGATGCGCTGTCACCAGTCCGAATCGCTGGTGAAAGTGAATGTGCATCGCGGGCTGAAACGGCTCGCGGCGATGATCGAGAGCGAATGAGGATGAGTGGCTTGCAACTGGATGCGATGATCGACGAGCTGACCCCGGTGCGGCGAATCGCGCCGATGCGCGGGCTGGCGATGGCGCTGGGCGTGGCGGCGGCGGTCACGCTGGCGGTGGCGGCCGGCGTCGGCCTGCGCCCCGATGTGGCGGGGTGGCGACCGGACGAAATGGTGTTGCTGCGCGGCGGTGCGCTGTTGTTGCTCGGTATCGCCACCATCGCGACGGTGGCGGCGAGCGCGCGGCCTGCGATCGGCCCACAGCGTACCGGCTGGCGCTGGGCACTGGCGGCTATGGCGTTGTTTCCGCTGAGCAGCGTTGCCTTGCTGATCGGCGGAGAGGCGTTCCCAGCAGCGGTGCTGACGGCCGAGACCGCGCGCTATTGCATCGGCATCAGCGTCGGTGGCGGTCTGGCGATCGGGGCTGCGTTGACCCTCTGGCTGCGGCAGGGCGCGGTGACCGACCTGCGTCGTGCAGGCTGGCTAGTCGGGCTGGGCGCGGGTGCGTTCGGGACCTTTGCCTATAGCCTCCACTGCCCCAGCGATTCGGTACATTATATCGCGCTGTGGTATTCGCTGGCGCTGGGCCTGTGCGCGGCGATCGGGCGGTTGAGCGTCCCGCGTTTGCTGCGGTGGTAAGCGACAGGATTCCCCTGGCACCCAGTTCCCCCTAAACCACTTGCACACGCATTGCCGCTAATCGGGGGCTGGCGCGTGATCAGGGGGACGGTGAATTGGCGGAGGGGAAGCAGAAGCGATACGCGCGCGTGCCCCTATCGACCCTGCGAATCGTTCCGCTCGATGCGATGACGCTGATCTATCACCGCGCGTCGGGCCAGACGCATGTCGTGGCCTCGCCGGTACCCGAACTGATCGAAATTCTGGATGAGACTCCGGGCGATGTCGCAACATTGCTTGCGCGGTTGGCCGAACGGTTCGATCTGGGCGATCCGGACCCGGAGGCGTTGACCGCGCGGCTCGACGAACTGGCCGATGTCGGCCTCGTGATCCGCGCATGAGATATTTCACCCGGCTACGCATCGGCCCCGTTGGCTTTCGCGTCGGTTCCGATTGGCGCGCGCCGATCGACCAGCTCGACGATCTCTACCGCGATTACCCCAAGCCCGATGACGGCATTGCCGATTTCAACGTGCGGCTGTTCGCCGCGCGGCCATGGCGGCGGTTCGTGCGGCCCGCGGTGATGATCGGAGGCGATTATACTATTCCTGACGCGCTGCCTTTGCCCGTCAACCTCGGCCTGCTGGCGGCGGAAATGGGGATGAATTTGCAGATGGCGCTGGCCCAGCGGCGTTATCTGCTGCTCCACGCATCGGCAGTTGAGAAGGACGGCAAGGCGCTGGTGATGACCGGGGTGTCGGGTGCGGGCAAATCGACGTTGGCGACGCTGCTGATGGCGCGCGGCTGGCGCTTCATGGGCGACGAATTCGCGCTTCTCGATCCCGAAACCGGGTTGATCCATGGCTTTCCCCGGCTGGTCAGTTTGAAGAACGAAAGCGTCGGTGTGGTCGAGCGATTGATGCCCAACGCGCGGTTCGGGCCGTTGCTGTCGGGGACACCAAAAGGGGATATCCGTCATGTCGTCCCCGACGCCCGGGCGATCGCGGCGATGGATGAGCCGGCAAAGCCCGCGCTGATCCTGTTCCCGCGATTCGGCTTTGCGAGTGAGGATCGCCCGGTGCTGCCGAGCGAGATTTTCGTGCGGCTGACCCAGGCGTCGACCAATTATGTTGCGATGGCCGAACGCGGTTTCGATGCGCTGAGGACGCTGGTGCAACGCGTGCCTGCGCGGGCGATCGATTACCCCGATACCGATGCGGCGGTTGCGCTGGTCGAGCGGTTGTGGAGGGAGTTGGCGTGACCCTTTTCCCACTCCGTCACCCCGGACTTGTTCCGGGGTCCACCGTGCAACAAGTACCGGCTTCTCAAATGGAGGAGTGGACCCTGGAACAAGTCCGGGGTGACGGTGGGTGGGTGGAATGACCGGTCTCCTCCTATCTAAAGTCCTGCGCGACCCGTCCATCGCCGCCACCCTCGACGCCGAGCATTGGTCCGGCCTGATCGCCGCGGCGCGTGCCGAGCAGATCGTCGGCACCCTCGCGCATCGTCTCGACGGCCTGTCGAAGCCCGACAGCGTCGCACGCATCCTCGCCGATCACCGCGCCTCCGCCGCTCAGGGCCGCACCGCGGCGTTTTGGGAGGCGGAGATGGCCCGCCGCGCGCTTCTTCCTCTCGGCGTGCCGGTCGTGCTGCTCAAGGGCACCGCTTATGTTGCCGCGGGATTGAAGGCCGGGCAGGGGCGGTCGATTGGCGACCTCGATATTCTGGTCCCGCGCGCGGCGATCGATGCGGTCGAGGTTGCGCTGCTGGCGGCGGGATGGGAATGGGTAAAGCCCGACCCGTATGACGATGCCTATTACCGCCAATGGATGCACGAATTGCCGCCGCTGATCCACCGCGAGCGGGATCGGATGATCGACGTGCACCATACCATATTGCCGCTGACCGCTCGGATTACACCCGATGCAAACGCGCTGATCGCCGACAGCGTGGCGCTGGAGAACGGGCTGCGCGTGCTGAACCCGGCGGACATGATCTGCCATTCGGTCGCGCATCTGTTCGCCGATGGCGATCTGGCGGGCGGATTACGGAATTTGTGGGATATCCACTGCCTGCTCGATGAATTTGCGGCTGAGGGGTTTGAGGCACGGCTGGCCGAACGTGCGCGGTTGCATGGGCTGGAGCGTGAGGTCGCCCGCGCGCTTCGATTGCGAGAAATGATGTATGGCAATGCCACAAGCCCGACGATGTTCGACCGCATCTTCCTGCGCCGCCTCACCGCTCGCGACGGCTGGGGGCGGCAGACGCGCAAGCTGACCGAACTGGCCTTTTATCTACGCTCGCACTGGTTGCGGATGCCGCCGGCGATGCTCGCGCGGCACCTGTGGACAAAGTGGCGTAAAGGCTATCGTCCGCCCGGTTGAAGCTATGGAAATCGCAAGCCAAACATGGCAGGGCGCTGCGAACGTCCGGGAGGAATAAGTGTCCACGCGTCCAGTCGCCGCCATCATCCTTGCCGCCGGCATGGGCACGCGGATGAAATCCGATCTGCACAAGGTGCTGCACCCGATCGCCGGGCGACCGATGCTGCTGCACCTGGTTGATACGGTGGCGTCGCTGTCGCCCGAGCGTACGGTGGTCGTGGTTGGCGCACGGCGCGAGCAAGTGGAGGCGGCGGTTGCCCCGCACGGCGCGCTGACCGCGCATCAGGCGGAGCAACTCGGCACCGGCCATGCGGTCGCGCAGGCAGAGGCGGCGCTGACAGGCTTCGACGGCGATGTTCTGATCCTCTATGGCGACGTGCCTTTGGTTTCGGCGGACACGATGCGGCGGATGCTCGACCGGCTGCACGACGGCGATGCGCCCGCCGCGGTGGTGTTGGGCTTCCGGCCAGCCGATCCCGGTGCTTATGGCCGGGTGATCGTCGATCCCGGTTCCGACCGCATCGCGCGCATGGTTGAATACAAGGACGCATCGGACGCCGAGCGTGCGGAGACGCTCTGCAATTCCGGTTTGATGGCAGTCGCTTCGCGCGATTTGTTCGCGCTGCTTGACAAAGTCGGTAACGATAATGCGGCGGGCGAATATTATCTGCCCGATATCGTCATGCTAGCAGTCGAAGCGGGCCGACATGCCGCCGTCATCAAAACGTCGGCCACCGAAGTCACCGGCGTCAACAGCCGCGGCGAACTCGCCGCGCTGGAGGGCGAATGGCAGGCCGCTCGCCGCGCGCGGGCGATGGCCGAGGGGGCAACCCTCGTCGCGCACGATACCGTATGGTTCGCGCATGATACGGTCGTCGGCCGCGACGTGGTGATTGAACCCAATGTCGTGTTTGGCCCTGGCGTGGCGATAGCCGATGGCGCGACGATCCGCGCCTTCTCACATCTCGAAGGCGCCACCGTTGGCGCGAATGCCGAAGTCGGTCCCTATGCGCGCCTGCGCCCCGGCGCGGTGCTGGCCGAGCAAGCGAAGGTCGGCAATTTCGTCGAGGTGAAGAAAGCCACGCTCGGCAAGGGAGCGAAGGCCAATCACCTGAGCTATATCGGCGATGCCGAGGTTGGCGCGGGCGCAAATATCGGAGCGGGGACGATCACCTGCAATTATGACGGCTTCTTCAAATACCAGACCGTGATCGGCGAGGGCGCGTTCATTGGATCGAACTCGGCATTGGTCGCACCGGTCAGCGTTGGCGCGGGTGCGATCGTTGCCGCCGGATCGGTGCTGACCAGGGATGTCGAGGCCGACGCGCTCGCGCTCGTCCGCCCCGAACAGAAATCGAAGCCCGGCTGGGCAAAGCGGTTCCGCGACGCGATGACCGCGAAGAAAAAGGGTAGCTAATCCATGTGCGGTATCGTTGGTATTCTCGGGCGCGAAGACGTAGCCGATCGGCTGCTCGACGGGTTGAAGCGGCTCGAATATCGCGGCTATGATTCAGCCGGGATCGCGACGATCCATGACGGCAGGGTCGAACGGCGCAGGGCGCCTGGAAAGCTTGCCAATCTCGCGAAAAAGCTGGCCGACGAACCATTGTCGGGCACGATCGGCATCGCGCATACCCGCTGGGCGACGCATGGCGCACCGACCGAGGACAATGCCCATCCGCACCAGGCTGGGCGGGTGGTGGTGATCCACAACGGCATCATCGAGAATTTCAAGGCGTTGCGCGATGAACTCGTCGCCGATGGCCGCACGTTCCATAGCCAGACCGATACCGAAGTCGTCGCCCATCTGATCGACCACGCCTATGACGAAACCGGCGATCCGGTTGCTGCGGTCCGCGATGTGTTGCCACGGCTTCACGGTGCGTTTGCATTTGCGATTCTGTTTGAGGATCAGCCCGAACTGCTGATCGGCGCGCGGCTCGGCTCGCCGCTAGTCGTCGGGCAGGGCGATGGCGAAAGCTATCTGGGGTCGGATGCGCTGTCGCTTGCACCGCTGACCCAACGCATCGCCTATCTCGACGAGGGCGACTGGGTGGTGATCCGCCCCGGCGAGACGCAGGTTTACGATGTCGAGAACAACCCCGTCGATCGCCCGATCACGCTGTCGGGCATCACCGGTGCGCTGATCGACAAGGGCAATCATCGCCATTTCATGCAGAAGGAAATCTACGAACAGCCGGTGGTCGTCGCCCAGACGCTGCGCTCGTATCTGCGTCCGCTCGAGGCGCAGGTCGCGCTGCCCGACATGGAATTCGATCTATCGACGGTCGAGCGCGTGGTGATCGTCGCGTGCGGCACCGCCAGCTATGTCGGGATGATCGGCAAATACTGGATCGAGCAGTTCGCGCGGCTGCCGGTCGAAGTCGATGTGGCGTCAGAATACCGCTACCGCGATCCCGTATTGCTGCCGAACACGCTGGGGGTGGTCGTCAGCCAGTCGGGTGAGACCGCGGACACGCTGGCAGCGTTGCGCCATATGAAGAATGGCGGCGTGACGACCGCGGGGATCATCAATGTGCCGACCAGCTCGATGGCGCGCGAAGTCGATCTGCTGATGCCCACCCATGCCGGGCCGGAAATCGGCGTTGCATCGACCAAGGCGTTCACTTGCCAGCTCGCGGTGATGGCCGCGCTTGCCGTCAATCTCGCCCGCGCGAAGGGTAAGCTGACGCGTGACGAGGAACGCGTGATCGTCGAGCATCTGACCGAAGTCCCCGCCGCGATCAACGCCGCGCTTCGCCACGACGACGATATCGCGGCGATGGCACACACCATCGCCGCCGCGCGCGACGTTCTGTATCTGGGGCGTGGGCCGGACTATCCACTGGCGTTGGAAGGCGCGCTGAAACTCAAGGAAATCAGTTATATCCACGCCGAAGGTTACGCATCGGGTGAAATGAAGCACGGACCGATCGCGCTGATCGACGAGCATGTCCCGCTGATCGTGATCGCGCCGTCGGGTCCGCTGTTCGACAAGACCGTATCGAACATGCAGGAAGCCCAGGCGCGCGGTGCGCAGGTCGTGCTGATCTCCGACGCGGAAGGGTTGGCGCAAGCGGGAGAGGATGCGGTCGCGACGATCGAGATGCCCAAAGTCCACCCGCTGATCGCGCCGATCGTCTATGCGATTCCGGTGCAGTTGTTGGCCTATCATGTCGCGGTCGCGAAGGGGACGGATGTCGACCAGCCGCGGAATTTGGCAAAGAGCGTGACGGTGGAGTGAGGGTCGCTAGCGCCTTGATCGCATTGATTTGGGCGGTGGCCGTTTTGTTAGGCTTCTATGGCTACGGATGGTCAGGCCTTCGCGCTAGCCTATTCGATTTCGACCGTGCTGAGATCGAGTCACAAATCGTCGCTTGGATCCTATTCCTCGGATCGCCGCTGCTCGCGGCTTACCTATGGCAAGCAGCGCCTAAGCAAACTTAGTTACCCCATCCGTTCGTTTCGAGCGAAGTTGAGAAACGCTGGCTCCGCGCTTGGATTACGTTTCTCGACTTCGCTCGAAACAAACGGGGTGGGGCAGGGGTGCCTATCCTCCCAATAACGCGATCAGAACCGGATCGCGGGTGCCGCGCGGGTCGGCGCGGATGCCCGCTTCCTCACGCCCGATCGCGCGAAAGATTGCGCTGCTCGCCGATCGGGCAGCGCTATCGGCGAGCCAGCGATAATCGAATCCGGTCTGTGCGCCGAGTGCCGCGCTCATGATCTCGAATGCGTCGGACCGCAGCCCGCCTGAGAATTCGGGAAACATCGCCTGAACCAGCGCGCCGCCGGTCTGGCGTTCAAGCAGGTCGGTCGCCGCGGTCGGCCCGCCGCGCAGTACCGATACCGCGTCGGCGATCGTCATCCGCCGGACCGAATCAAGTATGATCGGCGCAGCGTGGTCGGCGGCGTCCACCGCAACGTCGTTCAGCGCAATCGCGATCTGGCGACGCACCGCGCTGGTGCGCAGGATCGCGGACAGCACCGCGCCCGATCGGTCGCCTTCGAAATCGGGTATTTCGATCCGGGTAAGTTGATCGTCGTAAAAGCCGCCGGGCTGGATCAGTCGCTGAAACGCGCGCTGGCTGGAGACGATCATCAGACGGCGCACGCCTTCATCGAGCGTATAGCCACCCATCGGTGTCGCGCATGCGCTCAACCCAATGATCGGCGCAATTGCCGCGAATGCCATCAACCGGCGGCGATCGAGCCGCACCTGATCGACCTGTTCCATCGTCCACCTCACCTGATCTGTCCCTGGGATCGCGATGCCAAACACTCGCTTGCCCCGGCCTGAACGATCGGCAGCCCGGGCTTGTGCCACCCGACCCGTTGCCGCACACAAGTGTAAATCGGAACATAGGGGATGAGTATGAAGCGGTTGAAACTCGCAATCCTGGCGAGCGCGATGCTGGTGAGCCCGGTGATGGCGCAACAGGTGCCCGCGCCCGAGGTCCGACAGGTCGGCACCGCGCGGCTGGAGAATGTCCCCGAAATCCCCGCCGATGTGCGCGAGGCCGTGCAACGTTACCAGAACAGCCGCTCGGCCGAGTTCGAGGATTGGCTGGCCGACGGGACGATGCTGATTCGCACGCGTTTCGGCACCTCCAACCAGCTCCACCATGTCGCAGCACCGGGGGCGAGCCGGGAGCAATTGACCTTCTTCTCCAGTCCCGTCGCGGGCGCGACCACGATTCCCGGCACTCAGCGTTTCGTGATGACGCGCGACACCGACGGCGACGAGTGGTTCCAGCTTCATGTCCGCGGGCTGACCGGCGACTCCGTGCAGGTGACCCAGCCGGGCACACGCAACGGATCGCCGGTCGTCAGCGAAGACGGACGGATGCTGGTGTGGACCACCGCGACCAAGGGCAGCGCGGCCTATACGCTCAACGCCGTCGATCTGACCGCGATCACGCCTACGCCGCGCGTGCTATACAAATCCGATGGCGCGATCGGCGCGAGCGACCTGTCCGCAGACAAAGGCCGCGCGCTGTTCACACGCACCCTGTCGAACCGCGAAAGCCAGATTTTCGTGCTCGATACCGCGACCGGACGGGCAACCCGGATCGCGCCGAATGCGCCCGCCGCGCGCTACGACAGCCCGCGCTTCCTGGCCGACGGCAAGACGATCCTCGCCATTTCGGACCGCGACAGCGATGTCCGCCGCCTGGTCGAAATCGACATCGCGAGTGGCCGCGAACGCGTGCTGACCCTCGACCTGAGATGGAATGTCGAGGGCTATGATTTGTCGAAGGGCGGGCGCGTGCTCGCCTATGTCGTCAACGAGGACGGGTTTTCGCGTGTGGTGGCGCAGGACCGGATCACACGGCGAGCGCTGCCTCAGCCGGAGTTGCCGCGTGGCGTGGTATCCGCACTCAAATTCTCGCCCGAAGGCGACCGGCTGGCGATCGGCCTGTCCTCGGCGACTTCGGCGGGCGATGTCTGGGCATGGGATGTTGCGGGGGGGGACCTCACCCGCTGGACCATGTCGGAACTCGGCGATCTCGACCCGGCGGAACTGGCCGAGCCCGAACTGATCCGCTTCAAATCCTTCGACGGTCTGTCGGTCCCGGCCTTCGTCTATCGCCCCAAGAATATTCCGCCCGGCCAGAAGACGCCGGTCATCATGGACATTCATGGCGGCCCCGAAGCGCAGACGCTGCCGATCTGGAATTACGGCGCGCAATATTTCGCCGATGCACTTGGCGCGACCGTGATCCTGCCGAATGTTCGAGGGTCGGACGGCTACGGAAAACGCTATCTCAACCTCGACAATGCCGAAAAGCGCGAGGATTCGGTCAAGGATATCGGCGCATTGCTCGACTGGATCGAAAGCCAGCCGGGCCTCGATGCGTCGAAAGTCGCGGTCTATGGCCAATCCTATGGCGGCTATATGAGCCTGGCGGTCATGACCCATTATTCGGATCGGCTGGTCGGCGGGGTCAATCGCTATGGCATCAGTGATTTCGTGACGTTTCTGGAACGCACCGAAGCCTATCGTCGCGACAATCGCCGCGCCGAATATGGCGACGAACGCGATCCCGAAATGCGAAAGGTCTTCGCCCGCATCGCGCCGATGGCGAACATCGCCAAGATCACCAAACCGATGCTGGTGATGCAGGGCGCGACCGACCCGCGCGTGCCGCAATTCGAAAGCGATCAGGTCGTCGCCAAGCTGCGCGCGAACGGCATCGACACCTGGTATGTGCTGTTCGCCGATGAAGGACACGGGTTTCAGAAGAAGGAAAACAACGACCTTCGCCGCGAAGTCGAAACGGTGTTCCTGAGGAAGCTGTTCGCGGGGGGCGGGGAGTGACGCTCAACACCGCGCAGTGGCTATGGCTCATCGCGACATGTGCCGTGATGGCATCCATTTTCGCCGACCTGGCAGGCTTCGTTGAAATTCCGCCGATCTACTGGCTGACCGGATCGATCGGGCTGACCGTCATCGGCTGGCGCGTCATGCCGATGCGCGAGATCGAGGCGGCGTGGGAGAAGCAGCGCAGTCGTTAGCGCGGAATGGCCTTACCCAGGGGCAATGAAGCGCCACCATCCTCCGGCGACAACGACCCAATCGCATTTGCCCCAAACGAAAACCGCCGCCGGGATCGCTCCCGACGGCGGTTTTTTGTGTCACATCACCGGGCGGACCCGGCGAGGGGTTTATTCCTCGCCTTTGCCGTCCTGAACCGCCATTTCGGCGAGCGGGCTGTCGCCGATCGCGGCTTCCGGACCCTGGGCCAGTTCGGCCTCATGCTCTTCGGCCGCCGTGGCAGGGGCGATCATCGCTTCCTGCAACTTGCGCTGCTGGGCACGAAGCGCCGCATCGCGCGACGAAGCCGCGACGCGCAGGCGGTTCATGCCCGCACCCGTGCCCGCCGGGATCAGGCGCCCGACGATGACGTTTTCCTTCAGGCCGAGCAGGGTGTCCTGCTTGCCCTCTACCGCCGCCTGCGTGAGCACGCGGGTGGTTTCCTGGAACGACGCCGCCGAGATGAAGCTGCGGGTCTGCAACGACGCCTTGGTGATGCCGAGCAGAATGGGCTTGCCCTGTGCGGGTGCCTGGTTCTTCTCCAGCTTGGCGTTGATCGCGTCCATTTCCTCGCGATCGACCTGTTCGGCCGCCAGCAGCGTGGTGTCGCCGCCGTCGGTGATCTCGACCTTTTGCAGCATCTGACGAACGATCGTTTCGATGTGCTTGTCGTTGATCTTCACGCCCTGAAGTCGGTAGACTTCCTGGATTTCCGACACGAGATACTCGGCCAGAGGCTCGATGCCCATGACTTCGAGGATGTCGTGCGGATCGGGCGAGCCGCCGATCAGATTGTCGCCGCGCTTGACGTAATCGCCTTCCTGGACGTCGATCACCTTCGACTTGGGCACCAGATATTCGACGACGTCGCCGCCATCCTCGGGCTGGATGCCGATCTTGCGCTTTGCCTTATAGTCCTTGCCGAACACCACGCGGCCAGAGACCTTGGCGATGATCGCATTTTCCTTGGGCTTGCGCGCTTCGAACAGTTCCGCGACGCGCGGCAGACCACCGGTGATGTCGCGGGTCTTGGCCGATTCACGGGCCACACGGGCGACGACGTCGCCTGCCTGGACCACGGCATTGTCCTCGACCGAGAGCACCGCGCCGGGCTGAAGCATGTAACGTGCGGTTTCCCCGCTGGCATCGTCGAGCAGGGTGATGCGCGGACGCAGATCCTCCTTCGAACGGGCCGAGGCGCGGAATTCGATGACCACGCGCTGGGTGATGCCGGTGGCTTCGTCGGCCTGTTCGGTGAGCGTCTTGCCCTCGATCAGGTCCTGATACTTCACCGTACCGCCGGTTTCCGTGATCACCGGTGCGGTGAACGGATCCCATTCGGCCATCCGGTCGCCCTGGGTCACGATATGGCCGTCGTCGAACATGACATAGGCACCGTAGGGAATACGGTGAACCGCCTTTTCACGGCCATCCATGTCGACGATCGCCATCTCGCCCGAACGGCTGAGCACCACACGGCGACCGCGCTGGTCGACGATGATACGCAGGTCGCGGAATTCGACCTTGCCGTCCGACGATGCTTCCAGGTTCGACGTTTCGTTGAGCTGCGCCGCCCCGCCGATGTGGAAGGTCCGCATCGTCAACTGGGTGCCGGGCTCGCCGATCGACTGGGCGGCGATGACGCCGACGGCTTCACCGATGTTCACCGGGGTGCCGCGGGCCAGATCGCGACCATAGCATTTGCCACAGACGCCGATCTTCGATTCGCACACCAGCGGTGAGCGGATCTTCATGCCCTGAAGCCCGATGCCCTCGATCTGCACGATATGCGCCTCATCGAGCAACGTGCCGGTGGGGATCACAACCGCATTGGTCTTCGGATCGACGATATCCTCTGCCGTGGTGCGGCCCAAGATACGCTCGCCGAGCGACGCGATGGTCGTGCCGCCCTGAACGATCGCACGCATTTCCAGCGCGCGTTCGGTGCCGCAATCCTCTTCGACGATGACGCAATCCTGCGAAACATCGACCAGGCGGCGGGTCAGGTAACCCGAGTTCGCGGTTTTCAACGCCGTATCCGCAAGACCCTTCCGGGCGCCGTGGGTGGAGTTGAAGTATTCGAGGACGGTCAGGCCTTCCTTGAAGTTCGAGATGATCGGCGTCTCGATGATCTCGCCCGAAGGTTTGGCCATCAGTCCGCGCATACCCGCAAGCTGCTTGATCTGAGCCTGCGAACCACGCGCACCCGAATGCGCCATCATGTAGATCGAGTTGATCGGCAGTTCGCGACCCGTTTCGGGGTCGATCTTCACCGACTTGATCTGGTCCATCATGGCGTTCGCCACCTGGTCGCCGCAACGGCTCCAGGCGTCGATCACCTTGTTGTACTTTTCCTGCTGGGTGATCAGGCCGTCCTGATATTGCTGCTCGTAATCCTTCACCAGCGTGCGGGTTTCATCGACCAGAGCGATCTTGGCTTCGGGAATGATCATGTCGTCCTTGCCGAACGAAATGCCCGCCTTGAACGCGTGCTTGAAGCCCAGCGCCATGATCCCGTCTGCGAACAGCACGGTCTCTTTCTGGCCGGTGTGACGATATACTTCGTCGATCACGTCGCCCACGTCCTTCTTGGTGAGGAGGCGGTTGACGGTTTCGAACGGAACACGGTGTGCCTTGGGCAGCTTTTCGCCCAGCAACATGCGGCCCGGCGTGGTCTCAAAGCGCTTCAGATACTCGTTGCCATCGGCATCGACCTGCGGAACGCGCGCCGTGATCTTGGTGTGGAGCGTGACCGCCCCGGCGTCGAGTGCCTGATGCACTTCTTCCAGACCCGACATGATCATGCCTTCGCCGGGCTCGTTTTCCTTCATGATCGAAAGATAATAGAGGCCCAGCACCATGTCCTGCGACGGCACGATGATCGGCTTGCCGTTTGCGGGCGACAGGATGTTGTTGGTCGACATCATCAGCACGCGCGCTTCCAACTGAGCTTCGAGGCTCAGCGGAACGTGGACGGCCATCTGGTCGCCGTCGAAGTCGGCGTTGAATGCCGAGCAGACCAGCGGGTGAAGCTGGATCGCCTTGCCTTCGATCAGCACGGGTTCGAACGCCTGGATCCCCAGACGGTGAAGCGTCGGCGCACGGTTCAGGAGGACGGGATGCTCGCGGATGACTTCATCCAGGATATCCCAGACTTCCTTGCGCTCCTTCTCGACCCACTTCTTCGCTTGTTTCAGGGTCATCGAGAGACCCTTGGCGTCGAGGCGCGCATAAATGAACGGCTTGAACAGCTCGAGCGCCATCTTCTTCGGCAGGCCGCACTGGTGCAGCTTGAGTTCGGGACCGGTGACGATGACCGAACGACCCGAATAATCGACGCGCTTGCCGAGCAAGTTCTGGCGGAAGCGGCCCTGCTTGCCCTTGAGCATGTCGGACAGCGACTTCAGCGGACGCTTGTTGGCGCCCGTGATCGTGCGACCGCGACGGCCGTTATCGAACAGCGCGTCGACGGCTTCCTGCAACATGCGCTTTTCGTTGCGGACGATGATGTCCGGCGCGCGCAGTTCCATCAGGCGCTTCAGGCGGTTGTTGCGGTTGATGACGCGGCGATACAGATCGTTCAGATCCGACGTCGCGAAACGGCCGCCGTCGAGCGGCACTAGCGGGCGCAGTTCGGGCGGAATGACCGGCACGACGTCGAGGATCATCCATTCGGGGCGGTTGCCCGAATCGATGAACGATTCGACGACCTTCAGCCGCTTGATGATCTTCTTGGGCTTCAGTTCCGACTTGGTGACCGCGAGTTCGTCGAGCAGGTCCTTGCGCTCGCCCTCCAGGTCGAGGTCCATCAGCATCTGCTTGACGGCTTCCGCGCCGATCCCGGCGGTGAAGGCGTCTTCGCCATATTCGTCCTGCGCGCTGAGGAGTTCGTCCTCGGTCAGCAGCTGATAGCGCTCAAGCGCGGTAATGCCCGGCTCGATGACGATATAGGATTCGAAATACAGCACCCGCTCAAGTTGCTTCAACTGCATGTCGAGCAGCAGGCCGATGCGCGAAGGCAGCGATTTCAGGAACCAGATGTGCGCGACGGGTGCTGCGAGTTCGATATGGCCCATCCGCTCGCGGCGAACCTTCGACACGGTGACTTCGACGCCGCACTTTTCGCAGACGATGCCCTTGTACTTCATCCGCTTGTACTTGCCGCACAGGCATTCGTAATCCTTGATCGGACCGAAGATGCGCGCGCAGAACAGGCCGTCACGCTCGGGCTTGAACGTGCGGTAGTTGATGGTCTCGGGCTTCTTGATCTCGCCGAAGCTCCACGAGCGGATGCGGTCCGGGGACGCGATGCCGATCTGGATCTGGTCGAAGGTTTCCGGCTTTGCCACCGGGTTCGCGAAATTGGTCAGTTCGTTCATTTTCTCATTCCTCGCTGGGAGGGGAATTCATCAAACCCGTTCGTCTCGAGTAGGGATCGAGCTTGTCGAGAGCCCGTATCGAGAGATCCCTCGATACGCCTTCTCGACTTCGCTCGAAGGCTACTCGGGACGAACGGCAAGAAAGCTCATTCAGCCGCGATCGCTACGCCGTCGTCGTCGAGTTCCTCGATCGACTTCAGCTCGACGTTCAGGCCCAGCGAGCGCATTTCCTTGACGAGCACGTTGAAGCTCTCCGGAATGCCCGCCTCGAAGGTATCGTCGCCCTTGACGATCGCTTCATAGACCTTGGTGCGGCCGATCACGTCGTCCGACTTCACCGTCAGCATTTCCTGCAAGGTGTACGCCGCGCCGTAGGCCTGGAGTGCCCAGACCTCCATTTCGCCGAAGCGCTGGCCACCGAACTGCGCTTTACCACCGAGCGGCTGCTGAGTGACGAGCGAGTACGGCCCGATCGAACGCGCGTGGATCTTGTCGTCGACCAGATGGTGGAGCTTGAGCATGTAGATGATGCCCACGGTCACCTTGCGGTCGAACATCTCGCCGGTGCGTCCGTCGAACAGGTCCGACTGGCCCGACGTGTCGAGCCCGGCGAGTTCCAGCATGTCCGACACGTCGCTTTCGCGCGCGCCGTCGAACACCGGCGTGCCCATCGGGACGCCGTTTTTCAGATGCCCTGCCAGCTCGACGATCTGATCCGCCGAGCGCGAATCGATGTCGCCATGATAACGGTCGCCGTAGATGACCTTCAGACGATCCTTGACCGGCTCGGGCATGGTGCCCGGGGCGGCGTTCGGATTGTCCTCGCGCCATTTCTCCAGCGCTTGGGTCACCTGCTGGCCCAGACCGCGTGCGGCCCAGCCAAGATGGGTTTCGAAGATCTGACCGACGTTCATGCGCGACGGCACGCCCAGCGGGTTGAGCACCAGATCGACCGGCGTCCCGTCTTCGAGGAACGGCATGTCCTCGATCGGCAGGATGCGGCTGATGATGCCCTTGTTGCCGTGACGGCCGGCCATCTTGTCGCCCGGCTGCAGCTTGCGCTTCACCGCGACGAAGACCTTGACCATCTTGAGCACGCCTGGTGGCAGCTCGTCGCCACGTTCCAGCTTCTCGCGACGATCGTGGAACTTGTCCGTGATCTTCTTCGCCGCTTCGTCGTACTGGCCCTTCACGGCTTCCAGGTTCGACTGCATCTGGTCGTCGGCGACGCCGAACTTCCACCATTCGTGACGGTCGACCTGATCAAGCAGGTCTTCGGTGATTTCCGAACCCTTCTTGATGCCCTTGGGGGCCGAAGTCGCCGTCTGGCCGAGCAGCATTTCCTTCAGGCGCGACCAGGTCGCACGGTTCAGGATGCCGCGTTCGTCGTCCGAGTCCTTCTTAAGGCGCTCGATTTCCTCGCGCTCGATCGCCATCGCGCGCTCGTCCTTGTCGATGCCGTGGCGGTTGAACACGCGCACTTCGACGACCGTCCCGGCCACGCCCGGCGGCAGGCGAAGCGAGGTGTCGCGCACGTCGCTGGCCTTTTCACCGAAGATTGCACGAAGCAGCTTTTCTTCCGGCGTCATCGGCGATTCACCCTTGGGGGTGATCTTGCCGGCCAAAATATCGCCCGGTTCGACCTCTGCACCGATATAGACGATGCCCGCTTCGTCGAGGTTGCGAAGCGCTTCCTCGCCGACGTTCGGGATGTCGCGGGTGATGTCTTCCGGCCCGAGCTTGGTATCGCGCGCCGCAACTTCGAATTCCTCGATATGGATCGAGGTGAAGACATCGTCCTTGGCGATGCGCTCCGAGATCAGGATCGCGTCTTCGTAGTTATACCCGTTCCACGGCATGAACGCGACCAGGCTGTTGCGGCCGAGTGCGAGTTCGCCCAACTCGGTCGAGGGGCCGTCGGCAAGGACTTCGCCCGCCTTGACCACATCGCCCACCTTCACCAGCGGACGCTGGTTAATGCAGGTGTTCTGGTTCGAACGCTGGAACTTCATCAGCGTGTAGATGTCGACGCCGCTTTCATTGGCATCGACTTCGCCGGTGGCGCGGATGACGATACGGGTCGCATCGACCTGATCGACGACGCCAGCACGCTTGGCGGAAATCGCCGCGCCCGAATCGCGTGCGACGGTCGATTCCATGCCGGTGCCGACGAACGGTGCTTCGGCTTGGACCAATGGCACCGCCTGACGCTGCATGTTCGAACCCATCAGTGCGCGGTTGGCGTCATCGTTTTCCAGGAATGGAATGAGCGATGCCGCAACCGAAACGAGCTGTTTGGGGCTGACGTCCATCAGCGTGACCTGATCGCGCAGCGCCATCAGGAATTCACCCGCCTGACGTGCCGACACCAGATCTTCCGCGAACGAACCGTCCGCGTTCAGCTCTGCCGACGCCTGCGCGACGGTGTGCTTCTGTTCTTCCATCGCCGACAGATAGACGACGTCGTTGGTCACCTTGTTATCGATGACCTTGCGGTACGGCGTTTCGATGAAGCCGTATTTGTTGACGCGGCTGAACGTCGCGAGGCTGTTGATCAGGCCGATGTTCGGGCCTTCCGGCGTTTCGATCGGGCAGATGCGGCCATAATGCGTCGGGTGAACGTCGCGGACTTCGAAGCCCGCACGTTCGCGCGTCAGACCGCCTGGCCCAAGCGCCGAAACGCGACGCTTATGCGTCACTTCTGACAGTGGGTTGGTCTGATCCATGAACTGCGAAAGCTGCGACGAACCGAAGAATTCGCGCACCGCGGCAACCGCAGGCTTGGCGTTGATCAGGTCGTTCGGCATGACCGTCGAGACGTCGACCGACGACATGCGCTCCTTGACCGCACGTTCCATGCGGAGAAGACCGACGCGGTACTGGTTTTCGAGCAATTCGCCCACCGAACGCACGCGGCGGTTGCCGAGATTGTCGATGTCGTCAACTTCGCCCTTGCCGTCCTTCAGGTCCACGAGCGTCTTGACGACCGCGAGGATATCCTCGGTACGCAGCGTCGTGACCGTGTCTTCGGCATCGAGGTCTAGGCGCATGTTGAGCTTGACGCGACCCACGGCCGACAGGTCGTAGCGATCGGGATCGAAGAACAGGCCAGCGAACAGCGATTCCGCGGTTTCCAGCGTCGGCGGTTCGCCGGGACGCATGACGCGGTAGATGTCCGACAGCGCTTGCTGGCGCTCCTCGGCCTTGTCCACCTTCAGCGTGTTGCGAATCCAGGGACCGGTCGAGACATGGTCGATGTCGAGCAGTTCGATCCGGTCGATCCCAGCCTTGTCCAGCACTTCGAGATTTTCGGCCGAAACTTCGTCGCCTGCCTCGATATAGATCTGGCCGGTGGATTCGTTGATCAGGTCATAGGCGCTGTAGCGACCGAAGATTTCCTCGGTCGGGATCAGCAGGTCGGTCAGGCCGTCCTTGGCTGCCTTGTTGGCAGCACGCGGCGAAATCTTCTGACCCGCGGGGAATACAACTTCGCCCGACTTGGCATCGACGATGTCGAACATCGGCTTTTGCCCGCGCCAGTTTTCGGCGGCGAACGGAATTTGCCAGCCATCGGGACCGCGCACAAAGGTGACGGTGTTGTAGAAATGGCTGAGAATATCTTCCGACGACAGGCCCAGCGCGTAGAGCAGGCTGGTGACCGGCAGCTTGCGCTTGCGGTCGATGCGGACGTTGACGATGTCCTTGGCGTCGAACTCGAAGTCGAGCCACGAACCGCGATACGGGATCACGCGCGCGGCGAACAAATACTTGCCCGATGCGTGCGTCTTGCCGCGGTCATGGTCGAACAGCACACCCGGCGAGCGGTGCATCTGCGACACGATCACGCGTTCGGTGCCGTTGATGAAGAAGGTGCCGTTGCCCGTCATCAGGGGCATGTCGCCCATATAGACGTCCTGCTCCTTGATATCGAGGACCGAGCGGGCATCCGTATCGGGATCGACTTCGAACACGATCAGGCGAAGCGTGACGCGCATCGGCGCGGCATAGGTTATCCCGCGCTGGCGGCATTCTTCGACGTCGAACTTCGGCGGCTCGAGTTCGTAAGTGACGAAATCCAGCTCGGCGGTGCCGGCGAAATCGCGGATCGGGAAGACCGAGCGAAGCGTCTTTTCCAGACCCGACACGTAATTGATCGACGGGTCGCTGCGCAGGAACTGTTCGTAGGATTCGCGCTGAACCTCGATCAGGTTCGGCATCTGCACCACTTCGTGGATGTCGCCGAACACCTTGCGGATGCGGCGCTGATACGTGCCGCGATCGCCTGCGCGCGGCTGAACGCCGCTGTCGGTTGCCTTGGTCGCCATAGAGAATTTGCCTCGATCTTGATCGTGCGTAAATGTCATGCCCGGCCATACGGTCGGATTTCAGACGCAGGAAAAGACGCAAAAAGCCGCGGGCTTCCGTATCGGAAAGCCGCAGCTTTTCAGCGTCCTGAACCCGGCTGATCATCCGTAGGACACACTGCGCGACGGCGCATCCTGTCTCGATCCATGCTGGGGTGTGACGGGGATATAGGCGTGGGGAGGGGGTGTGTCAATTTTCAGCGTAGGGATTCGAGGCTTCAGTCGGTGTGATCGTTCACCGCCGCGAACACCCGGTCCGCCCATTCCATCCGGCAGATCAAAAGGTCGGGCACGCTGGTTGACCGCGCGTTATAGGTGAGCGGTGATCCATCGATGCGCGAGGCGTGCAACCCGGCTGCAAGGGCGACCGCGGCAGGCGCGCAATTGTCCCATTGATGCTGGCCGCCCGAATGGAGATAGATTTCGGCCTCTCCCAGCACCACTGCCATCGCTTTCGCGCCCGCCGATCCCATGGGGATCGTCTCCGCACCGATCACGTCGCGAACCGAGGCACAGAGTTGGCTGGGGCGGCTGCGGCTGACCAGCATTCGTGGGGGTAAAGCGGGCGAGGGCAGGGCAGGCGGCTTATCGCTCGCCAGCACGATCCCACGAGCGGGAAGCGCCACTGCGCCGATCGCGGGCACGCCACCGATCGACAGCGCGACATGCACCGCCCAGTCGCCACGCCCTTCGCCAAACTCCCGCGTGCCGTCCAATGGGTCGATAATCCAGACGCGCCGCGCCTCAAGCCGGGACAAGTCGTCCGCCGATTCCTCTGACAGGATCGCATCGTCGGGTCGGGCATCGTGCAGCCGGTCCAGGATCAGGCGATTGGCCTCGGCATCTCCGCGTGCGCCCGCATCCGCGCCGCCTTCACGCTGGATCGCAACAAGCAGCTTGCCCGCTTCTTCCGCGATGGCCGCGGCCAGCCGGGCGTCGCTCACAGGCTCGGCACCCAGGCGCCAACCAGCCGTTCGACGATAGCCTCGGCGGCATCCTCTGGCGTGGTCAGCGTCGTATCGATGCGAATATCGGGCCGTTCGGGCGCTTCATAGGGGCTGTCGATTCCGGTGAAGTTCTTGAGGCTGCCGGCACGCGCTTTCTTGTACAGCCCCTTCACGTCGCGGCGTTCGGCCTCCGCCAGCGGCGTATCGACGAAGATCTCGACGAACTCGCCCTCCGGCAGCATCGCGCGCACCATGTCGCGTTCGGCGCGGAACGGGCTGATAAAGGCGGTCAGCACGATCAGCCCGGCATCGGCCATCAGCTTCGCAACCTCGCCGACGCGGCGGATATTCTCCACCCGGTCGGCATCGGTAAAGCCCAAGTCGCGGTTCAGCCCGTGGCGAACATTGTCGCCGTCCAGCAGGACGGAATGTTTGCCCAGCGCGTGGAGCTTTTTTTCGACCAGATTGGCGATAGTTGATTTCCCCGATCCCGACAGGCCGGTGAACCACAGCACGGCAGGCCGCTGACCCTTTTGCGCGGCGTGGGCGTCACGGTTGATCTCGATCGCCTGCCAATGGACGTTTTGCGCGCGGCGCAGGCTGAAATTGACCATACCCGCCGCGACGGTCGAATTTGTCAGCTTGTCGATGAGGATGAAGCCGCCGAGATCGCGATTCTCTGCGTAAGGCGCGAACGGAATGGGGCGGTCGGTATAGACCTCGGTCACGCCGATATCGTTGAGGTCCAGCGTCTTTGCCGACAGCGTGGCCATGGTGTTGACGCACACCACATGCTTGGGCGGCTGGATCGTCGCGCTGACCGTGCGTGTCCCCGATTTAAGCCAGTATGCGCGGCCCGGCAGCAGCGCCTCGTCGGCCATCCATACGATCGTCGCTTCGAACTGGTCGGCGACTTGCGGCGGATCGTCGGCGGTCGCGATCACGTCGCCGCGCGAGCAATCGATTTCGTCGGCCAGGGTCAGCGTGACCGATTGGCCTGCGCCAGCCCGTTGCAGATCGCCATCGAACGTGACGATCCGGTCGATGGTCGATGTGCGTCCGGACGGCAGCACGCGGACGGCGTCGCCCGGCTTTACGGTGCCGCTGGCGATCAACCCCGCAAAACCTCGAAAATCTAGATTGGGGCGGTTGACCCATTGCACCGGCATTCGGAATGCGGCTTCGCGCGCGACGTCGCGCGCGACCTCGACCGTTTCCAGATGATCGAGCAGCGCCGGGCCATCGTACCAAGGCGTCGCATCGGACTTGGCGGTGATATTGTCGCCGCCCAGCCCGGAGATGGGAATGGCGGTGAATGCCTCGATCCCGATCGACGTGGCAAAGGCGCGGTAATCGGCGACGATCTCTTCGAACCGCGCTGAATCGTAACCGACAAGGTCCATCTTGTTCACCGCCAGCACGATGTTCCGAATGCCGATCAGGTGCGCGAGGTAGCTGTGCCGCCGCGTCTGGGTCAGCACGCCCTTTCGCGCATCGATCAGGATGACGGCCAAATCGGCGGTCGATGCGCCGGTCACCATGTTGCGGGTATATTGCTCGTGCCCCGGCGTGTCGGCGACGATGAACTTGCGTTTTTCGGTCGCGAAGAAGCGATAGGCGACGTCGATGGTGATGCCCTGCTCGCGCTCGGCGGTCAGCCCGTCGACGAGCAGGGCGAAGTCGATTGCCTGGCCTTGGGTGCCGACGCGCTTGCTGTCCGCCTCGAGCGCGGACAGTTGATCCTCGAAAATCTGCTTCGAATCGTAAAGGAGGCGGCCGATCAGCGTCGATTTGCCGTCATCGACCGAACCGCAGGTGATGAAGCGAAGCAGGGATTTTTGCGCATGCTGGGCGAGATAGGCGTCGATGTCTGACGCGATGAGGACGTCGGGGCGGTATGCTGTCACTGGATCCTCCCCGGTACGGGGAGGGGGACCATCCGCAGGTTGGTGGAGGGGGGTCGACGCAGACGTTGCGCTGCGTGGCGCTCCCCCTCCGTCAGCGCTGCGCGCTGCCACCTCCCCGTGCCGGGGAGGAACTTATGCTCGCCCATCAGAAGTATCCTTCCTGCTTTTTCTTCTCCATCGATCCGTCGCCGGCATCGCGGTCGATCGCGCGACCCTGACGTTCAGAGGTGGTCGTCAGCAGCATTTCCTGGATGACCTGGTTCAATGTCGCGGCTTCGCTCTCGACCGCGCCGGTCAGCGGATAGCAACCCAGCGTGCGAAAGCGGATCGAGCGCGTCTTCGGAACCTCGCCGGGCGCCAGACGGAACCGATCGTCATCAACCATCAGCAGCATCCCGTCGCGCTCCACGGTCGGGCGCGGCGCGGCGAAATAGAGGGGCACGATCTCGATCCCCTCGCGCAGGATATATTGCCAGATGTCGAGTTCGGTCCAGTTGGACAGCGGGAACACGCGGATGCTCTCACCTTTGGCCTTGCGTGCATTGTAGAGGTGCCAGAGTTCGGGCCGCTGCGCCTTGGGGTCCCATCGGTGGCTGGCGGAGCGGAACGAGAAGATGCGCTCCTTGGCGCGGCTTTTCTCCTCATCGCGCCGCGCGCCGCCGAACGCCGCGTCGAAGCTGTATTTGTCGAGTGCCTGCTTCAGGCCCTCGGTTTTCCAAAGGTCGGTATGCAGGCTGCCGTGATCGAACGGGTTGATGCCGCGCTCGATTGCTTCGGGGTTCTGGTGGACAATCAATTCCATACCCGCGTCCGCCGCGGCCTTATCCCGCAGATCGTACATCGCCCGGAACTTCCACGTCGTATCGACATGCATCAGCGGGAAGGGCGGGGGGGCCGGGAAGAACGCCTTCTTGGCCAGATGCAGCATGACGGCCGAATCCTTGCCGACCGAATAGAGCATTACCGGACGTTCGGC
Source organism: Sphingomonas sp. AX6 (assembly GCF_902506605.1). Lineage (GTDB taxonomy): Bacteria > Pseudomonadota > Alphaproteobacteria > Sphingomonadales > Sphingomonadaceae > Sphingomonas. The sequence goes on from NZ_LR733979.1 coordinate 2,106,877, forward strand.
CTCGGCCACCACTTCGCGCAGGATGTGGATGCTTTCGGCTTCGAGATCGTCGAGATGCGTCGGCTGAGCGGCCAAGATATGCTCCGGTTCGCGTGGGCAGGGTTGCCGCACGCGTCCAAGAGCATATCGAGCCTCGGTGCCAAAGCCGCAAAAACTTTGGCGCGTCAAAGATGCGTTAGTTTGCGGTCGGCGCCACCGGATCGCCAGCGGTCCCGCGCCCGACGCTCGAATAGGCAAAGCCTGCGCGCGTCACTTCGTCCTCGCGGTATATGTTGCGCAAGTCCACCAGCACCGGCTGTTCCATTTTCGCCTTCAAACGCGACAGGTCGAGCGCGCGGAACGCGTTCCATTCGGTGACGATCACCACCGCCGACGCACCCTCGGCGACATCATAGGCACTCGCGCAATAGGTGATGTCGGGCATCACCGCCTTGGCCGCTTCCATGCCTTCCGGGTCGTAACCGCGCACGATTGCGCCCGCGTCCTGCAATGCCTGAACGATGGCGATAGCGGGCGAATCGCGCATATCGTCGGTATTGGGTTTGAAGGTGAGGCCGAGCACGCCGATCGTCTTGCCGCGCACGTCGCCGCCGACGGCTGTGATGACCTTGCGCGCCATCGCCCGCTTGCGCGTGTCGTTGACCGCGACCGTGGTCTCAATCAGGCGGATGGGCGCGCCATTGTCCTCGGCGGTCTTGACTAGCGCGAGGGTGTCCTTGGGAAAACAGGATCCGCCATAGCCGGGTCCGGCGTGCAGGAATTTCGACCCGATCCGGTTGTCGAGCCCAATGCCGCGCGAAACGTCCTGGACGTCGGCCCCGACCTTTTCGCACAGATCGGCGATCTCGTTGATGAAGGTGATCTTCATCGCGAGGAACGCGTTGGCGGCATATTTGATCAGCTCGCTGGTGCGACGGCGAGTAAACAAGAGCGGCGACTGGTTAAGGAATAGCGGACGGTACACTTCGGTCATCGGCCCGCGGGCGCGCTCGTCCTCGATGCCGATAACGATGCGGTCGGGGCGCTTGAAATCCTCGATCGCCGCGCCCTCGCGCAGGAATTCGGGGTTGGAGGCAACCGCAAAGTCCGCGTCCGGGTTGGACTCGGCGATAATCCGCTCGACCTCGTCGCCGGTGCCGACCGGCACGGTCGATTTGGTGACGATAACGGTGAAGCCTTTCAGCGCCGCGCCGATCTCACGCGCGGCGGCGTAGACATAGGACAGGTCGGCATGGCCATCGCCGCGCCGCGCCGGCGTGCCGACGCCGATGAACACCACTTCGGCTTCGCCCACCGGTCCGGCAAGCTCGGTCGTGAACGACAGCCGCCCCGCCGCGACATTGCGCGCGACCAGTTCGTCCAGCCCCGGCTCGTAAATCGGAATGCCGCCCGCGTTCAGCTTGTCGACTTTGGTCGCATCCTTGTCGACGCACACCACGTCATGTCCGAAATCGGCAAAGCACGCGCCCGATACCAGGCCCACATAGCCCGAGCCGATCATCACGATACGCATGGAGTCTCCTCGGGTGTCCGAATGTGCGGACCTTGTTTCACATCCGCTGTTCGTTATCCGCCCGACTGCGGTGCTGGCAAGCGAGCGACCCGTTGCAGACAAAATAAAACCGGCCGTAAAACGACCGGTTCACTGGCAGTAATTCGGGAAATGCGCCCGGGCATTAGACTGACGGCCCCTAAGACCGTGATGCCGTCCGCCCGGACGCTAAGGGATTACCAGGGACGAAGATCGTCGCCGTATTCCCGGAAAAGGAACGACATCATTATTTTTCTCCCAAGCGCGCTTTTTTGCGCAACGCCGTGTTTAATGGAATTTTAACTACGCCACAATCGTTTCGATAGCGGTGCGCCGTCCCATGGCGAAACGCGTCATGGTGAAGCTTAACCCTTCTTTCAGCGCCTAGCGGCTAGAGACGTCCAATGGTCGCGCGACGAGCAGCGGATTGCGGCGCGGAAGCGCGCGCTGAACGGGCCACGGCAGCCCCGCCTGGTTCTCTCGGCGCGCCTGCGTCCAATATCCGTGACAGGTCGGGCCAAGCCAGCCCGCCGAAAGCGAGACAGATAACGGGCTGCACGCTGCATGTCCCGCGGCGGGCGTGGAGCGCATCTATTTTCTGCGAAATCGCCAACTTTCAATTGTTCCGTCGACAATATGGTGTGGTGGACGCCGACGCAGTGCTCGCAATGGCTTGCGAGCAAGTGGTCGAGCGGATTGCCGGCGCACGCGTCGTAGTCGCGTCCCGATCGTCCCTCGAAATCATGTTCGAAGCGTCCGATTTCGATGCCTGCCTTGCTATCATGAAACGCGTCCGTGACGTCATCGGTGAGATTGGCTTCGCGATGCCGACCGCGCCGACGCTGGAAATCGTGATCGGCGGCGCGGCCGTGTCGGGCATCGATCATGACGAAGTCCGGCTTGTCGAAGCAGCTGAGGCAGCGCTCGAACTTGCCAGGGCAGAACGACGCGATATCCTCAGCAATGTCAGCGTCGACGGCGGCGGTATCGATGTGTTGATGCTGATGAGGGAGTTGCCATCGGCCATTCTTAGTGGCCAGATGACGCTTCATTATCAGCCAAAGGTCCATATCCGGCGCCAGGAAGTGGCGAGCGTGGAAGCGTTGGTGCGTTGGCAGCATCCCGAGCGCGGCCTGATTCTGCCAGGCGACTTCATCGCCATCGCCGAGCGTTCGGGTGCGATCGACGCCCTGACGCGGTGGACATTGCGCCAGGCGATCGCGGACCAGCGAATCCTCGCGAGCGACGGGCATATTATGACGGTATTCCTGAACATCTCAGGGATGCTGCTCGCGGATCGCGCCTTCATCGACGAAGCGTGCCGCCTGATCATCGGCAGCGGGGCAAAGATCGGGTTCGAGATTACCGAGACCGCGGTGATCCGCGAACCCGAAAAGGCGATCGCGCATCTGGAAATGCTCTCGCGTCTGGGTGTGCCGATTGCGATCGACGATTACGGAGCCGGATTGTCGAGCCTGGCCTATCTGAAAAAGTTGCCTGCGGGGGAATTGAAGATCGACAAGGGATTCGTGTTGCAACTGACCAGCAGCAACCGCGATCCGCTGATCGTACGATCGACCATCGATCTGGCGCATGCGCTCGACATGGAAGTGACGGCGGAAGGAGTCGAGACGCCCGCCGCACTTGCGCTGCTCAGCGTCATGGGCTGTGACATGGTCCAGGGTTATCTCTTGGGAAAACCCACTTCGCTTGACGTCTTTCGCAACTACCTTGCCGAGGAACGGCATCTCGGCGCGGTCGCAAATGGTCGTCCGACGTTCCACCGGCCCGAAGCCTTCTGGAAGCGCGCCTGAACTTTAGCGTCGGATTAACGCTTCGCATCTATGATCAAGGCGATGTCGTTCCGGCCAATCCTGACCTTGTTTGCGATCGCGCTTTTCGCCAGCACATTTGCGTCCGGCGCGAAAGCGCAGTCTGTCTCGTCCTACGATCAGGTGATCGAACGCGCCAATCGCGCGATGTTGACCGATCCGGCGACAGCCTTGTCGGCGGCTGAACACGCCGAACAGTTAGCCGGTCGCAATCCCGAGCATCGGGCGCGGGCGCTGTGGCTTCAATCCGAAGCGTCGCTGCGTATCGATAGGGCGCAACCCGCGCAGGCGCTGATCGAGCGGGCCTGGCGGCTAATCCGCGCCAAAGACGCTGCAGTCAGCCTCAAAGGCGATATCCTTCTTACGCGCGGAGGAATTTACGCCGAACTGGCTCAAGTCGGAAAGGCGCTGGAGGACTATCAACAAGCCTATCGTCTGTTCGTGTCGACAAGGGATCAGCGGAAACAGTCGATCGCGTTATCTACTCTCGCATCTCTTCACCGTCAGGGCGGGGACTTCGAAACAGCGCTGCGCTATTTCCAGCAAGCTGCAGAAGCATATCCTGGCGATGCAAACCTAGCGGTGGCGCTGGCGAATAACCGTGGAAACGTATTGATCGAACTGGGACGTCATGACGAAGCTGTGGCTGCGTTCAGGCGAGCACTCGCCGAAAGTGCCAAACTCAACAGCGAGTCCTGGACTGCGAGAATCTTGGCAAACCTTGCGCGCGCCCAGTTGCTTGCAGGTGATGTCGCAGACGCTCGTGTCGCGGTCGCTCGCGGGCGTGCTCTGATCCAAGGCGATCCCGATTCGTCGCGCGCGCTGGGAGAGCTCCAGGTGATTGCCTCGCTGGTGGCGCTTGAGCAAGCGGACGTCGGCACCGCCCAGCGCGAGATCGATGCGGCTTTTGCCGGAGTTGACCTCGCCACAACCACGCTTCAGGCGCGCGCCTCGCACCGTGCGGCATATATGGTTTATTCGCGCGCAGGACGGACGGAGCGCGCGCTTGCGCATCTCGAGGCGCTCCGTCGTCTTGACGAGCAGGCGACCCAGATCGCCACATCGACCCGCGCTGCACTTATGAGCGCGCGGTTCGATTTTGCCAATCAGGAACTGCGCATCGCCAACCTAAAGGCCGAGGAACTACGACGGAATATCGCGTTCGAACGGTCGCAGGCGCAATTTCAGCAGACGATCTTCATCGTGGCCGCGCTCGGCACGCTGCTGGTATTCGGGCTGCTTGCCTACAACCTGATCGCGACTCGCCGCAGCCGGAACGAAATCCAGGCCGCCCATGCCGAACTCGAAATTACCAATGTCCGGTTGGAAAAGGCGTTGGCCGCAAAAACCGAATTCCTGGCGACAACCAGCCACGAAATCCGCACCCCGCTCAACGGCATATTGGGGATGACCCAGGTGATGCTCGCCGACGGATCGGTCTCGGGCAAATTGAAGGACCGGATCGACATCGTCCATGGTGCCGGGCTGACGATGAAGGCGCTGGTCGACGACATCCTCGATGTCGCCAAGATGGAGACCGGGCATTTGTCGGTAACGCTGGAGCCAACCGATCTGCACGCGACGCTCGGCGAAGTGACGCGGATGTGGGAGGATCAGGCGCACGCGAAGGGGCTGGCGTTCATGCTCGATGCCAGCACCGCGCCGCGCTGGGTCGAAACCGACCCCGGCCGCTTGCGTCAGATCGCGTTCAACCTGCTCGCCAACGCGCTCAAATTCACCGAAAGCGGTGGCATCACCATGCGCGTCATGCAGCGCGGCGAGGGTGCCGACGCCCGATTGTTGATGGCCGTTCGTGACACCGGTATCGGCATCGCGGCGGATAAACAGGGCGATATTTTCGAATCGTTCAAACAGGTCGATTCAGGCACCACGCGCAAATATGGCGGTACCGGCCTGGGCCTCGCCATTTGCCGCAACCTGGCGCAGGCGCTGGGCGGCGATATCGGCGTGGAAAGCGTGGAAGGGGAGGGCGCGACTTTTACGCTCGACGTCCCGCTACGCCTTTCTGCCGCGCCCGACGGTATCGAACAGAATTCGGAAGGTGGCGTGCTGCTGATCTTCGACCGCAATCCGATCAATCGTTCGATGCTGCGCACATTGCTTGAGCCGCGCGCGGGCAACGTGCGGTTCGCCGCCAGTGTCGAGGACGCGGTGCGTGCCCTGCAATCGGGCGGGGTCAGCCATTTGCTGATCGACGACGCCAGCGTTCGTGGGGGAGAGGCCGATCCGATCGCGCTGATCGGCAAGGTGACGTCGGCTGCGGCAAGCGCCGGTGCGCGCAGCGCCATCTTGTGGAAAGCGCCAAGTGACGAGGATCGCTCGCGTTTGCGGGAAACCGCGCTCGACGTCGTCATACCCAAGCCGGTGGCGGGCGTCGCGATCGCCAACGCACTGTTCGGCGCAAACGGAAATCCGCCTCTTGTTTCGCAAGCGGCATAGCGCGATAGGCGAGGTGGGCGACCGCTTCGCAAGGTTCCGGCAAAGCTCTTTTGGAAGGCTTGGGCGTTGAATATCCTGTTCATCGAAGACGACCCGATGAACCGCCGCGTCGTCCGCGACATGCTCGACGTTGCGGGCGCGCAGATGACCGAGGCGGCAAGCGCCGAGGAGGGGCTGGCGCAGATCGACGCGAACGAATTCGACTTCGTGCTGGTCGATCTTCGGATGCCTGGGATGGACGGATTCGAGGCGATCGGCCGTATTCGCGCGCGCACCGACCTCAAAGCGGAAATCCCGATCGTGGTCGTCACGGCCGACGCCGCGGTCGACCTGAAGGAACGCTGCCTGAAATTGGGCGCGGACGAGGTGTTGTTCAAACCGGTCGCGATGGACCAGTTGTTCGACGCGATCGGGCGCATCCTGGCGCGCCGCGCAGGTGACGACGGCGTGATCGGCTGATCGCGGGGCACGCGATATCGAAGGCGGGGCGGACGCGGAATTGTCCCGTTCGGCCTTGAAATCCCGGTGACACGCTGTTAGGGCGCGACCAACGTCGTGGACCCTGTTCGCGCCGACCCCTATTCTATTGATTCGATCGTTCTACGAAAAAGACTGGAGCAGTACGGCTTTATGCAAATCATGGTTCGCGACAACAATGTCGACCAGGCGCTGCGGGCGCTCAAGAAGAAGCTGCAGCGTGAAGGCGTCTATCGCGAAATGAAGCTGCGCCGGCATTACGAAAAGCCGTCGGAAAAGCGTGCGCGTGAACGCGCCGCCGCGATCCGCCGTGCACGCAAGCTCGAGCGCAAGCGCGTCGAGCGCGACGGTGCGCGCTAAGTAAGATTGTCTGACCAGCGGGTGGTGCGCGGCATGGCCGCGGTCGCCTGCGGTCTTTCCCGACTCGGTTCGTACGGCGCGTCGTGCCGATGATGCCGAAGCGTTTCGGGATTCTTGCCCGGATCAGCCTACAGGATCGCCCATGTCCGTCACCGCCGTTCCGATTCCGCCGACCAAGCGATCGACCCTGACCTGGATCTGGGTCGGTGTGGTCGCAGCGTTGCTTGCGGCGCTGGCGCTCGCTTATTTCGGTACGCGTGGCCCGGTGGCGACCTCTGGCACCGAGGCGCAGTTCCTGGCGTATAACGCAGGGCAGTCTGGCGTGACGACGACGGGATCGGGCGTTCAGGTGCTTCAGATCGAAGCGGGTGAGGGCGGCGAGAAGCCGACCACCGAAGACGTCGTGCTGATCAACTATTCGGGCTCGCTTCGCGACGGCACGGTGTTCGATGCCTCGCAACAGCCGACGCCGATGCCGGTCTCGGGCGTAGTCCCGGGCTTTTCCGAAGGCCTGCAGGCGATGGAGAAGGGCGGCAAGTACCGCATCTGGATCCCGGCCGAGCAGGGCTATGGCGACGCCTCGCCCGATCCCGCGCGTATCCCCAATGGTTCGACGCTGATCTTTGACGTCGAACTGGTCGATTTCATCCCCGCTGCGGTGCTCCAGCAGCAGATGCAGATGCAGCAGATGCAACAGATGATGCAGGGCGGCGGCGCACCCGGTGCGCCGGGCGGCCCCGGCGGTCCGCCTCCGGGCGTCGCGCCGCAAGGGGAGTAATTGAAGTCCTCCCCCACCGGGAGAGGGGGACCATCCGCAGGATGGTGGAGGGGGTGCCGTAGGCGTTGCGCTGCGTGACATTCTCCCTCCGTCAGCGTTGCGCGCTGCCACCTCCCCATGTTGGGGAGGATTTCCCTTGAGCCGCACGCCATTCCGTCCCATATGCGCGACGTGCAGCCGGCAGCGGGGCGCGATCGATAGCGCGGAATAGAAAGGCCGGACTTGCGCGGGGATGCCCATTTTGAGGGCGCGACCGTTAGCGGAGTCCAACCATGTTCGACGGATTCGATCCGATCCTGCTCGCGCGAATCCAGTTCGCGTTCACCGTCAGCTTCCATTTCATCTTTCCCGCCTTTTCGATCGGGCTCGCCAGCTATCTCGCGGTGCTCGAGGCCTTGTGGCTTAAAACGGGAAAGCAGCTTTACCTCGACCTGTTCAAATATTGGGTGAAGATCTTTGCCGTGACGTTTGCGATGGGTGTCGTGTCGGGCATCGTCATGTCCTATCAGTTCGGCACAAACTGGGCGGTGTTCTCCGACAAGGCGGGGCCGATCATCGGGCCGTTGATGGCGTATGAAGTGCTCACCGCCTTTTTCCTCGAAGCCGGGTTCCTGGGCGTCATGCTGTTCGGAATGAACAAGGTGGGGAAGGGGCTGCACTTCGCCTCGACGCTCGCGGTCGCGGTCGGCACTTTCATCTCCGCTTTCTGGATCCTGTCGGTCAATAGCTGGATGCAGACGCCGCAGGGGTTCGAGATCAACGAAGTTGGCCAGTTCGTCCCCGGCGACAGCTGGTGGCCGATCGTCTTCAACCCCAGCTTTCCGTATCGCCTCACCCACACGCTGGTTGCAACCTATCTGACGACTGCGTTCATCGTCGGCGCGGTCGGCGCCTGGCATCTGCTAAAGGACAAGACCGACCGCCACGCACGCAAGATGTTTTCGATGGCGATGTGGATGGCGGCGATCGTCGCACCGGTTCAGATTTTCGTCGGGGACCTGCACGGGCTGAACACCCTCGAGCATCAGCCGCAAAAGGTGATGGCGATGGAGGGGCATTATGAAAGCCACCCCGACGGCGCACCGCTGATCCTGTTCGGCATCCCCAACTCAGCAGAGAAGCGCGTCGATTACGCCATCGAAATCCCGAAGGCATCGTCGCTGATCCTGAAGCATGATCTGAACGCACCGCTTGCAGGGTTGGACACGATTCCAGAGGAAGACCAGCCGCCGGTCGGCATCGTCTTCTGGTCGTTCCGCGTGATGGTCGGGATCGGCTTTCTGATGCTCGGGCTGGGTGCATGGAGCCTGTATGCGCGCTTCCGCGGCAAATTCTACGATTGGCGACTGTTCCACCGCGCGGCGCTCGTCATGGGGCCGTCGGGGCTAATCGCGGTGCTGGCGGGGTGGATCACGACCGAGGTCGGTCGACAGCCCTTCACCATCTATGGCTTGCTCCGCACGGTCGATAGCGCCTCGCCGCTTGCTGCGCCTGCCGTGGGCGCATCGCTGATTGCGTTCGTGGTCGTCTATTTCGCGGTGTTCGGTTTCGGCACCTGGTACATTCTCAAACTCATGGCCAAGGGCGCGCATTCGGGCGAGACCGACATCGCCGACAATGCGCCGATCCGCACGGCGGGGATCACGCCCGGCCCTGCGCAGAACACGGAGGGTCAGCCATGACCGGCGTGGATTTCGATCTCGCCACCGTATGGGCATTCATCATCGCATTCGCGGTCTTCGCCTATGTCGTCATGGACGGGTTCGATCTGGGCATCGGCATCCTGTTTCCGGTGTTCGAGGTCGGGCCGGAACGCGACAAGGCGATGAATTCGATCGCGCCGGTATGGGACGGGAACGAGACCTGGCTGGTGATGGGCGGCGGCGGGCTCTTCGCGGCATTTCCGCTGGCGTACGGCGTGGTGATGACCGCGCTCTATCCGCCGATCATCGCGATGCTGCTCGGGCTCGTCTTTCGCGGTGTCGCGTTCGAGGCGCGCTGGCGTGATCCGCGTCACCGGCGGTGGTGGGACGTGGCGTTCACCGGCGGGTCGATCGTCGCGGCCTTTTCGCAAGGGGTGATCCTGGGCGCGCTGCTCCAGGGGGTAACGATCGAGGGGCGCGCCTATGCCGGCGGATGGCTCGACTGGCTCAGCCCGTTCAGCCTGCTCACTGGGATCAGCGTCGTGTGCGGTTATGCGCTGTTGGGCGCGACCTGGCTGATCTGGAAAACCGATGGGGGAACGCAGAACCATGCGTTTCGGCTAGCGGGCCGCTTCGGCATCGCGACGTTGATCGCGATCGGCGCGGTCAGCTTGGCGACGCTCAACCTGGAATATGCGTACCGCGAGAAATGGCTCGGCTACCCCGCGATCCTGCTGACCGCGCAAGTGCCGATGCTGACCGCGATCATCGCTTTTGCCTTTTACCGGTCGATCAAGAAACGGCGCGATGCGCGGCCGTTCTTTCTGGCGCTGGCGCTGTTCCTGATGAGCTTCATCGGACTGGGGATCAGCATGTACCCCTATATCGTTCCCGCCAGCCTGACGATCTGGGACGCGGCCGCGCCCGCGTCTAGCCAATGGTTCATGCTGGTGGGTGCCGCGATCATGATCCCGATCATCCTGGCCTACACCGCCTTTTCCTACTGGGTATTTCGCGGAAAAGTCGCCGAGGACGGATATCATTGATGGGTGAGGGCGAAAATGTCGGACCGTGGTGGAAACGCATCGCATGGCTGGTCGCGATGTGGGCGATGAGCCTGGCGGTGCTCGGCACCGTGGCGATGATTATTCGGTTCTGGCTCAAGGGCTGACGGCTAGTCCTGCCGGCAGCGCTCATCGAGCGGGCTCGCTAAAAACGGCGAACAACGAAAAACGGCGGCCGATTGCTCGACCGCCGTTCTCTAACTCGAATTTCGAAATCGAAATTACGGGCTGGTCGGCTCGTCATCGCCATCGGCGATGATGATGATGCCGGCGATCACTGCTGCTGCAGCAAGAACGCCAACGATCGCGCCACCCGCGAGTTCGTTCGATTCGTCAGCCGACGACGCCGCACGGACGTTCGACGACTGGGCAACCGACAGCTTCGACGCAGTCGAAGCCGAAGCGGCCACCGGCATCGCAACCAGCGAAGCCGCCGCCGCAGCGGTAAGGAACTTGGCCAAGCGCATAGTACACTCCCTTTTTCTTCATCTCGTATCTTCGCACCCGAAAGCGCTAGTACACAAGCCAATTGCGCATCGCAACAATCATCGCGATGCGCGATCCCGTTTTCGCCAAAGTGTTGCTGCGATGCGACATATGCCCACCACACAACCATTTGGACCCAATTGGGGGCGCCCGACAATATTCGGCCGCCACCCGGTCCCTAGGGGAAATCGGACATAAGCTCAACCGGTTCGTGGTACAAATCGTTCCAAGCGAGCCGATTAAACGTCGGTTTGCAAAATCCAGCGTTCGGCATTCTCCAACCCCAACGCGGTCAGCGGTCCCCCGGCATAAGCCCCGGTATCGATGCCGATCCGATTGCGACCATAGGAAACCGTGTCGAAGATCGTGTGTCCATGAATGATGACGCCATCGATCCCGTACTCGTCGACTTCAAGAAACTCCTCGCGAATCCAACGCAGATCGGACGTTTTTTGATCGTCGAGCGCCACATCGGGTCGGATTCCGGCATGGACGAACACATAATCGCCGATCCGGATGATCTGCTCGAAAGAATCGATGAACGTCAAATGCGCTGGCGGAACCCGCTGTTGCGCGAGTGCCAACAGATCAGCGTAATCGGCGTCGCGATATTCCGCTTCGCTGATCCCGTAGCTTTTGAGCGTTGCGTCACCGCCGATGCGGATGAAGAAGCGCAAGGTCCGCAAATCGCCCGACAGCGCGCGGACGAAGACTTCTTCGTGATTGCCGCTCAGAAATCGGCAGTTGCCGCGCGTTTGCTGGAGGTCGATCAGCCGCTGGACGACCTGAGCCGATTTCGGGCCGCGATCGACGAGATCACCCAAAAAGACCAGCAGGGCAGGCGCACCGCCCCTCGCCTGGTCGTCGGCATCGATCCTGGCCAGCAAATCGGCGAGTTGATCGTCACACCCATGGATATCGCCGATGGCATAGACACGCTGGCCGTCGGGAATGGCTGCCGGATTGGCGCGGAGGCGAAGTCCGCGCGAAAAGAGACGTTTGAACATAATCTTGAGAGCTTTGGGGTGGGCGGCCTATATAAGGACGATCCTGATGAAACAAGTTATCCGAAAATTCCGATTGACCAGCCCGCTTTGTCGCGGCGCCATGGCAGCCGTCCTGATCTCTCTGTGCGCGACGCCGACGCGCGCGCAGGATGGGGACGCCGCCGCGGTATTCGAACGCGTCCGCGCGATCGACATGCGGATGGCGTCGATCGGCTTTCGCCTCGCCACGGCCAACGCGAAGTTGTGCCGCGACCTTGAGCCTGGAACGGGGGTTCAACTACACACGATCGATCAATATCCGTCGATCGACCGATCCATCCTGACGCGGCAATTCGGGTTCGACACCCGGATCGCGATCGCGGGGGTGGTCGAGGGTAGCCCGGCGGCCGAAGCGGGCGTGATCGCGAACGAATCGATTGCGTCTATCGGTGCCTACCGCACGCCGGCGATTGCCGAAGCGAAGGAACCGACCGAACTGGTCAATCGCATGTACGACCAAGTCGCTGCATTCGACCCGACCGCGCCGCTGGACTTTCGTCTTGTAGCCGATGGTCGATCGCGTGTCGTGACGGTACGACCCGTTGCTGCGTGCCGGTCGCGCTTCGAAGTCGATTTCGCGAACGGCTTCGGGGCCGAGGCCGATGGTCGGCTGGTCAAGATACGCGCGGCGTTCTTCGACACCTATCCCGACGATCGGGTCGCGGTCGTCATCGCGCATGAGCTGGCGCATAACGTCCTGGACCACCGAAAGCGGTTGAATGCGGTCGGTGTGGATCGCGGATTGCTGGCCGGATTCGGGCGCAACGTCCGCTATTTCCGCCAGACCGAGGTGGAAGCGGATATCCTGGCGGTCCATCTGCTTGCCAATGCCGGGTATGATCCGGCGCTCGCGGGCCAATTCTGGCGCGATTACGGCCCGAAATACGCGTCCAGCCTGTTCAACAGCCGCACCCACCCGGCATGGCGCGACCGCGCCGCGCGCAGCGACGCGGAGGCCGCGAGGATCGCGCAGGGGCAGGGCGGTGCGCTTGCTTCGGCATTCGTGCTCAGGCGCGACCAGCGGCTCGACGGCGACTGGCAGTCGCTGATCGCGGTGCCGACGGCGGGAACAGGCGGATAGCCCGACACGCGGCTGCATCGTTTGCGACCTTGCCCGCCAGCGCCTAGACGTCTGCCAACAGGGAGAAAATCATGTCGTTCAAACCGCTTCGCAAGGCCGTGTTTCCCGTGGGCGGGCTGGGCACGCGTTTCCTTCCCGCGACCAAGGCGATGCCCAAGGAAATGCTGCCAGTCGTCGATCGCCCGCTGATCCAATATGCGGTCGAAGAGGCGATGGAGGCCGGGATCGAGCAGATGATCTTCGTCACCGGGCGCGGGAAATCGGCGATCGAGGATCATTTCGACATCGCGTTCGAGCTTGAATCGACGATGACCGGGCGCGGCAAGTCGCTCGATATTCTCGACGCGACGCGCCTACAACCCGGCCAGATCGCCTATGTCCGCCAGCAGGAGCCGTTGGGGCTGGGTCATGCGGTGTGGTGCGCGCGCCATATCGTCGGCGACGAGCCGTTCGCGGTGCTGCTGGCCGACGACTTCATGCTGGGCACACCTGGATGCCTGAAACAGATGGTTCAGGCCTATAATCAGGTCGGCGGCAATTTGATCTGCGCGCAGGAAGTCGACGACGACCAGACCGACAAATATGGCGTGATCACGCCGGGCGCTCGTGATGGCGCGCTGACCGAGGTACGCGGGTTGGTCGAAAAGCCGAAAGCAGGCACTGCCCCCTCCAATCTGGCGGTCATCGGTCGCTATGTGCTCCAACCCGAAGTGATGCGCGTGCTGGAGACGCAGGAAGCGGGTGCGGGCGGCGAGATCCAGCTAACCGACGCGATGGCGCGGATGATCGGCGACCAGCCGTTCCACGGCGTGACGTTTGATGGCGTCCGCTATGACTGCGGCGACAAGGCGGGGTTCCTGCAAGCGAACCTGGCGGTCGCGGTCGAGCGTGAGGATATCGGCCCGGCGGTGCGTGCCTTTGCGCGCGAGATCGGGGCGTGCAGCTAGGCTGCGTTATAGCCGCGATACCAATCGACGAACGCGGCGATGCCGTCGTCCAGCGATGTCGGTGTGCGCTTGCCGGTCAGCGCTTCCAGCAAGCCGATATCGGCATAGGTCTGCTGCATGTCGCCGGGCTGCATCGGTAGCAGGTTGCGCACTGCCGGTCGCCCGATCGCGCGTTCCAGCGAATCGATGAAATCGCCCAGCTTCACCGGATTGCCGCCGCCGATATTGACCTTGCGGAACGGCGCAACGGGCGAAAGGCTGTCACCCGGGACCGCATCCGTCCCCGGAACGGCGTCGATCAGCGCAATGATCGCCGCGACAAGGTCGTCGATATAGGTGAAGTCGCGGACCATATCGCCGTGATTATACACGTCGATCGGCTGGCCGCTCAGGATCGCGCGGGCGAATTTGATCGGAGCCATGTCGGGTCTGCCCCACGGGCCATAGACGGTGAAGAAGCGAAAGAAGGTCGCCGGGATGCCGAACAAGTGGCTGTAGCTGTGCCCGATCAGTTCGGTCGCGCCCTTGGTCGCGGCATAGAGGCTGACGGGGTTTTGCGTTTTCTGGCTCTCTGCAAACGGCATGTCGGTGTTCGCACCGTAAACCGAGCTGGTCGAGGCGGCCAGAAGATGGTCGAGCGGGTTGTGGCGCGCGAGTTCGAGCAGGTTGAACGTGCCGGTAATGTTGGCGTCGATATAGCTCTGCGGATGGTCGATCGAATAGCGGACCCCGGCTTGCGCCGCGAGATGGATGACGACCTGAGGCCGGAAATCTCTCCATGCCGTGCCGAAGCTTTCGGCATCGGCGATGGACGTCCGCGCGAGCGTGAAGCCTGGATGGTTTTCTAACTGCGCATTGCGCGCTTCCTTCAGCCGCGGGTCGTAATAGGGCGTGAAATCGTCGATGCCGAGCACCTGCTCGCCTTGTTCGAGCAGCGCGCGCGCGACGTGAAAGCCGATGAAACCCGCCGATCCGGTCACGAGAATGCGGCGATTGGCCAGATCGGTCATTGATGGTCCCTTGAACCTGCGGGCGGACGCTGCCCGATTGCGATGCGCGCCCTATAGCGCGCGAAATCCGGACAGAAGGTAAAGTGCGACGGATGCTGTCGGCTTCGCGGTCATGCGACCACCAGTCGATCGTCGTCCAACGTCGCGAGCACACCCACCAGTCCGCCCGGTTCCACGCCGTCATAAAGGCGCTCGGGAATGAGCGCCGCCGCCGAAAGCCCTGTCTGGCAAACCATGAGGACGACGCCGACATCGTGCGCCGCAGCGATCAGGTCGGGGATCGTAGGCAGGCCGCGATCGATAAGCGTTGTTTGATCGAGGTCGGGCCGGTCGATCAGCAGCGACGCCGCCTCTTCCTGACAGAATAACCGAACGCGCCCGCCCAGCGCCGCTTGCGCACATGCCAGCGACAGCGCCGCGCGGAACCGCACGCGGTCGTCGGTGGGGACCAGGATGGTCAGGCCGCGCATCTGCACTCCGGGTCTTTGGGCAGGGCAAGGGTGCGGAAGCGCCAATCGAGCGTGTCGGCAATCAAAAGCTTGCCCGCCGGATCGGTGCCGAACGGAACGATGGCGCGGATCGCCTCCAGCGCGGCCAAGCTGCCGATCATGCCGGTGAGCGCGCCCATCACGCCCGTTTCCGCGCAACTCGCCTCCGCGCGATCGGGGGCGTCCCCGACCAGGCAACGATAGCAGGGCTTGTCCGCCTCCCAGCCGCGGAACACGCCGATTTGTCCTTCGAATTGCCCGACGGCGGCGGAGACCAGCGGGATATGCAGTTTGAGCGCCGCGTCCGCGACCGCCAGCCGGGTCGTGAAATTATCGCACCCGTCGAGAACCACGTCCGCACCGTCCAGCAGCGCAGTGGCATTGGCTGCGCCGATCCGGGTTTCGACCGGCATTACGTTCACATGCGGATTGAGGCGGTATAATGCGCGAGCGGCAGCATCGACTTTCGGGGCGCCCACATCGCCATCGCCGAACAATGTCTGCCGCTGGAGGTTCGACAGATCGACCCGATCGTCGTCGATCACGGTCAGCCGTCCGACGCCCGCTGCGGACAGATATTGCAGCGCGGGCGATCCGATCCCGCCTGCGCCGATCACCACGATATGCGCCGATTTCAGCCGCGCCTGTCCGCTGCCGCCGATTTCCCTGAGCACGATATGGCGGGCATAGCGCTCCAGCTCGTCATCGGTCAGTTCGGTCACGCTGGCCAGTCGAACGTCACGCTCGCGCGATACCAGCCGCTGCCGTCGCCCGCGCGGGCGAGCAGATTGTTGCGCGCGAAGCTCGATACCATGCCGGCGGCATATTGTTCGACCGTCGGGCAATCGATCGCGCGCGGGATCGATGCGCGCACGGTGCTTTCCGGCGAGATCAGCACGGCGACATCGACGCGCAAGCTGTGGCGACCGTTCACCGCGCGCGGCATGGGACATTTGCCGCGGGTCAACTCGCCTGCCACCCAGCGGCTCATCGCCGGAGAAATGGGCGGGGGCGTGCGATAGGGAAGGGGCGCCATTGCTTCCCAAACGATGGGAAAGGTCAGGCGCGGGGGGGCGACCGGCACGATCGCCTGCGGCTGAACCTGTGGCGGGGTCTGCGCGCCGAGTAGCGTCAGGGCGATCAGCAAACTCATCGTCCGGTCGATCCGAAACCGCCGCTCCCGCGCACCGTCGCATCGAGATCGTCGACCAGGTCGAGCGTCGCGTGCTGGACGGGGGCGGGCACGAGCTGGGCGATACGCTCGCCGCGCCTCACCTCGAACGGCTCGCTACCCAGATTGGCGAGGATCACCTTCACTTCGCCGCGATAATCCGAATCGATCGTGCCGGGCGTGTTGAGGCAGGTGATGCCGTGTTTGAGCGCGAGGCCGGAACGCGGGCGGACCTGCACTTCGAATCCGCCCGGAATCGCCATCGAAAATCCGGTCGCAACCGCATGACGTGCACCCGGAGCGAGCGTCACATCCTCTGCTGCGACAACATCCATGCCCGCGGCACCTTCGGTGGCATAGGCAGGGGGGGGCAGGCCGTCACCATGCGGCAGGCGTTTGAGCGCGATGCGGATGGGGGCGAGGGTCATCGGCGATCGGCTCGCTGGTGAAGTGGCAGGCTGGCGGCGAGTTTGCTCGTCGCCTCCAGCACTTGCGTGTCGAGCAGGATGTCGTCGGCCTTGCCCGGCAACACGCGGAAATCGGTGGCGATGCCACGCAGTGCCAAAGCTTCGGCATATTCGCGCGAGAATTTGGGCAACGCTCTTGGATCGTCGCTGCCCACCAGGATCACGGCCTTCAGCGACGCGCGAACCCCGCCTGCGGTCTGCAATGGATCGAGGCTGCGGACCGGTGCTTCCCAGGGCGATGCGCGGTCGCGGCGTTCCATGTGCGCGCGCCATTCGGGCAAGGTACACGGGCATGACACCAGCACCATCGCATCGAGCAGATTGGGGCGCAGTCCGGCGATATTGGCGGCGATGGCGGCTCCACCATTGTCGCCGACCAGCACGGTGCGCGCGCCCGGATATCTGACCCGCGCCGCATCGATTGCGGTCGCGATTTCGCCGAGATGCTCGAGGGTATAGGTGTCACCGGTGCTCGTCCCGCGGTCGCCGGGCGACTGACGGCCCGACGCGTCGGCATAGCCGGGGCGCAGGATCGCAACGGCGGCGGAATTGGGGATGGCTGCGGCCGCCGCTTTTGCAAAGGCGTCCTGCGCGCCCAGCCGCGCCGAATCCTGGTCCGCGTGCAGCACCACGACCAAAGTGCGGACGTCGCGCGCGCGCGTTTCGCCATAGAAATTGCTCACCAGCGGACTGACCGGCAGCGCCGCACGCGGTGCTTCCATCCCGGTGTTCGAACAGCCCGCAACCAGCAGCAACGCGGGCGCGAGCATCAGCGCATTACAGCGCATCGGCAATCCTTTCGGCGAGGCGGCTCGCCACCATTTCCTTTGGCATCCGGTCCCAATGATCCACCCCATTTGCGGTGACAATATGGACGGTGTTGGCATCGCCGCCCATCACGTCGCCAGACACGTCGTTGGCGACGATCCAGTCGGCCCCTTTTTTGAGGCGCTTGGCGGTGGCGTGATCGACGACATGCTCGGTTTCGGCTGCGAAGCCGACGATCAGGCGCGGGCGGTCTTCGCGCGCGACAAGACCAGCGAGGATGTCGGGGTTTTCGATCAGCGACAGGCCGGGTGCCGCGTCGCCCGATTTCTTGATCTTCTGCGATGCCGGATCGACGCGCCAGTCGGCGACGGCAGCGACCATGACGGCGGCATCGGCGGGCAGCGCGGCGTCTACCGCTTCGGCCATTTGCTGCGCGGTCTCGATGTCGATGCGGTCCACCCCGGCGGGGGTGGCGACGGCGACGGGGCCGGTGATCAGCGTCACGCGCGCGCCGAGTTCAGCAAGCGCGCCTGCAATGGCGAAGCCCTGACGGCCCGACGAGCGGTTGGCGATGTAGCGTACCGGGTCGATCGGCTCGTGCGTCGGCCCCGCGGTGACGATGATGTGTTTGCCGGTGAGCCGTTCCTCCCCCGCCGGGTGAGGGGGACCATCCAAAGGATGGTAGAGGGGTGTTTGCCCCAAGAGACCTACCCCTCCGTCATCGCTGCGCGATGCCACCTCCCCGTGCAGGGGAGAAGTTAGGTGCCGTTCGATCGCCGCGAAGATCGCTTCGGGTTCGGGCAAGCGGCCCGGTCCGTATTCGCCGCAGGCCATCGGACCTTCGTCCGGCTCCAACACCGTCACGCCATCGCTCCGCAACTGCGCGACGTTGCGCGCCGTCGCCGCGTGCCCCCACATCCGCACATTCATCGCAGGCGCGGCCAGCACCGGCTTGTCGGTCGCGAGCAGCAGCGTGGTCGCCAGATCATCGGCAATGCCCGCCGCCATCTTTGCCATCAAATCGGCAGTCGCGGGCGCAACGACGACCAGATCGGCTTCGCGGCTGAGCTGGATATGGCCCATCTCGGCCTCGTCCTTCAGATCCCACAGGCTGGTATGGACGGGATTTTCACTGAGCGCCGCCAGCGTCATCGGCGTCACGAACTGCGCGCCGCCATTGGTCAGCACGCAGCGCACGCCAATCCCGGCCTTTCGCAGGAGCCGGATCAGCTCGCAGGCCTTGTAGGCGGCGATCCCCCCGCCGACGATGAGTAGCACGCGCTTCATCGCGAAATCCTCTGCACCCGCACGCGCCGCCTGTCGAGTAGAGCCGCCGCCAGATCACGCACCGCGTCGGGTGCAAAGGCCAGACCGACGAGCAGTATGGGTGACACCAGCAATGCCATATCGACACCGGTCGGCTCGGCGAAGACTGCGATCGTCAGCGCATAGCCGGTGATCGTCGCAAGCACGCGTACCCCGCTCGGGTCCGCCCAGGATGCCCAGCCGACCAGCGCCAACGCGATGAGGATCGCGGATAGCGGCAAAGGCAGGAGTTGCAGCACGGTGGTCTGCGCGATGCTTTGGAGAAACAGGGCATAACCGCCGCCGTGCGGCGCGAACGCGACCGGCTGCGTCGCGCTTGCCAAGTCCGCGACCGCGCCGCCATGCGCGACGAACAATGCGATCGCGATGCCCGCCACGGCTGCCCAGCCAATGCCTTCGCGCCGCTCACCCTCGACCAACGCGAACACGCCCATCACCGCGACGTAGAACAATGCCGCGACGGAGAATGCGCAGGCCATCAGCGCGATCGCCGCGGCCTCGATCCAGCGCCCGGTACGCCACAAGCCCAGCGACAGCGCGATCAGCAACCCGGCCCAAAGGCTGTTCAGCGTGCCGAGCAACGGATCGATCGCCACCACCAGTCCGCCCGCAAGCAGCACGCCGATCGCCGCCATCGCCGCGATCCTCGCAAAGATCTTGCGCAG
Organism: Sphingomonas sp. AX6; assembly: GCF_902506605.1. Taxonomy (GTDB): domain Bacteria; phylum Pseudomonadota; class Alphaproteobacteria; order Sphingomonadales; family Sphingomonadaceae; genus Sphingomonas. The sequence goes on from NZ_LR733979.1 coordinate 2,126,477, forward strand.
GCGCAGGAACCAGGTCGCAAATACCGCCAATACCAACAACGCCTGAAACACGAAGGCCATCAGCGGCGACAGCGCGCCGAGCAATGTCGCGAGGGCGGGGAGCGGGACATCGCCCCATGACTGGATTGCCGCCGGATCGACGCGGAACACGCTTTCGGCAACCGAATAATAATCGCCGCCTGCGCGTACGCCTTCGATCAGGCCGCGGCGCATCGCGGCTTCGCCGAACAGCGCGTCGGGTGCGACCGCGACCCCACGCCACAAGGCGACCAGCCCGCCAAGCATCAGCAGCAAGAGTAAGCCGATCGCGGCCACTGCGCGCGGCTTTGTGGCACCGGCAAAGCGGCTGGGAAGGGCGGTCCAGACCGGTGGCCGCGTGCGCGTCATATCAGATGAGCAGCAACGTCGCCGCGACGCCGGTGCCTGCCGCCAGTAGCGCGACCGCGACATAGCGCCAGCCGCCGCCGACGCGGATCACCTCGATCTCGCGCAGTGGCGGGGCGGGGGGCGCGCCGCCCGGCGTCGGATAGGCGAGCTCGATGTTGCGGATGAGCTGGGGCAGGCGCGCGAGCGTTCGGAAATCCTCGATCAGCCGGTCGGCGACGAAGGCTTCCGGGCCAAGCTCGGTCCGAATCCATTCGCTGACGAAGGGGGCGGCGGTTTCCCACAGATTGACGTCGGGATCGAGCGCGGTCGCGACGCCCTCGACCATCACCATCGTCTTTTGCAGCAGCAGCAGATGCGGCTGGGTCTGCATGTCGAAATCGCGGGTGATGTTGAACAGGCTGTCGAGCATCATGCCGATCGACATGTCCTTGACCGCCAGCCCGCGCATCGGTTCGCCCACCGCACGCAATGCCGTCGCGAACTCCGCGACATTATGGTGCGCGGGGACATAACCCGCCTCGAAATGAATCTCGGCGACACGCTTATAGTTGCCGGTGATCAGGCCGTAGAGAATTTCGGCCAGCCACACCCGCGCACGGCGGTCGATGCGTCCCATGATGCCGAAATCGATCGCGACGATCCGCCCGTCAGCCAGCGCGAACAGATTTCCCTGATGCATGTCGGCATGGAAGAACCCTTCGGCGATTGCCTGGCGAAGGAAAGCGCGCACAAGTTTCTGCGCGAGCGCGGGCAGATCATGGCCTGCCGCGATCAGCGCCTGACGGTCGCTCAATTTGATCCCGTCGACCCATTCGAGCGTCAGGATTTTGCCCGTGGTCCGTGCCCAATCGATCTGGGGGACGAGGAAATCGGGCTCGGCCTTCATCCCCTCGGCAAGCTCGGACGCCGATGCACCCTCGCGCCGCAGGTCGAGCTCGCGCGCGGTCCAGCGTTTGAAAGTTTCGATGACCAGCCGAGGGCGCAACCGGCGCGCTTCGCCGCCCATCCCCTCGACTTGCGCGGCCGCCCATTCATAGGTTTCGATGGCGCGCGCGAATTCGGCCTCGACACCGGGACGCAGAACCTTGACCGCGACCTTGCGCCCGTCGGTGGTGATCGCGGCATGGACCTGCGCGATCGAGGCAGCGCCGATCGGCACCTCGTCGATCGAGGCGAACAGGTCGCTGAGCGGGCGTTCGAAGCTGCGCTCCATCGCGTCGCGAATGACCGAAAAGGGCAAAGGCGGCAGCGCGTCCTGAAGGCGGAGCAGGTCGTGGGCGGCGACTTCGCCGACGATGTCGGGGCGGGTGGCGAGGGTCTGGCCGAGCTTGATCGCAGCCGGGCCGATCGCCTGGAAGGCGTCGGCATAGCGCGGCTGTTTCGGCACCCGCGCGCCAAGGCGTGCGATGCGGGCGAGGCGGCGCACAGGCGCAGGCGTGTTGGGATCGCGTTCGATTCCACTCAGCGCGCCATGCCGCGCGAGCGTACGGCCCCATTTCAGGAGCCGCCAGAGGTGCGTGACCGTGGTGGTCACAACAATAATCCTCCCCCGGCGGGGGAGGGGGACCGCCCGCAGGGCGGTGGAGGGGTAAGCGCCACACAAACGTCGCCGCGCGAGGGGCGATTACCCCTCCACCATACTCCGCATGGTCCCCCTCCCCTTCCAGGGGAGGATCGCCCGGTTTCTGCCATCAAATCTTCCAGCCGCTATGGATCGCGACCAGCCCGCCCAGCATCGGCTCGATGCGTGTCTGCACGAACCCCGCCTCTGCGATCATCGCCTCGAAGGTCGGCATGTCGGGAAAGCGACGGATCGATTCGATCAGATAGCGATAGCTGTCCTCGTCGTTCGCGATCAGCTTGCCCAGCTTGGGCACGACATGGTGCGAATAGGCGTCGTACACATCCGAGAAGCCAGGCCAGACGGTGGTCGAGAATTCCAGGCAATAGAAACGCCCGCCGCGCCGCAAGACCCGGTGCGCCTCGCGCAGCGCCGCCGGAATGTCGGTCACGTTACGGATGCCGAACGCGATCGTATAGGCGTCGAAGAACCGGTCGGGGAATTGCAGCGTTTCGGCATTCGCCTCGGTCCAGACCAGTCCGTCGATCCCGCGGCTCGCGGCGCGTTCCATGCCCGATGCCAGCATTTCCGGGTTGATGTCGGCGACGGTGATCTGCGCACCGCTGTCCACCATCCGAAACGCGATGTCGCCGGTGCCGCCCGCCATGTCGAGGATCGCCTCGCCCTTTTTGGGCTTCACGTGCCGCACGAAGCGGTCTTTCCACAGCCGGTGCATCCCCGCGGACATGGCGTCGTTCATGCGGTCGTAGCTGGCGGCGACGTTGGAGAAGACCGCGCCGACGCGGGCGGTCTTGTCGGTGGCGGGAATGTCTTCGTAGCCGAAGGAAACGGTGTCGGTCATGCGGCTCGCTCTAACGGGACGGCGCGTCCGACGCAAAGCTTTGCGTGTGGCGGCATTCGCCCCGATATAGAGCACCGATATGCCCGAACTTCCCGAAGTCGAAACCACCGTCCGCGGCCTGCGGCCCGTCCTCGAAGGACAGCGGATCGCGCTGGTGATTCTCAACCGTGCCGATCTGCGCCGTGCGATGCCGGTCGACCTTGGCCAGCGGCTGACGGGGGCGACCGTTACCGGGCTGGGGCGGCGGGCCAAATACGGGCTGATCGATACCGATCGCGGCGACACGATGATCTTTCATTTGGGCATGTCGGGTCGCTGGCGAGTCGATCCGTCCGAACCGCTGGCGCACGATCATTTGGTATTGGAGACGGGGGCGGGGCGGACATTGGCGCTCAACGATCCGAGGCGCTTCGGATCGGTCGATCTGTGGCCGACGGATGCAATCGACGACTGGCCCCCATTTGCTGCATTGGGACCGGAGCCGCTGGGACCGGATTTCACCGCCAACCATCTGGCGCGCGCCTTCAAAGGAAGGATCGCGTCGATTAAGTCGATGCTGCTCGACCAGCGCGTCGTTGCGGGGCTCGGCAATATCTATGTGTGCGAAGCGCTCAACATGGCGGGGATTGCCCCGCAGCGCGCAGCGGGACGGGTTGCGGCGAAGCGGTTGGGGCCTTTGGTCGATGCGATTCGCGCGGTGCTGACCTCCGCCATCGAAGCGGGTGGATCGACTCTGCGCGATTATGCGCGGCCCGACGGCGAACTGGGTTATTTCTCTAAGCAATGGCGCGTTTATGGGCGCGAGGGGGAGGCTTGTCCGTGCGGCGGGGTGGTCGAGCGACGAATCGATGGCGGGCGATCGACCTTCTGGTGTCAGAACTGCCAGCGATAACTATGCATTCTTGCTATCGTCACCCCGGCCGCAGTGCCGGGGTCCGCCAAGCCGCTTGCTTGGCGATATCATTATCACCGAAACTCGAGCTGCATGGTGGACCCCGGCACTGCGGCCGGGGTGACGTTCACTTGTGGCACCGAACGAACCGAGCCCTGGCGCTTGCATTCATCCTGAGCGCGGTTTGGTGGGGCAAACGAGTTGACCCGAATCGCATCCTTCGCTAAGCGCACCCCCTTTCCGGGTGTCGGCATGGCCGCAGCGCCCCCATCTGCAACGAACGGGATTCGAAGACACTATGGCGAACACGCCGCAAGCCAAGAAGCGCATCCGTCGCAACGATCGCCGCGCGGAAATCAACGGGGCGCGCGTGAGCCGCATCCGGACCCAGGTGAAGAAGGTCGAAGCGGCGCTCGCATCGGGCGACAAGGACGCAGCGGCGCTCGCGCTGATCGCGGTCCAGCCCGAACTCGCACGCGGCGTCGCCAAGGGCGTGATACACAAGAACACCGCATCGCGAAAGTTCTCGCGCCTCAACAAGGCGGTGACCGCGCTCGCCTGAACCACGCATTCGACCATGGTCGAAGCTTGAACGCCCGCTCGGCATGTCCTGGCGGGCGTTTTTGCGTGTCCGCAAAAGCCGTGCCGAATCATGGTGCTAATCAGGTGTAAGGATTCCTGACGAGTCGGTGCGCTTGGCGGCGCTGAATATTCCACAAGCCATTGAATAATAACGATAAACGCAATTATTCGACGCGTTTCCGCGGGTGGATCGGTGTCAATCCCGATTATTTCAGATTCTTTGCAGTCCGCACCCTTGATCGAATCTCCAAGACCTTCCTACACAGTCCCTCCGGACATGCTTTTCGAGTCCGGGATTTCGAGAACATCGCGCTGACAGGTGGAACCGGGTTCCGGCTGCGGGATGATTTGTGTCTGGCGTAAGGCCGAGGGCGGGGGCTCGCTCGGCAGTCACGGGTTTAGGGATGGGGGCGTGAACGAGTGACGGTGTCGGCTGGCCAGATGAAAACGGATCGAATCGGCGAAGCTTGGACCCGTGTGCGCGCCAATCTGCGCGCCTCGGCCGGCCAGCGTCTGTTCGACCAGTGGCTAAAGCCGATGACGCTGATCGAGGATGCGGACGAAGGTACCGAGCGCGTCCGCCTCGCGCTGCCCTCTGCATTCATGACCAACTGGGTCAAGAATCACTATTCCGACCGGCTGCTGCTCGAATTCCGCAATTTCCTCCCCGAAGTCCGCTCGGTCACGGTCGAGACGCAAAAGGCGAGCGCACCGCGCAAGTTGGCGACGGATGCCGTGCCCGATGCCGCGACCGCCGCACCCACCGCGCCGCGCCTCGCTTCGATCGTGCCGCTGCCGTCCAAGGCCAATATCGAGCGCCCCGTTTTCGATGAACGCTTCGGCTTCGATCGGTTCGTCACCGCGCCATCGAATCAGGTCGCGTTCAATGCCGCCATGGCGATGGCCGAACCCGGCGCGCCGCGGTTCACGCCGCTGTTCATCCATTCGGCGACGGGGCAGGGCAAGACGCATCTGATGCACGCGATCGGCCGCGCGTTTCTGGAAGCCGACCCGAACGCCTCGGCGATCTACATGCCCGCCGAACGCTTCATGTTCGAATTCGTACAAGCGATGCGCGCGCGCGATACCTTTGCGTTCAAGGCTCGGTTGCGCGGCGTCGACCTGTTGATGATCGACGACCTGCAATTCATCGCGGGCAAGGATTCCACGCAGGAAGAATTCTTCCACACGGTCAACGAGTTCATGAACGCAGGCAAGCGGCTGGTCATCGCCGCCGATCGCTGCCCCCAGGCGCTGGACGGGGTCGAGCCGCGCCTGGTGGGACGGTTGAGCGCAGGGCTGGTCGCGGATATCCGCGCGCCCGAACCCGAATTGCGCCGCGCGATCCTCAACGCCAAGCTCGCCGAGATGGACGCGAAGGTGCCCGCCGACGTGCTCGACATGCTGGCGAGCCGCATCACCTCGAGCGTCCGCGAGCTGGAAGGCGCGCTCAACCGCCTCGTCGCCTATGCCCAGTTGATCGGTGAGACGGTGACGGTCGAGTTCGCCGAACAGACACTGGGCGAGCTGCTGCGCGGCAGCCAGCGGCGCGTGACGATCGACGAAATCCAGCGCGCGGTCTCCAGCCATTTCGACGTCAAGCAGATCGATCTGATTTCCGAACGCCGCGCCGTCGCCATCGCCCGGCCGCGCCAGATCGCGATGTATCTGGCCAAACGCCTGACCACGCGTTCGCTTCCCGAAATCGGCCGCAAGTTCGGCAATCGCGATCATTCGACCGTAATCCACGCGGTGCGGCGGATCGAGGATCTGCGGACCAAGGACGGCGATATCGATGCCGCGGTACGCACGCTGACGCGGCAGTTGGAAGCGTAAACCAGCTCACACGCCAAGCAATGCCGTCATCCCAGCGAAGGCTGGGATATCATGCGGCTCCTGTTCCGCTTCATTTGCCTGATATCCCAGCCTTCGCTGAGATAACGTGCTTTTGGTAAGTCAGACCTGCAAGCCCACCGCTTCCTGCGCCGCACGCAGCGTAGGCGCCGCCAGCGCGCTCGCTTTCGCACCACCCGCCGCCAGGATCGCCGACACCGCGCCGCGATCCTCCAGCAGCGCATTCATGCGGTCGCGGATCGGGCCGAGCGTTGCCACTGCGAGGTCGGCCAGCGCAGGCTTGAACGCGCCGAAGCCCTGTCCCGCAAACTCGCCCAGCACCGCGTCCATGCTGACGTCCGACAGCGCGGCATAGATCGTCACGAGATTGCGCGCTTCCGCCCGCTCTGCCAAGTCAGCCGCGCTTTCCGGCAACGGCTCGGCATCGGTCCGCGCCTTGCGGAATTTCTGCGCGATTGCGTCGTCGCTGTCAGCCAGATTGATCCGCGACATGTCCGATTCCTCGGACTTCGACATTTTCTTCGTGCCATCGCGAAGGCTCATGATTCGCGGTGCGGCCTTGCTGACCAAGGGCTCTGGGGGCAGGAAGACGTCGCAGGCGAAATCATTGTTGAACTTGATCGCGACGTCGCGCGCCAGTTCGAGATGCTGTTTCTGGTCCTCGCCGACGGGGACATGCGTCGTCCGATATGCGAGCACGTCGGCGGCCATCAGCACCGGATAGGCGTAGAGGCCCACGCTTGCGCCTTCGCGGTTCTTTCCGGCCTTGTCCTTGAACTGGGTCATCTTGTTCAGCCAGCCGATCCGCGCGGTGCCGTTCAGGATCCAGGCCAGCTCGCTATGCGCGGGCGCGCGCGCCTGGTTGAAGACGATCGAGCGATCCGGGTCGATGCCCGATGCGATCAGCGCGGCCGCCATTTCTACCGTGTTGCGCGCCAGTTCGGCGGGCACCACCGGTTGGGTCAGCGCGTGGAGATCGGCGAGGAAGAACAGCGCGTCGCTGCCCGCGTCCAGGGCGTCCTGCATCGCCACCCATTGCTTAATCGCGCCGAGATAATTGCCGAGGTGCAGGTTACCGGTGGGCTGGATGCCCGAGACGACACGCATCAATTGCTCTCCGTGGGGGGGGCGGGTTTGCGGCGCATCAGCGCCTTGAGATCGGCAGGCGTGAACGCCCGCGTCGCGAAACAGGCGATGCCATAAAGCGCGCCGCCGCTGCCGACCAGCAGCGACAGGCCGAGTGCGCGCATCCACAGCGTTCCCGTGGTGTAATCGACCAGCAGCCGGTCGGCGAAGAACAGGGCCGCGCCCATCAGCAAGGCGGCGATGGCGAGCCGGGGCAGGCGGCGCTTCAACCGGGCATCGGCCTCGAAATGGCCGCGCTTCCTGAGCGTCAAGTAAAGCAACGCGACGTTGACGATCGCGGCGATCGCGGTGGCGAGCGGCGGGCCGATATGGCCGATCGTCGGGATCAGCGCGATGTTGAGCACCAGGTTCACCGCGACCGAAATCATCGCGAACCGCACCGGCGTCCGCGTGTCTTCGCGCGCGTAGAAACCGGGCGTTAGCACCTTGATCAGGATATATGCCGGAAGCCCGATCGCGAACATGCTGAGCGCCATGCCGGTCGCCTGGGTGTCGGCGGGGGTGAAGGCCCCGTGCTGAAAAATGCCGCGAATGATCGGCTCGGCGCAGATCAGAAACGCGATGGTCGCGGGCAGCGTCAGGAACAGCGCGAGTTCGATGCCGCGATTCTGCGTATCCATCGCGCCCTTGTCGTCCCCCGCACCGAGTTGGCGCGAGATGGTGGGAAGCAGGATCGTGGCGAGGCCGATGCCGATCAGGCCCAGCGGCAACTGGTTCAGCCGGTCGGCATAATAGATGTACGAGATCGAGCCCGCGGGCAGCAGGCTCCCCGCCATCGCAGTCGAGACAAGCAGGTTGATCTGCGTCGCGCCCGCGCCTGCCGCGGCGGGGACGATCAGCTTCATCAGCCGTTTCACGTCGGCGTCGATCTTCGGCATTTTGAGGCGCAGCTTCACGCCCGCCGCGCGGCACCCGATCATCAGCCACAGCAATTGCAGCACGCCGCCGACGGTCACCGCGACCGCCTGGGCCATCGCGGTGTCATAGGCATTGCCGCCGCGGAAAAACCACAGGGCCGCGATCATCGAAATATTCAGCAGGATCGGCGCGGCAGCGTTCACCCAATAGCGCCCAAGCGAATTGAGGATGCCGCCGAGCAGCGAGACGAGCGAGATCAGCAACAGATAGGGAATCGTGATCCGCGACAGCGTGACCGCATATTCGAACTGGCTGGGGGTGGGGTCGTTGAACCCGCCCGACAAGAGCCAGGTGACGGGCCATGCCGCGACCAGCATCGCGGCGGTAAACACCAGCAATATGGGGAACAGCACCGCCAGCGCGCGTTCGGCAAATACCAGTCCCGCATTCACCTCACCGCCCGCTTCGCCGACCTTGCGGTTGAACATCGGAATGAACGCTGCGTTGAACGCGCCCTCGGCAAACAGCGCGCGGAACATGTTGGGCAGGCGAAAGGCGACGAGAAACGCGTCGGACGCGAAACTCGCGCCGACAAAGGTCGCCTGAAGCGAGTCGCGGCCGAGTGCGAGGACGCGGCTGACAAGCGTGAGGCCGCCGACCGATCCCAGCGCGCGCGCCAGTTTCATCGCTCGGCGGCCTTCAATTCAAACGCGCGGTCAGGCGTTGCCGACGGTGCCGTCGACCTCACCGGGCAATGCGTCGCCGCTCTGCGCGGCCTGCATCTGCTGCTGGTAGTAGAGTCCCGAAAAATCGATCGGCTCCAGCATCAGCGGCGGGAACCCGCCGTCGCGCACGGCATCGGCCAGGATTCGGCGGGCGAAGGGGAAGAGCAGACGCGGTGCTTCGCCGAGCAGGAACGGCTGGAGATGTTCGGCAGGAATGTTACGAAGCGCGAATACGCCTGCATAGGACAGATCGACCAGGAACGCGGTCTTGCCGTCCATGTCGGCCTTCACTTCGATGCGCAGCACGACCTCGTGGACTTCGTCGCCGACTTGGCTAGCCGCGATGTTGAACTGGACGTCGACCGCGGGTGCGCTCTGGGTTTGATAGATCGCGGGCGAATTGGGGTTCTCGAACGAATAATCCTTCACATATTGGGTGACGACATTCGCCATCGGCGCGGTGTCTTCGCCATTACCGGGCGTGGTGCCCTGCGTGCCTGCGGCGTCCATCGCGCCTTCCTGTTCAGCCATATGTTCGAACCCCTGTGAAATGCTTGGCGAAAGACCGAAAATATCGGCTCGCGCCGTCCAGCGCCGCGCCTAGCAGGGGCGGGCAGGCGTTTCAACGGCGCAACATTTGAATCAGGCACGCGTTGAGCCTATGTAGCAGCTTGGTAACCCCCGGAGGTTTGGTGTTTTACGTTGTTCTCCTCGCCATGATCGCAGCATTTCTGGCGCTGCGACTCTATTCGGTGCTCGGCAAGCGCACCGGGCATGAACAGCCCTTGCCCAAGCCGGCGGAGGATCGCTCTGTCACGCCGCTACCCCGGACGGTCGATATGCCCGCCGAAATCAAGGAAGCGCGCAATCCCTCGATCGACAGCGGGGCGGAGAACGGCTTGCGCCAGGTCGTGGCGATCGACGGTGCGTTCGATTCGGCGCAATTCCTTGACGGTGCGAAATCGGCCTACAAGATGATCCTGGAAGCGTTCTGGAAGGGTGATCGCGAAACGCTCGAATGGCTGGTCGAGGGCGATGTCCGCGACGCGTTCGGCGATGTGATTACGGCGCGCGAGGAAGCCGGGCAGACGCTCGACAACCGACTGGTGCGGATCGAAAAGGCGGTGATTTCGGATGCCGAGGTCACTGGCGGCGTGGCGCGGATCACAGTGCGCTTCGATGCCGATATCGCGGCAGTGACGCGCGATGCCGACGGCACCGTGATTGCCGGTTCGCTGACCGATGCGGTCGATACGCATGACGTCTGGACCTTCGCGCGCACGCTGAAGAGCGACGATCCCAACTGGAAGCTTTCCGAAACCGACGAGGCCTGACGCCGATGCGCAACTGGGGGGTAGTGGCGCTGGCGACGGCGCTTGCGGCGTGCTCAGGCGGGATCGTCCCGCCCAATACGGGTTCGGAAGCCGTACCGGTTCGCCCGCCTGGCGAGCCTGTCCCTGTAACCATCGATCGCCCGGTTCCGGTGCGTCAGCCGACGGCGGCGACGCCGATGGCGGCGGTCGTGGCACCCCCTGCCGATGCAGCGGCGGTTACTGCGGTTCAAGCCGGGCTGCGCGCAGGCCCGCCGATTGCCTCGCTCAGGTTCGACGGCGACATGGCGTCACGCGCGCTCGATGCGTTCAAGATCAGTTGCCCGTCGCTTCAGCGGCGCACCGATGCCACCGGATTAACCCGTGGTTCCGATTGGCAAGCGGCATGTTCGACCGCGACGAACACACGCGCAGGCGATGCGAGGCGGTTCTTCGAAACCCATTTCGAAACCGTCCAGGTTGCCGATGGCCGTGCCTTTGCGACCGGCTATTACGAGCCCGAAATCCGTGGGTCGCGTGACCGTCGGCGAGGCTACGAAGTCCCCGTCTATGGCACTCCCGCCGACCTGGTAGAAGTCGATCTGACGCCGTTCGCAGACGATCTAAAAGGCAGGCGGATTCGCGGTCGTGTCGATGGCAGCGCCTTCGTCCCCTATTACGACCGCACCGAGATCGAGGAAGGCGCGCTGGCCGGACGCGGGCTCGAACTGGCATGGGCCGCCGATCCTGTCGAGCTGTTCTTCCTTCAAATCCAGGGATCGGGGCGGCTCCGGCTCCCCGACGGATCGGTGATGCGGATCGGCTATGCCAGCCAGAACGGGCGCGGATATACCGGCATCGGTGCGCTGATGAAGGAACGCGGGCTGCTCGGCCCCGGCCAAACCTCGATGCAAGGGATCATGGCGTATCTGCGCGCCAACAAGGCCGAGGGTCGCGCGATCATGCGCGAGAACAAGAGCTGGGTATTTTTTCAGGAATTGAAGGGTGCGGGTCCGCTCGGCGCAATGGGCTTGCCGGTGACCGGCTATGCCACGGTCGCAACCGATCCGCGCTTCGTGCCGCTGGGTGCGCCCGTCTTCCTGTCGATGGACCGTCAGGACGCCACCGGATTATGGGTGGCGCAGGACACCGGCGGCGCAATCCGGGGCACCAATCGCTTCGATACCTTCTGGGGCGCAGGCGACGAGGCGCGGGCGATTGCGGGTGGCATGTCGGCACGCGGCACGTCCTGGGTGTTCGTGCCGCGCGGGACGCTGGCGCGGCTCGGCGTCCGGTGAGGTGGCTGGCCGCCGCCTGACCCCTGAGGAAGCCGCGATCTGGCAGCGGGTTCGTGCCAGCGTGCGCCCGATCGAACGCCGCATCGTAGCCGAAGCCACAATGGCCGATCTGGTCGCGGTCGATCTGAAACCGATGAAGCGTGTGAAGGGCAGGGTGCCCGCGCCGCTTGTGCCGCCCGCGCCGCCCAAGCGTCCCGGTACGCCCGCCAACACGCTCGACGGCGGTTGGGACAAGCGCCTGTCGCGCGGGGCGATCGTGCCCGATCGGACGATCGACCTGCATGGCCATAATCTGGCGACGGCCTATGCCGCGCTCGACCACGGAATCGCGGCCGCCATTGCGTGCGGCGACCGCGTTATCCTTCTGGTGACGGGCAAGCCGCCCCGTCCGGAATCGGAACGACCCCATGCGCGCGGCGCGATCCGGGCGTCGATCGGCGACTGGCTGGCGGGATCGCGCCATTCGGACCGGATCGCCGCCGTCAGGGCCGCGCATCCGCGGCACGGCGGAGCGGGCGCGCTTTACGTTATTCTGCGACGTTCGCGGTGAGATTAGTTCGCACGGATCAAGGATTCTTAACCCTTCTCCCCTAGCGTTCGGGGCTGGACGTGGACTGCCCGACAGGGCCGGGAAGGGGCGACAACAGCGACAATGGACGATTTCTCGCTCAAATCGCGCGCGATCGTCTTTGCCCTGTGCGCAGGCGCCGTCGCCTTCATCCTGGCGTTGTTCGCGGGATCGAGCGGACGCGTCGATGCCGAAAGCGCAACCTACGCGGTCATCGCTGCGATCATCTGCGGGGTATTTTCATGGGCCTCGGCAGAACGGAGCATCGCTGCCACCGCCGGTGCCGTGGATGCAGCGATCGAGCGTATGGCAGAGGCGGCACGGGGCGATTTGCAAAGCCCGATTCCCGAAGACGTCGCCAAATGCGTGCCCCCACTCGCCACCGCGATGGAGGAGTTGTTCGGCCAGCTTCACAATAATCTTGCCAGCGTTCAACGGCTGGCGCTGTTCGACCCGGTAACCGGGTTGGCCAACCGTACTAATTTCCGGCGTTCCGCGGAGAGTGTGATCGACGCGCTACCCTCGTCGGCGAATGCGGCGCTGTTCTTCATCGATCTCGACCGGTTCAAGGCGGTGAACGACAATCTGGGCCACGCCGTCGGCGACGCGCTGCTCGCAATGGTGGCGGAAAGGTTGCGCGATGTCGCCGAGCGCGCGGTCGACCATGCGATGGATCACCGACCTCTGATCGGACGGTTGTCGGGTGACGAATTCACGATCCTGTTCCCGCAACTGAGCGATCCGGCCCAGGCGGACCGGATCGCCGACGGCATTCTCGCCGCACTGAACCGACCTTTCGACCTCGCCGACCAGCAAGTGTCGATCGGCGCATCGATCGGCGTCGCGTTCCGACTGCGTCACGGGTCGAGCCTGACCGAATTGATGCGCGCTGCCGACGCCGCCATGTATCACGCCAAGGCCAACGGACGCGGACGCGCCGAGCATTTCTCCGACCATCTCGCGTCGCGGCTGGTCGCACGCGTACGGCTCGAAAGCGAATTGCGCACCGCGATCGAGCGGGACGAATTCGAACTCGCCTTCCAGCCCCAGGTGGCATCGCGCACCGGGCGGATCGTCGGGGCGGAAGCGCTGTTGCGCTGGCATCACCGCGACGGGATGCGCTTCCCGGTCAATTTCATCCAGCGTGCCGAGGAAACCGGCCTGATCGTTGAGATCGGCGAATGGGTGGTGGGAACGGTCGCGGAAACCATTTCGCGCTGGGCGGAGTTGGGCGTCGAGCAGCGGCTGGCGGTCAATATCAGCCCGCGTCAATTGGACCATGCGACCTTTTTCCGGCGGCTTCATGATGCGCTGCGCAGACAGAATGCGCCCGCACGGTTGCTCGAACTTGAAATCACCGAGTCGCTGGCGATGCATTGTTCGGACGACGTGATCGCGGCGATCGCGGACTTGCGCGCCGAGGGCGCATCGGTTGCGATCGACGATTTCGGCACCGGTTATTCCAATCTCGCGCGGTTGCGCGACCTTCCGGTGGACCGGGTGAAGCTAGACCGCAGTCTGGTGGAAAACGTCGTCGTCCGGCACGAAGCGCGCACCATCGCGCAAGCCGTGATCGGCCTGATCCATGGCCTGAATTGCGAGGCAGTGGCGGAGGGGATCGAATCGCACGAACAGGCCGAAGTGCTGCGCGTCATCGGTTGCGACGTGCTTCAGGGCTATGCCATTGCCCAGCCGATGGCGGAGGAGGCGTTTCTCGACTGGATTCGCGACGAACGCGCCCGCGCGCTCAGGGCGTGAAGACGCGTGCCAGGATATCGCCGTATATTTCCGACAAGGTTTGAAGATCGGTCACGCTGACCGCTTCGTCCAATTTGTGCATGGTCGCGTTGAGCAGGCCGAATTCGACCACCGGACACAGCCTTGACAGGAAACGCGCGTCCGATGTGCCGCCGCTGGTCGACAGTTCCGGACGGATACCGGTCCGCGCCTCCACCGCGTCCGATACCAGCGATGACAGTGCGCCGGGCTCGGTCAGAAACGCCTCGCCGCTCACCCGGACATCGACGATCGCGCCGGGCGCATGGCGCTGGACTATGTCCGTGATGCGCGCGCCCAGTTCGTCGCCGCGGTGGAGGTCGTTGAAGCGGATCGACAGTCGCGCCGCAGCTCGCGCGGGGATGACGTTGGTCGCCGGGTTGCCCACATTCAGGTCGGTGACCTCGATATTCGACGGCTGGAACCAGTCGGTGCCTTCGTCCAGCTTGATCGCTTCGATTTCGGACAGCGCAGCAACCAATCGCGGGATCGGATTGTTGGCCAGATGCGGATAGGCGACATGCCCCTGACGCCCCTCGACAGTGATCCAGATATTGACCGATCCGCGCCGCCCGATCTTGAGCGTGTCGCCCAGCCGGTTGGCCGATGTCGGTTCCCCCACCAGGCACAAATCGGGCGCCAGCCCGCGCGCCACCATCCGGTCGATCAGCGCACGAGTGCCGTAGATCGCCGGACCTTCCTCGTCGCCGGTGATGATCAGGCTGAGCGTGCCGGGATGATCGCGATGGCGTGCGGCGGCGTGGGTGAAGGCGGCGATCGCCCCCTTCATGTCGACCGCCCCGCGTCCATAGAGCAGGTCGCCGCGTACCTCGGCCGCAAAGGGATCGCTTTCCCATCCGCTGCCCGGAGGGACGACGTCCAGGTGACCGGCAAAGGCGAAATGCGTACCCCCCGATCCTCGCGCCGCGAGCAGATTCTCCACTGGCCCGTCGGGGGCTTCGCCCGCCATGAAACGATCGACCTCGAAGCCCTGCGCGACCAATGCGGCTTCCATCACATCGAACACAGCGCCGCGTGCGGGCGTCACGCTTTCGGCGTCGATCAACGCCTTGGTCAGTTCGATCAGGTCGGGCATGATGGCGGGATGGCTCATCGGAGGATGCATTGCCCAAGCTGTCGCTCGACACAATCCCGCAGACCAATGCGACCGGATATCCGCCCAAATATGCGGGGGCGGTCGAAGGGCGGTTGTATCGCCGCCTTGCGCCGCCATCGGGACTGACCGATTTCGGCGTCAGCCACGTCACGCTGAAACCCGGCGCCTGGTCGTCGCACCGTCATTGGCATGAGGGCGAGGACGAATTCGTCGTGATGTTGGCGGGTGAAGCGGTATTGGTCGATGACCAGGGCGAACATCCGATGCGCCCCGGCGATTGCGCCACCTTTCCAAAGGGCGACGGTAACGGCCATATGCTTCAGAATCGGTCCGACGCGGATTGCGTCTTCATCGCCGTCGGCAGGTCGTCTGCCAGCGAATGCCATTATCCTGACATCGACATGCATCTGACGCCCGGCCGCGGCTTTCACCGCAAAGATGATACGGATTTCTGACCGATTAGTGGTGCGGTTCGAAGATGCGACGGCAAATCGCAAAGGGTTCGCTGGCGCCGAACAACTCGCTGCCCGATTGCATCGCTTCTACCGCTACAACTTCCAGATCGATCGGAGTGCCGCCCTGATCCAATGCCAGCCTACCGCCGACTTCGGGCAACACGCCCATTTCGACGGTATCCAGGAAACGGGCGTGATCGCCCCCCAGAATCAATCGCACTGCAGGCATGGTCTGCCCCCTCTAAACGCATACACAGCTCGACCCGAACGGCGGTCTAGACGGTCCGAAAAAGCCGGTCGATACCCGATCGTCGCAGGTGCTAGATGACCATAACTCATTGAGCGCGAAGCGGTTCCGCGTCGAGCGGCACTGCGCCGAGAGGTTAAGCAGGCGGGACCGGCCGGTTATCCGGCGGGCTGCTCATATTGTTCGAGCACCCATTCCTCTTCCTGCGCAGACCCGATCCAGTCCTGCATGAACGGGTGGGCGAGCACCGCCTGCATATAGGCGGGGGCGAATCGTGCGACGGGTAGCGAATAGGTAACGAGGCGGGTGATCACAGGCGCGTACATGATGTCCGCCGCGCCGAACTCGCCGAACAGGAAATCGCCGCCGCCGCCATAGCGCGCGCGCGCCTGTGCCCAGAGTTCCATGATCCGCTGTATATCGGCCATTACATCTGCGTCAGGGCGTTTGGGTTCGTAGACTTGGCGGATGTTCATCGGGCATCGACGGCGGAGTGCGGCAAAGCCGGAATGCATTTCGGCGGCCATCGACCGCGCCATTGCGCGTGCGCCTTCGTCGGCGGGCCAGAATTTATCGCCGCCTGATTTTTCGTTGAGATATTCGACGATCGCCAGGCTGTCCCACACGACCACGTCGCCGTCCCACAGGATCGGCACCTTGCCGCCGCCGGGCGCGAATTCGTCGCCTTCGCGGCGCTGGTCCCATTCGGCGTCGTAGAGCGGTACGACGACCTCTTCGAACTTCAGTCCCGATTGCTTGGCCGCGAGCCAGCCGCGCAGTGACCAGGAGGAATAGGCTTTGTTGCCGATGAAGAGCTTGAGCATGGGGGAGGGGATAGCGGCAGGCGCGTGCCTCTGTCGAGCGCAAGGAACCGCCGGATGGTCATTTCGTTGGCGGCATGATGGCCGATGATCCCCATAGCGTGACCGAAATCCTCTCTCGCCTGCGCGACGTGGGCGAAAACGCGCACCGCGATCCGGTCGAACTCGGCGAAGCGGTGGAAGCCTTCGGCAAACGCAGCGTCGGACCGTTCCTGCTGATCCCCGCGCTGATCGAGGTATCGCCGATCGGCGGGATCCCCGCAGTCCCGACCTTGCTCGCCATCATCATCGCGCTATCGGCGGCACAGATACTGTTCGGGCGCGACCATATCTGGCTTCCCGGCTTCCTCGAACGACGTCACGTCAAGGGTGACAAGGTGGTGAAAGCCGCCGACAAGCTGCGCGGCGTTGGACGGTGGATGGACCGCTGGTTCCACGGACGATTGAAATGGCTGACCGGCCCGCCGTTCGACCGGATTGCGGCGGGGATGTGCATCCTGCTGTGCGCCACCGTCCCGCCGCTCGAGTTGATCCCGTTTGCCAGCACGGCACCGATGGCAGCGATCGCAGCGTTCGGGCTGGCGCTGCTGGTCCGGGACGGCGCGTTGATGGTGCTGGCAATGGTGGCGTCGGTCGCGGCGCTGGGGTTCGCCGGGGTGGCGTTGCTGGGGCAGTAATTATGGATGCGATAGCGTAACCCCACCACCGTTTGTCCCGAGTAGCCTTCGAGTAGCGGCGTCAGCCGCGTATCGAGAAGGCGTATCGAGGGAGGGAGCCTGTCTCGATACGGGTTCCCGACAAGCTCGAACCCTACCCGACACCAACGGATTTGGGGCGGAGGGGAGCCTCTAACCGATCGCCTCGATTACCGCCGCACGCAACTCCGCGATCCCCATGCCCTTCTCGCTCGATGTCTGAAGAATCTCGGGATGGGCCGCAGGGCGTTTGCGGGCTTCGTTCGCGGTCGATTGCGCGACTGCTTCCAGTTCGCTCGCCTTGATCTTGTCGGCCTTAGTCAGGACCAGGCGGTAGCTGACGGCGGCCTTGTCGAGCATGTCCATGATCTCGCGATCGACATCCTTGATGCCGTGGCGGCTGTCGATCAGCACCAACGTCCGCTTCAACGCCTGACGCCCGCGCAGATAGTCGTTTACCAAGAAGCGCCATTTCTTGACGATGTCCTTGGGCGCCTTGGCAAAGCCGTATCCGGGCATATCGACCAGTCGGAAGTTGAGCGGCTCGCCCACGTCGAAGAAGTTCAGCTCCTGCGTGCGGCCCGGCGTATTCGACGTGCGCGCCAATCCGTTGCGCCCGGTCAACGCGTTGAGCAGCGACGATTTGCCGACGTTCGACCGGCCCGCAAACGCCACTTCCGGCGCATCGGCATCGGGAATGAATTGCAGGCTGGGTGCCGATTTCAGAAAGGCGATCGGACCGGCGAAGGTTTTTCGCGCGAACTCGATCGTTTCCTCGTCGAAACCGCTCATTTGCTCGGCTTCGCGGGCGCAGTCTTCAGGGCGGGATGCCGCGAATAGAGCCATTGCTGCTGCGCGATGGTCAGCAGGTTCGACGTGATCCAGTACACCTGAAGGCCGACCGCGAAAGGTGCCATCACGAACATCAGCACCCACGGCATCAGCGCGAACACCTGCTTCTGGATTTCGTCCATCGGCGCGGGGTTCAGTTTGAACTGGAAGTACATCGAAATGCCCAGCAGGATCGGGAACACGCCGATGTGCAGGAAGCTGGGCGGAGTGAACGCGAGCAGCCCGAACAGGTTGAGCGGGGTCAGCGGATCGGGCGCGGACAGATCCTGAATCCACAGAACGAACGGCTGGTGACGCATTTCGATCGTCAGCATCAGCACCTTGTACAGCGCATAGAAGATCGGAATCTGGAGCAAGGTCGGCAGGCAGCCCGCGAGCGGATTGACCTTTTCATCCTTGTACAGCTTCATCATTTCCTGCTGGAGGCGCGGCTTGTCTTCCTTGTGGCGCTCCTGGAGCGCCTTCATCTTCGGCTGGATTGCCCGCATCGACGCGAAGGACGCGAACTGCTTTTGCGCGATCGGGAACATGATCAGGCGGATGGTGAAGGTCAGCAGGATGATCGCAAGGCCGAAATTGCCAACCAGGCGAAACAGCCAGTCGAGATAGTGGAAGATCGGCTTTTCGACGATTTCGAACCAGCCCCAGTCGATCGCCTTGCCGAACAGCGGGATGCCCTCTGCCTCATATTGATCGAGCAGATCGACTTCCTTCGCGCCCGCAAAGAAGCGCGAGGTGGAGACGAGCGCCTGCCCAGGCTGGATGACCCGCGCCTGATTGGCCTGGTAGAAAGCCTGATAATTGCCGTTACCGGTCGGGCGGAATCGCAGATCGACCTGCGATCCCTGATCGGGGACCAGCGCCGCCAGCCAATAGATGTCGGTGAACCCGACCCAGCCGCCACGGCTGGCGAAGCTCAGCGGCTGTTCGTCGAGATCGTCATAGTCGTTGGTGTAATCGACACGACCGCCGTGCGAGACCATCGGTCCGGCATGGATCGTCCAGGTGTCGGTATCGGCCGAATCCTGATGGCGGTTGAGATAGGCATAGGGCGCGGCGCTGACGGCCTGAGCCCCGGTGTTTGCCGCGACCTGGCGGACCGAGAACATATAGCCCTTATCGACCGATATCTGCATCCGGAAGGTATGGCCATTGCTGACCGTGCTCAGCGTCACCGGTGTCTCCGGGGTCAGGCGGTTGCCGCTGGCGGTCCAGACGGTGTCCGGACCGGGCGCGCCGAGCCCGTCGCCCGACCAGCCGAAGCTGGCGAAATAGGCGTTTTCGGTGCCCGATGGCGACAAAAGCCGGATCGGATCGCTATTCTCGGCAATGGTCTCTGCATGACGGACCAGCACCAGATCGTCGATCCGCGCGCCGCGCAGGTTGAGCGAACCGCGCACGCGCGGGGTTTCGATCGCGATGCGCGGGCTTTCGCGCAGCACTGCGGTTCGGTCGCGAAGTTCGGTCGGCGTATCGGGCGTCGATACCGCGCGCGGATCGGGCTGGGCGACGGTTTTGCCACCCTCGATCGTGACGGGCGGGGGCGGTGTCGGGAAGAAGCGACCGACGATCGGCTCCCAGGCGAACAGGATGATCGCGGCAATCACCGCGAAGATCAGGAAATTCTTCTGTTCTTCTTTCACCAAACGTCCTTGAAATCAGTTCCGCCCGTCAGGGTACGGGATCATGTCCCGATCCACCCCAGGGATGGCAGCGCCCGATGCGTCGCGCGGCAAGCCAGCCCCCTTTGAGAGCCCCATAGCGGCGAAGTGCCTCGATTGCATAGGCCGAACAGGACGGCGAATAGCGGCAGGAGGGCGGCAGGATGACCGAGGGACCAAGTTGCCAGCCGCGCGCGATGAGGATGAGGAACTTTGCGATCATGGGGTTGCCACACAATAACCGTCACCCCGGCCGACGTGCCGGGGTCCACTCCGCCGCTTGCGCAGCGTCCGTGCTGTTAGCCGAAAACCATGCCGCCCGGTGGACCCCGGCACTACGGCCGGGGTGACGGAGGCGACGGTCGCGTGACTGGAGGCCCAAATCATCGCCGCACCTTTTTCAGCGCTTTCGACAACTCGGCCCGCAAGTCCGCGAAGTCGCGTTCGACGCCGCTCGCGCGCCCGATCAGCACATGGTCCGCGCCGGCGATCCCCTCGACCGGAAGCAGTTCACGCGCGAGTTCGCGCAGCCGGCGTTTCATCCGGTTGCGCGTCACCGCGTTGCCGACTTTTTTGGAAACCGTGTAACCGATTCGCATCGTGGGCGAATCGTCCGCGCGTTCGCGGACCAGCAGGACGAAGCCGGGCATCGGTGCCCGCCTTCCGCTGTTGGCGGCGAGGAAATCCCCCCGCCGCGTCAACTGGATCAGGCCGACAGCTTGTTGCGACCGCGTGCGCGCCGCGCCCGGATCACGTTGCGGCCGCCCGGAGTCGCCATGCGCGAGCGGAAGCCGTGACGGCGTGCGCGCACCAGGTTGCTCGGCTGAAAGGTCCGCTTCATCGGTCATTCCCTAAGGTATTCGTAAAACCAAAAAGCCGCCATAAGCGGCGGCCATGTGAGGGGTGCGCTTATGCCAAGGCGCCGCCCAAGTCAACGGGCCGGTTGCGCAATCCGGCCTTCCGCCCGCGACTTTTCCAGCCGGTGACGACGCAGCGCGCTTTTGCGCTGCAGGGCCTTATCCACAAACGCCTCGACTCGCGGCCAGCGTCGTTTGTGACGGACGAACAGCCGCCGCGCCTTGCACGAATTGCGCAGCACCAGCCACAGGCCGGCCGCGAACACGAAAATGCCGCCCGGACCCGGAATCACGCCGAGGATTGGCGACAGCGCGATCAGCACGAACCCAGTGACGAGTTCGACCATGCGGCGGATCGGCGGGCGTTCGTTCTGCGTCATGCGGTCCAGTTGATGCCGGTTTGTAGGTGAACAAGCGCTGGACGCGATGAACGGTTCCCTGGACGCGAAAAGCCGCTAAGCTTCGTCACCAATTGGGGTTTTGGGGGACATCGATGGTCGCGACCGTGGCCACGGCCGCCTATCTGGGGCTGGAAGCGCGCAACGTGGAGGTTCAGGTGCAGGTTGCGCCCGGCGTGCCCGCTTTCGTCGTGGTCGGGCTGCCCGATAAGGCGGTGGCCGAAAGTCGCGAGCGGGTGCGCGCCGCCATCGCCGCCATCGGCCTGGCGCTGCCGCCCAAAAGGATCACGGTCAACCTGTCGCCTGCCGATCTGCCGAAAGAGGGCTCGCATTACGATTTGCCGATCGCGCTCGGGCTGCTCGGCGCGATGGGGATCGTCGATGCGGAAACGCTGAGCGGCTATGTCGTGGTCGGGGAACTGAGCCTGGACGGGCGTATCGCGGCGTCGCCCGGCGTGCTGCTCGCCGCGCTGCTGGCGTCTGAGACGGGAAGGGGGCTGGTCTGCCCGGCGGCGCAAGGACCGGAAGCGAGCTGGGCGGGCGACATCGAGGTGCTCGCCGCGCCCGACCTGATCGCGCTGATGAACCACTTCAAAGGCCATCAATTGCTCTCCGCTCCGCGACCGGGAGAGGCAGCGCCCGCCGCGCATGGCCCTTGCCTTAGTCAGGTGAAGGGCCAGGAAACCGCGCGCCGCGCGTTGGAGATCGCCGCTGCCGGTGGCCACAACATGCTGATGGTTGGACCGCCCGGCGCGGGCAAGTCGATGCTGGCTGCGTGTTTGCCCGGCATTTTGCCGCCGCTCGATTCGGGTGAGGCGCTGGAGGCGTCGATGGTTGCCTCGGTCGCGGGCACGCTTGCCGATGGGCGGCTGACGCGCACGCGCCCCTATCGCAGCCCGCATCACTCGGCATCGATGGCGGCACTGGTCGGCGGCGGGCTGAAGGTGAAGCCGGGCGAAGTCAGCCTCGCGCATCTGGGTGTGCTGTTCCTCGACGAACTGCCCGAATTTCAGCGCCCGGTGCTCGATTCGCTACGCCAGCCGCTGGAAACCGGCACGGTCAGCGTGGCGCGTGCAAATGCGCATGTCACGTTTCCGGCGCGCGTTCAGTTGATCGCCGCGATGAACCCGTGCCGTTGCGGCCATCTGGGTGACCCCGCGCTCGCGTGCAGCCGCGCGCCGCGCTGTGCGGCGGACTATCAGGCGAAGGTGTCGGGGCCATTGCTCGACCGCATCGACCTTCACATCGAAGTCGAACCGGTCAGCGCCGCCGACCTGATCCTGCCTTCGACCGGAGAGGACAGCGCGACCGTTTCCGCCCGCGTCGCTGCCGCCCGCTCCCGTCAGTCGGTGCGCTATGCCGACATCCCCGCACGCACCAATGCCGAGGCCGATGGTGATGC
Organism: Sphingomonas sp. AX6; assembly: GCF_902506605.1. GTDB lineage: Bacteria > Pseudomonadota > Alphaproteobacteria > Sphingomonadales > Sphingomonadaceae > Sphingomonas. The sequence goes on from NZ_LR733979.1 coordinate 2,148,801, forward strand.
GCTCGACGCCGCACAACCCGACGAGGCAGGCAGGAAGCTGCTCGCCGAGGCCGCCGCCGCGATGCGCCTGACCGCGCGTGGCTATACCCGCGTCCTGCGGGTCGCGCGCACGATTGCCGATCTTGCGGCCAGCGACACCGTGACCAGGGTGCATGTCGCTGAGGCGCTGAGCTATCGGCGGCGCGCGCCGGTGAACTGAGGGTTCCAGAGGAAGGGATCGGACCATGGATTACGCGTGGATGCCGCTGCAGCGTTACGCCGAGTTTTCGGGTCGGTCGCGCCGCAAGGAATATTGGTTATTTCACTTGGCGATCATCGTCGTGTTCGTCGCCGTGGTGATCCTGTTCGGCGGAAGCGGCGTCCTGTTCGATCCCTACTCGGTCGGATCGTCGGTAACCGGCGTGGTCGTGGTGATCGCCGCCCTGGCGCTGGTAATCCCCTCTCTGGCGGTGCAGGTGCGGCGTTTCCACGACCAAAACCGCTCGGGCTGGTTCGTCCTGATCGGGTTTATCCCCTATGTCGGCAGCCTGATCGTGTTCATATTCATTTTGTTGCCCGGGACGCCGGGCGACAATCGGTTCGGGCCGAACCCGCGCGAAAATGTGGATGACGTGTTCGCCTGAAACAACGCTAGCGTCTTGCCCACCGTCTGCGGATCGGTTAGCAGCCACGCCTTCGCGATCCTTTCTGGCTTTGCGATGCGGGCGTGGTGGAATTGGTAGACGCGCCGGACTCAAAATCCGGTTCCGCAAGGAGTGTGGGTTCGATTCCCACCGCCCGCACCACCTTCTTATCTCGATTGACCGATCCACCGGTCGAGGAGCTCGGCACCGTCGCCGTCGGGCTGAGCCGCGCCCGGCGTGCGCGAAAAGCGCGGCGCGACGGCCGGGTCGGGAACCGGGCCATCGCCTCCGAACACCCCGCGCGCGACCAGATGCGGGTCGGCGCGCGCCGCTTGCCAGTCGTGGATCGGCGTTGCGCACGCATCGACGGAGTCTAGCGGTGCCAGCCAATATTCTCTGGGCTGCGTCGCGAATTGCTTCGCCAGCATCTGTGCTGCTGCCACCGGTTCGCCGTTCAGCGCATCGGAGTCCAGACCCATTGCACCGGTTAGCGCGCGCCTGAATTGCGGCTCCAGCGGGCCGACGGCAATGGCGAGTCCATCGGCACAAAGATAGGATCGGTAATAGGGCGCATTGCCCGCAAGGAGCCCTTTGTTCGGGTCGGCGGGCATCAGACCACCGGCGATCATGCCCAGGATCGGGGCCATCAACGAGACGCTGCCATCGACGATCGCGGCGTCCACCATCTGGCCCTTGCCCGACCGGCTACGTTCGGCCAGCGCGGCTAGGATGCCGATCACCAGATAGAGCGAACCTGCGGCGTAATCGCCAAGCAGGTTGAGCGGTGGGCGCGGCGCCTCCCCCTCAGGACTGAGCATCGCCAGCAGCCCGGTCAGCCCGATATAGTTGATGTCGTGGCCCGCCGCCTGCGCGCGCGGTCCGTCCTGACCCCATCCGGTCATACGCGCATAGATCAGCCGATCGTTGCGGACGCAGGCGGTGTCGGGGCCGAGGCCAAGCCGTTCCATCACGCCGGGCCGCAAGCCTTCGATCGCGACGTCTGCCGCGTCCATTGCCGCCATTGCCCGGGCACGACCTTCGTCCGATTTCAAGTCGAGGGTCAGGCCAGAGCGCCCGCGCGAGACGATCGGCATTTGCGGCCAGGCGGCGTCGGCGCGGTCGATCCGCAGCACTTCGGCGCCAAGGTCGGACAGCAGCATCGCTCCGAAAGGTGCAGGGCCGAGCGCCGCGAATTCCACCACCCGCAGCCCCGCCAATGGTCCCGGCATGTCTCGCTTCTCCCCCAGTTCAGACCAACCTTGGAAGCGGTTCGGCGCGGTGGCAAGATGCGACGGGCGGTTAATCCGATCGCCGACGCGCGCGACCGCAAGCCGCTTGCCGGGCATCGCCGACAGGCTCACCCCATGACCAGCGGCGCGTGAAGCGTCGCCACTGGGTCGCACCAGGGACCGGACGCAGCGCCCCTCGCTTGCGTCCGGTCTTGATATGGGTTGGTCTTGTTTCGGCAGCACAACACGTTAGGTTGCGCGCCACACCCAAAAACACAGGGGGATCGCATGAACGTCGCGCGCCTTTCAGGATATGCGCCAGCGGTGCACGGGCTACTCCGCATCATGTCGGGATTGTTGTTCCTGGCGCACGGAACCCAGAAATTCCTGTCCTTTCCCGGCGGGGAGCGCGCGGGGAGCGGGCTCGCGTTCGACAGTCCCGGGGCTTATGCCGGGCTGATCGAACTGGTAACGGGCGCGCTGATCGCGCTGGGCCTGTTCACCCGGCCGGCGGCGTTCCTGGCGTCGGGGACGATGGCGGCGGCCTATTTCATCGGGCACCTGCCGCAGGGGTTCTGGCCGATCAACAATGGCGGCGACGCAGCCATCCTCTATTGCTTCGTCTTTCTGTATTTCGTGTTCGCAGGGCCCGGCGCGTTCAGCGTCGATGCGTCGCGAACCCGCGGGCATTTGCCGCACGCCTAATCGAGCGTTCCTTCCGGAAGACCCGCGCGCAGTTCGTCCAGCCATAGCCGCGACGTGCCGTCGGATGGCGCGCGCCAGTCGCCGCGCGGGGACAGCGCGCCGCCGCCCGAAACCTTTGGCCCGTTGGGGATCGCCGACCGCTTGAATTGGCTGGTTCGAAAGAACCTGTCGAGGAATTTCGCCAGCCAACGCGCGATCGTCGGCAGGTCGTAAGACCCTTTGGCCTCCTCAGGCATTTCCGCAGGCCATACCCCGCGGCTCGCATCGCCCCAAGCATGCATTGCCAGGAATGCGACCTTTGACGGCTTTTGCCCGCCACGCGCGATGTGGTGGAGGAAGAAGTCGTGCAGTGCATAGGGGCCGATGATCGACTCGGTGCTCTGGACCTGACCGTCGGCACCCGGCGGCACCAATTCGGGTGAGATTTCGGTCGCCAGAATGCGTTCGAGCACTTCCGCGGTCGCAGCGTCGTACTGGCCCGTGCGGACTTCCCATCGGATCAGATGCTGGATCAGCGTCTTGGGCACGCCTGCGTTAACCGCATAATGGCTCATCTGGTCGCCGACGCCGTACGTGCACCAGCCGAGCGCGAGTTCGCTCAAGTCGCCGGTGCCCAGTACCATCCCCTCGCGCTGGTTGGCCAAACGGAACAGATAGTCGGTGCGCAGCCCCGCCTGCACATTTTCAAACGTGATGTCGTGAACCGGCTCGCCGCTCGCGAAGGGGTGTTTCATATCCCCCAGCATCTGGCGAGCGGCGGGGGTGATGTCGATTTCGGCACCGGTGATGCCCAGCGCGTTCATCAGGTCCCAGGCCTGGGCCTTGGTCGCCTCGCCGGTCGCGAAGCCGGGCATGGTAAAGCCCAATATGTCGGTACGTGGGCGACCCATCCGGTCGAATGCCTTGGCTGCGACCAGCAGCGCGTGGGTCGAATCGAGACCGCCGGACACGCCGACGACCAGCCGCCTGGTGCCGGTGGCGGCGAGCCGCTTTCGCAGCGCTTCGACCTGGATGTTGAAGGCTTCGTAGCAATCCTCGTCGAGCGCATGTTCGGTGTTTGGCACGAACGGATAGCGGCGTACGGGGCGGATCAGCCCGATGTCGCGGTGCTCGCTGGCGTGCGCAAAGCCGATGCGGCGGAAGCGCGCCTCGGGATCGCCCGCCGCGCGCGCGGCATCGTTGAACGTGCCCATCCGCGCGCGCTCCAGCGCGATGCGTGCAACGTCGACATCGACCAGAACGATTTCGGTCGCGAGGTCGAAGCGTTCGGACTGGGCGAGTTCATCACCCAGTTCAAACACCATGCCCTGGCCATCCCACGAGACGTCGGTGGTGCTCTCTCCGGGGCCGGTTGCCGAATACACGTAAGCCGCGGTGGCCCGCGACGATTGCGCCGCGCACAGCATCGCCCGCTCGCGCGCCTTGCCGATGACGATGTTCGAGGCCGACAAGTTGGTCAGGATCGTCGCGCCGGCCAGCGCACCCATCGTCGAGGGCGGCGTCGCGGCCCAGAAATCCTCGCAGATTTCCATGTGGAAGACGAAATCGCGGTAATCCTTCGCCGCGAAGATCAGATCGGTGCCGAACGGTGCGATCTGGCCTGCGACGCGGATATCGAGCCCGGTCAGCCCCATGCCCGATGCGAACCAGCGTTTCTCGTAATATTCTCGGTAATTGGGGAGGAACGTCTTGGGCACCACCCCCAATATCCGTCCGCGATGTACCGCGACCGCGCAATTATAGAGGCGACCGTTCCGGCGGAGCGCGGCACCCACGCACAACACGGGCGACAGCTTGGCGCTCGCCTCTACCAGTCGCGCCAGTCCGGCTTCGGTCGCCTCGATCAACGCGTCCTGAACATGCAGATCGTCGATCGCGTAGCTGGTGAGGTTGAGTTCGGGGAAGACGAGCAGATCGGCGCCCGCCTCATGCCCCTGCCGCGCCAGCGTGATCGTCGCATCGGCATTGGCGGCGGGATCACCGACGGTGCCTAGCGGCGTGCAGGCACCGACGCGCACCAGACCGTGGGCGTGGATCGAATGGAAGGGCTTCGCGCTCATGGGCGCAGACTTAAGCGCGAAAAATGAAACGCGCCACTAATCGCGCGTCAGACGCGTCCCGCATAGAGCAACCGGCCTTCGCCGAGCCATGCGAACAGACCCGCAAGCTCGGTTTCGCCGACTGCGAAGCAGCCCTGGCTGCGGCCGATCATGCCATGCTTCGCGATCATGTCGGCATTGGCATACCAGGCCGCGTGGATCACGATCGCACGGTCGAGCGCATTGTTGTTGGTCGGATCAAGCCCGATCAGCCGCTGCGAATGATCGTGCTGGCCGTAATAATAATTGGCCGTGACGTACGCGCCTTCGGATGTCGCCTCGGAATCGGGGACGTTCGAGAAATTCTTGAGAAACCCGGTGTGCCCACGGTCCGAACCGCTGCCGTGCGTGACCAGCATGTTGCGGACGGTGCCAGCGTGCAGATCGATCAACTGAAACCGCGGTTTGGCCGAAAAGGGCGTGAAATCGGCGATGGCGAGGCGGTCGTGATAGCGAAAGCGACGGTCGTGACGATCGAGTGACGCCACCGCCTTTTGAAACAATTCGTGCCGGACGCCCGGCGGCGTCGGATAGCTGCGCTTGGCGACGACCGCGGCAGGGGGCGGCTGGATCGGCGTGGGCGCGACCGCAGCGGTCTGCGGCGGGCCGCCCGGCGCGCTGACGCACCCCGGAATGGCCAGCGCACCACCCGCAACCAGTGCGGTTTTGACGAATGCCCGGCGGGAATGCGATACATTCGCCAGCCGTCCTCTTTGTTCCCCAACGCTCTCTACCATGCCGTCCTTATAACATGACGAGGGTTATCGGTCGGTAACCTAAAGCGAATTGGGTCCACCAGCGACCGCACGACATGCCCGGTTGGCCGCGCAACCATGGCGATTTCGTGGCATTCCCAAATCGGGACGGCAGTGGCATCCAATTGCATCGCGACGCGTTTTGCGTTCAGTATCGGGACGATAGCCCGTTGTCCTAGGGGATTCGCCATGAACTGGCCTCGGCCCTTCGCCGTCGCATTGCTGATGTCCGCAAGCGTGATCGCCGCACAGCCTGCGGAGGCGCAGATGGTGCGCATTGCCGACGATCCGCGCAGCGTCGATCTGAAGAACGGCCAGTTCGGTTGGGACGACCGCGCGCTGGCCGCAACGCAAGGCGGCGAGGTCGAGATGGTGATCTCGGTCCCTGCGCAAATGGCGTATATCTTTCGCGACGGACGGATGATCGGCGCGACGACGATTTCGACCGGCAAGAAGGGCAAGGCGACGCCGCTCGGCCTGTTCGAGATCCTGCAAAAGCGCGAGTTCCATCGCTCCAACCTCTATTCCAACGCGCCGATGCCGTTCATGCAACGGCTGACCTGGGACGGGATCGCGCTGCACGGCGGTGACTTGCCCGGCTATCCGGCGTCGCACGGTTGCATCCGGATGCCCAATGCGTTCGCCAAACGACTGTTCGCCCTGACGGCGATGGGAGGACGCGTTCTGGTGACCGACCAACGGATGCCCCAGGACTCCGCGCCGCCCACACCGCCGCCGGTGCTGACCGTGTCTGCCGACCATTACGAAAGCGAACGATACGCGTTCGTGACCGCAGACAAGCGGCTCGCGCCCAGTCCCGGACAGCCGCTCTATGCGCCGAACGAAGTGGTCGCTCAGCCGCTTCGGTGAATAGCCGCTTCGTTGACGCAAATCGATGCTCCATCGAAGCGCATTTGCGATCCGGCAAGCATTTCTCCGGTGAATTACCAACCATGCGCTTGCCCGCGCGCACGCCGCGTGTGCGCTGATCGGCGTACTTCTGCTCCTGCCTCCATTTGGGGGGGCTCGAAGCCGATCGCATCGTCCGATGCATCGGCCTAGCTAACAGGAGAAGATCATGCGTGTGAAATCCGTATTCCTGGCCGCCGCATCTGCAGCCGGCCTTTTCATCGCCGGCCCCGCGCTGGCGCAAACGACGACCGGTGGCGCGACCAACATTGACACGAACAGCGACGACAACATTCAGGTGAATGATGTCCTCGACCTGTTTGTCGTCGATAATGCGCCCGACAGCTATTCGTCGACCTCGACTTCGAGCTGGAGCCTGTCGAAGAGCTACAGCAGCTCGGATACGGCATATCTCGTGTCGGCCAACCAATCGCTGAAGGCGATCAACATCAACAAGGAACTCGACGAAGTCGCCGACTTCGACGGAGTCGATGAGGATCAAAGCAGCGTTGGCTACAACAGCGGCAACAATTCGGTGAACGACAATGCGTTCGCCGCGTTCGCCGGCATCTCGAACAATGCCTGGAACACCGGCTTGAATGCCAACACCCAGGCAGCAACCAACATCGCGGCAATGGGCACCGTCAACTTCGGTGTTTCGGGATGCTGCGTCGATGACGGCACCGGTGGTGGCGATACGGGCGATTGATCGTTTCCCGAGGGACCGGATCGTTCGAGATCCGGTCCCGATGTCGGCTAATTCTTTAGGGGAGTGGGATCATGAAACGGATAATCGCGACCGCAATGACGGTGGCCATGTTCACGATATCGGCAACAGCGTCCGCGCAGCAAAGCGCGCCTGATTCCGCACCGATCACGCCCGATGCCTCGTTGCCGATCTTGCTGTCGGAAACCGAACTGGCGACGACGCGCGGTGGACAGACGTTGATCATCAACAACCAGACGTTGAAGGCGATCACGTCGGGGAACGTCATCGGCGGCGATTACGTCGCAGGCGACATCAGTTTCAGCGACAATGCCTTCGCCAATTTCGCGGGAATCGGAAATTTTACCATCAACACGGGCGCACAGAACAATCTGCAAACCGCGATGATCCTGACGGTCAACGTCACCAACTGATGGGGAAGAACGATGTCGCGGCGGGGATGGTTGTGTCGGGCGGCTTGCGTCGCCTTATGCGGATGGTCGGTGACGGCGCAGGCGCAGGTTCGCCTTGGCCCCGATGCCGGGGGGCATTCCGAAGTCACGGTGATGAGCTGGTGGCAGATCCCGTTCCGATCGGTGATCCGCCAGCAATATGATTTTAGCTGCGGCTCCGCGGCGCTCGCGACGCTCCTCAACTATCATTATCACCATCCGATCAACGAGCAGCAAAGCTTTGCCGCGATGTGGCGGGTCGGCGACCGGGAGGCGATCAAGAAGGTGGGGTTTTCGCTCGCGGACATGCGCAGCTTCCTTATCTCCGAAGGCTATCGCTCCGAAGGCTTCAAGCTGACCATGACGCAGCTCGGCCAGTTGCGCCGCCCGGTGATCGTGCTGATGGACCTGGAAGGTTTCAAGCATTTCGTGGTGGTCAAAGGCATGCAGGATGGCCAGGTGCTGACCGGCGACCCCATGCTCGGCATCGTCAAATATGACGCCAAGGATTTCGAGCGTTACTGGAACGGCATCGTGCTGGCGATCATGTCCGGGCCGATCCGGGAACGCCCGATTTATAACCTAATCACCGACTGGAACCCCTGGGCGCGCGCGCCGCTGGGCGACGAGGCTTCGAACCAATTTTCCATCGGCGACCTGACCACGTTTCTGCCGCCGGAATATCAGATTTCACCGACCCTGTTGCTCGACGTGCGCGTCGGCACGGTCAATTGAGGGAGGTCGTGATGCGACCCATCGTCCACACGCTGATCCTGTTGCCCGCCGCGCTGCTGCTGGCGGCGAATGACCGGGTGGTGCCCACGACCAGCGACGAACTCGACCTGACCGCGCTCGAGGCGCTGGATGAAAGCCTGCTCGCCGAAGAGCGCGGCGGTTTTACCATGAACGGCATGACCATCTCGCTCGGCGCGGAATTCCGCACCTATATCAAGGACGAACTCGTCCTGCGTACGACCGTCAGTTGGCGGCCGGAAGGCATGACGCGCGACGAATGGGCGTCCGCTGCGATCAGCCAGGCCACCGCCGAACAACTGCGCGATGGCGTGTTGTCGGGCAACGGCATCACGATGCGAGTCGGCGACCAGAGCGTATATCTGGCCAATGCCGGCCAGACCGCGCTTATTCACCGTACCGATGGCGGGCTGCAGAATGTCCTGCTCAACACCGCCAGCAATACCGACATCCGGCAGGAAGCCGATATCGCGCTCGACATTGCGGGTTATGCGGCGTTCGGCGGGGCGATTACCGATGCGATGCGGATATCGGGTTTGAACGACGCGATCGATCATTCGGCGATCGGCACCTTGCCCTGATCGCCCCGACCCCGTCTTCGACGTTGCCCGGGCGCCCGCGGACTCACCCCCCTGAGTCCGCGGGCTTTTTCTTTAGCTTCAGAATGTCCAGGGCGCGCGGACGGTGATCCCGATGTCGGGCGCGTCCTGCGTCACGCCGATTTCGAACGCCACGTTGAGCGCCGATTTGGGATTGAGCCGGTACGACATGCCGAACGTCAGCGATCCGACCTGAAGCGGCCTAGATTGCTCCACGGTCCCCCCGATTTCGGTGCTGGTCGCGAAGATGTAGCTGTGACGATAGCCCATCGAATAGGAAAAGCGCGGGTTGAGCGCGAAGCCGAACCCGAGGCTGCCACTGATCGCATCGCCGGGATCGACACGACCGACGGCGGCGCCGCCGACATTCCGATCGACGTTGCGCGGAAGATGCGCGAGATAGCCTGCACTGCCGAAGATCACCACCGGGTCGGACGGCAGCAGCATATTGATCGACGGCTGGATGCCCCAGAACCCCGAGCCCGTCGACAGGCCGGTGGCGACGCCGAATTCGTCGTATCCGATCGAGAACGGCCCGCGTCCGGTATCGCTCTTCACCCGCAATCCGGCGATGAAGATGGGGTTCATCCCCTTTTGGCCGTTGAGCTGATAGCGCGCACCGAATTCAACGTCGCCGATATCGTTTCCTTCGAGGCTGATCGATCGGACGATTCCTTCGTCGCGTTGCTGGGCGACCTCGATCCGGTCGTAACGGTGAACGAACGGCACCCGCACTTCGAACTCGAGCCGCGAGGTAAGGCCATAGCGCGCGCCGAGCGTACTGACGAACGAGTCGCGCCGGGCCTTGCTCGCTTCAATCAGCCCGACCTGGATGCCGGGGATCAATTCGAAGCCGCGGAATACCAGGCGATCGGTCGCCGACTGGTTATATTCCAGACTGGGGTCGAACACCAATCGACCGCGCGGCGTCAGCACCCCTTGTTCCTGAGGGACGGCAGCGGCCTGGATCCGGGTGTCGGCCTCGACCGCCTGGCGTTCGCCCACCGGCGCATCGGGCATCGGCACATCCTGTCCGGGCGCGGGCGGCGGCGGGGGGGTGTTCTGGATGCCGGAAAAGCGGTTGCCGCCCGGATAGCCCATGCCGCGATAGGTGACGAGTTCGTCGGCGCTGACGATCTTGCGAAGCGCCTCGATCTCGGCCTGTTGTTCGTCGATCTGCGTCTGCTGGGCACGGATCAGCGCTTCCAGCCGGCGGATATCATTTGCGACATTCGCGTCCTGCGCCAGTACGGGCGGCGCCGCGGTACACAGGAGCATTGTCGCAAAGGCCAAGGTCGAAACTGTCGAACGACGGGTACGAGCACGCATGTCCACCTCCTGTCATTTGTCGTTTACGCCACGAGTTGCTGGGGTTGCGGGGGATCGAATTCGCGTGGATCGATGCCCGAGATCTCCGCAAGCCGGTCGGGGGCGACCACCTGAAAATGATGGTGGGCGACGATGCGGATCAGCCCGCGCCGCGCCAGATCGCAAAGCGTGCGGCTGACCGTGTGCATGGTCAGGCCCAGATGATCGGCGATATCGACGCGTGGCATCGGCAGGTCGAATGCGGCGCGGTTCCCAAGCCGCTTGCTCATGCACAGAATGAATCCCGCGAGCCGCTCCGTCGCAGTCGGCAGGCCCATCAGGGCCAGACACTGATGGGTGTCGCGCACGACGCGTCCCCAGGGCGCGGACGCATGGGCATGCTCGCCCCCGAATGCGTGATAGGAAAGGATCATCGGGGTGAGCGACTCGGCACAGGCATCGCGGTTGCCATATTCGAGCCCAATGACGTCGCCCGGCACCGCAAAGGCCAGCACCTGCCGTCGCCCATCGCACCGGAATTGGCAGACGCGGGCAATGCCCTCGACCACTTCGTACCAGCCTCGGGCGACATCACCCTGCCGGAATATCGTGGCGTCACGCGTGAAATGGCGTCGCGTAGCCGCGGGCTGACAGCCCTCTTGCCGGTCGAAATCCATGCTTTGCCCCTGTTCGTCTAAAACGACGCTCGAGTGGCATCCGGCTAATGCCGGTTGAAGGATCACGGCCCGAAAAGACCCCCTGCCTGGCACTGGCATACTAAGGGCGAGACATGATATACATCCGTAATGATCCCGATTGCGCGGCTCCGTGATTCTACGGCAGCGCATCGGAGGAAGGCCGGCTGTATCGCCGGACAAGGCCGAAAGCGGTCGACGAATGCCGAGAGTCGCGTGTCGTTTTTTCGATACCTCTTTGCGATCGCGCAATCGTAAACCGGCAGTTTTGCGTCATTGCGTGAGCATCCCGATGGGAGGGCGAGCATGACTGGCACCACCAACGTTTTGGACGAAAAGCGCCGCACCGCGGCGCGGGGCGCGGGGCGCGCCGTCATGAATTTCGACCGGATGACGCCGCCCCGACCGCGCGTGCGCGGCGTCGTTGGTCGCACGCCCGCGAATGACGGGCACGCGCCGGCGATCGAAATCCTGCCGCCCGGCAATGCGATGGGCGCGTCCGACGCGCAGCTCGCGATCGACGCGGGACAGCCGAACGTCGATGTCATCGTCGGCGCGGATATGCGCAGTATGGTCATGACGATTTTGGTCGAAGCCGGTTTCCTCGCGCGGTTCTGGCAACAGGGGGTGGCGTTCGTTCGCGCTGCGCCCAAGCTTGCACCGGGTTGCGTGCTGATCGACGTGCGCAAGCCCGATCGGTTCGGCATGGACGTGCAAGAGGCGATCCAGGCTTCGGGACTTGCCTGGCCGATCATCGCGATCACCAGCCAGGGCGATGTGCCGACGACGGTGGCCGTGTTGAAGGCAGGGGCGGAGACCGTGATCGAGGCACCGGTCGATAGCGAAGCGCTGCGATCCGCGATCCGCGATGCGGCGCGACGGTTGAGCGAAACCGACGCCAACGACGAAGTGCGCCACGCCTATCGCTGCCTGTCGCTGCTGACTCGCCGCGAGACCGAGGTGTTGCGCGGGCTGGTCGCGGGACTTCCCAACAAGACGATCGCCTACGACCTGGGGATCAGTCCGCGCACGGTCGAGGTGTACCGCGCCAACATCATGCATAAATTCGAGGCGCGAAGTCTGTCCGATGTGCTGCGCTACGCGTTCGCCGCGAAATTTGGCTGAATGGCGCGCCCGGAGGGAGTCGAACCCCCGACCGAGGAGGTAGAAGCTCCTTGCTCTATCCAGCTGAGCTACGGGCGCGCACGCACGCCTCGATAGCGGCAATTGCACGGGTGCGAAACCGGGTTCATAGCCTTGCGCGTGAAGGATGTTTGCCGGGGGTGGGCGATGGCGCAGCAGGAACGGGCGCAGAGTGTGAACGCGACCGAAATCGGTGCGGGCGGCTTTCGCTATGTCGATTTCGTCATGGCGGCATTCGTCGCCGTCCTGTTGCTGTCGAATGTGATCGGCGCGGGCAAGGTCGCGGCGGTCGATGTCGGCGGCTGGCCGTTCGTGTTCGGGGCGGGCATCCTGTTCTTTCCGCTTTCCTATGTCCTCGGCGATGTGATGACCGAAGTGTACGGCTATGCCCGCGCGCGGCGGATCATCTGGGCGGGGTTCGCGGCGATGCTCTTCATGGCGGCGATGAGCTGGGTGGTGGTCGCGATGCCCCCCGCCGACGATTGGCAAGGGCAGGCAGCATACGAAGCGGTGTTCGGCGCTGTGCCGCGCATCGTCGCGGCGTCGATCGTCGCCTTCTGGGCGGGCGAGTTCGTCAATTCCTACGTGCTGGCGCGGATGAAGCTGTGGACGAAGGGGCGGATGCTGTGGACCCGCACGATCGGATCGACGGTGGTCGGGCAGGGGGTCGACAGCCTGATCTTCTATCCGCTGGCGTTCCTCGGCGTGTGGTCGACCAGTCAGGTGCTCACCGTCATGGCGACCAACTGGGCGCTGAAAGTGCTGTGGGAAGTGGTGCTGACGCCCGTCACCTATGCGGTGGTCGGTTGGCTCAAGCAGCGCGAAGGCGTGGACGTGTTCGATGCGGGGACCGATTTCACGCCGTTCCGGACGCGGGTGTGACGGGTCTGTTGCCGGACGCCAAGGCGTGGCTGATCGACCTGCTTGGGATGTCGAAGGACGCGTTGCACGTCCATATCGGGCTTGCCGTCTTTTTCGGAGCGATGTTGTTATTCCGCCGACGCATCGGTGACGGCTTGCCGTGGATGATCGTGCTGGCGGTGGCCCTGATCGGAGAAGCATGGGACATTCGCGACCGGTGGGCGGCGGGGGTGAGTGCCTATCCTGCCGGGCATATACACGACGTTATCAATACACTGTTCTGGCCGACGCTGATCACGATATTCGGGTTGATGCGGGGACGCCTCAAGCGACGACGCTGAGCAACCCTTCGAATAATCGCCGTCCGTCATCATTGCCGTGTGCGGCTTCGATCGCGCGTTCGGGGTGGGGCATCATGCCGAGCACATTGCCCTTGGCGTTCAGCACGCCGGCGATGTGCCGCGCCGCGCCGTTGACGTGCTCGTTGTAGCGGAACGCCACGCGGTCATCGTCTTCGAGTCTGTCGAGCGTGTCTTCGTCGGCGAAATAATTGCCGTCGTGATGCGCGACCGGCACCGTGATGACCTCGCCATGTTCATAGCCGCGGGTGAACGTCGCGCGTGCATTGGCGACCGACAGCTTCACGTCGCGACACACGAAGTTCAGGTCAGAATTTCGCATCAGCGCGCCGGGCAGCAGGCCGATTTCGGTCAGCACCTGAAACCCGTTGCAGACGCCTAGCACCGGCACACCGCGTGTCGCCGCATCGGCCACCGCGCGGACGATCGGAGAGCGGGCAGCGATCGCACCACAGCGCAAATAATCGCCGTAGGAGAAACCGCCGGGGAGCGCGATGAGATCGACGCCTGCGGGCAGGTCGTTGTCACCGTGCCAGACCATCGCGGGTTTCACGCCGGTAACCGCTTCCAGCGCCACCGCCATGTCGCGGTCGCAGTTCGATCCGGGAAAGACGATGACCGCGGTCTTCATGCGCGCTCAATCCGGTAATTCTCGATCACGGTATTGGCGAGCAGTTTGCGGCACATTGCGTCGATATCCTCGTCGCTGGTGCCATCGGCGAGTTCGAGGTCGATGGTCTTGCCCATGCGGACATCGCCGACCCCTTCGAAGCCCAGCGATCCCAGCGCATGTTCGATCGCCTTACCTTGCGGGTCGAGCACGCCGTTCTTGAGAGAGACGAGGACGCGGACTTTCATGGGATGCGGCTTCCGGTTGGGTGATCGGGTTGGCTCGGCCTATGGCCCCGTGGGCCGCGAATCGCAACCTGCTACACCCCAAACCCCGTTTGTTTCGAGCGAAGTCGAGAAACGCCCACGAACGCCCAGCCACGTTTCTCGACTTTGCTCGAAACAAACGGAGGGCGGGCGGGATGGTATCAAACGTGCGTCGCGCTCCACGCCGCGAAGCGATCGGCCCAGCCACGGGCGGGGTGGTTTTCGCCATTGCCGACGCCGAAGCCGTGGCCACCCTTTTCATAGAGATGCGCCTCTACCGGCACGCCTGCCGCACGCGCGACGGCGATCAGCATCAGACTCATGTCCACGGGTACGACGGGATCGTCCATCGCGTGGACCAGGAACAGCGGGGGCGTGTCGGGATTGACGCGAACGTCGGGGGACAATCGCGCCACATCCGCGCGGTCCGGTTTCGGGCCGAGCAGGTTTTCCGCCGAAACGCTGTGCGTCGCGCGCGCCGCGAGCGTCGACACAGGATAGATCAGGCCTGCGAAATCGGGGCGCGCGGGCAATTCATCTACGCGGTCGATGGGGGCATAGACGCGGTCGTTATAGGCGGTGGCGAGCACGCCGCCGAGATGACCGCCCGCGGAAAAGCCTGCGATCCCGACCTTGTTCGGGTCGATGCCGAAGCTCTGCGCGTTCGATCGAATCATGCGGATTGCGCGCTGCGCGTCCTGTACCGGTGCGTTGGCGCGGTCGGTCCATCCATCGATCGGCAGGCGGTAATTGAGAACGAACACGCTGATGCCATGTGGCGTCAGCGCACGGGCGATGTTCGAGCCCTCATTCTCGACCGAGACGCCCGAATAGCCACCGCCGGGAATCGACAGCACTGCGCGTCCATCGGGCTTCGCCGCGCGATAGACCGACAGGGTGGGCATATCGACGCCCTTGCGATCCGCGGGCCGCGTCGCGGGTGCGCCAGGAGGGGCTTTCGGCCACAGATTCAGCGTCTGGCGAGCGGGCCAGGTGAGCGGGTCGGGGCTGGTCGGGGCCGCGGTCTGCGCACGGGAGGCACCGGCGGCGGCAGTCAAAGCGAGCCCGGACCCGATGAGCGTGCGGCGGTCGATCGTCATGATACGCGGATACTCCATGAATTCGGTAAGCGGATGCGGTTTTCCCTCAGTGGAACAGCGCGATGCCCGCGTGCAAGACCAAACCAACCAAAGCTGCCGACGACAGCACGAAGAACAGGAACCGCACCGACACCTTGTTCCAGACCGCCTGAACGATGCTGTGCAGGATGCGAAACCCGACATAGGCCCAGGCGAGGATGGCGTTGAAGCCTTCTCCTTGGCCAATCATCGCCAGCACCAGGGCGACGGCGTAGAAGAGCGTCGGCTGTTCCATCAGGTGGTTGTAGTTGTGCGCCTTCCACTGAATGGCGGGCGGCAGCGCCAGATCGGCGTCGGAGGCCTTCGTGCCGCGCAACTTGCTGAGATCAATTCCGCTTTTTCGCATCGCGGGAAGGCGAGTGGCCATCATCCAGAACATCATGACCAGCGTCCAGCCGAGCAGGACGACGACGGGTTGCAGGATCGATGCGTGTGCCATGTGAAAAGCCTCCCCCGAGCATGTGTCGGGGGAGGCTGCATCAATGGGTTGTGAAGCGCAACGGATTTGGTTGGCAGGTCGTCACCCTTGTTGGTCGTTACGAGCGAAGCGAAGCAATCCAGCCGAGCAAGCGAACACTTTGGATTGCTTCGCTGACGCTCGCAATGACGGGCAAGCTTACGAGAAAAGCTTAGCCCAGCCGCGCTTCGCACGATCCTTCCAATGCCCGCGATGATAGGCGTCCGACGCCAGCAGCGGCATCACCGAACCGGCCTCCGCGAAGACCATCTGTTCGATGCCGGTATTCACCTTGCCCCAGCTTGCCGCTTCCTGAAGCGTCGAGGAGGAACAAGCGCCGTCGCGAACGTCGGCGACAGTGATCTGGACGGCGTATTTGTGGACCTCGACATCGTCATGGCCCAGGATTTCTGCGCAGACCACGGTGTCCTGAATGAAGTTCTTGGGCACGCCGCCACCGATCATGAGCAAACCGGTGGTGCCCGCCGCGATCTTGATTTCGGTCAGCTCGCGGAAGTCGGCGATCGCGTCGAGGACCATGTACGGCTTGCCTGCCTTCGCCGCATCGACCTGATGCTTCACCAGGCCGAAGCCCGCCGACGAATCGACGAATGCCGGGCAGAAGATCGGCACGTCATGCTCATAGGCGAGCTTGACCAAGCTGTTGTCCTTCTTGCCGTGCTCGACCAGATATTTGCCCATCTCGCGGATGAAGGCGCGGCTCGAATAGGGCTTGGCTTCCAGCGTCTCGGCGATTTCGAAGATCGTGTGATCGACGTGCTGAAGCGCTTCCTCGTCGATGTACGTATCGTAGATACGGTCGATGTAGAGCGAACGCAACGTGTCGTCATCGGGCACTTCCAACGCCTGATAATGTTTGTGGCCCAGCCCTTCGAAGAAATCCATGTCGACGATGGTCGCGCCCGTGGCGACGATCACGTCGACCATGTTGTTGCGCACCAGCTCGGCGTAGAGGTCCATGCACCCGCCCGCGCTGGTCGAACCGGCGATCACAAGGACGACGGTGCAATCCTTGTCGGCGAGCATGTCGTTGTAGATCTTGGTCGCACGGCCCAGGTCGCGGCTGGTGAAGCTCATATCGGCCATCGCATCGACGATCGGACGCGCGTCGAAGCTGGTGATGTCGATGTGTTTGACCTGCTTGGAGAGCAGCTCTGCCTTGCGCTGGTCATTCGGGCGGGCGTCGTTGATGGTGTCGGTCATGGTTCCTCCAAGACAATAAGCGGCGTCGTTCAGGGGACGGGTAAACCCTAGTAAAAATAGGCCGTCGCCCCGGCGCAAGCCGGGGTCTCATGCGGCATGAGATGCCAGCTTTCGCTGGCATGACGGTTATGGGTGGTAGCCTGTTACAGCGTGAAGACGTTCGACGCGACCCGCGTGTCGGCTTCGTCGTCGAGATAGAGCGACGCCATCGGTTCGTCGGTCACTTCGACGATTTCGTCCGATCCGAAGCCGTTGAACGCGGTCCGCATCGCCGATCCGTATGCGCCGAGCATCCCGATCTCGATATAGTCGCCCGCGCGGATATCGGCGGGAAGCTCGAACGGACCGGCCATGTGATCGAGGTCGTCACAGGTCGGGCCGTAAAAGCTGAACGGCATATCCTTGGCGTTCGAATCGGGTTCGCGCAGCAAGCGGACGGGAAAGCGCCAGCCGATATGCGCAGCATCGAACAGTGCGCCATAGGCGCCGTCGTTGATGTAGAGTTCATCGCCGCGCCGTTTTTCGACACGGACGATCAGCGACGAATATTCCGCGCAAAGTGCTCGGCCCGGTTCCGCCCACAGTTCCGCCGAATAGCTGATCGGCAAGCTTTCGAACGCCCGGTGGATCGTCTCGAAATATGCCTCGAGCGCAGGGGGCTCCATGCCCGGATAGGTGGAGGGGAATCCGCCGCCGACATCGATCACGTCCACCGTCACCGCTGCTTCGACGATGGCGGCGCGAACGCGCTCCATCGCTTCGGCATAGGCGTCAGGCGACATCGCCTGCGAGCCGACGTGGAAACAGATGCCGAGCGCGTCCGCCGCCTGGCGTGCCGCGAACAGCAATTCCTTCGCCTCGCCCGGCAAGACGCCGAACTTTGAGGCAAGCGACAGCTTCGAGTGATCAGACGATACGCGCAGCCGGACGCACAGCGTCAGGTCGGTCGCATTGCCCGTGGCGCGAAGAACCTTTTCCAGTTCTTCCATCGTGTCGAGCGAGAAGGTGCGGACGCCGTGCGTGTGATACGCCTCTGCAATCGCTTCCTCGGCCTTGACCGGGTGCATGAAGCAGAGCGTCGCGTCCGGCAGCGTGCGGGCGACCATGCGGACTTCGCCGATCGAGGCGACGTCGTAATGCGTCACACCCGCATCCCACAGGATACGAACGAGTTCGGGCGAGGGATTCGCCTTCACCGCGTAAAGCGTCTTGCCGGGAAATTTCTCGACAAAGAATCGTGCGGCCCGGCTTGCGGCATGGGGACGGACGAGCGTGACCGGGTTAATCGGTCGGAGGGCTGTGGCTAGCCCGAGCGCGCTATGATGGTTGTGCAATTCAAGGGACCTCCGATGCCAGGGCAGGCCCTGGTCTTACGATTGAAATTCACTGCCTTGCGGTGGAAGTCCCATGGGGCAGCGGACGGCTCACATAGGAGGGGTGTACCCCCATGTAAAGTCTTGTCGGCACGCAAGTTCCGCGCGAGGGTCCACCCGTGACCATCGTAAGACAGCCCACCCGCGCCGGCGTGCGCGATGCCGCAGCCAAAATTGCAGACATCCTGCCCGAAACGCCGCTTTTCATACGCGACATTCGCGGGGTGCCGATCGCGTTCAAAGCCGAATCGCTGCAACCAATGGGCGCGTTCAAACTGCGCGGTGCATGGCACCGGCTGACCGTGCTGGACGATGACACGCGGCAAAAGGGCGTGGTCGCTTTCTCGTCCGGCAATCATGCGCAGGGGATCGCCTGGGCAGCGCAGCGGCTGGGCATGCCCGCGACCATCGTGATGCCGTTGGACGCGCCCCGGGTGAAGCGCGACGCGACGCTGGCCATGGGGGCCGAAGTCGTCAGTTACGACCGCAAAACAGAGAATCGCGAAAAGATCGCCGCGCACCTGGCGCATTCGCGCGGTGCGGTGCTCGTCCCCAGCTTCGACGACCCCTGGGTGATCGAGGGGCAGGGCAGCGCCGCGCTGGAGGCGGCGATGCAGATGGAGGATCTGGGGCTGGACGAACCCATCCATGTCGTCGTGCCGTGCGGCGGCGGTGGGCTGGCGGCGGGATCGGCGCTGGCGCTGCCCGATTCCCGGATCACCGTGGTCGAGCCCGAAGGCTGGGACGATATGCGCCGCAGCCTGGAGGCCGGCTGGATCGAACCGGTCGGACCCGATGCGCCGCCGACCGCCTGCGATTCGCTTCAGACGATGGAAGTGTCCCCGCGGACGTTCGAGGTGCTGGCGCGGCGCGGTGCGACGGGGGTGGCGGTCAGCGAGCGTGAAATCCGCGATGCGCAACGCTGGGCGGTGCGGCACCTGAACCTCATCATCGAACCCGGCGGTGCGGTGGCGCTCGCTGCATTGCTGTCGGGCAAGGTCGAGGTGGAGGAGGGGATGCTGGTCATCCTCTCGGGTGGCAATGTCGATCCGGAAGCCTTTGCCAAGGTTTTGGCCAGCGTGGATTGATTAAAGGTCCACGCCCGCGGCAATCGCTTCGAGCTTGCGGATGCGTTCCTTCAGGTCGGCGATTTCGATCCGGGCGCTGGCGTTGCCGGTCGGGACCGGGTCGGCATGGCCGTCGTGATGGTGGCCGACGAACGACATTTCCTGACGTTTGAGGGCGAGCCATCCGCGCCATCCGGCGAGGCTGGCGGCGATCACCATGCCCAGCGCCGCCAATCCGGCCGCTGCCATGATCATGTAGAAATCGGGGCTGTTCATCATCTCTACTCCCGTCATCAGCTGCGGTTCTTGTCGCGCAGCCGCTCGATTTCGTGGTCGAGGCGCAGGCTGCCTTCATTGTCGGTCACGACGCGTTCGAGCACGGCGACACGGTCCTTCAGCGTGCGGACTTCGTCGGTCAGCCGCTTGTTGTCGGCGGCGGTGGCGGCGTCGTTACGGTCGAAAAATTCGTTGCCGTGCTTGTCCTTCCGCATCCCGTATTTGGCGCGCAGCACGCTGCCGATGGTGACGAGGAAGACGATCGCGACGACCATTTCGAAGGGGTTCATGGGGCGGCTCCCTGGTTACGGTGGGCGGTTCAGGCGGCGGTTTCGACTTCGCGGGCCAGGCGTTCGGCGCGGCGCAGCGGGCGATCGCGCTTTTCCGCGATGAACACGCCGCCGGCGGTCAGCAGGGTCATGACGACGATAAATCCGATAAACATTGTGTTGGTCCTTAGTTGAGCGGGCGGTCGCGCAGCCGTTCGATCTCGTCGGAGAGTTCGAGGCCGCGGTCGGTGATGATGCGTTCCAGCACCTGCATGCGTTGTTCTAGGCGTTCGGTGTGCGCCGCATATTGCGCGGCCTTCTCGGCGGTCTGGGCGCTCATCAATTCAAGCTGCTTTTCCTTGAACTTGATATGGCGCTTGTAGACGTCGCCCAAGACACCGGCGATGACTGGGATTCCGACGACGATTAGAAAAAACCAGATGTAACCGGGCATGGCGGGCGCTCCTCAGTTGGCCGGGCCGCGCAGCTGTTCGATCTCGCGATCGAGCAGATGGCTGCTGTCGGTGACGATGCGTTCGACATTGGCGAGGCGATCCTTGACCGAACCGAGTTCGGCGCGGAGCTGGGCGTTTTCCTGGCTGAGCAGTTTGACCCGCTCCAGCGTTTCGCCGCTGTTCTTCGGATAGACTGCCTGACCCCAGGCACCGTCGAGCGGATAGCCGTTCTTGATCCGCATCCAGGTGGTGAGCACCCAGCCGACCATCCCGGCCACGCCGACGATCGCGACCATCGGTCCGATCACCTGCAGAATTGCGACTTTTTCCATCGTCTCGGTTCCTTACTTGCGGCTCAGCGCAGTTCGTCGATTTCGCGCGCGGTGCGGGCTGCCGGATCGGTGGCGATGCGCTCCAGCACTGCGATGCGTTCTTCGAGGCGCGTCACCTTACCGTGTAGTTTCTCGTTCTCGCTGGTCAGCAGACCCACTTTGCGTTCGGCCTCCGGATCGTTGCGGGTGACGCTGCCAACCCATTCGTTTTCGATCGGATACCCGTGCTTGGCGCGGATCCAGGTGCTGATCAGCCAGCCACCCGTGCAGACCGCAATGATGGCGATGACGAAGGCGGGTCCACCGAAACTCATCTCAAACTCCTCCCTTTATGCTTCCGTGCTTTTCAGCGCAGGCGCTCGATCTCGTCGGCGAGCTGGGTGTTGCGGCTGGTGTAGAAGGTTTCCATGTTCGCCAGCCGACGGTCGATGTCGCGTAGTTTCGAGCGTACTTCCGCGGTGGTGCGCTTCGGGTTCGACCGGGTGCGCTGCCAGAACTTCTCGTCCTCTTCGTTCTCATAGAGGCCGATCGGCTTTTTTGGCGCGATCAATCCGGTGGCGACATAGGCGATCAGCATGGCGCCCTGGGTGAAGACAGTCAGCATGACCATGCCGACGCGAACCAGCGTCAGGTCGACACCCGTGTAATCGGCAATCCCGGCGCAGACGCCCATCCACTTGGCATTCTGTTTGTCGAGGTAGAATTTGGTGCGGGTCGCGGACATGTCAGCTCCTCCGGGTATAGTCGAGTTCGGGGCGGGTCGGCGTCGATCCGACCTGGGCACGGAAATCGGGGTTGTCGGCAGCAACGATGCGTTCGATCGTGTCGAGGCGGTCGTCGAGGCGGCGGGCCATCTGGTGCAGCTCGTCGAGCAACTGCTCGTCCTCGCCGGTCATCGAGGGTGCCTGCTTCCACTTGGTGATGTAGTGGAAGATCACCCAGGGGAGGCCGATGAACAGCATCCCGACGATGACGATGGGAAGAAAAACGTCTTCCATGCGCTCAGCCCTCCTTGTTCATGCGCGCCTTGAGCGCCTGAAGTTCGGCATCGACCTTTTCAGACGCGTTCAGCTCGGCGATTTCCTCTTCGAGCGTCTTGGGCGGAGCGCCCAGCGATAGCGCGTCGGCGCGGCCTTCGGCGAAATCGACGCGGCGTTCGAGGACATCGAAACGGCTGAACGCATCCTCGGTCTTCGCGCCGCCCAATACTTCGCGCATCCGGAAGCGGTTGTTCGCCGATTCCAGTCGGGTATTGATCGAATTCTGGCGAGTGCGCGCTTCCGACAACTTCTTTTGAAGCTTGGCGATGTCGCCTTCGGATGCACGCAGCGCATCGTCGAGCACCAGAATTTCGGCGGTAAGCTGATCGGCCATGTCGGCGGCTTTCTGACGCTCGATCAAGGCAGCCTTGGCCAGATCCTCGCGGTCCTTCGACAGCGCCAGTTCGGCCTTTTCGGTCCAGCTTTCCTGAAGTTTTTCGAGCTTCGCGATGTGGCGACGCATTTCCTTCTGGTCGGCGATAGTGCGCGCAGCGGATGCGCGGACCTCGACCAGGGTTTCCTCCATTTCGAGGATGATCATGCGGATCATCTTTGCCGGATCTTCCGCCTTGTCGAGCAAGTCGGTCATGTTGGCGGCGATGATGTCGCGGGTTCGCGAGAAAATGCCCATTTGAAGTCAACTCCTTCGTGCGAAACGCATTTTTACAAAATGGCCGGGGTGGGATGGGGCGTCCTGCCCCGGCCATGTCGCCATTCCATCCGGCGGATGGTCAAGCTGTCTTTCCCTGAACGTCAGGTTCTCCCTGAACCCTTGTTTCCACCGCTGATCGGGTGGTTGCGCTTAGCATTGCAGGGGGCGTGCCAATTTGCGGTTTGCCCATTTCGCGGGGGTTTCATTCATCGCAGTGAAATGTGGCTTGCCAAGTGTTGGGAAAATACGCCAACCCTTACGCATGGAACGCACGACCCAGGTTATCGGCCAATCCTCGGCCTTTCTCGACACGCTGGAACGCGCCAGCCGTGCCGCCGCGCTCGACCGCCCTGTGCTGGTCATCGGCGAGCGTGGGACGGGCAAGGAGTTGGTGGCGGAACGCCTGCACCGACTGTCCCCGCGCTGGGACCAGCCGTTGGTCATCATGAACTGCGCGGCCTTGCCCGAAACACTGATCGAAGCCGAATTGTTCGGGCATGAGGCAGGCGCGTTCACCGGCGCGACGCGGGCGCGGGCAGGGCGGTTCGAGGAGGCGGACAAGGGGACGTTGTTCCTTGACGAACTCGGCACCTTGTCGATGGCGGCGCAGGACCGGTTGCTGCGCGCGGTCGAATATGGAGAGATTACGCGGATCGGCTCGTCGCGGCCGATACGGGTCGATGTGCGGATCGTGGCGGCGACCAACGAGCATTTGCCCGACAAGGTCGACCGGCACCAGTTTCGCGCCGATCTGCTCGACCGGTTGAGTTTCGAGGTGGTGACGATCCCGCCGCTGCGCGCGCGACCCGGCGACGTGATGGTGCTGGCCGAACATTTCGGGCGGCGGATGGCATCCGAGATCGGCTGGGACGACTGGCCGGGGTTCGGCCCGGAGGCGACCGACGCGCTGACCCAATATCGCTGGCCGGGCAATGTGCGCGAACTGCGCAACGTGGTCGAGCGCGCAGTCTATCGCTGGGAACGCGATGGGCCGATCGAGCAGATCGAGATCGACCCGTTCGATTCACCCTATCGCCCGCGGGGCAGGGGGGCGGGGTCGATGAACGCGCAGCGTCGGGATCAGGCGGCGGCGGAACCGGTCGAGGCCGAAGCGCCGGTGGCGGTGGACGCTGTGCCCGTGCTCGACGGCGCCGATTTCAAAACGCGGGTATCGCAATTCGAAAAGACGCTGCTCCAGCGCGCAATGGCGGAGCACCGCTTCAACCAGCGCGCGACCGCGGACGGGCTGGGCCTAACCTATGACCAGTTGCGCCATGCGCTGAGGCGGCACGGAATGCTGGGAAACTGAACATGGGGCAGGCTGGCTCGCAGTAAACCCGGCCTTAACCCTTGATCGCCATGGTCCGCAGCCGGGGAGCCGCGGGACCAGATGGACGATCTGCTACAGGAATTCATTGCCGAGACGCGCGAGACGCTAGAGGCGTTGTCGGGCGAGATCGTCGCGTGGGAAGCCACGCCCGACGACCGCGGGCGGCTCGATGCGATTTTTCGCTTCGTCCATACGGTGAAGGGAAGCTGCGGCTTCCTGGACCTGCCGCGGCTCGCAAAACTCTCCCATGCTGCCGAAGACGTACTGGCGCAGGTGCGCGACGGCGAACGTCGCCCGGACAAGGCGCTGGTCAACGCGGTGCTCGCGATCGTCGATCGCATCGGCGAAATCGTCGAGGCCATCGACACTGGAACGGCGCTGGCCGATTCGGGCGAAGAATTGCTGATCGCGGCGCTCGCCGAGGGCGCTGCCGGTCCGACGCCCGCGCCGCACGCCATGGCGGTCGCCCAGCGCGCACCATCGCGCAGCGTGCGCCTGTCGGTCGATCTGCTCGACCGGATGATGGGCGGCATGTCGGACATGGTGCTGGCGCGCAACGAACTCTCCCGGCGCTTGCGAGAACATGATGTCGACCCTGCGGTCGAAGCCGCGCTGGAACGCATGTCGGCGACCGTCTCCGACCTCCGCGACACCGTAACCCGCACGCGGATGCAGAAACTCGATGCGTTGTTTTCCGCGTTGCCCCGTATGGTGCGCGATACCGCCGCCGAACTCGGCAAGTCGGTAACGCTGGCGGTCGAGGGCGCCGATGTCGAACTCGATCGCGAAATGATCGAGGTGATGCGCGATCCGTTGGTCCACATCATCCGCAACGCGATCGACCACGGGCTTGAGGCACCTGAAGAGCGTGTGAAGGCCGGCAAGCGTCCCAACGGGCGGCTGGTCGTCTCGGCGCGCCAGTCGGGCAATCAGATCATCATTGAAATCGCCGACGACGGACGCGGGATCGACGTCGAGCGCGTGATTGCCAAGCTCGCGGGCCAGGGCCGCGACGCCAAGGAGCTGCGCGCGCTGCCCGACAAGGCCAAGCTGGGCCTGATCTTCGAACCCGGGCTGACCACCAAGGATGCGGTCACCGCGATCTCCGGGCGCGGGGTCGGCATGGACGTGGTGCGATCGTCGATCGACCAGATCGGTGGGCGGCTCGACATGGACAACCGGCCCGGACAAGGCCTGTCGATCGCGATCCACGTGCCGCTGACCCTGTCGATCATGCCGACCATCGTCGTCGAAGTGCGTGGCCATCACTTCGCGATCGCGCGCCAGGCGATCGAGGAGATCGTCTCGTCGGGCGGAGACGCCATTCGCATCGACCGGCTGGGCAGTGCTACTGTCGCAACGGTGCGCGACCGGCGTCTGCCACTGATCGATCTGGCCGGATTGCTGGACCTTTCCGACGGTGCGGCCAGCCATGGCTCCCAGATGCTGGTGATCGTCAATCTGGGCAATGGAAGCTGCGCCATCGCGGTCGACGGGGTCATCGACAACGAGGAACTGGTTATCAAGCCTGCCGCGCCTGCGGTGATGGCGGCGGGCATCTATGCCGGGCAAACCTTGCCCGACAGCGGATTGCCGATGCTGCTGCTCGATTGCGCGGGCGTGGCGAGCGCGGCAGGGCTGCGGTTCGACCGTGACATCTTCGTCGGCGAGGACGAAGCGGAGGCGATCGACGAGGAACCGGCGGTCCCTATGCTGTTGTTCGATGATCTCGACCGCAGGCGGCGCGCCGTGCCGCTGGCCGCGATCGACCGGATCGAACAGGCGTTGCCCGAACAGATTCAACGATCGGGCGGGCGGCTTCGCCTCTCGATCGACGGCGAACTCGTGCCGCTGTTCGCGACCGGCGACACGGTGCCCAGCGGCAGCCTGTCGGTGCTTCGCCTGTCGGACGGCGCGATCGATTGCGCCTATGCCGTCATCGAGGCGATCGACATCGTCGATTATCGCGGTCGCATCGTCGCGGCCGAATCGGATGGCGCAATCGCCGGCGTCGCGCTGATCGGGGAGGATCCGGTTGAGGTGATCGACACCCACTGGATATTGTCCGAACTCAGCCACGCCCAACGCGATGCCGATGCATCGCCGCTATGCCTGATCGCAGGCGGTGACGAGGCTTGGGCGCGGACGTTCCTGCGTCCGATGCTGGAGCGTGCGGGTTACCGCGTCGCGACCGAAGCCCGAACGGGCGAGCGTCCCGCGCTGGTGCTGGCCACCGACGATACGATCGAATTGCCCGACATGGGCGTGCCGGTGATCCGGCTGGCGTCCGCGCCGGGCGCCGCGGGCAGCATCTATCGCTACGACCGGGCGGGTCTCGCCGCTGCGCTCAAGGCCCATGCCGTCAAGGGAGCCGCGTAATGGCCGAACTGTTCCTGATTGCCGAGCTGGCGGGTCGTCGCGTCGCGTTCCCGTCTGCCGATGTCGAATCGGTGGTCGATGTGGGGCAAGTGGTGCCGGTCCCGCGTGTCGCGCCCGAAGTGGCGGGTGTCGCGGCACTCCGCAGTCGCGTCGTCACGGTGATCGACAGCCGCGTCGCACTGGGGATGCCCGCCGACGGACGCACCCGCAAACGCGCAGTCGTCGCGGGGGTGGACGGCCACAGCTATGCCCTGCTGGTCGATGCGCTGGACGACGTCACCCCGCTCGAATGTTTGAGCATGGGCAGCGGCGTTGCGCTGGAGCCGAAATGGCGCCGCGCGGTGTGCGGCCTGGTCGAGCGCGACGGCGAACCGATCCCGGTGCTGCGTCCCGCCGCGCTGGTGCCGGGTTCTGCGCCTGCGCTGGATTAACGGGACGCTTACGAAATTCTGTCAGGCATGGGCCTGGGTCCAATGCCTTAATGGGGGCGAGTAGTTCATGAAATCCTGTCTGGTGGTCGATGATTCGAAAGTCATCCGCAAGGTCGCGCGACATATTCTTGAGACGCTCGATTATTCGGTGCGCGAAGCAGGCGACGGTCGCGAGGCGCTGGATGCGTGCATCGCAGAGACGCCCGACATCATCCTGCTCGACTGGAACATGCCGGTAATGAACGGGATGGATTTCCTGCGCGCGCTGCGGGAGACCGATCTGCCGAAGCGACCCAAGGTCGTATTCTGCACCACCGAAAACGGCATGGCCTACATCCGCGCCGCGATCGAAGCGGGTGCGGACGAATATGTCATGAAGCCGTTCGACCGCGAAACCATTGAGAGCAAGCTCCAGATCGTCGGGATGGCGTAACCAGCCATGTCCGCGGTTGCCCTGAAATCCGGCGAGCCCGTGACATCGCAGCGGCGTCCACGGGTGCTGATCGTCGATGACAGCTCGGTCGCTCGCGCTGTGATCGAACGCATCGTCGGCGAATCGGGTCGGTTCGATGTGGCAGCCGCATTGCCCGATGCAGCGACCGCATTATCCTGGCTGACGAATGAGCGCGTCGATGTGATGCTGCTAGATATCGACATGCCGGGAATCGATGGGCTGACCGCGTTACCCGACCTGATCGAAGCGGGCGGGAATGCGCGCGTAATCGTCGTCTCGTCATCAGCGCATGATGGCCAGGCGGCAAGCATTCAGGCGCTGGCGCTGGGTGCCGCCGACACGATGGTAAAACCCGTCGCAGGCAGCCTTGCGGGCCATTTTTCGCGCACGTTGATCGAGCGACTGACGCGGTTGGTCGACATGTCCGAACGCAGCGACGCCATGGTGGTCGAACCGCTGCCGTCCAAGCCGTTCGGAAAGGTCGATCTGCTGGCGATCGGCGCATCGACGGGCGGCATTCACGCGCTGGGCCAATTGCTTCGCGCGTTGCCGCGCAGTTTCGACGCGCCGATCCTGATCACCCAGCATCTGCCCGCGACCTTCATGCCCTATTTTGCGGCACAGGTGGCGGTGCTTGCCGGACGACCCTGCGACGTCGCCGCCGAACATATGCGTATCCGCCCCGGTCGCGCGATCATTGCGCCGGGCGACGCGCATATCCGGGTGGTCAAGACCAGCGACGGCGCGGCGATCCGGCTCGACCGGGACAAGGCGGTCAGCGGCTGTATGCCGTCGGTCGATCCGATGTTCGATTCGATCGCGCGCGTATTCGGCGACCGGGCGTGCGGCGTGGTGCTGAGCGGGATGGGACGCGACGGACTGGACGGCGCACGTGCGCTGTCGAAAGCAGGGGGACTGGTCGTGGCGCAGGACAAGGCGACATCGGTCGTATGGGGCATGCCCGGCGCCGTCGCGCAGGCTGGCGTCGCTCGTGCGGTGCTGCCGCCCGAAGTGATCGGGCGACTATTGGCGGCGGGGGCGAGCGCATGAGCTATCAGGCACCGATGTCACAGGCCGCCGGTCCCGCGTCGCGATCGATCGAGGTGATCGCGACGACGCTGGAGGCGCATACCGGCCAGCGTATCGCGCAGAACCGGATGTGGCGCGTCGAAACATCGCTGAAACCGTTGCTTCGCGATCATGGATTATGCTCGCTCGACGCGCTGGCCAATCGGCTGGCGGAGGGGCGCGACACGCGGCTGATCGGCCAGGTGATCGACGCGCTGCTCAATCAGGAAACCAGTTTTTTTCGCGATGGCGGCGTGCTGGAAGAAGCGGTGGACGCGGTGTTGGCGATGGAGTTCGGCACCGTGCGCAGGCGCGCGCGCATCTGGTCGGCAGGTTGTTCGACGGGGCAGGAGCCATTGTCGCTCGCGATTCTGTTGTCGGAACGGCTGTCGCAGAAATCGGGCATATTTCCCGAAATCAGCGCCACCGACGTGTCCGAATCGGCAATCGCCCGCGCACAGGCAGGCCGCTATTCGCAGTTCGAGATCCAGCGCGGAATGCCGATCCGGCGCATGATCACCTGGTTCGACAGCGCCGACGAGGTGTGGAGCGCGAAGGCGGAACTGATCCGGCGCATCACGTATCGCCGCGCCAGCCTGCTGGATGCGCCCGCGCCGATTGGCCAGTTCGACCTGATCCTGTGCCGCAACGTGCTGTTCTATTTCTCCGCCGAAGTGCGCGCGCGTGCCTTTGCCCGAATCGCCGAGGCACTGCGGCCCGGCGGGTTGCTGGTGCTGGGGGCGGGAGAGACGGTGATCGGGCAGACCAAGCTGCTCAAGCCATCGGTCGCACATCGCGGCTTTTACGAGCGCGCCGACTGATTGAAATCGCGGGCCAAAACTCGCAAGGATAAGCGCGACCTGTTGTACGGGACCGCTTATGCAAGTGATCGACGCGCCTTCGCCCAATTTCGACGATCGGTCGCTGCCGATCACGATGATCGTGCTGCACTATACCGGCATGGAAACGGGCGAGGCGGCGATCGAACGGCTGCGCGATCCCGCGGCCAAGGTATCGTCGCATTATCTCGTCGCCGAGGACGGCACCATCCTGCGCATGGTCGATGAGGACAAGCGCGCCTGGCACGCGGGCCGGTCGCACTGGCGCGGCGTGAAGGATATCAATTCGGCCAGCGTCGGGATCGAGATCGTCAATCCCGGCCACGAATGGGGCTATCGCCCGTTCCCCGAAGAACAGGTCGCGGCGGTGATCCGTCTGGTCCATGAGATCAAGGACCGGCATGAGATTACGCGCGGCAATATCGTCGGCCATTCCGACATCGCGCCCGCGCGCAAACAGGATCCGGGCGAACTGTTCCCGTGGGGAAAACTGGCGCGCCTGAGGTTAGCGCTCCCGCGTCCGACGAAAAATCTGATGGACCCGGGATGGACCGATGGAGGGTTCCTGCTGGCGCTGGAACGCTTCGGTTACGACGTGGAAGATGGTCCTGCGGCAGTCACTGCGTTTCAGCGGCGGTTCCGGCCGGAAATGGTGGACGGCATCATCGACGCGGAATGCCGGATGCTTTTGCTGGCACTTTTGCTGCCGAAGCCGCAGGGCGACGGTTGATTCGTTGATCCGCACCGGCCCGCTCCCCCACCCGACCTCCCACAGAATATCCTGGATGGGAGGTCGGGTGGGGGAGCGGGCCGGTGCGGGCTATCGCGCGGCTTGTCCGCGCGCTAAGACGGCTGTGCCAGAGGGTTGGGCGACCGCGTTGCAAGCTTGCTTGTACCGAGGAAAGTCCGGGCTCCACGAAACGACGGTGCCGGGTAACGCCCGGCGAGGGTGACCTCAGGGAAAGTGCCACAGAGAGCAGACGGCCTGGCTTCATGCCCGGTTACGGTGAAAGGGTGCGGTAAGAGCGCACCGCGCGGCTGGTAACAGTCGCGGCATGGCAAACCCCACCGGGAGCAAGACCGAATAGGGACGGCGCATGGGCTTTGTTTCGGCCCGTCGTCCGGGTTGGTTGCTAGAGGCGGTGCGCGAGCGTCGTCCTAGAGGAATGGTCGCACAGCTCTTCGGGGCGGACAGAACCCGGCTTACAGACCCTCTGGCATTTTTGTCCCGTAACCGGCCCGTAACCGGATCGCCGCGCAAGGCGAAACAGGGGCGGGCCAAGAATCGCTTGGCTCCCGATCCTCGCGTCACGCCCCATGTTGCAAGCGGCGGTGCCGTTCCCCTAGATGCGGCATCGCCAATTCATTTCGACGAGAAGTTTCCCGCCCATGACCGCCACCCATTCGACCCGCATGCTGATCCTCGGTTCCGGCCCCGCCGGGCTGTCCGCCGCCATTTATGGCGCGCGCGCCGGAATGGCGCCGATCGTCGTGCAGGGCATCCAGCCCGGCGGACAGCTAACGACGACCACCGATGTCGAAAATTATCCCGGCTTCCGCGATGTCATCCAGGGGCCGTGGTTGATGGAGGAAATGACCGCGCAGGCCGAGCATGTCGGGACGACGATGATGTACGACACCATCGTCGACGTCGATCTGTCGCAGCGCCCGTTCAAGCTGACCGGCGATGGCGGTACGATCTATTATGGCGACGTATTGGTGATCGCGACCGGTGCCCAGGCCAAGTGGCTGGGGATGGATTCGGAAGAGGCGCTGAAAGGAAAAGGTGTATCCGCGTGCGCCACTTGCGACGGTTTCTTCTATCGGGGAAAGAAGGTTGCGGTGATCGGCGGCGGCAATACCGCGGTCGAGGAAGCACTGTACCTGACCAACCACAGCCATGACGTGACGCTGATCCACCGCCGCGACTCGTTGCGCGCCGAAAAGATTCTGCAGGACCGTCTGTTCGCCAACGAACGCATTACCGTGCTCTGGAACAAGGCAGTCGACAAGTTCGTCGGCGGCGGTCAGCCCGAGGGTCTGGTCGCGCTTGAATTGCGCGACACGGTGACCGGTGAGACATCGACGCTGGACGTCGAAGGCGGCTTCGTGGCGATCGGCCATCACCCCGCTACCGAACTGTTCCGCGGCCATGTCGAACTTGACGATGATCATTATATCAAGGTCGAACCGGGCACGACGCGAACTAACATCCCCGGCGTGTTCGCGTGCGGCGATGTGATGGACAAGATTTATCGCCAGGCAGTGACCGCCGCCGGCACCGGCTGCATGGCAGCACTCGACGCCGAACGATTTCTGGCGGAGGTCGATTTCGAGCAGGTTGCCGAAGCGGCGGAATAAGTCTGGGGCTCGGTTCGCCCCACAGGTCGTCACCCCAGCGGAAGCTGGGGTATCAAGCAGTTGAAATGCGGCCGGATATTCCAGCTTGCGCTGGGATGACGTTATTGGGCAGCTTCGAGCGCCTCGATTACTTTCGCAAACAGCCAATCGGCATCGCCTTCGCGCGCGAAGCTGTGGCTGGCGGTTTCGCGGATCGCGATGCTTGCGCGCGCGCACACTGACGCAAATGCCGGTCGTTGGAACGCCTCTCGAAAAGCGATGGCGGTGTTGTCGCGGTCGGCAAGCAGGATCGTCGCTGGGGCGTCGGATGATGCCAGCGCGGCGGCCATGTCTATGGCGAGCGAATTGCCCTTGCTGGGTGAGTTAGCCGATCTTGCCAAGCCTTTGACAAGTTTTCTGATATTCACACCGCCTCGGGCAAGTCGTATCCATTGTCTCGGATCGCGGAGGCGCTCGGCATAGCGGGCGCGGATGGCGGCCGGTGGGGGGAGGTCGCTTTCGGTTTCGATCACCCAGGGGTTTGCGAGGAGCAGCGCGTCGATCCCCGCGCGCTGGTGGAATAGCGCCAGCGCCGTTGCCGCGTCGCAATTGCCGAGGGCAACGATGCGTTCGACCGGCAAGGCCTGGCGGAATGTCTGGGTGACGGCGGCGAGTTCGTCTGCACTCTCCAGGAAGCCGCGATTCTCGCCTTCGGAATCGCCGATCCCTCTTCGGTCGTAGCGGAGGACCGGATAGCCCGCCGCGGCGACTCGCTGGGCAAGGAACGCCATCCCGCGATGCGCGCCGATGCGGATTTCGTTGCCGCCAGACACGATCAGCAGCCCTGTTCGACCCTCGGCATGATCGAGCGTCGCGGCGATCCGATCGCCTTCACAGTCGAAACCGATCACCTCGCGCATTGGGCGATCCAGTCGGCGATGTCATCGGCCAGCGCATCGGCGAGATCGAGATCCTGGTCGGGCTCGGCGCGACGCCAAAGCGGCGCGCCATCGACATGGCGATCGGCCGGCGCTGGGTCTCCGGTTAGCCGGACGACGCGGATGGGGTCAGCTAATGGTGAGGAGTCCGCCTGAAGTTCGACGAGCAAGTCATTGGAGATAAAATTCCCGGCGACCTCGACACGATCACTTTGCGACGGCCATTCGACCGTATCGCCGTCCTCGATCGCCGCCGCTTTTGCGATGCGGCCAAGGTCGCGATGAAGCGATAGGCCGTCCTGCGGGCTGAGGTGCCAGCGGCTGGCGACAGTGGCTTGCGCGTCGATCAGCGCACCCGCGCGGATCGCGATGCTGTGAATTCCGGGATGGTCTCGTCGGGCTTCTTCGACCGCGGCGGCATAAGCGGCCTGCCAATCGGACAGTCGCGCATCCTGCGTCGCCACCAAGCTTTCGCCAGTGCCGGGAAGGTCGGGCAGCGCCACCGAGATGCCGTGGACGGTCAATTGCATCAGCACGCGCATCATCAGCGCGCGGGTTCGGTTGGCTTCCTCGAACGGCGGAAGCGCGGCGATCACCAGCGGTTGCCCGGCCTTGCCATGTTTCCACCACGCCTCGGTCCCACCGGCCCAGGCATAATGGTCGATCAACGCAGCGCCTTGTCGCTGGCGAAGCGGACCAGCGCGCCGAACGTCTCCAGCGTCTCGCCGTCGATATCGTCGTCTTCGATCAGGATACCCAGCCGGTCCTCGAGTTCGGTCAGCAGTCCCGCGACCGCCATCGAATCGAGTTCGGGTAGCGATCCGAACAGCGGCGTCGTCGCATCGAACGCCGCGACACGCTCGGCGCTGATCCCCAGCACGTCGCGCAACACACCGCGGACTGCATTTTCGACAACCTCAACGCGTTCCGGAACCAATGCGACCCCCAATGACCGGCCCATGACAGGATGCGGCGTTAGCCGCCGGGACAGCCGCTGCCAAGTGCGGCTTTGTGCGGCGCGACAAGCGCGGCTATCACCGCGGACATGGTTCCGCTCGATCCCGTCCCCCGTCCGCTCGACCATCTGACCGGGTTCGGCGCGCCCGACGCGGTCGCGTGGGGCGACCGGCATGGCGTCATGACCTATGCCGAGCTGGAGGCTGAAGTCGCGCGTCTGGCTGGCGCGCTCGCTGCGCGCGGGCTGACGCCGGGCGCGCGGGTTGCGAGCTGGCTACCGAAGACGCGCATCGCCTGCTTGATGCCGCTCGCTGCCGCGCGTGCCGGACTGGTGCATGTACCCGTCAACCCCGCGCTAAAACGCGCGCAGGTCGCGCATATTCTTGCCGATAGCCGCGCGACGCTGCTCATCAGCCAGGCGGGCCGCGTCGCGTCGCTGGAGGCGGGCGACGTCCCGCAATCCTGTGAGGTAATTGAGGAGGATGCAGTCGTCGTCGGCAATCCGCTGCGCCCGTCCGATAGCGATCCCAATGACTTGGTGGCCATTCTTTACACATCGGGTTCGACTGGGCGACCCAAGGGCGTGATGCTCAGCCACGCCAATCTGTGGCTCGGCGCGATCAGCGTCGCGCATTACTTGGAGATCAAGCCTGCCGATCGCGTGCTGGGCGTCCTGCCGCTGAGTTTCGATTATGGGCAGAACCAGCTCTTCTCCACCTGGGCGGCGGGGGCGAGCGTTTGGCCGCTCGATTATCTGACGGCAAAGGACGTCGTTCGCGCGGTCGAATGGCATGACATCACCACGGTGGCTGGCGTCCCGCCGCTTTGGACGCAGTTGCTTGAGGCGACGTGGCCCGACGAAGTCGCTTCAACGTTGCGACGGCTAACCAATTCCGGCGGTGCGCTGACGCCGCGCATGGTTCGGGCGTTGCGCGAACGGTTCCCGAACGCCGATCTCTATCCAATGTACGGCCTGACCGAGGCGTTCCGATCGACCTACCTGTCGCCCGAATTGGTCGATGCCCATCCCGATTCGATGGGACGTGCGATTCCCTTTGCCGAAATCATGATCGTGCGCGCCGATGGCAGCCGCGCGGCGGCAGGCGAGGCGGGCGAACTCGTTCATGCCGGGCCGCTGGTCGCGCAGGGATATTGGCAGGATGCCGAGCGGACCGCCGAGCGGTTTCGGCCTGCGCCCGGTTTCTCGACCAGCGGCGGCTTGGCGGTCTGGTCGGGCGATACAGTGATCGAGAGCGAGGACGGCCTGCTCCGCTTCGTCGGGCGCGACGACGAGATGATAAAATCCTCGGGCAACCGCATCAGTCCGACCGAGATCGAGGATGCGGTTCTGGCGGGCGGCGAGGTGCGTGAGGCGGCGGCGTTCGGCGTTCCGGACGAGCGGCTGGGGCAGGCGATCCTTGTGGTGGCGCGTGCTGCCGATCCAATTGCGGTGGAAGCCGCGCTGCGTGCCCGCTTGCGCCGCGACTTGCCCGTCTTCATGCAACCGCGGGATTATGTCTGGCGCGACGAATTGCCGCGAAATGCCAACGGAAAGCTCGATCGTGCGCGGTTAAAGGGGGAAGTGACGCCATGAAGCCGATGGGGCCAATCCCACCCGATTTCGCCGGACAAACGTCGCTGGCAATCGGCGGGCGGGATGTCGAGGCGTTGATTGCAAAGGCGGGGGATACGCCTGCGTTCGTCTACGACTTCAGCGTGGTTCGCAGCCGAGTTCAGCGGTTTCGCGATGCGTTCGGCCCCGAAATCGGTTTGCATTACGCGATCAAGGCCAACCCGCTGCCTGCGCTGATCGCGGCGATCGCACCGCTGGTCGATGGGCTCGATGTCGCGTCGGCGGGCGAGTTGGCGAAGGCGCGCGACGCAATGGACGCCGACCACATCAGCTTTGCCGGGCCGGGCAAGCGCGACGCCGAACTCGAACTCGCCATCCGCGAAGGCGTGACGATCAACCTCGAATCGGACGGCGAGGCGAGCCGTGCGTTCGCGATCGGCCATGGGATCGGTTTTACCCCGCGGCTGGCGGTGCGGGTGAACCCCGATTTCGAGCTGCGTGGATCGGGGATGAAGATGGGCGGGCGCGCAAGTCCCTTCGGGGTCGAGGCGAGCCAAGCGGCGGCGTTGGTCGGACGTATCCTGAGCGAAGGAGCGGACTGGCGCGGATTCCATATCTTTGCCGGGTCGCAGTCGCTGGACAACGATGCGATCATCGAGACCCATGCCGCGACGCTGGCGCTGGCGGAACGACTGGCGGATGAGGCAGGGGCGTCGCCATCGTTGGTCAATCTGGGAGGTGGCTTCGGTATTCCCTATTTTGTCAATGATCTACAGATCGATGTTGCTTGCATTGGCGAAGCGCTTTCCCACGCCGTGATCCGCCGTCCCGACAGCTTGAGCGACAGCCGGTTCGCGATCGAACTCGGACGCTGGTTGGTCGGCGAGAGCGGCGTGTATCTGACGCGGGTCGTCGATCGGAAGATCAGCCAGGGAGAGGTGTTCGTGATCGTCGATGGCGGGTTGCATCATCAGCTCGCGGCAAGCGGCAATTTCGGCACCGTAGTCCGCCGCAACTATCCGATCGCGGTGGCAAGCAAGCTGGGCGAATCGGCGAGCGAGACCGTCAATGTCGTCGGTTGCCTTTGCACGCCGCTCGACCGGCTGGGTGACAAGGTGGCGTTGCCGCACGCCGAGGTCGGTGACGTCATCGCGGTGTTTCTGGCCGGAGCTTACGGCCGAACTGCCAGTCCCGAAGCATTTCTCGGCCATCCACCATCGCGTGAATTGCTGATCGATCCGGACGATCCTGCCTAACCCTAACTTAACCTCTGATCGGCATAGTTTACCCCAATCTGCGCGAGAAGCGTGGCGTCACGCCGCGTAAAAACCGCGTGGATCGGGAGGTTCGAAGCAATGCGCGTGGTCAAGTCCGGTATCCGAATCCTATTGCCGCTGGGGCTGGGAATCGCGCTCGCATCCTGCGCATCGAGCGGGGGGCGGCCCGAATTGCCGCCCGCGTCGATGACTTCGACCAAGGATTCGCCGACCGAACAATATTTGATCGGTCCGCTCGATTCGCTTCAGATCTTCGTGTGGCGCAATCCCGAATTGTCGGCGAAGGTTCAGGTGCGCCCCGATGGCCGCATCACCACGCCGCTGATCAGCGACATGCCCGCGGTCGGCAAGACGCCTGCGATGCTGGCCGACGACATCAAGATTGCGCTGACCGAATATATTCAGAACCCGCTGGTGTCGGTAATCGTTGAGAATTTCTCGGGCACGTTCAATCAGCAGGTGCGGATCGTGGGGGCCACCGAAAAACCCGCCGCGATCCCGTTTCGCGCGAACATGACTCTGCTCGATGCGATGATTTCTGTCGGTGGCCTCAACGAATATGCAGCGGGCAACCGTGCGCGGCTGGTCCGCTTCGACCGCGAAAGCGGCAAGCAGGTCGAATATTCGCTGCGCCTGTCGAGCCTGCTGAAGGACGGCGACACGCGCGCCAATGTCCGGCTGGAACCGGGCGACGTCATCATCATCCCGACCAGCATGTTCTGAGGAGCGCGCTTAGATGGGTAGTCTTTACGCAGAAGCGCGCGGGATCGCGCATCAGGTGTGGCAGCGGCGCTGGATTGCGCTTGCCGTCGCATGGGGCGTGTGCGTGCTCGGCTGGCTGGTCGTGTCGCTGATTCCGAACCAGTATGTATCGACCGCGCGGGTGTTCGTTCAGTTGCGTACGATCCTGCCGAGCCAGGATTCGAGCTTTCAGCAGATGGAACGCGCCAAGGACATCGACCGGGTGCGCCAGACGCTGACCAGTCAGGTCAATCTGCAAAAGGTGGTGCGCGGCACCGACCTGGCGCAAACCGCGACCACCGATGCTCAGGTGGCGGCGCGTGCCGCTGGCCTCGCGACCAAGATCACCGTCGTTGCGACGCAGGAAAATCTGTTCGAGATTTCGGCGACCACCGACAGTCCGCGCCAGTCGCAGCAGATCGTGCAAAAGCTGATCGACATCTTCGTCGAGGACAACATCGCCAACCAGCGCGACGAGTCGGGCCAATCGCTCCGTTTCCTCGACCAGCAGATCGAGGCGCGTCAGCGCGCGTTGCAGGAAGCCGAAGCCAAGAGCGCCGCATTCTATGCCCGCTTCCTGGGGTCGCTGCCGGGCACCGGTTCGCTCGACGAGCGGGTGGGTAACGCACGCACGCAGTTGAGCCAGATCGAAGCAGATTTGATCGGCGCGCAAAGCAGCCTGACTGCGGTGAATGCCCAGATGGCGGGCACCCCCGCGACGGTCCCCGGCATTGCCGGTGCGCCCATCGCAGGACCGGCGCGCGCTCGCGTTTCCACCATCGAAGGCCAATTGGCCGAAGCGCGCGGGCGCGGCTGGACCGATTCGCACCCCGATGTCCGCGCGCTGCAAAGCCAGTTGTCTCAGGCGCGTGTGGCTGCGCAGGGCGAGCCGAGCTATGGCGGCGGGGGCGGGGCGAACAACCCGCTCTATCTCCAGCTGCGATCCATGCAGGCCGAACGATCGGCGCGGGTATCCGAACTCAATCAGCGGCGCGCGCAGTTGCAGGCCGATCTCGGCACGCTTCAGGCGCAGATCAACGCCGATCCGGCCGCTGCGGCCGAACAGGCGCGGATCGACCGCGACCTTCAGGTGATGAAGGACGAATATGCCAAGCTTCTGACCAGCCGCGAAGGCGCGCGCCTGCAATCGCAGGTTCAGACCGAAACCGATGCGGTGAAATTCAGCGTCATCGATCCGCCTGCGCAGCCGACCGCACCCGCTGCGCCCAGCCGTCCGCTGCTGCTGTCGGGCGTGCTGTTCGTTGGGCTGGCGGCAGGGATCGGCGCGGCATTCGCGCTCAGCCAGTTGCAATCGACCTTCGCCAGCGCGGCCAAGCTCGAAAAGGCAGCGGGCATTCCGGTGATCGGGTCGATCGGAGAGATCGTCAGCGACGCGACGCGCGGGCTTCGCCGCCAGCGATTGAAGCAATTCGCCGGCGCTGCCGGGGCATTGGGCGGGGCGTGGATCATCCTGCTGGCCGTCGAAATGGTTCAGCGCGGCATGGTGGCGTGAGGAAGAGACGATGAACGATCACACGCCCCGTAAATTCTCAGGCTCGCTGCTCGAACGAGCAGTCGATTTCTACGCTTATGCCCCGTCTCCGCCGCGTGCAGCGGCGACCGCGCCGACACCGGTCGTCGAAACGTCGGTACCGGACGTCATGCCCGTTGCCGACGCCGTGCCTGCGCGCCGCTTCGTTCCCGTCCGCCGTCGTGCGGTCGTGGACCGCGAGGCGCTAGCCGAACGCGGCATGATCCTGCCGGGTGGCGCGATCACGATCCTGGCGGAGGAATTCCGGCTGGTGAAGCGAGCGTTGCTGGGTACCATGCGCGACATCGCCAGCGACGACGCCGACCGTGCGCGCACGATCCTGGTCGGGTCCGCGCGGCCCAATGACGGCAAGACGTTCTGCGCGATCAATCTGGCGCTGTCGCTGGCGGCCGAACGCGATCTCGAAATCCTGTTGGTCGATGCCGATTTTGCCAAGCCCGACGTGCTGGCGACGCTGGGGATCGAGGATAGCGCGGGGCTGCTCGACGCGCTGGCCGATCCGACGATCGATGTCGAAGCCTTGGTGGTCGAAACCGACGTGCCGCATCTGACCCTGCTCCCCGCGGGCGGGCGGACGATTGCCGATACCGAACTCCTGGGCAGCCAGCGTGCGCGCGATGTGATCGCGGGGCTGGTCGCGGACAACCCCAATCGCGTCGTCATTTTCGATACGCCGCCCGCGCTCGCCGCATCGCCCGCTTCGGTGCTTGCCGGGCTGGTCGGGCAAGTGTTGATGGTGGTGCGCGCAGACAAGACGACCGAAGGCGACCTTCGCGGTGCAGTCGCGCTGCTCGACGGGTGCGAGCATCTGCAACTGATGCTCAACGCGGTTTCGCTCGACACCGGCAAGGACCGGTTCGGCAGCTATTATCAGGAAGGCATGGCGGAATGATGCGCCTATCGTTTATCGCGCTCGCTAGCGTTGCGATGGCGGCAACGCCTGCGCACGCGCAGCGGGTGCAGGTGTCGCCCTATATCGAGCTCGGCCAGGTGCTTACCGTCGATCTGAACGACGGCGACACGCTGACCTATTCGAGCGTTGCGGCGGGGGTAGATGCGAGCGTTTCGACGCGCCGCGTGACCGTCAGCGCCAGCGTCGAATATGAACGCCGCATCGCCTGGAACGACGATCTGTCGGACAGCGATGTGGTGAGCGGCATCGTGCGCGGCACGGCGCTGGTCGCGCCCGGACTGTCGGTCGAAGGCGGGGCACTCGCCACGCGCACGCGGCAGGACATTCGTGGGGAAGCGCCTGGGTTGCTGGGCGGCAATGCGCCGAACGTCAGCCAGCTTTACGCCGCCTATGTCGGCCCCAGCTATGCGCGCCGCTTCGGCGATCTGGACGTGAAGGCCAGCTATGGTCTGGGCTATGTGAAGGTCGAGGTGCCGGACGTGCCCGCGTTCCTGCCCGGCCAGGCGCCGCTCGATTATTACGACGACGCGACCTCGCATCTGGCGACTGCCAGTGTGGGGACGCGCGCCGGGACTTACGCCCCGTTCGGGATGACGCTGTCGGGTGCAATCACGCGCGAATATGCGGGGCAGCTCGACCAGCGCTACGAAGGCCAATTCCTGCGCTTCGATATCGTCCAGCCGATCAGCCGCGAACTCGCGGCGGTGGCGGGCGTGGGGTATGAGCGGATCGAGATTTCGCAACGGGACGCGTTGGTCGATGGCGCGGGTAATATCGTGCTCGACGGCAATGGCCGTTTCGTCACCGATCCCGCCTCGCCGCGGCGGAGTGCGTTCGAAACCGACGGAATTTTCTGGGACGCCGGGCTGTTGTGGCGGCCTTCGTCGCGCACCACGGTCGAGGCGCGGGTCGGGCGCCGGTACGATAGCTGGACCTATATCGGGTCGGCGAGCCACCAGACCGGCCCAGGCTCCGGCGTTCAGGTCGGCGTGTACGACGCGGTGCAGACCTATGGCCGATCGCTGCTCAACGGGCTGCGCCAAGTTCCGCTCGAATTCGACGGCGGGTCGAGCGATCCGTTCAGCGACAATTTCAATGGCTGCGTGTTTTCGAGCGGATCGACCGGGGTGGGCGGTTGCCTGAACGGTGTGCTGCAAGCCGCGACCACCAGCAGCTTCCGCGCACGCGGCGTCGATGCGGTCTATGCGATCAGCTATGGCCCGACGCGGGTGGGGGTCGGCGCAGGCTATGCCAATCGCAGCTTCTACGCCCCCGACAACATCCCCGGCATCGTCGTGACCGGCCTGGATGACGAGGCATTCTATGCTCAGGCATTCGGTTCGTACCAGATCGATCGCGTGTCGGCGGTCAACGGCACGCTGTTCCTCAACCGTTATTCGACCAGCCTGCCGCTGTCGCCCGATGTGTGGAACTGGGGCGCGCAGGGAAGCTATTACCGCAGCTTCGGGCGCCTGCGCGCTCAGGCTTCGGCGGGCATTTACGGCTCTGAGGTCGAAAATATCGCCAACGACGCTTCGTTCCAGGCCTTTCTGGGCCTGGGATACCGCTTCTGAACCGGATCATGAGAGTCCGCGTGGAGACGATGAATGTATGACAGCCATTACGGGCTGACGGGTCGCCCGTTCCAGCTAACCCCCGACCCCGAATTCTGGTTCGAGACGGCCACGCACCGCAAGGCGATGGCCTATCTGGGCTATGGATTGAGCCAGGGCGAAGGCTTCATCGTCATCACCGGCGAACCCGGCGCGGGCAAGACGACTTTGGTCGGGCATGTCATGGGCCAGATCGATGCCGAGCGGCTGCACGTCATCAAGATCGTGACCACGCAGGTTGCCGCGGACGATTTGATTCGCATGGTCGCGCAGGGGTTGGGCGTGAATGCCACCGGGCTGGCCAAGGCCGATCTGCTTGCCGCGATCGAACGCGGGCTGCACGCCATCGCGCGGACGGGAAAGCGGACGCTGCTGATCGTGGATGAGGCACAGTCGCTGCTGGTCGGCAGCCTGGAAGAGCTGCGGATGCTGTCGAACTTCCAGCTTGGCGGGCATCCGTTGTTGCAGATTTTTCTGCTTGGACAGCCGGAGTTTCGCGTGCTGTTGCAAGGGAGTGACAAGCTGGAGCAGTTGCGCCAGCGCGTGATCGCCATGCATCACCTCGACCCGATGGGCGTCGAGGAGGTCGAAGCGTATCTGGCGCACCGACTGAGCGTCGTCGGCTGGAACGGTCGCCCGAGTTTCGGTGCCGACGCGATTGCGGAGATGCACCGCTGGTCGGACGGTATCCCGCGCAAACTGAACCAGATCGCCAATCGCGTCATGCTGTTCGGTGCGATTGAAGGCGTCGAGGAATTTACCGGCGAGGATGTCGCCCAGGTCGTCTCCGACATCGACGGCGACATGCACAGCGCCGAGCGTGACGGGACCATGCCGAGTTGGGTCGATGACAGCGCGCCGGTTGCGGCTGCAGAACCCGCGCAGATCGAACCGACACTCGATCACGCCGCCTTTGCCGCGCAGCTTGCGGGAATCGAGGCGCGGCTGACCGAACAGGACCGCGCGCTGCGCCGCGTGCTGACCCTGCTAGTCGATTGGGTGGAAAACGACCAGCGTCGCCACGATTACCAATCCGACGCAGCCTGACGCGGCGGGCAGGGGGCACGCCATGTTTCATTCGCGCATCGCGCCGCAAGGCGAAGCCTCTACGGAAGCCCCGATTCTCAACGCCATGTCGGTCGATATCGAGGACTGGTTTCAGGTTGGTGCGTTCGAGAATACCATCCGCCGCGCCGACTGGGACGGTCTGGAACACCGGGTCGAGGCCAATACCGACGCGGTCATCGCGCTGTTCGATGCGTGCGGGGTGCAGGCGACGTTTTTCACGCTTGGCTGGGTCGGCGAACGATACCCCAAGCTGATGCAGCGTATTACCGATGCCGGGCACGAACTGGCGAGCCACGGCTACGACCATCGACGCGTCTTCACCATGACGCCGGACGAATTTCGCGCCGACACCGCCCGGACGCGGGCGATCCTGGAGGATGCGGGCGGGCAGCCGGTGACGGGATACCGCGCGCCGAGCTTTTCGATCGACCAGCGCACGCCCTGGGCACACGAGATATTGGCGGAGCAGGGCTATGCCTATTCCTCCAGCGTCGCGCCGCTGGTCCACGACCACTATGGCTGGCCGGATAGTTCGCGCTTTGCATGGCGTCCGGTGGCGGGCGCGGGGATGATCGAATTGCCGGTGACGGTAGCGGAGATCGGGCGCAAGCGCGTGGCGACCGGCGGTGGCTTCTTCCGTCTGCTGCCCGGTGCGCTGACGAGCTATGCGGTGCGGCAAGTGAACGACGCGACGCACCCGGCGGTGTTCTATTTCCATCCCTGGGAAATCGACCCCGGCCAGCCGCGAGTCGCGAATGCCCCGGTGAAGTCCAAACTTCGGCATTACACCCGGCTGGAAGCGATGGCGGGGAAGTTGCGTACGTTGATGGGCAAGCATGCTTGGGGCCGCACCGACCGGGTTGCAGCGCAAGCGTCGCTCCGGTTGCCATGAACGCACCGCTGATGCTGTCGACCGTCACGGTTCGCGACGCCGATCTGGCCGATGCAAACGAGTTCGCGCGGATTGCGGCGTTCGTCACGGCGCACATCGACGGCACGCCGTTCCATTTGCCCGAATGGGTCGTCGCAGTGGCGCGAGGGTGCGATCAGGTCGCGCATTATCTGATTGCCGAACGCGCCGATGGCGAGCTTGCAGGCGTGCTGCCGTTGACCGAGGTGCATTCCCCGCTGTTCGGGCGCGCCTTGGTGTCGAGCGGTTTTGCGGTCGGCGGCGGGGTGCTGGCGTCCGATCCGGGTGCGGTCGCTCCGCTGGTCGATGCGGCATGGGCTTTGGCCGAGCGGCTGTCCTGCCCGACGCTGGAATTGCGGGGCGGGGCTTTGCCTCAGGGCGACGGGTGGCATCGCGACCAAACGAGCTATCTGGGCTTCGCACGCGATCTGGCAGCCGACGACGATACCGAATTGCTGGAAATCCCGCGCAAGCAACGCGCAGAAGTGCGCCGTTCGTTAGGGTTTGAACTAACCGTCGAGACTGGCAGCGGCCCGCACCAGCGCGACGATAATTATGCCGTCTATGCCGAGTCCGTGCGCAATCTGGGCACGCCAGTGTTTCCGAAACGCCTGTTCGCCGAGGTGCTGAACGCATTTGGCGACTGCGCCGATATATTGACCGTGCGCCGTGAAGGTCGCGCGATCGCCAGCGTGCTCAGCCTTTACTGGCGTGGCACGGTCTACCCCTATTGGGGTGGAGGCACCGCACAGGCACGAGCGCTGCGGGCCAATGACCGCATGTATTATGCGCTGATGTGCGACGCCCGCGGGCGCGGCTGCACACGATTCGACTTCGGGCGTTCCAAGGTCGGCACGGGGGCCGCCGCTTTCAAACGCAATTGGGGGTTCACCGGCGAACCGCTCGCCTATGCCAAGCGCGCCGCCGACGGCGAGCAACCGCGCGAGATCAATCCGTTGAGCCCGAAATACCGGTTGAAGGTCGCAGCCTGGCAGAAACTGCCGCTGGGACTCGCCAACCGCATCGGCCCCTGGATTGCGAAGG
This sequence comes from Sphingomonas sp. AX6, assembly GCF_902506605.1. Lineage (GTDB taxonomy): Bacteria > Pseudomonadota > Alphaproteobacteria > Sphingomonadales > Sphingomonadaceae > Sphingomonas. The sequence continues at coordinate 2,192,584 of NZ_LR733979.1, forward strand.
GGCTCGGCTGATGGGCGATATTCTGTTTCTCTGCCACCGCGTGCCTTATCCGCCCAATCGCGGCGACAAAATCCGCGCATTCAACATCCTGAAATATCTGTCGAAAAAGCGCCGCGTCCACCTCGTCACCTTTGCCGACGAATGCCGCGACATGGAGCATAAGGCGGCGCTCGCCCGCTACACCGCCAGCCAGTCGATCGTCTGGCGCGGCAAGAGCGACGAGGCTGCGGCGCTGGAGGCGCTCGTGCGCCGCAAGCCGGTGTCACTGACCGCATTCGAGAATCGCGCGCTGCAATCGGCGGTCGATCGTTTGTTCGAGCATTCCGATATCGACACGATCTACTGTTTCTCCGGTCAGATGGCGCAATATGTGCCGTTCAAGCCGCGTGCCCGCTTCATCATGGATTTCTGCGACGTCGATTCGGCCAAGTTTGCCGATTACGCCAAGGCGGAGGCGCTACCCAAAAAGCTGATGATGAAGCGTGAGGCGCGGCTGCTGGGGGCGTACGAACGCGGAATCGCCAGCCGCGCGCGCGCCAGCCTGTTCGTCAGCGAGGCGGAGGCCGAACTGTTCCGGCGTCGGAGCGGCGCGGAGCGGGTGATGGCGGTCGAAAACGGCATCGACACCGGCCATTTCGATCCACGCGCCGCGTTTCGCCCCGTCGATGAGGCGGGGCCGCTGATCGTCTTCACCGGCCAGATGGATTACCCGCCCAATGTGGAGGCGGTGCGCTGGTTCGCGAACGACATCCTGCCCCGCATCCGCGCGCAGCATAAGAAGGCGCGCTTCGCGATCGTCGGGCGCAACCCGACCGAGACGGTCAAGGCGCTGGCGTCGGACAGCGTGATCGTCACCGGCGAGGTCGAGGATGTCCGCGACTGGCTGGCGACGGCAAGCGTCGCGGTCGCGCCATTGAAACTGGCGCGCGGCATCCAGAACAAGGTGCTGGAGGCGATGGCGATGGGATTGCCCGTCGTCGCGACGCCGTCGGCAGCGGAAGGGATCGACCATGACGGTACGATCCTGGTCGGCGGCGACGCAGGCGACTTTGCCGAACAGGTCGCTGGGCTGCTGTCGGACCGCAAGGGCTCGCGGGCACGGGGCAAGGCCGCGCGGGAGCGCGTGATTGCCCGCTATGGCTGGGATGCCCGGCTGGCGGCGCTCGACGATCTGGTGGGGCAGGGGCGACCACAGGCAGCGAAGCTGCGCGACGCCGCGTGACGACCACGACGATTCTCAATGTTCCGGACATGCCGGACGCGCACGCGCTGCGCTGGCGGCGACACCTGATCCTGCTGGCGGGAAGCTGGGCGGCGTTGCTCGCGATCTTTCACCGGGACGTTGCCGATCTGGCGGGGATTTACTGGAACAGCACGACGTACGGCCACTGCCTGTTCGTGCTGCCGGTGGTCGGCTGGCTGGTGTGGCAGCGCAAGGACGATCTGGCGAAACTGACACCGACGGCGTGGTGGCCGGGGCTGGCGCTGGTCGCCGCGGGCGGGTTCGGTTGGCTGATCGGCGATGCAGCGGCGGTTGGGCTGTTCCGTCACGCCGGATTGGTGTTGATGCTGCAAGGCGCGGTGGTGACGCTGCTGGGGCCGCAAGTCGCGCGGGGCATGTTGTTTCCGCTGTTCTACCTAAGCTTCCTGGTCCCGTTTGGCGACTTCCTCGAAAAGCCGCTGCAGGACCTGACCGTCGCGATGATCATGCCGCTGCTCCATGCGTTCGGCGTCCCCGCCACGGTGGACGGGGTGTTGATTCATACCCCAAGCGGCGTGTTCGAGGTGGCGGAGGCGTGTTCGGGATCGAAGTTCGTGATCGCGATGGTCGCCTACGGTGCGCTCGTCGCCAATGTCTGTTTCGTGTCTTGGAAGCGTCGCGCGGCGTTTCTGACGATGGCGTTCGTCGTGCCGATGATCGCCAATGGCTTGCGGGCGTGGGGCACGATCTACGCCGCGTGGTGGACATCGATCGAACGGGCCACGGGGCTCGACCATATCGTCTATGGCTGGGTTTTCTTCGCCGTCGTGATGGCGGCGGTGCTGGCGATCGGCTGGCGCTGGTTCGACCGCGATCCCGATGCCGCCTGGTTCGACGTGGCGGCGCTCGACCGGCCGGTATCGCGGCGGATCGATGCCGTGACCGCGACCGGCATCGTGCTGGGCATTCCCGTGCTGTTCGCGATCTGGGCGAGCGTGATTGCCGCGCGCGCAGATACGCTCCCGGCTCAGATCGCGCTTCCCGATGTGCCGGGGTGGCAGCGTATGCCGATGAACGCGCATGCGCCCTGGACGCCATACTATCCGAATGCAGACCATTTCCTGATCGGACGTTATGGCGACCGGCAGGGCAGGGCAGTCGACCTGGCCATCGCGGTGTATGACAGTCAGCGCGAGGGCAAGGAACTGATCGCGTTCGGCCAGGGCGCGATCCGCGAAGAGGGTGAGTGGATCCGGGTTCAGGACCTGCCGTCGATCGCGGGCGGATCGGTGGTGCGGATGACGCGACCGGGACCGGTGGAGCGCGACGCGGTGACGTGGTATCGCGTCGGCGATGTCCTATCCAGCAGTGCGAACGCCGTGAAGCTCGAAACCCTGAAGAACCGCATGCTGGGCGGCCCGCAATCGGGCGTCGCGATCCTCGTCTCCGCCGAGCGGACCGACGGGAGCGCGCGTGACGAGATCGAGGCGTTTCTGGACGCGCTTGGTCCGTTGGACACACTAGCGGATACCGCGAGCGGGCGAGCGCGCTGATGTGCGGCATCGCGGGGATTTTCTACCCCGCTACTCCCAAGCCGGTCGATCCTGCGCGCATCGCCAAGATGACCGATGCGATGGAGCATCGCGGTCCAGATGGGTCGGGCGTGTGGACCGCGCCGGGCATCGGCCTGGGTCATCGCCGCTTGTCGATCATCGATCTGGGCGGCGGTGCGCAGCCGATGATCGATGGCGCGCTGGCGGTCAGCTACAACGGCGAAATCTACAATTTCATGGAGGTGCGTGCCGAGCTTGGGGCCAAGGGCGCGCGGTTCCGTACCGACAGCGATACCGAAGTGCTGCTGCATGGCTGGCGCGCCTGGGGGCCGGATTTGCTGGCGCGGTTGAACGGCATGTTCGCGTTCGCGCTCTACGACGGCGAGCGCCAGACGCTGTTCCTCGCACGCGATCGGATGGGGGTGAAGCCGCTACACCTCGTCACGCTGTCGGACGGTGGCGTAGCCTTTGCGTCCGAGCTTAAGGGCTTGCTCGCGCACCCGCTGGTGCGGCGCTCGCCCGACATCAGCGCGATCGAGGATTATCTGATGCTCGGCTATGTCCCCGATGATGCGTGCATCGTCGCGGGTGTAGAGAAACTGCCCGCCGGGCATTTCCTGATGATCGAACGCGGCAAGCCGGTGCCGCGCCCGACCCAGTGGTGGGATATCGATTTTTCCAGCCGTGCGAAGGGATCGACTGCCGATCTGATGGCGGAATTGACCGAGCATCTGCGCGCAGGCGTGCGGTCGCGGATGGTCGCCGACGTTCCGCTCGGCGCGTTCCTGTCGGGCGGTGTGGACAGCTCGGCCGTGGTTGCGCTGATGGCGGAGGCGAGCCGGTCGCCAGTCAAGACCTGCACCATAGGGTTCGACGAAGCGGGGCACGACGAGCGCGCGCACGCCGCGGTGGTCGCCGAGCGCTTTGCCACCGATCACCGCACCCGCACCGTGGACGCCGACGACTTCGGGCTGATCGATACGCTGACCAGCGCCTTCGACGAGCCCTTTGCCGATGCCTCCGCACTCGCCACCTACCGCGTCTGCCAATTGGCGCGCGAGCAGGTGACGGTGGCGCTGTCCGGCGACGGCGCGGACGAGGCGATGGCCGGGTATCGCCGCCACAAATTCTTTGCCGCGGAGGAGCGTCTTCGCGGGCTGATCCCCGACGCTCAGCGCGCGCGGTGGTTCGGCAAGCTGGGCGCGCTCTATCCCAAGGCCGACTGGGCACCACGCCCGCTCAGGGCCAAATCGACGTTGCTGGCGCTCGCGACGACCAGTGGTCAGGCCTATGCCGACGCGGTCGGCGTGACGACTCATGCGAACCGCCAGCTTCTCTACTCCGATGCCATGCGCCGCGCATTGGGGGATCATCGCGGCGAGACGCGGATCGTCGACACGATGCGCGATGCGCCAGCGCGCGATGCATTGGACCGCGCGCAATATGCTGATTTCAAACACTGGCTGCCGGGCGATATCCTGACCAAGGTCGATCGTACCAGTATGGCTGTCAGCCTGGAAGCGCGCGAGCCGCTGCTCGACCACCGGCTGATCGAATTCGCAGCAACGCTGCCGCCGTCGATGCGGATCAGCGGTGGCGAAGGCAAATGGCTGATGAAGAAGGCGATGGAGCCTTATCTGCCGAAATCCATTCTTTACCGCCCAAAGATGGGCTTCGTGACCCCGATCAGTGCATGGTTCCGGGGGAGCCTTGCGGGCGAGGCGATGGCGCTCGCCAAATCGCCGGTGCTGGGCGCCTGGTTCGACCCTTCCGCGATTCAGGCGATGGTCGCCGATCACCAATCGGGCCGCGCCGAACATGGCCGGACGCTGTGGCAATTGCTGATGCTCGAACGCTCCGCCAAACGGCTGTTCGGCTGACCGCGCTTGCCTTTCGGCGGGCCGCCGACTAGGGGAGCGCCACTTTCCCAACCCCTATTTTCAGGAGCAGCGACCACCATGGCCGCCACCCGTACCTTTTCGATCATCAAGCCCGATGCCACCCGCCGCAACCTGACCGGTGCGGTCACCAAGATGCTCGAGGAAGCCGGCCTGCGCGTCGTCGCGTCCAAGCGCATTCAGATGACCAAGGAACAGGCCGAAGGCTTTTACGGCGTGCACCGCGAGCGTCCGTTCTTCAACGACCTCGTCTCGTTCATGATTTCCGGTCCTGTCGTCGTACAGGTGCTGGAAGGCGAAAATGCTGTCCAGGCCAACCGCGACATCATGGGCGCGACCAACCCCGAAAACGCCGATGCCGGCACGATCCGCAAGGAACTGGCCGAATCGATCGAAGCCAATTCGGTCCATGGTTCGGATTCGGAAGAGAATGCGAAGATCGAGATCGATTATTTCTTCAAGCCCGAAGAAATCGTCGGCTGATCGGTTCGCGACCGGAACAACGGGAATGGGGGCTGCGGCCCCCATTTTCATATGTAACGCCCGAGCATGTGCGCGCGAACTCCGATCCGACAGGGCAATCGGAGGACTGGCGATGCGTGGATCGATCTTTTTGCCGCTGGCGCTCGCAAGCGCTGCTGGCGCGGTGGCCTGGGCCAGCCAACCCGAACCATCGTCCGATCAAAAGCCATCCAACCAAAAGGGAGCGAGGCCGATAGCGGCGGCTCCGGTCGCGCAACCGGTTGCGGTCGAACTGTTCACCAGCCAGGGCTGTTCGTCGTGCCCGCCTGCCGATGCGGTGATGGAGAGACTGGCGCGCGATCCCCGTGTCGTCGCGATCACGCGGCCCGTCACCTATTGGGACCGGCTGGGGTGGAAAGACACGCTGGCCCGCCCCGCCAATACCGAGTTGCAACGCGACTATACCCGGCGCGGGATCAGCGGCGCGGGCAATTACACGCCGCAGACGGTGGTGCAGGGCAGGCACGGATTGGTCGGCGGGCGCGAAGCCGCGATCCGCGCGACAATCGCGCAGGAATTGAGAACGCCGCGTCCGCGCATCGCGATCGCGGGCACGCCGGGACAGGCGCGCACGATCGTCGTCCAGGGCGAAACGCGCCCGGCGCGGATCAGCGTCGTCGCACTGCGCCGGATGGTCGATGTCAGAATCGGATCGGGCGAGAATGGCGGGCGGCGGGTGCGCTATGCCAACGTGCTGGTGGATGAGACGCCGGTCGGTGCTTGGGGCGGTGGCCCGATGCGAATGGCAATTCCGGCGGCGGCACTGCGCGTGGCGGGTGCGGACCGGTATGCGGTAATCGTGCGCGAAGGAGATGCCGGGCCGATCCTGGCCGCGCGTTACCTGTGACGTCTAGCGCCCGCCAGCCTCAAGCAACCTGCGCGGCGCGACCAATTCCCAGCTGATCGCCACGCGGTCGCCGACATGGTCCCAATCGGTATCCGCCCCGCCCACCCGGATCGCGACCCAGCCCGATGGGCCGAGATAGGGCGGCTTGTAATACAGATCGGGGTCGTGCTCGATCAGCATCGCCTGTTCCTCAGCGCCGCTGGTTTTGACCAGCACCGCAGTCTCGCCGTTCGTGTGATGATCGTGGCTGAAATAGGCGAAGGCCTTGCCCTTATCGATGTAGAACATCGGCGCGCCGTGCGAGACCTTCTCTGCCGTCTCGGGCAGGGCGAGTGCGATGGCGCGTAGCTTTGACAGGTCGGCTTCGGGATCGGGGCTCATCGCTGCACAAACTCCGCGAGGGTTTTGGGATAGAGGCGATGTTCCTCCACCAGCACCCGCGCGGCAAGGCTTTCCGGCGTGTCGCTCGGAAGGATGGGAACGCGTGCTTGACCTAGCACTTCACCCGCATCGAGTTCCTCGGTCACGACATGGACCGAACAGCCTGCCTCCGCGTCGCCTGCTTCGATCGCGCGCGCGTGCGTGTCGAGGCCCTTATAGTTGGGCAGCAGCGAGGGGTGGATGTTGACGATCCGCCCGCGCCATTTCGCGACGAAATCGTCCGACAGCAGCCGCATATATCCTGCGAGTGCGATCACCTCGACCCCTGCGGCGCGCAGGGCGCGGTCGATTTCGGCTTCATAGGCAGGTTTGCCGATGCCTTTGGGGGAAAGCGCAAGGGTCGGGATGTTGTGTTCGGTGGCAAATTTCAGGCCAGGGGCATTGGGCTTGTCGGAGGCGACGAGGGCGATTTCATAAGGGCAGACCGGATCGCGCGTGGCTTCCACCAGCGCCATCATGTTGGAGCCCCTGCCTGAGATCAGGACGCCGACTTTTACGCGATCAGCCACATCGCACCCCTTTGTTTGCCCAACCCTTTCCGCTTGTTTCGAGCGAAGTCGAGAAACGCTCACGAGCGCCTAGTTCACGTTTCTCGACTTCGCTCGAAACAATCGGGCGGGGGTTAGCCATGATGGGTGGCGGTCCAGTTGCCAGCACTCGCGAACGTACCGGCAGGCCCCGCCACCGTGCAGCCCTTCTCGCCCGCATAGACCCGACCGATGCGGAACACCTGTTCGCCCGCAGCCTCTAACGCTTCGGTTACGCCTGCCACCTCGTCCTCCGCCAGCACGACCACCATCCCGATCCCGCAGTTGAAGGTTCGCGCCATTTCCTCTGGCACGATCGCGCCTTCGGATTGGAGAAACGCGATCAATGCGGGCAATTCCCACGTCCCGGCATCGACCACCGCATGGCATCCGGCAGGCATCACCCGCGGGATATTCTCCAGCAACCCCCCGCCGGTGATGTGCGCCAGTGCATGGATTCGGCCTGCCTGGACCAGCGGCAGCAGCGATCTCACATAAATCCGCGTCGGCGCCATCAGCGTGTCGAGCAGGGTGCGTGAGCCATCGAACGGGGCGGGGGCGTCCAGCGTCCAACCCTTGTCCGTCGCCAGACGCCGTACCAGCGAGAATCCGTTCGAATGCACGCCGTTGGACGCGAGGCCAAGGATCACGTCGCCGCTTGCAACCTTGTCCCCGGTCAGCAGCCGCTCGCGTTCTACCGCACCGACGCAGAAGCCCGCCAGGTCGTAATCGCCGTCCGCATACATGCCCGGCATTTCCGCCGTCTCGCCGCCGATCAGCGCGCATCCCGCTTGGCGGCATCCTTCCGCGATCCCGGCGATTACGCGCGTCGCAACGGTGTTGTCGAGCTTTCCACTGGCGTAATAATCGAGGAAGAATAATGGCTCAGCCGCCTGGACGATCAGGTCGTTGACGCACATGGCGACCAGATCGATCCCGACCCCGTCATGCGCGTCATGTTCGATCGCGAGCTTCAGTTTGGTGCCGACGCCGTCATTCGCTGCGACCAGCAATGGATCGCTGTATCCGGCCGCCTTCGGATCGAACACGCCGCCGAACCCGCCCAGGTCCGCATCCGCACCGGGACGCCTTGTAGAGCGCGCCAACGGGCCGATCGCGCGGACCAATGCGTTGCCCGCATCGATCGAAACGCCCGCCTGCGCATAGGTATAGGGGCTGGCCTGGCTGCCTGTTGGCTTCGCTTCGTCGCTCATGGCCATGCGCGTTAGCCACATCGTGCTTGGATTTCCACTTGAAGGTCGCCAAAAGGGCGCTTCACATGGCCAGTCGTTCCTTTTTCCGCATCGCCGCTTCCCTGTCCGCACTCGCGCTGGTCGCGACCGGCACTGCCGTCGTCGCGCAAATCGACGACGCGGGCGACCGAGTCGATTCGTCGGGCAGTTTCGAGGTCACCGGCATCGTCGTCGATGTGCGCGGCGAAACCGCCGAACAGGCGCGGCAGAATGGCTGGCGGCTGGCGCAGCGCAAGGGCTGGCAGCAATTGTCGCAGCGGTTGCGCGGCAGTCCGTCCTCGCTGCCCGATTCGGCATTGAACGGGCTGGTTACCGGCATCGTCGTCGAGAATGAACAGATCGGTCCCAACCGCTATGTTGCGCGGCTCGGCGTCAATTTCGGTCGCGCGCGTGCGGGCCAGTTGCTGGGGGTCGCGGTCACCGTTCCGCGCTCGCCGCCGATGCTGGTGGTGCCGCTCCAGATTTCGGGCGGAGTCGCAACGGTGTTCGAACAGGAAACGCCGTGGGTCGATGCCTGGAACCGGTATCGCACTTCGGGTTCGACGATCGATTATGTCCGGCTGACCGGCACCGGTCCCGATCCGCTGTTGCTCAATCAGGGGCAGGTGGGTCGACGCGGGCGCGGTTGGTGGCGTCAGATCCTCAACCAGTACGGCGCGCGCGACATGGTGATCCCGCAGGTCGAACTGTATCGCCAATGGCCTGGCGGCCCGGTGGTCGGCGTGTTCACCGCCGGATATGGCCCCGACAATATCGAGCTGGAGCGCTTCTCGCTGCGCGTCCGCGATGCCGACGGCGTCCCGGCGCTGCTCGACGAAGGCATTCGCCGGCTTGATGCGGCTTATCAGCGCGGGTTGGCCAACGGCATCCTGCGCCCCGATCCGCTGCTCAGCTTCGTGCCCCCCTCGGAACAGCCCGAGGAAGTCGTGCCGGTCGAATTGCCGGTCGAAGAATTGCCGACCGGCGTCACCCCAAGCCCGACCGATGCGGGTCAAAGCTATGCCATCCAGTATGACAGCCCCGGGGTCGGCGCGGTGTCGTCGTCGGAAGCGGCGCTTCGGGCGATCCCCGGCGTGTCGTCGGCCAATACCAGCAGCCTGGCATTGGGCGGTGTGTCGGTGATGAGCGTGACCTATTCGGGATCGCTGTCGGCGCTTCGCCAGCAACTCGAGTCGCGCGGCTGGCAGGTTCAGGAAGGGCCGGGGACGCTGCGCATCCGCCGTGCCGCGTCGACCCCCGCCGCGCAGCCGGAGGGCACGGAGCCCGACGGCGAATGACCCAATTCGACCTGCCACTCGGCTGGCCGGAAGAATTGGGCGACGACGATTTCCTGGTGTCGCCCGCCAATGCGCAGGCGGTCCAGCAGTTGGAGCGTTGGGCGACTTGGCCGGTCATGGCGGCGCTGATCGTCGGCCCCCGCAAATCGGGACGCACGCTGCTGGCGCGGGTATTCTCCGCAAAGACCGGCGCGGCGATCATCGACAATGCCGAAAGCGTCGCCGAGGCCGACATCTTCCACGCGTGGAACCAGGCGCAGGCGCTGCACAAGCCGTTGGTGATCGTAGCGGACGCAGCCCCACCCGAATGGCCGGTGCGGCTGCCCGATCTGCGGTCGCGGCTGGGGGCGACGCCGGTGCTCCGTATCGACCTTCCCGACGATGCGCTGGTCCATGATCTGCTCGCGCATTTGCTCGAGCGTCGCCGACTGGACGCGCGACCAGAGGTCATTCGCTGGCTCGCGCGGCGAATCGAGCGCAGCTATGTTGCAATCCTGATGGTGGTCGAGGCGCTGGAACAGGAAAGCTGGCGCAGGGGTTCGGGTCGATTGTCGATTCCCGTCGCAAAGGCCACATTAATGGCACACAAGCTGCTTATCGAGGTTCCATGACCACCCGACCCGCCGCCAATCTGAACGACGAAGACGACGATCCGTTCGTATCGAACAGCGGTTCGGTGCGGCTGTTCAATCGCGAATTGTCGTGGCTGGCCTTCAACCGCCGGGTGCTGGAAGAGGCGTGCAACGCCGCACACCCGCTGTTGGAGCGCGTGCGGTTCCTGTCGATTTCGGCAGCCAATCTCGATGAGTTTTTCATGGTGCGCGTGGCCGGATTGAAGGGCCAGCAGCTTCAGAATGTCGAGCAACGATCCTCCGACGGGCTGACGCCGGGACAGCAACTGGCAGCGATCGTGCGGGAAGCGGCGGCGCTGGTCGACGATCAGCAGGCGGTATGGATCGATTTGCGCCGCGAACTCGCCGCCGAACGCATCGAGGTGCTGGTCGAAAGCGACATCACCGGTGAGGTCGAGGACTGGCTGGCGCAATATTTCCGCGAGCAGCTTTACCCCGTGCTGACGCCGCAGGCGCTCGACCCTGCGCATCCCTTCCCGTTCATTCCCAATCGGGGGCTGAGCGTCATCTTCGATCTGGTGCGCGAATCGGACGACGAGCGCATTCGCGAACTGGTGCTGTTGCCGCCGTCGCTGCCACGGTTCGTCCGGATGCCGGGTGAGCCCGCTCGCTATGTCGCGGTCGAACGATTGATCGAGCGGTTTTCGGCGATCCTGTTCCCCGGTTACCGCGTGCGTGGTGCCTCCGCCTTCCGGGTGCTGCGCGACAGCGATATCGAGATCGAGGAAGAGGCCGAGGATCTGGTCCTCTACTTCCGCTCGGCGATCAAACGTCGACGACGCGGGCGGGTGATCCGCATGGAGGTCGAGGACGATATCTTCGCCGAACTTGAAGAAGTGCTGCAAGAGGAACTGGGCGGCGGCGACGCCGTGCTGTCCGAGCGCGGCGGGCTGATCGGGATCGCGGACCTGGCATTCATGGTCGAGGAGGACCGGCCCGACCTGAAATTCCCCTCCTATTCCCCTCGCTTCCCCGAACGCATCCGCGAATATGGCGGCGATTGCTTCGCGGCGATCCGCGCCAAGGACATCGTCGTCCATCACCCCTATGAGACGTTCGACGTGGTGCTCGCTTTCCTGAAGCAAGCTGCCGCCGACCCGGATGTCGTCGCGATCAAACAAACGCTGTACCGTGCGGGCAAACAGTCAGCAGTGGTCAACGCGCTGATCGCCGCCGCCGAAGCGGGCAAGTCGGTGACCGCGGTGGTCGAGTTGAAGGCGCGCTTCGACGAGGAGCAGAATTTGCTCTGGGCCTCCGCGCTGGAGCGTGCGGGTGTGCAGGTCGTCTATGGTTTCATCGACTGGAAGACGCACGCCAAGGTGTCGATGGTGGTCCGGCGCGAGGGTGGGCAGTTCCGCAGTTACTGCCATTTCGGCACCGGCAATTATCATCCCCAGACCGCGCGCATCTATACCGATCTCAGCTTCTTTACCGCCGATCCGCGGCTGGGACGCGATGCGGCGCAACTGTTCAACTACATCACCGGCTATGTTCAGCCCGAAGCGATGGAATTGCTGACGCTTTCCCCCCGCGATCTGCGCGACGACATCCTGCGGCTGGTCGATGCCGAAATTGCCCATGCCCGCGAAGGGCGCACGGGCGCGGTATGGGCCAAGATGAATTCGCTGGTCGACCCGGCGCTGATCGAGAAACTCTATGAAGCGAGCGAAGCCGGGGTCGAGGTCGAACTGATCGTGCGCGGCATTTGCTGTCTGCGCCCCGGCGTCCCCGGCATGTCGGAGCATATTCGCGTGAAATCGGTGGTCGGACGGTTCCTCGAACACAGCCGCATCTGGTGTTTCGGCAACGGCAAGGCGCTGCCCAATGACGGCGCGCGCGTCTATATTTCGTCCGCCGACTGGATGCCGCGCAATCTCGACCGCCGTGTCGAATATATGCTGCCGATCCTGAATCCGACGGTGCACGATCAGATCCTGGATCAGGTGATGGTCGCCAATTTGATCGACAGCGAACAAAGCTGGGAATTGCAGCCCGACGGCAGCTACACCCGGATCGAGCCGGGATCGAACCCGTTCAACCTGCACCGTTATTTCATGACCAATCCGTCGCTGTCGGGACGCGGTGCGGCGCTCGAATCGAGCGAATCGATGCCGCAGAAATTGTCGCTGCGCAGGCGACGCGCGATCCACCGCGAGCATTGACCAGGATGGCGACCAGCCTGTTCAAACGCCGCCCCGTCGCGACGCCATCGGGAGCGAGCCGGAGCGCGATCATCGACATCGGTTCGAATTCGATTCGCCTGGTGGTCTATGCCGGGCCGCGCCGGTTGCCCGCACCGCTGTTCAACGAAAAGGTGCTGGCCGGGCTGGGCAAGTCGCTGGCCGCGACCGGCGCCATCGAGCCCGGTGCGCTGGCGGTCGCGCGGACTGCGCTGGCGCGGTTCGCATTGTTGACGCGCGAGATGGAAGTCGGTGAGCTTCGTACTGTGGCGACTGCGGCGGTGCGCGATGCGTCGAACGGTCATGAACTGATCGAAACCGCACGGCTGCTGGGGTTGAACGTCGAACTGCTGTCGGGCGAGGATGAGGCGATCGGGGCGGGGCTGGGCGTGCTGTCTGCCATCCCCGATGCCGACGGCATCGTCGGCGACCTGGGCGGGGGCAGCCTGGAACTGGTGCGGGTAAAGGATGGCGAAGTGCTGGATCGCATGTCCTTTCCGTTGGGCGTGCTGCGCATCCCCACCTTGCGCGGCGCGGGCAAGGCGACGTTCGAGCGGCGCGTGGCCAAGATGATCCGCGACGCCGGCTGGAGCGGAAGCGGCGCAGGCCTGCCGCTCTATCTCGTCGGGGGATCGTGGCGTGCGCTGGCGCGGCTGGAAATGCATCTGGCTGGTTATCCGCTGCCCGTGATCCACGGTTATTGCATGGACGCCGCCGCGGTCAGCCGGATCGCGCGCAGCGTCGGCCGAATGTCGCGCGGGCGGTTGAAAGCGGTGCCCAATTTGTCGGGCGGACGCATTCCGACCCTAGTCGATGCGTCCGCGTTATTGTCGATCCTGCTGCGCCAATTGGGATGTTCGACGACCATCGCCTCCGCCTACGGATTGCGTGAGGGGTTGCTGTACGAGCGGCTGTCGCCCGAGGAACGTGCCCTGGATCCGCTGATCGAGGCGGCGCGTGACGAAGGCGCGCGGCTGGGGCGGTTTACCGAGCATGGCGATCTGGTCGCGCGTTGGATCGCGCCCTTGTTTGCCGACGACGCGGCCGAGGACGAACGGTTGCGCCATGCCGCGTGCCTGCTGGGCGATGTCGGCTGGCAAGCGAACCCCGAGTTTCGCGACGAACGCGGACGCGAGATTGCGCTCCACGGCAATTGGGTGGCGATCGACGCGCGCGGACGCGCGATGGTCGCACAGGCGCTGCACACCGCGTTAGGCGGCGGCATGGATGCGCCCGAACCGCTCACCAGCCTGGCCGATTGGGGCGATCTGGCGCGTGCGGCGCAATGGGGTCTGGCGATCCGGCTGGCTCAGCGGTTGAGCGGCGGGGTTGCCGGGCCGCTCAAGCGGTCGAGCGTTGCGGTCGATGGCGAGGGGCTGATCCTGAGTCTGGAGCCGCGCGACGCCGCGCTTTATGGCGAGGCGGTGGCCAAGCGGCACAAGACGCTGGCGACCGCAATGGGATTGAAATCGGGGCGGGTCTGACAGCAACATCATCCCAGCGAAAGCTGGGATACCGAGCGGGTTAATACGGCTTGATATCCCAGCTTTCGCTGGGATGACGTAGCAGGGATCAGCCGCAGCGCGCGGCGGTCACCACGTTACGCTCCGTGACATCGATGTTCAGCCGGTCGGTGCGATAATCCATCGTGACCGCCATGCCCGGCTTGATGACCCGAACCGTCCGCGACATCGATCGTGTTCGGGCGTCGGCTACCAGGGCCGACGTCGCGGTCTTGCCGATCAGGTCGCCGAGCTTCGACGCGTCGCACTGGCCCGCGCCCATTGCGGGGGTGTCATCGACTGGCGGCACCTGCGCACAGGCGGCAAGCGGAACCGCGACGATTGCGGCGAAGGCGCGGGTAAAGCGGATCATAGATTTTCCTCCGTACGGGTCATCTTCAACTTGCCGTTCTTGACTGCGAACGCCATGCGCCCTTCGACCAGCGCCAGCGCATCGCGTCCGAATTGTTCGAACCTCCAACCCTCGAGTATGGCCAATTGATCCCGCTGGCCCGCCGCCAGCGCTTCGAGATCATCGGTGCGCGCCAGCAGTTTCGACGCGACGTTGATCTCTTTCGACCGAATCTTGAGCAGCAATTTGAGCAGGTCGGCGACCAATGCCCCATCCTTGCCCACCGAAGGCCGACGTTCGTCGCGGCCGGGCATCTCGTCCGCAGGCATCGGACCGCTATTTTCCAGCGCCGCCATCATCCTGCCGCCGATATCGTTCCCGGCCCAGGCCGCCGACAAGCCGCGCACCTTTGACAGTTCGCTTTGCTTGCGCGGGGGATTGGCGGCGATGTCGGCGAGCGTCTCGTCCTTGACGATGCGGCCGCGCGGCAAGTCCTTGCCCTGCGCCTCGACCTCGCGCCAGCGCGCGAGCGCCTTCAGTCGTCCGAGCACCTCCGCCTTGCGGCTGTTGATCCGGATGCGCTGCCACACCTGGTCCAGATCGACGCGGTAGTTGTCGGGATTGCCGATCCGCTCCATTTCCTCGTTCAGCCACAGCCCGCGCCCGGTCTTACGCAGCTTTTCCAGCATCTTGGGGAAGATGGTGGACAAATGGGTGACGTCGGCGATGGCGTAATCGATCTGGCGTTCGTCGAGCGGACGCCTGGACCAGTCGGTAAAGCGCGCGCCCTTGTCGACGGTGATGCCCAGATAGCTGTCGACCAGATTGGAATATCCGACCTGTTCGCCCTGACCCAGCGCCATCGCCGCGATCTGGGTATCGAACAGCGGGAAGGGGGTCTTTCCAGTCAGGTTATAGACGATTTCCAGGTCCTGGCCGCCCGCGTGGAAGACCTTCAGCACGTCTTCATTCTCGGTCATCAGGTCGAGCAGGGGTTTCAGGTCGATGCCGGGTGCCATCGGATCGATCGCGGCGGCTTCCTTGTCGTCGGCGATCTGGATCAGGCACAGCTCGGGGTAATAGCTGTTTTCGCGCATGAATTCGGTGTCGACCGTGACATAGTCGGCGGTGGACAGGCGGGCACAGAGTTCGGCGAGGCTCTTTGAGTCCTCGATCGGGGGATGAATCTTCATCGCGACCCCATAACGCGCCCGCGCGCCTTGACAAAGCGCTCCGTGACGCGGATTCGCGCGGGCCTGTTATTTATCACCCGTCATTTCGGCGAAAGCCGGAATCTCGTGCCACTCAGCGCATCCCCATGAGGCCTGAGATCCCTGCTTTCGCAGGGATGACGGACGAAAAAATGGATCGACATATGCACGCCTATCGCACCCACAATTGCGCCGCACTTCGCGAAAGCGATGTCGGCAACACCGTCCGCGTATCGGGCTGGGTGCACAAAAAGCGCGATCATGGCGACCTGGTCTTCATCGATCTGCGCGACCATTACGGCATCACCCAGATCGTCACCGAAGTCGACGGCCCGGTGTTCAAGGTCATCGAATCGCTGCGCAACGAATCAGTCGTGACGATCACCGGCAAGGTGGTGGCGCGATCCGCAGAAGCGAAGAACGCCAATCTGCCGACCGGCGATATCGAAATCCGCGCGCTGGAGGCGACCGTGCAGAGCATGGCGGGCGACCTGCCGCTGCCGGTTGCGGCCGAGGCCGATTATCCCGAGGACGTGCGTTTGCGTTACCGCTTCGTCGACCTGCGGCGCGAACGCATCCACCAGAATATCATGTTGCGATCGAACGTCATCGCGAGCTTGCGTCGCCGGATGAACGATCAGGGGTTCACCGAATTCCAGACCCCGATCCTGACCGCGTCATCGCCCGAAGGCGCGCGCGACTATCTGGTCCCCAGCCGCGTCCATCCGGGCAAATTCTACGCACTGCCGCAGGCGCCGCAGATGTTTAAGCAGCTCTTGATGGTCGCGGGCTTCGACAAGTATTTTCAGATCGCGCCGTGTTTCCGTGACGAGGATGCACGCGCGGATCGTTCTCCGGGCGAATTCTACCAGCTCGATTTCGAGATGAGCTTCGTCACGCAGGAGGACGTGTTCCAGGCGATTGAGCCGGTTCTTCACGGCGTGTTCGAGGAATATGCCGACTGGCAGGGCAAGGGGCGTCAGGTGTCGCCGTTGCCGTTCGAGCGTATCCCGTACCGCGAATCGATGCTGAAATACGGCAGCGACAAGCCCGACCTGCGCAATCCGATCCTGATTTCGGACGTGACCGATCACTTCCGCGGCTCGGGCTTCGGCCTGTTCGACCGCATCGTCGAGGGCGGCGGCGTGGTCCGCGCGATCCCCGCGCCCAAGACCGCGGAGAAGAGCCGCAAATTCTTTGACGAGATGAACGACTGGGCACGCGGGGAAGGGCATGCGGGGCTGGGTTATATCACCCAGAAGGGCGGCGAACTGGGCGGTCCGATCGCCAAGAACCATGGCGAGGAAGCGACCCGCAAGCTGATCGCCGAACTCGGCCTCGGTCCCGACGACGGCATCTTCTTTGCCGCGGGCAAGGAACTGGCGGCGGCGAAACTCGCCGGCGCGGCGCGCACCCGCGTCGGCGAGCAGCTCGGCCTGATCGACGAAAACCGCTTCGAATTCTGCTGGATCGTCGATTTCCCGATGTTCGAATATGACGAGGACGCGAAGAAGGTCGATTTCAGCCACAACCCCTTCTCGATGCCGCAGGGCGAGATGGACGCGCTGGAGACGAAAGACCCGCTCGATATCCTCGCCTATCAATACGATATCGTCTGCAACGGTGTGGAGCTGTCGAGCGGAGCCATCCGGAACCACAAGCCCGAGATCATGTACAAGGCGTTTGAAATCGCGGGCTATTCTCAAGCCGATGTCGACGAGAATTTCGCCGGTATGATCAACGCGTTCAAATGTGGTGCGCCCCCGCATGGCGGTTCGGCACCCGGCATCGACCGGATGGTCATGCTGCTGGCGGGCGAACCCAATATCCGGGAAGTCGTGCTGTTCCCGATGAACCAGAAGGCCGAAGACCTGATGATGGGCGCGCCCTCGACCGTGTCGATGAAGCAGCTTCGCGAATTGTCGATCCGGATCATCGACGGGCCGGGGATGAAGAAGGACGCACCCGCAGCGGTGGTGGCGCCGGAGTAAGGCCGCTCTCATCCCCACGCGTCACCCCGGACTTGTTCCGGGGTCCACCGTGCCGCACACTCTGCACCTGCGGCGCCTGACGCCCGGTGGACCCCGGCACTCCGGCCGGGGTGACGAGTGAGAGTGATGCGGTGACGATTAACCTCAGCGACTATGAATCCGGCAAGCCCTTCGACGGCGACTACCGTAAGGCCATCGACAAGCTTCAGTCGCGGCTGGACTGTATCCAGGTCGCGCATATCGTTCACAAACGTCCCGCCATTCTTGTCTTCGAGGGCTGGGACGCGGCGGGGAAGGGCGGGATTATCAAGCGGCTGACCGCCGATTGGGATCCGCGTTGGTTCAACGTCCATCCGATCGCTGCCCCGAGTGCAGAGGAAAAGGCGCGGCATTATCTGTGGCGGTTCTGGACGCGCCTGCCCGCGGCGGGTGAGATCGCGATCTTCGACCGTAGCTGGTATGGGCGCGTGCTGGTCGAGCGGGTCGAGGGGTACGCGACCAAGCCTGAATGGCGGCGCGCCTATGATGAGATCAATGCCTTCGAAGCCGAGCAGACGGCAAACGGCGTGACGATGCTAAAGCTGTTCGTCCATGTGACGCAGGAAACGCAAGACCGCGAATTGCTGGAGCGCGTCGAGACGCCGCACAAGCGTTGGAAATTTGCCGCCGATGATCTGCGCAACCGCGCGCGGCGGGCCGAGTATCTGGACGCGATGCACGACATGTTTGCGCGAACGGACACGCGCCATGCGCCCTGGATCGCGATCGACGGCAACGACCGCAAGGCTGCACGGATCGCCGCGCTGACTGCGGTCGCCGACGCGCTCGAAGCACAGGTCGATATGACGATGCCCGAATTGGACCCTGCGCTGGAGGCGGAAGCGCGGGCGATCCTGCGCGGCTGATCGTCGTATCTGGCGCTGGGTCGCGCGGCGTGCCAGCGTCCGCCCAACATGAGTCGGGGAGAGAAGATGGTCGGTCGCGAACACGAACCCTTGCGCGATATCGTCATCGTCGGCGGCGGGACCGCGGGGTGGATGACGGCGGCGTTGCTGTCGCGGCTGTTCATCAACGGATATCGTATCCGGCTGATCGAATCGGATGCCATCGGCACCATCGGGGTGGGCGAGGCGACGATCCCTGCGATCCGCACCTTCAACCAGCTAGCGGGTATCGACGAGTTCAAGTTCCTGAAGGCGACCCAAGGCACTTACAAACTCGGCATCGAATTCGTCGATTGGCGCGCGAAGGGCAGCAGCTACATTCACGGGTTCGGCAAGATCGGCCAGGATCTGATGTGGCTGCACCCGCACCAATTCTGGCTGCATCAGGCAGCGCGCGGGCAGGCGAAGCATTTCGACCATTATGCGCTGAATTGCGTAATGGCGCGCACCGCTAAGTTCGCGCCGCCCGATCCGCGCAATCCGGAATCGCCGATGGCGGACATCGATTACGCCTATCATTTCGATGCCAATCTCTACGCGCGGTTCCTGCGCGGCCGGTCGGAAAAGCAAGGCGTCGAGCGGATCGAGGGGCGTATCGTCGGTGTCCGTCAGCATCCCGAAACCGGCTTCGTCGAGGGCGTGACGCTAGAGGACGGGCGCGAGGTCGCGGGCGACATCTTCGTCGATTGTTCGGGAATGCGCGCGCTGCTGATCGGCGAGACGTTGGGCGTGGGGTATGAGGACTGGCGGCACTGGCTGCCCTGCGACCGCGCGCTGGCGGTGCCGTGCGAGAACGCGCCGACGCTGCTTCCTTATACTCGCTCGACCGCGCGCGATGCGGGCTGGCAATGGCGCATCCCGCTTCAGCACCGCATCGGCAACGGCCATGTCTATTCGAGCGCGCACGCATACGACGACACGATTGCGGACATCCTGCTAGACAATCTCGACGGCGCGCCACTGGCCGATCCGCGCCCGGTGCGCTTCGTACCGGGGAAGCGTCACCGCGTTTGGGAGAAGAACGTCGTCGCGATCGGGCTGGCGAGTGGGTTTCTGGAGCCGCTGGAATCGACCAGCATCCACCTGATCCAGACCGCGATCTTGCGGCTGATCGCGCTGTTCCCGCATCGCGGTTTCGATGCCGCCGATGTTGCCGAATATAACCGTCAGAGCGATTTCGAATTCCGCGATGTCCGCGACTTCATCATCGCGCATTACAAGGTCACCGATCGCGAGGACACGCCGTTCTGGGCCTATGTCAAACACATGGATATTCCCGACAGCCTTGCGGAACGGCTCGACCTGTTCCGGTCGTCGGCGCGCTTTTTCGTCCACGGCAAGGCAGAGCTGTTCCGCGAGGAAAGCTGGGTTCAGGTGCTGATCGGCCAGGGTCTGGATATGCGCCACGACCCGATGGTCGATATGATCCCCGAGGGCGATATCGCGTCGTTCATGCACGACATTCAGGACGTGATCGCCGACTGTGCCAACGCGCTTCCCAGCCACGCCGATTACATTGCGCGCAACTGCCGTGCCGACGGTATTTTGGTTTGACCAATATCGCGACGCGTGGTGGCACGCGACTTTTTTGCCATAGTCGTCGATAATTTTGGCGAGCACGATTTTCCCTCTGGCATTTCTTCAGAAATCGGCGTCACATCGGCGTTAAGCGGGATCGTCGTCCTGGGGTGTATCGACGCGTTTTCGCCAAACAGGAACGGCCTGACCAATAAAGGCCGTCCGCAGGGGAGAAGGTGCATGATTTTCAAAGCGGCAATCCGTCCGTTGTTGATCCGTGGTGTATCGTCGTTTGCGATTGCCGCCGGTCTGGCGGTCGCCCCATCCGCCTATGCGCAGACGGTGGGCACGATTCAGGGGCAGGGCGCACAGCCGGGCGCGACCGTCACCGCGACCGATATTGTTACCGGTCGCAGCGTCACTGCAACGGCGAACGCCGAAGGCAATTTCACCATCGTCGGTTTGCGCCCGTCGCAATATCGACTCGAATCGGGGGGTACGACCGAAACCGTGACGGTGCCGGTCGGCCAGATCGTGTCGATCGACATCAGCCCCATCGAAGCGGTGCCCGGCGAAGGCGAAGTCGTGGTAACCGGACGTCGCGGCACGCAGGAGGTGCGCACCGCGACGATCGGCACCAGCGTCAGCCAGGAACAGATCAACAACCTGCCGCAAACGCAGCGAAATTTCCTGAACTTCGCGGCGCTCGCGCCCGGCGTGACGGTCAGCAGCGACACCAACAACCAGCGCATTCAGGCGGGCGGCGTTTCATCGAACAATGTCAACGTGTTCATCGACGGCACCAGCCAGAAGAACACGGTCGGGTTCGGCGGCGTGGCGGGCCAGAACTTTTCCGGCGGCAATCCTTTTCCGCAATCGGCGATCCAGGAATTCCGCGTCGAAACGCAGAACTACAAGGCCGAATATGAGCAGGCCGGTGCTGCGATCATCACCGCGATCACCAAGACTGGCGGCGACCGGCTGAGCGGGGGAGCGTTCGGCACCTTCATCCCGAAGTCCTTCTACGGACGGCCATTCTTCGACCGGGAGGGCGAGGCGAACAATCAGGGCTTCCCGTGCGCCGACAATCCGGCGGAGACCTGCTTCAACGAGAAGCCCGATTACAAGCGCTTCGAGTTCGGTGCCGATCTGGGTGGGCCGATCATTCCGGGCGTGCTGCATTTCTTTGCCGCGTACGAGGGCGCGCGTCGCACCAATCCGTCGATCGTCGTCAACCTCGATCCGCTGATCCCGGACGGGATTCGCCAGGCGCAAGCGGGCAGCTTTGCCGCGGATTTCAAGCAGAACCTCTATTTCGGCAAGCTGACGCTGTTCGCGTCAGACGCGGACACGTTCAACGCCAGCTATTTCCGGCGCGAGGAAACCGACCTTCGCGATTATGGCGGCAATCGCGCGTTCGAAAATGGTCGCGACGTCGGCACGCAGAGCGAGAATATCCAGTTCGAATGGACTCATCGCGCCGATAACTGGCTCAACGAATTGACGATGAGCTATTTCAAGAACTTCACCGGTACGCCGACCATCACTGTCGGACCCGAATATGTGCTGACCAACGGCGCGCCCGGCGTGGACGACGATGGTGACGGTGTCCCTGATCCGACCGATACCGATGATCCCAGCGGCGGTGACCTCTTCTTCTTTGGTGCCAACTCGTTCCAGCAGGCCAATGACCAGAAGGCGTTCACGTTCAAGAACAACTTTACCTATACCGGCTGGGCAGGCCATGTGCTGAAGGCCGGGGTGCGCGTATCGCAGACGAAGTTGTCTCGCATCGAAGACGCATTCGCCAATGGCCAATATCGGTACGCTTTCCAGCGCTATAGCGACGTTGCCAGCAGTACGCCGTTCCGCGCGACGATTTCGCTCCTGCCCCCTACGGCAGTAGAGGCGGACAATACCCAGATCGGCCTGTTCGTGCAGGACGACTGGACGATCGACGATCATTGGACGATCAATGCCGGTCTTCGCTGGGATTATGAATCGAATAATTTCAACAACAATTATGTGACGCCGGATAAGGTCGCGAACGCCCTTCGTAACTATCAACCGTGGCAGGCCGCGGGGATCAATCCGGAAGATTACATCACCGACGGGAGCAAGCGCGATCCATTCCTCGGCGCGTTCCAGCCGCGCATCGGCGTGTCGTACGACGTGTTCGGCGACCGCGATCTGGTGCTCTTTGCAGGGGCCGGCCGTTATTACGATCGCAACATCTTCTATCTCGCCTCGCTGGAGACGCTGTTCAACAATGTCCGTAGCGAAGCGACGGTCGATTTCTGCGGTGCGACCGGCCTGCCTGCATGTACCGGTGGCGCGAACCAGATCGCGTTCACGCCCGCGCTTCGCGATCCTGCTGCGCTGCGTGCGGCGGTCGCTCAGCAGGGACTGAGCGGCGATATCTGGGTCATTAACAACGATGCCAAGGTGCCCTATACCGATCAATTCAACCTGGGCGTGCGCAAGCAGTTGGGCAGTATCCAGCTATCGGCGGCGATCGCGCATAACCGGTCGCAGGATGCCTTCATCTTTGTGCGCGGCAACCGGATGCCCGATGGGCTGTACACCGAGGGTGGCGATGCGTGGGTGCGGGACAATTTCCCCGATGTGGGACGTCCGGCGGGCTACACGGGGCGGCTCAACATCGGATCGAGCAACGGGCAGCAGCGTTACACCGCGCTCTATTTGAATGCCGACAAGCCCTATAGCCCGACGTCGGGCTGGGGCGGAACCGCGTCGCTGACCATTTCGGACGCCAAATCGAACCAGGGTATCGGCTTCGATGAAGGCCAGATGTTCAACGCCGGACGGCAGGATGCCTATGGCTGGCAGCCGACGCGCGGGCTGGAGCGGTGGCGCTTCGTCAGCACCGCGATCGTCGATATTCCGTGGGATTTCCAGTTTTCCGGCACGCTGACGCTGGGGTCCGGTCCGCGCTTCGGCAACGTCGATTTCACGCGTACCCCGCCCCCCAACTGCGGTGGATGTTTCTACTTCAACGATGGCGGTGTGTTCTCACCCAAGCAGAAGATCGGGTACAAGAATCTCGACCTGCGCTTGTCCAAGACGTTCCGGATGCCCTGGGGTCACGACCTGACCGCCGATTTCCAGGTGTTCAACGTGTTCGATTTCGTCAACCGCAACTATTCGACCTGGGGTGCAGGCAGCGGACCTAATCCGACGCGCGAGGAAAACTCGACCACGGGTTATGCCCGCAGCTTCCAGGCGGGTTTGAAGTACCGCTTCTAAGCCAATGCGCTTGCCGGGCGGACCACGCGCCCGGCAAGCCGATACCGCCGCCAGAGGGGAGGCGCGATCTTGAAGCCGCAACTGCTTCGCCTGGGCGAAGGCGCGCATCCGGTGGTCGTCGTGGACGACATGACCGGGCGGGCGGAAGCGGTGGTCGATCTCGCCGCGGCGCTGGCACCGTTTCCTCATGCCGCGCGATCCTATTATCCCGGCTTGCGCCGCGTGATCGACGAGCGCGACACGGACGCCTTTGGCTATGTCCGGAAATTACTGGAGGACGCGGCCCCGTTCATCGCGGGCGCATTCGACATCGACCGGTTCGATCTGGTCGAGGCGAGCTTTTCGATGGTGACGGCCGCTGGCCATGCGCTGGCCCCCGCCCAGCGCGCGCCGCATTTCGACAGCACCGACCCAAACCATATCGCCGCGATCCATTATCTGCGCGGCACAGAGGCAAGCGGCACGGCATTTTTCCGGCACCGCGCGACCGGCATCGAGCGGGTCGAAGCTGGCAATGTCGATCGCTATGTCGCCACCGCGCGCGGGGAAGCGACGACGCGGCACGGCTATGCCCAGGGTAGCGACGATCATTATGAGGAAATTGGCCGTGTCGAGGGTGTTCGCGACCGGATCGTCCTCTATCGTGGCGGTTTGCTGCATTCGGGGGTGATTCCGCCCGACCTGCCGCTGAGCGGCGATCCGCGCACCGGTCGGCTGACCGCCAACTATTTCCTGCAAGGGGCATGAGCCCCGTCCGACGAATCCAAGGAGAGTCATCGTGCCCCATCCCCTGTTCCGCCCGACCGTCAGTCTCGCCGCGCTATCGCTCGCGACGCTGCCCGCCGCCGCGCAGGAACGGCCGGTCAAGACCTATGCCAACCCGATCGACATCGATTACCGCTATAATTTCGAGCAGGAAGACCGCGAGATTTCGTTTCGCACCGGCGCTGATCCGGTGATCGTCCGCTGGAAGGACGAATATTACCTGTTTCAGACGCTGGCCGATGGTTACTGGCGATCGACCGACCTGGTCGACTGGCAATTCATCAAACCCAGCAACTGGCCGTATGACAGCGTGATTGCGCCCGCCGCCTGGGTCGATGACGACAAGCTTTACCTGATGCCGTCGATGACCAGTCCCGAACAGATCTGGGTGACCGAAGATCCGGCGAGCGGCAAGCTGGAATGGTTCGACCGCACACTGCCGCAACTCCCCGGCGCGGTGCTGCCGTTCGAGGAGGAGGACATCAAGCCCGGCGATGGCCGCGTACCGCCCGGCCCGTGGGATCCGGCGCTGTTCAAGGACGATGACGGCAAATGGTATATGTACTGGAATTCGTCGAACGTGTTTCCGCTCTATGGCCTGGAAATCGGCATGGACGGGCGCTTCACCTATAAGGGCAAGCCGCAGACGATGTTCGGCCTCAATCCCGACAAATATGGCTGGGAACGGTTCGGCCAGGATCACAACGAGCTGAGCAAGACCGGCGCGAAGATCACGCCCTTCATGGAAGGCGCGTGGATGACCAAGGTGAACGGCAAATATTACCTGCAGTACGGCGCACCGGGGACCGAATTCAACGCGTACGCCAATGGCACCTATGTCAGCGACAAGCCGCTGGGGCCGTTCGTTTACGCCCCCTACAACCCGGTCGCGTACAAGCCCGGCGGCTTCGTCGAGGGGGCGGGGCATGGATCGACCGTGCAGGACAAGTTCGGCAACTGGTGGAATTCGGGGACGCCGTGGATCGGCCATAACTGGGATTTCGAACGCCGCATCAACCTGTTCCCGACCAAATTCTTCGACGACGGCCAGATGATGGCATCGTCGCGGTTCGGCGATTTTCCGCACGTCATGCCGACCGAGAAAATCGACGATCTCGACAGCCTGTTCACCGGGTGGATGCTGCTCTCCTATCGCAAGCCGATGACCGCATCCTCGACGCTGGGCGAGTTCGCGGCGAGCCGCGCGGCGGACGAAGACCCGCGGACCTTCTGGGTCGCGGAAAACAAGGAGGTCGGCCAGACGCTGACGATCGATTTGGGCGTGGCGAAGACGCTGCGCGCAGTGCAGGTCAATTTCGCCGATTACAAGGCGGGGCGTTATGCCGACGCGCCCGACATCTATACCGAGTTCCGGCTGGAGCATTCGGTGGACGGCAAGACCTGGGCTCCGCTCGCCGATACGGGGCCGGAGCGGCGCGACCGAGCCAACGCGTATCTGCAACTGCCCGCACCGGTCGACGCGCGCTATGTCCGCTACGTCCACGGCCATGTCGGCGCGGCGCATCTGGCGATCAGCGACCTGCGCGTGTTCGGCAACGCGGAGGGCCGCGCGCCCGCGGTCCCGCAAGGCGTGGGTGCGGTGCGAGGGGAGGATACGCGCAACGCCACGATCCGCTGGCGCAAGGTGCCGGGCGCGGTGGGATATAATATCCGCTGGGGCATCCGACCCGACCGGCTGGGGCTGACCTATCAGCTATGGGCCGACGAACTGGGTGATGATGCGGTGTTGCAGAAGGAACTGCGCGCGTTGACGGTGGGGCAGGGTTACCATGTCGCCGTAGAGGCGTTCAATGAAACCGGCGTTTCGCGGCTCAGCCGGACGGTGGCGATCAAATGATCGCGCTGCTTGCGTCCACCGCGCTCGCGCTCGCGCCCACACCGTCGGCTTCGAGCGAAGTCGAGAAACGTGGCGTGGATCAAGACGCTGCTGGACTTCGATCAAGGCAAAAGGTGGATGTGGAGGCTTCCTACGACATTCGCGCCAATGGCGCGCTGCTTCGTATCGACGCGCTGACCGACACGATCCTGCGTATCCGGATCGGTGCGAAGGGGCGGCTGGCGGAAGACGCAAGCTGGGCGGTGTCGGGCGAAATGCGCGGGCAGCGCGCCAACGTCACGCGCACCGCGACCGGCTTCACCACCGCGGCACTCTCCGTCACCGTCGATCCGCGCACGCTGGCGCTGACGGTCACCGACCGCGCGGGGCGGGTGATCGTCGCCGATGCCGCCCCGCCCGCGATCGACGGCACCGCCTTCGCGCTCAAGAAAGCGATGCCGGTGGCCGAGCGTTATTACGGGTTGGGCGACAAGACCGGCCCACTCGACCGACGCGGGCGCAGTTTCGTGCATTGGAACACCGACCAATACGGATTCGAGAGCACGACCGATCCGCTCTACAAATCCATTCCCTTCTATATCGGCGTCGGTGGGGCGGGGGGCAGTTACGGGCTGTTCCTGGACAATCCGCGCCGCAGCCATTTCGATTTCGGCCACCGCGCCGACGGCGTGATCGAACTTGGCGCATCCGACGGCCCGATCGATTATTATGTCGTCGCCGGGCCAAGCACCGCGGAGGTCGTGCGAGGCTATGGCGCGCTGACCGGCAAGCCGCCGATGCTGCCGCGCTGGGCGCTGGGGTATCAGCAGTCGCGCTACAGCTACATGACCGCCGACGAAGTGCGCGGCATCGCGCGCCGGCTGCGCCGGGATCGGGTCCCCGCCGACGTGATCTGGCTGGACATCGATTATCAGCAGAATAACCGGCCCTTTACCGTCAATACCACCGCCTTTCCCGATCTCGGCGCGCTCGATGCGGAGATGGAAGGCATCGGGTTCAAGCTGGTCAGCATTGTCGACCTGCACGTCGCGAACCTGCCCGATGCGGGTTACGTCCCCTATGACAGCGGCGTCGCGGGCGACCATTTCCTGAAGAATCCCGACGGATCGATCTATACCGCGCCGGTATGGCCTGGCGCATCGGTGTTCCCCGATTTCACGCGTGAGCGGACCCGCGCATGGTGGGGCGATCTGTTCAAAAACTTCGTCGATATGGGCATCGACGGCATCTGGAACGACATGAACGAACCGGCGATCTTCGAGACGCCGACAAAGACTATGCCGCTGGATACCAGACACCGCATCGATGCCAACGGGTTCGCACCGCGTACCGCCACGCATGCCGAGGTGCATAACGTCTACGGCTCCGAAAATGCGCGGGCCACGTATGAAGGCTTGCTGAAACTGCGCCCCGATGCGCGGCCCTTCGTCACCACGCGCGCTACCTATGCGGGCGGGCAGAAATATGCGGTGACGTGGACGGGCGACAATAACAGCAGTTGGGATCATCTGAAGCTGTCGGTGGCGCAGTCGCTCAATTTGGGGTTGTCGGGCTTTACCTGGACCGCGGTCGATATCGGCGGATTCACGGGCGGTGCGACGCCCGACCTGCTGACCCGGTGGTTTCAGATCGGGGCATTCATGCCGGTCTTTCGATCGCATGCGGGCAAAGGGTCGCCGCAAGTCGAACCCTGGGTCGATGGCGACCGGCATCTGGCGATCCGGCGGAAGTATATCGAGGAACGCTATCGGTTGATGCCGTATCTCGACGGATTGGCGGAAGGCGCATCGCGGCTAGGCGATCCGGTGATGCGGCCGGTTTTCTATGACTATCCGGCGGCGACTGGCTTTGGCTGCGACCAGTCGATGGCGTTCACGGTAGGCGCGAAACTGCTGGTCGCGGCCAATCCGCGTCCCGAAAGCGATCGCGCGTACGACGTATGCCTGCCCGAGGGCGGCTGGTACGATTACTGGACGGGCAAGCGCGTCGCGGTGAAGGACGTGGACGAGGACGCCACCTTCGATCGCATCACGGTGACGCCGCGGATCGAGAATATCGCGGTCTATGTCCGGGCGGGCGGGATCATTCCGCGCCAGCCGCTGGTGCAATCGACCGGTGCGACTCCCGACGGGCCGCTGGAACTCCACGTCTATCCGGGCGAGGATTGTGCGGGCGAGCTTTATGCCGATGACGGCGCGACGCTGGGCTATGCGCGCGGCGAATATCTGCGCCAGCGGGTGACGTGCAGGGTGGGCGTGGAGGGGGTCGAAGTGGCGTTCGGCGCGCGGGAGGGCAGCTACCAGCCGTGGTGGCGCGAAATGGTACTGGTCGTGCATGGTGGCGCGCGACCCTTGCGGCGGACGGTCCCGGCGCCAATGGGTGGCGAGAGCATCACTCTGCGTTAGTTGGGCTTAGCCCTATCCCCGTTTGCATTGAGCTTGTCGAAATGCTGCGCTTCTTGGCACGAAGAAAGGACAGTGCTTCGACAAGCTCAGCACGAACGGTGTAGGGTTTACGCTTGAACCAACCGGAACTCGCCTTTTACCCCTTCATCCTGTGCGGAGGGTGCGATCCACAGGTCGAAGTCGCCGGGCTCGACCGTCCATTTGTTTTCCACGCCGACGAAGAGCAGATCCTCGCGCGACAAGGTAAAGCGGACGGTGCGGCTCTGACCCGGCCTGAGCGCTACCTTTTCGAACTTCTTGAGCTGGCGCACGGGGCGGGTGACGCTTGCCACGCGGTCGCGGATATAGAGCTGGACCAGCTCGACGCAGGCGCGCTTGCCTCGGTTGGTGACCGTCGCTGTGACCTCGATGCCGTTACCCCAAGCCATCGTTTCGGGCAGCTTTAGGCTTGAATATTCGACCCTGCCATAGGTCAGACCATGGCCGAACGGCCACAGCGCCGCGTTCGGCCCCTCGCGCCAATAGGTGCGGTAGGACGGGCGTTGTTCGGCGGGCTCGGCAGGACGCCCGGTCGCCTTGCGGTCGTAGTGATAGGGTTGCTGTCCGCTTTCGAAGGGGAAGCTGATCGGCAGCCGTCCCTCTGGCGAATGATCTCCGAACAGGATGTCGGCCATCGCCGAGCCGGTTTCCGATCCCAGGAACCAGGTCACGAGGATCGCGCGCGCATCTCGCACGGCGCCGTGGAGCGCCATTGCGCGCCCGTTTTTCAGGATGACGACGATTGGCTTTCCCGTCGCGGCGACCGCCTCTGCCAGCGCTTGTTGGGGTTCGGGCAGGCGGATGTCGGTGCGCGACTGCGCTTCGCCTGCCATGCCGGTGCCTTCGCCGAGCGCAAGAACGACGACATCGGCGGCGTTGGCGGCGGCGACGGCAGCCTCGATCCCGCCGGGCAATGCCACCTCGACATTTGTCCCTTCGGTAACGGTTACGGTCGCGCGGCTGCCGACTGCGGCGCGCACGCCCGCCGCCAGCGAGATCGCGTCGTTATGGTCGGCATAGACGCATTGCGGGCCGTTACAGTCCTCCTTCGACCCTGCGAACGGGCCGATGAGCGCAATGCGACCAGATTTGGGCAAGGGGAGCAAGTCGCCCTTATTTTCCAGCATGACGATCGATTTGCGTGAAACCTCTCGCGCATAGGCCAGGTTCTTCGGCAATCGCGACCGCGTCGTCTCGCGCTTGATGTCGATGCGGCGGAACGGGTCGTCGAACAGGCCAAGCATCGATTTGACGGTCAGGATGCGGCGAACCGAGCGATCGACGATGTCCATCGGCACCAGCCCTTGTTGCACCAACGCGGGGAGGTGAAGGTAGTAAAGGTTGGATTGCATCGACAGATCGACCCCGGCCAGGATCGCAATCCGTGCGGCATCGCGACCATCGGCGGCATAGCCATGCGCGATCATCTCTTCGTCGCTGGTGTAGTCGCTGACGACGATGCCCGTGAAGCCGAACTCGTCGCGCAACACCTGGGTCAACAGCCAAGCGTTGCCGGTCGACGGAATGCCGGAGATTTCGTTGAACGACGACATGGTCGACATCGCCCCCGCGTCGTATGCGGCCTGGAAGGGCGGGAAATAGACTTCGCGCAGCGTGCGTTCGGACAAGTCCACGGTATTGTAGTCGAGCCCGGCCTGCGCCGCGCCGTATGCGACGAAATGCTTGGGACAGGCCATCATCGATTCGTTCGACGACAGATCCTTGCCCTGGAATCCGCGCGTGCGGGCTGCAGCGAACAGTGCGTTGAGCATCACGTCCTCGCCTGCGCCTTCTGCCGATCGGCCCCAGCGCTGGTCGCGCGCGACATCGACCATCGGCGCAAACGTCCAGTCGATCCCCGCGCCCGCGGCCTCGAACGCGGCAATGCGCGCCGTGCGTTCGGCGATGTCGGGTTCGAATGTCGCGGCTTCGCCCACGGGCATGGGGAAGACGGTACGGTGGCCGTGGATCACGTCGGCACCAAAGATCAGGGGAATCTTGAGCCGCGATCGCTCCATCACCGCACGCTGCATCCGGTCGGCCATGCGCACACCATTACCGTTGAACACACCGGTCAGGCGACCCGCGACGCCGTCCTCCAACTGCTTGTCGAAATTCGAACTGGACGGCGGGTTCATTGCCGCCGCGTTCCCGCCACCCCAGGCCGCAGCCATCAGCGAGAGTTGGCCCGCTTTTTCTTCGATCGTCATCCTGGCGAGCAGCGGTTCGACAAAGGCGGGGACGGCGGTGCGGGTCGCGGCCTGCATGAGTGCGCGGGCCGGGCTGGCTGCCCATGCCGCCGTCATGCCGATGCCAGCCAGTGCGGCGCGACGCGAAATCCGAGCGTCGATCATGTGCATTCTCCCCTATCGATCTTGTTTGGCCTGACCAATATCCAAGACGAGTGATGAGGTCGAGGGGGAAGCCGGTGGCCAAAAGCGGGCAAACGCAAAAAGGGCACCCCGATCGCTCGGGATGCCCTTCGTAACCGATAACCGGTCGATCGCCCGATAGGCGACCGAGGCCGAATTACATGCCGGTCGTGTTGTCTTCGATCGCCTCTTCGACGTTCTCGGACATCATTTCTGCGTTGTCAGCCATGTTTTCCATCATGTCTTCAGCGACTTCGTTCGAAGTCATGTCTGCCATCGCGTCATAGTTGTCTGCAGTGTCTTCCAGGTTCTGGACGACTGCATTTTCTTCGACTGCTGCATTGTCGCAAGCTGCGAGCGACATCAGGCCAGCGGCTGCCGCTGCGAAAACGATCTTCTTCATGTGGATGCTCCCAAGCATAATTCATGTTCGCGCCGGACAAATTGCCGTCGCGAAGTTGCCGCAATAACGTCCAGCGCGGCCACGTCAACCGCAAACTTCATAGCTTGGCAACGATATCGCCACATTTTGGCCATCAATTCGGACGCGGAGATGCCCGCATTTCCTCGGTTGCAGCGGTCGTTATCGCCAGCATCGCGGTCCACGCTGCCACATTTTGCCGCAATTGCACGAGGTCGATTTTATCGAGCGTGTCATTGGGCGTGTGGTGCAGATCGAAATAGCGCGTGCCGTCCTGCGACAAGTCGATGGCGACGACGCCGTCAGAGCGGATGATCGGCCCGATATCTGCTCCACCGCCCGCGCGCTCGGCGCTGCGTCCGATGCCCAACGGCGCGAGCGCAGCGGCGAGGCGGTCGACAACGGGCTTCGATACCGCATCGAAGCTGGTCGAGAATTGCCAGATGCGATCGGCCCCGAAATCCGATTCGGCCGCAACGGCGTGAGGTTCGCCCGTATGGCGCTTCGCATAATCATCGCCGCCGAAGATGCCGACTTCCTCCGCGCCCGCCCACAGGATGCGGATCGTGCGGCGCGGCTGCCCTGCGTCCATGATGTGTTTGGCCGCCGCTGCCACGATGCCGCAGCCCGCTGCATCGTCGAACGCGCCGGTGCCCTGGTCCCAGCTATCGAGGTGACAGGCGACCAGCACTATGCCCGCGTTCGGATCGCTGCCCGGTACTTCGGCAATGACGTTGCCCGATTCGTGGTTGCCGGTCTGGCGCGGGGTTAGGGTCAGTTTGATACGGACCGGCTTGCCGCGTTTGAACACGCGGTCGAGCTGTTCGGCATCGGGAATGGAGAGTGCGGCGGCGGGGATCGGCTTCACCCCCTCGGCAAAGCTCTGCACGCCTGTATGCGGGTTGCGGTTATAGTCGGTGCCGATCGAACGGATGATGATCGCGGCAGCGCCTTTGCGCGACGCAATGCTTGGTCCCTGACGCCGCGCCGCGCCGAATTGGCCGTACTGCGATCCGTCCTGCGTCGCGGTCATTTTGTGCGTGACATAGACGATTTTGCCGCGCACCGCGCTGTCGGGTGCAGCTTCCAAAGCCTCGACATTTTCGAAGCGAAGCACTTCGGCAGTCAGTCCGCGGGCGGGCGTCGCGCCCGAATTGCCGAGCGCGGTCAGCATCAGCGGCTGGGGAAAGGGGGCGGTGATTTCCGCCTTTTCCTCGCCGCGTTCCCACACCGGCATGGTGAAGGGTTCGACGCGGACATTGGCAAAGCCCATCGCCTTGAGCTTTGCCACGCTCCAGGCGCGGGCGCGCGCTTCGGCCTCGGTGCCTGCCATGCGGGGGCCGACTTCGGTGGTGAGACCTTCGGTGATGTCCCAGGCGATGGTGTCGGTGAGCGCGGCGTCGCGCAGCGCCGCGACGCGGGCGGCCTCTGTGTCCTGTGCCAGCGCAGTCAGTGGCAGAGCAGTGGCGCAAAGCAGCGCGGTGGCGAACAGACGCATGAATTTCCTCCCGTTTCTTGGAGCCGGGGATAGGAGCCGGTGGGGGCGGGGGCAAGCCGTTGGCGCGACGGGCCGCATCCCAAACCGTCACCCTAGCCGAAGTGCCGGGGGCCGCCGCGCGGCAAGTCCCGCGTTCGAGGCTCTCATGTTGCTCAAGCGGCTTGGTGGACCCCGGCACTTCGGCCGGGGTGGCGAATGGGAAGGGCGATCCGGTGCTCGACCGCACCCCGCCGACATTGCCTTCGCGCGTGTGCGTCGCTACATGCGCGCACGACTTTCCAGCCATTTTCATATCCCGAACGGAGACCCCCTCGTGGCCGCCTCATACGCCTATGTCATGAAGGACATGACCAAGACCTTCCCCGGCGCGCCCAAGCCGGTGCTGTCGAACATCAACCTGCAATTCTATCACGGCGCCAAGATCGGCATCGTCGGCCCCAACGGTGCGGGCAAATCGACGCTGATGAAGATCATGGCGGGCGTCGATAAGGATTTCACCGGTGAGGCGTGGCCGGGCGAGAACATCACCGTGGGTTATCTGGAGCAGGAACCCCAGCTCGACCCGACCAAAACGGTGCTGGAGAACGTCAAGGACGGCGCGCGCGAAACCGCGGACCTGGTCGATCGCTTCAATGCGATCTCGGCCGAAATGGGCGATCCGCAGGACGACACCGATTTCGATGCGCTGATGGAGGAAATGGGCGAGCTTCAGGCCAAGATCGATGCGGTCGATGGCTGGACGCTCGACAACCAGCTCGAAGTCGCGATGGAGGCGCTGCGTTGCCCGCCGTCCGATTCATCGGTGGAAAATCTGTCGGGCGGTGAAAAGCGCCGCGTCGCGCTGACGCGCTTGTTGCTCCAGAAACCGTCGATCCTGCTGCTCGACGAACCGACCAACCATCTCGATGCGGAAAGCGTCAACTGGCTGGAAAACCACCTGAAGGAATATCCCGGCGCGGTGCTGATGATCACCCATGACCGCTATTTCCTCGACAATGTGGTCGGCTGGATCCTCGAAATCGATCGTGGGAAGTACTTCCCCTACGAAGGCAATTATTCGACTTATCTGGAAAAGAAGTCGAAGCGTCTGGAGCAGGAAGAGCGCGAGGAATCGGGCCGCCAGACCGCGATTCGCAACGAGCTGGAGTGGATCAGGCAGGGTGCGAAGGCGCGCCAGACCAAGTCCAAGGCGCGTATCGCCAAGTTCGAGCAGCTGGTCGAACAGCAGAAGAACCGTACGCCCGGCAAGGCCCAGATCGTCATTCAGGTGCCCGAGCGGCTGGGCGGCAAGGTGATCGAGGTCGAAAACGTCACCAAGGCGTATGGCGACAAATTGCTGTTCGAAAACCTGTCCTTCTCGCTCCCCGCAGGCGGCATCGTCGGCGTCATCGGGCCGAACGGCGCGGGCAAGTCGACGCTGTTCAAGCTGCTGACCGGGCAGGAACAGCCGGATTCGGGCGAAGTCGATATCGGATCGACCGTCCGCATGGGCTATGTCGACCAGAGCCGCGATCATCTTGACCCATCGAAGAATGTCTGGGCGGAAATTTCCGACGGGCTCGATTTCGTCAAGGTCAATGGCCACGACATGTCGACCCGCGCCTATGTCGGCGCATTCAACTTCAAGGGCCAGGACCAGCAGAAGAATGTCGGCAAGCTGTCGGGCGGTGAGCGCAACCGGGTTCACATCGCCAAGATGCTGAAAAAGGGCGGCAACGTGCTGCTGCTGGACGAGCCGACCAACGATCTCGACGTCGAAACGCTGGGCGCGCTGGAAGAAGCGATCGAGAATTTCGCGGGCTGCGCGGTGATTATCAGCCATGACCGCTTCTTCCTCGACCGTCTGGCGACGCACATCCTGGCGTTCGAGGGCAACAGCCATGTCGAATGGTTCGAAGGCAATTTCGAATCCTATGAAGAGGACAAGCGCCGCCGTCTGGGCGACGCCGCAGATCGTCCGACCGCGCTCGCGTACAAGAAACTGACTCGATAACGCATGGCCGTCGTCGAGGAAGCACCTGCGGAACCCACGCCGCGTCCGCAGGGAGAAGTCGATTATCGGCTGGCCCAGCAACGCATCCTCGCGAAATTCGGGATGGAGGCGTTGCGGTCGCGCGACATCGACTCGCTGCTCGATCGCGCGGTCGAATTGTGTGCGGCGGGGATGAATGCGGGGTTCTGCAAATATCTCGACGCGCCGGATGACGAGGGGCGGATGCTGGTCCGCGCCGGGCTCGGCTGGGAACCGGGGCTGGTCGGCACCGCCGATCTGGGCGCCGATCTCGCCTCGCCTGCGGGCTACGCGTTCAAGATCGGCGAGCCCGTCATCTCGAACCATCTTGATGAGGAAGAACGGTTCCGAACCCCCGATCTGATGGCCGAGCACGGCATCAAGCGCGCCATCAATGTGCTCGTCGAGGCGGACGGCAAGCGGTACGGCGTGATCGAAGTCGACAGCGTCAAGGAAGGCAAATTCGACGAGGACGATCTGGCGTTCATGCAGGGCTTCGCCAATTTGATCGGTGTCGCAATCGAACGGCAGGAAACCGAAGCCAAGCTGTCCGCGGCAATCGAGTATCAGGAATTGCTGACGCGTGAAGCGTCGCACCGGGTGAAGAACAGCCTGGCGATGGTCTCATCCATGCTCGAACTCCAGATGCGCGAGGACGACGATCCGCGTATTCGGCGGATGCTGGGAGATGCGCAGGCGCGGATCACCGCCATCGCACAGACCCACGACCAATTGTGGCGCGGCGACAAGGTCGGGCTGGTCAACCTCAACGATCTAGCCTGCGGATTGACCGAGACGCTTGCCGAAAATGCATCGCGCCACACCATTCTCTGCCATGCCGATGCGATCGTGATCAGCGCGGACGCGGCGATGCCGATCGGTTTGGTGCTGACCGAGCTCCTGACCAACGCGATCAAATATGCTTACGGCGATCAGGGCGGCGAGATCGTCGTCGATATCGTCGCGAAGGATGGGCGGCTGGAGATGACGGTGACCGACCACGGAATCGGAATGCCCGATGCGTCGGCCCCGAAAGCGAGCGCGCGCACCAGCCTGGGCACGCGCATGATCACCAGCCTGACGCGGCAGTTGCGCGGTACGATTGCTTATGAGGACGCAGGGCCGGGCACGCGAGCGCGCCTGACGATGCCCGACCCGCGCGAGGGTTCAAGCGCGCAGTAATCCGCGAGCAGACGCGGCGATCACGCCTTCGCTTTGACCTGAACGCCGTTCTTGTCGCCTTCCATCAGGCTGACGATCACCAACGCCGCCATCGATACCGCAAAACCGGGGACGATTTCGTAGAGCGTGTCGCTCAACCCCGCGACGATCCACACGCCGACGGTCAGCGCACCCAGCACCATGCCCGCCAGTGCACCGTTGCGCGTGGTCTTTTCCCACATCAGGCTCATCAGGATGACAGGGCCGAACGCCGCGCCGAACCCGGCCCAGGCGTTGGAGACGAGGCCCAGCACCGAGCTTTCGGGATCGCCCGCCAGCGCGATGGCGATCAGCGAAACCGCCAACACCGACAAGCGTCCGACGAGCACCAGCTCCTTCTGGCTGGCTTCGCGGCGGAAGAAGCGGCGGTAATAATCCTCGGTGATCGAACTCGACGATACCAATAATTGCGAGCTGATGGTGGACATGATCGCGGCCAGGATCGCGGCGAGCAGAAAGCCCGACACCCAGTCGTTGAACAGCACTTTGGTCAGGACGATAAAGATTGTCTCCGGATCCGAAAGCGTCTGGCCCTGCGCGGTCATGTAGGCGAGGCCGGCGAAACCCGTTCCGAGCGCGCCGATCAGCGTCACCAGCATCCAGCCCATGCCGATATTGCGCGCGGTGGGTATGTCGGCGACCGATCGGATCGCCATAAAGCGGACGATGATGTGCGGCTGGCCGAAATAGCCAAGCCCCCAGGCGAGCGCGGAAATCAACCCAAGCAATCCGACGCCTTCGAACCAGTCGAGCCGCGTGGGATCGACCGAGCGGACCAGGTCCATCGACACGTCCCAGCCGCCCGCCATCTGAAGCGCGACGACGGGCACGATGATCATCGCCACGAACATGATGCAGCCCTGGACGAAATCGGTCAGGCTGACCGCCAGGAATCCGCCGAACAGCGTGTAGGCGACGACGACGCCCGCGGTGACCCACAGCCCGACGCTATAGGATTGGCCAAGCGCCGAATCGAACAGCTTGCCGCCCGCGACCAAGCCCGATGCGGTGTAAACAGTGAAGAACACGATGATGACGGCGGAGGATACGACGCGCAGCACGTCGCCGCGCGGGAATTTCTTGCCGAGGAAATCGGGAATGGTCAGCGCATCGCCGACATCAACCGTCTGTTGGCGCAGTCTCGGCGCGACCAGCATCCAGTTGGCAAGCGCGCCCAGTGCCAGCCCGATGCCGATCCAGGCGGCGGACAATCCGCTCGCGAACATCGCGCCGGGAAGACCGAGCATGAGCCAGCCCGACATATCGGACGCGCCCGCCGACAATGCGGTAACGCCCGGCCCGAGCGACCTGCCGCCCAGCACATATCCGTCGATGTCGCTGGTCGATTTGCGCCACGCATAGACGCCGATGCCCAGCATCACGATGAAATAGAGGGTGAGGGTTACGATTTCGCCTGTTCTCATGACGCGGGGGTGTAACAATCGCGGACTGCGCTGGCCACCCCGTGCGGTTTTCTGTCTCGCTGGCGGGCGCTTCGCGCGACCCTGCATCGTTTTTCGTCATCACCGCGAAGGCGGGGATCCATCTCCCGAACAAACCAAGCGGGAAGGGAGCGAGATGGACTCCCGCCTTCGCGGGAGTGACGTGGAGTAATTCAGCGCAGGCGTTTCACGAAAACGCGCCCGTCCGCGCGGCGCTCGGTCTGGAAATTGGGCACCTTGGCAATCAGTTCGGAAAGCCCGCGCGCGCCGTAATTGCGCGCGTCGAAGCTCGACCGGTTGCCCGCGCGTTGGCCGACCTCGGAGACGCTGGCATAGCCTTTCTCGTCGCGCTTCGATGCGTTGTAGGCGTCGATCAGGATCGCGAGCACATCGGCGTCGAGCGGCGATCCGCTGGCCTTGGTCTCTGCCGCTGCGGCTTTGGTTTCCACACGTTCGCTTTCATGCGCTTTCACCAGCGCGCCGACATCGATGAAGCGGGTGCAGGCTTCTCGAAACCCTTCGGGCGTGCGGTCGGTGCCGAAGCCATAGACGGGCACGCCTTCCTGACGGATGCGCATCGCCAGCGGCATGAAATCGCTGTCCGACGACATCAGCCCGAACCCGGTGACGCGGCCGCGGAACAGCAGGTCCATCGCATCGATGGTCATCCGCATGTCGGTGGCGTTCTTGCCCTTGGTGATGTCGAATTGCTGGAAAGGCTCCAGCGCATGTTTGAGCGACAGGTCGGCCCAGCCTTTGAGCGCAGGCTTTTTCCAATTGCCGTACACGCGGCGGATATTGACCGTGCCGAGTTCGGCAAGGACGGTCAGCGCCGGGTCGATCGCGGCAGGCGACGCGTTGTCGGCGTCGATCAGCAGCGCGATGTTGCCGGGGCGGGTGGAGCCGTGGTCGCCGTTCATGGGAGGCCTCTTAGATATCGCGTCGTTCGTCCTGCCACCCCCTTACCCGTTCGTTTCGAGCGAAGTCGAGAAACCTGGCCTGGGAGTTTCAAACACGTTTCTCGACTTCGCTCGAAACGAACGGGTGGGGAGTAGTTAGACAGGGGGATAGTCGATCGTCATCACTTCATATTCGATCGCGCCCGCGGGCAGTTCGACCCGACGCACGTCACCCACCGCTGCGCCGCGCAAAGCCCGCGCGATCGGTGAATTCCACCCGACGCGGCCCGCACCTGCATCGGCCTCGTCGTCACCGACCAGCGATAGCGTGCGATGATGGTCGTCCTCATCGGCGATGGTGACGGTGGCACCGAACCAGATCTTGGCACGGTCGGGTTGCGCTGCGGGATCGACGACCTTGGCCGCCTTCATCCGCTTCGACAGCCAGCCTAGACGGCGATCGATTTCTCGCAGTTTCTTGCGGCCATAGATGTAGTCGCCATTTTCCGACCGGTCGCCGTTTCCGGCTGCCCAGGAAATCACCTCGACCAAAGCCGGGCGTTCGGTGCCGAACAGTGCTTCATATTCGGTGCGTAACGCGGCGTAGCCGGTGGGGGTGATGTAGTTGGGGCGATCCATGAACGCTGCGTCCTAACCCAACCCCGCGTACTTCGTCACCCCGGACTTGTTCCGGGGTCCACCAGGCGGCACGTGAAAGTGCAAGAGGTTCATGCGATGCGCGGGGCGGCTTGGTGGACCCCGGAACAAGTCCGGGGTGACGGGTCTGGAGAGGAGGACGTTTCCCTCTTTACCGCGGCGGACGCCTGCCCAGATACCAGCTGACATGATGCGGCCCACGCGATTTGGCGCGGCTCGGGTTCATCAGGTCGTACACCACCGCATTTTCGACCACGCGCTGGACATAATTCTTGGTCTCGAAGAACGGAATATCCTCGATCCAGTTGAGCATATCGACGCCGCTGCGCGGGTCGCCATTTTCGCGCAGCCAGCGGTTCATGTTGCCCTGACCCGCATTATAGGCCGCGAGGGCAAGGACATGATTGCCGTTCTGGTCCAGCCGCCGCTGGAAATAGCTCGACCCCAACTGAATGTTGTAATTGGTGTCATTGGTGAGCGAGGCGGGCTGATAGCTCATGCCCAATGTCCGCGCGACATCGCGGGCGGTGCCGGGCATCAACTGCATCAGCCCGCGTGCGCCCGCATGGCTGACGGCACCGCGATCGAATTCGCTTTCCTGGCGCGCGATCGAATGGATCATCGTCCAGCTGCTGGCATATTGATTGGGTACGGACACGGTCGGGAACCCCGCGCCGACATATTGCTGCAATCGGTTGTTGAGCGCCGATTTTCCGACCCATACCGCCATTTCAGGCCGCCCGATCATTCGCGACAACTCGATCCCGAGCGCATGGTCGGATTCGCTGGTGGCGTCGGTGGCGATCTGGCGCAGGAACAGCGCCTGATCGCGCCGGTCGCCCTGTGCGCCGAGATATTGAGCAGCGCGGACCACGCCCTGCTGGAAATAGGCTTGGCGCAGATTGGGCGCGACGTTGAGTGCGGGCGTAGGGGGCGGCGGACGCAGCGCCTGGCCCATCTGCTCCATCGCCAGCATCCCGTAGAAGAGCTGCGGATATTCGCTGGCCTGGCGGTAGTAATTCGTCGCCACGTCGCGCTGATTGGCGATTTCAGCCGCGCGACCCGCCCAGTACAAGCCCTTCGACCGGGTTTGCGCGGTGCGCGATCCGTTTCCGTAACGCGAATACATGCCGACCGCGTCGCCGGGGCGACCCATGTGGCGATGCGCGACCTGGCCCGCGAGCCAGGTCAGGCTGGTGTAGTCGTCGCGGATGCCGAGCGATTTGGACGTGATGTCGGTGCCCGTCGGGAACGCGTCGTCGACCTGGCGCGCGATATTGTAGGCAACGGCATA
The DNA here is from genome assembly GCF_902506605.1 of Sphingomonas sp. AX6. GTDB lineage: Bacteria > Pseudomonadota > Alphaproteobacteria > Sphingomonadales > Sphingomonadaceae > Sphingomonas. The sequence goes on from NZ_LR733979.1 coordinate 2,232,582, forward strand.
TTGCCGGTCGTTGGCCGCTCCCCGCGCATTGGCGAGCAGCACTTCATACCATTTTTCGGGATCGGCGGGGCGATAGGTGAGAGGACCGCGTGTTTGCGCCAGATAATTGCGCGCGGCGATGCTGTTGCCCGTCTCACGTAGCCAACTTGCACGGTCGGCGATGTAGCCCGCGTCGGCGCGGCCCATTGCCTCTGCCGATGCGGCAAGGGTGGCGGCATTTGCAGCGCGCGTCTGCATCGCCAGTCGTGCGGCGAAGACCGGACGCCGTGCGGGCGATACGTAGGAGATCTGGCGCGACGCCGCGGTCGTTCCGCCTTGCCACAGCAACAGGTCCATTCGTTCGTCATGATCGGCGGGGGTCAGGCTGGAGCCGAAAATGCTGAGCAACGTCGCTTCGTCCTGCGGCCGCAGCGCCCCCATGCTCCATGCGGCGCGTGCCTGGGTCATGGCGTCGGCGCGCCTGCCGGTGGCCATCAGCGCTTCTGCATAGCGCAGCTTGCCCGCGGAGGTCAGCGGCGGGAATTGGCCGAAGAAGCGCGCGACCAGCGCCGGGTTTTCCGCGCCGGAGCCGAGAGAGGTCTCCGCCGCCGATCGACGTCCCGTCTCACCTGGCCAGCCGGGGTTGGCGAGCAGGAAATTGGCGTAGGCGGAAAAGGGAAGATTGTCCGACTGGCGGATGCGCCGCCATTCGGTGACCGCATTGCCGATCGCATAGTCGCTCGACGCGCGGGGGATGGGCTGCACCACCTCCTGCGACGCGGGCGTCAATGCAGGCATTGCCGTTGCCAGGGTTGCGATTGTCTGTTGTCCAGAGGGCGTAAGTACCGCGAGTCCGGATACGCCGGCGAACAACAGGCCGATTTTGATGGTGGAGACTGCCATGCTGGACATGATACGGAATCCCCCCCTATCTGCTAGTCCCGATTGCGGCTTTTCTGGAGTTTTTTAAGGGCATGTTGTCTGGTTCGATCCCGGCGCTGATTACGCCGTTCAGGAATGGCGCGTTTGCGGAAAGCGATTTTCGTCGTTTCGTCGACTGGCAGATCGAACAGGGATCGTCGGCGTTGGTGGCGTGCGGGACGACGGGGGAGGCCGCAACGCTGTCGGCGGTCGAGCATTTCCATGTCGTGCGGGTCGCGGTTGAACAGGCGGCGGGGCGGGTGCCGGTGATCGCGGGTGCCGGGTCGAACGATACCCGCGTCGCCTGCGACAATATCCGCGCGGCAAAGGATGCGGGTGCGGCAGCGGCGCTGATGGTCCCGCCCTATTACAACCGCCCCAATCAGGAAGGCATCTTCCGCCATTTCGAAGCCATCGTGGGTGCGAGCGACCTGCCGATCGTCCTCTACAACGTGCCGGGCCGCACCGTGACCGACATGGCGGTGGAAACCGTCGCACGCATCGCCAAGGCGTTTCCGAGCGTCGTCGGCATCAAGGACGCGACGGGCCAGATCCACCGCGTCTCCGCCACCCGCGCCGAATGCGGAGCCGATTTCGTCCAGCTATCGGGCAATGACGAACTCGCGCTCGCGTTCAACGCGACCGGCGGCACCGGCTGCATCTCGGTCACCGCCAACGTCGCGCCGCGCTTGTGCGCCGATTTTCAGGCGGCATGCGCGAACGGCGATTGGGCAAAGGCGCTCGACCTCCACGATCGTCTCTTCGCGCTGCACATCGCGCTGTTCACCGATGCGTCGCCCGGCCCGGTCAAATATGCGGTGGGCAAGGTGCTGGGGGGCTTCCCCACCGACCTCCGTCTGCCGATGACGGCGGCGGGGGATGCCAGCCGTGCTGCCGTGGATGCAGCGATGGGGCGGGCGGGATTAAGCTGATTATGTCGTTCCGTTATTGATAAAATGACGAAACGTTATTAAGCTTGTCTCGTGAGGTGACCTTCACGCGTGTAGCGGCAAAGGCGCTGATGCGGATGCTTGTCAATCAGGCGAGCCGTATCCGGGCCAAGATCGACCAATATGCAGATGCGCCGGAAAGCCTTGCCAACAATGTGACGCAGCTCGTCGGTTCGGACCGGTTGCGCCTCAGGGTCGGCGATTGGCGCGTCATCATGACTGCCGATCTGGTCGTCGTTGCGGTGATCGATATCGGTCCGCGCGGTGGGATTTACGGGTGATGAAACCATGAACTATCGACCGCAATCCTTCGACGCCCCCGACGGCACGCCGCTGGTCGTCATCACCCGCGCCGAATACGACCGGCTGATCGCGGCGGCGCTGGACGAGGACGTGCGCGACAACCTGATCGCCGATCGTGCGCTGGCAGAAGGCGATACGCGATATCCGGCGGCGGTCGTCGATGCGATGTTGGAGGGCAACTCGCCGGTCGCCGCTTGGCGAAAATTCCGGGGCCTGACGCAATCCGATCTCGCGACGCTTGCCGGTGTAACCCAAGCCGCCATCTCGCGCATCGAATCGGGGGGCTCCGATGGCACGCGCAATGGCAGCATGGAGACGCGACGCTCGATTGCGCGCGCCCTAGGCGTCGGCCTCGAAGCGATCGAACCGCTCGACCGCGATTGAGGAAGGGGCGGGAGCGACGTCTTGCCTCCCCCGCCCGATGCCTCTTACCGGTTCCCGAACCGCATCGTCGCGGTCAGGCCGTAGAAGCGCGGCTCGCCGGGGATGAAGGTCGGGATGCCGAAGCCGCCGCCGGTATTGCCGGCATCGAGCAGATAATCTTCGTCGAAGGCGTTGCGGATGAAGCCTGCGACTTCGAACGCTTCATCGGCGAAGCTGACGCCTGCGCGGGCGTTGACCAGGGTCACGGGGCCTTGCGAGATCGCGTTGTTGTTGGGCACTTCGAAGAAGATGCGGCTGCGATGCGTGACGCTGGGCGTCGCGAAGAACCGTATTCCGTTCCCGAGCGGCGCGTCGATGGTGAAGCCTGCTGCCGCCTGCCATTCGGGTTGCAAGCGGAACCGCGCGCCGGAGAATTGCGGGGCGAAGCTGTTATCCTCGTCGATGCCGCCGTCGATATAGCCGACATTGCCGAACAGGCTCATCCAGTCGGTCGGGCGTAGCGTCACTTCGGCCTCGACCCCGAAATTGCTGGCGGTGCCCGCGCTCTGGGTGCGCGCGACGCCGTCGGAGCCGACCACCGTCACCTGAAACCCGTCATATTTCTGGTAATAGACGCCGAGCGACCCCGAAAGGATGCCGGTCGCGCCCTTCAGCCCGACTTCGTAGTTCCAGACGGTTTCCTCGTCGATCAGGCTGCGGTTGGGCACCGCCACCCCGCCGACGCGCGCGGCGTTGAGCGAGACGACCGGCGAGCGTCGACCCTTGGAGACGGTCGCAAAGACGTTGGTCGAGGGCGACAGGCGATAGAGGATGTTGAAGCGTGGCAACACCGCCTGATAACTGCGCTGCGTGGTGAAGGTGCGCCCGCCGGTGTCGATCTGGCCGGGGATCAGCGATACGGCGAGGCTGGGGAGGGCAGCCAGCAATTGCGCGCGCAGCGCGGCAGGGAGCAAGCCGGGCAGGATCGGGGCGGGTGCTTCGGCATAGAAGCCCGATTTGCGCTGCTCGATCAAGAAGCGGACGCCGCCGGTGATCTCAACCGCGGGGGTCGGAATCCAGGTCGCATCGGCGAACATCGAATAGCTGTCATTCTCGCCCTGATTTTCGAACACCGACTGGTACGGGATCTGGCTGAGCGCGCCACCCGTGATGGTGCTCGTCGCCAGCGCGGCGGTCACGACGCCGGCCGAATTGATGCAGCCGAGCGCCGGGATCGCGCGCGTCAGGCACTGGATGAAAATACCCTCTTCCGACGAAAACGGCACATTCTGCACGCCTTCTTCGACGAACACGTTCCAGCCAAACGACGCGCGCCAATTGGGATCCGAATAGGCGAAGCGGCCTTCATGGCTGGCCTGCCAGCCGGTCGCGATCTCCGCGAATTCGAGATACCAGGCAGCCGATCCGTCGGCGTCGAACGTCTCCAGGCTGTCGAACTCGCGATAGCCGTTGACGGTGGTGAAGGTCAGGCCCGGTGCGAATTCGTACGATGCGGTCAGGTTGATGTCATAGACGTCGCGGTCCAGCCCGAGCTTTTCCTTGCCCAGCACGCTGGCCGAGAGCGGCGACCCGCTCAAATGCGCACGCCCGAACGGATTGCCGGGGCCGTCCTCGGTCCCCAGCGCGCGCGAGATGAACGGCGTGCCGCTGTTCCGCTGCCGGTCATAGGTGCCGATCAGGTCGACGGTGATCGCGTCGACCGGCGTCCAGCGCAGCGATGCGCGCACGCCCAACTGGTCCTGCGCGTAGAGATCGTCCTGCACGTCCGACAGATTTTCGACATAGCCGTCTCGCGTTCGATATTCGAACGCGACGCGGCCTGCCAGCGTGTCGCTGCCCGCATTCAGGAAACCCGACACGAGCGTCTGGTCGAAATTGCCGTAGCTGCCGGTGAGCGCGCCCGAGAATCCCTCGCGCGGGCGGGCCGAGGTCAGGCTGATCGCGCCGACCGCCGATGCGGTGCCGAACAGGGTCGCCTGCGGGCCTTTGATGACCTCGACACGCTCGAGATCGTAGATCGCCTGATAGGAGCCGCGCGAACGCGAGATATCGACACCATTATAATAGAGCGAGACGCGCGCGCCCTGCTGCGCCGATCCCGAATCGGACGTGATGCCGCGGATGACGACGCCGGGATTGTTGGCGCTCTGTTCCTGGATGTTGAGGCCGGGGATATAGTTGGACAGTTCGTCCAGATCGGACACGCCGAGTTCGGCGATCCGCTCGCCGGTGACCGCCGAAATGGTGATCGGCACGTCGACCGCGCGCTGTTCGATCTTTTGCGCGGTGACGACAATTTCGGTGGCGTCGGCGACGCCGGTGCCTCGGTCGGTTTCCTGCGCCGCTGATTGGGCGAGGGCGGGGGCGGCAAAGGCGGTGCTGGCAAGCAAGGCGGCGGCGATCGGTGTCATTTTCATTGTCGTTGTCCCCGGTTCGAGTCGAACGGCCAATGCGCCGCGCAAAAGTCTGCTGCGCTGCAAAATTATTGCCAAGGCGTGACAAAGGGGGGTGCTTCCCTTTCGTGCCCGTACCCCCTATCTCGCGGCCAACGATGTCCCGACCCCGCCCCCTGACCTTCGACAAAGTGAAGACCGTCGCCGAGAACCGGCGCGCGAAGTACGATTATTTCATCGATCAGGTGTTCGAAGCGGGGATTGCCTTGCACGGAACCGAGGTGAAATCGCTGCGGTTCGGCGAAGGCTCGATCGCTGAGGCCTATGCCGAGGTGCGCGACGAGGCGGTGTGGCTGGTCAATGCCAACATCCCGGAATTCAGCCACGGCAACCGCCACAATCACGAGCCCAAGCGCCCGCGTAAACTGCTCCTTCACGTTCGCGAGATTAACAAGCTTCACGGGGCGGTCGCGCGCGAGGGGATGACGCTCGTGCCGCTGTCGATTTATTTCAACGGTCGCGGGCGGGCCAAGGTCGAACTCGCGCTGGCCAAGGGCAAGAAGGTCCATGACAAGCGCGACACGATCAAGGAACGCGACTGGAACCGCGACAAGCAGCGGCTCCTGCGCGATCGCGGCTGAAATGGCGCACGACAAGCAGTTCGGGGTCCGCGTCTTTCGCTGGATCCAGCGCCAGATGCCGACACGCGAGCAACTGGAGGGCAACCGCTTCCTGCGCCCCGTTGCGCACCGCGTGCTCGCGCCCGAACTGTGGCGCTTCACCCGGCGCAGCGTCCCGCGCGGCGTGGCGCTGGGGCTGTTCGTCGGCATCTTCCTGCTGATCCCCGGATTGCAGATCGTCGGCGCGGCGTTCGCGGCGCTGCCGTTCCGCGCCAATGTCCCGATCGCAGCGGCAATGACCTTCCTGTCGAACCCGCTGACGACGCCCTTCATCCTCTATGCCTCGGTCTATGTCGGCAATCTGCTGCTGGGGTGGAGCGCGTCGCCGCACGGGGTGATGACGCTGATCGAATCGGGTGCGAGCCTGAGCCAATGGACCACCTGGCTGTTGTCCGAAGCGGCCCCAGCCATGATCGTCGGACTGTTGGTGATTTCCGCGATCAGCGCGTTGCTGGGATATGTCGTCGCGGTGTGGTTCTGGCGTTTCCGCATGGCCGCCAAATGGCGGCTGCGCGGGCACGGACCGATTGACCCGGCGAGTTAGAGGCGTAAGACAGCCCGGTTCCTTTCTTTCCGGAGTCGGTAATGATGCGTCGTTCGCTTGTTCTTTCCGTTCTTTTTGCCGGGACCGCGCTCAGCGGTTGCGCGACCGTGCCGTCGGGCACCGAGACCGTGTCGGGTCCGGAAGCGCCTGCACCGCGCAGCGCGCCGGAAATCGGCACCTTCGGCTTCGACACCGCAGGCATGAACAAGTCGGTCGCGCCCGGCACAGACTTTTATGATTTCGCCAATGGCATGTGGGACCAGAACACGCCGATTCCTGCCGATAAGTCGAACTATGGCATGTTCACCGCGCTCGACGATCTATCGACCCAGCGTACGCGCGGCATTTTGAGCGAAGCGGCGAACGATCCCAATTCCAAGATCGGCAACGCCTACGCCGCTTATCTCGACACCGCGACGATCGAGGGCAAGGGGCTCGCCCCGATCCAGCCCTGGCTGACACGCATCAAGTCGGTGAACGACAAGGCCGGTTATGCAGCGCTGGTCGGCGAAGCGGCGAAGAATGGCGTCGGCGGGCCAGTCTCAGCCTTTGTCGGTCTCGATGACAAGGCACCCGACAGCTATGCGCTGCAGATGGGCCAATCGGGCCTGGGTATGCCCGACCGCGATTATTATTTGTCCACCGATGCCAAGATCGTGTCCACGCGCACGGCGTATCAGCAGCACCTGACCAACGTCATGACGCTGGCGGGCGAGGCAAACGCCTCCGCGCGTGCCAAGGCGATCGTCGATTTCGAGACCCAGATTGCGCGTGCGCACTGGACCCGTGTCGAAAGCCGCGACGCCAACAAGACCTATAACAAGATGACCGTGGCCCAGCTTCAGACGCTTGCCCCCGGCTTCGACTTTTCCCGCATGTTCCAGGCGGCGGGCGTCAACGTCGCCGACGTGATCGTCGCCCAGCCAACGGCCTTCACCGGCACGGCCAAGGCAATTGCGTCAGCTCCGATCGGCGTGCTGCGCGATCAGATGCTGGTGCGTTCGCTCGACGGGTTCGCCGATGTGCTGCCCAGCGCGTTCGACAAGGAGCAGTTCTCCTTTTACGGCACCACGCTGGGTGGGACTCCGCAGCAGGAGGAGCGTGCTAAGCGCGCCGCAAACTTCGCGTCGAACGCCGTCGCCGACGAAGTGTCCAAGGTCTATGCGGAGAAATATTTCCCGCCTGCAACCAAGGCACGTGCCGACGAACTGGTCCGCAACGTGACCGAGGCGATGGGGCGTCGGATCGACGGCCTCGACTGGATGGCACCCGAAACCAAGGCGAAAGCGCGCCAGAAGCTTGCCGCGTTTACTCCCAAGATCGGCTACCCCGACCAGTGGCGTGATTATTCCGATCTCCAGATGCGCCGCGACGATGCGTTCGGCAACAATCTGCGCGCCAACAACTGGGCGTTCCAGGACAATATCAGCAAGCTTGGCGGGCCGGTGCGCAAATGGGAGTGGTTCATGACCCCCATGACCGTCAACGCCTATGCCTATCCGCCCGCGAACGAGATCGTGTTCCCGGCGGCAATCCTGCAACCGCCTTTCTTCGATCCGAACGCGGACGATGCGGTAAATTACGGCGGCATCGGTGCAGTGATCGGCCACGAGATCAGCCATCATTTCGACGATCAGGGCGCGAAGTACGACCCCACGGGCAAGCTTGCCGACTGGTGGACCGCCGAGGACACCAAGCGCTTCAACGAACGCACCGCGCAGTTGGTGGCGCAGTATGACGCCTATGAGGGCCTGCCGGGCGTCAAGGTTCAGGGCGAATTGACGCTGGGCGAGAATATTGCCGATCTGGCCGGGCTGACCGTCGCGTGGGACGCATATCAGCATTCGCTGGATGGTCGGCAGGGGCCGGTGATCGACGGGTTCAATGCCGAGCAGCGTTTCTATCTGGGCTGGGCGCAGGTATGGCGGCGTAAATATCGCGAGGAAAATCTGCGTCAGCGCCTGCTGACCGATCCGCACTCGCCGTCGCGTCAGCGCGCCTGGGTCGTCCGCAATCTCGACCCCTGGTACACAGGCTTCGAGCCCAAGCCGGGCGAAACCCTGTATCTCGCGCCGAACCAGCGCGTGCGTATCTGGTAATCGGAAAACGAGGCGGGCGATCCGATCGGGTCGCCCGCCTTTTTCCTACCGCGCGCTCAGCGTCAGTTCGCGAAGCAGCATCGACCCTTTGAGCGTTCGCATCTTTCCGCGCGCACCGCTCTCACCCATCAACTGACGCTCCGTTCTTTTCATCATCGCCTCATATTCGCGCTGTTGCCGCAATTGTTCGGCGGTGTCGTACATGCGTTCGAACTCGGTCACGAGGTAGAGGTCGGGCTCGCCATCGCGCGGGTTCATGTTGGTCAGCACGTGATAATCGGTGATATAGCCTTTGGACTTGGCGAATTCCTGGCTCTTGCGCCACTGGCCCGCCAGAAAGTCGATATATTGCGGCTCCATCCCGTCCTCGACGTCGATCGACGCGACTTCCCAATAAGTGCCGGGGGTATAGGGCATGTCCTGTGCGCCAGCGGGCGAGGCGAGCGCGAGCAGGGCTGCCGGTGCGGCGAGCGCGAAAGTCTTCAGCACTGCAATCATCCCTTCATGGAATCGCCGCATACGGGTTGCACACGGCAAGCCGAACAGACGCCAACAGGGCTGGAGCGAACGGTCGGACGACCCTTCGAGTCGCGCGTTCCACCGGGGCGTAGTTTAGCCGCCTTTTTTCGCGGTTCGTCAATGTCATGACCCGATCGGGCGTCAGGCCCGCCGGTTCGGGCAAGCGGAGCGATCCGTGCGCCGGAGCGTCGCGGCCGTCTTGACGAGACCTGCGCCCGGTCCCACCACCGCGGCCATGGCCACCTCCCCCGACAGCGCGCTCACGCGCCTAACCCAGACCAGCCGCCATGCGCCGATGATGATCGCGGGCAGCGCGGGACTGGCGGTGGCGCTGGCGGTGCTGCTGCTGGTCGGCGACCGTGCGGTGGCGATCGGGTTCGTCGGGGCCGGACTGCTGATCGGGGTGGGCTTTTTCCTCTATGCCCGGATCGTCGCAACCGGCCGTGACGAGCCTGCGGAGATTGACTGGTCGGTTGCCCGCGCGCTGGCGCAGGCCAGTCCCCATGCGCTGGCGGTCACCGACCGGGCCGGGCGCTTCGTGTGCGCCAACGATGCCTATGCGCGGCTGTTTCCGGGCTATCCAGCGCCGACCGGCCTGCCCGTGGGCGATACCGTCGCGACCGCGCTGGCCAGCGCAGGACGATCGGCATGGCGCGACGGCGAAGGCGAGGGGGGCAGCTTTCCGTATCAGGGTCGCACGTTGATGGCATCGGTCGCGCGAGCGGGCGACGAGATGTTGGTATGGCGGTTCGAAACCCGCGAAACCGTGGACGTCGCGGCCGAAGTCGAGCGGCTGATCCGGACCGAGACGGGCGAGCGGCTGGGCGGGGCCGGGGTGATGGCGGTGACGCTGACCCCCGATGGCCGCATCCGTGCCGCCAACCGCGTGTTCCGCCTGCGCGCCATGGGCCACGGCGAGGCCGCGATCGAGGGGCGCGAGTTCGGCCAGTTCCTGCGCACCGATATGCGCGGCATGGTACGCTTCGACCGCGAAGGCGAAACCGGCAATCCGCTGCGACTGCTGCAATTGCCCTTTGTCGAAGGCGATACCGCACCGATGCTAGTCGCGCTGATCGACGATGAGGAGCCCGTCGCGGTCGCGCCCGCGCTGGGTGACAGCGCAGCGGCGCATGTTCGCGGGCTGATCTCGCTGCTTCCCGCGCCGCTCGCACTGGTCGATCGCGAGGGGCGCTTCCTGCACATGAACGAAGCGTTCTTTACCGCCGCGACGATCGATCCGCGTCGCCCGCCGCTCTATCCCGGCGACCTGGTGGTGCGCGAGGACAAGACGGCGCTCAGCGATGCGATCCGCCGCTTCGCCAATGGTGCCGCGCATACCGCCGACATGGCGATACGGCTGAAACATCATCCCGACGACACCGTCAACGTGACCATCGCGGGCGCACGCGGGCTGGGCGAGGCGGCGGTGCTGCTGTCGATCCATGACAAGGGCGAGGAAACCCGCCTGAAACGCCAGGTCGCACAGGCCACCAAGATGCAGGCGGTCGGCCAGCTCGCAGGCGGGGTCGCACATGACTTCAACAACATCCTGACCGCGATCATCGGGCATTGCGACCTGATGCTGATGCGTCATTCGCCCGGCGACAGCGATTATGACGACATCCAGCAAATCCGCGCCAATTCGAACCGCGCGGCCAGCCTGACTCGGCAATTGCTCGCCTTTTCGCGGCAGCAAACGCTGCGCCCGCAAGTGCTGCAATTGCCCGACGTGATTTCCGAGGTGTCGAACCTGCTCAAACGGCTGCTTGGCGAAACCGTGAAGCTGGAGGTGACGCACGGACGCGGGCTGGGCGCGGTGCGTGCCGATCCGGGGCAATTGGAGCAAGTTGTCGTCAACCTGGCGGTCAACGCGCGTGATGCGATGCTGGCGGCACACCCCAGCGGCGGCGGCACGCTGACCATCGAGACCTGTTCGCTGTCGGCGACCAGCGTCCGCGACATGGCCGACGATGTGCTGCCGGTGGGCGATTACACGACCCTGGTCGTGACCGACACCGGTACGGGGATCGCACCCGACGCGCTGCCCAAGATTTTCGAACCCTTCTACACCACCAAGGAAGTGGGCAAGGGCACCGGGCTGGGCCTGTCCACGGTTTACGGCATCGTCAAACAGTCGGGCGGGTACATCTTCGCCGAGAATATCGATGGCGGCGGGGCGCGTTTTACCATCTATTTCCCCGTTCACAGCGCGGTCGACACTCCGGTCAAGCCTGCCCTGATCGCGCGCGCGCCCAGCGGTGCTGTGTGGGGGACCGGCACGATCCTCCTTGTCGAGGACGAGGATATGGTCCGCGCGGTGGCCGAACGCGCGCTGGCGCGACAGGGTTATAGCGTCGTCACCGCCGAACATGGCGAAGCCGCGCTGGAATGGCTGGATAAAGGCACGCGCCCCGATCTGCTCGTCTCGGACGTGGTCATGCCGGTGATGGATGGCCCGACCATGGTGGCGGAGGTCCGCAAGCGCTATCCCGACCTGCCCGTGCTGTTCATGTCGGGCTATGCCGAGGAGCAATTGCGGCGCTCGATCGATCTCGACAATGTCGCGTTCCTGCCAAAACCCTTTTCGGTCCAGCAGCTTGCCGAGGCGGCACGAGATATTCTGGAAGCGAAATGAGGCTTGGCTAACCCGCTTTTGCGTGGCAGACAGCCGCTCGCATGAGTACGCAACAAAATATCCTCATCGTTGAGGACGAACCCCTGATCGCCATGATGCTTGAGGATTTCATCGATATCCTTGGCCATAAGGTCGCCGGCTCGGCCGACAGCGTCGACAGCGCGCTTGCCGTGATCGAAGCGGGCGACGTCGATGCCGCGATCCTCGACGTCAATCTGCGCGGCGGCGAGCAAAGCTGGCCGATCGCCGCGAAGCTTTCAGAGGCGGGCGTGCCGTTCGTATTCGCGACCGGCGGATCGGGCGATGCGATCAACGCCGATTACCGCGATCGCCCGACGCTCGCCAAGCCGTTCACGATGGACGCGGTCGAAAAGGCGCTGGCCGCGCTTTAGGACCGACGCGCGCAAAAAACCCGTTTGTTTGAGCGAAGTCTGAGAAACGCCCGAGCGCCCCAGTCCATGCTTTGCGATTATATCTGAACCGAGCAAGCGTGGGGGTAAGCCCACGTTTTGACCGGCGTACAGGCCGTAAGTTCCCCTCTTGTTCCGTAAGAACAAATCATATACACCGCCAATCACGTTGAACGCGTGATCGTCTTCCTCTACGCATCCGGAGACATAAAAATGGCGGCTTCTCTCAAGGTAATCGACGGACAAATGGCAGCGACCACCGACAGGCAAAAGGCGCTCGACGCCGCGCTCGCACAGATCGACCGCGCGTTCGGCAAGGGTTCGGCGATGAAGCTGGGTTCGAAGGAAACGATGCAGGTCGAGACGATCTCCACCGGTTCGCTCGGGCTCGACATCGCGCTTGGCGTCGGCGGATTGCCGCGCGGACGCGTCATCGAAATCTACGGCCCCGAATCCTCGGGCAAGACGACGCTCGCACTGCATGTCATCGCCGAGGCGCAAAAGACCGGCGGCACTGCGGCGTTCGTCGATGCCGAACATGCACTCGACCCGGTCTATGCCAAGAAGCTTGGCGTCAATATCGACGAACTGATCGTGTCGCAGCCCGATACCGGCGAACAGGCGCTGGAGATTGTCGATACGCTGGTGCGTTCCAATGCGATCGACGTGCTGGTGATCGATTCGGTCGCGGCTTTGGTGCCGCGTGCGGAAATTGAGGGCGAGATGGGCGACAGCCATGTCGGGCTTCAGGCTCGGTTGATGTCGCAAAGCCTGCGCAAGCTGACCGGGTCGATCAGCCGCTCGCGCTGCATGGTGATCTTCATCAACCAGCTTCGCATGAAGATCGGCGTGATGTACGGCAATCCGGAGACCACGACCGGCGGCAATGCGCTGAAATTCTACGCCAGTGTTCGCCTCGACATCCGCCGCACCGGTGCGATCAAGGATCGCGACGAAGTGGTCGGCAATTCGACGCGCGTGAAGGTGGTGAAGAACAAGGTCGCGCCGCCGTTCAAACAGGTCGAATTCGACATCATGTACGGCGAAGGCGTGTCGAAGATTGGCGAAATCCTCGATCTGGGCGTGAAGGCCGGGATCGTCGAGAAATCCGGTGCGTGGTTCAGTTACGACAGCATCCGCATTGGTCAAGGTCGCGAGAATTCGAAAACTTTCCTCAAGGAAAATACCGAACTGTGCGACAAGCTCGAAAAGGCCATCCGCGCCCGCACCGACAAGGTCGCCGAAGAAATGATGGCTGGTCCCGATAGCGAGGACGACGACGCGTAAGCGATAGGCCGGGCCAGGCGGTTCGATCGCAAGAGGGGCGGGGAGTGCATTGGCGCTCCCCGTCTTTTTTTGTGCTCATGGCCGCAGATGGGCGGAAAGAACGGGTTCACGCAAAGGCGCAAAGGCGCGAAGACAAGGTTAGAAGAATCGCGTTGTGCAGAGGTGCAGAGAGGCAGGGCGTGTGGCCGCAAAGCGACTTTTGGACCGTTCATCCGCCGAGGTGGGCTTTGAGAAGGTGCTTATCCTCTTGAGGTGCGGCGTGTAGGCTTGGAACCGTGCTCCTGCGGAAGCTGGAGCGCTGGGAAGTGTCGGAGCTTGTGGCCACGACTCCTGCTTTCGCAGGAGTACGGTTACGTGTTGCAAGGGGATAGCCACCTTTGAGAAGGCCGCTTCGCAGTAGGAATTCTTTCCTTCCTGCGCCTCTGCGCGAAATTCTCTCTTTCTCTTCGCGCGTTCGCCCCTTTGCGTGCACGCATTCTTCAAAACCCCGCCCATCTCCACTCGCCCGCGCTGCACGAATATGCCATCCCGGCACGCAGCAACCGACGTTCTTGGGGAGCATCATATGACGATCACCGTCCACCATCTCGAAAATTCGCGGTCGCAGCGGGTGCTGTGGATGCTGGAGGAATTGGGGCTGCCCTATTCAGTCAAGCGGTACGAGCGGAACAAGGCGACGATGCTCGCGCCGCGCGAGTTGCGGGCCGTTCATCCGCTCGGCAAGTCGCCGGTGATCGAGGATGACGGCGCAGTCATCGCCGAAACCGGTGCGATCGTCGAATATCTGGTCGAGCGCGGCAACGGCAAGCTTGGTCCGCCCGCGCACCGCGACGATGCCCGGCGCTGGCGCTTCTGGCTGCATTATGCCGAAGGGTCGCTGATGCCGCCGCTGCTCGTCAAACTGGTGCTCGCGCGCATTCCCATCCTGGGCAAGGCGGCGCAGAAAAAGCTTCAGCCGATGATCGACCTCCATCTCGACTACATCGAATCCGAATTGGCCCAGCGCCCCTGGTTCGCGGGCGAAGAGATGACTGCGGCCGATATCATGATGAGTTTCCCGCTGGAGGCCGCGCGCAGCCGCGCCGGGCTCGACGAGAGCCGTCCGGCGACGATGGCCTGGCTGGAAAAGGTCCATGCTCGCCCCGCCTATCAGGCGGCACTCGCCAAGGGCGGTCCCTATGCCTATGCATAACCGCTGAAAACGCCGGGCGATGATCCGGGAATGAGCAAGCGTATCAAAGGGGTGATGATGGACGGGACGGAAAAGGCGACGGAAAAGCGCGGTCTGTCGTTGCAGATGCAGATGCTCATCGGCTTTGCATTGGGGCTGATCGCGGGGCTGATCGTTCACGCCAGCGTCACGGACGCACCCTGGGTCGAATGGGTGACGACCAATGTTACCGGGCCAATCGGTCAATTGTTCCTGCGCCTGCTGTTCATGCTGGTGATCCCGCTGCTGTTCTCCGCGCTGGTCGTCGGCATTGCCGAAATGGGCGAAATTCGGTCACTGAAGCGGGTCGGTTTGCGCACGCTAGGCCTGACCATCTTTGCCTCGTCGATCGCGGTCGCGATCTCATTGCTCTTGGTCAATCTGCTGCGCCCTGGCGACGGCGTCGATCCGGCCATGGCGCAGGCGATGCTGAGCGATGCCCGCGAAGGGGCAAGCGCCATCTTGGCCCGCAGCGGTGAGACGCCGAGCGGCATGGACGCGGTCCTTGCCATCGTCCCGAACAATGTGATCGCGGCAATGTCGAACAACGACATCCTCGCCGTCATGTTCTTCGCGCTGTTCTTCGGGATCGGCATCGTCCTGACGGACCGTCCCGAGGTCGACCTGCTGAAGCGCGGCATCGAGGGCGTGTTCGAAGTGTCGATGAAACTGATCGGCATTGTCATCAAAATGGCGCCGATCGCGGTCTTCTGTTTCATGTTTAACCTGTCGGCGTTGTTCGGCTGGGATCTGCTGATCCGGTTGTCGGCATTCGTCGGCGTGGTGCTCGCGGCGCTCGGTGCGCAGATGTTCATCATCTTCCCGCTGATGCTGATTTTCCTGGCGAAGAAATCGCCGATCGCGTTTTTCCGCCAGACGCAGGAAGCGACCGTCATGGCGTTCTCCACCGCATCGTCCAATGCGACGCTGCCGACCGCGTTGCGCGTCGCAGACCGCGAGTTGCATCTGCCGCCAAAGGTCGCGCGCTTCGTGCTGACGATCGGCGCGACCGCGAACCAGAACGGCACCGCGATGTTCGAAGGTGTTACGGTGCTGTTCCTCGCACAATTCTTCGGCGTCGAGCTTAGCCTGTGGCAGCAGTTCACGGTGATGCTGGTCTGCATCCTGGGCGGCATCGGCACGGCAGGGGTTCCTGCTGGATCGCTGCCCGTCGTTGCGCTGATCCTGGGCATGGTCGGCGTGCCGCCAGAGGCGATCGGCCTGGTGCTGGGCGTCGACCGGTTCCTCGACATGTGCCGTACCACGCTGAACGTCAGTGGCGATCTGGTGCTGGCGACGGTTGTATCGGCGGGCGAGCCCGAATATCGGACGGCAGAGGCCGTTGCGGTTGAAGGGCCGATGCCGCGGGCATGATCGCACGGCGGACCGTATTGGGCGCGAGTGTGGCCGCGCCCATGCTGATGACGGCAGCGTCGGCGTTCGCGCAGGGCACGCCGCTTGCCGACATCACCGGCGACGCGGTGCCGATCACCCGCGCGGAACGTCTCGCGCGCATCGCCCGTGCACAGGCACCGATGCGCGCGAACGGCATTGCTGCCGTGCTGATCGAAGCGGGGACGAGCCTGATCTATTACGCCGGGATGCGTTGGGGGCGCAGCGAGCGGCTGACCGGTCTGGTCATCCCCGCGACCGGCGCGCCTGCGGTGATTACGCCATTCTTCGAGAAGCCCACCGCGCTCGAACGCCTGGGGATCGAGGCGGATGTGCGCGTCTGGCAGGAGCATGAAAATCCGTTCGCCGTCGTCGCCGCCTTTCTGAAGGAACGTGGCGTCACCGGCGGGCGCATCGGCATCGAGGAAACGGTCCGTTTCTTCGTAAGCGACGGATTGCGTCAAGCGATGCCAGGCGCACAGATCGTCTCCGCCGACCCCGTCGTTCGCGTACAACGCATGATCAAATCGGCGAGCGAGATCGCGCTGATGCAGAAGGCGACCGACGTCACCATCGCCGCGTATCGCCACACATTGTTGCGTATTCGCGTCGGCATGGGCGCGGACGAAATCGCGGGCATCATGAACGATGCCACGCGGACACTGGGCGGCGTCCCGCAATTCGCGCTGGTGCTCCTGAACGAAGCCGCTGCCTATCCGCACGGCAGCGACCAGCCGCAAAAGGTGATCGAGGGCGGCGTGGTGCTGATGGACTGCGGCTGCACGGTCGAGGGGTATCAGGCCGACGTCTCACGGACGTTCGTGCTCGGTCGTCCGAAGCCGGAGCTTGCGCGGGTCTGGCAACAGATGAAACAGGGGCAGACGGTTGCTTTCGCCGCAGCCAAGGTCGGCGCGCCCGCAGGCGCTGTCGACGATGCCGTGCGCCGTTATTACGAATCGATTGGCTACGGTCCCGACTACGACCTGCCCGGCCTGTCGCACCGTACCGGCCACGGGATCGGCCTCGACGGCCACGAACCGACCAATCTGGTGCGCGGGGAGACGACGGCGCTTGCCCCCGGCATGTGCTTTTCGAACGAGCCGGGGCTGTATTTGCCGGGCAAGTTCGGGGTGCGGATCGAGGATTGTTTCTACATGACGCAGGCGGGGCCGCGCTATTTCTCGCAGCCCCAGCCTGCGATGGATGCGGTATGAAGGAAAGAATGGTTCACGCAAAGACGCGAAGGCGCGAAGGAGTTTCGCTTGTTACCGCGTAGCGGCTCAAACAGTCAGAGTATTTTTATTGCGCTAGATGTGAAGGCCGCTGTCGCGGCGCGCTGAACTCCTCTTCCCTCCCTGCGTCCCTGCGCGAACAATCTTCTTTGCGTCTTCGTGCCTTTGCGTGAACCATTTCTTCTTCGCATGGCGAGCCCCATTCCGCTTGAGCCAACGCGCCTGCCGCACTAGATCGCTGGCATGACATCGACCAACGACATCCGCCGCAGCTTCCTCGATTATTTCGAAGGCCAGGGCCATGCGCGCGTGCCCTCCGCGCCGCTGGTGCCGCACAATGATCCGACGCTGATGTTCGTCAATGCGGGCATGGTGCCGTTCAAGAATGTCTTCACCGGGCTGGAGAACCGCCCGTACGTCACGGCGACCTCGAGCCAGAAGTGCGTGCGCGCGGGCGGCAAGCACAATGATCTCGACAATGTCGGCTATACAGCGCGGCATCATACCTTCTTCGAAATGCTCGGCAATTTCTCGTTCGGCGATTATTTCAAGGAACAGGCAATTACGCATGCCTGGACGTTGCTGACCAAGGAGTGGGGGCTCGATCCTAACAAGCTGACTGCCACCGTCTATCATACCGACGATCAGGCGTTCGATTTGTGGAAGAAGATCGCCGGGTTGCCCGAAGAACGCATCATCCGCATCGCGACCAAGGATAATTTCTGGGCGATGGGATCGGACGGGCCGTGCGGGCCGTGTTCGGAGATTTTCTACGATCATGGCGACCATATCTTCGGGGGCCCTCCGGGTTCGCCGGATGAGGATGGCGACCGGTTCGTCGAGATCTGGAACCTCGTCTTCATGCAGTTTGTGCAGGAATCCGACGAGATCGTCGGCGACCTTCCGCGGCCCAGCATCGACACCGGCATGGGGCTGGAACGCGTCGCGGCGGTGCTGCAGGGCGTTCACGACAATTACGACACCGACATCTTCAAGGCGCTGATCGCGGAGAGCGGCGCGCTGACGGGCTCTGCCACGACCGGCGACAACCAGGCGAGCCACCGGGTGATCGCCGACCATCTGCGTTCGGCCGGGTTCCTGATTGCCGATGGCGTTCTTCCTGCCGCCGAAGGACGGGGTTATGTGCTGCGCCGGATCATGCGGCGCGCGATGCGGCACGCGCATCTGCTTGGCGCGAAGAACCCGCTGATGCACCGTATGGTGCCGAGCCTTGTCGCGGAGATGGGCGGTGCCTATCCCGACCTCGTCCGCGCGCAGCCGCTGATCGAGGCGACGTTGCTGCAAGAGGAAACGCGGTTCCGCCAGACGCTGTCGAACGGCCTGCGGTTGCTCGACGAGGCGACAGCGGGGATGGGCGAGGGTGCGACCCTGCCCGGTGCGACCGCGTTCAAACTCTATGACACGTTCGGCTTCCCTTATGATCTGACCGAGGATGCGTTGCGGACACAGGGTCTGTCGGTCGATCGCGCGGGGTTCGACGCGGCGATGGCCGAGCAGAAGGCGGCGGCGCGCGCGGCATGGAAGGGGTCGGGGGCGAAGGCGTCCGACGATGTCTGGTTCGACATTGCCGATGCGGTCGGCGGCACCGAATTCACCGGATACACGGCTAGTGTTGGTGAGGGCCAGGTCGTGGCGCTGGTGAAGGACGGTGTTCGCGTCGATCGGGCCGAGGGCGGCGAAGTGATCGTGCTGACCAACCAGACGCCATTCTATGGTGAAAGCGGCGGCCAGATGGGCGACGCGGGCGTGATCAGCACAGACAAGGGGCTTAGCGCGATCGTCGAGGATACGTCGAAGCCGCTGGGGCGCCTGCACGCGCATCACGCACGGATCGAGAATGGTGCGATCGTAGTCGGCGACACCGTGCATCTGGCGATAGACGTCGAACGCCGCGATGCCGTGCGTGCCAACCATTCCGCCACGCATCTGCTACACGCAGCACTGCGCGAGCGGCTTGGCGCGCATGTCAGCCAAAAGGGCAGCCTGGTCGCGCCCGACCGGCTGCGATTCGATTTCTCGCACCCGTCGGCGCTGAGCGCGGACGACATTTCGGCGATCGAGGCCGATGTGAACCGCGAAATCCGCGGCAACGAAGATGTCACGACGCGGCTGATGACCCCCGACGATGCGGTCGCGGCAGGCGCGCTGGCATTGTTCGGCGAGAAATATGGCGACGAGGTCCGCGTGCTGTCGATGGGCGCGCTGACCGACAAGCATTATTCGGTCGAACTGTGCGGCGGCACGCACGTCAATGCGCTGGGCGACATTGCGCTGTTCAAGATCGTGTCGGAAAGCGCGGTCTCATCGGGCGTGCGCCGGATCGAGGCGCTGACCGGAGAGGCGGCGCGGCAATGGCTTAACCAGCGCGACGAGCGGTTGCGCGAGGCGGCCGCGGCGTTGAAGTCGTCGCCTGACGAAGTGCCCGCTCGGGTTGTTCAGCTTGTCGAGGAGCGGCGTCGGCTGGAACGCGAATTGGCCGAGGCGAAGAAGGCGCTCGCCATGGGCGGCGGCGGTTCCGCGCCTGCGGCCGGGCCGGAGGATGTCGGCGGGGTCGCGTTTCTGGGCCAAGTGGTTGAGGGGCTTGATCCCAAGGGTCTGCGCGGCGCGGTGGACGAGATGAAGCAGCGGGTCGGATCTGGCGTCGCGGCGCTGGTTGCGGTCAATGACGGCCGCGCTTCGGTGGCGGTCGGGGTGACCGACGATCTGGTCGGGCGGGTGAGTGCGGTCGATCTGGTGAAGGGTGCGGTAGCGGCGCTGGGTGGGCAGGGCGGCGGAGGTCGGCCCGACATGGCGCAGGGCGGCGGGCCGGATGGTGCGCAGGGTGCCGCGGCGATTGAGGCGGTGCGTGTCGTGCTGGCGGGGGTGACGGCTGAGGCCTGAGCCCTCCCAAAGTTCCGTCATCCCAGCGAAAGCTGGGATATCAGGCGATGGAATGATCCGGCCTGATATCCCAGCTTTCGCTGGGATGACGATTGGGGCCGGGGTGGGTAGAGTCCGAGCGCCTTAGCCCTCCACTTCCGCCTTCCTCAGCCGCCGCAACCTCGGCTCGCGTTCCATCTGCGCGTCGGCTTTGATCTGCTGACGCATTTCGTCGCGCTTTTCGTGGATCGAGGCGATGACTGGTCCCATGGCGACGCCCAGATCGACCAGCACGGCTTCCGACAATTGCAGCGAGCTTTCGAGTGTCTCCGGCACCGCATCGGTCGCGCCCGCGCGGTAGAGGTCGGCGGCGTGGCGGCTGTCGCGGGCGCGGGCGACGATGGGAAGGGCGGGCACCCAGTTGCGGACGCGGCGGGTGACGCGGATGCTAAGCACCGGATCGTCCATCGTCAGGATGAGGGCATCGGCATGGCCGAGGCGAAGATGGTCGATCACGTCGGGCCGCGCCACATCGCCGAAGCGGATCGGATAGCCCTGCGCGCGCGCCGCGGCGACCGTGTCGGGATCGGCATCGACCGCGACGAAGCGCTTGTCATGCGCGCGCAGCATGTCGGCGACCAGCCTTCCGACCCGACCGAACCCGATGATGACCGTACCCGGCCCGTCACCGTCGGGGGTGGTGTCGCTGGCCATGTCGTCGTCCATCGCCTTGCCCTCGATCTTGCGCGCGATGATCCGGCCCGCCTTGGCCAGCAGCGGGGTGATCGTCAGGCCGATCGCGGTGACCGTGGTCCAGAAGGCGGCAGTCGGCGGCAGGATGAGCTGCGCCGCCGCCGCCGTGCCGAGCACGACGATGGTCAGTTCCGATGGGCTGGACATCAGCACGCCGATTTCGGCCGCCATGCCGCGCCGGACACCCGTGGCGCGCAGCAGGAGAAACACCACCAGCGTCTTGACCGCGATCACGCCGACCACCGCGGCCAGCAGCGACGGCCAATACTCGACGATCATCCGGAGATCGAGCATCATCCCGACCGACAGCAGGAAGATGCCGAGTGCCAATCCCTTGAATGGCTCGATCGTCGCTTCGACTTCGCCGCCATATTCGGTCTCTGCAATGACGATCCCGGCGATCAGTGCGCCGACGATTGGCGACAGGCCCGCCGCGGCCGTCGCGAGGCTGGCGACGATCACCACCAGCAAGCTGGCGGCGAGGAACAGTTCGGGGCTTTTGGTGCGGGCGGCCTGCGCGAACAGGCGGGGCAGGACGAAACGCCCGGCGACCAGCAGGACTGCGATGACGATGCCGCCCCGGAGCAGGATTTCTCCGAGCCCCTCCCACCCTTCGTCGCTGGCCGACGGAGCGAGCGCGGCAAGCAGGATGATGATCGGCACCAGCGCCAGATCCTCTGCCAGCAGCATCGCAAAGGTCGGGCGCCCGATCGCACTGGTCGTGCCGGTCATCGGCAACACCAGCCCGGTGGAGGACAAGGTGAGCGCAAGGCCCAGCCCGATCGCCCCCGCCACCGGCTGGCCGATCGCCCATAGCCCCAGACCGAGCAGTACGGCACCGCTGACCAACTGCACCGCACCGACCCCGAACACCAGGTTCCGCATCGACCATAATCTTTTGAAAGACAGTTCCAGACCGACCGTGAACAGCAGCAGCACGATCCCGAATTCGGCGAAGGGCGCGATCGATTCGGGTTGGGTGATCGTGACGTAGTAAAGCCAGGGAAACTGGTCGATCATCGCGCCCAGTCCCGCCGGGCCGACCAGCGCGCCGACCAGGATGAAGCCGATCACCGGCGAAATCTTGAACCGGGCAAAGGCGGGGATGACGAGCCCCGCCGCGCCGAGGATAACCAGAGTGTCGCTTAAAGCCGTGTTGGTGATGTCGAGCGCCATAACGGCGAGCATAGCCGCACCGGCGCGCGATTGTCATGCGCTGCGGCAAGGAAAATGCCCGAAACGACCGATCGAGCGACCCGCCCGCTTGTTGCGATGCAGCATAACCGCTATATCGCCAGCACATCCGATCCACCGAAAGAGCAATGACCGACCGATGAGCGCAGCCCCAATTGTCCTTGAAGCGATTGTTCGCAAACGCTGTGTCAGCGCTACGTACAATGGCGGGACGGTGGTGCTGGCCCCGCATGCGCTGTTCCAGCGGCACGAATCCTATTATGTCGCGGCATCGACGATCACCCGCGACGGGGTGAAGCCGCGCGAGGAAAAGATCGGGGCGTTCAAGCTCGACGGGCTGGTCGACCTGTCGGCGACCGAGCAGGATTTCTTTACCAGCAGCGTGTGGAACCCCGGCGACGAACGCTTTGCGGGCCAGGTTTTGATGGCCGTCGAGGACTGATTTTCGGCACGCAGCGCTCTCAATTGGGCGGTCGCGCTTCCTGAACAAGTTGACAAAGTTGACACGAAACACGGTTTCCCGTCGTGGCGTGCGCAAGAATGGCGGAAATCCGTTGGATTGCGCCGTGAAGCGTCGCGCAGGTGGCGCGTCGCTGGTGCGCGGCGGACGCATGATCGTCGCGCGGATGGCGCGGATGGCGCGGATGGCGCGGATGACGCGGAAATGGCGCCTGGGAGTCGTGTTATTGGCGCGTCCCGCGTTGCGCGGGTGCCGAGTTGGCGATCAGGGAACGGGCCGTATCGTGAAAGAGTGGAGGCAACGCGCATCGACCAGCCTATGCGCCCCGCGCCGCAAGTAGGAAAATGGAATTTCCGCCGCGAACGCGTTGCCGAGCGGAGGTTGCGGCGAGTGGGCATTCGATAGGGCTGACAACGTCGTAACGCCGTTCGGACTCGACTTGGCCCCGCCGTGCGCTAGGCTCGTACCTTCCCAGCGGGGGGCGGCATGATATTTCTGCAATTCTTCCGGCAGTTGGACGACCTGCTCTACGAAGTGATGAGCTGGGGCGTGTTTTATCCGGTCACGCTGGGGCGGGTGGTTCGGCATCCTGTGCGGATGATGGATTATGCCGACAGCGAATTGTCGGATGCGCCCGAGCGGCAATATCCCGATGTGCTGAGCCCGCCATTATTCCTGTTGCTGTCGGTTCTGCTGGCGCACGCGATCGAGCTGGCGGTGTTCGGCAGCGCGCCACCGATCCCGGCGGATAACGGCCTGTCGCGGCTGTTGCAGACCGATACCAATCTGGTGCTGTTCCGGCTGGTGTGCTTCGCGGCGTTTCCGCTGGTGACGGCGACTGCGCTGCTGGTCGCGAAAGGAACCAAGATCAACCGCAGTTCGCTGAAGATGCCGTTCTACGCGCAATGCTATGCGGCGGCGGCGTTCGCGCTGTTGTTCAGCTTTTCGGGCACGCTGATCCGGCTGCATTGGACCGCGGCGACGGTGGCGGGAGTCGTGATCGTGCTGATCGCGATCCCCGCCTATCTGGTCGTGCAGACATTATGGTTCCGGCGTCACCTGGAATCGGGCCTGGGCAAGGCGTTCTCGGTGGCGCTGGTCGCCTATATCCTATCGCTGGGCGTGTTGGGACTGGTGACGCCGCTGGTCGCCTGAACCCTCAGAAGCGCCGCCCGCCGCCCCAATTGCCGCTGTCACAGGTGCCGCGGAAATCCTCTATCCCGTCAAGGAAGATGCGGCCCGAGCGGCGATCGATGTCGATCGTCGGCTTGTTCATGCCGTTGAGGCGATAGCGCCCGGTAATGCGGTCGCGGGTAACGCGCAGGTCGGTAATGTCCCACCATCCGTTGCTGCCGCCCGAATTAATCGGCGGGATCAATTGGCGGGCCAGGTGGATGCGCCCGTGATCGCCGTATAGTTCGACCTGAACATCGGCGTTGAACCGCTGATTGCCGGACACCAGCCCCGGTGCCCATTCGTACCGGTCGCGGTCGCGATTCCATTCGTAGCGTGGCTCGTTGCGCAGCGTCGGCTTATTGCCTTCTCCATAACAGACCAGCACCATCGTGTCGGACGGCGCATTGCCGGGGAGGGTCGAGGGTCGTTCGTCATAGCCGGGGCGCGGCGGCGGCGGGCGACCAAAGGCGGGGTCGCGGTCATAGCGGTCGTCGCGGATCGCCGGGCGGTTGTCGGCGGTGGCCGCGGGGCCGCAATTGCCGGGGGGCACGATGTTCAGCGTGGCATAGCGCCCCTCATTCGTCGCGACCGACAGGCATTGGCGGCGTTCGGGATGCCACCAGAAGGTAAAGCGCGAGTCGCGGACGGTGGAGGTGGACGCGGGCACGTTGCGATAGCCGCGCGCCTCCAACTGGGTCTCCCCACCCGCCGCGCGCGCACCGACCAGGTCGGCGACATCGGGGGCGGATTGGGCAAAGGCGGGAGTTGTAAATGCGAGGCTCGACGCGGCGAGCAGGACAGGCAGGCGGACGTTCATGATACACCCTCCATCGGCGCTGGATGCGCCTTTGGCGGAACGCGGGGAGGGGCGGAAGGTTGCGTTTGGATAATGTTATCGGGGCCAGCTAATCAATTTTCTTACTGTCGAATATAGGAGCTAAAAAGTTCACTCCTTCTGATACGTCAGCACCTGTATCGCTGGCTTTGATGTATCCAGCCAAAAACGGCCCATCTTTTTTCATGTAGTAGAACGTCCAAAACCACTCGTCTGAGTCGAGGGCTTGGCTCGCAGTTCCAATATTAACCCGCTCAACATCTTCTGGTAGATTTCCAGCAGGTGTTTCAAAAGTTGAAGCACTCTCGAAGTATGGACAACCGCGCGATACCGAGATGGACCTAAAAACGGTATTTCTGAACTTTTGGGTTTTGTTTTTTTACTCTTTCTGAAGAATTAAGGAAGTTATACTGTCCAAGCAATATTCAGCATCAAGCCTGATTTCCGGGTTATCCGAAATCTCAAGATCGTAATCGTGAAACCAAACTCCATCCCCGCGCAACCATACGGCAGGAGTGAGGCGTCTTACATTCCAGTATAAATGGACATCTATGCCATCTTTCATTAAGTCCGACTCAAGTCTAGAATGGTCTATAACCAAATAGTCTGTGGGCTTTATGACATTCTCTCGAATTTACTTGCTAGACCTGGAAAAATAGGGAGACTTATTCAAGGACTTTGGGTCTAAAATACCATAACCTTTTGCGTCTATGTGGTCTTTAAATGGATATACATCGTAATATCTTTCAAAAATAACATATAAAGCTTTTCGGGCGGAGAGTAAGCATTCGAAATATTATCCATGAGAAAAATACTCATGCGACTCTATCAAATATTTCTTAGATTCGTCATCACTGACGTTATTAAAAAGATATACAGAGCTTAGCTCGATCCCAAATACTAGAAGTATAACTGATCTAATAAACTCTGGTACATTTAAAGCAAATGATTCAAAATCACCACTACTGGGAAGTGTAAGGGCATGTTTAGCCGATACTCTTGCTCGATTAAATTGTAATATTCTAGTTCTGTATGGAGTGTTTACGCCATCTAGGGATTGGTCTATCTTATTCAGATAGTTCTCAATAGTACTCTTTTCCGAAACATCTAGATTTAGATGGTCCGAGCACGCAATTAATGTCGCCTCTAGCGCTTCATGTAGCAAGTTTATTGCTGTGAAATGGGCTGGGTCACTACCCACCCGTTGCTGAGCATCAGCGAGTGTTAGGTAGTACCTAACCAACATAAGTTGCCGCGTCGCTTTTTGGTCAATCATGCAATGCTCACAAAGCTATCCATCACTCGCTTGCGCCCGGCCTGTTCGAATTCGATCTCCAGCTTGTTGCCTTCGATTTCCTCGATGCGGCCATAGCCGAACTTCTGGTGGAAGACGCGTAGGCCTACGCTCAGATCGTCGCGGCCCTTGTTGCCCAGGCTGATGGCGCTGGTGCGCGCCTCCACTACGCGGGCGGGTTCGCGGGTGAAGCTGCCGCTGCCGGCGGCGCGTTGCCAGCCGGGGCCTCTGCCGGTGCCGCGGCTCACATCGGCGAAGGGATCGGCGCGGTCGGTCCAGTTGGCGCGCCACAGGCTTTCGCCGCCCGACATGGTGGTTTCCGCCTCGACATGGTCGTCCGGCAATTCGGCGACGAAGCGGCTGGGCAGGCTGCTGGTCCATTGGCCGTAGATGCGGCGATTGGCGGCGTGGAGGATGGTCGCGAGCCGCCGCGCGCGGGTGATCGCGACATAGGCGAGGCGGCGTTCCTCCTCGAGTGACGCCAAGCCACCTTCGTCGAGCGCGCGTTGCGAAGGGAATAGCCCTTCTTCCCAGCCGACCAGGAACACGGTGTCGTATTCCAGGCCTTTCGCCGCGTGGATGGTCATGATGGTGACCTTCGCATCGTCGGCGTTGGCGTCATTGTCCATCACCAGGCTGACATGTTCGAGGAACGCGCCGAGCGTTTCATACTCTTCCATCGCGCGGACGAGTTCGGACAGGTTTTCGAGGCGTCCGGCGGCCTCCGCCGACTTCTCGTTCTGCCACATCGCGGTGTAGCCGCTTTCGTCCAGCAATTGCCGGGCGAGTTCGGGATGGGGAAGCTGGCTGGCCATATCGCGCCAGCGGGCGAGGTCGCCGACGAAATTGCCGAGGGCGCGGCGGGCCTGCGGGGTCAGTTCGTCGGTGTCGAGGATGCGGGCGGCGGCGATCGACAGGGGGGTGCCGCTCGCGCGGGCGAGCATGTGGAGCTTTGCGACCGCCTTGTCCCCCAGGCCGCGTTTTGGGGTGTTGACGATGCGTTCGAACGCCAGGTCGTCGGCGGGCTGGTGGACGATGCGTAAGTAAGCGAGCGCGTCGCGGATTTCGGCGCGTTCGTAGAAGCGGAAACCGCCGACGATGCGGTAGGGGAGGCCGATCGAGATGAAGCGATCCTCGAACTCGCGGGTCTGGTGCTGGGCGCGGACGAGGATGGCGATTTCGTCATAGGATTTGCCGCGGGCGCGTGCGGTTTCGATCTCGTCGCTGACGCGGCGGGCTTCTTCCGGGCCGTCCCACACGCCGATGACGCGGACCTTTTCGCCGGCGTCGAGTTCGGTCCACAGCGTCTTGCCCAGGCGGCCGCCATTGTTGGCGATGACGCCGGATGCTGCGCCCAGGATGTGGGGGGTAGAGCGGTAATTCTGTTCGAGGCGGATGACCTTTGCGCCGGGGAAGTCGCGTTCGAATTTCAAGATGTTTTCGACCTGCGCGCCCCGCCACGAATAGATCGACTGATCGTCGTCGCCTACGCAGGCGATGTTTTTACGCTCCTGCGCCAGCAGGCGGAGCCAGAGATATTGGACGCTGTTGGTGTCCTGATACTCGTCGACCATGATGTATTTGAAGCGCTGTTGATAGTGTTCCAGCACGTCGCGGCGGGTCTTCAGAATGACCAGCATGTGGAGCAGCAGGTCGCCGAAATCGCAGGCGTTGAGCGCTTTGAGGCGCGTCTGATACGCGGCGTAGAGTTCCTGGCCGCGGCCATTGGCGTAGAGTTCGGACTCTCCCGCATCGAGGTCGGATGGGGTCAGCCCCTTGTTTTTCCAGCCGTCGATCAGCCCGGCGAGCGAACGGGCCGGCCAGCGCTTCTCGTCGAGATCGGCGGCAGAGATGAGCTGTTTCAGCAGGCGGAGCTGGTCGTCGGTGTCGAGGATGGTGAAGTTGGATTGCAGGCCGACGAGTTCGGCGTGGCGACGCAGCATCTTTGCGCCGATCGCGTGGAAGGTGCCGAGCCAGGGCATCCCCTCCACTATGTCGCCGACCAGTCGCCCGACGCGCTCGCGCATTTCGCGTGCGGCCTTGTTGGTGAAGGTGACGCTGAGGATTTCGCTGGGCCAGGCTTTCCGAGTGAACAGCAGGTGGGCGAGGCGCGCGGTGAGCGCGGCGGTCTTGCCGGTCCCCGCACCTGCCAGCACCAACACGGGGCCGTCGGTGGTGAGCACGGCTTCGCGCTGGGGCGTGTTCAGGCCGCGCAGATAGGGCGGATCGTCGGACGAGGGGGCGGGAAGAGTCACGCGTGAACAGTTAGGGAACGTGGGCGCGCGGGGCAAGCGAGTTGGCGCGCGGGCTGCGGTTTCGTTTCCCTGTTCCGGTCGGTTGGAGCGTAGTCGAGAAACGTGAACCTTACGCGCGGGACGCGTTTCTCGACTTCGCTCGAAACGAACGGCGAGGGGGGTGCTTGCATAGAGATGTTGTTCATGAGAACGTAAAATGAACATTCGAGTCGGGAGGATGCGATGGTTGCCGGTCGATGCCACTGCGGGGCGATTTCCTATGAGCTGGAATTGCCGGTGCTGCACCATGCGCTGTGCCATTGCAGCGATTGCAGGCGGCATTCGGGTGCGCCAATGGTCGGATGGGCGATGGTCCCCGCAGGGCAGTTGACGGTGTTGGGCGAGCCGAAAATCTATGGGTCGTCGGAGCATGGGCGGCGGCATTTCTGCGGCGAGTGCGGGACGGGCCTGTTCTATGTGAACGAGGACATGCTGCCGGGGATGATCGATGTGCAGACGGGGACGCTGGACGATCCCGATGCGGTGCCGCCAGGCGCGAACATTCAGGTGGCGGACCGGGTGCGCTGGATGGAGACCGCGCATGAGCTGCCGGCGTTCGAGCGGTATCCGGGGTAAGGGGCGACTGACGAACGCTTTGCACCCATCACTACCCGTTGGAGGCGAACGGGAAGCACAGCGCCGAACCAATCGGTTGAAGAATATAGGGCATCGGTAGGCGCGACAAAACCAGGCTTGACGAGTTATCTATATAGGTAGAGTTAAGAGGCGTGACACGAAAACGCGCCCTCTCCAGACATGCCCGCGCTCTGCTGAAGCTGATGCTGGACGCCCGGGGTGAATGGCGGCATGGTTACGATCTGGCGGCACTGACGGGCCTGAAGTCAGGCACGCTATATCCGCTGCTGATCCGCCTGGAGGCGCAAGGCTATCTGGAAGCGGAATGGCAGCCGCCAGCGGTGCGTGGTCGCCCGCCTCGCCACGCCTATCGATTGACCGCTGCGGGCTTGAGGCTGGCGCGCATGGAAGCCGGCTCGCCCGAAGCTTTGGCATCGACCAAAACATGGCGCAATGGCGAGGCGATGTCGTGAGCGGAATGATGCGCCTTGCCGCGCAATGGCTCATGCGGGCGGCAGAAAGCCTGATGCCTCGTCATCTTTCCACTTGGTCACGCGCCATGGCGTGCGAGCTTGCGGAAATACCGCGTGACCGCACCGCGCTGGCCTTTGCCGTCGGATGCCTTTGGGTCGCGATCACGCTGGCGCTCGGCACATGGCTCGCGACGCAACAGCGCCGCTTTACGACGACCGTCACCGCTTCAGCCAGGAGTGCCCAGATGATGAACCGCCTGATCGACCGCCCGAGAAATCTTGGCGTGATATGTGCGACCGTGGCTGTCGGCTTGGGGCTGGCATATATGGGCGCAGGAGGGGCACCGGCCAGCTATCTGTTGGTCAACGTAGCGGCGCTCGTTCTGGGCGCAACGGCGTGGCTGGCGCTTGGGCGGACCGCAAGCGTACGTCTTGCCGAGAGCGGAAGCGCGGTGCTCGCTTTGGCATTGTTGCTGCTCGCGACCGCTCTTTTCGGCGCTGCGGCCGACGGGGTATCGCGCTGGGTAATTGTCGGACCGCTGAGCATCCAGGTCAGCCTGATCGTCCTTCCGGCGATGATCGTGCTGTATGCCAGGCGTGCGGACACGATCGGAACCATCGGCATGTCAATCGCCGCGCTTGCACTGGCTGCGCAACCGGACCGCGCGATGGCCGGCGTGCTGGCGGCAGGACTCGCAGCGATCGTGGTGGCGAAACGCGATCGGCTTACCGCGCTGGCGCTCGCAGTCGTAACCGTTGCTTTTGTCGTGACGTTGATCCGTCCGGATACGTCGCCGGCGGTGCCCTTCGTCGACCGCATCCTCTACACAGCATTTAGCGTCCACGCGCTTGCGGGCATGGCCGTCGTGACGGGGTGTAGCGTCCTCATTCTGCCCGCGCTGGCCGGAGCGATGCGGAGTGCTAACCAGCGGTCGGTGATGATGGCGTTCGGCGCTACTTGGTCGGGCGTGGTGGCTGCCGCCGCCCTTGGCAATTATCCAACGCCGCTGGTCGGCTATAGCGGAAGTGCGGTACTTGGTTATCTGCTCAGCGTTGCGTTGTTGCCGCGCGTCGATCGACTGACTGCTGGCTTGAATGTGGACGGAACGGCACGTGCGATCGATTCGAGCGCCGAGGATGGCATCATCGCGTCGCATATTCCGAAGCTGGCTTGAATTGACGGCGGTTCTGTTGGCAGTCGGCTCACCCCGCCGCCTTCCGAAACAACGCCCCGCTCGCCCCCCACAGCGCAGCGAAGAATAGCGTCACGAAAGGGATGAGGATGCCCATGGCCAGCGCGATCAGGCCGACGGCGATCTGGGCGATGGCGGCGGCGGTCATGGTGCGGGCCATGCCGCGGGGGCGGAAGCGGCTTAGGAGGGCGCCCAGGAATGCGATGGTGAGCGGGCCGCCGAACATCAGGTTGGCGGGGTTGTCTTCGTTGCCGATGATGCCAACCGCGCCGTTGATCCATACCAGCAGGAAGGACGCTGCGAGCGCGAGGGCAATGCCGCCGCGATAGGCGTGGCTGGCGGTGGTCAGCACCGCGATGTCATAGACGAGCGCGCTGCCGCCGATCAGGATCGCGGCGAAGACGAAATCGCCCGGCGTCCAGTTGACCTCATTGGTGAACTGCATCGCGATCAGCGGGAGCAGCAGCAACCCGGCGACGATCGTCCAGCGCGCGATGCGCCAGGGGCTCCAGAATCTGGGAGAGACGGGTGCGGGTTGGGTTGCCATTGCCTTGCTTCCTTCGATGCGGGAGACAGGTTTGTCGCGCACGAGGGGCGTGAGCGGCATGAGCGGGACATGAGGGTTCGCTGAAAAATGGATGAGGGGCGGTATCGGTTCGGGGACTTCATGCTCGACGCGGGCGACCGGCGGCTGATGCGCGGGGACGAGGGCGTCGCGGTCAATGCCCGTTATCTGGATGCACTGGTGCTGCTGGTGAGCGGACAGGGCGCGCTGGTATCCAAGGATGCGTTCATGGATCAGGTGTGGCGCGGCGTGCCCGTCACCGACGAGGCGCTGACCCAGTGCATCCGCACGCTGCGCCGGTTGCTGGGCGACGATGCGACGCGGCCCCGGTTTATCGAGACGGTGCCCAAACATGGCTATCGCTTTATCGCGGCGGTGGAGGCGGCTGAGGTTTCTGCGCCCGTGCCCGATCGGCCGGGGGTGGCGGTTGCCGAACCGGTCGCTGCGCCAGTTGCCGTCAATCCGCGCGACGAAGTGTGGCGGCTGGCGATTGCGGGCACGCTGGGGGCTGGGGTCGCGGGAGCGGTGGGCGGCGTCGCTTATGGCTTTGTCGCGGCGGCCGATGCGGGCGCGGGCGTGTTGTCGATCCTGCTGGTAATGATCGTGGTGACCACCTTGGTCGCGGTGCTGGGCGGTGCGGGCGTGGCGACGGGGATCGCGAGTGTGAGCGCGGTGACGGGGCGCGGATCGGCGTGGACGATCGCGGCGGGTGCCGCAGGCGGGATGCTGGTCGGCGCGATCGTCAAGCTGTTCGGAATGGATGCGTTCGCGCTGCTGCTGGGCCAGTCGCCGGGGGACATCACCGGGGCCGCAGAGGGCATCGCGCTGGGCGCGGCGGTCGGGCTGGGGAGCTGGCTTGGCGCGCGATCGGCGTCGTTGCGGCGCGCGGTCGGGATCGCGGGGGTGTGCGGCGCGGTGGCGGGCGTCGCGATTTCGTTGCTTGGCGGGCGGTTGATGGGCGGGAGCCTGGACCTGCTCGCCCGTTCGATGCCGGGATCGCGGTTGCGGCTGGATGCGATCGGCGGGTTGTTCGGCGAAGCGGCGTTCGGCGCGATCAGCCGGATGGCGACCGGCGGCATCGAGGGCGGGTTGTTCGCGGCGTGCATCGTCGGCGCGATGCTGCTCGCACGACGGCGCACGGCCGCACCGTTAGGGTCGCACCGTCCGGTGGGGTCGTCGTGAGTCGTTTTGGCACAGATGCAGGGAGTTGGCGGGAGCATTTCGCCCGGCTATCGTGACGGTTAATGTGAGCGGGGAGGGTTCGCTTCAAGGTGATGACGGCACAGGCAGCGACACCGGGCGATCCCATGTTGTTCATTCTGTCGTTCCGGCAGCGGGACGAACTGGCGAGCGCGGCCACGGCCGCCGGGTGGC
The DNA here is from genome assembly GCF_902506605.1 of Sphingomonas sp. AX6. GTDB lineage: Bacteria > Pseudomonadota > Alphaproteobacteria > Sphingomonadales > Sphingomonadaceae > Sphingomonas. The sequence continues at coordinate 2,264,587 of NZ_LR733979.1, forward strand.
GGGTCGTCGCGGCGCGTCGGGCCGAGGGTGCCGAACGGCGAATGCTGGCAAGCGGCGCGGCGGTGGGCATTGTCGATGCGCGCGGCGCGATCGAGGAAGGCCTCTCGGCGGCCGCATCGCTGGGCGGTGCGGCGGCATCGAACGGCATGGCGCTGATGGTGCTGGTGTCGCGCGGCGACGTTTCGCGGCTGGGCGCGTTGCTCGACGCGGGCGCGACGCACTTCATGGTCAGCCCGGTGAGTGAAGCCGAATTGGCGATGGGGCTGCGCTATGCACAACGCCAGGCCGATCGGCACGAGAATCGCGCACCCGCGCGGCGTGAGGCGATCGAGCCATTGGGATGGCGATACGACCACCGTACGCGTTCGCTGCAATTGACGCCGGGCCTGGCCGATGCGCTGGGGCTGGACGAGGCGCCGCATCCGGTGCGCGCCCTGCGCGCGTTGGGTCGTGCGGACCGGGCACAGGCGCGCGGGGCGCTGGCCAGGCTTAGCGACGGCGCGCCATCGACTGCCTTTGCGCATGATGTTCCGGGGCTGGGGAGGATCGTCCAGCATATCCAGCGCGACGCGCACACCGGGCGGCTTCACGCGCTGATCGAGCCATTGGGCGATGTGCCCGATGCGGGGGTTGCGGTGCGCGACGCGCTGACCGGTGCGCGCGATGCGGCGTCGGTGCGCCGCTGGATCGAAGACCGGATCGTCCGTGAAGACGCGGCGGTGGGCGTAATCCTGATCGGGGTGCGCCGGTTCGAGATGATCAACACCGCTTATGGTCGCAGCGCGGGCGATGCGTTGCTGCGCGCGGTGAGCCGCCGGATCGAGGAAGTCGCACGTGGCGCATTCGGGCGCGGCGCGGTGATCGCGCGACTGGGCGGCGCGGAGTTCCTGGTCAGTGGCGATGGCGATGCGGCGCGGATCGAACTTGCGGCTGCGGCGCTGCGCGAGGCGATGGCGCGGCCCTTTGCGATCGAGGGGCGGATCGTGCCGGTCGGCGCGCCGCTTGCCATCGCGTGGAGCCGTGCGGGGGAGGATGCCGCCGCACTGATGCGGCGCGGCACTGCGGCGCTGGCCGATGCGGCGGCGGGTGGGGCACCAGGGGGGACAGCGCACGCCGCCGATGTCGCCGACCAGTCGCTCGACCAGCTTGCGGTCGATCTGCGCGCGGCGATGGATGCCGGTGAAGTTGCGATCCGTTTCCAGCCACAGGTCGAGATTGCGAGCGGACGCATCGTCGGCGTCGAGGCACTGGCGCGCTGGCGGCATCCGGCGCTGGGCGAACTGGGCGCGCAGACCTTGCTGGCGGCGGCTGAACGCGCCGAATTGTCGATCGCGCTGTCGGATCATATCCAGCGGATCGCGCTGGCGGAGGCGGCGCGCTGGCCGTCGTCGTGCGCGCATTTGCGGCTGTCGGTGAACATTACCGCCGAAGACATTGCGCGGCCTTCCTTTGCCGATTTGTTGCTCGATATGGTCGATGCCAGTGGGTTCCCACGGTCGCGGTTGACGTTCGAGGTGACCGAAAGCGGACTGATGGAGGAACTGGGCGTAGCCGCGCGGTTGCTGTCCGAACTGCGCCAGGCGGGATGTAGGGTGGCGATCGACGATTTCGGGACGGGCTATTCCAGCCTGGCCTATCTCAAGGCGCTCCCCCTCGACTATCTCAAGATCGACCGGCAATTGTCGCAGGATATCGCGGGTAGCCCACGCGACCGGGTCGTGGTGCGCGGCGTCATCGAAATGGCCCGTTCGCTGGGCCTTGCGGTGATCGCCGAGGGGGTTGAGAGCGAGCAGCAGCTCGATTTGCTGGCAGCGGAAGGGTGCCAGTATTTCCAGGGCTATCTGTGCGCCGAGCCGATGGACAGTGCCGGGCTGATCGCGTTCGTCGAGGGGGCATGACCGACAAGCGCGATGTCAGCGGGGTGTGGTACGGGCGCTTTGCCGGAACCTTCGGGGTCTATCCCAATCGCTTCATCGCCCATCTGGAAGAGGTTGGTGGCAGCATTTCGGGCACCACCAGCGAGCCCGACGATTTCGGCGATGCCGGGGTGCTGAACGCTTATGTCAGCGGCGCGCGCGACGGCGATGCGGTTCGGTTCGTGAAGCAGTATGACGGGGCGGCGCATTGTGCGCACTCGGTGGACTACAGCGGAACGATTGCCGATGACGGGACCGAAATTACGGGCGAATGGCGCTTTGGCAGATTTTCGGGGCAATTCGTCATGGCGCGCGAAAATTTCGAACAGGAATTGCTTGCCGAGGAACGGGGCGTTGCGCTGGATGCGGATGTGGAGGCGCGATAGCGTCGGCGCGGAGCAAGGGGAGGGACGAATGATTCGACGCAACATGCTGGCAGTGATGGCGGCGGTTTCGGTGGCGGCGCTGATGCCCGGCGTGGCGAGCGCGCAGGCGTTTAAGTCGGACCGCATCAGCGTGACGACCACGGGGCAAGGCAAGGACGTGATCCTGATCCCCGGCCTGTCGTCGAGCCCGCGCGTCTGGAAGGAGATTATCTCCGCCGTTCCCGGCTACCGTTATCACCTGGTGCAGGTCGCCGGCTTTGCGGGTGCGCCTGCGGGCGGCAATGCCACGGGCGATACCGTCGCTGCACCGGTGGCCGAGGAACTGGCGCGCTATATCGCGGTCAACAAGCTGGCGGCGCCCGCGGTCATCGGCCATTCGATGGGCGGGACGATGGGCATGATGCTGGCCGCGCGGCATCCGGCGTCGGTGTCGAAGCTGATGGTGGTGGACATGTTTCCCTTCATCGGCGCGATGTTCGGCGGGCCGAACGCGACGGCGGAAAGCGTGAAGCCGATCGCCGATGGGATTTTCGCCCAGATGACCAAGTCGGACGAGGTCACTCGCAAAACCCAGCGCGATGCGGTCATTGCGGGGATGATCAATACCGAATCGATGCGCGCAGGCGCGCTGGAGGATTCGGCTAAGTCGGATACCGATGTGTCGGCGCGGGCATATCGCGAGCTGGTGGTGACCGACCTTCGCCCCGAGCTTCCGCGGATCACCGCGCCGACGACGGTGCTCTATGTGACTCCGAAGGGCGTGCCGCTGTCCGACGCGCAGATGGATGGCTATTATCAGGCATCCTATGCGACGCTCAAAGGTGCGACGTTGAAGCGGATACCCGATGCCGCGCACTTCATCATGTGGGACCAGCCGGTGCGCTTCCAGCAAGAGGTGAAGGCGTTTTTGGCGAAATAACAAGGTGCGTCATCCCAGCGAAAGCTGGGATATCAGGCGAGGGATCGCTCGGATTCGGCATGATATCCCAGCTTTCGCTGGGATGACGGTTTTTGGATCAGCTCGCCGCCTTTGCCAGCCCTCTCGAAATCTGGAGGGCGGCGTTGAGCCGCGCTTGCGGGTCGCCCCAGGCGCGCGTCACCACCAGCTTCATATCCGGCCGCAACCGTGCCGTACCGTCCAGCCGCGCGACATAGGCGAGCAGCCCCTCGACGTTCGGGAACTGATCGTCGTGGAAGGTGACCAGCGCGCCCTTCGGCCCGACGTCCAGCTTCGCGACGCATGCCTTTTTCGCGTTCAGCTTCGCCTCGATCAGCGTCAGCAGATTCTGCGTTGCTTCGGGCAGTTTGCCGAACCGGTCGATCAGTTCGGCCGCGAACCCTTCGATCGCGCGACGGTCCTCGACTTCGTTCAGGCGGCGATAGAGTCCCATGCGCAGGTCGAGGTCGGGGACGTAATCCTCCGGAATCATGATCGGGGCATCGACCGTGATCTGGGGCGAGAAATCCTTGGGCCGCTTGTCGAGCCCGCCCGACTTGGCGTCCATGATCGCCTCTTCCAGCATCGACTGGTACAGCTCGAACCCGACTTCGCGGATATGCCCCGACTGCTCGTCGCCGAGCAGATTGCCGGCCCCGCGAATGTCCAGATCGTGGCTCGCGAGTTGGAACCCCGCACCCAGCGAATCGAGGTCGGACAGCACGCGCAGCCGCTTCTCCGCGGCATCGGTCATCATCCGCTCGGGCGGGGTGACCATATAGGCATAGGCGCGCGTCTTGGCGCGGCCGACGCGCCCGCGAAGTTGGTAGAGCTGGGCGAGGCCGAAGCGATCGGCGCGATTGACGATCATCGTGTTGGCGCTCGGAATGTCGATGCCGCTTTCGATGATCGAGGTGGAGACGAGCACTTCGAACTTCTTGTCGTAGAACGCGCTCATCCGCTCCTCGACCTGTTGCGGCGCCATCTGGCCGTGCGCGATGACGTAGCGGATTTCGGGGACCTCGTGCCGCAAGAACTCCTCGATATCGGGCAGGTCAGCAATGCGCGGCGTGACGACGAAGCTCTGCCCGCCGCGATAATGTTCGCGCAGCAACGCCTCTCGCAACACCACAGGATCCCACGGCATGATGTAGGTGCGCACCGCCAGACGATCGACCGGCGGGGTTTGAATCACCGACAATTCGCGCAGGCCCGACATCGCCATTTGCAGCGTGCGTGGGATCGGCGTCGCGGTCAGCGTCAGGACATGGACATCGGCCTTCAGCGCCTTCAACCGTTCCTTGTGGGTGACGCCGAAGCGCTGCTCCTCGTCGACCACGACCAGCCCCAGCCGTTTGAAATCGATCCCCTTCGACAGCAGCGCATGGGTGCCGACGACGATGTCGAGCGTGCCGTCGGAAATGCCTTCCTTGACGGCCTTGGCTTCGTTCGCGGGAACCAGCCGCGACAGGCGCCCGACCTTGAGCGGGAAGCCTTCGAACCGCGTCGTGAAGTTCATAAAGTGTTGGCGCGCGAGTAGGGTCGTCGGACACACGATCGCGACCTGCATTCCGGCCATCGCCGCGACGAAGGCGGCGCGCAGCGCAACCTCGGTCTTGCCGAAACCGACATCGCCGACGATCAGGCGGTCCATCGGCTTGCCCGCCGCCAGATCGTCCAGCGCTTCGGAGATCGCGCGATCCTGATCGTCGGTTTCGTTGAAGGGGAAGCGATCGACGAACGCCGGGTAACCGCTCGAATCGGGTTCGGCGACATCGGCCTGGCGCAGCGCGCGCGCGGCAGCGGTGGCCATGAGTTCGCCCGCGATCTCGCGGATGCGATCCTTCATCCGGCTCTTGCGGCGCTGCCATCCCTCACCGCCAAGCTTGTCGAGCTGGGCAGTGTCCTCCGCCGATCCGTAGCGGGAGAGGACTTCGAGATTTTCGACCGGTACGTAGAGTTTGTCGCCGCCGAGATAGGTCAGCGCGACGCAATCATGCGGGCTTTGGCCGACCGGAATTTGGGTCAGCCCTTCATAGCGGCCGATGCCATGGTCGGAATGGACCACCAGATCGCCGGGCGACAAGGTGGCGAGTTCGGACAGGAAGGCGTCGGCGGATTTGCGGCGCTTGGTCCGTCGGATCAGCCGGTCGCCCAGCATGTCCTGTTCGGTCAGCACCGCGACGCCCGGCGCGGTAAAGCCGTGCTCCAGCGGCAGCACGATCATCGCCGTGCCAGCGGACTTACCCGTGTCGGCAATGCCGAGCGCTTCCTGCCAGTCGTCGGCGATCTTGCCGCCGGGCAGGCCGTGATCGGCGAGCAGTCCGAGCAAGCGTTCGCGCGCGCCGACCGAATAGCTGGCGAGCACCGGCTTCTTGCCCGCCTCGCGCAGCCCGGCGATGTGATCGACGACGGCTTCGTACAGGTTGACGCCCGACGCACGTTCCGGCGCGAAGTCGCGCGGACCATCGACGCCGAATTCCAGCGTGTCGGCGGTATCGGGCTGGTGGAAACTGGTGGTCAAATGCGCGGCGGCATCGCTCAGCCGCGTGGCCCACTCGTCGGCGAGCAGGTAGAGCTGGTCCTGGCCAAGCGGGCGATAACTGCCCGGATCGCTCGATTGTGCGCGGACGCGGTTGGCCTGATAATCGGCGATCGATTCGAACCGGCTTTCGGACGCCGCGGGAACGCCCGCGTCGCGGATCACCACCGCGTCGTCGGGCAGGTGGTCGAACAAAGTCTCCAGCTTGTCCTCGAACAAGGGCAGCCAGTGTTCCATCCCCGCCAGGCGACGCCCCTCGGAAATCGCCTGATAGAGCGGGTCACCGGTCGCGGTCGCGCCGAATTTCTCGCGGTATCGCGACCGGAACCGCTTGATCGATTCCTCGTCGAGCAGCGTTTCGGACGCGGGAAGCAGCGTGAAGCCGGGGACGCGTCCCGTGGTGCGCTGGTCGGCGGGGTCGAAGGTGCGGACGCTTTCGATCTCGTCGCCGAAAAAGTCGAGCCGCAGCCCGCTTTCCGATCCGCTGGGAAACAGATCGACCAGACCGCCGCGGATGGCGAATTCGCCCGCGTCGTTGACGGTGTTCACGCGGACATAGCCGTTGGACGACAGCAAAGTCGCCAGCTTGTCGAGCCCGATCCGCGCCCCCGGCTCCAGCCGCGCGACCAACTGGCGGATGCGGAAGCGGGTCAGCGTCCGCTGGGTTGCGGCATTGACGGTCGTCAGGATCAGCCGCGGCTTTTTCGACGGAGCCTGCAGCTGGTGAAGCGCCGCCAGCCGCTCCGACATTACTCGCAGCGTTGGCGAGGCGCGGTCATAGGGCAGGCAGTCCCAGGCGGGAATCTGGACAATCTCAAGCTCGGGCGCGAAGAAGGGCGCGGTGGACGCCACCGACCGCATCGCCGCCTCGTCGGGCGCGATATAGACCGCGCCCGACGCCGACGCGCGTGCCAGGTCGGCGAGCAGCGACGGCAGGAAACCGGTCGGGACACCGGACAGCGTCAGCGGTTTCGTAGCGCGGAGGATGGCTTGCAGGTCGGGCATTTCGCTCTCTTCGTCACCCCGGCCGAAGTGCCGGGGTCCACCGTGCGGCGGGGTTGGTCGATGATTTTCAGGCGTTTCGCGTGCGGCTCGGTGGACCCCGGAACAAGTTCGGGTGATGGGGTGTGTGCGGCTAACGCGCGATCGGGATGTAGTTCAACGCCTCCAGCGCCTTCATCAAGGTACCGCGATAGTGCGGAGGCACGGGCTGGGTGCCCATCGCCCAGGCCATGATATCGACATCCTGTTCCTCCAGCAGTCGCTCGAACAGGTCGATCTGCGCGTCGTCCCAGCGTTCGGAGTGCGTGTCGAAAAAGCCGCCGATCAGCAGGTCGGCTTCCTTGGTGCCGCGATGCCAGGCGCGAAAGCGCAGGCGTTTCAGGCGGATGTCGCGGTCCATATCGGCTCCCATAGGCGATAGCCGCCGGGCGCGAATTGGCGACCGTCGGTGAAAGGGTTCGGGGCGAGATAGGGGGCGACGCCTCAAAACACCAGTGCTCCTGCGAATGCAGGAGCGTTGGCCGATAGCGATGTGCCCTGTTGTCAACGCTCCAGCTTTCGCAGGAGCACGGGATGTCCTAATCCCGTTCGTAATGCGTCCCGAAATCCTCAACCCGCTATTCGCCGAAATCACCGCGTTGAAGGGTGTCGGCCCGGCGCTGGCCAAGCCGCTCGAAAAACTGCGCCTGTCGCGCGCGGTGGATGTCGCGTTTCACCTGCCCAGCGGCTGGATTGACCGCCTGCCGCGCGACGAACTCGATATGGCGGACGCCGGGCGAACGATCGCCATCCTGCTGACGCCCACCGAATATCGCTCCGGCCATTCGCGCAGCGCGCCGACCCGCGTCCATGCCGCCGACAAACACGGCAACATCGTCAGCCTGGTGTTCTTCGGCGGCAATTCGGGATGGGCGAGGAAGCAGCTTCCGATCGGCGAAACGCGCTGGGTATCGGGGCGGCTCGACCTATACGGCCAGGAACTCCAGATCGTGCATCCAGAGGTTCTGCCGCCCGACGAAGCCGGCGGGCAGGCCGAGCGCGAAGCGATCTATCCGCTGTCCGAAGGCATCACGTCGAAGCGGATTGCGCAACTCGCGGCGCAAGCGATCGAGCGCGCACCGGTCTTGCCCGAATGGATCGAGCCGGGATTGAAGGCGCGCCACGATTGGCCGGACTGGCGCGACGCGCTCGCCCGCATCCATACCGACCCGGCGGACGCAAAGGCGCGAGAGCGATTGTCCTATGACGAGGTGTTCGCCAACCAGCTCGCGCTGCTGCTGGTTCGTGGTGAAGCGCGCGCCAAACGCGGACGGCCGCTGACCGGCGACGGGCGGCTGTGCGACTTGCTCAAGCTGCCCTATTCACCGACCGGTGCGCAGAGCCGGACGATCGCCGAGATCGAGGGCGACATGGCACAGACCCGCCCCATGCTCCGGCTGCTCCAGGGCGATGTCGGGTCGGGCAAGACGTTGGTGGCGCTGATGGCGCTGCTCGTCGCGGTCGAGGGCGGGGCGCAAGGCGCGCTGCTTGCCCCGACCGAAATCCTCGCGCGCCAGCATTACGATACGTTGTCGCGGCAACTCGCGGGCACCGGGGTCGAGGTTGCGATCCTGACCGGGCGCGACAAGGGTCGCGTGCGCGAGGCGACGTTGATGGGGGTCGCGTCGGGCGCGATCCACATCCTGATTGGCACCCATGCGATCTTTCAGGCAGGCGTCGACTACCGCGATCTTGGATTGGTCGTGGTCGACGAGCAGCACCGCTTCGGAGTCGCGCAGCGGATGATGTTGCAAGCCAAGGCAAAAGTGCCGCCGCACCTACTGGTGATGACTGCCACGCCCATCCCGCGCACGCTGACGCTGGCGCAATATGGCGAAATGGACGTCAGCCGGTTGGATGAAATGCCGCCGGGACGCGAGCCGATTGAAACGCGGGTGGTGTCGGAGGAACGGCTGGACGAGGTGGTCGACGGCTTGGCGCGCCACCTGTCCGACAAGGGGCAGGCCTATTGGGTGTGTCCGCTGGTCGAGGAAAGCGAGAAAAGCGATCTGGCCGCTGCTGAATATCGGGCTGAGACGCTGCGGGTGCGGTTCGGCGACCGGGTGGGCGTCATCCACGGGCGGATGAAAGGGCCGGAGAAGGACGCGGTGATGGCGCGTTTTGCCAGCGGCGAAATCGGCGTGCTGGTGGCGACGACGGTGATCGAGGTCGGGGTCGATGTGCCGAACGCGCGACTGATCGTGATCGAACATGCCGACCGCTTCGGCCTTGCCCAGTTGCATCAGTTGCGCGGGCGTGTGGGGCGGGGCGGGGGCAAGTCGATCTGTCTGTTGTTGCGCGGCAATCATTTGAGCGAGACGTCGCGCGCGCGTTTGGCGTTGATGCGCGAGAGCAATGACGGGTTTCGAATCGCGGAGGAGGATTTGCGACTACGCGGCGCGGGTGAATTGCTGGGCACGCGGCAATCGGGGGAAGCGCAATTCAGGCTGGCCGATGCCGAGGCGCTGACGGCGCTGCTGCAATCGGCGAACGACGATGCCCGCTTGCTGATCGACCGCGACGGCGGGCTGCAGGGGGAGCGGGGACAGGCGGCGCGGCTGGCGCTCTATCTGTTCGAACGCGATGCCGCGGTGGGGCTGCTCAGGGCGGGGTGACCGCCCAAACGGATGTTCTGGTTCTTAGCGCCGCAGCATCGCGGCCAGCGTCTCGTAATAGGTCGCGCGGTCGATCGCGGTGGCGAAATGGCAGCCGATACGACCGCCCAGCGCCCAGCGAATTTCGGCGGTCAGGATACCCGCGCCGGGCAGCCCAAGCCGCAGTCGCTGACCCTCGCTCAACTCCGCCTCGCACCGCGCCATCAACCCGTGCGGCGACATGTTGACGATCAGCAGTTCGAGCGGCTGGGCATCGGGGCCGTAGGCACGCGCGCGGAAATGGACCTCGTCGCGGTCCGCTTCGCGTCGTTCCTGTGCCGCAAGGGCAAGATTATGCGCCATGCCTACCCCGAGAAGGTTTCCAGTCCCGGTAACGGTAACCGGTATTCCGTGAAGCGATCGCCAAGGAATGCGGCTAACGCCTTATGAGACAAAGCGGTTTACGCGGGCGAAACCATGTCAGCGGGTCAGCAGACCGTGGTTCTTCTTGCCTGCCGAAATCTTTACCGGCTGGTCGCCAAGGGTAACCATCGCGGCTTCGCTATCGACTTTCTCTCCGTCGATCCGCGCGCCGCCGCCCGTAATCAGGCGGCGGGCCTCCCCCTTCGATGCGGCCAGGCCCAGCGCGATCAGCGCATCGACGATGCCGATCGAGTCGCTGCCGACGCTGTGGCTCGGCAGGGCGTCGCCGCCGCTGCCTTCCTCGAAGGTCTTGCGCGCGGTCTCGGCCGCGTCGCGGGCGGCGTCCTCCCCCCGGCACATCGCCGTTGCGGCATCGGCGAGGATTTTCTTCGCCTCGTTGATCTCTGCCCCCGACAGCGATTCGAAGCGCGCGATCTCGTCGAGCGGCAAGTCGGTGAACAGTCGCATGAACCGGCCCACGTCGCGGTCGTCGGTGTTCCGCCAGAACTGCCAATAATCATAGGCCGACAGTTGCTCGGCGTTGAGCCACACCGCGCCCGCCATCGTCTTGCCCATCTTGCCACCATCGGCGGTGGTGATCAGCGGCGTGGTCAGCCCGTAAACCTCGGTCCCATCGACGCGGCGCGCCAGTTCGACGCCGTTGACGATATTCCCCCACTGGTCCGACCCGCCCATCTGAAGGCGACAGGCATTCCGCCGCGACAGTTCCAGAAAGTCGTAAGCCTGAAGAATCATGTAATTGAATTCGAGGAAGCTGAGCGACTGTTCGCGGTCCAGCCGGAGCTTGACCGAATCGAAGCTGAGCATCCGGTTGACCGAAAAATGCTGGCCGATGTCGCGCAGGAACGGAATATATTCGAGCTTGTCGAGCCAGTCGGCATTGTCGAGCATCACCGCGTCGGTCGGCCCGTCCCCGATGGTCAGGAAGCGCTCGAACACCGTCTTGATCGACGCGATATTCGACGCGATCGTGTCGCCGGTCATCAACCGGCGTGCCTCGTCCTTGAAACTGGGATCGCCGACCTTGCCGGTGCCGCCGCCCATCAGCACGATCGGCTTGTGCCCGGCCTGCTGCATCCGGCGCAGCATCATGATCTGAACCAGGCTGCCGACATGCAGCGACGGCGCGGTCGGATCAAAACCGATATAGCCGGGCACGATCTGCTTTGCCGCAAGTGCATCGAGCGCCGTCGCATCGGTCATCTGGTGGATGTAACCGCGGCTGGACAGCAGGCGGAGCAGGTCGGAGGTGTGTTCGGTCATGATGACGGTGCCATATCGCCGAACAGGGCAGCCGTCATCCCCGCGCGGCATAGCTGGCAGCGCGGTAAGAACCACGATAGGCTGCCGCGATGTCCTCGCTTCGCCCCCATTCCGAAACGCTACCGGTCGCGGCCATGTCGCTGTCGGTTTCCGCCATCCGCACCTTGAACCTAATGACGCTCGGCTATCGAATAGATGGCGATGCGGGTGCGATTGTTTTCCCCAAGCTCGCGACCGGCGAGCGCCGCGACGGCCTTTGGCAGACAACCTGTTTCGAAGTGTTCATACAGCCAGCGGGCGTGATCGGATATCATGAGTTCAACTTCTCTCCGTCGACCGACTGGGCATCCTATAGTTTCGATGCGCACCGCGCGGGAATGCGGGATGCGCCGGGTGTGCCGATGATTGAGCGCACAGCAGACGGGATGAACGTGACGGTCGATTTGTCGGCCTATCCTGACCTAGCCGATGTCGACTGGCATGTCGGACTGACGACCGTAATCGAGGAAAAGGACGGGACCAAATCCTATTGGGCGCTGAAACACCCTGAAGGCGCGCCGGATTTCCACGATGCGACTTGCTTCGCGTTGGAACTCCCGGCAGTCGGCTGACATGCAATTCGGTATCGATCGGCTGCTCGCGAGCCCGGGGCTATTGGCGGAACTCAAGGGCAAGCGCGTGGCGCTGGTCGCGCATCCGGCGTCGGTGACGGCGGACCTGACCCACAGCCTGGACGCGCTGATCGCGGCGGGCGTTAACGTCACTGCCGCGTTCGGGCCGCAGCATGGCTTACGCGGCGACAAGCAGGACAACATGATGGAGTCGCCGGATTTCGACGATCCGGTCCATGGCGTGCCCGTATTCAGCCTTTATGGCGAAGTCCGCCGCCCGACGGGTCAGTCGATGGGGACATTCGACGTCGTACTGGTCGATCTCCAGGATCTGGGCTGTCGCATCTACACGTTCATCACGACCCTGCTCTATATGCTCGAAGCCGGGGCGGCACACGGCAAGTCGGTGTGGGTGCTCGATCGCCCCAATCCCGCCGGGCGCCCGGTCGAGGGGATGACCTTGCTGGCCGGTTGGGAAAGCTTCGTCGGCGCGGGGCCAATGCCGATGCGGCACGGGCTGACATTGGGTGAACTCGGACACTGGTTCGTCGATCATTTCAAACTAAACGTCGATTACCGCGTCATCGAAATGACGGGCTATGAACCCGATGCAGCGCCGGGATTCGGCTGGCCGGTCGAGCGCGTGTGGATCAATCCCAGCCCGAATGCCGCGAATATCAATATGGCGCGGGCCTATGCGGGCACGGTGATGCTGGAGGGAACGACGTTGTCCGAAGGACGCGGCACCACGCGGCCGCTGGAGTTGTTCGGGGCACCCGACATCGTCGCCCGGGATGTGATCGCCGAGATGCGGCGGATCGCGCCGGAGTGGCTCACCGGTTGTGCGCTGCGCGAGATCAGTTTCGAGCCGACCTTTCACAAGCATGTCCACGCTTTGTGTTCGGGCGTGCATATCCATGCCGAGGGCGGCTTCTACGATCACCCGGCGTTCCGCCCGTGGCGGTTGCAGGCGCTGGCGTTCAAGGCGATTCGGTCGCTCTATCCGGATTATTCGCTATGGCGCGATTTCGAATATGAATATGAATTCGGCAAGCTTGCGATCGACGTCATCAATGGCGGTCCGGGCTTGCGCGAATGGGTGGATGATGCGGGGGCGGTTGCCGCCGATTTGGATGCGCTGACGGTGCCCGACGAGAAGGCGTGGGTTGAGGCTCGGCGCAGATATCTGCGATATTGAGAGTGGATATTTCCTTCGATCAAAAGCATGTGCTCCTGCGAACGCAGGAGCGTTGGCGAGATCGGCAATCGCTCGTGGCCACCGCTCCTGCGTTCGCAGGAGCACAGCGAATTCGAACGGCGATAAACGCCACCGATCGAACCGATTTGCTCAGCACGAACGGTATTTTTAATCGTGGCGGTGCCCGCGATTGCCTGCCCGCATTCCACGCACTATCGCCAAGCCCATGCTAGCAGGCCTGATTTTTGCGACCGAGGATGCCGACGACCGCCCCGATACGCTGGCGGCGACGCTGCCGTTCGGCGGCATGTCATTGGTCGAATATCAGGCGCGGTTGCTGATTGCTGCGGGGGCGCAGCATATATTGGTTGCGGTGTCGCGCGTCACGCCCGCCTTGCTGGGCGCGGTCAGCCGGATCAAGCGGCGCGGCGTCACCGTCGATATGGTGCGATCGGCGCAGGAAGCCGCGGCCAAGGCGCATCCGCTGGCCGAAGTCGTGGTGTTCGCCGATTCGCTGGTCACCACCGACGAGGTTACGGCTCGGATGGCAGGCGCATCGTCGGACACGCTGCTGATCACCGAGGATGACGGCTCCGCCCCCGCCGTCGAGCGCATCGACGCCGCGCATTGCTGGGCCGGGATTGCCAAGATCGGCGCGGGTCGGCTGGGTGAGATCGCCGCGATGCCGCGCGAATATGATTTTCAATCGACGCTGCTTCGGATCGCGGTGCAATCGGGTGCGCGCCAGATGCGCCTGCCCGCCGATGCCGCGAAGTCCGGCCACGGCATCGAGCGCGCGGGTGCGGCGCTGGCCACCCGGTCGAATGCAGTGATTGCGGCGCTTGCAGGTCAGCGGCGTGGTTGGGCCGATCGGTTCTTCTTCACCCCCATCAGCCGCTTGCTGCTGCCGCGCCTCGTCGCTCGCGGGGTGCCTGATTGGAGCCTGATCGCAGGCGGTGTTGTGGTTGCCGCCGGGGTGCTGGCGGGAATCGCCCTGGGCCATGTGCGCTATGCCTTTCCGGTGGCGCTGGTCGCTGCGGCGCTGTTCTCGACGGGCGCGCTGCTCGCGTCGTTGCGTGGAGAGGATCGCCGTGCGCGCCTCCATGACGCGGCGGTTCCGGCGCTGGCGGGGGTGGTCGTACTCGCGGCGGGCGCGGCGATTTCGTCGAGCGTCGCACTCCCCACGGCGATGATCCTGGCGCTGGCCCTCGTCGCGTTCGCGGCAATGGCCGAGCGCGTGCCCGCGCCCTCGCGCGTTTGGCACGGCACCCCCGCGGCCTATCTGTTGCTGCTCGCCGTACCGGTCGTCGCCGGATATCCGATTGCCGGATTGGCAGCGGTAGCGGCTTATGCCGCCGCGACGCTGGCTGCGAAAATCGAGTCGCTGCGGCAAAAGGCTTAGAGCGTTCTTAACGCTATCCGCGCTAGGGATCGGGCCATGTCCGGTCCTTCGATCGATGTGGGTAGCGGTGACGACACCCACGCCAACGCCTTGTTCGCACGCGCTGCGACTGCGTCGGCGCGCGCGCGCAGGCGGCGCGCGGCGGAGGTCCGCGATCTGTTGTCCGACGGGGACGTTCGGCTGGACGATCGTACGCGAACCGCGGCGGCGGCTTGTCTGGATGGCATCGTCGGTGCGCTGGACGCGATGATCCGTGCGCGAGCGGTCGGCGATTTGACCGAGCGCGGCGCGAACGAGGCGGCGGCGCAAGTGTCGGCGGCGAAAATCGACATGACCAGCGCGCTGGCCGATGGCGGAATCCTGTCCGAAACCGCATTGATCGAGGAAGTGCTGGGCCGTGTCGGAGAAGCGTTGCTGACCGAGCGATTGCCGATCGACGCATCGGGGGACGCCGATGCGCCGGGGTTGGTGCTGCGGTTGGCCGGGTCGCGCGATGCCAAGATCGCCGATGCCGCACGCGCGCTGATGACGGCGGATGCCGCGCGGCGAGCGGAGATCGAGGGCGAGCCATCGACCGGAGACCTTCCCTCAGCGCTGCGCGCGCATCTCGCGTGGCCGATGGCGGCGATCCTGCGCGGCCATTTGCCCTACGACCCGGTGCTCGACGCGGCGCTAGCCCATGCAGCGGCGCAGGTGGTGGGTTCGATCGGCGAAGTCCATCCGCTGGAGGCGACCGCGATGCGGCTGGCCAAGGCGATGCATCTCGATGCAAACGAATTGCCGGTTTTGGTAGTGGAGGCGCTGGACGACCGGCGGCTGAGCCTGGCGACGGCGTTGATTGCGCGGGCGATGGCGACCGATTACTCCGTCGTGCGAGAATTGCTGCTCGATCCCGAAGGGGAGCGGCTGTGGCTGACGCTGCGGGCGCTCGGGTTCGATCGGCGCGCAATCGCGCGGGTGGGTTTTTTGTTGTGCGAAGCCGATGCGCGTCGATCGACCGACGCCTTTGCCGATACGCTCGATCTGGTGATGGCAGTACCGGTCGAAGCGGCGGCGGCGGCGGTTGCCGAGATACGATTGCCGCATGCGTTTCGCGATACGCTTCACCTGTTGCGCCAGCGGGGCATCGCATGAGCGCGCTGGGTTCTGCCACACCACAATCGTTCGCACGGTTCGATGCCGAGGGCCGGTTGATCGAGGCCGACGACCGGTTGCGCAGTTTGAACGAAGAGGCGGGGGGGGCTGAGGGCGCACCCTTTGCGGTGCCGCCGATCGCGGCGATCGTCCGGCTAGCGTATCGTCTGGACATTCCGATCGCGCGTCAGGTGGCGGTGGCGGATGGCGACGACGATGTCGAATTGCTGGTGCGCGCCGAGCCCGACGCTGACGGCGTTCGGCTGACCGTGGCCGGATGGCGGTTGCATACCACCGGGGATGCCGTGGTCATGACTGCGCGGCGCGAAGCGGATTTCCTGGCAGCGGACGCCGACTGGACCTGGGAAACCGATGCGCAGTTGCGATTGCGGTTCGTATCGCGCGGGGCCGATATGGCCGATGCGATCGGAGCGCCGATCACGCGATTGTTCACGTTAGGCGAAACCGAGGCGGGCGGTGTGCCGATGCTGGAGGCGCTGGCCGGGCATGCGCCATTCGACGGGCAGCCCGCCGTGGTGCGCACCAACGGCGCGGCGGTGACCCTGTCGGGTAGCCCGATGATCGACAGCGTCGGACGGTTGGTCGGCTTTCGCGGCGCGGCGCGACGGGTTGAGGCAAATGAGTCCCCGCGCGAAGGTTTCGGCGACATTTTCGGCACCCGGCTCGACAAGGCGCTGCGCCTGCCGCTGGGGCGGATCGTCGCCAATGCCGACAGCATTGCCGAGCGGCTCGATGGCCCGCTGGCCGAGGAATATGCCGATTATGCGAGCGATATCGCGGCGGCGGGGCGGCATTTGCTGGGACTGGTCGACGATCTGGTCGATTTGCAGGCGATCGAACGGCCGAATTTCGAGGCGCGGCGGGAGGAGATCGACCTAGCCGATGTCGCGGCACGCGCGGCGGGATTGCTGTCGGTGCGCTCTGCCGAGGCCAGGGTACGCATCGACCGCAGCGGGCTGGGTTCGGCTTTGCCCGCGAGCGGTGAGTTTCGCCGCGCGTTGCAGGTTATGGTCAATTTGATCGGTAATGCGGTGCGCTATTCCCCGGAAGGCAGCACGGTGGTGCTGAGCGGAGCGCGCGATGGCGATGTCGTGCGCGTGTCGGTGATCGACAGCGGCAAGGGCATCGCGCCCGAGGATCAGGCGCGGATTTTCGAAAAGTTCGCGCGGGTGGACCCGAGCGAGCCGGGGGGCAGTGGACTCGGCCTTTATATCTCGCGGCGTCTGGCGCGGGCGATGGGGGGCGATATCTCAGTAGAGTCGATGCCGGGTGAGGGCGCTAAGTTCAGCTTCACCCTGTCCGTAGCCTGACCCCAGCACGGCGGTGGGGCGTTACCCCCTAATTCGCCGCGCGATCAGGATCAGCACCAACCCGCCGACGCCCAGCAGTGCACCGTTCATCACCCAGACCTGATCGCCGACCATGAAGCTGTCGGCGGGCCAGGAAATGATTCCCAGCCCCTGGAGCATGAAGAACGCGCCGGCGACGAACAGGGCCATGCCGACCCAGACCAGGATTGGCCTGAGCGTGCGCATCAGCGCTGACCCACGGGCACGTAATCGCGCTGCGTCGGCCCGGTATAGAGCTGGCGCGGGCGACCGATTTTCTGCGCGGGATCGCTGATCATCTCGTTCCACTGTGCCACCCAGCCGACGGTGCGGGCAAGCGCGAACAAGGCGGTGAACATGCTGGTCGGGAAACCGATCGCCGACAGGATGACGCCCGAATAGAAATCGACATTGGGGTACAGTTTCTTCTCGACGAAATAATCGTCCTCTAGCGCGATGCGTTCGAGTTCGCGCGCGGTGTCGAGCACCGGATCGCTCATGCCCAGCTTGTCGAGCACTTCGGTCGCCGCCTTGGACAGCACTTTCGCGCGCGGATCGAAATTCTTGTACACGCGGTGGCCGAAACCCATCAGGCGGAATGGATCTTCCTTGTTCTTGGCGCGGGCGATATACTCCGGGATCTTGTCGGGGGTGCCGATTTCGCGCAGCATGTTGAGCGCGGCTTCGTTGGCACCGCCATGCGCCGGACCCCACAGACACGCGATTCCGGCCGCGATGCACGCGAACGGGTTGGCACCCGAAGACCCCGCCAGACGCACGGTCGAGGTCGAGGCATTCTGTTCGTGATCGGCGTGGAGGATGAAAATCTTGTCCATCGCCGATTCGATCACCGGATCGACTTCGTAATCCTCGGCCGGAACGCCGAAGGTCATACGCAGGAAATTGCCGGTATAGGACAGCGAATTGTCGGGATAGAGGAAGGGCTGGCCGACGCTGTACTTGTACGCCATCGCCGCGATCGTCGGCATCTTGGCGATCAGCCGGTGGCTGGCGACCATGCGCTGGTGCGGGTCCGAAATGTCGGTGGAGTCGTGATAAAAGGCCGACAGTGCGCCTACGACACCGCACATGATCGCCATCGGATGCGCGTCGCGACGGAAGCCGCGATAGAATTGCGCGAGCTGCTCGTGCAGCATCGTGTGGCGCGTGATGGTGTTGTTGAAATGGTTCAGCTCGTCGCCCGATGGCAGCTCGTGGTTGAGCAGCAGATAGGCGACTTCCATGAAGCTCGATTTTTCGGCGAGCTGGTCGATCGGATAACCGCGGTGGAGCAGGATGCCCTGATCGCCGTCGATATAGGTGAGCCCGGATTCGCACGACGCGGTCGAGGTGAAGCCGGGATCATAGGTGAACATGCCGGTATCGGCATACAGCTTGCGGATATCGACCACTTCGGGGCCGACGCTGCCCTGCAGGACTTTATAATCGAAATCCTTGCCCTGGGCGGTCAGCTTGGCGCTATCGGTCATCGATCGGTGGTCCTTTCCCTGTTTTCGGTTGGCGGCTTCAAGCCGCCATCTGATCGGCGATGCGCCCCAGGCTTTCGTCGCGCCCCAGGAGGACGAGCACGTCGAAGATGCCGGGTGAGGTCTTGCGACCGGTCAATGCAGCGCGAAGCGGCTGAGCCACTGCCCCCAGTTTGACCGCTTCGCGGGTCGCGACCTCACGTACCGCCGTTTCGAGCGCCTCCGTATCCCACCTGTCCAGCGCGTCAAGTTCGGCGTGGAGGCTGGCGAGTAGAGCGGGGACGCTGCCTTCCATTAGTTTTGCTGCATCCGCGTCCATTTCAAGCGGTCGTGCGCGAAAAAGAAAACGCGATCCATCTGCCAGGTCGCTCAGATTGGCGGCGCGGGGTTTGAGTTCGGGCATGGCGCGGCGCAACAGATCGCGCTGCGATTCGCTGAGTTCGAAATCCAGCTTTGCCGCGACGAGATCGGCCAAGCGCGTATCATCGGCATCACGGATGTAATGACCGTTGAGGTTTTCCAGCTTTTTCAGATCGAACCGGCTTGGTGATTTACCGACGCCCCACAGATCGAACAGTTCGACCGCGCGTTCACGGGGGATGAATTCTTCGTCGCCATGTCCCCAGCCCAGTCGGAGCAGGTAATTGCTGAGGGCTTCGGGCAGCACACCCATTTCGTCGCGATACGCCTCTACCCCCAGCGCGCCGTGGCGTTTTGACAGTTTCGCCCCATCGGCACCGTGAATCAGCGGAACATGGGCATAGACCGGCTCAGCCCAGCCCATCGCGCGGATGATGCCCAGTTGGCGAAACGCGTTGTTCAGATGATCGTCGCCGCGAATGACGTGGGTCACGCCCATGTCGTGATCGTCGACGACGACCGCAAGCATATAGGTCGGCGTGCCGTCCGAGCGCAGCAGCACGAAGTCGTCGATCTCCGCATTCTGGACGGTGACGTCGCCCTGAACCCGGTCGGAAATCGTCGTCGCGCCTTCGCGGTTCGCCTTCAGCCGGACGACCGCGGGCAGATCCGGCGCGGTCGCGGGATCGGCGTCGCGCCACGGGCTCTCGACCCGGAACGGGCGTTTTTCGGCCTGCGCCTTTGCGCGCATCTCCACCAGTTCTTCGGACGTCAGGTAGCAGCGATAGGCATGGCCGTTCGCCAGCATCGCCTGCGCGACCTCGGCATGGCGATCGGCGCGCGCAAACTGGAACACCGCATCATCGTCCCAGTCGAGGCCGAGCCAGCGCATCCCGTCGAGGATGGCATCGATCGCAGGCTGCGTCGAACGCGCGCGATCGGTATCCTCGATCCGCAGCAGGAACTTGCCACCATGGTGGCGCGCGAAAAGCCAGTTGAACAGCGCGGTGCGCGCGCCGCCGATGTGCAGGAATCCGGTCGGCGAAGGCGCAAAACGGGTGACGACAGGTGCGTCGGCGACGTGATCGGTTGCGCCCAAGCGGCTTTGCTCCCAGGATTTGAATTCGATGGCACAGACTGCCGGTCAGGCCCCTAGCACGGGGCATCGGGGGCTTCAAATCGGCTGGCGGGGGCGGGCCGAGGCGCTGAACGCACGTGCCGAGACCGGGCTGGAGGTCGAGCGCGATCAGTTGATGCTGTGGGTGCCGGTGATGCTGGGCATCGGCATCGCCGCCTGGTTCACGCTGGCCGGTCCGGAGGCGTGGAGCGCGCTGATCCTGGGAGCCAGCGGCATCGGGGCCGCGGCGATCCTGTTGCCCCATGGTGGGCGACTGGCAGGCGTCGTGGGCATCGGGGCGCTTTTGATCGCGGCAGGATGCGCGCTGATCTGGCTCCGGTCCGAACGTGCCGCCGCGCCGGTGCTGGCGCGTCCGGTGGTGGCGAGTTTTGATGCGGTGATCGAGCGGGTCGAGCGTCAACCCGCACGCGAACGGGTTCGGGTGCGGGTGGCGCCCATCGGGCGTGATGACCTGCCCCCTTCGATCCGCATCAACATCGACGAAAACCGGGCGCCAGACGGCCTGGCGAACGGCGCGGTCGTGCGGCTGCGTGCGCGGCTGATGCCGCCTGCACCGCCCGCCGTCCCGGGTGCCTATGATTTCCAGCGCAATGCCTGGTTTCAGGGGCTGGGCGCTACCGGACGCGCGCTGGGCGAGGTCGAGGTGATCGGCACGGCGACCGCGCCCGAAGGGACGATCCGAGCGCGGTTGACCGCGCATGTGCAAGCACAGGTCGGGCCGAGTGCGGGCGGGGTGGCGACGGCGCTCGTTACCGGCGATCGGGGCGGGATCAGTCCTGAGGACGACAAGGCGATGCAATTGTCGGGGCTCGCGCATCTATTGTCGATCAGCGGGCTGCACGTGACCGCCGTGGTCGGCGCGACGATGCTGGTGCTCATGCGCGTGTTGGCGCTGTTTCCGGCGCTGGCGACGCGGGTTCGGTTACCGGTGGTTGCGGCGGCGGGGGCGGGGCTGGTCGCGATTGCATATACCTTGTTGTCGGGCGCGGAAGTGCCGACGGTGCGCTCGTGCATCGCGGCACTGTTGGTACTCGCGGCGCTCGCCTGGGGACGAGAGGCGATCACCCTCAGGCTGGTCGCGGCAGGCGCGACGCTCGTGTTGCTTCTGTGGCCCGAAGTGCTGGTCGGGCCGAGTTTCCAGCTGAGTTTCGCCGCCGTGACCGCGATCGTCGCGTTGCACGAACATCCGCGGATCAAGGCGGTGCTCGCCAAGCGCGACGAGGCCTGGGTGCGCGGGTTCGGGCGCGGCTTGCTGGGATTGTTGCTGACCGGGCTGGCGGTCGAGGCTGCATTGACCCCGATCGCGGTCTATCATTTCCACAAATCGGGAATTTACGGCGCGCTCGCCAATCTGGTGGCGATTCCGCTGACGACGTTCGTGGTGATGCCGCTGGAGGCGCTGGCGTTGTTCCTGGACCTGTTCGGGCTGGGGGCGCCCGCATGGTGGGTGGCGGCGCAGACGCTCGAGCTGCTGCTGTGGATCGCGCACACCACCGCCGATGCGCCGGGATCGGTGGCGTTGATCCCGGGAATGCCGGGCGGGGCGTTCGCGCTGGTGCTCGCCGGGCTGTTGTGGCTGTGCCTGTGGAAGTCGCCGATGCGGCGATGGGGGGCGGTGCCGTTCCTGCTCGGGATCATCTGGACGCTGGCGACCCCGGTGCCAGATCTGTTGGTAACCGGTGACGGGAGGCATCTGGCGCTGCGGACGCCCGAAGGCGGGATGGCACTGCTGCGAGAGCGGGCGGGCGACTATGTCCGCGACACACTGAGCGAGAATGCGGGGTTTTCGGGCGAGTTGGAGCCGCTGTCGGCGCTGCCCAATGCGGCATGTTCGCCCGATATCTGTATCGCCGATCATGTCCAGAACGGGCGGATGTGGCGGATCGTCGCGACGCGCAGCGGCTATCACCTCGACATCGCCGACATGATGCGGCTGTGCCGTGAAGCGGATATCTTCGTCAGTGAACGTCGCCTGCCGCGCACCTGCAATCCGCGCTGGTTGCGGCTAGACCGGTGGACGCTGCGCGATACGGGCGGGGTGGGGATCGCATTCGATGGCCCGCGTGTCGTGACGGTCCGAACCGGCACGCGCCATCCGTGGATCGATCCGCCGACGGTGGCGCCGCCGTGGCAACCGCGATTACGACCGGATCGCGTGTCGGCTAATTCGAAGGCAAGCGGAGAAGCATCGCGCAACGGCGATCGACAGGCAGCCCAGCCGCCGCCTCTTTCAGCAAGATAAGCCGAAGCCGATCGGGCAAATCGCGCTCCGCCACGATTGCAAAGCCAAGCTTGGCATAAAATGGTGCGTTCCAGGCGATGTCTCGAAATGTCGTCAGGCTAAAGTGCCGCCATTTGCCGCGCGACTGCCCAGTCTCTCGCCGCCGCGATCAACGCGGTGCCGATGCAGCGGCCCTGAAGGTCGTGACGAACGGCCAATTGCCATATATGAAAATCGTCGCCTTTCTCCTCACCGCAGAGAAAGCCGACGGGCAGGTCATGGCAATCGACCGAAACCCAAATCGCGCCATGCTCGACCAGACGCCGATGGTCCGATTCCGACAAAACGTCATCGTCGGCCAACCAGGCGAAATCCGGAATTGTGAGAAATGCCTGACCCGCCGAGCGCTCTATCTCCGGAAGCCGACCGGTATCGGCGATCGTTGCCTCGCGAACCGCGTAGCCAGACGCTCGATCAGCAAGAGGCGCCGGCGGGCTCGACCGTGATCGACCGTTCGGCAAAACCCGCCTCCCGTCCGATCAATAGCGTCGCAACAGCCCCGCGAGCTTCCCCTGCACCCGCACCTGATCCGGGCGGTAACGCTGCGGATCGTAACCGCGGTTGGCCGGATCAAGCCGCACCATCGCGCCTTCGCGGCGGAAATATTTGAGCGTCGCTTCATTCTCGTCGATCAGCGCGACGATGATGTCGCCGTCGCGTGCGGTCTCCGCCTTGCGAATAAGGGCATAGTCGCCATCGAGAATACCTGCCTCGACCATCGAATCGCCGGCGACCTCAAGCGCATAATGATCACCCGCACCCAGCAAGGCGGCGGGTACCGGGAGCATTTGCGAGCCCTCCATCGCCTCGATCGGGACACCGGCGGCGATGCGGCCGTGCAACGGGACTTCGATCACATCATTGGCGGGCGTCGGCACGGTGCGCGCGACGGCGGTGCGTTCCTTGGGGCTCTTCTTCGCCTCGGCACGCTCGGGCATCCGCAAGACTTCCAGCGCGCGCGCACGATTGGGCAGGCGGCGGAGGAATTTACGTTCCTCTAGCGCGGAAATCAGGCGATGGACGCCAGATTTGGATTTGAGGTCGAGCGCCTCCTTCATCTCCTCGAACGAAGGCGACACGCCGGTTTCGTTCAATCTGTCGGAAATGAAACAGATGAGTTCGTGTTGCTTGCGGGTGAGCATCGCCCAAGTCCTCTTATCGGAACAGACATGGAACTTTTAGGCAACGCGTGCGCCGAAGTCAAGCGATGCGAATCACTTCGACCGTCTCGCCCTCTGCGGCGGCGGGCGTGTTCGCCTGACGCACGATCAGGGCATTGGCGTCGGACAGCGCGCGCAGCATCGACGAGTCCTGCAATCCCAGCGGCGTGACCACCCCATCCTTCAGATGCGCGCGGATATGGTCGGCGCGCGGGCCGGTTGCCGTGATCGCGCTGGCGAGCGTCGCCTTGATCGTGCGGGGCCACGGATCGCTGGCACCCGACATCTGGCGGATCAAAGGCGCGAGGAACAGGGTCGCGGTGACGAAGGCCGATACGGGATTGCCGGGCAGCCCCAGCACCACGGTTTCGCGCACGCGCGCGGCCATCATCGGTTTGCCGGGGCGCATCGCGACTTTCCAGAAATCGGGCTTGGCGCCGATATCCTCGAGCGCGGGGCGAACCAGATCGTGATCGCCCACCGACGCGCCGCCAGTGGTCACCAGAATGTCGGCATCGACCTGCGCGAAGGTGGAGGCGAGGATCGCGCGGTCGTCGGGCAGGATTCCCAGCTGGATCGGTTCGGCAGGCAGATTGGCGAGCATCGCGACCAGCAGCGCAGTATTGCTTTCGGGAAGTTGACCCTCGCCCAAGGGGACGCCCGGCGGGACGAGTTCGTCGCCGGTCGCGGCGATCGCGACGCGGATCGGACGGTGAACGGCCACGGTGCCATGCCCCGCCATCGCCGCCAGCGCGATGCGTGACGGGGTGAGATGATCGCCCGCATGGATCAGCCGTTCGTCCTGCCGGAAATCGAGGCCGCGGGGACGAACATTCGCGCCCTGTGCGGACGGGCCGTCGCCGATGAGCGTCAGCGTGTCGCCGTCGCGCGCCGCGTCTTCCTGAATCAAAACGGCGTCGGCGCCGGGGGGAAGAATGGCGCCGGTGAAGATACGGACGGCTTGGCCGGGCTCGATCGTACCCGCGAAGGGGCGACCGGCCGCGCTTTCACCGATGACGGTCAGCGGGCGGGCAAGGTCGTCGAAGCGGATCGCATAGCCGTCCATCGCCGACAGGTCGGCGGCGGGTTGCGTGCGCAGCGCCATCACGTCGATCGCCGCCCAGCGGTTCGCCGCGGCGTTGAGCGTGACATGCTCGGTGGCGATTTTGGGTGCGAGGGCCAGCAGGCGAGCTTGCGCTTCACGAACGGGGAGGAGGGGGGGGGCTGTGGTCATGGGTCGGCGCGGTAGCATTATCGAACGGGGGAACGACACCCCCTGTGACGGATCGCGGCATTTCGGTGGAAAGAATGCGTGGAGAAGGGTTAGGGTCGGGACTGATAGCACATCGAGCGCCGATAAGGGGAGCACAATGCAATTCGGCCTTTACGCGATCGTCGGCCTTCTGGCGGTCGCAGCTTCGAACGATTGCGCAATCGCTCAATCGGCTGACGAGGCCACGCATCGCCACATTGCCGCGGCCGGGTTCATACCCTTGCAGGAGATGACGTTTGGCGGTCGTGACGTTCGTCGTGTGCTGCCGATCGATCCCTATGGTTTCCTTCCCATTCCCGGTATCGAACTTGAACGTCACGGCGGTGGGCGGGTGACCGTGCGAGCGCAGTATCGGCACTGGACCGGCCCGGCCTATCGCGTGTCGGCTGACGAGTGGAACCAAATCGCTGCGCTGGAGTCCGCGGCGTTCGCGCCGCCTGGTGAGAACCGCACCAAAACCAGGCCGGGCGTCGTGGTCCATTGCTGGCGCGGATTGCTCGAAGCAAGCCCATCAAGGGCGGCAAGCTGGTGGGGGTGCAACAGCGGTACTAAGGCGAGCCAGGCCTACACCAAAGCATTGCTTGTGTTGGCCATGGAGAAAAAGGGATGTCCCGCCAGCGACAATGATGCGCTCCGGCGTTTCTCCGAATGCTTTAGAGATGACGGCACGCTCGACGATCCCGCGCTTCAGACGCAGTTCGCGGCGTTACGCGATCGTTGGACAACGCAGAGAGTGCCGGGAGCAGACATCCTTGCCCAAGCGCGTCAATCACTGTGGACCGCAAAAGAAGATCGAGTGCCGACCCGCCTGATGGCGGCACGTCGGGCGGTGTTCGCATTCGGTCAACATCAGAATGCGCTTCGCGATATGCTGCGCAGCAGCTTTACCTTGTTCCGAAACTCCGTTTCGATGGATACAAGGAGCGCGGCTATTCTTTCGCAGACCCGCAGCCGTTGGGATGAGGATATCAAGGCGCAAAATCAGAACTACGTCACGTTGCTGGAGGAACTTGCACAATTGCTGGCCGAAGACACCCGACCGCCGGGCTAGACTGCTCTGTACAAGCGCCGCCAAGTCCCTTGCAAATCCACCGCGAAGGTCGAGCCCGCGCGGATCGGTCCGTTCAAAGTCCCCTAAGGGCAGAGCGATTAAAGAAGGGGCTGGGCTTTCCACTCCCCCGACTTGCCGCCGCTTTTCGCCAGCAAGCGCACGCCATCGATCACCATCGCGCGATCGATCGCCTTGGCCATGTCGTAGATGGTGAGCAGCGCGACGTTGACGGCGTTCAGCGCCTCCATCTCGACGCCGGTTCGGTCGGTGGTGCGCGCGGTCGCTGTGGCTGTGACGCCGGTCTCATCGGGGGTCAAGTCGATGGTCACGCTGGTCAGCGGGATGGGGTGGCAGAGCGGGATGAGGTCGCTCGTCTTCTTCGCGGCCATGATCCCGGCGATGCGCGCGACGGCCAGGACGTCGCCCTTCTTGACCAGCCCTTGCGCAATCGCAGTCGCGGCATCGGTCGACATGGTGATGCGGCCGGTGGCGGTGGCTTCGCGCGTCGTAGCGGGTTTGGCGCCGACATCGACCATCTGGGCGGTGCCTTCGGCGGTCAGGTGGGTGAGCTCACTCATGCCACCAGCGCCCGGGTCGCGGCTTCCACGTCATCCTCGCGCATCAACGCCTCGCCGATCAGGAAGCATCGGATATCGTGTTCGGCCAGCGCATCCAAATCCGCGCGGGTCCGGATGCCGCTTTCCGCGACAAAGGTGCAGTCCTTCGGCGCGCTCGCGACCAGGTCGAAGGTTTTCTGAAAATCGACCTCGAACGTCTTGAGATTACGGTTGTTGACGCCGATCAGTTTCGATCGGAGCGTGCCTGCGCGTTCCATTTCACCGGCACCATGCACCTCCACCAACACATCCATGCCCAGCTCGATCGCGGCGTCCTCGATCTCCGCCATCTGCGCGTCTTCCAGCGCGGCAACGATGATCAGGATCGCATCGGCACCCATCGCGCGCGCCTCCAGCACTTGCCAGGGATCGATCATGAAATCCTTGCGCAGCACCGGTAGCGAACAGGCGGCGCGGGCGGCGATCAGATAATCGGGCGACCCTTCGAAATAATCGCGATCGGTCAGCACCGACAGGCAAGTCGCACCCCCGGCGGCATAGGCGCGGGCGTGCGCGGGCGGATCGAAATCGGCGCGGATCAGGCCTTTGGACGGGCTGGCCTTCTTGATTTCGGCGATCAGCGCATAGCCGTGGCGCGCTTTCGCATCGAGCGCGGCCTTGAATCCGCGCGGCGGGGTCTGGTTGCCCGCGCGCGTCTGAATATCGGACAGGCTGTACGCGGCCTTGCCCGCTGCGACTTCATCTCGCTTGGTCGCGAGTATTCTGTCGAGCATGGTCATTGGTACGCGATCCAGCACTCGAGCAGGGCCTTGGCGAGTCCGTTGTCGAGCACTTCGCGCGCTTCCTCCGCGCCATCGACCAAATTGTCCACACGCCCCGCGACCATCAAGGCGGCGGCGGCGTTGAGCAGCACCGCGTCGCGATACGCGCCGACTTCGCCCAGCAGCAAGCGGCGCAGCGCTTCGGCATTTTCGGGGGCTTCACCGCCGCGGATGGCGGAGAGCGGGTGGCGCGGCAGGCCAGCATCCTCGGGCGCGATGCGCGGTGCCATGGTCAGGCTGCCGACGCTGACCGCGACGCTCGGCCCGGCGGTCGACAATTCGTCCAGATTATCTTCACCCGATACCACAAGCGCGGCTTCCGTGCCCAGCAGCCCCAACGCTTCGGCATACACCGGCGCGTAATCGGGTCGCGCGATGCCGATCAACTGGCGACCCACCCGCGCGGGGTTCGCCAGCGGTCCCATCAGGTTGAAAATCGTGCGCTTGCCGATCCGCTTTCGAATGGGGGTAATGCGGCGCATCGCCGGATGGTGATTGGCGGCGAACAGAAAGGCGATGCCGATTTCGTTGAGCGTCGCCTCTGCCGTGATCGCTGCACGGTCGAGGTCGAGGCCAAGTGCTTCGAGCGTGTCCGCTGCGCCCGCTTTCGACGATGCCGCGCGGTTGCCATGCTTGGCGACCGGCACGCCGCACCCTGCGACGACGATCGCAACCGCAGTGGAGACGTTGAGCGTATGGTGCCCATCGCCGCCGGTGCCGCACACGTCGATCGCGCCTTCGGGTGCGCGGACCGTAATCATCCGCTCGCGAAGGGCGCGGGCCGCTTCGGCGATTTCGATGCTGGTCTCACCGCGTTCGGTAAGCGCGACAAGGAAGGCGGCGATGGCGTCGTCGCTGACGGTGCCGTCGAGGATAGCGGCAAAGGCTTCGCGCGCACTTTCGTGGCTGAGCGGGGTTGAGGGGTTGGGGAGGAAGCTCATATCGACAACTCCTTCACCGACATCCCGGCCACCCGCATGAAATTCGCCAGCATGGCGTGACCATGTTCGGTGGCGATGCTCTCTGGGTGGAACTGCACCCCATGGATCGGCAAGTCGTGGTGGCGGAAACCCATCACCTTCGCGTCATCGCTCGTGGCGTTCACCACCAGGCACTCGGGCACATCCTCGACCACCAACGAGTGATAACGCGTGGCGATGAAGGGAGAAGGCAATCCCTCGAACAGCCCGGTTCCGTCATGCGTTACCGGACACGTCTTGCCATGCATCAGACCCCCGCGGACCACCCGCCCGCCGAAATGCTGGCCGATTGCCTGATGCCCCAGGCACACGCCCAAGAGCGGCGTCCGTGCTGCCGCGCAGGCCTGTACCAATTCCAGCGAAATGCCCGCTTCATTGGGGGTGCAGGGGCCTGGCGAAATGAGGATCGCGTCCGCACCGCTTGCCAGCGCTTCGGCTGCGGTCATCGCATCGTTGCGCTCGACGCGCACCTCTGCGCCCAATTCCATTAGATAATGGACCAGGTTCCAGGTGAAGCTGTCGTAATTGTCGATGACCAGGATCATGATGCGCCCGCCATAGCGCGCTTGGCGGCACACGCAACGATAGGAGATGTTTAGGCGTTCATGTAGCAGTAAGCCGCCCCGCGTCAGCGTGCGGCGTCATAACTCGGAAGGTTCGTAAACATGGTTCGCCTGATTGTCGCTGCGGTTGCCCTGACGCTACCCGGTGCGGCATTCGCGCAGGACGCAGCGCAAGAAGGCCCACCCGAGCGGGTGCGTAGTGTGGTGCTGTATGGCGATCAGAAATGTCCCGAACCTACC
Organism: Sphingomonas sp. AX6; assembly: GCF_902506605.1. GTDB lineage: Bacteria > Pseudomonadota > Alphaproteobacteria > Sphingomonadales > Sphingomonadaceae > Sphingomonas. Next base: position 2,293,336 of record NZ_LR733979.1, read on the forward strand.
GAGGAGGGCGAAGTCGTGGTGTGCGCGAAGGGCGACGATTCGCCTTATCGCATCCCCAGCGAATTGCGGGAGTCGGTCGAACGCCCCGATGCGACCAGCTGGGGCGTACGCGTCAACGACGTGATGAATTTCGCCAACCAGACCTTGCCCAATAGCTGTTCGCCGATCGGATCGGGCGGGCAGAGCGGCTGTACGAGCCAGATGCTGCGCAACTGGGCCGCCGAGCGAGCGGCGCAAAAACGGCGCGACGCGATCATCCCGTAGCAACAACACCCGTTCGTTTCGAGCGAAGTCGAGAAACGTGATCTTGGCGCTTGCGAGCGTTTCTCGACTTCGCTCGAAACAAGCGGAGTTGGTTTTATTGACCGTGAAGGGGCTCGCTGGCCCGCGCGATCGCCTCGCGCGCTGCCGCAAATAGCGCGCCAGCCTTCGCCTCGCATTCGCGCTGTTCGTACGCTGGATCGCTGTCCGCTACGATGCCAGCACCCGCCTGCACATGCATCATGCCATCCTTCACCACCGCGGTCCGCAACACGATGCACGAATCCATCGATCCGTCAGGCGAGAAATATCCGACGCCGCCGGCATAAGCCCCGCGCGTCTCCGCCTCCAGCTCGGCAATGATCTGGCACGCGCGCACCTTGGGCGCACCCGATACCGTGCCCGCCGGAAAGCCCGCGAACAACGCGTCGAGCGCGTCCTTGTCCGACGAGAGTTCGCCGACCACGTTCGAGACGATATGCATGACGTGGCTGTAAAATTCGACCGTATAGCTGTCGGTGACGCGCACGCTGCCCTGGGTCGCGACACGCCCGACATCGTTGCGACCGAGGTCGAGCAGCATCAGATGCTCGGCACGCTCCTTTGGGTCGGCGAGCAAGTCGGCGCGGTTGCTCTCATCGTGCGCCGCGGTGCGTCCGCGCGGCCGCGTCCCCGCGATCGGTCGGATCGTCACTTCGCCGTCGCGCGCGCGGACCAGGATTTCGGGGCTCGATCCCGTCAGCGCAAAGCCAGGCAGGTCGAGGTGATAGAGAAACGGCGAAGGATTGATCCGCCGCAGCGCCCGGTAAAGTTCGAACGGCGGCAGCGCAAACGGCGCGGTAAATCGCTGGGCGAGCACCACCTGAAAGATATCCCCCGCCGCGATATAATCCTTCGCGGCCCCAACCATCTCGGCATAGCGTCCGGCGGGTAGCTGGGGCTCTGGCACGACATCCTGCGGCTCGGCGCGCGCAGGCGTGGGCAGGGCGGCATTCGCCAACAGCGCGATCGTCGCGTCGATCCGCTCGGCCGCCGCGTCGATCGACCCGTCGGGCCAAACCGGCGCGATCACGAACAGCGCGTCGGCCAGCCGGTCGAACACCAGCAATATCGTCGGCCGGACGAAGATCATGTCGGGCAGGCCCAGCGGATTGGCGGGCGGACGCGGCAGGCTCTCAACCAGCCCGACCGTCTCATAACCGAAGTAGCCGACCAGACAGGCGAGCGCTCGGGGCAATTCGGCAGGCACGTCCATCCGGCACCGCGCGACTAGATCGCGCAGCGCCGCCAGCGTCGGTTGCTCGCATTCCGCAAAGGCGTCGCGGTTCGTCAGCCAGTGCGGATTGATCGCGGCGCTCTGTCCCTCGGCGCGAAACACCAGGTCTGGGGCGAGCCCGATCAGGCTGTGCCGCCCGCGCACCGCGCCGCCCTCCACCGATTCGAGCAGGAAATCGCCGCGACCCGGCTCGATCAGTTTAAGCGCGGCCGCGACCGGCGTTTCGGTGTCGGCGATCAGCCGCCGCCAGACCAGCGCGGGGTGGCCCCCGGCATGGGCGGCGCGTGCGGCCTCCAGACCCTCTACCGCGCCGCCGCCCGCTTCTTTCATGCCGCGATCAGTTCGCGATGTTGCCGGTCAGCGTATTGCGCAAAGTCTGCACGGCGGCTTCATTACGGGTCGTCCCGATGCGACGGCGTACGGCCTGCGCGAACTGCTGGGCATATTCCTGGCCGACGATCTGGCCGAGCGCACCGCGCGTGCCATTCAACAACTGCGCATTGCCGCGCGCATTGCCCGGTTCGACCTCGCTTAGCTGGACCACGAAGAACCCGGCATTGCCCGGTGCCTCGACCACACGGGCCGCGCCCTGACGCAGGTTGAACAGCGTCTGCAGCGGCACATTGCCCTGTGCCTGCCCCAGTTCGCCGCGCTGCGCATTCAACGACTGGACCTGTGCCGCGACACCGCCGCTGCTGGCAGCCTGCGCCAGTGGCGTGCCGGTGTTCACCGCGCGCAGGATCGCGTCGGCGCGCGCGCTCGCCTGACGCTTGGCATTGTCGATGCGATAATCCCCTGCGACGCCCGCGCGGATTTCATTCAGCGGGCGCGGGGCAGAGGGTTGGATGCGTTCGAGCGCGACGAGCGCGAACGCGCCCGCTTCGCCGACCGGCACCATCTGCGGCTGATCGCCTTCCTCGAACCCGAACACTGCTTCGGCAACCGAGCGGACGATCGGCGACACTTCGGCATCGGGTGCCTGACCCAGCGCACGGCCATTGACGAACAACGCATCGGTGCGCTGCGCCTGAAGCCCCAATTGCGTCACGGTTTCGTCAAAGGTCGACCCGTCGCTGATCGCCTCGTCGATGTTATCCTGAAGCTCGGCCAGCGCCTGGGCAGTCTTTTGCGCGGTCAGCGTTTCGGTCAGTTCATCGCGCACCTGATCCAGGCTGCGCCCGGCGATCTGTTCGACGCCGGCGACTTGCAGGACATAGAAACTGCCCGAGCCCTGAACCGGGCCGACGACGGCGCCCTGTTCGGCCCCGAAGGCGGCTTCGGCGGCGGCGGCGTTGGTCTGGCCGGCATAGGCGGTGCGGTTGACGTCGCTCACCGTGGTCGCCGACAGCCCGGCGGCGCTAGCGGCGGCGTCGATCGACGTGCCGCCGCGAACCTTCTGCGCAATCTGGGTGGCAATGTTGCGGTCGAGCGCCACGACCTGGCGGATCGTCCGCTGTTCGGTGGCTGCGAACCGCGCGCGTTCCTTTTGATAAAGCTGCTGGATTTCGGCATCGGTCGGTGTAGCGCTGGCGGCGACGCTCTCGGTCGAAATCGTCGCATAGCGCGCCACGCGGCGTTCCGCGACGGTGTAGCGTGCGCGGTTCTGCGCGTAATATTGCTGCAACTGCTGGTCGGTAGGCGCGGGGCCGGGGTCCATCGATTTGGTCTGGACGAACGCGACCGAACCGGCGCGACGCTCAAGCAACAGCGACGCATAGGGCAGGGCCACCTGCGCGGGCACCTGACGCGCGCCCAACGTCGGGGCGGTCAGCCACTGGGCGATGGTTTCGCGCCGGATGTCTTCGCGCAGCATGTCGGGGGTGATCCCCTGTTGCGCCAGGGCTTGCTCGAACTGCTGCTGATTGAACTGGCCGTCAAACCCCTGGAACGCCGGGATGCTCGCGATCTGGCCATCGACATAACGCTGGCTGACGAGCAGACCGGTCTCCGCACCGAATTGTTCCAGCGCGATGCCGTTGATCATCTGTTCCAGCACCTGGTTCAGCCCGCCCTGTTCGACGAACTGCGCCATCGTCAGCGTGGGATTCTCGCGGCGCAGCGCTTCGACCGCGTTGCGCATCCGGTCCTGCAGGGACTGTTCGGTGATCGCGACGTTGCCGACCTGCGCAACCTGACCCGAAGGTTGCGCCGTCGTGCCGCCCGGCGACATCATGTTGATGTCGCTGAGCGCAAAGGCCAGCGCGATCACGCCAAGCGCGACGAACGTGATGATAAGGCCGACCTTGGAATTGATGGCCTTGCGAATTCCGGAGAGCATCTGGGTCCGATCAAATGATGGTGTTGCAAGCCGCTTTAGGGGCGCGGGACGAACGCTTCAAGCTTGCGGCGTGTCGCGTATCGGCTAAGCGGGCGGCATAAGACATAAGGTCGGTATCGGGGGAAGAAATGAGCTACAAGCGTCGCAAGCTGGTCGCGGGCAATTGGAAGATGTTCGGGACGCGCGCGTCGCTGGGCGAAGTAACCGCCATCGCCGATGCCGCCGCCGCCTACTCATCGGTCGACGTCGCGTTGTGCGTCCCCTTCACGCTGATCGCCCCAGCCGCGGAAGCCGCGCCCTCGCTGGCGGTAGGCGCGCAGGACGTGCATGAAAATGCCGAGGGTGCGCATACCGGCTGCATCTCGGCGGCGATGCTTGCCGATTCGGGCGCGCGCCTGACCATCGTCGGCCATAGCGAACGCCGCGCCGACCAGCACGAAACCAGCCACGATGTCTGGGCCAAGGCCGCAGCCGCCCATCGCGGCGGCCTGAACGTCATCCTCTGCGTCGGAGAGACCGAGGCCGAGCGCGACGCCGGGCGCGCCGAACGCATCGTCCAGTCGCAGATCGAAAAATCGGTCCCCGACGACGCAAGCGGAGACTGGTTCACACTCGCCTACGAACCCCGCTGGGCCATCGGCACCGGCCGCACCCCGACCCCGGACGAAATCGCCGCCATCCACGCCATCGCCCGCGCCAAGCTCCGCCAGATGGTCGGCGACGCCGCCGACGGCATCCGCATTTTGTACGGCGGATCAGTCAACGGATCGAACGCCGCGACGATCTTGGCGATCGAACATGTCGACGGCGCGCTGGTCGGCGGCGCGAGTTTAACGGGCGAGAAGTTCGTACCGATCATCGAGGCGGCGGCGCGGGTGGCGTAAAGGGAGCCGTCTTCCTCCCCACCACCCGTCACCCCGGCCGAAGTGCCGGGGTCCGCCGAACCGCACGCGTTTCGCCCCGCGACTCCAACCTCGAAGCAAGCCACGCCCCGACGACCGATCAACCCGAGGTCAGTCCCACGGTTGGCATCCACAGTCGGCAGCCGAAACTATAGCGACGGTTTGCGGCAAATGTCCGCAAACGACCCCATAGTTGACATTGAAGTGTCGCTTAGGACGCTTGAAGAACTTTCGGTCCCTTATCGACCCAAGTAGTAATTCGGATTGATCCCATGGGTAGGTGCGTGATCATTCCCTAGCATTTCAATCTGTGGCTTCGACCAACCTCTTGTATGCTTCCAGACGCCCACATAACAGGTCAGTCCGATCTCGGTGACGCGACCTTTTAGATCATTGTCAATATGAATGAACTCTGCGGCGTCACCTGATCCCGAGCCCAGAATCTTGCGACGTCCGTCGTTAGTTCGACTATCTCTCCCGCAGACCTCAATTCTCATGCCTAGAAAATCGCGCGGCCTGTCCAATACATCGCCAAATCCCACTATTGAGTGGCCAGAAGAGACTTGATTGTTGGAACCCGTGGCATTCATGGCAAAACTAGGGCCGCAGAATCCGATCACCAGAATTGGGATTGCCCATAATATACTGATCCATATTGCCATTTCGATCACGACCCTGTTTCATAATTTAGCGCGCTCGTTCGCAGCTTTGACCACGGCTCATTGGAGAAACGATGATGCCACCTTGCTCACTGCAATCTTTCGCGCCTCTCATTTGCCAAAGCACGCCGCTAACGAACAGCAATAACGCGACAGCGACTAATATCAGCGGGAAAACGCGTCTCATGCGGTTCATTGTTTACCCACCGGATTATCGGGTAAATGGTAGGTTTCCACCCAGAAGCAGTCACTACTGGAAATGTAGGATTTCACCTGCTCTACCCTGAGCGATGGCGCTCCAGACAACCCTCATCGCAACCGCAAACCCGACCCGTGTCGCCTCCCTGCCGCGTCCCCGTCGCGTCGCGCCCAAAAAACGCGCGACAGTGTAAACCTTGTCAACTTGTTCAGGTTGGCGCGCGCCTATCCCGACCCTCAGCCAGCACCCTCCACCACCGATCGAACCGCCGCGCGCCAGCCATTCAGGCGCACCTCCCGAACCTCATCCGAAATCTCCGGACCAAACGCCTCAACATTCCCCCGCATCGCGCTGGCCGCTTCCAGATCGGCGAACCAGCCGCAGCCAACCCCCGCCAGCATCGCTGCGCCCAGCGCGGTCGTCTCTGTAAAGGCGGGGCGCTCTACGGGGATCGCCAGCATGTCGGCCAGGTCTTGCGCGATCCAGTCGTTGCGAACCATGCCGCCGTCGATCCGCAAGCTTGCCCAGTCTGCACCGTCGGCAGCGAAGGCGGTTTTCAGGTCGTGGGCCTGATGCGCCATCGCCTCCAGCGCGGCGCGGACGATATGGGCGCGTGTGCTGGAGAAGCTCAGGCCGCTGATCGCGGCGCGGGCCTCTGGCTTCCACCATGGCGCGCCGATGCCGGACAGGGCAGGGACCAGATAGACGTCGCCATTGTCCGCGACCGACCGCGCAAGCGTTTCGCTTTCGGCGGCGTCGCCCAGCATTCCTATCGAATCGCGCAACCACTGGATCAGGCTGCCCGCGACGAACACCGATCCTTCGATGGCATAGGTGCGCTTGGCCGAAATCTGCCAGCCGACCGTCGCCAGCAAGCGGTTCTTCGACCGGGGCGGGGTGGTCCCGGCATTGGCGAGGATGAACGCGCCGGTGCCGAACGTCGCCTTGGCATCGCCGCGCTTCAGACAGGCCTGGCCGATAGTCGCCGCTTGCTGATCGCCTGCCATCCCGCAAATCGGGATCGAACCACCGAACAGGCTGGTCCGCCCGAACTCGCCCGCACAGTCGATGATCTCCGGCAACGCGGCGCGGGGTGCGTCGAACAGGTCGATCAGCCCATCGTCCCACTGGCCGCTGCCCAACCCCATCAACAGAGTGCGCGACGCGTTGGTGGCGTCAGTGACGTGCAGGCCGCCATGACCTTCGCCAGCCGTCAGTTTCCACACCAGCCAGCTTTCGACCGTGCCGATCGCCAGATTGTGGCCCGCTTCCCGCAATTGCGGCCAGTTTTCCAGCGCCCAGCCGATCTTGGTGCCGGAGAAATAGGGGTCGAGCAGCAAGCCGGTGCGCGCCTGAACCGCCGCTTCCTCGCCGCGTTCGCGAAGCATAGCGCAGGTATCGGCAGTGCGGCGGTCCTGCCAGACGATGGCGGGCGCGAGCGGTTCGCCAGTTCGCTTGTCCCAGAACACCACCGTTTCGCGCTGATTGGTGATGCCGATCCCGGCAATGCGGTCGGGGCCACCAGCGCGATCCACCATTGCCGCGGCGCAGGCGTAAGTCTTTGCCCAGAGTTCGGCAGCATCATGCTCGACCCAGCCGGGGCGCGGATAGGATTGCGTCAGGTCGCGGGCTTCGCTGGCGGTGCAGGTGCCGTCGCGGGTGAACAGCATCGCGCGGGTGGACGTGGTGCCTTCGTCGATGACCAGTATGTATTCGCTCATGGACGAGAGGCTAACGAATGATCCCGTCCCTGCCAGCCGTTTGTTTCGAGCGACGTCGAGAAACGCATCGCGAGCGCTTGGTTCGCGTTTCTCGACGTCGCTCCAAACGAACGGAAACAATGGGTGACGAACCGGGATTGCGCAGGGTCGGAATGCGCGTAGGGATAAATGACACAGGGTGTTGTGACAGGCGGTAATGGTGGACGAACAGGGGCAATCTAAGGAATTGACGACCGACGGCGAAGCGCTGGTCGATGCGGGCGAGGCTGTGGCCGCGTCGCACGATCCCGGCGAACACGAAGAATTGCGCCGAGACCGGTTGCTCGCGGGCGTCGCACTGATCGGCGGGATCGGGCTGTTCCTGGCGCTGCCCTTTGCGTTGAAGGGCGGCTCGTCCTTCTTCCTGCCCACCACCGCCGCGCTGGTCATCGCCATCGCGCTGGTGCCGATCCTCGAATGGCTGGAGCGGCGCCGCGTGCCGTCGGCGTTGGCGGCCTTGTTCTGCGTGTTGTTGTTCCTGACCGTCGTCAACGTGGCACTGGCGTCGATCGTGGTGCCCGCCTGGTCCTGGGTCAGCATATTGCCCGATCGGATCGAGCGAATTCAGTCGAATATCGCGCCGTTGCTCGACATCTATTCCAACCTCGAACGCTTCGTGAACCGGTTGCTGGGGCAACTCGCATCGCAGCCTGCGCAGCCCGCGGGCGATGCGCCGACCGCGCCGCCCGCCTCGGTCGCCGATCTCTTCTCGACCTCGGCCCCGGCGGCGTTGCTGGAGATGTTCTTCGCGATCCTGCTCATCTATTTCCTGCTATCGGGTTGGACCCGGCTGCGGCGCGGCGCGATCAGCAACCGGTCGAGTTTCGGCGGGGCGATGGCGACTGCGCGCGTGATTCAGGACGTGGTCGACGATACGTCGGCCTATCTGGGGACGATTACACTGATCAATGCGATGCTCGGATTGATTGTCGCCGGGCTGTTGTGGATGATCGACATGCCCACGCCGCTGATGTGGGGCGGGATCGTCGCGCTGCTCAATTTCATCCCCTATCTGGGACCGATCTTTGCCGCGGCGCTGCTGACGCTGGGTGGATTGATGACCTATGACGATATCTGGATCGCGCTGGTCCCGGCGGCGATCATGACCGGCGCGCATTTGATCGAAGCGAATGTGATCACGCCATTGGTCGTGGGGCACCGCCTGACGATCAGCCCCGTGTTGATCCTGATCTCTTTGAGCTTCTGGGGATGGGTGTGGGGCGCGCCGGGTGCCTTGCTTGCGGTGCCGTTGCTCATCATCATCCAGACCGTGCTCAAGGCCGCGGGAAAACCCGATATTGCCGGTTTCCTGTTCGAACACGGCACCTTGGTCCACGACCGTCCGCGCGATGAAATCGGGGTTTCGAAACAAAGTTGAAATTATCGGTCGCGGGCCTGTTGACACCCCAAGGGGGGTCGCTTAGAGCCCGCCTCCTCGCAAGAACGCGGGTGTAGCTCAGTTGGTTAGAGCGCCGGCCTGTCACGCCGGAGGTCGCGGGTTCGAGCCCCGTCACTCGCGCCACTTTCCTTAAGGGAAGTGGCGGTCGTTCCGGGAATTTCCTTCAAATCGACAGGCTCAGGCCGAGCGCGCGATTGCTGGCGTTACGCTTTCCACTGACCCAGTTCCATCCAGCGCAACAGCGGCTTGAGCGGCGCGATCCAGATCACGCCCGCCACCAGATAGATGATGGCCTGCAACGCCCAATGCAGTGAGCCTATTTCGGCCGAAAAGCTGGCGATCAGTACGACCCAGCCGGTAATCAGCGTCAGGATGGCGATCATGCCGACGGGCTTGCGCCAGGTGGGTTCGCTCATCGGTCGCCTCGTTCCAGAAATTCATGTTCGTTGAGCAGCGCATGGAGCGGCATGTCCCACGGATCGGTTGGTACCGCCGCCACTTCCTGTGCGGACCAGGCAATCCCCACCCGCCACGCATCCGGAAAGCGCGCAAAGGCCCGGTCGTAGAAACCCGCGCCCTGACCGAGCCGGTGGAGCGTGCGGTCATAGGCGACGAGTGGGGTGAGGAAGATTTCGGGCGCGACCTCGGCACTGTCGGGCGCTGGCTGGACCAGGCCGAACGGGCCAGCCACCAACGCGGTGTCCTCACGCCATTCGAGGAAGCGCATCGGCGCACTGCGGCCCTCGACATAGGGCAGGGCTACGCCAGCCCCCGCTGCGCGGGCTGCGGCGACGAACGCCGCGGGATCGGCTTCGCTGCCGATGGGAAGATAGGCGGCAACCGTCATACCGGGCGCGAAGCGATCGGTAATCGCACGCGGCGGCGACAGCGCGATAGGATTGCTGGCGACAAAGGCATCGCGCGCGGCGCGGGCTTCGCGGCGGATCGTTTGTTTGTCGGGAAAGGTCATGGGCGGCGCGGTTTCCCTTCGCTCGGGATCAACCGAACCTGAGACATGTGGCGGGACCGCCATGGCCGTTTGCTCGAATATCCACCGACGCCCAGAACGTCAGGTGGGGACCATGTACGACGGACCAGGGTCCGCGCAGGGACAGCCCCCTTGGATGTTGGATAGCCTCAGGGATAATCGTGAGCTCGTACCGGGCAGTGCCCGCCAACCTCTATCTAGGGCGCTGGGGGAGGTTGGGCAATGGGGACCACGTGCTCCTGCGAAAGCAGGAGCGTCGGCAATTCGTGGGATCGTTTATGGCCAGCGCTCCTGCTTTCGCAGGAGTACGACTACGTTTTTAATTGGCGGTATCGCTTTCTAGATTGTCCGCTAGCGCCTCCAACCGCTCGGCGATCCCGTCCAGCACCGCCGGATCGATCCCCTTCGGTTTGGCCGGTTCTAGATCCAGCTCGTCCTTCTTGGCGATCGGCTGGGCGACCGGATAGGCGGGCGGGGGTGGCGGCAATGCGGCGATCGTCTTGCGCGCCTCGTTCAACTGATCCGCCAGGAACAGCCCGACGAACAGCATCGTGCGCTCGCCCGACTGGCCCGCCGAAGCGCGATCGGCATTGGCGTGGTGCGCGTCGAGCATCGCCGCGAGACTGCGGACATGGTCCTCCTCGCCATCGCGACAGGCGATGACGTGCGCGCGGCCGCCGATATGGATGGTGACCTGCGCCATTATTTCGCCCCCGCTTCATCGCTGCGGTCGATCACCGCATCGAGCGCCGCGATCGCATCGGCGATTTCGCCTCGCAATTGATCGTGGCGATGCGCCAGCGTGTCGCGATCGGCGCGCGTCGCGGTGGCGGCGCGTTCGATCCGCGCGATCGCGGCGTCGATGCGGGCAAGGGCGGGTTTCGCCCGGTCTTTCAAAGTGTCATCCATAGCGGACGACGGATAGGACGCATGGGTTGGGACGGCAAGCACGGCTCACCGGTTGACGAAGGCCGGTCGTCGCCCCAAAGGCTGCGCACCAGCGATTCGTGGGGCAGCAATGGCTGCTGTCGCCGCTCCGAGCAATTTCCGGGGAGACACATGGCCGTTACCCAATCCGATCTCGCCAACGCCATTCGTGCGTTGTCGATGGACGCGGTGGAGGCCGCCAATTCCGGTCACCCCGGCATGCCGATGGGCATGGCCGATGTCGCGACCGTGCTGTGGACCCAGTTCTTGAAATACGACGCCGCCGACCCGCATTGGGCCGACCGCGACCGGTTCGTGCTGTCGGCGGGGCATGGATCGATGCTGATCTACAGCCTGCTCCATCTGAGCGGCTATGCGCGCCCAACGATCGACGACATTCGCAATTTCCGCAAACTGGGCAGCCCGTGCGCGGGTCATCCGGAGAATTTCGAGCTGCCGGGCGTCGAATGCACCACCGGCCCACTGGGGCAGGGGCTGGCGATGGCAGTCGGCATGGCGATGGCCGAGCGTCACCTGAATGCCGTGTTCGGAGACGACCTGGTCGATCACAAGACTTGGGTGATCGCGGGTGACGGCTGCCTGATGGAAGGAATCAATCACGAAGCGATCGGGCTGGCCGGGCAGCTTCGCCTCGGGCGCCTGAACGTGCTGTGGGACGACAACCGCATCACCATCGACGGGTCGACCGAGCTTTCGACCTGCGAGGACATCCCCGCGCGCTATGCCGCCAGCGGTTGGCATGTCACCGAATGTGATGGCCATGATTTCGAGTCGATCGCCAAGGCGTTGGAAAATGCGGCAGGCGATCCGCGTCCCTCACTGGTCCGCTGCAAGACCGTGATCGGCAAGGGCGCGCCCAACAAGCAGGGCACGTCGGCGACGCACGGTGCCGCACTGGGTGCCGAGGAAGTCGCTGCGGCACGCGAAGCGCTGGGCTGGAGCCATGCTGCCTTTGAGGTGCCCGCGGATATTGCCGATGCATGGCGCGAAGCGGGAAAGCGCGGCGGTGAAGCGCATACGGGCTGGAAAAATCGCGTCGCAAATCATTCCAAGGCCGAGGATTTCCAAAGCCGCATGGCAGGCGATTTCGCCGATGACGGGCTGTCGGCGCACATCGCTTCGTTGATCGCCAGCCCTCAGAAAATCGCGACGCGTAAGGCGTCCGAGATTGCCCTCGGCGCAATCAACGCCGCGCTGCCGGAGACGATCGGCGGCTCGGCCGATCTAACGGGATCGAACAACACCAAAACGAAGGACCAGTCGCCCTTCACCCGTGACGATTACGCTGGGCGCTATGTCTATTACGGCATTCGCGAATTCGGCATGGGCGCGGCGATGAACGGTATGGCGCTGCACGGCGGGGTCATCCCCTATGGCGGCACCTTCCTGGTGTTCAGCGATTATTGCCGTCCGGCGATCCGATTGTCGGCGCTTCAGCAGACGCGGGTGATCTATGTCATGACTCATGATTCGATCGGGCTGGGCGAGGATGGTCCCACGCATCAGCCGATCGAGCATGTCATGTCGCTACGCTTGATCCCGAACCTTCAAGTGTTCCGCCCCGCCGATGCGGTGGAGACGGCGGAATGCTGGGCGCTGGCGCTGGCGAAGAAGGACGGGCCGTCGGTGCTCGCCCTTACGCGTCAGAACCTGCCGCAAGTCCGCCTGCAAGCATCGGAAAATCTGTCGGCCAAGGGCGCCTATCGCCTCCGCGCTGCGCAGGGTGATCGCCGCGTGATCCTGATCGCCACCGGCTCCGAAGTCGAGGTTGCGCTGGGCGTCGCCGACAAGCTCGAAGCCGAAGGCTTCGGCGCCGATGTGGTATCGATGCCGAGCTGGGAATTGTTCGCCGCGCAGGACGAGGATTATCGCGAAAGCGTCCTCCCGACCGTCGATCCGTCGCAGATCCTGCGCGTATCGATCGAGGCCGGCAGCATGTTGGGCTGGGAACGGCATACGATGGTGCAGGGGTTACGCTTCGGCATGGACGGCTACGGCGCGTCCGCGCCCGCGCCCGACCTGTTCAAGCATTTCGGGCTGACCGCGGAAGCCATCGCGCCGAAGGTGCTGGCAGAAATCCGCAAATAACCTCTTCAAGCCGCTGACAAAGCGCATCAATCAACAGGAGTCGATGATGACCAAGATTGCAATCAACGGGTTCGGACGCATCGGTCGTCTGGTGGCGCGCGCGATCCTCGAGCGGCCTGATTGCGGGCTCGAACTCGTCACCATCAACGACCTGTCGGACGCCAAGTCGAACGCCTGGCTGTTCAGCCGCGACAGCGTGCATGGTCGTTATCCGGGCAAGGTGTCGGCCGAGGGCAATGACCTCATCATCGATGGCAAGCGGATCAAGGTCACTGCCGAGCGCGACCCTGCCAAGCTGCCGCACGCCGAAAACGGGGTCGAACTGGTGCTGGAATGCACCGGCTTCTTCGCCGACCGCGAAGGCGCGCAGAAGCATATCGATGCGGGTGCCAAGAAGGTGCTGATCTCAGCCCCCGCAAAGGGCGTCGACCTGACCGTCGTGTTCGGCGTCAACAACGACAAGCTGGAGGCCGGGCACACCATCGTCTCCAACGCGTCGTGCACCACCAATTGCCTGGCACCGGTCGCCAAGGTGCTGAACGATTCGATCGGCATCGAACGCGGGCTGATGACCACGGTTCACGCCTATACCAACGACCAGAAGATCCTCGACCAGATCCACCCCGATCTGCGCCGTGCGCGTGCCGCCGCGATGAGCATGATTCCGACCACCACCGGCGCTGCGCGTGCGGTCGGCGAAGTGTTGCCCGAATTGAAGGGCAAGCTCGACGGTTCGGCGATCCGCGTGCCGGTGCCGGATGGCTCGTTGGTCGATCTGACCTTCACGCCCAAGCGCGACACCAGCGTCGAGGAAGTCAATTCGATCCTGAAGGCCGCCGCCGATAGCGGCCCGCTCAAGGGCATCCTCGTCTATTCGGACGAACCTCTGGTTTCGATCGACATCGTCCACACGCCCGCTTCGTCCACCGTGGACAGCCTGGAAACCGCGGTGCTCGACGGCAAGCTGGTCCGCGTCGTGACTTGGTATGACAATGAATGGGGATTCTCGAACCGCATGGTCGATACTGCGGGTGCAATGGTAAAGCTGGGCTGAGAATTCTCGTCATGCCAGCGAAAGCTGGCATATCATGCCGCAAGGAGCAGGCTGTGGCGGTGACAATGCGGCATGAGATTCCAGCTTTCGCTGGAATGACGACCAGATGACCGGCATCCTCTCCGGCATTGCCCGCCACGCCCGCCCGCGTGGGCCGATCGAGACGCTGGACGTGGTCGAGGTCACGATCGAGGCCGGCCTCGCGGGAGATTTTCGCGGCGCGGTGAAACCCGGCGGCAGGGCGCGGCGTCAGGTGTCCATGATCGAGGCGGGGGACTGGGAATCCGCAATGGCCGAACTGGGCCACGATCTGCCCTGGTGGGTACGCCGCGCCAATTTGCTGGTCGAGGGGCTAGACCTCCCCCAGATACCTGGCGCGCGGGTTCGGATCGGCGCAGACGTCGTGATCGAAATTACGACCGAATGCGATCCATGCAGTCGGATGGAGGAAATCGCACCGGGGCTGAAGGCGGCGCTCACCCCCGACTGGCGCGGCGGTGCGCTCGGTCGTGTGCTGAGCGGCGGACGCATACAGGTCGGCGATTTGGTAGCGATCGAAGGCGAATAACCTGACCCTTTAGGGCTGGCTGAACATTGATGGGAAAGCAGTGATGGCACGCAATTTCAAGACGCTCGACGACATGGGCGATATTCACGGCAAGCGCGTGCTGGTCCGCGAAGATCTGAACGTGCCGATGGCCGACGGAAAGGTCAGCGACGACACGCGGTTGCGCTCAGCCGTTTCCACCATCAACGAACTTTCCGATAAAGGCGCGATCGTCCTCGTCCTCGCCCATTTCGGACGGCCCAAGGGCGTGCCGTCTGCGGAGTTCTCGACCGCCCAGGTCACGCGGCCCTTCGCCTCGGTCCTTGGTCGCGAGGTGCGCTATATCGACTGGGAAGACGTTGCCGACGCCGTCGCCACCCTTCAGCCAGGCGATATCGCGCTTTTTGAAAACACCCGCTTCTTCGGCGGCGAAGAAAAGAACGACCCTGCGGTGGTCGACCGCTTCGCGGCGCTTGGCGATCTCTACGTCAACGATGCTTTCTCCGCAGCGCACCGCGCCCATGCTTCGACAGAGGGACTGGCGCGCAAGCTGCCGTCGTTCGCAGGCCGCGCGATGGAGGCCGAACTCGACGCGCTCGACAAGGCACTGGGCAACCCCGAACACCCGGTCGCCGCGGTCGTCGGCGGGGCGAAGGTATCGACCAAGCTCGACGTGCTGAAGGCGATGGTCGCCAAGGTCGATCACCTGATCATCGGCGGCGGTATGGCCAACACCTTCCTCGCGGCGCGCGGGGTCGATGTCGGCAAGTCGCTGTGCGAGCATGACCTGACCGGCACCGCGGAGGAAATCCTCGACGCCGCCGACCGCGCCAACTGCACCGTGCATTTGCCGTATGACGTGGTGGTCGCGACCGAATTCAAACCAAACCCTGCGACGCGCACCGTCAACGTCCATGAAGTCGCTGCCGACGAGATGATCCTGGACGTCGGCCCCGCCGCGACCGAGGCGCTGGCGGACGTCCTGAAGAATTGTCGTACTCTGGTCTGGAACGGTCCGATGGGGGCATTCGAGACGCCGCCCTTCGACGCCGCAACCGTGGCGTTGGCACGGACGGCCGCGGCACTGACCAAGGAAGGGTCGCTGGTGTCGGTCGCGGGCGGGGGCGATACCGTCGCGGCGTTGAACCAGGCAGGCGTGGCGGATGATTTCACTTTCGTTTCAACGGCTGGTGGTGCATTCCTCGAATGGATGGAAGGTCGCGAGTTGCCAGGCGTAAAGGCGCTCGCCCGCTAGGCGTCATTCCCGCCCGTTGCGGGCGGCCGATCTCAATTGGCTTTGCCGCGCGCATCGCGTTACCTCTGCTCTCGATAGAGGAACCCGAAAAAGGGGTGCGCATGTGGCTGATCGGGGTGACCATCATCAACTGCCGGTCGCGCGAACCGGATGGCGTCCCGAGTGGGTGACGATCGCGATCGTCGGCTTTTCCGTCGCCGCAATCGCAAGCGCGCTGTCGCTGATCGATGCATCACCCCGAATGCTGTTCGCCGACCCCGCGGCGACCGTCGACCAGCCAGTCTATCTCGGGTTGTTCAGCGCATTGTCGGTAATGGCGTGGACTGCAGCGGCGAGCATCGCGGCATTCGGGGTGGCGATCGTTCGCGGTCGCGCTAGGCTGCTCTGCGCGGTGCTGGCGGCGTTCACCTTCTGGCTGGCGCTCGACGATCAGTTCATGCTCCACGAAAGCGTCGGGCCGTCGACCGGCATCCCGCAAAAGGCGTTTTTCGTCTGCTATGCCCTGTTCGCGCTGGGCCTCGCGGCGGCATTTCGACACGTGCTGTCGCGGGGACCATGGCCGATCGCGGCAACCGCGCTTGTCATGCTCGGCCTGTCGGTCGGAATCGATGTGGCGAGCGACCGGTCGATCTATTTCGCCGCCGACTGGATGATCGTGATTGAAGACGGCGCAAAGCTGATCGGAGCGTTGCTGTGGGGCGCCTATATGGCGGGACTTGTCCGTGCGATCGGCGCGACGCGCATTGTCGTTTGACCGAATCGCCGCACCGCACTATCGCCGCGTTTAACACGTTAAACGGATGCGCGAATGCTGGGCGTCAGGCTCGATACCGAACTCGAAGAACGGCTCGCCAATGTCGCGCGATCGCAGGGGCGATCGAAAAGCGACATCGCGCGCGATGCGGTGCGTCGCTACGTCGATCTGCATGACGAGGCGTTTCGCGCCGAGGCGCGGCGCCAGTCGGAACGCGCCGCCGCACGCGATGACGGCGCGGACTGGGCGTTTTTCGATCGGGTGGAATCGGCGGACGGCCGGTGGAGATAAATCGCGGCATGGTCGTGTTGGTCGAAGGACCTGAGGGGTTGGCGGACAAGCGCCGCCCATTTCTGGTCGTCCAGTCCGATCTGTTCAACGAAGCCCATGCCAGCGTGACGTTGTGCCCGATGACCAGCCTGACGGGCGGGGAAACCCTGTTCCGCGTGCCGTTTGCGCCGTCGGCGGAAACGGGCATCGCGGTCGAGAGCGAAGCGCAGGTGGACAAGATCAAAACGCTGCGAAGGGGACGCGTCGTCCGGGTGCTAGGCCAGGCGAGCGCGGCGTCGATGGAACAGGTGGATCAGGCGCTTCGCCGTTGGCTGGCGCTGTGACGGGTGAAAAGAGGGAAATGATGCAAACCAACGAAATGGCCGCGAAAATCGCGGACGGAAACGGCTTCATCGCGGCGCTCGATCAGTCGGGCGGTTCGACGCCCAAGGCGCTCAATGGCTACGGCGTCGAGGACGGCGCTTGGGCGGACGACGAGGAGATGTTCGGGCTGATCCACGCGATGCGCAGCCGCATCATCTCGTCGCCCTGTTTCAGCGGCGACAAGGTGATCGGCGCAATCCTGTTCGAGCGCACGATGGATGGCACCGTCGACGGCAAGCCGACGACCCAGGCGCTGATCGAGCGCGGCGTCGTGCCCTTCATCAAGATCGACAAGGGGCTGGAAGACGAAGCGAACGGCGTTCAGTTGATGAAGCCGATGCCCGATTTCGACGCCTTGCTTACGCGTGCGAACTCGCATGGTGTCTTCGGGACCAAGGAACGCTCTGTCATCAACCTTGCCAACCCGGAAGGCATCGCCGCCATCGTGGTGCAACAGTTCGAGGTCGCACGACAGGTGCTCGCACACGGGCTGGTGCCGATCATCGAACCCGAAGTGAATATCAGAAGCGCCGAACGCGCCGCGGCAGACGCCATCCTGCGCGACGAGATCATCAAGGCGCTGGATGCGATGCCCGGCGATGACCGGGTGATGCTGAAACTGTCGATCCCCGCAACGGCAGGGTTGTTCGACGCACTGGTCGATCATCCGCGCGTGTTGCGTGTTGTCGCGCTGTCGGGCGGCTTCGCCCGTGCCGAGGCTTGTGCTCAACTCGCCAGGAACCGCGGCATGATCGCCAGTTTCAGCCGCGCATTGTTGTCCGACCTGCGCACGCAGATGGACGATGATGCATTCGATGCGTCGCTGGGCGGCGCGATCGACGAAATCCACGCAGCGTCAACCACCAAGACGGTCGCTTCGTAAAGAGTCGGAGAGGGACCGGGCGGCGCGTGACGTCGCCCGGCATTTCCGGGATCCATCATCGGCGGAAGTGGGGCGTTCCCGAAATCCATTCGCCGCAATAATCCCGCTTGCGCGCCGCCGCTGACCATGGTTCCAACGACGTCGTAAACGGGGTTGGGGCAGGATAATGATAGATAGTGCGACGCTCGGCGACCGGAGGTTATGGGCGTTCGTGCTCGGCACGGTCGCGGTTACCGTCGGTGTCGTGCTGCATCTGCCGATGTTTTGGATGGGCCGATCGATGGGATTCCGCATGGCCGGGATGCCGATGGACAGCGGCATGATCGCCGGCATGTGGATGATTATCGCAGGTGTAGGCGTTGCCGCTTACGGCCTGTTGCCGCGAAACCTGTCGAAACAGATCGCGGCATCGAGCGAACTGGTCGTCGCCGCGCCGGAGGACGCGCCGCTGTCCTGGGCGCATTGGCGGTTGATGGCGGTGCTGGTCGTGGCGCTGGTCATCGATATCATGAAGCCCGCAAGCCTGGGCTTCACCATCCCTGGCATGGTGAACGAATACGGCCTCTCGCGATCGGCGGTTTCGCTGGTGCCGTTCTTCGCCTTGTGCGGAACCGTGGTGGGATCGTTTCTGTGGGGCTGGATCGCCGACATTTACGGGCGAAAGGCATCGATCCTGCTGTCAGCGGTGATGTTCGTCGGCACATCGATCTGCGGGGCGATGCCGTCGCTCAATTGGAATATCGGCATGTGCTTCATGATGGGCATGGCCGCGGGCGGAATGTTGCCCGTCACCTATGCGCTGCTCGCGGAAATGATGCCGAGCCGCCACCGGGGCTGGAGCCTGGTGCTGGTCGGCGGGCTGGGCGCGGTGGGGGGTTATGCCGCCGCCAGCCTGATCGCGGCGTGGCTGGAGCCAATCTACAGCTGGCGCATCCTGTGGCTCGCCAATCTGCCGAGCGGATTGATGCTGGTGGTGCTCGGCACCTTCATCCCAGAATCGGCGAAGTTCCTGCTCGCGCGCGGTCGCGCCGTGGAAGCGCAGCAGGTGATGGCACAATTCGGCTCGACGGTGCGCAAGGTGGCAAGCGACGCCGTTCCCGCCGCCGCGCGCGGACGTGCAGCGCCATTGTCGGGTAGTGCGTTCGTCGGCAAGCTCGCCGCGCTGAGCCTGATCGCGATCTGCTGGGGGCTGGTCAATTTCGGGTTGCTGCTGTGGCTGCCCGCCGAACTGGTCGCGCGCGGATATAGCATGGCGGTGTCGAGCGGTCTGCTCGCCTGGTCCGCGCTGATCGCCCTGCCCACTGTATTTCTTGTCGCGTGGATTTATCACGCGTGGAGCACCAAGGGATCGTTGATCTCCGGTATCGCGATGACGCTTGGCGGACTCGCCGGGATATTATGGCTCGACCGATCCGGCGGCGGCAGCCCAGTGGTCCCGGTTGCGCTGCTGATCGTCGGCAGCAATGCCATCATCGCCATGCTGCTTCCTTACGCAGCAGAGAGTTTTCCGCTGCGCATTCGCGGTCGCTCGACCGGGTGGATCGCGGCGTGTAGCAAGCTGGGCGGGGTGTTTGCCCAAATCCTGAGCATCTTTGCGATCATTCCCAGCCTGGGCACGTCGGCGTGGATGATCGCGGTGCCGACCGCGCTGTCGCTGCTGCTGATCGCGCGATATGGAAAGGAGACGCGCGGGCGCGACCTGCGCGACCTCGATCCCGACGGGCATGTCTTCGACAAGGCGGGATACTGATCCCGCCGCGACTGGTCGCGGTGGCGGGGTTGCGCTAGGGGGCCGGAATGACACTCGATGAAGACCCGCTCGGCCCGCTCGACCCCGATTTCGCGACCCAGTTCGTGCGCGACGACCGGCGGCCGCGGTGCCAGCTTTACTTGATCTCCCCGCTCGACGTGACCGATGGGTTCACAGACCGTCTGGCGGCGGCGCTGGATGCAGGTCCGGTAGCGGCGTTTCAGTTCCGGGTGAAGGGCGTCGATCAGCACGAAGCCGCGCGGTTGGCCGAACCGCTCCAGCGCGTATGCGCCGACCGCGACGTCGCGTTTATCGTCAACGACAGCATCTCGCTGGCGAAGCGTCTGGGCGCCGACGGCGTTCATCTAGGGCAGGGCGACGGCGACCCGCGCGAGGCGCGATCGGTGTTGGGGCCATCGGCTCAGGTCGGCGTGACCTGTCACGATAGTCGCCATCTGGCGATGGAAGCAGGTGAGGGCGGATGCGATTATGTCGCCTTCGGTGCCTTCTATCCCACCGCGACCAAAGAAACGGCGCATCGACCCGACCCCGTGGTCCTTTCGTGGTGGAGCGCGTTGTTCGAAATCCCGTGCGTGGCGATCGGCGGTATCACGCCCGACAACGCGGCCCCACTGGTTGCCGCGGGAGCAGATTTCCTGGCGGTGTCGAATGCGGTGTGGGGCGGGGATGAGGTCGCGGCGGTCAAGGCGTTCGATGCGCTGTTGAACGCAGGATAGCGCTCGGAACCTCACGCAAGCCCATCGGGGCATAGATCAATACGCCGTCGTTCGTTTTGATAGGGAAACAACCGGACCCTGCTTCGTTGGACGCAAAAGGTTCTGACGGAAGGGGTTTTGTCGATGCGTAAGTGGTTTATGGCGGCTGCCGGAGCGGCGGCGCTGGCAGTGCCTGTGGCGGTGATCGCGCAGAACAACGCCGCCGAGATGCCCGCGAACGAAGCGATGGCAAACGCGACCGCGCCCGAGGAAATCCCGGTCAGCCGCGACATCCTTCATGTTCAGGTGATCCTCGACAAACTCGGCTTTGGCCCCGGCATTCTGGACGGACGCGAGGGGATGAGCCTGACCAATGCGCTCAAAGGCTTTCAGGAAGCGCGCGGGCTCGAGATTACCGGCGAGATCGATCAGGACACGCTGGTCCAGCTCTATCAATATCGTGGCTGGCGCCCGACCAAGACGCTTCAACTCAGCCCGGCGATATTCGAGGGGCCGTTCCTCAACCCGATCCCCAAAGATCCCAACGAACAGGCAAAGCTGGATGGGCTGCCGTACCGCACCCCGCTCGAAAAGCTGGCCGAGATGTTCCACACGACGCCGCAAATCCTGATCGCGATGAATGGGCGCGATGCGGCGTTCGGGCCGAACGCGGTCCTGACGCTGCCCAACGCGCTGCCTGCCGAGCGCAATTATCCCGATAACTGGAATGCCGATTGGCAGCGCACCGCCGCGGCGCTCAACGTCGGCAGCAACAGCCCCAAGGCCGCGAAGATCACGATTTCCAAGGCTGATGGCACGTTGAAGCTGTGGGACGATCAGGACCAGTTGATCGGCCAGTTCACCGCGACATTGGGTAGCTCCACATACCCGCTGCCGATCGGCACCTGGGAAGTGAAGGGCACCGCATTCAACCCCGATTGGGGTTTTGATCCGGACCTGATCGCCGGGACGGCTGCCGGAGCAGAGGCGGCTGTCGTGCCGCCCGGACCCAACAATCCGGTCGGCGTGGTGTGGATCGATTTGTCCAAGGAGCATTACGGCATCCACGGCACGCCCGAGCCGCAATCAATCGGTCGTACCGAAAGCAACGGCTGTATCCGCCTGACCAACTGGGACGCCGCGCGCGTCGCGATGATGGTCGGGCCGGGCACGCCTGCGATCTTTACCGAGTAAGCGGATGCGCGTCGTCTGGGGCGGGCTGGGGCTGATTGCGGCGTTGCTGGTGATTTTCCTGTTGACGGTGCGTTGGGAAGCGCCTGGCAATGTCCAGCATCTGGAAGTGCTGCCCGAAACGCTGGCGGCGGCCGAAGCGGATACCCGCACCGTCGTTGCCGAGCCGGGTGCGCTTCGCGGGATGATCGTCCCTGTTGCGGGCGTGCGGCGCGACCAGCTTTATGACAGCTGGGGCGATGCGCGCGGCGGCGGGACGCGAGCCCATGTCGGGCTGGACGTCATGGCCGCCAATGGGACGCCGGTTCTCGCGGTGGCCGACGGACGCATCGAGAAGCTCTACTTCAGCGAAGGTGGCGGCGGGATCACCATCTATCAGCGGTCGAGCGACCCGCGCTGGATGTTCTATTACGCGCATCTTGCCGGTTATGCGCCGAACCTGCGCGAAGGCCAGCGCGTGTCGGCGGGCGATCACATCGGCTATGTCGGCGATACCGGCAATGCCGGGCCGGGCAACGACCACCTCCATTTCGGGATCACGCATCTGGGCCGCGGCGAGCGCTGGTGGCAGGGGACGCCGATCAATCCCCATCCGGTGCTTGCCGGTTCGGCGGTCGAACGCTAAAGGCCACGCCTTCTCGCTCTTTCGCATGAACAGGTTCCAACCATGAAGATCAGCGGCGTGGACATTCGTCCCGGCAACATCATCGAATATGAAAAAGGCATCTGGCGCGCGGTCAAGATCCAGCACACCCAACCCGGCAAGGGCGGTGCGTATATGCAGGTGGAACTCAAGAACCTGATCGACGGGCGCAAGAACAATGTCCGCTTCCGCTCGGCGGAATCGGTCGAGCGCGTGCGGCTCGACACCAAGGATTTCCAGTTCCTGTTCGCCGACGGCGAAACGCTGACCTTCATGGACAAGGACAGTTACGAACAGATCACGCTCGACCGCGGCGTGCTCGGCGATGCGGCGGCGTTCCTGCAGGACGGCATGGACGTGGTGATGGAGCTCTATGACGAGCGTCCGATCTCGGTCCAGTTGCCCGATACGATCGAAGCGATGATCGTCGAGGCGGATGCGGTGATCAAGGGGCAGACGGCGTCGTCCTCGTACAAGCCTGCGGTGCTCGACAATGGCGTGCGCATCATGGTGCCGCCGCATATCGGTGCGGGCACGCGGATCGTTGTCGATGTGTATGCGCAGGAATATGTGAAGAGAGCGGAATAGTCTTCTTTAGCCCCTCCTCTTTAGGGGAGGGGTTGGGGTGGGGCGGTGCCTCCATCCCGACATTCTCCGCAACCAAATCCGGCGTGCGCGGAGACGCCCCACCCCAACCCCTCCCCTGAAGGGGAGGGGCAGGAGCACGACATGGTATCCCATTCCGGCCTCATCAGCGTCATGGAGCGCGCCGTCCGCAAGGCAGCGCCGCGCCTGCGCCGCGATTTCAACGAAGTCCAGCAGTTGCAGGTCAGCCGCAAGGGGCCTGCGGATTTCGTATCGATGGCCGACCGCCGCGCGGAAGACACGCTGATCGAGGAATTGCGCCGCGCACGTCCCGATTGGGGTTTCCTGGTCGAGGAACGTGGCGAGATTGAGGGCGATCCCGACAAGCCGCGCTGGATCATCGATCCGCTCGACGGCACCAGCAACTTCCTCCACGGCATCCCGCACATCGCCATTTCGGTCGCGGTCGAAGACCCGCGGGGCGCGCAGGGCAAGCCCGAAATTACCCACGGCATGATCTATCAGCCGCTGACCGACGAGGGGTTCTGGGCCGAAAAGGGGCGTGGCGCGTGGTTGCAGGACCAGCGGCTGCGCGTGTCGTCGCGCCGCGACCTGACCGAATCGCTGATCGCCACTGGCATACCCTATATGGGCCACGGCAATTTCGCGCAGTGGAGCCGGATTTTCGGCGCGGTCGCGCCTGAGGTTGCGGGTATCCGCCGCTTCGGATCGGCGGCACTCGACCTCGCCTGGGTTGCGGCGGGCCGGTATGACGGTTTCTGGGAAGCCGATCTGAAACCCTGGGACGTTGCGGCCGGAATGCTGCTGGTGCGCGAAGCGGGCGGGTTCGTCACCGATTTCCGCGGGAGCGACCGGGCGATGGAGCGTAG
Organism: Sphingomonas sp. AX6; assembly: GCF_902506605.1. Lineage (GTDB taxonomy): Bacteria > Pseudomonadota > Alphaproteobacteria > Sphingomonadales > Sphingomonadaceae > Sphingomonas. The sequence goes on from NZ_LR733979.1 coordinate 2,317,016, forward strand.
CGAGTTTCTGGCCGCCAACGACCAGTTGCATTCGCGGCTGCACAAGCTTGTGGCGAACGCTTTGCGGTAATTTCGTCACCCCGGCCGAAGTGCAGGGGTCCACCGCGCGGCGCGGGAAGCGCGTCGATATCTTGCGATGGACGAGCGGCACGGTGGACCCCGGCACTTCGGCCGGGGTGACGGTAGGAACTAGCCGCCACACACCACCTAATTGCGAGCGATTCTCAAGGGTTTCCGGCCTTGCCCCACCGGGGCGAGCGGCCTAGAAGCCCGGCATATTCACGAACCTTTGCGAGAAGCTGAGTTGGTCGATCTTTCGCAATATCTGCCGATCCTGATATTCCTCGGCATCGCGCTTGCGCTGTCGGTGGCGTTCGTCGTGCTGCCGATGATCGTGTCGCGCTTCACCGGCGCGCATCAGCCGTTTCCGGAAAAGCTCAGCGAATATGAATGCGGCTTCCCCGCGTTCGAATCGTCGCGCAGCCAGTTCGACGTGCGTTTCTATCTGGTCGCCATCCTGTTCATCATCTTCGATCTCGAAGCCGCTTTCCTGTTCCCCTGGGCCGTCACCGTGTTCGACCTGGGCTGGTCCGCATGGATCGCGATGATGGTGTTCCTGGGCATCCTGACCGTCGGTTTCATCTATGAATGGAAATCCGGCGCGCTGGATTGGGAATAAGACATGAACCAGCTTTCTCCAGCCGCTCCCGGCAGTGCGATCATCCAGCCCGACGCGTCGTTCTTCAACGACCTGAATGGTGAGCTGGACAATAAGGGCTTCCTGGTCACCTCGACCGAAGACCTGTTCCAGTGGGCGCGCACCGGCTCGCTGTGGTGGATGACGTTCGGCCTGGCGTGCTGCGCGGTCGAAATGATCCACGTCAACATGCCGCGCTACGATATGGAACGCTTCGGCGCCGCGCCGCGCGCATCTCCGCGCCAGTCGGACGTGATGATCGTCGCGGGTACGTTGTGCAACAAGATGGCCCCGGCACTGCGCCGCGTATACGACCAGATGTCGGAGCCGAAATACGTCATCTCTATGGGATCGTGCGCCAATGGCGGCGGCTATTACCATTATAGCTACAGCGTCGTGCGCGGATGCGACCGGATCGTGCCGATCGACATCTATGTGCCCGGCTGTCCGCCGACCGCCGAGGCTCTCCTGTACGGGGTGATGCAGTTGCAGCGGAAAATCCGCCGCATGGGAACGGTCGAGCGATGAGCGTGCGGACCGCAGCCCCCCGATATGCGGCCAATGACGGCGTGATCGACGCGGCGCGCGCTGCGCTGGGGTCGATGCTGGTCGACGCGCGCGACAAGGTTGGCGAAGTTGCGCTGTTCGTCGGTCGCGACGATGTGGTGCCCGCACTGACCGCGCTGCGCGATACGCCTGGCCTTGAATATCAGCAGCTCATGGAAATGGCGGGAGTCGATTACCCGGAACGCGCAGAGCGGTTCGAGGTCGTTTACTGCCTGCTCTCGCTGACGCGTAACCACCGCATCCGCGTGCATGTCTCTACCGACGAAGTGCAGGCCGTACCGTCGGTGACGGGCATCTGGCCGGTTGCGGGCTGGCTGGAGCGTGAGATCTACGACATGTACGGGGTGCTGTTCGACGGCAACCCCGACCTGCGCCGCATCCTGACTGACTATGGTTTTCGCGGCCATCCGCAGCGCAAGGACTTCCCGCTCACCGGCTATGTCGAGCTGCGCTATTCGGAAGAGGCCAAGCGCGTGGTGTACGAGCCCGTGCAACTCGCGCAGGATTTCCGCACCTTCGATTTCATGAGCCCCTGGGAAGGCGCGGAATATATCCTTCCCGGCGACGAAAAGGCCGCGCCTACAGCCACTCCGGCACCTGCCGCGCCCGAAGCCAAGGGCGCGCCGACGCCGCTAAAGGCCGACGAGATCGCCAAGGCGGATGCCGCGACCGACGCCAAGGCGGACGTCGACAAGCCGAAGACCACCGAAAGCACCGCGCAATCGGGTGCGGGCGAGAGCGATCCCGGCAATCAGCCCGAGGACAAGCCCAAAGCGCCGGCCAGGAAGAAGCCGGCGGCCAAAACCAGCAAAGGTGCGAGTGCCAAGGCTGCAAAGCCGGTATCCGACACTGCCGACGAACCCGCGCCGCCGGTGGATGCGAAGAAGGCGCCCGCAAAGCGCAAGGCCGCGCCGAAGAAGGGTGCTTCGGAATGACCTTTTCCCCGTTCGCACTGAGCTTGTCGAAGTGCTGTAATTTTTTTCCGCCGTTCAAAGAAGGACAGGGCTTCGACAAGCTCAGCCCGAACGGTGGTGGTGTGAATGAGGCCCATCATGGCTGACGTGATCGAAGAAATGCAGGGTCGTACCGACGCCGCCGATCCTAGCGTTGGCGATGTCGAGATCCAGAACTACACGATCAATTTCGGACCGCAGCATCCGGCCGCGCATGGCGTGCTTCGTCTGGTGATGGAGCTGGACGGCGAGATCATCGACCGGATCGATCCGCATGTCGGCCTGCTCCACCGCGGCACCGAAAAGCTGATCGAATACAAGACCTATCAGCAGGCCTTACCCTATTTCGATCGGCTCGATTATTGCTCGCCACTCTGCATGGAGCATAGCTTCGTGCTGGCGGTCGAAAAACTGCTCGACCTCGAAGTGCCGATCCGCGCGCAGTACCTGCGGGTGTTTTTCGCCGAGCTTACGCGCATTTCGAACCATATGCTCAATCTGGGCGCGCACATGATGGACGTCGGCGCGATGACGCCGAACCTGTGGGTGTTCGAAATCCGCGAGGATTGTCTCAATTTCTTCGAGCGCGTGTCGGGCGCGCGGATGCATTCCAACTATTTCCGCGTCGGCGGCGTGCATCAGGATGCGCCGCTGAAGCTGCTTGCCGATATCGGCGACTGGCTCGATACGCGCCTACCCAAATTGTTCGGCGACGCGATGAGCCTGGTCATCGAGAACCGCATCTTCAAACAGCGCAACGTCGATATCGCCGTGGTCAGCCGCGACGACGCCATTGCCTGGGGATTTTCGGGTCCGATGATCCGCGCAGCGGGCATTCCGTGGGATCTGCGCAAGTCGCAGCCCTATGACGTGTACGACCGCATGGATTTCGAAATTCCGGTCGGGACCAAGGGCGATTGCTACGACCGGTTCATGGTCCGGGTCGAGGAAGTCTATCAGTCGATCCGCATCATGAAGCAGTGCCTGGCCGAAATGCCCGAAGGTCCGATCGCCTCGCTCGACCGCAAGGTGGTGCCGCCGAGCCGCGGCGAGATGAAGCAGTCGATGGAAGCGCTGATCCATCACTTCAAACTCTATACCGAAGGCTATCACGTCCCCGCAGGCGACGTGTACGTCGCGACCGAAAGCCCCAAGGGCGAATTCGGCGTGTATCTGGTCGCCGACGGATCGAACAAACCCTATCGCTGCAAGATCCGCCCGACCGCGTTCAGCCATTTGCAGGCGATGGACTTCATGTCACGCGGCCACATGCTGGCGGACACGACCGCGATCCTTGGCGCGATGGATATCGTGTTTGGGGAGTGTGACCGGTGACGCCCTTTACGCTTGTTGATAATCCCAAATGGTCACAATGGGTCGTTGTCCTAGTTGGCATTCCAGCGCTTGTGGTCAGCGTTTTGGGGCTGACTGAAACCATCAATCCCGTTGTTCTGTGGGTAGCCTTGCCGGTTTTTGTCGGCGTCGTGGGACTTCAGGCTCTCGCTGCGGTTGGGCATTACGAAGGTTACCGGAATGGCTGACGCACCCATTATCCCCGACGAAGCCGAAGTCCGCGCGCGCTGGGGGGCGTTCGCATGGGACGACGCCAGCGCCGAAAAGGCGAAGGAAATCATCGCGCGCTATCCGCCGGGTCGCCAGCAATCGGCGACGCTGCCTTTGCTCGACCTCGCACAGCGTCAGGTGGGGGCGGAGACGAATACGCAGGGCTGGCTGCCGGTCCCGGTGATCGAATATGTCGCGCGTGAAATCGGCGTGCCCTACATGCGCGTGTATGAAGTCGCGACCTTCTACACGATGTACAATCTTGCCCCCGTCGGCCGCTATCATGTGCAGGTGTGCGGCACGACGCCGTGCATGTTGCGCGGGTCGGACGACGTGCTGTCGGCGTGCAAGAACCACGGCCTGCAAAAGGGCAAGACCACGCCCGACGGCCTGTTCATGCTGACCGAGGTCGAGTGCATGGGCAATTGCGCCAACGCGCCGATGGTCCAGATCAACGACGATAATTTCGAGGATCTGGATTACGACAAGACCTCCGCGATCCTGACCGCGCTTGCCGCTGGCGAAGCGCCCAAGCCGGGTCCGCAGAACGACCGCCACACGTCGGAGCCGGAGGGCGGGCCGACGACCTTGCGTGAAATGGTGGATGCCAATCACGATTATCGCGGTGCATGGGGGCAGAGGGCATGAAAGCGCTCGGCTCACTCCTCCTCGCCATCGCCATTGGCGTGATCGCGCTGTGGCTGCTGCTCGAATTGTTCATCGGCGCATTGAAGCTGGTCGGCATCTTGATCGCGGTGGCGATCGCCGTTGGCGTCTATTTCATCGCTGAAAAAATGATCGGGAAGGGGCGGCAATGACGCTCGCTGACAAGGACCGCATCTTCACCAATCTCTACGGGTTCCAGCCGTGGAATCTGGACGCGGCGCAAGCGCGCGGCGATTGGGACGATACCAAATCTTTGCTCGATATCGGGCAGGACGCGATCATCGACCGCATCAAGGCGTCCGGCCTGCGCGGTCGCGGCGGCGCGGGCTTTCCGACAGGCATGAAGTGGAGCTTCATGCCCAAGGAGCCGCGGCCCGATCGCCCCAATTTCCTGGTCATCAACGCCGACGAATCCGAACCCGGCAGTTGCAAGGACCGTGAGATCATCCGCCACGATCCTCACAAGCTGATCGAGGGCGCGCTGGTCGCGGGCTTCGCGATGCGCGCGCGCGCGGCCTATATCTACATTCGCGGCGAATATATCCGCGAAGCCGAGGTGCTGTTCGCGGCCATCGCCGAAGCGTACGCCAAGGGCCTGATCGGCAAGAATGCCTGTGGTTCGGGCTATGATTTCGACGTGTTCTGCCACCGCGGCGCGGGCGCGTACATCTGCGGCGAAGAAACCGCGATGCTCGAAAGCCTGGAAGGCAAGAAGGGCCAGCCGCGCCTGAAACCGCCTTTCCCGGCGGGTGCGGGCCTTTATGGCTGCCCGACGACGGTCAACAATGTCGAATCGATCGCGGTGGTGCCGACCATATTGCGCCGCTCGCCCGAATGGTTCGCCGGTATCGGTCGACCGAACAATGTCGGGACCAAGCTGTTCCAGATCAGCGGCCATGTCGAGCGCCCTTGCGTGGTCGAGGAAGCGATGAGCATCCCGTTCCGCGAGCTGATCGAGAAGCATTGCGGCGGCATCCGCGGCGGGTGGGACAACCTGCTCGCGGTGATCCCCGGCGGCTCGTCGGTGCCGCTCGTCCCCGCGGCGCAGATCATGGACGCGCCGATGGATTTCGACGGGCTGAAGGAGCTCGGATCGGGTCTGGGCACCGCAGCGATCATCGTCATGGACAAATCGACCGACATCGTCCGTGCGATCAGCCGTATTTCATACTTCTACAAGCATGAAAGCTGTGGCCAATGCACCCCGTGCCGCGAAGGCACCGGCTGGATGTGGCGGGTGATGGAACGGCTGCGCACCGGCGATGCCGATGTCAGTGAGATCGACACGCTCTACGAAGTCACCAAGCAGGTCGAAGGCCACACCATTTGCGCGCTGGGCGACGCAGCAGCCTGGCCGATCCAGGGCCTGATCCGCCATTTCCGCCCCGAAATCGAACGGCGGATCACCGAGCGTAATGGCAGCGGCAATGCGCCGATGATGGAGGCAGCGGAATGAACAAGTTTGTGATGATTGCAAGCGTGGCCGCAAGTGTGCTGGCCTTGTCGTCGAGCCCGGCGGTCGCGCAAAAGCGGAGCGATGCAGACCGCGTCATGCAGACCTATGCCCAGTGCGTGGTCAACGGTCGTCCGGCAGAAGCGCGGCGGATCCTGACGCTGAGCCCTGAAACGAAGGAGGCGGATGACGCCGTGCTGGCGATTTCGGATGGCCGTCAAGGGTGTCTGCGGACGAATGCGGGGAGCAAGCTCAGGATGCAGACTCCAGCGCTTCGCGCTGCCATCGCGCGCCAACTTTATCTGCGCGATGTCACCGTTCCGCCTGCTGAAACGACGGTGAACACCTCCGCCCCCTTTACCGGAAGCGGCAAGGCGCAGCTCGTGTCGCAGGATGTGGCGCGGTGTGCCGCGACGCGCGATGCGGTTGCCGCCGACATGCTGATCCGCGCGGATGTGCGATCGGATGCGGAAAAGAGCGCGCTCCAGCGCCTGATGCCGGTCATTTCCAGCTGCACCCCCACCGGCGCGCGACTTGGCTTCAACCGTGACACATTGCGCGGGCATCTGGCCGAAGCGCTGCTCGCTGCTCGCGCGACTGGCGCATAGGATCGTCTGGAATGCCCAAAGTCAAAGTCGACGGGATCGAACTGGAAGTCCCCCAAGGCGCCACGGTGCTGCAGGCGTGCGAGCTTGCGGGCAAGGAAATCCCACGTTTCTGTTATCACGAACGCCTGAGCATTGCGGGCAATTGTCGCATGTGCCTGGTCGAGGTGAAGCCGGGTCCGCCCAAGCCGCAGGCGTCGTGCGCGCTTCCGGCTGCCGACGGACAGGAGATCCGCACCGACAGCGCGATGGTGAAGGCCGCGCGCGAAGGCGTGATGGAGTTCCTGCTCATCAACCACCCGCTCGATTGCCCGATCTGCGATCAAGGCGGCGAATGCGACTTGCAGGATCAGTCGGTTGCGTACGGTCGCGGCCACTCGCGCTACACCGAAAACAAGCGCGCGGTGACCGAGAAATATATGGGTCCGATCGTGAAAACGGTGATGACCCGCTGTATCCAGTGCACCCGCTGCGTGCGGTTTGCCGAGGAAGTCGCGGGCGTCGAGGAAATCGGCGCGATCGGTCGCGGCGAGAATATGCAGATCACGTCCTACCTCGAAAAGGCCGTGACCTCGGAGCTTTCGGGCAATGTCGTCGATCTGTGCCCGGTCGGCGCGCTGACCTCGAAACCCTATGCGTTCGAGGCACGTCCGTGGGAGCTGAAGAAGACGCTCGCCATCGACGTGATGGATGCCGTCGGCACCAACATCCGCCTCGACAGCCGGGGCCGCGCGGTATTGCGCGCGCTGCCGCGGATCAACGAGGACGTGAACGAGGAATGGGCGCACGACAAGACGCGCCACGCGGTGGACGGCCTTAGCCACCGCCGCCTCGACAAGCCCTATGTGCGCCGCGACGGCAAGCTGATCCCGGCGACCTGGGACGAGGCGTTCGAGGCGATCGCCGCGGTCCAGGCCGGGTCGAGCGTTGCCGCGATCCATGGCGATCTGGTCGATTGCGAGACGCTGTTCGCCGCCAAGGCGCTGGTGACGGCGATGGGCTCGTCGCTGCTCGAAGGGCGGCAAACCGGCATGGATTATAATGCGACCTCGATGGCCGCGGTCAATTTCAACACCACGATTGCGGGGACGGAGGATGCCGACGTCATCCTGATCGTCGGATCGAACCTCCGTCACGAAGCGCCTCTCGTCAACACGCGCATCCGCAAGGCGGTGAAGCGCGGGGCGAAGGTGTTTGCGGTGGGTCCGGAAACCGACCTGACCTTTCCGGTCGAATGGCTGGGCGACGACTTGTCGCTGCTGGGCAATCTGCCTGAGGCGGCGTCGATGGCGTTCGACAAGGCTGAACGGCCGATGGTGATCGTCGGCGGTGCGGCGCTGAAGAATGGGCATGGCGGGGCGCTTGCGCTGGCGAAATCGCTCAATCTGGTCCGTGACGGTTGGAACGGCTTCAACGTCCTGCACATGGCGGCAAGCCGCATGGGCGGGCTGATGCTCGGTTACGCCCTAAAGGGTGGCATCGCCGATGTCGCCGCCGCAGCACCCAAGCTCGCGTTTTTCCTGGGGGCGGACGAAGTCGATTTCGCGAAGTTCGAGAACAGCTTCAAGGTGTTCATCGGCCATCACGGCGACAAGGGCGCGCACGCGGCCGACGTGATCCTGCCGGGCGCAAGCTATGCCGAGAAGCCCGGCACCTACGTCAACCTCGAAGGCCGCGTGCAGCGTGGCGACCGCGCGGTGTTCCCGCCCGGCGACGCGCGTGAGGATTGGACGATCCTGCGGGCATTGTCGGAAAAGCTGGGCCACAAACTGCCGTTCGACACCTTCGAACAGTTGCGTAGCGCGATGTTCGCCGAAGTGCCCGCGCTGGCGAGCGAAGGGTTGGTGCGCTTCGACTGGAATCCGCCCGCGCTCGCGAGCGACGCGTCGGGGTCGGTCGCCTATCCGATCGCTGATTTCTATCTCACCAACGCCATCTGCCGCGCATCGCCGACGATGCAGCGCTGCTCGGCAGAACTGGTCCACGGCCAGGATTATGCGGAGGCCGCGGAATGACCGAAGCGTTCCAACGTCCACTGTGGACTCCGTTTGGCCCTTGGGATTTGGGGCTATCCTACGACGCAGCGTGGCTTCTTGCGACGGTCGCGGGCATTCTGCTGATCGCATTGCCGCTGATGCTGGCGGTGGCGATGATCATCTATGTCGATCGTAAGATCTGGGCATCGATGGCGCTGCGGCGCGGCCCCAATGTGGTCGGGCCGTTCGGCCTGCTCCAGTCGTTTGCGGACGGTTTGAAGGTTTTCCTTCAGGAAACGATCATCCCGACCAGCTCGAACAAGGGGCTGTTCCTGCTCGCGCCGATCATCACCTTCACGATCGCGCTGATCGCGTGGGCGGTGATCCCGTTCGATGCGGGTGTGGTGCTGGCGGACATCAATGTCGGTCTGCTCTACATCCTCGCGGCGTCGTCGCTGGGCGTGTATGGCGTCATCATGGCGGGTTGGGCGTCCAACTCGAAATACCCCTTTTACTCGGCGCTTCGTGCGGCGGCGCAGATGGTGTCCTACGAAGTCGCGATCGGCTTCGTCCTCATCTCGGTCGTGCTGTGGGCGGGGACGTTCAACCTGTCGGCGATCGTCGCGGCGCAGCAGGGGCATGTGCTGGGCTTCCTCAACGGCTTCGGCTTCAACCCGCTGATCTTCCCGATGGCGGTGGTGTTCCTGATCTGCGCGCTGGCGGAAACCGCGCGCGCGCCGTTCGATCTGACCGAAGCGGAAAGCGAATTGGTCGCAGGCTATCAGACCGAATATTCGTCGATGGCGTTCGCTTTGTTCTGGCTTGGCGAATATGCCAACGTGCTGCTGATGGCGACGCTGAACGCGCTGCTGTTCTGGGGCGGGTATCTGCCGCCGGTCGATTGGGCACCGCTTTATGCGATCCCCGGCATCCTGTGGCTGTTCCTCAAAATCTTCATCTTCTTCTTCATCTTCTCCTGGGTGAAGGCGACGGTGCCGCGCTTCCGTTATGACCAGTTGATGCGGCTGGGCTGGAAGATTTTCCTGCCGCTATCGCTGATCTTCGTCGTCCTGATCTCAGGCTGGCTGATGTTCCAGAGAGTGGGTCTTTAAGTCATGAATGTCGCCCAACTCGTCCGTTCGTTCACCCTGTGGGAATTTGTTAAGGCGCACGCGCTGACGCTGCGTTATTTCTTCAAGCCCAAGGCGACGATCAACTATCCGTTCGAGCGCAATCCGGTCAGCCCGCGCTTCCGTGGCGAACACGCGCTGCGCCGTTATCCCAATGGCGAGGAACGCTGCATCGCGTGCAAGCTGTGCGAAGCGGTGTGCCCGGCGCTGGCGATCACGATCGAGGCTGAGCCACGCGAGGACGGCAGCCGCCGCACTACGCGCTACGACATCGACATGACCAAGTGCATCTATTGCGGGTTGTGCCAGGAAGCGTGCCCGGTGGACGCCATCGTCGAGGGGCCGAATTACGAGTTCGCCACCGAAACCCGTGAAGAGCTGATCTATCACAAGGACAAATTGCTTGCGAACGGCGACCGCTGGGAGCGCGCGATCGCCGCGAACCTTGCCGCCGATGCACCGTACCGGTAAGCGCGCGGCAACAGTGGGACATCCGATGATTCATCTCTCCTCCGTCATCCCGGCGCAAGCCGGGATATCCTCGTTTCAGGACGCGCGCTTGCGGCTTGATACCCCTGCTTTCGCAGAGGTGACGGAGATGGGTTCGTGATCCAGGCCTTCGCCTTCTACCTGTTCGCCGCCGTGGTGATCCTGTCGGGTGCGATGACGGTGACGTCGCGCAATCCGGTGCATTCGGTGCTGTGGCTGATTCTCGCCTTTTTTAACGCGGCGGGCCTGATGCTGCTGATCGGGGCCGAGTTTATCGCGATGCTGTTGATCATCGTCTATGTCGGGGCGGTCGCGGTGCTGTTTCTGTTCGTCGTCATGATGCTCGACATCGATTTTGCTGAGCTGCGCGCCGGTTTCGTGCGCTATTTCTGGATCGGCCTGGCGCTTGCCGTGGCGCTGGTTGCGGAGCTGTTCATCGCGGTCGGTGCCTGGAATGCGGGCGCGATCGACATGGCAAACCGGATCGCGCCGATCGATCCCGCCGTGCCGAACATCGAGGCGCTCGGGCGGCTGATGTTCTCGCGCTATATCTACGCGTTCGAGGTTGCGGGCCTGATCTTGCTCGTCGCGATGGTCGGGGCGATCGTGTTGACGCATCGCCAGCGTGGCGGGGTTCGCAAGCAGAACATCTCCGACCAGATTGCGCGCCGGTCGAAGGACGCGACGCGCAACGTCAAACCGCCGGTCGGGCAGGGGGTCGAACTGTGATCGGGTTGAACCACTATCTGGTCGTCTCGGCGATCCTGTTCACGTTGGGCGTGCTGGGCATCTTCGCCAACCGCAAGAATTTGATCGTCATCCTGATGGCGATCGAGTTGATTCTGCTGGCGGTGAACCTGAACCTCGTCGCCTTCTCCGCCTATCTGGGCGACATGGTGGGTCAGGTGTTTGCAATGCTCGTACTGACCGTCGCGGCGGGCGAGGCGGCGATCGGGCTTGCCATTCTCGTCATCTATTTCCGTGGTCGCGGGTCGATCGCGGTCGATGCCGTCAACCGGATGAAGGGGTGATCATTCGGTGATTCAGCTAATCGTATTCCTGCCGCTGATCGCGGCGATCATCGCGGGCTTTTCGAACAAGTCGTTCGGAAGCACGCTGCCCAAGCTGCTGACGACGGGTGCACTGTTCGCGTCCGCCGCGCTGTCCTGGCCGATCTTCATCGGGTTCATGGGCGGCAGCATCGATCCCTATACCGCGCCGGTTCTGCTGTGGATGCAGTCGGGCACGCTGACGATCGATTGGGCGTTGCGCGTCGATGCGTTGACCGCCGTGATGCTCGTGGTCATCACCACCGTCTCGGCGCTCGTCCATCTGTATAGCTGGGGCTATATGGAGGAAGACCCGGATCAGCCGCGCTTCTTCGCCTACCTCTCGCTGTTTACCTTTGCGATGCTGATGCTGGTGACGTCGGACAATCTGGTCCAGATGTTCTTCGGTTGGGAAGGCGTGGGCCTCGCCAGCTATTTGCTGATCGGTTTCTGGTTCAAGAAGCCGAGCGCAAACGCCGCCGCGATCAAAGCGTTCGTGGTCAACCGCGTCGGCGATCTGGGCTTCATGCTCGGCATTTTTGGCATCTATCTGGTGTTCGGCACGGTTTCGATCTCCGAAATCCTGGAGGCTGCGCCTGCGATGGCGGGGTCGACGATCGGCTTCCTGGGGATGCGGCTCGACACGATGACCGTGCTCTGCCTGCTGCTGTTCGTCGGTGCGATGGGCAAGTCAGCGCAATTGGGCCTCCACACCTGGCTCCCCGACGCGATGGAAGGGCCGACCCCCGTTTCGGCGCTGATTCATGCGGCGACGATGGTTACTGCGGGCGTGTTCCTAGTATGCCGCATGTCGCCGATGTTCGAAGTCGCGCCCTATGCGCTCGCGGTCGTGACCGCAGTCGGTGCCGCGACCTGCATCTTCGCCGCGACGATCGGTACGACCCAGACCGACATCAAGCGGGTCATCGCTTATTCGACCTGTTCGCAGCTCGGCTACATGTTCTTCGCAGCGGGCATCGGCGCTTACGGCGCGGCGATGTTCCACCTGTTCACCCACGCATTCTTCAAAGCGCTGCTGTTCCTGGGCGCAGGCTCGGTGATCCATGCGATGCACCATGAGCAGGACATGCGCTTCTATGGTGGTCTGCGGAAGCACATCCCGATCACCTTCTGGGGCATGATGGCGGGTACGCTGGCGATCACGGGCGTCGGCATCTACTGGCTGGGCTTCGGCTTTGCGGGCTTCCATTCGAAGGACGCGATTCTGGAAAGCGCATGGGCGGCAGGCACCGAAGGTTACGGTGCCTTCTGGGTCGGCGTGCTCGCGGCGCTGCTCACCAGCTTCTATTCGTGGCGGCTGATGTTCTTGACCTTTTGGGGCAAGCCGCGCTGGGCGCAGTCCGAGCACATCCAGCACGCAATTCACGACGCGCATGGCCACGGCCATCTCGACGAAACCCACGGCCATGCCGCCGCCCATGCGGACAATCCGCCCGCGCAGGAGGACAAAGGCCATACCCCGCACGAAGATCACGCGGCGGCGCATGAGATCGGCGACGGCACCGGCGGCTACAAGCCACACGAAAGCCCGCTCCCCATCCTGATCCCGCTCGTCTTGCTGTCGGTCGGTGCGGTGTTCGCGGGCTTTGCCTTCCACGACTGGTTCATCGAGCCGCTGGCGGGCGAGGAATTCTGGCGCGGCAGCCTGTATTTCGACGCGCCGCTTGCGGTCGCGATGCACGAAGTCCCGCTGTGGGTGAAGCTATCGGCATCGGTGGTGATGCTGCTCGGCTTGTTCGGGGCCTGGTATGCCTATATCCGCAAGCCCGAGACGCCCGCGAAGTTCACCGATACGTTCCGCGTTCTATACGGCTTCGTGCTCAACAAATGGTATTTCGACGAGCTGTATCACAAGCTGTTCGTGCGCCCCGCCTTCGCCTTTGGTCGCCTGTTCTGGAAGGCTGGCGACGAAGGGACGATCGACCGGTTCGGGCCGAACGGATCGGCGAAGCTGGTCGGGTGGACGAGCCGTCTGTCGGGCCGTCTACAATCTGGATATGTCTATAGCTATGCCTTTGTCATGTTGATCGGGCTGACCGCCGCGGTCACCTGGGCCATTGCGGGTTGATGCGGCGATGAACGGTTTTCCCATCCTGTCCGTGATGCTCGCCGTGCCTGCGCTGGCGGCGGCTGCATGCTTGTATTCGACCGCAGAGCGCGCCCGCTGGGTCGCGCTGATCGCGACGCTCATCAATCTCGGCCTCGGCGCGCTGCTGTGGGTCAACTTCGATCTCGCGGGCGATGCGCCGCAGTGGCAGTTCACCGAATACGCGCCGATCTTCGGCCAATTCGCCTGGGCGCTGGGGATCGACGGCTTCGCGCTGATGCTGATCATGCTCAGCGTGTTCCTGATGCCGATCTGCATCGGGGCGAGCTGGCGCGGGATTACCAACCGGGTGCCCGAATATATGGCGCTGTTCCTGACCGTCGAAGTGCTGATGATCGGCACCTTCGCGGCGCAGGATCTGCTACTGTTCTACGTCTTCTTCGAAGCTGGTCTGATCCCGATGTACCTGATCATCGGCATCTGGGGCGGGGCGAACCGGATTTACGCGAGCTATAAATTCTTCCTCTACACGCTGCTCGGCTCGGTGCTGATGCTGATCGCCATGATCTACATGGCGGTAACCGCGGGCACGACGAGTATTCCCGCGCTGATGGAAGTTGATTTCCCCGCTGGCGTGCAGACCTGGTTGTGGCTGGCGTTCTTTGCGTCCTTCGCGGTGAAGATGCCGATGTGGCCGGTCCATACCTGGTTGCCCGACGCGCACGTTCAGGCACCGACCGCGGGGTCGGTCATTCTGGCGGGCGTGTTGCTGAAGCTTGGCGGCTACGGTTTCCTGCGCTTCTCGCTGCCGATGTTCCCCGAAGCGTCGGCGCAGTTCACCTGGCTGATCTTCCTGCTGTCGGCGGTGGCGGTGGTCTATACCTCGCTGGTCGCGCTGGTTCAGTCGGACATGAAAAAGCTGATCGCCTATTCGTCGGTCGCGCACATGGCGATCGTGACGGTCGGGCTGTTCGCGTGGAACCAGCAGGGGATCGAAGGCGCGATGATCGTCATGCTGTCGCATGGCCTCGTCTCGGGCGCGCTCTTCCTGTGCGTCGGCGTGATTTACGACCGGCTCCACACGCGCGAGATCGCGCGTTACGGCGGCCTCGCGCAGAACATGCCGAAATATGCGGTGCTGTTCCTGTTCTTCACCATGGCGTCGATCGGCCTGCCTGGCACGTCGGGTTTTGTCGGCGAGTTGCTGAGCCTGATGGGGGCGTATCAGGTATCAACCTGGGTCGCGCTGATCTGCACCACCGGGATCATCCTGGGCGCAGGGTACATGCTGTATCTCTATCGCCGCGTGGCGTTGGGCGAATTGAAGCATGACGATGTCCGCGCGATGCCCGATATCGGCAAGCGCGAAACGTGGCTGCTCGCCCCGATCGCCGCGGTCGTGTTGTGGATGGGCGTCTATCCCGAAAGCTTCATGGCACCGATGCGTGCCGATGTCGTGACGCTGCTGGAGCGGATCGACCGTGCCAAGCCGGTCGGCGATTCACGCCCGACCGAGCCGAATGGTGACGCCGTCGCAGCGCAACAGCAGCGGATCGAGGCTGCCGAAAATACCGAAGCTGCGCACGGGGAGGCGCATTGATGACCTGGTCAGCAAATCTGGCGATGACTCTCCCCGAGATCATCCTGTCGGTCGGCGCGATGATCCTGTTGATCGTCGGCGCATGGGGCAAGGAAGCTTCTACCCGCGCGGTCAGCATTACGTCGGTATTCGTGCTTGCAGGCGCGAGCCTGGCGCTGATCGGTCCGGCATCGACCGGGGGCGTCGCGTTCGACGGACTGTACAACGCGGATGCGTTCGCTGCGTTCGCCAAGCTGCTGATCTTCATCGCGGCGGCAGTGGCGATCATCATTGCGCCGCGTTTCTTTCAATTGGGTCCGGGCGACAATCTGCGCCCCGAATATCCGGTGCTGATCCTGCTATCCGCGGCGGGGATGGGGATCATGGTGTCCGCGGGCGACCTGATCACCCTTTACATGGGCCTCGAGCTGCAGAGCCTTGCAGCCTATGTGCTCGCCAGCTTCATGCGCCGCGACAATCGCTCGGCCGAAGCGGGCCTCAAATATTTCGTGCTGGGTGCGCTGGCGAGCGGCATCCTGCTCTATGGCATCAGCCTGGTCTACGGCTTCAGTGCCAGCACCGATTTCCGTACCATTGCCGACGTTTACGGCGAAGCGGCAGCTTCGGGCGAGCGCAATCTGGGCTTGCTGTTCGGACTGGTATTCGTGTTCGCCGGGCTGGCGTTCAAGATTTCGGCGGTCCCGTTCCACATGTGGACCCCCGACGTCTACGAAGGCGCACCAACGCCGGTTACCGCGTTCTTTGCGTCGGCACCGAAGGTCGCGGCGGTAGCACTCGCGGTGCGGGTTGCGGTGGATGCGATGGGTCCGGCGCTGATCGAATGGCGTCAGATCGTGATCTTCGCGGCGCTTGCCTCGATCATCCTCGGCGCGGTTGCGGCGATCGGACAGACCAGCATCAAACGGCTGCTTGCCTATTCGTCGATCAACAATATCGGTTTCGTGCTGATCGGCTTAGCGGCGGGTACGGCAGAAGGCGTCGCAAGCGTCCTGTTCTACCTCGTCGTCTATGTCGTGATGACGCTCGGTAGCTTCATCGTCGTCCTCCAGATGCGCGACGCTGACGGGCAACCGGTCGAGACGATCGCGAGCATGGCGGGCATGTCGCGCACGCGGCCCGGCCTCGCGCTGGCGATGGCGATATTCATGTTCTCGCTCGCGGGCATTCCGCCGCTGCTGGGCTTCAATGCCAAGCTGGCGGTGTTTACGGCAGCCGTGAATGCGGGTCTGTATCCGCTGGCGGTAGCAGGGATCGCGGCGTCGGTGATCGGTGCGTTCTATTACATCAAGATCGTCAAGGTGATGTATTTCGACGATCCAGCGCCGGCCTATGCGGGCAAGACGCCGGTGGTTGAGGGTGGCTTGATCGCTGCATCGGCGATCATCGTGTCGCCGATCGGATGGGTATTGCTCGCGCCGCTGGGCGTTTGGACGGCAGTTGCGGCGCAGGCCCTATTCTGAGCTATGCTCTGATCGACGTCCGTCATGTTGCTGAGACGGGATCGACCAACGCCGATGTGATGGCGCTGGCGCAGGCGGGCGCGGCGGAAGGACTGTGGCTGCGGGCGGATGGCCAGACGGCGGGACGGGGGCGGCAGGGGCGGGCGTGGGAATCGCCGGTTGGCAACCTCTATGTATCGACGCTGGTACGCGTGCGGGCGGGCGATCCGCAGGCTGCGACTTTGGCGCTGGTCGCAGCGGTCGCGCTGGACGAGGCGGTGCGGATGTTCGCGCCCAACCTCGACTCTGGACTCCCGCGCAGGCGGGAGTCCAGAGTAACGAAGGGCAGCGCGCCCCTCCCTGGGTTCCCGCCTGCGCGGGAACACGGCGTGGGTGGGGAGGGGGATTGCCTTTCCATCAAATGGCCGAACGACCTGCTGATCGACGGGGCGAAGCTGACCGGCATATTACTTGAGCGATCCGGCGATGCCGTGGTCATCGGGATGGGCGTCAACCTTGCGCATCACCCCGAAACCCTCGACCGTCCGACCACTAGCCTTGCCGCGCACGGCATTGCGGTCCAACCCGCGCCATTTCTCGACACGCTGGCCGAAATCTTCGCCCGTTGGCTGTCCCGCTGGCGCAGCGAAGGCCTCGTCCCCATCCGCGCCCGGTGGATCGAGCGCGCCCACCCCAGGGGCACCGCGCTTTCCGCTCGCACCGGCGATGGCGGGGTTGTCGACGGGCTGTTCGACGGCCTTGACGAACAGGGCGCACTCATCCTGCGCTTGGCCGATGGCACCCGCCATGTCATGCACGCGGGAGACGTATTTCTGATCTGAACGCAGGAAAGGCGAGGCAATGCTGCTCGCGATCGATGCCGGCAATACCAATATCGTCTTCGCGCTGATCGAGGATGCGGGCGGTGCCAACACCATCCGTGCGCGCTGGCGGATCGCGACCGATCCCCGGCGTACGGCGGACGAATATGCGGTATGGCTCAGCCAGCTTCTCACCCTCGAAGGGCTCGAACGATCGGTTGTGGAGGCCGTCATCATCGGCACCGTCGTCCCGCGCGCGCTACATAATCTCCAGGTCCTCTCGAATAAGTATTTCGGCACCGACGCGGTGATCGCGGGCAAGGGCGATGCGGGGTGGGGTTTCGCGCTCGATGTGGAGGAGCCCGACAGCCTGGGCGCGGACCGTGCGCTCAACGTCATGGCGGGTCATGCCAATCATGGCGGCGACCTGATCATCGTCGATTTCGGTACCGCGACGACGTTCGACGTGGTGGATTTCGCTGGTGCGTATAAGGGCGGGATCATCGCGCCGGGCATCAACCTGTCGCTCGATGCGCTGGTCACCGCCGCCGCCAAGCTGCCACGCATTGCGATCGAGGCACCCGCGACGCGTTCCGTCATCGGGCGCAACACCGTGGACCAGATGCATGTCGGCATCTTCTGGGGCTACGTCGCGATGATGGAAGGGCTTGTCGCGCGGCTGAAGGCGGAGGTCGGGCGACCGGTCAAGGTCATCGCCACCGGTGGCCTGGCGGTGTTGTTCGAAGCGCACACCGATTTGTTCGATGAGGTGGACGCCGATTTGACCATTCAGGGGCTGGCGATGCTATGGGCGAGGGGCCATATTCCCAACTGACCAACTTACTCCGTCATTCCCGCGCAGGCGGGAATCCATAGCCGAAAGGTTGCGGGTTAATCGAAACGATTGAAAATATGGATCCCCGCCTTCGCGGGGATGACGCATTCATTAACGACAGGCGGACCTTAGTGACCCCAGGCAACGAACTGCTTTTCCTCGCGCTCGGCGGATCGGGCGAGATCGGGATGAACGTCAATCTATATGGCACCCAGGGCAAATGGGTGATGGTCGATTGCGGAATCACCTTTGCCGATCCCTTCTATCCCGGCATCGACGTGATCCTGCCCGACCTGAGCTTTATCGAGGAGCGGATCGACGATCTGGTCGGCATCGTGCTGACCCACGGGCATGAGGATCATATCGGCGCGCTCCCCTATTTCGCCGCGGATCTGGGCGTTCCGCTTTACGCGACGCCGTTCACGGCGGGGCTGATCGCGGGCAAGCTCGACGAAGAAGGCATTCTCGACCGCGTAAAACTCAACGTCATCGAGAATGAAGGCAGTTTCAAGGTCGGCCCGTTCGGGTTCCGCTATGTTCCGCTGGCGCATTCGATTCCGGAAGGGAATGCGCTGCTGATCGATACGCCGCACGGGCGCGTCTTTCACACCGGTGACTGGAAGTTGGACGCTGCGCCGCAGCTCGGCACGCCCTCGACGGCGGAGGAACTGAACGCGGTCGGCGATCTCGGCATCCTGGCGATGACATGCGACTCGACCAATGTGTTCAATCCGGAAAGCTCGGGTTCCGAAGGCGATGTCCGCCGCGGGCTGGACGAGGTGATCGCCGCGCAGAAAGGCCGCGTGCTGGTCACGACCTTTGCCTCCAACGCGGCGCGGTTGCAGACGCTGGGCGAGGTCGCGCGCGATTGCGGTCGCGAGATTTGCGTCGCCGGACGTTCGCTCGACCGCATTTTGAAGGTCGCGCGCGCCAACGGCTATCTGCGGGACTTTCCGCCGACGATCGATTTCGACACGGCAATGCGGATGCCCAAGCACAAGGTGTTGATCGTCGCCACGGGCGGACAGGGCGAACCGCGCGCGGCGCTGGCGCGCATTGCCGATGGGTCGCACCAGATCAAGCTCGATCAGGGCGATACCGTCGTATTTTCATCGAAGCAGATTCCCGGCAACGAAATCGCGATCGGCCGCATCCAGAATTCGCTGTCGGAAAAGGGGGTGCGCATGATCACCGACCGTCAGGCGTTCATCCATGTCTCCGGCCATCCCGGTCGCCCCGAACTGGCGGCGATGTACAAATGGATTCGTCCTGAAATCCTGATTCCGGTGCACGGCGAATTCCGCCACATGGCCGAACATGCGCGGTTCGGCATCGAATGCGGGGTGCCTGGCGCGGTGCTGCAATCCAACGGCGACATTATCAAACTGGCACCCGGCACGCCCAAAAAGCTGGGCAATGCGCAGGTCGGTCGACTGGTGTTGGACGGCGACGTGATCCTGCCTGCCGATGGCGGGACGATCAACGATCGGCGCAAGCTGGCAGCGAACGGGCAGATTTCGATCGCGGTCGCACTTGGCCCCAATGGCGGGTTGCGCGGCGATCCCGATATGCGAATTCAGGGCGTGCCGGTCGAGGAAGACCGTGCCGCGTTCATCGCCGATGCGGTCGAGGCCGCCACCGAAGCGGTCGTAGCAGGCGGCAAGGATCACGAGCGACTGCGCGAAGCGATCCGCCTGGCGGTGCGCCGCACCGCGACGCGCTGGACCGGAAAGAAGCCGATCGTCGACGTGTTGATCGTCGAGGCCTGACGCGACCATGCAGATTCAATCGATCGTCGCGATCTATTTCCTGTTCTGGGTGCTGAGCGTGTTCGTCGTCCTGCCCTTCGGGATGAAGACAGCGGACGAGGCGGGGGTCGCGAAAGTGCCGGGACAAGCGGAAAGCGCACCTGTTCGGTTCAGCCTGGGCGAAGCCGCGATCCGGGCGACGGTCGTGTCGGCAGTGGTGTTCGGGCTGTTCTATGCCAACTGGCATTATGGGTGGCTGACCGCAGATATGTTCGCGTTTCAGGGGTAGGACCGAAAGCGTCATGCCAGCGCAGGCTGGCAGATCATGCGATGAGAGTGCTCCGCTTGCGGCGTGATATCCCAGCTTTCGCTGGGATGACGGAGGTTTAGGCCCGCAGCCGCTCGATTGCCTGCGCCAGGATCACGTACAGCTTGCCCATGTCCGACGACAGCAATGTCACGCCCAGCGGCGATCCGTCGCGCAGCGTCAGGATCTGGCGGAGCATCGCTTCGAAGTCGTGGATGTAGCGGTTGACGTGATCGCGAAACGCGTCGTCGTTATCGTACATCGACACGATCTCGCGCGCTTCGCCGTGATCGAGCAGGCGAACCGCGCGGCGCGTGAATACGCCGCGATCGCCCTTCAGATACGCCGCCCAGGCGCTGTCGGTGACGTCGGTAGCGAACACCTTGCTGAGGTCGATCGCCGATGAATTGAGCGCTTCGATGAGGAGCGAGACGCGGCGCGAGAAATTGTCCGAATCGGCTTCCTCGATCTCGACCCGCGCTTCCGCAACTTCGCGACGCACGCTTTCGGTGGCCTCCGAAATCTGCAGCATCTGACGGCTGAGCTTGTCCGACGCGTTGGCCGCAGCGGCGACCGCGGCGTCCGAGGCCTGGGTCAAATCGGCAAGCTGCACCGCGATCGTGCGCTCGGCAGCGCGTCCCAGAGCCTTCGCGGCATCGCGTTCCAGCGCGGCGCTGGCTTCCGGAATGATCGCGGTCAGCGTTTCCTTGGCCTTGATCGCCGCCGCATTGGCGGTGTTGTGGATGTTGACGAGCGCATCGACCAGTTGCGGCGCGGTTTCATCGGCGAAGCGGCGGGTGCCCTCGACGGTTTCGTCGACGATGTCCCTTACGCCGCTGATCTGGTCGCGGCCCATGTCGAGTTTTTCGAGCAATTGCTGCGACACGATGGCGAGCGTATCGCGCTGCTGGCGGACGACGCCGGCAATCGCCTCGATCGCGTCGTGCGTGCTTTCGGCGGCTGTGACGAGCGCCAGCAATTCGGGCTTGGCACCCGCGACGATCCCGCGGCTTTCCCCGATCCGCGCGTCGAGCCGGGCGAGCGCTTCGGGCATCGTATCGTCCATCTCGCGCGCGGCGGCGTCGAGGGCGGTCAGCAACTCCTCTGCGGTGCCGATGACCTGGCGGGCGCTATATTGCCCGTTCTCCATCGATTCCTTGAGAGAATCCGACGTTTCGGTCAGCGCGCTGATCGACGCGGCGAGTTCCTGCGACCGCGCCATGCCGTTGGAGTGGAGGCGTTCGAAGCGTTGGTCGGCGTCGTCGGTGCCCGCGGTCAGGCTGACGATCAGCGAATCGCCGCGTTCCTGTTGTTCAGACAAACGCTCGGCGAGCGTCGCGATGGCCGCGCTGATCGTGTCGATGCGCGTCTGGAGCGCAGCTGCACCCTCGTCGCCTGCGCTGTTGAGCGCGGCCTGATTGGTGGCGAGCATGGCCAACATGGCGTCGCCTTGTGCGGTAATGCCCTGGCGTGCTTGCTCGACGGCCTGGGCCGCGCGTTCAAGGACGCCGTCCACCGTCGCCGACATTTCGCCGGTGACGACTTCGAGCCGCGCGCCTGCTGCTTCGCTGGTCGATTCCATGCGCGCGATGTGCGCGGCAAGGCGCTGGGCGGCACCGCCCGCGATATTGTCCGCGTCGCGTCCGCGATCGGCGAGTGCGGAGAGCTGCGCATCAAGCGCGGCCGCCTGTTCGCTGGCGGCAAGGCCAGTGGTTTCGATCCGCGTTGCCATTTCGGCGGCCTCGGCCTGAGCCCTTGGCAGAGAAGACAGCACGACGCTCAATTTGCGTTCTGCCCCGTCGGCGGCGTCGCCAAGCAGGCGGGCATTCTGATCGATAACGCGCGATTGTTCGGACATGCCGTTGCCGATCAACTGAAGTCGTTCAGCCGCCGAATCGCCGATGGCCATCAATGCGCTGGTCTGGGTCGCGATCATCTCGCGATTTGCGTCCAGCTTGTGTGAAAGCGCCTGGATGACACGGTCCAGGCTTGCGGCCTCCGCACGCATCGCGGCGGCAGTCGCGCCGAACCGGCGCGCCTCGGCGCGACTGGTGCGCATCGCCAGCAGCCAGAGGATGCCGATCAGGGCCGGGGGTACGCACAAGGCGGCGACGAACAGGGTTAGCTGGATCGGATCGATCGGCGTCATCAGGCTGGGCCAGGCCAGCCAGAGCATCCCGCCGAGCCAGGCAAGAACGGCCACGATCGCGACCGTGCCCCATAACCGATTGGAGGGGGGCGAAGACAGTTCTTCATCCTCCACCACCGCGCCGATCCAGTCGGCCTCGGCAGGCTCGACCACGAAGGCGTCGGCGGTTTCCCCTTGGGATTGGTCGTTCAAGGCCATATCCCCATCGTTCGCGGAGCGCAGCTCGCGGATCCTGTGTCCCCCGGTCATGACGATATGTCTAACACGAGAATTAGGGCCATGACAGGGGATGGAAACGATCGTTTAATCAGTTCGGCGTTAATCATGCCGGTGATGGCTTATGATCCCGGACAGATCGATGCGACGCTGGCAGCAGCAGTGGGTGACGAACCCGCGCTGATCGCCGAATTGCGCGGCGCTTTTCTCGACTCGGCGCAGGCGGGGCTCGAATCGCTCCAGCGCGCGCAATCGCAAAGCGAATGGGAAATGGCGGCGCTGCGGCTGAAAGGTCTGGCGGCGAGTTTCGGCGCGGTTCGGCTGATGGCGGCGGCGGATGCGGTCTCGCATCGCCATTTCGGTGACGGTGAGGCGCTGCGGCGGGCAAGGCGCGCGGTAGAGCAGCTCTGAATTCCTGTGCTCCTGCGTAAGCAGAGTGTTGGAGGCAATTTTCGGCCCGTGACCCAGGTCTCCTGCTTTCGCAGGAGCACTAAGAGTTGAGTGGAACGGCTACTTCTTCCGGCTCAATTCCCGCGCCGCGTCGTCCAATCCGGCGATGGTCAGCGGGTACATGCGATCGGTCATCAACTCGCGGATGATCCTGGTCGACTGCGAATAGCCCCATTGCGCCTCCGGCACCGGGTTCAGCCACGCCGCCGACGGATAGGTATGCATCATGCGCTGCATCCACACCGCCCCCGATTCCTCGTTGAAATGCTCGACCGAGCCGCCGGGATGGCTGATTTCATAGGGGCTCATCGCGGCGTCGCCGACGAACAGCAATTTGTAGTCGTGGCCGAATTTGTGGAGCACGTCGAAAGTGGGAGTTCGCTCCTGAAAGCGCCGGCGGTTATCCTTCCACACGCCCTCGTAAACGCAATTGTGGAAGTAGAAGAATTCTAGGTTTTTGAACTCGGACGTCGCGGCGGAAAACAGTTCCTCACACAGTTTGACGAACGGGTCCATCGACCCGCCAACGTCGAGGAACAGCAGCAATTTGACCGCATTGTGCCGCTCGGGGCGCATCCGCACGTCGAGCCAACCTTGTTTGGCCGTTCCATCGATCGTCGCGTCGATATCGAGTTCTTCCGCCGCGCCCTCGCGAGCGAACCGGCGGAGGCGGCGCAGGGCGATCTTGATGTTGCGGGTGCCCAGTTCGCGGGTGTTGTCGAGGTTTTTGAACTCGCGATTTTCCCAGACCTTCAACGCGCGCTTGTGCTTCGATTCGCCGCCGATCCGCACGCCTTCGGGATTGTAGCCCGAGTTGCCGTAAGGGGAGGTGCCACCGGTCCCGACCCATTTGTTGCCGCCCTGATGCCGGCCCTCTTGTTCCTCCAGCCGCTGCTTGAGCGTCTCCATGATCTCTTCCCACGAGCCGAGCGACTCGATCGCGGCCATTTCCTCAGGGCTGAGATATTTTTCGGCGACGGCGCGCAGCCAGTCCTCGGGAATTTCAGCGTTGGGATTGGCGTGGCTGGTGGCGATGCCGCGAAATACCTTGGCGAATACCTGGTCGAAGCGGTCGATCAGCCCTTCGTCCTTTACGAAGGTGGCGCGCGCCAGGAAATAGAATTGCTCGGGCGTGCGATCGATCACATCGCGTTCCAGCGCTTCGAGCAGGGTCAGATGCTCTTTCAGGCTGGCCGATATGCCTGCCGAGCGCAGTTCGTCGATGAAGCTGTGGAACATGGGCCGCCTTTCGAGCGACGGCTTAGCGCAAGCGCGGCTCAGCGCGAATAGGCGTCGATCAGCGATCCGACGAAATCCGGCGACGTGCTGGTGAGTTCGGGCGAGGGGCGGGCAGGGGCGACCGCCGCGCCTGTGGCAGGGGCACCGTAGATGAAGCCGTAAACCGGGTAGCTGCTGCCACCCAGCCCGCGATTGTCGTGATACCAGGTCTTGACCGCGCTCCAATCGCCCTTGGCCGACACGTCGTAGAGCGTCACGTCGCGCTCGACCTGGCCGCGTTCGCCACCGATCCGCGACCAGTTGGCGTGCGTCACCATGATGACGCGGTCGTCGATGATTCGACTGACCACCGACACATGGCCGTATTGGAGCTGGCTGGTCTTGGCGAACACCAGCACCGCGCCGACCTGAGGCTCATTACCGCGCCGGTACCTATTTGCCGCCTGTTCCCACCAGGTCCAGGCATTGCCCCAGATCTGAATGCCCGACACCGCCCGCGCAAACGGCACGCATTCGCCGCGATAATCGAGGATGGAGTTGGCGCGGGCAGGGGCGATCACCATCGCCGCCATCATCAGGAATGCTAGAGCCCCGCGCATGATGCAGGGATGGCATGCGCTGTACTGACACCTGGTTTCAGAAGATGGTTAACGCCCGTTAACGACGGCAAGCGCTTACCGCCCCGGCTGTCGCCGTGACATGAAGGCCAGTCGTTCGAACAGCATCACGTCCTGTTCGTTCTTGAGCAGCGCGCCGTGTAGCGGCGGGATCGCTTTGGACGGATCGCGCGATTGGAGGACGTCGAGCGGCATGTCTTCATGCAGCAGCAGTTTCAGCCAGTCGAGCAGCTCGCTGGTGCTCGGTTTCTTTTTCAACCCCGGCACGTCGCGGATTTCGTAGAAGACGTCCATCGCCTTGCTCACCAGAATCTTCTGGATTCCAGGGAAATGGACGTCGACGATGGCCTGCATCGTGTCGCGGTCGGGGAATTTGATATAGTGGAAGAAGCACCGGCGCAGGAACGCGTCGGGCAGTTCCTTTTCGTTGTTCGAGGTGATGACGACGATCGGGCGTTCCTGCGCGCGCACCGTCTGCTTCGTCTCGTACACATGGAATTCCATGCGATCGAGTTCCTGAAGCAGGTCGTTCGGAAATTCGATATCCGCCTTGTCGATCTCGTCGATCAGCAGGACGGGGAGTTCGGGGGCGGTGAACGCTTCCCACAATTTACCGCGGCGGATGTAATTGCCGATGTCGTGGACACGCTCGTCGCCCAACTGGCCGTCGCGCAGCCGGGCGACTGCGTCATATTCGTACAGGCCCTGCTGCGCCTTGGTCGTCGATTTGACGTTCCATTCGATCAGCGGCGCGCCCACCGCCTTGGCGATTTCATGTGCTAGGACGGTTTTGCCCGTGCCCGGTTCGCCCTTCACCAGCAGCGGGCGGCGCAGTGTGACCGCGGCGTTGACCGCGACTTTCAGGTCGTCGGTGGCGACGTAATCCTGGGTGCCTTCGAACCGCATAGCCGTGCCTCAAATCTTTCGAGTGTCGGGTATGCGAATAGGGGGAGGGCGTGTCGTGGTGCAAGCGCATTGTAATTTAAACCCGGTCGCGGGCCTCGGCACGCGCTTGAAGCAGGTCGAACAGGCCGCGATGTTGGGCCAGCAGTTGCTGCGCACCGAACATGACGGCGCGTTCGATGCCGGGGCTGCCAGCGAGCGTCGAAACCAGGGTTTCGACATCTGTCTCGCTGGGGAATTCGGGCATCGGCATGTCCTGGCCGAACCGTTTTCCCGCTGCCGATAGCACAGCGTTTAGTGCGGGCCAGTCGAGCACGAGCGCGAGCGACGCTCCGAGCGAGCAACCGTTGCGCGCCGACGAGGAAAGCATGTCGAGCGCATGACGCTGGGCGGTCACGGTCGCCTCCGACTCGGCCTGGCCGGGGGTGGAGGGAAGCGGTCCTGCCGCAACCGCCAGCGCGACGATCCGCGCGCGTTCCTCGGCGAACGCTGCGGCGGCAGCTCCGAGCCAGCCGGTCGCCGCTTCGACGCCGCGATGCTGGGCTGCGTGATCGATCACGCCGGGATGCCGTCCGTGGAGGCTACACACCAGATGCGCGGCATCGGCCAGATCGCGCGCTTGCGGCGATGCAGCGACAAGGGCGTTCGCATGAAGATGCGTGCGCGTGCCGTCGCTACCGACAAGCGCCGCCAGCGATTGCCAAAGCCCGTCGGCCGAATGGATTTGCGCAACGTCCAACGCCATGTTTCTCCGAATCCCTTAACGCGAATGGCCCGATTTGGGCGTTCGCCGGGACAATGAGGGCAAGGCATATACCGAAGGGCGTAAAGACGTGGTTGAGGCGCGCTTAACCTTGCATCAACCCGGCTGAGCGGTGACGACCGCAATCGCGCCTTCGACCCCCAGCCGCGTGACGATCGCCGACAGAGTGAGCGAGACCGTCCGTGATTTGGAACCGTCGACGATCAGGTCGCCGTCGATCCGCTCTGCCTCTCCGCCGCGCAGCACGCGTTCGGTCGCATCGCCGACCGCGACGCGAGATTGGACCGCGAACAGGGTGGAAAAGCGAGTCGTGCCCAACTGGTCGGCGGCGATCCCGGTCATTCGTGCCAGCGATAGCGACGGCTGGGCGACATGGCCGCGCTGGTTGAGCCGTGCGGTCGCAAGCCGTTCCTGATGATCGATCGCCGCCGCGGTCGCTTCGACCAGCGCGGTACTGCGCGCATGGGCTTCGCGAATCGACAAGTCGCGGACGACCAGCAGCACGCGGTCGCCGATGGGGGTGCCGGTTACCTCGACCCGCCGCTCGCTGTCATGCGCCAGCGCGGCGTCGATGCGCTCGGCGATGCGGTGAGTCGCGACGCGGCGGGTGAGTTGTATCGCGGCACGCTCTAACGGGCGATCGGTGGACTGTCCGAAACCACTGGAGCCGTTCGAAAGTCCGAAATAGCTGGTAGCGGCGTGATTGTGCCGGGTGATGCGCATTTCGTCGTCGAAGATCAAAACCGGTTCGTCGAACGCCTCGATCAATGCATCGCCTTCGTCGCCCTTGCCGACGCTGCGGGTGAGGCGGCTGAGAAACTCGATCGATGCCAGCGCCAGCTTCGGGCGGCCGCGGTGAAGGATATAGACCGGCTCGCCCAGCGCGCGGTCCTGCCACTCGCCGAAATTACGGACCAGGTTGGATGCGGTGACGCAAGGAAGGTCGCCGGTCGCGCGGGTGGTCGATTGGGTGGCCATGCTGCTTGCCCCTGATGGTGGAGCGTGGAGTTTCGGCCGATGGGCCTTGCCGGACCATCGCCGTTGGGTCCGATCTGCTTGGGGGTTTGCGTAGTTGGCGCGCAGATCGCACCGGAATGGAGCAATTCCGGTCGATTGCGGCCCGTGGTGATGCGCGATTGGCGTGTCTGGCGGCAGCGAAGCCGCAACCTACCGCGAAACGCCGGCTGGTTAGGGTGAAGGCAACCAGAACGGAGCGTTGCCATGCGTCGCAAGTCATTGACCTATCACTTCATCACCAGCGCGATTGCGATCGGCGCGAGTTTCGTCGCGATGCCCGCTTCGGCGCAGTTGATTTCGATCGATGCGACATTGCTGAGCATCGATGCGCGGGTAACCGTCAATGCCGGTCGTCTGACGCTGATCGAAGGGCAGTTGGTCGATATCGACGCCAATCTGTCCGGGCTGATCGCCGCCCAGGTTGACGTGGATGCCCGCGTCAGCCTGCTCAACGACGCGCTTGCCAATACCAATGTGCGGATCGACGCCAATGTTCAGGCGATTACCGATCTGGACGTGCGCGTCGGCGGAGTCGAAGTCGATGTCGCCACCGCGATCGAGCGAAATCGCGAACAGGATCTGGTGCTGGCTGATCACGATGTGCGGATCGACGCCAATGGGCGCGCCATAACCGGGCTGGACGGACGAGTCGGGCAATTGGAGGTGGAGGTTGCGGCGGGCGTCGCCAAGGATATCGAACAGGATGGGCGGTTGGCCGATCATTCGACCCGGATCAATACTGCGCAGGCCACCGCATCTCTTGCGCTCGACCACAGCACAGCATTGCGCGACGATGTCGAGGCGGGTCGCGTCGGGCTGGTGCGGCAGGATGCGGCGACGGGCGCGATTAGCGTGGGCGCGCAGACGGGCGGCAGCGCCGTCAGCCTGGCGGGGACCGACGGCAATCGTCGCCTGACCGGCATCGCCGATGGTGTGGCGGGGAACGATGCGGCCAGCGTCGGCCAGGTCGAACGGCTGGCGACGGCGACGCTGGACGCCGCGCGCGCCTATACCGATCAGTCGGTGGCGGCGATGTTCGATAATGGCATGACCGCGACACGAACCCTGATCGGCGAGAATAACCGGGTGCTGCGGGCCGACATGAATGCGCTGGCCGCCAATGGTTCGGCACTCTCGGGACTGCCGCAAAGCTTCTTGCCGGGCAGGGGGATGGCGGGGGCTGCGATCGGCGGACATGGCGGCGAAGTCGCATTTGCGCTGGGTCTGTCAAAGGCGACCGAAAGCGACCGCCCGACTGTGTTCCGCGCCGGTGCTGCGATGGATACGAGACGCGGCGAAGTCAGCTACAACGCCAGCGTCGGATTTCACTTCTAGCAATTTGCGAACTTCTTCCGAGGGGCTCCGGTCCAATCCTTCGGAATAAGAACGGGTGCCTGAACGTCCCGAAATCCACAGGCACCTTCCTAAGCGGGCGACGCCCCATTGTCGTCCGGCGCGCCCCGGCAGTGACCCACCACTGCCGGGGCGTTGCGCGTGGGGACGAGGACGTTGACGCGGAAGGCAGCGTGCGGACAAAAGCCCCGTCAACCCGGCCGCAGTGCCGGGGTCCACGGTGCCGCACGGCCTTCGCCTGAGCCCCACCATCAGCGCAAGATGCTTGGTGGACCCCGGCACGTCGGCCGGGGTGACGGCAGGGGTCGGGCGGGCACCAGCCAACCTCGTGCGGGGGCGATTTCGGCAAATCCTCACACTGTGCTCATGCCGCTCACCGATTTTTCGCGTCAGGGTGACGCCGTCAATTCACTCTGGGAAGCACGGCAATGACCAGCAAATCGGGAACGACTCTTTACCGGATCGGCGGCGCGGTCGCGCTGTTGGCTGGGTTTCTGCCGACATGGATGAACGTCGCCGTCGGCATCGTCGGCGAGGACGATCCGTCCAATCTCGGTTTCTTCGGGGTGGTCGTGACGGCTGCGGCGTGCGCGTTCGTGGCACGGTTTCGGGCGAGCGAGATGACGCGGGCGATGCTGGCGGTGGCGGTGGTGCAGGCATGGCTGGCGGTGGTGATTATCACCGCGCCTTCCACGACCGACGAGGGTACGCGGCGGGTGCTGATGGTGAGTTCAGGGTTGGTGGCATTGTGGCTGATTTCCGCGACGTTGTTCCATCGGAGCGCGCGGCAAGCTGCGGTTGCCCCGAATTCTTGAACGACCCTCGCTCCGTTCGTGCTGAGCTTGTCGAAGCACGAACGGGAGAGGCACGAACGGGAGAGGGGTTAGCTGATCCTCAAGCAAAAAGGCCCCGCCGCAGCGAGGCCTTTTCGTGGATTACTGGTCGAGGAAGGACCGCATTTTGCGCGATCGGCTCGGATGTTTGAGCTTCCGCAGCGCCTTCGCCTCGATCTGGCGAATGCGTTCCCGCGTCACGCTGAACTGCTGCCCGACTTCCTCGAGCGTGTGATCGGTGTTCATGCCGATGCCGAAGCGCATGCGCAGCACGCGTTCCTCACGCGGCGTCAGCGAAGCAAGGACGCGGGTGACCGTTTCCTTCAAATTGGCCTGGATCGCCGCATCCACCGGGATGATCGCGTTCTTGTCCTCGATGAAATCGCCGAGATGCGAATCCTCTTCGTCGCCGATCGGCGTTTCCAGTGAGATCGGCTCCTTGGCGATCTTCATCACCTTGCGAACCTTTTCGAGCGGCATGGAAAGGCGCTCGGCCATTTCCTCCGGGGTCGGTTCGCGGCCCTGCTCGTGCAGGAACTGGCGGCTGGTGCGGACCAGCTTGTTGATCGTCTCGATCATGTGCACCGGGATGCGGATGGTGCGCGCCTGATCGGCGATCGAACGCGTGATCGCCTGACGAATCCACCAGGTCGCATAGGTGCTGAACTTGTAGCCGCGACGATATTCGAACTTATCGACCGCCTTCATCAGGCCGATATTGCCCTCCTGAATGAGATCCAGGAATTGCAGACCGCGATTGGTGTATTTCTTGGCGATCGAGATGACGAGGCGCAAGTTGGCCTCGACCATTTCCTTCTTGGCGATGCGCGCTTCGCGTTCGGCCTTTTGCACCGTGTTGACGATGCGGCGAAACTCGCCCAGCGCCATGCCAGTGGCCTGCGAAATCTCGGCGATTTCGACGCGGATGCGATCGACGGCGGCGGCTTCGTTTTCGGCGAACGCCTTCCACTTCTTGTCGATGCCTTCGACGCTGGCCAAGAAGTTTTCGTCGAGTTCGTTGCCGACATAGGCGTCCAAGAACGCCTTGCGTGGCACCTTGTGACGCTCGGCAAGCCGCAACATTTGACCGCCCAGCGTCGTCAGACGCCGGTTGAACGAATAGAGCTGATCGACCAGATATTCGATCTTGGCATTGTGGAACTGAACGCTCTCGACCTCGGCGGTCAGTTCTTCGCGCAGCTTTTGATATTTGCGTTCTTCGGCCGCAGACATTTCACCGCCCGCCGACATGGAATCGAGGCGGCTCTGCTGAACCTTGGAGAATTTCTTGTAGAGCGAAGTGATGTTGGCAAACTTCTCAAGCGCCATCGGCTTGAGCGTCTCCTCCATCTGAGCAAGGGAGAGGGTGTTGTCCTCTTCCTCATCGTCCGACGGGCGCTTGGCGCGGCGCTCGGTCATCGAATCCTCTTCGTCGTCCGACGGAGCCTCTTCCTCGACCTCTTCTTCTTCCTTGTAGGAAGGACCGGCATTCTTTTCCGAAATCTCGCCGTCGTCCTCGCCCTCGCCGTCCTCGGTCAGCGATTCGGGTGCGGGATCTTTCGACAGCATCGCATCGAGATCGAGGATCTCGCGCAACTGCATCGTGCCTTCGTTGAGCGCGGTCGACCAGCCGATGATCGCGTTGAACGTGATCGGCGATTCGCACAGCCCCAGGATCATCGTGTCGCGACCGGCCTCGATCCGCTTGGCAATGGCGATTTCGCCTTCGCGGCTGAGCAGTTCGACTGCGCCCATTTCGCGCAGGTACATGCGAACCGGATCGTCGGTGCGATCGACGGTTTCTTTCTTCTTCGGCGCCTCGAACGCGGGCGCAGAGCCATCCGAATTGTCGGCACCATCGATTTCGTCGGGGGTATCCTCTTCCGGCGTGTCGTCTTCGCCGGCCTCTTCATTCTCGACGACGTTGACGCCCATATCGTTGAGCGACGCCATGACGTCTTCGATCTGTTCCGAGGACATCTGGTCCTGCGGCAGCATTTCGTTGAGCTGATCGACGGTGATGTAACCGCGCTTTTTGGCGCGCGCGACCAGCTTCTTGATCGACCCCTCGTTCAGGTCGATCAGCGGTGCGTCGCCGCCTTCATTCGTGTCGGCCGCGTCCGCCGTATTCGCCTTCGCCATCAAAACCCTCGATCAATCAGATGGCGGCATTTTACACCGCCTTGTCGCCAATATCGCCTTCGTCCGCAAGGACCAGATTTGCAAGCCGCTCGCGTAGCGCCATTTGTTCCTTCAACAACGCCTGTTGGCGCTCAAAGTCTCCGGCCTCGCCGCTCGTCTCCAGCCGGGCCGTCGCCTCGGCAAGCGCGCCTGCCACAACCGGTCCTGCCGCCAAAATCGCAATCGCCTCGTTCAGGTCCGAACAGGCTTCGACCGGATCGGTGCCAGACTGGGTAAACGAAAAGGGCAAGGTGTCGGCACGGAGCAGGTCAGAAGCCACGGAATCGAACCCGGATTTGGCCAATATGGTGAGGATGCCGGGGGTATCAAGCGCTTGATCTTCCAGCGCGACGTCGATGACCGCTTCGAACAGGCGGGCAAGGGCACCGCCACCGATGCGCAGCGATCCCAGCACCTCTACATGGCGCGCGATTTCGACCGGATGGCGGATCAGTCCGGCAAGCACCGCCCGCGCCAAGAGCGGATCGATGCCGGTGGTCTGCACGCCGCGCGCCTCGTTGGAGACGGGGCGGTCGGGTGGAGTCCATTTGCCGTTTTTGAACGTGCCACGGGGGAAGGGGCGTCCGCCACCCCCGCGCTGCCCTTCAAAGCGCGCGGTTTGTCGCCCGCGTCCGAATTGCTCGTCGAACCGCTGGCGGTATTCGGCGATATATTCGTCGCGGACGATGGGATGCTGGATGGTTTGCGCGCGCTCGGTGAGCCGCTTGCGAAGCCCGGCGCGCGCCTCGGGCGTTTCCAGCGGTTCGGCGACCAGTTCAGCGTTCCACACGCGTGTCGCCAGCCCTTCCGGCTTGGTCAGGAATGCCTCGAACGCCGACGCCCCTTTGGCGCGGACCAGATCGTCGGGGTCCATCCCCTCCGGCAGGGTCACGAAGGACAGGCTGCGCCCCGGCTCGAGCATCGGAAATCCGCGGCCCGCCGCACGGAGGGCCGCCTTCTGGCCCGCGGAATCGCCGTCGAAGCACAGGATCGGCACATCGACCATCCGCCACATGCGCTCCAGCTGATGCTCGGTCATCGCAGTGCCAAGCGGCGCGACCGCCTCGTCGAACCCGGCCTGGGCGAGTGCGATAACATCCATATAGCCCTCGACCGCGATCACGCGGCCTGCCTTGCGTGCGGCGGACTGAGCGCGGTCGAGATTGTAGAGCGTACGGCCCTTGTCGAAGAGCGGGGTGTCAGGCGAGTTCAGATATTTGGGCTCGCCGTCGCCGATGATGCGCCCACCGAACGCAATCACGCGGCCGCGCGCATCCTTGATGGGGATCATCAGGCGACCGCGGAACCGGTCATAAGGCTCCTTGCCCTCGACCTGGATCAGCAACCCCGCCTCGATCAGCAGCGCGTCGCCATAATCCTTGAGCGCCGTCCGCAACGCACCGCGTGTATCGGGGGAATAACCCATCCCGAACGCGCGCGCCGTTTCCGGCTTGATCCCGCGCTTGGCGAGTAAGGCTCGCGCCTCTGCGCCCGCCAGCCCGTCGAACTGCTGGGCGAACCATTTGGCGGCATCCGCCATCACCTCATGCAGGCCCTTGGCGCGTTCGGCGCGTTCGGCGGAGCGTTTGTCGGGGGCGGGGACGTCCATTCCTGCGGCGGCCGCAAGTTCCTTCACCGCATCCATGAACGGCAGTCCGCGTTGATCGGTCATCCAGCGGATCGCGTCGCCATGCGCCCCGCAGCCGAAGCAATGGTAGAAACCCTTGTCGTCGTTGATCGTAAAGGACGGCGTCTTTTCGTTATGGAATGGGCAGCACGCCTTGAACTCCCGCCCCGCGCGTTGGACTTTGACGGTGCGTCCGATGAGCGTCGACAGCGTTGTGCGTGCGCGCAGTTCGTCCAGGAATTGCGGGGTTAGGGTCATGACTTACTTCCCCCCTCCCGCCTGCGGGAGGGGTCGGGGGAGGGCATCTCCGCCAACACCCGCTCGATTTCCATCACCACACCTTCGGTCCGCTCCAACACGTCATTGTTCCAAAATCGGATGACCCGATAACCCTGCGCTTCGATGTAACGTGTCCGAGCGGCATCCGCCTTCGCCTGCCAATCATGCTGCCCGCCATCAACCTCAATCACCAACTTCGCCCCGCGCGACACGAAGTCGCAAATGAAGCCGCCTATCGGGAATTGCGTGTTGAACCGGACTCCCGCTAACTTTCGCGCGCTCAAATGACCCCACAGTTTGCGCTCGGCTGGCGTCATGTCCGCCCGCAGTTCGCGAGAGCGCTTTGTGGGACGGTAGTAGCCCTTGTCCAACATGCCCTCCCCCGACCCCTCCCGCAGGCGGGAGGGGAGACTTTATGACAGCGCCGCCTTCACCGCGGCACTCGCCTTGCTCATGTCCAGTTCGGACCCGTGTCTCGCCTTTAGCTCCGCCATCACCCGGCCCATGTCCTTCATGCCGCCAGCGCCCAATTCGACCTTGATCGCCTCGATCGCCGCCGCGGTCTGCGCCTCGTCCATCTGCGCAGGCAGAAACCGTTCGATCACCGCGACCTCTGCCTTTTCCTGGTCGGCGAGTTCCTGTCGGTTGCCTTTTTCGAACATCTCGATCGATTCGCGGCGCTGTTTGACCATTTTCTGGAGGACTTCGACCACCAGATCATCGTCATTGTCGGGTGATTTGCCGGTGCGTGCTTCGATGTCGCGGTTCTTGATGCTCGACTGGATCAGGCGGATCGCATTGGTGGTCGATTTGTCGCCACCCTTCATCGCGGTGACCAGCGCGGACTTGATATCGTCGCGAATCATGGGGCTTCTCTCAAGGCTGTCATTGCAAACCACCGCGTTAGCGCGGGGACACGCGGATTAACAGATTGACGGTGGGGCATCCGGGGTCTAGCCGCCACGTCTTAGCGACATCGACAGACGAACACAGGAAGCCCGCCCCATGGCCGACGCCAAACCCATGCCCGCGAGAGTCTTGGTTGGTCCGGATCGGACCGTCCGCGTATGAGCGCGGCCTACGATCCGGACGGCGCCACGGGCGTATTGGTTCTGGCGAGCGGAGACGTGGTGTGGGGCCGGGGCTTCGGCGCGGAAGGTAGCGCGGTGGGCGAAGTCTGCTTCCACACCGCCATGACCGGCTATCAGGAAATCATGACCGACCCGAGCTTTGCCGGGCAGATCATCAATTTCACCTTCCCGCATATCGGCAATGTCGGCACCAATGCCGACGATATCGAGGCGGACGATCCCCATGCACTGGGCATGATCGTGCGCGAGGACGTGACCGAGCCGAGCAATTTCCGCAGCGCCCAGCGGCTGGACGACTGGATGAAGGCGCACAACCGCATCGGCCTGTCGGGCATCGATACGCGTGCGCTGACCCGCCGCATCCGTGTGGGTGGGGCGCCCAATGGGGTGATCGCGCATTCGCCTTCCGGAGAGTTCGACATCGACGCGCTGCTGGCTCAGGCGCGGGCGTGGCCGGGGCTGGAGGGCATGGATCTGGCCAAGGAAGTCACGACTCAGACCCATTATGGCTGGGGCGAAGGCGGGCAGGGCGGCGTCTGGCGGCTGGGCTTTGGCTACGAGGATAACGCCTCACCCCTCCCCTTCAGGGGAGGGACCGGGGGTGGGGCTGTGCCTCAGGCGACAACGCTCGTGGAGACGCCCCACCCCAACCCCTCCCCTGAAGGAGAGGGGCTTGTCAGACCCCACATCGTCGCGATCGATTATGGCAGCAAACGCAATATCTTCCGCAACCTTGTTGACGCGGGGGCTAAGGTTTCGGTGCTTCCCGCCACCGCCACCTACGAAGACGTGATGGCGCTCAACCCCGCGGGCGTGTTCCTGTCAAACGGCCCCGGCGATCCCGCCGCGACCGGCGACTATGCCGTGCCCGTCATCCGCCAGTTGCTCGACGCGAGGCTCCCAATCTTCGGCATCTGTCTCGGCCACCAGTTGCTCGGCCTCGCGGTGGGCGCGAAGACCACCAAGATGTTCCAGGGTCATCGTGGCGCCAACCACCCGGTCAAGCGGCTGTCGGACGGCGCGGTGGAGATCACCAGCATGAACCACGGCTTTGCGGTGGAACGCGACAGCCTGCCCGCCAATGTCCGCGAAACGCATGTGTCGCTGTTCGACGGATCGAATGCGGGGCTGGAACTGACCGACCGCCCGGCGTTCAGCGTGCAATATCATCCCGAAGCCTCGCCGGGACCGCAGGACAGTCTTTATCTGTTCGAGCGGTTTGTGGGGATGCTGGAGAAGCTCCAATGATCCTCAAGTCCGTGCCAATTCTCGGATTGCTGTCATTGGCTGGATGTCAGGCCGACATAGCGACATCTGGTAGCTGTGCTGAACGCTTTGCCAAATCGGCTCGGCTTCAGGTTCAGTCGGACAATCTGAGCGCAACCTACGGATTTGACTTATCCAATCTCGATGAGAACAAGCGCCAAAGCTTTATTCAGGAGAGAAAGCCGATCGTCACCATGGTCAGCCAATCCGGCCGGATGGTTGAAGAGTGGAAAGCAAAGAAGATCGATCGCGATGCAGTCCTAGTCAACGGCGACCAAATGTTGGCTAAGCTTACGAGCGGTGCCGTCGCCAATGCTGCGGAGGCTGTGTCACGAGGCTGTGCTTTAGAAACTCGTTTCGGACGGCTCCAATCCCTGACCATCGATTTCCCCAATCCGCGCATGGACGGCACGAAATAATGCCCAAACGTACCGACATTTCCTCCATCCTCGTGATCGGCGCGGGGCCGATCGTTATCGGTCAGGCGTGCGAGTTCGATTATTCGGGCACGCAGGCGATCAAGGCGTTGAAGGAGGAGGGTTACCGGATCGTCCTCGTCAATTCGAACCCGGCGACGATCATGACCGATCCCGAGCTGGTAGGTTATTTTGAAAGTGATGGGGCGACCTATGTCGAGCCGATCACGCCTGCGGTGGTCGCCAAGATCATCGAGAAGGAGCGGCCCGACGCGGTGCTGCCGACGATGGGCGGGCAGACCGCGCTCAACACCGCGCTGGCGCTGGCGCAGGACGGTACGCTGGAGAAATTCGGCTGCATCATGATCGGCGCCGATGCCGAAGCAATCGACAAGGCCGAGGACCGGATCAAGTTCCGCGATGCGATGAGCAAGATCGGGCTGGAATCCGCACGCTCGGCGATTGCGCATTCCCTGGATGAGGCGCTGGCCGCGCTTGAGCATACCGGCCTGCCCGCGATCATCCGCCCCAGCTTTACCATGGGCGGGACCGGTGGCGGGATTGCGTACAACAAGGACGAGTTCGTCCGGATCGTCACCGGCGGACTGGATGCATCGCCCACCACCGAAGTCCTGATCGAGGAATCGCTCCTCGGTTGGAAAGAATATGAGATGGAGGTTGTTCGCGACCGCAAGGACAACGCGATCATCGTCTGTTCGATCGAGAATATCGACCCGATGGGCGTCCATACCGGCGATTCGATCACCGTCGCGCCCGCGCTGACGCTGACCGACAAGGAATATCAGATCATGCGCAATGCGAGCATTGCTTGCCTGCGCGAAATCGGTGTCGAAACAGGCGGTTCCAACGTTCAGTTCGCGGTCAATCCGAAGGACGGTCGCCTGATCGTCATCGAGATGAACCCGCGTGTGTCGCGCTCGTCCGCGCTGGCGTCCAAGGCGACCGGCTTCCCGATCGCCAAGGTCGCGGCGAAACTGGCGGTCGGATACACGCTGGATGAAATCGACAACGACATCACCGGTGCGACGCCTGCGTCGTTCGAGCCGACCATCGATTATGTCGTGACCAAAATCCCGCGCTTCGCGTTCGAGAAGTTCAAGGGCGCCGAGCCTTTGCTGTCGACCGCGATGAAGTCGGTCGGCGAAGTCATGGCGATCGGGCGCAACATCCATGAATCGATGCAGAAGGCGCTGCGCGGGCTGGAAACCGGGCTGACCGGCTTCGACGAAGTGCATCACTTGGTCGGTGCACCGCGCGACGAGATCGAGGCGGCGCTTTCGCAGGCGACGCCCGACCGGCTGCTGGTCGCGGCCCAAGCCTTGCGCGAAGGCTTCACCATCGGCGAAGTCCACGCCATCGCGAAGTTCGATCCCTGGTTCCTGGAGCGGATTGCCGAAATCATCCGGGCGGAGGAAGAAGTCTGCAACAACGGCCTGCCGCGCGATGCGGCGGGATTGCGTCGCCTGAAATCGACGGGCTTTTCGGACAAGCGCCTAGCGCATCTCGCCCTGCAATCGGCCAATCTGCGTGGCAATGCCGCGGGCGTCGCGCGCGGATCGGGCCTGATCCACGAAGCGGTCAAGGCGATGACCGGCGGCGTTACCGAAGCCGAGGTGCGCGCGCTGCGCCACAAGCTGGGCGTGCGCCCGGTGTTCAAGCGTATCGACACCTGCGCTGCCGAGTTCGACGCCAAGACGCCCTATATGTATTCGACCTACGAAGCCCCCAGCTTCGGCGAGCCTGAGAATGAAGCGATGCCTTCGGATCGGCGCAAGATCGTCATTCTGGGCGGCGGGCCGAACCGGATCGGGCAGGGGATCGAATTCGACTACTGCTGCTGCCACGCCTGCTTCGCGCTGGCGGATGCGGGCTATGAAACGATCATGGTCAACTGCAATCCGGAAACCGTGTCGACCGATTACGACACGTCGGACCGGCTCTATTTCGAGCCGCTGACGGCGGAGGATGTGCTCGAAATCCTCGAAGTCGAGAAGTCGAACGGCGAGCTGGTTGGCGTGATCGTCCAGTTCGGCGGGCAGACGCCGCTCAATCTTGCGCGCGCGCTGGAGGAAGCGGGCATCCCGATCCTGGGCACCTCGCCCGACGCAATCGACCTGGCCGAGGACCGCGAGCGGTTCGCCGCGCTCATCTCGAAGCTCGGCCTCAAGCAGCCCGCCAATGGCATGGCGCGCAGCCGCGAAGAGGCGCTCGCGATTGCCGAGCGCATCGGATATCCGGTGCTGACGCGCCCAAGCTATGTGCTGGGTGGCCGCGCGATGGAGATCGTCGACGGCCCCGAACAGCTCGACGACTATATCAAAACATCGGTTCAAGTATCTGCGGATACGCCGGTTTTGATCGATCAGTATCTGCGCGACGCGATCGAGGTCGATGTCGATGCGATTGCCGACGGGACCGATGTCGTGGTCGCGGGCGTGCTCCAGCATATCGAGGAAGCCGGGGTCCATTCGGGCGACAGCGCCTGTTCGATCCCGCCCTATTCGCTGCCCGCCGACATCATCGCGGAAATCGAACGCCAGACCGAAGCGCTGGCGCGCGCGTTGAGCGTCAAGGGGCTGATGAATATCCAGTTCGCGGTGAAGGACGGCCTTGTCTATCTGATCGAGGTCAATCCACGCGCCAGCCGCACGGTGCCCTTCGTCGCCAAGGCAATCGGCGCGCCCATCGCCAAGATCGCGGCGCGGGTGATGGCGGGTGAACTTCTCGCTGGTCTGCCGGTGATCGACCGGCACATCGATCACATTGCGGTGAAGGAAGCGGTGTTCCCCTTCAACCGTTTCCCCGGTGTCGATCCGGTGTTGTCGCCGGAGATGAAATCCACCGGCGAAGTCATGGGAATCGATAGCGATTTCCCGATGGCGTTCGCCAAGGCGCAGCTTGGCGCGGGCACAATGCTGCCGGACAAGGGCAATGTCTTCGTCAGCGTCAAGGACAGCGACAAGGCCGTGGTGCTGCCCGGTGTGCAGAAGCTGGCCGAGCTTGGTTTCCACATCGTCGCGACCGGCGGCACGGCCGATTTCCTCGCCGGTCAGGGCATAGAGGTCGAGCGCGTCAACAAGGTTGCGCAAGGCCGCCCGCATATCGTCGATCGTATCCAGGACGGCGACATCCACCTGATCTTCAACACCACCGAAGGCTGGCAGTCGCTGAAGGATTCATCATCGATCCGCGGCTGTGCGCTGGCGCAGCGGATACCCTATTTCACGACCGCGCCCGCCAGCGTCGCTGCGGCGCGTGCGATCGAGGCGTTGAGCAGCCGGTCCCTTGAAGTCAGGCCCTTGCAGTCCTATTATTCGCAGTCGCACAACTAATCCCCCGACATCGGCGTTATGTGCGGGCGGCTTTCGACCAGAGGGCCGCCGGGGGTGGGGCGTTTTGAACTGAGGGACTTTGGTAATGGCGACGGTCGAAAAAATGCCGATGCTGCAGGAAGGCTATGAAAAGCTCAGCACCGAGCTGAAGCGTTTGAAAGCCGAGCGTCCGACGATCGTCGATGCGATCGAGGAAGCACGCGCGCATGGCGACCTGTCCGAGAACGCCGAGTATCACGCCGCCAAGGAACGCCAGGGCCAAGTCGAGGCGTCGATCGCCGATATCGAGGACAAGCTGTCGCGCGCCCAGATTATCGACCCCAAGGATTTGTCGGGCGATAAGATCGTGTTCGGCGCGACGGTGACGTTGCTCGACGAAGCCGACAAACCGGTGAAGTACCAGATCGTCGGCCAGGCAGAGGCGGACGCGAATGTCGGGCGGATCAGCTACAACTCGCCGCTCGGCCGCGGACTGATCGGTCGGAAGGTCGATGAGGAAGTCGAAGTGACCGTGCCGTCGGGCGACAAATACTATCTCGTTTCGAAAATCGAGTTCATCTGATCCAAATGAAAACCAGTCAGACGCCGGTCACCGTTGCGATCGCGGTCGCAACGGTCGTCGTCAGCGCGCTAATAACGCTTACTGGGAACGAGAACTGGGCAGCGGTCGTCGCGGGATTCATGCCCGTGCGCTGGTCCGCAGAGGTCGCAATCCCGCCTGACCTCTGGGTGATGCCCGCGCTGCTGACGCCGCTCAGCGCCGCATTGATCCACGCGGGTTTCATCCATCTCGGCTTCAACATGCTGATGCTATGGGTTTGCGGCAGTGGCAGCGAGCGTGCGTTGGGCGGGCGCGGGGTTGCGATCCTGTACCTTGTCGGAGCCTATGCCGCCGCCGCGGCGCAGTGGGCGATCGAGCCGATGTCCGAAATCCCGATGGTGGGTGCAAGCGGAGCGGTGTCGGCGTTGGTTGGCGCATATTCGCTTCTGTACGGGCGTCCCCGCGCGCGTGCGATCGGGCCGTTTTCGGCGCGCACGGTGCATGTGCTGTGGCTGGCCGCCGCGTGGACGATCCTCAACCTGCTCATCGGTGTGTTGAGCGCGCAGGCCGGGATGCCGATCGCGGCGGCGGCGCATATCGGAGGGTTCGTGCTGGGGCTTGCGTTGGCGCGGCCGTTGCTGGCGTTGCGCTGGAAAGACGCCTGAGCCACCGCTAATCGAAACAAAGCGCCCGGATCGAAATCCGGGCGCCCCGGCCGCGCCGCTGAAAGGGAGCTAAAGCGTCGCGGACTAACGGTGGACGATCGGGCAGGGTGGGATGCTCCAACCCTAAAATCGTGGGCAGGTAACGTGTTTTCAAGAGCGCGGCGGCGCGCCGGGTGTTGGCCAAATGCGAAAACGCCCGGACCGTTTCCGATCCGGGCGCCTGCGTGACGAATGCTCGTCAGCCCCCTTAAAGATGGCCTTCTGCCCGCACGCCCACC
The DNA here is from genome assembly GCF_902506605.1 of Sphingomonas sp. AX6. Lineage (GTDB taxonomy): Bacteria > Pseudomonadota > Alphaproteobacteria > Sphingomonadales > Sphingomonadaceae > Sphingomonas. The sequence continues at coordinate 2,358,219 of NZ_LR733979.1, forward strand.
TCCCAGTTAGGCGGGGCGGAAAGCCCTCCCCGAACCACGGCCGTTGCCTGCGCTTCGTGTGATCTTGCTAGGCGATGAATGGGCGTTTGTCATCGGTTGGAAGCCCGCTTGCGGTATTTTGCGCGCAGTCTGTGGCAGTTGCGCAACAAACCGCTTTCGCGCGCCCGCCATTGCGGCGACGCGTCGCGCACCCTACACCATAGGGCCTGACACCCATTTTCATTGCGGGATTGATCCAAGCCACATGCTGTTATCGCGTTACGAGCGAATGATCGCGCGCCGTTACCTGCTGCCCGGTCGCGGGGAGGCGTTCATCGCGCTCGTCGCCGGGATCAGCCTGATCGCGGTGATGCTTGGCGTCGCAGCCCTCGTCGTCGTCATGAGCGTCATGAACGGCTTTCGCGCCGAATTGTTCGACAAGATCACCGGTTTGAACGGCCATGCGGTGGTCCAGGGCTATGGCGGCCAACTTCAAAACTGGCGCACGGTGCTGGACGAGGCGAAGGCGACACCGGGCATCACCAGCGCGACGCCGATGATCGAACAGCCGCTGATGATCGGCAGCCAATCTACGGGCGGCAACCAATCCCGCATTGAGGCGGCAATCATCCGCGGAATGGCGGTCGAGGATATTCGTACCAACGCAACGATCGCAGATAATGTTCAGATCGGCGATCTCGCCAGCCTTGTGCCAGGCAGCAACACGATCGCTGTTGGCTCAAGGCTCGCACAATCACTGGGAGCGACGGTTGGCCAGGAAGTGTCGCTATTCAATCCGCAGGGCAATGCGACGCCGTTCGGCACCATGCCGCGCATCGTCAGCTATCGGATCGGCGCGATTTTCGAAGTCGGCGTCTATGATTACGACAAGGCATTCGTGGTCATGCCGATGGAGGACGCTCAAACCTTGCTGTTGATGGGCGACTCGGTTGGGATGATCGAACTCAACACCGTTGATGCCGACCGCGTCGTCGACATCCTCGCGCCACTCGCGCCCAAGGTGTCGGGCGAGGCGCAGTTGGTCACCTGGCAACAGATGAACGCGCAGTTGTTCGAAGCGCTGGCGATCGACCGCGTGGTGACGTTCACCGTGCTTTCGATCATCATTCTGGTCGCGGTGTTCAACATCCTGTCGTCGCTGATCATGCTGGTCCGTGCCAAGACGCGCGACATCGCAATCCTGCGGACGATGGGCGCGACGCGTTCGAGCATGATGCGGATTTTCGTGACCGTCGGCACGATGATCGGCGCGCTGGGGATCGGCGCGGGGCTGATTCTGGGCTTCATCTTCATCGAGTTTCGTCAAGGCGTTGTCGGGCTCATCGGCTTTTTCACCGGCCAGCAGGTGTGGGATCCGCAGATGCGTTTCCTGACCGAACTTCCCGCGCGCACCGACCCGGTTGAGGTGGTGGTGATCGCGGTCATGGCGTTTGTTTTCTCGGTCCTCGCGACGCTGTATCCGGCGTACAAGGCGGCGAGCACCGACCCGGTTCAGGTACTTCGTTATGAATAGTCCGGTACTCCAGACATCGGGGCTGAAGCGCAATTTCACGCAAGGCGGGGAGACGATCCACGTCCTGCGCGGTGTCGATCTGTCGGTCGCGCCCGGAGAAATCGTCGCGCTGGTCGGGCCGTCGGGGTCGGGCAAGTCCACCTTGCTCCAGGCGGTCGGGCTGCTCGAAGGCGGGTTCGAAGGATCGATCATGATCGCCGGGGCCGAGGCCGCGAAGCTGGACGCGGGGGGGCGTACCGAAGTCCGGCGCGATCAGCTCGGCTTCATCTATCAGTTCCACCATCTCCTGCCCGATTTCAACGCGTTGGAGAATGTGGTGCTGCCCCAGTTGATCCACGGATCGACGCGCGAGGAAGCGGACGCGCGGGCCAGCGACCTGCTCTCCGCGCTTGGCCTCGCCAAACGGCTGACGCACCGCCCGAGCCAGTTGTCGGGCGGCGAGCAGCAGCGCGTCGCCGTGGCGCGCGCGCTGGCCACTCGTCCTGCGCTTGTGCTGGCCGACGAGCCCACCGGCAATCTGGACGAGGCGACGGCCGACGTGGTTCTGGAGGAATTCCTGCGCCTGGTCCGCCACGAAGGCTCCGCCGCGCTGATCGCCACGCATAACGAACGCCTCGCGGCCAAGATGGACCGCGTCGTACGCCTGCATGAAGGGGTTTTGGAATGAAGGTAACCGACCTGACCGTCCGCGCCGCCGATGGCAGCGACGCTCCGCTGTCCGACTATGCAGGGCAAGTGCTGCTCATCGTCAACACCGCGTCCAAATGCGGGTTCACGCCGCAATATAACGGGCTGGAGGAACTCCACCGCCGGTTCGGCAATCGCGGCTTTGAAGTGCTGGCGTTTCCCTGCAATCAATTCGGTGCACAAGAGCCCGGCGACGCGGCGGAAATCGCCAATTTTTGTTCGCTTACCTATGACGTGAGTTTTCCGGTGTTCGCCAAGGTGGACGTGAACGGCGACAATGCCGCGCCCATTTTCCAGCATTTGAAGAAAGCGCAAAAGGGCGTGCTGGGGACCGAGGCGATCAAGTGGAACTTCACCAAATTCCTGGTGAATCGCGATGGCGAGGTTGTTGAACGCTATGCGCCGACGACCAAGCCCGAGGATTTGGTCGAGGATATCGAGGCTTTGCTTTGAACTCGCCAGATTAGCGCCACTCACCCGTTTTTCGAGCGACGTCGAGAAACGTATCTGACCGTCTGCCGCACGTTTCTCGACTTCGCTCGAAACAAACGGTGGAGGGTCCGCTGTTCCGGCTCGAACTTTCTGGTATTCCCGGCGCCGGGGGTAACGAAAGTGAAAGCTGTGGAAAACCCACGCCTGCGCCTTTCATTCGCCGCACCCAGCCCTTAGCGTCATTCCATGCCCCATTCCGGTTTCGTGCCTCTCCGCGTCTTTTCCGCCTACACCATGCTGGAAGGCGCGATCGAGCCGAAAGCCATCGCCAAACGCGCCCGCGAACTGGGCTTCCCTGCAGTCGCGCTGACGGATCGCAACGGGCTCTATGCGGCGATGGCGTTTTCGGACGCTTGTCAGGACGCGGGCGTGCAGCCGATCGTCGGCACGATGCTCGCTGTCGCGCGTCCCGGCACCCCCGACAATCAGCCACCGATCATCGACTGGCTGACGCTCTACGCGCAGGACGATGCCGGTTACGACAATCTGTGCGCGTTGGTGTCGGCGGCGCATCTGGACCGGCCGATCGAGTATGATGCGCATGTCGATCTGGAGATGCTGGAGCGGCATTCGGGCGGCCTGATCGCGTTGACCTCAGGCGGCGAAGGGGCGTTGGCGCGGCTATATGCAGAGGGGATCGCGCCGGACGCCGAACGTTATTGCGACCGGTTGCAGGCGATGTTCGGGGATCGTTTGTATATTGAGCTGGCGCGCCGTCTGGATGCGATCGAGGGCGCGGCGGAGGCCATGCTGATCGACCTGGCTTATGCTCGCGACCTGCCGCTGGTTGCGACCAACCCCTGTTGTTTCGCCGAAGAGAGTTTCCACGAAGCGCATGACGCGATGCTGTGCATTGCCAGTTCGTCCTATGTCGCGTCGGACGATCGTAACCGGTCCTCGCCCGATGCGTGGATGAAGCCTGCCACAGCAATGCGCTCGCTGTTCGAGGATTTGCCCGAGGCGATTGCCAACACGCTGGTGGTCGCGCAGCGCTGCGCGGTGATGGCACCCAAGCGCAAGCCGATCCTGCCGAGTCTCGCGGGGGATCGTGAGGGCGAAGCGCGGAAGCTGCGCGAGGATTCGGTTACCGGGCTGGTCGATAGGTTGCGGCGGATCGTGAAGTTGGAAGCGGCGCGTGCTGCGGGTGCCGATTTGGCCGAGACGGTCGTCGAGGACCCGCCGTACCCCGGTGAAGGCCGGGGTCCAGTATCGGAGGTTTCGCAACTGGACCCCGGCCTTCGCCGGGGTACGACGGGAGGGCAGGAATTTTCCGAAGCCGACCTCCGCGCGCGCTTCCCCGACTATTTCGACCGGCTCGATTTCGAACTCGACGTCATCATCCAGATGGGATTTCCCGGCTATTTCCTGATCGTCGCCGACTTCATCAAATGGGCCAAGGACAATGGCATTCCGGTGGGTCCAGGCCGCGGATCGGGCGCGGGGTCGGTGGTCGCGTGGTCGCTGACCATCACCGATCTCGATCCGCTTTCGCTGGGGCTGCTGTTCGAACGCTTCCTCAATCCCGAACGCGTTTCGATGCCCGATTTCGACATCGATTTCTGCGAAACGCGGCGCGGCGAAGTCATCCGCTACGTCCAGGACAAATATGGCCGCGACACCGTCGCGCAGATCATCACCTTCGGGAAATTAAAGGCGCGCGCGGTGCTCAAGGATACCGGTCGCGTGTTGCAGATGAGCTATGGCCAGATCGACCGGCTGGCCAAGCTGGTGCCCAACCATCCGACCGACCCTTGGACGCTGGACCGCGCGCTGAACGGCGTCAGTGACCTGCTGCGCGAATATCAGAACGACAACGATGTCCGGCACCTGATGGATCTGGCGATGAAGCTGGAAGGATTGCCGCGCCATTCGTCCACCCACGCCGCGGGTGTCGTGATCGGCGACCGGCCGCTGGCGCAACTGGTGCCGCTCTACCGCGATCCGCGATCGGACATGCCGGTCACGCAATTCGACATGAAATATGTCGAGGGCGCGGGGCTGGTGAAGTTCGATTTTCTGGGGCTGAAAACCCTGTCGGTTCTGCAACGCGCAATCGACATTCTGGCTAAGCGCGGGGTCGAAATCGACCTCGACGCTCTGAGCTGGGACGATCCGGGCGTGTATGAATTGCTCCAGCGCGGCGACACGGTCGGCGTGTTCCAGCTCGAATCCGAAGGGATGCGGCGCACACTCAGCGCGGTGCGCCCGTCCAATTTCGGCGACATCATCGCGCTCGTCTCGCTCTATCGACCCGGTCCGATGGACAACATCCCGATGTTCGGCGCGCGCAAGAACGGGCGCGAACCGGTCGAATATCCGCATCCCTTGCTCGAGCCGATCCTGAACGAGACTTACGGCATCTTCGTCTATCAGGAACAGGTGATGCAGGCCGCGCAGATACTGGCCGGATATTCGCTTGGCGGCGCAGATCTGTTGCGTCGCGCGATGGGCAAGAAGGTTAAGGCGGAGATGGACGCCCAGCGTCAGATCTTCGTCACCGGCTGCGCAGAACATCATGCGATCCCGGAAGGCAAGGCCAACGAGCTGTTCGATTTGATCGACAAGTTCGCCGGATACGGCTTCAATAAATCCCACGCTGCCGCCTATGCGCTGCTCGCGTACCAGACGGCGTGGCTGAAGGCGCATCACCCGCAGGCATTCTTCGCTGCATCGATGGCCTATGACATTCACCAGACCGACAAGCTGGCGATCTTTCACGACGATATGCGGCGGCTGGGCATCACCTGCCTGCCGCCGTGCATCAACGCCAGTCAAGCCGATTTCAGCGTGGAGGATGGCGAGGAGGCACCCGCTGTCCGCTACGCATTGGGCGCGCTGAAGGGCGTGGGCGAGCGCGCGATGGAACTGGTGTGCGAGGCGCGTGCCACCGAAGGCCCGTTCCACTCGTTGGACGATCTCGCGCGCCGCATCGACCCCCGGCTGGTCAACAAGCGCCAGTTGGAGACGCTGGCGGCGGCTGGCGCGTTCGACGTCATCCATCCCGATCGCGCGGGCGTCCACACCGCCGCCGAGACGATCCTCGCGGTCGCCAGCCGCACGCACGATCAGCGCGCAACCGGGCAGGGCGGCCTGTTCGGCGAAGCGGAGGTCAACGACGTTGCGGTTCAGCTTCCGCAAAGTGCCGCCTGGACGATCATCGAGCGCACCAATGCCGAGCGTGAGGCGTTCGGTTTTTATTTTTCCGCCCACCCTCTCGATCGCTACGCGCATCTCGCCAAAGTGCACGGCGCACGCTCGATCGTGAGCCTGGCCGATATCGCGATCCCCGAAGGTGCGCGCACCGGGGCGACGCTGGCGGCGTTGGTCGAGGATGCGAAGTGGCGGACGTCCGCGCGCGGCAAACGCTATATGATGGCGACGCTGTCGGACGCGAGCGGGCAGGTGATCGCGACTTGTTTCGACGAAGGCCCGTGCGAACATCTGGAGGAGGCCGCGAAGGAAGGCGGTTGCGCGCTGTTGACCGTCGAACTCGACCGCCGCGCAGGCGAGGAAACCGCGCGAGCGACGGTCAAGCGAGTCCAGTCGCTGGAGGAAATGGCGACCAGCGTCCGGCTGGCGCTCGATCTCACCATCGAAAATCCGCTGGTGCTGGGACGGCTGGCCGCGATCCTCGACGGGCGAACCGGCGGGCGGGGCGAGGTGCGCGTCCATACCCCGCTTTCGAACGGTGATACCGCCATCATCCTGTTGGGCAGGCAATTCCGGCTCGATGCCGAGCTTGCGGCTCAGGTCGAGAACATGCAGGATGTGCGAAAGGTCGAATTAACGACCGTGGAAAGGCGGCTGGCGGCCGTCGGATAGCGGAGAGATAGATGCTCGGTGGGATGCAGGATTTCGAACTCAGGATTCCACGACTGATCGAGCATGCGGAACGCGAACATGCGACGCGCGAGATCGTGACGCGCTGGTTCGACGGTAACGAGACCCGCACCAACTGGGGTGAGATCGCCCTCGATTCGCGTAAACTCGCGCAGAAGCTTGAGAAGATCGGCATCAAGCCCGGCGACCGCGTTGCGACGCTGGCGATGAACCACAGCCGCCATCTGGTCGCCTGGTACGGGACGATCGGGATGGGCGGCGTCGTCCACACCATCAACCCGCGGCTGTTCCCCGACCAACTCGCCTTCATCGCCAATCACGCCGAAGACCGGGTGATGCTTTATGACAAGATGTTCGAGCCCCTGATCGAGAAGTTGAAGCCCGAATGGACGACGATCGAGCATTATGTGTGCTTCGATGATCTCGGACCCGACGGGTTCGAGGCGTGGATCGGTGAGGAAAGCGGCGATTACGCCTGGGTCGAGGGCTCAGAACTCGATCCGTGTATGCTCTGCTATACCAGCGGCACGACGGGTAGTCCGAAGGGCGTGATCTACACCCACCGATCGTCGATGATCCATGCGCTGGCCGAATTGCAGCCGTCTGTGTTCGATCTGTCGGCGCGCGCGGTGGCGATGCCGATCGTGCCGATGTTCCACGCGGTCGGCTGGGGAATGCCGTTCGCCGCGCCCGCGACGGGCATGAAGATGGTGTTTTCCTGCGTCAACGAGCCCAAGATTCTGTGCGAATTGATGAACCGCGAAAAGGTGACGCATTCGGCCGGCGTCCCCACCGTGTGGTTCGCGATGTTCCAACATATGGATGCGACCGGAGACGCGCCCGAGCATTTGCAGCTCGTCACCATCGGCGGGTCGGCCGCGCCGCGATCGATGATCGAGCGGCTGATGAAGATGGGCATCCGCGTCAATCACGCGTGGGGGATGACGGAGACGTCGCCGATCGGGACGATCGGGGCGAAGAGTTACGATTGGGACGATCTGACCTTCGAGCAGCAGGTCGATCAAGTTTGCAAACAGGGCCGCGCGCCGTTCGGCATCGAAATGCGGGTGGTCGATGACGAGGGCAAGGTGCAGCCCCGCGACGGCGAAAGTTCGGGTCGCCTGATGGTGCGTGGCCCTTGGGTGATCCGTCAGTATTTCAAGGAGGAGGCACCCTGCATCGACGCCGATGGCTGGTTCGACACCGGCGACGTCGCGGTCATCCATCCGGACAATACGATGCAGATCACCGACCGTGCCAAGGACGTCATCAAATCGGGCGGCGAATGGATCAGTTCGGTCGAGCTGGAGAATGCCGCGGTCGGCTGTCCAGGTGTAGCGGAGGCGGCGGCGATCGGCGTCTATCACCCGCGCTGGGAAGAACGCCCGCTGCTGTTGGTTGTGAAGGGCAAGTCGGGTGATGTGACCGTGGACGCGATCCAGGCGCATCTTACGCAGCATGTCGCCAAATGGTGGCTGCCGGATGAAATCCACTTCGTTGACGAATTGCCGCATACCGCGACGGGCAAGCTGTTGAAAACCGCGCTCAGGGCGAAATACAAGGACTTCGCGTTTCAGGACGCGCAGGCCAGTTAAGCCTCCGTCCGGTGCCGCCCGCGGGGAATGACGGCGGGTCTATTTGGGCGGGAACCGCAAATCCGCGACCACTGGGAAATGGTCAGATGGATACCGTCCCCGCCGTGACTCCGCGATCGTCCACGCCCGCCGCGTTTCGAGCCCGCGCGACAATATCCAGTCGATCCGGCGATCGGCCTTGCCCTTGAAGGCGTGAAACGTGTTCTCCGGTCCTGAACGATCGGCAGTCGCGGTCCATGCATCGGCGAGCTTGGCGGTCAGCACCGCATAGGCCGGTTCCTGCGGGGTCGCGTTGAAATCGCCGGTCACGACGACCGGCACGTCGGAGGGAAGCGTTGCGACGAACGCGGCGACGGCCTCCGCCATTCGCCTACGCGCGTCCACATCCTCTACCCGGTAAGCGAAATGCGTGTTGACCAGATAGAAGCGCTTGGCGTCCGCGATCCGCTCCATCAATCCCCAGGTCACCATGCGTGGATAGGGGTGTCCCCAACTGATGCTGCCCGGAACGTTCGGGGTGTCCGACAGCCAGAAATTGCCGAGATCGACGACGCGTAGCCGGTCGCGGCGAAAGAATACGCCCATATGCTCGTCGCCGCGCCCGCCGCGCCTGTCGATCCCGAACCAGGAATAGAGCGGCAGCTTCTGGATTATGTAATCGCCCTGAACCTTGTGCAGTTCCTGCGTGCCGACGATGTCGGCATCGGCGTCGCGCAGCGTGTGGATGAAATGATCGCGGCGGTTGGGCCAGTAATCGGGGCCGTCGCTTTCCGCCGGCAGTCGGACGTTGAACGCCATGACGCGCAGGTCGCCTTCGGTGCGCGGCTGGGCGGTGGCGGGCAGGGCGATCGCTGCCAGCAGCGTCGCGAGCAGAATGCGGGTGAGCGTCATGCCGCCTTCTAGCGCACCCCACGCTCGCACGTCACCCCAGCAAACGCTGGGGTATCAGGCCGCATGGGCGACGTCGGCGTGCAGCCGAACGATATGCCAGCCTGCGCTGGCATGACGATTTTTATGTGGGACTGGCGGACCAAGAGAAGGCACATGCCTATCAAAACAGCTCCCCCTGATCGCCCGCGGGCGGTCGGAACAAATCGGTCCTTAGGATAATCCGCTTCCCCTCCAGCCCGTATTTCCGCGTCGCGATCCGGAAGCGGGTGCGCAGCAATTCGGCCCAAGCCCCCTGACCCTGCATCCGCGTATGGAAATCGGGGTCATTGTCACGTCCCCCGCGCAAGCTCTGGATAGTCGCCATCACCTTGCCAGCACGTTCCGGGAAATGGGTGTCTAGCCACGCGCGGAACAGCGGTGCGACTTCGTGGGGCAGGCGAACGGGGATGAAGAACGCCGCGCTTGCGCCAGCCTCCGCTGCGCGCTCGATGATCGCCTCCATCTCGTAATCGGTGATCGATGGGACGATCGGAGAGATCGAGACGAAGGTCGGGATGCCCGCATCGCTCAGCGCCTTGACCGCCGCCAGCCGTTTGTCGGGATGCGGCGCGCGCGGCTCCAGCGTCATCGCGATTTTCGGGTCAAGGCTGGTGACCGAAATCATAACCGCCGCCAGCCCCTTCGCCGCCATTGGTGCCAGCAGGTCCAGGTCGCGCAGCACCCGGTTCGATTTGGTCGTGATGGTCAGTGGGTGGTCGGTTTCTGCCAGCACCTCGATACAGCCGCGCGTGATCCGCCAGTCGGTCTCGATCGGCTGATAGGGATCGGTGTTCGTCCCGAACGCGATCGGCGCGCATACATAACCGCGCTTCGACAATTCCGCGCGAAGCAGCGTGGGCGCATCGGGCTTGGCGAACAGCCTGGTCTCGAAATCGACGCCCGGCGACAGGTCGTGATAGGCGTGCGTCGGGCGGGCAAAGCAATAGATGCAGCCATGTTCGCACCCGCGATAGGGATTGATCGACCGGTCGAACGGGATGTCGGGCGACCGGTTGCGGGTCAGGATGGTCCGGGACTTTTCAATGGTGACGGTGGTTCGCACCGCATCAGGCGCGCCGTCCACCTCTTCCTCCGCGTCCAGCCAGTCGCCGTCCGGCTCGCGCGCATCGAGGTTGAAACGGCTGCTGAGGTCGTTGCGGGTGGCACCGCGATGGGGGCGGGAACTTGCCATTGACAATCCCTACGCCCGGTCGCAGAACATAGCAAGAACGATGGAGGCGGCGATGGATCATTATGTCACATTGGGTGCAGTCGATGGCGAGGCATCGAACCGTTTCTACGATGCGGTGCTCGCAACGATCGGTTGGTCGTCCCACATGAGTTTTCCGGGATGGCGTGCTTATTCGAAGGCGGGTGCGGGGGCTGGTTTGACCATTTGGGTCGCCAAACCGTTTGACGGTAACGCGGCGACCGCGGGGAATGGTGCAATGCTCGGCCTAGCTGCAGAGAGCAGGGCACAAGTCGATGCGTTTCATGCGGCCGCGATGGCGAATGGCGGTAGTGACGAAGGCGCACCGGGACCGCGACCGAACTATGGCCCGAACTGGTATGCGGGCTATGTTCGCGATCCGAGTGGCAACAAGTTGGCGATCGTCTTCAACGGTTGATTTTCGGGATCAACGTTCCTGCAATCGCGGCATCAGATCGACGAAGTTGCAGGGCATGTGGCGGCTGTCGAGCTGATCGCGCAGGATGCCGTCCCAGCCGTCCTTCACCGCGCCGGTCGAGCCGGGGAGTGCAAACAGATAAGTACCGCGCGCGACGCATGCGCAGGCGCGCGATTGGATGGTGGAGGTGCCGATCTTGGCATAGCTGAGCCAGCGGAAAAGCTCGCCGAAGCCAGGGATCATCTTGTCGGCGACACGCTCGATCGCCTCGGGCGTCACGTCGCGGCCCGTAACGCCGGTGCCGCCGGTGGTAATCACGACATCGACGGACTCGTCGTCGATCCAGTTGTGAAGCCGTGCGACGATCGCATCGACATCGTCGCGCAGGATCGCGCGATCGGCCAGGATATGCCCGGCGCTTTCGATTCGTTCGGCCAGCGTGTCGCCCGATCGATCTTCATCCAGCCCGCGCGTGTCGGACACGGTCAGGACGGCGATGCGGACGGGCGTGAACGTCCGGCTTTGGTCAATCGGCACCGATCACCACGTTGCTGGCGGTGGCAGAGCGCAACCGAACGCCGTTCGCACCGGGAAGGCCGGGGAAGCGCGGCCACATGCCCTGCGCCAGCGCCGACCGGCTGGCGGAGTCCCGACCATCCTTGCGCTCGTACATCCAGTAATTGCGCATGACCGTCATCACGTAGCCGCGCGTTTCCCAATAGGGGATCGATTCGATGTAGAGCAATGGATCGTCGTTCGCGCGGACGCTGGCGTTCCACTGCGTCACCGGCGCGGGGCCGGCATTATAGGCGGCGATCACCTTGGGCAGGAGCCCGCCGGTAAAGGACTGATCGCGCAACCGTTCCAGATAGCTTTGCCCGATTTCGATGTTGGTCGACGGACGCGACAGCGATGCGCGATCGACCGGCGTGCCGCGCGCACGCGCGATGTCGGTGGCGGCGGCGGGCATGATCTGCATGATGCCGTATGCGCCTGCGGGGCTGGCAATGGTCGGCTCGAACCGCGATTCCTGTAGCGCATGGGCATAGACAAGCGCCTTGTCGACGCGCCAACCGCCATCGGGGGTCCAGTCGGGCATCGGATAGCGCGCCTCGATCGTCGGACGCGCACCCGACGGGCCGTTATGCGACAGCCAGATTTGGGTGGAGGGCAGGCTGAGCGTACCTGCCAATCGGGTCAGTGAAGGGTGCTCGGCAGCGGTGCCGATCCGCGCCTGATGTCGCAGGATGTCCGAGGCGAGCTTTTCCTCGCCGATCTCGATCAACGCGGCGGCGGTACGGATATTGGGGCGGCGTTCCAACATCCGCCAGTCGGCGGTGACGGCTTCGTCCGCCGCTTTTGGCTCGGCAAGTCCCAGCGCCTGTCGCGAAAGCATCCCGTAGAAGGTTTCGCCATATTGCGATGCGGTCTGGAGGCGGGCCTGGACCAGATCGGGGCGGCGGCAGGCGATGTCGGCGCGCGACGCCCAATAAAGCCCGGCGGCACGCAGATCGGTATCGGTGGCGCGCTGGGCGACCGACTGGAACGCCGCCTGGGCGGCGCGGCAATCATCCTGACGCCATGACGCCAGACCCTGAATCCAGTCGGCCTGGACGCGCCATTCGCCTTGGCCCGCTTGCGCAAGCGAAGCGACGCGGCGGGCATCGGCGAAATCGCCGCCGACATAATAAATCCATGCCACGCGTTGACGCCATTCGGTCAGCGCGTCGGGGGTGAGCAGGCTCGCGCGCTCCTCGACCAGCGCCTCGGCACCGCGCCCGTCATCGGCCTTCAGATAGGGATCGACCAGGCGAGTCAGTTCGGAGGAGACGGCGTCGGAACGCACGCTGCGGGTGCGTGCACGGTTGGGTGCGCCGTCATACCACATCAGTCGCTGGGGCTGGGTGGCATCGGGAAGCGACGTGCCACCCCGGATTTCAGCGAGGCGACGGACGTTGCTGGCGTGCGGCAATTCGGGTGCTTCGGCGAGCAACGCGCGCAGCGGCTCAAGCGCAACGGCGGGAGAATTCTTGGCCGTGTATAGCTCGGCGCGCGCCACGGCGTGCAGCGGACCGGGGCGCATCGCGTCGAGCATCAGCTGCGCGTCCTGCCACCGCTCGCTGCGGATGTGCTGGAAGACCTGAGCGTAAGCGGTGCGTTCGCTGGACGACAATTGGGCGGGAATGCCGAGTTGCTCGCGCTTTTCGATCCGATCTCGGGTGTCGCGATCGTTGCCGCCGTCACCGGCATGGGCAATCGCGGGGCTCGCGATCATCGAAAGGGCGATCAGGGGGGCGATACGCATACGCTTATTCGTGTCCCGGTTTCAGCTTCGTTCGAACCAATTGCAGATGCTTCCAGCTTTCCGCCTTCGCCACAGGGCGTTCCAGCAGGAAGCGCGGATGGAAGCTCGCGATGATAGGCCAGTCTGCGCCTTCGTGGTTAACGATACGCAAACCACCGCGCCCGCCCACATCATCCGTCCCGACAATGGCACGGCTCGCCGCAGTCCCGAGCGTAAGTACCGCGTCGGGCGCAAGCAAGCGCACGAAGTGGCGCGCGATTTTGCCGAGCGGCGCTTCCATCTCGGACGCGATCCGACCGCTTACCGGACGAACTACGCAGAGCGGGATCAGGTGGACGCGGGATCGGTCCAGATCGATCGCGGCAAGCATCCGGTCAAGCAACCGGCCTGCCGCGCCGCTGACCAGTTGGCCGCTTTCGGCGTCCTCGTCCTCGGGCATGTCCACAAGCAGCATCAGGCGCGCCTGATCGGAAATTATCGGCGCGATCATCCGACCCGTTACATGGTCAGGCGCGGCATCGCTCAGTCGCCACGCGACGAACGCTTCGATTGTGTCCGGCCATGCTGCAATTGGGGCCGCTTCGGCGACCGGCGACGTTACGGCAGACTTGGCGGCGGGGGTGGCCAACCAGTTGCGCGGAGCCTCGTCCACCAGCACGTCGACCCCCGCGTCGCGCCACCATTCCAGTGCGCTCGCGGCTTGCCTGTGCCAGTCGAAATGTTGGTCGGCCCCCATATTTCCCTTAGACTCCTGCCTTGACGCCGCGGTCAATCTCCCTGCATCGACGCGGGGGACAAGACGTGTTGGATGCGCGACGACGGGCATGGCCCGGACGAGATAGGCGTGCAAGGAGATTGGGATGAGCGAACGCGAGTCGATGCCGTATGACGTGGTGATCGTCGGTGGCGGCCCCGCAGGGCTGGCGGCGGCGATCCGCCTGAAACAGGTTGCAGCCGAGAAAGACGCCGATCTGTCGGTCTGTATCCTGGAAAAAGGGTCGGAGATCGGCGCGCATATCCTGTCGGGGGCGGTGATCGATCCCAAGGCGCTCGACGAACTGCTCCCCGACTGGAAAACGAGCGGCTGTCCGCTTGCCGAAGTGCCCGTTACCGACAATCAGCACTGGCTGCTGACCAAGGACGGCAGCATGGGCGTGCCGCATCTCTTCACGCCGCCGTTCATGCACAACAAGGGCACTTATACCGGCAGTCTTGGCAATCTGTGCCGCTGGCTGGCCGAACAGGCTGAGGGGCTGGGGGTCGAAATCTTCCCTGGATTTGCCGCGGCCGAAATCCTGTTCAACGACGACGGTTCGGTGAAGGGTGTCGCGACCGGCGATATGGGTGTCGCGAGAGACGGCACGCATAAGGCGGATTACCAGCCGGGCCTGGAACTCCATGCCAAATATACCTTCTTTGCAGAGGGCGTACGCGGGCATTTGTCCAAGCAACTGATCCGCCAGTTCGAGCTGGCCAAGGACAGTCAGCCACAGGTCTATGGCCTGGGCATCAAGGAATTGTGGGACATCGATCCCGAGTTGCACGTGCCTGGGCGGGTGATCCATACCCAGGGCTGGCCGCTGAGCGAGACCGCCGGGTCGAATGGCGGCGGCTTCCTCTATCATCAGGCCAACGGTCAGGTGGCATTGGGCTTCGTGACCTGGCTCAACTATACCAATCCGCATCTGTCGCCGTTCCATGAGATGCAGCGGTGGAAAACGCATCCCGAGATCGCGAAAATCCTCAAAGGAGCCAAGCGCATCAGCTACGGTGCTCGCGCGATCAACGATGGCGGGTATCAATCGGTGCCCAAGCTGACCTTTCCCGGCGGGGCGCTGATCGGTTGTTCGGCAGGCTTCCTGAACGTCCCCCGGATCAAGGGCACGCATACCGCGATGAAATCCGGAATGATGGCCGCAGAGGCTGCTGCCGATGCGATCCTGTCGCAGCGTCAAGGTGACGAGCTGACGGCCTACACCATCGCTTACGAGAATAGTTGGGTGGCCAAGGAATTGAGCCAGGTCCGCAACGTCGTGCCGCTGGTCAAGAAATTCGGCGACATGCTGGGGTCGGCGATCGCGGGCGTCACCATGTGGGCGGAATATGTCGGGTTGAAAATGCCCTTCACGATGAAGCACAAGCCCGATCACGAAAGCCTGTGGCGCAAGGATCTGGTGCCCGCGATCGATTATCCCAAGCCCGACGGCGTGCTGACGTTCGACCGGCTATCCTCGGTGTTCCTGTCGAACACCAATCACGAGGAGGA
Organism: Sphingomonas sp. AX6; assembly: GCF_902506605.1. GTDB lineage: Bacteria > Pseudomonadota > Alphaproteobacteria > Sphingomonadales > Sphingomonadaceae > Sphingomonas. The sequence continues at coordinate 2,373,475 of NZ_LR733979.1, forward strand.
TCAGCCGGTCCATTTGACGCTCAAAGATCCCGACATCCCGATCGCCTACGACCTGCCGATGTATGACGAGCCCGCGCAGCGTTATTGCCCGGCGGGGGTGTATGAGGTGGTGGGTGAGGAAACCGGCGATCCGAAATTCGTGATCAACGCCCAGAACTGCGTCCACTGTAAGACCTGCGACATCAAGGATCCGACCCAGAACATCAACTGGGTGGTGCCCGAAGGCGGCGGAGGACCGAATTATCCCAATATGTAAGCTGCGTTTGTTGATATCGGCTGTCGCGGTCACGCTGGCCGTGCAGCCCGCGCTTGCCCGCGATCCCGCCGACCCGCTGACCGCTTATGTCAAGGCGCGCGCCGCCGATGCGGACGGTGCAGGAGCGCTCGCGGCGCAGGGTTATGCGCTGGCGCTCGCCGCGACGCCGGGGGCGGAGACGGTGGCGTTCCGCGCGTATCGCCAGGGGATCGAAGCGGGTGACCTAGAGCTGATCCGTCAGTCGGTGCGCGCCATGGACACCGCGGGCACTGCGCCTGCCGACGTGTCGGTATTCCAGTTCGCCGATGCGGCGCGCGCGCGCAACTTGCCTGCTGCGGAAGCCGCCATCGTGCGGATGCGCAAAGGCCCGCTCGATTTCCTTGTTCCCTCGCTGTCGGCCTGGCTCGCGTTCGAGCGCGGCGGCGATCCGTTTCCGCTGCTGGAGGCACCCGCCGACAACCCCATCGCGCGACGCTATTCGATGGAAACGCGCGCATTGCTGTTGATCGCAGCGGGCCGTCATACGGAAGCCGAAGCCGCCATCGCCGTGATCGAAGGCGGACAGGCCAATATCGGCCTGCGCGTCGCCGCGGCACGGCTGTTCGCGGGGGCTGGCAAGCGTGCGATGATCGGCGCGTTGCTGCCCGGACGGGATCGATCGGTCGCGCGATTGCGCAGCGAGATCGGACGCGGACAGCGGGCAAACATCGCATTCGGCACCGCGCGGCTCTATTCGCGACTGGCGACCGACCTGACGGCCGAGAGCACCTTGCCGCTCGCGCTGTTGCTCGCCCGGTCGGCGTCGATGCTGGTGCCGGAGGATGATGCGATCACGGTGCAACTGGCTGGCTTGCTCGGACGCATCGGATCGACCGATCGCGCGCTGGGACTGGTGCGATCGGTGGAGGAAAAGGCTCCCTTTGCCGCCATGGCGCGCCAAGCGGAATTGCGCATCCTGACCGAAGCGGAGCGCGAAGCCGATGCGATTTCGATCGCCGAACAGGCCAGCGCGGCAAAAGGCGCGGGGCCGATGGAGGCTCAGCAGCTTGGCGACCTGCTCAGCCAGGCCGGGCGGAACGAAGCAGCCGCTGCCGCCTATGCCAGCGCGATTCAGAGGTCGGCGGGCGACGCGGGATGGGCGCTGTATCTGCAACGCGGCGGCGCTTTGGAACGTTCTGGGCAGTGGGAACTGGCCTTGCCATTGCTTGAACGCGCAGTCGAACTGGCCCCCGATCAGCCGCACGCGCTCAACTATCTCGGCTATGCACAGGCCGAGCGGGGCGAGAATCTGGCGGAGGCGCAGGGTCTGCTCGAACGCGCATCCAAACTCGCGCCCGAAGACGCGGCGATCACCGACTCGCTGGGCTGGGCCTATTACATGAACGGTGCGTTCGACCGCGCGGTGCCGCTGCTCCAGCGGGCGGCGGAAGCCGAGCCGGGCGATGTCGAAATCAACGAGCATCTGGGCGATGCGCTGTGGCAGGTCGGGCGCCGGTTCGAGGCGCGGTACGCCTGGGCCGCGGCGCGCGTCTATGCCGAGGCGGACGATGCCGCGCGGTTGGGCGACAAGATCGCGACCGGGCTCGCGGCAGCGACCACCGCGCAATAACGCATGATCGTCGAACCGGCACCGGCCAAGCTCAATCTGGCGCTCCACGTTCGCGCTCGGCGCGACGACGGCTATCACGAACTCGAAACGCTGTTCGTCTTCGTCGCACATGGTGACGTGCTGAGCATCGAGGACGCGGACACGCCGAGTTTTGCGGTGACGGGCCCGTTTGCGAAGGCCTTGGCGGGCGAGGGCGACAATCTGGTGCTGCGCGCCGAACGTGCGTTTCGGGAATCGGTCGCCACGCTCCCGCCGCTGGCGGTGACGCTCGACAAGCGGCTTCCGGTCGCATCGGGCATGGGCGGTGGGTCGGCGGACGCCGCTGCGATGCTCCGCGCAATGGCACGGCGCGCTGGCGTGGCGAACGACGAGCCCCGCCTGGTTGCGGTGGCAGAAGCGTTGGGAAGCGACGTTCCCGCCTGCCTGTTGGGCCGGACGGCGATCGGACGCGGGCGGGGGGAAGCACTCACCTCGATTACAGGCGCACCCGGTGTGCCGGTCCTGCTGGTCAATCCCGGCGTTGCAGTATCAACTGCATCGGTGTTCGCGGGCTGGGACGGGATCGACCGCGGCGGATTGCCCGCGGGCAAACTGATCGCCGCGGCGATTGCCGGGCGCAACGATCTGGAGCCGCCCGCACGTACGATTGCGCCTGAAATCGGCGATGTCCTCGACCGCCTGTCCGCCGCACCCGGTGCACGATTGGCGCGGATGTCGGGGTCTGGCGCGACCTGTTTTGCGCTGTTCGATCGGGCGGCGGATCGCGCGGCGGCGGCGCGGACGATTCGTTCGGTCGAACCCGATTGGTGGATGCTGGAAAGCGAATTGTCGTGACGGCAACGGGTTGTTCGCATTTCGCCGACTATGCTCGCCCGGCGGATCACGCGCCGGGAGCGAATCGTCCGTGGATGGTCCCCGCTTCGGCGGGCGCCATCCTCCCCGGCGGGACGCCATGATCCGCCTCGACCATCGGGACGGCATCGCGCGACTGACCATCAATCGGGGCGGCGCGCGCAACGCGTTCGACCTGGCGGGGTGGCGCAGCGTGAGTGACGCGGTGGCGCGAATCGATTTGGATACCCGTGCGGTCATCCTGTGTTCCGCCGACCCGACCAGTTTTTCGGCAGGCGCCGACATTTCCGAAATCGCCGCGAACCGATTGGCATCGGGTTGGCCCGAGCGGTTCCTGAGCGAGATGCGCGCCGCGATCGACTCGTTGGCCGCGCTGCCGATGCCGGTGATCGCGGCGATCGACGGCAGCTGTTTCGGGGCAGGCGTCGCGCTGGCGCTGGCAGCGGACGTGCGGATTGCAGGCGAAAGCGCGCGCTTCGCGGTGACACCTGCGAAACTCGGGCTGCTTTACCCCGCTATCGACGTGCAGCGCCTGATCGCGGCCATCGGAACGGGACAGGCATCGCGAATGCTGATGACCGGCGACGTGGTGAACGCGGTCGAAGCGGCGCGGATCGGGCTGATCGAACAGGTCGTGCCGAACGCGACCGACACGGCAGCCGGGATGGCGGCGCGGATCGCGGCCAACGCACCCGGCGCGATTGCCGGGTTGAAAGCGACCTTGCGCAATCCCGACCCCGCCACGCAGGACGTCGCGTTTCTGGCTGCCCTCATCGGTAAGGAACTGGGGTCGGGGCTGGCGGATTTCGCTTCTCGAAAGGGGCGGGCATGAGCATTTGCGAAGTCATCGGCGGCGGCGATCCGCGCGTCCTGCTGCTGTGCGATCATGCGTCGAACCATGTGCCCGACGACATCGATCTGGTTATCGACGCGGCGCTTCTGGAAAAGCACATCGCGGTCGACATCGGGGCTGCGCCGCTGACCCGCGCGCTTGCCGCCGTGCTCCATGCGCCTGCAATTCTGGCCACCGTCTCGCGCCTGGTGATCGACCTCAATCGTGCTGTCGGTCAGGGCGGGTTGATCCCCGAGCGCAGCGACGGCCACACCATATTCGGCAATGTCGACCTCGACCCGGCACACCGCATCGCACGCTTCCATCGTGCCTATCACGCGACGATCGAGGCAGAGATCGACCGCTTTCGCCCCGAACTGATCGTCGCCGTTCACAGTTTCACACCGGTGCTGGAGACCGGCGCGGGCGCAGCGCGGCCTTGGGAGGTCGGCATCCTGTCGAACCGGGACCGGCGCGCTGCGGATCTGATTCTGGCAGCGCTGCGCGATACCGGACTGAGCGTGGGCGACAATCAGCCCTATTCGGGCGAAGTCCTGAACGCGACGCTCGACCGCCATGCAGAGGGAAACGGCATCGCGTCGTTCAGCCTGGAGATCCGCAACGACCAGATCGCGGATGACGCAGGCGTCGCGCGATGGGCGGAAATCCTGGCACCCATAATCGAAATGATGCGTAATAGACTTGCGTCGGAAGCCCCGTCCGCGACATAGGCGTGCGCCATGAGCACCAAATTCGACAAATCCCGCCTGCCCAGCCGCCATGTCTCGGTCGGTCCAGAACGCGCGCCGCACCGTAGCTATTATTACGCGATGGGCATTTCCGAAGAGGATATCGCCAAGCCGTTCGTGGGCATCGCCAGCGCCGGCAATGATTCGGCACCGTGCAACACGACGCTCGATTTTCAGGCGAACGCCGCGCGCGCCGGGGTGATCGCGGGCGGCGGAATGCCGCGTCGGTTCAACACCATCACCGTCACCGATGGCATCGCGATGGGACATCAGGGGATGAAATCCTCGCTGGTCAGCCGAGAGGTGATCGCCGATTCGGTCGAACTCAGCGTGCGCGGCCATTGCTACGACGCGCTCGTCACCTTTGCCGGATGCGACAAGTCGCTGCCCGGCATGATGATGGCGATGCTGCGGCTGAACGTGCCGTCGATCTTCGTCTATGGCGGGTCGATCCTGCCGGGCCGCTTCGACCAGCGCGACGTGACCGTTGTCGATGTGTTCGAGGCCGTGGGTCAATATGCCGCGGGAAATTGTCCGCTCAGCCAGCTTACCGCGCTCGAAAAAGTCGCTTGCCCAGGACATGGCGCGTGCGGGGGGCAGTTCACTGCGAACACGATGGCGTGCGTCGGCGAAGCCATCGGATTGTCGTTGCCGAACAGCAATATGGTGCCCGCTCCTTACAAAAGTCGTGAAGAAATCGCGGTCGCGGCAGGCGAGCAGGTGATGCACTTGCTCGCCGCCAATATCCGCCCGCGCGACATTTGCACCCGCGAAGCCTTCATCAACGCGGCACGGGTCGTGGCCGCGACCGGCGGCTCCACCAACGCGGCGCTGCACTTGCCGGCGATGGCGCATGAATGCGGGATCGAATTCGATCTTCACGATGTTGCAGAGGCCTTCAAATCAACGCCTTACATCGCCGACCTGAAGCCTGGCGGGAAATACGTCGCAAAGGATATGCATGAGGCGGGCGGCGTCTATATGCTGATGAAGACGATGCTGTCGGGCGGCTTTCTCGACGGCAATTGCCTGACGGTGACCGGAAAGACGCTGGGCGAGAACATCGACCAAGTGACGTGGAACCCGGATCAGAAAGTGATCTACGATGTCGCCGCGCCCATCACCCTCACCGGCGGCGTCGTCGGACTGAAAGGTTCGCTTGCCCCAGAGGGCGCGATCGTGAAGGTCGCAGGGATGGCGCGGTTGCAGTTCGCCGGACCGGCGCGAGTGTTCGATTGCGAGGAAGACGCCTTTGCGGCAGTCGAAGCGCGCGACATTGCCGAGGGCTGCGTGGTCGTCATCCGATATGAAGGACCAAAGGGTGGCCCCGGTATGCGCGAAATGCTGTCGACCACCGCTGCGCTCTACGGATTGGGGCTGGGCGAAAAGGTCGCGCTGATCACCGACGGTCGCTTTTCGGGCGCGACGCGGGGGTTCTGCATCGGTCATGTCGGACCTGAGGCGGCGGAAGGCGGGCCGATCGGGCTGGTCGAGGATGGCGACATGATCCGTATCGATGCCGAGGCGGGCACGATCGACCTCGAAGTGGCTGATGACATCCTTGCCAACCGCCGCGCCGCATGGGCCGCACGTACCAATGATTATCAGTCGGGCGCATTGTGGCGCTATGCCCGGAACGTCGGTCCCGCCTATAAGGGCGCGGTCACCCATCCCGGAGCGAGCGCCGAAACCCATGTCTATGCGGATATCTGACACAGCGTTTGTGCTGGCGGCAGCGTTGCTGGTGGCCGGGTGCGGCGAGCAAAGCGGCGACCTTGCGGTAGAGGCGGAAGCGATAACCTGTGCCGTGGGTCAAGGTGCCGCGATGGCCGACGGATGCAGTGTCGAGCGCACCGCGACTGCTGATGGCACCCTGCTGACGATCCGCCAGCCCGATGGCGGGTTCCACCGATTGCGACTGGCGGCGGACGGCCGGACCGTCACCACGGCGGACGGTGCGGACATGGCGCAAGTGACGCCGGCCGGTGATGGCCTGATCGACGTGACGGTGGGGGAAGCGCGCTACCGCCTCTCCACGGTGGCACCGCAGCCGACGCCATGAGGCGCGTGCCACCAGGCGCGCCGATCCTGACTGCCGATGCGATGCGTGCAGCCGAAGCGGCGGCGCTCGGGAGCGGCATTTCGCAGGCCGAACTGATGGCGCGTGCTGGAATGGGAGTCGCGCGCGAAGTCCATCGCCATGTCCAGGGCCGCGCGGTGCTGGTGCTGGCCGGTCCCGGCAACAATGGCGGCGATGCCTATGTGGCGGCGCGGCTTTTGAGCCAATGGGGCCATGACGTCATGGTGGCGGCGCTCGGGGAGGCGCGCGAAGGCGCGGCAGCAGAAGCGCGGCACGCGTGGCGCGGGCCGGTAGTCGCGCTTGCCGATGCACCGCCCAGAGCGGTGCTGGTCGATGGTGTGTTCGGCACCGGTCTGACGCGCGCGATCGAGCCGTCGGTTGCCTCGATTCTCGAACGGCTGCGCGCCGCCGCGCGATTTTGCGTCGCGATCGACCTGCCCTCGGGCATCGATAGCGACCATGGTGTGCCGACCGGCCATGTTTTGCGTGCGGACGTGACCGCCGCGCTCGGAGCGCTCAAACCATCGCATCTGCTGGGCGTCGGCGCGTCCTGTTCGGGTCATGTCAGCCTGGTCGATCTGCGGATCGCAGTGTCCGACCGGTGGACGACCCTTGCGCGTCCCCAATCGCTTCGACCCGAGCGAACGGCGCATAAATTCACGCGTGGGCTGGCGCTGGTCGTCGGCGGCGCAATGGCCGGTGCCGCGCGGCTGTCGGCAGCGGCGGCTTTGCGCGGCGGTGCGGGCTATGTGGTGCTGGCGGGCACCGACGTCGCGATAGCGCCATTGGATGCGATCGTTTCGAGACAGATCGCTCAAGCCAGTGATCTGGAAGCCTTTCTTTCGGAGCGCCCCGTCGATGCACTGTGTATCGGACCGGGGTTGGGGAGAGATGAGCGTGCGCAGGATTTGCTCGTCGCCGCGATCGATAGCGAAGTCCGCCTGCTGATCGATGGCGATGCGCTAAGCCTGCTTGGCGAGAACGCTAGCGCGAGACTTTCCAACCGCAGCGCACCTACTGTCCTGACGCCACATGGCGGTGAGTTCGATCGGATGTTCGGTACGGGTGCGGGCTCCAAGATCGATCGCACGCTTGCCGCCGCCCGGCGCTGCGGTGCGATCGTGGTGCACAAAGGCCCCGACACGGTGATCGCGCACCCCGACGGGCGCGTCGTGGTGTCCGCTGCTGCCCCAATGAGCTTGGCAACCGCGGGCGCGGGGGACGTGCTTGCCGGGCTCGTTGCCGGGCGACTGGCTACTGGTGGCAATGTGTGGGCCGCCGTGGCGGAGGGTGCGTGGTTGCATGGGCGCGCCGCCGAATTGGCGGGGGCGGGGCTGGTCGCGGACGACCTGATCGCGCATAGCGCCGAGGCGATGCAGGAGGTTTGGTGAGCGACGGCGAGACGATCATTCGCGTGGCGGCGCGCGGCGACGGGGTGACCGATAGCGGTCGCCATGCGGCGTTGGCGGCACCGGGAGACCAATTGCGTGCCGACGGGATCGTCGTGCCGGGACCGCATCACGCGACGCCCCCTTGCCGTCATTTTCCGACCTGTGGCGGGTGTCAGCTTCAGCATCTCGACGACGAAAGCTATGGTCGGTTCGTCTCCGAACGGATCTTGGGTGCGCTTGCGGCGCAGGGGTTAGAGGCTCCGATGCGCGCGCCGCATCTGTCGCCGCCCAAGAGTCGCCGCCGTGCGACCTTACACGCCGAGCGACGCGGCAATGTTATCGTGCTGGGTTTTTCCGAAGGTTCGGGGACGACGCTGATCGACCTTGTCGAGTGCCATGTGGTCCGACCGGAAATTTTTCGCGTATTAAGCCCGTTGCGGACATTGCTTCAGGAATTGGTGAAGCCGAAACGGCGGGCCGACATCCACGTGACGATCGCCGATCAAGGACTCGATATCCTGATCAAGGGCGTGTCTGCCGACGGCCTGTCCTTTGCCGAACAGCTTCCCGATTTCGCGATCGAGCACGGCATCGCGCGTTTTGCGATCGATGATGGCTATGGCCCGGAAACGCGCTGGGAGCCCGAACCGGTGACGATTACGCTGGGCGGCGTACCGGTGGCGTTGCCGCACGCGGCGTTCCTTCAGGCGACCGAGGACGGCGAGGCGGCGCTTATCGCGGCGGTGCGTGAGGCAGTGGGCGATGCCAATACCGTGGCCGACTTGTTCGCCGGACTGGGCACGTTCGCGCTCAACCTGCCGGGCAAAATCTATGCAGGCGAGGCGGGGCGCGAGCCGGTGCTGGCGTTGAAGGCCGCGGCAATGCTGGCCGCGCGGACGATCTTTGCCGATCACCGCGATTTGTATCGGCGTCCGCTGACTCCTGCCGAACTCGACCGTTTCGACGCACTGGTGCTTGATCCGCCGCGTGCCGGCGCACGCGAGCAGATCACCAATATCGCCGAATCGAATTCTCGGCGTGTGGCCTATGTCTCCTGCAATCCCAGCAGCTTCGCACGTGATGCAAAGATATTGTGCGAGGCAGGATTCATCATCGATTGGGTCCAGCCGGTGGGCCAGTTCCGCTGGTCCACGCATGTCGAGCTCGCGGCGCAACTCACGCGTCAGGGATAATCCGCGCGCAGGAAGTATAGCCCATCGGGCGGCGCGTTGTACCCCAGTTGCGCGCGGTCCCTCGCCTCCAGCACCCGTGCAATATCGTCGGGCGACCATTTGCCCTGACCGACCAGCGACAGGCATCCGACCATCGAGCGCACCTGATGGTGGAGGAACGACCGCGCCGATGCGAACACGCTGATCCGGTCGCCGTCGCCCACGACATCGAGCCGATCGAGCGTCTTGAGCGCGCTGTCGGATTGGCAATGTGCGGATCGATAGGTGGTGAAGTCGTGACGTCCCACCAGATGTGCCGCCCCCGCCTGCATCGCCGCCACGTCCAGCGGTTGCGGGATACGCCACGCCAGCCCGCGCTCCCAGGTCAGCGGCGCGCGGCGCATGACCATGCGATACTCGTAATGCCGCGCCACGCACGAAAAGCGCGCATGCCAATCGTCGGGCACGACCGCGCAATCCAGGATCGCGACCGGATGCGGGCGGAGCTTGGCATTGAGCGCCTCCATCAACCGGAACGGTGCGAAATCGCGGGTGATCTCGATATGCGCGCGCATCCCCAGCGCGTGGACCCCCGCATCGGTGCGCCCGGCGGCGTGAACCAGCGCGTTTTCGCCGGTGATGGCGTGCGCCGCCTCCTCGATCGCTTGCTGAACGCTCGGCCCGTGCGCCTGATGCTGCCAGCCCATGAACGGGCGACCGTCATATTCGATCGTCAGCGCGAACCGGGTCAAAGCCGCGTTCCCTTGGGGATCGAAAAGCCACGCAGCAACTCGCCCGCAGTCATGACGCCACGTCCTGCGCGCTGTACGAAAATCGGGCGGATCGCGCCCTGTGAACAGGCGATTGTGAGCAGGGCGTCGATCACCTCGCCAGGCGCGCCCGCGTCGTCCCTGACCTCGGCGGCCAGTATCCGCACACGCTCGCCTGCATGTTCGAAGAACGCGCCCGGTGAGGGCGCAAAAGCCCGCACCTGACGTTCCACCGCGCGCGCCGAGCCCGTGAAGTCGATCCGAGCTTCGGCTTTGTCGATCTTTGGGGCGTGGGTGACGCCATTGACCGACTGCGGCGCCGGCGGATACGCATCGGGGTCGCCCAGCACCTCGACCATCAATCTTGCACCCATCGCCGCGAGTTCTTCGGTTAACTCCCCGGTCGTCTTGGCGTCGATCGCGGTCCGCACTTCCAGCCGCACCGGTCCGGTGTCGAGCCCGGCCTCCATCTGCATGATCCCGACGCCGGTTTCCGCGTCCCCGGCAAGGATCGCGCGCTGGACCGGGGCAGCGCCACGCCAGCGCGGCAACAGTGATCCGTGGACGTTCAGGCATCCCAGCCTCGGCGCAACCAGCACTGCACGCGGCAGCAGGAGGCCGTACGCCGCGACCACGGCGACATCGGCATTCAGCGCCGCGAATTCGGCCTGGACATCGACATCCTTTAGCGAAACGGGCGTCCGCACCTCGATCCCCAGTTCCTCGGCCCGCCGTTGCACGGGGGAGGGGGTCAGCGCCTTCCCACGCCCGGCGCGGCGCGGAGGCTGGCTGTATGCCGCCACGACGTCATGTCCGGCGGAAACCAGCGCATCGAGCGTCGGGACGGCGAATTCGGGGGTGCCCATGAAAATGATACGCATCGGATCGATCTGTCGCGGAGGGTTGGATATGGAACACTCCCTTAGCCGTTCGTTTCGAGCGAAGTCGAGAAACGCCTCCCAAGATCGACAAGCGGCCGAAACCTTTGCTTGGCAGAGGTCGGCATACCCTCTTATGTCGCAACCCATGGCATCGCCCGAGATCGACATGCTGACGCAAGCGCTGTCCCGCCTTCCCGGGCTTGGCCCGCGATCGGCGCGCCGCGCGGTGTTGCATCTGCTCAAGAAGCGCGAAACCGCGCTTAAACCCTTGCTAGCGGCGCTGGGCGCGGTGGACGATCGACTGGCGACCTGCTCGCTGTGCGGCAATATCGACACCAGCGACCCGTGCGGAATCTGCACCGATCCGCGCCGCGATGCGCGTTCGTTGTGCGTGGTGGAGGAAGTGGCCGATCTGTGGGCATTGGACCGATCGCGGTTGTTCCCCGGCAAGTTTCACGTGCTGGGTGGTCGGCTTTCCGCGCTCGAAGGCGTGCGACCCGAAGACCTCACCATCGATGCGCTCGTCCGCCGTCTCTCGGAAGGCGGCATCGACGAGGTGGTGCTGGCGATGAACGCGACGCTGGAGGGGCAGACCACCGCGCACTATGTCGCCGAACGGATCGAGGGCTATCCGGTGCGCGTCACTCAGCTTGCCCATGGCCTGCCCGTGGGTGGCGAACTCGACTATCTGGATGAGGGAACGCTGGCGCAGGCGCTGCGCGCACGCCGCCCGCTCGCTTGACGGAAAGCGGCGTCGAACCTATCTGAACCCCAGATATTTCGCGCGATCGCGCCGCTTACGGGCTGGCCCTCGCGCTCCAGAAGAAGCGAAGAAAATCATGGCCGTTCTGCCCATCGTCGAAGTTCCCGATCCGCGGTTGAAGCTGATCTCCACCCCCGTCGAGGGCGTGGACGATGATACCCGCGCGCTGATCGCCGACATGTTCGATACGATGTACGACGCCAACGGCATCGGCCTGGCCGCGATCCAGATCGGCGTGCCCAAACGCGTATTGGTGATGGATTTGCAGGAGGAAGAGGATGAGGAGGGCAAGCCGATCCGCGCGCCCCGCGTCTTCATCAACCCCGAAATCCTCGATCCCGCGGACGAACGCTCGCTCTACAACGAAGGCTGCTTGTCGGTCCCCGACCAATATGCCGAGGTCGAACGGCCCAAGAGGTGCCGCGTCAAATGGCTGGACGAGGACGGCAAGGCGCATGAAGAGGCGTTCGAAGGGCTGCTTGCGGTGTGTATCCAGCACGAAATGGATCATCTGAACGGCATCGTCTTTCTCGACCATTTGTCGCGTTTGAAGCGTCAGATGATCATGAAGAAGCTCGACAAACAGCGCCGCGCGGCGGCCTGATCCCGCTCCGCCGCATCGCGCTTGCCTGTCGGAGCGCAGCGCTTTAGGTTCGCGCTTCGTTCCTAATTGAATGGGTAGGGCATGGATCCGATCGCGGTGTTGTTGGTGGTATTGGCGCTGGTGATCGGCGGCGCGGTTGGCTGGTATCTCGGCAGCCGCGGCGCGATCGAGGCACGTGAAGAACGCGACCGACGCGAGATCGATTTCAAGGCAGCGATTGCCGATTTGGCGCGGGCCGAAGAACGCGCGGGCGAGGTTCCGCAGTTGCGCGTGGCATTGGCCGATATGCGGACCGATCGCGACACCAAAGCCGTCGAACTCGCAACGCTGAAGGCCGAGGCCAGTGCGTTCGAGAGTCGTTTGAAGGATTTGCGCGAAAACCAGGACGTGCTGACTGGCCAGTTCCGCGAAGTCGCGGGCAAACTGTTGACCGAAGCGCAATCGAGCTTCCTCAACCGGGCGAACGAGCGGTTCTCGGAGGAAGGCAAGACCAACGAGGCCAAGCTCAAGGCATTGCTCCAGCCGGTTGAAACCACGCTAAAACGCTATGAAGACGGCCTGAAATCGGTCGAGCGCGAACGTACCGACACTTATGCGGCGCTGCGCGAACAGGTCGCTCAGGTCCATGCCGGACTGGGCGAAACCCGCACCGAAACCGCCAAGCTGGTCAATGCGCTTCGCGCCGCGCCGAAGGCCCGTGGACGCTGGGGTGAACAACAATTCCGCAACCTGATCGAACTCGCAGGGCTCGACGCGCATGTCGATTTCGCAGCAGAAGTCTCGGTCACGACCGAGGACGGCCAGCTTCGCCCCGACTTCATCATCCGCCTGCCGGGCGACCAGCAACTGATCGTCGACGTCAAATGCGTGCTTGATTCGTACATGACCGCAGCGGAGGCGACGTCGAACGAGGAACGCCAGGCGGCGATGGTCGCCCATGCTCGCGCGGTGCGGCTCCATGCCGACGCGCTGTCAAAGAAAGCCTATTGGGCGCAGTTCGAAAAGGCGCCCGATTTCGTCATCATGTATATTCCGGGCGATAATTTCCTGTCGGGTGCGCTCGAAATCGACATGGAATTGTGGGAGCGCGCCGCGCGCAACCGGGTGATCATCGCGGGGCCGTCGGCCTTCCTACCGCTTGCGCGCACCGTCGCGTCGATGTGGCGCCAGCAGAAGGTGACCGAGGACGCTCAGGAAATCGCGCGGTTGGGCAAGGAGATGTACGAACGTCTCGCCACCGCGGCGACGCATCTGCGGCGGGTCGGCAACGGCCTGAACAGTGCGGTCGATAACTACAACAAGTTCGTCTCCAGCTTCGACGGACGCGTGCTGGTGACGGCGCGGCGGTTTCAGGCGCTCAATGTCGACACGGGCAATGCGAGCCTCGACCCCGTTGAACCGGTCGATGCGCTGGCGCGCGCGCCGATGCTGGACTCGCTGCCATCACCGGACGAAGAAACGGACCAGGCGGAAGCTAAGGCGGCCGAATAATACCGGTCGTCACCCCGGCCGATGTGACGGGGTCCGCGGGGCGGCGAATTTGGGCGGGTAGTCGTTCCCGCGGGGCAAGCGGCCTGGTGGACCCCGGCACTTCGGCCGGGGTGACGGAGGCGATTACTCCGAGACCACCCGTACCAAAGTCGCGCTTCGGCCTTCGGTCCCGACCAACCGGATCGAGCCGTCGCGCATCGGGTACGCGACCATCGGATCGTTGAGCAAATCGGTCACCGCTGCTTCGATCGCGCTCGCTTCGCCCGTGCAGGCCATCCGTGTCATCGCCAGTCGCGGCGTGCTCAATCGTCCCGCCTGGATCGCATAGTCGCCCATGAAGCGATTGCATCCGGTCGATCCGCTGACCCGATCCTCGGTGAAAGCGATTGTCGCGGGGCGGGGCAGGATGACGGCGGTGCCCGCAACCGATGCGATCCGCCACTCGCTGCCGTCCAGGCTGCGCGCGTCGGGATAGGCGCGACCGCATCCATTCAGTGTCCGTCGTCCGATCTTGACCCGCACCGTGTCGGCGAAGCGCCGGTCGCTCATCCCGTCGGTGCATTCCTGATTGCGGATGATGACCGTCATTCCGCGCGCGCGGTAGAACACGTTGCCGTTGGTGTTCAGCGGTCGCGGTTTGCGGACGGCGGTGCGTCGGCGCTCGACATCGTCATAGACGATCTGATCGCGGGTGATCGACAACGACCAGAACGGCTCGGTTCCAACCGCGCGATAGGCGTTGGGATCGACCTTCGCCTCCTGCGCGAGCGGGGCGAGCATCATCGACAGGGCAGCAACAATCATCCTGACAGGCAACTCCGGCAAGTGTTCGTCGCCCGCCTAATCCGGTTCGGCTTAACCCCGGCTTTCCGACGCACGACGCTGGTTGAGCACTTCATACGCCATCACCGCGGTCGCGACAGCCGCATTCAGGCTGTCGGCCTTGCCCAGCATCGGAATGCGGACGCGAATATCGCAAGCGGCGGCCATATGCGGTGGCATTCCTTGCGCTTCATTGCCGGTGAGCAGGAAGGTTGGGGCTTCGTAGCGCGGTGCCTGATAATCGACCGAGCCGTCGAGCGAAAGGCCGACCAATTGCCCGGGTCCTGTGCGCAGCCAGGGTTCGAATTCGTCCCACGTGGCCTGCGCGACGGGGATGGTGAACAATGCCCCCATGCTGGCGCGCACCGCCTCCACCGAAAACGGATCGACGCACTCGTCGAGCAGGATGACGCCGCCCGCACCGACCGCATCGGCGGTACGCAGGATCGTGCCGAGATTGCCGGGATCGCGCAGTCGTTCGGCGACGAACCAAAGGTGCGACGTCGTCCGGTCGATCCGTTCCAGCCCAGTGTCGAATTCGCGATACACGCCGACGACCGCGCCGGGATTGTCCTTGCCCGAAATCTTGGACAGGATGTCGGCATTGGTCAGGATCGCGTCGCCATGATCGGCCTCGACCGCGGCGATCAGCTTTTGAACGAGCGGATGCCGCGCGCTGTCGGGCGCGTACCAGAGTTGGTCGGGGAGCGCGCCCGCTTCGCGCGCTTCTGTCAGGATACGCAGACCTTCGGCCAGGAACTTGCCCTGTTCGCGGCGATGGCGCTTTTCGCGCAAGTTGCGCGCGGATTTGACCAGCGGGTTGGAGAAAGCGGTGATTTCGCGCATTGAAATGATCTCTAAATACAAATCCGTTCGTTTCGAGCGAAGTCGAGAAACTTGCACCGAGCACCGTACCAGCGTTTCTCGACTTCGCTCGAAACGAACGGGGAAGGGAAGGTTCAAAGGCTCAATGGGGCGGATCGAACCGTTATTCCTCGCCGAACTTTTCCGCAACCAGCGCGGTCAGCGCTTCGACTGCATCGTGTGCGCCGTCGCCGTTCGCGCTGATCGTGATCGTGTCGCCCTTGGCCGCGCCCAGCATCATCAGCCCCATGATCGAGGTCGCGGTGACCGAAGATCCGTCCTTTTCGACGGTGACTTCCACCGGGTGGGTGGAAGCGAGCGTGACGAATTTGGCGCTGGCCCGCGCATGCAGCCCCCGCTTGTTGGTGATCTCGATCGACCGGCTGGCCGAACTCATGCGGCGGCCTCGCCCAGAACTTCGGAAGCGACGGTGATGTATTTGCGGCCGGCCTCGCGTGCGGCGGCGACGGCATCGACCACCTTCATCGCCTTGCGCGCGCCGCCCAGCCGGATCAGCATCGGCAGGTTGATCCCGGCGATCACTTCGACCCGGCCTGGCTCCAGCAGTGAGATGGCGAGGTTGGACGGGGTGCCGCCGAACAGATCGGTCAGCACGATCACGCCTTGCCCGGCATCGACTTCGCCGATCGCGCTGGCGATGTCGGCGCGGCGTTCCTCCATGTCGTCGTCCGGTCCGATCGAAATCGGGACGATCCTTTCCTGGTTGCCGACCACATGGGCCATCGCGACCACGAACTCCTGGGCCAGTCGCCCATGAGTCACCAAAACCAAACCGATCATTGACCCGTATTCCCGCGTGTTTCCGTCCTGAAGACCGGAGCCGGCTCTAGCGCGTCTTGCGGCGCTGTTCCCAGATCACGATGGTACAGCGTGGGCGAAAATCCTTCGTCACGCAACCTATTCGCGACACGTTCGGCGACATGGACCGACCGGTGTCTCCCCCCGGTACACCCGATCGCGACGGTCAGATAGGATTTCCCCTCCGCCCGGTAACGGGGGAGCAGATCGACGATCAATTGCTCGATTCCATCGACCAGCGAATAGGCAGGGTCGGCGCGAACATAGTCGGCGACGGCAGCGTCTTGGCCGGTGCCGGGGCGCAGTTCGGGCACCCAGTGCGGGTTCTGTAGAAACCGCATGTCGAACACCAGATCGGCGTTGCTCGGCAATCCGCGCGCGAACCCGAACGACATCACCGTCAGTGTCGGTCCTTCGCGGCCCTCTCCGAACGTGGTGCGGATCAGGCTGGCGAGTTCGTTCGAGCGCAAATTGGTGGTGTCGATCAACCGGTTGGCCCATCGCCTGAGCGGCATCAACTGCTCGCGTTCGCGCGCGATTCCGTCGACCGCCGGACGGTCGAGTGCCATCGGATGCCGCCTGCGCGTCTCCGAATAGCGGCGTTCCAGCTCCACCCCGGCGCATTCCAGGAACAGCGTCCCGATTTCGTGCCCGTGATCCTCGCGCAGTTTCTTGATCCGCTTGACGATCCGTTCGGCATCGAACCCGCGTGTTGTCGTTCCGAACCCGACCGCAAGCGGCGCATCGTCGCGCCCGTCATCGGGGAGGGCGGTGCTGAGCAGTCGGTCGAGCAGCAGGACGGGCAGGTTATCGACCGTCTCCCAGCCCAGATCCTCCAACGTGCGCAGGACGGTCGATTTGCCCGCGCCCGACAGGCCGGTGACGAGCAGGATGCGTTTGGGTGGGGAGTTACTCATGGGTTCAGTTACGTGGCCCTGGCCGCATCAGCGCACGCTCAACCTTGATCGGCGCGGACGGCTCCAGCAGCGAGAGGCGCAATTCGGGCAGAGGCACTCCGGCAATCGTCCGAGACGCCTCGGCGGCGGGCATTCGGACGGGGTCGTTGTCGGCGACCACCACCAGCGCGACGGGTACATCGCGGGTGTGATCGACCTCGATCAACCCCAGACCGCGCACTTCCATCTTGCCCGCGATGTTAACGGGCGGCGACGCGGTCAGCGCGCCGTCGCGCCGGGTGAGGACCGTGTAATCGTCGCTCACGAGTGTCCCGCCGCGATCGATCAGCCGCAGCGCCAGATCGGATTTGCCAGTGCCCGACCGTCCCTCGATCAGAACAGCGCGCCCATTGATCGCCACGCAACTGGCATGGAGTGTTTCCGAAGATAACCGGTTCATCGCCCCTCGCTACGCCGTTCGATCGCCTTGGGAAGCCGCACGACGAAGCGCGCGCCCACCGCACCATTTGCGTGCGACTCGACCGTGATCTTGCCCTGATGGGCCTCGACGATCGTCCGCGCGATGGCAAGACCTAGGCCGGAATGCTTGCCGAAAGCTTCGTCATCGGGACGGTCGGAATGAAAACGGCGGAAAATTGCTTCTCTCGCGTCCTCGGCGACGCCTGGTCCTTCGTCGTCGACGACGACTTCGATCCAGTCGTAGAGATCGATAACCGCGACCGTCACTTGTCCGCCCGGCGGCGAAAAGGAAACCGCGTTGGCGATCAGGTTTTCGAACACGCGTTCCAGCCGCGCGCCTTCGCCCAGGACAATCGCGGGTTCGTGCGGCACCGTGCCCAGTTCGAGCGCAACGTCGCCGCCGACATGGCGCTGGCGATAGCCGTCGACCAGCGCGCCGATCATCTCGGCCATATCGACCGTCTCGAACTGCGCACGGCTCAACTGTGCATCGAGTCGGGAAGCATCGGAGATGTCGGTGATGAGCCGGTCGAGCCGCAACACATCGTCGTGAATTACCGCGATCAGTTGCGCGCGAAGTGCGGGATCGTCGATCCGCTCCAGCCCCTCGACCGCCGACCGCAGCGAGGCGAGGGGGTTTTTGAGTTCGTGGGTCACGTCGGCGGCGAACGCTTCGGTCGCGTCGATCCGTGCGCGCAGCGCCTGGCTCATGTCCGATAGCGCGCGTGCCAGCATTCCGATTTCGTCGCGGCGATCGGGCAGACGGGGCACCACCACTTCACGCGCACGCCCCAGCCGCACCCGGATCGCCGCCCGCGCCAGATGCCGCAACGGGCGGACGATCGTGCGCGCCAGGAACAGCGACAACAGCATCGACAGCAGCGCCGCGATCAGCAGGACGATCGCGAGCCGGAACCGTTCGACCCGCACGGTTTCGGTGATATCGACCGCATTGTCGGTGGTCAGGATGGTGTTGCCGCGGTTCCCCAGCGGGGCGGCGGCGGTCAGCACGGGCGTGCGATCGGGCGCGCGCCACACGCTGGCGGTGGCGGCCCGCGCGCTGCTGGCGGTGACAACATCGGGCCAGCGCAGTCCATCGTCGGGACCGCGCTCGCGGAACAGGGGGTCGCGCGGGTTGGCGACGATGGTGTCGATCGCGGCGTCCAGCCCCCGCGCGAAATCCTGTTGCCACGGCTCCTTGTCAGGATCGCGAAGCTGGAAATTGCGAACCCCCAGCGCCAGGCTGTCGCTGATCGTCGTGCCGTCGGCGTTATAGAGACGGATGCGCTTGTCGGTGATGCGCGCGAGCCGCATCACCAGCCCTTCGCGTTCCGGTGGCGGCGCGGCCATGATCGCCTGGGAGATTAGCTGCGCCTCCGCGCTCGCCAATGCCAGGCGGTTGTCGACGATTCGCGCGCGATACGTGTCGAGGTAAAAGAAACCGCCCGCGACCAGCCCCAGTGCCAGCGCGTTGACCGCCAGAATCCGGGCAGTAAGCGACACGCGCCCCGACCAGCGGAGCGACAGGTCGCGATCGTCATTCGTCGTTGAATCGATATCCGGCGCCATAGAGCGTCTCGATCGCGTCGAAGCTAGGATCGACCTGGCGGAATTTGCGGCGGACGCGTTTAATGTGGCTGTCGATCGTCCGGTCGTCGACATAGATGTCGTCCTGATAGGCGGCATCCATCAACTGGTTGCGCGATTTGACGACCCCCGGACGCTGGGCCAGCGTTTCCAGGATCATGAATTCGGTCACGGTAAATGTTACCGCATCGCCGCCCCAGGTGACGCGGTGGCGCGCGGGGTCCATCATCAGCTTGCCGCGTTCGATGACCGCCGCGGGTTCTGCATCGCCGTTTTCGCCGGTGCGGATGTTGGCGTCGGTGCGGCGCAGGATCGCCCGGATGCGCGCGATCAACAGGCGCTGCGAAAATGGCTTGGCGATATAATCATCGGCACCCATCGCAAGGCCCAGCGCCTCGTCCAGCTCGTCGTCCTTGCTGGTCAGGAAGATCACAGGAATTTGGCTTTTTTCCCGCAGGCGGCGCAGCATTTCCAGGCCGTCCATGCGCGGCATCTTGATGTCGAGCACCGCCAGATCGGGCGGATTCTCGCCAAACGCCTTGAGCGCGGTTTCGCCATCCGAATAGACGCGCGTCAGGAACCCCTCGGCCTGAAGCGCGATCGATACCGACGTCAGAATGTTGCGGTCGTCATCGACCAGCGCGATCGTCGCCGTCATGTGCGGCAAATGCTGAGTTTCGATCCCATTTGAGGTGCCTAGCCTAAATAGTCGGACGGCTCAATTCGCGGTAACCGGTTACCTGATTGACCCGCAACGAGTCGCTGCATATTCGCCACCGAAAAGACATACGTATGCGGTCCGCAAACGCGGACGCTGGGGAGAGTGAAGTGACTGACCGTAAACCGAGTTTCGACCTCGCCGCGCAGGGCATTGCCACCGACGCCGCGATCCACTGGAACCTTGGCACCGCACCTTTGGTCGAACAGGCCGTGGCGCGCGGTGAAGGCAAGCTCGCCAAGGATGGGCCTCTGGTGGTCGCAACCGGCAAGCACACCGGTCGGTCGGCGCAGGACAAGTTCATCGTCCGCGATGCCGAAACCGAAGACAGCATCTGGTGGGGCAAATCGAACAAGGGGATGAGCCCCGAGCATTTCGCCGCGCTGAAGGCCGATTTCCTGGCGGCATTGGGTGAAAAGGAAACCTTGTTCGTCCAGGATTTGTTCGGCGGATCGCAGCCCGAACACCGCGTCACCGTCCGCGTCATCAACGAACTGGCATGGCACAACCTGTTCATCCGTACGCTGCTGGTCCGCCCGGAAGCCGACGATCTGGACGGGTTCGAGCCCGAATACACGATCATCGACCTGCCCGGCTTCCGCGCCGACCCTGCGCGCCATGGCTGCCGCAGCGAGACGGTGATTGCGGTCAGCTTCACCGAAAAGCTGATCCTGATCGGCGGCACCGCCTATGCCGGCGAGATGAAGAAGAGCGTGTTCGGCCTGCTCAATTACCTGTTGCCCATCGACGGCATCATGCCGATGCATTGTTCGGCCAATATCGGCCCCAATGGCGACACCGCGGTGTTTTTCGGGCTGTCCGGCACTGGCAAGACGACGCTCAGCGCCGATGCCAGCCGCACGCTGATCGGCGACGACGAACATGGCTGGTCGGATACCGCGGTCTTCAACTTCGAAGGCGGCTGTTATGCCAAGATGATCCGCCTGTCGGCCGATGCCGAGCCCGAAATCTTCGCGACCACCAAGCGGTTCGGCACGGTGCTCGAAAATGTAGTGATGGACCCGGAGACCCGCGAACTCGATCTCGACGACAACAGCCTGGCCGAAAACAGTCGTGGTTCCTATCCGATCGACTTCATTCCCAATGCGTCCAAGGACAATATGGGGCCGGTGCCGCAGAACATCGTGATGCTGACCGCCGATGCGTATGGCGTGCTGCCGCCGATCGCCAAGCTGACTCCCGACCAGGCGATGTATCACTTCCTATCGGGTTATACGGCGCGCGTCGCGGGTACGGAAATCGGCGTGACCGAGCCGGAGGCGACTTTTTCCACCTGTTTCGGTGCACCGTTCATGCCGCGCCACCCGAGCGTTTACGGCAATCTGCTCAAGGAGCGGATCGCCAAGGGATCGGTTGATTGCTGGCTGGTCAACACTGGTTGGACGGGCGGCAAATACGGCGTCGGCAACCGGATGCCGATCAAGGCGACGCGCGCGCTGCTCAATGCCGCTCTCGATGGGAGCCTGAATACAGCCGAATTCCGCACCGATCCGAATTTCGGATTCAAGGTGCCGGTCAGCGTGGCGGGTGTGGACGACGCCATCCTCGATCCGCGTGCTACGTGGGCGAACAAGGCGGAATATGACGCGACCGCCGCGAAGCTGGTCGATCAATTCAACGAGAATTTCGCGCAATTCGCGGACGGTGTCGATGAAGGCGTGCGACAATCGGCGCCTCGGGTGACGCAACCGGCTTAGGGTTGGCGTCCAGCGGAACGGGCTAGCGATCAGCTCGATCGTCATTCCCGCCTGCGCGGGGATGACGGTTTTAGTGGTTGCACCCGTCCGCCTCAGAACATCGCCTCGTCTTTGCGAGCGTAGCGAAGCAATCCAGCCGCGGCTCGAAAACCTGGATTGCTTCGCTGTGCTCGCAATGACGCCGTGGGAGGCGCGCCACCCATTGGAACGCATGCCTGCCGAACCGGTTGACCCGGCATGCAACGAATCGAAATTGCCGGAATGTCGCTCGCCTCCACGCGCCTGTGGGGGACCGAAGTGCCGATCCTGTTGGTCGATCTGGCCGTGGTGGCGCTTGCGATCGCACTGGCGCTGGTTCTTCACCGTATCGGCGCCGCGATTGCCCGCCGGATTGCCGCGCGTTCGCCGGGGTCCGCGGACGATGTGATCGTGACAAAGGCCTATCGCCCGACCCGCTGGATCGCGGTCGCCTTGGCATTGGCGGCGGTCCGCAGCTTTCTGCATTTGCCCGACAGCGCCGACCGATTGTGGACGCTGGCGGCGGGCATGGCGGTGCCGCTCCTCATCGGATGGCTGGCGATTGCCATGATTCGTGCGATGGCGGACGTGGTCACCCTGACTGCCGACATCACCGTCGCCGACAATCTGGCCGCGCGGCGCAGGCGCACGCGCAGTGCGATCCTGACCCGGATCGCTGTGTTCGTCGTCGGATTCGTCACCATCTGCCTGATGCTGCTGTCGATCCCCAGCATCCGTGCGGTCGGCGTCACGTTGATGGCGTCGGCGGGCATCGTCGGTCTGGCAGTCGGCGCGGCGGCGCAGCCTGCGCTCAAGAACCTGATTGCCGGCATTCAGATGGCCTTTACCGAGCCGATCCGCATCGACGATGTCGTCATCATCGACGGCGAATGGGGCCGGATCGAGGAAATCCGCCTGACCTATGTCGTGGTCGCGATCTGGGACGAAAGACGGCTGGTGGTGCCGGTCAGCCGGTTCCTGGAACAGCCGTTCGAAAACTGGACGCGGTCTTCGTCAAAGATATTGGGGAGCGTGTTCTTCTGGCTCGATCCAACCGCCGATGTGCCCCGACTGCGCGAGAGGTTCGAGCGGATCGTGCGCGACAATCCGCGCTGGGACGGTCGCGCACTAGGCTTCCAGCTGACCGATACCACCAGCGAGGCGATCCAGCTGCGCGGGATCATGACGGCGGCCGATGCGGGGCTCGCGTTCGATCTGCGCTGCGACGTTCGCGAGGCAATGCTGGCCTATATTCGTGACGAGATGCCCGAAGCCTTGCCGCGCACGCGCGCGGTGATCGATCCGCTCACTCCGGAGAAAGCGGTTCCGGTGCCGATGCCGTGATGGGCTCGACCACCACCACCCCACCATCGACCCGGACGACCCGCATCCGCGTATCGATCGCGGCGTCCGGGCCGTAGGCGGGCCATTCGCTGTCGCCGATCCGCACCCGGCCTTCGCCGTCGCTAATCGCCGCGCTGACGATGACGCGCGATCCCACCAGTCGACTGCTGCGATCGTTAAGCAGAGGGTCGCTGCTCTCCACTTCGTCGCCGCCGTACCAGCGCTTGCCGACGAACACCGCGACCGACGTCCAGGCCGCCAGACTGATCAACTGCCCGCCGACCCCCAATTCGGGGAAGAGATAGGACAGCACGCCGGTAATCGCCGCGCCGATCGCGACGAAGCCCAGGAAGACGCCCGGCAGCATCAGTTCGAAGATCGCCGCCACCGCCGCGACCGCGAACCACGTCATCCACGCCTCGCCGAACAGGTCCATCGCTGATTATTCCTCGCGTTCGCCGAACGGGGCAGGCGGCGGCGTGCGACGCGTGATGGTGGGCGGCGCTGGTTGTTTGGGCGCAGGTGCCGCGGCGGCATTGCCGCTCTTGTCGCCAAACGCTTCCTTGGCCAGTTCGCCGATCCCGCCCAGCGTGCCGATCAGATTGGTGGCCTCGACCGGGAACAGGATCGTCTTGGCATTGGGACTGGTCGCGAACTTGCCGACGGCCTCTACGTATTTCTGGGCGATGAAGTAATTGAGCGACTGCGACGATCCCTGTTCGATCGCGACGCTGACCAGTTCGGTCGCTTTCGCCTCGGCCTCTGCCGCCCGTTCGCGAGCCTCGGCGTCGCGGAAGGCGGATTCCTTGCGGCCTTCTGCTTCCAGAATACGCGCCTGTTTCTGCCCCTCCGCACGCAGGATGTCGGAAGCGCGCGATCCTTCGGCGTCGAGGATGTTGGCGCGCTTCTCGCGCTCGGCCTTCATCTGGCGGCCCATCGCGTTGACGATGTCGGCGGGCGGGCGGATATCCTTGATCTCGACGCGGGTGATCTTCACGCCCCAGGGCGTCGTCGCGTGATCGACCACCGACAGCAGCCGCGCATTGATCTCGTCGCGCTTGGACAGCGTCTCGTCCAGGTCCATCGACCCCATCACGGTGCGCAGGTTGGTCGTCGTCAGTTGGAGCAATGCGACATAGAGGTCGGAGACTTCGTACGCGGCCTTGGCACTGTCGAGCACCTGGAAGAACACGACGCCATCCGTCTGGATCATCGCATTGTCCTTGGTGATGATTTCCTGGCCGGGAATATCGATCACCTGCTCCATCATGTTCACCTTGCGGCCGACACGGTAGAGGAATGCGGGGTAGAAATTCAGGCCCGGTTTGGCGACCGTCGTAAAGCGTCCGAAATGTTCGATCGTGTATTGATAGCCCTGGCGGACGATCTTCATCGACGCGAACAGGTACAGCAGCACCAGCACCGCCACGATTCCCAGTACCAATATCATGTCGAACGCGCTCCCCAAGCCTAGCATCGATGCGCCGAGCCTAGCATAAAGGGGGGATGAGCCAAGCCATACTCGCACCGCGCACTGCGCTGTTCCTGCCCGCATCCAACCCCCGCGCGATCGAAAAGGCGAGGGGGCTGGCGGTGGACATGGTCATCCTCGACCTGGAGGATGCGGTGAAGGAGGCGGACAAGGATGGAGCGCGCGAAGCCGCCTGCGCGGCGGCGGCGACCTATCCCGGCAAGCTGGTCGGCATCCGTGCCAATGCCAAGGACAGCGATCACTGGAAGGACGACCTGAAAGCGATCAGGGAGTCGGACGCCGATTATGTCGTCATTCCCAAGGTCGAGGCACCCGATGCCATCACCTGGGCAGCCTATTACTCGAAAAAGCCGGTGCTGGCGATGATCGAGACGCCCGCGGGGGTGATGAACGTGGCGCAACTGGCCAGCACCGAGAGCTGGGGGGTGGAACTGGCGGGGCTCATCATGGGCACCAACGATCTGGCGGTGGGATTGAAATTGCCCCCTGCTGCCGGGCGCACACCGATGCATCTGTGCTTCCAGCTTGCGATCCTTTCGGCGCGGGCGCGCGATGTCTGGGTACTGGACGGCGTGTTCAACGCGCTGGACGATGCAGCCGGGTTCGAGGCGGAATGCATCGAGGGCCGCAATCTGGGGTTCGACGGCAAGACGCTGATCCACCCGAACCAGGTGGACATCGCGACGCGAGTCTATTCGCCCAACGAACAGGATATTGCCGAGGCCGAGGCATTGATCGCAGCGTCCACCGGCGGCGCTGAACGTTACCGCGACCGCATGATCGAAGAAATGCATGTCGAGGCCGCAAGGGCGTTGTTGGTGCGGGCGGCACGGGCAATCCCGCCCTCCTAAAACAGCTTCACGCCGTTCGGCACCGACGTGCCCGGCCCGATCAGCACGACGGCGCCGTCCGCATCCGGAAATCCAAGTGTCAATACTTCGGACATGAACCGTCCGATCTGCCGCGGCGGGAAGTTGACCACCGCCGCTACCTGTCGCCCCATCAGCGTATCCGCCGCATAATGCTCAGTAATCTGCGCGCTAGACTTCTTTACTCCGATCGCTGCGCCAAAATCGATGTGCAGTTTGAACGCGGGCCTGCGCGCTTCGGGGAACGCCTCGACCGCGACGATCGTCCCCACCCGGATATCGACCTTCAGGAAATCGTCGAACCCAATGGTATCGCTGATCGGTGCATCGGCGGCGTGTTTGGCGTGCATCTGTTTCCTTTCTCGGGTGAAATCGCCTCAGCGCGCTTGATCGCGCAGCCGCTAGCGCACTAAGCAAACGCATGGCCCCGAACAACCAGTCCCGCATGACCGCGATGCTCCGCCGCGCCGGGCCGCCCGCGTTCGGGATCATCTTCATGGGCTTTTTCCTCTATTTCGCGCTGGCCGGGCCGAACGGGGTGCTGGCGTACCGCGAATATGATCGCCAGCTTGAAGCGCGGCAGCAGGAATATG
Source organism: Sphingomonas sp. AX6 (assembly GCF_902506605.1). Taxonomy (GTDB): domain Bacteria; phylum Pseudomonadota; class Alphaproteobacteria; order Sphingomonadales; family Sphingomonadaceae; genus Sphingomonas. The sequence goes on from NZ_LR733979.1 coordinate 2,399,145, forward strand.
CCGAGCTGGATCGCAAGCGTTCCGAATTGCGCAACCGGGTGGAGCAACTCGATCCGCGACGCGCGAACCCGGATATGGTGGATGAACTGGTGCGCAAGGAACTGAACGTGGTTCACCCGGACGAGGTAATCATTCCCATCGATTGATTCGCGCTCGGCAATGTGTCTCGACTTCGCTCGACTGAAACGGTTAGGGTTGAGACAGTCTTCCCCTACGGAACTCCGCCATCCCGGTTGCAGTTTCCGCATCAACCGGCCTATAGGCACCTTCCTTTCCACTCCCCGGACGAGGGCATTCAACACGTGGCGAAAACACCGGCGCGCAGCCGTAACAGCGAAGCTCCCGCAACAAGCGGTGCCATTCCCAACCGCGAACGCCCGGCAGAGCCGAAGCGTTACGAGGCATCGAAAGAGGAGCTGCTGGAATTCTATCGCCAGATGCTGCTCATCCGCCGGTTCGAGGAAAAGGCGGGTCAGCTTTACGGCCTCGGCCTGATCGGCGGTTTTTGTCATCTCTATATCGGTCAGGAAGCCGTCGCGGTCGGGCTCCAGTCCGCGCTTGAGGTCGGCAAGGACTCGGTGATCACCGGGTATCGCGACCACGGGCACATGCTCGCCTATGGCATCGATCCCAAGGTGATCATGGCCGAGCTGACAGGGCGCGCCGCCGGGATTTCCAAGGGCAAGGGCGGGTCGATGCACATGTTTTCGACCGAGCATAAATTCTATGGCGGGCACGGCATCGTCGGCGCGCAGGTTTCGCTGGGCGCAGGGCTGGGTTTCAAGCATAAATATACGGGCGATGGTGGCGTCTGCCTGGCCTATTTCGGCGATGGTGCGGCCAATCAGGGCCAGGTGTACGAAGCGTTCAACATGGCGGAGCTGTGGAAGCTCCCCGTCATTTTCGTCATCGAGAACAACCAGTATGCGATGGGCACGTCGGTCAATCGCGCTTCGTCCGAGGATCAGCTTTACAAGCGCGGCGAGTCCTTCCGCATTCCCGGCCTCCAGATCGACGGCATGGATGTGCTGGCGTGTCGCGGTGCGATCGAGACCGCGCTCGAATGGGTGCGCGGCGGCAAGGGGCCGATCATCCTCGAGATGAAGACCTATCGTTATCGCGGGCATTCGATGTCCGATCCTGCGAAGTACCGCAGCCGCGATGAGGTTCAGGCGGTGCGCGACAAGTCCGACCCGATCGAGGCAGCCAAGCGCGAGCTTGAGGCCGCAGGTGTCAAGGAAGACGAGCTGAAGGCGATGGACAAGGAAATCCGCAAGATCGTCAACGACAGCGCAGACTTTGCCGAAAGCGCGCCCGAGCCCGAACCGAACGAACTTTACACCGACGTGCTGGTGGAGACTTACTGAGATGGCGATCGAACTGAAGATGCCGGCGCTGTCGCCCACGATGGAAGAGGGCACGCTCGCCAAGTGGCTCGTCAAGGAAGGCGACACGGTCAAGTCCGGCGACATCATGGCCGAGATCGAAACCGACAAGGCGACGATGGAATTCGAAGCCGTCGATGAAGGCACGATCGCCAAGATCGTGATTGCCGAGGGCACCGACAATGTGAAGGTCGGCACCGTGATTGCGATCATCGCCGAGGAAGGCGAGGACGCTGGCGATGCCGCTTCGACCAAGGCGGAAGCGCCGAAGCAGGAAGAGGCGCCCAAGACCGAAGCCACGTCGGACGACAAGCCCGAGGCCCAGGAAACCGGCACGACGCAACTGACCCAGCACGCGGAAAAGACCGGCAAGCGCGATGCTGAAATTCCCGAAGGCACCGAAATGGTCAAGACCACGGTCCGCGAAGCATTGCGCGACGCGATGGCCGAGGAAATGCGCGCCGACGACCGCGTGTTCGTGATGGGCGAGGAAGTCGCCGAATATCAGGGCGCGTACAAGGTCACGCAGGGGCTGCTCGAGGAATTCGGCGCGCGCCGGGTGATCGACACGCCGATCACCGAATATGGCTTTGCCGGTGTCGGCACGGGTGCTGCGATGGGCGGGCTTCGTCCGATCGTCGAGTTCATGACGTTCAACTTCGCGATGCAGGCGATCGATCACATCATCAATTCGGCGGCCAAGACCAACTATATGTCCGGCGGCCAGATGCGCTGCCCGATCGTGTTCCGTGGCCCCAATGGTGCGGCGAGCCGCGTCGGCGCGCAGCACTCGCAAAACTATGGTCCCTGGTACGCCAGCGTCCCCGGCCTGATCGTGATCGCGCCTTATGACGCGGCGGACGCCAAGGGTTTGCTAAAAGCGGCGATCCGCAGCGAAGACCCGGTCGTCTTCCTCGAAAACGAGCTGATGTACGGGCGCAGCTTTGATGTGCCCAAGCTCGACGATTTCGTGCTGCCGATCGGCAAGGCGCGGATCATGCGCGAAGGCAAAGACGTTACCCTCGTCAGCTATTCGATCGGCGTCGGCGTTTCATTGGAAGCCGCCGACAAGCTCGCCGAAGAGGGCATCGAAGCCGAAGTCATTGACCTGCGCACGCTGCGCCCGCTCGACACCGACACCGTGCTGGAGAGTCTGAAAAAGACCAACCGTCTGGTGGTGGTCGAGGAAGGCTGGCCGACCTGTTCGATCGCCAGCGAAATCGCCGCCGTGGTAATGGAAAAGGGCTTCGACGACCTCGATGCGCCGGTGCTGCGTGTCACCAATGAGGACGTGCCGTTGCCCTATGCCGCGAACCTCGAAAAACTGGCGCTGGTCGATGCGGCGCGGGTCGTCGCTGCGGTGAAGAAGGTGACGTACACGGGATAGCGATTAATGGCGGCGCGTAATCACCGCCGCCTCAATCGTCGTCGCAGGACGACTCTTCGGCGTTTTCGTTGTTATAGATTTGGCGCAGGTCGCGCGTATCGCGCACTAGCATCGATGCGACTTCGCGTATCTCGAGGTTCGGCGCGAGGTCGGCGTCGATCAGCGGCTGATAACGATAGGCGACCTCTACGAACATCGCAGCGCCATTGTCCGGGGCGATGACCTGCTGGCCCACCGGTCCGACGCCGACCAGGTTGGTGTCGCCTTGCTCGCCATATTGCGGGGCATAGCCATGCGCGCCGCGACAGCGTTGCCAGGCGATCTTGAACCGGTTGGTGGTGTTGGGCTTCGCTACCGGTTCGACGCTGGAAATGACGACGCGGCCGTGCGTGTAGAGGTCCAGTTCGCCCGCGTGTAGCCCGGCACCGGTCAGCAAATCGTTGATGTCGGTCTCGGTGATCGTCTTGGCGGCAAGCTGGCTACCCGTTCCGATCCGCGCCGAATTGTCGGCCAGGTGCAGCGCGACTTGGCTGACGCGCATTCGCGTGGTGATGTAATGGGTGAGTTCCGCACCGGTCAGGCCCAGCACCATCAGGATCGGCATCGCGAATGCGAATTCGATCAGTGCGACCCCCGATGTGTCACAACCCAGCCGCTTCAGGCCGCGTGAAAGGTTCGCGATCATGCGCAATTCCTGACCACTGGCGTGGCATAGCTGCCCTGGTCGGCATAGGGCTGATTGCGGAGCACCGTCGTCGCCCGGACGCGCACGGTGTCCGACATGCCGATCATGCCCGCCATCGGAAATAGCCGCGGATATTCGACGGTGGCGGTATAAAGCGCGGTATCCTTTGCGCCGCCCTGACCGGTGTTGCTGCCGTCGCGATCCCAGCTCATGTTGCTGTTCTGATCGGTATAGGGCTCGCCGTCGTTGCACGTTCCGTCGTTATTTGTGTCGGTCCATTCCTCTGCCCGCGCGGTCGATGCCTCGCTGAAGGTGCGATAGAAGCGGCGGTCGAAGGTTACGACGGCGCTTGCCGCCAGCTTTTCCACCTGATCGCTGACGATGCCGTCGATGACGGTCTGACGTGGCACCGCTGCCCCCGCCTCAAGGCTGGCGTCGCGGGCTGCCTTTTGCATGATCCCCTGAAGCGTCGCCCGCATGTAGAGCGTGTGCGCCAGGTCCATCGACCCCATCAGCAGCAGCAGCATGACCGGCGCGACCACCGCGAATTCGACGATCGTGATGCCGCGCTCGTCACCCTTTAAACGAGAGGCGAGGGGGCGGATCAATTGGTCAGCCTCAACGCCGAAATCTGGTCGGCGATCTGGCGGAAGGTCGCCTGAAGCGCGGACGAACTGCGCGCAGTGAAATAGCGGCCCGGCGTCGCGCAATCCTCAAGCCGACCCTCGGTCGTCGCGTTCGAACCATTGCCGAACGAAATAACCCACAGCGTCACGTTCTGGTTTTTCACCGCCGAGCAGATCGCGTCGAAACGCGCGTTCACCTCGTTGTTGAAGCTGCCGTTATTTGCGGTGCCCGGGCTGGCGACGTTCCGCCGATCGTACCAAGGCACGCCATAGGCAGAATATCCGAAATTATGCGTCACGGTGTCGCCGTCGGTCATGAAGATCAGATGACGTTCGATCTCGCCGCCTTGCGGCGTGACCGCGTTCTCGCTGGCGAACAGACCGGTCGGCGACAGCAGCCGCGCACCCCAAAGCAGGCCGATGTCGTGATAGGTGTTGCCATTGGGCGTCAGGCTGTTGACGTAGGACGAGAATCCGCCCGCATCGGTCCATGGTGCCATTTTGCGCGACTCGGTCGGGCAGGAATAGCTAGAGTTGTTGTCGAGGTCCGACGCGGTTTCGACGCGGTTACGCGTATAGTTTCCCCCGGAGTAACGCGTGTAGATCGCGCTGCGTAGTAGCGGTCCCCAGCGGCTTGCGGCGTTATCGGGCACGCGGTCGATGTCGAGGTCGATGGCATCGTCAGGGATCGGCGTGAAATTGGTGCCGGTGACGGTCTGTCGTTCCTCGATGCAGCCGTCCCATGCGACCGTGCGGTTAGTGCCGTTGCTGCCCAGCGGCAACTCGATCGATCCGTTCCAGGCGGTCGGGCCATTCTTCAGCCCGGCGACCGGGTGTTCGATCAGGTCGTAACGCCACTGAGAGAATTCAGTGACGGTCACGTACTGATATCGCGAGGTGGTCGTCTCGCTGTAACCCTGACAGGTTCCGGCGTGAGAAGTGCTGCTTGTCCACCCGGTACGAGTATACCGCGTTTCCGTTACCGTGCGCTCATTGCCGTTTGTCTGCGTGTTACTGGTGTTGAGCGCAGTGGCATTGGCCTGAGTACAGTCGGATGAACGTACATTGGGGTATGAAACGTTTTGACGCGGATTTGTCGAACTGCTCTGCAACTGCCATTCCTGACGCGACGCGTAGCGCGGCTCGCGCGACTGATAGCTCCACCGATCCGCGAGATAGGCCGTGGGGAGCAGTCGCCCGACATTGACGTTGGTGTTGTAGGGCACGAATCCGAAGCGGATCTGCACCTGGTCGCCCGTGCCGCCCGATGGCGCACCACCGTCGCATGTGGCGTCCGTATCGAGCCGCGCGACGATTTCGTAGAAGCATTTTACCGCCCGGCGAAGCGCGACCATCTTGGTCTCGCTGTCGGATGACGTTGCCTTCGATCCCATTGATCCGGTGACGTCGAGGACGAACATCACGTCGGTGTTGGGCAGCCGCATCTCGGCATCGCAACTGACCGTGATGGTGCGCTCTTCGAATCCGAAGATGCGCATCAGCGTCATCGGCACGTCGGCGCTGGCGGTGCCGGTCACGCGGCCTGCGCTTTCGTTGAATTCGTGCTCGAGGCCGTTCGCGCCATAGGGGTTCTGGCCGATATTGGCGGCGAAGAAGCGCTCGGCGGTGGCGTTCGGCATGCCGTTGGCCTGGGTCCACACGCCCGCGCCCATTGCCTTTCGTCCGGCCAGCGCGCCTGCGTCGCACGCGTGCTGAAGCTTGGTCTTGACGATGTACATGCGCGACAGATCGACGGCGCCGCCGACCATCCCGGCCAGCGGAAACATGCCCGCCGCCATCAACGCCAGGACATTGCCCCGAGCATCCCGCGCAAGGGCCGACAAGCCGTTGCGCGCGGACCTGTGGCCCTGCTCCTGCCCATTTGTCATGCACATTGTCCCATCGACGGTCCCAAGCCGATGGTCATGCCCGATGTGCGGTCAATTGCGCGTGAAGGGGCAGGGTTAACAGTGCTTTAGCCATGATGCGCGACCGTGCGGTCGGTGCAACTGCCGCGCGTTCAGCAGGTCGAGGGGGTGGCACCCGGATAGGATTGCACGCCCGACAAGTCGCGCCGGTCGCGGACGTTCATCGCCGCGCTGCTGCGAAATTCGGTGACGCCACCGACCGCGAAGTGAATCGGGACGATGGGCGCATAATCATATGCCAGCTCGACGAACATGATCGCATCGCCTTCGGATGCCAGCAGCGCGGTCGATCCGGTGCCCAGTCCCTCGAAATCAGTGCCGGTGCGGCCCTCGTCTTCTGCATACGCAGGCTGGAAATCGGGCTTCAATCCGAAGCACCGCTGCCAATGGACCCACTGGCCGCCATCCTCGTTGCGTTCGATGCTCGACAGGATGATCCGGCCATTCCGGGCGATGTCCAGGCCGCCCGCTTCGATCTCGGCACCCAGCAACAGGTCGTTGATCTCGCGTTCGTTGACAGGCTTGGCCCCGAGCACGGCATCGTCGCCCATGCGCGACGCATTGTCGGCGACCATCATCGCGATCTGGCTGAGCTGTTTTTGAACCAGAATCTGGTTGGTCAATTCGACCCCGCCAAGCAGCAGGATCAGCAGGATCGGCAGCGACATCGCAAATTCGACCAGCGCCAGCGCGCGGTTGTCGCGGAACAGCGAGGCGCGCATCACGAGCAAGTCCGCACGGGCACCGGTCCCTGCATGTCATAAGGCTGGATACGCAAATTGGTGGAGGCCGAAATCTCGACCGTGTTGCTCATCCCGATCAGCGCGCCGACCGGGAACAGTCGGTCATATTCGACATTGACGGTATAGACGATCACATCCTTTGCACCCGTTCCGTTGGCGACGCCGCTATTGTCGTCCCATTGGCCATTGCGATTCGAATCCTCATAGGTTTCGCCTGGTTCGCAGATGCCGTTATTGTTGCCATCGGGTTCGGCGGGCGATCGGACGCGCGCATAGGAGGAAAAGGCGACACGTTGCGGCGGCGCGACCCGCGCGCTGGGCGCGACGCGCAGGATCGCTTGTCTGATACTTTCGTCGATAATGAAGCGTTCGTCGTCCGAGCCTGCACGCTCCAGCGCGCTGTTGCGGCCCGCCGTCATCAATTCGCCCTGGACGACCGCCTTCACATATCCCTGATAGGCAAGCTCGAACCCGCCCATCACCACGGCCAGCAGCACGGGGACGACCAGCGCGAATTCGACGATGGTGACGCCGCTGCGGTCGCGGCCGATCCGGGGGAGCAAGCGGAACATCAGTCGGTCAACCGCAGCTGAGCGATCTTCGATGCGATATCCTCGAACGCGGCGTTGAGCTGGGCGGCATTCTGCGCAGAAAAGGCGCGGTCGTTGCCGCTGGCGCAGCTTTGCAACTGACTGGTCAGGCTGGTGCCGAATGCCACGGTCCAGATGGTGATCCCCTTCGATTTGATCGCGCTGCACAGCGCGTCGAACCGGTCGGACACGATCTGGTTCTGGTCGGCATCGGTCGGCAGCGAGCCCGCAGCGGTGCGCCGCCGGTCGAGCGCGGACAGGCCGTATGCATCATAATTGCGGATGAACGTCTGAATCTGGCCATCGGTCATGAAGATCAGGTGGCGGGAAATGCTGCCGCCGTTCGCCGCCGTCGAATTTTCGTTGCGGAACAGACCTGTCGGAGAGATCAATCGACCGGCCCACAGCATGCCGATGTCGAGATAGGTCCAGCCTGCGGTTTGAAGACCATTCATGTACGTCGTGATCTCCGACGCCGACATGGTTTTCAGCTTCTGGGCGCGACTGGGGCAGACCGAGGCGAGCGACGCCTGAATATTATCGCCGCGAGTGTAGTTGTTGGTGATTTGCGGATCGTTGGCGACGCGCCAGTTGGTGGTGGAGCGGCGGACGTATACGAGTTGTGGAAGCAGCGGCCGCCATTGGGTTGCCGGGGTTCCAGCGGTCGGCGTCAAATCGACGTCAAGGTCGTACGCAGCCGCAGGGATCGGATTATAACTGGCATTACGGACAGTATCGCGTTCTTCGATGCATCCGCCCCAGGTCGTCGTCAGCGATCCGTGATTGTTGGCGATCTGGGCGGTGATCGAGCCTCCGGCCATCAAACCGTCCGCGCGAGTTCCTTTAAGCGGTCGGACGTCGTATTCGACGGGTCGGTAATTCCAGAAATAGTCGGTGACGGTGCGATCATCGGATGTGGCGGTATAGCTCGTTCGACTGCGCTCCTGAACCTGATTATTGTACCGCGTCTCCCGAATACGACACAGGCCGCCGACCAGCGATGCGCCGTATTGTGATCCAGTCTGTGTGATTCGATCGATGATCGTGTAGTTTCCGTCTGCATGGGTGGTCCGACTGATTTCTCTCCACCCTCCGGGAGTGCTGTACGTATTTGGCGGCGCAACGCAGTTTTCGGGTGATCCGCTGGTATCGTGGGTCGAGGTTCCGCCCGAGATGACGCGCTGATAATCGGTTCGCAACGCTGGTCCGGTGCTGCCCTCCACAACCCGATCCCTGGTTCCGTCAGTGACGCGGGATTGATAGGTCCAGCGATCAACCATCCAGTCGCGATGCATGAAGTGCCCGACATTGACGGTGGAGGAAAACGGCACGAAGCCGTAGCGGACTTGCGCACCTGACGTGGCAGCGCGCGACAGAGCGGAGTGAAAGTTCGATACCGCACTGCGAAGACCGGTAATCCGGCTCTGGTCTTCGCCAGGGTTGCTTTCGTTCATTGACAGCGTCGTATCGAGCGCGAAGACGACATCGGTGTTGGGCAATTGCAGTTCGGCGGTGCAGGCGGCAGTCAGCGTCTTGTCGTCGAATCCGAACAAGCTCATCAGCACGGTCGGAGCAAGTACGGTGGCGGCCGCGTTGACTTGGCCATCGGCCGTCGTGTCGAAATCGATGACCGGACTGCCCGCGCCCATCATCCCGGCGGGAAAGTTGAAATTGAAGAAATTGCGCGCGACACCTTCGTCCTTGGTCGCCCATTCAAGTCCAGTCATCGACTTGCGACCCGCCAACACCGCGGAATCGCATGCATTCTGAAGCCGGGACTGCATGATGTAATAGCGGCTGATGTCGACCGCGCTGCCGACGACGGCGATGCACGGCACGATCGCGGCGGCGGTCAGCGCCAGCGCATTGCCGCGCCGGTCGCCGATCAGGGCGGCAACAGTAGCGCGGAAACTGCGTCGTTGTGGTCGCTTCGTCGTCATGCTTAAGGCATCCGGGTCGCATCGGGTTCAGTCGACCCTGTCAAATTTGGGTAAAGATGCGATGAAGAGGCCCGGCACGCGGTTGCGGCTGCGCGACGGTGGCGCGACGGAGTTTCGATGACCTCAACGGATGATCCGGAACGGACGCTTGCGTTCAGCTATGCGCGCCAGGGCGATCGCCCGGCGCTGGCGGCGCTGTTCGCGCTCGACGATGCGCTGGCCGCGCTGCTTCGGACCACGAGCGAGCCCGCCATCGCGCAGATCCGGCTGGCGTGGTGGCGAGAGGAGATCGCTCGACTGGGGCAGGGGCCGGTCCCCGCGATGCCGGTGCTGGCCGGTCTCGCCGGACATGTCCTGGTGCGCGGGGTCGATCCTGCACGGCTGGTCGAGATCGTCGAGGGGTGGGAAGTGCTGATCGAGGCGGAAACGCTCGACCGCGAGGCTCTGGCGACGTTTGCGGCGAAACGCGGGGGCACCTTGTTCACAGTCGGCGGCGATTTGCTCGGCGTCGAAGTCGGCCGGCTGGCGGGGGAGGGATGGGCGCTAGGCGACCTCTCACGCCATCTCGCGAGCGTTGATGAGGTGATCATTGCGCGGGACATGGCGCGCGAACGATTATCCGACACGTCGCGCTGGCCGCGCGCCAGCCGCGCGCTGGGCGCGGTCGCGGCGATTGCCGCGATGGATTTGGCGTTGCCGCCCCACGTCGTCCCGCCGATCGGATCGCCCAAACGCGTCGCGCGGCTGGCCTGGATGCGGCTCACGGGGCGTTAGGGGTTGCCACCCGTCGACCAGTCGTTAGCCTGTCTTTTCTCGACAGCGTACGAATGGGGGCGACGATGTTGCGGTTCTTCGCAGGGGTTGTGTCGGCGTTGCTGCTGGTGACCGCGGGGCTGGTCGTTTATCGCGGCTGGGCAGCAGACGATCCGATCATCGCCGCGGCACCCCCGCCAAGGCTCGCGCCCGAACAGCCCGTGCAATATGGCGTGCTCGAGGAAATCGCGGTGCCCAAGGCGCCAGCCAAGACCCGCGAGGAACGCCGCTTCGATCGATATGACAAGGATCGCAACGACGCGATCACCCGCGAGGAATATCTGGCGTCGCGGCGCAAGGCATTCGCCAAGCTCGACACCAACGGCAACGGGCGGCTCGATTTCGAAGAATGGGCAACTCGTACGACGACCAAATTCGCGAGCGCGGATGCGGACAGATCGGGGGCGATGTCGCGCGCCGAGTTTGCGACCACCGCGGTCAAACGGCGCGCACCTGTAAAGACGCGCTGCATCTGTCCAACCCCCGGCGAGGATGCCGAGGAGTGACGTTCAACAGTTGAGCGCAGCTTCGAACAGGCAGCGGAAGCGTTCGGTGCGGAACTGGCAGGGTTCGGCCTCGCACATCCCGTCGACCTGCATGATCGTGCGTAGCACGCCGATGCCCATCAGCACTGCGAGCAACATGTTGGCGCGCATTTCCGCATCGGGACCGGCGATCAGCTTGGCCATCGGATCGACGACGTCGCGGTGGACGAGTTCGCGGATGACCGCCCCCGCCTGGGGCGAGGAGGCCGAACGCAGCATGATGACGAACATCTCCATGCGTTTGGTACGGTCCTCGTCCTCGTCCGCTTCGATCAGATTGGCGAGGAAGCGGGGCAGGTCGTCGATGTGCTGAGGTTCGCGGAACGTGTCGGGCCGCTTCTCGTGGGTCAGAACCTGACGGAACAGCCCTTCCTTGCCGCCAAAATAGCGGCTGATCAGCGCGACATCGACGCCGGCGTCGCCCGCGATATCGCGCAAACCGACGCTTTCGTAGCTGTCTTTCAAAAAACGGTCATGTGCGGCCGTTAGGATCGTCGCACGCGTTGCCGATGCGTCACGTTTCCGCGCAGGTAATAGCGTTGCCATGTCGTGCCCCAATAAAGCTATCCGGCCATAAATCAACAGCCGTTGACTTGATGCTGCGGTGCAACTAACAGCGCCAAGCTGACGATCGCATGTCCATGTCCGTAAGGCTATGTTCATCGGTCCCCACGGGTTTCGAAAGCGCGGAAAAACTGATGGCATTTGCGAAGGTAGGCGTCCGTAACGGACTGACGCTGGCGGCTCTGTTGATGATTGCGGCCTGTTCGGGGGCTGAGGACGAATCGGCAGCGGGCGGCCCCGGCGGGATGCCTCAGCTCCCCGTGACCGTCGCCAACCCGCTGGTCCGCGAAGTCACCGAATGGGACGATTATGTCGGTCGTTTCGAAGCGATCGAACGGGTCGAAGTGCGCCCACGCGCATCCGGTTTCCTTCAGCGCGCGCATTTCACCGATGGTCAGTTCGTGCGTCAGGGACAATTGCTGTTCACCATCGATGCGCGTCCCAGCCAGGCCGCACTCGACCAGGCACGCGCGCAACTGGCGCGGGCGCAGGCGACGCTGACCAACGCCCGCACCGAACTCGCCCGCTCGCGCACGCTGGCAGCAGCGCAGGCCGCGAGCCAGGAAGAAGTCGAATCGCGTACCGCCGCCGTCCGCGCTGGCGAAGCCGATATCGCAGCTGCCAATGCGTCGATCCGCGCCGCCCAGCTCAATGTCGGCTTTACCCGCGTAACCGCGCCGATTTCGGGCCGCGTCTCGCAGCGCATGGTCGATCCGGGCAACTCGGTGACCGCCGATCAGACGATTTTGACGACCATCGTGTCGGTCAGCCCGCTGCACTTCACCTTCGAAGGGTCGGAAGCGAGCCTGCTCGGTTACGAGCGCCGCGGCGACACGCTGCTCGGCTCGCCCGTGCGGATCAAGCTCCAGGGGAGCGAAGACTATGCCTATACCGGCCGTATCGATTTCGTCGATAATGCCCTGAGCACCGGATCGGGCACGATCAGCGTGCGCGCGGTCGTCGCCAATTCGGACAATCTGTTGCGACCCGGCCTGTTCGGTCAGTTGCAGCTTGCCGCGTCGGAGCCCGCACCCGCGATCCTGGTGCCCGACACTGCGATCGTCACCGATGGCGCGCGCCGCGTCGTCTATGTCGTCGATGCCAAGAATGTGGTTCAGGCGCGTCCGGTGGAACTCGGCGCGGTCGTCGACGGCCTGCGCGTCGTGCGCTCTGGGCTTCGCCAGCAGGACCGGATCGTCGTCAACGGCGTCCAGCGGGCTCAGCCCGGCTCGCCGGTTCAGGCACAGCCCGGGCGGATCGGCCCGAATGGTCAGGTCGTGACGCCGCAGGGGCAGGGCCAACCGCAGGGCGCAGCGCCTGCCGGTGCCGCCCCCGAAGCCAAGAAGTAAGGCGGAGTCCGTCCAGTGAACATCAGCCGCTTCTTCATCGACCGTCCGATTTTCTCGGCGGTCATCGCGATCTTCATCACGCTGATCGGCGCGTTCGCCTATCCGCAATTGCCGCTCGCCCAATATCCAGAAATCGCGCCGCCGACGATCACGATCAACGCCGCCTATCCCGGCGCGTCGTCGGAGACGATTGCAGAGACGGTCGCCGCCCCGCTGGAGCAGGAAATCAACGGGGTGGAGGGGATGCTGTATCTGCAATCCTCCTCGACCCAGGGGGCGGCGGGGATCACCGTTACCTTCCAGCCGGGCACCGATCTCGACGCCGCGCAGGTGCTAGTCCAGAACCGCGTCGCGCTCGCCGAACCACGCTTGCCCGAACAGGTCCGTCAGGTCGGGATTCAGGTCAACAAGCAGGAATCGGGCTTCCTGATGATCCTGGCGCTGACCTCCACCGATCCCGCGGTCGACCTCGATTATGTCGGCAATTATGCCAATTCGACGCTGCGCGACCGGATGCTTCGGCTCGAGGGCGTGGGCGGCGTTCAGATCTTTGGCGGCGGCAATTATTCGATGCGCGTGTGGATCGACCCCGATCGCGCAGCCGCCCGCAATCTGACTGCGACCGAGATCGTCACCGCGCTCCAGACCCAGAACGTCCAGGTCGCCGGCGGGTCGGTTGGCGCCCCCCCTTACGGCACCGGCAATCCGGCGTTCGAATTGCCCATCGAAGTGCGCGGTCGGCTGACCACGCCCGAAGAATTCGCCGACGTCGTCATCAAGACCGACACCAAAACCGGCGCGGTAACCCGCGTCAAGGACGTGGCACGCGTCGAGCTGGGCAGTCAGGACTACGGGGTACGCGGCGTATTCGACGGCCGCGAGGGTGTCGGCTTGGCCGTCATCCAGCAGCCCGGCGCGAACGCGCTGAATGCCGCCAATCTGGTGCTCGAGGAAATCGAGGCGGCATCGGCGGACTTCCCGCCGGGCATGGAATATTCGATTCCGTTTAACCCGACCGAATATGTTCAGGCATCGGTGTCGGCGGTGCAGACCACGCTGGTCGAGGCGATCGTGCTGGTCGTGCTGGTCATCATGGTGTTCCTGCAAACCTGGCGCGCGGCGATCATCCCGATCATCGCGATCCCCGTATCGCTGGTCGGCACCTTCGCGGTGCAGCTCATGCTGGGCTATTCGATCAACTCGCTGTCGCTGTTCGCGCTGGTGCTCGCGGTGGGCATCGTGGTCGACGACGCGATCGTGGTGGTCGAGGCGGTCGAGAAGCATATCCGAGAGGGGCTGACCCCGCTCGAGGCTGCGCATCGCACGATGAAGGAAGTGTCGGGCGCGCTGATCGCGATCGGGCTGGTGCTGGTCGCGGTGTTCGTACCGACCGCGTTCGTGCCAGGTATTCCGGGCATTTTCTATCAGCAGTTCGCGGTGACGATCGCGGCGGCGACGGTGTTCTCCCTGCTCACATCGTTGACGCTGTCGCCAGCATTGGCTGCACTGCTGCTCAAGCCGCACAAGGAGCATCACGAGGAAGCCAAGAACCCGATCTCGCGCTTCGGGCGCAAGGCGGCGGACAAGTTCAATACCGGGTTCGAGAAACTCTCCGACAAATATGGCCGCACCACCGCGACGCTGGTGCGCAAGACCGGCATGATGCTGATCATCTATGCCGTGCTGCTGGCGTTCACCGGATGGCGGCTGACCGATACGCCCACCGGCTTCATCCCCGATCAGGATCAGGGCGTGCTGATCGGCGTGGTCCAGTTGCCGCCGGGCGCATCGCTCGACCGTACCAGCGAAGTGCTGGCGCGCGCGCAGCAGGTCGTGAGCGGGCTGGACGGCGTCGCTAGCGTCACCACCTTTGCGGGCCTCGACGGGTCGAGCTTCTCGACCGCGTCCAACGCAGGCACGATGTTCATTCGCCTGACCGATTGGGGCGAGCGGGGTAGCGAACTGAGCGCGACCGCATTGTCCGGACAATTGTCGGGCGCGATGGCGATGGCATTGCCAGAGGCGAACGCATTCGTGATCGCACCGCCGGCGGTGCCGGGTCTCGGCACCGGCAACGGCTTCACGATGATGATCCAGGCGACCGAAGGCGGCAGTTACCGCGAGCTGGAACAGGTCACCGGCGCGATGATGGGCGCAGCGCAGAACGTGCCGGAGGCGACCCAGGTCTTCTCGCTGTTCAACACCGGTTCCCCGCGCATCTTCGCCGATGTCGATCGCGACAAGGCGCAGTTGCTGGGGGTCCAGCCCAACCAGGTCTATGCGACGCTAGGAACCTATCTGGCGTCGACCTACGTCAACGACTTCAACTTTTTGGGCCGCACGTTCCGCGTGACGGCGCAGGCGGAGCCGACCGCGCGCAATTCGCTGGAGGATGTCGGGCGGCTTCAGGTGCGTTCGACCTCGGGCGAAATGGTGCCGTTGTCGTCGGTCGCGACGTTCCGCAACGACAGCGGTCCGACGCGTGTCGTGCGATACAACTTGTTCCCCGCAGTCGAATTGCAGGGCGCGGCGGCACCGGGCGTCTCGTCAGGCGCAGCATTGACCGCGATGGAGAATATGGCGACCGAAACGCTGCCACCGGGGTTCAGCTATGAGTGGACCGGTCTGGCGTATCAGGAAAAGGCGGCGGGAAGCAGCGCTGTGCTGATCTTCCTGTTGGCAGTCGTGTTCGTTTTCCTGGTGCTGGCCGCGCAATATGAATCGATCCCGCTGCCGATGGCGGTCATCATGATCGTGCCGATGTGTATCCTGGCGGCCCTGCTCGGGGTGAATCTGAGGGGGATGGACAATAACATCCTCACTCAGGTGGGGCTGGTCGTCCTGATCGCGCTGGCGGCGAAGAACGCGATCCTGATCGTCGAATTCGCCAAACAGGCCGAGGAAGAGATGGGGATGAACCCGATCGACGCCGCGGTTCATGCGGCACGGTCGCGGCTGCGCCCGATCCTGATGACCAGTTTCGCCTTCATCTTTGGCGTGCTGCCGCTGGCGATCGCGAGCGGGCCGGGCGCGGAAATGCGTCAGGCGCTGGGTACGGCGGTTGTGTTCGGGATGCTGGGGGTCACTTTCTTCGGTCTGATCTTCACGCCCGTTTTCTACGTGGTCAGCCGCAAGCTCGGAGAGATGGTGCCGTGGCGGCGTCAGAAGGAAGCGGCCTATCCCACCAGCTATGGCGGGACGGCGCATGCGTCGATCAACGAGCCCGACGATGACGGTAACGGCAATGGTAATGGAAATGGCGGAGCACCCCTGACGGGTCCGACGCCGGAGACTTCGCGATGATCCGCCCCCTGATGCTCGCCACCAGCGCATTAGCTCTGTCCGCCTGTGCGGTCGGCCCGACCTACATGTCGCCGGAGACGGCGGCGCCTGCGCAGAATGCGTTTCTCGAACAGGGCAAGTCGCCCGCGTTCACCGGCGATCAGCCGCCAGGCGAGTGGTGGAGCCTGTTCGGTGACCCGACGCTCGACGCGCTGGTCGAACAGGCGTTGGCAGCGAATACCGACCTGCGCGTGGCCGCCGCCAATCTGCGCCAGGCACGCGCGGTGTTGCAGGAAGCGCGGGCAGGGCGGTTGCCGACTACCAATATCGGTGCGAGTGCAGGCTATGCACGGCAGCCGGGCGCGACGACCGGCGGCTTCGGTCCGGTTGAGGGCGAGAATTACGATGTCGGACTGGACGTCGGCTATCAGATCGATCTGTTCGGGCGCGTCGGCAGCGCGATCCGCGCGGCGGACGCCGATGCCGATGCGGTGCAGGCCGCATTCGACCTGACGCGCATCACCATCGCGGCGGAAACCACCCGCGCCTATGCCGATGTCTGCTCATTCAATCGCCAACTGGTGGTCGCGCAGAACACGCTGCGGATTCAGGAGCGCACCTTCGATCTGACCCGACGCTTGTTTGAAGGCGGCCGTGCGACCCGGCTGGAGACGGGGCAAGCGGGTGCCTTGCTCGAACAGACCCGCGCCGCCCTGCCCAGCCTGGAGGCCGAGCGGTCGGCGGCGCTTTACCGTTTGGCTGTCCTCACCGGGCGTCCGCCGTCGGAGGCACCGCAAGCCGCGCTGGCGTGTCAATCGCCGCCCGAACTGGATCAGGCTATCCCGGTGGGTGAAGGGGCATCTTTGCTGGCCCGCCGGCCGGATATTCGCCGGGCCGAACGCCAACTGGCGGCATCGAGCGCTCGGGTGAATGTTGCTACGGCGGACCTTTATCCCAGCATCAGCATCGGCGGATCGGTCGGATCTACCGCGACTTCGATCGGGGGGATCGGGTCGAGCGATTCGTTCCGCTTTTCGCTCGGGCCGCTCATTTCGTGGAGCTTCCCCAACATGGCGGTCGCACGCAGCCGCGTGCGTCAGGCCGAAGCGGGCGCAGATGCCGCGCTGGCAACCTTCGACGGAACGTGGCTGACGGCGCTCCAGGAAACCGAGAGTGCGCTGGCGCGATATGCAGGCGAACTCGACCGTCTTGCGGCGCTGCGGCGTGCGGCGGTCGAAGCCGGTGAGGCGGCGCGCATCGCGCGGTTGCGATACGAGGCGGGGCGCGAGAATTTTCAGGTCGTGCTTGAGGCGGAGCGCACTCAGGCCCAGATCGAGGCGACGATCGCGCAATCGGAGCAACAACGGTCGAACAACCTCGTCACAGTTTTCCTGGCGCTGGGCGGTGGGTGGCAGGAGCCTTTGCCACCGGTCTAACCCCCTCATCGTCGCCCCAGCGGAGGCTGGGCAATCGTGCCGCATGGATACGGCCTGATATGCCAGCCTGCGCTGGCATGACGATGCGAGGTGAGGTTGCTTTACTGCGCGGTATCGTCCTGATTCTTCGTGACGCCGCCCGTCCCGGCAACGCCGTCCGGCACGCCCGTCGGCTCCAGAGGCGTTTCGTCGCCGGCGGTCGCACCGCCGGTGCCGCCACCGACATTTTCCATGTCGTTATTGGTCCCCGTAGTGCCTTGGGTCACGTCCACGCGAACGTCGTGATTGTCGGACGGCATGCTGTCGGGATGGGGATCGCGGTTGCGGTCGGTCATGATAGTGCTCCTTTGACAGTCATGCGATGGGTTGGCCGGGCGCGATGCTCGGGCCACCGGGGGAGGGGACGTCAATATCCGGACCCGGAGGCGGCAATTCGGTCGGCATTGGCGTCGGATCGGGGCTCGGGCCGGGCATCGGCGGGGTCTCGTCGGGTGGCGCGGTGGGCTGGCCCGGCTGGGGGACGGGGGGCTCTTTCTGAGGGATCGGGGGCTCGACGGGCATCGCATAATCTCCTTGGTTTCCCCCACAACGAACGGTTCGCAAAGGCGTTGCGTCATGGACCGCTTGCCAGTGCCCACCCGCCTGCTATAGACGCCGCCGACCTGCGGTGACCCGATGCGGGCGTGGCGGAATTGGTAGACGCGCTGGTTTTAGGTACCAGTATCGAAAGATGTGGGGGTTCGAGTCCCTTCGCCCGCACCAGTCCCGGTAACGGCTGTGTGCGGGGTCACCCGTGAAATTCCAGATGATTTAGGTGAAAGTTTCGAGGATGCAGACTGTCGAGACGTTGAACGAGGGCCTCAAGCGCGCCTACACGTTGACCATCACGGCCAAGGATATCGATTCCAAGGTCGATGCCGAGGTTAAGCGCGTGGCGCCGCAGGTGCGGATGCCCGGCTTCCGCCCCGGCAAGGTGCCCGCCAATCTGGTACGCAAGATGCACGGCGAAGCGCTGGCGCAGGACGCGCTCAATTCGTCGATTCAGGACGGCGTGCAAAAGCTGATTGCGGAAAAGAAATTGCGCCCCGCGATCCAGCCTTCGGTCGAACTCGACGAAGGCTATGCGCCCGGCAAGGATGCCGAAGTAAAGGTTGCGCTTGAAGTGCTGCCCGACGTGCCAGCGCCGACGATCGACGGCCTGAAGCTGGAGCGCCTGACGGTGCCAGCCGATGACGCAGTGGTGACCGCGCAGCTCGAACAGCTTGCCAGCCAGCAGAAATCGTTCACCGACGCGCCGAAGACGCGCAAGGCGCAGACCGGCGACCAGGTGACGATGGACTTCGTCGGCAAGGTCGATGGCGTCGCCTTCGATGGCGGCACCGGTGAGGACATGGCCGTCGAAATCGGCACGGGTCGCCTGATCCCCGGATTCGAGGACCAGCTGGTCGGCGTGAAGGCTGGTCAGGAAAAGCAGATCAAGGTGACGTTCCCGGCCGATTACGGCGTCGATACGCTGTCGGGCAAGGAAGCGACCTTCGATCTGGTCATCAAATCGGTCAAGATCGCAGGCGAATCCAAGATCGACGACGAGTTCGCGAAGAATCTTGGCCTCGAGAGCCTCGAGCAGCTCACCGGGCTTATCAAGGGTCAGGTCGAGCAGGAACTCAACGGTCTGACGCGCACGCACATGAAGCGCAAGCTGCTCGATCAGCTCGCCGCCGACCATGATTTCGACGTACCGCCGTCGATGGTCGAAGCCGAATTCCAGCAGATCTGGGCGCAGCTCGAACAGGAAGCGACCCGCGAGGAGGACTCCGAAGCGGCGAAAAAGGAACTGGAATCGGAGCGCGACGAGTATCACGCGATCGCCGTGCGCCGCGTCCGCCTGGGGCTTTTGCTGTCCGAAATCGGTCAGGCGAACGGCGTCGAGGTTTCGCAGCAGGAAATGAGCCGCCTGATCATGCAGGCCGCCCAGCAATACCCGCAGGAACAGCGCGAGCGGTTCATGCAGTACGTCCAGCAGGAGCCGATGGCGGCAGCCCAGCTCCGTGCGCCGCTCTATGAGGACAAGGTCGTCGACTTCCTGTTCGACAAGGCCGAGATCACCGACCGCGAAGTGACGCGTGAGGAACTCGAAGCCGCGATCGAAAGCGAAGACGGTCACGTTCATGGTCCCGACTGCGGTCACGATCACGGCGAAAAGCCTGCGAAGAAAGCGCCAGCCAAGAAGGCTGCTGCCAAGAAAGCAGACGACAAGGCAGAAGCGGTGACCGAGGCCGAGGAAGCGCCGAAGAAGCCGGCTACCAAGAAGCCTGCGGCGAAGAAGGAAGCGGCTCCGGCCGACGCCGAAAAGCCTGCGGCGAAGAAGGCTCCGGCCAAGAAGGTGGCTGCTGCGAAGTCGGACGACGCTGAAAAGGCTCCGGCCAAAAAAGCGCCTGCCAAGAAGGCTGCGGCCAAGAAGGCCTGACGTCGATTGAGTTGAGATCAAGGCCTCGCTCCGCACATGCGGACGGGGCCTTTTTCGTTTGGGGGTGATGATGCGCAAACCTAAAAAACCGACCGGCAGCCTTGGCTGGATGTTTGCGATGGTCGCGATGTGCGGCACCGGCGTCGCGCTGGCGACCGTACAGCAGTCCGAACCCAGCCAGGATGCCGCCTGGCATAATGGCCAGATGCTGGCGCTCGCCCAGCTTCAGGGCAAGGATGGCTGGCGATCGACGCCCGAAGGGCTGCGCTGGCGGCGAGTGAAGGGCGACGGGACCGGCGCGCATCCGACGGTTGCCGACACGGTCACGCTTCATTACGCGGGCACGCTCACCGACGGCACCGAGTTCGATAGCAGTTGGGCACGGGGCGAACCCGCTACCTTCCCGCTCGGCGCGCTGATCAAGGCGTGGCAGATCGCGGTGCCCAACATGGGCGTCGGCGACACGATCGAGATCGCTGCGCCCTCCACCATCGCTTACGGTCCGCGTGGCAAGGGACCGATTCCCGGCGGCGCGACCTTGCTGTTCAAGATCGAGTTGCTGGGCATCGAGGGGCGCTGAACGGTCAGCAAGAGGCTCGAATCGTCAATCATTCCCGCTTAAGGCTGGCACCATGAGCCCCAAAATCGCCGTCCTGCTGCCTTGCTACAACGAAGAGGCTGCCATCGCGCAGACCGTGGCGGGGTTCCGTGCCGCGCTCCCCGACGCCGTCATTTACGTGTTCGACAACAACAGCGCCGACCGCACCGTAGAGGTGGCGCGCGGGGCGGGGGCGATCGTCCGTGCCGAACGTATGCAGGGCAAGGGCAATGTTGTGCGCCGGATGTTCGCCGATATCGATGCCGACATCTACGTCATGGCCGATGGCGATGCGACCTACGACCCGGAAAGCGCACCTGCGATGGTCGCGCGGTTGGTCGATGACGGGCTCGACATGGTGGTGGGGACGCGGGTCCACGAAGCGGCTGAGGCCTATCGCCGCGGGCATGTGCTGGGCAACCGGATGATGACCGGCATCCTCGCCAAGCTGTTCGGGCGGAGTTTCACCGACATCTTCTCGGGCTATCGCGTCTTTTCGCGCCGCTTCGTGAAGAGTTTCCCGGTGCTGTCCGAAGGGTTCGAGATCGAAACCGAGATGAGTGTCCACGCACTCGAACTCAAAATGCCGGTCGGTGAACTCGAAACCCGCTATTTCGCGCGGGGTGAAGGGTCGGAGTCCAAGCTGTCGACCTATGGCGACGGGTTCCGCATCGGGCGGACGATCGTCACCCTCTACCGGATCGAAAAACCGATGCTGTTCTTCGGCATCATCGCCGCGGCCTTCGCGCTGCTTTCGGTGATCCTCGCCATCCCGCTGGGCGTGACCTATGCCGAAACCGGGCTGGTGCCCCGTTTCCCGACTGCGATCCTGGCGACGGGACTGATGATCCTCGCCTTCCTGAACCTGTTCGCCGGGCTCATCCTCGACACGGTGGTGCGCGGGCGGCGCGAGGTGCGACGGCTCGCCTATCTGTCCTTTCCCGCGGTAGGGGCGCATTCACCCTGATCCCCCCTTGCGCGCTTACAGCCGAGCGCCGATGTAGGGCTCCAACACACATCGACCCATAGAGCGGGAATCCCATGCACGACCCAATGAGCGCACTCGTCCCCATCGTCATCGAACAGTCGAGCCGGGGGGAGCGGAGCTTCGACATCTTTTCTCGCCTGCTGCGCGAACGCATCGTGTTCGTGACTGGCGGAGTCGAGGATGGCATGGCTTCGCTGATCACCGCGCAGTTGCTGTTCCTTGAATCGGAAAATCCGAAAAAGGACATCTGGATGTACATCAACTCGCCGGGCGGCGTCGTCACCGCGGGCATGGCGATCCATGACACCATGCAATATATCCGCCCGCGCGTTGGAACGGTCTGCATGGGCCAGGCCGCATCGATGGGCAGTTTCCTGCTGGCAGCCGGTGAGCCGGGGATGCGCGTGGCGCTGACCAATGCTCGTATCATGGTGCATCAGCCTTCGGGCGGCGCGCAGGGCATGGCGTCGGACATCGAAATCCAGGCCAAGGAAATCCTGCGTATCCGCAAGCGGATGAACGAGTTGTACGCCAAATATACCGGCAAGCCGATCGAGGTCATCGAAAAGGCGATGGATCGCGACACGTTCCTCGAGGCTGAAGAAGCCAAGGACTTCGGCATCGTCGATGAGGTGTATGAAAAACGTCCGTCGAACCCCGGTGTCGAGGAAAGCGCGCCGACGGCCTGAGCCATTTCGGCAGTCCAACGGGTGTCATGCATCCGAAATATGGATTGCCCGTTTTTGACCCGCGTGTAGGATGGCGGGTGGATTAGCGCGCCCATCTGGGCGCCAAGGAAGGTTTTAATGACGAAATTGAGCGGCGGCGACTCGAAGAGCACGCTCTATTGCTCGTTCTGCGGCAAGTCGCAGCACGAAGTCCGCAAGCTGATTGCCGGACCCACCGTCTTCATCTGCGACGAATGCGTCGAGTTGTGCAACGACATCATCCGTGAGGAAACCAAGTCAGCCCTGGTTTCCAAAAAGGATGGTGGCGTGCCCACGCCGCAGGAAATCTGCGACGTGCTCGACGATTATGTAATCGGCCAGTTCCGCGCCAAGCGGGTGCTGTCTGTCGCGGTCCACAACCATTACAAACGCCTCAACCACGGTGCCAAGGGCGCCGATGTCGAGTTGTCGAAATCGAACATTCTGCTGGTTGGCCCGACCGGTTGCGGCAAGACGTTGCTGGCGCAGACGCTGGCGCGCATCCTCGACGTGCCGTTCACGATGGCCGATGCGACGACGCTGACCGAGGCGGGCTATGTCGGCGAGGATGTCGAGAACATCATCCTCAAACTGCTTCAGGCGTCGGATTACAACGTCGAGCGGGCGCAGCGCGGGATCGTCTATATCGACGAGATCGACAAGATTTCGCGCAAGGCCGAGAATCCATCGATCACCCGCGACGTGTCGGGCGAGGGTGTTCAGCAGGCGCTGCTGAAGCTGATGGAAGGCACGACGGCCAGCGTGCCACCGCAGGGCGGACGCAAGCATCCGCAGCAGGAATTCCTGCAGGTCGATACGACCAACATTCTGTTTATCTGTGGCGGTGCGTTTTCGGGTCTTGAGAAGATCATCGGCGATCGGTTGCAGGGCAAGTCGATCGGCTTTGGGGCCTATGTCGCTGCACCCGAAGAGCGCCGCACTGGCGAAGTGCTGCGCCAGACCGAGCCTGAGGATTTGCTCAAGTTCGGTCTGATCCCCGAATTCGTCGGTCGTCTGCCGGTGATCGCGACGCTCGAGGATCTCGACATCGACGCGCTGGTCAAGATTTTGACCGAGCCCAAGAACGCGCTCGTGAAACAGTATCAGAAGCTGTTCGACATGGAGAATGTGAAGCTGGGCTTCACCGACGATGCGATGGTCGCGGTCGCGCGCAAGGCGATCGACCGAAAGACCGGCGCGCGCGGGCTGCGGTCGATCCTGGAGGGCATTTTGCTCGACACGATGTTCGACCTGCCCGGCATGGACGGCGTCGACGAAGTGATGATCGACAAGGACGTGATCGAGGGCCGCAAGGAACCGGTCCGCGTCTATGCCAAGAAGGAAAAGGCCAGCGGCGGCGACGCGGCCTGATCCAAGGCCCGACGGGGGCATCCGCGTGGCTGGTCCCGCGGATCGCCGCCGGGCGATCGCGTCTCTGGCAGATGCATTCCGTGACGATCCGGCAATGCGCTTCATGTTCCCCGACGATCGCGACCGCGCGCGGCGGCTACCCCGGCTGTTCGCGATGCTGTACGACAGCGATGCCGCCAACCTTCGGCTGGTAACGCCCGATGTCGCTGCGGTGACCTTGTGGCGGCCGCCGGGCACAGCGACAAACGACCGCCATTTTGGCTGGTGGGACAAAGTGCGCGCGCTCTGGATTTTCGGACCTGGTTTGCCCCGTGCCAGACTGCTGGTTGAGGCGATCAAGGCGCATTTTCCGACCTCGCCCTTCTGGTATCTGCACATCGCCGGATGTGCCGTGGCCGCGCAGGGCAGGAGGCTGGGCAGTGCTGCGGTGCAGGCAGGCCTGATGCGAGCGACCGACGCACCCACCTATCTTGAGACGGCGAACGAGGCCAATCTCGGCTTCTACCGGTCGCTGGGGTTTGAAGTGATCGAGCGCTGGCGCGTGCCGGACGGTCCGGTCTTCTGGTCGATGCTGCGCGCGAAATGATTTTCGCTGCGGGGTTCCAATCAGGCGTCACGCCCTAGATAGAGGCGGAAGCGATCGTCCGGTGGGGTGATCCGCCACACGACAGGGGATTGAATGACCACCGACATCAAAACGACGGTGCCGCCGGGTACGAAACGCGCGATCCTCGAAAAGTCGACGCTTCCCTATTGGTCGCTGGTGTTTCCTTTGCTCGGCATTGCTGCAGTCGCGCTGGGGCTGGCCAAGCTGGGCACCGTCGGGATCGGCGCGGCGATCGTCATCCTGATCGGCAGCGTCATCGCCGCGGTCCACCATGCCGAAGTGGTGGCGCACAAGGTCGGCGAACCGTTCGGGACATTGGTGCTGGCAGTCGCGGTGACCGTGATCGAGGTGTCGCTGATCGTCTCGCTGATGCTGTCCGAATCGGGTGATGCGTCGACGCTGGCGCGCGATACGGTGTTCGCGGCGATCATGATCATTCTGAACGGAATCGTCGGCATTTGTCTGTTGGTCGGCGGGGTGCGGCATCACGAGCAGCGCTTCATGCTGCGCGGCGTGAGTGCGGCATTGTGCGTGCTGTCGGCGATGGCAGTGCTCAGCCTGGTGCTGCCCAACTATACGTCCAGCGTCGCCGGGCCGTTCTATGCGACGTCGCAACTGATCTTCGTCGCGGTCACCTCGCTGATTCTCTACGGCACGTTCGTCGTGATCCAGACGGTTCGGCACCGTGATTATTTCCTTCCCGAAGGACAGGGCGCACTGCCCGCAGACGTCCATGCCGAACCGCCGACCGATCAACAAAGCTGGATCGCGTTCGGACTGTTGGTGGTGGCACTGGTCAGCGTCGTGTTGCTGGCCAAGGACCTGGCCCCGACGCTGGAACGGGCGGTCATTGCCGCCGGTCTGCCGTTGACGATCGTCGGCGTGTTCATCGCCGGACTGGTGCTCGCGCCCGAAAGCCTGGCTGCGGTCAAGGCCGCGCGGCGCAATCGGCTTCAGACCAGCCTGAACCTGGCAATGGGGTCGGCGCTGGCCACGATCGGCCTGACCATTCCCACCGTGGCGATGGTGTCGATCTTCCTCGACCTGCCCTTGTCGTTAGGCATAGGGCCGAAGGAACTGACGCTCCTGATCCTGTCGTTCATCGTGTCGATCCTGTCGTTGGGGACAGGGCGGACGACGGTGTTGCAGGGGGTGGTGCATCTGGTGATTTTCGCGGCTTATCTGTTCATCACGATCGTTCCCTGACCCCGATAATCCCGTTCGCATTGAGCTTGTCGAAATGCTGTCCCTCTTGGCACAAAGAAAGGACAGTGCTTCGACAAGCTCAGCACGAACGGGTGGGGTGGGAAATTTGCTCAACCCCCCACACGCTGCGCCTGCATCGCTTCGATCGCGGCGGAGCGTTTGAGGAGGCGGGCCATGGGATCGACCACAATGTGCGCGCCGGCGGGAATGTCCAGCGTGGCGGTGCCGCCGGTCATCGGGAGTAGGCGAACCTTGCCGCCTACCTGCACTTCGACCGGTAACGGGAAGGGGATTCCGTCCGGTGCCTTCCAGGTCAGCGTTAGCCGATTGCCCTCGCGCGTCTCGACCAGTTCGGGGAGCGCCGCCTGGCGGAGATAAACGTCGAAGAACCAGCTATAGTCGCGTCCCGTCACCTCGCGAACCAGCGTAACGAACTCGTCGGTGGTGGCAAAGCGCGGTTCGAAATTGCCGGGCTTGGGATCGGGACGGCCATAGACGATCCGTCGGGTGACCTGGAAAAAAGCGTCGTCGCCGATGGTGTTTCGCAGCGTGTGGAGCACCCACGCGCCTTTGTAATAAATGTCCTGCCCCGGCCCGCCGAGATCGAGTTCATAGACGTCGTTGGACGTGCGGGCGCGGCCCGACACGATGGGCGCGCGGTTGAGGATGTTCTGCCGCTGGGCATCCATCATCGTCGCATAGCGCGCCTCGCCCTCGCGCCAGAGGCCGTACAGCGGCTGCATATACTGGCCGTAGCCTTCGTGCAGCCAGAAATCGTCCCAGTCGGCCGCCGTCATCTGGTTGCCGAACCATTCGTGCGCCAGTTCGTGGTGGAACAGCCAATCGAACCCGGTTTCGTCCTTGCGGTAATTGTTGCCGTAAGCGTTGATCGTCTGGTGCTCCATGCCCAGATACGGCGTCTCGACCACGCCCAGTTTCTCGTTGGGGAACGGGTAGGGGCCGATCAGGGCTTCGAAGAAGTCGATGGTCGGCGCGAATTCGGCGAACAGCCCTGCGGCCTGCTGGTCGCGCCCCGTGACGTGCCAGTAATGCATCGGGAAAGTGTTGCCGAAGCGGCTTTTGTACGCCGACTTGATCTCTGTGTACGGGCCGACGCTGAGCGCGACGAGATAGGGGTTGATGCTACCCGATTCCCAGTTCCAGCGGGTGCGTCCGTCGGAAAGGCGATCGACCCCGAGCAGCTTGCCGTTGGCAGGCGCGGACAGGCCCTTGGGCACTGTGATCCGCATCGTCATCTTGCCGATC
The DNA here is from genome assembly GCF_902506605.1 of Sphingomonas sp. AX6. Lineage (GTDB taxonomy): Bacteria > Pseudomonadota > Alphaproteobacteria > Sphingomonadales > Sphingomonadaceae > Sphingomonas. The sequence continues at coordinate 2,425,628 of NZ_LR733979.1, forward strand.
TCGCCTTGCGGAAAGTCCAGGCATGGCCAGAACAGGTCGCAGCCATAGCCCTGCCCCGTGGTCGCGAGCCAGGGCTGGCCGTTCACTTCGCTCCATACGAAGCCGTCGTCCCAGGGCGCGCGGACGGCGACATGGGGTTCGCCTTCATAGGTGATCCGCGCGACGATCGTGCCGCCTTCTGCGGCACGTGCTGGGAGCGTGATGGCAAGCGCGCCCTCCGGATTCGTCCATGCGCCTTTCGCCAGCGGTTTGCCGTCAATCGAGATTGCGCTGACGGTGAAATTCCGGTCGAGGTCGATCAGCAGCCGGTCGAGTGCGGTGCTGTTGGCGAGCGTCAGCGTTGCCACGCCCTTTATCCGCCGGGTTTCGGGAAAGATTTCGAGATCGAGTTCGGCAACCTTCATCCTCAGCGCGGCGCGTTCGGGCGACAATGCTCCGCCCGACGCCTTGGTCCGTTCGGTAATCGCAGGCATTCCCGGCGTGCCTTGCAAAGTCCGTGCAACGACAGGCGAAACAAGCGCCAAGCCGAGCAGAAACGCACTCGCCAGCATCACCGATTGATGCTTTGTTCGCACTCCCCATATAGAGCCTGACAAAGCCTCATTGGGCGTATTCGGAGCATTCATGCGTTCTACCTATCCCGTACTTCCGCTGCGCGACATCGTCGTGTTTCCGCACATGATCGTGCCGCTGTTCGTCGGCCGCGACAAGTCGGTCGCCGCGCTCGAGGCCGCAATGGCCGACGACAAGGAGATTTTCCTGGTCGCGCAGCTCGACCCCGCCAATGACGATCCTTCGCGCGACGACCTGTACGATATCGGCGTTACGGCAGAGGTTCTGCAATTGCTGAAATTGCCCGATGGCACCGTGCGCGTGCTGGTGTCCGGCAAAGAACGCGCAAAGCTCGAAGGGTTGACCGAGGCCGACGGTTACCTGACCGCGACCGTGTCTGCAGTCGAGGAGAAGGCGATCGAAGGCCCCGAAGCACAGGCGCTGATGCGCTCGGTGGTCGATCAGTTCGAGAACTACGCGAAGCTCAACCGCAAACTGCCTGCGGAAACCGCAGTGCAATTGTCGGAGCTGGACGAGGCTTCGCGGCTTGCAGATGCGGTTGCGTCGAACATCGCGGTCAAGGTCGCCGACAAACAGTCGCTGCTGGTCGAAACCGATCCCCAAAAGCGTCTGGAAATGGTGTTTGCCTTCATGGAGGGCGAACTCGGCGTATTGCAGGTCGAAAAGAAAATCCGCGGCCGCGTGAAGCGCCAGATGGAAAAGACCCAGCGCGAATATTATCTCAACGAGCAGTTGAAGGCGATCCAGCGCGAACTCGGCAATGAGGGCGAGGAGGGCGAAGGCGACGAGGTTGCCGAGCTGACGCAGAAGATCGCAACGCTGAAATTGTCAAAGGAAGCGCGGACCAAAGCGACGGCGGAGCTGAAAAAGCTCAAGACGATGGCACCGATGTCGGCCGAGGCGACGGTCGTGCGCAATTACCTCGACGTGCTGTTGGGACTGCCCTGGGGCAAGAAGTCGAAGCTGAAAAAAGACCTCGAAGTCGCGCAGGGAATTCTCGACGAGGACCATTATGCGCTGGAAAAGGTCAAGGACCGGATCGTCGAATATCTCGCGGTTCAGGCGCGCACCAACAAGCTGAAAGGTCCGATCCTGTGCCTGGTCGGCCCGCCCGGCGTGGGCAAGACGTCGCTGGGCAAGTCGATCGCCAAGGCGTGCGGGCGCGAGTTTATCCGCCAGTCGTTGGGCGGGGTGCGCGACGAGGCCGAGATTCGCGGGCATCGACGGACCTATATCGGTTCGCTGCCGGGCAAGATCGTCACCAACCTGAAAAAGGCGGGAGCGAGCAATCCGCTGTTCCTGCTCGACGAGATCGACAAGCTCGGCCAGGATTTCCGCGGCGATCCGGCATCGGCGCTGCTCGAAGTGCTCGACCCCGAACAGAACAACAAATTCAACGACCATTATCTGGAGATCGACATCGATCTTTCGGACGTGATGTTCGTGTGCACCGCGAATACGCTGAATCTGCCACAGCCTTTGCTCGACCGGATGGAGATCATCCGCCTCGAAGGCTATACCGAAGACGAAAAGGTCGAGATCGCCGAACGCCATCTGATCGACAAGCAAGTCGAGGCGCACGGGTTGAAGGACGGCGAGTTCACGCTGGAACATGGCGCGCTGCGCGACCTGATCCGCTATTATACGCGTGAAGCCGGGGTTCGTACGCTCGAGCGCGAGATCGCGAAGCTGGCGCGCAAGGCGCTGCGCCGGATTCTGGAAAAGAAGACGGAGAGCGTCACCGTCACGCCTGAAAATCTCCACGAGTTCGCAGGCGTGCGCAAATATCGCTTCGGCATTGGAGAGGAGGAGCATCAGATCGGTGGCGTCACCGGGCTGGCCTGGACCGAAGTCGGCGGCGAATTGCTGACCATCGAAAGCGTGACGGTTCCCGGCAAGGGCGCGATCAAGACGACCGGCAAGCTGGGCGACGTGATGAAGGAATCGGTCGAGGCCGCGTTCAGCTTCGTCCGCGCGCGCTCCCCCAGCTATGGGATCAAGCCGTCGATCTTCAATCGTAAGGACATCCACGTCCATCTGCCCGAAGGCGCGGTGCCAAAGGACGGCCCGTCGGCGGGCATCGGCCTGGTCACCTCGATCGTATCGACGCTGACCGGGGTGCCGGTGCGCAAGGACATCGCGATGACCGGCGAGGTGACGCTGCGCGGTCGCGTGTTGCCGATCGGCGGATTGAAGGAGAAGCTGCTGGCGGCTCTGCGCGGCGGGATCAAGACCGTGTTGATCCCGAACGAGAATGAAAAGGACTTGGCGGAAATTCCGAACAACATTCGCGAAGGGCTTGAAATCATTCCGGTCGCACATGTGGACGAAGTGCTACGCTTGGCGCTAACCGGCCCGCTTGAGGCGATCGAATGGAGCGAGGCCGACGATCTGGCCGCCCAGCCACCGCACATCGTTCCAGGCATTGGGGGCGCGGTTCGCCACTGATTTAGCGACGCTTTTTCGCAGTATCTCAAAAGGTGATTCGCCCGAACAATTTGACTCTGGGCGAATCACCGGCCTTACTGCCCCACCGACGCTAATGCGTCGCGAGTCTCGTAAAGACGAAATTCTGCTTATTCAGAACAGGGGTTCTAAGGGATATGAACAAGCAAGAGCTTATCGGCCAGGTTGCGGATCACGCCGGGCTGAGCAAGGGGGATGCGCAAAAAGCGGTCGAGGCGGTATTTGATTCGGTGACCGGCGCCCTGAAAAAGGGCGACGAAGTGCGCTTGGTCGGGTTCGGCACTTTTTCGGTATCGAAACGCAAGGCATCGACGGGCCGCAATCCGCGTACCGGCGAACCGATGACGATCAAGGCATCGACCCAGCCCAAGTTCAAGGCCGGCAAGGGCCTGAAAGACGCCGTCAACTGATTTGAAAAGCGCGGGGCTGGACAAGCCCCGATGCTTTGCCTAGAGGCTCGCGTCCCGGCCGGCGGCAACGCGGGTTTCGTGGGCGCGTAGCTCAGCGGTAGAGCACACCCTTCACACGGGTGGGGTCACAGGTTCAATCCCTGTCGCGCCCACCATGAAAAGGCCTGTCGTCCATGGTCGGGCGGCAGGCCTTTTTTTGCGGCTGACGCGGTGTGCCCGAACTCGATTCAACCCAGGCGGCCGGCATTCGACCGAATGTCTCGGGAACCTTGATATCGCGCTGGCGTTCGCTCTGGCGAAGTCGTTGAAGGAGTATTCCATGCTTAAAACATTTATGGCGTCGGTCGCGCTGGTGGCGACTGCTACCACGCCTGCGCTTGCCGCCAACAGCGCGTCTTCACTGTCGCTTCAAAATGTCCGCGCGTCGTCCGCCACGACGGAGGGTTCCGAACTCGCCGGGGGCGGTGTCGCTGCCGCGATCGGGGCGCTGGCGGTCGTCGCCGGTGCGATCATTCTCGTGGTCGGCACCGACGACGATGATGAACCGGTAAGCCCGTAAGCGGGTAGTAGAGGAGACGTTATGCTTACCAAGATTTCCATGAGCATTGCCGCCGCCGCACTCGCGGTTGCGCCAGCAATGGCCAACCCCGCTAGCGGCCTTTCCATCGCGCAACCGCGTGCAGCGACGGCAACCGAGGAATCGAACGCTTTGGGTGGCGGCGCTGCGGGCATCCTCGCGATCGCCGTCGGTGCCGCAGCGATCATCGCCGCGATCGTCGCGGTGGATGATGACGAAGACAGTCCGGTCAGCCCGTAACCACGAACATATCGACTTCAATCAAATGGGAAGGGGAGCGCATTGCCGCTCCCTTTTTCGTGGGTGGCCGTCACGCGCCGTTGCGCCGATCCCACCGGCGTTCGCGAAACCATTTGGTGATGACGTATTTCTTCCCGCTGCGGACTTTCATCCCATGGTGCAGCGTCGACGGATTGGGCGTGCCGTTCGCGCGTAAATTGCTCCAGGCGAGCAGTTTGCCTGCCTCTGGTTGCACGGTCTTATCGATCGCCTTGAACCGGGTCGCGCCCCCCGCATCCGGGGTGTTCAGATAGACCATGACCGTCCAGGTGCGGTTGCCAGATTCCGAGCAGAAGCGATGGAAATCGACGCCAGACGGCTCGAAATAATCGGTATGCGCCTTGAACTCCTGCCCGACGGCGTAGCGCTGGCCCTGGACGGGCTCGCCATGTGAGGGGTCCAGGCCGATGAACGCGTGCAGCATTGCGTCCAATCGCACAATCAGCGGATCGACGCTGTCGAGGTCGCAGGTTTCGCTCGTGCGAAACGCGGCATCGCCATTGTAATCCGACACGGTCGACGGTCGCCGCCGCGCATCGATCATCGCGATCAGATCGGCGCACATTGCGTCATCCAGAAAATCGCGGCGGATGAACAGATCGAGCTTGGGCGAGGGCACGCGCTGAACCCCGCGCTGCGCGACCAGCCGTTCGACCACCGGTTCGATCGGCCAACCCGAGCCCAGATTCGGTGCGGCATTCATTTCGAGCGTTTTCGACATCATTCTTTCATGCCCGCTGTCAGCATTTCGTTCCATCCGCGCCCTTGCTGACGCACGTTACATATCCATGACACGGCGCGCGCGAACGCATCTTGCGTTTGCCGCGAAACCCACCGATATGCTTGACCCGAGCCGCCCCCGGACGCTAATCGCGCGGCTCTACGGCGACCGTAGTTCAATTGGTTAGAGCGTCGGCTTGTGATGCCGGAAGTTGCGGGTTCAAGTCCCGTCGGTCGCCCCATTTTCCGCCGATCCCGGCACCGGCTAGCTGCGTCCACCCGGCCATCCCGTCAGGCGTTTGCACATGCGACCCGATCCGCATCGGCACCGTGAAGGATGTGCGCGTGCTGACCAATTGGGGCTTTGCCGACTTCGACGATCACGAAGGCATTCACCTGTTCACCGATCCCGATTCGGGGTTGCAGGCGGTGATCGCGGTGCATTCGACCAATTTGGGACCGGCTGCGGGTGGCGTGCGCTTTTGGCATTACGCCAATACCGATCAGGCGATCACCGACGCGCTGCGCCTGTCGCGCGGCATGAGTTTCAAGAACGCGATGGCCGACCTGCCGCTGGGCGGCGGCAAAGGCGTGGTGCTCGCCGCCAATCCGGGCGACGTCATCACTACTGCACAGCTCGAGGCTTTCGGTCGCGCGGTCGAATCGCTCGGCGGGCGCTATGTGACGGCAGAAGATGTCGGCATGTCCGAAGCGCGGATGCAGGTGGTCGCGACGCAGACCCGCCATGTCAGCGGCCTGCCGGTGGGTGAGGGTAGCGCGGGCGGCGATCCGGGACCGTTCACCGCAATGGGCATCTATCTGGGGGTCAAGGCCGCGGCCAAGCGCGCGTTGGGTGCCGACGACATGAAGGGCGTGCATGTCGCGATCCAGGGCATCGGCAGCGTCGGCGGCGGGCTCGCCAAGTTGCTGGCCAAGGACGGGGCGCGCCTGACCATCGCCGATGTCGACCAGAACCGCGTCGCGCAATTCGCGGCGGAACTGGGCGCGGAAACCGCCGACCCGACCGCTATCCTGGGTATCGAGGCCGATATCGTCAGCCCCAATGCACTGGGCGCGGTGCTGACCGAAGGCACGATCGCGGCGTTGAAGTGCCAGGCTGTAGCGGGCGGCGCGAACAACCAGCTCGCGACGCGCGCTGATGGACAACGCCTGCATGAGCGCGGCATTCTCTATGCCCCCGATTACGTCATCAACGCAGGCGGCATCATCAATGTCGGTCTGGAATATCTCGGCAAGGGCGACCGCGCCGAAGTCGAAAGCCGTATCGCCCGCATCCCCGATCGCCTGGTCGAAGTGTGGGACGAAAGCGACCGTTCCGGCGCGCCGGAGAGCGAGGTTGCCGACCAGATCGCGCAGCGGTTGATCGGGCGGGGGTAAGCGGTCGATAGATGCCGTTTAAATCCATCCCCAAACGTGGTCAGGCCCTAAGTTGCTCGATCGCCGGGTTCTCTCGCCGGTCGGATCTGTGGTCGTTTTGGCAGGAACGGCTGCAACTTTGACCTGTCTTTGCCCGCTATTCTTTGAATGAAGGCACCAGTCCCAGACTTTTGATATTCTGGGAACTGTTCAATTGGGTATTTCGGAAAAGGCTTAAGCCAGCTCCTTTTTATTTCAGGATTCAGAAAATCAAGGTCGGTGCAGTAAACCCAAGGCAGTATTGCATGAATTTGGTTTGAAACCGGCGCATCAGTGATTTCCACCGTCATCCGAACGATGCGATATCCCGGCAGGACGGTCTGTAATTCGGTCGCGGGCATGAACCGAACCGAATAAGGGTTGTTCCTGTCGGCAAAGATGGCGAGGGCCGGATAGTCGTCCTGTTCGACTTCGCGAACACCGCTTACGTCAGCAAGCGCTCCGAATTGCTCCATCAAGGATTCGCCGCCGGCGCTGGGATCGGGATTTCGGGGCGGAATCTGATCTTTGAAGGGGGCCGTCAACATGGTGAAGGTTCGGGTGGGTGGGTCCACCCACCCGAAGATGGCGAACAGATAATCGCCGCTACCCAAATCGACAGGCGTGGCCTCGCCCCGTGAGTTCATACGAAAACCGCCTGCCTCCGGACCAGGAAAGGCGCGGCTGAGCGCGCCCTTCACTTCGACGACGCTGGAACCTGTGCGCAAACCCTCAGGCGTTTCGACAACCACCGTTAATCGATAGCGCAACGTAGTGCTGGGCGACGAGCATGCGCTAAACGCCGCAAAGCACGATATGGCCACGACGATCAGCACGCGTTTGGCAAACATTGACTGTTTCGCCATTGGTCTTCCACCTCACCTTGGCGGACAGGGTGGGATTCGAACCCTTACCTTAATTCTATTGCTCGTTACGGTCGTAACCTACTGAAGAATTGAAAAAAATGTACGTCTCAATCCGTACCAACGTATGGGTTAATTTCGAGCGCTCGACGCAGTGTCAAAGCGCTACTGCACTTTGACACTGCGTCGAGCGCAACCGCCGCAGGCGGACGTGCGAACAAATATGATGTTGCGGCCTATAAGCTAATTTGCGATGCTCGAATTATTGCTGGTAACTCCCAGCAGTGGGGCGTCGTAACCTCAGAGCTCTCGGCCGGTCGCATACATGCGGCCGGGTGGCCGTCGCGTATGTCCAGGGCTTCGCCTAAAGGCGGGGGCGCCTTGGCGAGAGCTCAGGTTACGAACACCCGGCTTCGGCCGGTCGCTCCGACATGAGGAGGACCGGACATGCGTTTTTACATCCCTGGCAAGATCTCGACGGACGAATTGCCCGGATTATTCAACAAGATTGTGGACGTCCTGAAAATCACAGGGGGAACGGACCTATTCGTCCTTCCCATCGACATCCGTGTATTGAAAGATCATCACGAGCTGGATTTTTCTCACAACGGCAGACTTCAGGGGTCTGATTTACGGTACCGTGAAGGTCAAGGTTGGGACGTATTCACAGACGGCACGGTGGAAGCAATGCCGGTCGAATTTACCCTCCACTCGCTCCCCCATTTACACAGCCCGCCCGGACCAAAAATGTTTCCTGGGAAGGAGCCTTGGAGCGGCGAGGATGCGTGAGAACCTAGACCAAGCAACTTCCAGGCGTTCTGCGACGGGGAACGTGATGCCGGAATATTCGGTTGGCCAGCTGCGGATCGATCACTTGGGTACCCCCACACCTTCCGGCGTCGAGAAATGAAAATCTGCATTCCAGAAGGTTTCGCCCCGGACGACCTGCCTCAAATCCTGGCAAAGGTCGGTCAGATTGTCCGGTTCATGGGGGCAGATCATATTGGGCCAACCGTGATCGATATTCCGCTGAAGGCAGAGGCGCTCGAACTGGACTTGTTCGCCGCCGGCAACCACCACGCTGTGCATTTACGCAGGGTAGGGGGAACGTGGCAGGCGTTCACTGACGGTACGCCGGGAACTCTTCCCAAAGGCTTTCGGGTAAGTTCGGCAGCGAAATATTTTGGCCCAACCCAGCCAAAGATGCGCGATGACACCTCTCCGTGGAACACAGATCCGTAAGCGCATTTGAGACAGCTGTCGAAAGCCGCATTCGTTGACCGATACGACGCCACCAGACTTGCGCGCCCTGCGCGACAAAGCCCGTCGCGCGAGGACTGGACACCAGGCGACCTTTGATCCAGCGGAGCACCGTGCCGAGAAAGCGCGAGCAAGAAAACAAGACGACGATGATCTCGCTGCGGGTCTCGTCACCCCGCAGGAGCTGAATCGCCGCAACGGGCTTTTCAGCAACGTCGATTTGAGCAGGGCTACCGTTCGTCGGAGAAATCCAAAGGGGAAGTTATGAGCGGTAGTCCCACAATTGATTGCCGGCACACACGCGGCAAGCGAGCCACCGAATGACCGATGCTACCTCTCACATGCTGAACGCCGGACTTCGTACGTTTCGCAATATCGCTCGCGTGTGGCAACTCAGCGATGTCGAACAGTACCAGGTTCTCGGGCGGACGCTGATCGATGCTGAGTTTGAAGCACGGACTGCTTCGGCGACAGTCTTGGAGCAGGCCACGCTGCGACTCTCGGCATTGCTGGGTATCTATGCCGCGCTTGAAAGCCTGCTTCCAGGGCGGGCCGCTAGATGGCTAAGGTCGCCAAACAGCGCACCGCTGTTCGACGGCCACCCCCCACTCGACCTGATGCGATCAAGCAGCACAGCTGACGTGATTGAAGTTCGCCGATATCTCGATTGGCAACTGACCTAGGCGCCGGCGGTCGCTGAGGTTGGCCAGGCCGTGCAGGATAGAATGATCGGATGACCGGCAGCATCAATGATAGCTTGATCTGCGTTCTGTTTCTGTTCTAGTTTCTGCGTATGGAACAGGATCGAATCGTAGCAGCGCTATCCGGTGCCCCGGCTTGGGCGAAGGTCGGGCTAACCATGCCCTCGGAAAAGATGCGGGAGCGCGCCGCGCTGGAGATTGCGAACTGCATCGTCGACGTTTTGGAACGACCGCTCGTTGTTGCCGATCGGAACCAGCTCACCCTGTCGCTGTGATTTATGGGCGCAAGTATCCGTCTACGAGTTTGGGCGGACTGGGCTCGACACAAGGTGATGGTGGCGCCCAAATGCGGCAACTGCGGGCGGCACGGTTCGGTCGATCCGGTTGAGTTGATGCAATGGGCGACGCTGCATCGTTGGCCGAGCTCGGCGGCGGTGAATGCCAAAAAGTTCAAGTGCCGCAAATGCGGCGGCCGGGCTTCGGAATTAAAGTCCTCGTTGATGCCCGCGAGCGTTCCAAACTGGGGACCTTCGGAACGCGAATGGAAGCGGATGCAAAATCGGCTACGAAGTTGAGATGGCAATCGTCTCCGCTATCATTCTGCTCGGCACACTCGCGATTATCGCCACTGATCTCTATGTTTCGTGGAAGGAGCGCCAATAAGATGTGCAATTTGTACAAACTCAGGCGCTCCGCGGCAGAGGTCGCGAGCATCTTCAGTGCAAAGGTCGAGACGCCATTTAACGCCGCCGAAGAAGTCCTGCCGGGCTACCCAGGAATGGTCATCCGCACCGGTGACAATAGTCGCGTGCTCCAATCGATGGTTTGGGGATTCCCGCTTCGCCTGAAGACGATGAAACCAGGATCGAAGCCCAAGCCGGTCAACAACGTGCGCGACCTGGGCAAAGGCATGTGGGTGGGCTTGGCGCGCAAGCCGCAATGGCGTTGCCTAATACCTCTCACCGAGTTTGCCGAGGCGGAGGGGCCGAAAGGAAGCAAAACCCGCACCTGGTTTTCAGTGAAGGACCAGCCTGTTGCGGCATGGGCGGGACTTTGGCGCGAGAGCGCCGAATGGGGTGCGGTCTATTCCGGAGTGATGACCGACGCCAATGAAGCGATCCTTCCGGTCCACGATCGGATGCCGGTGCTGCTGATGCCGCAGGATCAGGACCGTTGGCTTCATGGCGACTTCGACGATCTTATTACTCTTCAGGCCCGGCAGTTCCCGCCTGATCTCGTTCAGATGCATCGCACGGACGAGCTTTGGGTGCGGCGTAGAAGCGATGCAGGCAATGTGCCGTCCTAGCTTTACAGCGGTGCGTCTCGCGGCTGTCTCGATCCTAATGATTTTGACTGTCGTCGCAGTGATGGCAGGCTGGGCGTAGATAGACCGCGGACAAGAACTATGGGCGGCGGCCAACATGTTGATCAGTCGGCACGGGGCGGACGCATGGTTTCACGCCGCACAACGGGCGGATGAGTTGTCCGCCCAAGGGGACGTTGACGGACATCTTACTTTTGTCGCGATACTCCGCCGCATCGAGAAACTCACAGACCCCGCGGAGGGGGCGTTGAACTGACGCCCCACAATCGTGAAACCCTTGTGAAAAGCGCTTTCATGACGATTCTGTACAATTAAATTGTCATTCTAACCGGTAAGGTAGCTCTTGCGACCCGAAGCGATTGAATGATCGCTTACAAGACTGGGCTGGCGAGCGATCGCCAGCCCATTTTGCCACCAGTTCGGTCGTGCCGCGTTGAGCAAGGGGCAACGTAACCCTGTCCTACAAGGCCCCGATCTGCATATTGGCCCCAATGAGCAGGCACGAATCTGACGAACCGCGCTGGAAGCAGCGAGCCATTGCTATCGAGTATTGGGTGATGACCGCGTTTGTCGTCGGCGCTTTCGTCGTCGGGATCATCGGCGCGATCAACTCTTTGTGATCCTAGCCCTGATCCTTGCTCAAGCCATTCCAGCTGGCACTACATTCAAGTGTACCCCGACCCGGGTATGGGACGGCGACGGGCCAATCTGGTGCGCCGAAGGTCCTCGTGTGCGATTGGCCGGAATCGCCGCCCGTGAAATGGATGGGACATGCAGTACCGGTCATCCCTGCCCCGCCGCGAGTGCCGAGGCGGCTCGCGACGGCCTGGCTCGACTTGTAGGCAAGTCAACTGGCCGATCGCGCGAGGGGCATGTGTTGGTCCGGGGCCTGCCCTTGATATGCCGTTCCACCGGCAGTGCGGCGCGGGGCCGCATAGGGGCTTGGTGCCGTACTTCCCGCGGCACTGATCTTTCCTGCGCAATGGTTCGGTCTGGCCTCGCCGCTAAATGGAAGCGGTACTGGGGGCAGAGAAAGTGCGGGGATCTGTAATCGGGCTCGTCGGCCGTCTGCTTTGCGCCCCAAAATCGGTCGTTCGCCAAGCCATGAGCTAACCCCGGGAAGCTGCCATCCGTTCGGGTGACGCAAATGGCGTAGGTTCGTGGAAAGTGGACCGGCCCCTTTCGAGCAGCAATCTAAGAGAATCGGACGCTCGTGGTCCGCTTCGCCCCGGCAGTCAGCGGCCCCGATACGCTCGCTTATCCCATACTGCCGCAAATCACACGTGAACTCAGCAGAAATCCCCCCTGCGACGGGTGCATACGCGACATTCTCCACATTCGTCATCACAGCCTGTTTACCCCTCGGGACTTCGACGTCTCGCCATACTTCTGGATCGTGAAGCCGAGCCTCGAGGCTTCTTTCGACCACCGGCTGCTGAGCTGGGCCAAGTCTCCAAGCCGGTTCTAGACCGAACGGCGAGCATCCAGTGCCGCGAGGAGCAACGGGCGCTCGGTGACCGCTCTGCCAATCGAGTTCGATCTCACGCTCGGTTCCATGCTGGCGCGCAAGAAGCCTGATCGGGCCGGATGCCCCGCGCGACTTTGCGACCTTGCACATCAGAAGATCGTGCGAATATTCCTCGCCGCAAACCTCGAGCAGGACAGTTCCGACCGCGAGCTCGGCATCGAAGGCCGGGCTGTTCCAGATCATCTGCCGGGTTCCACCTCACCAGCGATATCGTGGATGTGCAGTTCGCCGGTCAACGTCCGGTGGACGGGACAGCGATCGGCAATGCCATGGAGCCTATCGCGTTCGGCCGCGGACATGTCTCCCGCTATCGATACCGTCCGGTTGATCCCCTCGATCCGCGTCGAACTGTCGTCGCAGTGATCACAATCGGTCTGGTGATTGCGGTCGTGATCGAGCGTCACGGTGACGGTGTCGAGCGGAATCTTCTCGCGTTCGGCAACCATCCGGATGGTCATTGCCGTGCAGGCTCCCAGACTTCCCAACAGGAGGTCATAGGGTGTCGGACCGGTGTCGGCCCCTCCGATCGAGGCCGGCTCGTCGGCGCGCAAATTATGCGGACCGGCCGTGATCTCGACCGCGAAGCCCTTCTGGACGCTCGCCACCTCGACAGTGCCCTTGCCGGCCGGAGAAGGTCCGTCCTCGTCGCTTTTGAAATGACGCGAACTCCAGGCGGCAATGACATCGCCGATCCAGTCGGCATCGCGAGAATTGGTCAGCAGGTGATCCGCGTGCTCGAGGCTGAGAAACGATTTGGGGTGCATCGCGGCCTCAAAGAGGCGACTGGCATTTTCGATCCCTACGATCGCATCGAGCGGCGCGTGGCAGATCAGTTTGGGAACGGCGAGCCTTTTCATGGCGGTCAGCACTTCGGCTTCGCGCGCTTCCTCGACGAACACTGAACCGATGCGAAACGGTCTGCCGCCGATCGACACCTCGACGGAGCCGTCCCGGCCGAGTGCTTCGAGATCCCCATCGATATTGCCCAGAACATGCGCGACGTCGGAAGGCGCGGCAAGCGTGACCAGGGCCTCGAGGTTCGCAATGCGGGAGGCGGCGACAATGGCGGCGGCGCCGCCGAGGCTGTGCCCGATCAGCACTGCGACCGGCGCGTGCCGGGATTCCAGATACGATGCGGCAGCGAGCAGATCCTCGACATTTGCGCCAAATCCGCTTTCGGCAAAATCGCCTTCGCTCTTGCCCAGACCAGTGAAATCGAACCGCAGTGCCGACAGCCCCCGCTCCGCCAGCCTGCGGCTGAGGCGCGTCGCCGCGAGACTGGCCTGGGTACAGGTAAAGCAGTGTGCTATAAGCGCCGAAGCCCGCGCCGGACCCGGGGGTTCGACCAGCGTTCCTGACAAGGTCCCGGAGGGCCCGGGAAATACGACCTTGTGCTCGCGCATCAGGCGAGCGCCTCATCGGTTTCGCAAACATAGGCCCCGTAAGCCCAGCCAAGGGCAACTCCGAAGATCGCATGGCCCACTGCGCTTACCGTGCCGCGCGCCATCTCGAACCAGGGGAACAGGGCGGTAAATCCGTAGAAGTTGACGGCATAAACAAGCAAGCCGAACACCGCCGCAATGCCGACGGCAACCCATCTCGAAAGTCCGAGGGTCGAATGGATCAGGCCCCAGATGATCCCCAGGACGACGGACAGGGCAAGATGCACCATCATAGCCACCATCATGATGCCCAGGTCGAATGTTGCAGGTGGCGGTAGGACATCGCGGCCCATTACGATCGCAGCCATCATGCGGGGCGGACCGAACGGGCTCTCGCCCTCGATAAGGGCAACCATGGCCATCTCGGCCATGAGAAAGACCACGGCCGCGATGACACAGGCCTTAAGCGCTCCGCCGAGATGAAATTTCGATCGCATTATCGTTCTCCCCTTTTGTCAAAATGGCCCTTCACAACCGCAGTATCTGAGCGGTCGGTGAGGCGGGCTCATACAGGGGTATTCGCGCGAAAGAGGCGCGTGGTTACAATGGTCTGGCGCAAAAAATGTCACCGGGATGTAACTTGCCGGATCGAGCGAACGAACCCGCCCGGGAAGCATCATAAGCAAGGAGTACCATGACGGACGAAACCCAATTCAGCGGACAAGGGCTTTCAGCCCTCTTTCTCAATTGCAGCCTCAAGCGATCCGACCAGCAATCGCACACCCAGCTCTTGATGGATAATGCCATCGCGATCATGGAAGCGAACGGTGTCGCCGCGCAATCCTTGCGCCTCGCCGACTACGACATCGCGCCGGGAGTTCAGCCCGATATGCGTGACCATGGGTGGGACAACGACGACTGGCCCGCCATCCAGGAGAAGGTCCTGGCCGCCGACATACTCGTTCTCGGAACGCCGATCTGGCTGGGGGACAAGTCATCCATCTGCACCCGGGCGATCGAACGGCTCTACGGATACAGCGGCGAAACCAATGCGAGGGGACAATACGTCTATTACGGACGGACCGCGGGCTCCATCATCACGGGCAATGAGGATGGCATCAAGCACTGCGCGATGAACATGCTCTATTCGCTCCAGCATCTGGGATACGTGGTTCCCCCTCAGGCCGATGCCGGATGGATCGGCGAAGCGGGACCCGGCCCTTCGTACGGCGACGATGGGAAAGTCGGGCTCGACAACGACTTCACCCGCCGGAACACGACGTTCATGGCATGGAACCTGATGCACATGGCCTCAATGCTCAAGAAGGCGGGCGGATATCCTGTCCCTGGCAACCAGAAGGATGCCTGGGAAGCCGGCACCCATTTCGATCATCCCAATCCGGAATACCGCTAGCGGCCAGGCGCCAAATCCTTTTCGAATTTCCATCACTATCAGGGAGCTGACAATGTCAGACACTTACCAGATCGAACTTGCGCTACGCACTCCGGACGACACGGATGAAGCCGTTAGCGCTCCGCTCAAGCAGGCGCAGAAGACCATGGGCATGGTCCCCAACATGTATGCCGGCATGGCCAATCTTCCGGCTCTGCTGGCGACCTACAGCTTCGGATACGACAAGTTTCGCAAGGAGGCTGGTTTTTCTTCCGTCGAGCAAGAAGTCATCCTCCTCACGGTCAGCCGCGCAAACGAGTGCCATTATTGCGTCGCCGCCCACAGCACGCTCGCCGACACCATGTCCGGCGTTCCGACAGAAGTGACCGACGCGATCCGCAGCGACGAGGAAATCCCCGAACCCAAGCTGCGCGCGCTCGCCGAGTTCACCCGCGTGATGTCGGAAACGCGTGGTAATCCTTCACCTGCTCAGGCCAAGGCGTTTCTGGAGGCGGGATACTCGGAGGCCCACATTCTCGGGATAATCCTCGCTATCAGCGTGAAGGTGATTTCCAACTACAGCAATCACCTGTTCCATACGGAAGTCGACGAGGCCTTTGCGGCACGCGAATGGAGCGCGCCCCTATAAACTGAAGCGTGGGAATGTTCGCTGTGGGAGCTCGTAAAGCACGAGGGTCAGGAACTAGGCCTCCGGATGAGCGGTCCTGACGAGTGCCATGATCTCCTCGGCGATGACATCGGGATGATCCTCGGGGGTAAAGTGCTTGCCCCCGGGGATTCTCCTGAGTGGCGCGCCGAGGTCACGTGCGAAACGCTCACCATATTCGATCTTCTGAAAGCCGTCTGCCTCCCCCCAGGCCAGCCTGGCCGGGATGTTGAGTGACGCCAGCTGCTCGGAGACAGCTAGGGTATCGTTCACATCAAGTGCGTTGATCTGCCGAACCATCGCCGCTGCCCCGCCGTGATCAACATATTTTCTGGCATGATGCCGCCAGGCTTCGAGGGCCGCATCTAGCCGGTCGTGGCCGCGCAAGAGAAGCGTAAGTAACAGCATGGTGAACACGGAATCCGGGAGATGTCTGACGACCCCGCCGGTTTCGCGCATCGCTTTCACACTCGGAATTGGCCAGGAATCATATCCGATCGCGTTCGTGAGGAAGAGCCCACTACACATTTGCGGGTTTCGGACCGCGAAAATCTGGGCGACGCCGCCGCCGAGGTCATGGCCGACGATTACGGCCGTCTCTAAGCCGATCTCGTTCATCCAGGCTGTAAGGTGATCGGCCTGCGCAGCGACTGAAATGTCCCGGCCCTTGCCCTGCTCCATGGAATCGCCATAGCCGACCATCTCCCAGGCAAGGGCGCGTACTCCCGACAAGCGCGGAACCACGTGTCTCCAGAGCGCCGGCGATGTGGGGATTCCGTGAAGCAGGATTACGGGTACGCCTTCCCCCCGTTCCGCCCACGACATGTGGATACCGCCGACATCGACGAAGTGTCGCTCACCAGAAATGAAACCTTCCCGGGTTTCTTGATGGGAGGACTTCACCCACTTTTTGGCGGCAAGCGACGTGGCGATCGCTAGGGCTCCCAGTGCCAGTGTCTTCCTCACGCGGCCATCTCCATTTTGGTGTCAGTATATCCAGACGACGTGGCTAGTCCGGCGTTGTTCCGCATAGTGCCGACTTCTTTCTGGCGCACCCGTCACCGTCCATGTGTAAAATCGACAAAAACTCTACCAGTCGAGCGCCGCAAGCTGGTCTATGCGGTCTATTTCCCGGACTCCGGCTGAAGCGAAGCCGGGCTGGCTGTTTCCGTCTCTCCTGATGAAGACGGGCTGCATCCCCGCAGCAGCGGCCCCGAGCAGGTCCCATGAATGGCAGGCGATCATGGCCAATCGGGACATATCGACCTGCATCGACGTGGCGACATGGCGATAGGTTGCCGCGGCAGGCTTGAATTGTTCCACGGAATCGACGCTGAACTGGGCTTCGAAAAAGCGGGCAATTCCGGCATTGGAAAGCTGCTCCGCCTGCGTATCGGAATCGCTGTTGGTCAGCGTCACCAGGCGGAAACCCTGCTCTTGCAGGAACGCGAGGCCGTCTTCGACGTCGCCGTGCGCGGGAAGCTGCGTCGTGGCGGCCTTGAGATCGCTCGCCGCGCCTTGGGGCAAGGCGCGATCCTCGATTGCTGCCAGCATGCCGAGCACATCGCTGGCGATGCTTCCGAAAGGCATATAGCGCCCAGCAAGGGTCAGCGATTGAGAATAGAGCACCATTTGCGCAAACCACCGGCGCATTGCTCCTGCATCCTCGAACCATCGCGCGAACAACGGCTCGAGCGGCCGGATATCGAGCAGGGTTTCATTGACGTCGAATACCAGTACCGGCCGGGCCATCACGTTCCTTCTCCAATGCACCCATCAACGGATTGAACGCGACGCTCTGAACCAACGTTCCCCCTCCCGGTGGGGCGAGCGCTAGCTGGCGTCGTGCGAAATATCCCAAAGGCCGAGCAGACGCGTGTAGCTTCGCTCGCCCCGATGGGGATCGTCGGTGCTGCCGCCCATTCGCGCGAGGCGAGCATCCATCTCCGCCTTGTCCGCCTCCAGCGGATTAGATTTTATTCCCGAGCCCTCGACGATCCGGTTCATCAGGTTGAACAAGCCGCAAATGCTGACTGCGTCGAACAGCGCGCGTTCATCCCATCCCGCCGCATAGACCCGGTGGGCATCCGCCTCGACCATCATCGCAGGCGTGCGGGTCAGCTTGCCGACATAGGCGAGGAGCGGCTTCATCTTTTCCTCGATCGCGCTGTTTTCCAGGTCGGTCAGCAACGTCTCGAACAAGGCCTCGTCGATCCCGAAAGCGCGTGCCGCGACAACGTGCGCACCATGACAGTACGTGCACGAATTCAATCCCGAGACATAGGTAGCGATAAGCTCGCGCTCGGCCACGGTCAGGGGCGACGGGTCGCGCAGCAGCCGGTCGTGATATTCCAGCAAGGGAGCGACGCTGTGAGGAAAGCGCTTGAAGACCTTGTCGAGCCCGGGTTCGCCTTCGATCGATGGAAAAACTCCCATTATGAAACCCTTTCTATTCAATTGTGTCCGATCGGAACTTCGCGTGGGCAAGAGCGCTGCGCTGGATCACTGTCAGCAGGCATAGGCTCGCATATATCCAGGCAAACAGCGCAAACTTCTCGGGCCATAGGCACATAAGCACAAACACGAAGATCGTCTCGGTGCCCTCCGCGAGGCCGGTATTGTAAAAGAAGCTCTTGTGCCCGTGCGCCTCGGTTGCGACTCCGCGTTTCGCGGCAAGCGTCGCAAAAGCGAGGAAACTGATGCCGGTCAGCGTGAAGGCGGCCACAAGCACCATCGCGGGAAGCGTGTTGGCTGGAGCCGCGAAGCCGAAGCCCAGTGGCACCGCGACGTAGAAAGCAAAGTCGGCGACGATATCGAGATAGCCGCCAAAATCGGTCTGCCGGGTCGCCCGTGCTACCGCGCCATCGAGACCATCGAGAAGCCGGTTGAGCAGAACCAAGACGAGCCCGAGGGCGAACGCGCCCTGCGCGATCGCCACTGCGGCAGCCAGGCCCGGTACAAGACCGATGAGGGTGACCGCGTTGGGTCCGATCCCTCGCCTTGCGATCCATCTCCCGGCTACATCGAGCGGAGGATCTATAAGCGGTCGCAGTTTTGCATCCAACATTGCGCGGGCCTCAATTCTAAGTGACGATACCGATGACCGCGCCTGTCATGAGCGAGACCATATTGCCGGCAAGCCAGCTTTTCATTCCAAGAGCCGCGACATCGCCGCGGCGCTCGGGGCACAGTGTCCCAACCGTCGAGACGATTAGTCCGACACTGGCGAGGTTGGCGACACCGCAGAGCGAATAGGTCACGATCAGCAAGGTGCGCGGATCGAGCGTCCCGGGTGGAAGTGCGGCGAGTTCCAGATAGGCGACATATTCGTTGAGGATCGCCTTGGTGCCCATCAAGCCGCCCGCGGCGGGCGCTTGATCCCATGGCACTCCGATCGCCCACATGGCGGGCGCGAACAGCCAGCCAAAGATGCGCTGCAGGGTGAGCGGCGCGCCGTCGATCCCGGGAAACTGGAACAGGATCTGGTCAGCAACATTCACCAGCGCGAAAATGACGATGATGATCCCGAGCACCGCGAGCACCAGCGTCACGCCATCCGCAGTGCCTCTGATCAGCGCATCCATGCTGCTTTCGTATTTGAGACCCGCTTCTGGTTCACCGTCGGAGTCGCTATCCGGCACCGGACCCACTGGGGGCGGGACCATAAGCCGGGCAACGAGCACCGCGGCGGGCAGCGATATCAACGAGGCGACGATCATGTGACCGACCGCATTGGGCACGGTCTGCGACAAGGTCGTCGCATAGAGGATCAGGATGGCGCCCGAGATCGTGGCCATGATCAACACCATGATGGAAAACAGGTCTGAGCGGCTCATCCTCGCAAACCAGGCTTTCAGAACAAGCGGGGACTCAACGACGCCCAGAAACATTGTCGCACCGGCCCCCAGTCCGACCACCCCGCTGACACCCAGGGTCTTGCGCAGCATCCATGACAATCCGCGAACCGCAGCGCGCAGGATACCCCAGTGCCAGAGCAGCGCCGCGATTGCGGAGAATACTATGATGAGCGGCAGGATCTGGAAGGCGACGATGACCGGTTCCTCGGCGCCCGGTCTGAGCACGAAAGGAATGGGCGCTCCGCCGGTATAGCCGAACATATAGCTCGACCCGACCAGCGTCGCGCGTTCGATCGCCGAGACCGCACTGTTGGCATAGCCCACAAGTGTCCACACGAAGGGAACCCGCGTTACGACAAGAGCAATGGCGAACTGCAACGCCAGCGCACCTCCAATCCAGCGCCATCCCGGTCGCGCCTCGCGGTTTTCCGAAATGGTCCAAGCGATCACGAGCACTGCCGCAATTCCGATCAGACCCTGAAAATTCTGTATCCACTCCGGCATCATGCATTCGACTTTCAAAACTTGTAGGCTAGGCCGAACTGGAATTGGCGGGGCGGACCGGCATTGCGCTGCAAGAAGGAGGCACCGCCGCCGAACTGCACCTGGTTCGAGGTGGTAGCGGCATTTGCAAAGCCGGACTCGTTGTTCGCATTGAACAGGTTGAAGACATCGGCGCTGGCCTCGAGCAGCCCGCCAGCGACCGGCAACGCATAGCGTGCACCAAGATCGACGGTGGCCGACCATGGCAAACGGCCGGCATTCCTGCGCGCGCCCGGGTAGCGATCTGAATTGCCGACGAAATTCTCGCCGAAGCTTGCCCCGTCGCCGTTGAGATCCTGCGTACCGAAAATGCGTGCGTCCGGCACGAAGTTCACGGGCTGGCCCGACTGGAAGAGGCCTGCAAAGGTGAGCGTCAGGCCGTCTGTCGGATAGAGGAAGCCCACTGCCGAAATGACGTGGCGTCGGTCGTTTGCCGATGGGCCCCATTCGGAAGCGAAGTCGTTGCCATCGGCAGCGCGAAAATTGATGTCGTCGGTGTCGTTCTCGAGGCTGGACAGCGTGTAGGCGAGCCGGAAGCCGTAGAAATCATCCCCCCTTGCCTTGTTCGCCTGCAAAAGAAGCGCCGTGTATTCGGCCTCTCCGGCGGTCTCGGACACGGTGATCTGCCGCGCGCCACCGGGCTGCCGCGAGACTGGCCGCGACGCATCGGCATCGGCCTGCGAACGCACCAGCCCCAGTTGCTGCGCAAGAGCCAGGCGTGACGCATTGTCCCGCGCGGCTTGCAACAGCGCAATATTGTCCTGCGTCAGATTGGCGAGATCGGGTCTGAACAGTGTCGGCGCATTGAGATCGCGCAGACGCACCAGATTGTGCGAACGGCTGTAGATCAGATCGGCGGCCAGGGTGATCGTGTCGGTCGCCTGGAACTGGTAGCCAGCGCTCAGCTGGACCGAATAGGGATTGTCGTAGCCTGCCGGACTTAGGATGCGGGCTTCGTTTATGACGGCGGTATTCCGCAATTCCTGGACCTCATCGGGCGTGGGACATTGTGAAACCGTCGCGCACTGCGGTGACACGGTGAGGTTGCCATCGAAGGTCAGATCGGAAAGGTCGGCTTCCGCAGGAAGCAGGCCCAGGGACTGCAATTGCGCGAGTTGGTTGAGGAACCCCGGCGACCGCGTGTTGCGCTGGAGTGCGTCCGAAACGACGGCGTAGGACAGTTTGCCGTAGAAGAGACCCGCACCGAACCGCAGCGTGGACCGCGCATCGGGACGATAATTCAGGGCAAAGCGCGGCGCGATGTTATCGTGGTCGCCGCTTCTGCCGCCTTCTTCGGAGAGACTGTCGTAATCATAACGCACGCCCAGCGTGGCTGTCAGCCGGGACGTAAGCTGCCACTCGTCCTCGACATAGAAGGCGAGCTGAGTCTGGTCAGTGCCGAAGCTCTGCGGGCGCAGCTCTACCGCGTAGTTGATGACCGCCGGATCGAGCGCGAGAACCTCGCTTGCACCGAGGCCAAGACCTGCACCGCCCTGCGCCAACGCACCGAGCTGCGCATCGGTGAGCCGCACGGTGTAATTTCCGTCGGGATTTCCGCCGCCGAGCAGCCCGATATCCGAATGGATCGCATCGACGCCCACGGTCAGCTTATGCTCGCCAATGGAGCGCTGTGCCCGGTGTGTCGTCTGCCAGGTTTCCTCGCGACTGTCGAAAACGAAACCGGGATGCCCGACCACGCCGGCGGTCAGTCCGCTGGGGCCCTGGATCGTGACCTGCGGTCCAGCGCCGGCAACCGGCTTTCCGTAATCCCATCGAAAGCGACTATACTGAAGCGCCCCGTCGTAGCTCCACACATCGCCCGAATAGCTGGCAGTCGCCGCAATCAGGGTCGAGAGGCGGTCCTGCCGCGACCCCGCCGAGGGGAAAGTGACATTCCCGCCCCCCAGCGCGCCGCCGGGACGATCGACCGAAACCCGCCCGATGTTGGCGCGCAGCGAAAGCGTCCAGTCATCGGTGAGCCGGTGGTCAATCCTGAGCGAGCCGAGATGGAATTCATTGTTTCCGGTGACGTTCTCGACGACGCCGAGCAGCGGAGCGTCAACGATCTGCACGTTGCGATCGCGCGTAAATTCGTAATTGGCATAGAAAAAGGTGCGGTCGCGTGCGATCGGACCACCGAGGCTGGCGCCGGCCTGATAGCGTTCGAAGCTTTCTCCGACCGGATTGCCGGTGAGATCGCGCCGCGGGAAGGCGGATCGGGCATCCAACGGCCGCCCCGGGCGGATCAACCCATAAAGTTCGCCATGGAACTCGTTCGATCCCGATGGCGTGGTGTAATTGATGATGCCGTTCGCCGTGCGCCCGTATTCCACCGAATAAGAATTTGCGAGCACCGTGACTTCCCGCGTGAAACCAAGCGGCACCGGAAATTTGATTCCGCCGAGAAAGTTCTCGTTATTGTCGAGGCCATCGATCAGATAGTTGGTGTCCAGCCCATTCGAGCCATTGATCGAAATCGAAGGCGCCTCGGGAAAGAAGCCGGTCGAGGGAACCACGTTCGGGAGACGCACCAGCGCTCCGATGACATCGCGGCCCTCGATCGGAAGAGCCGCAAGCTCTCTCTCGCCGAGCGAAGCCGACACTTCCGCATTGACCGCATTCAAGCCGGTGACCGCGCGAATTCCCGTCACGACGATCGTATTGCCAGCGCGATCGATGCGAAGCGTCACGCTACTGGTGAAATTTGCCCGCAGCGAGACCTCGCGCGACGCCGCTCCAAAGCGTCCCTCGGCATCGCCCGTCGCAAACACCCGGTAGCTACCCGCCGTGGTGAGGCCTTCGATCCGGGCCTGGCCGTTGGCATCGGTCCGGACTGTCCGCTCATATCCGATACTGTCGTTGACGATGCGAATTTCGGCATCGGGTACGGCTTCGCCGCTCCCCGCGTCGACGACCGCAATGGCGATCCCCGCCTGCTGGGCATAAGCGGGCGACGCGGTGCAGAGGGCGATCGCGCAGGCGGCGCCGCCCAGATGGAAGGGAGTCATTCGCATTGAGATGTTCCAGTTTGACCGCAGGTCGTAATAGAGGGGCAAGGGCGTATTATTGCCCGGCCCGACGCGCCTGGAGCCAGCTATCGAGCGACCAGCGATCCTCCTCCCGCAAGGCGACGAGCAGCAGGCTGGCGAAAGCAAGGGCGAGCGAGGGAAAGAAGAGGACATTGCTGGTCTCGGGAGTCAGCAGGTAGAGGCCCAGCGGATCGAGCAGATATTTCCAGATGGTTAGTGCGCCGAACACCAGCACCACGGCCTGAGCGACGAGCGCAAACCGCCGGAACAATCCGATGATCACGAGTATGCCGATGACCAGCAGTGCCGCGCCCCAGGCGACCTGGATCGCTTCGGCCGATCCCAGTCCGGAATAGTATTTCGCGCTCACTCCGGCGCCTTTCTCGGGTGCGGTCACGCGAATGAGTCCCCAGACCACGAGAAGCAGAGCGGTTGCGACACGCAGGCCGGCCAGTGCGAATTGTTTCATCGGTATTCCTTTCAGATCATTTGGCTGCTGCCGAGTGGGCTCACTAGCCGCGCCGCCAGCGATGATATCGCTCGACGATGGCAAGCAGCCTTTCGGGCACATGCTTCTTCTTCCATTCACCGGCGGCGAACTTGTTCGCCTCGGCAAGCGTTGGATAGGTGTGGATCGTGCTCAGGATCTTGTTGAGACCAAGGCCATGTTTCATTGCGAGCACATACTCGGCAAGCAGCTCGCCGGCGTGAGCCGCGACGATCGTCACTCCCAGGATCCTATCCTTCCCAGGCGGCGTGATGACCTTGACGAAGCCACCGGTCTCGCTTTCGGCAATCGCGCGGTCGAGCTCTTGCAGGGGATAGATGGTGACCTCGTGCTCGACGCCCTGCTCGGCCGCTTCCTGTTCGTTCAGGCCAACACGGGCAATTTCAGGGTCGAGAAAGGTCGTCCAGGGGATCACGCGGTAATCCGCCTTGAAGCGCCAGAACTGCCCGAACAGCGCATTGACGCTCGCAAACCAGGCCTGATGCGCCGCCGTGTGCGTGAACTGGTAGGGGCCGGCAACGTCTCCGGCCGCGTAGATGTTGGGATAGAGCGTGGCCAAGTAATCATCGGTGACGACCGTCTTGTCGGTATCGATGCCCAGCTCTTCCAGCCCGTAGCCTGAAAGGCGCGCCTTGCGGCCGATAGCGACGATCAGGGCATCGAAACCGATGCGGCGTTCGCCATCCTCGCTGCGCAGAATAGCGATCTTCTTACCGTGTTCGGTCTCGAACCCGATCGCTTCGTGACCGGTCAGAACGGTTGCACCCGACGCCTCGAGACTGCCTTTGGCGAGTTCGGACACATCTCCATCCTCACGTGCCAGAATCCGATCACCGCGCTCAACCTGCGTCACGGTCGCTCCGAGCCGGGCGAAGGCCTGCGACAGCTCGCAGCCGATCGGTCCGCCGCCGAGTACGACGATACGCCGGGGTATCTCTTCGAGCCGAGCGAATTCATCCCACAGCGTATCGCTGGTCAGGTAGCCCGTTTCGGAAAGGCCGGGCAGGTCGGGCACGAATGGCTCGGCTCCTGCCGCGATGACGACCGCGCGCGTGGTGAGCCGCCGCGTGCTGCCGTCGCTGGCGGCTATTTCGACGGTCCAGGGATCGACCAGCCGGGCACGACCCTGCAACACATCCACACCGAGACCGGTATAGCGCTCGACGCTGTCATGAGGCTCGATTTCGGCAATGATGCGGTGAATACGTCCCATCACCGCGGAAAAACTGAACTGTGGTTCCACCGCTGAGAGGCCATACCTTTGCGCCTCACGCATATGTTGCGCGACCTTGGCGCTCTTGATCAGTGCCTTGGATGGCACGCAGCCGTAATTGAGACAGTCGCCGCCCATCTTGGAAGCTTCGACCAGCGTTACCTTCGCCTTTACTGTGGCGGCGATGTAGGACGAGACGAGACCTGCGGAGCCTGCCCCGATCACCACGAGATTCCGGTCGAACGAGCGCGGTTGCTGCCACTTGCGATAGACTTGGCCGCGCCTGATCCAGCGCATGACGAACTTTCCAATCCACGGCAGCAAGCCAAGCGCGGCGAAGGAAAGCAGCAACTCGGGTGTCGCGATATCGCGCACGTCCTCGATACCGGCAAGCTGCGTACCGGCATTGACGTAAACGATCGTGCCGAGAAGCATGCCGACCTGGCTGACCCAGAAATAGGTCCAGATGCGGATGGGGGTCAGACCCATCACGAGGTTGACGGCAAAGAAAGGGAACACCGGCACGAGCCGCAGCGAAAACAGGTAGAAGGCGCCATCGCGTTCGACCCCGGCATTGATGGCCTTGAGACGCTGCGCGAAACGGGACTGGACCATGTCGCGAAATAGATATCGCGCTGCCAGAAACGCCAGCGTTGCACCGATTGTCGAGGCGAATGACACGACAATAGTGCCCACGACCAGGCCGAAGAGTGCACCTGCCAGAAGCGTCAGCAACGCCGCTCCGGGAAATGATAGGGCGGTGAGCAAGACGTAGCCAAGGAAGAACGCTCCGAGGACGAGCACCGGGTGGTTCTCGTAAAATCGTGCAATCGTGCTCTGATACTGTCTTATCGCCTCGAGGTTCGCAAACTGGCCAAGGTCGAGAACAAACCAGGCAGCCAGCGCGAGGGCGAGGACGGTCAGGAGGACAAGGCGTTTCACGTACTGGTTTCCTGATCGAATGGGTCGGAGCGGTTTGTTTCTGTCGCCTTCGACCTGCGGAAAGGCATGGCGCTCTCCATCGTCTGGCGCGCGCGCGCACCGCTGAAGCTGGCAACGAGAAACGGGACGAGGTAATTGAGCGCGATGCGACCCCAGGAAACAGCCTCCCCGGAAAGCAGCTCGTCACCCTGGTTGATCGCGTTGAGGCAGGTGCCGACGACGAGCGACACCTGCAATGCCGTGCGAACAACAGACGGCGAGAGCATCGCACGTGCTAGCGTTGTTCGCCTCAAATCGGCACGCCCGGACACCGCGAGACGTTGGAAATGCATCACGAACCTGCGATCGATCCAGTCCTTGAGATGCCACACCCATGAGCCCTGCACCGACAGACTGCCCCACGACAGGATCGCATTCCGGTCGCCGGTCGAGAGCAGGTATAGCGTCCGCTTTCGCGGACTATATGGACGCAACTTATCCCCACGAACGAACGAACGCAGGTTTGCGGCAAGGATCGGGCCCGCCTTGACGGCGTGGACTCCCGAGCGCGCCAGCCTGCGGTCGGCTCTTTCGGATACATCGCCTGCGGCGAATACCTCGCGGTGCGACCGGCTCTGAAGATCGGCTCCGATGGACACGCCTCCGCCGGGACCGAGCATCAGGCTGCTGTCGGCGAGCCAGCGAGGAGGGTTGCTCCCGGTCGCAGCAATCACCAGGTCGAACCTGGCGGAGCCGCCATTGTGCAATAGCTGTCCGCCTTCTCCCACCTCGAGGTCGGTCTGCTGAATTTCCACGCCGCGTCCTTCAAGGGCCACGCGAGCACGTTCCCGAACGCCGCACGCGTGCCCGGCAAGCAGCCCATCCTGTCCGGTAATCAGAACAATCCGGGGGGGAACAGGATTGTCCTGAAAACGAGACGCGACGGCGAATGCCAGTTCCGTTCCTGCCGCACCTCCACCGACTACGGCGATCTGTGAAGGACCGGATTGTGCGACCGATCTCTCGAATTTCTCCCATTGCTCCATGAACCGGCCGATCGGGCGAACCGGGCGCAGTGCCTTGATGCCAGAGAAAGCCGAGAGCTCGAGATGTCCTCCGACCCCAAGCGAAAGCACGTCGTAATCGAGGATTTTGCCCGAAGAGAGCGTGAGCAGTTTCGCATCGGCATCCAGCGCAGCAACCTCGTCCTCGATGACCTGAATGTCAGTCGCCGCTGCCAGGGACCGGATGTCGATCTCGAGTTCGCTTCGGCGGTACAGGCCTTCGATCCACCCGGGCAGCATTCCGGAATATATCATGCGGGAAGAGGGCGTCACCAGAATGCGCTCGGTTCCCTTCAGGGGATTGCGCTGCCAGTCTTCCAGAACGGCCAAATGCGAATGACCCCCGCCAGCGAGGATCACGCGCAAAGGCCGTGAAGGGCCGGCTCCAAACCCGCGGCTACTGTTGGGTTCGGCCCTCACCAGCGAAGAAGAGGCGGGACGACCACTCGGCCGAGAAGTGCGCACGCCAGCACCGCGCCGGTATGCCAGATGCCGATATGGATTATATCCGCATGAGCGCAGCTGAGCGAAAAGCCGGCAATCCCGAAGCACCCCGAAGCAACGCCGGTCAAAAGGCCCGCCCTCGCGGGATTCGTTGGCGCGCCCTTCCGCTGCCATACGGTCAGCGCAACAAAAGTCAGCAGGCCGAAAAGTGTTCCTGCCATCACACACCCCAGACCGTCGAGAGAGGAAACCGAGGCGAAATCAGTGTGCCAGCTGTCGAGAGAGCTCACCAGGGCAGCCAGTGGAAGAATGCCCAGCATCAACGCCGCCCATTTCCACCCGGAATGATCGGCTCCGACCTGGGGCTTGCTTTGCAGAACGACCGAGAGCGACGCTATGAATCCGAGGAGCAGAAACGAGCCTGTCGCGATGATATAGACGGGACTTGCCGCAAGCATCGTAAGGTTCCAGCGTAGGCCGGTTATTATGATTGCCGCTGCCAAGGTGACTGCCAGAGATGCCCCAGCGACAATTAGACCGCGCGTGACGCTGATAGGGCGGACCGGCCGGAGGTCTCCCACAAGCTCATCGATCAATGTATCGGACTTATACTGCGACATTGTCACTCACTTTCAATCGAAGCCGCGAGACGCTTTAGTCCGCGATGGATGTTTACCTTGACGAGGGATTCGGTCTGACCCGATGCGCTCGCCGCCTCGGAAATGGAGAGGCCCTCGATCTTGACCAGCTCGATGGCTTCCGCCTGCCCGGCAGGAAGGCGCGCAAGTAAGCGCTCAAGACTTATCCGGGCCGCGATGGCCGGCTCGTCGCTCCAGGCCGCGTGGTTTTCATCGAGCAGGGTTTCGGGTTTGCGATAGAGACGGCGTAGCTGATCGACCCATCGATACCGGGCGATGGCTGCTAACCAGGGTAGAAAAGCTCGCTTCGAATCGTAAGTCGCGAGTTTCCGATGGAGCGAAAGCAACGTGTCCTGAATGAGGTCGTCCCGTAGTTGCTGCGGCACCTTGCCCGCGAAGTAGGCACCCAGCCACGTCCGACATTCGATCAAGAGGGTTCTGTAGGCTTCGCGGTCTCCAGCCTGTGCCCGAGCCGTGAGGTGAGCCATTGATCGTTCATCTGGCTTCATTCGCTGCGGCCCTTCGCAAGCAGGTGATCGATCGAAAACATACCCGCGCCGCGTACGATAAGCACGAGCAACATGGCGGCCCATAGCCTATGCGTGGTCCACCAGGCTTCGGGATAGACGAAAAGCTGGATCACCATGGTCATTCCCAGCAGCGCCAATGCCGAGACCCGCGTGGCGAGACCCACGATCAGTAGAATGGGAAAAACGTGTTCTGCGGCTGTCGCAGCTATTGCCGCGAACTCGCTTGGCAGGGGTACCCCGGCATACTCATTCTCGAACAGGAAGTAGGCTGTATCGCTGATCTGTAGTGCGCTGCCTTCCTCGATTTTGGTCCGCCCGGAGCGCCAGAATATACCGGCTACAGCTACGCGCAGGAACAAGAGAACTAGAGCCTCTATGACCTTACTCGACGCAGTTTTTACGACGGAATCATATATCGCCGTTACCGCCATAGTATCCCTATCTCCGACTTGAAGCACGCCTCTTTTCAGGTAGTTCACCTGCCAAGGATCAACTCGTGTTCGTTCGGAAAGCGGATTCGGTTACAATGAGAAACTCGGTGCAAGACTTTTTGCTATGCCTTTGCTCTCGACCTTCCAGAAGCACTCAAATGTCGCACGCTAAGCCTGCAATCCATGTTGCGCAGCGTCGTCCCTGTCGGTCGCTGCGTGCAAAAGGTAATTCACTGAAACCTTGTCCCCTCCGAGGGTAGCCCCGAAAACTAATCCGGATGTCCGCTTTGTGACAAATTCTCTCAGAAGCAGAATGTCTGGAACCGGCCCAAGAGTTAATGGGCAGGTTTGCCAAAAGCGGTCGGTCGGTAACGCGCCCCAAAATTGGTCATTCACGCGAACCGTGTACAATCCCGAAAGCAGACCGTCCAAGCTTTTGGCGTAACAGTGTTTGGGGGTGATCACTCTGTAACGGATCGGTGCAATTTAGAAAGCGGGTCCTTAAACATGCACTGGTCACGGCCTCAAATTACTGTAGGTTTTTGCGCAGGCAACGACTTTGGCTGCTGATCCTCGCCTATTCTCTATGCCTAGTCAGCGCAGCCTGTTCGCTCGTCGCGTCCAGCGGTTCGCCGATCATCATCGCTTGGGCATCGGCCATCATCGCCGTGCTTGAGGACGCGGCTTGGCGAAAGTCGGTCGCTTGGGCCTCGACCCCACCGTAAAGCCGCGCCAGACGCCAGTCATCCCCGCTTTCGCACGCGATTCCAGCGAGGGCGCCATGTTCGAAACTGCGGCAAAGCGCACCGCTCTCATCGCGGAATGTGACCCCTATCTGTACCGACGCACCATCAGCTTGAGTAGACGCCAATTGTGTGTCCAACGCCCGTGCCACCTCGCCTCGTGCCACGATTTGCCCTGCTTCCATCGCGATACCGCTCTCTGTAGCAAGGCGCGGAAGCGCTTGGCCGACGAACAGCCCAATCGCCAAGCTGGCGGCAATGGCGCCCAGCCATTTGGGTGTTACAGAGGGGGGCGCAGCGTGCAGCGGCGTCACTTTTGTAGCGTCGCGCAAAACTTCCGCGACCCTGGGCGGAGCGCCCGCAGCGGCGATCGGCGCGAAGGCTCTACAAAGCGTCAATCGAAGTGCCTGGTGACGCGCCACCTCGGCAGCGAGCGCCCGATCATCGGCGATGGCGCGTTCGACGCGCCGGGCCTCGATTGGCCCCAATTCGCCATCGGCATAGGCCATCAGCAGCTCGGGTTCGATGCTCACGCCGCTTCTCCCAATCGCGCCAACAGCGCCTCGCGTCCTCGTGCCAGCCGGGAGGTTAGCGTGCCGATAGGCACCTCGAGGATTTCGGCGGCTTCCCTATATGCAAACCCTTCAATCACGACGAGCGCGACAGCCTCTCGCTGTTCGGGGGGCAGTGCCTGCATCGCCCGCCCAACGTTCCCCAGTTCCACTGCCGCTTCTTGATCTCCCGACGTGCCGAGATGTTCGCCTTCTTCCGGCGCGACGAAGGTTTCAAGGCGACGCTTTTCGCTCCTGGCCGTGTCGATCCACAGATTTCGCATAAGCCGATACATCCAACTGTCGAGCCTCGTCCCGGGCTGCCACTGGTCGCGGCGCAGCAACGCGCGCTCGACCGACGCCTGGAGCAGATCGTCCGCATCCGCCGAATTGCGGGCAAACGCGTGCGCGAACCGGCGCAGGCGCGGCACATGGCCCAGCAATTCGTCCTCGAAACGCAAAACGTCGTTCGCTCCCTTATGATGGATGAAACGGATGCCGCCGCCCGTTTCATCCAGCATGACAGAAAATAATCGCCTGTATAGAAACCGGCAGATGACCGCCGCTCATTCGCGCCATCTGCTAGCCCGCCTGACCATCGGGCTGCTCGGACTGCTGGCCGCACTGGTCGCGCCAGTCGCAGTGCGTGCGCAACTGGTGCCATCGCTGCCCGGCACGATCGACCGAACGCTGGGCGGAGTGCGCGATACGCTCGAACCAATTGATCGCACGGTCGATGGAGTTCGAACACTCGCCCGCGATCAGCTGCAACAGACGCGCGATCTGGCGCGCCAATATCCCAACCGGATCGCGATCGATCCCGATGGCAATGCCGTACGCGCGGGTGAAGTCACCGTGCTGGACGCCGATGCCGCGGTCATCCGCGCGGCGGAAGTACGCGGTTTCGGGCTGATCGAGACAGTCGATCTGGATGGACTGGGCATCGGCTACGCGCGCTTTTCGGCACCGCGCGGGATGTCGATCGGACGCGCGCTATCGCGCATGCGCGGCGTGTCGGCTGGGCGCGACGTCAGTGCCGATCCGCTGCATTTCACCAGCGGTGGGCTGGGCGAGGAAGCGGTAGCAACCGGCGCGCCCGCCACCCCGCAGGTCCGCCGCCGCATTGGCATCATCGACGGCGGCGTGCCGCGCGGGACGGCAGGGCTCGTGGAGCAACAGGGTTTCGCTACCGGCGGCCCGCGTCCGCACGACCACGCCGCGGCCATCGCATCTCTGCTGACCGGAGGCGGCGGGATCAGGCCCAGCGCAGCCGGCGCATCGCTATATGTCGCCGATGTCTATGGTAGTGATCCGGCAGGCGGCAACGCCACCGCGATCGCCAAGGCATTGGCCTGGATGACGCGCGAGCGCGTGCCGGTCGTCGTCGTCAGCTTGGTCGGCCCGTCCAATCCGCTGCTCGCACGTGTGGTTGCAGCGGCACGGCAGCGCGGGACGATGGTGGTCGCCGCAGTCGGAAACGACGGACCCGCCGCCCCACCGGCGTATCCCGCTTCCTACCCGCAAGCCATCGCGGTCACCGGTGTCGATGCGCGCGGGCGACCGCTGATCGAGGCGGGTCGCGCGCGAAAACTCGATTATGCGGCACCCGGGGCAGACATGCTGGCGCTGGCGGCAAATGGACGAGCGCTTGCGGTGCGGGGGACGTCTTTCGCTGTGCCGTTCGTGGCGGCGCGGATATCTGCGCATCTTGCGGAGGGCCATGACCGGGCCATCGCAGCAGTGGACGGAGAAGCGAAACGCGGGGAACGGGGGACGGGACGCGGGATCGTCTGTTCGGCGTGCCGGACGACAGTGCGCTGAAGGCGTCTTCGCCCTCAACCAAAAAATGATGGATTAAAACTGCCCACGCACCCGTTCCCTTTTCTAAGCGCGCCGCAACCCGGCGCGTGACACGAAAAGGAGAACTCCGATGAAGGCTCTATTCTTGGCAAGCGCTACCCTGGCTATGATCGCAGCAACCCCAGTTTCGGCGCAATTGCTCGGCGGCAGCGGTGGCGGTGGCCTGACCGGTGGCTTGGGCGGCAGCATCGGTGGATCGTCGCTCGGCAGTCCACTTGGCTCCAGCTTCGATCGCCTGAAGGATACGACCCGCAGCACAACGCGCACCAGCCGCGAAATGCGCGGCGACGTTCGCACCGAGCGCCGCGTCGATCGTCGTCGCGGTCGGGTGAATGCGGACGGCAGTGCCAATGGCAGCGGGGCGGGCGGCATCGCTAACGAAACCAACGCGATGGGCCTGCCGCTGTCGGGATCGGGCAACGTGCAAGGCTCGGCTAACGCTTCTGGCACGCTCGACGCGCAGCTGGTTGGCACTGACGCCGTGCGCGATACCGCGGGCAGCGTTCGCGACCGTGCAACCGGCGCGATCAACAATACGCGAGACCGCGCTGGTAGCGCCGTCAGGCGAGTGCGTGAATCGGCCGACAATGCGGCCGGCACCGCGCGCGGCGTCGCCGGATCGGCTAATGCTGGCGGAGACGGTAGTGGTTCTGCTACCGGCTCGATTGGCGGCGGCAACGCGTCGGGATCGGCTAATGGGTCGAGTTCAGGAATGCTGTCGGTAGACGGCGCGGCGCTTCCGGCACTGAACCCCGGCGCTAGAGTTCAGGATGCCCGTGGTCGCCTGATCGGTCGCGTGCAGAATGTCCGTCGTAATACACAGGGCCGGATCGAGATGATTGATGTCGCCGTGGGTCGTCGGATCGCAACGCTACCGGCTGGCAACTTTAGCGCCGACGGCGACGTACTTGTATCGGCAATGGGTCGCGGAGCGGTAAAGGACGCTGCAGACGATTAGGCCGTCGATGGAACTGACCGATGGACGCTCGGCTGTTTGGTCGGGCGTCCACGCCTTGTTTCGCAACAACCCCTGGGCCGAAGAGCGTGCAAAAGCTGTGAGTCGACGCGAAACAGTGAATGCACACGCGCCACTCAAAGCGGTTGCCTCTTCAAATTAGTCTTCCGCCACCAACTTGCTCGCGCTGCAATTAACTTGTCGTTAGACGTGACAGACTAAAGTTTGAGTTGCCGGTCTGCGGCAGGGGACGAAGAGCGAAAGATGGACCTCCACTCCGCTAAGACCAGTGACTGCATAATGGCCGACGATTGGTATCCTGCCAAAAAGGATGCTGGTGATCTCAACATGCCGGCACGCCGTGGGGTGTCGCAAGCCGCCAAATGGCTGCTTCGCGCGAAGCCGGGCAATCACGCCCAGGAATGCGTGCGGGCTCGCGCGATCATGACCGAAGCGCGCGGGCTGGTGAAGGGCATCCATGAAAGCGTCGCCAACGGCGAACGCATCGATCCGCGCACACTCGATCCGGTCGTGGAGGCGATCGCCGCCTCGATCCAACGCGATCCGACCGCAATTCCCAGCGTTACCCGGCTGAAGCTGCGCCACGAATACACCTTCTACCACTCGGTCGCGGTGTGCGGGCTGATGGTCGGGCTGGCGCGCGCGCTGCGCCTCGACGAAGCGGAGATGCACCAGATCGGCCTGGCCGGCCTGCTCCACGACATCGGCAAGGCGCGCATCCCGAACGCCCTGCTCAACAAGCCTGGCCCGCTTGACGACAAGGAATTCGCGCTGGTCCGCGAACATACCGTCCGCGGCCACGAAATCCTGTGCGACGCAGGCGGCGTGTCCGACCTCGTGCTCGACGTCGTGCTCAACCATCACGAGCGGATCGACGGGCGCGGTTACCCGGCCAGAAAGGCGGGGCCGGCCATCTCGGTCCATGCCCGCATGGGCGCAGTGTGCGACG
This sequence comes from Sphingomonas sp. AX6, assembly GCF_902506605.1. Lineage (GTDB taxonomy): Bacteria > Pseudomonadota > Alphaproteobacteria > Sphingomonadales > Sphingomonadaceae > Sphingomonas. The sequence goes on from NZ_LR733979.1 coordinate 2,459,444, forward strand.
TGTACGACGCCGTCACCTCCGCGCGCAGCTACAAACCGGCCTGGTCGCCTGGCGAGGCGCTGGAATGGATGCGCGGGACAGAGGGGCATTTCGATCGCGCGGTGATGAACGCCTTTGCCAAGACCGTCGGCGCCTTTCCCTATGGCTCGCTGGTCCGGCTGGCGGGCGAGCGGCTGGGCGTCGTCCTCGATCCCGGCCAGGGCGATCCGCTCGATCCCCCGGTGATGATCTTCATGGACGCCGCCAGCAAGCGCCCGCTGCCTCCCTTACGCATCGACCGCGCCGGAAAATCGATCGTCGCGGTCGAATATGCCGAGCGGCTCGGCATTCCCGACTGGGCAGATGTTCGTAGAGAAATTATCCGCCATTCCACACTCGGAAGTAGTCAAGATACCCACGGTAAGTAGACTTCGATGGACAATCCGGCGCTCGCGCCGACGGCCAGTCGCGGGCGAGAGGTAAGGCCGGGGTCGGCATCGATTCACGGAATGGTGGCTGCACCCGACGATGGTCGTTCCCTAATAGGAGAAAAGGTAACGGCGACCGAGCAAGCACCGCTGGGTAAGGGCCTGGGTGTCTGCGCTTCCTGCAACCTTGTTGCGTACCTCCATATGTGCCTGGTTCGCCCCCGACCATATCTCCTGACACAGCCTAGTATCGAGTCATACAAATCGAAGTCGAGGGATTAAAGCGAGTCTTCGAAGAGTTATTGCGAGGTCGCCCGGCGCCTGAAATGTTAGACAACTTGATACAGGATCGATCACATCGGTTGTCATGGACCGGCTATGGATTTGAGACTAGGCTCCTGTCATGTCGACGCTTTCGTTTCCGCTAGCCGCCGACGGCGTGTTCGGCCCCGTCCTCGAAACCGTACTCGACGCGGTCATCGTCATCGATATGGGCGGCATGATCGTCGGCTGGAACGCGGTCGCGCACGCGACCTTCGGCTGGACTGGCGAAGAGGCCGTCGGCCAGTCGCTGGAGCAGCTGATCGTCCCGCCGATCCATCGCCAGGCGCATCGCACGGGGCTGTTGCGGGTGGCGGGCGGCGGTGAAGCGCATGTGCTGGGCAAGCGGATCGAGATCAGCGCGATTTGCAAGGACGGGCGTGAAATCCCGGTCGAACTGGCGATCAGCCGAACGCGGATCGACGACGAAACCTATTATTTCGGATTTCTTCGCGACATCTCCGCGCGGCGAGAGGCCGAGGCGCGACTAGAACGCCAAGCGCTGGAAACGCGAATGTTGTTCGAAGTCTCTACCATGGCGTCCGAGGCTGAATCCTACGAGCGCGCGCTGGAGACGACGCTTCGCGCGATTTGCCGGGTCAGCGGCTGGCCGATCGGCCATGCCTTCATCGTTCCCGAACTCGAACACCGGCTGGTATCTGCGGGTATCTGGATCGAGGATGCACCAGGCCGCGCGGATATGATCCGTGCCGCGACCGAGAACACCGCATTTTTCCGCGGGATCGGGCTACCGGGGCAAATTTGGCAAAACGGCGAACCAGTCTGGGTTGCGGATACCGATGCCGAAGCCAATTGTCCGCGTAAGGGGACCGGTTTTCGGGGCGCTTTCGGCTTTCCGCTACGGACCAACGGCCGCACGGTCGCGATCCTCGAATTCTTTTCCGACATTCCCACGCCACCCGACCCCGAATTGCTTCTGACGATCCGAACGTTGGGCGACCAGTTGGGCCGGGTGATCGAGCGTAAACGCACCGAAGAACGGCAGCGGCTGTTGCTGGACGAACTCAATCACCGGGTGAAAAACACACTGTCGGTCGTCCAAGGGATCGCGCACCAGACGTTCAGATCGGCAGCGTCGATGGATCAGGCCCGTACCATCTTGACCGGACGATTGAACGCGGTCGCCAAAGCACACGAATTGCTCGCCGCCGACCGGTGGAGCAAGGCACCCATGCTGGAGATCATCGAATCCGCGATCGCGGGATGCGGCGCGCCACGCGAACGATTTGACATCACGGGCCGCGATTTCAATGTCTCGCCGGTGACAGCGGTCAGCGTCGCGTTAGCAATCCACGAGCTATGCACCAACGCGTTCAAATATGGCGCGCTGTCGAACGATGCAGGACGGGTAGCGATAAGCTGGACCGCGACCGGGGGGCGCGCGCCCAGTTTCTCTTTTGAATGGCGCGAATGCGGCGGGCCGCCCGTGGTTCTGCCAACTCGCAAGGGATTCGGGTCCAACCTGCTACAACGCGGGCTGGGTGGTGATTTGGGCGGTAAGGTTGAAATGGATTTTGCGCGGGACGGTTTTGTCTGTCAATTTGCCGCAACTTTACCGGCACGCGTGGATGGTTAAAACTAGAGTCGGTTCGTGATTTTCTCCGCCAATCCGGCGTAACCAATGAGATAGCTGCTCGGATTAAAATGCGCCAAGTTTACCGCGTAGCCGCCGTCGTCAGCATCGTTCATTTATAGCACCCCTTGTACAGTTATGCTGATTATGCAGAATAGCTTCAACAAGCTTGGTGGCACTCCCTTTCACCACCTACGAGTTGGGCGGCCCCTTTCCGTACAGGGGTCGTCCATCTTTGTATGAGCCAGTGTCTAGGCGGAGAGGGCGGCTAGGTCGCGTTCTGCTCCTCTCCTGATCGGTGATATGGCAATGCTCTCCAGCGACTGTTATGCACATGCTAATAATTCAGGGGTCGTCAATATAGTTTGGTCCGCCTCCAATAATCTCGCTTAAAGTCTAGGCAAAGACCGTTTGCGCCTGGTCATATTTGATTACTTAGCGGATGAGTTGATTGCTGACAGCATCTAAACGTTGGGGGCGTTTGGAAGTCGGCTTTGGCAAATTTCCTCGCTTATTACGGAGTGAGCGAATAAGCGATTAGTCCGTCGATCCATCGACATAGCTGTCGATGTAATGCCAGTTGCGGCACGCCGCTTCATCGGGCCAGCGTCGGTTTGTCTTGAAGCACAACACTCTGCTCGAGCGACACTAGATCGTAGCCTACCGCACTGTGCTGTGCGTGAAGAATAGGTCAGTTCGGTCGCGAGAAGGTCCGCTTTTCGCAAATAATATTCCGAAGTTGTCAGTCCGCTAGCGGCCCATGAGCTGTTGAACCGGTGTCAGCGCGAGCCGCCGGTGGGCGGCCCCTTTCCGTACGGGGGTCGCCCATCTTCGCGTTATGAACGGAAAAGCGGAGAGGGCGGACGGGTCGCACTCCGCTCCTCTCCTAACCGCTGCAGGCTTCGGGGGCCCCGCGGCTCTGAAAAGTTTAGTTAAATCGTTTCGGTCGCGTCAAGTTTGCGCGATTAGACCGATGCGACCGCGTGAAGCCACGCGCGAAGGTCGTACTTACGCTAGCCGCCACCGACGGAGCTCAAAGATTGTCAGGTGCCGAATTTGTCCATCACTACGCGATGCAAAGTGCGGCTGTCCGGAACTTCACCACTATCGATTATGCCTTGGTATCTGCGAGCCATTTCTAGATGCGCAAGTCTAATCGCGGGATCGTTGGCGCGTTCAGCAAGGGTGCGGGCCTGTTCGAGGCGTCGCTCATAATAACCGATCGAGCTTCCCATTTCTCCCTCCAAATCGATGCCCCCCAGCTCCGATTCGGCAGATAATGTAGGTCGAAGGCGAAACGACTTGCATTAAACAGGATTAAATTGTGCTCCCAGTGGTAGCGGATCTCATGTGATCACGCCTAATTGCCTTTCAAATGGTGCGATTAACAAAGCTCCCTTCGAGATAGGGGACCTAGGCGTAGGTTACTCAAGTAAAGCTCAAGGGTCATTTACGCGCCGACGTAGAGGGCACAGTTGGAGATGTTTCGCTTCACTGATTTGCCGTGAAGCCGCTGCTTACTTATCCAACCAACCTCCGCTAAAACCGAGCTTCTGCAGTCCATTTCGGATGTGCGGGCTATTACGCATGGTACGCCAGATTAGTTCGCTGCGGTGGTTTTCGAGCATCGCGAGGATCGGTCCTTGGTCGATCCCAATATGATCACGTGCCACCCAGCCATTGATTGCATCGACCTGCCCGGTTCGGCTGCCGGCGTCAGTGAAGGTGAAGCTAGGATTGAACGCATCTTTAAAACCGTATCGTGAGTATAGCCGCGCACCGTAGCGATCCTTCATCGCCTTAAGTGCGGGAATGGTGATTTCGGGCGCGAAGGGGATCGAGCCGCCAGCGGCAGTCGGGACGATGGTGCCGTCATCTACAACACGTTCGCTGCTCACGCCTCGGGCGGCATAAGCCATGAAGCGACGCTCGGTGCCGCCCACTTCGCGCCCTTTTGCGGCACTTGGACCGTCCGACGCGGTCCAGCCCCAAATGTCGCCGGAATAATCGACCCAGCCATTGGGGTTGTCGATGCCATAGGCGCGCTGCGCTAGCGTAGCGCGGCGGCTGTTCTCGAAATAGTCGATGCCTTTGCGCTTCATAAAAGCGTCCTGGATGCCCCGGAAATCTACCCAGACATGCGAATATTGATGTCCGAACAACGGTTCGAATTGGAGATGTTCCTGGCCATAATAAGTGCCCCAGTCCTTCTCCATTCGGCCCGACCAGCCCTGATCCCATGCAGCCTTGCCGACGGGGTAGGTCGGCGATGCAGCCGCCAGGATGTAAACAAGCATCCCTTCGTTGTACCCCGTCCAGCGGCCCGGCCCCCATCCGCGCTCCGGCCTCCAGCCCATGATGATGGACCCAGGGTTCCGCGCATCTTTTTCTGGAATGCCGGTCGCGCCTTCCTGCGCCCATCGCCAGTTAACGCGGCGATAGATCGCCTCTGCCAACGATCGGATGCGGCGTTCCTCAATGGAATCGCCATCGTAATAAGCCTGTGCAAACAAAATCCCGCCAAGTAGCAAGGTCGTGTCCACAGTGGAGAGTTCCGACGTTCCGTGCCGCGTACCGTCGCTATTTTTGAGGAAATGGTAGTAGAAGCCTTGATAGCCCGTCATCCCGCTGGCGGCAGGGCCTTGCGGCGCGTCGTGATAGAACTCCATGCAGCGCAAGGTGCGCTCAACGGCCTGATCGCGGGAAACGTAGCGTCGCTCGACGCCGACTGCATAGGCGGTGATGGCAAACCCGGTCGCCGCTACACTGGAAAATGGATTGGAGGGCCACCGGTCGGGCGCCAGGCAAGTGTCGGTGGTCGTGGTGTCCCAAAAATAATCGAACGTGTCGCGGCTTAGCGCCTCAACAAATTTGGCGTCCCGAGCGCTAGCCGTAGGCGTGCTGATCCCGTCCTCGACGACAACGCAGCTCGACAATGCCGCAGCACTCATCACGAGGAGCAAGGCAGAAAGGCGTTTCATTGACAGGGACCTTCGGTTGATGGCTCTCGGGTGGGGCTGCATGCCCCTCGATCAAGCTTAGTTTTGCATCAGATGCGACGATCGAGGCGGTCTACCCCTTCACGATGAACGATTCCGGGAATGGCGCCCCTGCCGGGCCGTCGGCGTCGCGGAAGAAGTTGCGGCCCAGCGTGTCGGGGCGAAGCGGGATCTGCATCCCGCCCGTACGTTCCAGTTCAGCGAACATCTTCGCACCCATCGCCTGCGCCAGTTTCTCATGCCCCGGCTCGGCGAGCAGGTTACGCGATTCGAGCGGGTCGGCGGTCAGATCGTATAGCTCGTCCAAATCCCACAGGCCGTGAAAGCGGATGAACTTGTAGCGATCCTCGCGCAGCGCATGGACGGTCGGGGTCTGCGGAAAATTGCGCTCCCAATAATATTCGTAAAGCAGATGCTCGCGCCACGGGATCGTCTCTCCGCGCGCCAGCGGCAGGAAGTTCTTGCCCTCGATTGATGCGGGCGCTTCCAGTCCGGCGGCGGCGAGCAGCGTCGGCGCGACGTCGATATTGGCCACCACTTGTTCGACCTTGGTTCCGCCCTTGAACATCGCCGGGCAGCGCATCAACATCGGAATGCGCATCGATTCCTCATAGGCCGTGCGCTTGTCGATCAGACCATGCTCGCCGAACGCGAAGCCATTGTCGCCGAGATAGAGGATCAGCGTGTCGTCTAACTCTCCGCGCGCCTCCAGAGCGTCCATGACCCGGGCAATGCCTTCGTCGACGGCGAGCAAGGTCTCCATATAGGCCTTGTAATAGTCGCCGATGTCGAGATCCGAGTGATACGGGAAATCGACGCCGTGCCAGCTGTTACGCTGGTCATGGACCCAACGCGGCCGGCCTTGCGCGTTCGGACCTTCGGCCGCCATGGTCTCAGGGTAACGGAACGTCTCGTTCGCATAGCGGCCCTTGTGGCGCTCAGCGGGGATAAATTCTGAATGCACCGCCTTATGGCTGACATACATCAGCCAGGGCTTGTCCTTCGAGCGACCGTCCAACCAGTCGAGCGCGTAATCGGTCAGCTCGTCGGTGATATAGCCTTTTTGAGGCACCTTTTGCCCGTCGACGTTAAGCCCGTCTGCTTGGGGCAGATAGTGGCCCTGGCCAACAAAGCTGACCCAGCGATCGAAGCCGGGTTGCGGCGCGTCGCCGACATTGCCCATGTGCCATTTTCCGAAATAGCCGGTGTCATAGCCCGCGGCCTGGAGATATTCGGGGAAGAAGGTCAGCCCGTCGAGCGAGGCATGGTTATTATCGATCACCCGGTGCTGATGAGCGTAGAGTCCGGTCAGGATCGAGGCGCGTGACGGTGAGCAGAGCGCTGTGGTGACGAAAGCGTTTCGGAAATGCACCCCCTCAGCCGCCAACCGGTCGAGCGTCGGGGTTGCGCCGAAATCTTGGGGTTTAAGAAAGCCCATCGCGTCGTAGCGGTGGTCGTCTGTGAGAATGACGACGATGTTACGCGGTCGTGCGCCGCGAATGGATTTCAAGCGCTTTGATTGAGGCGCTTGCGCGACCCCCTGGGTTGCCCAGGAGAAAAGGCCGAACCCCGCGCCGGTGCTGCCCGCAAGCAAGACGCCGCGGCGTGATAAATCTAGAGGCATCGCTTACTCCCAAACCACCTGTTGGCTTCCAGCACCAACGAGTTCGCCCATATCCTCTGCGTCAAAGCAAGCTCGCGCGGCGAACTCATAGGAAAAGGGAAGGGCAGAGATAGCAACCGACCCGTGCTCGTCTTCGAGTATCATCGGCAGATCGTTGGCATCGAGCGGTCCACGGATCAGCGCTTTTTCGATCGGCGCGAGGACGCCGAGCATGCCGATCTGGGCGGCCGCATCGTGATTGCCGGCAATGATGACGATGGCGAGTGTTGGGTTGGCCGCCGCCCGAACCAGAAAGTCGCGAAGGCGCGTGAGCGCGGTTTGCGGCGGCCCGGCGCGGTCAAAGATATCGCCGGCAATGATGAGCACGTCAGGGGAATGCTCGAGGATGGCCGAATCGATCTGGGCGAGGATCGCATCGTGATCCTCGTCGAGCGGTAACCGGAAGAACTGGCGGCCGAGATGCCAGTCGCTCGTGTGCAAAATCCGCATTCCCTCGTTCCATCTAGTTTTTATACGTGCAGGAACTAGATGGATTCTGCCCGAAGAGTCAACTAAGGTCCCATCATGACCGACAGCGAGCTCAAGCCCGCACAGCGTGCGAGGCTACACTATCTGGATCAATGCCTCACCTGGCTGGGGCAGGCGAACAGGCGCGACCTGATCGAGAGGTTCGGTATCTCCAACGCTCAGGCGGCGGTAGACTTCCGGATCTACATGGAGCGCGCGCGCGCGCCCGCACCGTCCTATGACCCCGTTCGCAAAACCTATGTCGCGGACCGGGCGCATCGCGGACTCGAAAATACGGCCGAACCGCCCTTGCTTGAGGCGATATACGCACAGGCCCACCAGGACTTTGCGCGGCTTCCCGGACCGACCCGACAATGTCCGGCGCCGGTGATGCGTGAGCTCAATCAGGCGATCGAAAGGCGCTGTTTTGTCGAGATCGATTATGTGTCGATGTCGTCCGGCCGCCGCGATCGCCAATGGATCGCGCCCGCCCATATCGCTAGCGATGGCGAGCGATTGCATGTCCGGGCCTGGAGTCCAGATCGCAACGAGTGGCGCGACTTCCTTCCCGTGCGGGTGTCGGACGGCAGTAGTTTCAAGATGCGCCCGATCGAGGACACCCTACCGCCGGACGAGGACTGGGACATGATTGTCGAGGTCCGTTTGCGGCCCAGGGCGGATCTTACTGCGGAGCAGAAGAGGGCGGTCCGGTTCGAATATGGCTTCGTGGGCGATGATATCCGCTTCGAGACGCGGCGAGCCCTCGAATTCTACATCGTGCGGCGCTGGGGGCTGGATCGTCCTGGCGCCCGGCTTGAGCGGTATTGACCGCCGATGGTTGGCAAAGTCACCGTCGATCCCCGCGAGCGCGCCACCCCGGTTGCTGATCCCGCGATCATCGAAGCGCGGAGTCGACGGAACGGCCGCCTGATCGACGCCAAACGTGTGATCGGGTCATTCGATTATGCCGCCGCCATCCGCCTGAGGGGTGTCCTGAATGACGCCGGCAGTCGTGGCCGGCCGCGTCTGGTCTGCTCGAACTGCGGCGTCACGCTTTTCCCGGCGAGCAGCGCGCGCGCCGGAGTGTCGCGATGAGTTCATGCTTATCGATCCTGTTCGGCATGCTGTGTTCGAAGCACAGAGGTGCCAGTGTCGCCCGATCGAGCTTCATTCGCTCGTAGTATATATGGTCAGATCTCGGCGCCTTTTCCATTGATCGACAAGGTTAGCCCATCTATGGCCAGCGGCCTGGACGGGTGGCCGAGTGGTTTAAGGCAGCGGTCTTGAAAACCGCCGTGGGTTTGCGCTCACCGTGGGTTCGAATCCCACCCCGTCCGGATGACGACCTAGTTAGTCGATCTGATCAGCAAGAAGACCAGCTCTTCAATTCAAGATACGCCTGGTTCAAAGTCATCAGATTTCTCTTAACAAAATATTGTGCGAGAACTGACGGGAGCTCACGACCTAAGACGAAGAACGTCGACTTTCGAGCCATTTGGCGTAATCTAATGTCTTTGCCGCAGGAATTAGAACAGACTTGTTGGGGTGAGCGGATAAATCCCGTATTTCATTGGTTTGGCTATCAAGCACGATACCAACGTCATGGACCCGATCGAGAATTGTCGCTAACATTTCAAAAGCTACATCAAGCTTTCCGTCACCGAGATGCGATTCAGATTGTTTGGCGGGGGTCATCATTAGAGCAGACAGTCTCCTGTCCATCTGGTCTAAAGCATTTTTCAAAAAATCGTTTCGTGCCTTCAGATTTCTCATTTCTTTCGAGAATACTGAATCAGGTCGTTTGTTTTTCCTAGAAGTTTCATCCTCCAGGAAGTGTATCATCGACGCCTCCAGAAACGCTCTATATTTTTCATTACATCTTAATCTATGTGGGCTCCTATTTACTATCGGCCCCATAGCGTTGCTAAGTTGAGAAATATTGCGGCACTTAAACCCAGTTTTTATTAAATGGTTTTGCGCAAATAAAAGGCTATCAAGACATTGAGCTGTTATTTCTCCATGCAGTTTTGCTGCATTGTATGTCACGATGTTGTAGCTCGTTGATCTGCCAAGCCTAAAAGTTTGATCGGCTGTGAAGAAAGGTATTCAGTCAATGGCGTTTCGATTAATTTGGCGAGGTCGGATAACTCCCAGCCCCTTGCTGCCATAATCGTTCGAAGTAGCGATGCAGTGCGTAGCAGATTGTAATCGCAGTCTATTGCAACGAGCTCTTCCTCCGGCCACGCGGTTTTCGATAAAATTTGGCGGCGTATAATCTCTGACTGGATTGCCAATTCTGGGGTTTCTAGGACAGGAAATGCGTCGGAGTCTAATATTCTGGCAAGAAGAAACTCTTGATCCGTAGATGGCCCCGAAACCCTCTGAAGGTGCAATCTTACAATATCCGGCATGCCTACATATAACGAAGAGAAATCTTCGTTTTCAAGCATTTCCGTCAGTAACTTCTCTGAAACAGCCCATCCCAATAGTTCATGTGTATCAATATCAATACGGCTATATATCTCGCCTAGCGCAGATTTGTCGGGACCGCTCTTTACTTTAGCATACGAGCGCTTGCCGTGGTCAATCCGACTAGTGAGCTCTCTGATCTTAGCTCCAATTGCCGGCAAGTGATCTACGCTCTTGCATGCTATCGGGCATGCTCCACAACGCCTTCCCTCCCGGATAACGGGCAGGATGTCGGTCGGACACATCTCGCCTACCGGACAAATATGGGTATCTCTGAATACGATGTTGGACATTGGAGAGCTGCGAAGCAAGTCGATGCCTCCCGCCGACTCGACATCGGCCTCGTGATTGGAGAGTGAAAAGAATGCAAAGTCTGAGATTGCGTTGTCACGATCCTTTCGAAAGGCCATTTGCATGGTCGAATTCACCTCCGAAGCTTTCACATAAGCCGGACCGGAAACAATCGGGGCCGGCGGCATTTCACTGCGGCCCACCTGGCTGTCAGCATACCTAAGCTTGGCTCCCAGCACGTCGTCGGTTGGGTGAACATAGATCGCGGTCACCGCAGCAGACTTATGTCCGACGGCAGCAGCCAAGTCCTCCAAGCTTAAAAACGCCGATCGCAGTGAGATGTAGGTCGACCTACAGCTGTGAGGAGTATGAATAGGGGAAATCTTAAGCGCACAAAACGGAAAACCCTCAGGCGTTCTGGTGATGCGGGCATTCTTAGGTTGGGATTGCTTGACCAACGGCGTATACTCAACAATCCCTGAGTAATACCGCTCGAAAGCTAAAAGGATACTAAGCCATGTAGTCTGATAGGCGGCGTCGGTCAGCGGTTGGTTTGTTTCCGGATTTCTAAAGAGCGGTAAAATTTCTGGGAACCGCGTGGCCTCCCGCCCTTCATAAAGCACCGTAAAATCTTCGACGCCAAGTGATTGCTGATGATCCAACTCTCGCATCAGGCAGTCGTATACGCGCTTGAGAATTGGTCGCCTAAACCCATTGTGCACCTTGTCAGTGTTCACCCATAGGTATTTCACCACATCGTCTGAGTTGTTATCCTGTTCGGTATTATATTTGTTGAACGTCAGCTGGCAAAGCCATTGCACACTCTGCAATCTCAAACCGGTCTCAAGGGCTACGATTATCATTCGAATCGCAGAAATGCTGTTCTGCCCATTGCGAGAATCGAAGCGAACCAAATCAATTGGAACGTGGGAGACAACAAACTCTTCACCAAGATGGGTGTACCTCAGGTCAACCCCGAATTCTTTGGCATCAAGAGAGATATTTGCGGGAAATTTCCGTAGAGACGGCAGCATAGATTGCAGCCGCATCCCAAACAACTCAACCAAATAGAGCCAGTTTATCAAATGAGGCACTAAGTGCCGTGAAAACGGTACTTTATTTGTGGTCCGATTTTTTATGCCAACGACCCGAGGCAAATCACTCTTATGCAATGGGTTCCGGAACTCCGGCCCTGCGATAGCTTGATCGTCGGACGAAGTGTAATTGGCCTCGATGAAATCAAAGAAATGCAGTACAGCATTAATTTTAGCGTACTTGGTATCTGTACCATTACCTAGAATATCAAGAAATTTGATAAATGTTGGAAAGGGTCTTTCCTGCTTCGCACTGTCATATATGTAAGGTGTTCGCAGAAATAACCGGGGAGAATCCGGAATTAGAACCGTCGACAGGGGATTGTCGAACGCCGCAGCGGGAAGGGCTATAGCGAGATAATCGGCCAATGTTCGAAGCGCTGAACGCGGAGTTTTATTCTGCTCAAAGCCGCGAACGTTCTCTCGATACGTAAGATATTCATCGAAGAGATTTGACCAATTGGATCTTGCCTCCTCTGTCATCACAGAATCAAGAAAAGGGAGTTGCTCGCTGTCCGGAAACCACGTGCTCCGCTTTGTCCGGTTTTTGACTAAATTTACGAGGTCCCCGGGGTCTTCCGGCTGATTGGCAGGGGCCATTCCTCGTTTAGGCCTACTAGATAAATGGACGCGCCTTTCATGTTTAGTGATTTCGCGGAGCCTACCGCGCTCCCTGATGCGGTCATCTAACTCAACGTATGGAAAGTTGAAGTAGAACCTATCGCTAAAGTACAATTCCAATTGGGCCAAGTCCGAGCCGCCAAACTGCACTCGGTGTGGAAAAGATACCAAAATCTCTCGAAGAAAGAATGATAATGTCTGTTGGATCTTACCAACTGGATACCCAGTAGTTCCTTCATTGCAGGCACGATGAAAGTGAAATAAACCCGGAACCTCGGAAATATCGATAGACTCCGGCACCGTCCAGCTGGTTGAGTAAAGCCAGCGGGGTACGTGGCTATTCATTCTAAAGCTGGAGGAGGCACTTTTAGGATCATCATAGTCGACGCAGAATCTATAAAGCTCCGGGCCGTTCCTCCTAGTGATTTCTTTGGACAGTGTGGTTCCGAATGTATGCCAGATTGGAACCATTAGTGTTCCATCTGCCCATAGACGGAAGAGAAGGAATTTTGCTAAATGCCTAAACGATTGCCAACCGAAGGCATCGATAAAACTCTCCGTCCCCAATGTAGCGTATAGCTTTGGCGCGCACTTTGAAAAGAACTCGGATTGCGACGCGGTTCCTAAGCTCGGGAGTAATTGTATAAACGCCGAAGAAGGGTGAGTACCGGTTGTCGTATGAGAGATGATGTCGACAAACTCAATGCCTCTTTGGGAGGCTTGCTTTCCGGCCTCACCCACGGTCACCATCTCGGCGTATAATTCCAACGCGAAATGTAGCGCATTTCTGTCAAATGACTCTAGAAGCAATACTTTCGGAGATGTATTTATCATTTCACCGACCCGTCGATGAGGTTGGCTTGTAGCCGGAGGCGATCTGCAATTGTTCGGGGAAGGTCATCAAGCGCCCCGCCTCCCATCACAATCCGGTCCGCCAATTCGAGTTTCGCTTCAAGGACAATTTCGTCTTGGCGAGCATAGGTTCTGGTTGCCCTATCAGAGGCATGCCCCATCAACCGCTGGACTTCTTCCAACCTAAGACCGAAGCCGCCCGGCACTGGGAGATAGTTTGTGAGAAAGACGCCATACATGTGACGAAGGGAGTGGGGAGCCCACGACTTCACTCCCGTCTGCGGGATACTTGCCCTCTCACATGCCCGGTGAAAAGCAGTAGTTCGAGCCGCGTCTGACAGATCATAGAATGGCCGCCCTCGACTTTTCCCAGGGCGTATGTCCTGAAACACGTAGTCGCTTGGCAACGAACCTTGGCACTCGTGGGCCAAGTAGAAGTACATGCTTCGAAATACCTCCGACTTCAGCTCGGGCAAAAGGAAGATAGCCTGCGTCGTTCGCCCTTTGAACCTTAATTGCCTCGCTGGTCCGCCGTCTTTGGATCCCGGCCGATTATTTGGGTTAAGCACTATTATGGTCTGCGTCGGAATATCGACATCTCCCCATTGAAGAGCGCATGCTTCCGAAACCCTCAATCCGCTTGCGCCTAACAGCGCCCAAAGGAAGCGGTCGCGCCAAGAGTTAGCGTGTTGTAGCAGGTCTGGAAAGCGTCCAATCGGGAAGTCCTTGTAGCGTTCGTCAGATATCCCAACGCGGTCCCGATGCTGTGATCGAGTGGCGTCGATCGCGGTCGGAGGCCTGCGCAAAACACCACTGAGCATCGAGTTGCCCGGCATCGGCCTCGATACGACTGAGGCAAATTGAATCTGTTCGGATACAGGGGGCTTTGTTGAACTCAGCTCATCGTAAGCGCTCCCTTCGTTTAAAGCTCGCTCGAACTGGTCGGAAAGAGCGAGGTAGTGTCTGACCGCTGAAACGATGCCATTTGTGGAGCCTACCTGTCGGATTCCAAGGGAAGCTACTAAAGGAGCGCCCCATGCGATAAATGGATCACTCAGATGTCGCTTATCTATTCTACGCAAGCGATTGGCGTTTAGCTTTAACGGGACGTAGCGATCCAGCGCTTTAGAGATGTACCGCTTGGATGGGGAGACGGGATACAGCGAAATCTCTGACAGATAGTCTAAAAAGCAAGCGACAATATTCAGATATCTTCGTATAGTTTCAGGTGCATAGCTTCGGCAAAGTAGGTGCTCAATGAATGCACTAAATGATTGGTCAATCTCCCCATTTATATGGATAAGCTGAAAGTACTTGCTACCATTCAGAAATATGGGCGATCTGACGAAGTTCTTCATTCGATATAGCCCCGAGTATCCGTTGACATCTTAGCGCATTGCAGCTCTTCCGTCCAACTGGGAAACGAGACCGATTGTGACGGACGGAGCGTCGGACGGGAGAGCTAACCGCCAGTTGTGGGGCTCATAACGGTAACCGCAGTGTGGCGGCGAGATGAACGCGGAGGAGGAAAACAGCGAACGTTCAGTGGTAGCGGGCATTATGGCCGTGGTGCTCTTTAGACGGTGAAATGCCCGTTCGATGGCGTCAGTGGCCCTCGTGGGACGTGCCGCATACGCCGTGGCCCCGCCAGCGTAAGTTGAATTTTGCGGGGCGTGTGGCGCCGCCTGCCGCCGTTTGATCAGGTCGTGAATGCGGCAGCGTCCTAGGCGTCGTCGGCATAGACGATGTTCCGGACTGGCAGACGAACCAGCGACGCTTCCACCGGACGGCAAACTGGGCTTGGTCTTGCATCACTTTGAGGCGAGCGGCCGCCCTCTTCCATAGGTGGTGGCAGATTGCTGCGGCATAGTGCCTGATGAACCCGGAAGTTTTCAGCTCGACGTTCAATCAGTGTTCAATGAGAACGCGCCCAAACCGTAGTAGTAACCTGAATATGACCCCGAATGTGTCGCCAGATCGTTCGACCCGGTTGGCGACCCGCGCGTTGAACACTGAGGCGGAGCCGTGAACCATAGCCAGTTGCGTTCGCCGTAGCCCGTGCAGTCGCGCTCAGATTAAGTAAGATCGTTTGAAGCGATTAGTGGGAGTGGCCACTTCGTTTGCAACGTCATAGCGCTGTCAGGGGACAGAACGGTCGATACTCAGAATCATCGCTAGGCCTCGAACGAATTGCGATCTCACATGAAATCGAGTGCTTCGCCCTCATGATTTACGAGTCTTGGGCAGCGTTCGGGAATGTATGAGCTTGAGCACACCACTGAGGGATGCAAACTACCGCCGATACACCTTCTGTAGGATCCATCTGAACGCCAAACCCGCATGGGGGATGGCCTACCGCTAGTTAAGGTAAGAACCCACGGTGAGCTTGCACCCACGGCGGTTTTCAAGACCGCTGCCTTAAACCACTCGGCCACCTGTCCGCTTGAGCGCGCGAATAGGGCGATCGGAGGGTTTCTTGCAAGCAAATGTGTCGGTGGGGGTTTCGCGCGGCCCCCGCGCTGTGCATAACAACCGACATGCGGGTAGTGTTCGGAAATGCGCGACGTGCGGGCCTTGGCCTTTTTGCGTTTGCGCTTGCAGCCATTTGTCCCTCCTCTGCTGCGTTCGCGCAGGATGGGGCGAGTTTCGATTCCTACATGCGGACGCTGTCCGCCGAGGCACGGCGTGAAGGGGTCAGCCAGCGGACGATCGATGCGGTCGTGCCTACGCTGACCTACAACCCGCGCGTCGTCGAACTCGATCGCGGGCAGCCGGGCGGCGCGCCGGGATCGAGCGCGATACCGCCTTTCGCCCCCTACAAGGCACGGCATGTCGATGCGTCGCGGATCAGTCGCGGGCGCAATGCCTATCAACGGGTGCGCCCGACGCTCTACCGGATTTCGGAGCAGACCGGCGTGCCGACGCAGGTGATGGTCGCCATCTGGGGGCATGAGACCAATTACGGCGCAGTGCGCGGCGATTTCGACCTCGCACGCTCACTTGCTAGCCTGGCCTATGAAGGCCGCCGCCGCGCCTTGTTCTCCGGTGAGTTCATCGCGGTGCTGAAGGCGATGGATCGTGGCATCCCGCGGTCGCGGCTGGTCGGTAGCTGGGCCGGAGCCACGGGGCATCCGCAATTCCTGCCTTCGGTTTACTTGCGCCTTGCCGTCGATGGCGATGGCGATGGTGTCGCCGATATCTGGAGCAGCGAAGCCGATGCGCTGGCGTCGATCGCCAATTATTTCGTGTTTTCGGGCTGGCGCTCGGGCGAGCCGTGGGGCGTGCCGGTGCGCGTGCCCGGCGGCTTCAACCGCAGCGAGCTGACGACACGGATGGTGTCGCCGCGCTGCCCACGGGTGTTCGAACGGCATAGCCAGTGGCGGACGATGGCCGAATGGCGCGCGCTGGGCATTACGCCACAAGGTCGCACGCTGGGCGACAACGTCATGGCATCGCTGATCGAGCCCGACGGGCCGGGGCAGACCGCTTATCTGTTGACCGGGAATTACCGGGTCATCCTCGATTATAACTGTTCCAATTTCTATGCTTTGTCGGTGGGGTTGCTGGCGGATGAAATCGCGCGCTGAGTTGTTCCTGCTGCCATTGGCGGCATTCGCGCTGGGGGGCGCAGCTTCGCAGGACATGCCGGTGGTCCCCGACGGCGTGCCGAGCGGATCGTCGCAAGTGCAGCCGGGCGAGGAGCGCGTCGATCAGGTCGGCTATGCCCGCGCGCATGAGGGCGCTGCACCGCCGCGGATCGCCGCTTATGCCGCGCATGCGACACTGAACGCGGGCGATTTCGTTGAGGTCACCGCACTGGATAGCGGCAAGACGATCCTGGTGGCGGTTACCGAACAGGCGGCGCTGCCCGCGGGTACGGTTGTTAGGCTATCTCCGGTGGCCGCAAGCCAGCTTGGTCTGGAGTTGTCGAAGCCCGCGCCGGTGCGGGTGCGCGCACTTGCGCCAACCGCGCAGGACGAGGCGGCGTTGGTATCGGGCGGTGCGGCCCCGACCCGTCTCGATGCGCCTGCCGCCTTGCTGACCGGCCTTCGTGCGATGTTGCCTGCGGGCGGCGCGCCGGTCGCGGTCGCCACTACGGCCCCCGCCGCGATCCCGACCTCCTCACCCGCTGCCAGCCCGACGCCCGCGCCAAAGCCCAGCCCGAGTCCGGTTGCCACGACGACCCCAACGCCGCGTCCGACGCCTGCGGTGCAGCCCGCTCGGACAGGCAGGTTCGTGGTTCAGGTCGGCACTTTCTCCAGTGCCGCGAACGCCAAATCGCTCGCCACTCGACTGGGTGGCTTTACCGATGCCAGCGGTGCGCTTACCCGCGTCCGGATGGGGCCGTTCGTCACGCGTGCCGATGCGGACGCGGCGCGAACCAAGGCGATTGTCGCCGGGTATCGCGACGCGACGGTCGTTCGTTCCAACTGATCTTGAACATTTTTCTGTAACCCATTGAAGACCGGATATTCATTCGATGCGTAAGCTTGCACCCGCTCTCGTTCTCGCTGCCCTGCTCGCGACCCCGATCGCGGCGCAGGCGCCGTCGTTTCAGGGCGGCGCACCGGTTGCCTATATGATCGACCTGTCGTCGGGTGCGGAATTGTTCGTGAAGGACGCCGACCGCCGGATGCCGCCTGCGTCGATGGCCAAGATGATGACCGCGTACGTCGCGTTCGATCTGATCAAGAAGGGCGAGTTGAAGCTCGATCAGCGGCTGCGTGTTCGCCCCGAAACCTGGAAGCGGTGGAACGGACCGAGTGCGGGCTCGACCATGTTCCTGTCGCCCGATCAGGAAGTGACCGTCGCCGATTTGCTTGACGGCGTGGTTGTCGTCTCCGGGAACGACGCGTCGGTCGTGTTGGCAGAGGGAATTGCGGGCACCGAAGAGGCGTTCGCGGGGTTGATGAACGCCAAGGCCAAGGAACTGGGGCTGGCGAACAGTAATTTCTGCAACTCGAACGGGTGGCCGGACGAGGGCTGCACTTATGTTACCGCGCGCGATCTGGGCAAGCTGGCGGCCGCGACCGTCACCAATTTCCCCGACCTCTACAAGCGCTTCTACCCGAAACGCGAATTTACCTTTGGCGAGACGATGGGCGGATCGCCGATCACCCAGCCCAATCGCGATCCGCTGCTGGGCCGCGTCAATGGGGCCGATGGGTTGAAGACCGGACACACCGAAGAGGCGGGCTATGGCTTTACCGGTTCGGCTGAGCGCGACGGCCGCCGCCTTGTGATGGTGGTCGCTGGGCTCGACAGCTATGGCGGGCGCGCCGAGGAATCGGTGCGCTTCATGGAATGGGGCTTCGGCGCTTGGCGCGCGCGCGCCGTCGTGTCGCAAGGCAAGCGCGTGACGACTGCTGATGTGCAATTGGGCTCCGAAACCGAAGTCGGACTGGTCGCGCCCAAAAATCTGACTGTCACTATCCCGGCGGGCGCCTCGCCCGACATGGAGGCCAAGGTCGTCTATACCGGCCCGATCAAGGCGCCGATCGCCGCGGGTCAGCATGTCGCCGACCTGGTCGTCACCATGCCCGGAATGGCCCCCCAGACCATGCCGCTCGTCGCCGAAGCCGCGGTTGAAGAAGCCGGATTCTTCGGTCGGGCCTGGGCCGGGTTGATGGCGCTGTTCGCCTGATCGGGCGGGCGGTGCGCGGCAAGTTCATTTCGCTTGAGGGCGGTGAGGGCGCGGGCAAATCGACGCAGGTGCGTCGGTTGGCGGCCGCGCTTGAAGAACGTGGCGTCCATGTCGTCGTCACGCGCGAACCCGGCGGCAGCGAAGGGGCAGAGGCGATCCGTGCGTTGCTGATGCAGGGTGACGTCACCCGCTGGAGCCCGCATGCAGAGGCGCTGCTGTTCGCCGCCGCGCGCGCCGATCATGTCGAGCGGTCGATCCGACCGGCGGTTGAGGCTGGCAGTTGGGTGATCTGCGACCGCTATATCGACTCCACTCGCGCTTATCAGGGCGCGCAGGGGATCGACGATGCCGCGATCCTGGCGCTCCACGGGTTCGGATCGCGGGGGCTTTTGCCCGACCGCACCTATTTCCTGGAACTGTCGCCAGAGGCAGGCGCAGAGAGGGCGGGCGCACGCGATGGCGACGCGACCGACCGGTTCGGGATGCGCGCGAGCGATTTCCACACCGCTGTCGCCGCGATCTTCGCGCGGATCGCGGATGCCGAGGGAGACCGCGTGCGGCGTATCGACGCAAGTGCCGATCCCGCGAGCGTCACGCAGGCGCTGATCGCGGACATCGCCGATTTGCTGCCATGACGTCACTGGTTGGAAATGCCAGCGCACACGAGGCGTTCTATCAGGCGGCGCGGAGCGGATCGCTGCACCATTGCTGGTTGCTTTCAGGTCCGGAAGGGGTGGGGAAGGCCAGCTTCGCCATCGAAGCGGCGGGCCGATTGCTCGCTGCGCAGGAAGAGGGGGAGGGGGTATTGTCCGCTGCCGCCCATCCGCGCGGAACGGCGGCGCAGTTGTTCGACAAGGGCAATCACCCCGATTTCCGCATCCTCACGCGCCCGCTGGTCGATCCCGACAAGCCTGAAAAGGGCATCAAGCGATCGATCCCCATCGACGATGTCCGCGCGCTGATCGCACGGTTCGCGACGCGGCCCAGTATGGGGAGCAGGCGGGTGATCGTAATCGACGCGATCGACGATCTGGAGCGTGGTGCCGCCAACGCGCTGCTCAAGAATTTGGAGGAGCCGCCTGCCGGCACGATCTTCCTGCTCGTCAGCCATTCGCCGGGGCGGTTGCTGCCGACTATCCGATCGCGCTGTCGCGTGCTGCGGTTCGAAACGGTCGCGGACGGGGATGTCGCGCGGTTGCTGCGCGAGCAATTGCCAGATGCCTCTGCCGACGAGATCGAGGCACTGGTGCGGGCAGGGGGCGGCTCGCCGGGGCGGGCGCTGTCGTTCGCGGGGTTGGAGCTGGCGACGATCGAGCGCGATCTGGCGACGATTGCGGACACGGGCGATGCCAATAATGCGGTGCGCAACCGTCTCGCCAAATCCCTGTCGACCAAGGACGCCCAGCCACGATACGAGGCGTTTCTGGAGCGGGTGCCCAGTTTCGTGGCGGAGCGGGCGCGTTTGTCGACGGGCGATGCGCTGGCCTCTGCGCTGCAGGTCTATGAGACGAGCCGCCAGGTCGCGGCGAGTTCGATCCGATTGTCGCTGGATGCTCAGGCGAGCGTGTTCGAGCTGGGCGGGGTCGTGGCGCGGTTGGCACCAACGAATTTGCGATAACATCACCAACCCCACCCGTTCGTTTCGAGCGAAGTCGAGAAACGTGAACTCGGCGCTCCGCTGGCGTTTCTCGACTTCGCTCGAAACGAACGGTGAGGCTTGTCAGTGGTAGGCCATATCCATTGGCTTCCGCACCGTCGCGCGATAAGGCGCACCGCATGGCCGATCCTTTCTACATCACCACCGCGATCCATTATCCCAACGGCAAGCCGCATATCGGCCACGCTTATGAAATGATCGCTGCCGACGCGATCGCGCGGTTCCAGCGCCAAGCGGGGCGCGACGTGTTCTTTCAGACAGGCACCGACGAACATGGGCTGAAGATGGTCCAAACCGCACGCGGTCGAGGGGTCGAGGTGCGCGAACTCGCCGACGAAATGTCGGGATATTTCGATGTCATGGCACGCGATCTGGATATTTCGTGCGATCGATTTATCCGCACCGTCGAATCCGAGCATTACCGCGCGAGCCAGGCCATCTGGCAAGCGATGGCCGATGCGGGCGACCTTTATCTCGATCGGTACGAGGGCTGGTACTCGGTTCGCGACGAAGCGTTCTACGAGGAAAAGGAACTGACCGGCGGGGAGGGGGGCGTCAAACTGTCGCCCCAAGGCACCCCCGTCGAATGGACCAAGGAGGAGACCTGGTTCTTCCGCCTGTCGAAATATCAACAGCCCTTGCTCGATTTCTACGCCGCGAATCCCGACTTCATCCGCCCCGAAAGCCGCCGCAACGAAGTGGTTCGCTTCGTTGAAGGCGGGCTGATCGACTTGTCCGTCTCGCGCACCAGTTTCGATTGGGGCGTGCCGGTGCCAGGCTCTGACGGGCATGTCATGTATGTCTGGGTCGATGCGCTAACCAACTATCTTACCGGGGCGGGTTATCCCGATGATGCCGACCGGATGGCGAAATACTGGCCTGCCGACATCCACTTGATCGGCAAGGATATCGTGCGTTTTCATGCGGTTTACTGGCCAGCATTCCTGATGTCTGCGAAGATTGCGCTGCCCAAACAGGTTTACGGCCATGGCTTCCTGCTCAACCGCGGGGAGAAGATGTCGAAATCTAGCGGCAATGTCGTCGATCCGATGAAACTAGCCGAGCATTATGGCGTGGATTCGTTGCGCTATTTCCTGATGCGCGACGTGTCGTTCGGCCAGGATGGTAGCTTTTCGGCGGAAGCGATCGTGACGCGCGCCAATGCCGATCTAGCCAACAGCTTCGGCAACCTGGCGCAGCGGACGCTGGCGTTCATTGCGAAGAATCTCGAGGGCGCATTGCCCGTTGCTGGCCGTGCTGAAGCGGCCGACGTCGAACTGCTCGATCTTGTCGATGCAGCCTGCGCGGAGTTTCGTGACCAATTCGCCGATCTCGCTCTGACGCAAGGGGTGGAGGCGTGGATACGCGGCGTTTTCGCGTGCAATGCCTATATCGACACCCAGGCACCTTGGGCGCTGCGCAAGACCGATCCCGATCGGATGCACGCGGTGTTGGGCACGTTGCTGCGCGCAATCCGCAGTCTGGGCGTGACGATCCTGCCGGTGGTGCCGACCTCGGCCAACAGCTTGCTCGACCAGCTCGGCGTCACCGATCGCAGTCACGCTGCACTGGCCGATCGCGATGGCTGGTATGCGGAATTGGAGGCTCAGGGCTTCCGCATTGCACCGCCAACCCCCATCTTCCCCCGACGCGAAGTGATTGCCGACGATAAGGAAGTTTGATGCGGCTCGCCGACAGCCACTGCCATTTGAATTACAAAGGCCTCGCCGAGCGACAGGGCGAGGTACTCGCGGCGGCGCGTGCGTCGGGTGTGACCGCGATGCTCAACATCGCGACGCGCGAGAGCGAGTGGGACGATGTGCTGGGCGTTGCCGAACGTGAGGCCGATGTGTGGGCGACCGTCGGCATCCACCCGCACGAAGCGGATAAGCATCCTGATGTCGATACCGCCAAGCTGGTCGACCGTGCCGCGCATCCGCGCGTGGTGGGCATCGGCGAAAGCGGGCTCGATTATTACTACGACCATAGCGACCGCGACCGGCAGCGAGCGAGTTTTCGCAGCCACCTTGCCGCCTCGCGTGAAACCGGACTGCCGATCATCGTGCACACCCGCGATGCCGAGCAGGACACCGCAGACATCCTGGCCGATGAGATGGGGAAGGGAGCCTATCCTGGTGTCATCCATTGCTTCACCGCGAGCGGAGAGTTTGCGCGCAAGGCATTGGACCTGGGTTTTTATATCTCGATTTCGGGAATCGTGACGTTCAAGAACGCACGGGATTTGCAAGACACCGCCAAATGGCTACCGATCGACCGGCTGTTGGTTGAAACCGATGCGCCTTTCCTCGCTCCCGTTCCCCATCGTGGCAAGCCCGGCGAACCGGCTTTCGTCGCCGATACCTGTCGGTTCTTGGCAAATCTGCGCGGCGACGACGCCGACGAACTGGCGGAGCGGACGCGCGTCAATTTCCACACCCTGTTCGCCAAAACGGAAACATGACGAACGAGCGTCCAGCGCCAAGATGCTGAAAATCCGTATCATGGGTTCGGGCACATCGTCGGGGGTGCCGCGCATCGGCAACGACTGGGGCGACTGCGACCCCAACGAACCGCGCAATCGCCGAAGCCGCGCATCGGTTCTGGTCGAAAGCGAAACCACGCGCATTCTGGTCGATACCAGCCCGGATATGCGCGAACAGTTGAACGCTGCCGGGCTCGATCGGATCGATGCGGTGATCTGGACTCACGATCACGCCGACCACACCCACGGCATCGACGATCTGCGCCAATTATTCCACATCATGCGCGCACCCGTCGCCGGGTTCGCACATCCCCAGACCATCAAAAGGCTCCACGCGCGCTTCGGCTATGTGTTTGCAGGCAGCGGCGGTTATCGTCCGACGGCAACGGTCGATGAACTCGGCACGACGCGGCGCATTGGCGACATCGACATCACCGCGGTCGATCAGCCGCATGGGGACATCTTCGCGACCGGGCTGCGCTTCGAAAAAGACGGCAAAGCAATCGGTTATGCCACCGACTTCCATGAATTCACCGGTGCGATGCAGGTGCTTTACGCCGGGCTCGATGTCTGGGTGGTCGATGCGCTTCGGCGGGCACCGCATCCGACGCATCCGCATCTCGATGCCGTGTTGGGCTGGATCGACGACTGCAGGCCAACGCGCGCGGCGCTTGTGCATATGGACAATTCGATGGACTATGCGACGCTGATGGGCTCGCTGCCACCGAGCGTCGAACCTGGGTATGACGGCATGGAGCTGATCGCGTGAGCGGGTTCGATACGGTGCATCTGTTATGGGGTATCGGCGCGCTGGTGCTGGTGATCTCGGCGCTGGCGGTTCGCCGGGTGTCGATAGGGTTCGTCGTCAAATCGCTGCTCGCCTGGGCATTGATCGCGCTGGTGCTGTTCCTCATCTTCGATCGACGCGAGGAGATTGGCGCGATCGCGCGGGGTGGCCTGGAATCGCTGGGAATTGCCGAGCAGACGGTCGATGGCGACACGGTTCGCATCCGCCGGTCGGCCGATGGTCATTATTGGGCCAGCGCCAGCATCGACGGCGTTGACAAGCGCTTGTTGATCGACAGCGGCGCGACGCTCACCGTGCTATCGGAGCGAACTGCGGAGGAAGCCGGAATTGAGCCGGTTGTCAGTGGCTTT
Source organism: Sphingomonas sp. AX6 (assembly GCF_902506605.1). Lineage (GTDB taxonomy): Bacteria > Pseudomonadota > Alphaproteobacteria > Sphingomonadales > Sphingomonadaceae > Sphingomonas. The sequence goes on from NZ_LR733979.1 coordinate 2,483,164, forward strand.
CCGGTCGTTCTGCAGACGGCGGGTGGAGCCATGACCGCGCGTCGCGGCACCATCGACACGCTGACGATCGGCAACATGACCATGCGCGATGTCGCTGTCGTCATCCTGCCGGGCGAGGCCGATTTGAACGTCATCGGCATGAACGTGCTATCGCGGTTGCATGGCTGGCGCGTGGAGCAGGGGGTCTTGATCCTGGAACCAACTGCGCCGACAAGCGCTACCGACGCCGTGGGGTCGGGTTCGGGTGTCGAAACGTGATTCCCGAACAGGATAAGGGCAACAGATATATGGCATTTCGCTCGATCGTGAAGCGGCCTTCGCGCCGCGTTTCCGCTGCTGTCGTGGCACTGCTGGGGATGATGCCGGTTGTCGCCGCCGCGCAGGATGCAGACGATGGCGAACGCGTGGTGACGATCGGCCTGGGCGCGCAGGTGGGGCCGAAACATCTTGGCTCCGACGGCTATTCGGTGTTTCCGCTGCCGTTCGGCAAGATCCGGCGTCCGGGCGAACCGATGCCGTACAGCGCATCGGACGATAGCCCGGGCATTCGGTTGATCCGCGGTGAGAATTTCAGCATCGGCCCGGTGGTCAATTTCCGCGCGAAACGCGACGAAGACGATGTCGGGGCCGCTGTCGGCGACGTCAAGATCGGGATCGAGCCGGGCGTGTTCGTCGAAGCCTATCCAACCCAGGCAATCCGCGTGCGCGGTGAAGCGCGGATCGGCGTCAACGGCCATGACGGCATCGTCGGCGACATCGCGGTGGATTACATCCTGCGCAGTCCCGATCAACGCCTCGTGATGGGCGTCGGTCCGCGCGTGCGGTTCGGCGACGGCGAGTTCGAAGGTCGCTATTTCGGTGTCGAACCCGATGCCGCAATCCGCACCGGCCTGAGTGCCTATGCGCCTGACGGCGGTGTGCATGCCGTTGGCTTGCAGGCATCCGGTCATTATCAGTTGACCGAAAGCTGGGGCGTTTACGGCTTGGCCGGTTACGACCGCTTGGTCGGCGCGGGTGAAGAATCGCCGATCGTCCGCTCATTCGGCTCGGAAAGCCAGTTTTATGCTGGCGTCGCGGCGACTTACAGCTTCAACCTGAGACTTTGACGATATGGTCAGGGAGCGGCGCGGTGAAAGCCGATGCTTCGTTGTCCCTGCCGCTCGCACGGCTATGTTTTACATAATGCATATTATCGATGTGACTGATGCGTGGTTTGAGGGGGAGCGTCAGGCTGCCCTCTTGCCCAGGCCCTGGATCGCATGATCGACCGTCTCGTCGCGATCATGGCGCGTCTGCGCGATCCGAAGACGGGTTGCGAATGGGACAGCGTTCAAACCTTCGAAACGATCGCGCCCTATACGATCGAGGAAGCCTATGAAGTCGCCGACGCGTGCGAGCGGGGCGATATGTCCGAGCTGAAGGATGAGCTTGGCGACCTGTTGCTCCAAGTGGTGTTCCATGCACGCATGGCCGAGGAAATGGGCGCGTTCGACCTGGGCGATGTGATCGCAGCGATCAGCGAGAAGATGGAGCGTCGGCACCCGCACATCTTCGGCGACCGCGCCAATGGTGGCCATCATCTATGGGAACAGATCAAGGCCGAAGAACGCATCGCCAAGGGCGCCACCAGCGCGGTTGATGGAGTCGCGATCGGGCTGCCTGCCCTGCTCCGCGCTGAGAAGCTGCAAAAGCGCGCCGCGCGGACCGGGTTCGACTGGCCCGACGAACAAGGCCCGAAGGCCAAGATCGCCGAGGAAATCGCCGAGATCGAGGCGGCGGACGATGCGACCCGCGCTGAGGAAGTCGGCGACCTCCTGTTCGCGGTCGTGAATTGGGCGCGACACCTGAAGGTCGATCCAGAGGCTGCGCTGCGAACCGCCAATGCCAAGTTCGAACGACGGTTCCGCGCGATCGAAAGCGAAGGCGGCGATGGATTCGCCGCTCTATCGCTCGACGAGAAAGAAGCGCTTTGGCAGCGCGCGAAACTTAGTCCGAGCGGCGATTGAAGCGGTCGAAATCGCCCGGTGCCATCCGCACTTCGTAACTGATTTGATCGCCATCGACCCATTGGTCGAGAACTTCGCCATGCGCGTGAAGCCACGCCGCCGCCGCACCGTCACCCGCATCCAGCGCCACGTGATAGCGGCGATGCCCGACGGTCAGACGTTCGGCGACGGTATCGACCAGCGCATCGACCCCCTCGCCCGTCAAAGCCGAAATCGCGATTACGTCGTCGCGACGTGCCGCATCGGCCATCATCGCTTCGCGGCGTTCGTCGTCGAGCAGGTCGAGCTTGTTCCACGCTTCGAAACGCGGGGTTTCCTCGTCGACGCCCAGTTCGGCCAACACCTTCTCGACATCGGCGGCCTGAGCGTCGGTATCGGGATGCGCGACGTCACGGACATGCAGGAGCAGGTCGGCGGATATCACTTCCTCCAGCGTCGCCTTGAACGCAGCGACGAGTTGCGTCGGCAGATCGCTGACGAAACCCACCGTGTCGGACATGATCGCCTTATCGATGCCGGGCAGGCGAACCTGACGCAATGTCGGGTCGAGCGTCGCGAACAACAGATTCTCTGCCATGACGTCTGAACCCGTCAGACGATTGAAAAGCGTGGACTTTCCGGCGTTGGTATAGCCGACCAGCGCGATCACCGGCCACGGCGCGCGCTGACGCCGTTCGCGATGGAGCAAGCGCGTGCGACCGACCTGATCGAGTTCGCGTTTCAATCGCGCCATGCGGTCGCGGATCAAACGCCGATCGGCCTCGATCTGGGTTTCGCCCGGACCGCCGAGAAAGCCGAAACCGCCGCGCTGGCGTTCGAGATGGGTCCAACTGCGTACAAGCCGCCCCGATTGATAATCGAGATGCGCGAGTTCGACTTGCAACCGCCCCTCGGCTGTCGCAGCGCGTTCGCCAAAGATTTCGAGGATCAGCCCGGTGCGATCGATCACTTTGCACCCCAGCAGCGTTTCCAGATTTCGCTGCTGCACGGGGGTCAGGCTCGCGTCGAATACCGCGAGGTCCGCCGACAAATCACGCACGGTGATGGCCAGTTCGTCCGCCTGGCCACTGCCGATCAGCGTGGCGGGTTTTGGCTGGCGGACGCGCAACACGGTCTTGGCAACGACTTCCAGCCCGATCGCCAACGCCAGCCCCGCGCTTTCCTCGACTCGTGCCTCTGCGTCGCGCGCTGCCCCGCCGCTGTCGGGCAGCACAACGATCGCGCGGGCACCGCGCGTGAACTCACGCGCATCGCGCTCGAAGCCGGTACTCAATCCTGGTCCAGCGAGGCTTGCTCTTCGGCAAGATTAAGGGGGTTGGCAGGCTGGATCGTCGATACCGCATGCTTATAGACGAGCTGCGACATGCCTTCGCGCTGGAGCAACATGCAGAACAGGTCGAACGCCGCGATCTGGCCCTGAAGCATCACGCCATTCACCAGAAACATCGTCACGTTGTCGCCGCTCTTGCGCACCGCGTTCAGGAAGATTTCCTGGAGCAACGGGTTCTTGTGCTGCTGTTCGGCGACCTGCTTCACGATTGCATCCAGGTCCGCCTGGCCCGATGGCATGATCGTGGAGATCGCGTGCTTATAGATCAGTTGCGACTGGCCATCGCGGCGCAGAAGCACGGAGAAATTATCGAACCAGGTGACGATGCCCTGTAACTTCACGCCCTTGACCAGGAACATGGTCACCGGGGTTTTCGAACGACGCAGGGCGTTCAGGAACAGGTCCTGCAATGAGCTTTGCTTCTCGGCCATCGACTCTTGCCTTTATTTTCTTGGCGGGGTCATGGCCCCGCATTGCGCCGGCATCCGGCGTCGAGCACCCGCCCCCATGGCGGGATACGGTCGTAATCTAGGGTCGCAGGTGCGGTTCGTCCAGCACCACCCCCTCATTCCTCGCGCGTTTCGGTGATGCCCAATATCTTGAGTTTGCGATGCAGCGCAGAGCGCTCCATGCCGATAAAGCTCGCCGTGCGCGAAATATTGCCCGAGAAGCGTCGGATCTGGACGCGCAGATATTCGCGCTCGAACGTCTCGCGCGCTTCGCGAAGCGGTGCCCCCATAACCACATTGCCGCCAAAGCCCCCTTCCCCGCCCTCTGGCGCGCCCAACACTTCGGCGGGCAGGAGGTCGAGGTCGATGCGGCCGATGCGGTTGCCCGGTGCCATGATGATCGTGCGTTCGACGACGTTGCGGAGCTGGCGGACATTGCCCGGCCATTCATAGGATTGCAGCGCGACCATGGCGTCGGACGCGACCTCTGGCGTGGGTACGCGGCGTTCGCTGGCATAATGGGCGACGAAGTGATCGACCAGTGACGGGATGTCCTCACGTCGGTCGCACAGCGGCGGGATGACGACGGGAACGACGTTCAAGCGGTAATACAGATCCTCGCGAAAGCGCCCCTCTGCAATCTCCACGGTCAGGTCGCGGGCGGTGGCGGAGACGACCCTGACGTCGACCTTGACCATGCGTTGGCCGCCGACGCGGGTGAAGCTCTGGTCGGTCAGCACGCGCAGAATGCGCGCCTGGGTCGCGACCGGCATGTCGGCGATCTCGTCCAGGAACAGCGTACCGCCATGCGCCTGTTCGAGCAGGCCGGGATGAACGAGGTCGTTCTCGCGCTCGACCCCGAACAGTTCTTCCTCGACGCGCTCGGGGGTCATGCGTGCGGCGTTGACGATGATGAACGGGCCGTTGGTCCGCTGGCTCCAGCCATGCAGCAGCCGCGCCGCGACTTCCTTGCCGACGCCTGCGCCCCCGGTGATGAGGACGCGGCTGCCGGTCCCCGCCACGCGTTTCAGCGTTGCGCGTACCGCGTTGATCGCGGTCGAACTGCCGGTCAGGTCGTCCTCGCGCCCTGCCGATGCGCGCAAGGCGGCGACTTCGCGCCGCAATCGTTCGGTTTCGGTCGCGCGCTCGACCATCAGCAACAGGCGTTCGGCTTCGAACGGCTTCTCGATAAAGTCGGACGCGCCCCGCCGGATTGCGGCAACCGCGGTATCAAGATTGCCGTGACCGGAGATCACGAGCACCGGGATCGATGGATCGCGCCGCTTGATCTCGTCGAGCAGGTCGAGCCCGTCGAGCCGAGAACCCTGAAGCCAGACGTCGAGCAGGACCAGGCTGGGGCGCCGCGTCGCGATCGCCTCCAGCGCGGCATCGCTGTCGGCGGCACCGCGGGTCTCGTACCCCTCATCCTCCAGCACCCCCGCCACGAGTTCGCGGATGTCGGTCTCGTCGTCGACGACCAAGATATCGAGTGTCATATCAAATCAACCATTGGAGTTGCGCGTCAACATCGCGGGCCGCGCTTCGCCCGCTCCCCCCTCGTCCTCGCCCGCACCTGACATATTGGCCAGCAGGTGCGCGTCGAAGCACAGGGTCACCAGTGTCCCCCCGCCGGGACGGTCGGCAAAATTGATCGTGCCGAAATGTTCGTCGACGATCTTCTTGACGATCGCGAGCCCCAGCCCCGTGCCCCGCGCGCGCGTTGTCATATAAGGTTCGACGATGCGGTCGCGCTCGATCGGAAGCCCGACGCCATTGTCGGCGATCTCGATGATAAGCTGATCGTCCGCCGCCTCGCGCAGCGTCATCGAAATTTCACCTTCGCTCTCATCAAACTCTTTCGCTTCAACGGCTTCGACGGCGTTCTTGACGATGTTCGTCAATGCTTGACCGATTTGGCGACGGTCGCAGACCAGGCTGGGTGAGACATTGCCGTGATCGATCGAGAAGCGGATTGCGGGATGGGCGACTTCGTGGAGAAACAGCGACTGACGCGCTAGGTCGATGACCGATTCCTCGCGAAAAACGGGCTTTGGCATTCTTGCAAAGGATGAGAATTCGTCGACCATCCTGCGCAGGTCGCCGACCTGGCGCACGATCGTCTCGGTCAGGCGCGCAAACGTGCCGTCGTCGCTGGCGATCTGCTTTCCGTAACGTCGCTGGAGCCGTTCGGCGGCAAGCTGGATCGGAGTCAGCGGGTTCTTGATCTCATGCGCGATCCGCCGCGCGACGTCGGACCATGCCGCACGCCGCTGATCGAGCAATTGCTGGGTGATGTCGTCGAAGGTCAGGATGCGCCCGTCGCCGTCCGCCGCGATCTTCACCGCCAGCGTTCTCGCGTCGCCCCCCGCGGTAAGTTGAACGACCGCTTCGCGGCTATCGCTGTCGAGCAGATGGTCGAGTTCGGGCGCGATCTCGGCCAGCGGACGATCGAGCGCCTGCCCCTCACCCGCTTTCAACATCGCCAGCGCCGAGCTGTTGATCAGCCGGATCGAGCGATCACCCGCGATCGACACGACGCCGGCGGTGACTCCTTCGACCACCGCTTCGATCAACGCACGGCGCGATTCGATCTGCGAATTGGCCGATACCAATGCATTGGTCTGGTGCTGAAGCTGGTCGGTCATCGTGTTGAACGCGTTGGCAAGCGTCCCGATCTCGTCCTGCGATTTCGGGGTCGTCACGCGCGCAGTCAGGTCACCATCGGCAACCCGTCGCGCTGCGCCCACCAATTCGCTGACGGGCCTTACCAGACGGTCGGCCACGGCGAGGGCGACGAACACGGCCAGCCCGACGATCATGATCGAAAGGATCAACAGTGCGGCATTGAACTGGATCTGGAGCCGCTGAGACCGTTCGCGGAGTGCGCGGTAATCCGCGATAATCTCTTCGCCTCGTCGAATCTGGATACCCAGATCGTCTTCGAATACCCGCGCGGCATAAAGAAACGTGTTGTCGCTATCGTCGAACCGAACCAGCACCCCGATCCGATCCGGTTCTGAAATGGGCACGGCACTGGCGCTCTGACGGGCTGCCGCAAAACGCTGAGGGGTGAGGATTCCGTCCAGTTCGCGGTCATAGGGATTGACGATGGCGAGCGTCTGGAACTCGCCTTGATCGGTCATCCGTAAAATAGCTGCTTCGGACAATTCGCGTTGATAAAGCTGGAAGACCAGCCCGTTGACGAATTGCTTGTCCTCGATATTTGCCGACTGGAGATAGAATAACAGGTCTTCGCGCATTGGCGGCGCCTGGCGGACGATCCGGTCGAGTTCGCGCGCATAATTGTCCCGAACCTGCGCCACCGCATTTTCGAGCATGCCGCGCGCACGATCGGAATACCAAAATTCGACACCGTACTGGAACAGGAGCGAAGCAAACACTGCGAGCAGCAATGTCGGCACGCTGGCCAGCACAGAGAAGATTGCGACCAGGCGAACGTGAAGCTTGCCCCCCCCACCAATCGGGGAGTCCGCCGCTCGTCGATGCGCAATTCGACGGCCCAACAAAACCATAAGCGCGACCGCAGGGATCAGGTTCGACACCAGTAGCAGCGCAACCAGCGGCGGCGTCAGCAGGCGTTCGCCCGCCTCCGCATCGGCAAGGATGAAATATGTCGCGATCAGTACGGAGGCGAAAGCCGCGAAAACCGCGAACTCGACCGTGCGCGTTACCGTGAAGCGCCGTCTAGTCGGCACTTCTGCTTCGCGTGGCGGCGCTTCGGCAACAGTCATCGTTGCGGTGATACAACGGGATTGTTGCCAAGAGAACACACAATCGGCGGCAACCCGACGCTAGTCCCCACCGCTTCGGCGCGGCGGCCGGGTGTCGATCTCCAGATCGTCGAGGCGTTTGCGCAGCGTATTGCGGTTGATCCCCATTGCCCGTGCCGCGCGGAGCTGGTTGCCGCCATGGCGCGCGAGCATGGCTTCGATCAGCGGTCGTTCGACCTCGCCGATGATGCGGTCGTAGAGCGTGCCGTCCTCCAGCATATGCGGCGCGGCGCGTTCAATCCCGGCGATACGCGCGCGGACGGCCGCTTCGATATCGTCGGTGGGCGGAGGCGCGGAAGAGGCACCTGCCGTCATGACACCATCGGCCAGCAGGCGGCGCAATTCCCCTGCCCCGGCAACTTCGTCACGCCCCAGCGCGGCCAGCCTGCGCATGACGTTTTCCAGCTCGCGGACATTGCCGGGCCAGTCATGCGCCTCCAGCAACAAGACCGCCTGTGCGTCGAGGCGCTTGCGCGGCAAGCCGTCCGCTGCCGCTCGGTCGAGGAAATGCGTGGACAGCAGCGCGACGTCCTGACGCCGATCGCGCAAGGGCGGCAACATCATCGGCACGACATTCAACCGATAGAATAGATCTTCGCGAAACTGGTTCGACGCGACCAGCGCGGTCAGTTCCTTGTTGGTCGCAGCGACGATGCGGACATCGGCGCGGATCGTGCGCGCACCGCCAACCGTGGTGAACTCGCCGGACTGGAGCACCCGGAGCAACCGCGTCTGCGCTTCGATCGGCATGTCCCCGATCTCATCGAGAAACAGCGTGCCACCGGTCGCCTGTTCGAATTTGCCCGCAACCCGCGCCTGCGCACCGGTGAATGCGCCGCGTTCGTGGCCGAACAACTCCGCCTCGATCAATTCGCGCGGGATGGCGGCCATGTTGATCGCCACGAAAGGGCCGGCTTTGCGCGCGCCCAGATCATGGACTGCACGCGCGACCAGTTCCTTGCCGGTCCCCGATTCTCCGGAAATCAGGACGGTCAGGTCGTTCGATACGACGCGCGCGATCACGCGGTACACGTCCTGCATGGCGGGTGACCGCCCGATCAGCGGCCCTGCGCTTTCGTCCTCGTCAATCGCGGCTTCGGGACCGGCACCCCGCTCCAGCGCGCCTGCCACCGCTGCCGAAAGCGCCGCCAGATCGAACGGTTTGGGCAGATAATCGAACGCCCCGACTTCACTGGCGCGTACTGCGGTCGCCAGTGTGTTGCGCGCGGAAAAGACGATCACCGGCAGCGCGGGATGCTCGGCCGCAAGCGCGGCGGCATTTTCCAGCCCGTCGCCGTCGGGCAGGACGACGTCGGTGATGAGCACATCGGGTATGTCGTGGGCCAGTTCGGCGTGGAGCGCCTTCAGGCTGTCGACCGCAACGACCCGGTGCCCGTCACGGCGCAATGCGTGGCTGACGACCGTCCGGATCGCGGCATCGTCATCAACGACCAGAATGATGGCTTGGCGCGTCATTGTGGTGCCCTTGGCAGCAGGATGCGGAACATGGTGTGGGGCGGATCGCCCTCGCGTTCGTACTGGACGATGCCGCCCATCTCGCCGACCAGCTTTTCGACGAGCGGCAGGCCCAGCCCTCGCCCCTCGCGCTTGCCGGTGACAAAGGGTTCGAACAGGTGCTCGACAATATCCTCTGGCGCGCCGGGGCCATTGTCGATCACCGCAACCTCGATCGGGAGGGGGCGGCGCGGCTGACCCGGCGCAGGGCTGGCAGCCATACCGTGGCGATAGGCAGTTGCGATCACGATCGAACGATCGGCTTGTAGATCAGTGGCTTCCGATGCATTTTTCAAAAGATTTATCATCACCTGTTGAAAGGCATCGGCATCGGTCATCACCGGGGGGAGCGACGGATCGTACCGTTCCTCAATCCGCACATCGCGCGCAAACCCCGCCAGCGCCACGCGTCGGACATGCGACAGCAGCGGATAGATATTGTTGGACTCCAACCGCAACGGGCGATGGCTGGTGAAATCCTCCATCCGGTCGATCAACGCGGTGATCCGGTCGACCTCGTCGGTGATCAGCGTCGTCAGCGATTCCGGTTCGTCGATGCCGTCGGCCAGCAACTGTGCGGCACCGCGAATCCCCGACAAGGGGTTCTTGATCTCATGCGCCAGCATCGCCGCGGCGCCGATCGCCGCGCGCGCGCCCGCGCTGCGTTCCGGACCATGCCCCAGGCGGCGCGATTGCGGAGCTTCGTGGAGGGTGACTATCCGCCAGCCATCGTGATCCACCACCAAGGTTTCGACGAAATCGCCGCGCAGTCGCCCACCACGCAACCGTTCCATATCGACATCATAGGCGGCAAACCCGTGCCCCTCACGCCGCGCGGCATAGCCCGACGGCGGCTCGATCGCGGATTCCAGTTTCTTGCCGACCAGCGCGCGTTCGGAAAAGCCGAGCACATGTTCCGCCGCGCCATTGGCATGCGCGATCAGCCCCTGCGGATCGAGGACGAGCGTTGAGACCGGCAGCGCGGCAAATAGTTCGGCGAAGCTGGGCGTCTTCGCCGCTTCGTTCATGCCGCCGCGCGCGTGCGATAGGGGGCGTAGAAGTCGGCGAGCATTGTCTTCACGACGCGCGAATCCGGGACCTGATTGACCTTATTGCGAAACTCCGCCGATCCGGTCAGCCCCTTGGTGTACCAACCGATATGCTTGCGCGCCATGTTGACGCCAGTGATCTCACCATAATGATCGAGCATCGCGTCGTAATGTTCTGCGATCATGCAATATTGTTCTTCGAGACTTGGATCGGCCAAGCGCTTGCCTTCGGTCAGCCAAGCCATCATCTGACCCAGCAGCCAAGGGCGGCCATAGGCGCCCCGGCCGATCATGATGCCGTCCGCACCCGATTGTTCGAGCGCGGCATCGGCGTCTTCCAGCGTGCAAATGTCGCCATTGGCGATCACGGGGATCGACACCGCGTCCTTGACCCGGCGGATGAACGCCCAGTCAGCAGATCCCTTGTACATTTGGTTCCGCGTACGCCCGTGGACGGTCACCATCTTGACGCCAAGCTGTTCTGCCATGATCGCCAGATCGGGCGCGTTCAGGCTGTCATGGCACCACCCCATCCGCATCTTCAGCGTCACGGGCACGCTGACCGCATCAACGGTCTCGCGGATCAATTGGGCGGCATGGTCTAGGTCGCGCATCAGCGCCGAACCGGCGTCGCCATTGGTGACCTTGCGCACTGGGCAGCCCATGTTGATGTCGATGATCGCAGCGCCGCGATCTTCGTTCAGCTTGGCCGCCTCGCCCATTTCCTTCGGAGTGCAGCCGACGAGCTGCATCGACACGGGTTCCTCGATCGGATCCCATGCGGCCTTCTGGATCGACTGGCGCGTTTCGCGGATCGCGGCCTGGCTGGCGATCATCTCGGTCACGTTCAGGCCCGAACCATAGCGGCGCACGAGCTTTCGGAACGGCAAGTCGGTCACGCCGGTCATCGGCGCGAGCAGGACGGGGGCGTCGATCCGGACGGGTCCGATCTGGATGGGGCTGAGCTTGGTCATCGATGTGCCTGAAAAACAGGCAGCCCATACGCGAACTCCCCTAGCCACGCAAGGCTGGCGGCGCCGCGTGCGCTGGGCTAGGCGCGGGAACATGTCCAGCGGAACCACCGTCGCACTGATCGTCGCCGCCGGGCATGGCGCGCGTTCGGGCCAGGCACTCGCCAAGCAGTTCGCGCGCGTCGGCGGTCGGCCGATGATCGCGCATAGCCACGCGGCGCTGGTGGCGCATCCCGCGATCGACCGGGTGGTGGTAGTGATCGGGGCGGGCCAGCAGCGGCTGCTCGAGGATGCGCTGGGCGATGTCGAATGGGTCGAAGGCGGCGCAACACGGCGGGATTCAGTGTTGCAAGGGCTTGAATATCTGGCGGGCGGTGACGCGGTGCGGGTGCTGATCCATGACGCCGCTCGTCCGTTTGTGCCGGGGACGGTGGTGGACCGGTTGGCTGCGGCACTGGATTCAGCGGAGGGCGCGGTCCCTGTCCTGCCGGTGGCGGATACGCTGGCGCGCGGCTTGGAGCCCTCCCCCTCCCCGTTCGTTTCGAGCGAAGTCGAGAAACGGTCGCACGCGTCCAGTTCACGTTTCTCGACTTCGCTCGAAACGAACGGAATGAGTTTGGGCGAGACCGTGTATCGCAACGCACTCTACCGTATCCAAACCCCGCAGGCGTTCCGCTTCCCTACAATTCTCGAGGCGCACCGCGCATGGCCCGCCGAGGTGCAAGCCACCGACGACGCCCAGATCGCGCGTGCCAGCGGTCATGACGTCATCCTCGTCGAAGGCGACAAGATGCTTGAGAAACTGACCTATCCGTCCGACTTTGCTGAGGTCGAATCGCGCTTCGCCGCGACTCCCGAATATCGCACCGCCAGCGGTTACGACGTTCACCGCCTGGCCGCAGGCGAAGAACTATGGCTGGGTGGCGTTCGCATCCCCCACGACAAGGGGCTGGCCGGGCATAGCGATGCGGACGTCGCGCTCCATGCCATCACCGACGCGCTGCTCGGTACGATTGCGGCGGGCGATATCGGCACGCACTTCCCGCCGAGCGACCCGCAATGGCGCGGTGCCGACTCCGCCCAGTTCCTCCAGCACGCGGCTTCGCTGGTAGAAAACGAAGGCGGACGCGTCACCTTTATCGACCTGACGCTCATCTGCGAAGCGCCCAAGATCGGTCCGCACCGCGAGGCGATGCGCGCGCGGATCGGCGATCTGTTGCGGCTGCCGACGCTGCGGGTTAGCATCAAGGCGACGACGACCGAGCGGCTCGGTTTCACCGGGCGCGGTGAAGGCATTGCTGCGCAGGCCGTTGCCACCGTCCGTTTTTCAGGGGTTTCCAGTATATGAAGCGTATCCCGTTCATCGGCCTTGCCGCCGCCCTATCCGCGATTGTCGCCGCACCCATCGCGCAGGCTGAACAGGCCAGCCGCAATTGCGTGACGACCGTGGAGGCCGAAGCATTGTTCCTGTTCGTTGCGCCCGAAATGCTCCAGCGCGCCGGGCAGTTATGCGCGAACAACCTGCCCGCCAACGCGATGTTGCGTCGTCTGTCGAGCCCGTTCCTTGCTAAGTACCAGGCGGAATCGCGCGGTGCGTGGCCGACCGCCAAACGCGCCATCGCGAAGATTCAGCCCGAAGCAAGCACGATGCTCGATTCGGACTTCGCCGCACCTTTGGTCGGCACGATGATGACCGAATTGCTGGTGAAGGAAATTCGCGCGCAGGATTGCCTGACGATCAACCGTGCGGTTACGCTGATGGAGCCGCTTCCAGCGCGCAACCTGGCTGGCCTAGCCGTGCTGTTCGCGCAGGTCGCAACCAACGACCAACGCTCCGAAGTCCGCAACCGGGTGCCGTCGCGGCTGCGCATCTGTCCGGTCGCGGCCTGATGGACTATGTGCTGCCCGACAAGCTGGTTGCCGCCGCCAAGCGTGTGCTCGACGCCAATCGCGAGGCCGGTCGCCGCATCGCGGTGGCCGAAAGCTGCACCGGCGGGCTGGTATCGGCGGCACTGACCGAGCTGCCGGGCTCGTCCGATGTGTTCGACATCGGCTTCGTCACCTATTCCAACGAAGCCAAACAGGGCGCGGTCGATGTGCCGTCCGACCTGATCGAGACGTTCGGTGCCGTATCGGTGGCGGTGGCGTGGAGTATGGCGCAGGGTGCCCTCGCCCGTTCTCAGGCGGACGTGGCAGTGGCGATCACCGGGATTGCCGGGCCGGGTGGCGGATCGGCCAAAAAACCGGTCGGCACCGTGGTCTTCGCGCGCGCCGAACGCGGCAGCAATCCGCGCGACGTAGTGGCCGACGAGCGCCATTTCGACGATGAAGGCCGGGGCGGCATCCGGTTGCAAGCGGCATTATGTGCGCTCGACCTGTTGATGCCCGGCGCGAACCCGCTGGGTGACGATCAGGCAGCCGACGAAACCCCGTCGCTGCCGTAAAGCACTTTCGCCCGATCCTCGAACGCGCCGATCATCTTGCGCAGCGCGCGGTCGAACACTTGCCCTGCGAGCATTTCGAACATCCGGTTCTTGAACGCAAAATCGACGCAGAAATCAACATAACATCCGCCGTCACCATCCGCGCGGAAGGTCCAGTCATTGTTGAGATATTTCAGCGGCCCATCGAGATAATCGACGCGGATATGATCGGGGCGTTCCTTTTGCACCTTTGACGTGAACGTCTCGCGCAACCCTTTGAACCCGACGATCATGTCGGCGACCATTTCGGTTTCACTGTCCGACCGCACGCGGATCGCGCTGACCCAGGGCAGGAACTCGCCGTAGCGCCCGACATCGGCGACCATGTCGAACATCTGGTCCGGCGAATAGGGAAGGTGCCGGGTTTCTTCGTGTTTGGGCATCAGGCGGTAACGCCCTGCCCGCTCCGCGCCAGCTTCGCCTCGCGATTGGCGCGCATTTTATCGAAATCGTCGCCCGCATGATAGCTCGAACGCGTCAACGGAGAGGAGGCGACGAGAAGGAACCCCTTGGCGCGCGCGATCGCGGCATAGGCATCGAACGCCTGCGGGGTCACGAAATCCTCGACCGTGGCATGGCGCGGGGTGGGTTGCAGATATTGCCCCATCGTCAGGAAATCGACATCGGCGCAGCGCATGTCGTCCATCACCTGATGCACCTCCAGCCGCTGTTCGCCGAGGCCAAGCATAACGCCCGATTTGGTGAAGATCGACGGATCGTGCTTCTTCACGCTCTCCAGCAACCGCAGCGACGCATAATATCGCGCGCCGGGCCGGATCGTCGGATAAAGACGGGGGACGGTTTCCAGATTGTGATTATAGACATCGGGCCGCGCCGCCACGATCGCCTCGACCGCGGCCTCCGCCTTGTTACGGAAATCGGGTGTCAGGATTTCGATCGTGGTGGCGGGTGCCGCCGCGCGGATGGCGTGGATGACCTTCACGAACTGCGACGCGCCACCGTCGGGCAAATCGTCGCGATCGACCGAGGTGATGACAATGTGCGCCAGCCCCATCTGCACTGCCACTTCGGCGACATGGGCGGGCTCCATCGCATCAACCGCGCGCGGCATCCCCGTCTTGACGTTGCAGAACGCACAGGCCCGAGTGCAGGTATCGCCCAGAATCATCACCGTCGCGTGCTTCTTGGTCCAGCATTCCCCGATATTGGGGCACGCGGCCTCTTCGCAGACGGTCGTCAGGTTCTTCGCCCGCATCATCGCCTTGGTCTCGGCGAAACCGGCGGATGTCGGCGCTTTCACCCGGATCCAGTCGGGCTTGCGCTGGCGGGGCGGACGGACAACAGGCGTGGGGTCGTTCATGCCCCGCGAGATAGCCATCACGGACGCGAGGCACAAGCTTAGGAGGCGTTCCCGTCGCGGCGCATCCCGGCTAAGGAACGCGGATGACCGGATTCGCAGAACTCATCCATGGCTATCATCGCTTTCGCGATCAGGAATGGGCGATCGAGCGCGCCCGTTGGGCGACGCTGAGCGAAGGCCAGAGCCCCAAGGTAATGGTGATCGCCTGTTCCGACAGCCGGGTCGATCCAGCGCAGGTCTTCGATACCTCGCCCGGCGAGATCTTCGTCGTACGCAATGTCGCCAATCTGGTGCCGCCGTTCGAGGCGGGCGGCGGTCGGCACGGGGTTTCCGCCGCGCTCGAATTCGCGGTGACTCAGCTCGAGGTGGAGGAGATCGTGGTGATGGGGCATGGCGCGTGCGGTGGCGTCCATGCGGCGCTGTCGCAATGTTTCAGCGATGCCGAACCCGGCAGCGGCGGGTTCATCGCCCATTGGATCGATTTGCTCGACGACGCGCGCGATCGCGTGATCGCCGAATATGGCGATGGGCCCGAAGCGATCCACGCGCTCGAACTGGAAACCGTCCGCGTGTCGATCGCCAATCTGCGCACGTTCCCGTTCGTTCCCAACCGCGAACGCGTCGGAAAACTGAAAATCCACGGCGCCTATTTCGCGATTCGGGACGGCATTCTGCATGTGATGGACGAACAGGGCAGGTTTACACCAGCGTAACGACGCCTAGGGCCCTACTCGTCGGCGAAACTCAGTCGTCTTTCAGGTCATCGTCGTTCAGCGCGGCAGGATTTGAAACTCCAAACGATCCGTGTTGAACCCGACTTCGCTCGGGATCGCGACGAGCGGCCGTTGCTGAATGTTCGGCATGTCCGCGCCGCTCATCATCGCTTGGCCTGAGCCGTCGAGAATAAGGTTGCGGTTGCCGAGCACCAGAACCATGCCCTCCAACGCGCCGGGTGCATAGCTGACGCGCAGATCGTAACCTGCGGGCGCGTTGCAATATTCGTTCAGTCGGCCAAGGTTATACGCCGTGCCGTTGAACCCCGCGCCCGACGCATCGTGGCGCACCTGACAGACAACCGGCACCGAGAGCGACAGGCGATAACCCGTGCTCGACTGCGCGCCAACGGCGCTGGGCGCGGCGATGGTGGCCAGGGCGATCGTGGCAATGAGCGAGTATTTCAACATCCGACGTCTTTCGACTGATTTGCACCTAGGGGAGCAAGTCTAGACGATCAGATGTGTTGAAACCGTTAAGGGCCCGCTTTCAGAAATAGCCGCAAATGGTTAATTCGGCGTTATTGCGCCGCGACCGTTATCGTCACGACATCCGAATATTGCCCTGCGCGCTGGCTCGACACCTCTCCGATCACGAAATGGATCGGAACGGCGTCACGTGCATAACCGCGTCCGTCGCCGCCAGAAATTTCTGAGATGCCGCGATTCAGCGCTATGGTCCGGTCGCCGGCTCGGAGCTGGTAATCGACCGCCCATTCTGTGCCGGGGATCATCAGCCGTCCGCGATTGCGGGATTCGAATCCCAGACGATATCGACGGGTGCTGGCAACGCGAAGTTGCAGCGGAACGGGTGCCGTGCCTTCGCGTAACTCTCCCAAGTCGATTGTTGGCCGTCCGTCGTTCATCCGGTATGCCCCAGCCAGACCGATCCTGGCGGACGGCAGAATGTCGATCCCGACCATGATCCGCCGCTGACCAACCACCAAGCCGCGCTCGTCCTCCAGTTCAACCGACAGTTGCTGGCTGAATATTCCGTCGCCGGGCATAGCGTCGGTTTCCACCGCGAACTGATAGCGGACCATCTGCTGCTGACGCGCGGCGACCCGCACGCGGGGGGTCGTCGCGCGACGCTGGCTGCGGCCTGCTCGCGGCGTTGCGTCGATGCCGTTGGTTTGATCGTACAGGCTGTAGAATAGTGGCTGCCCCCCTTGTTGGGGCCGCAACCCGAAACCATCCCGGTCAAGCTGGAATAAAGGCGAGACCGTACAATCGGCGTCGCCATCATTGACCAGCACCAGATCGAATGTTGCAACGGGCAACTGCGTTTCGAACGGATCAAATCCGCGAATGACCCAATCGACCGGATTGGTCTCGACACGGATCTGGCAGGCGTTGCGCTGCGCCGCCGCTCGTTCCGGGGACAGGGCGATCGCCGCGCAGCCGCAGGCGAATAGATATGTCAGCGAATTGGCGCGCATTGCGGACCCCTCATTGGACGATGGCCACAGACACCATCTTCAGATCGACCAGCCCGGTGGTGTCGGCGGGAACGTCGAATTCGAAGCTGGTTTGCTGAGCGAACAGCTCGACCCGGTAGCGCGTGGCTGCGCGTAGGTTGGAGATAGCGAAGCGCCCGGCCGAGTTGGTGAAGAACGGGACCGGCTCTTCGTCAGGCGCATCGAGTCGAATGATACGGCCGCCTGCCAGGGACACCGGCTTGCCCGCCGTGTCGCGCAGCGTACCGGTCGCGCTGGCGAACGCGTCTGTCCCCACGCGTACCGAATAGCCGCCCCGGTAGGGCGGACGAACGCGGACCACGCCGGGACCGATATCGTAACCGACCGGTGCATCCTCAACATCATACTGGATCGATTGGGTGACGTATGAGGTCAGGAAGTTGTTGACTGCGCCGCCCAGCGCACCGCTTTTGCTCAGGAAATCATTATTGGAGATCGACTGTCCCGCAGCGACCGACCGGCCGTCCAGATTGGGATGCGGGTGAAGGATCGCAAAAGCATCCGGGATGCGCCGACCGATTCCAAAAGCACCGTCGGCAAAGGCAAGCGCGGTTCCGACCCGCAACGACGAGACATTTTCCTGTCCAAATGCGCCAAAGCTCTGCCCAAACGATGCATGGCTGACCGAAGCATCGAAGCGATTGCCGGTGTAGTCGGCAAATCCTTCGGCACTCAACGCGTCGGGACGATGGGTTACGACAGCCCCCAACCCGACGCTGCCGAGCCGATTGCCACCATAGCGGGTATAGCTGAGCTGGGTGGTTTCCGTCACGCTCTCGTGACGCAATTCGGCACGGTCGCGAATGCTTGGGGTGAAGACCAGCCCAACGTTGAATCCGATTCCGTTTCGACCGAAAGCGGCTGGAAGGCGCGAATATTCTACCCCGCCGCGCACGCTCCAACGCCGGTCGAGCCGGTAGTTCGATGACAGACCGATCCGATAGCTGTCGCCCCGACCATCGCGATTGTTGAGATAGCTGGCGCTACCGAACAGCGTCAGCCTCGTGCTCCACGCATAGCTATACTGGGCATTGACCGATAATTTGACAGGATTGCGTCCTTCTTCGTTCCCCAAAGAGGCGAAGCGCGGTGAAGTATAGTCCGCGCGAATGGTGAACGAATCAATCAACCCGCCGCGGTCGAACAACTGATCGTAGGAGACACCGATCGCTCCCCCTTGCCCTGCACGGGTAGAGTTTGAACCCGCACCATCCAAAAGGATGCGCCCGCCGTTCGACAGGATAAATTGGGTTTGTCCGGTTACCGTCTGAACATGCTTGCTCGCTTGAAGGCCGACGCCGATCGACGGTCGATCGAGGAACGCCTTGCGAAAAAAACCGGTGAAGGCGACCGGCCCGTCATAGACCGGCGACCGGCCGAAGGTGCGGCTGGTGGGCCCGAGATACGCGGCGTATTCGTAGTCACCCGGCTCCAGATCGATAGGGTCGAGATAGGATTGATACGCCAGATTTTGCACCGCGCCGCTGGAATCGCGCACTTCGATCTGAACGTCGTTGCTGCCGCTGACCAATGGGAGCTGGCTGAAATCATATGCGCCGGCATCCAGCCGCAACTCGCGGTATAGCACCCCGTTGCGAATGATGCGAACGCTGGAATCACGCTCCAGAATCAATTGGCGGTTGGCCTGCAGGACCGACGAACGGATGTCGTTGAACCGACGCCGCTGGCGCGTGACCCCGGCCCCGCCCATGCGGACGAAGCTTTGCTGCCCACGGAATTCGGGCTGCAGGTCGCCGGCAAACCAGCGGCGGAAAGCCTCGGGTTCGTCGTATACGGCACGGATGAAATTCCGGTCGAACCCATATTCGCTGCTACCGCCGCCGAACTGGTTGCGTTCCGAAAAATCGCCGCTGGCCTCGATCACCGTGCCGCCGCCGAACCGCGTAGCGAAGTCGAGCGCGATCGACGGAGGCGGTGCGCCGTCACCCCAGACATAGCTTTGCGCGACATTGACGTTCAGATAAGCGGCGAAATCCGCGGCCGGGATATCCGGCGCTTCGTCCTCGCGCGTGTCGATGCCGAACAGGCTCTCGACCGCGCGCTGGCTGGGGTCGATTCGGACGACGACCACGGACAACGTGCTGGGGTCGTAATCCAACCCGACCCCGGTGGGGCCCAGATCTTCGCTGGAGAACCGCGTTTTTCCTTGCAGGCGATCGGCAAGATCCTCCTGCGCTTCCTTACGAAGCATCGGGCGGATCAGGCGCTGAAAATCGGCGGCTTCCAGAAAGAAGCGATCGTCATGGGTAAGTTGTACCGCGACATCCCCAAGCGATCGTTCGCGGTACATGAGCGGAACCGTCATATCGACGTCCCGGTCATAGGGATTGATGTCGGGCCGACCATGTTTCCCGATCGGGATGACCGCACGCCCGTCGGCGTCCACGGCCACCGGCGTTTCACGAGTCCGCGCAGGGGTGCTGGTATCGACGGGTAGCGGGACGCTCGTTTGACCCGGGACGGGTGCAGGAGCCGATTGAGCAGGTGCTGGCGCCGGAACGGGTGTCGGCGCAGGCCGGGGAACCGGAATCGACGGCGTCGTGCGAGGCAGAGGCACCGCCACCTGTGCATTGGCGGTCCCGGCCGCAATCGCGCCCCAGGCCGCCGCCGCCAGCAGGACGTGTCGGGTCATGGCTGTTGAAAACGGACCGTCAGCGGCTCGTTGCCGAAGATGACGTTGGTTGCGATACGGAAGGTCCGCTCGCCACCTCCGGCGGCGATGTACCCAGTGCCGATACCCTTTGCCAGGTCCTCCGGCGTCAGGATCAGGCGACCTGCCGTGCCTTTGTTGTCCTTGCCGTCAATAAGCCAGGTCAACCCGGACATCATCGCATGCCGCTTGCCGGTGTTACGCAAGGTGACAGCAATGCCCGGCACCTTCTCGGGCACCGGTCCGCCTTGAGGTGGTGCTGGTGGCTGAAACGGTTCGGCTCGGGCGGAAACGACAGAAACGTCCGGTTGCGCTCCCGGTGGTGCCACGATCACCAAAGCTTTCATATTATACAGCACTTGGACCTGCGCACCTGCGCCGCCCTCGGTATTTTCCTCCAATTGCACCGGAAGTTGGTTGACCGAAAGATAATAGGCGCGCGATTCTTCCAGTGCGCCGCCGACCCATTGGAGGCGCATGACTTGGCGGCCGTTGGGTGGCAACAAGCCCTGAGGCGGAAAAACCAGAAAATCCTCGTCCTTGGCCGTTTCCGCGATCGTGCCATCATTCTTGAACTCGGCCAAGGTGACCCGGGTTTCGAACGGCAGGTTGGACTTGTTGATGTTCTGGACCTCGACGCGCGCCGTCGCATTGCCGCCGGTCGTCTCCATCTCGACTACCATTGGCGAAACTCGCATCGCCGACAGGCCGGTGGCGAGCGCACCGACCATAATGAAGACGGCTGCGATTCGTGCAGGCCATCTGGTCATTCCGTGCATGATGGTTTCCCCCCCCGGGAACGCGATACTGTGATTATCGACTAATGGAAGGTGCGACAAAAAGGTGAAGGAAGGGAAAAGGCCGAGGCCTTTCCCTTCCCCCAAGGCATCAACGATTAAAGTGCTTTCAGTTCGACCGTCACGGTGTCGGTGTAAGTGCCCGCGACCAGACCAAGCGATGCAACCGGCACGCCGAAAGTCAGTACGAAGCCCGAACGCCATGCACCACCGGTCCATTGATCGGTCGCTTCGTTCAGCCCGACCGTCAGGCTTTGGCCCGTGCCGGCACCGATCGTGCCCGCACCCTGAACGCCCGTCCAATTCGCATTGACGGTATAGGGCAGGTTCGCCTGGAACTGATTGGTGTCGTAACCGCTCGCAACCTGATTCTCCAGGCCGTCGGTGCCATTCGCCTTCGTGATCGTTACCGTGTTGTTGAAGTTACAACCTGCGGTGCCGCTCGTGATGACCGCACCTGCGGGGCCGACCATGTCGAACGCATTGGTGACGGTTTCGCCCGCATTCGTACGAATGCCGATCGTGCCTAGGCTGATGTTACGGTTCGCAAGGTCGCCATTGCCAATATAGTAGGAGCAATCCTTGTTAACATTGCCCGTCAGAGCGAACGTCTTGGTGACCGTCGGGCTCGCTGTTTGGGTGTCACCGAAGAGCGAAACCGTTGTTTGGTTCACGAACGTGCCCAGCCCGAACTGCAGAAACGTCCCAAAATCGGTGACGCTGGTGGTGGTCCCATTCTGAGCCTGAGCCGTGCCGACCGATGCCATCAGGGCTGCTGCTGCGAGCGATGCGCGAAGAAGGGTTTTCATGTTTTCCATTCCTTTTCAAGTGTAGGCCTAGTCGGAATTGACTTCGCCTAACGCTATAGTTGTTGATGCATTGTAGCTGCACCACATTGTACAGACCAAAAATACCGGCCTTAAGGTTATGAATTACTCTATTTGTAGTTGGCGACTCATATAAATGGTTTATTTTTGTTCTATTTAGGCACGACTAACGCGGAGCGATCGTAATTGTGATGGTTTCGGAATATTCACCAGCAAGTAGTCCGGCCTCGCTTTGCGGCTGGCCCATATCGACGCTGATTGTCATGCCTTGGGTGGCGATACCGTCCAGGCTGCTGACCACGCCGCCGCTCCCGCGCAGTTGGCGGCTCTCGAACCGTTGGCTCACCATGCTCGCTTGCGGACGGCGCACCGGAAATTCCACGCCCAGGCTATAGGGTAGCATGCCCGCATACGGCCCCTGCCCGCCCGGCATCGTGCGGTGGGTCAGGCCGCCATTGGTGGCCTTGATTTCCATGTCGAACGGGATGTTGCAGTCGAGCGCGACGCGCGCCGACATGCCCAGGCCGGGACGCTCCAGATTGCCGAAATTGGTATTTGGAATGTCCCCGATCGCGCAGCGTTGCGCGATGCGTCCCTGTACGACGACATCGATCGACCGTGCGTTTTCGGTCCGCACAGTCCCTGCACCAGAGGGCGGACTATCGGCACGAGTTGGGCCGTTCGCGATCGGCAGACCGATCGCGGCAAGCACCACCGCTGATACCAGCATGGCGTTCTTCCCCAGTTGCGTGTCACGCGATCGAAAGAACCGTCTCCATAGGTTCCGAGTCGAACGCGCGTCCGTCAGGGGATTAGCGAAGTATGTGAGTCGCCATTCCCCCGAAGGCAGGGCGAGTCCTAATCCAAGCGATCCGCGAATCCCATCCTAAAAAAGCGTTAATTTGTGTCTCAACGAGACTTTTCTACGCCTTCCCCCGCGAGCATTCCCAATTTGGGAAACAAATCAGCGCATTGTTGCGCAACCGTTCCGCCCCGTGAATCGCGCGGGTTTGCTGGACTGAATTGCCCCTTTTTGTATCGTTTTTGAGACAAATTGCGTCAAAACCAGGTTGCCATGGTTGAAATGCCAAGCGACTGGCGATAAAACTGATTCTGCGGATCGGGTTCTTCCCCAGTTCGCGCCGGGAGGGTCAATACCGAGCGCGAAGCCGTCTCCAAATAGTTTCGCGCTTGGTCCTCCCGGTTTTAATCCTCACAGCTTCAGCCGCACTGTTGCGCCGCTGGCTACATTGCTACTTTGCTCGTTGATACGTGGTGGTTCGCGAGATGTGCGTTAAATCGCCGCGTTCGATTAATTCAGCGATTGACCGGCGCGCAGTGTCGCCGCGCACGGGTTGGCCCAACATGGAAATCTTCGCCCGCGGTGATCCACGCTACGGGTGCGGGCGATAAAGCGCCTTCCAAAAGACGATCGCCCCATCCATGCCCCAGCCCTAAATGTGGCAAATTGCTCGGTAAACGGCTCGGGCGTCGTCATGAAAGCATCGAAGCTTGGCGCATAAACGAAATGGTCGGGGAGACAGGATTCGAACCTGCGACCCCCTGGTCCCAAACCAGGTGCGCTACCAGCCTGCGCCACTCCCCGACTGGGCCGCGCTTTGCCCGCAAGCGCGGGAAAGCGCAACCGAAATGCGGTCGGCCCTGTCGTCTGGACCGAAAGCCGCTGGTGGGCCCGGCAGGAATCGAACCCGCAACCTAGCCGTTATGAGCGGCCAGCTCTAACCGTTGAGCTACAGGCCCCCAGCGCCGCCCGCGATAGCGGAGGTCGGTGGCCGCTCGCAAGCGCCGATCATCGGGCGCGGTCGAGTGCTTCGATCAACCCGTCATGGTCGATCGGGCGGATGGACTGACGGTCGAGCAAATCGAGCACTGCGTCCCACCACCGATGAAACGCCGCCAGATCGCCCGCATCGCGCACGAATTTCGTGTTGCCGGGCGCGACGGTCGGGGAATGGAAGGAGAAATTGAGCAGTCGCACCCCCTCCCCGGCTGCGACGCGGACCGCCTCCAGCGCGTCGATCAACGGCATGTCTTCGGGCGTCAACGCGACACGGGCAAGCAGGCCACTGCGTGCCGCCAGCGACGTGGTCATCGGCAGCGATTCGAGCCGGGGATAGAGTCTTGCACCGTGGCGGCGCAGTGATCCGGTGAATATCGTGGTGAGCGGTAGCTCGACAATGCCGTCGGCGTGGCGGAACGCGTCGTTGCCCAGTGCCGAGAAATCGGGGCCGCCTTGCGCCGAATAATCGTAATGCGCGCGCACCGAACTATCGATCCGGTAGCCCAGGTCACCCAGATGCGCCGTGGTTGCCGGGCCGATGCCGTACCGACCGGCGCGATAGATCAGCGGCGGTGCGCCGAACGCGGCGGTAATCGCGCTTGTCAGCGCCGCGATCTTGGCAAGCTCCAGATCGGCGGGCAAATTGCCTGCAAAGCTATTTTCAGGGGAGATTGCCTCGTCGAACGGCGGGGTAACCCAGGGGTGGAGTTGCGCGCCGATCGCCGAGTGCCCGTCGCGGAGTAACTCGGCCAGCGTATCGACGGCGGCGGGTGACGTGACGATCGGATGATCGACCAGATAGGTGACGCCGATCCCGCGATCGGCAAAGCGGCGATGCGCGGTCGGCAGAGCCGCGATCGCACGGGTCGACCGGTTGTCGCGGCTGAATGGTCCGTCCCAGTCGAATTCCTCTTCGGTATCGACCATCAGCGTAAAGCGCGTGCCGAAATCGTCGGGCCACTCGATTCGCTGCGCGGACGATGGAGGCGTCGGTCGATAGCCGCGCAGTGGCGCTGTCATTCAGGGGTGATGCCCTGATCCTTCCGAGGCCGCAACCCGTGTCACCGCCGGGAGCGCCAGCCGCAGCCGATCCGGCAGAAGGTCGAACCGCCCCCCCAGTTCGCGTGCGAGGTTGCGCGCGAGGCGTAGCGCGAAATCGGCCCCCAGCAGTACGGCATCGTGCGCCGGGCCTTCCGCCGCGTCGAGCGCTTCGATATCGAGCCCGGCGGGACGCGCGATCTCGATCTCGACCGCGCCGGGATGAGCAGCGATCCGCACCATGAGCCGTTCGTCCCGTTGTGCAGAAGCGGCGAGCGTCGCGAACAGGCGTCCGATCAGCCGTTCGATCGCACGCCGGTCGCCATCCACTTCGACTTCGTCGTCGCGGATTTCGAAGGCGGCGCCGCGCAGCGCCAGGAGATCCTCTAGGTCGCGGGCCACGTCGCGCATCAGTGCAGCGATCGCGACGGGTTGCGGACGAAGCTCCAGGCTGTCGCCTTCGATCCGTGCAGCCAGGTCCAGGTCGTCGATCGCGCCGACGAGCAGTTTAGACTGATCGCGAATCACCTTTGCACGCTCGCGATACACCGCGGGCACAGGGCCGAGAATTTCGCTCTCGATCATTTCTGCGAAGCCCGAAATGGCGTTGGCGGGGGTCCGCAGTTCATGGACCAACTGGCGCATCGATTCGGCGGGTGGGCCATCGCCAGCGCTCGCCCGGTCGCCAGCGCGCGGGCGACGCGCGGTGCCGCGATACCCAAGAAAACGCCCGCTGGCCGGATCGAATAGCGGAATGCCCGACAACAACCAGTCGCCGCCCGCTTCCGAGCTGCCGTCGATCCGCAACCGGGCATCGCGAAATCCGGCGCGGCGACGCAATGCGCCCGAGATAACGGCATCGGTCGCGCTGGTGCCAGGGGTGTCGGGCCGCGCCAGCGCTAATCCGATGGTCGCCCCGCGATTGATTCCGTCCACCCAGGTGATCACGCCATCGCGATTGGTTTCGAAGCGAAAGGTGGCCGCCGCTATGGGCACCGCAGCCGCGAAGGGCACGGGCGGCTCTTCTGCGCGCTGGCGCTGAAACGCGTCTATACGCGCGACCACCTCGGCGATTTCAAACGGGCCGTCATTGGCTCGACCATCTTCGGCGCGGCGCACCGCTTCGGCGACCACGGGCATGTCGAATGCGACCGATCCCAGCGATACGAACGAACGCGACTGGCGCGGTATCGACGGTTTGGCTACCGGTTGAGCCGAGCCTCTGGCCGGCGCTCCGTCTCCAAGCACCAGATCAACCGATCCAAAGGCGTCGAGCGCCCGAAGGACGGCAGGAGAAAGGTCGCGGCGATTGCGCATTACGGCGCGCGCCGGTGGCGTCAGCGCGGGGAGCAGAGCGATCCAGGTGGCATCGGAAAGTTGTGCGCCACGCAATAGTGGAAGGGCGACCGCGACGTCGTCGACCGCCAGATACTCGACCAGCGTCGCTGGAGGATTGGCCCATTCGAGCGTCTGGACGCTTGCGACGCGAATGGCGCGGGGCACGCGGGGGCGCAGCGCCTCCAGCTTGTCGCGGGCACGGTCGTCGAACGGTGCACGGCCGCGCGCGACCAGATCGACGATCTGGCGCCAGGTCGATTGCGCGGCGACGCCCGAATCGACGTCGCTTGCCAAGACCGTTTCGAAGCTGTCGTCGAACCGCACCAAAATCGCCCGCTTCGCCGCGAAAATCCGCGCCGTGCTGGCGTCTTATCCAGCGCTGTCCGGCTTTGATACGTGCATTTTCTGGGACGTTGCATTGTGGGACAATTGCGTTTCCTTGCAATTATCTTATGTTCCGGCGCGGGGCGGCATTCGAATCCGATCCCTGTAGAAATCGGGAGTGAAGAATGGCGTTCGACCGCATCGACCGGCAAATCCTATCTTTGTTGCAGGAAGATGGTCGGATGACCAATGTCGAGCTTGCCGAGCGTGTGGGGTTGACGGCTCCGCCCTGTCTGCGCCGCGTGCGTGCGTTGGAGGAGGCGGGGGCGATCCGCGGCTATCATGCCGATCTCGATCCGGTGACGCTTGGCTATGGCATCACGATTTTCGCATTGGTGGCGCTGCGCAGCCAGGCCGAAAGCGATCTGGCCGCATTCGAAGCGCATGTGGCGACGATTCCCGAAGTACGCGAGTGCCACATGCTGAATGGCGAAATCGACTTCATCTTGAAGATCGTCGCGACGGATTTGAAGAGCTTTCAGGAAATCCTGACGACCAAGCTGACGACAGCACCCAACGTCACCAGCGTCAAGACATCGCTGACGATCCGTACTTCGAAGCAGATGCCCGGCATTCCCGTTTCCGAACTCTGACCATCCGCAACGCTGACGATAAGCAAAGGGGCGCGAACCCATCGGTCCGCGCCCCCTCTTTTCGCTATTGGCGTAAAGCCGATCAGCCCTGCGTGGCAGTCGCCGTCGGTGCCGGACCGGTCGAACCGGTATCCAGCCAAAGCTGCCAGAATCCCGCGATCTCGCTGCGCGGCGCGCCGGTAACCTTTGCGAAGGCCGCCTTTGCCTGATCCTTCTGGTTCGCCATCGCATGAGCGATACCGATACGGGTATTCACCTCATCGGCGTTGACGCTGCCTTTTTCGAGCGCGAGGTTGAGCAATTCGATCGCCTTCGGGTAGTTGCCGCTCGCCAGATAGGCGTTGCCGGTTGATGCCGCCGACGTCCCGTTTGCGGCCGCGCGCGCGCGCTTCTCCGCCGCATCGAGCGAGCCTTCCGAACGAATGCCGTTGTTGGCTTGGGTAAGAATCTCATTGGCGATGGCGTTGCCGCTCGGCACCTTGCCGTTGGCGCGGCCGTGATCAATCACGGCTTTGGCCTCCCAGGGCAGCCCGGTTCCAGTCGCGGCATCACCATATTCGATGTAATCGCTCAGATTAGCCATCGAGTTCGACGCACGCTGGAGGCGATAGAGGTCGATCATCTGACCTTTATCGAGCGCGGCGGCACCCTGGCCGTTGCGATAGACGGCAATCGCCTTGTGCCAATTCACGGCGGTCGGATACGCCCTGATCTGACGTTGCAGCCATTGTGCCGTACCTGCACGATCCTTGGCAGCGTAAAGCCGCGAAACGGCAAGATTATACCAGGACTCGGGTGCCTTTTGACCGGCGGATTCTCTCGCCTTGATGGCTTGGTCCAGCGCGGCTAGTCCGGCGGGCAGGTTGTTGGTCTGCAGATTGGCCGAAGCGATCATAACAGGCAGGTTTTCGTTCTGGAAACCGGCCTGCTGCGCCTTCTGAAGCAGCGGCAGTGCAGCGGCGTAATTTTTCGTCTCGAACTCGATATTGCCGCGCAGGAACGTATAGCGTGGGAGGTCAGCGGCGGGCGTCCGCGGGCTCGCGATCAGCACGTCGAGATAGGTGGCGAGCGTCTTGTTGTCTTTCAGATTGGCGGCGACCGGCACGCCCAGTGCGGCAACGAAATAACGCTCGTCATCGGTTTTCGCTATGCCGCTGGCGGTGGTCAGCGCGGTACGCGCCGCGTTCCAATCCTGGGCCTTGACGGCGGTCTCGGCAGCGGTTGCCGATGCGCGAAATTCTTCGCTCACCGTGATCGCGGCCTGTTTTTCCTGCTGGGCGACGGCGGGTGCCGAACCCAGCGCGACGGTCACGGTGCCTGCGGCGACGGCCGCGGCGAGAGTGGCCTTTACGAAACGCATTTTGTGTCTCTCCTCACGGGATAATCTCGGATCGTCTTTGACAAGGGGGAGGCAAAGACGTCGCGACGCTCCCTAAATGGCGGATAAGCAAGGGTCAAACCCGCATCCGGGCCGTGTCGGATAATCGGTTCGGCCTGAACGGCCATTGAACGCCCCGCCCCGCGATCGGCTCCCGCGACCGTTTGAAATCCCCTGCGCGCACGCCCGCGTGTACGCGCGCGAGGCTTGGCTTTGGGTGGTCCGGTCGCTAGAGCGGTCTCATTACTGAAACACAGCCCGAAAGCACCAGAATTTGACCGACGAGACGCTCCTCGCCGACGCATCCGACATTTCCCCCATCTCGATCGTCGAAGAGATGAAGTCGAGCTATCTCGACTATGCCATGTCGGTTATCGTCGCCCGCGCGCTGCCCGATGTGCGCGACGGATTGAAGCCGGTGCACCGCCGGATCCTGTTCTCCGCCAGCGAGAGCGGCTTCACCTACAACAAGCCCTACCGCAAATCGGCGCGCATCGTCGGCGACGTGATCGGTAAATATCACCCGCACGGCGACAGCTCGATCTACGAAGCGCTCGCCCGCATGACCCAGGACTGGGCGATGCGCGTTCCCCTGATCGACGGTCAGGGGAACTTCGGATCGATGGACCCCGATCCGCCCGCCGCGATGCGCTATACCGAAGCGCGGCTGGCAAAGGTCGCGAACGAACTGCTATCCGATCTCGACAAGGATACCGTCGATTTTCAGGACAATTACGACGGGTCGGAACGCGAGCCGTCCGTCCTCCCCGCCCGCTTTCCGAACCTGCTCGTAAACGGCGCGGGCGGCATCGCGGTCGGCATGGCCACCAACATCCCGCCGCACAATCTGGGCGAAGTCGTCACCGCGTGCATCGCGACGATCGACCGTTCGACCGAAGGCGGCGATCCGCTGACCAACGAGGAACTGGCCGAAATCGTCCCCGGCCCCGATTTCCCGACCGGCGCGATGATCCTGGGGCGTACCGGGTGCCGACTGGCACACGAAACCGGTCGCGGATCGGTGATCCTGCGGTCACGCCACACCACCGAACAGCGCGGCGACCGGCGCTCGATCATCCTTACCGAAATCCCCTATCAGGTCGGCAAGAACGGCTTGGTCGAAAAGATTGCCGAGGCCGCCAAGGACAAGCGGATCGAGGGCGTCAGCGACATTCGCGACGAATCGAACCGCGAAGGCGTGCGGATCGTCATCGACCTGAAACGCGACGCGACCCCCGACGTCGTGCTCAACCAATTGTGGCGGCACACCCCGGCACAATCGAGCTTTGCCTCCAACATGCTCGCGATCCGCGGCGGTCGCCCCGAATTGATGAGTCTGCGCGACATTCTGAGCGCATTCATCACCTTCCGCGAAGAAGTCATTACCCGCCGCTCGAAGTACGAACTGGCCAAGGCGCGCGACCGGGCGCACATCTTGCTCGGCCTGGTGATCGCGGTCACCAATCTCGACGAAGTCGTCCGCATCATTCGCGGATCCTCGTCGCCCGCCGAAGCGCGCGCCAAGCTGCTCGATCGCGAATGGCCGGTTGCCGAGATCGCGCCGTTCATCAAACTGGTCGAAGCGGTCGAAACCGAGATTGACGGCGACACCTACAAGCTGTCCGAAATCCAGGTTCGCGCGATCCTCGACCTGCGGCTCCACCGCCTGACCGCGTTGGGTCGCGACGAGATCGGCGACGAACTGAGCGGATTGGCCGACACGATCGCCGAACTGCTCGAAATCCTGGGTAACCGCGCGCGGCTCTATGCCGTCATGCGTGAGGAACTGGTCGCCGTCCGAGACGAATTCGCCACCCCGCGCCGCACCGAAATCGGCGCGGCGATGGATGGGATCGAGGACGAAGACCTGATCGAGCGCGAGGACATGGTCGTGACCGTGACCGTCCAGGGCTATATCAAGCGCACTCCGCTCGACACGTTCCGCGCGCAGAAGCGCGGCGGCAAGGGCCGCGCGGGCATGACCACCAAGGACGAAGATGCGATCACCTCGCTGTTCGTCACCTCCACCCACACGCCGGTGCTGTTCTTCTCGACGCACGGCAAGGTGTACCGGATGAAGGTGTGGCGGCTTCCCGAAGGTGGCCCCGCCACGCGCGGGCGGCCGATGATCAACCTTCTGCCGCTGGCGAACGGAGAGACAATCTCGACCGTGCTGCCGCTGCCCGAGGACGAGGCGAGCTGGGCCGACCTGCACGTCATGTTCGCGACCGCCAAGGGATCGGTGCGCCGCAATTCGATGGATGCGTTCACCAACATTCGCAGTTCCGGCAAGATCGCGATGAAGTTCGAGGAAGGCTCGGACGATCGCCTGATCGGCGTGTCATTGCTGACCGAGGCTGACGACGTGCTGCTCGCAACGCGCAACGGGCGCGCGATCCGGTTCTCTGCAACCGATGTGCGCGAATTCCAGAGCCGCGATTCGACCGGCGTGCGCGGCGCCCGATTGCAGGACGGTGACGAACTGATCTCGCTATCGGTGTTGGGCGGCTTCGACGCGACCCCGCAAGAACGCGAGGACTATCTGCGTGCCGCTCCGTGGAAGGAAGGCGACCGGGAGGTCACGCTGACGCCCGAACGCATGGCCGAGTTCGAGGCGGCGGAGGAATTCATCCTCACCGTCACATCCAACGGATATGGCAAGCGCACATCGGCTTACGAATATCGCAAGACCAATCGTGGCGGTCAGGGCATCACCAACATCGTGACGTCGGATCGCAACGGTCCCGTCGTCGCCAGCTTCCCCGCGCATAATGGCGAGCAACTGATGCTCGTCACCGATCAGGCGAAACTGATCCGCACCACGGTCGGCGACATTCGCATCGCCGGGCGCAACACGCAGGGCGTCACCATCTTCCGTGTCGCCGACAACGAACATGTGGTCTCCGCTGCCAAGATCGAGGAAACCGAGGACGAGGCCGAGGTGAACCTGGGCGACGGCGTCGAAGGCGGCGACACCGCCCCCGACGGCGATACCGCAACCGACCTGGCGTCAGGCCCGGAGGACGGCGAATGAGCCGCGCAACGACAGCATTCAAGGTGCTGACCGCCGACCAGATGGCGGCGCTGGAGGACGACGAGTTCGAAGGCGCGCCGGTCGATATCGCCGATGGCTATATCCACCTGTCGACCGCCGAACAGTTGACCGAAACCGTCGACAAGCATTTCGCCGAGCAAAGCGATTTGTGGGTCGCGGCGGTCGATCTCGAAGCGCTCGGCGAGCGCGTGAAGTGGGAAGAAGCCCGCGGTGGCCAGTTGTTCGCGCACATCTACGGCGTGCTGCCGCTATGCGTGGTGACCGCATACGGCGCATTGAAACGCGACGAGGACGGAAGCGTGCGGTTGCCTGTCGCGGGTTAGGCCGTTCTTCCCGTCCCGCGTTCCCGTTCGTTTCGAGTGAGGTCGGTAAACGTCGGCTTGGCGTGGGCGAGCGTTTCTCGACTTCGCTCTAAACGAACGGGATAAGCGGGGCAATCAGCCCCCTGCCGATCGATTGCCATTTGACATCGTCTATTTCTGTCTTTACAGAAACAACCAATGGCACAGATCGCCGATCATCCTGACGCTAAGGCGTTCATCCTCCACTGGGGGGAAATGGGCACCCAATGGGGCGTCAACCGGTCGGTATCGCAGGTTCATGCCCTGCTCTATCTGTCCGATCGTCCCATCAACGCCGAGGATATCGCCGAAACGCTGACGCTCGCGCGCTCGAACGTTTCGACCGCGCTCAAGGATCTCCAGGGTTACGGTATCGTGCGGCGGGTGCATGTCGAGGGCGATCGACGCGACCATTTCGTCGCTGAGATCGACCTGTGGGAAATGTTCCTGAAGATTTCCGCCGAACGCAAACGCCGCGAGATCGATCCAACGATCGCTTTGCTGGGCGAACTGGCCGGCCGGCTAAACGCCGATGACAAAGCCCCCGCCGTCGTTCGCGAACGGATCATCCGGATGCACGAATTCATCGGCACGCTCGCAGGATGGCATGACCAGGTGCGGGTTCTGCCCAAATCGACGCTGGTTTCGCTGATGAAGATGGGCGGCACGGTCGCCCGCTTTGTCGGGGGACGCTCCAAGCCAAAGGACTGATTTGCAGGATGCTCCCGTCACCCTGCCCGACTTCATACGTCACGTGATTTCGGTAATTACAGAACCAACGGGACTGAGGGAGAAGTAAAATGATCGAGATTTCCTACCTCCTCTATCTGGCAATCACCATCGGCATCACGATCTGGGTCGCGCGCACGCTGTCGAGCAATGGCGAAGTCTTTCTGACCCAGTGTTTCGGGCATAATCGCGAGCTCGCCCGCTCGACCAATCATCTGCTCGTCGTCGGCTTCTACCTCGTCAATATCGGCTTCATCACCCTGACGCTCAGCCTTGGCACCGAACCCAAAACGCTGGCGGATGCGATGCGCTTTCTCAGCGCAAAGGTCGGATTGGCGGTGTTGGTGATCGGCGTGATGCACTTCTTCAACATGGGCGCGATCTCGCATTTCGGCCGCACCGTGGAGCGCTGGTTCAACGATCGCCCCGAAGTCGCACCCAACGTCTGAACAGCGCGAGACGAAGGAGAAGGCCATGTCCGGCAAACCACGGATACGATCGGCGACGGTGGCAGCAACGCTCGCTGCCGGTCCGGCCTTCCTTTTAAGCTTCGGGCTGTACGAATGGGCGCAATCGGCCGGAGCGGTTCGGCATATCCGACCCGAAACACTGGTCGTGAGTGCGGCTGCGAGCGTTTTGGCGGCAGTGTTCGGTGCAATTTTGGCGGTGATCCCCTGCCTGGTCGGCGTCGGCGTGCTTTCGACGATGGCAACGTCGCTCCATGCGCTGCGGCTACCCGTTGCTTGGGGACTTGTCGGCGCGTTGTCAGGTTACGCCATCGGCCTCCCCTTTTCCGAATCGGGCAATGGGTTGGCGGGCGTGATGGCGCTTACCGGCGCGGTGTGCGCGTTGGCGGGACGATCCTGCCTTCGCTGGGAGTGATTTTCTAACCTTGCATCGGACGAATACTGCCGAACCGCCGCACCGCCAGCGTTTGGACGACCCCGTGCGCGATCAGGGCCTGACCGCCGAAATATAGCGGCCAGATCAGCAAACCCGGCAGCGGGCTCGCCTCCAGCGGACCCATGCGAGCGAAGATCAGCAGGTCGGACGTTACGAACATCACCGCGCCCAATCCGGTGCGATAGCGTGGGAAGCGGCTCGTCCACGCGGCTGCCGCCATCGCACCGATCGCCAGCGCATAAACGGCCACACCACAATCGCGCGTGACCATCCACGAGATCGCCGGCGTCGCAACGAGCAGCGCGCCGCCAAGCAAGCTCTGGCTGGCGGTCGGCTTACGACGGCGATTGCCGAGATAAAGGATGATCGCGACGACATGCCCGGCCAGGAATGCGATTCCGCCGACTGTCAGCCCCGCGACTTCCAACAGCACATCCCCCAGCGCGCCCAGCGCCAGCACCAGCGCAATCACCCAGCCATCGGTATTTTCTGCCTTCGTCGCCGCCCAGATCGCGAGCAATCCGACCCCGGCGCCCTTCCACGCGACCATCGCCGGACCCTGAAGCCCCACCTTGCCCGCGATGAAATAGCTGATCCCGGCTATCAACGCCGCCCACCAGATCGCCCGCATCGCTTCCCCCGGTCTGTAATTCCCTGCCCCGCCCTGCTAGGCGCGACTCGGGCTCCCCTAGCCCAGCCTAACCCATTTCGATCGTTTCACACGCGCAAGGTTTTCGAGCATTGAACGACACGCCCAACACATATGACATCCACATCATCGGTGGCGGCCTCGCCGGGTCGGAAGCCGCGTGGCAGCTTGCCCAGGCCGGGGTGAAAGTCCGCATTTCGGAAATGCGCGGCAGCGGAGACTGCACCCCCGCGCACCATACCGACGGGCTTGCCGAACTCGTCTGCTCGAACAGCTTTCGCTCAGACGATGCCGAATCGAACGCGGTCGGGTTGCTCCATGCCGAGATGCGCGCGCTCGATTCGATCATCATGGCGCAGGGTGATGTGCATAAGGTGCCAGCAGGATCGGCACTGGCGGTGGACCGCGATGGCTTCTCGGAAGGCGTGACGGCGCAGCTCGCCGCGCATCCCAATATCGAGATCGTGCGCGAGCGGATCGACGCGCTGCCGACCGAGGGGCTGACGATCGTCGCCACCGGCCCGCTGACCGCGGCGTCGCTGGCGGGCAGCATCGCGGGTGCGACGGGCAGCGATCATCTGGCGTTCTTCGACGCCATCGCCCCGATCGTCCACCGCGACAGCATCGATTTCGACACCGCCTGGTTCCAGTCGCGCTGGGACAAGGGCGAGGGCAAGGATTACATCAACTGCCCGATGGACCGCGAGCAATATGCGGCGTTCCACCAGGCATTGATGGACGGCGAAAAGACTGAATTCCGCGACTGGGAAAAGGACACGCCCTATTTCGAGGGCTGCATGCCGGTCGAGGTAATGGCCGAGCGGGGGTTCGACACGCTGCGCTTCGGGCCGATGAAGCCCGTCGGCCTCGACGATCCGCGCACCGGGCGCTGGCCGCACGCGGTGGTTCAGCTGCGCCAGGACAATAAGGACGGGACGCTGTGGAACATCGTCGGTTTCCAGACCAAGCTGAAACATGCCGAACAGGTCCGTATTTTCCGCACGATCCCGGGGCTCGAAAATGCCGAGTTCGCGCGGTTGGGGGGCTTGCATCGGAACACCTTCATTCAGTCGCCGATCCTGCTGGACCATCAGTTACGACTGAAATCCGCGCCACACATCCGGTTTGCGGGCCAGATTACCGGCTGCGAGGGCTATGTCGAAAGCGCCTCGATTGGATTGCTCGCGGGGCGATTTGCGGCCGCAGAGTTACAAGGCCGGACGTTGGAGGCTCCCCCGCGCGAAACCGCGCTGGGGGCGCTGTTGTCGCACATCACGGGTGAAGCGGAGGCTGACACCTATCAGCCGATGAACGTCAATTTCGGGCTGTTCCCACCGATCCCCGGCAAGACCAAGAAGGCGGATCGCAAGAAGATGTACACCGGGCGGGCAAAGGAAGCACTGGCGGGTTGGATGGCGGGTTAGCCTCCGATAACCACCGTCACCCCGGCCGCAGTGCCGGGGTCCACCGGGCGGCAATCGTAACCTCCACAGCCGCTAGTGGCGCGCAAGCGGATTAGTGGACCCCGGCACTGCGGCCGGGGTGACGGGGGAGGTTATGCCGCCTGTTCCCAGCCGCCGGTTTCAAGCTGTTTCCAATAGCGCCGCTCGACGCCTTCGCGCTCGGCAAGCGCTTTCCACGCCGCACGCGCCTCACCGATTGCGCCTTGGTCGAAAAAGTGGAAGGCGCGGTCGAAGCCTAGCGCTTCGTCGCGCCACTCGCCGTCTACCAGCGCCACATGGCGCGCGCCGTTGCTCGGGTCCACGCCAATCGCGATCAGCACGGGTTGCGCGACATCCTCGCCCGCCCCGGCCACCGCATGGGGCAGAAAACTGTCGGGCGCATAACTCCACAGCAATTTATCGATCGCCACAGCCTGCGCCTCGTCCCGCACGACCACCAGCAACCGCCCGCCATCGCCCACGATCCGCTCGGCAATGCGCGGCAGGACGCGGTCGAGCGGGGAGCGTGTCAAGTGATAGAAATCGACCTGCACGGCCCCGCCCCTTTCCGCTCAGCCTTCGTGATTGTCAGCGACGAACCGGTCGAGCACGCGCACCCCGAACCCGGTCGCGCCCTTGTCGAAGGTCGCACCTGGCTTGTCGGCCCATACCATGCCGGCGATGTCGAGATGCGCCCAGCGCACGCCTTCGTCGATGAACCGCAGCAGGAACTGGGCCGCGGTAATCGACCCTGCGCCACGCGGGCCGATATTCTTCATGTCGGCGATCGGCGAGTCGATCAGCTTGTTGTAATTGTCCGACAGCGGGAAGCGCCACAGCGCGTCGCCGCTCGCCTTGCCCGCTGCCAGCAACTGATCGGCCAGACTGTCGTCGTTCGAGAACAGTCCGCCATGTTCGTTGCCCAGCGCGATGATCATCGCCCCCGTCAGCGTCGCCAGATCGACGATTGTCTTGGGCGAGTAATTCCGCTGGACCCAGGTCAGCGCGTCGCACAGCACCAGTCGCCCTTCGGCATCGGTATTCAGAATTTCGATCGTCTGGCCCGACATCGACGTCACGACGTCACCCGGACGCTGCGCCTTGCCGTCGGGCATATTCTCGACAAGCCCGCACACACCGACCACATTCGCTTTGGCCTTACGCAGCGCGAGTGCCTTCATCGCGCCTGCGACCGCGCCAGCACCGCCCATGTCCCATTTCATATCTTCCATGCCGGGACCGGGCTTCAGCGAGATGCCGCCGGTGTCGAACGTGACGCCCTTGCCTACGAACGCCAGGTCGTAATCGCCCGCGCCCTTCCCCTGCCAGCGCATGATGAGCAACCGAGCCTCGCGCTCGGAGCCCAGCGACACGCCGACCAGCGAATGCATGCCGAGCTCGGCCATTTCGGCTTCGGTCAGCACGTCGATCTCGACCCCGGTCCCCTCGAGTTCGGCGCGTGCGCGCTCGACGAAGCTTTCGGGATAGATGATGTTGGCGGGCTCCGCGACCAGCATCCGCGTAAATTCCAGCCCCTGCGCCAACGCGTCAGCCTTGGCCCAGGCCGCGTCGATCCCGTCAGGCGCGCCGACGATTGTGATCGTCTCCAGCGTCGGCTTCAGCTTTTCGGCCAGCTTGGTGCGATAGATGTCGTAGCGCCAGCTACGTTGCTTGGCCGCCCCGGCGAAACGCGCGACTTCGGTCGCAGACGGTGTCGCTTCCAATCCCGAGAAATCGACCACAATCTCGCGCACGCCCGAAATCAGGAAGCGCGCGGTCAGTGCACCGCCTGCACGCTCGTAATCGACTTCGCTTCCCGCACCGACTCCGATCAGCAGGATGCGCCCTACCCCAGTGCCGCGCTTGGCGAAAATCTCGACGATCGCGCCGGTTTCGCCGTCGAAGCGGCCGGCTTCGGCTGCACCCTTCACCAGTTCAGCATCGCCCCCGAATCTGGCTGCATCCAGCGATCCCATCCCGTCCTTGGCGACCGGGATCGCCAGCACCGGTGCATGGTCGGGAACGCTCGTTGCAAACTGGATTTTCATCGGGGATTGAGTCCTTCGTGGTAATGGAACAAGCCATATGGGCATTGTCCCCGCTTAGACGAGTGGAAGGGCCAGCGCAAAAGGGGTTTGGGCGATTGCGAAACCGGTTTTTGGGTGCGATAGCGCGCTGCTGCCCCGCGCAGCCTGTTCGGTCGGAGACACTCGCCCTGTGAAGCGTAATTTTCTGCTTTCGAGTGTCCTACCGGTCAGCGCGTTGCTCTGGTGTGCGCCCGGCTACGCCCAGGATCTGCAGGATCGCCCGGTCGATCCACCCGTGCCAACCGCGACGACGCAAACGCTGGGCGAGGATGAGATCGAATTCTCGGCAGGCGTGCTGGAATATGACAGCAACAGCGAAGTCGTCACCGCGACCAGCGACGTGCGACTGTTCCGTCGCGGTGAACGGCTGCGCGCGGATCGGGTCGTTTGGAACCGCGAAACCGGCCAGGTGGTGGCGGAAGGCAACATCGCCGTCACCAACCCCCAGGGGGACGTGGCCTATGGCGACCGGATCGAACTGACCGATTCGTTGCGCGACGGCGTGGTCGAAAACATGCTGGTCGTGCTTGAGCAGGGCGGACGCCTGGCCGCGCGGCGCGGCGAGCGGGTCGAGGGCGGCGTTATCAACGTCCAGGATGCGGCCTATACCCCGTGCGCGGTAACCACGCCCGAAGGCTGCCCCAAAGAGCCGACCTTCAAGATCGAAGCGGTTCGCGTCGTCTATGATCCCAACCGCGAGCGAGTCAGCTATTCGGGTGCCCGCTTCACGCTGTTCGGGCTGTCGATCCCGCTACCCAGCTTTTCGCACACCATCGGCGACGGCAGCCAGAGCGGGTTGCTCGCGCCGTCGTTGCGGTTGGACCGTGTCAACGGCCTCGAAGCCTCGGTCCCTTATTTCTGGTCGTTCGGCCCCAATCGCGATCTGACGCTGACGCCTCACGTCTTCACCAATGCGCTTCCGATGCTGAAAGCCGAATACCGCGAACTGAACGAACTCGGTGCGTTCCGCGTGACGGGGTACGGCACCTATAGCCGCCGTGCCGATGATTTCCTGGTGACGCCGACCGACGCCGATACCGAAAACGCCTTTCGCGGCTTCATTGATGCGTCGGGCCGCTATCAGTTCGATCCCAATTGGAGCGCGAGCGGATCGATCCGGCTTGCCAGCGACCAGACCTTTCTGCGCCGCTACGACATCTCTCGCGAGGACCGCCTGCGCAACAATGTGAAGCTGGAACGGATCGACCGCGACAGCTATTTCGCGATCCAGGGCTGGGCCGTTCAGACGATGCGGATCGGCGAGAATTCGAATCTGCAACCGATCGCGCTGCCGGAGATCGATTATCGCAGGCGGATCGACGGCGGCATCGACGGCGCGCGCGTGATGCTGCAACTCAACACCCTGGCGCTGACCCGGATCGAGGGGCAGGACACCCAGCGCGCCTTTGCCTCGGCCCAATGGGACTGGCGGCGCATCACGACGATGGGTCAGGAAGTGACGCTGACCGGCTATGCGCGCGGTGACGTGTACAACACCAACGACACGCTCTCGACCGTCGTCCCCTCCTATCGTGGCGACGAAGGGTTCAGTGCGCGCGCGATCGGGGCTGTGGCACTGGACGTCAAATGGCCGTTCATCGGGCAGTTTCTGGGCGGCACCCAGCGGCTGACCCCGCGGGTCCAGATCGTCGCCTCGCCCAAACTCGCCAATCTGAAAGTCCCGAACGAGGATGCGCGCGCGGTCGATCTGGAAGATTCGAACCTGTTCGCGCTCAACCGTTTCCCCGGTTACGACCGGTTCGAGGATTCGCCGCGTATCACTTACGGGGCCGACTGGGCTGTCGACCTGCCCGGATTTTCGCTCAACGCAACGATCGGCCAGAGCTACCGTCTCTCCACGCGCGAGACGCTGTTGCCCAGTGGCACCGGGCTCGACGATCGCTGGTCCGATTTCGTCGGGCGTACCGAAGTCCGCTGGCGCGAATTCGTCAGCTTCACCCACCGTTATCGCCTCGACAAGGACGGCTTTGCGATCCGCCGCAACGAAGTCGATGCAACCGTCGGCACGCGTCGCACCTATGCCAGTGTCGGCTATCTGCGCCTCAACCGCGACATCGACGCGCTATTCGAAGACTTGCAGGACCGCGAGGAGGTTCGCGTCGGCGGCCGGGTTCAGGTCGCGCGCTACTGGTCGGTGTTCGCTTCGGCGATCGTCGATCTGACCGATCGCGAAGAAGATCCGCTGTCGCTGTCCGACGGCTTCGATCCGATCCGCCACCGGTTGGGCGTCGCTTATGACGATGATTGCCTGACGCTTGGCCTGACGTGGAAGCGCGACTATGAGGATACCGGCGACGCGCGTCGGGGGAACTCGTTCCTCCTGACGCTGGCGTTCAAGAATTTGGGGCGCTAAGCCTGCGTTCAGGCAATTAGCGCGATAGGGCAAGCGTCGGTCCTCCCCCGACGTGTGAAGAGGTTTGTCGATCCAAGCATGAGCAAGAATCGTTTTTCGGCGCGGCTCCGCGTCCTGTTGGCCACGGTCTCGATCTTCACTGCGGGCACGCTTGCGGCACAAACCGTGCCCGATCAGGGCGTGCCGCAGACCGGATTGAACCTGCCCGACAACCTCCAGATTTTCGGCAAGGCGGACCCCAACATCCGCAAGCCTACCGCGATAGTGAACGAAGCGGTCATTACCGGCACCGATGTCGATCAGCGTCTGGCGTTGATCTCGGCGTTGCGCGGGCTTCGCGTGCCGCCCGAACAAATGGATCAGTTCCGGCTTCAGGTGCTGCGTCAGCTGATCGACGAAAC
This sequence comes from Sphingomonas sp. AX6, assembly GCF_902506605.1. GTDB lineage: Bacteria > Pseudomonadota > Alphaproteobacteria > Sphingomonadales > Sphingomonadaceae > Sphingomonas. The sequence continues at coordinate 2,523,138 of NZ_LR733979.1, forward strand.
GCTGCAGGTGCAGGAAGCGGGCAATAACGAAATCACGATCACGCCGCAGGAATTGACGCAGAGCTATACCCGCGTCGCCCAGAATATGCGGATGACGCCCGACCAGCTGACTGCGATGCTCGAACAAGCCGGGTCTTCTGCAGAATCGATGCGCCGCCAGATTCAGGGCGAACTTGCATGGAGCCGCCTGCTCCAGCGTCGCGTCGAACCGATGATCAACGTGTCGGATGCCGAAGTTCAGTCGGTCATCCAGCGCCTCGAGGCCGCCAAGGGCACGGAAGAATATGAGCTGAGCGAAATCTACGTCTCGGCCAATGCCTCGACCGCGCCGCAGGTTCAGCAGCGCATGGCAGCGATGATTCAAGCGATGCGCGAAGGTCAGAGCTTTCAAGGCTTGGCCGTGACCAACTCCGAGGCGACCACGGCGGCAAACGGTGGTTCGCTGGGCTGGGTTCGCGCCGCCATGCTTCCCGAGCCGCTGTCGCGCGCCGCACAAGGCATGGAAGTCGGCCAGGTTGCGGGACCGATCGAAGTACCAGGTGGCTATTCGGTGCTCTACCTGACCGACAAGCGCCAGGTGTTGATGGCCGATCCGCGCGATGCGGTGCTGGCGCTTCGTCAGTTGACGCTCAACTTCCCCGCGGGCACGACACAGGCTCAGGCGAGCCAGACTGTGTCGCGGTTCGCCACGGCGGTTCAGGCGATCAACGGATGCGGCGGGGTTCAGGCCGTCGCGCAACAGATCGGCGCGGATGTCGTCGATAACGATGCCGTGCGGATCCGCGATCTGCCGCCCCAGCTTCAGGAAATCATGATCGGGCTTCAGGTCGGTCAGGCAACCCCGCCCTTCGGTTCGGTGGATAGCGGCGTCCGCACGCTTGTCCTTTGCGGTCGCGACGATCCGGCGTCGTCGGCAGCGCCGTCTGCGGAGCGCATCCAGCAGGGGCTGGAACAGGATCGCGTCAATCTGCGCGCGCAGCGGATGCTGCGCGATTTGCGTCGCGACGCCGTGGTCGAATATCGCTGATCCAGGCTGAAGGGAAACATCGCATGACGGCTCCCATCGCCATATCGATGGGTGATCCGGCGGGAATCGGTCCGGAAATCATCGCAAAGGCATGGAAGGCCCGGCGCAAGGCGGGCCTATCGCCATTTTTTGCGATCGGCGATCCGCGCGCGATCGAAACGCTGGGCATTTGTCCGGTCTGGGCGATATCCGATCCATCGGAGGCAGGCGGTCAGTTCGGCAAGGCGCTGCCGGTACTGACGTTGTCCGACACCGCGTTGTCGGAACCGGGAACCCCCTGCGTCCACGGTGCCCGCAGCGCGTTGATGGCGTTGGAAATGGGGGTCGGCCTGACTCGCTCGGGGGCGGCATGCGCACTCGTCACCGGCCCGGTATCCAAGGCGCGGCTCTACTCAATCGGTTTTTCCCATGCCGGCCAGACCGAATTCGTCGCTGAGCGATGCGGCGTATCCCCCGACAATGCCGTGATGATGCTCGCGGGTCCGTCGCTGCGCGTCGTCCCCATCACCACCCATGTTCCGCTCGCCAGCGTCAGCGAATTGCTGTCGGTCGAATTGCTGGTGGCGCGCGGCCTATCCACGGCACGTGGGCTGCGCAAGAATTTCGGGATCGAAGACCCCCGGCTCGCCTTTGCGGGGTTCAATCCCCATGCCGGCGAGGAAGGCGCGATCGGGCGCGAAGAGGTCGATATCATCCGCCCCGCGATCGAACGGCTGAAAAGCGAGGGGATCGACGCAAGCGGGCCATTCGCCGCCGACACGATGTTCCATCCCCGCGCGCGCGCAACCTATGATGCGGCTTTGTGCTGCTATCATGATCAGGCGCTGATCCCCTTGAAGACGCTGCATTTCGACGAAGGCGTCAACATCACGCTGGGCCTGCCGATCGTCCGCACCTCGCCCGATCACGGCACCGCGTTCGATATCGCGGGCAAGGGTATTGCCGAGCCCGGCGCGATGATCGCTGCCATCAAGATGGCGGGCGAAGCGGCGGCGCGGCGCGCAAAAACCACCGGGACGGCAAAGTGAGCGGCACCCTGCCGCCGCTGCGCGAGGTGATCCGCGCGCACGGCCTGATCGCCAGCAAAGCGCTTGGCCAAAATTTCCTGTTCGACCAGCAATTGCTGGCGCGGATCGCGGCGATTCCCGGCGACCTGCAAAATGCCGAAGTGCTCGAAATCGGCCCTGGTCCGGGCGGTCTGACGCGAGCGTTGCTCGCGGGTGGCGCGAACGTCACCGCGATCGAGCGCGACCGGCGCTGTATCCCTGCCCTTGCCGAACTTGCCGAGGCCTATCCGGGCAAGCTTCGCGTGATCGAGGGCGATGCGCTAGAAATCGACGCGCCGTCGCTGTTCGATGGCAAACCGCATGTCGTTGCCAACCTGCCCTATAATGTCGGCACCGCCCTGTTCGTTGGCTGGTTGTCGGCGACGTGGATGCCCTGGTGGCAAAGCCTGACCCTGATGTTCCAGCGCGAAGTCGCCGACCGCATCGTCGCCAATGCCGGGGACGATGCCTATGGTCGGCTGGCGGTGCTGGCACAGTGGCGATCGACGGCGCGGATCGCGATGCCGGTGCATCGTTCGGCCTTCACCCCACCACCCAAGGTGATGTCGGCGGTGGTCCATGTCCTGCCGGTCGAAGCACCGGCGGGGGTAAACTTCGCCAAGCTTGAAGCCGTAACCGCCGCATCATTCGGTCAGCGGCGCAAGATGCTGCGACAGAGCTTGAAATCGGTGCCTGGTGCGCTGGCGGCGCTCGACGCGCTGGGGATCGAATCGACGCGTCGGGCGGAGACGGTCAGTGTGGCGGATTTCGTCGCAATCGCACGTAAACTGTCCTGAGCATCGCCGGGAAACCCTACCCCGTTTGCATTGAGCGGATGGGGGTAATTCGCCGCGCTTAGTTCTTGTCCTCAGGCGCGGGCGCATCCGGGATGCGGGTGACCGGTGCCGTCGCAGAGGCGGTGGCGGTCGGCGCAGATGCCGGCCCCTTTGCGATCGCTGCCGATAGCTGCGTCGCCTCCACGCATCCTGTGGTGCAGAGTTTCTGAAGCTGGGCCAGATTGGTCTTGGCACGAGCGACAGCGCCGCGCGCAACCAGCGCTTCACCCTGGCCCTTCAACGCCTGCAAGTCGTTGGGTTCCAACTTCAGCGCCTCACGGTACATGCGGATCGCCTTGCCGGGCAGTTCGCGGGTCTGCGCGATATTGCCGAGTTCGACATACGCTTCTCGGTTGCGCGGATCGGCGGCCAGCGCCGATTCGAGCGAATCGACCGCGACTTCCAGATTGCCCGACGCCTTTGCCGCGCGTCCCGCTTCAAGCAACGCCGTCGAGCGCGCGTCGATCTGGTCGTCGGCACGCTGGCCGTGGAGCGCAGTCGAAAAACTGACCAGCACCAGGGCAGCGGCGGCGGAAACGATCGTGATACGCATAACGGTCTCCAGAGGGGATGGCGTGCGGGCTATCATGGCGCTCGCATCATCGCGACAAAAAAGCCGTCCGTCGAGTGGGTAGCGGGGGTGAGCCGACGTCCCAGACCATGCGGCGCCCCGATCGCGCCGTCGATTTCGACAACGGTCCAGCCCGGATTGCGCGTCACAAACGCCGCAACCTGGTCGCATCCTTCGGCATCCAGCAGCGAACAGACAATATGGACGAGTGCCCCGCCCGACTTGACGCAGCGGCTGCCGAGATCGAGCAGGCTGGACTGGGTCGCGGTCAGTCGTGCCAACCGATCGGGATTGAGCCGCCAGCGCGCCTCCGGGTTGCGTCGCCAAGTGCCTGTGCCCGAACACGGCGCGTCGATCAGCACCAGATCGGCACTGGCGGTAAAACGTTCGAGGGCATGCGCCTCGCGTCCGCCATCGAGGAGCAGCGGTTCCGCGATGGTAACACCTGCCCGTTCGGCGCGTGCGGGCAGGCGCGACAACCGCCCGCGGTCGATATCGCTAGCCACGATCCGCCCACGATTCTCCATCATCGCGGCCAATGCCAGCGTTTTTCCGCCCCCACCTGCACACAGGTCGATGACGGTCATGCCGGGGGCGGCAGCGCTGGCCAGGCTGACGAACTGGCTTCCCGCATCCTGAACCTCGATCGCCCCCGATTCGAACAATTCATGGCGTTCGATCGAAGAATCGGGTGGCAGACGCAGGCCATTGGGCAATCCGGCGATCGGCTCGGCTTCGGGAAAGGCTTCGCGAACGGTCGCGACGTCGCCGCGCAGCGTGTTGACCCGGATGTCGAGTGGCGCGCGGTCGAGCAACGCCGCCTGTTGGACCCGGTCGATCCCGCCTGCAGTCAGCATCCGGCCCAGCCATTTGGGGACCAGTCCGGTACGCGCCCGCGGTTCGTCGGGCTCGATCGCGGACGGCGCATGGCCCTCTCCACCGAAATGCACGGTCAGCTCGGGCTTGGTTTCGGCCAGTGCCAACATCGCCGCGCGACCGTTCTCAGGCCGCTCGCCCAGCAAACGGATCGCGTCATAGACCAGCCCCCGCACCGCGCGGCGGTCCTTCGACCCGGCATAGCGACGATCCGCGAAATAGCGTGCGATCAGGGTGTCCGCAGCGGCCCCGCCATCGCGGGCGGAGGTGATGATCGCATCGAGCAACTCGATGGCGGCCTGGGTACGTGCAGCGGGGATCATCTGGGGTTCCGATATTGTGTATTCCGGTGCCCTAGCAGCTTTTCGGCGCACCCACCTGTGTTGCTTTCTTCCGCCCCTTCCCTCACCGCGTCGGGTAATTCGGCGCCTCACGCGTGATCGTCACATCATGGACGTGGCTCTCTTTCAGCCCGGCATTGGTGATCTGTACGAATTTCGCGCGCTCGCGCATGTCGCGCAGCGTGGCCGAGCCGGTATAGCCCATCGCCGCCTTGATCCCACCGACAAGCTGGTGAACGACTTCGCGCGCCGGCCCTTTATACGGCACCTGGCCTTCAATGCCTTCAGGCACCAACTTCAACTGATCCTTGATATCGCCCTGGAAATAGCGATCCGCGGAACCTCGCCCCATCGCGCCGACGCTGCCCATGCCGCGATAGCTCTTATAGGCGCGGCCCTGATACAGGAAGGATTCGCCCGGCGCTTCGTCGGTGCCCGCGAGCAGCGATCCGATCATCACCGTGCCCGCGCCCGCCGCCAGCGCCTTGGCCGCGTCGCCCGACGTGCGAATACCGCCGTCGGCAATCACCGGCACGCCCGACTTGGCGGCTTCCTCGGCAGCGTTCATCACCGCGGTCAGTTGCGGAACCCCGACGCCCGCGACGATCCGCGTCGTGCAAATCGACCCCGGACCGATGCCAACCTTGATCCCGTCGGCTCCTGCATCGACCAGCGCTCGCGCGGCCTCTGCGGTCGCGACATTGCCTGCAATCACCTGAACATTGTTCGAAAGTTTCTTCACCCGTTCGACCGCGCGGGCGACGTCGCGGTTGTGGCCGTGCGCGGTATCGATGACGATCACATCGACTTCGGCATCGACCAACGCCTCTGTCCGGTCGAACCCCTTGTCACCGACTGTCGTGGCCGCAGCGACGCACAGCCGCCCTGCCCCATCCTTGGTCGCACTGGGATAGGTCACCGCTTTCTCGATATCCTTGACCGTGATCAGGCCGACACAGTGATAGGCATCGTCGACCACCAGCAATTTCTCGATCCGGCGTTGGTGCAGCAAACGCCGAGCATCCTCCTGCGTAACGCTGGTCGAAACGGTCGCCAGATTGTCGTGAGTCATCAGCTCGGCGACCGGCTGATTGGGATTCTCGGCGAAGCGGACGTCGCGGTTGGTGAGGATGCCGACAAGCTTGCCCGAGCTTTCCACGACGGGAATCCCGCTGATCCGGTGTCGGCTCATCAAAGCCTGCGCGTCCGCCAGAGTCGCGTTCGGGGTGATGGTGATCGGATTAACCACCATGCCGCTTTCGAAGCGTTTCACCTGGCGGACGGCTGCGACCTGTTCCTCAACGGTCAGGTTGCGGTGGAGCACCCCAATCCCACCCAACTGGGCCATGACGATCGCCATATCGGCCTCCGTCACCGTATCCATTGCCGATGAGATCACCGGAATGTTGAGCGCGAGTTCGCGGGTCACTTGCGTCCGCGTGTCGGCCTGGCTCGGCAGCACGTCGGATTCCTGCGGGAGCAGGAGCACGTCGTCGAAGGTCAGGCCGAGGGTGATGTCCATGGAAATGCCGAATCCCGTCAGAGTCGCGAATTGGCGGCCCATGTAACCAAGGGGGGTGCGGAACGCTAGGGGGGCAGAAGGTCCGTCGGATCGCACGACGCCCCGCGCCGGTCTACCGCGCGCTGTCTTCCCCCCGTTCGCGCGATGCTTGTCTTAGCGCCGCAGCACGCTCCGCCCGGCATAGCGCGCGGTCGAACCAAGCTCCTCCTCAATGCGAATCAGCTGGTTGTACTTGGCCAACCGGTCCGACCGCGCGAGGCTGCCGGTCTTGATCTGTCCGCAATTGGTTGCAACCGCGAGGTCGGCGATAGTTGCATCCTCGGTCTCGCCCGAACGGTGCGACATGACGGCGGTATAGCCCGAGCGCTGCGCCAGCGTGACCGCCTCCAGCGTTTCGGTCAGCGTGCCGATCTGATTGACCTTGACCAGCAGCGAATTCGCCAGACCCTTTTCGATGCCCATCGCCAGGCGCTTGGGATTGGTCACGAACAAATCGTCGCCGACCAGCTGGACCTTGTCGCCGATCGCGTCGGTCAGCGCCTTCCACCCTTCGAAATCATCCTCGCCCATACCGTCTTCGATCGAGAAGATCGGGTAGCGGCGCGTCAGGTCGGAGAGGAACTCGGCGTTTTCGATCGGGCTCAGCGACTTGCCCTCGCCCACCATCTCATATTTGCCGTTCTTGAAATACTCGGTTGCGGCGCAGTCGAGTGCCAGCATCACGTCGTCGCCAGGCGTGTAGCCAGCCTTCTCGATCGCCGACATGATGAAATCGAGCGCATCGGTGGTGCTGGCCAGCGCAGGCGCGAAACCGCCCTCATCGCCGACCGACGTCGAAAGCCCCTTCTCGCTCAACCCCTTCTTCAGCGTGTGGAAGATTTCCGACCCGCAGCGCACCGCCTCGACGATATTCTCCGCGCCGACCGGCACGATCATGAATTCTTGGAAATCGATCGGGTTGTCGGCATGTTCGCCGCCATTGATGATATTCATCATCGGCACCGGCAGCACATGCGCCTGAACCCCGCCGATATAGCGATAAAGCGGCAGCCCGCGCGCTTCCGCCGCCGCCTTCGCCACCGCCAACGACACGCCCAGTATCGCATTCGCGCCAATCCGGCCCTTATTGTCGGTGCCGTCGAGATCGATCATCGCGGCATCGACTTCGGCCTGATCCTCGGCTTCCAGCCCCAGCACGACTTCGGCGATGTCCGAATTGACCGCTTCGACGGCGTCATCGACGCCCTTGCCCAGCCAGCGGCTCTTGTCGCCATCGCGGCGCTCGACCGCTTCATAGGCACCCGTGGACGCGCCCGAGGGAACCGCAGCGCGACCGAAACTACCGTCGTCGAGCAGCACATCAACCTCAACCGTGGGATTGCCCCGGCTGTCGAGAATACGCCGGGCGTGGATGTCGATGATTGCGGTCACGTAATGGTCTCCCTAGATCATGGCGGAAGGCGAATGTCGCGGCAGCCTCTAACCCCGACGGTCGCGAACCGCAAACGAAGTGGCGTCGCGGATGGAACCGCGTGTCGGTCGCTTGGTTTGTTCGGATGAATGCAGAAAGGGCCATTGCCATGAACGATACCACCACGCCGGTTCGACCCACGCCGATGACGGACGCCGAAACCAATCCCGGCGGTTTCAAGGGCGCGACACAAAGCTTCAAGGACGAAGCGGGCAAGCTGGGCAAGACCGCCGCCGACAAGGCGCGGCTTTACGCCGATGATGGTAAGTCAAAGGCATCGGGCGCATTGGGCGAGGTCGCCAAGCTGTTCGACGATGCCGCCAACACCGTCGATGAGAAACTGGGCGAGCAATACGGCCAGTACGCCCATTCGGCAGCCAAGTTCGTCGATGATTTCGCCTCCACGCTCAACACCAAGAATGTCGACGAGTTGCTGGAGGATACCCGGCAGTTCGTCCGCAAGAGCCCGGCAGTCGCCGTCGGCATTGCCGCCGCACTGGGCTTCGTGATTGCACGCGTGGTGAAGGCGGGGATCGACGGTGCCGCCGATGCGGGCGAGCGTCATTCGACCCGCAAGCCAACCAACGACGCCTGATGCCGTCCCTGGGGGAAGATTTGATCGATAAGCCGGACGAAAAAGCCGGGATCGGGACGCTGATCGGTCGGCTGGTCAAGGACGGCAAGGGATATGCTCGTGCCGAAATCTGTTATGCCAAAGCGCTCGCAGGCGAGCGGATGCGTGCAGCAAAAAGCGGAATCGTGTTTCTGGTTGCCGGATTGGTTCTGCTCCACGGTGCGCTGATCGCGTTGTTCGTGGGGCTGGTGCTGTCGCTGGCGACATGGGTCGGGCCATTCTGGTCGATGCTGATCGTCGTCGCAGTTGCAAGCATCATCGGGGGTGTGCTGGCGAAAATCGGCCTAGCGCATTTCCAGCGGGCCAAGACCGGGCCTGATCTGCCGAGCGTCGAGGTCGTCGAACCATGAACGCGTCCCCCACCCTGATCGCCGCGCAGGCGAAAAGAGAGGTAGCTAGGCTGAGGTTTCAATCGACGCTCGATACGCTTCAACACCGGCTGAGCCCCGCAAACTTGCGCGACGAGGCGGTCGAGACGGTGAAGGAAACCGCGGTTTCCGCCGCGCGTTCCAGCGCCGAGACGGTTCGCAATCATCCGGGCAAGATCGCCGCCGGCATCGGTCTCGTCGGGCTATTGCTCGCGCGCAAACCGATTGCGCGGGCGATCCGGCGCGAAGATGATGACGGCGATGCAACCCCCGACGACACCGATGAGTTTGGAGCATGACGGCGCGAGTCAGCGCCATAGGCAAGGAAGTGAGATGAGCGACATCAATACCACGATCGACAAGGCGCAGGCCAAGGCCAGCGACGCCTATGCATCGAGCAAGCAAAGCGTGAAAAAGGCCGCGACCAAGGTCGAAAAGAGCGCGAAGGACAATCCACTGGCGGTCGTCGCAGGCGGCATCGCGATCGGCGCGGTGATCGGCGCGCTTCTGCCCAAGACCCAGCGCGAGGAAGAATTACTCGGCACCGTCGGCAAGCGGCTGGCAGAGGGTGCCACGGCCGCTGCGATCGCGGCGCGCGACACCGGTAAGTCCGAGTTCGCATCGCTGAAGCCCGACACGTCGAGCGCCAAGGACAAGGCCGGTTCGATCGCCGCGCATATCTTCGATGCGGCAAAGGCAGCCGCGGTCGAGGCCGGTCAACGCAAGTAACGCGCCGCATTGGCTCCCACCCCCTTGAGCGTCGGCGATTCGACGCTTAGGGGCGGTGCAGCATTCCTCTCCCCCGGAGCCATCATGAGCAAGCTGCACCTCGTCTTCGGCGGTCGCGTCAGTGACCCCCGCACCCTCGACTATACCGATCTCAAAAACATCGACGTGGTCGGCATCTTCCCGGATTATGAAAGCGCCGAAAAGGCATGGCGCGCCGCCGCGCAGCGCACGGTCGACGACGCCGAGATGCGCTATGTGCTGGTGCATTTGCACCGGTTGCTCGAACCCGAGATCGACACGACTGCCGAATAACTGCGGTTAGCGGCTGGTTTCAGGAAAACATTCCTGCGGCAGGCGAAACATAGTCGGCGTCATGTGCGAACGGCAGTGGCTTACCGCGTTCCATCGCCCTGATTACCCCCGCGAAATCGGTCGCGAAACGGAAATCGAGATCGCGGCACAATGCCGAAGAATCGTAAACCCGTCCGATCGATGGCGGTAGCATCCAGCCCCTTGCGGCATAAAGCGCAGGTGCGTGCGGGAAATAGCGCGCAATGACCGATGCGGCGTCGCGACCGAGCTCGACGACATCCTCAAGTGAAAACGGTGTCGGCGCGGCGGCGAGATACAAATGATATCCCACCGGCCCGTCGTGCTCCAACGCCGCGATATGCGCGGCCGCCGCATCTTCGACCGTCAGGCGGCGATGGAGCAGTTCGTTCGCCTTCATATTCTCACCCGACAATGCGCGATGCGTATCGTCATCCTCGGAAAAGAATCGTCCGGTACGCAGCGCGATCACCGACAGGCCATGTTCCTCGGCCACCAACCGGCAGGCCTGTTCGGCTGCGAATTTGGTCACGCCGTAGATGTTGCGCGGTTCGATCGGCCCCGATTGTTCGTCCAGCCACACCGCTCGGTCCGATCGTTCGTCGCGGATCGACTGGCTGATCATCAGCGATGTGGTCGAGGTGAAGACGAACCGCCGATGCCGTGCCGCCACCACCGCCTCGAGCAGGTTGAGCGTGCCCGTGACATTCACATCGACGAACGCCTGACGTGAGTATCGAGCAATGTCGGGCTTGTGCAGCGCCGCGGCGTGGATCACCGCCTCGATTCCGTGATCGGCAAAGGCGCGGTCGACCACCGAACGCTCCGCAATGCTGCCGACAATCTGCGTGTGGTCGCCCGGTGCCACGTCCAGCCCGGTCACCCGGTGCCCCCGCGCCGCCAGCATCGGCGCGAGAGTGCGTCCCAGCCAGCCCGACGATCCGGTCAGCAGGACGCGCATTCCGATCAGACGAAGCGGCTTTGCTTGACCGCGGCTTCGATGAAGCTGGCGAACAGCGGGTGCGGATCGAACGGCTTGGACTTCAACTCCGGATGGAACTGCACGCCGACGAACCACGGATGGTCGGGCCGTTCGACGATTTCGGGCAGCGTCTCGTCGGGCGACATACCCGAGAAGACGAGACCGCCAGCTTCGAGCGTATCGCGATAGGCGGTGTTGACCTCATAGCGATGGCGATGCCGCTCGCTGATATCGTGCGTGCCATAGATCGACGAAACGACGCTGTTGCCCGCAAGCTTCGCCGGATAGGCGCCCAGCCGCATCGTGCCGCCCAGATCGCCACCCGCTTCGCGCTTTTGCAGGCCCTGTTCGGTCATCCATTCGGTGATCATGCCGACCACAGGCTGTTCGGTCGGCCCGAATTCGGTCGTGGTGGCATCCGCCACGCCCCCTGCCCGCGCCCCTTCGATACAGGCCATCTGCATGCCCAGGCAGATGCCGAAGAACGGCACCTTGTGCTCGCGCGCGAACCGCACGCTGCTGATCTTGCCTTCGGAACCGCGTTCGCCGAAGCCACCCGGAACCAGAATGCCGTGCATCGGCTCCAGTTGCGCGGTGATCGCGTCCTCGTCACCCTCGAACAATTCGGCGTCCAGCCAGCGGACATTGACCTTTACACGGTTGGCGATGCCGCCATGGACCAGCGCTTCGTGCAGAGACTTGTACGCATCGGGCAGCCCGACATATTTGCCGACCACGCCGATGGTGACTTCGCCTTCGGGGTTCTGCACCCGCTCGATGATGTCGCTCCAGCGGTCGAGCGGGGGCGCATCGCCGGGTTCGATATCGAATGCGCGCAGGACTTCGCTGTCCAGACCCTCTGCGTGGTATTGCAGCGGAACGCCGTAGATCGACTTGGCGTCGAGCGCGGGGATGACCGCTTCCTGACGGACATTGCAGAACAACGCGATCTTGGCGCGTTCGGACACCGGCAATGGATGCTCACAGCGGCAGACCAGCACGTCGGGCTGAACGCCCAATGCCGCCAGTTCGCGGACCGAATGCTGGGTCGGCTTGGTCTTCAACTCGCCAGCGGCGGCGATATAGGGGACCAGCGTCAGGTGGATGCTGACCGACTGACCGCGGCCAAGTTCGTTGCGCAACTGGCGGATCGCCTCGATAAACGGCAGCGATTCGATGTCGCCGACCGTCCCGCCGATTTCGCACAGCACGAAATCGAGGCCATCGGTATCGGCCTTGGCGAATTCCTTGATCGCGTCGGTGACGTGCGGGATCACCTGAACCGTCGCGCCTAGGTAATCGCCCCGCCGCTCGCGCTGGATGATCTGCTGATAGATGCGGCCCGAGGTGACGTTGTCCGACTGGCGCGAGGGAACGCCTGTGAAGCGCTCGTAATGGCCGAGGTCGAGGTCGGTTTCCGCCCCGTCGTCGGTCACATAGACTTCGCCGTGCTGATAAGGGCTCATCGTGCCCGGATCGACGTTCAGATACGGATCGAACTTGCGAATGCGGCAGGTATAGCCGCGTGCCTGGAGGAGGGCTGCGAGGCTGGCGGCCATCAGGCCTTTTCCAAGCGAGGACACCACGCCGCCGGTGATGAAAATATACCGCGTCATGGGAGGAGAGCCCTAGCGTCGAATGGGTGGAAACAGCAAGCGTCCTTATCCGGCATGACTGCCGGACGAAGACGCCTTCGATAAATGGAGTGGCTTATTGGACGAGCGGAACGCCGTCGGCCTCATTGGCTGCGGCCTGATTTTCCGCAGCCGCCACGATTTTCGCGATATCTGCCTCCGTCGGAGCGCCTGCCGCGGGCGCAGTCTGCGCCGCGGGGCTTTTCGCCAGGCTGGTGTCGATCGATCCCGAACCGCGACTCGCCGCCAGGAACGCGAGCAGGATGCACATCGCGACGAATACGGTGGCCAGCACCGCCGTCGCTCGCGTCAGGAAATCGGCCGCGCCCCGCGCCGACATTAATCCGCCGCCGCTGCCACCGGTGGTCAGGCCGCCGCCTTCCGAACGCTGCATCAGGATCACCGTCACCAGAAGCGCGGCAATGATCGCCTGTACGACGAGGAGGAAGGTGAACATGGTGCGCCTGGAACCGATATGATTGGTGAAGGCGGCGACATAGGCGAGCGCGGGTCCGCGATCAACCTTCGCCCCGGCCCGTCACAACAAATCTGTCACGGCTGGGAAACATCCGGCACCACGCGACGTTAATCCCCGCGAAAGCCCGATACTTGCGGGCGTGTAACGGAATTGAGTTCATGGCTACCGCGACCGCTACCCCGATGCTCGGCAAATGGATGCAGACCCTGGTCGATTATGTCCGGTCGGGCGAACCCGATTTGACCAATCGCCAAATGGCGCTGCTGCTGTTGGTATATCTTAAACCCGGACCGCATACGGTACGCGGGTTGGCGCGTGCACTGAACGTGTCGAAGCCGGTTATCACGCGCGCCTTGAATAGACTGGGCTCGCTCGGCTATCTGCGCCGCCAGCGCGACGATGCGGACAAGCGCAACATTTTCGTGGCGCGCACCGATGAAGGGGCGGAGTTTCTTGAAGAGTTCGGACAATTCGTCATCACCGACGGCGAACAACAGCCCGAAAAGCAGCGTGCAACCGCGTAGGCGATTCGCGCTGACCGGTCGCTCGACGATCGTTGATCCGCGTACCCAACCCGTCCGCCGCGATCTGGCCGCCATCGAACTCGCCGACCGGGTCTTTGCACCCCATTATGCCGAACATGTGATGCGCAGCGCCATTGCGGACAGCGCCATCCGCCAGTCGAGTCGTCTCGATTCAGAAAAACTCGGCGCACTCGCCCCCGGCGATGCCTTCGAACTATATGAATTGTCGAGCGAGCAGGGCTGGGGTCGATCGGTTGCCAGCGGTGCGGTTGGTTTCGTCGATGCCGCTGCGCTTGGGCCGCACGTCGGCGAAAACGACACGGGCCACGCGGACGCGGCATGACGACGCGCGTTTTCATCGACGGCGCGGTGGGCACCACCGGCCTGGAAATCCGCGAACGGCTGGCCGGACGCGGCGAAATCGATCTGATCACGCTGCCCGACGATAAGCGCAAGGACGCCGCCGCGCGCGCCAAGGCGCTGAACGCCGCAGATTTCGTTATCCTGTGCCTGCCCGACGATGCCGCGGTCGAAGCCGTGTCGCTGATCGAAAACCCGAACACACGCGTCATCGATGCATCGAGCGCGCACCGCGTCGCCGATGGCTGGACGTACGGGTTTGCCGAACTCGAACCCGGCCAGCAGGCGGCGATTGCGGAGGCCGCGCGTGTCAGCAACCCCGGCTGCTACCCCACCGGCTTCCTCGCCCTGGTCCGCCCGCTGGTGCGCGCAGGCGTCATCCCGCACGACTGGCCGCTGAGCGTTAATGCTGTCTCCGGCTATTCGGGCGGCGGCAAGGCGATGATCTCGGCGTTTGAGGATTCAAGTGCCCCCGGATCGGACGCCACTGCCTGGCGCGGTTATGCGCTGGGTCTTGCCCATAAACACGTGCCAGAAATGCAGCGCCACGCACGCATCGGCCATCCGCCGATCTTCGCGCCCTCGGTCGCGCGCACCTATCGCGGCATGGTGGTGCAAGTGCCCCTACCGCTCCACGCGCTGGCCCGAAACTGGTCGCTCGCTCAGATAGAGACGATCCTGGCCGACGCCTATCGCGATAGTCCAGTCGTCCGCGTCGCATCCAGCGAAGATGCGCTGGTGCGGGTCGAGGATGATGCGAACACCGACCGCCTCACCGTTCGTGTCACCGGCGATGACGCCAATGGCCTCGCAATGCTCGTCGCAACGCTCGACAATCTGGGTAAGGGCGCGGCGGGCGCGGCGGTTCAGAACCTCAACATCATGGCCGGGCTCGATCCGGTGGCAGGGCTGAACCTTTAATCTCTGATTCCCCGTACGCCTGCGAAAGCAGGAGTTCCGGCCTTCAGCGCATCACCCTGCCGCCAACGCTCCTGCATTTGCAGGAGCACAGGCCGGCGGCACGAGACCTGCTTTATCCCGACCGAACCGCAAAAATGCCGCGCACGGGGTTGGCCTGACCAGTTTCGCACGGCATAGGTATGCCGCCTCGTTCGCAGGCGCGCTCGCACCTGCTAATCAGCCCGTCAAACCATCATAGGACCGTTACGAATGAGCGAAGCCGCCGGAAAACTGCTGCTGTTCGGCGCGACCGGCGATCTGGCGCAACGCATGTTGATCCCGTCGCTTTATGGCCTGCACGCGGACGGCCTGCTTCCCGACGGCCTTACCATCACCTGCACCGCGCGGTCCGATCACGACGACGCGGGCTACCGCGATTTCGCCGCGAAAGCGCTGGACGAATTCCTGCCTGACGACCGCAAGGACGAAGCCGCGATTTCAAGCTTTCTGAAGCGCGTCCATTATCAGCCGCTAGACGCCTCGACGCTCGAAGGATTTGACGATCTTGCCGGCAAGATCGGCGATATCTCGGGTGGCCTCGCCATTTTCCTGTCGACTGCGCCGTGGCTGTTCGGCCCGACCATCAAGGGCCTGCAATCGGCGGGACTGGCGGGCGACAATGTCCGTATCGGGCTGGAAAAGCCGCTGGGCAACGACCTCGATACCAGTCGCGAAATCAACGACATCGTCGCCGCTGCTTTCCCCGAGGAGCGCACCTTCCGCATCGACCATTATCTGGGCAAGGAAACCGTCCAGAACATCCTGGCGCTGCGCTTTGCCAATCTGATGTTCGAGCCGGTGTGGAATTCCAACCATATCGAGCATGTCCAGATCACGATTTCGGAGACCGTGGGGCTGGAAGGGCGTGCAGGCTATTACGACGATGTCGGGGCGATGCGCGACATGGTCCAGAACCACATGCTTCAGTTGCTCGCGCTGATCGCGATGGAGCCGCCCGCTCATTTCGATGGCACCGCGATCCGCGATGAAAAGGTGAAGGTGTTGCGCTCGCTGCGCCCGATCAAGCCCGCCGATGTCGATGCGCTGACGGTGCGCGGCCAATATCATTCGGGCGCGCTGGATGGCAAAGTCGTGCGCAGCTACGACGACGAGCTGGGCAAGGATTCGCACACCGAAACCTTCGTCGCGGTAAAGGCGCATGTCGACAATTGGCGCTGGAACGGCGTCCCCTTCTATCTGCGCACCGGCAAGCGGATGCCCGAGCGGCGCAGCGAAATCATCGTCCAGTTCAAATGCGTGCCGCATTCGATCTTTGCCGATCGCGGCGCGAAATTGCAGGCGAACACGCTCATCATCCGCCTTCAGCCCGAAGAATATATCCGCCTGCTGGTGATGTCGAAGGAGCCGGGCCTCGACCGCGAAGGCGTGCGATTGCGCGAAGTGCCGCTCGATCTGTCGCTCACCACCGCCTTTGCCGGGGCGCGCCGCCGGATCGCCTACGAACGGCTGCTGCTGGATTTGATCGAGGGCGACCCCACCTTGTTCGTCCGCCGCGACGAGGTGGAGGCGCAATGGACCTGGATCGACCGCATCCGCGAAGGTTGGGCAGCCAGTGCAACCAAGCCTGCTCGTTATGCGTCGGGAAGCTGGGGTCCGGAGGCGAGCTTCATGCTAACCCGCCTCGATGGCGCGACCTGGCAGGATTGATGGGGCGCGAGCCGCTTCACACAAACGAATACAAGGATTGAACATGACCGAGATCGAATGGTGGGACTATGACGACGCCGACGAGATGGCGAATGCCGTCGCGGGCGACATCCAGTTCATCATTGAAAGTGCGATCGATGCGCGCGGTGCCGCCGTGATCGCGCTGGCAGGCGGACGCACGCCCCAGCCCGCCTTCGACAAGCTGGCTGAAGCCAAAATCGACTGGAAGCGCGTGACGATCATCCCCACCGACGACCGCCTGGTGCCGATGGGCGATCCGCTGTCCAACGCGACGATGATCGCCAAGACGTTTCTGCCCAAGGGCGCGCGCGTGATCCCGATCACCAGCGAAGCTGCCGAGGATTACAAGGCATCCGGTCGCGCCGCGGACGCGCGGTTACAGGATCTTCACTGGCCGCTCGACCTCTGCCTGCTCGGCGTCGGCGCCGATGGCCACACCGCATCGATCTTCCCCGGCCCCGATCTCGAGGAAGCGTTGACCGGTCCAAAGGAACGCCGCGCGCTGGGCGTGATGCCCGATCCGCTGCCCCCCGAAGCGCCCGTCGCGCGCGTCACCCTGTCGCTCGCCGCGATCACATCGGCGCGCGCGCTGATGATAGCGGTCACGGGCCAAGCCAAGCGCGATGTGATCGAGGCGGCGATCGAGGAAGGCGTCGGATCGCCCTACCCGATCGGTCGCGTCCTCGCGCAATCGGAACTGCCGGTCGACATCCACTGGAGCGAATGATGGCCCTCCACCCCGAAATCGCTGCCGTCACCGATCGCATAATCGAAGCTTCCCGCGACAAGCGTGCCGCGTATCTGACGATGATCGCCCGCGAACGCGATTCGGGGGCGGACCGCCCCAAGCTGGGCTGCGCTAACCTCGCCCATGCCTATGCCGGGACTGACGAGCAACGCGACGAACTGCGGCCAGCAAACCGAATGAACATCGGCATTGTCACCAGCTACAACGACATGCTGTCGGCGCATGCGGTCTATTACCGTTATCCCGAACAGATGAAGGTCTGGGCGCTCGAAGCCGGTGCCACCGCGCAGGTCGCAGGCGGCGTCCCCGCCATGTGCGACGGCGTGACGCAGGGCTATCAGGGCATGGAATTGTCGCTGTTCAGCCGCGACACCATCGCGCTTTCGACGGCCGTTGCGTTGTCGCACCGCACGTTCGAGGGTGCGGCGCTGCTCGGCATTTGCGACAAGATCGTCCCCGGTCTGCTAATCGGCGCGCTGCGCTTCGGTCATCTGCCAATGGTGATGATCCCCGGCGGACCGATGCGATCCGGCCTGGCCAACAAGGAAAAGGCCAAGGTCCGCGAGCAATATGCGGAAGGGAAGGTCGGGCGCGAAGAACTGCTCGATGCGGAAATCGCCGCCTATCATTCCAAGGGCACCTGTACCTTTTACGGCACGGCCAATTCGAACCAGATGATGATGGAGGCGATGGGCCTGCACATTCCCGGTGCCGCTTTTGCCAATCCGGGCACCAAATTGCGTCAGGAACTGACGCGTGCGGCAGTCCAGCGCCTTCCCGAAATCGGCTGGAATACCAGTGATTATCGCCCGCTTGCTGAATGCGTGGACGAACGCGCCATCGTCAACGCGGCGATTGCGTTGCTCGCCACCGGTGGTTCGACCAATCACCTGATCCATCTGCCCGCCATCGCGCGTTCGGCCGGGATCGTCATCGACTGGGAAGATTTCGACCGGCTGTCGAAGGTCGTGCCGCTGCTGACCCGCGTCTATCCCAACGGCTCCGCGGATGTGAACGGGTTCGAGGATGCGGGCGGCCCGAGTTTCGTCATCCGTGAATTGCTGAATGGCGGGCTGATGCACGGCGACATCCTGACCATCGCCAAGGGCGGCATGGCGGAATATGGACGCAAGCCAGCGGTGGAGGGCGATGCCCTAAGCTGGCACGATCACGCGGCAAAGAGCGGCGACGATACTGTCGTCCGCACCCTGGATGCACCCTTCGCGCCCGAAGGCGGCTTTCGCATTCTGTCGGGCAATCTCGGTCGCGCGTGCATCAAAGTGTCCGCCGTCGATCGCGACCGCTGGACCACCGAGGCCCCTGCCCGCGTCTTCTCCACCCAACAGGCGGTGCAGGACGCGTTCAAGGCCGGCGAATTGGACCGCGATGTCGTGGTCGTCGTCCGTTTCCAGGGTCCGCGCGCCAACGGCATGCCCGAACTCCACAAGCTGACGCCGCCGCTCGGCGTGCTCCAGAACCGCGGTTTCCGGGTCGCGCTCGTCACCGATGGCCGCATGTCGGGCGCCAGTGGCAAGGTGCCTGCTGCCATCCACTTGTCGCCCGAGGCGCTGGGCGGCGGCCCGATCGGCAAAGTGCGCGACGGCGATGTCATCCGTGTCTGTGCCGAAACGGGGAAGTTGGAAGCATTGGTGGATGCGACCGAATGGGCTGCGCGCGACCAAGCCGAAGCGCCCGCCGCCGCCGATGGCACCGGCCGCGAACTGTTCGCGATGATGCGCCAGGCGGACGAAGCCGAGAAGGGTGCATCGGCGATGCTGGCCGCGGCGGGATTGTGACAACTAACAATCCGTTCGTCCTGAGTAGGGCTGAGCGAAGCCGAAACCCCGTATCGAAGGATCCTTCGATACGCCATTTCGACTTCGCTCAATGGCTACTCAGGACAAACGGACAGGTTGAAGGAAATCGAATATGGAAGTCGTCGCGGTCGATATCGGGGGCACCCATGCCCGCTTCGCCATCGCCGAAGTAGAGAATGGTCGGGTCGTTCGGCTAGACCAGGAAGTCACGCAAAAGACCAGCGACCATGCCAGCCTGCAACTCGCGTGGCAGGCATTCGGCAAGACGCTTGATCGCCCGCTTCCCCGCGCCGCCGCGATCGCGGTCGCATCGCCGGTCGGCGGCGAACTCATCAAGCTGACCAACAATCCGTGGATCATCCGCCCCGCGCTGGTCAAGGAACGGCTCGACGTCGACAGCTATGTCCTGATCAACGATTTCGGCGCGATCGGCCATGCGGTCGCGCAGCTTGGCCTCGACCATTTCGAACATCTCTGCGGCCCCGACGAAGAATGGAAAAAGCCGGGATCGATCACGATCTGCGGCCCCGGCACCGGCCTTGGCGTCGCGCAGGTCTATTGTTGCAAGAATGGCGATTATCATGTGATCGAAACCGAGGGCGGGCACATGGACTTCTCTCCGCTCGACGGGCTGGAGGATGCGATCCTCAAACGCCTGCGCCGCACCTTCACCCGCGTTTCGGTCGAACGCATCGTTGCCGGGCCGGGCATCCTCGCCATCTACGAAACGCTGGCCCAGATCGAGGGCCGCGCGATCACCAGCCTGACCGACCGCCAGGTCTGGGACATGGCGTTCGAGGGTAAGGACGATCTCGCCATCGCCGCACTCGACCGCTTCTGCCTCTCGCTCGGCGCGATTGCGGGTGATCTTGCGCTGACGCATGGGCCAAAGGGCGTCGTCATCGCCGGCGGGCTCGGCCAGCGGCTCAAGGGCCATCTCGTCAAATCGGGCTTCGAGCAACGCTTCGTCGCCAAGGGGCGATTCCAGTCGCTGATGAAATCCATCCCCGTCCGCCTCATCACCCATCCCCAGCCCGGCCTGTTCGGCGCGGCAGCGGCCTATGCACAGGAGCACAAGGCATGAGCGATATCGAAACCATTATGCGCACCAGCGCCGTCATCCCCGTGCTGGTGATCGACGACGCCGCAACCGCAAAGCCACTGGCCGAAGCACTGGTTGCAGGCGGCCTCAAAGTGCTCGAAGTCACGCTGCGCACGCCCGCCGCGCTCGACGCGATCCGCGAAATGAAACAGGTGCCCGGCGCGATCGTCGGCGCAGGCACGGTGGTCAACTCCGATCAGTTCGCCCAGGTGATGGACGCGGGCGCGGAATTCATCGTCTCCCCCGGCCTGACCGAGCGACTGGCGCACCCGATCATCGAAAGCGGCGTGCCCTTCCTCCCCGGCATCGCGACCGCGGGCGACATCATGCGCGGCTATGATCTGGGCCTGCGCCACTTCAAATTCTTTCCCGCGGAAACCAGCGGCGGGTTGAAAGCATTGAAGGCACTCGCCGCGCCCTTCCATGAAGCGCAATTCTGCCCCACCGGCGGGATCACCGAAGCCACCGCGCCCGAATGGCTGGCGTTTTCGAAAGTGCTGTGCGTCGGCGGAAGCTGGGTCACCGGCGGCACACTGGCGGACGTGAGGACAAGGGCGCACGCGGCGTCGGCGTTGCGCCCGTAAAGTTCCTCCCCCATCGGGGGAAGGGGACCATGCAAAGCATGGTGGAGGGGCCTCGCCATAAGCGGCGCGCTGCGTGACACTCCCCCTCCGTCAGTCGCTGGCGCGACTGCCACCTCCCCCGTTGGGGGAGGAATATGCCACTACATCTCGCCGCGCTCCCTGCGGATCGCATACCATTTCCGCACATTGGCGTTATGCTGCTCAAGGGTATCGGCAAAGATATGCCCGCCCGTCCCGTCCGCGACGAAATACAGCGCGCTCGTCGTCGCCGGGTTCAGCACCGCGTCGATCGACGCTCGCCCCGGATTGGCGATCGGTCCGACCGGCAGCCCCGCCATCGCATAGGTATTATACCCGTTCACCGCGTCCAGTTCAGACCGCAGGATACGCCGCCCCAGCGGGCGTCCCTGCGTAATCGGATAGATCACCGTCGGATCGGCCTGCAATCGCATGCCCTCGCGAATCCGGTTCGAATAGACGCCCGCGACCATGCGTCGTTCCTCTGGCTTGGCGGTTTCCTTCTCGACAACCGCGGCGAGGATAACCGTTTCCTGAGGCGTCTTCGCAACCGTGTTCGGCGTACGTTTTTCCCAGGCAGCGGCGAGATAGTCCGCCATCGCCTTCTGCATCCTCCCGACCACCACCGCACGGCTTTCGCCGCGGGTGTAGCTGTAGCTGTCAGGCAGGATCGACCCTTCCTCGGGCACCGGAATCTCGCCGGTCAATTCGCCCGCCGCCATCAGTGCATCGTGGACCATCACAGACGGCCACCCCTCGGGCACCGTCACGAAGCGCTGCAGCGTTTCACCCTTCTGCATCATCTCGAGCACGCGCGATGCGCTGGCACCCGCGGGCACCGCATATTCGCCTGCCGCAATCGGGTCGTCCGAACCGAGAAAGCGGGCGAGCAACAGGAACCTGTCGGCCGACCCGATCGCCCCCGCCTCCTCCATTGCCCGCGCGGCGGACGACAGGGTCGAACCTTGCGGCACAATTACGGTCACGTCGCTTTCGGAAGGACCGTCGCCGCTCCAATGCTGAACCGCGAAAAACAGCGCAACCACTACGGACAGCGCCGCAATGATCCCAAGGCAACCCAGCTTCTTCATCACGCCAACCCATCCGTTCGTTTCGAGCAAAGTCGAGAAACGCTTAAGCACACAGCGACGCTTCTCGACTTCGAGCAATGGGCTCGAAGTTTATCCTGAGCGCCTGCCTCGGCAGGCAGTCGAAGGGCTAGAAGCAGACGGCGATCGGTTTTAGTCCATCGCCTTCATGACCAGCGAGGCATTGGTGCCGCCGAACCCGAACGAATTGTTCAGAACCGCCTTCACCTTGCGCTCCTTGGCGACATGCGGGACCAGGTCGACGCCGACGCAATTCTCGGACGGGTTGTCCAGATTCAAAGTCGGCGGCACGATCCCGTCGCGCATCGCCAGAATGCAGAAGATCGATTCGACCGCGCCCGCGCCGCCGAGCAGATGTCCGATCGCCGATTTGGTCGACGACATCGACAGCGTGTCGATTGCCCCGCCAAACAACCGCCGCACCGCGCCCAACTCCAGCTCGTCTCCCAGCGGCGTCGAGGTGCCGTGCGCGTTGATGTAATCGATATCGGTCAGGCTGAGCCCGGACTTCTTCATCGCCATTTCCATCGAACGGAATGCGCCCGATCCTTCCGGGTGCGGCGCAGTGACGTGGTAAGCGTCGCCCGACAGGCCGTAACCAATCACCTCAGCATAGATATTCGCGCCGCGCGCCTTGGCGTGCTCATATTCCTCGAGCACGACCACGCCCGCGCCTTCGCCCATGACGAAACCGTCGCGGTCGATGTCATAGGGGCGGCTGGCGCGCTCCGGCTCGTCGTTGAAATTGGTGCTGAGCGCGCGCGCCTGGGCGAACCCGGCGATGCCGATCGGGCATATCGCGCTTTCCGCGCCACCCGCCAGCATCACGTCGGCATCGTCCATTGCGATCATCCGCGCGGCGTCGCCGATCGAATGCGCGCCGGTGGAACATGCCGTCACGACCGCGTGGTTCGGACCCATCAGGCCGTATTTGATGCTGACCTGACCCGAGATCAGGTTGATCAGGCGTCCATGGACGAAATGCGGGCTGACCCGGCTTGGCCCCTTGTTGGCCAGCACCAGCGATTCACTTTCGATTCCCGGCAGGCCACCGATGCCCGAACCGATCGAGCAGCCCGCGCGCAATTTCTGCGCGTCGGTCATGTCGGTCAGGCCCGCATCCTCGATCGCCTGCCCTGCGGCGTCGATGCCATAGATGATGAACGGATCGACCTGACGCTGGACCTTGTGGTCGACGCGCTTGCTGGGGTCGAAGCCATATTCGTGGCCCGCCGGTTTCAACTCGCACGCGATCTTGCACTTATAGTCGGTGGGGTCGAACCGTTCGATCCGCGCCGCGCCCGACTTGCCGGCGATGATGTTCTTCCAGGCCGTCTCGACATCGGCCCCCAGCGGAGTGACGAGGCCCAGACCGGTCACGACTACGCGGCGCATAAGCATTCCCTCAACTAACCGTCGTTCCGGCGCGCGGCCGAAATCTCATGCGGTGGTTATCCGCTCCGCCATGCCAGCTTTTGCCGCTGCGACGAAGCCCAATTCAAACGAAACGGCCCCCCGTCCCCATAGCGCAAGCCGCGGGACGGGAGGCCGTCTGAAAACACATCCGGCCCCCAATGCGGGGTGGCCAGCAAGCGATAACGCTTAGGCCTGATGCTCGTCGATATAGGTGATCGCGTCCTTGACGGTCGTGATCTTTTCGGCGGCATCGTCAGGGATTTCGACGCCGAATTCTTCTTCGAACGCCATCACCAGCTCGACGATGTCGAGGCTGTCTGCACCCAGGTCGTCGATGAAGCTCGCGTCTTCCGTGACCTTCTCGGCTTCGACGCCGAGATGCTCGACGACGATCTTCTTCACGCGATCGGCGGTCTCGCTCATTATCCCTGTTCCTTCTCGATTGGGTCTTTGGATTTCAATTTCCTGAACGCACGTAGAACGCCGCCCGCGCGGTGGCAAGAGGGGCAGGTGTCCCACGCTCCCATCAAATCATTGCCATCCCGCCATTCACATGCAGCGTCTGGCCAGTGACGTAACCCGCTTCCTTCGACGCCAGATACACCACCGCCGCGCCGATATCTGCGCCGTCACCTAAATCACCCGCGGGAATCTTGGTCAGGAGCGCGCTCTTCTGCGCTTCGGGCAATACGTCGGTCATCGCTGATCGGATAAAGCCCGGCGCGACACAATTGACGGTAATCCCGCGGCTGGCGAGTTCCTGGCCCAGCGCCTTGGACATGCCGACCAACCCGGCCTTGGACGCCGCATAATTGGCCTGTCCCGGATTACCGGTCGTGCCCACGACCGACGTGATCGACACGATCCGCCCGAACCGCGCCTTCATCATCGGCCGCGCCGCCGCACGACACAGCCGGAACGCCGCTTCCAGATTGACGCGGATCACCTGATCCCACTCGTCATCTTTCATGCGCATAGCAAGGTTATCGCGCGTAACACCCGCATTGTTGACGAGAATATCGAGCTTGCCGAGTGCCTCGACCGCGCGTGGCACGAGCGCGTCCACCTCTGCCCCGTCGGACAGATTGCAGGCCAAAGCGACATGCTCACCACCCAATTCCCCCCGAAACGCCTCCAGCTTCTCCGCATTCGACCCCGAAACCGCTAGCCGAGCCCCCTGCCCCGCCAACGCCTTGGCGATCGCCGAACCGATCCCCCCCGAAGCGCCGGTCACCAGTGCGGTCATGCCTGTAAGGTCGAACATCCTATACTCTCTCTTTCGTCATCCCGGACGAAGTGCCGGGGTCCACCGCGCAGCCAAGCGCAAGTGGATGAGTGGACCCCGGCACTGCGGCCGGGGTGACGGATTACAGTGTCTTCAGCACCGCCTCGATATCGTCCATCGAAATCACGCTCGCGGTCGTAGCGTCCGGCGCGGAGCGCTTGACCATGGGGCCGAGCACCTTGCCGCCCACCTCGACGAATTCGGTCACGCCCGCCTCGAACATCGCGATCACCGATTCGCGCCAGCGGACCATGCCGGTGACCTGTTCGACCAACAGCGCCTTGATCGTCTGGGGGTCCGCGACCGGTGCGGCCGTGACGTTGGCATAAAGCGGCACCAGCGGCGCCTGTACCGCGACCGCACCCAGAGCCTCGGCCATCACGTCGGCGGCGGGCTGCATCAACGGGCAATGAAAGGGTGCGGAAACCGGCAACAGGATCGCACGCTTCGCGCCCATTTCCTTCGCCAATGGCAAGGCACGCTCGACCGCGGCCTTCGAACCCGAAATCACCACCTGCGACGGGTCGTTATCATTCGCGACGGTGCAGACTTCGCCGTCAGCCGCGGCATCGGCAATCGCCTGTGCCTTGTCGCGGTCCGCGCCCAGGATCGCGGCCATCGCGCCTTCGCCGACGGGCACCGCCGCCTGCATCGCCCGCCCGCGTGTCTTGAGCAGCCGCGCCGTCGTCGACAGGTCGATCGCACCCGCCGCACACAGCGCGGTATATTCGCCCAGTGAATGCCCGGCGACGAAATCCGCCTTGTTGGCCAGGGTGATCCCGCCTTCGCGCTCCATCACCCGCAATACGGCGATGGCATGCGCCATGATCGCGGGCTGCGCGTTCTCGGTAAGGGTCAGGTCGCTTTCCGGCCCTTCGGTCATCAGTTTGAACAGCGACTGGCCCAGCGCGTGATCGACTTCCTGAAACACTTCGCGCGCGGTCGGCGACGCGGCGGCCAGCGCCTGCCCCATGCCGACCGACTGGCTGCCCTGCCCTGGAAAGATGAATGCGCGCACGGTTTCAACCCTTTCGATGCGTGAAGCGCCCGCGCCTATGCCCTCCAAATCCGCCTTGCAAGCCGCCCGCGACGCCCGGTTCTGAACACAGGTTCATCAAACCCGCGCTTTTGCGACCTTTTGCGACCAAATCACGGCGTTTGCGACAATCGCCTGCGACACGCAGCCCCCAGATTGTTCTCATCGCCGCACAGTCAGCGGCAAGCCAGTTCAACACCCAAGGAGTAAGCCACATGAAGAAGCTAGCCATCGCAGCCATCGCCGCTTCGATCTTCGCGCTTCCGGCAGCCGCCGATGCGCAGGGTCGCACCGTGATCCGGGAGCGTCCGAACGCCACCGTCGTCATCAATCGCGGCAACGGCTATCAGCAGCGTCAGGTCATTCAGCACAACAACCGCGCCAATAATCGGGCAGCCCGTCAGTACAATCGTGCGGTCCGTCAGGATCAGCGCGCGTATCGCCAGGACCAGCGGGCCTATCGCCAGTGGCAGCGCGGCCAGCGTTTCGACCAGCGTTACGCACCGAACTACCGTGCGATCAACTATCGCAGCTATGCCAATCGCGGTGTCTATGCCCCGCCGCGCGGGTATCAGTGGGTTCAGTCGGGTAACGACGCCGTTCTGATCTCGCTGGCAAGCGGCCTGATCGGTGCCGTCATCGGCGGCGCGATCTTCAACTAAGGGTAACGAGACCCCAGCGAAGGGCGGCGTGTCGGAGACGGCACGCCGCCTTTTTGCTTGCCTTCGCACCCCAAATCCTTATGGGACGGCGCATCAGGGGCGTCGAACTTCGGTTCCGCGCCCTCGATTCATTGACCAAGACGACAGCCGGAGGGGTCTCGCGAAGGGCGCGGGATCAGCGATCGGCCAACAGTGAGAAGAAGCTATGGCTCTGTACGAGCACATCTTCCTTGCGCGCCAGGATCTGGCACAGGCGCAGGTGGATGCACTGGCGGAAAACGCCGCAAAGATCATCACCGACCATAAGGGCAAGGTCGTAAAGACCGAAAGCTGGGGCCTTCGTAGCCTCGCTTACCGCATCGCCAAGAACCGCAAGGCGCATTACGTCATGCTCGAAATCGACGCGCCCGGCGACGTCGTGGCCGAGCTTGAGCGCCAGACCAACATCAACGAAGACGTGATCCGCTACATGACCATCCGTACGGATGCGCTTGAAGAAGGTCCCTCGGTGATGATGCGCAAGAGCGACCGTAGCGAGCGCGGCGACCGCCGTGATCGTGGCGACCGCGGTGATCGTGGCGATCGTGGCCCCCGTCGCGACCGCGACGGCGGCGACCAGTAAGGAGTAGCGAACATGGCACGACCCTTTTTCCGCCGCCGCAAGAGCTGCCCCTTCTCCGCGAAGGACGCGCCCCGGATCGATTACAAGGACGTACGTCTGCTTCAGGGCTTCGTCTCCGAGCGTGGCAAGATCGTCCCGTCGCGCATCACTTCGGTGAGCGCAAAGAAGCAGCGCGAACTGGCCCAGGCCATCAAGCGCGCCCGTCATCTGGGCCTGCTGCCCTACATCGTTAAGTAAGGAGCGCACCCATGGATCTCATCCTGCTGGAACGCGTCGACAAGCTCGGCGCCATTGGCGACGTGGTATCGGTCAAGGACGGTTACGCACGTAACTTCCTGCTGCCGAACAAGAAGGCGCTGCGCGCCAACGCCGCCAACAAGAAAGTCTTCGAAGCCAATCGCGAACGCATCGAGGCGGACAACGCCGCGAAGCGTGGCGTGGCCGAACAGGACGCAAAGAAGGTCGACGGCGCGTCGGTGACCCTGATCCGTCAGGCATCGAACACCGGCCAGCTCTACGGTTCGGTCGCGGTCCGCGACCTGATCGAAGCACTGGAAGCCCAGGGCCACAAGATCGCACGCAACCAAGTCGTCCTGGACAAGCCGATCAAGTCGATCGGCGTCTATGACGTGAAGGTCGCGTTGCACCCCGAAGTGTCGGTGACCGTCAAGGTCAACGTCGCCCGTTCGCCTGAAGAAGCAGAAATGCAGGAACAGGGCGTCGACGTGATGGCTGCGATGTTCGAACAGGACACGGCAGGCTTCACCGAAGACCGCGACCCCAACCTGGAGCCCGGCGAATTCGCTGCTGCCGAAGGCGATGCGGGTTCGGACGACGCGCCGCAAGCTTCGGAAGGTTCGGAGGAAGAGCAGGCCTAAGCCGCTCGACCGCCGACGCCAGACAAACGAAAGGGCCGCCCCGGAGATACCGGAGCGGCCCTTTTTTGTTTCCGAACGTTCTACCTAAAACGTCACCCCGGCCGAAGTGCCGGGTTCCACTCATCCACGAGCGTCATCGAAAATTGGGGAACGACAAGCCAAGCCCCAAAGTGGACCCCGGCACTACGGCCGGGGTGACGAATGGGTTTACGGACAAGCCGCAACCGCCCCACACACCGCCACCAGCGGGATAAGTGCCAGAATAACCGGGAAAATCTGCTTAACCATCGTCTCACCTGTCTGTTCGGTGAATAGAATGCACAGGGCGATGAATGGTTGCGAGGCAAAGAATGACACGCTTAAAACGAAACTCAGAACGGCTTCATGACCTCAATCATGAGCCAAGGACCCAGTCCGCCGTCGAACCCACCACCGATGTAGCTTTCAGTATCGGTGATAAGCCAAGGCGCGGCGGCGAGATAGAACGAAATTAGCTCGGACTCCGAAGGATAATTATAATATCTGCCGACTGCATCCCGCCCCTCGCGTCCGCCGGATTTGAATGTCGCACAGTGGAGTCCTCCGGGTTTCAATGCGCGAAAAATTCGAGAAAGCACATCTGGCAAGGCGGGTCGCGGAACATGGATCAGGCTGGCACTCGCCCACGCCGCGTCATAGGCCTCGACGTCCTCAAGCTGGTCAAACCGTTCGACCCTAACATTTATCCCGAGCCTTTGGCCCGTTTCGACTGCAATCCGGTCCGAAGCATCAATCGCCTCCACCGAGTGTCCTTGTTCAAGAAACGCAGCGGTATCGATCCCACCCCCGCACCCTAAAATCGATGATCCGTGAACGAGCGGGCAATTTGGACAGGAAATGTTCGAGAAACCGGTTTTGACCACCCGGTCCGCCTGCCCGATAGGTCGGGGCAACATCCGAGTAATGGCGCAATGTGGCAGGGTCAAAAGGCGTCGTAATTTCCATATCGTAGCCGCTTACTTCCGCCCGAACAGCTTCTCGATATCGCCATGCGCCAGCTTCACCCATGTCGGGCGACCGTGATTGCATTGGCCCGAATGCGGGGTGACTTCCATTTCGCGGAGCAGCGCGTTCATTTCCGCGACCGACAGCACCCGCCCGGCGCGGACCGATCCGTGGCACGCCATCGTCGAGGCGACGTGATCGAGGCGTTCCTTCAGCGACAATGCCTCGTCGAACGCGGCGAGTTCGTCGGCAAGGTCGGTGACCAGACCCGTCGGGTCGCCGCTGCGCAGCAGCGCCGGGGTGGCGCGCACCAGCACCGCGCGCGGGCCGAAGCGTTCGAGGTCGAGGCCGAATTCGGCGAGTTCGGCTGCGCGCGCTTCGAGCCGGTCACACGCTACTTCGTCAAGCTCGATGACTTGCGGGATCAGCAGCGCCTGGGCCGCGATCCGTCCACCTGCAAGACCCGCGCGCATCCGTTCCAGCACCAGCCGTTCGTGCGCGGCGTGCTGATCGACCAGCACCAGCCCGTCCTCGGCCTCGGCGACGATATAGGTTTTCGCCACCTGCCCGCGCGCGACGCCCAACGGGTGCTGGAGGGTCGAGGGGACGGGTTCGGCGGCGGTTTCAGCGCGCGCCATCGGCGGTTGCGAGAAGAAGGTCGGTCGGGAGTCGCGGAAACGATAAAGCCCCTCCTCTTCAGGGGAAGGGTTGGGGTGGGGCGTTGCCGCAAACGCAGCATCTGAGTGGAGAGGCCCCACCCCCAACCCCTCCCCTGAAGGGGAGAGGCTTAAGTCGCTTCGCCACATCCCCAGCGCCGCGTCGCTCGGTCGCCGCACGCTGCGATGGCCCGCCTCGTCCAGCGCGCGCCGCAAGCCGCCGACTATCAACCCGCGCACCATCGCGGGGTCACGGAATCGCACTTCGGTCTTGGCCGGATGCACGTTCACATCGACTTCGCTCGCCGGCACGTCCAAAAACAGCGCGACCACCGCATGGCGGTCGCGCGCCAGCATCTCGGCATAGGCACCGCGCACCGCGCCGATCAGCAGCCGGTCCTTCACCGGGCGCCCGTTCACGAACAGATATTGGTGGTCCGCTACCCCGCGATTGAAGGTCGGCAGGCTTGCGATTCCGCCCAGCCTAACGCCATTGCGCTCAGCATCGATCGCAACGCTGTTCTCGACCAGCGCCCGGTCGGTCAGCCCCGCCACCCGGTCGGGCGCGCTTTCCTCCGGCTGAACGTGCAACGTCCGCCGCCCGTCATGTTCCAGCGTGAAACCCACATCGCTGCGCGCCATCGCCAAGCGCTTCACCACATCGACGCACGCAGCATATTCGCTGCGCGCGGTCCGCAGGAACTTGCGCCGCGCCGGCACTCGCGCGAACAACCCCTCGACCTTCACCCGCGTCCCCGGCGGCAGCGCGGCAGGCCCTTCCTCGACCACATCACCATTGTCGACCACCCGCCGCCAGCCGTCGCCGCCCCGCACGCGGCTTTCGATCGTCAACCGCGCGACGCTGGCGATCGACGGCAATGCCTCGCCGCGAAATCCCATCGTCGTCACATTCTCAATGGCGTCATCCGGCAGTTTCGACGTCGCATGCCGCTCCAGCGCCAACGCCATGTCGGCCGCAGACATGCCGCAGCCATCGTCGATCACCTCGATCCCGTCCACGCCGCCGCTCGTCAAACGCACGACGATCCGCCCCGCGCCTGCGTCGATCGCATTCTCGACCAGTTCCTTCAACGCGCTGGCGGGTCTTTCGACCACTTCACCGGCAGCGATACGATTGACCAGATGCGACGGGAGACGACGTATTGACATGAGGTGCGCTCTAGCCCAATCGGCGGGCTTCCGCGACCCGCAACGTCTGCCTTACCGTGCCGGAATCTTCGGCGGCGACCGCCGGGTCAAAGGAGTATTGCGACCTCGCCGTGGTGCCGTTCAGGCCCGGCAACCGACGGAACAGATAATGTGGTTTTCCCGTTTCTTTAAGTTCATGTCCCACGATATGGCCATCGACCTGGGGACCGCCAACACGGTGGTTTATCTACGCGGTCGTGGCATCGTTCTTAACGAACCATCGGTGGTCGCGGTCGAAACGCTGAACGGCGTGCGCAAGGTAAAGGCGGTCGGTGACGACGCCAAGCTGATGATGGGCAAGACGCCAGGGTCGATCGAGGCGATCCGCCCGCTGCGTGACGGCGTGATCGCCGACATCGACGTCGCCGAACAGATGATCAAGCATTTCATTCAAAAGGTTCACGGCCAGCGCCGCTTCATCCGCTGGCCCCAGATCGTGATCTGCGTGCCATCGGGCTCGACGTCGGTTGAGCGCCGCGCGATTCGCGATGCCGCGTCGAATGCAGGTGCCAGCCAGGTGTTCCTGATCGAAGAACCGATGGCCGCCGCAATCGGTGCCGACATGCCCGTGACCGAACCGATCGGCAGCATGGTCGTCGATATCGGTGGCGGCACCACCGAAGTCGCGGTGCTTTCCCTGCGCGGTCTCGCCTATTCGACCAGCGTTCGCGTCGGCGGTGACAAGATGGACGAAGCGATCGTCAGCTATGTCCGCCGCAACCACAATCTGCTGATCGGCGAAGCCACGGCCGAGCGCATCAAGCAGGAAGTCGGCATCGCCAAGCCGCCTGCGGACGGTATCGGCCAGACCATCTACATCAAGGGTCGCGATCTGGTGAACGGCGTGCCCAAGGAAATTCAGATCAACCAGGGCCAGATCGCCGAGGCGCTCGCAGAACCTGTGAACACCATCGTCGAAGGTGTTCGGATTGCTCTCGAAAATACCGCACCCGAACTCGCCGCCGATATCGTCGATCAGGGCATCGTCCTGACCGGCGGCGGGGCGCTGCTCCAGGGGCTCGACGAAGTGCTACGCGACGAAACCGGGCTTCCGGTGACGGTCGCCGAAAACCCGCTGACCTGTGTCGCGCTCGGCACCGGTCGCGCGCTCGAAGACCCGATCTATCGCGGCGTGCTGCTCGCCGTTTGATTTCGAAAGGCGCGTTCGGGGGGTAGGTCAGCAGCGGCCCTTCCCTCCGGACGCGGTTAGGCTGGGGTAAAGATGGCGCCGCAGCGCAACCGGCGTCCGGGCTTTTCGCGGCGGGCGCAATATAGCCTGTTTCTGGGCTATGTGATCGCCGGCGCAGGCGCGCTTCTGGGCGCCATCCTGCTTGCGCTGTCGGCGGTCAACCCGCCCGCCTATCAGCATCTGCGCGGCGGAATTCGCGAAGTCACCACGCCCATCTCGTCCGCACTCGATTGGGTCCGCCGATCTGTGGGCAACGTGCCGGAAGCAATCGGCCATTATTTCTTTGTCATGGGCGAAAACGCACAGCTCCGCGCGGAGGTGAAGGCGACTCGCCCGGTGCTGGTCCAGGCGCAATCGATCAACCGCGAAAACGCCCGGCTGCGCGCGCTATTGCGGGTTCAGGACGTGCCGGTCGAGGGTGTGGTCACCGCGCGGCTCGTCAATTCGTCCGCCTCCAGCACGCGGCGTTTCGCCACCCTGAACGCCGGGTCGCGCCACGGAGTCCGCGTCGGCCAGCCGGTGCGCGGTCCCGAAGGCCTGATCGGCCGCATCGTCGAGGTCAGTCCCAACACCGCGCGGGTTCTGCTGATCCTCGATACCGAAAGCATCGTGCCAGTACGCCGGGCGCAGGACGGGCTGCCCGCCCTCGCGATCGGGCGCGGCGACGGGCTGATCGACATCCGCTCGGCAAACGTCGCCAACATACCGCTCAATTCGGGTGATCTGTTCGTCACCTCGGGCACCGGCGGCCTTTATCCGCCCAACGTTCCCGTGGCGCGCGTGATGCGCAATGCCGACGATTCCAGCCTGGCGCGACCGATGGCCAGTCCCGACGCCTATGATTTCGCGCTGGTCCAGACCGCGTTTCAGCCGCCCCCAGAGCCCGCGGCGCTGGCCGAGCCTCCGCCGGGACAGGATATTCCGTGACCCCGGTCAACGCTTCCCGAATCGGCGCACCCGAACCGCCTGGACGCGAAGTTTGGCTTGCTCCCGTCACGGTGATGCTGGGCTCGCTGATCACGCTGATTCCGATCGTCGCCACCGTCCCCTTCCTCCCCCCTTTCGGCCTGATGCTGCTGATCGCGTGGCGGATGCGGCGGCCCGACGTCTTTCGCACCTGGGCAGCGGTCCCGCTGGGCCTGTTCGACGATCTCGTCTCGGGCCAGCCGCTGGGCAGTGCCATGTTATTGTGGACGATCGCCTATCTGGCCATCGACATCATCGACGCGCGGCTGGTATGGCGGAGTTTCTGGCATGACTTCGCGATTGCGGCAGGGGGCGTCGCATTCGTGCTGGTGGCGGGACGGCTGGTCGCGACCGGCTTTACCGCACATGTCGACACCGTGCTTTTGGTACAGATTTTGATTGCGATGGCCTTTTACCCCCTGATTGCCTTGCTGGTCGCGCGCTGGGATCCGCGGGTCGCGGAATGAGCGGGCCCGCACGCATCGTCAGCGAAGCGGCCCAGAGTTTCAGCTTTTCGCGCCGCGCCATGCTGGTCGGCGGCGGACAGGCCGCGCTCGGGCTGGTGCTGGCCGGACGCATGGGCTGGCTGTCGATCGCCGAGAATGAACGCTATGCGCTGCTCGCCGACAGCAATCGGGTCAACATCACGCTCATCCCGCCCCGCCGCGGCTGGATCGTCGATCGCAATGGCGCGCCGATCGCCAGCAACCGCACCGATTTCCGCGTCGATCTGATCCCCGACCGGATCGAGGATAAGGAACGGGTCGTCGGCCAGTTGCGCGATCTGCTCGCGCTTACGCCTGACGATATCGAACGGATCATGAAGGATCTGGAAGGGGCATCGGGATTCCGCCCCGTCCCCGTCGCCGAAAACCTGAACTGGGAACGTTTCGCCGCGGTCAGCGTCCGCTTGCCCGAACTGCCCGGCGTGTCGCCGACGCGTGGATTCGCGCGCTATTATCCCGCCGGTGCCGCGGTCGGCCATCTGGTGGGCTATGTCGGGTCCGCCACCCGCGAGCAATATCTGGAAACCAAAAACCCACTGATGAACACGCCGGGATTCAAACTCGGCAAGGACGGCATCGAAAAGGTGCTTGAGGACAAGTTGCAGGGCGTCCCCGGTGCCAAACGGGTGGAGGTCACCGCGCGCGGGCGGCTGGTCCGCGAACTCGATACCCGCCCCGACCAGCAGGGCGGCACCGTCAAACTGACGATCGACGCGGGGTTGCAGGAATATGCCGCGCGTCGGCTTGGCAATGAATCGGGATCGGTGGTCGTCATCGACTGCCTGACCGGCGGCATCGTCGCGCTCGCCTCGATGCCGTCCTACGATCCCAATTCCTTTTCGATGGGTATCAGCAGCAACGAATATGCGATGTTGCAGGAAAACGATCACCTGCCGCTGACCAACAAAGCGTTGCAGGGGCTCTATCCCCCCGGATCGACGCTGAAACCGACCAATGCGATGGCCATTCAGGCCGCGGGCATCGATCCCACCCGCGTCATCAACTGCCCCGGCGGCTATACGCTCGGCAATCGCCGCTTCGGTTGTCTGGGGCGGCATGGGCCGATGACGATGCACACCGCGATCGCGCGCTCGTGCAATACCTATTTCTACGCGCTGGGTCGCGAAATCGGGATCGAACGACTGGCCGACGCCGCACGCAAACTGGGCTTTGGTGCCGATTACGACATCCCGATGCCGTCGCAGCGTTACGGCACCGTGCCCGATACGGCATGGAAGATGCGCCGCTTCGATCAGGCCTGGACCCAAGCGGACACGCTCAACACCGCGATCGGCCAGGGCTATTTCCTCGCCAGCCCGTTTCAGCTCGCGCTGTCCACCGCGCGTATCGCGTCAGGCAAAGCGCTGATCCCGCATATGATCGCAGGCCAGGTCGGGGCCGCTGCCGCGCTCGCCTTTCCGCCAGAACATCTTGCGGTGGTGCGCGCCGGTATGGACGAAGTCGTCAACGGGGCGGGGACTGCGGTCCGCTCCAAACTCCCCTTCCCCGATATCCGCATGGGCGGAAAGACGGGGACCGCGCAGGTCCGCCGCCTGTCGGGCATGGCGCGCGGCGGACGCAACGTGCCATGGAAATACCGCGACCACGGCCTGTTCGTCGGCTTCGCGCCCGTCGATGCCCCACGTTATGCGATCGCCGTCGTCATCGAACACGGCATGTCCGGATCGGGCGCCGCGGCACCCGTTGCGCGCGATTGCATGACGTTCCTGTACGACCGGAACAAGGCGATGGACGTGCTCGCACCGATGGAAAAGGAATGGGGAGGCACGATTGCGGAACGCATGGCGATGGAGGAAGCGGTGTTCCTCGCCCGGAAACAGGCCGAGGCCGCCGGGATCGCGTTGCCCGCCGGACCGACGCCTGACGTGTCTCCGGGTGCGGCTCCCTCCCCCAACCCTGCCGCACCACCCGTCGCAATTCCGGAATGACCGCGCTTTCGATCGTCCCCGCCCCCGTCATGCGCCTGCCATGGGGGGCACTGACCCTCGTCCTTGCGCTGGGCGGGTTCGGCGCGTTGATGCTCTATTCGGCTGCAGGCGGCAGCATGACGCCCTGGGCATTCAGCCACAGCATCCGGTTCGGCTTCTTCTTCTGCGTGGCGATGGTCATGTCGCGCATTCCGATCGATTGGTATCGTCAGGCCACCTTCCCGGCCTATGCGGTGACGCTCGTCCTCATCGTCCTGACCGAAATCATCGGCCACACCGCAGGCGGCGCGCAAAGCTGGCTCGATCTGGGTTTCATGCGGCTCCAGCCATCGGAGTTGATGAAGCTCGCCATGGTGCTCTCCATCGCCCGATTCTACGAAATGCTGCCTGCGGGCGAGACGCGTAAATTCAGCGCGATCTGGCCTGCGGGCGTGCTGATCATGGTGCCCGCCGGCCTGGTGCTCATCCAGCCCGATCTCGGCACCGCGGTCATGATAATTGCCGGCGGCGCGACATTGATGTTCCTGGCAGGCGTGCCCTTGCGCCTGTTCGTCGCGGGCGGGCTGGCCGCCGCCGTCGCGATCCCGTTGATGATCAATTACGGTATGCAGGAATATCAGCAGAAACGCGTGCTGATCTTCCTCGACCCCGAAGCAGACCCCCTGGGCGCAGGCTATCACATCACCCAGTCGAAGATCGCGATCGGATCGGGCGGATTGTTCGGAAAAGGGTTCCTCAACGGCACCCAGGTTCATCTGAATTATCTGCCCGAAGGTCACACCGATTTCGTATTCGCGCTGGTCGCCGAGGAATTTGGCCTGGTCGGCGGCGTCGCGCTGATCGTTGCATTCGTAGCGCTATGCGTATGGGGCATCGGCGTCGCGATGCGCGCCAAGACCAAATTCGAACGCCTGACCGCCGCCGCGATCTCGGCCACGATCTTCTTCTACGTCGCGATCAACCTGCTCATGGTCATGGGCTTGGCCCCGGTCACCGGCATCCCCCTCCCCCTCATCAGCCACGGCGGCTCGTCGATGATGACGGTCATGTTTGCACTCGGCATCCTATTCGCCATCGATCGCGAAAGCCGCAAAGTGCAGCGCTGGTAGGTTTTTAGGGCAAAAGGCGGTTGCCAACCTCAAACCCCGGTGCTAACCGCGCGCTTCCAAACGAAACGACGGCCATCGGAGCCGCCGATTTCACCCGGATGGACGCATAGCTCAGTTGGTAGAGCAGCTGACTCTTAATCAGCGGGTCCTTGGTTCGAGCCCAAGTGCGTCCACCATTTTCTAGTATCCATCGCTTAGGATACGAATGTGACCTTCGGCGGTGGTAAGCCAATCCGCCTGCTGAATAACAGGTCAGTCACTACGTATCCCTTAAGCCTTGATACAGAGCCTGTAGGCGAAGGGGCTGTTTCGAACCGACAGAAGCGTTACCCGCGGCGACACTTAAAAAGAACGGGATGGGTAAACGAACGGCTGGCAGGCCGAAAAAGATGACGAATGAGCCAGCACGCAATTCAGTTCAGGAGAATCACGGGTTAGGCCGTAGACTCATAAGCGCGCAGCCAGATTCGCACTGATGCGAGCTTGACCATGGCGAGGAAGTTGTCGGCGAGCTTGTCGCAGCGGGTGGCGATGCGTCGGAAGTGTTTCAGTTTGCTGAAGAAGCGTTCGACCTGGTTCCGCTCGCGGTAGAGTGTTTTCTAGAAGCAGGGCCGCCCTTTGCGGTTGGACTTGGCCGGGATGTTGGGCACCACGCCCTGGCTCTCGATGAGGTCGCGGATGGGGTTGCCATCGTAAGCCTCGTCGCCAAGCACGATGGTGCGCGGTTCGAGCCGGTCGAGCAGCGTCAGGGCAGCGGGTGCGTCGTGCGCCTGACCCGCCGTCAGGCTGAGCCGGAACGGGAGGGCCTTGGGCGTCGACGACCGCGTGGATCTTGGTCGTGAGCCCGCCATTGAGTACGCGCCGGTCATCGACACGCGGCACGCCCCTCGGCTTGTTCGGCAGCAATGGCGCAATCACGCGCCACCCGGTCAAATCATAGCGGCTCATGCCGCCATCCTGAATCTGATCGACGCCGCCTTGGGAATCCCATTTATGGGTTCACGGGTAGTGGATCACCGGCTAGTTGCCGCCAGGCGGGGCCGTCGATGATCGCACGGCCAGCGTTGCGGGGACGACGATCGCGTTGCGCGGCGGGTCACGCTGTGCCTGTTCGTCGATGATCAGCGATACTGCCTGGGCGGTGACTTCGGCAATGGGCTGTACGACCGCCGTCAACGGCGGGTGGGTAAAGCGCGTGATCGGCGTATCGTCGAAACTGATGACGGAAAGGTCGCTGGGCACCTCGACGTTGCGGCCCCGTGCGGCTTCCAGAACCGCCAGCGTCATGCGATCGTTGCTGGCTATGATGGCGGTTGGCGGCACGTCACCTGCCAGCAATGCCTCGGCAGCGATCAAACCGGATTCGTAGCTGAAATCGCCTGTCGCCAGCAGGTCGGTCATGTCGAACCCCGCCGCCGCCATCGCGGTGCGCCAGCCAGCGACGCGCCAGCCGCTCAATTCATATGCCGAGGGTCCGGCGATAAAGCCGATCCGTTCGTGGCCGAGTTCGATCAGATGCTCGGTCGCCATGCGCGCGGCGCGTTCGTCATCCATCGTCAGCGCAAAGCCGTAGCCTTCGCGAAGCGACCCGATCCGCGCCACGCTGATCTGTCGCGTCTGCAGCAGTTCGAGGATTTCGGCATTTTCGGAATGCGGCGGCGTCAGGATCACGCCATCCGGGCGCAACGCGCCGAGCGCTGCGGCAAGCTCGCGTTCGATATGGTCGCTATGCGTGTCGACGAGTTCGACCAGCAGGCGATAGCCATGTTCCGCGCATTTGATCATGCCCCCCAGCATCATCTGATCGACCCAGTCGGTTCCCTGCCGGTCGCGCCAGTCTGCGATCGTCCGTTCGCGGTCGTTGATCGCCAGGATCAGATAGGATCGCGATCCGGCCATGCGCTGCGCCGCGATCGAGGGAACATAGCCCAGCTTGTCGATCGATGCCTGAACACGCTTGATCATTTCGGGCCGGACATTGGGCTCCTTGTTGATCACGCGACTGACCGTCTGCAGCGACACTCCCGCATCCGCCGCAACATGCTTGATGGTGATCGCCTGGCGGCGCCGGTTCATAGCCTAGTCCGTCCCGGTCGCAGCGTTAGTGGCGGCACCGCAATAGCGCGCGACATACGTCCCGTGTGCGGGCAATGTGGCAACGGTGCGGACGACCCCATCGCGCACGGTGGTCAGCAATCGCCCGAGATCGTCGTCGTACAGTTTCGCCGCTATCGGGTGCCAGGATCGGGGCATGATGCCCTGTCCCATCATCACCTGAACCCAGCTATTTTCCGCAAACAGTTCCTCGTTGCGGCGGAAGACTCGGCCCGTTTCGCGGAACAGCTCCATTTTCTGCGCCAGCGTATCGGGCACCGACATCGACGCGCATTGTCGCCAGAACGGGGAATCGCGGCGCTCGGTCGCCTTGTAATGGAGGATCAGGAAGTCGCGGATCTGCAGCATGTCCTGCATCTGCTGTTCGTTGAACTCGGCCACATCGCTCGGATTGACCGGCCCCAGCGGCATCATGCGGATCAGCCGCAATACCGCGCGCTGGATCAGGTGGATGCTGGTCGATTCAAGCGGCTCCATGAACCCGCCCGACAAGCCGATCGCGATGCAATTGCGATACCATTGCCGCCGCCGCACGCCGCTGGTGAAGCGCAGATGGTTGGGCTCGGTCAGCACCTTGCCCTCGACATTGCCGAGCAGCCGGTCGAGCGCTGCGTCCCTATCGAGGTAACGGCTGCACCAGACGAGGCCGTTGCCGATGCGATGCTGAAGCGGAATACGCCATTGCCATCCGGCATCATGCGCCATCGCGCGGGTGTAAGGCACCGGCGGCCCGACATTTTCGGTTTGCAGCGCTATCGCGGAATCGCACGGCAACCAATGCGTCCAGTCGTCGAACCCGGCATGCAGCGCCTGGTCGATCAACAGCGCGCGAAAGCCGGTGCAGTCGAGGAACAGGTCACCCTCGATCCGATCGCCGCGGTCGAGCACGAGTGCCGCGACGTCGCCGCTTTCGCCGTCCAGTTCGACCTGTGCGATCTTCCCCTCGATCCGCACTGCGCCATCGCCCTCAGCCATGGTGCGCAGAAATTTAGCGTAGAGCGTGGAATCGAGCTGATAGGCATAGTTCATGCCGTTGTCGGGCAGGTGCGCGAACTTGCCGTCCATCGCCGCCACCAGCTCCAGACAGTAATCGTCGTACGACGCTTCATGCCCGCGCTCTCGGCCATAGAGCCAGTAATGCTGGAACCCGGCAGCCCAATGATCCCTGCCGGTCAGCCCGAACGAATGGAAATAACGGTCGCTGCCGTTTTTCCAACCGTCGAACAGGATGCCCAGTTTGAACGTCGCGTTGGTCGCGCGCATGAACTCGGCCTCGTTGATGCCGAGCAGCCGGTTATAGGTGACCAGCGGCGGGATGGTGGATTCGCCCACGCCCACCGTTCCGATGGATTCGGATTCGACCAGCGTCACCTGCGCCGCGCGGCCCATGGTGCGTGCGATGGCCGCGGCCGCCATCCAACCGCCGGTGCCGCCGCCTGCGACGACGATGCGCTTG
This sequence comes from Sphingomonas sp. AX6, assembly GCF_902506605.1. Lineage (GTDB taxonomy): Bacteria > Pseudomonadota > Alphaproteobacteria > Sphingomonadales > Sphingomonadaceae > Sphingomonas. The sequence continues at coordinate 2,562,932 of NZ_LR733979.1, forward strand.
ATCGGATGCTCGCTTCTCATCGGCTCAACTGCCGCAGGAGGTAGGCGCGCAGACGTCCGGCGGTGTCCGGCGTCAACGGCGCGAGCACGCTGCGACTTTCAAACGGAATATGCGCGACGGTCGCCTCGTCATTGGCGAAGACATAATGGTCGAACAGGTCGCGCCAATGCGCCTTTTCATCCTCGGGTAATTCGCGGATCGCAAGCAGCGCGTGGTTGAGCGCATCCTGCGGGTGCGCCAGCCAGCGCGGGGTTTCGCGCCACCAATAATTGACCAGGATGTTGAATGGGTCGAGCGCTTCGACATGATGCCACCACATCGCCGGGATATAGAGCGCATCGCCGGGTTCCAGATCGGCGACCTGCGCCGCCGCCATCGCGTCTGCAAAACGAGGGAAGCGGTCGAGATCGGGTGCGAAGAAATCGACCATGCTGATCGGACGCCCGGCAGGCGTATTGTCGAGCGGACCGAGATAAAGATTGGCGTACTGATCGCGCGGGAACAACGTGAACCGCCGTCGCCCGGCCGCGACACATGCCAGATTGTGCGGCACGTCGTTATGCGCCGCGATCCGGGTCCGCGTCCCGATCCAGATGCTCGCGGTCACATCGCGGTCGCCCAGATCGACATGGTTGGCGGCATGCAGTCCGTCGAAATAGTCATGCACGTCGACCGAGGCGAGATACAGGGTAGGTGCGTCGCCATCGCCCGCCGCTTCGCCGCCCGCCATCCGAGCGAAGATGTCGGGGAGTGCTGCCGACATCATGCGAAAGTTCATGCCCATCGCATCGTCGTAGAATAGCCGTCCGTCGCTGGCCGGTGCGCCGACCGAGACCGAAAAGGCACGGTCGCGACTGTGCGCGAGCAGATAGTCGCGTGCCGCGCCCGGCGATTTGCGCCCCTCGACCACCAGCGGCCAATCGGCAACCAGACCGCGGACGATGAAAGGCTGATCGGCGTCGCGCAACAGCGCGTCGAGCGCGGCGGTGTCCGCGACCCGCGCCTCGTTTACCGCTGTCGGTGTGGCCAGCCTGTGTGCGTCGGCTTCAGCCACTTGCCACCTGCCGGTTCTTTCGCGCGATCAGTGCCGGCAGGTTGGCAAGCGATGCGACCGCCATGAACAGGGGCAGCAAATGCCCTTCGCGGTTGAGGTCACCCAGCGTCGCCGCGTCCAGGCCGCGCAACTTGTCCTCGTCGATAATGTGGAATCCGACCATGCGATGCGCGGCGCCATCGTCGAGCGTCACGTCGAGCGTGAAGGGTTCCAGCAGGTCGTAGCGCACAAGCGCAGCGAAGAAGCCGCGCGATTCCTGATACCCCGCATCCAGCACGCCGAGCCGCTCGACGATGGTGTCGAGATAGGGCGTTGGCCGACCGTCCTGATCGAACAGCCTGACGCCTTCGCCTTCCGCGATCCGCGGGCTTGCCAGGTCGATCACCACCTGCTTGTCGCCCTCGCTTTCGGGTGCGCCGCCGATCAGGAAGGGTTGGATGTCCATCGACAGCGGCAGATAGCGGGCGTCCCATCGGTCGTCCTGCAAGAACAAATTCTCGCCGCTTTCGAACCCGAACATGGCAAGTGCGACGACATCGCCGCGTTCATGATTGCGGCGGAACAGGATCGGATAATCGGCCTGGACGCGTCGAAACTCGTTGGGGACCGTCATCGCGGTCATTACCCCGTCGCCCAGTTCGGCAGAGCGTTCTCGGCGGATGCGCAGGTCGCGGTGTGCCTCGGCGTTTAGCAGCACATGATCAGACATGAATGGCCTTTTGGACAAGCGGTTCGGAACGGCGCAGCGCGTCGAGATAGACGCGGTTGGTGGGCAGGCTCGCGGCGAGCGCGCGGGCGCGCTGCGCCATTTTCTGCGCAGCATCGCCAACGGTTTCGCCACCGGCGGGCGAGCGCACCGCGGACGCCAGCGGTGGCGGCGCGCCCATGCCGTACAACACATATTGATAGCTGGCGGCCGGGAAAATCTCGTCCGCATGGGGGAAGTCGGCGGCGCTGGGGGGCTGCGTCCGCCACATTTCCAGCAACTCGCGCAGCCGATCGGGGATCGTATCTGGGTCGCGGTGTGCCCGCCAATAGGGTTCGCTCCGCACGCTCGGCACATAATGCAGCTTCAGGAAATCGACGATCCGGTCCCAGCGATAGCGGAACAGGTTGTTGAACCTGTCTGCGTGCAACGCCATCGCTGCGCGGTCGACCGGAAACCCGTCAAGCAGCGCATCGATCGACAATTCGGCCAGCACGATCGCCGATGCCTCAAGCGGTTCCAAAAACCCTGCCGCAAGTCCGAGCGCCAGGCAATTGCCCCGCCAGAACTGTTCGCGATGCGCGGATTGAAACGTCAGGCGACGGAACGACAGCGCGTCGTGGTCCACGCCCGGCGCCGTTCGCGTCAAATAGTCGCGAAGCGTCTTCTCAGCGTCGTCGTCGCTGGCAAAGCTGCTCGAATAAACGCAGCCGATGCCGCGACGCGTGGGCAGGCCGATGTCCCAGATCCATCCGGCGGCGTGGGCAGTCGCATTGGTCTGCGCGGCGATCGGGCTATCGGATGCGACGGGCACCTGCACTGCAAGCGCGCGGTCGTTGAACAACACGCCGCTGCGGTCGATCAGCGGCACGCCATAATGCCCGCCGATCAGCAGCGCGGCATGGCCGGTGCAGTCGAGGAACAGGTCGCCTTCGACCTTGCCGGATTCGCGCGTCCGTACTGCGGAGATATCACCGTTATCGGTAGCATCGACGCCCACCACATGGTCGCGAAGGTGCACCACGCCCAGTCGCTCGGTCGCGACGCGCCGCAGCAGGTCGGCCAGCTTCACCGCATCGAGGTGATAGGCGTAATTTACGGCACCGGCATAACCCGGCATGGCACGCTGGCGCGGCGCGAGATGCTGGGCGCACAAGCGAGGCTGGGCGCAGACCGCGTCGGCGAACGCACCGCCGACCGATTGCCAGTGCGCGATCAGATCACGCGGCGCGGCATCGACCGGGGCGGTGAAGGGGTGGTGGTAGCTGTCATCAGCCGTCCCGTCGCGCCAGCCGTCGAACCGCGACCCCTGTTTGAATGAGGCGTCGGTCGCGTCCAGAAATTCGGCTTCGTCGATCCCGATCTTGGCGAGCGTCCCGCGGATCGTCGGCCAGGTGCCTTCCCCCACGCCGATGATCGGCAGGTCGGGCGATTCGATCAGCGTCACCGATAACGGTTCGGGTGCGGCAGGATCGGCGGCGGCCGCGATCCGGCAGGCCGCCAGCCATCCGGCGGTGCCCCCGCCGACGACCACGATCCTGTTCACCCGCTTATGCATCGCCCGTCCCGTTCACCCCTGCGAACCTGCCCGCCGCGTATCGGAAAAGCCACCCTTTCGAGCAAGCATTCCCGACGCGCGGCGGACAGGCCGGTCGATCAGAAGCTGAAACGCACGCCGCCGGTATAGCGGGCAAAGCCTGGTTGGGCGAAGGTCACGAACTCGTCCGAACGACGATGGCCGCGGCGGCTTTCCCCAGTCAGGTTGATGCCCTCGGCAAAGATGGTCAGACCCTGCCGGACTTCGTAGCTGACGCTGGCGTCGATCTGCGAATAGGCTTCGACATAAAGCGGGTTCGGATTGCCGCCGGCGTAGAATTCATCGCGCCAGTTATAAGCCACACGCGCCTGCAGACCGTTCTTGTCGTAATACACGACCGCGTTTGCACTGTCGCTCAGACCTGCAAGCGCAAACTGACCGATATTGGGGTCGAGCGCATTGTCGAACCGCGCATCGCCGTTGACGATCGTATAGTTCAGGATCGTACCAAAGCCGGTGTCCCAGAAGCTGTGCTGGATCGCGAATTCGAACCCGTCGATGGTCGCGGTCTGGTCCGAGTTGGACGGCGTACCGACACGGAAGGTGACCAAATCATCTTCGGGCAATCCCAGAATACGACCGGTATAATAGCCGTTCTGATCGAGGATCGGATTGCCTGCCGCATCCCGCGCGACTTCCACACCGTTGGTAAAATTGCGCAGGATATAATTGCGCAGCGCCGGTACGTCATTGGCCAATGCCGATCCTGCCAATGCCGCCTGGGCCGCACGGAAACGAGGACCATCGGCGGGATTGCGCAGGTCGAATGCCGAGGATTCAATTTCTTGCGAATTGATGAAGTTGCTGACCTTCTTGCGGAAATAGCCGGCCGAGATGTAGCTGCTGAGGTCGTAGTACCATTCGGCCGAGACATCGATGTTCTTGGACAGGAAAGGGATCAGGTTGGGATTGCCCTGCGATCCGCCGCCGCCGGTGATACCGAACTGGCGGTTGAATGTGCGCCCGCCCTGCAACGAGCCATAATCCGCACGCGTGATCGTGTGGCTATAGGAGGCGCGCAGCTTCACGTCCTGGACCGGTTCCATGTCGAAATCGATCGCGGGCAGCCAGTTTTGGTAGCTGCCCTTGGCAGTCACGAAATCCGAATCCGCGGCGTAGATGATGTTGAACTCGCCCGCCGCGACCCACGCGGTGCCGACCGGAATCGGAGTCAATGCCGACGAGCTGACGTTGGTCTGATCGTACCGCACGCCCGCGATGATGTGGGCCGGGCCGGCAAGCAGTTCGAATTCGTTATTGAACTGGATGAACGGCGAGACCGTTTTTTCGGTAATCCGCCGATCCGTGTCGTAGGTCGCCAGGCAATTTCCGTCGCCTCCGCAAATCCCGAACCGATCGTCGAGCAGATCGACCATGCGTTCGAAATCGAACCGGTAATAGGCGGGAATAATGCCCTGGTCCGAACCGGAGATATCGGGGAATTTGTCAGGCAACGTGACCAGCTCGAACAGATCGTCGGGCAGATCGGCAGGGGTGCCGACGCCACCCCAGGTATCGTTCTGAAGGAAGCCATAGGCCGAACGCACGTGGTTCTCGATATAAGAGAAGCCGAAATCGATCGAATCCAGGAACGCGCCATCATGGTCGTAACGCCCGTTCAGCCGGATCTGATTGATCTCGTCGCGGAAATAGGCGTTGCGGAACGAGTTGCCCGTCGCATTGATGCGCGACGGATCGAGCGCATCGATCCCCGGTTGCATGACATAGGACAGAACCGGCAGGTCGTTGCGGAAATCGACGGTCTGCGACGCGACGCCGAAGATCGCGCTACCCACCGACGTGCTCGTGCCGAAGCGGTTGGTCGGACGCGATTCCGCCGTCGAATGATGCGCGTCCAGCGTCATCGTGACACCACCGGGCGCGTCCCATTTCAGGTTTCCGCCCCACGATTTGTTCTCGGTCACGTTGGCGGTCAACGATCCACTGTAGGATAAATCCTTTCCGGGGCCGAACCGCTCAGTGTAGAAAACAGGCCCTGCAACCGGGCCATCGGTCCATTCGGTCGACGTATCGCCGAAGTTGAACCACATGCCGACGCTGCTGTTGCGCGCCTCGACGCGGTTGCGCGAATAGGTGAAGTCCACCGTCGCGGTCAGCGTTTCGACCGGACGGAATTGCAGCACGACCTGGCCATTGATGCGTTCGCGCTCGATGTCGGTCAGCGAGTAGGACGCTTCTTGCGGAATTTCGTAGACATCCGTCGGGCCGGGACGATTGACGACGTTCGGACCCTCTGGCCCAAGCGTACCCCAGTCGTTCTCGGTGCCCAGAAATGCGTTGCCGAAACCGACCTGCCCGGAATTCACGCTCGCCTTGCGCTTTTGATAGACGCCGGAGACCAGAATGCCGAACTGGTCGCTGCTGCCGAAGGTGGTGCTGAACACGCCCGACACTTCGGGGGTGATGTCCTGCCCGTCATTCTGCGACGAATCGAGCACGCCGCGCGCGGCGATCGAACCCCGCATGCCGGGGCGATCCAGCGGGCGTGGCGTCAAGATGTTGATCGACGAACCGATGCCGCCCGAGGGCACGGCCGCACGCCCGGTCTTATAGACTTCGACAGCCGAGATGCCTTCGGAAGCAAGGTTCGCGAAATCGAACGAACGCGAGGCGGGCGGGCTGGCACCATCACCCAGCGACGAAGTCGGCATCTGGCGACCGTTGAGCGTGACAAGATTATATTCGGGGCCGAAGCCGCGTACCGTGACCAGCGATCCCTCGCCATTCTGCCGATCGATCGACACGCCGGTGATGCGCTGAAGCGACTCGGCGAGGTTGGTGTCGGGAAACTTGCCGATATCCTCGGCTGAAATCGCATCGACCACGCCCTGCGCGTTGCGCTTGATCTCCACGGCTTCGCGCAGCGAGGCGCGGATACCGGTAACAACAATATCGCCGTCGGTGCCACTATCGTCGGACTGGGGCCGTTCCTGGATTTCCGACGGGCCGGGATTTCCGAGCGTCGCTGCTGTGTCCTGCGCGAATGCCGCACTCGATATGGCCATGGTCGATAGGACCGAAGCCCCCGCCAGAAAACGCGAAATCGAACGAGCTTTGTAGCGTCGCATCCAATCCTCCCCTTCATCGACGCAGGCCGTTCCCCGCATCGAGTCACTTTCAAATGAGAACGTTCACTCTGCCTGTCTTTGTCCGATGTCAAGAGGCCGCACTCTGCTTCGTCGACAAATGTGTTTCCCCGGCAACACTGGGTTGTGAGCGTTCCCATAACTGTGCTTTAGGTGTGCCAGGGCTTACCAGATATGGGAGTCGCGTTCAGGGGAGGAATTCAGGATGAGCCGTCGCCTAATCATCGCGCTAGCCGCCGGTTCGATGCTGGCAGGGAATGCGATCGCGCGTGAATCAGTCTCCGTCGTGCAAGACCGTCCGCCCGTCGCCGATACGCGCAAGCGCGCAGACGCGCTGGTCGCCAGGATGACTCTCGACGAGAAAATCGCGCTCCTTCACGGTCTTTTCCCCCCGATGGCGGCGGGCAAGACCGACGATGAGCTGATTCCGTCGGCCGGACATATCGACGGCGTCCCCCGCCTTGGCATTCCGGTCGTGCGTGAAAGCGACGCGTCGCTTGGCGTGGCAAACCAAGTCGAACAGCGAAAGGGCGACGTTGCAACCGCCCTGCCCTCGGCGCTGGCGACTGCGGCCAGCTTCGATCCGGAAATCGCCCGCGCAGGCGGCGTGATGATCGGCGCGGAGGCGCGCGCCAAGCGCTTCAACGTGCTGCTGGCGGGGGGCGTCAACCTGACTCGCGATCCGTGGGGCGGACGCAATTTCGAATATATGGGCGAAGATCCGTTGCTGTCGGGCCTGATGGCCGGTGCCCAGATTGCAGGGGTCCAGTCCAACCGGATCGTCTCGACCGTCAAGCATTTCGCGCTCAATTCTCAGGAAACCGGGCGCATGGTGCTCGATGCCCGCATCGGCGAAGCGGCGCTGCGAATGAGCGACCTGCTCGCCTTTCAGATCGCGATTGAGAAGGGACAGCCCGCCTCGGTCATGTGCGCCTATAACAAGGTCAATGGCGACTGGGCGTGCGAGAACGACTTCCTGTTGAACCAGGTGCTCAAGCGCGATTGGCAATATCCCGGTTGGGTGCTGAGCGATTGGGGCGGCGTGCATTCGTCGGCAAAGGCGGCCAATGCCGGGCTCGACCAGCAATCGGGCCAGGAACTCGACCGCGAAGTTTATTTCGACAAGCCGCTGCGCGCCGACATTGCGGCGGGCCGGGTGACGATGGCGCGGATCGACGACATGGTCGCACGCTATCTGACCGGCCTGATCGCGACCGGCGCGTTCGACACCGCCGCCCCCGCAACCGCCCAGCGTATCGATTATGCCAGCAATGCTGAGGTCGCCCAGCGCGCGGCGGAGGCCGGCATTGTCCTGCTGAAGAACGATCGCGACCTGCTGCCGATCGCGCGAACCGCCAGACGGATTGCAGTCATCGGCGGCGCGGCCGATCTGGGCGTTCTATCGGGCGGCGGATCGAGCCAGGTTCGCTCGGTGGGCGGTGCGCCGATCGAGATTCCGCTGAGCGGCGGCCCTGCCGCGTCTTTCGTGCGGATCACCTATCACGCCTCTTCGCCGCTTGCCGCGTTGCGAAAAGCATTGCCCGACGCGCAGATCGACTTCGTCGATGGTCGCAACCTGAACGCGGTGACCGAAGCGGCCCGGTCCGCCGACCTCGCCATCGTCTTTGCGACCCAGTGGACGACCGAAGCGGAGGATGTTCCGAACCTCTATCTGCCGCATCAACAGGATGCGCTGATCGCCGCGGTTGCCGCTGCCCAGCCCAATACGGTTGCCGTGCTCGAAACCGGCGGGCCGGTGTTGATGCCGTGGATCAAATCGGTGCCCGCAATCGTGCAAGCCTGGTATCCGGGGCAGCGCGGGGGAGAGGCGATCGCCAACATCCTGACCGGGCAGGTCAATCCGTCGGGCAGGCTGCCGATCACCTTCCCAGCCCATGCCGGGCAGCCGCCGCGCGCGCGTCCGGTCGGTCTCGACAAATTCTCCGACCTGGAAGCGCTGGCCGCGGCGAACCCGGCCAATGCCGGGGCCTATCAGTTGCAAAGCTATCCGGTCGATTATGTCGAGGGCGCCGATGTCGGGTACCGCTGGTATGAGCGGCAGGGCCAGACCCCGTTGTTCGCCTTTGGCCACGGCCTCAGCTACACCGACTTTGCCTATCGCAATCCGGTGGTTTCCGGCGGCAAGACGGTCAGCATGACGTTCGACGTCACCAACACGGGCAAGCGCGAAGGCGCGGATGTTCCCCAACTCTATGTGGCGCAAGAGGGCGCATCGAAGCCAATGCGACTTGCCGCGTTTCAGCGGGTAAACTTGCGTCCCGGCGAAACCCGGCGCGTAACCCTGACCGCCGAACCGCGGATCGTGGCCGATTACGATACGCGACTGCCCGGCTGGCGGATCGCGGGCGGGCGCTACCGGGTCGCGCTGGCGAAGAATGCCGGCGACCGGTCGATGGTATCGACGGTAACGCTGGACGCAGCGACGATGAAGCCCTGACCATGGCCTGACGGGCATTGCCGCGCCGCTGCCATGCGCCGATAAGGCGCGGCAATGCCCGTCGCCCCACCTCCGCCTGCGCGTCGTTCGACGGCATTTCTGATGCTGTATGCGCTGGCGAGCGCGGGCGGGGTGATCGCGTATCTGCCGCTCCTGTCCCTGCTGCTGCCGATGCGGATCGAACACGTGTCGGGCGACGCGCGGCTGGGGGTGTTCACCGCGACCGTGATCATCGGCGCGATCGTCGCCAGCGGGTCCAACATCCTGTTCGGATGGCTAAGCGATCGATCGGTAGCGCGCGGCCGTACCCGGCGCGGCTGGGTGATCTTCGGTATCGCCTTGTTGTTCCCGGCCTATATCGCAGCGGCCGTGGCGACCACTGCTGCTGCCATCCTGGCGTCCCTGATCCTGGTTCAACTCGCGATCAACGCGTTGCTGGCCCCGCTGGCGGCGATCATGGCCGACGAAATCCCCGATGCGCAAAAGGGTGTGGCAAGCGGAATGCTCGCATTGGGCTCGCCGCTTGCCTCCGCATTTGGCGCAGCGCTGGTCGGCTTTGCGGTACTGGACGAAACGGCGCGGTTCCTCGCGGTGCCCGTCGCCATTGCCGTGTGCGTGACGCCGCTCCTGTTCACGCGCAGCATCTTCCTGCCGGATGCGCCCGCATCGCAGCCCCAACGTCGCCTCGCGCGCCGCGATCTGACGATCGCCTGGATGGCGCGGCTGCTGGTTCAGGTGGCCGGAACGGTCCTGCTCCTGTACCTCTATTATTATTTCGAGAGCCTGGCGTCGGGGAGGATGCCGATCGATACGGCATCGGGGGTCAGTCGGCTGATGACCCTCGTCTATATCCTGTCATTGCCGCTTGCGGTGGGGCTGGGTCGGATGTCGGACCGCACGCGGCGGCGAAAGCCCATCCTGTTCGGTGCGGCAATGCTCGCGTCATGCGGCCTGGTTGCGATGGCGGCAGCGACCGAATGGCGGATGGGCGCGATCGGATACGGCCTTTATGCACTCGGGTCGAACGTGTTTCTGGTGCTCCATGCCGGCTTTGCGATGCTGCTGCTGCCAAGCGCGCAGCATCGGGGTCGCGATCTTGGCCTGCTCAATTTGGCCAACACCGCGCCGTCGCTGATCGGACCGGCGATCGCCTGGATGCTGGCAACTCCCAACGACTTCACCCCCGCCATGCTGGCGCTCGCGATCCTGACCCTGCTCGGCGGCTTTGCGATTTTGGGCGTGCGGAGCGAAGAGCGCGCGTTACCGCAGCACGCACCTTCGCCGACGACGACGCCCTGACGCCTTAGCGCTCGGCCTTGGCCTCGACCGGCCAGTGGCGCACATAATCGACCGTCATGCGCATGGGGAACGCCTTGTCGTCGACGCCCTTCTGGCCGCCCCAATCGCCACCGACGGCGAGGTTCAGGATCAGGTGGAATGGCCGGTCGAATGGCCACGCGCCCTTGTCGCCTGGCATGTCGTTGGTCACCCGCATGTGCGCGCGGCCGTCGATGCCGATCGTGATCGCGTCGGGCTGCCAGTCGAGTTGATAGGTGTGGAATTCGCTGCATGCGGTCTCGACGCGCTTCTGTGCGCCGCGCTGGGTTCCCTTGGCATGGTTATAGGTGCCGGAATGCAGCGTCGCATGGATGACCTTGGGGTCCCAGCCGACCATCTCCATGATGTCGATCTCGCCCATCTCGGGCCAGCTGCCGCCTTCGGGCAGCATCCAGATCGCGGGCCAGGCGCCCCGACCGCAGGGCAATTTGGCGCGAACTTCGTAAAAACCATAGCCCAGCGGCTTGTGCGATACGAGCTTGGCGGAGCTGTACGCCTGACCGCCCCAGTCGGCGAACATCGCTTTCGACATCGTCTCACGATGCGCCTCGATGGTCAGGGCACCGTTCTCGATCCTGGCATTTTTGGGGCGCGCGACCGCATAATATTGCAGCTCGTTATTATGCCAGCCTTGCGCGTTGCGCGACGCATCGTACCGCCAGACGGTGCGATCTACGTCTTCTTCCTCGAACTCCTCGGCGAAAGCGGGGGCTGACACGGGCGCGGTCATCGGCGCGTCGACGCCGTAATTCGTCGCGCCAAGGCCCGCCACCTGCAAGGCGAATAAAATGAAGCTCATGTCTCGCTCTCCCGTTGGTCAGCCCGTTATCGCTCTACCCGATCGGGAGGCATGGACTCGACAAATCATTTGATAACGTTCTCAACCCGAGTCAGAAAGGGGGCAATAATCGGAATTAGGGGAGCGTGAGATGGGTCGACCTTGGCTAAAGATCGCGGTGATGACGCTGATGGCGGGTGTGTCGCAACCTCTTCTGGCCCAGCAGGCGACCCAGGTCGCGCCAGACGGGCAGGCTGCGGGTGTCGCCAACCCGGCGGCGTGGCCGGCGGTCCAGCGTCCGGCGACCAGCGATGCCGCGGTCGAGCGCCGGGTCGAGGATCTGCTGCGGCGCATGTCGCTGGAGCAGAAGGTGGGTCAGGTCGTGCAGGCCGATCTGGCAAGCGTCACCCCCGACGATGTCCATCGCTATCATCTTGGCTCGATTCTGAACGGCGGTAATTCCAGTCCCGGCGGTGCGTATAACGCGCCCGCGCCCGAGTGGCTGAAGGCGGCCGATGCCTTTTACGACGCGTCGATGCGCGCGAGCGGATCGCTGCCACGCATCCCGGTGATCTGGGGCAGCGATGCGGTCCACGGTCACAACAACATCGTCGGCGCGACGCTGTTTCCGCACAATATCGGCCTGGGTGCAGCGCGTAACCCAGAGCTGATGCGCCGCATCGGCGAGGTGACCGCAATCGAGATGCGCGTCACCGGGCTCGACTGGACCTTTGCCCCAACGCTGGCGGTGGTGCGCGATGACCGCTGGGGCCGCACTTATGAGGGGTTCGGCGAGGATCCGGAGATCGCGACCGCCTATGCGCGCCCCTTGATCGAGGGGTTGCAGGGCAAGGTCGGCGACGCGGACTGGCTGCGCGGACCTCATATCGTTGCGACCGCCAAGCATTTCCTGGCCGATGGCGGCACCGATGGCGGCAAGGATCAGGGCGATGCCCGCATTGCCGAAGGCGATCTGCAACGCCTGTTCGCCGCACCCTATGTGCCCGCGATCGAAGCAGGCGTGCAGTCGATCATGGTCAGCTTTTCGAGCTGGAACGACGTCAAGATGCACGGCAACCGGTCGCTGCTGACCGGGGTGATCAAGGATCGCTGGGGCTTTGACGGCTTTCTGGTCGGCGACTGGAACGCACACGGCCAGATACCGGGCTGTACCAACGAGGATTGTCGACAGACCTTCGTCGCCGGGCTCGACATGGCGATGGCGCCCGACAGCTGGAAGGGGCTGTGGGAGTCCACCTTGGCACATGCGCGTTCCGGCGCGCTGCCGATGCCGGCGCTCGACGAGGCGGTGCGACGCATCCTGCGCGTCAAGGTGCGCGCCGGTCTGTTCGAAGCGGGCAAGCCGTCCACGCGGATGCTGAGTGGTGAGTTCGACCGGCTGGGCAGTGCCGATCACCGCGCGGTGGCGCGTCAGGCGGTGCGCGAGTCGCTGGTGCTGCTCAAGAACCAGGGCAGCGTCCTTCCGCTCAAACCGGGCGCGCGCATCCTGCTGGCGGGTGACGGCGCCGACAGCATGACCAAGCAGACCGGCGGCTGGACGCTGACCTGGCAGGGCACGGGCACCACTCGCGCCGACTTCCCCAATGCCGACACCATTGCAGAAGCGATGGCGGAGGCGGCCAAAGCAGCGGGCGGCAGCACCGAACTGGCGGTCGATGGTGTGTTCAAGACGCGCCCCGATGTCGCGGTCGTGGTGTTCGGCGAACACCCTTACGCCGAGTTTCAGGGGGATCGGCCCGATGTCGCCTTCGACGATCCGACCGACAACCTCGCCTTGCTGAGACGGCTGAAGGCGGCAGGCATCCCGACCGTGTCGGTGTTCCTGTCGGGCCGTCCGCTCTGGGTGAACCCGCATCTCAACGCGTCCGACGCGTTCGTCGCCGCCTGGCTGCCGGGCTCCGAAGGCGGCGGTGTGGCCGATGTCCTGTTCGGCAAGGCCGACTTCAAAGGCACATTGCCCTATAGCTGGCCGCGAGAGACCGATCAGACCGCGGTCAATGTCGGCGATGCCGATTACAACCCGCTATTCGCTTACGGCTATGGCCTGACCTACGCCAGGGGCGGCGACGTCGGGATACTGCCCGAGGCCCGCGCCGGGGGCATCGCCGAGGATCGCAACACGGTGTTCGGCAGCGGCAAGCCAGGTGCTGGTGCGCGCCTGCTGCTGGGCGCGCCCGGACAACTCACCGCAAATCCGGGTCCCGACCTGATCAGCGCGCGCGGTGCCGATCGCAACGCCCAGGAAGACAGCGTCCGCATCGCCTGGACCGGCAAGGGGCTGGCGACCGCCACCATCGCGCGCCGCGAACCGATCGACCTCACGCGCGAATCGAACGGCGACCTCGTGCTGTCGGTCCAGTACCGGGTCGAACGCGCACCCACCGCGCCGGTCACGATCGCGCTCGATTGCGGCGCGGACTGCACCGGCGAACAGCCGTTCGATGCCGCACTGAAGGCAGCACCCGTCGGTCGCTGGACCACCGCCTCCATCCCGCTGCGCTGCTTCGCCCAAGCGGGCGCGGACATGCGCCGCATCACCAACCCGCTCCGCATCACCACCACAGGCGCAATGGACATCACCATCTCGTCCATTCGGCTTTCGCAAACCACTGGACAACCCGTGCCGTGCGCATCCCATTGACCCTCGGCGCCGCGCCGCAGCGACGTGACGGCGTGTTCGACCCAGGCCATATTTGCACCACCAGTGGGCACCATCGATCGACGCGTTGTTGCGATGATCCGCCATCGGCGCTGGAGACGATTGCCGCGTTCGACCGTCGGTTTCCGACCGACGAACACTGCCTCGAACGATTGTTTCAGGTCCGGTTCGGCGGCGGGTTCGATTGTCCGCGATGTCGCCGCTCGACGAACTGGCACCGCATACGGGCCGAGCGTGCCTATTCCTGCCAATGGTGCGGCAATCACCTCCACCCTACGGTCGGAACACCGCTCGAAAACAGCCGCATTCCGCTGCGCTTATGGTTCTACGCCATTCGCCAGCCGGAATCCGCCTGTTCAAAAATGCTCGTCCGTCAGATGACATCGGCGTTCGGTGTCGCACCCGCGACCGCCCAACGAATCGTTCGTCGCATCAGGGACGCGTCGATCGACTGGGCCGACATCCTGCTGTCGTCACACGGGCCGGAGCCAAGCGCCCCAACCCGTCGCTCCTCGGATGCGAAACCGCATCCCCTGCAACCCGATCGCATGGGCAGCGGATTGCCATTGGCTTGGAGGTGATTCGAGCCCAAGCGCGTCCACCACTCCCCCCTCATGGCTTGATCACGCCGTTCGCTTGGGTCCGGCGACCGCAAACGCAATCTTGCGCCGGCGCCGCTTCGGCCACATTGTGGCGTCAATGTCCAATGATACGCCCCTAATCCAGCTTGATCGCGGTCAACCTGCTCGCACCATTCATTTGACCGATCCGGCGCATTACGACGCGTGGCTGACGGTTCAACCGCCGCGGCACCGGGCCGCCCTTGTCGCGCAGAAATTCCGGCCTGTGCCGTTCGCCCATGCCATCCTTCCCGGCGACGCCGCTGAAGACTGGTCGGTCCTGGGCGTTGCAGTCGACACTGAAAATCTGACGCCCTGGTGCCTGGCAAAGCTTGGCGACGTGCTACCCGAGGGGCAGTACCGCCTGGCCGAGCGCGATACGGGGGCGTCGACGTTCGGGTGGGCGATGGGTCAGTACCGGTTCAACCGATATCGCAAGGACGAGGCGCCGCAAGGTCCGCGCATTCTGCTGACCGCCGAGCCTTCACGGATCGCGCCGACGCTCAACCTTGTTCGCGCGACGACCATGGTCCGCGATCTGGTCAACACCCCCGCCGCCGACATGGGACCAGCGGAACTGGAAGCGGAGACCGAACGGCTGGCCAAGGCCTATAGTGCGACGCCGACCGTCACGCGTGGTGAGGCGCTGGCGACCGGCTATCCGATGATTCATGCCGTCGGTCAGGCGGCCACCAAGGGACGCGAGCCGCGGCTGATCGAGCTGGAATGGGGCGATGCCGCGCATCCCAGGGTCGCGATCATCGGCAAGGGAGTGTGCTTCGATACCGGCGGGCTGGATATCAAGGCATCGGCGGGGATGCGGTTGATGAAGAAGGACATGGGTGGAGCCGCCCACGCGCTGGCGCTTGCCGAACTGGTGATGTCCGAACGGCTGCCCGTACGGCTCCACTTGCTGATCCCGGCAGTCGAAAATGCCGTGTCGGGTGCGTCGTTCCGGCCCGGCGACGTGCTCAGGACTCGAAAAGGTCTGACGGTCGAGAACACCAATACCGATGCGGAAGGGCGGTTGGTGTTGGGCGATGCGTTGATCCGCGCCGGGGAAGCCAAGCCCGACCTGATCCTGGATTTCGCAACGCTGACGGGGGCCGCACGCGTGGCGCTCGGCCCCGATCTGCCGCCGCTGTTTTCGAACGACGAAGTGCTAGCCGAAGCGTTGATCGAGGCCGGCCGGGCAGAGGGCGACCCGGTATGGCGGATGCCACTATGGGATGCGTATGACGAGATGCTGAAATCGGACGTCGCCGACATGATCAATGCGCCCGATGGCGGCTTTGCCGGATCGATTACCGCGGCGTTATTCCTACGCCGCTTCGTTCCAGAGGGCACACCATGGGCGCATCTCGACGTGTTCGCCTGGCGGCCCGTGTTGAAACCCGGTCGACCACGAGGGGGCGAAGCGTTCGGCATCCGCGCGGCGTGGGCGATGCTGCGGGCGCGCTATAACGCCTAGCAAAGCCCTGCGCCGTTTGGATGAAGTCACATTGCCGTCAGGCTGCGGCGCTTTCGTCGACCAGCAGCTTGCGCAACTCGCTTTTCAGAATCTTGCCATTGGCGTTCCGCGGCAGCACGCCGTCTACAAAATGGACGCGCACCGGCACCTTGAACCCCGCCAGATGCTTGCGCACCCAGTCCTGCAAGTCCTGCTCGCTCGCGTCTTCTCCGGGGGCGAGGTGGACGACGGCGGCGGGTTCCTCGCCCAGGATGCGGTGGGGCACGCCGACTAGCGCGCAGTCGGTGACCGCGGGGTGGGCGTAGAGGACGCTTTCGACCTCGATCGAATAGATATTTTCGCCGCCACGAATGATGATGTCCTTGGCGCGATCGACGATGTAGCAAAAGCCTTCGTCGTCGAGGCGCGCGAGATCACCGGTGCGGACCCATCCGTCGATAAAGGTTTCCGCCGTCGCCTCGGGCTTGTTCCAATAGCCTTTGACGACCATCGGGCCTTTTGCCCAGAGTTCGCCGACTTCGCCGACGGGCAGTTCGCGGTCGCCGTCGGGCGACTTGATCTTGAGTTCGGCGACCGGCACGGGAGGGCCGCAGCTGTCGGGGCGGTTGAGATAATCCTCGCCCTGATGGCTGGTCACCGTCGCCATTGTTTCGGTCATGCCCCAGCCATTGCCGGGGAGCGCGCCGAATTCCTCATAGATGCGCTTGACCAGTTCGGGTGCGGAAGGTGCGCCGCCATAGGCGATGCTCTCTAACGTCGACAGGTCGTATTTGTCGCGATCGGGATGTTCGAGGAGCTGCCAGGCGATCGTCGGCACGCCACCGGTGGCGTGGATTTTCTCGCGCTGGATCAACTCCATCGCCTCCACCACGTCCCATTTGCGCATGAAGATGATGGTCCCGCCCGCGACCATGTTACCCATCAGGAACGCGCTCGACGCGGTGACGTGGAACAGCGGGATGACGATCAGGTTGGTCTTGGGCTCGGGCATCGCAGGCGGCACTTCGCCCCGCCGCAGGATCGCACGCGCCGCGCCGTAACCGGTGGACATGATGTTCGACAGGATGTTGCGGTGGGTGCCCAGCGCGCCCTTAGGCGCGCCGGTGGTGCCGCTGGTGTAGAAAATAGTGGCGTCATCGTCTGGCTCGATCGCGACTTGCGGCAGGCCGACATCGTCCAGGCTCGCCCAGCCATCGGGTTCGCCGATCACGTCCTGGATCGACACATGGTCGCCCGCGAGTTCGCCTTTGGGCCAGTTGACGACGACCCGTTTCAGGTCGGGCAAGTTCGAGTAGTGCGGCTCGATCACCAGATGGCGTCGGCCATCGACGAACAGCATCTTCGCGCCCGAATCCGCCAAGCCATATTCCAGTTCGCGCCCCGTCCACCAGGCATTGAGCGGCACGATGATCGCGCCGATCGCGGTCGCGGCGAAGAACACCACCGGCCATTCGTTGAAATTGCGCATGCAAAGCGCGACGCGGTCGCCCTTTTCGATCCCCTGCGCCTGCATCCAGTGCGCCAGTGCGGCCGTCGCGCGGAAGTTCGCCTCATAAGTGACCCGGTGGCCGTTCAGGATGGTGAATTCGCGCTGCCCGTGGGTGCGGGTGAACATCAGCAGATAGGGAAGCGCCGGCGGCAGGTTCTTCCACACCTTGGTCGTCACGCCGCGAATCTCGACCTCGTCGATTTCGCACTTCTGCCCCGGCGCGGTCAGAATGCCTTCGATCTGCTGGAGCGACATTTTGGGCCAGCTGGGGTCGAGGGCGACGAGCGGTTCGGTGGACACGGGGCTGGCTCTCCTGAAAGTTCGCTTCGATGTTCGGGTTTGGCATTTTTGCCGTTGCCGGGGAGGTTAGTGTTGATTCACCTCTCGCTCAAGGCAATAGAGTTTTGGCGCGCGCGATCAACCGCGTTTGCCAAGATTCGAAACTGGGGTATGGTCGAGAGGATGTTGCAGCACACACCTGCCGAAGCCGGATTCGATGCCGATCGCCTGGCCGCGATCGATGGATTCGTTCAGTCGCGCTATCTCGATTCGGGCAAATTGCCGCACGCGCAATTGTTGATCGCGCGCGATGGCCGGATCGCGCATTTCTCGCATCTGGGCGCGGCGCGAGAGAATGGCGAGGCAGTCGACGACCAGTCGCTATTCCGCATCGCGTCGATGACCAAGCCCATCACCAGCCTGGCCTTCATGATGCTGGTCGAGGAGGCGAAGGTCGCGCTCGATACGCCGGTGCATCATGTGTTGCCCGAACTGAAGGGCGTCGGCGTCTATAATGGCGGCGGCGCTGGGGTGCCCTTCGCGACCAAGCCGACTGCGGAGCCGATGCGCATGGTCGATCTGCTGCGGCATACCGCGGGCTTCACTTACAGCTTTCAGAACCGATCGAACGTCGATGCTGCCTATCGCGAGGGCCGGATCGAGAATTGGCACGGCAATCTCGACCTCAACGGGTTTGTCGGTGCGCTGGGGCAAATTCCGCTGGAGTTCTCGCCAGGCGAGCAGTGGAATTATTCAGTCGCGACCGATGTGCTGGGCGCGGTGATCGAGCGGGTGGCGGGCATGACGCTGGATGCGTTCTTCGCGACCCGCATTTTCGAGCCACTCGGGATGCACGACACCTTCTTTCAGGTGCCCGAGGACAAGCTGGACCGCCTGACGGATTGCTACACGCTGGCGCAAGGCAAGGGTCGGGTAATGTACGACAGGGGTGCCGAGAGCGCGTGGGCGCGGCGGCCGAAATTGCTGTCGGGCGGCGGCGGGCTGGTGTCGAGCGCGCTCGATTATCACCGGTTTTGCACGATGTGCCTGAATGGCGGCGAACTGGACGGCGTGCGGATTATCGGGCGCAAAACGCTCGACCTGATGACGCAGAACCATTTGCCCGGCGGCAGCGACCTGGCGAGCATGTCGCAATCGCTGTTTAGCGAGGCGACCAATGCGGGCGTCGGCTTCGGGCTGGGCTTTGCAGTGACGCAGGACGTGGCCGCGACGTTGGTGCCGGGCAGCGTCGGCGAATATTATTGGGGCGGGATGTTTTCGACCGCCTTCTTCATCGATCCGGTCGAGCGGCTGCACATGATCTTCATGACGCAGCTCAGCCCGTCGAACACCTATCCGATCCGCCGCGAGTTGAAGACGATGATCTATGCGGCGCTGACATAACACCCGTCATCCCTGCGAAAGCAGGGATATCAGGCGGCAGGAGCGACTGCCCGATACCCCAACTTTGGCTGGGGTGACGAAATAGAGAAACAGGAGAAACCCATGACCTCACCCATCACCACCACCCGCGACGGCGACGTTTTGATCGTCGTATCGAACAACCCGCCGGTCAATGCGCTGGGTGCCGCCGTCCGCACCGGCCTAGACGCCGCGATTGACGAGGCGGCCGCCGACGGCAGCATCAAGGCGGTGGTGATTGCGTGCGACGGTCAGACCTTCTTCGCAGGGGCGGACATCACCGAATTCGGCAAGCCGCCGGTCGAGCCCCTGCTCCCCGCCCTCGTCGACAAGATCGAGGCGTCAGAAAAGCCGGTCATCGCCGCCATCCACGGCACGGCGCTGGGTGGCGGGTGCGAGGTCGCGCTTGCCTGTCATTACCGGATCGCGGTGCCGTCAGCCAAGCTGGGCGTGCCCGAGGTCAAGCTCGGTCTGCTCCCCGGTGCGGGCGGCACGCAGCGCCTGCCGCGTGTCGCGGGTGTCGAACTCGCGCTCGAGATGACCGCGAAGGGTGATCCGATCCCGGCGAAGAAGGCCCTCAATGCGGGCCTGGTCGATCAACTGGCGGGCGAAGACAGCCTGCGCGCCGACGCGGTCGCCTATGCCCGCGAAGTGGCGGGCGCGCGTCCCCTGCCCCGCGCCAGCGAAAAGACCGCGACCGCCGACGCGTCGGTATTCGAGACCTTCCGCAAGACCAATTCCCGCCGCTTCCGCGGCTTCGACGCGCCAGCCGCCAACATCGCTTGCGTCGAAAAGGCCACACAGGTGCCGTTCGCGGAAGGCATCCAGTTCGAGCGCGAACAGTTCATGAAGCTGATGTTCGGCGTTCAGTCCGCCGCCCAGCGCCACATCTTTTTCGCCGAGCGCAAGGCATCGAAGATCGACGACATCCCCGCCGATACCAAGCTGCGCGAGATCAAGCGCGTCGGCGTGATTGGCGCAGGCACGATGGGCGGCGGGATCAGCATGAACTTCCTGTCGGCGGGCATCCCCGTGACGATTGTCGAGATGCAGCAGGATGCGCTCGACCGCGGCACCGGCGTGATGCGCAAGAATTACGAAGCGAGCGCCGCCAAGGGCCGGATGAAGCCCGAACAGGTCGAGGCAGCGATGGGCGCGCTGAAACCCACGCTATCGCTCGACGACCTCGCCGATTGCGACCTCATCATTGAGGCGGTCTATGAGAATATGGACGTCAAGAAGGAACTGTTCGGCAAGCTAGACAAGATCGCCAAGCCCGGTGCGATCCTGGCGTCGAACACGTCCTACCTTAACGTCGACGAGATCGCGGCCAGCACATCGCGACCGCAGGATGTGGTGGGGATGCATTTCTTCTCGCCCGCCAACGTCATGAAGCTGCTGGAGGTCGTTCGCGGCGCGAAGACCGCGTCCGAGGTGCTGGCGACGGTAATGAAACTGGGCAAGACCATTCGCAAGGTCGCGGTGGTTGCGGGCGTCTGCCACGGCTTTATCGGCAACCGTATGTTGATGCCGCGCCAGGTCGAGGCGATGAAGCTGTTGATGGAGGGCGCGACTCCCGAACAGATCGACCGCGTGCATGTCGAATTTGGCATGCCGATGGGGCCGTTCCAGATGAGCGATCTGGCGGGCGTCGACATCGGTTGGCACCGCGACCCCACCCGCATCGAAAGCATCCGCGACGCGCTGGCCGCCGAGAAACGCTGGGGTCAGAAGACCCAGGCCGGCTTCTACGATTATGACGAGAAGCGGAATCCTTCGCCTTCCCCACGCGTCGCCGAGATCATCGAGGATTTCCGCAAGAAGACCAACACGCCGCAGCACGACATCACCGACGAGGAAATCGTCGAGCGCACTTTGTACCCGATGGTCAACGAAGGCGCGCTGATCCTGGAGGAAGGCATGGCGCAGCGTGCGTCGGATATCGATGTCGTGTGGATTTATGGCTATGGCTGGCCGGTCTATCGCGGCGGACCGATGTTCTGGGCCGACACCGAAGGGCTGAAGAAGATCGTCACCGGGCTTGAGAAGCACGGGTTCGCGGTGTCGAAGCTGCTCAAGGACAAGGCCGAGAAAGGCGAGCGGTTCAATTGATCGCGGCGCGCGCCACCGCCCAATTCGTCATCTCAGCGAAAGCTGGGATATCCGGGTGGCGCGCGCAGACTTTGCGGCTTGAGATCGCGGTTTTCGCTGGGATGACGGCAAGGGGGCGAGGCGGATGATCTTCGCGCCTTCCCTCCCTCCGTTCGTGCCGAGTAGAGGCCGAGTAGCGCTCGCAGAGCGCGTATCGAGGGCTCGTATCGAGATATCGGGTTGTTCGCGTGCTCCCTCGATACGCTACCTCGATACGCCGCTTCGCGGCTACTCCGCGGCTACTCGGGACAGACGGAATGGTGAGCCTTGACGCGACCGCTCACCGCCCTCGAAACCGCAGCCGCGATCCGCGCGGGCACGACCACCGCTCGCGCCGAAACCGACGCGGCGATCGCGCGTGTCGAACGGCTCGACGGCGCGATCAATGCGGTCGTCGTCCGCGATTTCGATCGCGCGCGTACCGCCGCAGATGCCGCCGACAAGCGCTCCGCGGCCGGCGACCTTGCGCCGCTGCTCGGCGTGCCGATGACGGTCAAGGAGGCATTCGACGTCGAAGGCCTTCCCACCCATTGGGGCTTCCGCGAACACGCAAACAACACCGCCACCAGTGACGCGCTCGCCGTGCAAAAACTGAAAGCCGCGGGGGCGATCATTCTGGGCAAAACCAACGTCCCCAAAGCGCTGGGCGACTGGCAATCGGTCAATTCGTTGCACGGCGTGACCAACCATCCGACCGACCCGACGCGCACCTGTGGCGGCAGTTCGGGCGGAGCGACGGCCGCGTTGGCGACGGGCATGGTGCCGTTGGAAATCGGCAGCGATATCGGCGGTTCGATCCGCATCCCCGCGCATTTCTGCGGCGTGTGGGGTCTGAAACCCACATGGGGCGCCATCTCGGCGCACGGCCACCGTTATCCAGGCAGCGACGGCGCGGACGAGGCGCTTGGTGTGATCGGCCCGATGGCGCGGTCGGGTGCGGATATTGCGCTGGTGCTGGACCTGCTCGCGACCCTCCCCATGCCGCGCAGCAATGCTGCACCAAAACGCGTGCTGGTGCTGACCGAGCATCCCGAAACCCGAACTGCTGCCGTGTGCGTCGATGCGGTCGAACGCGCTGCCGATGCGCTGGCGCGAATGGGCGTCGAAACCGTCCGCACCACGCCGCTCCTTCCCGATCTATCGCTGCAGCACACCGATTACGGACGGATGCTGAGCGTGAGTTTTGCGCGTATGAACCCGGATATGCACTGGTCGCTGCCCACCCTGCTCGACTGGTTCGCACTGCAGGACGCGCAGGCCCGAAACACGCGCCAATGGTCCGCATTGTTCGCCGAGTTCGACGCAGTGATCGCGCCGCCCGCCGCGACGCAGGCCTTTCCGCACGACCACGCGCCGCAAGCCAATCGGCGGATTTCGATCGATGGCGTGGACAGCCCATACGACTCCCATCTCGCCTGGGCGGGTCTGGCGACGTTTCCGGGGCTGCCCTCTACCTGCGTTCCGGTCGGCACGTTCGACGGACTTCCGGCAGGCATTCAAGTCATCTGCGACACCCACCGCGATCATCATTCGATTGCCATCGCCACCCTCATCCACAACGCCGTTCACGGAGCGACCTCATGATCGATCTCGACCAATTCCGCAGCGATACGCGCGCATGGCTTGAGGCGAACTGCCCGCCCGAAATGCGCGAACCCGTGCGCAGCGAAAAGGACGCCTGCTGGGGCGGGCGCAATCCCGATTTCCAGCCGGGGCAAAAGGAATGGATGGACTCGATGGCGTCGCGCGGCTGGACGGTGCCAGACTGGCCGACGGCCTACGGCGGCGGCGGGCTGTCGCCTGCGGAGACCAAGATTTTGCGCGAGGAAATGGCCGCGATCCGCGCGCGCAATCCCCTGAACAGCTTCGGCATTTCGATGCTTGGTCCGGCGCTGCTCAAATACGGGACCGAGGAACAGAAGCTCGAACACCTCCCCAAGATCGCGCGCGGAGAAATTCGCTGGTGCCAGGGCTATAGCGAACCCAATGCCGGGTCCGATCTTGCCAGCCTGGCGGCGTCGGCCGAGGATGCGGGCGATCACTATATCGTGAACGGGCAAAAGGTGTGGACCAGCTATGCTGACAAGGCCGACTGGATTTTCTGCCTGGTCCGTACGTCGAAAGAATCCAAGCAGGGAGGCATCAGCTTCGTCCTGTTCGACATGGCGAGCGACGGCGTCTCGACCAAGCCGATCCTGCTGATCTCGGGTTATTCGCCCTTCTGCGAAACCTTCATGGACAATGTGAAGGTGCCCAAGGCCAACCGCGTCCATGACGAGAATAAGGGCTGGGACGTCGCCAAATATCTACTTGGTCACGAACGGGAGATGATTTCCGGAATGGGGCTTGGCTCGACCGGCGGCAACCCGCTGATCGAGGGCGCGATCGCGACGATCGGGCTGAACGATCGCGGCGAGCTGGCCGATCCGTTGCTGCGCGCGAGCCTTGCGTTGTTCGAGGTGCGAAGCAAGGCCTTCACGGCCATGTCCGAGCGGTTCATCGATGAACTGAAAGCCGGACAAGCGCACCCCGCTCAGCCCAGCATGATGAAATATTATGGGACCGAACTGAATAAGACGCGCCACGAATTGGTGATGTCGGCGGGCGGGTCGGACGCGCTTGAATGGGAAAGCGAAGCCTCGGCGGGCGGTGCGAAACCGCGCGCGTGGTTGCGGACCAAGGCCAATTCGATCGAGGGCGGGACCAGCGAAGTCCAGCTCAACATCGTCGCCAAACGGATATTGGAATTGCCCGGCGCTTAGCAATGCCCGTGCTCCGGCGCAGGCCGGAGCGTTGGCGATACGCCGCGCCCCCTACCCAGCATTCCGGCCTTCGCCGGAATACGGAGTGTTTGAAATGCCTCTTTATCTGAACGACGAACAAGTCATGCTGCGCGATACGACGAAGGATTTCGTCGCCGAACACGCACCCGTCAGCCACCTGCGCAGCCTGCGCGATTCGAACGACGCCACCGGCTTTTCGCGCGACCTGTGGAAGCAATTTGCCGAGATGGGATTCACCGGCATCCTGATCGGTGAAGATCAGGGTGGGCTCGGGCTCGGCCATGTCGAGGCGGGCGTCGTGCTCGAGGAAATCGGCCGCAACCTGTCCCCCTCTCCGTTTCTCACCACCGCCGTCGCTGCGGTCGAGGCGCTGAAGGGCACCGCGCACGCCGACCGCTGGTTCCCCGGCATCGTCGCGGGCGACACCGTCGCAGCGCTCGCCATCGACGAGCGCGCCAAGCATGGCGACGCGATCGGAATGAAGGCCGAGCGATCGGGCAACGGGTTCCGCCTGTCGGGCGAGAAGCGCTTCGTGACACACGGGCATGTCGCGGACCTGCTGATCGTCGCCGCACGCACAGCGGGCGCGGACGACGAGGATACGGGCGTGACCCTGTTCGCGGTACCCAAGGATGCCAGCGGCCTCACCCATGAAGCCGAACGGCTCGCCGATTCCAGCCTTGCCGCGCGCAGCAAATTCGATGGCGTCGAAGTCGATGCCGATGCGGTGATCGGCGAGGTCGACAATGGCCGCGAAGTGCTCAACCGGCTGCTGTCGGCAGGACGCACCGGCGCATCCGCCGAGATGCTGGGTGTCGGCGGCGGCGCGATGGACATGACCACCGCCTATCTGAAAGAGCGCAAACAGTTCGGCATGCTGATCGGCAGTTTTCAGGCGCTCCAGCACCGTGCCGCACACCTCTATTCCGAAATGGAAGTCGCGCGTGCTGCAGTGATGAAGGCGCAGCAATTACTCGATGGTGGAAACACGCGGGCGGACGAAGCGGTGTCGGTGGCCAAGGCGATGACCGGGCTGGCAACGACGTTGGCGGTGCAGGAGGGCATCCAGATGCATGGCGGCATCGGAATGACCGACGAATATGACATCGGCTTCTACATGAAGCGCGCGCGCGTGCTGGCCGAGATGTTCGGCGACAGCAATTACCATGCCGACCGACTGGCGCGGGCGGCGGGCTATTGATCGGCGCGGTACGCACGGGCAAGCGGTTCCGATCATGACAGACATCATCAACCCTCGCGCCTCGACCCCGGAAGGCCAGGTCACCCAACTCATCGACCTGCTCGATGTGGAAATGATCGATACCGACCTGTTCCGGGGGGCCCGCCAGCCCGGCGGCGTCGGGCGCGTGTTCGGCGGACAGGTGATCGCGCAGGGACTGCAAGCCGCGCAGCGATCGGTCGATGACGACAAGGTCGCGCATTCGCTCCACGCCTATTTCATGCGGCCGGGGGATGAGAAGCACCCGATCATCTACCGCGTCGTGCGCGATTTCGACGGGCGCAGCTTCGCCAATCGCCGGGTTATCGCGATGCAGCAGGGCAAGCCGATCCTGAACATGACCGCGTCGTTTCAGGTGCCGGAAGAAGGGCTGCACCATCAGGACGCGATGCCCGACGTGCCGCCGCCCGAAGACCTGCAATCCGAATTCGAACTGCGCCAACAGATCGAGGATCAGGTGCCGGAGAGATTTCGCGACTTCTTCCTGCGCGCACGCCCCATCGAAATCCGTCCCGTCGCCCCGCGTAACTGGTTCCGCCCGGTAAAAGGCGAACCGCGTCAGGCAAGCTGGTTCAAGGTTGCGGCCCCCCTGCCCGACGATCCCGCGCTGCACCGCGCGGCGCTCGCCTATGCGTCGGACATGAGCCTGCTCGGCACGTCGATGATCGCGCACGGGGTCAGCTGGATGTCGCACAAGATGCAGTCCGCCAGCCTTGACCATGCGATCTGGCTGCACGAGCCGTTCCGCTTCGACGACTGGCTGCTCTATGCCTGCGACAGTCCCTGGGCGGGCCATGCGCGCGGGTTCAATCGCGGGCGCATTTACAGCCGCGACGGAAGGCTGGTGGCGAGTGCGGCGCAGGAAGGGCTGGTGCGACTAAAGGACTAAAGTCGCGGAGCTTTTTCGCGAGCGTGGCGTTTATGCTGCATGGTCGCTTCGCTCCTCCCCGCCGCGCTGGTTCTCGCCGCACCTCAGGCTTCCGCGCCTGTAGATGCAATGCGTTGGGAGGAACGCGTGCTGCTGGTTTTCGCGCCAAAAGAACGCAACGCCGCGCTGTCGAAACAGCGTAAGATTGTCGGTTCGGATGGCGACGGATTCCGCGACCGCCAGTTGCGCATCGTCGAAGTCGTCGGCGAAAGCGTATCGGGTGCCCGCGATTACGCGCCCCGGCTCCGTCAGCGCTATCGCATTGCCAATGACGAGTTTGCTGCGGTGCTCGTCGGCAAGGATGGTACGGTAAAGCTGCGTGCCAATCGCCCGATCGACACGACGCAGCTCTTCACCACCATCGACGCCATGCCGATGCGCCAGCGCGAGATGGCGGCGAACTAACCGCCATAAACTAACCGATTGAACCACGCGCGACTGACTGATAGCGTTTCAAAAAGAAACCGACATTCAGGAGAGCGCCGATGTCCACCGCCTATATCGTTCAGGCCGTCCGTACCGCAGGCGGCAAGCGCGGCGGCAGGCTGGCCGGGTGGCATCCTGCCGACATGGCGGGCGCGACATTGGACGCGATCGTCGATCGATCGGGGATCGATCCGGCGGCGATCGAAGACGTGATTATGGGATGTGTGAGCCAGGGCGGCGAGCAGGGGTTTCAGGTCGGGCGCGGCGCGGTTCTCGCTTCCAAACTTCCCGAAAGCGTGCCGGCCGTCACGATCGACCGTCAGTGTGGTTCTTCGCAACAGGCAATCCAGTTCGCCGCGCAGGCGGTGATGTCGGGCACTCAGGATGTCGTGATCGCAGCGGGCGTCGAAAGCATGACGCGCGTGCCGATGGGATCGACCGGCATGTTGTTCGCACAGGCGGGTCTGGGCAAGGCGAAGTCGCCGCGTCAGGAGGCACGCTATCCCGGCATTCAGTTCAGCCAGTTCATGGGCGCGGAGATGATCGCCAAGAAATTCGGCTTTTCCCGCGACCAGCTCGACGAGTATGCACTGGAAAGTCACAAGCGCGCGTCCGCCGCGACCGAACGCGGCGATTTCGATGACGAGATCGTGGCGCTGGAAATCGAAACGCCCGAGGGCTCCGAACTACACCGCCGCGACGAAGGCATTCGCCACGACGCTACCTTCGACGGCATTCATTCGGTTAAACTGCTGGCAGAGGGGGGCGTGATTTCCGCTGCCAACGCCAGCCAGATTTGCGACGGGGCCAGCGCAGTGCTGGTCGTCTGCGAAGCGGCGCTCAAGACGCACGGCCTGACGCCGATCGCCCGCATCCACAATCTGACCGTGACCGGCGGCGACCCGGTAGTGATGCTGGAGGAACCACTCTACGCTACCGATCGCGCATTGAAGCGCGCGGGGATGACGATTGATGAAATCGATCTGTACGAAGTCAACGAAGCCTTCGCCCCGGTG
The DNA here is from genome assembly GCF_902506605.1 of Sphingomonas sp. AX6. Taxonomy (GTDB): domain Bacteria; phylum Pseudomonadota; class Alphaproteobacteria; order Sphingomonadales; family Sphingomonadaceae; genus Sphingomonas. Next base: position 2,590,475 of record NZ_LR733979.1, read on the forward strand.
CCGCTGGCCTGGTTGCAGCATATCGGTGCCGATCCGGCTAGGCTGAACGTCAATGGCGGCGCGATCGCGCTCGGCCATCCGTTGGGTGCGAGCGGTACAAAGCTGATGGCGACGCTTGTCCACGCACTGGGCAAACGCGGCAAGAAATACGGATTGCAGACGATGTGCGAAGGCGGTGGGATTGCCAACGTAACCATCGTCGAGCGGCTTTGACACTGTCGTCATCCCAGCGAAAGCTGGGATATCAGGCCGCACGTTCCACCGCATGATATGCCAGCCTGCGCTGGCATGACGATAATTTCAGGAGAGCAGAATGAAACTCCAATCCACCATCGCCGCGGTCGTCACCGGCGGCGCTTCCGGCCTGGGTGCAGCCACCGCCCGCACGCTTGCTGCCAAGGGTGCAAAGGTTGCGATCTTCGACCTTCAACGCGAAAAGGGCGAAGCGGTAGCGTCAGAGATCGGCGGCGTGTTCTGCGAAGTGAACGTCACCTCGGACGAAAGCGTCGATGCTGGTTTCGCGAAAGCACGCGGAGCGCATGGACAGGAACGCGTACTGGTCAATTGCGCGGGCGTCGGCAACGCGATGAAGACGGCGTCGCGTTCGAAAGAGGACGGGTCGATCAAGCATTTCAATCTGGAGGCTTTCAACTGGGTCGTGCAGATCAATCTGGTCGGCACCTTCCGCTGCATCGCCAAATCGGCCGCCGGAATGCTGACGCTGGACGCGCTGGAAGACGGCGAGCGCGGCGCGATCGTTAACACCGCGAGCGTCGCGGCCCAGGACGGTCAGATCGGTCAGGCAGCCTATTCGGCGTCGAAGGGCGGGGTGCTGGGCATGACCCTGCCCATCGCCCGCGACCTGATGAGCGAAGGCATCCGCGTGAACACCATTCTGCCCGGCCTGTTCGAAACCCCGCTACTGATGGGCCTGCCTGAGCATGTTCGTGAGGCGCTGGGTGCGTCGGTGCCCTTCCCCAAACGACTGGGCAAGCCGAGTGAATATGCGCAACTGGCGACGACGATGATCGAATGCGGCTATTTCAACGGCGAAAGCGTGCGACTGGACGGCGCGATCCGCATGGCACCGCGATAGGCGCCGCGCTTCGCGGCGGTACGCATGCCCCGGCATCGGCGCCACCGTGGAGACTGACGGCATTTCTCAAGCTACATCGTCATTGCGAGCGTAGCGAAGCAATCCGTTCCGACGCCAATGGATTGCTTCGCTGCGCTCGCAACGACGTTGGGATAGGGTTCAGCGGACTCGCGTTTTTTCGAGTAACGGCGTTCGGCTGAAGCTAGGCGCAGTTGCTTACTCGAACTCCAGGATCGCCGCATCTACCGCCAAGCTGTCGCCCGGAGCATGATTGACCGCGCTGACCGTGCCCGCCTTTTCTGCGCGCAGGATGTTCTCCATCTTCATCGCCTCGACGACCGCCAGCGGCTGTCCCGCCTCGACCGTATCGCCGACACCGACATGGAGTTGCGTCAGCAGTCCCGGCATCGGGCACAGCAGCAGCTTCGACGTATCGGGCGGCACCTTCTCGATCATGTGGCGGGCAAGCGGCGCGATGTGGGCGGGCAGCACGCGTGCGGCATGGCTCGCACCCCGCGTCGTCAGCCTGAACCCGCCGCGCACGGGCGCGACGGTGATCGAAAGCACCGCGTCATCGACGGTCGCGGTCAACATGCCGGCTCCTGGCACGTAGTCGTGCCGCACCGTGACCGGCATGCCGTCGATCAGGATGGTGTCGAGCTGATCGCTCAAATCGGCGTCGAACACCGCGTCGCCCAGCGCGACTTGCCAGCGCAGCGGCGGCTCCACCCCGTTGCCCAACTGACCTTCGATCTCACCCGCACGCATCGCGGTTCGGCAAGCAAGCGTGGCGGCAACAGCCGCAAGGTTGCGCAGCAATTCCGGATCCGCAGGTGCGCCCTGAAAGCCTTCAGGATATTCCTCGGCGATGAAGCCTGTCGTGATCTCCCCCGACCGGAAGCGCGGGTGCTGCATCAGCGCGGACAGGAAGTCGACATTGTGGCCCAGCCCCTCGATCCGAAACCGGTCGAGCGCCTCGACCTGTGCGTCGATCGCCTCTTCACGCGTCGGTGCCCAGGTGATCAGCTTGGCGATCATCGGATCGTAGAACATGCTGACTTCGCCGCCCTCGCGCACGCCGTCGTCGACGCGGGTATAGGCGTCGGTCGCGGCGTCGCCATAGGGCGTGCCCTGCGCAGCGGGCGGCGCATAGCGTACCAGCCGTCCGGTGCTGGGCAGGAACCCGCGATACGGGTCTTCGGCATAGACGCGGTTCTCGACTGCCCAGCCGTTCAGCCTCACATCGTCCTGACCGAATGCCAGCGTCTCGCCCGCAGCCACCCGGATCATCTGTTCGACCAGATCGAGGCCGGTGATCGCCTCGGTCACCGGATGTTCGACCTGAAGCCGGGTGTTCATTTCGAGGAAATAGAACCCCTCCCCGCTCGTATCCGCGCCCGACACGATCAGCTCGACCGTACCTGCCGAATAATAGCCAACCGCGCGCGACAGCGCGACCGCCTGCTGGCCCATTCGTTTCCGCATTTCCGGCGTGACGAAGGGGGAAGGCGCTTCCTCCACAACCTTCTGATGCCGCCGCTGGATCGAGCATTCGCGCTCGCCCAGATAGACGATGTTGCCGTGCTGATCGCCCAGGATCTGGATTTCGATGTGTCGCGGGCTTTCGATGAACTTTTCGATGAACACGCGGTCATCGCCGAAGCTGGCGAGCCCCTCGCGCTTGGTCGCCTCAAACCCTTCGCGGACATCGGCTTCGCCCCAGGCAAGCCGCATCCCCTTGCCGCCGCCACCCGCCGACGCCTTCATCATCACCGGATAGCCGATGCCGTTCGCGATCTCGACCGCATGCTCGGTATCGCGAATCTCGCCGACGAAGCCGGGGACGACGTTGACGCCCGCTTGCTTGGCTAGCTTCTTGGATTCGATCTTGTCGCCCATCGCCGCAATGGCGTTCGGCGGCGGGCCGACGAACGCGATCCCCGCCTCCGCACACGCTTTGGCGAAACTCTCACGTTCGGACAGGAACCCGTATCCGGGATGGATGCAATCCGCCCCCGTCGCCTTCGCCGCCTCCAGGATCAACTCGGCCTTGAGATAGCTTTCCGCCGCCGGTGCCGGACCAAGCCGAACCGCCTCGTCTGCCATCAGCACATGCAGGCTGCGCGCATCGGCGTCCGAATAGACCGCGACCGTCGCGATCCCCATCCGCTTGGCCGTGCGGAACACGCGGCACGCAATCTCGCCGCGATTGGCGACCAGGATTTTCTTGAACACTCAGCGGCTCCGGATCAGGTTTTTGAGTTGGTCGGTACGCGCGTTGGTCAGCCGGGTTCGACACTGCGTCTGCACCATCGGCTGCATCGACCCACCCGCATATTGCCCGCCCTCGACCACGCATTGCGTATCGCGAAACTTGAGCCAGGCGCGCTGGCTTTCGAGCAGCGATCCTGCATAGCCGAAACCTCCGCCCCGCGAGGTATCCTGCGCGTCGCGCCGCTTCATCGCGGCATTGGTCACGCGCCACTGCGCGTTCATCACGGCATCCGCGCGCTGAAACTCCCGCCCTGCGCACCGCGTCATTTCAATTTGCGTGTTCGCGTTGGCGCAGTTCTGCGTCGGCACGGCGATCAGCATCAAGATTAGACTGGGCAGCATGAGCGTTCCTTTGTTGCCGGTTCCGCCGCCAGCGCCACGATCCCCAGCTTGGCAAACAGCGCCGCGTCCTTGTCGTCGCCCGCATTGCCAGTGGTCAGCAGCTTGTCGCCGGTGAAGATCGAGTTCGCGCCCGCCACGAAGCACAAGGCCTGCGTCGCATCGGACATGCTCTCCCGCCCCGCGCTCAGCCGGACCATGCTGCGCGGCATGGTGATGCGCGCTACCGCGACGGTGCGGACGAATTCGATGTCGTCGATCTTCGCCAGCGGCGTATCGGCAAGCATGTCGCCTAGCGGCGTGCCCTTCACCGGCACCAGAGCGTTGATCGGCACGCTTTCCGGCGGCGTCGGCAGGTTGGCGAGCGCATGGATGAAGCCGACGCGGTCGCCGCGCGTCTCGCCCATCCCGACGATCCCGCCCGAACACACGTTGATCCCCGCGCCCCGCACATTGTCCAACGTATCCAACCGGTCCTCGAACGTCCGCGTCGAGATAACATTGGCGTAATTCTCGGGCGAAGTGTCGATATTGTGGTTGTAGTAATCGAGCCCCGCATCGGCGAGCTGTCGCGCCTGATCGGGGGTCAGCATCCCCAGCGTCATGCAGGTTTCCATCCCCATCTGGCGCACGCCCTCCACCATCTGGACGATCGCGCCCATGTCGCGATCCTTGGGATTGCGCCACGCCGCACCCATGCAGAAGCGGGTCGAGCCGTTGTCCTTCGCCTGTGCCGCGGCCTGCAGCACCGCGCGGACATCCATCAACTTCGACGCCGTCAGGTCGGTGCCGTGCTTCGCCGACTGGTTGCAATAGCCGCAATCCTCGGGACAGCCGCCGGTCTTGATCGACAGGAGGGTCGAGCGCTGAACTTCGTTGGGGGCATGATGCGCGCGGTGGACCTCCGCCGCGCGGAACACGAGTTCGGTGAAGGGCAGGTCGAAGAGCGCGGCGATGTTTTCGCGCGACCATTGCTCTCCCTCATCGTACCCCCGCGCAGGCGAGGGTCCAGGGTCGCAAACGAGTCGCTCTTCGCCCTGGGCTCCCGCCTTCGCGGGAGCACGTTCCGAGAGTTGCATTGTCATTCCACCACTTCCTCCGCCGGTGCCATATTATGGCCGAGCAGCCGCAGCACGTCCGCCGCGCACTCCACCACATTCGATCCCGGTCCATAAATACCCTGAACGCCCGCGTCGCGCAGATAGTCATAGTCGCGCTGCGGGATCACGCCGCCCGCAATTACCTTGATATCGCCGCGCCCGGCCTCGCGCAGCTTTTCGATCAGGTCGGGGATCAGCGTCTTGTGACCCGCCGCCAGGCTCGACGCGCCGACCACATCGACCTCACTTTCGAGCGCCAGCACCACCGTCTCGTCGGGCGTCTGGAACAAAGGCCCCGACACCACATCGAAGCCCATGTCTCCGAATGCGGAAGCAATGACGTTCGCACCGCGGTCATGCCCGTCCTGTCCCATCTTGGCGACCAGCAGCTTGGGCTTGCGCCCCATGCGGCGTTCGACCGCCTGTACGCCTTCGACCACCTGACGCCAGCGCGCATCCCCGGCATAGGGTGCAGCATAGACGCCCTTTACCGGCGTCGGCTGGGTGCCGTAGCGGCCGAACACATCCTCCATCGCAGCGGAGATTTCGCCCAGCGTCGCGCGGGCGCGGGCAGCTTCGACGGCGAGCGCGAGCAAATTGCCCTCGCCCTTCGCCCCTTCACGCAACGCATCGAGCGCTGCCTGGCACGCCGCCTCGTCGCGCGACGCACGCACGCGCTCGATCCGCTCGATCTGGCCGCGCCGTACCTTGGCGTTGTCGACCTCCAGCGTGTCGATCGGGTCTTCGTTGGGCAGACGGTATTTATTCACCCCGACGATCACATCCTCCGCGCGGTCCACCCGCGCCTGACGTGCAGCGGCGGCTTCCTCGATCATCGCCTTGGGCCAGCCCGCCGCGACCGCTTTCGCCATGCCGCCTTCAGCCTCGACCCTCTCTATGATTTCCCAGGCCTGATCGACCAGTTGCTGGGTCAGGCTCTCGATATAGAAACTGCCGCCGAGCGGATCGACGACGTTGGTCATCCCCGTCTCTTCCTGCAACACGATCTGCGTGTTGCGCGCGATCCGCGCGGAGAAATCGGTGGGGAGCGCAATCGCCTCGTCCAGCGCATTGGTGTGCAGGCTTTGCGTGCCGCCCAGCATTGCCGCCATCGCCTCCACCGTGGTGCGGATCACGTTGTTGTAAGGGTCCTGCTCGGTCAGCGACACGCCCGATGTCTGGCAATGGGTGCGCAGCATTTTAGAGCGTTCGTCCTGCGCGCCCAATTGCGTCATCACCCGGTGCCACAGCACACGCGCGGCGCGCAGCTTGGCGATTTCCATGAAGAAGTTCATGCCGATGGCGAAGAAGAAGCTCAGGCGTCCTGCAAACTTGTCGATATCGAGACCCGAGGCGACGCCGTATTTCACATACTCCATGCCGTCGGCGATGGTGAAGGCAAGCTCCTGCACCTGCGTCGCCCCCGCCTCCTGCATGTGATAGCCGGAGATCGAGATGCTGTTGAACTTGGGCATCTCGCGCGACGTGTAGCCGAAGATGTCGGAGATGATCCGCATCGATGGTTCGGGCGGATAGATGTACGTGTTGCGGACCATGAACTCCTTCAGAATGTCGTTCTGAATGGTCCCGTCGAGCAGCTTGCGGTCGACCCCCTGCTCTTCCCCCGCAACGATGAAGAACGCCAGGATCGGGATCACCGCGCCGTTCATCGTCATCGACACGCTCATCTTGTCGAGCGGGATGCCGTCGAACAGGATCTTCATGTCCTCGACGCTGTCGATCGCCACACCCGCCTTGCCGACATCGCCGGTGACGCGCGGATGGTCACTGTCATAACCGCGGTGGGTGGCGAGATCGAAGGCGACCGAAAGCCCCTTCTGTCCGGCGGCCAGGTTGCGACGGTAGAAGGCATTCGATTCCTCGGCAGTAGAGAAACCGGCATATTGGCGGATGGTCCACGGCCGCCCCGCATACATCGATGCCTTCACCCCGCGCGTATACGGCGCGAAACCCGGCAGGCCGGGGTCGAGCTCGGCGACATCCTCGGCGGTGTAGAGCGGCTTGACGGTGATCCCTTCCGGCGTCTGCCAGTCAAGATCACGGCCCTTCACTTCCTTGTCCGCGAGCGCCTTCCAGTCGGCGGGGGTGGGTTTGTCGGTCATCTCTTTTCCTTCTCCCCTCCCACTTGCGGGAGGGGTCGGGGGAGGACTTGTCCATTCAAGCCACATCCCCTCCCCTAACCCCTCCCGCAAGCGGGAGGGGAATTTCAGTTGCCCTTAAACTCAGGCTTGCGCTTCTGGAGGAACGCCATGCCCCCCTCCATCGCGTCCGCAGTGCCGCGCATGTCGCGCTGGTTCTCCGCCTCGCGCGTCATCGCATCGGCATAGCTCAGCTCAAGCGCATCGTGCAGCCCGCGTCGCATCGCCCCCAGCGCCCGCGTCGGCCCCGCTGCCAGCCGCTCGGCCAGCGCAAAGCTTTCCGCGTCCAGTGCATCGTCGGCAACGACCTTGTGGATCATGCCCCAGTCCAGCGCCTTGGCCGCGGGCACCCGCTCGCCCAGCAGCATCATCTCGGCCGCGCGAGCACGGCCGATCAGCCGCGGCAACATCCAGCTTGCCCCGCCATCAGGGATCAGCCCGATATTGACGAAGGCCTGAAGGAAATAAGCGGTCTCGCTCGCGACACAGAAATCGGCGGCCAGCGCCAGGCTACACCCGATCCCCGCCGCAGGTCCGCGCACTGCGCTCACCACTGGCACGTCCAGCGCGGCAATCGCCAGCATCGTGCGGTTGTAATGCTCGATCAGCGCAGCGAACGTCGTCTCGCCCGGATTGTCCATTCCCAGCGCCCCGCCCGCAACGTCCGCACCCGAACAGAAAGCCCTGCCCGCACCCGCGAACAACACTGCGCGCGCGCCATCCAGAGTGGCGATCGCGTCGCGGATTTCGTCGAACAGCGCAGGCGGCGCAGCGTTCAGCCGGTCGGGCCGGTTGAGCGTGACCACCAGCACATCGCCGCGCCGTTCGGTCAGGATATGTTCGTAACTGGCCATTTGTTTGTTTCCCAATCTTCACACCCCAAACCGTTTGTCCTGAGTAGCCGCTGAGCGAAGCCGAAGCGGCATATCGAAGGATCGTCGTCTGCCGCTATGCTTCGATACGAGCCTTCGACTGCGCTCAGCCTCTACTCAGCACAAACGGTGTTTCGGTGCTCAATGCCCGTCCTTGGGCGTCTCCATAATCTCGGTCAGCACCCCGCCCATGTCCTTGGGATGAACGAAGAAGATCGGCGTCCCGTGCGCGCCGATCCGCGGCTCGCCCAGCACCCGCGCGCCCTTCGCCTCGAACCACGCCTTGGCTTCATGGATGTCGGGCACTTCGTAGCAAAGATGATGCTGCCCCCCATTCGGGTTCTTCGCGAGGAAGCCGTGGATCGGCGATTCCGCGCCCAGCGGCTCGATCAACTCGATTTGCGTGTTGGGGGTATCGACGAAGCACACCCTCACCTCCTGCGCGGACAGGTCGAAGGGTTCATGGATGACGCTCGCGCCCATCACGTCGCGGTAGAAGGCGACCGACGTTTCGATCGAAGGCGTGGCGACGCCGATATGGTTGAGGCGGCCGAGTTTCATACCATGTCCAACATCAGGAGTAGTCCTCCAACAAGCAACAACGGTGCGCCAAACAGGCTGATTCCGAACGTCACCCGGAAACGCTTTGGAGCGACAGATCGATCAATCTTGCCCCACCGCCCGAACACGTACCCGCAGCGTAGAGCGAGCCAGACATTCCACGAGAGCACAATGGCAAGGACAATCCATAACGCCCCGACCAACATCACAACGGAATATTGTCATGCTTCTTCCACGGGTTCTCAAGCTGCTTGCCCCGCAGCTTCCTTAACCCCAGCGCCACGCGCCGCCGCGTGGAATGCGGCATGATCACCTCGTCGATGAATCCCTTCGCCGCCGCCACAAAAGGGTTGGCAAAGCGCGCTTCATATTCCGCGGTCCGCTCGGCGATCTCCTCCGGCGTACGGCCGCGGAAGATGATTTCCACCGCGCCCTTCGCGCCCATCACTGCGATCTCGGCGGTCGGCCAGGCATAGTTCAGATCGCCGCGCAGATGCTTCGACGCCATCACGTCATACGCGCCGCCATAGGCCTTGCGGGTGATGACCGTGATCTTGGGCACCGTCGCTTCGGCATAGGCGAACAGCAGCTTGGCACCATGCTTGATGATCCCCGAATGCTCCTGGCCGACGCCGGGCAGGAAACCGGGCACATCGACGAAGGTCACGATCGGAATGTCGAACGCGTCGCAGAAGCGGACGAAGCGCGCAGCCTTTTTCGAAGAATTGATGTCCAGGCATCCGGCCAGCACCATCGGCTGGTTGGCGACGATGCCGACGCTACGCCCTTCGATCCGGCCAAACCCGATGATGATGTTGCCCGCATGCGCCGGTTGCAGCTCAAAAAAATCGCCCTCGTCCACGACTTTGCGGATCAGCTCGTGCATGTCGTAGGGCTGATTGGCGCTGGGCGGAATCAGCGTGTCGAGGCTGTCCTCAATGCGATCCCAAGGATCGTCGGTCGGACGCTCGGGCACCGCGTCGCGGTTGGACGCGGGCAGGAAATCGAAGAAATCGCGCGCGGCGAGTAGCGCTTCGATGTCGTTCTCGAACGCGACGTCGGCGACCGACGATTTGGTGGTGTGCGTCACCGCGCCGCCCAGTTCCTCCTGGGTCACGACCTCGTTGGTCACCGTCTTCACCACATCGGGGCCGGTGACGAACATGTAACTCGAATCCTTCACCATGAAGATGAAGTCGGTCATCGCCGGGGAATAGACCGCTCCCCCCGCGCACGGCCCCATGATGACGCTGATCTGCGGCACCACGCCCGATGCCAGCACGTTGCGCTGGAACACCTCGGCATAGCCGCCCAGCGACGCGACGCCCTCCTGAATCCGTGCGCCGCCGCTATCGTTCATGCCGATCACGGGCGCGCCGACCTTCATCGCCATGTCCATGATCTTGCAGATCTTCTGAGCATGCCGCTCGGACAGCGATCCGCCGAATACGGTAAAGTCCTGGCTGAACACGAACACCAGACGCCCGTTGATCGTGCCCGAACCGGTGACCACCCCGTCGCCGGGGATCACCTGATCCTGCATCCCGAAATCGACGCAGTTATGCTCGACATACATGTCGAGCTCTTCGAACGATCCCTCATCCAGCAGCACCTCGACCCGCTCGCGTGCGGTCAGCTTGCCCTTGGCGTGCTGCGCGTCGATGCGCTTTTGCCCGCCACCCAGCTTGGCACCGGCGCGCTTGCGTTCGAGTTCCTGAATCGTTGACGACATCGCCCTCGCCTTACTTTCGTTCATGTTTTGGGATTCTCCCTGAAGGGCCGTGCGCGCCGGATCAACCTCAAAGTTAGACGGGGGTGACGTCTGGGTGGCGGCGTGGCATACTCGTTTCACGAAAATATCGGAGAGACGCCGTGGCCACCGCCTTCAAACCCGACACCCGGATTTCGGACGCCGAACACGAAGCGCGCCAGCAGCTCGCCGCCTGCTACCGCGTGTTCGATCATCTCGGCTGGTCGGAAATGATCTACAACCACATTACGCTGAAGATCCCCGGCGAGGACGGCGCGTTCCTGATCAACCCGTTTGGCTTGCACTTCAGCGAGGTGAAGGCGTCGAACCTGGTCAAGATCGACATCGACGGCAACAAGCTCGACGACAGCCCCTACCCCGTCAATCGCGCCGGGTTCGTCCAGCACGCGCTGTTCCACCGGCATCTGCCCGACGCGCATTGCATCATGCACACGCACACCACGGCAGGGATGGCGGTGAGTTCGGTCGAAGGCGGATTGCGACCCACCAATTTCTACGCCTGCAATTTCGCAGGGCAAATCGCCTATCACGATTTCGAAGGCGTGACGGTGCGCGACGAGGAAGGCGAGCGGCTGCTGGCCAATTTGGGCAATAAACGCGTCATGCTGCTTCGCAACCACGGCATATTGGTGATGGGTAAGACGCTGCCCGAGGCGTTCATCAAGCACTGGTCGCTGCAACGCGCCTGCGAGATCCAGGTCGCGACATTGGGCATGGGCGAACCGTTGATGGTCGCGGACGAGGTCGTCGCGGTCCACCAGCGTGACCTCCACATGGCGCAGGTGCCGGGCGGGCCGGGTGCGGCCGACTTCGCAGCGATGGTGCGGCTGGTCGATCGCAAGGACAAAAGCTGGCGGGAGTAACGCCTGCCTTCGCTTCCCTTTACGTCATCCCAGCGAAAGCTGGGATGTTAGGCAATGAAGCGATCCGGCGTCGTTCTCTTACTGCTTGATGCCCCAGCTTTCGCTGGGGCGACGGACATTGGGAGGGGATGGGCAGCGATACGTTACCATTTCCCAAATCCCCCCAGCCCGCTAAGCCACGCAAATGCCGCGCCTGACCGTCAACAACCAGCCCGTCGAATATCTCATGCCCGCGGAGACTCCGCTGCTCTGGGCGCTGCGCGACGCGTCCAACCTGACCGGCACCAAATATGCGTGCGGCAACGGCGATTGCGGCGCGTGTATCGTCGATGTCGATGGGCAGGCCGTCAAAAGCTGCCGCTTCACGCTTGAGGCTGCCGAGGGCACCTTCGTCACCACGATCGAGGGGCTTTCGCGCGACCGCACCCATCCGATGCAACAGGCATTGCTCGCCTCCAACGTCGTCCAGTGCGGTTTCTGCATTCCCGGCATCGTCATGAACATGGCGGTGCTGATGAAGCGGAACCCCCGTCCCGCGCAGGAGGAAATCGAGCGCGTCGTTACCAATATCTGTCGCTGCGGCATCTATCCTCGGCTGGCAGAAGCAATTCAGCAGGCAATCCGCATTTCGGCGGGCGACGAGACGGTTGCCCCCGCCCCCCGCCCCGGCATCGAGCCAGAGGAAGCCGCGCGCGACGTCCCCGCGCTCGTTGTTCCCCGGTAACGATTCCTTTCAATTGGCTGACAGGCGAGTTCAGCCAGCGATCACTCGACTCAGCGTAGAAAGGCTTCATCCTAAGGGCCGGCTCGATGCGCCGGTGAGCGGAGAGAAGGCAAAATGAGAAAGTCCCTATTGATCGCGCTGATCGGCGCGACCGCACTGGTCCCCGCCGCCGCACTGGCGCAGGATCGTGGCGAACGCGGCAATCGCGGCCCGCGTGCCGAACAGGTGCAGCAACGCCAGCAGGCGCGTCAGGCCCGACAAGCACAGCGCCAGGCCGCCCCTGCACGTCAGGCCAATCCAGCCCGCCAGGCTCGCCAAGCCGAGCGTCAGGCCAATCCTGTGCGCCAGGCACGCCAGGCCGAACGTCGGGCGAACCCGGCGGTCGTTCAGCAACGCCAGCAGGTCCGTCAACAGCGGCAGGCGCAACGCGTCGAACGTCGCGAAACGCGTCCGGCTGCAGTCGCTAATCAGAACCGCCAGAACTGGCGCGGGAACGCGCAACCGCCGCGTCAGGAATTCCGTCAGGAACGCCGCGAAGATCGCCGCGATTTCCGCCAAGAACTGCGCGGCGACCGGAGCGAACTGCGCAACGACCGCCGCGACAATCGTCAGGATTTCCGTCAGGGCGAAATCAACCGTCGCGAATTTCGGCAGGAACGCCGTGAAGATACGCGCGATTTCCGGCAGGATCGTCGCGGCGATCGTCAGGACTTCCGCCAGGATCGCCGCGGCGACCGGCAGGATTTCGGGCAAGACCGGCGCTGGGATCGCCAATGGCGTCAGAGCAACCGGTATAACTGGCGCAACCATCGCCAGATAAACCGCAACGTGTATCGCCTGCCGCGTTATTACGCCCCGCGTAACTATCGCTATGGCTATCAGCGCTTCTCGATCGGGATCACGCTGGGGTCGATGCTGTTCGCGAACCAATATTGGATCAACGATCCCTACACCTATCGCCTGCCCGAGGCGTACTACCCGTATCAGTGGGTGCGCTATTACAACGACGCGCTGCTGATCGATACGCGATCGGGCATGGTGGTCGACGTCGAACACGATATCTTCTGGTAGGCCAGGGAAACGATCGTCACGGGGAGGGGCTCGGCAGCGAAAGCTGTCGGGCCTCTTGCTTTTCATGGCGAGCGCGACATTTTGCACGCCATGACCAAGTGGAAGGATCAAAGCGGCCCCCCGTCGCCGCTGCGCGCGAAATTCGGCAAGACCGGCGTCGAACGGCTGGAGGGGCATCCCGCCGCCAAACGTGCGAAAGTCGACGGCGCGGATATTTTCTATATCCCCGAATTCCTGACCAAGCCAGAATGCCGGATGCTGATCGCCAGCATCGACGCTAGCTGCCGCCGCTCGACGCTGCTCACCGATTCTCCCGATCCCGATTTCCGCACCAGCGATTCGAGCGATCTCGATCGTTGGGATCCCAAAATTCGCGCGATCGATGAAAAGGTCGCGCATCTGCTCGGCATCCCGCTTGAACATGGCGAGACGTTGCAAGGCCAGCGCTACAGACCGGGGCAGCAGTTCCGCGCGCATCATGATTATTTCCACGAGGATCAGGGCTATTGGGCGCGGATGCTCGCGGAGGGCGGCCAGCGCACCTGGACGGCGATGATCTTTCTGAACGAAGTGGAACAGGGCGGCGCGACCTGGTTTCCGCAAGCGGGCATTCGGATGAAGCCCAAGCCCGGCCTGCTGCTCGCCTGGAACAACATGCGGCCGGATGGATCGGCAAACCCCAACACGCTGCATGAGGGGATGGCCGTGGTCGCGGGCACCAAATATATCGTGACGAAGTGGTTCCGCGAAGGGCCGTGGCTGCGGTGATTCCGTAAAACTCCTCCCCCAGCGGGGGAGGAATTATGGAGACACCCCCAGCGCACCCGCTACAAGCTGCCCCATGTCCCGCCTCGTCCTCAACATCGAACGCTCCATTCTCGGCCAGCCCTGGCACTGGCGTGGCCTCGCGGCGGACGCGCGCGATCCGGGTTTCGCCCCCGACGACCTCATCACTCAATTGCTGCTGACCCGTGGTTGTTCGCGCGAAGACCTTGACGCGCACCGCACGCCAACCATCCGCGGCTTCATGCCCGACCCCTCGATCTTCCGCGACATGGACCGCGCCGCCGAGCGTCTCGCCGATGCAGTGGCGGCTGGTGAGAAGATCGTCGTGTTCGGTGATTACGATGTCGACGGCGCGACCTCCGCCGCATTGCTCATCCTGTTGATACGCCAGCTCGGCCACGACGCCAGCCCCTATATCCCCGACCGGCTGATGGAGGGCTATGGCCCCTCGGGCGAGGCAATGGTCAGGCTCAAACGCGACGGGGCCGACCTGATCGTCACCGTCGATTGCGGCGCGCAGGCGTTTCAGGCGCTCGACATGGCGGCAGCCGCCAATGCCGACGTGATCGTCGTCGATCACCACAAATGCGCCGCCGAACTTCCCAAGGCACTGGCGCTGGTCAACCCGAACCGCCTGGACGAAGGCGAAGGCGCGGCACACGGTCATCTGGCCGCGGTCGGGGTCGCGTTCCTTCTCGGCGCGGCGCTGGTCCGCCTGCTGCGCACGCGTGGCTGGTTCGCGACGCGGGCCGAACCAAAGCTGATCGACCTGCTAGACATCGTCGCATTGGGCACCGTCGCCGACGTCGCCCAACTCCGCGGCCTGAACCGTGCGTTCGTGGCGCAGGGGCTGAAGGTGATGGCGCAGCGCCGTAACATCGGCATGAACGCGCTGATCCAGGCATCGCGGCTGACCCGCGCGCCGACCTGCACCGACCTTGGCTTTGCGCTTGGCCCGCGGATCAACGCGGGTGGACGCGTCGGCAAGTCCGATCTCGGCGTGCGGCTGCTCACCACCACCGACCCGCAGGAAGCACGCGACATCGCCGAGGAACTCGACCGGTTGAACGAAGAACGCCGTGCGATCGAGGCTGAGGTTCAGGCCAGCGCCGAATTGATCGCGGCGCAAACCGGCAACCGCGCAGTGGCCGTAATCGCAGGCGAAGGCTGGCACCCCGGCGTCATCGGCATCGTCGCCGGGCGGCTGAAGGAAAAACTCGGTCGTCCCGCCATCGTCATCGCGATCGACGAGGCCGGCATAGGCAAGGGATCTGGCAGATCGATCAGCGGTGTCGATCTTGGGCAAGCCGTATTGTCGGCCAAGGAACACGGCCTGCTGGTCGCAGGCGGCGGGCACGCGATGGCGGCCGGTCTGACCATCCATACCGACCAGATCGAAGCCTTCACTGCCTTTCTCGACGAACGGCTTGCCGAAGGGGTCGCCAAATCGATGGAAGGACGCGCGCTTCTGCTCGACGCGGTACTGGCACCCGGCGGGGTCAACCCGCTGCTGGTCGAATCGCTGGAAGCCGGAGGCCCCTACGGCATGGGCTGGCCCGCGCCGCGCGTCGCCGCAGGCCCCGTTCGCATCCTCAAGGCTGATGTCGTCGGCAATGGCCATGTCCGCGCGATCGTGGTCGGAGAGGACGGCCGCAGCCTGAAAGCCGTCGCGTTCCGCCAGGCCGAAACCGATCTCGGCATGGCGCTGCTCGGTGCGCCCAAACACCGTCGCCTGTGGCTCGCAGGCCGTGCGAAAATCGATGATTGGGGCAGCCGTCCAGCCGCCGAATTGCACATCGACGACGCGGCGTGGGCAGATTGACCGCAATTGACGCAAAAACCCGGTTGACCGCCGCGCGCGCTTTGCCTAGTTGCACCGCCACGCCTTCATGGCCCCTTCGTCTAGCGGTTAGGACGCGGCCCTTTCACGGCTGAAACACGGGTTCGATTCCCGTAGGGGTCACCATCCGCCCTCGATGGCGCGGAATTGCGTGATTTGGCCGTTCTTTACTTCTTCGCTGGTACAGCAAGCTGGTACAGCGAGGAAGATATGGCCGAAATGGCAAAGCCATGGAAACATCCCCAAACGGGCGTCTATTATTTGCGGCGGCAGATTCCAACCGCCATCCGGGAAGCCTTCGATCACCGATCGCTCCATAAGGCGTCGCTTGGTACGAAAGATCTTCGTCAGGCGACGGTTCTGTTTCTGCAGGCCAACGCAGACCTCGAGAACAAGTTTGAAGAGGCGCGGGACCGTCTTCGTCGAACGGGGAGCGCAGGTCGCTCCTCGCGCGATCGCGCGGACGAGATAGTCAGCAGCTATTTCCTTGGACCACCTCTCTCAGAGGGCGGTGTGGCCGGACCGGACAGACTGATGCTAGCTCGAACCGAGATCGACCGAGGCCTGTGGAATCAAACCGAGCATGGCTGCGCGACCCCCGGCCCCGCCTCCGCTGACGACTGGTGGTTGTTATCGAACAATGCGGCGACATACCGCGCATATCCAGGCGTTTCGCGTTTGGTTGCAGGACACCCTATCGGCGCCATCTGGCAGTTTGATGATACGAAGTTTCGCGATGAGAACGCGCGCATCACTCAAGTCGAACGAGTGGTCGAACAGATTGCTCGCTACCAGGGTTGTGAAGTCTCTGATCTACCTGATCAGATCGTCTCCGCGACAAAAGAGTTTTTGAACAAATTACCAGTGGGCACGGTCCAGAATCGAAAGCAGCGCGAAACGCCGCGTCGAGATCGACCCGACCTTCGGCTCTTGGAACTCTTTGAAGAATGGCAAACGAAACGCAAACCGAGCCTGCAAACTGCAAGCGAGTATCGTCAATCTGTAAACGCCTTCATTGATTTCATCGGCGACATCCCCGTCAATGAGATCAACAATGACGACGTATTGAACTTTCGGGATGCGGTCGCGTCGTTACCATCCCGAATGTCAAAGGCGGAGCGCAAACTTCCGTTCACGGAAAGACTGGCTGCTGCCAAGGATTCAAAGTTTGTCGAAGTCCCGCGGGTGAAACCCACAACCGTCAAGAAGCAAGTCGGAGCAATCCAAGCCTTGCTAAATCTCGCCTTTCAGCAACGCTGGGTGAAACAGAATGTAGGTCAGGGCATAGCCATTTGCGACTACGCAAAATTTTCTCAAGGTGATCGGCTGACATTCAACGACGAGCAATTGAAAAGTCTATTTGCGCTAGAGTTGTTCCTCAGGCCCGTCACATGGAAGTGGCATCTTAAGACCACGCACTGCACGCTGTACTGGATTTTTCTGATCAGCCTGACCACTGGGGCTAGGCTAGAGGAGATCGGTCAGGCGCTATTGCGGGATGTAAAAGACACACATCGTTTTCCATACATCGACATCGACGACTATGTCAGTGATGAGGATGGTGATGCCACCAAATCGATCAAGACAGCAGGCTCGCGCCGCGTTATTCCTATCCACGATAAGCTTATCGCGTTGGGCTTCGCCGACTATTGTGAGGCACTAAGATCAAGCGGGCAAACGAAGGTGTTTCCTGACTTAAGTACGAATTCGCTGAGCAAGCACACGCACGATGTGTCCCGCAGAGCAAACCAGTTAATCGATCACGCCGTCTCGCGAGACAGCCGAGTGGTATTTCACAGCTTCAGGCACACGTTTAAAGATTACGCGCGCGAAGCAGAGCTCGAGGATTGGGTTATCGACCAGATTTGCGGGCACGCACCGACGACCGTCGGCGGCAAATACGGCCGCGGTGTTCGCGTCCCCAAGCTACACGAACTTTTGCATCGGATCGATTGGTCTTTTCTAGCTTGGGAGACGCTCAATATCGCTGCGGAATCGATCGATTGGAAGATGGTTTCCAGTCAACATAACAAGAGGGAAAAATGACAAAAGAATATGATCCACAAAATTTCGAGCGCTTCAGCAAAGAACGTGATGAGGAGATCCGGGGAATTCATACCGAGCTTGAGAAAATCATGTCGAGCACAGATTACAACAAAAAAAGCGTTTGAAAAACGTCCGTCTCAAGACAACAATGCCAGCAATTCGAGAGCGCGCCTTGAAGATCAATCTCATGAGGAACATGGATGAACTGCAAGAGCTATCCGAGAAATTTGCGAAGGTCTTGTTCAAGGTCCACAAGGACGAGGTCGAGCTCGGCATCGTGATGGACCAAAGGCGGCAAGCCGCATCGGACTACTGGAAGCGGCTTGCCGATGGTCGCGTGTATGCAGGCGCAAGGCAATTTTAAGACCTGCTGGACCGCGATGGCATCGATGCAGAGTCGCTCGCGTCGCTGAATGCGCACGAAACCCACCAAATCAACAGCTACATCCAGAGCGTCTTGCTCAACAAGAATCCATCCAGAAAGCGCCGCTAAGGAATTCTCATCCCTCTAAGCGAACTGCGCGTCGAGATACCTGCGTACCCTGAGAAGGTCGTCCAGGCTATCGCTCATCATCATTTCCAGCGGGGCGCGCCCATTGAAAAGCTCCGCTCGGTTGGGATGTCGAATCCAGCGCCGCGAGCGTCCGGGTAGCAGGCTCTCAAGCGCCGCGTAGATCCCAAAGACCGCGCTGATCCGGAGCAGCGTGTTTTTCGACACTCCGACAGGTTCTGATGATCGCTCAGTCTCGGCGATATCCGTTGCTTGGGGACCGAGGAGTTTCATCTCTTCATCAGTTGTGAGTTCCCAGAAACGAGCGATGTTTCGGAACGTGCGCAGCCCGGGTCCTGCCAGATCGCGTTCGGTGTCCACGGGACTAGACGGCTGGTTATCCTCATGCGCAAACAGTACGTCGAGCGCCCGCTGCTCGGCGTCTGCCCACCCATTCTCGCAGAAAATTTCGGGCCCTGCGCCGGGGACAGGGGCGGACCGCCCGATCATCACGGACGAACCGTTTCTGTTCGCGGGCATGAATTGTGCCCGATCTTTGTCGTCGATTAGCAGCCGCATAGATGGGAAATACTCAGTCCGACCATTCTCGTGCACCACGACGTTGAACCGGCTGCTGGCGGGCCGATCGGCTTTCCACAGCAGAATAACTGCGGACCAGTCTCTTGTGCTCGCAGCCGCCGACAGGTCACCCCCCTCCCCGCCCACGCATACGATCAGATCGTCCCTGGCAAAGCAGGCGCCACCAGAGATCCGAGCGGTCGAGGACCCGCTGAGATTAGCCAAATGATCGGCGAGCGCTTTTACAACCGCTTCGGTGCGAGAAAGCGCTTGCTCGTTAGAGATAGGTTTGAAGCTCGTGAGTGACATCGCGCCCTCCTTTTTGTTCTGAATTTTCGATAATTTTGCAGCTTGGCTCGGTTAGGCAGCCGACAGGATTTCGGCCCACTCACCAGCGAGAAGGGTGCGGGAGCCGAAGTTGCGGATCTCTGTGAAAGCTCCCCAGTTGCTGCCCTGCAGCGCCCGGGCAAAGGCAATGAGATGGACATGTGGCTTGTGATCGTAGCCCAACTCGGAAGGGACATGCTGGACTAGGATTGTCGCCAGACCCCGCTGCTCAGCAAACGACTGGAGCGCGAAGCGACGGGCCAATTCGAACTGACGATGCCGAGCCATCGATGGGTCGAACCGCACTCCGGTGATCGTCAACAGATCACGCTGATCCTTGATCATCCGTCGCTCATAGTCGTCGATGATCTCCTCGACGCCGTATAATAGATCAGCCGCATCGTACGGCAGCACCAGCGCATGGCGCGTGTTGATCTCAGCCGCCCCGCCAAGCTTCAGGCGTCGATCGATCGCACCGCGAACGTTGTTGGGCTGGCCTTCGTGTTCCGAAAGGATCGCGCCATGGACAATGTCGATGTGGCCGACCTTGGAATTATCAGGCTTGTAATCGAGGGCCATTACATCCCTCCGACGAGCTGACGGATCAGCCGCTTACCGGCGTCCACGCCATGCATGCGGCCTTCGCCGGAAATGAACGGCGGGAGGTCGTCGGCAACTAACGCGCCGTTGACGACCGCCCAATGCATACCAGTTGCACAAGGATCTTCCGGGATGAGCCAGCAGCAGCCGTCTTCGCCGTTGAGCCAGAGCTCCAGATTACGATGCCAGAGCCAGAAGCCATCCGCGTTGTATGCAATGTCCGCCGACAGTCCGCAGCTGTCGCGCTCTCGTAACGCAACGAGGCTCGCCCCGGATTTGCGGGCCTGCTTTAACAGCTGACGTTCGTCGAAGCTGCCTCGCTCGCAATTGGCGATCAGAGATTTCAGTGGTGACTTGGTCTGATGCGGCGGCTGCCACCCCCCCTTCAGCATCAAGATAAATTGGAGCGCGGCGACTAGCCCCGCCGGGCCGGCGCTGGATTTTGCAGGACACACGATCGCGTTTTGGAAGGTCATTTCGAAGCCTTTTGAAGGGTGCGTAGGCACCCCGCCTCCGAGACTTTTTCATTCTCTTCAGCGGAGCACTTCCACTCCTCTGGCCTTCATTCTTTTGGATTCCTGTTCCCTACATGTTCTGCATGACGCTACATGGCCGTCTTGGCCCAGCCCGATTGCCCCTATGAGCGCATTGACTGAGCTCCATAGCGGCAACTACCCCGCCGTTTTCATCGCTTTTACAGCTTGGGCATTTGTTCGCGGTGCCCCACGTGCGGGACGCGAGCTTGTTCCCGCTGCGGCAGTTGCCTTTCTGTTGGTGCCGCTCGCAACGCTGGTATCCTGGACCGCGCATCCGCCAGTCGAACCGTTGATCGACCTTGTGGCGGTCGCACTAGCCGCGATGTTAATGCTCGCATGGCGATCAGCGATGAAGCGCGCCAAGTCAGGCACGCGGGACAGCGTTTGGGCACATCAAACACCGGCGGTGTAAAGGTCGCAAAATGGCTCTGCGGCGCTGCTTCACCAACATCAATTCCGTCTGAGTCGTTGGCAGCTACGCGCCCTATGATCTGCCGTTCGAGACTCTTGGCATGGATCCCCACGCATCGGGCCCGCTAGGAAAAAAGGGGCTCGACGGTGGTTGGGGACAAGGGTGAGATCGCCCCAGCCCCCGAGATCAAGTGACGTTTGCCAACAGCGGCAACCTCGAAGCACACCGATCAACGCTTCTTTTTGACGATAGTCGCCGTAAAATCCGGATCCTTGCCCCCTACCCAGTCGACGAATTTGCGCACCTTCGGATCGGCCAGCAATCCCGCCACATCCGTCCCATGTCGCTGCAGTTCGGAATTGGTGAAATTGGCGATCAGCGTTTGCTGGCAAATGGGGTGCATGGGCACGACGTCGCGCCCGCCGCGGCTTTTGGGTATGGGATGATGCCAGACAATGGTCTTGCCAGTGGGCCGGCTACAGAGCCAGCATATCACTGCCTCTACCGGAGTATCTTCCTGGGCGGGCAGGTCTCCGTAGGGGTCACGTTTCGATTGCTTGCGGGCCATGCGTGTATCTGAATGCCTAAATTGCGCTGCCCCGCCTATAGCCACGCGGTTGGCATTAACCCATCAGCATCTCCCATTGGACGTTTGAAAGCGGCACCATCCGCCAATGTAGCGAAAGCGGACAGGGTTCGTCGTACGGAAAAGCGCTGGTCGGCTCGGAGAGAAGGGCGCAACTGAGGCCGTATGAACCCTTATGATGCGACACTGGAAGAACTTGGCTGGAATTCACATTTCGGCGATCAGATCTCGGTTGAGGAAGCTCGGCAATGCCGCCCGGTCCGGGTAATGGCAGTTCATCGCGGTGAGATTGCGGTCGCGTGCGCAGGATCGCACCATTCGATCACGCCTTATATTCCGGGCGCACTTCCGTCTGACGATCACCCCACAGTCGGCGACTGGGTGTTGATCGACGAGGGTACGCTGTTACCGACGCGGGTCCTCCGCCGTCGCAACCTGTTCAAAAGGCGTGCGCCAGGCGATCCACGCAAAGAACAAATGATCACCGCAAATATCGACACGGTGTTTATCGTCGCCTCCTGCAACCAGGATTTCAGCGTTGCGCGTCTGGAGCGCTATCTTGTGCTGGCGCGTGAGGTGGGGGTGAATGCGGTCGTGGTCCTTACCAAGACCGACCTTACGGACACACCGGATGTTTTCGCTG
Organism: Sphingomonas sp. AX6; assembly: GCF_902506605.1. Taxonomy (GTDB): domain Bacteria; phylum Pseudomonadota; class Alphaproteobacteria; order Sphingomonadales; family Sphingomonadaceae; genus Sphingomonas. The sequence goes on from NZ_LR733979.1 coordinate 2,612,150, forward strand.
CCGCGGTGCGCGCGATCGAGCCCGGATTGCACGTCGAAACCGTCGACGGGCGCGATCCCGAAAGCGTAGCCCACCTCGCCAAATGGTGCGGCAAAGGAAAAACCGTGGCGCTGATGGGTTCCTCTGGCGTCGGCAAATCGACGCTCGTCAATACGATGCGCAGCTCGGACAGCATCGCAACCCAAGAAGTCCGCACAAGCGACGATACGGGGCGCCACACGACCACCGTGCGCCAGATGCACAGGCTCGACCGGGGCGGATGGCTGCTCGACATGCCGGGTATGCGCGAATTGCAATTGCCAGACGCGACCACGGGGATATCCGAGGTATTCGACGACTTTATCCTGGCGGCGCAGCGTTGCCGCTTTTCGGACTGCGCACATGGGGTAGAGCCCGGCTGCGCGGTTCAGGCAGCGCTTGCGGACGGCACGCTGACGTCGGAGCGTTTCGATCGTTGGCGGCGGCTGGAGGCAGAGGGCATCGTCGCTCCGGCATATCTGGGAAAGCGCCGACGGTAACGAGGTGGGCGGGTGATTGGGTAGCTGGCGATCGGACCGCGTGCCATGTGCCTTCAACCCGCAAGAGACTTTGTTTCCGCGGATCGTCGCCCCGCGCCGCAGCCGATGGGCATTTACGGGCCGCATCCCTGCGATGAAATTACACGCGCGGTTTGGGCATTTGGCCCGATGCATGCGGATAGGTGCTTTCGCGCAACTTGGCGGCATAGCCCCGTGCCAGTCCCGCATGCGCAATACGCGCCTCTATGCTCCGGGCAGACTTGGCACGCAGAAGCGAGACTTGCTCCCGCTTGAGCAGATAATTGATGTCCACGACCAACCCTTTCGCATAGCGAGGGTACAGTGCCCCTCAGTCACAAGATGCTCGAGCGGGCCTGGTGATGACCCGCTCATAACACAGATGACGTGGGATTGCGCGGCGTCTCGCGCCCTAGCGTTTCGGGCTCGCGCAAGTCGCTTAGTTCCACTTGCACCGGGACGACGCGCCTTAGTCGTGCTTTTCTTCCTCGAATGTCACCGCAACGTCTCCGTTCGCAGTTAAGCGGACCCGGTCGCCTTCGATCGTGGCGACAAGCCCCGTCGAGATATAATGGTGATGACCGGCATGATGGCCCTCGCCGCTGTCCTTCTTGGTCAGTTTGATCCGATCGCCCTTGACCTTGTCGACCGTGCCGACATGCACGCCGTCGGCGCCGATGACTTCCATATGCTCGCGGATTTTCGTGAGGTCGGTCATGATAAGCTCCTAGTATTGAACTGCTTGGGACCAAACGCGTCAAGGAGGCGATAGGGCTCAATTCCCCTTAATGCGGCGATAGCTGGCTCATGCATTGGCCCGGCTATGCCGATCCGTGCGCCTTGCGAAAGGTGTTCATCAAGATCGTGGGTCGGTCTCACGCCAAACGTGTGCAGGCACCGCTTCAATGCGTACATCAATTGCGCGCGGGTGCTGCATCATGCCAACCGATGTTGGAGAAAGAAGTGCAGCATCGCGCGCGACGCATCGGGACCGCTCGGGTCGGTATAGGAGCCCCCGGCATCGCCACCCGCCCAGGCATGGCCAGCGCCGTGCACCGTCCATTGTTCCACCAGAACTCGTCCAGATGGGTCGGCAGTCGTTTCGCGCGTGTAGGTTCGCCCACTCTTCGCACGGCCATTTTCGGTCTGGGTTTCGAGCGACCCGTTCAATCCCGCGGCAGCACCGCTTGCGATCTCGGCGCTATTGACGGGGTGAACCGTGGCGTCGCGGTCGCCGTGGAAGGTGATGACGGAGACGAACTTCACTCCGCTTTTTCCTTCTCGCAAACCGCTACCGCGCCGCATCGCCGACAAGGCGCTGGGCAAGTCGCGAGCCGATCCGCAGGCCAGACCGGAATGGATGCCCACCGCCGCAAACACGTCAGGATAGCACGCCGCCATGCTCGCGGCAGCAGCCGCGCCTGCGGACAGCCCCGCAGCATAGACGCGCGCCGGATCGACTTTCTCTCGATTTAACGCGTTCTCTACAATGCCTGCGATTTGCGCAGGCTCGCCGCGCCCGCGTTTCTGATCGCCGGGCCTAAACCAGTTCCAGCATTTCTGGGGATTGGCCGACTGAGGCTGGCGAGGATAAGCGACTATGAAGCCCAGTTCGTCCGCCAGCGCGTTAGTGGTTATGCAGCGTTGCAAGGGTCGGGTGGCAACGTTTAAGATCGCAACGGTTACCTAGCCGTTTCAGACTGCCAGTCTCCGGCAGACAAAGCAGGTGGCTTGTGGAGATCATCTTATTTAGACTGGCATCCGCGGGGGGATCACATTCCACCGTGATCGCCCGTTATCTAGCGTATGCGCTGGCCAGCGGGCGGCCACAGTTCATTGAGGGTTTACTCGGGCTTGGCCATCTTCGTGTGCTGTTTGGCGAGCATCGTGTCCGGCGTCAGGTGCGAGAGCGCCGCCTGAATCTTGTTCTTCACGCCGGAGACGACATGGGCGGATCCGTCGACCATGGCGTCCCAGCCGTTGCGCGCGGTCTTGGCCGGATCTTCCTTGCCATCGTCCTTGCCCACCGGCGTATCGAGCATGTTGGCGCGACGGAAGAATTCGGTGTCGGTCGGGCCGGGCATCAGCACCGTCACGCTGACGCCGCTATCCTTCAGCTCCTCGCGCAACGCGTAGGAGAAGCTGTCGAGATACGCCTTCGTGCCGTTATACACCGCCTGATAGCTGCCGGGGATCAGCCCGGCGATCGATCCGACGATCAGGATGCTGCCCTCGCCCTGCGTCGTCATCCGCTGCGCGACCTTTTGCAAGAGATAGGTCGTGCCCGTGACATTGGTGTCGATCACGCGCCGCCAATCGTCGGGCGACTGAGTGACGAAGGCGTGACCCAAACCGCGCCCGGCATTGGCGATGAGGATGTCGATGCGGCGCTCGCCGATGGCCGCGAGCAATTGGTCATTGCCCTCGAAGCTGGCGAGATCTGCCTCAACCGCCTCGACTGAGACGCCGCTCGCGCGGATCTCGCCTGCCGCCGCGTCGATCGCGGGTTCGTCGGCGACGAGGATCAGGTCGTAGCCCTCGGCCGCCGCGATCTTCGCCAGTTCGCGTCCGATGCCGGTCGAGGCACCGGTAATCACTGCCAATTTGTCGCCCATGTTACGCCTCCATGCCGGGTTTAAGGACGACCTTGGTGTAATCGTCCTGATGGTTCTTGAAATTCGCATAGCCGTCGGCCGCCTGTTCAAGCGGCAGGCGATGCGAGATGAGGAAGGTGGTGTCGATCTTGCCGTCGGCGATCATACCCAGCAGCTTGTCCATATATTTCTGGGTATGGGTCTGGCCGGATTTGATGCTCAGCCCCTTTTCCATCAGCGCGCCGAGCGGGAATTTATCGGTCATCCCGCCATAGACGCCGGGGATCGACACGCGCCCGCCCTTGCGAACCGCGAGGATCGCCTGTTTCAATGCGGACGCACGGTCTGCACCAATGCCGATCTTCTGCTTTGCCACGTCCAGCATGTTGTCGATGGAAAAGCCGTGTGCTTCCATCCCGACCGCGTCGATCACTGCATCGGGGCCGCGCCCGCCCGACATCTCCAGCAATGCCTCGCGCACGTTCGTCTCGCGGAAATTGATGATCTCCGCGCCCAATCCCTTCGCCAGCGCCAGCCGGTTGGGATAGTGATCGATCACGATCACGCGGGCCGCGCCCATGATGATTGCGCTCTGCGCCGCGAACAGCCCGACCGGCCCTGCGCCCCAGACGGCGACCGTATCGCCGCTTTCGATTTCGGCATTTTCCGCCGCCATCCATCCGGTGGGCAGGATGTCGGACAGGAACAGAACCTTGTCGTCGTCCAGCCCGTCATCCTCGATCACCAGCGGGCCGACATCGCTGAACGGCACGCGGACATATTCCGCCTGCCCGCCGGAATAACCACCGGTCAGGTGCGAATAGCCGAACAGCCCGCTCATCGGCGTGCCGTACAGCGTCTCCGACATTTCCTGCTTATCGACCGGATTGGAATTGTCGCAGGCGCTGAACTGCTGATTGCCGCAGAAGAAGCAGCTGCCGCAGGCAATCGTGAAGGGGACGACGACGCGCTGTCCCTTTCGCAGGGTAGAGCCCGGGCCGACCTCGACCACTTCGCCCATGAACTCGTGGCCGAGAATGTCGCCGGACTGCACTGCGGGAATGACACCGTCGTACAAGTGCAGGTCGGACCCGCAAATGGCCGTCGAGGTCACCTTGATGATCGCATCGCGCGGGTTGACGATATCGGGATCGGGCACGGTATCGACGCGGACATCCTGCGTGCCGTGGAAACAAAGTGCGCGCATCAGGCGTCCTCCTCGATATTCAGTCGTCGATCGGAATTGGCGATCTCGCCAGTTTCCATCAGCATCTTGAAGCGGCGTAAGTCGCGGCGCGCCTGGATGGCGGGTTCGCGCTGGAGCAGTTTGGCGATCGCCTGGCCTGCGCGTCCCAACGGCGGCTTATAGGCGATGACGAGCTCGACCTCGGTGCCGCGGTCGCCGGGCGCATCGCGAAACTGGACGCGGCCTTCGGTATCGATGTCAGAACCTTCGACCGATCGCCACGCGATCAACTCGCCGGATTTTTCCTGCGCGATCTCGGTTTCGATGACGACGCTGGTGCCGCCGGGAGCCTTGATCGTCCAGCGTGACCGCTGGTCGCCAAGCGTCTCGACATTCTCCAGATTGTCCATGAACGACGGCAGATTGGTGAAGTCGCGCCAGAAGGCGAACAATTGGTCGCGCGGCGGTTTGGCGATCGTCACCGTCTTGCCGACCACCGCATAGTCACCGAAGCGACCGGTTCGCGCAGTGCGTCCGGGTGCACCGTCCTTGCCGCCGCGCGACGTGCTCGATCGCGCCAGCAACAATCCGCCGCCCACGGCCAACAGGCCCGCAACAGCACCCGCTGCAGAGAGAGTTTTTCGTTCCATCATGTTCCTCCGATGGTTCGACAGCGCCTGACTAACCCAGCCGTTCCGTTGCACACGCGCTTTTCGGATAACCTGTGCGAATTTCCGTCAAATCACCGCAAATTATTGATCCACGTCAGTTTTTCGGAAAGATTTCCAGGTTGCTGGCTTTGCAACGGCGACACGTTCATGGTCGCTCAATGGTTTCTCCGATCCGCCAGTTGCTCGTTCGACAGGTCCGCGCGATCTTCAACGACCGGGCGCGGGGCGAAACGCCGGTGGTGCGATCGGACGACAGCCTGTTCGAACCCGGCTCGCCGATCTGGCGCGTCCACGGCGATGTCACCAGCATGATGGTCGGCGGGGTCTCCGCCTTGTTGATGCAGATGCTCCACCCGTCCGCGCTCGCGGGTATCTGGGAACATTCGCGGTTTCGGGGCGACATGCTGGGTCGATTGCGGCGAACCGCGCGCTTCATCGCGGTGACGACCTATGCCAGCCGCGCGGAGGCAGAAGCGGCGATCGTGCAGGTTAATGCGATCCATGACCGGATCGTGGGCGAGCGCCCCGATGGCCGCGCCTATCGCGCGCGCGACCCCCGGCTGCTTGCCTGGGTGCATGTGACCGAGGCAAGCTGCTTTCTGGCGGCGTGGCAGCGCTATGGAAGCACGCCGCTAAGCCATATCGAGCAGGACCGATATTATGCCGAGTTCGCGCTGATCGCAAAGGCGCTCGGCGCGGATCCGGTCCCGCATAGCCGCGCTGAGGCTGACGCGCTGGTTGCGGCAATGCGGTCCGAGTTGCTCGCAGACGACCGCAGCCGGACGGTCGCGCGGCTGATCCTGGACCCGCCGCAATCGCCGCTGCACCTGATCCCGGCGCAAAAGATGATCGGCGCTGCCGCCATCGACCTGTTGCCCGATTGGGCCGCGCGAATGCATGGGCTGTCGGTCCCGCTGATCGCGAGACCCGCCGTGCGGAGCGGCGCCCGCGGCCTTGCCAGCACCATGCGCTGGGCGTTTCGCTGACGAAACGTCAGACCTCGACGGGTTCGAGATACAGGAATGCCGGGTCGAATTCGGCGACGCCGCGCAATCCGGCCATGTCATGCAGTTCGACCTTGGACGATCGAAACGTCACTAGCCCCGCTTCGCGTAATTGACGCAGCGATCGATTGATATGGACGGGGGTCAGGCCGAGACATTCGGCGAGGTCGGACTGGGTCAGCTTCAGCCGATACCCGGCATCGTCCGCCATCCCGACCAGGGCCAGGCGGGAATGGAGTTCGCACAACAGATGCGCGAGCCGCGAGACCGCATCGCGCCTGCCCAGCGACAATTCCCATTCGCGGTGGATCGCCGCGTCGAGGTTGGTCGAGAACCAGTAGATCCGCGTCAGATGCGGGTGATTTTCGGTCAGCGCCTGCAATCGGTCGTGCGGGACCAGCGCCACCCGGCACGGCGTCAACGCCATGATATTATGATCGAGGCGCTTGAGCGAGAAACTGTGGAGATCGACGAAATCGCCCGGTACGTGCAGCTCGGCGATCTGGCGCTGGCCGTCTTTCAAATCCTTGTACCGGCACATCAATCCGTCGAGCAGCATGGTGCTGTGATGGATGCGCTCACCGGCGTGGATCAGCGTGGTGCGCGCCGGAACCTCGCGCACTTCGCGCACAAGGGCGTGGATTGCCGACTCTTCTTCGGGAGTGATGCTGTGACGCGCGCGCGTACGCATCAAATGCTTTTCGATCATAGGCCCTCGGGTGGCAGGAGCAGGTCGAACGCATCGATAAACGCGACGGTGAACCCTGTGTCGTCCTCTTCGCAGCGCACGTCAATCTTGCCCCGCAGATCGACCATCCCATTGCCCGCTTCCTCTGCCACGATCGCGCGGATGCTGATGATTGCGATTTGGCGTGCCGCGTGTCCGTCGGACGCGCGCTGACCTTCTTCATCCGGGGTGAATCCGGTCCCGTTATGAACGTCGAAGCGATATCGCATGCCGGTGCTCAATCCACGCGCATCGGCGACAGATTGTATCGGGTTCGCGGTTCAGGGACTTCGCCGCTTTCGATGATCCGGCGGTATGTATCGGCCATCTGTCGATGCGCCTTGCGGACCGCGGGGTCCAACGCCGAATCGGCTCGGTCGGCCTCATCGCGGGCGCGACGTGCGTAATATTCCAGGTCGGACACCTGGGTCATCGTATTCCTCCATGATCCGACCGAAGGTAATGGGTCGGGCAAGGGGTCATGATCGGATCGCGAGACCAGGTCATTAACGCGGGTTAGTTTCCGCAAAGGTCGGACTGCGAATGCATGATGGGCTCCCGCCCCCGAAAGCTGCCGTGCACAATTTTTATCGGTCGACCCGGCTCCTTTCGGCGACCGCGCTCGTTGAGGCTGCATCGGTTGCGACCCCCTCGTACCGACCCATCTTCACGAAGGAATTATCCATGTCGAACAACAGCCATGACATCTCGACGCTCAACGGCCTGATCGCGACCACGATCGACAGCGTCGAAGGTTATACCGAAGCTGCAAAGGACAGCGACAACAGCCGGTTCGGTGCGATGTTCACCAGCCGCGCAGGCGAACGCCGCCAGGTTGCGACCAAGCTTCAGCAGGAAGTCAGCCGTCTGGGCGGCAATCCGGAAGACGACGGCACCGTGCTTGCCGGCGCGCACCGCGTGTTCCTGAATTTGAAGGCGGCCGTAACCGGCAAGGACGACAAGGCGATCGTCAACGAAGTCGAAGCCGGCGAGGATCATATCAAGGCGAAGTTTGAAGACGCACTTGAGGACGCCGAGTTGTCGCCCCAGGTCAAGGCAGTGGTCCAGGAATGCTACGGATCGGTCAAGGAAGGCCATGACGAGATGCGCGACCTGAAGCACTCGATGGAACGCTCGTAACGTTCAAGCGGGGCGGAGGAACAACCTCCGCCCCGCTATTCTGTTTCAGACTTCGATAACGATCAATTGGGCCGGTGAATAACCGTCAGCTTGTCGGCTGAAATATCGATCAGCCCGCGCTCCGCGAACGCTTGCAACCACCCCTCCATCGGCCAGAAATTCCATCGCGATCGGAACAACTGTGCGTTGCGCAAGATGTCATCAAAGTGGCCAAGCGGCGGATCTTCGCTCGCATGATGCTGATGAAATGCTCCCGCGCCGCCCATGAACATTAGCGGGATGCCTGCCGCCTGAGTCCGGAAGCCGAAATCGGTGTCTTCGGCGCCATAGCCGGTAAAGGCTTCATCAAAGCCGCCGAGCGCTGTGAACTGGGACTTCCGGATGCCGAATGCCAGCGACCAGAACAATCCGGCATTGTCTTCGCGGCGAACGCCAAAGGAGGGAAACGGGCGCACTGGATGCGGTCTGGCGCGACGTTTGAGTTCGCCCTCGTCCCAGCAACCACGCGCATCGTCAGGCCCTAGGTAAAGCACCTCGGCGCAAATCAATGCCGCATGTTCAGCCAATGCATCCGACATCTTCTTGATTAGCCCGGCCATCGGGATGCAATCGACGTCGAGAAATAGCAGCTGTTCCGATACGGCATGACGCGCAGCCAGATTGCGAGAAGCAGCCAGGGGAAGGCATTCGGCAACAAGCCGGTCAATCTTGATGGGGAACGCCGTTTCGGGAACTGCCACGGGCGGCGTGCTTCCCATATCGATGACGATCAGTTCGGCCGGAGAGACTGTGCTTCGCTCCAATCCCTCAATCAGCTTGGCCAGATGTCCCGCACGATTGCGGACGATCGTCAGCACGCTCATCGTCATGGCCGACGCCACAAATCGAGCCGATATTTTTCCCGGCGTTCGGCGCAAAGAACATCCATCGGCAGTCGGATGGCGTCGCCAAGCTTTGTGATCGCGTCGTCCCCGCTCTGCGGATAGTCGGTCTCGCCAATCCAATGTACGAGCAGCACATCGCCTCCGGTCGAAACTTGATCCGTCAGCCAATGTGCGGCACGGGTCAGATCAGCATCATCCCAATAATAGGCGACTTCGGAAAGCACCACGAGATCGAACTGAGTATGGCTTGGCGCCTCGCGCGGAAAGGCCATCCGTGAAAAAGAGACCGACTGAAATTCGGCGCACCGCTCGCGGGCGGCTGCCAGCGCAGTTTCGCTCACATCGATGGCGAGCAGTCGGCTGCAATGCTGGGCGAGCTGGAGGGTCAGCACCCCCTTTGCGCAGCCGATCTCGAACCCGTGCCGATAAGAGCGACCGGCCAACGCCTTGATTGTATCGGCGTATTTTGCCTGTTCGTAAGGGCTGGTTGCGAGATCCCAGGGGTCGTCAGTGCCCTGAAACATGTTTTCGAAATAGTCTGCCGGCAGGCTTGGCTTATCCCCCATGGCCGGGCCTCGAATGATAGAGGATGTCGCGGGGTGGCATCCGCGCTGCCGAGCGCGGCAATCGGAAGCCGGGGCCATAGGCCCCACTTAATTGGCTACGATGCGCGAAGAGCGCATATCGCCTTGTTCCTTGGGCCATTGGCGCGGTTGCCAATCGCGGCATCGATGCCGTCATCGGCGCATCCCCCCAAACGAGATATTCTACCAACTGCACCCGGCGCCGGGCGGCGGAGCGGACGGCGTGGGCAAGTTGCGCCGCCGCTGCGTGATCGCAGTGCGGCTCGTGCGATGCGGTCACGGCCAGCACATCTACGCGCCGCGCATGGCATAATGCCACCAGCGCGCGGCAACTCGCTTCGAAGCCCCTATCCCCCGGCGAATGCGGTGACGCGTCACGCCAATTGAGGTGGATCGGTACGGTTGCGTTTCCCGTCAGTCGGCGAATTGCGAGGCCTGCCTCGCGGCGGCGAGTCCGGGTGAGTGTCCCTGCGGCCAGAGGATGCGATCCCGAGCCATCGGTAAGGTATACGATTCCTGCCAGCCTGCCTTCGCGCGCGGTTTGGGCGATCAGCGCCCCGGCACCCAGCGTTTCGTCATCGGGATGGGGTGCGATTACCAACCATCGCAGCCGCCGCCAGCGCGCGTCCGAAATGGTGGTGAGCGGCATGTGCGTCACCATAATTCGTCGCCCGCGCCCCATACATCACGGTCCAGCCAGGCAAGCGCCGCCTGATCGCGTGCGTAATCCGGGCCGCCCTGGCGCAGATACAAGCTGAGGTCGCGCGTGATCTTGTCGATCCGTGTCCCATCCATCGCGCTGTGCGTGCCGGTAATCCGCGCCGCCAACTCCATGACGTCTAGCGCTGCGCGTTCCACGACGCCGCGCGTCATCCGTGCAAAGGCCGGGCCATCGGGATCGTCCCGCGCCGCACGAAGCGCACATTCGCGCACCCAAAAATAGGCGGTTCGCGCCGCCGCCACCGCGTCGGCGAAGCGTGCGCGCTGGACCGCATCCGATCGCGTCGCCGGTCGCATCGCCAGCCGGGTTTCGCCAAGAAGCGACTCGATGCCGCCAAGTTGAACCGCGGTAAACCGCCACGCACCCGTGGTGAAGCGCGGTTCTCGGTCGTAATCGCCCGCGTCACCAAGCAAATCGTCGGGCTCGACCGTCATCTGCTCCAACGAATAACGACCACTACCGGTCGCTCGCATGCCACGAACGCGCCACCCGGACAGGTCGGCACGGATTGCAACATCAGCACGAACCACGACCAGTTGCCGCTCGCCGGAAGCAGGCTGGGCAGTGATTACCGCATGGGCGACGCCACCCGCCCCGGTTGCGAAAATCTTCTCACCATGCAGCGTCACTGGCCCGTCCGATTGGGCCAGCGTAACGCCCGGTGGGGGTTCGGTTGCCCAGACACCATAGATCGCCCCGGCGGCCAAGCGGCAACCAAGTACTTCCTTTTGCGCATCCGATCCGTACCACCCGAACAGTTCGAGTGCGTTGACATGCCCTTCGAACAACCGGCCGATGCTTAGGTCCGCGCGTCCGATATGCCGAAGCACATCCATCATCGCCAAATGACGCTCGACAGGGCCGGGGAAATGCTCGCCGCCGCTTGCCGTCGGTGCGAACGTACGGTGGAGCCCCGCGCCCGTGAGCAACGCCATGCTATCGGCGGGATAAACGGGTGCAGCATCATAGCGCACGCCCAGCGCCGACAGACCGTCACCAAGCGAGGCCGCGCGAGCGACCCAATCATCGGCGGCGTTCGACGTCGGTTCGGGTTCGATCATGCGGCAACCATGTCCGGATGGTCGAGCCCGACAAGCCCCTCGATCCAACGCGCCAGCTTTTGAGGACCCTGCGGATCGGAAAGCGCGCGGCGACGCTCGGGATCGATCCGCAATGCCGCATCGATCAGCCCGGGCCATTCCGTTGGCAACGGCCAAGTCGGCCGCACGATTGCAGCCTGCGCGCAATCTAGTCCGGTTGCGGTTGCGATCTGTTCATCGAACGGACGCGGTTGCGGGATACAGATGAACGGCTTCTCCGCCGCGAGCACGGCAGTTACCAAACCGTCGCCCGCCGCCCCGACCACGACCGACGCTTGCGCTATTTCCCGGTTTGCTCGGTCGGTCCATCCCGCCAGCGTCAGGTTCGAAGGGCAATTGCGGGGCGGCGTCACGGGGCCAATCGCACGCCACGCGACCTGAGGACAAGTCCGTGCGGCGTCGGCAATTTGCTCTCCATCAAAGGCAGATCCGCCTTGTCCTGCCACGACTAATACCGGGCCGTCATCTTCGTCCTTCCGCTCCTGCTGGACGGTCAGCCCCGGACAATAGCGCGTCTTCTGCCGGACCCAGTCAGGCGTGCCCTCAGCCTCGAATTGTTGCGGATAGGGCGCGATCAGCGCGCGTGCGCCACGAAACGCCTCCAGATGTGCCGCGTCCGTTCGTTCGCCTGCAAGCCGAACATACAATACGGGCACCGAAGCAAGCCTGGCCAACATCGCCATTTCAACCGAGACATCGACGATCATCAGCGCTGGCCGCGCATCTGCAATCCACTGGGTGACGGTCGCAACGCGGCGCCGAATGCCGGGATGATCCAGGGGTGCGTAGTGCAAGGCGTTCGGCCGTATCGCGATGTCATCAGGAGTCTCGATCCGCGCGACCGGGAGATCGTCGTCCAACGCCAGCCCCTCATCGCCGACTGACGTTCCCAACAGTACGACGGGACAGGACAGCGCATCTCTGATGACGCGCGCACGGGTCAAATGTCCCGCACCATGATGATGAACATAATATCCGATGGGGCGCATATGCATCAGGAAGAGCTCAGAAGCATGTCATGAGGCATGGCGGCAAGTTTGGACTCCTCACGCGCGATTGCGGCCGCACCGCCCGACGCTCGCATCTCGCGCCGCCAATGTGCCCTGGCGTGCCAGTGCGAATAGTCGGGCGCCATTGGCGTTTCACCGGCCGATGCCGCCGATAGGAGTGTCCGCATCGCGTCGGCCATGCCTCCTGCGGCCCGGCCATCCCGACGCGGCGACACGACCAGATGAACATTGTTCGGATGAACCAGTCGCGCACCCTCTGCGACCGCAGCGGTGACAAGTGCCTGATCTTCTCCGGTTTCCATCAACGGTACGCCGCCGGCTTTTCGATAGGCAGCCACAGTGATCGCCAGGCTGCCCCCGACATGGTCGCCGTGCCGCGGCGGCAGGTCCCAAGGCACGGGATCGATCGCATCCTCAATCGCGCGTACTTCCGTCCAATACCGGTCCCACATCCTGCGCAGCCTCGCGGCCTCCGGCGGCAGGGGCTCTTCGGGGTCGAGGTCGATCCGACCGCCAACCACGTCGGCGCCGCCCTTGATCGCCTCAACGATCGAACGAAGCCAGTGGCGGGGCGGGCGAGCATCTGCGTCTGTGCTCACGAGGATCGCGTCGTCGCGGAAATCCATGCGCGCCATGCCGCTATCCATCGCGAGCTTGCGGGCCGACCCCGCATGCGCGAGCCGGGATTCGAATACCGCTTCCACGACGTGCAGGTCCAAGCCGGATGACCAGCGGACCGCACATTGTTCAACGACGCCGATCGATTGATCGGTGCTGTTATTGATCGCGACAACCACCCTCACCTGCGAATGCCAATCCTGCTCCGACAGCGCATGGAGCAGTTTCGGCAATCGCGTGGCTTCGTTTCGAGCGGGCACGCAGACACACAGCGGCACCTCATCTGGCGCGAGTTCAACCATGGACACTGGGCCGCGACGGGAAGCGGTGTGCGCGGGCACGGCCGGCGCCTCCCCATTCCGAATGGCAGTCGGACTGATTACCGGTCAATTGTCCGTAAAGTGCTTCGTAACCGTCGATCATATGGGCGACATCGCAAACCACCTCAGCGCGCTGGCGACAGGCCCGACGGTCCAAACTCAGCGCCGCATTTGCCGCTTCGGCAAGCGATGCCGGATCATCTGGCAGCGCCAGCTGACCGCTGGAGGCATCAAGAATCTCCGGTATCGCGCCGCGTGCAAATGCCGCGACGGGCACGCCACAAGCCAGCGCCTCTGCGACGACCAGACCATAGGGCTCATCCCACATCGGCGTGCACAGAAATGCCCGCGCGCCACCAATAAGTGCAGCCAAGCTAATATGGTCGAGATGGCCGACGTGGACTGCCTGGCTACCCAGTGCGGGCATGATCTGGTCCCGATAATAGTCCTGGTCGTGCACCGGTCCTGCAATCTTCAAAGGCAGCCCGACCAGCCGGGCGGCCTCCATCGCCAAATGCAGTCCCTTCTCCGGCACGATCCGGCCGTACCAAACGAGATAAGGCTCGGGATCGGGTTTGGCGCAAAAAGCAAAACGCGTGAGATCGATGCCATTCATGATGACGGCATCGACCGCACGGACATCGTGCCATTGGCTGCTGACTGATTGTGAGACGCCCACCAACGCGTGGTTCGGCGCGTCTAACATCCGCACACCGCTTTCCAGCCAGCAAAACGGTGGCGTGTGCAGCGTCGTCACCATCGGCATGGGCAACGTGTCCGCCATGGTTACCGGTAGATAATGGAGGGAATTGTTGTGGACGATGTCGAAGTCCAAGCGACGCAATCGGGTCATCAAACTTAGATAAGCATGGTGTTCTTGAAAGAACGCGACATCGTTCGCTTCGGCTGTTCCTACTGCAGCAATGGCAGTGGCCGCACAAATCGCCTCCAACCCAGCCAATGGCTGTGACCGCGCTGACGCGAAAAGCGTCACTTGGTGTCCGCGTTCGCGAAGCTTTCGGACGAGCAGGTGGGTGTGCATCTCCAACCCACCGGCAAACGGCTCTGCGATCGGGTATTTCAGATGTGCGATGATCCCGATCCGCAACAAACATTCTTTCTCATCAGGCTCGTTTGCGGACCGACAGTTGGAAGCACACGGCAAAAGGGTGGGACATAACGCTCGAACAGGCAGCGGACCCGAACCCTCGATCGGGATGCGTCGGACACCAAACACTCTTTGTGCATATGCGTTGCGAGAAACGTGACATCGCTAACATGAGTTATAACGATTTGCGTACGAAGGGCTTTTCCGAAGCGATCTGCCAATGCGATCGATGTTGGAACGCAGAAGTGGAGCACCGACAGGCGTCGCTGTGAATATTGGTTAAAACCTCAAGCGCTACGTGCTTTTCTCGTTTCGACCCGCAGGTCCAAGCTGTCCGCCTGGGGGAATGGCCTCTCGGTGCACATCGTCGGGGTCCCTTCCGTGCGACCGGTCGAGCAAGCGAATAAGTGGCGTGACGGTCAACCCATGGATCAGGATCGAAAGCAGCGCGACGAGCGCGACGATGCCCCACAGGCGACCAGCTTCAGCGAAATCACCCTCGTTCAACGCAAACGCCAAATAATAGAAGCTGCCTACCCCTCTGATACCGAAGAATGAGATCGCCGCGCGTTCGCCGTAAGTCGTCGAACTTCCCACCAAGCCCACCCAACCTGCAACCGGGCGGACGACAAATATGATGGCCAAAGCCACCACGACGTCCTGCCACCGCAGTGCAGCCAGCAAGCCGCTGGCTAATCCAGCGCCGAATACAAGAAGGAGTGCCATCATGGCTAGCCGTTCGACCTGTTCGGTCAGATCGTGCATCTCACGATGAAATTCGTGCCGACGATGCGCAGACCGCAGGGTTACTGCGGTCACGAAAACCGCAAGAAATCCGTAGCAGTGGATCATCTCGGTCAGCCCATAGGAGATGAGCGTTGCTGAAACGGCAATCAGACCGTCGCCCGTTCGCGACAGGCTCGAATCACCCGGGACATTGAAGGTCAGCCAGCCGAATGCCTTTCCCACGATCCAACCTGCGGCGACCCCTGCACCAATCTCCCAGGCAACATTGTAGCTAAGCCATTCCCAAAACCACGGCTCCCCGGTCGCAGAAGAAACGGCAAGCGCAATCGCAAGATTTACAAAAGGGAACGCCAACCCGTCGTTGAAGCCTGCTTCAGAAGTGAGACCAAACCGAACTTCGTCTTCGCCGCCGCCCTGTGGTGGACCAACCTGAATGTCAGACGCCAGGACAGGGTCAGTGGGGGCGAGCGATGCGCCAAGCAGCAGCGACCCGACCACCGACAACCCTAGTCCGTAATGGCCCAGCATAAGGATCGAGGCGATGCTCAGTGGCATTGTCAGAGCCAGAAGCCGCCAAGTGGTAGACCATGTCCTCCACGAAAATGGTCGATCGATTTTGAGTCCCGCACCCATCAGCGCGATGATCACTACGAACTCAGTAAAACGTTCGGCGACGATCGGATAAACGAGGGGCGATGGGGTAAAGGCGAGCAGCGGCGTGAAAGCCGCGGCCGCGCCCAGCCCAATGCAAATAATCGGCAGCGACAAAGGAAGCCGCTTCAACACAAGCGGCAGCCACGCGACAAGGGCGATAAGTGCCCCCGCCGCGGTTAGTAGTACGATGTAGAGTTCTGGTGCGGCGAAGAGCTTTTGAATCATGTCTTCATGTTGCCAAATTAGGCTGCAACATTAATTCCATGGCAGCCCCCCAAAAAGTCCGTAGCAATCACAAAACCCTCGAGCCCAAGATTTCCGGATACTGCATCGCTGTTACGCGCTTATCGGTACCGTCTGCTGGTGCTGCAGCACCCGCCACTCGTCATGCTCGAGCCGGCGAATAGTTGTGGTGCAGTAAGCAGTGTAGGCCTCGTCATCACGTCGAGCCTCCGCCTTATAGGCCAACACAATCAGCCCCTCTTGTGGGCGAGCGACCCGTTGATCGCTAAAGGTCACTTCCGACCATCGCGGAGTTTTCTGAACCGCCTCGATCGCCATACGACCGGTGAACACATAATCCTGTTCCGGCAGGACCATCAGGCATTCCGGATCGATAAGCCTTTCATACTGGTCCGCATCGCCCATCCAGAGACTTTGTTCAAATTCCCAAACGCGTCCGTCTTCCATTTCTCAACTCCTACGATTTCAAATGGCGAACAGATGCCAAGTGTGATCGTTCCGAAATTATGGGGCATAGGTGGTTAGAACGCGCTCTTAAGAAAATGTCGGAATATTGACCGTGAAGGGTGACACCCACCGCGCGATTTCGAGGCTTGCCGAAAATCTGGCTTCAACATCCCCACGACTAGCGCAGGGTGACCGATCTCGGTCGTAAGGTGCATGTTCGTTTCCCACCCAGTTGCCGTCGGATCCTAGGTACTTTTGGCCTACCACTAGCGGCCATCGGGCGATGCCCGACAGCCGCATCGATAGTCAGATTTCGGTACGCTCTGCGAGCATGAGCGCATCCTCCACGTCGACACCCAGATAGCGAACGGTGTTCTCGATCTTGGTGTGTCCGAGCAGGATCTGCACCGCCCTGAGGTTGCCGGTGGCTCTGTAGATCATGGCGGCCTTCGTTCGCCTCATCGAGTGCGTGCCATAGTCTTCGCGCCGCAGTCCGATGGCTGTGACCCATTCGTCCACAAGCCGGGCATATTGCCGCGTGCTCATCGGACGACTGCGATCCAGTCGACTGGGGAACACGTAGTCATCTGCTGTGCCGCCGCGGCACTGCAGCCAAGCGGCAAGGCTTCCACGTGCATCAGCCGTGATTTCGAACTGCACCGGCCGACCGGTCTTCTGCTGGATCACCATAGCGCGCGTCCGAATATCCTGCCCGGCTATGAGACCCCCGATCCTCAGCTTCACGAGGTCGCAGCCCCGCAACTTGCTATCGATGGCAAGGTCAAACAACGCGCGATCCCGTAACCGCTCCTCTCGATCCAGAAAGAAGCGGATCGCCCAGATTTGCTTCTGCGTGAGAGGTCGTTTCGTACCAACCGTCCTACCGGCGTTCCATGCCACGCGGTTCTGCATGACGGGATCTAGATGTGAATAGGTCATCATCGTTCTCCTTGGCCGTGATTGGCCAAAGGCAAAAACGAACAAAGGTCGGTCAGCGTCGTCCAAAGCAGACATCACACCACCGGGTTAAATGACCGGTTTCGGGCGCCATCAAGGGTTGACCCCATGACCGGGATTAGGGCGCTTAGGCGTCATCGCATCAGTAATGGGGGGTGCTCGCCCCGGTCAGCGCTGCATATGCTGCCTTCCAGCACAGCAGTCGGTCGTCGCCTAGATTTCTACGTAGCCGTCCTTTGCTATCGCATACGTCTGACCAAATGTGGTCAGCCACCCTACTTAGCTCCAGATCGGTCGGGTTTCTGTCATGCTCGATGCACTTCACAATTTCGCGCGGTACGAGCGTGTTTCCACGCTTCACTAAATTGCCTGCGCTGATCTGTTGAACGTCCCACTTGTGCCCGATCGGTCGGCTAGGCCCGTGCACCGTGTCCAGCATGATCCAAGCTCTTCAACGCGTCCAGAATATCGGAAACCGCTATAGGATGGGAAAGCTCAGACGGCCTCCGAAGTGTTGGGTCGGGCCGGACAGCAAACGCATCTGACGCCCATGAGGCTAAAATCGCGCGTTTAACCTCCGGTTCCATTTATGGGCGTTCGACCAACTCGCGTGGACTACTGAGCGCACCAAGAAAATGAACCGACATGCTCACTCTCCAGATTTGCAGTTGGTAATATGTGCCCGCCCCGCGCTCCGTCGGGGCGGGCAAAGGTTCATGCCGCCTCGCGCTCCGCCTTCGGAGCATCCAGACTGTCGTTGGCCGCAGGTGTGGAAGCGCCATTGATCTCAATCCGCCGCGGCTTCATCGCTTCAGGGATCTCCCGCTTCAACGAGATCCGCAGCAGTCCATTATCGAAGCTTGCATCCTGCACGACAACGAAGTCAGCGAGTTGGAAGCGCCGCTCGAACGCGCGTGTGGCAATGCCCCGGTGCAGATATTGGCGATCGTCTGCTGCATTTGCCTTGCGACCGGTGACAACCAACTGGTTGTTCTGTGCGACGACGTCGATATCCTCGGGTCGGAAGCCAGCGACCGCGAGCGTGATACGATACCGGTCTTCGCCATCCTGCTCGATGTCGAACGGGGGATAGGTCTCAGTTTCCGCTCGCACGGTGTTCTCCAGCAGGTCGAACAGACGGTCAAAGCCAACGGTCGAACGCCGATAGGGCGCAAAGTCAAAATTGGTCCTCATATCCAAATCCTCCAATGAGCAATCTGAGCACAAGGAGCATCGGAAACGAGCCGATGCTCTCGTCCCGCCGGACCGCGTTGCGCATCCGGCGGGCGGCAAGATGGTTTTGCGCGGGCGGGGTTCAAGACCTCCCGTGAAATTTTCTACATCAAATGACGGCCACTTCTGGAGACAGGCTTCAGCACCATTAGCGTCCGTTTCTAGGGCGCATTGCCGAAAAGCCGGTTAGGCAAAGACACAACCTCCATCTTGCTGCGAAGATGGTTTCTTGGCTGCAATCGACTGCAGCATTGACCGAGCAGGCCTACTCAAAGCTGTGATCGGGTACTGAGTCCGAGTCCGGTGCTCTGTTCCACTCGTGCAGGATGTGAGATCTACGCAACTGTCGAACGATGCCATTAAACGCAGCGGTGCAGCCTTGAGCGCGTCCGATCTCGTTCTCTTGCCCAGCCGCATCCCAATAGAGCTCTAATGGCCACCGCTCGGGGCAGTGCGGGAGTAAACATCGAAGCGCCAAACGGATCTCAATCGTATCAACCCGCTTGGTGCCGGAGCTCACCATCCCGTTGCGGAGAATGCGCAAAGAGAGGTCGACAACCACCTGCTGACGTCGCGATAATCTTGTCATCTCAGCGGAAGTCGCGCGTTTTGACCCGGACCACATCTTCGGGATCCATTCCACCATCGTGCGGCGGCCAATAGGAATTGCGAACTGCAGGTTGCCAGCCGGGATCGCCGCGATCGGGACTACCGGCATAGCGCGCTCCATCACCGCGGCCCGTAACCGGCCGAAACGACATCTCGCCGACCCTGCTGAGCATGGCGGTGTGATCGGTGATCCGATCACAGATCACGTGGATGATCTCGCCTTCTTTCTGGACCCGCCCTTTGAGACTGACCATCGCAGAGGTCATGACCGCGCGGCGTTGCGACTCAAATCGGTCAGGCCAAAGGATGCCATTGGCAATGCCCGTTTCGTCTTCGATCGTGATGAATAACACGCCTTTGGCGCTCCCCGGCTTCTGACGAACCAGGATGATACCCGCCACCTCCACGTGACGCCCATCGCGGATGGTGGCCAAGTCAGCGCATGTGACGATGCCTCGTCTGCGAAGGTCCTCCCGCAAGAAAGTCAGCGGATGAGCGCGAAGGGACAATTGAAGCGATCGATAATCCTCCACCACCTCACGACCATCGGTCATTGGCGATAGGGCAACAGCGGGTTCGATCCCTTCGGGGCTGAACGCATCCTCACGCGCATCGGCTGCCGCGAATAATGGCAGCGGTGCTTCGCCGAGCCCCTTAACCTTCCAAATCCCCTGGCGCCGATCCTGTCCGAAAGCATGAAACGCGTCGGCTTCCGCCAACCGCTCAATGGCAGCCCGCGGAACGCCCGCACGTCGCCAAACCTCTTCAACCGATTGAAATGGCGCATCGCCCCGCGACGCCACAATCGCGGCTCCGTGTAGGTTGGCCAGCCCTCGCGTTAAGCGCAGTCCCAGGCGCACCGCCAACCGTTTCCCCTTTGTCGGCTCAAGCGTACAATCCCAACGGCTCGCATTCACGCAGACCGGTTGAACTTCCACACCGTGCTCACGCGCATCGCGCACGATCTGAGCCGGCGCGTAAAACCCCATTGGCTGAGCATTCAGCAGCGCTGCGCAAAAGACGTCCGGATGATGATGCTTCATCCAGCAACTGACCCAGCAAATTTTGGCAAAGCTGGCCGCGTGGCTTTCGGGAAAACCGTAGCTGCCAAACCCTTCGATCTGCTTGAACGTGCGCTCGGCAAAATCTCGCGGATAGCCACGCGACACCATGCCTTCGACCAGCTTATCGTAGAAATGGCTGACGCCGCCGGTGAACTTGAAGGTCGCCATGGCGCGTCGGAGCTGATCCGCCTCTGCCGGAGTGAACCCTGCCCCGACGATCGCCACCTTCATCGCCTGTTCCTGGAATAACGGCACGCCCAGCGTCTTCTCGAGCACCGCGCGCAGTTCAGGCCGTGGATATTCTGGTCGCTCCTTCCCTTCCCGGCGACGGAGATAGGGGTGGACCATATCGCCCTGGATGGGGCCCGGTCGGACGATCGCAATTTCAATGACCAGATCGTAGAAGCGCTGCGGCTTCATGCGCGGCAACATCGCCATCTGCGCACGACTTTCGATCTGAAACACGCCCAGCGTGTCAGCCTTCTGGATCATCGCGAACACGTCCGGATCATCATCCTGCAGATCGACCATGCCGACGCGGATACCCTTCGCAGTCTCAAGCAGATTGAAGGCTCGGTTCATGCAACCGAGCATTCCCAGGCCAAGCACATCGACCTTCATGAACTTGAGCGCGTCGATGTCGTCCTTGTCCCATTCGATCACCTGCCGATCGGCCATCGCTGCGGGTTCGATCGGCACCAGGTCATCCAGCCGATCATGGGTCAGCACAAAGCCGCCCGGATGCTGTGATAGGTGTCGTGGGGTACCGATCAGCTTGCTTGCCAAGTCGAGCGCCAGACGAAGGCGTCGATCCTCAAGGTTCAGGTTCAATTCGGTCGCCTGTTTCTCGCCAACGCCGTCCGCGGACCACCCCCAAACCAGGCCAGACAATGCCTTGGTCATGTCTTCGGGTAGGCCGAGCACCTTGCCAACCTCGCGGATAGCGCCCCGAGCGCGGTATCGGGTTACGACGGCAGTGAGCGCGGCATGCTTGCGACCATAGGTCTCATAGATCCACTGGATGATCTCTTCACGGCGCTCATGCTCGAAATCGACATCGATATCTGGCGGCTCCTTGCGCTCGCCAGAGATGAACCGCTCGAACAGCAATTCATGCTTGATGGGATCGATGCTGGTGATGCCCAGTACGAAACACACGCAGCTGTTCGCGGCCGATCCCCGACCCTGGCACAGGATCCCGCGACGCCGAGCCTCGGTAACGATGGCGTTGACCGTCAGGAAATAGGGTGCGTAGCCCTGTGCCTCGATCAGCTTAAGCTCGTGTTTGATCTGCCGAGCATGGGCATCCGGCACGCCGTCTGGAAACATGCGATCCGTCGCCGCGGAAGTCAGTTGGCTCAACGCCTCATGCGCGGTTAGCCCCTCGATGACAGTTTCGTGCGGATACTGATAGCTAAGCTCTTTCAGGTCGAACGTACAGCGCCGGGCAATATCCACGGTGGCTACCAACGCGTCAGGAAAGGCGGCGAAGCGCCGGCACACCTCGTCAGGACTTTTAAGCGCGCGGTCGCCATGCCGTTCTCGCCGGAACCCCAGCGTGTCGATCGTGCATTTCTCTCGGATTGCGGTCACCACATCCTGCAGCAACCGGGCCTCGCGGGCATGATAGAGGATGTCGCCAGTTGCAACCGGTCGCACGCCTGTCTTACGCGCCAGATCCGCTAATGAATGTAAGCGTACAAGCTCGTCCGGACGCCGCCTAAAGGTCAGCGCTAGAAAAGCGCGGTCGCCGAACGCCTGCGCCAATGCCGTGAGGTCCGTGCCCAGCCGTTCGTCTGCCTGATCGGGAATCAAGATGGCAATCAGGCCGTCGCTATGCGCCACCACGTCTGACCAGTTAAGCGTGCACCCGCCCTTGCCGGCGCGAGACTTTCCAACCGTGAGCAGCCGGGTTAGTCGCGACCATGCGGGTCGGTCGGTCGGGTAAAGGAGGAAACTGGGACCGTCGGCGAGATCAATTCGAGTACCGGCGATCAGTCGAACGCCGGTTGCCTTTTGGGCGTCCCAAGCCCGGACGATGCCCGCGACGCTGCCGAGATCAGCGACCCCTAGCGCCTGATGTCCTTGCAATGCGGCAGCCGAGAACAGCTCCTCTGGCGATGATGCGCCACGTAGGAAACTGTAATGGCTGGTGACCTGAAGCTCGACATAGCCGGTCATCACCCGAACAGTCCGTGAAGGTACCAGCTTAGATCCCCCGTTTCGGAATCGACCCCGTCACCCCGCCGAAACACCCAAAATCTGGCGCCGGTCTCGTCCTCTAGGCGGAAGTAATCTCGCACAGCCCAGACCTCACCGTCCCGACGCCACCATTCTCCATGAATACGCTCAGGGCCGTCCCCCGCGACCACCCGATGGATTGCCCCACGCCACTCAAAACGACGAGGCGGGGCGTCAGGCAACAATGCGATGACCCTGTGCAACGGCTCTGGGCGCCTTAGCAGTCGCGCTGGCCGACTATAGATTGGCCATCCAAGAGGGGGCTCGAGCGGCCCGATTTGCCTTACCGCACGCTCGGGCACGTCGCTTTCGACGGCACTGACCCGAAATAGCGCAGCGGACCCCACCCGACCAACCAGTTGATCAATCGCGCTCGCGATATCGGGCGTGGCGGGCTCGCCCGCCAAAATCGCAGGCATCTCCGCGGCAGAGAGAGTTTCGGTACGAAGCGCTTCCATACGCATCGCTTCAATCCCGAACCCCGGCTCGATCCGGTCGATCCGCAGTGAGATAAGGCGCAAAAGATGGCGTGGGTCGCGCGTCGCCTTAGCCGTTCCGAAGGCTACATGCTGCGCACCGCCATCGACACGTAGACACGAAAGTCGGATCGCGCGCGCACCCAGTCCCCGGGTCCTGAGCATGGCGCTGAGATCGTCGCACAGGTCGCCTGCCACCTGTAAAATCGCTTCGGCCGTGGCAATTGGTTCAAGCAATCGACGTTCTACGACTACTGGATCTCGTGGCAGCACCGGATCGATCGGCTCTGCGATGCGACCAAGTGCTTGGTCCAGCCGCTCGATGGCAGGCCGTCCCAGCCGTCGAGCCAAAGGTGCACGGGGCAGTCCCAACAGGTCACCGACCCGGTCCAAGCCAAAGCGCTTCGCTGCATCAATGGCACGGTCTTCCAGCCGGAGTGCCGCAACCGGCAGTACTGCAATTGCCTGTGCCCCCTGCCCCATTGGCACGATCGCCATTGCTCTACCGGAATATCGCGCGATCGCATGCGCGGCTCCCACGGTGTCGGCCACCGCGATACGGCCCGTGAAACCAAGCCGCTTGAGAAATCGGATAACCCGGCGGCAAAACCGCTCTTCGCCCCCGTGCAAATGCGCGGTGCCGGTGAGATCGAGCAAAAGGCCGTCTGACGAAGCCGCGGCAATCGGTGTCCAATGCGTTGTCGCATGTAACGCCAGCCGTCGAAGCGATAACTCGTCAGCAGCTCGATCATGGGCGCGAATGTCGAGATCGGAAACCAACGCGCGCGCATGCGCAATTGCCATTCCAGTGGACAGACCCAACGCCTCGGCAGCCGGACACACTGCGACCGCCAGTAATGTTCTTCCCACCGGCTCGGACAGAACTAGCGGTTGGCAGTGCGGGGTGATGGCCTCGGCGAAGGTTTGATCGGCGCGCCTGACCTGCGATTTGAACGGGTGAGCCGCGGCCTCGGAATGACGACCGAGCTCTCGCGCAGCCGGACGACGATGCTTTGGCAATGCCGCAATCTGGGCATCGACTTGCGCACGCGCCCATTTGGCACCCGGACGCCAGCCACCACCGCGCGGTACCGAACACGCACCCGGATCGTCATCGATCGGCAGTGCGGCTGGCAATCGCGGCTTAAGCGGCTCTTTGGATGATCGCTCCACTCGCCGAACGCGCTCGATCGCGAACATCGGCAAGTGAAGCGAGGCGACCCGTCGCATCGCAGCCCTCAGCATTAGTAGAAAAAGGATGGCCGCCGCGTTGACGGACAAGTTCTATGGACCAGCGCGTCCTGCCGATGCCCGGCACACCAAGTGGCGCGGAAGGGACCGCCCCGATACGCCAGCGCGTCGTCGCGACTGAAGGTTCAGATAGGGGACACCTGGCTGCTCGCTTCCACCGGCGCAACAGAAGCACTGGGACCCCCGCGTCCTCGGCGACCAGCTGAAGCCGACGCAACGCGGTCATGCTCGCCTGCCGGACCTCGCCCACAACGGCCGCAAACGCGCCATGTCGAGCGGCATCTTCCACCAAGGCAAGCACATCGGCATCTTCACGCGCTTCGGCGTGGATCAGTTTTGCAGGGCCTAGGCCCACCTGCTCGAGTCCAGGAGCGTAAAGATCGTAGCGGGACAGCGCCCAAAGGACGTTTGCGTTTGGCGCCGAAGCAAATCGAGCGGCAATGCCTGCTGTAAACAGCGCGGCGCACGCGTCGTCGGTTAAGGTCGACGTCGTAGGTGCGATTTCATGAAGCGCCTGCGTGATCAGCCCGCCGCACGCGAGTTGATCATCTATTTCGTCAATACCAAACGGAAGCACAGCCTTCATCGCAGTCTGATCCGGTGCGACGGCGGCCCTAAGGGCAGCGATCTGATCGCGAAGAGCATTTGTAGGGGGCATTGCAGGAACGACTCACTGTGTTCCTATAATGTTCCACTTTCTGAACTGTCGCGTCAACGTCCGTTCGGCGCTTTCAGCACCTGCACAACGCGTTCGAAACGCGTGACCGGGATTCAGTCAGATCTCTTACGGTCGATCAGCGCGACGGTTGCGGGGTCAGGTGAGCCAAACCACCGAATGATCGCGGCTTCGAACAAAGGCCCGCCACCGGCCATGCTAAATAACGTCAGCGATGATCGTAGCTTGAGCGCATCGATTTCACCAAACACGTCGATTGCGCTCACGTCTTGGAGATCCTGCAGCGCGGCAACGGCTTCGCGCAGTCTGGGACCGAGGATCGGATCGGTCAGATAAGCCTTGGCCTCATCGATCGAACCGATTGCGTAGTGCTTGGCAATTTCGCTTCTGCCCAAGCCTGCAAGCTGGGGGAAGATAAACCACATCCAGTGCGTCCGCTTCCGACCCCGCCGGATTTCCGCAAGCGCCTCCGTATAGGTTCCGTCCTGCGCGCTGATGAAACGCTGGAGCTCGTGAGGATGGGTGGTGCTCACTGTGAAATGACGCCTCCAACACCAATTTAGGATTTAATTCGGCCGTCTATTTGGGAGCCATGGATATCAATGGCAGCATCACTGGCTGCGGGTTGGCAGCAAGCGCAGGCGTTATCCGGCCGCTTTGTCCCGGCCGCGAGCCGTCGTCGCTCGGCGCGGTTGGGCCTGGTCGGAAAAGCTGCGCCGATGTTTCCGCCAACGTTGTTAGCAGCATCGCTCATTTATCGACCTTTGTAGCGCCATCGAATTCGTCGAACGCGCTGACGATTTCCTCGACGGCGGCAGGGTTATTCACATCGACCGAAACCTGTACGCCACCAGCATGCGCGCCATCGTTGCGAGCTTCTTC
Source organism: Sphingomonas sp. AX6 (assembly GCF_902506605.1). GTDB lineage: Bacteria > Pseudomonadota > Alphaproteobacteria > Sphingomonadales > Sphingomonadaceae > Sphingomonas. The sequence continues at coordinate 2,637,833 of NZ_LR733979.1, forward strand.
GCCAGGTGGAATGGTAGAGCTATCGGATCCGTCCACCTCGACACCCGCGCTGTTTTGAGCCCCCTCGGCCGCGATAAAGATATCGCTTCTCTCAACATCAAATTCTTGAACAAGCCGCTCAACCGCCATTTCGGCATCTCGGCGGGTCTCAAACAAACCTGTGATACTGGTGCACATAGCCATCTCCTTCTCGGACGTGGATCTGGCAACGTTTGCAGGGTCCTGGAAGGTCCGAATCAATATCAACTCCCGCATGCGGCACAGTTGTTCGTCTCGTGAGATCGATGCCCTCCTGAGCTGCGATCGCCGGCAAGGTCGATCATTTACTCGGGCGAAGCGTCGGCCCCCTAACGGATTGAATGTGATGGGTACGACGATGCAATCCTAGCGTCCCCTTCCGTCCAACTGGATCGAGCGACCAGAACGCAAGCGATCCATTGCCGAACGGCAACCGTCGCCGAGACCAGACCCGCCGTTTGTGGGCCGGCTGCGGACCGTCAGGTTTCAAACAACAGGCCTGGAGTAACCGCCATTCGTATTCCGGCCACGGCGTGGCCCTTCGAACGTCGGGTGATAGGAAGATCAGCCGCCTGACGGTTTTCCGTTTTGCGCCTTATGTTAGCGGGCAACACACCGCAGACCGATCGAATATCGCGAAACTGGCACTTTGCGGGCCGGCGGCCAGCGACCATCGAACCGCACAAAATTTACATCAACTACCCTCGCGGATCAGCCCCGCCGCAGGCACTCGACGGGTTTGGTCCGTCGGAACTCCGCGCAGCTCCAGCGTACCTCCTCGGCCGCGCCCACGCCTGTGCGGTTATAGCTGAACGAGATCGCGTCGATCGCGCTACCCGGCATCGGAAAACGGCTCGGTCGGTGCCTTGCGTCCGTCCAGCCGATCAGCTTGCACTGCGCGAACCCTTGGCAACGCTGGATTGCGAGTTGGAGAAAGCTATCGGGGTCGGCCCCCGCGTCGAGCGCGACAAGGAACACGCCGTCAGCGGGCGCATCGGAGCGATCGGGCAAACGTTCGGGGGGGGGGGACGCAACCATTGCAACCTCCAGGGCGGTTGCGGCGAGCGCCACCGCATCTGGCGCATCGGCAGGCATGGCCGCGATAGCTCCCGAACTTGCGGTATCGCGGTGGATACCCGACAACCAGCCCAATCGCGCGATGCTCGGCTCCACACCTGCGTAGCTGCCCGTGAAGTTGCCGGGCCGCAACGCGCTAGCCTGAAAGAATAGGTGGGAATCGACCGCCGCGATCTTGTCGAGCGTACGGCTCCAATAAGGATGCACCCAATCGGTGTGGTAATGAGTGGCGTGGCCAACCGTCGCATCGGTGACGCCGTTCAACGCCTCGATCGCTGTGCGCCGCGCCGCTTCCCACGCGCTCGCCGAGGGGCGGTGCCGGGTCATCGCACCGTCGCAGGTAAAGGTGAACTGGCACCCCGTGCTGCGCTCGCTGCCCTGAAAAACCACACCGCAAACCGATCGCGGATAGGCCGGGTTGCGCATCCGGTTGAGCACAACCTGCATCACCGCGCGCTGCCCGCGCGTGTCATTCCCGGCTTCGTAATATCCCGCCGCTGCCAGGCAGTCGGCCGCGCGGGTGCGATCAGCGACCTCGCCCGAAATGAAGAAAGGCGGCGCGCTCCGTGTCGGCACGCGGGCAAAGGGGATGGCGGCGTTGCGTGTCTGCGCCGCAACCAATGCCGGGGGCCGCCGGTCGCTGGCGATATGGTCGAGGAAACCGATCAGCGGCGGTGCGGCTGTCGCGGGCATCGCCGGCCTGACGGGCCGCGCGGCGGCAACGCCCGGCTGATCGGCAGGCGCGGTGAGCATGACGAAGATCGCAAACAACCCTCCGATTTGCAGCCCTGTCTGGAAGCGCGCGCCGACCACCTCTAAGCTGCGACGCGGAGCGTCGCCCCCGACCGGTCGGGCACCCGCGTCAGGATGCCGATCGAATCATATTTTCGGTTTGCGGGCGCAAACGCAGCCCGCGCGAGCAGCATGACGCTGCGCCACCGCGAATGACGCTTGGCCCCGCCCGCTATGCCACGGCGTGCAAGCCGGTCGTGAATTTCGCATTCCCACGCGCGCCAGCTCGGCGTGAACAGCCGGGTGAAGCCGTTGTGCCGCCACGCCGCGATGTCCAGCCCGGCGGCGTCCGCCATCTTCGCCAGCCCATCGGGGGTGAAGAACCACAAATGCCGCGGAGCATCGAACATCTCGGAGCATTGTCGAAACGTCTCGAAATGGTGGCAGGCGGCGTTCGGCACCTCGATATAGCCGATTCCGCCCGGCGCGGTGAGTTGCCGCATGGTCGCCAGTGCACGCATCGGATCGATACAATGCTCCAGCGCATGCGACATGATGACCAAGTCGAAGCGCCGATCCGCGAGTTCGGAGGGCGGCGCCTCTGCGGTGCCTGGTAGCGCCGTTAGCCCCTGCGATGCGACATAGGCGCGCGATCCGGGATCGGGGTCGATGCCCAGCACGTCGAATCCGCGCTCACGAAACGCAGCCAGCTTCTCGCCGTCGCCGCAGCCAATGTCGAGCACGCGCCCACCGGACGGAAGCATCGCCGCGACGGCATCAACATCGAACGGCGTCGCACGGTCGGCGGCCCAAGCGAGTCGGATCAGGATGCGGTCGATCAGGCCGGGCGAAACGGCGTGCATGTGACTCTCGCCATGGGTGTAGTAGGATTTGAGGTCGTAGAAGCCGCCGACCTCGGCCGGATCGGGCATCCGCGACGACCGCGCTAGGCCGCAGCCGTCGCATCGCAAAATTCGGCCGAACGGCGTCGGTTCGTCCTTCTTTGCGTCGATCGGCATCGCGATCCAGCGACGCATCAACCCGGAACAGGCGGGACAGTCCATGATGGCCTCCTTCACTGGCCAGCCTGCGTCAGCGACTGTTGCGACACCATCGGTGGAATCAGGAAGGCGATCGACGGTGGGCGATGCTGGTTGGGCGACATCAAAAGGCATTGGGATGGACCAGCACGCCGACCGTCGCCGCCAATATCCGCATGTCGCGCCACAGCGACCAGCCTGCGACATATTCCAGATCGGCCTGAATCCGGTGGACGATCGCGCCGCGCGTATCGGTCGCCCCGCGAAAGCCCCGAATCTGCGCGAGCCCCGTCAATCCGGGCTTGGCGGCATGGCGCAGCCAGTAACGGCGATCGACCGCCCAGAACAATTGGTCTTCCGCGGTCGATCCGGTCGCGTGTGGGCGCGGCCCGACAATGCTCATACTGCCGAGCAGGACATTGAGCAATTGCGGCAGTTCGTCGATGCTGGTCCGCCTGAGAAAGCCGCCGACGCGGGTCAGCCGCGCGTCGCCACGCGCGGTCGACCGGTGTCCTCTATCATCGAGCTGCTCGACGCGCATGGTGCGAAACTTGAACAGGTCGAAAAAGCGATTTCCTTGACCGATCCGTCGTTGCGCGAAGAAGATCGGCCCGCCATCGTCGAGCTTGATCGCGATCGACACGACCAGCAGCGCCAGCAACATCAACGGCAATAGCCAGATCACCACGATCAGGTCGAAACCGCGCTTCACCATCCGGTCGCGCAAAGCGAGCTGACCTTTCGACACGCATGCCGCAATCCGTCCGCGGTGGCGATCGACACTCAATATCCCGAGTGCCTCGAATTCGGGGAGCAGCAGTTCGACGTCGATGCCGGAGCCCTTAAGCGCCAGCACCCACGCTTCGCGGTCAGCGGGGCGGCACGCCAGCAATACGCGATCGGCGCGCCAGATCGTCCGGCCCAGCCGGTCGAGTGATTCGGGGCTGTCGAGATCGCAGGCCGGGCGCAACTGACGCGCGTCGATCGTGCTGTAACCGAGTTCGGCGGCGGCCACCGGATCGTCGGCGATGACGATTACCTCGATCGGACCATCGGGAAAGCTGCGCTGCGCCAACCAGTGCATGAACCGTCGCGCAGCGACCACCGCCACCGCCGAGGCGGCGATGCCCGAAACGAAAAATCCGCGCGAAACATCGACGTCCAACTCCCACGCGAACCCGATGCCGACAACTAGAAGCGCCGACAGGAATAGTCCGCTAAGCGCCATGCGCAGTCCAGCGGTCCAACTCCTCAGCATCCGAAGCCCGTAACCGCCAAGCTGGAAGGTCAACGCGACGTGTAGCGTGGCGAGCACCAGCAACAGCGGTTCACCCGGCAGGATCGCGCCGAATTCGGGTCGAGCGATACTCGCCATCTCGAAACTGGCGGCGATCGCGATCCATTCGATCACAGCCATCAGAATATAGAGTTGAAGCCGTCGGTGCGCCTTACTCCGTTTTCGCCTGCCGATACCCGGATGGATCGAAGCAACGCCGAACTCTTCGAACGCGAGGGCGGATACTCCTTCAGGCGGCGTCATGGTCGACCAGCCTGGCGGGTAGAGGCTGGCAATGCGCTGCCCAATCGCGAGGGATTGCGCGTATCGCGACTGCATCCACCATCACCTCGACCGGTGGCTGATGGCTGATGAAATGCATCGGGCTCGCGGTCAGGCCGTAAGCGCCGCTGTTGTGCACTGCGATCAAATCGCCGGGCTCAAGATTCGGAAGGTCGATCCCGCCTGCCAGCCGGTCGATCGACGTGCAAAGCGGCCCCGTCACATCGACCTTTTCGGTCGGTCCTTCACCGCCGACCTTGTGCATTTTGTAAGCACGTCGAATCACCATGCCGAACAATCCGCTTGCCGGCAGGTGATTGTTCATACCACCGTCGCACAGCGCGATCCGGCTGCCGCGCGATTCTTTGATAGAGACGACGCGCGTGACGAAATACCCCGCCTCCCCCACCAGGTAACGGCCGAGTTCGAGGGCAAGGCGTGTCCGCGCGAACCGCGGATTGGCGCGCAACGCATCGAGCGCGGGCGTAATGCCCGCTACGACCGCATCCAGGTCGATTGGCGTATCGCCTTCATGATAAGGAATGCCGAGCCCCGACCCAAACACCAGCTTGTCGGGCGCAAGACCGTGCGCTTCGGCCAGATGCCGAAATAGCGCGATGAAGGTGCGATAATTCTCGACCACGGCATCGGCACGCAGGCATTGCGTGCCCGAATAGATGTGGAAGCCCCGTACTCGTAGATGGGGAAGCGCCAGAATCAGCGGCAATGCCTCTGCGGTCTGTTCGACGTCGATCCCGAACGGCGACGGGCTACCGGCCATCTGGTCGCCGAACCCGCGCGGCACGGCATCGGGGTTAATGCGGATCAGCACGGCCTGACGCCGTCCCATCGACCGCGCAATGGCATTGGCGGCGACCGCCTCTCGCGGGCTTTCGACGACCAGCTCGCCGATCCCGGCCGCGATCGCCTCGGCCAATTCGGCGTCGCGCTTGGCCGGTCCGGTGAAGCTCAGCCGTGCCGCGTCCCATCCGCTGCGCAGTGCCAACCGCATCTCCCCGATCGAGGAGATGTCGAGCAGCGGGATGCGCGGTGCCAACCATGCGAGCATCGCCGGATTGGGATTGGCCTTCACCGCGAAGCTTAGATCGAACCGGCCACCAAACGCATGGTCGAGCGCGGCGATGCGCGCCTCGATCGGCGCGGTGAAATAGACGAAGCACGGCGTGCCGTACCGGTCCGCCGATTGGCGCAGCCAGGGGTCGAGCGCAGCATCGATCATGGGGTGCGACTTTCGGCAAATCGGACGATGCGCTCGACGCTGTCGAAATTGTCGAGTGTCACATCCTGTGCATGAATCTCGATGCCGGCCGACTCCTCGACCAGCGCGATCAGCGACAGCATCGCCACCGAATCGAGCGCGCCCGACGAAAAGAGCGGCGTGTCGATCGTGGCTGTCCCGTTCAGGCCGGACAATTCGCGGACATTGTCGAGCAGTCTTACATGGTCGATCATCATGGCGTCGGTTCCTGGAGGCTGACAGGTTCTGATTGCGCGGCGGTCGTGCGGAGCACGACATCGGGTCGCGCGAGCTTTCCGCTCGGCGTGCGCGGCATGGCGTCGGGCCAGACATGGATGGCGCGCGGCACCATGTAGGGCGGCATCGCGCGGCGGCAGTGCGCCATCAGCGCGTCGCGCGTCGCGCCGGGCAGCAGCGTCACCGCGACCTGCACGTTCTGGCCCAACAGGTCGTCGGCGACGCCAAACGCGACGACGTCGGCAACCTGGCCACCGGCGTGGACAATGTCCTCCACCTCGTCGGGGCTGACGCGGAAACCACTGGTCTTGATCAGCGCGTCGGTGCGCCCGACGAACCACAGATCGCCGTCGGCGTCGATCCGGACGGTATCGCCGCTATAGACCACGGGCTCGTTACCAATCCGGGCGGCGAGTTCAGGGCAAGGGCGAATTTTTTCCGCGGTCGCGTCCGGACGGTTCCAATAGCCCATGCTGACTAAAGGCCCGCGGTGAACCAGCTCGCCCTGCTCTCCCGGACCAGCGACGCCCCCGCCATGTTTGATGACGTGGATTTCGGCGCTTGGGATGGATCGCCCGATCGATCCGCGCTTTTCCATAAACCGATCGGGCGAAAGGAAGGTCGAGCGGAAGGCCTCGGTCAGGCCATACATCAGCACGATGTCCACGCCGGGAAACACGTCGGGCATCCTGGACAGCGTCGCATCGGGAATCGCGCCGCCCGAATTCGTGACTCGACGTAATGACGGGAGAGGGATCGTCTGCGCAGCGAGTAATCGCACGAGCTGGATCATCAGTGGCGGCACAGCAGCCAGGCCGGTGATGTCATGCCGCACCATCGCGTGTACCACCTCGCTCGCCATCGCGACGCGGTGATGGACTATGGTGCCGCCCATCAGCAGCATCGTCGTCAACTGGTTCAGGCCATAGTCAAAACTGTAGGGCAGCACGCTCAGCAGCCGGTCGTCTTCGGCAAGGTTAAGGTAGCGCGCGACCGATCGCGAGCCGGTGACGATATTGCGATGGCTCAGCATGACCCCCTTGGGCGTGCCTGTCGATCCGGAGGTATAGATGATCGCGGCAAGGTCGCAGTCGAGCACCGGCGCGATTCCAACTCGCGGGGCGGGCTCGACGAATGCGCCGGTGTCCTCGGCGGGTAGCAAGATCCGTGCGCCATCAACGGCGGGGGCAGCGGCGGGTTCAAGAATGAAGGCCGCCGCCCCCGAATCCTGAGCGATGAAACGCAATTGATCGGCCGTCAGCGCCGCGTTGACGTTGACGAACACCGCCCCGATCTTCGCGACCGCGAGCATCGCTGCAACTTCGTGCGCGGACTTGCGCAATTGAACGATCACGCGGTCACCGCGCAGTACCCGAGCGGTGACCAACCACGCGGCGATCCAGTCGCACAGCGCGCCGACCTCTGCGTAGGTGTAGCTGCGTTCAGGATCGACGATCAGCGGCTTGTCGGCACGCCTGGCGAGATTGTCGGCGAACAGCTCGTAAAAGGTTGTGGAAAGGGCATTCATCTGAACGGCCCCAGCCGCGGGTAAATTCTCGCGGGCGATCCTACAACGATCGAGTCCGACGGAACGTCGGTCGTCACTGCGGTATTGGAGGCGATCCGCACCCGGTCGCCGATGCGGATCTTACCCAGCACGGTCGAATTGACACCGATGAATACATCGTCGCCGATCACCGGCGCGCCCTCGCGCATGTTGGTACCGATCGTGATGTTGTGCATGACCCCCAGCCTGTCGCCAATCACGGCGCCGGGATGGACCGACAGCGAGCCTTCGTTATTGACGATGTGCAGATCGACCCCGATCGTCGCTTGGGGCGGAAGCCAGATCTTGGTCAGGTTGGCGACGAACAGGTAGCAGAAGCCATAGAGTTTCGACGCCAGCTTGCGCGACAAGCCGTGCCGCCGCGCCAGCGCCCAGCGGCCATAGCGATAGAGGACCAGCGACAAGAACGCGCCGTTCAGCAGTCGCGACCCATGCCGACGATAATCGGCCCGCAACACCCCCCACGCCGAGCGGGTTGCCGAAAACTGATCGACGTCAGAAGAGGTCGAGCGTGCGTTCGATCTCGTCGATATCTGCAATAAACGCTTCATTGGTCCCCTTCCCCACCACAAATCCGAAATCCTGACCCTGACGATCGGTCGCCAGTTTCAGCACCGTTACCGCCCGATCGGGCGGCTGGATCACGCATAGCCCCGCCCCGCGCGGCATCGTCATCAGGCCGTGACACAAATGGCTCCCCTCGATCCCTGCGATGATTTTTGCCCCAGCACAGGCCTGGACGATCTCGTCGAGTGACGATGCGATCGGATCAAGAATGCGAAAGCCGCGCCGCGCCAATCGGTCGACGACGACATGCTCGTTCGACATTGTTCGGCGCGCGCCACTGGCACCGCGCAATAAATAGACGCCGGGGTGGCGGGGCGGCTCCTCGCCCACCAGTCGGTGGCGCAGATCGTCGGCGCGCTGGCGACGGCCTTCATTATGGGTGCGGTCCTCGAACAGCACCAGATCGTCGAACCACGCCGCCTGGACCCGTTCCGGACTCATCTCGAGCGCTCGTTCGTAAGACCGCATGTGGCCAACCGGCATCTGTGTGGTTATCGGCCGACCGACGCTCTCGGCCAGGCGATAGGTTAGGCAATCGTCGATCAGCCAGTTGCCGAACCAGCGATTGCCGGGCCAGCTTTCGTACAGCGTGCCCAGGTCGCGCTCCTCGATCGCGCGGGCGACCGGAAAATGCCTGCCGCGCGGGCGCAGATGACGCCACGCGCCATCTGCGTGCAGCACCCCGTCGAACAGCAACACATGGCGCAGCCGGTATGCGACCGTCGGCGACTGGCGCGATTCGAACCCCCCGCGAAGGTCGCGCACTACGTCGTCATGGCTGCCGAATGCGGCAACGCCGATCCGATCGATCTGGCCGGGCAGGCATCGCGCGGGCCGCACCTCTACCGGGGTTCCCTCTTCCACGATCCAGCGATCGACGGCGACCGTTGTCAGATCGGGCAGGCCGCGCCCGATCTTGCCGCGCAGCGCATGAATTGCTGGACGCAGCGACCCCCGTCGCCGCGGTGCCGCCGCCGCGGTGCGATCCATCAGGGCGACATCAGACGCCAATGTCGGCCGCCCCCACCAGCTCGACGGGCGGCGGCAGGGTGGAAGGCGCGGCATCGGCACCGGCCAGGCTTGCGAGGATGGCAAACATCGCTGCGACGACGAATACGAAGGTCGGCAGCAGCCAGACCAACACCAAAATGGCAACGTAGATCATGAATTCCCTCCCACGTAACGAAGGAGAGTGTCCCACAGAGCGCGCCCGGACTGCATTCGGCGGACCGGGGACGGAGGTTCGATTAGGCAGAATTGATTGGGAGAAATGCGGATGGGCGCGGACGCGCGCCTGCGTCATTCTAGCAAACGCGAAAACGAACGGTCGGGGGACTTCCGCATGGCTATCGCACAGCGTGTCGCGCCCGCGGTCGGGGGATCGGCCCGACGTGGAGAACGCGCGGTCGATCTGGCAAACGCGAATGTCGAACGGTACGCTCCGAGGGCAACGGTCCGGATCGCCTATCTCACTAACCTCTACCCTGCGATCAGCCACAGCTTCATCCGCACCGAGATCGAGGCGCTGGAACGCGCAGGATGCGAAGTTTCGCGGTTCTCCGTCCGCCGATCAACCTCGCTATCCGACGATTCCGACCATGCGGAGGCAGCCCGAACCGACATCCTGCTGGACATTCCGAAACTGGTGTCTGTCCTTATACGACAGATCATCGCGCATCCGGTTCGCACGACTACGACATTTCGGGCGGCAATCCGGCAAACATGTCGCAGCGGGTTCAGTCGTGCCAACCTGCTCCGCGCCGGTGGTTACCTGGCCGAGGCCGTGACGCTAGCCGATGCGATGCGACGCGCCGGGCTGCGTCACGTCCACGCCCATTTCGGCACCAACTCCGCCAGCGTAACGCGGCTGGCAGCACGTTTGTCGGGGGTCAGCTACAGCTTCACGGTCCACGGTCCCGACGAGTTCGACGCACCCTCCGACCTCGACCTTGGCGGCAAGATCGCCGATGCCGCCTTCACGGTCGCCGTGTCGAGTTTCGGTCGCAGCCAGCTGATGCGCTGGTCCGATCCTGCGCATTGGAACCGGATCGCAGTCGTCCCATGCTCGGTCGCGCCGCGCTTTCTCGCCGCCGAACCACGTGCCGCCGATACGCGCCGTCTGGTCTGCGTCGCCAGGCTGAGTGCACAAAAGGGTTTGCCTTTGCTGATCGAGGCGGTGGGCAAGCTGCACGACCTTCCCCCGTTTCGCATCGAGATCATTGGTGACGGCGACCAACGCCCGGCAATCGAAGCGCGGATCGCCGATCTGGGCATCGGCGATCGTGTTCGATTGCTGGGCTGGTGCTCGCCCGAACGGGTGCTTGAAGAAGTCGCGACCGCGTGCGCCTTCGTCCTCCCCAGCTTCGCCGAAGGATTGCCGGTTGGCATCATGGAGGCGCTGGCGCTGGGTCGCCCCGTCATCGCGACTGCCATCGCCGGCATTCCCGAACTGGTCGATGCGCAAACCGGGTGGCTGATCCCCGCCGGGTGTGTCAACGCGCTGTCAGACGCAATCCGCGCCGCGCTCGACGCACCGCTGGAGGTGCTGGCAAGCATGGGTGCAGTCGGCCAAATACGGGTCCGCGACCGTCACGACCCGGACGCGAGCGCGGCGATCCTTGCCGATCTGTTTGCGCGCCACGCTTAAAGCCGCGCGGACGGAATCAGCCGCAACGCCAGCGGCAGCCGGTCGCGCCATAGCGCCGCGCGTTGTTGGCGCGCGGGCATCTTCGCGGCGAACCGCGCGATTTCTCGCCGCGCCATACCGGTTCGTTCGCACAGGAACGGATGCCGCGGTCGTTCGGCGAAGTAACTGTAGAAGATTGCCGCCCGGTCGCGGGCCGTTGCGGGCTTGCCCCGGTGGAAGAAGCGCGCGGTATCGGTGAAGATCGCGGTTCCCCCTTCGCCCTCGCAACTAATGATATCCTGACGATAATCTTGGCCCAGCCGGTCCGAAAGATCGGCATCGCTGGCAAGACCATAACGATATCCATGGGCATCGCTTTGCGCCGAGTCGTGGCGTTTGATCATCTGGAACGGCCCACCGTCTTCATCGACACTGTGCAGATAGACCGCGACCTTCAGCACCCGCCGGTCTTCCCAGTCGCGGTGCCATTTCCGGGTCGCGACCTCGCGTCCGTCGGCAACCGTGTAGTTGATGCAGACGCCATCATAGGCGGGTGGCAGTCCGATATAGGCTTCGGCAATGTCGAGCAGTCGGTCCTGCACCCCCCAGACGAAGAATTCGGGATGCTCAGCCAGCCAGTCGGGCGGAATGTAAAGGAATGGCTCGCCGCGCGCCGCGCGCATCCTTGCTTCGGCAGCATAGCGATCAGCCAAGAGCATACCCTGTTCGATTAGAACTTCGTGCGCGGTAAGGCCGAGGGCAGACAGGCTAGCGACGAAAATGCCGTCGCGATTCAATGCCTCTACGATGCGGGCGTCAATTCCTGCAAGAACAGGCGGGCTATGGCGTTCGATCGCACGCGCGTGACGCAGGCCGAGCGTCTGGCGAATGCGGGGGTGGTTGCACAACCGAAGCGCCGATCGGGCGGGCAGGTCGCGCAACCACGCCCGATGGCTCGCGAACCGGTCGCGCAGCCGCTGGGCAAGGCCTGGGGAATTACTTGTCACAGCTTCCGCCGTGAGGGATCCGCTAATCGCTTCCACATCGCCCTCCCGGCGTTTTTCCAGAGCTGTGAGTATCAGGGTCGGATACGGTTCCAGACGGCGCGCGCCCGCTGCCGCCAACCGCGTGGCGGCGCATCGGCATAGTGATAATAGCCATAGTCGATCCGGGTTGCGGCGCTCGAGATCGACTTGTTGAGCACCGTGCCCAGCACCGGGGTAGGCTTCAGTGCGTCGATCGTGTCGCGCAATGCGCGCCGCGTCGTGCGCCCCTCCTCGACGACCATCAGCACCCCGTCCAGGCCCGGCGCGACCAACATGAAATCGTCGTCGATGAACACCGGTGGCGTGTCGATGATGCAGATCGGCGCATCGGGCAGTTCGCGGATCGCCTCGAACAAATGTCGCGTGCGCAGCGATCCCAGCAGCGCCCCCGCATCGGCACGCGGCTGGCGTACGCGGTGCACCGTCAGGTCGAAACCGTGAATATGCTCGACGCTATCCTGCCAACGCGCGTTGCCGTCCAGGAAATCGTCGATACCGATAGAGGTTTGTCCGACCCCCAACCTGGTGCCAATCGTCGGTCGTCGAAGGTCCAGCTCGATCAGCTTCGTGGGCGCGATTCGGCTGAGCACCGCAGCCAGGTTGACCCCGACATGCGTTTTACCGTTGCCGGGCTGAACCGACGTCACCGCGAACACGCGCTGGCCGGTCTCCCGCACATGTTTCATCAGCTTCGATCGCAGCGCGATGAAGGAATGCGCGCGCTCGGCAAGGTTGTCGAACCCGACGACATGATTTTCGGCCAAAAATTCGTGCGTCAGGTCCAGCGGTTCGGCGTGCCCGTCGCCCGCGATGGCTGCCAGTCGCTTGATGGTTCCGGTCTTAGCTTGCATGGCCCTCCCTCCCTCCGCCCGGCCAAATCGATCGAAGCCATCCCGGGCCCCATCCCCCCGCTGGACGACGATCGAGCGGCACGATTCCGATCGGTGCGCTGCCGATGATCCGCGCCAGCGTCGCTTCGCCGTGGATCGTGCCGCGCAACAGTTCGAACCCAATGGTCAGCACGCTGCCGAGCCCAAGTCCGCCGATCAGTCCAACCGCGAGCAGCATGATCCGTCCAGGCCCGATCGGCTGGTACGGATAGCTCGGCTCATCGACGACGGAGAAACGCTCGCCCTTGTCCTCGGCCTGTAAATTGGCTGCCACTTGAGCGTCGAGCTGCTTTTCGCGCAAATCCTCATATTGGCGGCGCAGATTGTCGTACTCACGCTCGACCATGGTCAGTTCATAAGACGCCTGCGGTGCAAGCGCGGTGCGTCGATCCATCTCCCCCATCGATGCGACCAATTGGGCGCGACGCCCGGCCAGCATTTGAATGCGTTCGCGTCCGGCGGCGATCTCGCGTTGCACGACCTCGCCCCCGGAACGAGGGACGGAGTTTAATGTCGCGCGTTGGCGCTCGACGGATGCGCGGGCAGCGACGACCTCGGGATAATCGTCAGAATAGGTCGCGCTCAACTGATTTAGACGTTCCTCGGCGCGGCGAAGTGCCTCGGCTTCAGGTCGTGGTGCCTGCGCGATTTCGCGCTCGCGTGCGGCGAGCAAGCTTGCTTGCTGCGCCAATCCCTGACTCTCGGCGTCGATGCGCGCTATTTCTGCTCGAAGCGTCGATTCCGATTGAGCACTGAGCGCGACCTGACTTGGTAAGGCACCTGCATAACGGGCCTCGATCGAACGTCGACTTTCCTCCAGCGCGCCCAGGCGGCGTTGAAGTTCGTCGGCGCGTCGACCCATAAAGGCGGCGGCTCCGCTCGCTTGTTCGGTTCGAATGCGTTTGTCCGCGTCGAGATACATGTCGGTCAGGGTGCGCGTCACCGCTTGCGCAGTCGCTGGGTCGCGATAGGCGAAGGACAAAGTGAAGGCGATCGTCCGGTCGCCGCCATTTTCGGTCGTGCCGACCAAATCGACGCCAATGGCACCACGCATTTTGTTGAGCACATCGTCAAGCGGCAGCGGCGCGCGTTCGTCGGCATAAAGCCCGTGTTCGACGATGATCGCGGTCAGGCTGTCGCGGCTCACCACTTGTTGCCGGATCTTGGCAATTCGCTCGTTCGCCACGCTGGTGATCGGCGACGCGACCAATGTTGTCGGGATCAGCTGGGAATCAATCAACAAGGTCGCCGAAGAGCGGTAGATCGACTTTTGAAGCGACAAGGCGCCAATCAAGCAGGCGACTAACACTACGATCAGCCACAACCGGCGGCGGTAAAGGATTGTCAGAAGCTCGCGCACGTCGAACGTTGGGCCTGATGGTGCCAGTTCTTCGGTCATCTCCGGTCCCCCGTGAGCGTCACGCCGATCCGAACCGCGAACCCGTCGGCACGATTTCCGGATAGGTATGCGCGACGCAGATAATCGACATTTCCTGTCAGCGTCAGCCGCTGGCTGATGCGTCGTTCGTAACCGGCACCCAACCGCGTCGCATTGGTCCGCGCCGCCGCGATGACAGGGCCTGTCAGGTCGGCGGCGCGGTATTCGCCCAGCGCAGTGACGCTGCTGGATTCGTTGATACGGTAGCGGAACGTTCCGCCGACAAATGTTTCGCGCTGCAATCCCCCGATGCCGCTGACTTCGTTCTGGAGCGATGCAGTAACGCAGGCCTCAATCCGCTGGGGCCGGTAACAGACATTGCCGCTCCCGCTCAGTCGCGCGCGCCTCTGGCCGTCGGTAATCTGGTAACGGGTCCATTCGACACCCAGCTGGCCACGCGCCTCCAGCGTGCTGGAAAAGCGGTATTCAGCGACGGCGCGAACGCCGATGCCCGACAGATTGCCGACACCTGAGATATTGGTGTTGGTCGCTGTCGCCATCAGCCCGGCGCGAAGCCGTTCGGTCAGCCGCCGGGTCCATTCGGCATCGACATGCCAGGAACGCGTCGATGATAACGGGCTTGGTCGTGCATACCGGATGCGGTCGAAGCCGGCACCCAGCGTCATCCGGTCGCGTGCGCTAACGGTCAGCGTTGCCGTCGTGCGACCAGATATACGCTGCCGAACGCTATTCGGATCGACCGCGAAATCGATGCTGTCGGTCAGTGCATCGATCGGCAATTCGCGCGCATAGGACAGCCGCGCATCTGCAGATAGAAAATCGCTCGCCCGGTGCCGAACAACCGCATCGGCATGACCGGTAACGAAATCGCCGTAGCGGCGCAGATAGCGACGATAGGCCGCCTCTCCATCTATCTCGACAAATGTGGTGGGGCCGGGCTGCAAACGCAATTCGGGCCGTACCGCAAATTCCAATGCAAGCGCCTCGGTGTCGCCACCATCCAGCAGGAACGGGTTGTCGGATGCGATCACGCCGAGATCGGCTTCGATGCTGGTCACGGTCTGCGCACCTGCCGGGGCCGCGGCGACCAGCGCTGCCAGCATCGCGAAACCGGGCGCAAACGCGAACGGGCGGGCGATCCGCTCACGGGATGACAAGAACGTCACCGCTGCCAAGCGTCGGCAAAGCCCGCTGCAGCGCCCCGGCCGACAGCGCGCGGCGGCCTTTTAGGATCATGGTCAGTTCCACCGGTTCGACCACCTGCGACCCGTCGGGCCGCTGGCGCAGAATCACGGCGTTGCGCAGATCGGCAAACTCCGCCGCGCCCCCCGCCATGCTCAGCGCCTGGAGCACGTTGACCTTCGTCCCGCTGGTATAGCTGCCCGCCTCGCGCACCTTGCCGACGACATAAAAGCGCATTTCGGTTGCCGCACGCACCGATACGGTCACGTCCGGCGGCGCGGACCGGTAATTGGTCGAAATGCGTTCGCGGATCTCGTTCGAGATGTCGGATACGTTGCGCCCTTCCGCCTTCACTGTCCCCGCCAGCGGAAATGCGAAGGTGCCGTCGGGTTGGACGCGTACCGCACGCTGCATCCGTTCCTCTCCCCACACGAACACGTCGAGTTCGTCGCCGATGTTGATGCGATACTGCGGGGTAACGGTCGGAGAGGTCGCTGCAGCCGTAGCAGGCGGCACGCTGGTCTGCGCATCGACTGGGCCGATGGGCGCGATCAGCAGCAGCGATCCGAGCGTCAGCCGCACGACCGATGGCACGATGGTTATGGATATCGATGTCACTTTGCCCTCCCACATCGCGCCGAATCCTATGCCTCAACGTTCGCAGCCGACAGTCGGCGATTGCTGCTGGCACTAGAGGGTGGGGAGAAAAGAGTGGGGCGTCTAAAGGGCTTTCTCGCTTGCACGCACGGCCCTTTGTGAAACCACCCTTCTCAGAAACACGAGGGGGGTTCGCCAAGCAGAAATCGGCACAAAATCCCTCATAATCGCGGTCCCCCCGCGTCGGATTCGCATCCCGGGCACCCCCCGCTCGACCGACGGATCGATGCGTCGTCACCCCCTGGCGGCCCGGTCGATGCGCTGGTGGCGCGGGACGAACTGGAGAGGCCCTGACCAATGTCCGACTTAGATTGCTCGCCCGCGCTGCAACCAGTCGCTGCGCGGGTAGAATTTATCGACATGGCCTTTACCGCCGACGACGACGCGCATGTGTTCGACGTGATCCGTAACCGCGATCCCGACGCGCCCTTCGCCTATATCGTCACACCCAATGTCGATCACATTGTTCGACTTCAGCGCAATCGGTCTGACTTATGGCCCGCCTATCGCGCGGCCTGGATGACCCTGTGCGACAGTCGCATCCTCGCACGGCTGGCACGTCGCAGCGGGTTGCCCTTGCCGGTGCTGCCGGGCAGCGACCTGACGATACGGATGATCGAAAAGGTGATCGGGCGCGACGATCGCATCGCCATCCTTGGCGGTGGCGCCGACGGTGTCGCGGCGCTGGCTGATCGTTACGGCCTGCGCGCGGTGGCGCATTACGAACCGCCGATGCGGTTCATCGACGATCCCGCCGCGGTCGAGTGCGCCGCGCGGTTTGCGATCGATGCCCGCGCGCGTTATCATTTCTTCGCCTTGGGGTCGCCGCAGCAGGAAATGCTCGCTTACCGGATCGCGCGGATGGGCGGTGCGACCGGCATTGGTTTCTGCGTCGGCGCCAGTCTCGATTTCCTCACCGGGGCTCAGAACCGTGCGCCTGAGTCGATGCAGCATTTGTCGATGGAATGGCTCTATCGGCTCGGCAGTGATCCGCGACGTTTATGGCGTCGTTACTTGGTCGATGGCCCCGAAATCTTCGGAATCGCACGCGACTGGCGGCGAGCACATCCGGCGGTCGCTCACCGCCCCTAGCGGTTGCTCACGCGATTCGCCTTCCCGGTTTCCCCAATATCAGGCGCCAGCGCTTGCACTAAACTATCGATGGGTAGAACGGGGGTTCACGCACCATGAAGCGACCGGATGCCAAGAGGATACGTAGGCGAAGGACGCATACGCCGCTACAACGCTTGAAACGAAGAGCATTGCTGGCACTTGCGGCGATTGGGGTCCTCGCTCTAGCCGCCCATGCAGCGCCGCGCCTTATTGATCGATCGTCCTCTCAGCAACCGACCGTCACACCAGCGGCACCGCCCCCGCCTGCAACCCGCAT
Organism: Sphingomonas sp. AX6; assembly: GCF_902506605.1. GTDB lineage: Bacteria > Pseudomonadota > Alphaproteobacteria > Sphingomonadales > Sphingomonadaceae > Sphingomonas. The sequence continues at coordinate 2,655,077 of NZ_LR733979.1, forward strand.
TGGCCTCAACCTTTTCGGGCTCAACGATTATTACAGGCAGCAGGTCTTCACCAACCTGATTTCCCAAAGCGAGTGGTTTTCCTCTCGCGGACAAGGCTGGTCATCGATGCCTCCCGATCAGCTTGATGCCGATGGATGGGTGCGCTTTTTACGGCCAGGCCAGACGGCGCCTCGCACGCTCACCATTCCTCCTGCGCCGCTCCGTCCCACTCAAATCCGCTGTACCTGGCAGGGCCGGGGTCAGCTAGACACAGGCGGGATCGCACGCACGATCCAAGTCACGCCAAGCGAGTTGTTGCTGCAGCTAAACCCGGTGGGCGGCGAGGAGGAACGTGGCTGGATCGAACTCAGCCAAACCGATCCGGCCGATCCGCTTCGAGAGATCGATTGCCGGGAAACCGAGCGTCCATCGAAGGAACGCTTCCATCCCGAGTTCATCGATTTTCTCAAAGGGTTCAAGGTGCTGCGGTTTCTCGACTGGCAACGCACCAACGACAACTTTGCCGCGCGCTGGGATGCTCGCAGCACCCCTGCTAGTTCATCGCAAGTGACGAGTGCGGGGGCGTCGGTCGAGGATATGGTCGATCTATCCAACCTGATCGGCGCCGATCCGTGGTTCCTGATGCCGTACCGCGCCGATGCCGCATATATCCGAGCCTTCGCTCGGCTGGTCCACGAACGAGTTGACCCGTCCGCTACGGTCTATGTCGAGCTTGGAAACGAGGTTTGGAACGATCAATTCGAGGCCGCACGACAGGCGCGTGACGAAGGGCTGGCGGCGGGCCTGGGCGGTGGCGACCCCACGCGCGCTCAGGCCATCCGCTACGCCCAAAAACTGTGCCCCGCGATGGCGATCTGGCGCGAAGTTTTTGCCAATCGACCTGGGAAGCTGATTCGCGTCGCTGCCAGCCACAACGCCAATCCCGAAAGCGCGCGGGTGATCCTAGGCCATGCAAAGACGGCCGATTGCGTCGATGCGCTGGCGACTGCGCCCTACATTTGGATCGACCTGGAAGGACAGCGCGTCACAGATCCGAAATGGGTCTTCGACCGGATGCCTGCGACAATCGACGATGTCTTTTCGTTCGCCCACCGCAACCGCGCGATCGCAGCCGAATTCGGCAAGCGCTTTATTGCCTATGAAGGCGGGCAGCATCTGGTGACGCGCGACGTCGAATTCGCGCGCCGCGTCCAGCGTGATTCACTGATGGGTGCGACCTATCGCGCCTATCTGGAGCGGTGGCGGCGCGAGATGGGCGACGATCTCGTCCTTTATGCCTCGACTGCGCCAATCGGTGAATATGGCGCATGGGGACTGCGCGAATATGCCGGACAACCCACAAGTAATGCGCCAAAATTGGAAGCGGTTCGCGCTTTCATAAAGGCGCATCCGTGACCGCCGCGCTGCATCTGGCGGTGGTGTCGGGCGCGGCGATGCTGCTCTATTTGTTCTGCCTCGCCCCTGCTCACGCCCGCGTGCTTGGCAATCGGGTCATCGGAGCAGCGGTAGCGATGCCGATCATCGCCTGGGCGCTTCCCGACGCGCGACTGCTTTACGCGGTGATGCTATTTTGGGTGCCGCTTGTGTCGGGGCGCAGCGACCGCATCGCCCCGGTCTATCTGTTCAGCCTGTTGCTACTGCCAGGGCTCGACGCACCGGCTGCAGCGGGCGCGATTAAGCTGTTCGATTTTGGCGTACACGACGCGCTGGGGTTGGGTGCGGCCGCAGCGTTGCTCGCCGATCGCCGCCGCGCGCACCCACGCGCAATGTTCGACGTCGCAGCAATCGGCATCATTCTCCTGCTCGTCGCTGCGCTGGCGCGGGGCGCCACACCGACCCATTTCCTGAGGGTCGCGATCAACATCATGTTCGATCTCGGCTTACCTTATTTCATCGTCAGCCGCGGGATCACAACGCTGGGCGCCATGCGCGACATGCGTCTGTGGCTGGGCGCAGGCGCGGTCGCGCTGGCAGCGATCCTTCTCTACGAAGTCTCGCGCGCCTGGCCGATCTATAACCAGCTGTACGTCAACTACATGGTGCCGATCGATTATTTCGTGAAGTCGCGCGGCGGACTGCTCCGCGCGGCGGGTCCTTTTCTCGAATCGACCTCGGCTGCGTTCGTCATGGCGATTTGCACCTACGCGCTGTGGCTCGCGCGCGATGCGTTTCGTTCGCGTTTTCATCATCTGCTGGTGTTGGCCATCGCGATCATCGGATTGATGGCACCGCAATCGCGCGGCGCATGGATGGGCTTGTTGCTCGCGGTGGTCGTCGCAATGGCCTATCGCGGGCAATATCTGCGCATCGTTCGCTTGGCGCTGCTGGCAGGGGGGGCTTGGCTGGCGCTGACGATTGCGGCGCAGACATCGGCGACCCTGTCCGAATCGCTTGGCCTTTCGGGAGCCTCCAGTGAAACGTCGGACTATCGCAGGATGCTACTCACGCGCGGGTTGGAGGAGTTTCGCGATAGTCCGGTCTTCGGCTTCGCGCTTCGCGACATTACCGAGCGATTATCCGACCTGCGCCAGGGCGAAGGCATCGTCGATTTCGTCAACGCCTATCTCTGGGTGCTTCTGATCTCGGGTATTGCAGGCTTCACCCTATTCGTAAGCTGCTACGGCCTTTTCATTGGTCAAGCGTTGGGACAAAGGCGGTGGAGCGCGCGGTCCAATGAGCGCATGGATGCTGCCTGCTTCGCCTTGGGTGGCCTTGCAATGGCTGCGTCGATGCTGGTGTTCACCGCGTTCAACGCGCGGCCCGCGGTGTTCGTATTCGCGCTGTTTGGAACCGTGGCCGCGCTAGTGGCTATCCGCGACAGAAATCCGGTTATCACGATGGTTGAGAGCAAATCCGGTACAGAGCCCTCGACGGTCGATCTTCCAGCTCAAACCAAGTGGGCATGGCGCACCAGATAGTCGAACGCCATTCCTGCCAGCACGCCCGCGCCACCGGCCAAGAGAAACACTACCTCATGCCGCATATCGAGCAGCCGAGCACGTTGCAGTTGGATCCATTTGAACAGCAATATTGCCGGCTCCATTAGCCCGACAGCGGCAACCAGTCCGATTTCCTTGCCCATCATGTATCCCGCAGGAGCGGCGATTCCGAGCCAGATCAGGCGCGCAATGCTCGTAAATAGGGTTGCCTGGATCCGTCCGGTCGCGACCAACGCTTCGTTCGCGCTATTCGTGGACAGAGCAAACATTGGCCCTATCGCCAGAAGCTGCAGGTAGACTGCAGCCTTTGCATAAGTGGGCTGATACAGGATCGCGACGACCAGTGGCGCGGAACCCACGAGTCCGCCCGCGGCAAAGCAGTAAAGTAGGGATGGTAGTTGGCGTTTGGCGTAGAAAAGCGCTCTCAGATCCTCGATCCCCTCACGGAATATCTGCGCACAATATGGATAGAGCACGCGGCTGGGATATGCGGCAGTAAAAGCGAGCGGCGCAGTCGCTAGATTGACCGCGAGAATATAAAATCCAAACTCGTTCAGCGGCATCAGGGCTGCCAGCACCCACTTGTCAAATTGCATGATAACAATTGTGATCAAGCTCGACCCGGTTACGAACCGTGCAAACTTCCAGAGCTCAAGCGCATATCCCTTATCGAAACCGAGCCGACGCTTCGAGTTCGGGAACGCGAGATAGCTGAGTGCTGTCTTCGCACCGCTGGCCAGCAGCATGGCGATCAACAATGCCCAATAGTCGCGCCAGATGAAGGCGAGACCTGTGGCGACGACCAACTGGAATAGCGCGACAACCAGCTCGATCGCTGACAATCGCAGCACCATCCGATGACGCAGCGCCGTCATAAGGGTGAGCGACGCAAGGCCGTCAATCAGGAAGCCGGTCGATGCGACGGCGATCAAAAATGCCAGTTCAGGCTTTCCGATCAGATTGGCGATTGGTTGAGACAACCCGGCCATGACCAGCATGATTGCAAGTGATCGGACGATCGCAATCGTCCAAACGGTATCGAGGAAACGCGGTTCTTCGCCGTCGCGGTGGCGCACCACGAAGGGCTGAAAGCCCAGATCGGCCATCATACCCAGCGTAAACGACACTGACGCGATAATTCCCGCGATCCCGAACGCCTCGGGAACCAGCAGCCGGGTGAGCACGACGCTGCTCACCGCGCGCAGTAGATTGGTGAGGATGACTGACGCGAAGACGATGTTCGTGTCGATGAGCGCGAAGTTGGTCAACCGGCGCACAGAGGCACGCGGACTGAAGCGACGATCCGCCCAGCTTGTCATTTCCGGCCCCGGTCCTGGTCCGTGACGATAGTCAAAACTCGAATCCCCCCGGCCGATCGGTCCGCCTCAATTCTATAAACTCGGCACAGGCGGGTCGATCATGGGAAAAGGGATGGTGTTTTCCCGGCTTGTGAGGAGCCACCCTCGCGCGGTTTAATATGGTTGTCGCTCGCACTTGGGGGAGCGCCCGGCCGACCCTTCGGTCATAAGCGGGAAATGAGGATGCGATGCCGGTTCTGAGCTTCGCCGACCTTGGGGGTTATCACAGCCTGGATCTCGGCCAGTGTCGGGAGGCGGGTCGTGTCCGTGCCGCCCAATACCGCTCCGCCGATCCCTACCCCCACATCGTGCTTGATGAATTCATCGACCCCCAATTGCTAAGGCGGGTAATCAGCGAGTTTCCCGACAATAGCGAACGGACCTGCTTTGCGCGGGATCAGGAAAGGCTGAAATTCCAAGTTCGCCCCGACGAGTGCGACGGGGCAGCGACGCGCGCACTTTTTGCCGAACTGAACTCGATGCCGTTCGTCACCTTTCTTTCTGAGCTAACCGGGATCGAGGGCTTAATCGCTGACCCTTATTTCGCAGGCGCTGGCTTGCACGAAATTAGAAGCGGCGGACATCTGAGTATTCATGCCGATTTCCCTCGCCACGAGATTATGGGGCTCGACCGGCGGCTTAACCTGCTGATCTATTTGAACGATGACTGGCAGCAGGAATATGGCGGAGCTCTAGAGCTGTGGGATCGAGAAATGCGCGGTTGTCGAAAGGCGGTGCTGCCGGTCATGGCGCGGGCGGTGATTTTCAACACCGAGGAAGACACGTTCCATGGTCATCCCGATCCGCTAACCTGTCCGCCTGAGCGCACCCGCCGTTCGATCGCAACCTATTACTACACGGCGCCCAAGCGCGATATGATGCGGTTCGAGCGTACCACCGACTTTCGTGCTCGGCCTGGCAGCCACGACAAGCGCGACTGGCAAATCATGTTCCACCATCTGAAGGCCGACTGGCTACCGCCAATCCTTCAGCGACGCCGCGGGGTGTAGGATCATCGAACCTTCCTTGCCGAACCTGATCGCCTGGATCGTGGCGTCGATCGCCGCTGTGCCGGTACTGATGCTGGCCCTCGAATGCTTCGTTGGCTCCCACGCGGCTGCGGTGAGTCCACCTGCCAAAGATGGCCCTCCATTCACGGTGCTTATGCCGGCGCATAATGAAGAGCGCGGGATTGAAGATTCGATCCGGGCAGTTCGCGCTCAAATGCGAAGCCGGGATCAATTGATCGTCATTGCCGACAATTGCAGCGATGGCACCGCCTCGATCGCCCGATCGCTAGGCGCGACCGTCACCGAGCGCGTCGATCCCGACCGGCGAGGCAAGGGCTATGCACTGGAGGCTGCCCGTCCATATGTCGCGCAGGGCCGGAGACGCGCGATCATCGTCGTCGATGCCGATTGTATCCCAGACCGTCACGCGCTTCGTCAACTTGCAGCAACCGCAGTCAACGAGGATGCGGCCGTACAGGCGATCGACCTGCTGAGCGTTCCGGCGAAGGCAACGCCTTTAGTGCGCATCTCCTGCTTTGCATTCCTCGTTAAAAACCTTGTTCGTCAGCGGGCACTGAAACGTTTGGCGGACGTCGCATTGCTTCAGGGCACCGGGATGGCGTTCCCGCAGGCGCTTTATGCGCGGATCGATTGGGGCGGTGGATCACTCGTCGAGGATTTGGACCTAGGCATTCGACTACTGATCGGTGGCGAACGCGTCTTGTTTGAGGATCGAGCTGCCTTCTTCAGTCCTGCGAGTTCGCAGGCAGCAACGGTGGGCCAACGTCGGCGTTGGGAACATGGCATGTTGGATGGGATGGCCCGCAACGTCCCGCGCCTGATCGTCGCAGGCCTCAGGCAGCGACCTGCGCTGCTGATCGTTGCAGCTGACCAGATTATTCCCCCGACCGTGATGCTGATCGCGGCAGTGACTTCGCTATGGCTAACAATGTGGGTCATCGGATTGTTCGGGCCAGCGCTACTATTGACGGGCGCTCTGGCGCTACTCGTGCTGGGCCTTGGTGTGGCGTGGTCGAAGTGCGGACGCGAGATCGTTCCGTTCGATATGCTCGGTCAATCGATCCGATACTTCGCTTGGAAGCTTCCGATTGCGCTTCAGTTCATAACCCGGCGTGAAGGTCGCTGGGTCCGCACCGAGCGAAAGCCATGAGCCGGGACGATCCAGCCCCGCATAGCCAGCCAATCCGTAGAACCGGCTTTGTTGTCATTGGCCGTAACGAAGGCGAACGGCTGCGCACATGCTTGGAAAGCGTCTGCGCGGTTGGAGCGCGTACCGTCTATGTGGATTCGGGGTCGCGCGATGGCAGTGTGGCTTGTGCATATGGGTTCGGCCTTCCGGTCGTCGAGCTCGACCCAGCCAGCCCCTTCACCGCTGCGCGCGCACGAAATGCAGGGGTCGACTGGTTGACGTCACACGCACCGGGGATCGACTTCATCCACTTCATCGACGGTGACTGCGAGTTGTTGCCAGACTGGTTCGCTGTTGCGCACGAAACTCTGGCTGCCGATCCCATGCTAGGTGCGGTGTGCGGACGACGGCGCGAGAGGCATCCCGATGCCAGTCCCTATAACTGGTTGTGTGACGACGAATGGGACACGCCCGTTGGATTGGCGGAGACGACCGGCGGCGATGCTCTATTCCGTCTGGCTGCATTCAAAGACGGACAGGGGTTTTCGCCCGAGCTTATCGCAGGCGAGGAGCCGGACCTGTGCCACCGAGTACGTGCCGCGGGCTGGCGCATACGGCGCATAGGTCATGACATGACTATTCACGACGCGGCGATGAAACGCTTTGCGCAATGGTGGCAGCGCAATCGCCGAAGCGGATACGCAACCGCAGAAGCGCTGGCACGGCGCGGACGCCGTAACCCGCGAATGTGGCGTGAGGTGGTGAGCAATGTCTTTTGGGCGCTGCCTCTCGCTTGGCCTTTTTGGCCGATACTGTGGCTGCGAGTTCGGCACCAAGGTGGCGCAATGAAAGCGAGCTTCATCACGCTGGGCAAGCTCCCGCACTTCCAAGGGCAAATCGATTTCTGGCGCAGCCGCCGCAAGTTGATCGAATATAAATAGGCAAATTTAGGGCCAAAGCCCCCTTCCGGTTTCTTCCTACAGGGTTGTTGAAATAGGCGAGGCTAACGCCGCGACTTACCATGCAACGCCGGAGGGACAGCTGCATGGATGGAATCGATGACCCGCGCCGAATGGTCGAAAACGCAGGCGCGATACCCGCTGCGGATCCTGAAGCAACGGGGCGTTCGCTTCGTGCCATTTTTGTGGGCAACGACAGCCTTCTAGCGGAATGCGCGAACCTATGGATCGCGCGCGGATATTCGATCGTCGCCGTGGTGGCAGCCAATGGTCCTGCGGCGGCCTGGTGCGATGCGACCGGTACGACCAGGATCACACGCCTGGCTGACGTCGATACCCACTCGCTTGGGTCCGTTGATTACCTGTTCAGCATTACCAATCTTCGCGTGTTGCCCACCGCTTTGATCGCCATGCCGCGAATGGCAGCAATCAACTTCCACGACGGGCCGCTGCCAGATTATGCCGGCCTCAATACGCCGGTTTGGGCACTGCTGGCGGGCGAGGCGATGCACGGTGTTACCTGGCATTGTATGACCAATGAGATCGACGCTGGGGACATCGTCGAGCAAGAGCCCATCGCAATCGAGGCTGGTGAAACTGCGCTTTCGCTCAACATGAAATGCTTTGAGGCAGGGCTTCGAAGCTTTGCACGTCTCGCGGACCGTCTGACTGGTGGTACTTTGCGCCGGGTCGTCCAGCGTGATCCAGTGCGGCGTTGGTTCGCTCGCGATCAGCGTCCGGACATGGCCGCGACGATCGATTGGGCCCAAGCTGCAGAAACCATCGCGCGCATGGTGACGGCACTCGACCATGGTAGCTATCGTAATCCGCTCGGTGCGCCCAAGGCTTTGGTCGACGAGACGCTGGTCTTGGTACAGCAGCTCGAAATATTGACGACCAGGTCGGGCCAAGAACCGGGATCAGTGGTAGCCGCGGGAGCCACACCCATCATAGCGACCGCTACCAATGACGTCCGCATTCTCCACTTCACAGATTGTGACGGCAAGATCCTGGCTCAATGGCCCGGTATGGTGGGAGCGGTATTGCACGTTCCGGGCGGCGAGCAACGGATAGCCCTCAATGCCCTCGACGCCGCTGCGGCGACGTACGAAAATTGGTGGGGCAGGCATCTATCAGCTCGAGACCCGCTGCTGCTCCCGGTCTTTCGCGCCGCAGATCAAGGCACGACGCGTTACACGGTCGAACAATCTGCCACCCCCGCACTCCCGCCAAACCAGGTCCTCGCAGCTTTGATCACCTTGCTTGGCCGAACAGCGGATCGAGGCAAGATCAGTGTGGGCTATGGAGATCCGGTCCATTCGACGCGCATCGGCTCGCTGCGTCCATGGTTTGCCGACGAGTTGCCATTACAGGTCGAACTCGATTGGACTGCTCCGCTTTCTGCGGTCCAGAACGCGCTGACTTTAGAAATCGCAGCACTGCACAGGCGGGTCGGCGTGCCACGCGACTTAATTGCTCGCAGCCCCGACCTGCGCAATCAAAGTTTCGCGCATCCGGTCTCAATACGACTGGTCGATCAATTGGCCGACGCGCGGTTTGACGCGCGAACGGTGATCGGTGTCGCGATTGAAGCATCAACCGGACGATTGGCGTGGAACTACGATCCAACAAGGGTTGACGCGGGAGCCGTACGAGATCTGCAAAGCGCCTATAAGGCGCTCACAGGTGACGCCGTTGCTTTTTCGGACAAGCCAATCTGCGATCTAGCGTTGATGTCCAACGTGGACCTTGGTGAATTGAACGCCGTCAGCACTGGCCCGGACTCGCCATTCGATGCGGATTGCGGTATCCATTCTTTGTTCGCCGCCCAGGCCGCTCGAACACCTGATAAAGCCGCTGTCACCTCGCGCGGGATATCGCTCACCTATTCCGAGCTGGACGCCCGATCGAGCCGATTGGCGTGGCATCTGGCGGGTTTGGGCGTTGGACCAGATACGCTCGTCGGTCTCCACCTCGAACGGTCTGTCGATCTCGTGGTGGCGATCTTAGGAATACACAAAGCGGGAGGCGCCTATGTGCCGCTCGATCCCGCATATCCCGCCGACCGACTGGCACATATGATTTCGGATTCAGGATTGACCGCGATCGTCACACAGCATTCGCTCGCGAGGGAGTTACCAACGACAGGCGCCCGGATCATCGAACTCGACGGCGATGCTGGCCTAATCCAGGCTATGTCGGATGCCGGGTTCGACGGCGGGGCGGGCGAAGCGAACCTCGCTTATGTCATCTATACCTCGGGCTCGACTGGCAAACCGAAGGGCGTGATGGTCGAACACCGCAACGTCGCGAACTTCTTTGCGGGGATGGATGAGCGGCTCGACGATGACGGCGTTTGGCTAGCGGTCACCAGTCCGAGCTTCGATATATCGGTGCTCGAACTGTGCTGGCCGCTTACCCGCGGATATCACGTCGTGATCGCAACCGAGCGGGAGGTGCGTGGCGACGTCGCGCCATCCCAGCCTGCTGTTAACGATGCCCGTTCGCTCAGGTTCAGCCTCTTCTATTTCGCAAGCGCAGCCAACGACGGCACCAGCAACGCAGACCAGTACCGACTACTGCTGGAAGGCGCTAAATTTGCCGACACCCATGGTTTCGAAGCGGTCTGGACGCCCGAGCGGCATTTTCATGAATTTGGGGGTCTCTACCCCAACCCCTCGGTGATCTCGGCAGCGATCGCTGTCTCCACATCACGGGTGCAAATCCGTGCTGGGAGCTGCGTGGCACCGCTTCACCATCCGGCGCGCATCGCGGAAGAATGGGCGCTGGTCGATAACCTTTCGAACGGACGGGTTGGCATCGCCTTCGCATCGGGTTGGCAGCCGAACGACTTCTTGCTGCGCCCTGACAACTTCGCCGACAAGAATGCCGCGCTCATGCAAACCGTTGGCGATGTGCGGGCCCTGTGGCGCGGCGAGAAGCGCAGCTTTCCGGGACCACTTGGTACACCTGTTGAAATCGGTGTTTTTCCGAGCCCGGTGCAGACAGAGCTGCCTTTCTGGATTACATCGGCTGGTAACCCCGAAACCTTTGCCGCAGCCGGCCGGGCCGGCGCTAACCTGCTGACTCATCTGCTTGGACAAAGTGTAGCGGAGGTAGCAGTCAAGCTCGATGCCTATCGGCGCGCTTGGCGCGAGGCAGGGCACCCCAGCGACGGGCATGTGACGATGATGCTCCATAGTTTCGTTGGTGATGACGCCGACGAGGTTCGGCGCATCGCCCGCGGCCCGATGATCGAGTATCTTCGAACCTCTACCAGCCTGCTCAAACAATATGCCTGGTCGTTCCCGGCATTCCGGCGACCCGAAGGTGCCGACGCCGCTGAGCAGCCCGATCTGGCAAGCTTAAGCCCTGAGGAAACCGATGCGCTACTGGAACATGCGTTTGAGCGTTATTTCGATACCGCCGGGTTGTTCGGAACGCCGGAAAAATGCGTCGATCTAGTCCATCAACTGGCGGCGGTCGGGGTAGATGAGATCGGTTGCCTGATCGACTTCGGTATCGCGACTCAAACGGTCCTCGACCAACTGCCTCAGCTCGACATGCTGCGCCGATTGGCAACTGCGCCGCGTGCGACCAGCACCGAACAACCGCTGCACAAGCTGATTGCGCGGCACAAAGTGACGCACCTCCAATGCACACCATCGCTGGTTCAAATGCTGGCAACCGATCGCGCGTCCCGCGAGGCGCTTCGTGGGCTGAAGCGGTTGATGGTCGGCGGGGAGCCCTTCCCCGTTTCGCTTGCGGAGGACATGACCCAGTTGGTCGGCGGCACGGTAATGAACATGTACGGCCCGACCGAGACGACAATCTGGTCGGCGGTTCAATCACTCGAAACTAATTCAAGCGGCCCGCCGCCGCTCGGAACCCCCCTTGCCAACCAGCAGCTTCACGTCGTCGATAGCCGGATGCGTCCCGTGCGCCCTGGCACGCCCGGCGAGCTGCTCATCGGAGGCGCGGGGGTCGTGCGTGGTTACCACGCGCGTCCCGAACTGACTGCCGATCGGTTCGTGCTCGATCCCTTTAAGGACGGACGCGCCTATCGTACCGGAGACGTCGTGCGGCGCTCAAGCAGCGGCCGGATCGAGTTCCTCGGTCGTGTCGATCATCAGATCAAGATACGCGGCTACCGGGTCGAGCTGGGCGAAATAGAAAGCGCGCTACAGGAATACCCGCAGATACGAGAGGCGGTGGTTGTTGCACGCCATGAGGGTGGGGTCGCACGGCTGATTGCATATTACGTTTCCGACGAAACGATCGCGAACGATGCGCTGCGTACATCGATGGCCCGCAACCTTCCTGACTTCATGATCCCGTCGACCTTCGTGTCACTCCCCGTCATGCCGCGAACACCCAACGGAAAAATAGACCGCGCAGGCTTGCCCGATCCAACCGTCACGCCCGTCGCAATAGAGACTTCGCGCACCACTGACACGCCGCTTCAAGCCCAGATCGCCGCGATATGGCGCGATGTGCTCAAGGTGCCGTCTGTGGGCTTGCACGACAATTTCTTCGATCTGGGCGGGCATTCGCTGCTGGTGGTGCAAGCGCATCGACGGCTCGTCGAAATCGTTGAGTCTCCGGTCAGCCTGACCGATCTGTTCCGCTTTCCGACCGTAGAGGCGTTAAGCGCGCATCTCGGAAACGGACCGTCCGCCGGAAATCGGGTCGACACCGGCGGGCGAGACCGTGCGCGCAGTCGGCGGCTGGCGATGCAACGCCGCGCCTATGGCGGTGCCAATGTAACAGTCGGAGGGTGAGCGGGGTGTTGCAATATCGCAGTGAGTTCGATCCGGCGGCCAGCGATAATGCTGAGAACGCCATCGCGATCGTCGGGATGGCGTGCCGGTTCGCAGGCGCGCGGTCGATCAACAGCTATTGGGACTTGCTGGCCGAAGGGCGCGAAGGTGTCGAGGACTTAAGCGAAACGGCGCTTCTCGCCGCAGGGGTTTCCGCCACGACCTTGCGCAAGCCCAACTATGTCCGTCGCGCTGCGCCGCTCGAGGACATGGAATGTTTCGACGCGGGGCTGTTTGGGCTATCCCCGCGCGACGCGGCGATCATGGATCCGCAGCACCGCCACTTCCTGGAATGCAGTTGGGAAGCACTGGAAAATGCGGGCCATGTGCCGCACCGTTTCGGCGGCGCGATCGGCGTGTTCGCAGGCTCGGGGCACAACGCTTACATGCCCTATCACTTGCTCACCAACCGAAAACTGGTGCGCGATGTCGGGCTGTTCCTGCTTCGACACACCAGCAATGACAAGGATTTCCTGACAACCCGGGTATCCTATCTGCTTAACCTGACCGGCCCCAGCATCAACGTCCAGACCGCGTGTTCGACCTCGCTGGTTGCCGTCCATATGGCAGCGCAAAGCCTTCTCTCGGGCGAATGCGACATGGCGATCGCGGGCGGCGCATCGATCGAGCTGCCGCACCGTCAGGGTTACATCTACGAACAAGGCGAAATCCTCTCGCCCGACGGCCATTGCCGCCCGTTCGATGCGCAATCGCAAGGGACGGTGTTTGGCAGCGGTGTGGGCGTTGTCGTGCTTCGTCGGTTGGCCGAAGCGGTAGAGGCGGGCGACCATATATACGCAGTCATCCGCGGTTCGGCGATCAACAATGACGGCGCTGGCAAGGTTGGTTATCTCGCCCCGAGTGTTGATGGGCAGGCGCGCGCAATCGCCGAGGCGCTAGCAATCGCCGATGTCGATGCCGACACGATCTCATATGTTGAGACCCACGGCACCGGCACCCCGGTCGGCGACCCGATCGAGATCGCCGCGTTAACCGAAGCATTCCGCGAAACCAGTGACCAGGTCGGGCAATGCGCAATCGGATCGGTCAAAGCCAACATCGGCCATACCGACACGGCTGCAGGCACAGCGGGCCTTATCAAAATTGCGTTGTCGCTGCATCACGAGGCGTTGCCACCATCAATCAATTACGCAGCACCAAATCCGGCTTGCGCGTTCGGAGGCACCCCCTTTTTCGTGCAGAGCCGACTTTCCAGTTGGGCTCGGGGCGGCCGACCACGGCGTGCGGGGCTCAGTTCGCTCGGAGTGGGAGGAACTAATGCTCATGCGGTAATCGAAGAAGCGCCCATCCGCTCGGCCGGATCGACTTCGCGGCCGCTACAATTGCTGACCGTCTCTGCCCGCTCGGCGACGGCGCTAACCACCAATGCAACAGAGTTGAGCGCTCATTTCGCCAGCCATAGCACCGATCTTGCGGATGCCGCCTACACGCTGTCCAACGGACGTTCTGCACTCCCACTTCGTCGATGTGTGGTTGCTGGTAACGTAGCGGAAGCTAGCGAAGCGCTGGCGGCCGTCGCGGCGCGTACTGACACTCCGACCGCTTGCCTACCAAATCGCGAAGCGGCGTTTATGTTCTGCGGCGCAGGCTCGCAGCATGTCGATATGGCACGCCGTCTTTACGACCACGAAGCGCAGTTCCGCTCCTCGATCGACGCAGCCTTGGAAGCGCTCGACCTCATAGGCGTGCCTGAAGTTCGTCGCTGGTTGTTCCCGGTGGAGACCGACCGCGCCAAAGCCACCGCAGCGCTCGAACGCCCGTCGATCGCCCTGCCTGCGCTGTTTACGGTTCAAGTTGCGCTTGCGCGGCTTTGGATTTCGCTTGGCATTCGCCCGACCGGTATGATCGGCCACAGCTCGGGTGAATATGCCGCCGCGCACATCGCAGGGGTGATCGACCTCGAAAGCGCGCTGCGCATCGTAAGTGCGCGCGGCCGGCTATTCGAGACGGTTGAGCGCGGCGGCATGCTGAGCGTTCCACTCAGCGAAGCCGAACTTGACCCCCTCCTTCCCCCCACCCTCTCCATCGCGGCAATCAACGCACCGAAGCTATGTGTTGTGTCGGGCGCCGCCGACGAGGTTACAAAGTTGCAAGCCTCGCTGGCTGCACGGGAGATTGAGGCGCAGGTCGTCCGGATCTTGGTTGCTGCCCATTCGCCCATGCTTGACCCCATCCTCCCGCAGTTCCGCGCGCTGATGGAAACGATCACGTTACGCCCGCCGCAACTTCCTTTCGTGTCCAATTTGACCGGCGACTGGATTTCGGATGCCGAGGCAACCAGTCCCGACTATTGGGTCCGTCATCTCCGTCAGACTGTCCGGTTCACCGATGGGTTGCAGCGCTTGTTGGACGACCCTTCCCGCGCGTTGTTGGAAGTCGGCCCCGGGCGTTCGATGGCGAGCCTTGTGCGTCAACATCCAGAGCGGTCGCGGGACCAACCGGTGCTCAGCTCCCTTCCCCACCCTGACCAACCCGTTGCTGAAGATCGGTTCTTCTGGTCGAGCGTGGGCGAGTTTTGGACGCTGGGTGGCTCGATCGATTGGGATGCCTATTGGGATGGCGAACGCCGCCTGCGCGTTCCGCTTCCGACCTACAGCTTTGATCGCCAGCGGCACTGGATTGAAGCCGGAACGATTGCCGACAGGGATGTCGATGATGGAGAGGCACCTGAGCGGATCGACGATCCCGTTGACTGGCTTTTCGCTCCCGTCTGGACCCGCGGCGCGGATAAGCCCTTCAAACCTACCAAAGGCCCGGCTTTGGTTCTCGACGATGGTTTGGGTCTGGGTGCGGCCATCTCGGCGGAACTCCGAGAAGTCGACTGTGATGTAGTCCTCGTTCGGACAGGGCGTCGGTTTCGCGAAACTGCGCACGGATTCACAATCGCCCCCGCAAACCGCGACCATGCCGACGAGCTATTCCAACGGCTGGCCGCGACCAATCGCTTGCCGACGCAGATCTACCATTGTTGGTCGGTAACCGGGGACCGGCGCGTGGTGCACGATGCGCTGCTCGATCTCGGGTTTTTCAGCCTCACCGCGCTCGCGCGCACAGTCTCGCACCATGCCGATGAGATGCCGGTTCGTATCGCACTGATCACTGACCGTGCCCAGCGCGTCGCGGCGGACGCTCCACCGATGCCAGCCAAGGCTAGTATGATTGGCGGGTCGCAAGTCATTGCGACCGAATATCCCGCGCTGAAGCTATGCCCGATCGACCTCAGCCTGCCTACAGCACAAAACCGGCGCGGTCTCTCGGAGCTGGCTCGGGCAGTAATCAGCGAACTTGCCGATGTCGATCGGCCGACTCCGGTCGCGCTGCGAAGCAGAGAGCGCTGGGTGCGCGATTATCAGCAGGCCCGCTCCGCGATGGATCCACACGCGCCAGCCATCCGCGGCGACGGCGTCTATCTGATCACCGGAGGACTTGGCGGGATAGGCCTGACTATCGCGCGCGACCTGGCAGCAAAGGGCGCGCGTGTCGCGCTTTTGACCCGCACCGCATTGCCTCCTCGTAACCGGTGGCCCGACTTGCTAGCTGCGCCTGAAACCCCGGCCGCCACAGCCGATCGCATTCGCCGGCTTATGACGCTCGATGCAACGAGCGCGCGCGTCGAATTGGTCACCGCCGACGTCGCCGACCGCCGCGCGATGCGACGCGCCGTCGTGCATATCAGGCGCACGCTTGGCCCAATCACCGGCGTCTTCCACACTGCGGGCACTCTCGACGACGCCTTACTCGAGGATCGCTCGCGCGGGGCGATGGATGCGGTGCTACGGCCAAAGATTGCGGGTACGCTTGCCTTGGCCGAGGCATTGGCGCGCGAGACGCCAGAGTTTTTCCTTCTCTTCTCCTCAATTAGCGCCTTTGCCGGACTGCCAGGACAAAGCGATTATGCCGCCGCGAATGCCTTTTTGGACGCTTATGCCGATGCCCGCCTCGACGACCCCTCAACCCGCGTGGTGTCGATTGGCTGGAGTCAGTGGCGCGAAGTTGGCATGACCGCGAAGCTTGGGACCGGGCCTGGTTCCGAAGCAGCGCCCCCCGAGCTGCTGGAAGGGGGCACCGAGATAGGCCATCCATTTCTTGAACGTATCCACCGCCTTTCCCACGACTGCATGGTGGCGACCGCAACCCTCTCGCCCGATCGGCACTGGTTGCTTAACGAGCACCGTCTCGAGGGCTTGGGCGCGTTGATTCCGGGAACTGGCTATCTCGAGCTGGCGCGCGCCGCCTATTCGATGGTCGAACCCGGCGCGTTCGCGTTCAGCGACTTGCTCTTTCTGTCTCCCTTTACGGTGGCCGATGGTGCGGAACGGGAATTGCGCGTTCGGCTCGACCGTCGCAGTGGCCGTGACTGGCGGTTCGCTATCCTCGGGAAGTCGGATGACGGTGTATGGGTCGAGCACGCGACCGGTACGATTGGTAGTTTAGACGCAGAAACCCCTGAGAATTTGGACGTGGCCCAACTGCTGGCGGCATACTCCGACCATAGCAATGGCCCGCGAGGTAAAAGCGCGCTGCTGTCCTTCGGACAACGCTGGAACAACGTTACCGATAGTTCAGCAGGTGCCGGAGCCATGCTGCTTCACCAGACCCTGTCCGACGCGTTCCAGCCCGACCTCGAAGGCGTCGCGCTGCACCCTGCCCTTCTCGATCTCGCAACTGCAGGCGCCCAAACGCTGATTCCGAGCTACGATCCCGCGCGCGATTTTTTCGCCCCATTTGCCTATCGGCGGATCGCGGTTCATGCGCCCCTTCCATCACGGATCATCAGCCATATTCGCTACCGTGGTCCCAGCGACGCGAACGCGACCACGGCGGCGTTCGACATTACCATTGCTGACCAGGACGGCCTGGTGCTCGCCGAAATCGAAGAGTTTACGATGATGCGGGTGCGCGAACCGGCGCGCATGGCAAATAGTGTTCGTCCTACTCCTATCGTGGCGTCTCGCGCGGCAGCGCTTGATCGGCTGGAGGGACTTCTACCCGAGCAGGGTTTGGCAGCGATCGACCGAGTGCTTGCGGGATCGCGCGGGTCGCACTTAATTGTCTCACCCTACCCGCTCCTACCCTTGCTTGCCCATCTTCGCGCTCCTCGGGTCGCACCGAGGGTTCCCGCCCCCGACGGAGATGCCGCAGTCGAACTGCCCGTAACCGCGATGGAACGCGTCGTAGCAACATTTTGGGAAGACCTATTGGGCGTTGCGCCAGTCGGGCGTCACGACAATTTCTTCGATCTAGGCGGCCATTCCCTTCTGGCTGTTCAGTTCGCAAACCGCTTCCGCAAGCAAACGGGCAAATCGCTCCCGCTATCGGCGATGCTGGATACGCCCACCGTCGCCAATCTGGCCCTGATCGCAGACCCGGATAGTGCAGTCCTGCACGTCGAAGGCGACGCTGGTTCCCCGGTTCAGATTCCCGACATCGTGACCATCCGGCCGGGCGGAGAGAAAACACCCGTCTTCTTCGTCCATGACGGTCTCGGCGAGACACTGCTTTACCGTGGGCTTGCTCTGCGTATCGATCCCACTCGCCCAGTATTGGGGATTGAACCACGCCGCACGCCTAACGGCGGCTTCGCACACACTCGAATTGACGAAATGGCAGCGGACTATGTCGCGCGTCTGCGCGTTGCGCAGGCCAGCGGCCCCTATCTGCTAGCCGGGCTATGTGCCGGGGGAGTGATCGCGTTTGAAATGGCGCGGCAGCTCGATAAGCTCGGCGAGCGCGTGGCCTTTGTCGGGATCATCGATGCTGCCGACGTCGCGGCAA
This sequence comes from Sphingomonas sp. AX6, assembly GCF_902506605.1. Lineage (GTDB taxonomy): Bacteria > Pseudomonadota > Alphaproteobacteria > Sphingomonadales > Sphingomonadaceae > Sphingomonas. Next base: position 2,673,110 of record NZ_LR733979.1, read on the forward strand.
CAAAGCGCAGGTTCTACCTCACCCGCCAGCGGATGGAGCGACTGTCGATACTGTTTCGCGAAGGTACACACCCGCGGACGGTTGTGACGCTTGCGCGTCGCGTCGCTAATGCGGTGATCTGGGAAATCGGCTCGCGACTGCGCCGACTGAAGGATCGCCAAAAGGTACGGCAAATAGAAGAGAGTGCCGCCGCCCCAAGCGGAGCGACAATCGAATTTTTACCGCTTTATGAGGTTGCCCACACGCGACACCAGCCCGCTGGGCTATTGTCGACGGGGCAGGTCACGCTGTTCAAGGCGAATACTGGCAATGGCACGATCGAAGATATTCCCTATCAGGAAATCTACAGCGACATTCTGCTCGGATGGGGTCGGCGCGTAGCCGATGAGGTAGGCTTGGTGTCAGTGCCGGGCGGGCATGGCAGCGCGCTTCAGGAGCCCCATGTCGCTACGCTTGCAGTTCATTTTCAAGCAGCGATCGACCGGGCGATGATCGATGCCGAACCAAGGTCGCCAGAACTTGCGGAGACCCCGATCGACGAGGCGTTGCTCACGCTGGCGGCCGAATGACCATGGTCGCGCAATCCCCCTCGATCGACGTGATTATCGTCAACTATTGTACAGGCTCACTGGTCGTCGCCAGCCTAGCCAGTTTGGAGGCAGAGCGTCTGTTGGTACCCAAGTTGCGCGCGATTGTTGTCGATAATGCTTCTCCAGACGGATCGGGCGACCTCATCGCGCAGGCGGTTGAGGCGCGCGGATGGGATTGGGTCAAAGTTTTGCGGTCACAACGCAATGGGGGGTTCGGCGCAGGCAATAATCTTGGAATCAACTGGGCACTGGAGCGCTCCGACGCCGCCGAGCTTTATTGGCTCCTCAACCCCGACACGATCGTGCAGCCATGTGCCGCCTCAGCCCTCACGCAATTCATGGAGGCGGAACCGCTGGCGGGGATCGCGGGCAGCGCATTATTGGAGGCTGACGAGACCCCTTGGCCGTTTGCATTCCGATTTCCCACAATTCTTGGCGAAGTCGAACGTGCCGCACGGTTGGGACTGCTTTCCCGCATACTCAAGAAACGCGCAGTAATGCGAGCGATGGGCAGCGCGCCTGAACGCGTCGATTGGGTTTCCGGCGCCAGCTTCGTCATTCGGCGCGCCCTTCTCGAGCAAGGGTTGCGCTTCGATGAGTCCTTTTTCCTTTATTATGAGGAGACCGATTTCTGCCTCCACGCCGCACGTGCCGGATGGGAATGTTGGTATGTGCCCGGCGCGGTCGTGCTTCACGTGGCCGGTCAAAGCACAGGCGTAACCGGTCACCAACTCGCATTGAAGCGATTGCCATCCTACTGGTTTAGGTCCCGGCAGTATTATTTCTTAAAGAACCACGGTCGGGTTTACGGCATGTTGGCCGATATTGCCTGGATGTCCGGGCACATTGTCGCAGTGATTAAAGCGCGTCTCCGTGGTGCATCATCGGTTGATCCGCCGTGGCTACTGATCGACTTTCTCCGCCATTCGGCCTTCATGCCTCAACGGCTGAACCGCGACTGGAGCGCGACGGGGGGTGCGTGAACGAGCCGCCGCAATTCTCAACGAATTGGGCATCACTGCCCAGCTAGTCGCTACGCCCGGTGCCCCACTAACGCTGTGGATGGCCACCGAATGGCCGCGGCCTGATTTGCGGCACCGGTCGCTGCTCTCCAGTGGCGAGATCGAACGTGCGGGTCGTCTGCGGAGCGCGCGGCTTCGCGATCGCTTCATCGTAGCCCACGCAGCACGCTGCGTGATCATCGATTCGATGTTTGGTGTTACTTGTTGCGACCAGATTGTGGGACTGGGGCCGCGGGGGAAACCCTGCCTGGTTGATCGCCCCGAGATCCAGTTCAATCTCAGCTACAGCCAGAACCGGTTCGCGATCGCAGTTGCACGCGATATCCCCATCGGGATCGACATCGAGCATTTGCGCACAATCGAGGATGCGGTTGCGTTGGCAACGCTCCACTATTCTCTGTCTGAACTCGACGCGCTGGCAGAACAGCCTTCTGGCAGCGAAGGGTTTGATCGGATTTTTTTGAGTGTGTGGACCCGTAAGGAAGCCTTTCTGAAGGCTCTCGGTCGGGGTCTGGGCGATTTGCCGCTCCATGAGATCGACTGCGGCGCTTTTCGAACTGAGACGGTGCGGATGGGTGATCGCCAAATCCGCACCGACACGACCCTAACCAGTTCTTATCTAGTTTCTTGGGCTTGGGAACATATCGGTTGTTTAACGGGCTCAAGCCGCAAACGGCAGCTCTGAATGCCGATCTTGATTGAGTAGCCCTTCACGAATGACATGCGCGATCATATGCGCACGATTTCTGGTCCTGGTCTTCAAACGCACGTTTTCGACATGTCGCTCAACAGTACAAGGCGAAATGTCCAGTTCAATTGCAGCCTCTTTTGCCGAAAGACCGAGTGAAACGAGGTAGAGCACCTCGGATTCACGATTGGTCAAACGAATCAGTTCTTCTATTTGTCGTGGCATTGGATCCTCCTTCTGTCATGTCCCTCCCCTAGGATCACCACCGGGATCATCATCTCAATTCGTCGTAATGTCTCGCACGATTCTGGGTAGCGGCAACCCAATGGTGCACCCGTCCGTGCACCTGTTTTGGGGGGTTGCAGGTCTTTCGAATAGGCGGCGCGATCCAAAAGGATAATTTGCGCCGGAATCGTGGGGTTTTTGCGATATCGCAAAGCATCAAGCCATTGTTCGCTCTGGAGTTTTTAACCGATTAGGCGGGTCGCCGAGGGACGGGCTTGCCAGCACGATCTTGGCCCAAATTGAGCCGAGCTGTTCCGCAGATGTGCCGGGATGTGACACTGCTGCCGCCAGCGCGCGAATCTTATGGGTCAAAAGAGAACGGTTCAGCGCAGTGCTTCGCCGTTCGCACCCGCGTCACTCTCGAAAGGGAGCATTGGAAACCGCGCCATCATCGCTGCCTGCGTCCGATTGTTCACGGACATTTTTCGAAAGATCGTCTTCACGTGCAATTTGACCGTCGCCTCGCTGACGCCCAGCCGCCGTGATATGATCTTGTTGGGCATCCCCATGACCAGGCATTCGAGAATTTCACGATCGCGCTCGACCAGCCCGTATAACGCTGCGACATCTGTCGTCTGGCGTTCCACTGGCATCGCCTGACGATCGGACAGGCTGTCGATCAGTTCGCTCGGTGCAACCTTCTCGCCCAATGCGACGAGCTGAATCATGACCAGGAACGACTGATACGGAATGTTCTGGGGAATGTAACCATACACCCCGGCCGCGAAGGCGCGGTTCATCCGGTCGAAATCGAACGATTCGACCAGCAGTACCACCCGGCATTCAGGTGCAGCAGTCATCAGGCTAGCAAGCGGATCGAGGTCGCAATCGGAACCGCGCACTGCACCGTCGTAAAGCACGATGTGTGCGCCATTCACCTGGTCGACGTCCAACTCGTCCAAACTGGCGGTTGCTTGCGCCACTCCGAACCCGTTGTCGATCAGAATGCGCTTCAGTCCTTCGCGCGTCAGCGCGTTCTTGACGACCAAGCTAGTCAATATCGAGCAGTCCATACCTTAGTGCTCCAATCCGCGAAGATGGAGAAGCTGCCCGCTGTACTAAATCGCGCCGCCCCCCCCTGTCTCTGCAGGAAATGACTGGATTACGCACGACCCCCGATACGCACGCTATACCACCGACCTACTCTTTTGAGAACGCAGAAGTTTGATCGTGGCGAGCTTCGATGAATGGGCTTAGATGCCTGAAATATAGCGAGTTTGCCGGCGCCAAGTGCTTGGAATGACGATAATGGCACGACCAGCCAGCCGATTGTCCCGGTAAGAAACGCATCGCGAGCCGAGTCGATCTCAAATGGCAGAAAACAGTCAAATGTGTCAGGCTGCTCGATGGTGTGAGAGCGATCGCACAACACCCTCCAGATCACGTTCCATAACCGCGCCGATGATAGCCCGACCATAAGCGGTCTTACCGAACCTTTCGCTGTGTTCGATCGCTTTGCTGGCGGTGATAAACCCTTGGTTGAACGCAATTTCTTCCAAGCAGGCAATCTGAATGCCCTGTCGGTTCTGAACCGTGCGGACGAACTCTCCGGCTTCGAGCAGGCTGTCGTGCGTTCCGGTATCCAGCCATGCGTAGCCCCTGCCCATCTGTTCGACATGGAGGGTTCCGGCATTGAGATAGATCCGGTTTAGATCGGTAATTTCTAGCTCACCGCGCGCCGACCCGCGGAGTTCCCGGGCATAATCGACCACCCGATTGTCGTAGAAATAGAGCCCGGTGACGACCTGGTTCGATTTCGGCGCTGCTGGTTTTTCCTCAAGGCCGATCGCCCTACCCGCTTCGTCCAGTTCGACCACGCCGTAGCGTTCGGGGTTATCGACCCGATATGAGAACACCGTCGCGCCGTGGCGGCGTGCGCTGGCGCTTTCGAGCAGGTGAGTCAAGTTGGCGCCGAAGAACAGATTGTCGCCCAGCACCAGCGCGACGTTGTCGTTCGCGATAAAATCGGCACCGATCGTCAAGGCTTGGGCGAGACCTTCGGGTCGCGGCTGTTCGGCATAGGACAGGCGAAGCCCGAGCGCCGATCCGTCGCCGAGCAGCGACTGGTAGCTTGGCAGAAATTCGGGACTGGAGATGATCAGGATATCGCGGATGCCGGCGAGCATAAGCACCGACATTGGGTAATAGATCATCGGCTTGTCATAGACCGGCAGCAACTGCTTGTTGACGGCGAGTGTCGCCGGATGAAGCCGCGTGCCGTTGCCGCCTGCGAGAATGATGCCCTTCATCGTTTCCTCCCATGATCTCGTCCAGAACCTGTCTCAGGCTTTCCTGCCATCGGCGCGGGTTGATGCCGTACGCGTCGCGAATTGCGGTCAGCCCGAGGGCGGAATTGGCAGGACGGCGGGCCGGGCGAGAATATTGCGTGCTCGCGATCGGCTCGACGTGGGCAAACGGCCCGCCGCGTGATGCCGATTGCCGGAATATCTCCGCAGCGAAATCGGCCCAACTCACCGTCCCGCTACCGGCGAAGTGGAATATGCCGGTGGGGGCATCGGGGTCATCGACGAGGCGCATCGCCACGTCGGAGATAGCGACGGCCAGCTCGCTCGCTGACGTCGGGTTGCCGCGCTGGTCATCGACCACACGAACAATTTTCTGCTCGACCGCCATCCGAAGCATGGCAGTGACAAAATTGCGGCCGCTTGCGCTGTACAACCATGACGTGCGCAAGATGACATGTCGCGCGCCAGAGGTGCGAACCGCAAGTTCGCCGCCCAACTTCGACGCGCCGTACACGTTGATCGGGTCGACGGGATCGTTCTCGAGCCGATCGCCCGTGCGCTCGCCCGAAAACACATAATCGGTGGAAGCCTGCACCAACGGAATGCCCGCGCGCGCGCATGCAGCAGCCAGCGCCGCGGGTGCCAGGGCGTTGACCGTCCATGCCGCAACCGGATCGGTCTCCGCCGCATCGACCGCGGTGTAAGCGGCCGCGTTGATGACGACCGAACAGGGGTGATTGCCGACCAGTGCAGCAATGGCATCCGGATCACTCAAATCGACCGCCGAGCGATCGACCGGATGGATCTGCCAGCAGTTCGGCCATTCGATGCGTTGCAATTCGCGGCCAAGTTGCCCGTTCGCACCGGTAACGAGAATGGTACGGCTCTTAGGCATCTTCACGCCGCAAGACCGCGGCGGCGATCGGCCTCGCGGTCGGCGATGATCGACTGCCACCATCGTTCGTTCTGAAGGTACCAGCGCACGGTTTTGCGAAGCCCGGTTTCGAAACTCTCGCGCGGTGCCCAGCAGAGTTCGGCGCCGATGCGACCGGCATCGATCGCATATCTGAGATCGTGCCTTGGCCGATCGATGACGTGGCGGATTTGCAAGGCGTAGGATCTGCCATCCGAGCGCGGACGCAATTCATCCAGCAACGCACACACCATTTGCACCACGTCAATGTTTCGTTTCTCGTTCCCACCGCCGACATTATAGGTCCGGCCAACCTGTCCGCGTTCGAGCACGGCGCACAGCGCGCGGACATGGTCCTCGACATAGAGCCAGTCGCGGACCCGGTTGCCAGCGCCGTAGACCGGCAAATCCTCTCCGGCGAGCGCGCGGACGATCATCAGCGGGATCAGTTTCTCAGGAAAATGATAAGGTCCGTAATTATTCGAGCAATTGGTGATGAGCACAGGAAGCCCGAACGTATGTCCCCATGCCGAAACCAGATGATCGGCCCCTGCTTTCGATGCGGAATAAGGAGAGCGCGGATCATAGGATGTCTGCTCGGAAAACAGTCCCGTGTTGCCCAACGATCCGAATACTTCATCCGTAGAAACATGGTGCAATCGGAATGCAGCACGAGCATCGGCGTCCAGCATCGACCAATAGCGACAGGCTTCGGACAATAAATTCAACGTTCCCACGACATTGGTGCGAACGAATGCTTCAGGACCATCGATCGATCGGTCGACATGCGTTTCAGCCGCCAGATGCACCACCACGTTCGGGCTGAAATCCTGCATCGCGGCCCGGACGGCGTTGGCGTCGCAGATATCGCCATGGACGAAGCGATGCCGGATGTTGTCAGCGACGCACGCGACTGTCGAAAGCGAACCGGCATAGGTCAGCTTGTCGAAGTTGAGCACCAAATGTGGCGTGTCTTCGATTAGATAACGCACCAGCGCCGACCCTATAAACCCGGCGCCGCCCGTAACCATGATGCGCATCGCGGCGATCCCTTTCACGCGATCGCGGCCAACCGGCGATCATCACGGTCGAACGAGATGGCGAGCTGTTTCAGAGTAGGTTGCGCGCGATCTCTGGGACTCAGTTCGGGCCTTTGTTCGCCAGGTAACGGCCACTCGATCGCCAGGTTGGGATCGTCCCAACGAAGGCCGCTTTCGTATTGCGGCGAATAGGGAGCCGAGCACTTATAAATGACCTCTGTATCTGGCTCGAGAGTCAGAAAGCCATGCGCGAAGCCGGTGGGCACGAACATCTGATCGCCGTTCTCAGCAGAAAGCTCCGCCCCCACCCACTCACCAAAGGTCGATGCCCCGCGACGTATGTCGACCGCGACGTCGAAAATCCGACCGCGTACGCAGCGAACCAGCTTATCCTGGGCAAAAGGAGGGGATTGAAAATGTAGTCCGCGAAGCGTGAAACGCGTCGCGGAGTAGGAGTGATTGTCCTGAACAAATGAGCAATCGATGCCGAGATCGCGACAGCCGTCTTGGGAATAGGTTTCGGAAAACCATCCACGTGCATTGCCATACCGGCGAGGTCTAACAATTTCGACGGATCCAGACATCGTGTTTGATACCCCATTCCAGGAACAGGATAGCGGAGGAGCGAGAGCCAGATGATCCTTCTTTTTCCCAGCCGTCGATTGAGTGGGCAGGACCAACCGGCGAGGCGTTGATTTGCGACATCCCGTTGAACCGCGCCGAGTTTATTGGAGGCTTCAACTCCTGAGAAGGTAGAGACTGTATGAGCAAGACAACGAACTAGTATGCGCCGGAAGTCCGCGAGCGCGCAGTGCGGATGGTTCTGGATTACGAGAGAGATCCTGCGTCGCGCTGGGCGGCGGTGGTGTCGATCGCGGCGAAGATCGGCTGTGCTGCGCAGACGCTGCATGAGTGGGTGAAGAAGGCCGAGGTAAATGGCGGCCGACGTGCGGGCGTGCCGACCGATGTCGCGGCTCAGCTAAAGCGCTGGCACGCGAAAACCGCGAGCTGCGCCAAGCCAACGATATCCTGCGTAATTCATCTGCATATTTTGCTCAGGCGGAGCTCGACCGCCCGTTCAAGCGATGATCGCGTTCATCGACGATCAGCGCGCAGTTCATGGGGTCGAGCTGATCCGCAAGGTCTGCCGATCGCCCCATCAACCTACCACGCACACATCGTACAACGGCGGGATTCACTGCGCCTGTCGGCGCCGGCGAGGCGCGACGTTGTGCTCAGAATCGAGGTGCGGTGTGTTCAACGCCGACTTCCGCGCCTCCGGAGTCCGCAAAATCTGGCGGCAGCCCCACCGTGAGGGCTTCGACATCGCGCCATGTATGGTCGCTCGGCTGATGCGCGAGATGAATTTGGCGGGGGTGATCCGACGCAAGTCGGTGCGCACGACGATCAGCGATCGGTGCGCGCCTTGTGCGAAGCTGGTTAGGTGATTGGTCTCACGACCTTCGAACGCAGCTGTGCGGATGTGGAAGGCGTCATGGCTGTCTATCGTCATGAGGACGTGATCCCTGTGAGCGAACCGTTATGCTTCCTGCCTTATAAAAGTTCGCAAACCATCCCTTAAAATACCGGCAGCTTTTGGGGACATGCAGCCATGACTTGAACGACCGAAATTGGGGCGCTTTGCTGAACGACGGCAGTCAGAGTTCCTGTGCAGTGGGACGGAAAATGAGCTCGTTAATATCGAGCTCCTCCGGCTGGGCGATTACAAAGGCGGCAATGCGCGCGAAGCTGTCAGCCGGAACGCCGACCGCGCCTACAAAATCCTGGTTGGCCTTTTGAATGTCAGTTTCGCTGATGTGCTCCAGCAGCTCGGTTTGAACCGCGCCCGGCGAAATGTTGGTGATCCGGATATTGTACGGCTTTAGTTCTTGGCGCAGCCCCTCCGAAAAGGCCCGCACCCCGAACTTGGTTGCGGAGTAAACAGCGGACCCGGGAAACAGCTTGTGTCCCGCAACGGACGACAGGTTGATGATGTGACCAGACTTCTGCGCAGTCATGTACGGGAGGGCCGCGGCAACCCCGTAAAGCACCCCCTTGAGATTGACGTCGATCATCTGATCCCATTCGTCGATCTTAAGCCGCTCGACCGGCGACAGCGGCATCACCCCGGCGTTGTTGATCAGAACATCGATGCGCCCGTAGGTTTGGACCGCAGTTCCGATCAGTCGGATCAGATCATCACGCCGGGTTACGTCGGTAGGCACGGCGATTGCTGTGCCCCCCGCTTCCTTGATCTGGGCCGCAATCGCTTCGATCCGCTCAGCGCGGCGGGCGCCCAGCACCATATTGGCGCCTTGGGCTGCAAGATGCCGCGCAGCCGCCTCACCCATGCCGCTCGATGCGCCGGTGACGACGATGACTTTGCCTTTAATGCCGTTCATGTTGATAGCCTTGCTTGATTCAATGGGGTAGCGATTGCGCTGAGGCGCCCTAATCGGCGAGCGCGAGAGAGACGGTCACACCTTTGGGATTGTCGAACTGCGACAGATCGCCGCTGACTTGTCCAAGGATGATGATGCCCGGCGCAGGAACCCGGCCTTGGCCGTAGTAGATGACGAAATCGCGGTCTTCCCACAGTCCAAGTGTGCCGACCGAGAATTCGGTTTGCCGTTCGCCATCAGGCAACCGCGAGGGGAGCTCGCCGGTCTTCTCTTGACGCAGATGGTCGCGCATTTCGAGGCGGAGGGGCAGCATCCTGGCGAGCGCCTTGGCAGCCTCATTATCGGCAAGCCGAGCGCGGAGTTGACCATTGCCGGTCGCAATCAGGATCTCGGTGTTAGTCATCGTACTGCCTTTCTCTCCATCGACAGTCGTCGCGTTGTTTGCGGTTGCGATCTCGCTTTCCGGTGTGGCTGACTCAGACGGCGCGCTGCATGCGCTCAAGGCCAGCGCGGCGACTAAAGCGCGCGAAGAGTGCATCACGCAGGTCCGACGTCGTAGGTTTCGTCCGGCACTTGCTCCATCCACTCGACGGGCGAGCCGTTCTCGGATTCCTGGATTGCGATGTGGGCCATAGCCGTGGTTGGGGTTGCGCCATGCCAATGGCGGGTGTCGGGCGGACACCAGATGACATCGCCAGCGCCGATCGCTTCGATCGGCCCGCCTTCCACCTGCGTCCAGCCGTTTCCTTCAAGAACGACCAGGCGCTGTCCAAGAGGATGCCTATGCCAGGCTGTGCGAGCGCCGGGCTCAAACCGCACCTGCGCCGCCCCGACCTGAGATGGGCCCTTCGGATCGAACAACGGTGTGATCGTCACATCGCCGGTAAACAGATCGGCGGAGCCAGGCGTTGGCGATCGCTCTGCACCACGACTCACTTCCATCGCGCTTCCGTCAGCGGAAGCACCGCTGGTTTTTGTCGCCTCGCTCGTTGAGGGGGCGGTCGATTGTTCAGATTCGGGCGCGCAGGCCAACAAAGGAAGCGAACAGACGGCTGCAACGAGAATTCTCATCATCATTGGTCTCCGGCGAGATGCTGTTGGAAAAAGGCCGCGAAGCGGTCGAACGGGATCACGTCCGTGCGGTCGTAAAGGTCAGTGTGGTTGGCGCCTGGAACGATCACGAGCTCCTTAGGGCCAGCAGCGGCGGCGTAGGCCGTCTCGCTGAAGTATCGTGAGTGGGCGTTCTCGCCGTGCACGAACAGGATGGGGCGGGGCGCGATTTCATCAATGTAGTTGAGGATCGGCATGTTCATGAACGACAGAGGGTTGGTGACCGTCCACGATGCGTTCGAGTTGACCGACCCCGGGTGGAAGCCGCGCGGGGTCTTGTAATAATCGTGATAGTCGACCAGGAACTGGGCCTCGCCGCCTTCCAGCTCGTTCATGGGCGGGCCGTATTCCGGGGTGTCGTTGGCGGCGTCCTCCCAGCGCTGGCGACTGAGATCTTCAAGCGTCTGCGTGCGTTCTGCCAGCGTGACACTGTCGTTGTAGCCACGCGACATCAACCGGGTCATGTCGTACATCGTGCTGACGGCGACAGCCTTGACCCGTTTGTCGACAGCCACGGCATTTAGCGCCATGCCGCCCCAACCGCAGATGCCGATAATACCGATCCGCTCGCGGTCCACTGCGGCGTCCAAGCCAATGAAGTCGACTGCCGCGCTGAAGTCTTCGGTATTGATGTCGGGTGAGGCGACATTGCGCGGGAAGCCGCCACTCTCGCCAGTGTAGGAAGGGTCGAAAGCCAGCGTTGCAAAACCGCGCTCGGCTAGAGTCTGGGCATAGAGGCCCGACGACTGTTCCTTCACCGCACCAAACGGTCCGCTGATCACGATGGCCGGCAGGCGGCGGTCAGCGCGATCCTTCGGCAGATAGAGATCGCCAACGAGAGTGATGCCGTAGCGGTTGGTGAAGGTCACCATCCTGTGATCGACCCGTTCGCTCTTGGTGAAGACCTTGTCCCACTGCTGGGTCGGTTGCAGGTCAGGTCCGTTCGGTTGTCGCTCAGATGACTGCGCCGAGGCTGGCTGGGCGACGACGAGCGCCAGGGCAGCAGCAGTGAGCAGGCCGCTATATGCAAGGACTCGTCGACTGATCGACTCGTGGTGGGGGTGAGAAAGGGTCATCGTAATTCTCCAGTTCAATTAGCAGGGGTCGCGGTACGGAAGGGATTTGACCGATCGCTCGCGGCGCGTGATCCGCGCGCGGCAAGCCAGGCAACCAGGCCTGACAAGATCAGGAGCACCGCACTGGCAAGGAAGGTGGCCTGGTAACCCCAGCCGTCGAACAGCAAGCCACCGACTGATGCCCCCAGCGTGATCGCCAGTTGCACCACCGCGACCATCAAGCCCCCACCAGCCTCGACTTCACCAGGCAGTACTCTGCTCAGCCAAGTCCACCAGGCGACCGGGGCGGCCGTGCCGATTAAACCCCACGCGGCAAGCAGGACCGCAACGCTGACGGGGGAATGACCAAGAATGACAAGTCCGCCCGCAATCGCTGCCATGACCAGCGGCATCGAGATCAAAAGACCGTAAAGCCCGCGCTTGAGCGCGATGCCGATGGCATAGGTGCCCGCCAGACCCGAGACCCCCAGCCCCAACAGCATGAGGGAAAGGGTCGTGACGTCAACCGCGGTAACAGTCTCAAGGAAAGGCCGCAGGTAAGTGAACAGCGCGAACTGGCCCATGAAGAAAAGCGAAATCGCTAGCATGCCAAACGGTACCTGGCGGCGGCGGAGCACCTTGAAGGCTGCGACACCACTTGCCCGCTCGCGGCTCGGCAGATTTGGAAGGCTTATGAAAAGCCATGCAAATGTCACCGCAGCCAGCGGGACAACGCAGAAGAAGGCACCGCGCCAGCCAATGAACTGACCAAGGTAGCTGCCCAACGGTGCCGCGATCGTGGTCGCCAATGCGTTGCCGCCGTTGAGCAAGGCCAACGCTCGCGGCACTGCCTCCTCGGGTACGAGGCGCATGACGGTGGCAGTCGACATCGACCAGAACCCACCGATAGCAACGCCGAGCAGTGCGCGGCCGACCATGAAAAACAGGTAGTTGGGCGCAAAGGCTACGAGGACACCGGACACCAGCATCGCAGCGGTGAGTCCTAGGAAAAGAGTTCGCCGGTCGATGCCCCTGCTGGCCCACGCGATGAACAGGCTGGTGGCGACGGCGAAGATGCCCGACACGGCGATACCCAGCCCGGCCTGGCCTTCGCTGACTTGCAAGCCATCAGCCACAGGGGTGAGCAGACTGACCGGCATGAATTCTGAGGCGATCAGCGTTGATACGCAAAGCGTCATTGCCAAAACTGCTGGCCAACCGCCACGGGTTGGATTGTCAGCAGTAGGTTGCTGTCGCTGATTAGGATGCTGAGCGATTTCCATGGGGTTGAGATAAGGCATCCCCATCAGATGAATTACCCATTATGATGCGTATGCGGCTGTGAGCAGGATTCATCGATGCAACGCGAGACAATGTCAGATTTGGTGGCGTTCCTTGCCGTAGCGCGGGAGCGGAGCTTCACCCGCGCGGCTGCTAAGCTCGGAGTTTCACCCTCCGCGCTCAGCCATACGATCCGCAAGCTGGAAGAGCGACTAGGGGTTCGGCTGCTAACCCGTACCAGCCGCAGCGTCGCGACAACCGAGCCCGGCGAGCGGCTGCTTGAAAGGGTCGGACCGCATTTCGATCAGGTTGCCGACGAACTTGATGGGCTGATGGACTTGCGCGACACGCCTTCAGGAACGCTGCGTATTACCACTGGGGATCAACCTGCCGAAAGCATCCTGATGCCCGCAGTGACGAAGCTGCTTCGGCTCTATCCGGACCTGACCATCGAGCTAATCATCGACAATGGCTTCGTCGACATCGTCAACGAGCGTTTCGATGCCGGTGTGCGCCTGGGCGAGACCCTTGCACAAGATATGATCGCGGTCCGTATTGGTCCCGATCTCCGCATGGCGGTCGCGGCATCACCCGACTACCTCGACACTTATGGCCGGCCCGACACGCCCGACGATTTGGGCAACCACAACTGCATCAACCTGAAGCATCAGGCCAAGGGCGGCATTTCAGTCTGGGATCTCGAGAAGCACGGACGGGTCGTCAATGTGCGCGTCGAGGGGCAGATGGTGGTCAACGACATCTCGCTCGTACGTCAGGCAGCCGTTGATGGCCTGGGCCTATGCTACTTGCCTCGCGACTACCTCGATGCGCGGATCGAAAGAGGCGAGCTCATACCCGTGATGGAAGACTGGTGCCCGCCGTTTCCGGGCTATCACCTTTATTACCCCAGCCGCCGACAGCAGTCGCCCGCTTTGGCGGCGTTTGTTGCGGCCGTTCGATACAAAGGCTGAAGCGGATTTCGTTCGAAGAGCTTAGTCGAATTAATGGTGCCCGGTTGCGTTGGCAAAGGCCTCAAAAGGGCGCTCGAAGCCGCCGCCGAGCTCAACCTAAACGACCGGTTTTGGGATCACGCCGGTACCGGTCGAATGACAGGGTTTGGGGCGCTTTGCTGACCTACATCCTGCCTTCCGGAGCGTAGCAGAGGACCCGAGCTCTTGCCGCTCGCTAGTGGCTTGCCACCAAAATTGGTAAAAATGTTGGCCTGCACATTTTTACGGTATTGCGCCTAAACGTTTGTCTCGACCAAACGCGTTCTTTGTCACGCGGACGATGCCCCATCGTCCTGGTATTTTCCGATCCCTGTCACGGGTGGATCGCGTGCCCTTTCCTCCCAGTTCATCAAAAAGTTAGCACTTTGATCCAGTGGGACAGGATCACATCGCGCTGGACAGGAACAGCTATGCTCACGTTGAAGCTCGACGAGCTATTCGGTCCTAAAATTGTTGCAGCGTTCCAAGCGCAATGGTCTTCTGAACCCGACGCGGCGCTGGCACAGGCAGAGCGTGCCGTGAGAATGATCGTAGCTCCCAAAAATGAAAGTGAGCGTTCGATCGCTCGTCTCGTGCTTGCTCTGGTTGGTCCTGAGCCTGACGGCCTTGCCTGGCTCGAGGCTTTGGCGGTGGGAAGTTTTCAACTTCGGGAAAACGTGTCCTATGCCATCGGTCGAGTGGGGGAAAGTCCGTCCAAGTTCATTGATCGGCAGCGCGAGAGAATTCGATCTCTGGCTGACCATCCGAAGGCAAAGGGTCGGGAAAAAGACTACGAGAATGCCTATTTGGACGCTCTTAGGTTGGTCGTCGCAACTACCCTGTTGGTCCAGATGCGTACTGGGGTTGCTGCGAAGGCTGCTATCGGTCCTGCATGGCCGCTAATGGTCGCAGTTGATGCGCATCTGAAATTGGCTGAAAAGCGGGCGCTGTTCATTCACGGCAATGATGCGGCACTTCAAGCCGGTATTGCAGATGCAGTGCGCACCCTCCTTGCGGACTACGCCAAAAATGACGGGCCGCAAGAAACAAGGCCGAGCGGCCAACCTACCACCAACCTGCCACCAGGGGCCGACGTCATATCGTATTTTCGGAACAAGGAGGAGCAGCGGAGCTTCGAGATATCGCCTGAGCTTCGACGGAAACGATCGCCGACAATTCCGCAATATATCTTGGAAGCGTCGCCAAACCGAAGCAGACCGGATCAGTCTTTCCGAATCTCGTACAGAGTAAATATCCACATGGTCTGTCTAGAGGAAGCACGGACTGGAAAAGCCGCATTTAGCCTTGCTCTTCGCTCCGAAAGCCGAAGGGTCGCTCGCGAAAACTGGCGGCAAAGCACCAGCTCCGGAGATCCACCGCACGACTTCGACATTCAATGTGCAATTTGGGATCACATCCGCGCGGGCGGGTATTTTCCTCTGTCCATTCCCGTAGACCACATCCGCTACCTTGAAGAGGATGCCTGCTGGCATTTCAACGAATTGGGAGATGCCTGGGTGGGGCTGGAGAAGTGGCGACAGGGAGGTTTCTTCAGATTTGAACGTGATCCTCTGTCCGTCGATGGCATCGAGATTTAATTCGAATCAAAAGTTTGCGTTGGGAGTTGCGGGGGACGGTCAGCGCGCGTACAATACAGGTACAGCGCTGTGGTACAGCGGCATATGGTCCATCTAGCGAGAAGCCCACCGAATGGGCTCTTCTGCTTGAAGGGTTCCCCTCCCGTAGGGGTCACCATCCACATTTCAGAATGTGTGGGATTGTGACGAGCCTTTGATTTCATCAGAAGCTTCGCGGCGGTGACCGACGTCGAACGTCTCTCGCCACCCTTCCCTATTCGTAGCTCGGGCTCGAATAATCGCCGACATAGTCGCTGAAGCGCGTAATCTCCGGCTCGAAACGCAGCGTCACCTTGCCCGTTGCGCCGTGGCGCTGTTTGGCGACGATCAGCTCGGCCAGACCGAAGACGCGCTCCATGTCCATTGCCCATTTGGCGTGATCTTCAAAGATCTTGGCGTCGTCGCCTTCGGTTGCGCGCTTGGGCTCCTTGGCGGCGACATAATAATCCTCGCGATAGACGAACAGCACCATGTCGGCGTCCTGCTCGATCGACCCCGATTCGCGCAGATCGGATAGCTGCGGCCGTTTGTCCTCGCGCTGTTCGACCGCACGGCTGAGCTGCGACAGCGCCAGCACCGGCACGTTCATATCCTTGGCCAGATTCTTCAATCCGCGTGAGATTTCGGAGATTTCCTGGACGCGCCCGTCGCCCGATGCCTTTGCCGAACCCGACAACAGTTGCAGGTAATCGACAACGACAAAACCAAGCTGGTTCCCCAACCGCCGCTGCAACCGCCGCACGCGGGTATGGAGCGCGCTGATCGAAAGGCCCGCAGTATCGTCGATATAAAGCGGCAGGTTCTGCAGGTCCGACGCGGCTTCCGCCAATTGCCGGAATTCCTGCTTGCTGATCTTGCCCATGCGCAGCGCTTCGGACGAAATTCGCGACTGTTCGGCCAGGATACGCGTTGCGAGCTGATCTGCGGACATTTCCAGGCTGAAGAACGCGACCTTTGCGCCGACCGATTTTTCTGGTGCGATCCCGGCATTCATATCGTCCATCCAGCGCCGCGCGGCGTTGAAGGCGATGTTGGTGGCCAGCGAGGTCTTACCCATGCCGGGGCGTCCGGCCAGGATCAAAAGGTCGGATCGGTGCAAACCACCGATCTTGCCGTTGATCGAATCGAGGCCGGTGGTGATGCCCGACAAATGCCCGCCCGAATTGAGCGCCCGGTCGGCCATCTGGATTGCCAATGTGGTGGCTTCGGCGAACGACTTTACCGCATTCTCGCTGTCGCCGTCCGCCGCGACGCGGAACAGCTCTTCCTCGGCCAGCTCAATCTGTTTGCGCGGGTCGATCGCCTCGCTGGTATCGGTCGCGCGGTCGACCAGCGTCCGCCCCACCGTGACCAGCGAGCGAAGCATGGCCAGGTCGTAAATCTGTTGCGCGAACTGCTTGGCCCCGATCAGACCTGCGCCAGAACCGGTTAGCTGTGCGAGATAGGCGGGGCCGCCCAGCTCCTTCATACCGAGATCCTCGACGAACATCGGACGCAGCGTCACCGGATTGGCGAGCATATCCTGCGCGCGCAGGATGCGGATCTTCTCGAAAATGCGGCCGTGGACGGGCTCGTAGAAATGGTCGGGCTCAAGCCGCTCGAGCATGTCGTCGGCGAGCCGGTTGTCGATCATCATGGCCCCCAGCAACGCGGCCTCCGCCTCGATATTCTGGGGCAGGCGAACTTCGCCCTCGGCAGGCTGCGGAAAATTGATCTGGGTGGCCATCGCGGCCTTGTCACAGAGCCGACCGATTCCGGCAAGCGACGATGCTGTGGATTACGGGCACGGCGCGCCCGGTTGCATTTGGCCACCGAAAGCCGCATCGCGTGGAGCAAATGTCCGATCCGCGCATCATCGACGTCGAACTCGACCAGGGCACGATCCTGTGGCGATCGGCGGATATCGAGCAGGAACGGCGCATCGCGATCTACGACCTGGTCGAGGGCAATTATTTCGAGCCGCAGCGCATCGCCGCCGCCGATCCCGGCCCCTACCGCATCAAATTGCGCGTCGAGGAAGGGCGGCTCGCGATCGACATCGCCAACGAAACGGGGACGCACCTCGAAACTCTGGTGCTCGGCATGGCCCGACTGCGGCGACCGATCCGCGATTATTTCGCAATCTGCGACAGCTATTATCAGGCGATCCGTTCGGCCACGCCGCAACAGATCGAAACCGTCGATATGGCGCGGCGCGGCGTGCATAATGAAGCAGCCGAGATGCTCAAGGAGCGGCTGGCGGGCAAGGTCGAGATCGATTTCGACACCGCACGGCGACTGTTCACGCTGATCTGCGTGCTGCATATCAAAGGCTGATTGGGGGGCGAATGCGGATCTGGCACGTCATTGCCTTGGCGGTCGCAAGCTTCGGGCTGATTGCAGCGGCTTGCTGGACCTATGCCACGGGCTGGGAGCCCGATCGCACGCGCTTTCCGGTGCAGGGCGTCGATGTGTCCGCGGCCAACCAGGGAATCAGCTGGGATGCGGTGCGCGCAAACGGCGCGACCTTCGCCTATATCGTCGCGACCCAAGGCGCGCGCGCTCGGGACGCCGCGTTTCAGTCGCACTGGGAAGGAGCCTACATGGCGCGGCTGCGGCGCGGCGCGATCCACCGCTATTCGCTGTGCGATCACCCGCGCGCGCAGGCGACCAATTTCATGGCAACCGTCCCGCGCACCACCGACCAACTGCCCGCGATCGTCGAGTTCGCATTCGACGAGCAGTGCGCGGCGCGCCCCAACCGTGAAGCGTTGCTCGACGATGTCGCCTCTTTCCTGACCACCGCAGAAGCCCATCTGGGTAAGCCCATGCTGATCGCTCCGACCGAGCCGTTCGAAGACGAATATGCCCTGAGCGAAGGCATCGCCCGTCCGATCCGAGCTTCATCGACCTGGCTCGAGCCGAATTACCTCCCGCGCGCCTGGACGCTATGGCGCGCATCAACGCTGAAGCGGATCGACGGCGTCGATGGCCCGCTCAACTGGAATGCCGTCGCGCAATGACCGATCCCGAACAAGCCCGCCTGCTCATCGACCATGCGCGCGAGGCTGCGCGCAACGCGCACGCCCCCTATTCCAATTTCGGCGTCGGCGCGGCGGTGCTGCTGACCGACGGATCGATCGTGACGGGCGCGAATTTCGAGAATGCGAGCTACGGTCTGTCGCTGTGCGCCGAAACCGTTGCGATCGCGACCTTGTCCGCAGCGGGGCAATTGCGCGATGTCGTCGCGATCGGCGTCATCGGCGGCATGATGGAGGACAATGTGCCAAGGGGCGAGACGCCGGTGCGCCCCTGCGGCCGCTGTCGCCAAGTGCTGAACGAAGCCGCGCAAATGGGCCGACGCGACCTGACCGTCTATTGCGGCGGGGCGGAGGGCGAGGCGATCGAGACACATAGACTGTCCGACCTCCTCCCCCATGCGTTCGGTCCCGCCGACTTGGGGCTCTGACGCAAATGCCGACCGCCCTCGTCATCGGTGCGGGGATCGGCGGATTGGCGGCGGCAATCGGATTGCAGAACGCGGGCTATCACGTCGCGGTCCACGAACGCGCCGCCGACCTGAAACCGCTGGGTGCAGGCTTAAGCCTGTGGTCGAACGCGGTTCAGGCGTTACGGGCTTTGAATGCCGCGGCTCGGATCGAAACCGAGGCCGAACCGATCGAGACGATGGTGCTGGCGACTCGCCAAGGTCGCGCGCTGCTCGGCCCGCGCCGGGTGACGTCGGCTGAAGGGGTTTCCGCATATCTGGTCACCCGCGCGCTGCTGCAATCGGCGTTGCAGGCCGCACTGGGCGGCGATGCGATCCACCTCGACAGCGAATTGGTCGATGTCGCGCAGGACGACGAGCGAGCGACCGCACGCTTCGCCGATGGCAGCACCGCTAGCGCCGACCTGATCGTGATCGCCAATGGCATCTGGTCGCCTCAGGCCACCGCGTTGATCGGCAACGCACCGCGCCATTGCGGCTATGGCGGCGTCTTCGCTCTGTCCGATCCCGTCGACCATCCGCAAAGCGCGCGCCGAGTCGCCGAATATTGGGGCGACCGCGAACGGTTCGGGCTGTGCGATATCGGCGGCGGGCGGCGATACTGGTTTTATATCGTCGATCAGCGGCCAGGTGCAGCGGCGATCGGCCATGACGACTGCCTGGCGCGGGCGTCCGACGGCTGGCCTGACGGGATCGTCCAGACGGTTGCTGCGACAACCGCCGATCGCTTGATCGCGTTCGATTGCCACGCGCGCGCTGCACCCCGGCGGTTGGGCGTGGGTCGCATTCTGTGCGTCGGCGATGCGGCGCATGCGATGGAGCCCAATCTGGGTCAGGGCGCGTGCCAGGCGCCGGAGGATGCGGTCGCGCTGTCGGTGGCGGCACAGCGAGAATCGCCCGAGCATGTCGTTTCCGCGGTCGAGGCCATGCGGCTGAAACGGGTGCGCTCCTTCGTCATCCAGTCCCGCCGGGGACGATACGGAACCCATGCCCCCGTGATGGTGCAGCATTGGGTTCGCGCGACGCTGTCCGCGATTCCGGCCGCGATTCACGACCGGGCGATCGGGTCCGCGCACCTTATGCCCGACTATCGCTGAACGCCCCTTGCCGATGCGGTGATTCCCCGCGAAAGCTGTCGCGACATCTTTCAGGGGGGAACCATGGCCATCCTATCGGACATCTGGATTCGCGAAGCCGCGCTTAGTCAGCGGATGATCGAGCCGTTCGTGGAAGCGCAACGCCGCGAAGGCTGTATCAGCTACGGCCTGTCCTCCTACGGCTATGACGCGCGCGTCGCGGACGAGTTCAAGATCTTCACCAATGTCGATTCGGCGGTGGTGGACCCCAAGGATTTTGCCGCGAACAGCTTCGTCGATCGCAAGACGGATGTGTGCATCATCCCGCCGAACAGCTTCGCGCTTGCCCGCACCGTCGAGTATTTCCGCATCCCGCGCGACGTGCTGACCATCTGCCTGGGCAAATCCACCTATGCGCGCTGCGGTATCATCGTCAACGTGACCCCGCTGGAGCCCGAATGGGAGGGACATGTAACCCTCGAATTCTCGAACACCACGCCGCTGCCTGCCAAAATCTACGCCAATGAAGGCGCGTGCCAGTTCCTGTTCCTGAAGGGCGACCAGCCCTGCGAGACGAGCTATGCGATGCGTGCGGGCAAATATATGGGCCAGCGTGGCGTTACCCTGCCCCGTTTGTAAGCGATCAAGTCTTCACGCTCAGCGCGCCAGTGCTGCCGACCAACAAAAAAGGGTGCCCCGCGGGGCACCCTTTTTATTTCGTTCGGTCGGCAATCTGAAAGGATCAGAAGGCCGCGCGATATTGCTCGTTACCGACGAAGCCAAGATTGGTGATCTGCGACCGTTTGATGATCGCGAGCACTTCATCGACCTTTTCGTACCGGGCCATCGGGTCGGGCTGGAAATGCAGTTCCGGCGCGGGATCGATGGTCAGCGTCTGTTCCAGATACTGGGCCAGCGTCACTTCATCGATCGGTGCGTCGTTCCAGGTCAACTGACCCTGCGGCGTCACGATCAACTTATTGCTGATCGGATCGATCAGCGGTTGATTCGGACTGTCGTTCGGCTGCGGCAAATCAACCTTCACCGCATGCGTCTGGATCGGAATGGTGATGATGAACATGATGAGGAGCACGAGCATGACGTCGATCAACGGCGTCGTGTTCATTTCCATCATCGGTTCACCGTCATCGGTGCCAGCACTCATTGCCATATCGGGCTACTCCTAAACTCTGAGGGCTTACTGCCGCGAAGTCACTGCGCCCGCGGGCGGTTCGGAAATGAATCCGACCTTCGCGAAACCAGCCGACTGCATGGTGTAGATGGTGCCCCCGATGCAGCGATAGGGTGTGTCCACGTCGCCGCGGATATGCACTTCGGGAAGTTCGAGACCTGGTGCGGTCGGACCGCCCTGACGTTCGACTTCTTCTTCCAGCTTCGTCACTGCGCGCTCGAGCAGGTTTTCGGCCGTCACCGGAGTCATGTTCCAATAGACCTGGCAGGTGTCGCCCTGGCCCATCACGGAAAGATTGACGTTCTCGGGTTTGGTGGTGGTCGGCTCGAACTGCACTTTAGGCAGGTTCAACTCGACCGATTGCACCACGACCGGAATCGCAATCAGGAAGATGATGAGGAGAACCAACATGACGTCCACCAGGGGCGTCGTATTGATGTCCGACATCGGCTTTTCATCGGAGCCATCGCCCCCAACGCTCATCGCCATCGGCGTTATCCTATCCTTGTAACGCGTCTCGCCCGAAGGCGAGTAGAGGTGGCGCGCGAACCACGCGCCACCCGATACTCAATCGATTACGTGCGCGGCGTCTGCACGCCACCGGTCTGGCCAGCCGTCGTCGTCACAGGCTTTGCTGCAACCGGCGCAGGCTTGGTCGTCGTCGTGGTCGTGGTGGTTGCACCACCAACCGCCGGACGAACCGCGCCTTCCGATGCCAGGAAGCCGAGCACGTCGGTCGAGAAGGCCGACAGGTCTTCCGCGATCGCCTTGTTGCGGCGCTGCAGCCAGTTGTACGAAAGCACCGCGGGAACCGCCACGGCCAGGCCGAGTGCGGTCATGATCAATGCTTCACCAACCGGGCCTGCGACCGCGTCGATCGATGCCTGACCTGCCGCACCGATCTTGATGAGCGCGCGGTAGATGCCGATAACCGTACCGAACAGACCGACGAACGGCGACGTCGCGCCTACGGTCGCGAGGAAGGCGAGACCGCCGCCCAGCGACGAATTGATCGACGCTTCCGAGCGTGCCAGCGAACCGTGCAGCCAGTCATGCGCTTCGACCGGGTCGGTCAGCTTCTTGTGCTGTTCCTGCGCCGCGATGCCGTCATCGACGATCTGACGGTATGCCGAGTTCTTTTCGAGCTTTGCAGCGCCTTCGCGAAGGCTGTTAGACTTCCAGAAGGTCGTGCGCATGCGCTTGCCCTGATTGATCACCTTCTGCTGTTCGAACAGCTTGGTGAACAGGATGTAGAACGAACCGATCGACATGATGACGAGAATCGCGAAGGTCGCCCAGGCGATGACACCGCCCTGCTCGAGTGCTTCCCAGAAACCGTAGGGGTTCGACCCTTCGGTGGCAGCCGCACCGGCGGCAAGAATGTTGATGAGCATGTGAATTTCTTCCTTAGAATATTCTGCTTCTTACCAGCGCCTGCGCACCGGTCGCGGGCAAGAGATTAGCGATCAAGCTGCCAGGTAACCGACAACGGGTAAGTCGACTGGACGGGCTGGCCCGCCTCATTCTGGGCCGGCGTAAACCGCGCCCTTCGCGCACCACGACACGTTGCATCGTCCAGCGCCGAATTGCCCGACGAACTCGTGATCGTGCACCCCGTCACCCGACCGTCGGCACCGATGGTCAGATTTGCGCGCGCGCGCCCTTCCGCTTCGTCGCGAATGGCCGAAGGCGGATAGTTGGCGGTACCGAAGAACCGACCGATGTCACCACGAGGACCGGCCTTCTTGCTGATCGCGGGCGGTGCCGGCGGCGCAGGAGGAGCGGGCGGCGCAGGCGGCGCGGGCGGAATCGTCGGCTGCCGGTCGGGGATGATGTCCGACGTGCGAATGGGCGGCGACGGCACGGGCACCCGAACGATCGGCTGCTGGACCACGACGGTCGTCTGCGGTGGCGGGGGGGCTGCCGACTCTGGCGGCGGCGGCGGCGGTGGCACTTCTTCGGGTGGCGGCGGCGGTTCGGTGACGTCGATGACGTTCAGCTCCTCCTGGGCCTTCTTCACATATTGATATGCGAGGCCAGAAACGAATGCATAGCCGATAATGACGTGGATGATCGCCACGATCGCGATCGCCACCACACGGTTACCACCTGCTTTTTGGTCAGCGTAGGCCATTCAGCAAGGTCACTCCTAATTAACCCTTTGGACGTCGCCCGGCCTCACGGCGACGGGAAACAAGCCCGACCGGCACACGCTTTCACGTATACCAGCCGTGGATCGAGTCTCTAACTACACGCATCCGCATCCGCAAACGCTTTGTCGGACGCAAGAAACGTACAAGCGTCGTGCACAGGATTTATTTCTGTATCACGACAGCCTTGTTCGTTAACGGTATCGCGTATGATCTCAATCGCCAAGCCTTTCGTTACGGCCACCGCAGTTTTGCTCGTTGCCGCCGTCATCCCGCCTGCCGCTTCGCAAGAAGTTTCCTCGCAAATTCAGGCGCAGGCCCCCGCAAATGTCGATTATCCGCAGCTTGCGGCGCAAGTGATCGAGGCACCGTTGATCGTCGATGCCACGGTCCGTTCGACCAGCCGGATTCGCGGCGAAGAAGCGATCGGTCTCGCTCCGGGACATGTCCGCTATTATGTGACCGCGGATGTGCTGTCGCTGATTCGCGGCACCACCGCGATCCCGTCACGAATCGGATATCTGGTGGATTTGCCGTTCGATTCGCGCGGTCGTGCGCCAAATCTGCGTCGACTGCGCGTGATTCTGTTCGCGCGACCGGTGCCGGGGCGTGCCGATCAGGTGCAGTTGCTGTCCAACGACGCGCATTATGATTGGTCGCCGGAACGCGATTCGCTGATCCGCCAAATCGCGCGCGAAGTGGTGTCACCAGATGCCCCGCCCGAAATCACCGGCGTCGGCAACGCATTCCACACGCCCGGCGACTTGCCGGGCCAGGGCGAAACCCAGATTTTCCTGCTGACTGCTCGCAACGACCCGATTTCGCTCAGCATCCTGCGCCGTCCCGATGGCAGCCGCAACTGGGCGGTTTCACTGGGCGAAATCGTCGGCGAGGGATCCCGCCCGCCCGAACGCGATACACTGCTATGGTATCGCCTCGCCTGCGGGCTGCCCGGCCAATTGCCGGAGAGCAATGTCGCGGCCGATCTGCCCGAACATGCCGCGATCGTGCGCGAGGACTATCAATATGTGCTCGAATCGCTCGGCCTGTGTCGAGGTAGCGGTACGCCGACCCCGAATGTGGGCTGGTAAGCCTTAACGCCGGTGGCGGGTGAGCGTGATGCCGATCGCTTCGCCTGCCTCGGCGATGGCCAGCTTCACGATCTTGACCTGCACGCGCGAGACGCGCGCATCCTGAACGAACAGCGTCCCGGCGATATGATCGGCGACGCCTTCGATCAGGGTGAAATGCACGCCGGGGGGCAGCGACGTGCTCGCAGCCTGTTTCAAGTCGAGATAGCTTTTCGACGCGGATAGCGGCGTATCCGGCGCAAACCGCTCCGGACAGTCGAGATCGACGGTAATCGAGAGGCGCAGCGGCTGGGGAAGGTGCGTTTCCTCCGAATAGACGCCGGTCAGCACCTGGACTTCCAGGTCGTGGACTTCGAGCTGCAAACTATCCTTCAACGCACATTCCTCAGCGACGATCGAAGCGCGCCCATAGCCGGGAGGGTTGCCCGGGGGAAGCGGCACGTCGCCCCGCGCCCCTTCATGCCGCCCAACCGCAATTTTCTTTGTCTGGCGCCGAGGCGACGCTAAAGCGCGCCGCCGCCGATTTGCGGCACATGATGAAAGCCAAAGCCTGCATTGCACCCCGATTTCGTCCCCCTCGACACGATCGACCCCACCACGGTCGAAGCCTTGCTCGACCGTGCGTTCGGGGCGGACCGACACCTGCGCACCGCGTACCGAATCCGCGAGGGGACACAGCCGATCCGCGAACTGAGCTTCGCCGCAACCGACGCGGACGCCATATTGCTGGGCACGATTCAGTGCTGGCCGGTCGAATTGCGAGCGGGGGACAGCAGCGTCCCGATGATCATGGTCGGTCCGGTCGCGGTCGATCCGCATTGGCAACAGGCGGGCCGGGGCCAAGCATTGATGCGCCACATGCTTGCCCACGTCGCCGCATCGCCGATCGAGGGTGCCGACGCGCTGATGCTGATCGGCGATCGGGATTATTACGGTCGCTTCTTCGGATTTACGGCCGAACGCACGGAAAAATGGACCTTGCCCGGTCCGTTCGACCGCGACCGCCTGCTGGCGCGGGGCGCCCAAGTGCCTGCGCTTGCCGGGGAAGTGGCACCTCGGTTCGTCCGATCGGACTTGCCGACGCCCGCGCCGATGCCCTAACGCGCGGCCATCATGAACGATACCACCCCCGACCTGTCGAGCCTGTCGCTCGCCGACATCGCGCGCCTGGCCGAAGAGCATAAGCTGCCCCCCGTCGAACGCTGGAACCCCGATCATTGCGGCGACAGCGAGATGCGCATCGCGCGCGACGGTAGCTGGTTTCATCAGGGGTCACCGATCGGCCGCCCGGCGATGGTCAAACTCTTCTCGACGATCCTGCGGCGCGAGGACGACGGCAGCCACGTCCTCGTCACGCCGGTCGAAAAGCTCGATATCGAGGTCGAGGACGCGCCGTTCGTCGCGGTCGAGATGAAGGCCGACGGCGAAGGCGACGCCGCGAGGCTGCATTTTCGACTGAACACCGACGATATCGTCACCGCCGGCCCCGACAATGCGATCCGGTTCGAAGTGCATGACGACGGCCCCCGCCCCTATCTCCACGTCCGCCGCGGACTGGAGGCGCTGATTTCGCGCGCAGTCTATTACGAACTCGCCGAACGCGCACTGGCCGACGCGGGCGGCACACCCGGCATCTGGAGCGACGGCGCGTTCTTCCCGATGGAGCCTGCCCAAGGAACGAGCGAGTGACGCTCGCCGAACGACTGCGCCATGCATTGGCCGCGGTCGATCACGACCAGCTCGTCCTGCTGACCGGCGACGACCGCGACGCCGATGTGCGGGGAACAGCCGCGCTGTATGAAGCGGCAGTGCTGATCGCGGTCACCGACCGGCCGTCGCCGGGACTGATCCTGACCCAGCGTCACGACGACATGCGCAATCACGCAGGCCAAGTCGCCTTTCCGGGCGGTCGAATCGATTCGACCGATGCCGACGCCGTCGCCGCCGCATTGCGGGAAGCGAGTGAAGAAATCGCACTGGCACCCGACCAAGTGGAAATCGTCGGGATCGCCGATCGTTATCGGACCGTGACCGGGTTCGACGTGACCCCGATAGTCGGCGTCGTTGCTTCCGACATCGTGCTGACCGCCAACGAAGCGGAAGTTGCCGACATCTTCGAAGTGCCGCTCGATTTCGTGCTGGAACCTGCCAATCATCTGGAAGCCAGCGTGGAATGGCAGGGCCGCGACCGGCATTATTACGAGATTCTGTGGCAGGATCGGCGCATCTGGGGCGCGACCGCTGCGATGCTCGTGAACCTGTCGCGGCGGCTGCGGTGGAGCACGTGACGACGCTGCCCGACGCCGACTGGCGGCACCGCGATGGGCTGGCGGCGCTGACCGATGTGCTCGGCGCTGGTGCGGCCCGTTATGTCGGCGGAGCGGTGCGCGATACCCTGCTAGGCTTGCCGGTGTCCGACGTCGATATCGCCACGCGGCACGATCCCGACATGGTCATGGCAAAGCTGCGGTCGGCGGCTATCAAGCCGATCCCGACCGGCATCGCGCACGGCACCATCACCGCGATCACCGCCAGCGGGCCGGTCGAAGTGACGACGCTGCGCCGCGACGTGTCCACCGACGGCCGCCATGCCGAGGTCGCCTTCACCGACGACTGGCGCGAAGACGCGGCGCGTCGTGATTTCACGATGAACGCACTCTACGCCGATCCGCAGACTGGCGAGATTTTCGACTATTTCGGCGGGATCGATGACCTGAAGGCAGGTCGCGTCCGCTTCATCGGTGATCCGTTGCGGCGCATCGCTGAGGATCATCTGCGTATCCTGCGCTTCTTTCGCTTCATGGCACGATTCGGGGATGCGCCCGATACAAAGGGGCTTGAGGCGTGCGTCCTTCGCGCCAACGACTTGATGGCATTATCGCGCGAACGCATCGCCGACGAGTTTCTGAAATTGCTGGTCGCGCGGGATGCGGTGCGCGTGCTGCGGTTGATGACGACCCGCGGCGTTTTGTTGCCGGTCTTGCCCGAAGTGACCGAAGCGGGCGTCGATCGCCTGGCCCGGTTGTCGAGTCGCGAATCATCGCTTGGCTTCGATGCCGATCCCATCCGCCGCCTGATTGCGGTCGGCCCGCAGGATGCGGCGAAAGCCGATGGGGTCGCAGCACGGCTGAAACTATCCAACGCCCGCCGAAAGCGGATCGCCGCCGCGATCGGCGACGTGAGCGAAGCGCCTCGTCCGCTCGCTTTCCGAATCGGCAAGGAAGCCGCGATCGACCGGCTGCTACTGGCCGATCTGGACGACGCTGCGGCGCGGATTGCCGAAATCCGCGATTGGGACGTCCCCACCCTGCCCGTCTCCGGCGGAGAGATCGTCGCGCGCGGCGTGCAGGCCGGGCCGGATGTCGCACGGCTGCTCGGCGCGATCCGCGATCAGTGGGTTTCGGAAGGGTTTCCCGATACGTCCCGAGCGCGCGACATCGCCGACTCCGCGGTCGATCAGTGGTTGCGCGCCATCAGATAATCATAGGCCGCATCGGCTTCGATCGGACGCGAGAACAGATAGCCCTGACCGTAAGTGCAGCCCATTGCCGCCAGCGTTTGAGCCAGTTCGTTCTGTTCGATCCCCTCCGCTGTCGTCTGCATCCCCAGTGCCTGAGCCAGGCTGAGAATCGCGCGGACGATCGCGATTTTGTCGCGATCGGCCAGCATCCCGGCGACGAAGCTGCGATCGATCTTCAGCAGGTCGATCGGCAGTTTCTGAAGATAGGCAAGGTTGGAATAACCGGTGCCGAAATCGTCCATCGCCAGCGTCGTGCCCAGGTCGCGGAGCGCCAGCACGGTTTGCGATACGCGGTCGGGATCGCCGACGATCACGCTTTCGGTCAATTCCAGCGTCAGACGGCTGCCCGAAATGCCGTATTTTTCCAGCACGCCCCGGACCATGTTGGCAACCTGATCGCGCTGCAACTGGATCGCCGACAGGTTGACGGCCATCCGCGTTCCGCAATCGCCCCCCGCACGCGCATCCCATTCGGCAAGCGTGCGGACACATTCCTCCATCGCCCAGCGACCCAGCGGCACGATCAGCCCCGATTCCTCGGCCACAGGGATGAAATCGACCGGCGACATCTCGATCCCCTGCGCCGTCCGCCAGCGCGCCAGCGATTCGAACGAGGTGACGCGACCGGTCGCCAAATCGCAGATCGGCTGAAACGCCAGATACAAATCGCCATTGTCGAGCGCGCGGCGCAATTCGGCCTCGATCGAGAATTGTTCGCGCGCATGGTCGAAGCTGCGCGACTGATAGACTTCGACCCGGCCCGTCGATTGCGAGCGCTTGACGGCGAACTGGGCATGCCGGATCAGATCCTCGGCGCTGTCGGCATTGTCCGCGCCCAGCGCGATGCCGATCGAGCAATCCACCTGAACCTCGTGTTCGGAAAGCCGGAACGGCGTCGACAGCGCCGACTGGATACGCTTGGCGACCTGAAACGCGTCGCCCGCGCCATCTTCTACGGACAGCAGGATGCCGAATTCGTCGCCGCCGGTCCGCGCCAGGCTGTCGCGACCGCGCAGCGCCCCTTTCAGGCGGCGCGCGACCGAAATCAGCAGTTCGTCACCGGCTAGCGATCCGATACACGCGTTGATGCGGCTGAACCGCGCCAGGTCGATCGCGATCACCGCATGATGCGCCAATGCCCCGTCGGGGAGCGATTCGAGCAGCTCCTCAAACCCCGTGCGGTTGGGCAGTCCGGTCAGCGCATCGGTCGACATCTCCCGCCGCAAACTTTGTTCGGTGCGATAGCGGATGGTGTTGTCGACCAGGGTGACGAAGCACCTGCCGCTGCCCGCGCGGTTATGGCGACGGGCGAGCGTCACGCCGTATTGGCGGCTGTCGACGGCCTCACCGACTTCCCATTCGAATTCGTCGCGCAGGTCCGTACTGCCGACAAACGCCGCGATGCGCGCGGCGTTATCCTCGACGAAGACCGACTTGCCGCCGGTCGTGCCCAACCCCGCCAACCGGAACGCACGGTTGACGACGTCAAGCCGCGCCACGCCTTCGCGCACCACCACCACGCAACAGGGCACCGGCACCAGTTCGATGCCCGAAATATGATCGCTGGTGCCGGGTACGGGTGCGGGTGGCGCGGTGATGACCGGCGCGTCGCGCAACGTCTGCGCTGCAGGTTTCCTGCGAAACATTCACCACCGGCCTAGCGTCCAGTGGTTAAAAGCTCTTGAAGAAAACGCCCTCGTAATGACCTTCAGAATCGATTGTCGCGCGGAAAACCGGTCGGCGGCATCCGTCCCGCCGCACCGCGTGCTGCGCGCCAAGACCCCATATCGGCTTCGGTCCGGGTTCGCCCCTGATCGCCGCCCATCGTCCAGCTAAGTCCTTCATCTAAGCGGAAAGTTCGAGCGTCCGACAAGCCCCCGTCTCGGTAGCGCTGGATCTGGACCCCCTGCCCGCGCACCAGTTCGCCAAGCTCGGTCAGCGGGAATACCAATAGCTTGCGGTTATCCCCCACCGCCGCGACATAATCGTCGGTCTGCGCGATCGGGCGAACGAGTTTCAGGCGTGCGCCCGTTCGCGGATTCATCACCTGCTTGCCCTTGCGCGTTTCGGCGATCGCATCGGCGGTGCGCAACACGAAACCGCGCCCGTCGGTCGCAGCCAGCAGCATCCGGGGTGAGGCGCTGGCCGGCACAAGCCCGACGATCTCGCCCTCCAGGTCGATCATCGACCGCACCGGTTCCCCAAACCCGCGACCGCCCGGCAGCTTGTCGGCACCCAGCGTGTAGAACCGCCCGTTATCGGCAGCGAGCAGCAATTTGTCGGTGGTCTGCGCGTGGAACGCGAACAGCGGGCCGTCGCCTTCCTTGAACTTGGCGGCATCCGCGGCGGTCAGGTCGCCATGACCTTTCATCGCACGGATCCAGCCACGCTGCGAGAGGATGACGGTGATCGGCTCGCGCTCGATCATCGCTTCCAGCGGAATTTCGCGCGCGGGTGCCGCTTCTTCGACCAAGGTCCGGCGCTTGCCGAGTGCGGTTTCGGGACCATAGCGGTCGCGGATTTTGGCCATGTCGCGCTTCAACCGCGTGCGCTGGCGCGCCTCCGACCCCAGCAACAGGTTCAGTTCGGCCTGTTCTTTTTCCAGCGCGTCGCGTTCCTTGCGAAGCTCCATTTCCTCGAGCCGACGCAAAGACCGTAGCCGCATGTTCAGGATCGCCTCGGCCTGACGATCGGTCAGTTCGAACTCGGCGATCATCACCGGCTTGGGCTCATCCTCGGTGCGGATGATCGCGATCACGCGGTCGAGATTGAGGAAGGCGATGATATAGCCCGAGAGCAATTCCATGCGGTCGGCGATCTTGGCCAGCCGGTGCTCGCTGCGCCGGCGCAGCACGACGAACTGGTGATCGACCCAGGCCGACAGTGCTTCGCGCAGGCTCATCACCCGCGGGGTGCGGTCCTTGTCGAGGACGTTGAGGTTGAGGGGGATGCGCGTCTCTAGATCGGTCAGGCGGAACAGCCCGTCCATCATCGTCTGCGGATCGACCGTGCGGCTGCGCGGTTCGAGCACGATGCGGATATCGGCGTCCGATTCGTCGCGAATATCGCCCAGGATCGGAAACTTCTTGTCGTTGATGAGTCCGGCAACTGCCTCGATCAGCTTGCCCTTTTGCACGCCGTAGGGGATTTCGCTGACGATGACGTGCCAGCCGCCGCCTTTTTCGCGGACCATTTCCCATTTCGATCGCACGCGAAACCCGCCACGGCCCGTAACATAGCTTTCGGCAATCCCCGCGGCACTGTCGATGACGACGCCGCCGGTCGGGAAATCCGGCCCTTTCACATGGCCAAGGATCGCGGCATCGTCGGCCTCGGGCTGCTCCACCAACATGATCGCCGCGTCCAGCAGTTCGGCGGCGTTGTGCGGCGGGATGCTGGTCGCCATGCCGACCGCGATGCCGCTGGCACCGTTCGCGAGCAGATTGGGGAACAGGCCCGGAAACAGCTCGGGCTCGCTCTCTTCGCCGTTATAGGTCAGCTTGTAATCGACCGCGTCTTCGTCGAGGCCCGCCATCAGGTCCATCGCGACCTGAGTCAGCCGCGCTTCGGTGTAGCGGTAAGCGGCGGCATTATCCCCGTCGATATTGCCGAAATTGCCCTGTCCATCCACCAGCGGATAGCGCAGCGCGAAACTCTGGGCGAGCCGAACCATCGCGTCATAGACCGACTGGTCGCCATGTGGGTGGTATTTGCCGATCACGTCGCCGACGACGCGCGCGCATTTCTTGTACCCAGATGCCGGGTCGAGCTTCAGGAGTCGCATCGCCCACAGCAAGCGGCGATGCACCGGCTTCAGCCCGTCACGCACATCGGGCAGCGACCGCGCGGTGATCGTCGAGAGGGCATAGACGAGATAGCGTTCGCTGAGCGCGGAATCGAAGGGATGATCGACGATCGCGTTGAAGGGGTCGGACAAGTCGGTGGCCATATGCCGGTGGGTTAGCAGCGCGAGCGGCGCGGCGTAAGGGGGCCACTTTCTCTCCCGAGGCCGTTTGTTTCGAGCGAAGTCGAGAAACGGGACCTGAGCGCTCGTGGTGCGTTTCTCGACTTCGCTCGAAACAAACGGGTTTTGACGGGATACTCATTCCGTCCCGCCACGTTATGGTGATGCCAGGCTGTCGGTGATCGATCGCTTGCGGAGAATGATCGAATGGCGGTTGCCAGCTATCTGAACGCGATTGAGACTGCCCTTCCTCCGCACGATGTCCACCGGGCTTTCATCGATTGGGCTACCGCGCAACTGACGAACGAGCGCGAACGGGCGATCTTTGCGCGGATGGCCGATCGCGCCGGGATTGCGCACCGAATGAGCATCTTGCCCCCTCCGAAGTGCGGCGGGACGCAGACCGATCCGGGTGGATTTTACGGCGACGCCTGGCCCGGAACCGCCGAGCGGATGCGGTTATATGCCGAGCACGCGCCTCGGCTGGCGGCGGAAGCGGCGGGCAAGCTGGGGCCGCTGGACCGCGTCACGCATCTGGTGCTCGCCAGTTGCACGGGGTTCGTCGCGCCTGGGATCGACCAGATTCTCGCTCGACAATTGGGCCTGAGCGATACGGTCGAGCGCACGCTGATCGGCTTCATGGGCTGTTACGCGGCGGTTACTGCGCTCAAGACCGCGCATCATATCGTCCGCTCCGAACCCGATGCCCGCGTGCTGGTCGTGACGGTCGAGTTGAGCACCTTGCACCTCCAGCAATCGAGCGACCTTGAATCCCTGCTCGCCATGCTGTTGTTCGCGGACGGTGCCGCAGCGGCGCTAGTGACCAGTGATGCGGCTGGACTAGAAATAGAAGCCCCCTTCGCGCTAGCCTTGCCCGATAGCGACGCGCTGATCACCTGGAACGTCGGCGACACAGGCTTTGCGATGGGCCTGTCGGGCGAAGTGCCGGGGCGTATTTCGAGCGCGCTGGCGACCGACGCGTTCCTTGCGCGCATCGGCGATCCGCAAGCGATCGACAGTTGGGCCGTCCATGCCGGGGGACGATCGGTGCTCGACGCGGTCGAAAACGGGCTGTCGCTGCCCGCTCATGCGCTGGAGGAATCACGCTCGGTGCTGCGCGATCACGGCAATATGAGTTCTTCTACCCTGATGTTCGCGCTGGAACGAATCCTGGCGGGCAAGCCCGTCGGATCGGGCGTGGCGCTTGCCTTCGGCCCCGGTCTGGCGGTCGAGGGCTTTCGTTACTGCTCGCCATGACCCGCCTGTCGGTCCGCTCGCTCGCCGAGGAGCAGATGGATGCGCCCGACCTGCCGCCTGCGACCTATGACGCGGTGCTGGCCGATCTGGCGCGGGTCAACCGGTGGACGCTGGCGGCGCGACCGACGATCGGGTTTCTGGACCGGCTGGCAAAACGAGACGACACGCTGCGCATTCTCGACGTCGGTTTTGGACAGGGCGACATGCTCCGGCGGATCGCCCGCTGGGCCGAGCAAAAGAACGTGTCGGTCGATCTGGTCGGGATCGATCTGAACCCCCGTTCCGCGCCCGCCGCACGTGCCGCCACCGCGGCCGCGATGCGGATCGACTATCGCACCGGCGATTATGCCGATCTCATGGATGAGCATTGGGACGTGATCCTCTCCAGCCTGGTCGCACACCATATGAGCCGCTCGCAACTGGTCGCCTTCCTGCGCTTCATGGAAACACACGCGCGGCGCGGCTGGCTGATCAACGACCTTCACCGCCACCGCTTCGCCCATGCCGGCTACCCTCTGCTGGCGCGCATCCTGCTGACCCACCGCATCGTCCGCGAAGACGGGACATTGTCGATCGCGCGCGCCTATCGCCCAGACGAATGGGCACCGCTGCTGGCAGAGGCGGGATTAGCGGAGGCGCAGGTCGTCCGCCGCTTTCCGTTCCGGCTTTGTGTCGAACGATGCCACTGATTGTGGGCGGCGGCCCGGCGGGTGCTGCCGCGGCGATCGGACTGGCAAGCGCTGGTCTTTCGCCGACGATATTGGAGCGCAGCAATGGCGAGCAGGACGCGCTGTGTGGCGGGTTCCTGAGCTGGAATACCGTTCGGCAACTGGCCGATCTGGGCATCGATACAGCGTTGTTGGGCGGTCATCCGGTCGATCGCCTCGCCCTGTTCGCAGGCAAGCGCACTGCCCGCTTCGCCCTTCCCGCACCGGGTGTCGGGTTGTCGCGCAGGACGCTGGACGCCGCGATGCTGGATGCGGCGCGACAGGCGGGCGCGGAAATTCGGTACGGCGTCACCGTGCGCCGGGTCGAACCGGGGACGCTTTATCTCGCCGATGACAGCATATTGCGCGCCAATCGCATCGTCCTGGCGACCGGCAAACACGACCTGCGTGGTATGGCGCGGCCCGTAGTCTGCGATGACCCAGCGATGGGCCTGCGCTGGCGGTTCCGCGCCAGCCCTGCGCTCGCCGAACGCATTGCGGGCGCGATCGAGCTGCACCTGTTCGACCATGGCTATGCAGGGCTGGTGATGCAGGAAGACGGCCACGCCAACCTGTGTCTGGCCATCCGCCATAGCGCGTTCGTAGCGGCCGGACAGCGGCCGGAGGCAGTGCTGGCGGGATTGATCGACCGCGAACCTGCCCTGCGCCAGCGTCTGGACGAGGAACATCCCGGCCCCGCACAGGCCATCGCCAACGTCCCCTATGGCTGGCGCGCGACGGCACGCGACGCGCATGGCCTATACCGGGTGGGCGATCAGGCGGGCGTTATCCCTTCGCTTGCGGGCGAAGGTGTGGGGATCGCGCTGGCGACCGGCACTACGGCGGCGCGGGCAATTCTGGAGGGCGAGGCTCCGTCCGCATTCCAGCACGATCTCGCGCGCCGCCTGCGCCGTCCGATCGCCACGGCGTCGTTGCTTTGGCACGCCGCAGAACGCCCGATGCTGGCGACAGCAGCCTTGCCAATTATTGCGCACCTGCCCGGGGTGGTCGAACGCGCGATGCGGATGACCCGGGTGTCCATAACACAGACCTCGACGAACTCGCCCGTCCTCCTATAGTCGTTGGTTAACCGGGGGATGTCGATGAATCTTAAAGTCTGGCCATGCCTGACCGCGATGTGCCTGATCGTCGGCGGATGCAGCGATCGCGGGCAACCGGCACAGGAAGAACTGGCGACGATGGACGCGGCCGAACCCGTTGCCGCCAAAGCCGGTGACGACGCGAACGGCCCGGCTCCGGTCGAGGCGGCATTGCCGCGCATCGCTTATATGTATCGCATGAGGTTCCGCATCCCGACGTCCGCGATCGCGCGGGTCCAGGATACCCATCTCGCGTTATGCGACCGGCTGGGCGCACAGCGCTGCCAGATCGTCGAGATGCAACGCACGAGCGCCGAAGAAAGCTATTTGGGCGGCTCCCTCAAACTGCGCGTCGCCGCCGATGTCGCGCGACGGTTTCAATCCGATCTCACGCGCCTTTCCGACGAAGCCGGAGGTCGCGCCATCGACAGCGCGATCGAGGCGGAGGACGTGTCCAAAGCGATGAGCGATACCCAAGCGCGGATCGCCCAACGGACGCTGCTGGTCGAACGGCTGACCGGCGTGCTGCGCAGCCGAACCGGCACCGTCGCCGAACTGGTCGAAGCGGAACGCAGCGTCGCCCAGGCACAGGAAGAACTCGATCAGGCACGC
Organism: Sphingomonas sp. AX6; assembly: GCF_902506605.1. Lineage (GTDB taxonomy): Bacteria > Pseudomonadota > Alphaproteobacteria > Sphingomonadales > Sphingomonadaceae > Sphingomonas. Next base: position 2,708,524 of record NZ_LR733979.1, read on the forward strand.
GGGTGGCTGGCCGAACTTCGCACCCGGGTCGCGACATCGACCTTCGAAATACAATATTCGACTGCCGCCCCCGCATCAGGCCCGCTGGGCAACAAGATGGCGGACACCCTGGCACAGTCGGGCAGCCTGTTCACGGCGTCATTGCAGGCATTGCTGCTGCTGGTCGTCGCGATCGTGCCGTGGCTGCTGGTGATTATTCCCGGTATCTTCCTGTTCCGCCGTCTGCGGCGGCGGGGTGTGATCGGGATGAAGGCGGATCGAGAAGAAATGTCGGAAACGCCTCCTGTACCGAAGGATTAGGCCGTCAGACCGCATCTTGCCATGCGCGGTGATAATGCGGGAACAGGACGCGGGCGATTGTCGCACGTCCGCGCCCGCGTTACCCACGGCTGATGCGTATCCTCCTTGCCGCCCCGGCGCTGGCGCTTGCCGCCTGTACCCCCGCCACCAGCCCGACCCCGCCATCGACCGACACCGCGGCCTTGATGACCTGGGGCGACCTGACCGCGCGTGTTCGACCGAAGACCGATGCGACCATCGCCTACGGCGCAGACGCGGTTCAGAAAGTCGATGTCTGGCTCCCCAGCACGCCCGGTCCGCATAAGACCGTGCTGATGGTGCATGGCGGCTGCTGGACCACAGGCATCGCCGATCGCACGCTGATGGACTGGGCGGCGGCGGATTTGCGCGATGCGGGCTATGCGGTTTGGAATATCGATTATCGCGGGATCGATGTCGGCGGCGGCTATCCCGGCACGTTTGCCGATGCAGGCGCGGCGGCGGATGCGTTGCGGGTCCATGCGGAGCGGTTTGGGCTCGACACGCGCAAGATCGTGGCGGTCGGGCATTCGGCGGGCGGGCATCTCGCCTTATGGCTGGCGGCGCGACCGAAATTGCCCCCAGACAGCCGCTTGCGAACCGCCGATCCGCTGCCCATCGCGCATGTCGTCAGTCTCGGCGGGCTGCCCGATCTCGAACGCACCGCGGATACGCCGGACAATGGCTGCGGGGTGAAAGTCGTTGCCGATCTTGTCGCGGGCGCGAACCCGGTGGACCGATATCGCGACACCTCGGTCGCGCGATTGTTGCCGATCGGGGTGCCGCAGGATCATGTCGCGGGATTGCAGGACCGCATCATCCCGCTCGACCTCAAGACCGACTTCGTCGCCAAGGCGAAAGCGGCGGGCGATCAGGCGACTCTCCACCGTATCGACCGGACCGGCCATGTCGAACTGGTATCGCCGGGCACCGCCGCGTGGGACAAGACACGCGAGCTGATCGCGAAGGCGTTCGCGGAATGATGACACTCGACGAAGCCCGCGCATTGGACGCCGCCGATCCGTTCGCCATGCATCGTGCTCGGTTCGCGATTCCCGACGGCGTGATCTATCTCGACGGCAATTCGCTTGGCGCGCTGCCTCGCGCGACCATCGACACGGCCCGCGACACGGTGGCGCACCAATGGGGCGATCGCCTGATCCGTAGCTGGGGCGAAGGCTGGATGGACGCGCCTGCCCGCATCGGTGCCAAGATCGCGGCCCTGATCGGCGCCAAGTCGAACGAGGTGATCGTTGCCGATTCGACCTCCACCAATTTGTTCAAGCTGATCGTCGCCGGGCTGCGCCACGATCCCACGCGGACGGTGGTGGTCAGCGAAGCGGGCAATTTCCCGACCGATCTTCACATCGCCGAGGGTGCGGTCGCATGCGTGCCCGGCACGACGCTCAACGCCGTTCCCCGCGACCAACTCGCCGACGCGATCGACGATAGAACGGCGCTCGTCCTGCTCACCCATGTTCATTACAAGACCGCCGAGCGCTTCGACATGGCCGCATGGACCGCCCGGGCGCATGATGCAGGCGCTTTGATTTGCTGGGACCTGTCGCATTCGGCGGGCGCAGTACCCGTCGATCTAGGCGACGCGGACTGCGCGGTCGGTTGCGGATACAAGTTCCTGAACGGCGGCCCCGGCGCGCCCGCCTATCTGATGGTGGCAGAGCGGCATCAGGCGGACTGGGCCAACCCTATCAGCGGCTGGATGGGCCACGCCGCCCCCTTCGCCTTCACCGATCCCTACGAACCCGGTCACGGCATGGAACGCTGGCGCTCGGGCACGCCGGCTATGCTGGCGATGAACGCGCTCGAGTCCGGCATCGACGAGATGGCCGGCATCGACATGACCGCATTGTTTGCGAAGAGCGCGGCACTGTTCGACAGTCTCGCCGCGCAAGGCGACGCCATCGGCCTCGAATGCGTATCGCCGCGCGAGCCCGCGAGCCGCGGTAGCCATATCGGTTTTCGCCATCCCCGCGCCCGCGAGATCGTCGACGCCCTGATCGAACGCGGCGTCATCGGCGATTTCCGAGATCCCGACATCATGCGCTTCGGCCTGACCCCGCTCTACCTCAGCCATGAGGACATCGTGCGCGCCGGGGAGATCATCGCGCAAACCGTCGCCGATTTCCCGCGCGATTGATTGCGCGCCCAACCCCGTTTCGATATAGGCGCTGGCATCATTCGCCCCGGCTGCCCCCGCGCCGCCGGGGCAATCGCTTTTGACGAAGGGGCCGCACCCGATGGCACGTCGCCGCCAGATCTACGAAGGCAAGGCCAAGATCCTGTACGAGGGTCCGGAACCCGGCACGCTGATCCAGTATTTCAAGGACGACGCAACCGCCTTCAACGCCCAGAAAAAGGGCACGATCAACGGCAAGGGCGTGCTGAACAACCGGATTTCCGAGCATATCTTCACCCTGCTCGGCCATATCGGCATCCCCACCCACTTCATCCGCCGCCTCAACATGCGCGAGCAGTTGATCCGCCAGGTCGAGATCGTGCCGATCGAGGTCGTTGTGCGCAACGTCGTCGCCGGTTCGCTGTCAAAGCGGTTGGGAATCGAGGAAGGCCAGCAGCTTCCCCGCACGATCGTCGAATATTATTACAAGGATGATGCGCTGGGCGACCCGATGGTCACCGACGAGCATATATTGGCGTTCGGCTGGGCGCAGCAGGAAGAACTGCACGACATGGCCGACATGGCGATCCGCGTGAATGATTTCATGTGCGGGCTATTCGCTGGGATCGGCATCCGCCTCGTGGATTTCAAGCTCGAATTCGGGCGCATCTATGACAATGAATTCAGCCGCATCATCCTGGCCGACGAGATCAGCCCCGATGGCTGCCGCTTGTGGGACATGGCGAGCGGCGAAAAGCTGGACAAGGATCGATTTCGCCGCGATCTGGGCGGCGAAGTCGAGGCCTATCAGGAAGTCGCCCGGCGGCTGGGATTGCTGCCGGAGGGTGGCGAGACGGCGGTGCTGGATCTCGAAACGCATCGGAAGAAGCGGGGGAAGTAAGGGGCGCTTTGCCTCTCCCCAAACCGTTGGTGTCGAGTAGGGTTCGAGCGAAGTCGAAAACCCGTATCGAGACAGGGTCGCGATTAGCTCTCTTCCCTCCCTCGATACGCTTTCTCGACAAGCCCGAAGGCTACTCGGGACAAACGGATTGGGTTGAGGGTTTGGGACTGGATTGCCGGTAGGCTCTCGCCAAGCGCCGCGCTATCCCTTCATGCATGATCTATGACGCGATCGTCATCGGCGGCGGGCATAACGGCCTGGTGTGCGCCTTCTACCTTGCCAAAGCGGGGCTAAAGACCTGCGTCCTCGAAGCGCGTTCCATCGTCGGTGGTGCCGCGGTCACCGAGGAATTCGCTCCCGGTTTCCGCAACTCGACCGCCAGCTACACGGTCAGCCTGCTCCAGCCCAAAGTCATCGCGGACATGGCCCTGCACGACCACGGCCTGCGCATGGTTCACCGCCCCGCCGCCAATTTCATGCCGCTGCCCGATGGCCGCCACTTGATCGCGCATAACGACACCGCTCAGACCCAGGCTGAATTCGCGAAATTCTCAAGAAAAGACGCCGAACGCCTGCCCGCTTATGGCGACGCGCTGGAAAAAATCGCCGATGTGTTGCGCACCTTTGCCTTGAAGGCACCGCCCCAGCCGGGCGGCGGCATCCCATCCATGATCGCCGCACTGGGCCAAGGACGCACCGCCGCGAACCTCTCGCGCGAAGCCCAGCGCGACCTGATCGAATTATTCACAAAAAGCGCCGCCGAGTTCCTCGACGGCTGGTTCGAAAGCGACCCCGTCCGCGCGCTGTTCGGGTTCGACGCGGTGGTCGGCAACCATGCCAGCCCCTACACGCCGGGTTCGGCCTATGTCCTGCTCCACCACATCTTCGGCGAGGTGAACGGGCGGCGCGGCGCATGGGGCCATGCGATCGGCGGCATGGGCGCGATTACCCAAGCGATGGCGCGCGCCTGCGAAGGCGCGAGCGTTACGATCCGCACCGAAAGCCCGGTCGCGCGCATATTGACCGACCAGGGCCGCGCATCGGCAGTTGAACTCGAAAGCGGAGAGACGATCGCGGCGAAGATCGTCGCCGCCAATCTCGGGCCAACGCCGCTGTTCCAGAAGCTCTGTGACCCAGCGGACCTGCCCGCCGATTTCCGCGCCCGCATCGCGCGCTACAAGACCGGATCTGGCACCTTCCGAATGAACGTCGCGCTCAGCGAACTGCCGCGCTTCACCGCCTTGCCCGAGCCGGGCGCGCATATGAGCGCGGGCATCATCATGGCCCCAAGCCTCGACTATATGGATCGCGCGTTCGATGATTCGAAGACGCTCGGCTGGTCGCGCCAACCCATCGTCGAAATGCTGATCCCCTCCACGCTCGACGACAGCCTCGCCCCACCCGGCGCACACGTCGCCAGCCTGTTTTGCCAGCAGTTCGCTCCCGTCCTGCCGGGTGGCCGAAGCTGGGACGACGCGCGCGAAGCCGCCGCCGATACCGTGATTGCCACGGTCGAGACCTATGCCCCCGGTTTCAAGGCAAGCATCGTCGCGCGCCAGATTCACTCGCCGCTCGACCTCGAACGTAAATTCGGCCTTGCGGGCGGCGACATCTTCCATGGTCGGATGAGTCTCGACCAACTATGGGCCGCGCGGCCCGTGCTCGGCCATGGCGATTATCGCAGCCCCATCCCCGGCCTCTACATGTGCGGATCGGGCACGCATCCTGGCGGCGGCGTCACCGGCGCACCGGGGCATAATGCTGCGCACGCGATCCTGCGCGACCGATCGATGCTCGGGCGACTTGTCGGCAAGCGCCGCCACGCCTAATCGCCAAGCCCATGACCGATACGCCGCTCAAACTCTACAACTCGCTCACCCGTGCAATCGAGGAATTCCGCCCGATCCGCGACAATGAGGCGCGCGTCTATACCTGCGGCCCGACGGTCTATAACTACCAGCATATCGGCAATATGCGCGCGTTCCTGTTCGCCGACACGCTTGGTCGCGTGCTGAAATGGAAGGGTTACAAGCTCCGTCATATCATCAATATCACCGATGTCGGCCATCTGACCAGCGACGCCGATGCAGGCGACGACAAGATGGAAAAGGCTGCGCGCGCCGAACAGAAATCGATCTGGGACATCGCCGCGCATTACACCGCGGTGTTCAAGGCGGACATCGAACGGCTGAACATCACCCAGCCCGCCGAATGGACGGTCGCCACCGACTACGTCCCCCAGATGATCGAATTCGCCAAGCAAATCGCCGACAAGCATTGCTACGAAATCGACAGCGGGCTGTATTTCGACAGCTCAACCGTGCCCGATTACGGCCGCTTGGCGCGCGCGACCACCGGCGACGGCGAGAGCCGTATCGACCCGGTATCGGGCAAGCGCCACCCCCAGGATTTCGCGATCTGGCGGAAATCGCCACCGGGCGAGCAACGCCAGATGGAATGGGAGTCGCCCTGGGGCAAGGGCGCGCCCGGCTGGCACCTCGAATGCTCGGTGATGAGCCTGGAGCAACTCGGCCACCCGTTCGACATCCACACTGGCGGCATCGACCACCGCGAGGTGCATCATCCGAACGAGATCGCCCAGAACCAGGCGCATTGCGGGTGCGACAGCGCAGAGCCCGGCTTCACCGGCGCACGCATCTGGATGCACAACAACTTCCTGGTGGATCGCGGTGGCAAGATGTCGAAATCGACCGGAGAATTCCTGACGCTGCAAGTGCTGGTCGATCGCGGCATCCACCCGCTGTCGTACCGGTTGATGTGCCTGAGCGCGCATTATCGCAGCGAACTGGAATTTACGTGGGAGAATGTGGTTGCCGCACAAACGCGGTTAAAACGGATTATTCAGACGCTCGAAAGGCTGCGTGACGCGACACCCAAGAATAGCGGCGATACCGCGACCTATCTGGCGCGCTTTGACGAGGCGGTCAGCGACGATCTCAACACGTCGCGCGCGCTGCCCGTGTTGGACGCGCTGCTGGCGGACAAATCAATTGCACCTGGGAAGCGTCTGGCGGCTGCCACGGAGATCGACGGCGTGCTGGGTCTTGAAATCTCATCGATTACCCGCGCGGATCTCCGCGTTCGCCCTTCATCGGCTTCGATCGATGCAGACGTCATCGAAGCCAAGCTGATCGAGCGCAAGGAAGCGCGCGCGGCCAAGGACTTCGCCCGATCCGACGCGATCCGCGACGAACTGGCCGCAGCGGGTGTCGAGGTAATGGACGGCGACCCGCTCGGCTGGGACTGGAAGATCGCCTGATCCTCCCCGACACGGGGAGGGGGACCATCCGAAGGATGGTGGAGGGGGCGGGCCACGAGCGTTGCGCTGCGTTGCACTCCCCCTCCGTCAGCACTTCGCGCTGCCACCTCCCCGTGCCGGGGAGGAATTGGTTGCGATCGGCAACTGACCGGTTAGGCTCCGCGACATGAAAGCCGTCCTCCCCGCGCTCGCCCGTCCGATGCTGGAACCAAAACTCCCGTCCAGCCTCGACGTCCACTGGTTCGCCCACCGTGACGACGCTCTCGAACATATTCCGACCGCCGAAATCGGCTGGGTGGACATGCACCAGCCCGGCTGGACCAGCGAAGTCGCCGCGGCCGGCACCAACCTTAAATGGCTGTCGACCATCTATGCCGGGATCGACGCCTTCGACACCGATCTGCTCAAGCAACGCGGGACGATCCTGACCAATGGCGCCGGGATCAATGCAATCGCGGTCGCGGAATATGCCGTGCTCGGCATCCTCGCCGCCGCGAAACGCTATGACGAGGTCGTCCGCATGGCAGACCGCAAGGAGTGGAGCATTGCCCCACCGGGCCAGGTCGAACTCGACGCCACGAATGCGCTCGTCATCGGCTATGGTTCGATCGGCAGACTGATCGGCGATCGACTTGCGGCGTTCGGGGTCGAGGTGACTGGCGTCACCCGGTCGGGCCGCGACGGGACGCTGAAGCCCGGCGAGTGGCGCGCACGGATTGGCGACTATGACTGGATCGTCCTCGCAGCGCCATCGACCGGGGACACCCACGCCCTGATCGGAAAGGCCGAACTCGCCGCGATGAAGCCCGGCGCTTGGCTGGTGAATATCGCGCGCGGCGACATGGTCGATCAGGAAGCACTGATTGAGGCGCTGGAGAAACGCCGCATCGCCGGGGCCTTTCTCGACACCGTCACGCCTGAACCGCTTCCGCCTGAGCACCCACTCTGGACTGCGCCGAACACGTTGCATTCGATGCACCTGTCCGGCCGCAGTCAAACCAAGATGTTTCAGCGCACTGCCGCGTTGTTCCTGGACAATCTCGACGCTTATTTGACGGATCGCCCGATGCGGAACGTGGTCGATCTCGACGCGGGCTATTGACGCGACCGGGGTAAATCAGCCGCTCGATCCCGCGCGATAGCTTTTCTTTGCTTGCCTCGATTTACCCAACTAGGGTAAGTGAAGGCCATGAGCACACTCGCAGGTTCCAAAATCCGCCGCTTCCGCGAAGAACGCGCCCTTTCCCGCGCGGCGTTCGGCGCGTGGTTCAACACGCCAGGTTCCACGGTTCAGGGCTGGGAGGAGGAAGGCAAGCGCGCCAGTTCCGCCATCGCCAACCAGATTGCGGCCAACGGCATCGCGCACCATGCCGACTGGCACGTCAACGCGCGCAACTCGGGGGACATGATGAACGACAGTTGGAGCCCGGATAGCTGGACCGGTACAGCCTTCGAGGCGCGACAATTGCCCGACTATCCCGACGCAGCAGCACTGAAGTCGGCGACCGACACGATCTCCTCCTTCCCGCCGCTCGTCTTCGCAGGCGAAGCGCGCAACCTGACCGGTGATCTCGCGCGCGTGTCCGAAGGCCGTGCCTTTCTGCTTCAGGGCGGCGACTGCGCGGAAAGCTTCGCCGAATTTCATCCCAACAATATCCGCGACACGTTCCGCGTCATCCTTCAGATGGCGGTTGTGCTGACCTTTGCGTCCAAACTGCCAACGGTGAAGCTCGGGCGCATGGCGGGCCAATTCGCCAAGCCGCGATCGACCCCGATGGAGACCATCGATGGCGTCGAACTGCCCAGCTATCGCGGCGACATCGTCAACGACATCGCCTTCACCCCCGAAGCACGCATTCCCGATCCCCAGCGCCTGATCCGCGGCTATACCCAGTCGGCGGCAACGCTGAACCTGCTGCGTGCGTTCGCCAGCGGCGGCTATGCGAATCTGCATCAGGTGCACCGCTGGACCCACGATTTCATGGGCCGTTCGCCATGGTCCAAGAAATATGCCGATGTCGCCGACCGCATCGGCGAAGCGCTCGACTTCATGGCCGCGTGCGGGATCGATGCCGACAGCGTGCCGCAACTGAAGGCCACGGAATTCTATACCAGCCATGAAGCGTTGCTGCTGCCCTACGAGCAGGCACTGACCCGCCAGGATTCGCTGACCGGCGACTGGTACGACACCAGCGCGCATTTCCTGTGGATCGGTGATCGGACGCGCTTCGAAGGATCGGCGCATGTCGAATATCTGCGTGGCATCGGCAACCCGATCGGCATGAAATGCGGACCGAGTCTGGAGCCCGACGCGCTACTCCGCCTGCTCGATACGCTCAATCCTCAGCGCGTCGCAGGACGGATGACGCTGATCACCCGCTATGGCCATGACAAGATCGAAAAGGGCTTGCCAGCCCTGATCCGTGCCGTGAAGCGCGAAGGCCATCCGGTGGTGTGGAGCTGCGACCCGATGCACGGCAACGTGATCAAGGCGGCGAACGGCTACAAGACGCGGCCCTTCGACCGCATTCTTGCAGAAGTCCGCGGCTTCTTTGCCGTCCACCGCGCCGAAGGGACGTTTGCGGGCGGCATCCACACCGAAATGACTGGCCAGAACGTCACCGAATGTACCGGCGGCGCGATCGACGTGACCGAACAGAGTCTGGCCGACCGCTACCACACGCATTGCGACCCGCGTCTGAACGCCGGGCAGAGCATCGAACTGGCATTCCTGCTCGCCGAAATGCTCAACCAGGAAATGGCGGAGCGGCGAAAGGCGGCTGCTTGACGCTCCCGCACCACCCGCCTAGAGCCGCGCCTCCGCTGCTCAAAAGCACGGCCCCTTCGTCTAGCGGTTAGGACGCGGCCCTCTCACGGCTGAAACACGGGTTCGATTCCCGTAGGGGTCACCAAATCCACATGTCGGTAACGGGATGTCGCCTATGCTCGGCGATCCGCCGGGCGTTGTGCTGCCGGACTTAAACATCTGGCAAACGCTGCTCGGCCATCCCCCATCCCGCCAATCGCCTGGACGAAGCACGTCCGATCAGCGTCTCGACATCATCGACCGAGAACGCATTTCCCCCTTCCAGCTTGTCCAGTTCGTCCCAGGCAATCGGGGCCGCGACCGGTGCGCCGTCCCTGGCACGCGCCGAATAGGGAAGCACGGCAGTCGCCCCGCGCTGGTTGCGCAGCCAGTCGATAAAGATGCGGTCCTTGCGCTTCGCCTTGGACATGGTGCCGACGAAGCGGTCGGGTTCGTTGCCCGCGAGTGCCAGCGCGAACCGCCGCGCGAAATCCTTGACCGCGGGCCATTCGGCGTGCGGCGTCAGCGGCACCGCGACGTGCAGCCCCTTGCCTCCCGACAGCATCGCAAAGCTTGTGAGGCCGAGATCATCGAGCGTTCGACGAATATCGTGCGCGGCGCTGCGGACATCGGCGAAGCCGAGCCCTTCGTCAGGGTCGAGGTCGAACACCAGCCGGTCGGGCTTTTCCACGTCGTCGATGCGCGACCCCCAGCCGTGGAACTCGATCGTTCCCATCTGAACGCACGCCACCAGCGCGTCGATCGATGGGGCGTAGAGATAGGGCTCGATCCCGCCGTCCTTTTCGCGGATATCGACCTGGCCAACCGTGTCGCCAAAGCTGCCCGCGTCGTGTTTCTGAAAAAAGCATTTTTTGCCGCGCCCTTGCGGGCACCGCACCAGGCTGATCGGTCGGTTGATCGCCCAGGGGGCCATCGCCGGGCCGATCGCCTCGTAATAGGCGGCGAGGTCGCCTTTCGTCACCTTCGATGCCGGAAAGATCAGCCGGTCAGGATTGGTGATCCGGATCGCGGATGTCGGCGGGGGTGTTGGCGCAGGCCTTTCGACCAAAACCTGATCCGCCTGTTTGTCTTCCCGCAGTCCCAAAAAGCTCGCGTGACGCACCACGTCGTCAGCGGTGAATTCTGCAAAGGCAACCTCGGCGACCAAGTCGGGGGTCACCCAACAAACCCCGCGCGCCGCCGCCTTGGACATCTCGACCGGCGGCGTCTTTCGCGCCCATGATTTCAACCTGGCGATCAGCATGTCCTCGGTCGCCGTGTCGAACCCGGTGCCAACCTTGCCCGCGTAACGCAGCGTTTCGCCGTGTCGCGTGCCGATCAACAGCGAACGAAGCGTCCGGCCCTTCGAGTCCGATTTCAGCCAGCCGAGGATGACGAATTCCTGTCGCCTGGTGCATTTGACCTTCAGCCAGTTGCGCGTCCGGCCCGCGCGATACGGCGCATCGGCGCGCTTGGAAATGATCCCCTCCTGCCCCGCTTTGCACAGCGCATCGAACAATTGCTCGCCTGCGCCCAACACATGTTCGGCATAATGGATCGCGCCGTCGCCGGGTGCATCGGCGAGCAGCGCCGCAAGCTTCTGCTTGCGCTCCACATTCGATAATTTGGTCAGACTTTTGCCGGACAGCGACAGCACGTCGAATGCGAACAGCGTAAAGCCGCCTTCGCCCGATTTGAGGGCGCTCTGAAGCGCCGAAAAGCTGGGATTGCCGTTGGCATCCAGCTTGACGATCTCACCGTCGATCAACGCGGGTGGCAGGTCGAGCGCGGTCGCGGCTTCGACGATGCCGGCGAACTTGTCGCTCCAATCGAGGCCGGAGCGGGTGAACACCCGCGCCCGACCGCCACCAACCGAGAGCACACAGCGATAGCCGTCATATTTCACCTCGTGCAACCAGCCATTGCCCGCAGGCACGGCATCCACCAGCGTCGCGAGTTGGGGCGCGCGGAAGGCGGGAAGCTTTCCCGACGCTGCTTTGCGGGTGGCCGCCGCTGGTTGGGCAGCCGGGGAAGGCGCCTTGCCACTCGCAATCTCGGCCATCGTTCGGCCGCTTTCGATGCTGGTCAGTTCGCGCGCGACCAGATTGTCCGATCCACCGGCATGCGCGTCGGCGACCTTTCGCAACAGCCAGTTTTCGCGCTTCTCGTTGCCGCGCGGTTTCATCCGCACCAGCAGCCATTCGCCCTTCATCCGCTCGCCATCGAGCGTGAAGTGCAGATGTCCCTCATCGATCGTCTTGGACGGGTCCTTGCCCGGCACCGGGTGCCACATGCCCCGATCCCACAGCATGACGGTGCCGCCGCCATATTCGCCCTTGGGGATCACCCCCTCGAACGTGGCATAGCTCATCGGGTGGTCTTCGGTACGGACCGCAAGCCGCTTGTCGTCAGGATTGACGCTCGGCCCCTTCGTCACTGCCCAGCTTTTGAGCACGCCGTCCAGTTCCAGCCGGAAATCGAAATGCAGCCGCGTGGCATCGTGCTTCTGCACCATGAAGATGCGGTTTTTGGCCCGCGCCTTGCCGCGCTTGCCTGCGGGCTCCGCCGTCTTCGCGAAATCGCGCATCGCATTGTACGGCGCGAGGGGGTCGGGCTTGGCCATCGCGGCTTTACGACCCACACGTCATCCCAGCGAGAGCTGGGATATCAGGCGAAGATCGGTGACGGAACCGCTTGATATCCCAGCTTTCGCTGGGATGACGGATTATCCGGCGGATCATGCCCGCTTTCTTGCGGGCGCCTTCTCAGGCGGCTTTTTCGCGGCCGTTTTCGCCGCGGGCTTCTTAGCAGGCGCCTTCTTCGCTGCCGCAGGTTTCGCCCCTGGCTTCTCCAACGATTTCTTGAGCGCCGCCATCAAATCGACGACGTTGGATCCCGATGGACGCGGCCCGTCATCCTCTTCGGCCACGATCTTGCGACCCTTGGTCTTTTGCTTGCGCGCGACCAGCTCCTTGACCGCATCGGTATAATGGTCGGTGAACTTGGCCGGATCGAATGCCTTGGTCTTCTTCTCGATCAAACTATTGGCCAGGTCGAGCAGGTCGTCGTCGGGTTTGGCATCCGGTATGTCGCGGAAATAGCCCTGGGCGCGGTTGACCTCGTCGGCATAACGCAGCGTCTCCAGCACCATTCCGCGCCCGCACGGCTTCAGGCTGACGATATATTCGCGGCCGCGCATTGCCAATTGTCCCAACGCCACCTTCTTCGATTTCCGCAGTGCCTCGCGCAGTACGATATAGGCTTCTTCGGCCAAGTCGTCGGCGGGCACCACGAAATAGGGCTTTTCGTAATAGAGCACGTCGATCTCTCCGGAATCGACGAACTGCACCAGCTCCAGCGTCTTCTTGCTTTCCAGCTTTACCGCCTCGATTTCGTCATTGTCGAGCAGCACGTAATTGCCCTTCGACACCTCGAACCCCTTGACGATATCGTCGGGATCGACCGTGCCAATCCCGGCCACGGTCTTTTCATAACGGATGGGCTTGCCGCTGGGTTCGTGGATTTGACGGAACGCGACACTCGCTCCCGATTTGGTTGCGGGGAAGATCTCGACCGGAATCGACACCAGCGCCAGCCTGATCTGACCTTTCCAATATGCACGCGCCGCCATGTTCGAATCGCCTCCGTTACGATTGCGATTCAATTCCCGGAAGGGCGTCGGGGTTCCACGCAAATCGCGACAGAGATCGACCACGCTGATCGGACCCGCCAAAATGACGGTAAATCGCGAAAGATGGGCGTTGCGTTACAGGCGATCGCCCAACCGCCGGACGGTCCCATGACCTATGGCGAAAAACGAGGATGGTGGAGCCGAGGGGGATCGGCGAAGAACCCCGTAAGCGTTGATAAACAAAGGCCTTTTCTAGACCGCTGTAACGGTTGGGATTGCCGGATGTAACATTTTGAAACCGCTGGCAAGGCGCAGCGGAAGCCGGAAACCACCTCAAACTGACGATTTTTTCGACATTTTTGCCGACCGTCGGATATTGGTGATTGCTAACTTTGAACGGCCACCTTTCAAAAATTTCGTGACCGGGTCTTCCATTAGAAAATATGCACTAACTCCCACGATAATGGATAATAGGAAGCTAATTGCAGATACTAATATTATGCTCCAAGAGCTAGGCATATAAATAGATAACCATAATGCAACAGGCACAGTCACTAAATACATTACAATCATATGTGTCAAATAGATCGAATAGGAAGCATCACCCAAAACCTTTATCCACTGGGGCCAAAATATTTTATTCTCAAGCGTCAAAAAGGCGAGAAATATAGCCCCTGCTGGCAAACCAAAGAGTAAAACTCGATTTTCTGATCCAGTTAAATGGGCGGCAAAGCTGCCAAGCACCATCGCAAAAGCCATCAGCGTGATTACACGATGTCGCGCCGGGTTTGACGAGCACGCTAATGCACCGATGGAGGCCCCAATAAGAAACTCAAACAGTAAATCGTTTCCGAACAATTCACTCCATACAGAGGAGCCGAATGAGGAAGTTATGTAGAGAAAAGCGATGATTAAAGATAGATTTAGTAGTAAGCTTCCTTTTCTTATTAAAAGTGCAATTGCGAAGCAGGCATAGAAAACTATTTCGTATATCAACGTCCAGCCAACAACAACAATCGGTTGCAGGTGACCATACTCACTAAACGATGGCCAAAAAAGAATTCCCATAACCCTATACAGCTGCAAGTCAAACGGCCTGACACCAGTTTGAATGTAGACTAAAGATATTGGTATAAGTGTCACTATCGTGACGATTGCGTACATTGGCCAGATGCGAAGGACACGCTGCCTAAAAAAGTGTGTAACCGTTTTCTTTTGCTTCAGATATGGCTCAGAAATCCAAACCATCAGAAATCCGCTGAGTATAAAGAATATGTCTACGCCAATACTTCCAAGCTCAATTGCCCACTGAGATGGAATTATTTGGGCAGACTTTGCATCGTCCGGATACCGGTGAATAGAGATGAGTATGGCGTGATGCACGACTACAGCGGCTGCAGCTACGCCACGTAGCGCCTGCAACGATACAAGCTCTCTCAAAACGATCCTCGGGCAATTTCAGTTGCTTGGGCTCTAACTTGGTCCATCCCTGCAGGTCGTTACACATGAGTGCAAGTTTGTTAAAGCGCTCACTCAGCACAAACATCCGCCCATCGCCCGGCCACCGCACATGGGTTTGTCAAAGACGATACGACGCCCCACGCCTAATTTCATTCCGGTATTTAATAATCGTCGAGATAACGGCCGCTCCCCGCTCGCACAGCCTACGACCTATTTTCGACGGAGAATTGCGAGAGGGTAATCAGACAAGTGTTAGCGCCTTAGCTCCCCCGTATCCCTGCCACTCGGCTGGCGATTATGACACGCGTGGCGCGTCCTGCATTATCGCGCGCGGTTCTTCATCCCTGCAGGGCGTGTCACTAAATCCACGCTCCATCTTAGCCAGATCGATGATGGCCGGACCGGGAACGACTTGCTCGCCTCACTGTTCATGGGTATACGTTCGTTGACTAGTGAACAGGGGCTGCCGAAATGAACCTCCGACGCATGACCAAAGCTGTGGCCTACCTACGTGTCAGCACGGACAAGCAAGGGCTGAGCGGCCTAGGCATGGAAGCTCAGCGGGAAGCCGTGGCACGATACGTCGCCGCAAACGATCTCGAGCTTGTCGGGGAGTATATCGAAATTGAGACTGGCAAAGGTGCCAATGCCCTGTCCAAGCGTCCGAAGCTTGTTGCCGCCCTTGCTGATGCGAAGAAGGCCAAGGCTGGCCTGATTATCGCCAAGCTGGATCGACTGGCACGTAATGTCCATTTCATCTCAGGGCTGATGGAGACAGGCGTAGAGTTTGCCGTCGCCGATATGCCGAACGCGGATCGCTTCCAGCTTCATCTGTTCGCTGCCCTAGCTGAGAAAGAGGCCGAAGTCATAAGCCAACGGACCAAAGCCGCGCTAGCCGCTGCCAAGGAACGGGGAACGGTACTGGGGAAGCACGGTAAAACCCTAGCCGCTGCCAACAAGGCTGAGGCGATGGACCGGCTTGAACCTCTCTCCGCTAATCTACTGGCATTGAAGGCTGAGGGCTTGTCCATGCGTAGAATGGTCGAGGCCTTGAATGACCGGGGCATCCCTTCGCCAGCCGGGGGCCGGTGGCATCCATCCAGCTTGCACAAGGCGCTTGCTCGATTGGAACGGGGGCACTCGACAAGCTGACGGGGGCGGGCGGATTGAATGCCCGCTAGATTGCCTCAGGACGCTCGACAGGCTTGGTCGGAAGACTTTAGGCTATCGACTAGCCGGTTCCACTAATATGGGCCTCTACGGGGCGGTGAGAAGCCGGTCCCTTTCAGTACCGTATTGCAGTACAAAAACTATGACACCTCTCCCGGCATTTGGCCGGGGAACGCCCGACAGTGCGTAACTGTAGATACCATAGAGGCGTGCCGATAAGGCGCGGGTATCACGACGGCGGCTCTGCAAGCTAATTCTCAATCCACTCAGGATCATGCGAACTTTGCATCGGCCCAGTCCCTATATCTATCTGCTGAGGATAGACCGAGTAAACCCATGGATATCCATGGAAACCGGAGAGGGACGACGGCGGATGCAGCTAATAACTCATCCATCTAGGATCATATTAATACATGTGTCCTACGCGAAAATCTGATCCTTACTTTGGCGCGCGATACCATTCCTCCGGTTAAATGCAGTGAGCATTCATAAAAGCTAACCAGTCTTAATGGATCTAAGCCTATGCATTCTGGTTCTGTGATAATGGTTCTCGGGATGCCGAGCTGCAACCCTGCATTTAATCTGAGGAATGATAGCAATATCAAGCTACCTATCGACGGCGGATAGATAGCAATTACTCTGCTCTAAGCAGCCACGCCTTTCCTGATAGTTCAAGTGGCTTTCAGCGGCCTTCCGGTGGCTTACGCGGAAGGTAAGGCTTGCTTGATCCTGATCGTATCGGCTCCCGCTCGAGGAGCATTAACGGGATCAACTATCATCACCTGCGTTTATGTTTCCGTTTAATACGGAAGCAAGCGGGATATCTCTCTTTCACATTGGGACAAGTTCCTACTGACACAAGGATCATCTATGACAATCGCAACCGTCGATACCAGCAGGATCGATAACAAGCGCGTTGCTGAGTATCTTGCCTCGACCGACCGTCGCGTAACCATAGGCGTTCGTTTCACTCTGGAAGCCCTTGGTATCCAGCTTCCCAATTTCTTGCAGCGTAAACCGGCAGGTCGACCGGGACGTGCGGCACTTATGGCCGCTGCCGATAAGGATAGCGGGACCATCTACAGCTACCGGGATGAAAAACTGCGCATTGGCGCATTCGCTCCCAAGAGCACTCGATAAAGCCGGCCCAATTTAACAATAGGAAATACCATGAAAAATGTACGTAGCTCAGCGGCGATTGTTGCTGAGATTGAAGCCCTGCGCGCTGATCTACGAAAGGTGAATGCCGCCGTCGATATCATCGGTAAGCCTGCTGTCAGCAAGGTCGAACAGATTACTGATGCCCTTAAGGTAGCGCAGGATAAGCTTGCCGACGCCTTGGCGGATGAAGTTGTCGAAGCTCGCAATAAGCGCCTATCGAGCTTCACTGATATCCGCGTCGATTATGCTCGTGGCAATAGCGTATTAAGCACTGCATTTACGATCCATTACAACCGCAGTAGCTACGACTATCGGATTGGGATGAGTGTTCCCCAATCCCACAAATGCAATGGGTTTGCGGCTCTTGATGACCATGCGTTTGAGTACCTATTGAATGTGAAGCCTGAGGCGATCCCAGCCGAGATACTGGCGCTGGCTCCCGGTGATCCACATGCCGCCTTTGATGTTTACCTCGCAGGAAAGAGGCGGGGATATCTCAAGGCTCTCGTTGTTTAATGCCAGATTGGCATGACCGGGGAACGGGCATGGCACCAGAGCCATCCCCCCCGGATTACGTTCCGAAGGCTCACCTTTTCCCGCAGACGCTAGATGACCTGATGCAGCGAGCAGGCCCCTATGACCGCGCTGCAAAGGCTCATGTCGAATGGACCGGGGTTTCCGTCTGGCTAATGAAGACCGATTGTAGTGCCCAGCTTGAGGCCGCTGGATTACCGTTCGCCGTCGCTGATCTATCGGTTCTCCTAGTCAAGGAAGCTGAAGAACATGACGCGGGTTGGCCCCGCCTGTCAGGCCCCAGCGCAATCCCTGCACTCTACGGCTACTCCCCAGACAGCCAATGCGAAGCCCGTCGTTCTGCCGCTCAAGTTCGCTCGATGTGGGAAGCCCAAGGCGGTCCGTATGTTCGGCCTAGCGATTGCAAGTTCGCCTTTCAGTACCTTGCCGCCTGCATCCGTAAGGGCGTTATCCCGCCCATTCCGGCCTTTGGCGACGTTGGTCCCAGCTCGACGGAGAAACCGGCGAGGCCGCACATTCTAAACATGTACAAGGAAAACACATGACCGCATTGACTGCCCGCCAATCCCTAAAGGTGAAGGCGGCTCTATCCCTTATTGCTATACACGGTCACAATCCCCGCACTGTACAGAAGGAAGCCCAGGCCCAAATTGCCAAGGGCCATCCGGCGAAAGTGGCGTACTCTGCCGCCCTCAATGCCTTCACGGCTCGAGTGCCCGCCTTGCGGGATACCCTGTCGATCGCTGTCGAACTTATCGAACATAGCGATGATGCTACCGTTACCCGATATGACACGGCGCTGTCTGCCTACAATGACAGTGGTGACGAAAGCCATCTCGATAGTCTCGCTCCGATGATCCTTGAGGACGCTAAGGCGCTGGCAAATAGCATGGGCGAAGTAACTGAGGCCGATGCCGCTGACTGGACCGTTGACGATGCTTTAGGCAGCACGGTCGAAGCCTATGCTGACACCCCCGATGTACCGGAAGCTTCCACGATCCCGCCCGGTTCAACGATCAATAGCTCGTTCGGCTTCAATGGCCTTCCCGCCCCAGCTTCGCAGGCTCCCACCGCGCCCGCTCAGGCACCGGCAACGGGGCCGCAGTGGGTCATGGGTCCAACCGGCTATGTTCTGTCTGAGCAGGCTCCCAGCGGCCCTGCCGTGGGCGAGAGTGCAAGCGGCTATGATCCCTACAAA
Source organism: Sphingomonas sp. AX6 (assembly GCF_902506605.1). Taxonomy (GTDB): domain Bacteria; phylum Pseudomonadota; class Alphaproteobacteria; order Sphingomonadales; family Sphingomonadaceae; genus Sphingomonas. The sequence continues at coordinate 2,727,121 of NZ_LR733979.1, forward strand.
GGCGGGCAGGATATCACCGGCATTCGCGTACCCCAGACCGGGGAAAAGGCCCGTCGCTCGCATGGCACCCCGGTAGGGGACATCAAGTTCGTCCAATCCGCTACCGGCGTCCGCATCGCGCCGACCGGAGAAAAGGCCCGCCAAGAGGCTGGCGTTCCGCTCGGACCCGACGCCTAAACGCCTGCCCTGTATCTGGCCATGTGAAACTCGCTGGGGCTCGCTTGGCAATCTCGGCCCTACAGATACCCGAACGCATCCTATCGGCTCCTAGCGAGGCTGAGCTGGGCAATTCGGGTATCTGTATGTTCGGGCTTCAGACCTTTCCGACCAGCAGCCCCGGCACACGGTAAGTTGCCATCGCCTCGGCCAAGCCGTGTAGATCATACCCACTGCCGTAATCGTCCGCCACGTCTTTGCCAGCATGGCCCATGATCTGCCTTTGAACGCCCTCCGGCATTCTAGCCCTACGACTGTAATCTTTGAACGTATGGCGAAACGAATGAAAAACCTTTCGCTTATCGGTAATGCCGCAGACTTTCCGCATATATGGGCCGAACCATTCGCCCCATTTGGCCGTAAGACGGCCATAGATATTGGGCACTAGGTCAGGAAACACCCTTCCCTGTTGATCTTTCAAGGCCTCGACGTAGGCGATGAAACCGAGCCGCTCTAGCTCAGGATGCAACGGCACAAGTCTTTCACTTGCTGCATTCTTGATCCGGTTAGCCTGTCCCCGTTCGTCGGTACTTTCGGTGATATGCAGGAACCATCCGGCCAGCATCTTGCCATCTTTATCGGGATAATTTCGACGCTGCACGTCGGACACTCGAAGCTGTCCAATTTCTTCCAGCCGCGCTCCGGTAAATAGACCTAGCAGAGGAAGCCAATACGCCGCCTCACCTTTGCCGCCCTTAGGTCGATCCCCATTGGCATAGACCGGGCTGGCGAAGATGGCCTGCAATTCGTCCAGTGCGAACGGGAGCCGCTTCCCCTTACCGCTATCCGCAACCTTAACGCTAATGCCCTCAGCTACGTTCGCTGGCGCTAGATCGTTCTGATACGCCCAGCCCAGCAGGGTCCGCAGCCGGGAGAGCTTCATATTGGTATTGGCGACGGACTGCCCCTCAGCAAGCAGCTTGTCTTTGAACGCCAACACGTCCTGCCGGGTAATCCGCTCAACCGGCTTCCGTTCAGTGCGAGCATAAAACCATTCGGCAACGGAGCGATGCGTGTCCTTGCCCTTGGGAACGACACCGCGCTCTGTAGCCCAGCGATCTAGGATATCCTTGTCGAGATACAAGCCGGACGCGGTAGAAGGCTGGCACTCTATGGCCTGAGTTTCCTTTACCGATGCGCGGGCAATTCGGCCGTAGCGAGAACGTAGAGCGGCTATGTCCGCCCCAGCTTTCTCTCGCTCATGCTCGACTAGCAGCCTGCCCGCCCTAGCAATGTCGGCTATTGATCCCTCAGGTTCTCTGCCCTCACTCAGGTCATTCATGACCCGGCCAAGTCTCTCAGCTTCCGTATCAGCGGCGAATAGCTCGTTGGCTATATCGTCGGCCTGTTGCTGGTCATGCTCCCACTGCCGCCTATCTCGCTCGATTTGAGCAGCGGACCTAGGAGGGGTCGTCTGGGACTTCAGCTTCCCGGCTAGGGACCGGGCAGCGTCCGCTAGCAGCTTGTCAGTCTCGACAGTGTGAGCAGGGATGCGCCGCTTCGCCTCACTTCGATCCTTGGACCGAAGCGACAGCATAAACTCAGCCCGACCGCCAAAGACAGGCCGAAGCTCCACGGGAATTGCCCGCCGAAAATAATAAACTGAACCGCGTTTCGCGAGGTAGGTACACATGGCTATCGCCCCTGTTACATCTGTAACAGCCGCCTGTAAAAAGCCTATGTTCCACTGATTTTAGCTGTCAAATCAACAGCTTAAGCAGGATGGTGGAGCCGAGGGGGATCGAACCCCTGACCTTTCGCATGCCATGCGAACGCTCTCCCAGCTGAGCTACGGCCCCATCCGCTGGACAGGCGTGGCACCTAATCGGGCCTCGCCGGTTTGGCAAGCGGGCTTTCGCGCCGCTTGCCGTTATTTCCGAAATATCAGTTGTTGTCGTCCTTGTCGTCCGACGTATCGACGCCCAGGTCGTCGTCGCCGCCCAGATCGACATCATCGTCGGCCGAGGGCTCTTCGTCCTCGTCCACGTCCAGATCGTCGTCACCGAGATCCGAATCCTTCTTCACGGGCTCCTTCTCGGGCTTGGCGGCCTCGAAGGGCAGCGGCTGCTTCGACTTCAGGATCGGTTCAGGCGTCCACTGATTACCGCATTCGATGCAGACGACGGGATCGTCCTTGCCCAGATCGTAGAACCGCGTTCCGCATTTCGGGCAGCCACGTTTCGTGCCCCATTCCGGCTTCACCATGTGTCGCCTCTGTCCTTATCGAAGAGAAAAAGAGAATCGAAAGAGAATCGATGGATACGCGCCAAAGCGAGCCTTGGCAGCGCGAAAGTTGGCGCGCCTTGCCATAGCCGGGGGCCGCTGTCAAAGACGCGCCACCCATGCACAGCCCCCCCCCCCAGCCCCGCAGCATTGCCCGCGCCGAGCGTTTGCGCGGGATCGTGCGCGTGCCGGGCGACAAGTCGATCAGCCACCGCTCGCTGATGCTGGGCAGCTTGGCGGTGGGCACCACGCGGATCACCGGATTGCTGGAAGGCGAAGACGTACTCGCCACTGCCGCAGCGATGCGGGCGATGGGCGCGACGATCGACCGCAGCGATGATGGCGTGTGGACCGTCGATGGCGTCGGCGTTGGTGGTCTGCTCCAGCCGACACAAGCACTCGACATGGGCAATTCGGGCACGTCGACCCGGCTGCTGATGGGTTTGATCGCGAGCCACGCCATCACCGCGACCTTTACGGGCGACGCGTCCTTGTCGTCGCGACCGATGGGCCGGGTGATCGAGCCACTGTCGTTGATGGGTGCGGACATTACCGCGTCGCCCGGTGGACGCCTGCCGGCGATGGTGCGCGGGCTGACGCCTGCGATTCCGATCCAATATACCCTGCCCGTCGCCTCGGCGCAGGTGAAGTCGGCGATCCTGCTTGCAGCGCTGAACACGCCGGGCATCACCCGCGTCATCGAACCGGTGCCTACCCGCGACCATAGCGAGCGGATGCTGAGCGGATTCGGGGCGGAGATAACCAGCGAAGATGGCCCCAATGGCCGCATCATCCAGGTCCGCGGAGAGGCCGAGCTTCGCCCTCAGGACATCACCGTCCCCGGCGATCCCTCGTCGGCGGGATTCTGGATGGTCGCCGGGTCGATCGTGCCGGGCGCGGACATCAGGATCGAGAATGTCGGCATGAATCCGACGCGCACCGGCCTGCTGACGGCGCTAAAGGCGATGGGCGCAGACATCGAAGCCCTGAACGAGCGCATCGTCGGCGGAGAGCCGGTTGCCGACCTGCGCGTGCGTCACGCCAGCCTAACCGCGATCGACGTGCCGCACGATCTCGCGCCGTCGATGATCGACGAATATCCCGCACTGTTCGTCGCCGCCGCCTTCGCTGCGGGCCGCACAGTCGCCCGCGGCGCGCACGAGCTACGCGTCAAGGAATCGGACCGGATCGCCACCATGCGCGTGGCGCTGGAGGCGTGCGGCGTCGCTTGCGAGGAATTTGAGGACGGCCTTGCGATCACCGGCACCGGTGGTGATCCGATTCCCGGCGGCGCACGGGTCGCCTCGAAACTCGATCATCGTATCGCAATGTCGATGGTGGTGGCTGGACTCCACGCGGCTGCCGCGATTGGCATCGACGACATATCGCCGGTCGCGACCAGCTACCCCGATTTCTTCTCCACCCTTGACGCCCTCGCCTCCTGAGTAGTTGTATCCCGCCATTATGATTATTGCCGTCGACGGACCCGCCGCATCGGGCAAGGGCACGATCGCCCGTGCGCTTGCGCGCCATTACGGGCTCCCCCACCTCGATACCGGGCTGCTGTACCGCGCGGTCGCAGCCAGCGTGATGCGCAACGACCTGACGCCTGAGCGCGAGGCGGACGCCGTCGCCTGCTGCGATTTCGATGATTCGCTGATGGATGACCCCTGGCTGCGCACCGATGAGGTCGGACGCGTCGCGTCGATCGTCTCTGCCCACCCGCTCGTCCGTGCGTCACTGTTCCAGCGTCAGCGGCGGTTTGCGCAGCAACCGGGCGGCGCGGTGCTCGACGGACGCGATATCGGGACCGTGATTGCGCCCGATGCCGACGCCAAATTGTTCGTGAAGGCAACCCCCACGATCCGCGCGCGCCGCCGCCATGCCGATCTGCGGGCGCAGGGTTCCCACGCCAGCCTGGACAAGGTGCTGGCCGATATCCGGTCGCGCGACGACCGCGACATGGGACGGGGTGCGGCCCCCTTGCGCCAGGCCGCCGATGCTGCCTTGCTCGACACCAGCTTTCTCTCTATAGACGCCGCCGTCCAGCGGGCGATTGCGCTCGTGGAGGCTCGGACGGCGGCGAAGGCGATGACAGCCTAGCCACTGACAGGCGCGAGGCGGATCGGCAAAGACCGGTCGCGCCGACGCGCCCGTTTTCGTTGTCACGCTCCTCATGCGAAGGCTTTGGCCCGAAGGACGCCGCGACCGGTATTCGGCCGACGCGGCATATCGGCCACAAGACCGCCGGACTCAACCGGCTGGCCGGACAAGACGTGACAGGAACCACCACCAACATGGCCACCACGGCATCCCCCTCGCGCGACGATTTCGCAGCGCTTCTCGAACAGACCCTTGGCGATAGCGACGGCTTTGAAGGCCGCGTCGTCATCGGCACCGTTACCGGCATCGAAAACGACCTCGCCATCATCGACGTCGGCCTCAAGAGCGAAGGCCGCGTGCCGCTGCGCGAATTCGCCGCACCGGGCCAGCCCGCAGAGCTGAAGGTCGGCGACGAAGTCGAAGTCTATGTCGATCGCGTCGAGAATGCGAACGGCGAAGCGATGCTCAGCCGCGACCGCGCCCGCCGCGAAGCCGCATGGGACAAGCTGGAAACCGAATTCGCCAAGACCGCCCGCGTCGAAGGCGTCATCTTCGGCCGCGTGAAGGGCGGCTTCACCGTCGATCTGAACGGTGCCGTGGCCTTCCTGCCCGGCAGCCAGGTCGATATCCGCCCGGTCCGCGACGTGCAGCCGCTGATGGACATGCCGCAACCGTTCCAGATCCTGAAGATGGACCGCAAGCGCGGCAACATCGTCGTGTCGCGTCGCGCGATCCTGGAAGAAACCCGCGCCGAGCAGCGTTCGGGCCTGATTCTCAGCCTGGCGGAAGGCCAGATCATCGACGGCGTCGTCAAGAACATCACTGATTATGGTGCGTTCGTCGATCTGGGCGGCATCGACGGCCTGCTCCACGTCACAGATTTGAGCTACAAGCGGGTCAACCATCCGTCGGAAATGCTGAACATCGGCGACACCGTGAAGGTGCAGATCATCCGCATCAACAAGGACACGCAGCGCATCTCGCTCGGCATGAAGCAGCTTGAGAGCGATCCGTGGGATGGCGCGACCTCGAAATACCCGGTCGGCGCAAAGCTCAATGGCCGCGTGACCAACATCACCGAATATGGTGCGTTCGTCGAACTGGAAGCAGGCATCGAAGGCCTGGTCCATGTCAGCGAAATGAGCTGGACCAAGAAGAATGTGCATCCCGGCAAGATCGTATCGACCAGCCAGGAAGTCGAAGTCGTCGTCCTCGAAGTCGATCAGGAAAAGCGCCGCATTTCGCTTGGCCTCAAGCAGGCGCAGGACAATCCGTGGGATGCGTTCGCCGCCGCCCATCCGGTCGGCACCGAAGTCGAAGGCGAAGTCAAGAATGCGACCGAATTCGGCCTGTTCATCGGTCTGGACGGCGATGTGGACGGCATGGTCCACATGTCGGACATCGCATGGGGCATTTCGGGCGAAGACGCGCTCAACCTGCACCGCAAGGGCGAGATGGTGAAGGCCGTCGTCCTCGCGATCGAAGCCGACAAGGAGCGGATCTCGCTCGGCATGAAGCAGCTTGAGCGTGGCGGTCCGGTTGCGGCCGGTGCGGGCGACAAGCTGAACAAGGGTTCGATCGTCACAGTCACCGTCCTCGAAGTTCGCGACGCGGGCCTTGAAGTGCAGACCGGCGACGATGGTGCGACCGGCTTCATCAAGCGTACCGATCTGGGACGCGACCGCGACGAGCAGCGCCCCGAGCGCTTCCAGGTCGGTCAGAAGTTCGACGCGCTGGTATCCGGCTTCGATCGGTCGAAAAAGCCGACCTTCTCGATCAAGGCGATGCAGATCGCCGAAGAGAAGCAGGCCGTCGCGCAATATGGTTCGTCGGACTCGGGTGCGTCGCTGGGCGACATCCTCGGCGAAGCGCTAAAGGCACGCGAAGAAAAGAAATAAGTGGTATAAAGGGGCGCGGCGCGGATTTTTCCGCCCGCGCCCTTTCTTTATCCGGATCAGTTGTTATTGATCCAGATCAAGTGGGTCGGCGTTTTTGACCTTGGGCTTTGAACCGGGTTGTCGCCATGGGCCGGGCGGCATCCTTTGATTGAGGAGAGCCGTATGATTCGATCCGAACTCGTGCAGCTCCTGATGCGCGACAATCCCGATCTGTCGGCACGCGATGTCGAACGGATCGTTACCGTATTTTTCGATGAAATCACCCAGCGCCTGTCCGCCGACGGTCGCGTCGAACTACGCGGTTTCGGCGCATTCTCGACCCGTGCCCGCGACGCCCGAACGGGCCGCAACCCGCGCACCGGCGAATCGGTCGAGGTCGAGGCGAAACGCGTCCCCTATTTCAAACCCGGCAAGGAAATGCGCGCGCGCCTGAACGTGTAGCGCGCACCTAACTTCTGATGGATATTTGCCCAACACATCAGGGCGTGATGACGTCGGGCGGCCCGGCTTGATCGGCATTCCCGCGCAGGCGGGTATCCATAACTTGCGACAGCGCTAATGGATTCCCGCCTACGCGGGAATGACGGATTGGGTGGTTGCGCAATTCACCATCAAATCCTTTTACTACAGCAGCCCTCCACGCTTGACCCCGCGCGTTCAATCCGCTTCGTGCATGTTACCGCGATGGTCGGATTTCGGTTCGGGTCGAGGCGAAAATGATGCTTCGCGAGAACTGGCGCGCAGCGTGCTTTCTGCACGTGAGCACCGGAAGCGCAGCGAAGCGTCGTTTGCAGCCCGTCCCGGACCGAAAGCCGACCGTCGCGCAGGCGGACGTGGCGGAATGGTAGACGCTGGGGACTTAAAATCCTCTTCCCACAAAGGAGTGCGGGTTCGAGTCCCGCCGTCCGCACCATCTGGCCCGACGGGGCCGGGGTGGTGCAAGCCCGTTAACCAAATCGCAAACCGCGCCCGTTAAGCTGGGCGATGCAACGATTTAGGAGGGGGTGCGATGGACCGCGATCCCGAACCGAAGACCGACAACCGCCGCGCGCGTGCCGATCGCAGGACAACACCCGATCCCGCTTATGTGGGTGAGGAACGTCGCAAGGGCGACCGCCGCTCTCGTAACGGCTGAGCAGCACGGGCGAACGGCCACGCCAACAGGGTCAATCGCGTTTGCCCTTTGCCGGTGGCGCGTCGTCCTCTTCCTCGAACAAAGGCAGGCCGCGTTTTCGCCGGTCGACGAACTCGCCGATGCTGGCGCTGGTCGCATTGAGCAGCGGATAGCTTCGCGCCTGCGTCATCCATTCGGGACGCTGGGTTGGCCCGCCGTTCCACGTGTCGAGCAGCAGAACCGCCAGCATGAACGCCAGGCTCGCGATGATCAGCGCCTTGACCGCACCGAACCCCAACCCCAACACCCGGTCGATCGGGCCGAGGATCGAATTGCGGGTCCGGCTGCCGATGGCGTTGGCGATGATCCGCCCGAATGCGTAAGTTCCGCCTGCGACCAGCACGAAGGCGAGCGTCGCCGCGCCCGAACTGGTCCCGACATAGTCGCGCAGAAACTCGGTCGCGGGCAAATGCAGCATTCGCACTGCCAGCACGACGAGGACGAACGCGAACAGCGCCAGCACTTCGAACACGAAACCACGCATCCAGCCGAGCACGGCAGCGCCCCCGACCAGAACCAGCATCAGAATGTCGAGCGAGGTAAAGCCCATATCGCCAAGCGCTAGCCGCGCCCCAGCATATGGTCAACGAAGGACGACAGGCTGGCAAAGGAGGACAGCTTCATCGTCGCGCCGTCATTGGGTTGGGCCGCGGGGACCAACGCGCGACCGAACCCCAGCTTCGCCGATTCGCGCAAGCGAAGCGCACCGTGCGCGACGGGCCGGATTTCGCCCGACAAGGCGACTTCGCCGAACGCCACCGAATCGCTCGCGACCGGACGTTCGCTGAGTGCCGAGATCAGCGCGGCCGCAACCGCCATGTCGGCGGCAGGGTCTTGCACGCGGTAGCCACCCGCGATGTTCAGATACACTTCGCTGGTCGAGAAACTAAGTCCGCACCGCGCCTCCAGCACCGCCAGGATCATCGCCAACCTGCCCGAATCCCAGCCAACGACCGCCCGCCTGGGCGTCGCCCCGCTGGCCAGCCGCACCACCAGTGCCTGGATTTCGACCAGCACCGGGCGCGTGCCTTCCAGCGCAGGAAACACCACCGTCCCGGTCACGCTTTCGTCGCGGCTCGTGAGGAACAAGCTCGACGGGTTGGCAATCTCGGTCAACCCTTCAGTGGCCATCGCAAAGACGCCGATTTCGTCGGTGCCGCCGAAACGGTTCTTGGTCGCGCGCAGGATGCGATACTGGTGGCTGCGCTCGCCCTCGAACGCCAGCACGGTATCGACCATATGTTCCAGCACGCGTGGCCCTGCGATCGTCCCATCCTTGGTGACATGGCCGACCAGCACCAGCGCGGTGCCGTGCTCCTTGGCGAAACGGATCAGTTCCTGCGCCGACGCCCGCACCTGGCTCACCGTCCCCGGTGCCCCTTCGATCAGGTCGCTGTGCATCGTCTGGATCGAATCGATCACCAACAGGTCGGGAGTCGCCGCCCCGCCCAGCGTTGTCAGGATGTCGCGAACCGACGTTGCCGCCGCCAATTGCACCGGGGCATTGCCCAGCCCCAGTCGCCGCGCGCGCAACCGCACCTGGTCTGCCGCCTCCTCGCCTGACACATACGCAACGCTCTTGCCCGCCAGCGCCAGTTTCGCGGCCGCCTGCAATAGCAGCGTCGATTTGCCGATCCCCGGATCGCCGCCGATCAGGATCGCCGATCCCTCAACGAAACCGCCGCCCAATGCGCGGTCAAGCTCGGCGATGCCGGTCGCCATCCGGTCGGGCAGCGGAATGTCCGAATCGAGCCCCGACATCAGGATCGGGCGCCCACCCGATTGCAGATTATGCTTGGCCGCAAACGGCGTCACATTCGTCCCCGCATCCTCGACCAGCGTGTTCCATTCGCCGCAATCGCCGCATTGCCCCGCCCATTTGGACGCGACAGACCCGCATTGCTGGCAGACATAACGCTTCTGAAGTTTGGCCATATCGGAACGCGTAGCGCGTGTGGAACGAAAAGGGAATATCCCGCGCGGTTGCGTTCGCCCGCCCCTTGCGGCATCGGCGTGGTGGCAGTCGAAAAGGAACGATCATGGCGACCAACGCGGCACCCGCTCGCCCCAAAAAACCGCGCCGCATCGTGCGGCGGCTGTTCGTGTGGGGTTTGAAACTGTTCCTGTTGTTCGTGGTCGCGTCGCTGCTATGGGTTGTCGCTTACCGCTTCATCAACCCGCCCGTCACCTTCACGATGATGGGCGACTGGTTCGAAGGGCGCAGCATCACCAAACAATGGATGCCGCTGAACGAAATCGACCCGGCGATGGCGCGAGCGGCTATTGCGGCGGAAGATTCGGATTTCTGCTCGCATTCGGGTTTCGACTATGCGGCGATCGCCTCGGCCGCCGCGAGAAACGCGCAGGGCGGACGAACTCGCGGCGGATCGACCATTTCCCAGCAAACCGCGAAGAATGCGTTTCTTTGGCAAGGGGGCGGCTTTTTTCGCAAAGGGCTTGAGGCTTGGTTCACCGTTCTGATCGAGCTGGTGTGGGGCAAGCAGCGGATCATGGAAGTGTACCTGAACGTCGCGGAGACGGGCATCGGCACATACGGCGTCAATGCGGGATCGCAGCGATATTTCGGGCATGGCGCGTCGCAGATGAGCAATCGCGAGGCCGCACAGATCGCCGCGGTGCTGCCCTTGCCCAAGAAGCGCGCGGGCAAATCGCCGTCAGGGTTTACCGCGCGCTATGCGAGCACGATCCAGCGGCGGATTTCGGTGGTGTCAAACGAGGGGCTCGACGACTGCCTTTAAGTCAGGCGACGCCAGCCACAGTCGTCATTGCGAGCGCAGCGAAGCAATCCAGCAAACCACGCGTGCGACGCTCTAGATTGCTTCGCTCTAGATTGCTTCGCTGCGCTCGCAATGACGGTTGGGCTCAGGCGAAGTCAGTTCACGCTAACGACCAGTGCCGGCAAGCGGCGGACAGATGCTGTCGACCATCGGCACCAGCCCGGGCTCGTTCGCCCCGCTCAGGAACAGCGTTTTCTGATCGGCGACCGCGATGTCGGGTCCGTTGCGCCATCCGCCCAGTTCGCGCCCCGGCCGCCCGCACGGATTGCCCAGCCGGGCAATCAGGCGTCGGAAGAAATTTTCGTCGCCGGGCTTGGCGGCGATATCTACCGCGCGGCGATCGGCTGACGGGCGGCAGGCGGTCCCGAGATCGTGCGCGACACACGCCCCGCCATTGCCCTCTATCCTTGCGATCAGCGCATCCAGATCAATCGGCGTGGCAATCGCCGCCCTCGTCCCGCCGATCCGCGCCCAATCGACCGCGCGCCGAAGGTAGCGCTCTGGCGTCGCGCTTTCACCCTGCCGGTGGCGTTCGAGATGCAGGTTGCAGGCGCGCTCATCGAGCACGCCGCTGCCGCTCGATTGCGATACCGCGCAGGAAATTGCGCGACCGCTGTGGCCGATCGTCAGTTCGATGCGGGTGACACCGCCGACCGCTTCCGCCGGATAGCTCGGCGGGATGTCGGACGCGGTCGCCAGCGTGCCCGAAGACGCACAGCCGGACAGCGCGACCGCTACGCCCGCACATAGCAGCGCCCGCACCGCGCCGAAACAGGATCGGCTGCGATGCGGGCGTGCTTCATTCATCGGGATCGAACGGCTTATTCGACCGCCTTCTTAGCCGCGTCGCCAACCTTCTCCGCTCCATCGCCGACACTTTGCGCAGCTTCGGTGATCGCGCTGGTCTGAGCGTCTTCATTGTCGGCGCGGTTCATCAGGAAGAATGCGACGACGACAACACCGATCAGCAGCGCGAGCCCGATCAGCATCCCGCCGCCCCCGCCGCGCTTTTCGACGACGGTGGTGTGGGTATGCGTGGGTTCGACACCATCGGTAGTGGTGGTCGTGGTACGTTCGTCGGTCATTGGGTCCCTCCTTTTACTCGACTGAGGGGCCAAACGAGTGCCCGGATGATATTGTTCCAAAAGCGAAATGGTTAGCGGCACCGCCAATCAGAACGGCAGCTTGAAGCCCGGCGGCAGGGGAATCCCCGATGACAGCTTCGACATTTCCGCCTGCGACGCCGCATCGGCCTTGGCCCGCGTATCGTTGATCGCGGCGGTGATCAGGTCTTCCAGCATCTGCTTTTCGCTCGGCTGAAGCAGTGAATCGTCGATCTGGATGCCGATGATCCGGCCCTTGGCCGACGCCTTCACCTTGACCAGTCCGCCGCCCGACACGCCCTCTACCTCGATCGCGTCAAGATTGGCTTGCGCCTTTTCGAGTTCGCTCTGGACGTTCTGGGCCATCGCCATGATGTCTTCGAGGCTTTTCATCACATTCTCCGTGCCGGTTTGGCCGGCTGGATCAGCTCGGCCTCTGGAAAGTTTTCGATCGCCGCAGCGACGACGGGGGAACGCAGCGCGGCGTCATAGGTATCCGCCTTGGCCGCTTCCGCCTGTTCGCGAAGCGACGGCTGGGCATTGCCCTCGCCAACGCGGATTTGCCAGGCGGTGCCCGTCAGCTCGCGCAGCACCGTCGCTAGTTCCTTCAGCAAATCGGCATCGACCGGCCCGGTTTCAATATCGGGCGGCACCATCCGGATGACGCGGAGGTTCAGCCGCACCTTGTTCGCCAGCAACTCCTTGTCGTTCTTCGACAGGAAATCGAACAGTTCGGCGACATCACGCGGCAGGGTCTGTTCGGCTTGCGCGGTCGGGGTTGGCGGCGGCGCGGACGGCGCTGGCGCGGCCGAAGCCGGACTGGCCATCGGCGCGCCCTCGGCGATCTGGCGCGCAAGATCGCCCGGATCGGGCAGTTGCGACGCATGGATCACGCGCAACAGCGCCATTTCCGCCGCCTCGATCGGCAGCGCGGCGCGCACCACCTCGTCATGGCCCTTGAGCAGCAATTGCCACAACCGGTGGAGCACCGCGTTGGACAGCTTGCCCGCCCATTCGGTCAGCGCCTTGCGCTCGTCCGCCGACCGCGCGACATCGGGAGCAGCGCCGACGCGCTCCAGCGTGATCGCGTGGACCGTCTCCATCAACCCGGCGAACACCCCCGCCGGATCGATCCCCAGATCATATTGCCCGCGCAGATCGGCCAGCGTCCCCGACGCGTCGCCCGACACCATCTTGCCGAACAACGCCCGCACCGCGCCGCGATCGGACAAGCCCAGCATCCCGCGCACCGCGTCCGCCTGAACCCCGGCCCCGTCGAGATCGGCATGGGCAATCGCCTGGTCAAGAATCGACAGGCCGTCGCGCACGGACCCTTCGGCAGCCGCGGCGATCAGGCGCAGCGCCTCGGCTTCGGCGGGCACGCCTTCGGCCTCCAACACGCGCGCGAAATGCGCCTCCAACGTTTCGACCGACACCCGGCGCAGATCGAAGCGCTGACATCGCGACAGCACCGTGATCGGCACCTTGTTGACCTCGGTCGTCGCCAGGATGAATTTAACGTGCTCGGGCGGCTCCTCGAGCGTTTTCAACAACGCGTTGAACGCGTTCTTGGACAGCATATGGACTTCGTCGATGATGTAGATCTTGTAGCGCGCGCCGAACGCTGCCAGCCGCGCGGCGTCGATCACGCCGCGCATGTCGTCGACCCCGGTGTGCGAGGCGGCGTCCATCTCGATCACGTCGATATTGCGCCCCTCGGCAATCGACACGCAGGGTTCGCACACGCCACAAGGAGAGATGGTCGGCCCACCCTGCCCGTCCGGCCCGATGCAATTGAGCGCCTTGGCGATCAGCCGCGCGGTCGACGTCTTGCCCACCCCGCGCACGCCGGTCATCAGAAACGCATGCGCCAGCCGCTCGCGTTTGATGGCATTACCCAGCGTCGTCACCATCGCGTCCTGGCCGATCAGTTCGGCAAAGGTCTGCGGACGATATTTACGCGCAAGCACGCGGTACGCTTCGGGTTTCACCGGCTGCGCTGGTTCGCCAAGATCGAGAGAATCGGACATCGCCTCCTGACTAGCGCCGCCGCGCGCCGAAGTCGAAGCGTCTCATCGCGTCGATGCCGACGATATGGCCGCCTTCACACCCGGTTTGACAGCGGGCGACCGTCGCCGCCACAATCGCGCGATGTCGATTGCCGCGCTTCTTGCCCTCACGATCCTGTCGCCCGACCCCGCCGACGCCGTCGCCGAATGCAGCCGCGCGCTTGCCGAGCGCCCGGCGCGACCCGAGGACGGGATCACCGTCACGCCGCGGCGCGATCTGGTCTGTTTCGACGGGCGGATCGACCAGCGCTTCGCAACCGCGTTCATCGCCGCCAGCAAGGCCCAGGGCGACGCGCCCGCGACCTTCGTGGTGCGATCGGTCGGTGGCGAAGTCCATTCGGCGATGAGCATGGGCGAGGAAATCCTGCGCCGCCGCGGCAATGTGATCGCGCATCGTTATTGCCTGTCGAGTTGCGCCAATTACCTGCTTCCAGCGGGTCGAACCCGGACCGTCTGGGAAGGCGCGGTGCTGGGGTTTCACGGCGGCGCGGTGGCGCTGAGCGATGCTGAAATACTCGCTGCCATCAAGGCAAGCGGCGAAGCAAGCGACGCGGTTCCCAAGGCACAGATCAAATCGCTGGTGGCGCAGATCCGCAACGACACGAAAGCGACAATCGCGCGGCAGGGCGATTATCTCGAAGGGGTCGGCGTCCGCCGCGATTTTTTCGAATGGATGGCGCGGTTCGACGGGATGCCGCGGACGGCGCTCGATAACCTGTGCGAGGGGTCAGCGGGGCCACCGGCTTTCGTCGTGCTGTCACCCGAATTGCTGGCGCGCTTCGGCTATCGCATCGACGAGGATCGCGGTCCGGCCGACGATGCTCAGACCGACGCCGCGCTCATCATGGCGGGGTTGCCGCCCGGGCTGGCCTGTCACGTCGATGTCGAGGAAGCGCCGACCTGAGGCGACACGGTGGGAGCCGGAACGACCCGCGGCGAAATCGTTGTGGCTGCTTCCTTCCGGATCTGACCAGGTTGGCGACGACCACGTCCGCCCGACTCCCGCGGCGCAGATAGGCGCTGCCCGCGCGGATTGCAATGTCAGGCGAAGCGCCGCGCGATCAACGCGCCGACCTTGGCATGCGCAGCATTCGCGGCCTCTGGATCGAGCCCCGGTGCGTCGAGATAGCAGGCGACCAAAATCGGCGCGCGATCTGGCGGCCACATAATCGCGATGTCGTTGAAATAGCCCTCTCCGCTGGTGCCCGTCTTGTCGCCCGCGCGCCAATCAGCAGGGAACCCGCTACGGAGCCGTTCGCGACCCGTGGGGGATGCCACCATCCAACCGATCAGGCGGTCGCGCGATGCTGGGGTCAATAGTTTTCCGGTCAGGACGGCGCCCATCAATCCGACCATCGCGGCAGGGGTCGTGGTGTCGCGGACGTCGCCACCCCGCACCAGGTTGAGTTCGGGCTCTATCCGGTCGAGCCGCGTGACCGCATCGCCCCGCGCCCGGACGAATCGCGTGAACCCCGCCGGACCGCCGATCAACGCCAGCAGCAAATTGGCGGCGACGTTATCGCTGATTTCGACCGCGCCCTTGCACAACGCCTCGACACTCAGTTCGCCCCGGTCGAGCGCGGCCTCTACGACGGGTGCATAGGGCACCAGGTCGGCGCGTGTGAACCGCACCGACTGGTCGAGGTGCAGCGTTCCGGCGTCGACCTGAGTCAGGATCGCGGCAGCGAGCGGTGCCTTGAATGTCGAGCACATCGCATAGCGCGATCCGGCGTCGATCCCGATTGCAGCACTCGTCGTGGTGTCAAATGCGTGGACGCCCAGCCGCCCGCCGACCTCCGCAGCGATCGCCGCGAGTTCGGCGTCGTCGTCCCCGCCCCCGCGCGGCATGGCACACGCGGCAACCGCGCTTGCGCCGATCACGCTCAGCATCGTGCGGCGGTCCATCGCTACCTCCCCTGCATATCGCGATGTTCGCCCGGCATCCGCACCGTCAGCCCGTCAAGCGACGCGTCGAGCAGTATCTGGCACGCCAGCCGACTGGTCCGTGTCGCGCCTGCGGCCAGGTCGAGCATATCCTCTTCCTCCTCGCTGGCGCGCGGCAGCCGGTCGAAATCCTCTGCCGCGACGATGACGTGGCAGGTCGAACAGGCCATCTGGCCTTCGCAAGTGCCCTCCAGCGGCTGGCCGTCATTCTGCGCGACTTCGAGCAGGCGCGCACCTTCCGCCGCCTGAACGTCGCGTGTTCTCGCCCCATCGGCACTGACGAATCGAACCATAATCATGCGAACTGCGCCTTGGCAGCAGCGTCGATCCGGTCAAGCGCACTCAGCAATTCGTCCTCCATCGTGTCGCGCCCAAAGCCCAGGCGGATGCTGGCGCGTGCTTGCGCATCGGACAGCCCGATCGCGCGCAACACGTGGATGGGGCGTCCCGAACCGCTGGCGCACGCCGACCCGGCGGAAAACGCGATGTCGCGCAAGTCCGACATCAACCGCGCAACGTCCAGGCCGTCGCGACGCAAGTTGAGGTTGCCGCGATACCGATGCGCGGTCGATCCGTTGAGCGTCCAGTCCGGCAGCCGCGCCATCGCCCGCACGAACAAGCGGTCGACATGCGCCGCGTCTTCAGCCTGTCGGTCGCGCATCAATCGCGCCGCCACCCCGAAACCGACGCACAGCGCGGGACTAAGCGTTCCCGAACGCCCCAGCGCCTCCTGCCCGCCGCCGTGCATCAGCGGGTCGAGCGAAACGCCGTCCCGCACCCACAAGGCACCGATGCCCTTGGGGCCATGTACCTTGTGCGCGGAAATCGCGACCAGATCGACGCCCTCCGGCATCGCCACCCGGCCATAGCCCTGAACCGCATCGCACAGCGTCATCGCACCGACGGTTTTCGCCATGGCCGCGAGTTCGGCGATCGGCTGGATCACCCCAATCTCGTTGTTGACCAGCATCGCCGCGACTAGTCCCGTGCCAGGGCCAATCGCATCGCGCGCCGCGTCTAGGTCGACTTGCCCGTCCCGCCCCACCGGCAGCACTGTCACCGCCCTTCCCTTCGCGCGTTCGGCCAGTGCGGTATCAAGCACGGCGGCATGTTCGGTGGCGATCGTGACGATACCCCCGGTCGTGCCCTTGATCGCCCAGTTCAGCGCCTCGGTCGCGCCACTGGTAAAGGCGATCCTGCCGCCCGGCGGGAGCAACGCGGCAACCGAATCCCGCGCGGCCTCAACCGCCGCTTTGGCCCTGCGTCCGGCGGCATGGGCGGAGTGCGGGTTGGCGAAATCATCGCGTAGCCACGGCAACATCGCCTCGAACGCTTTCGGCGCCAGCGGAGTCGTCGCCTGATAATCGAGATAGATCATGCGGCGCGGTGCGTCGCTTCGCACGCCATCGTGGTCCAGGCAGCAGCAAAGGCGTCGATCTCCGCCGCCGTGGTCGTCTGGCCGAAACTGACGCGCACCACCTGCCCCGCCTCGATCGGGTCGAGGCGCAGTGCCTCCATGACGGGGCTCGCCTTCAGCGTTCCCGACGAACACGCACTCCCCGCCGACACCGCGAAACCGGAAAGATCGAATCGCACCAGTTGAGCCGCCGACTGCATGCCGGGCATCCGATAAGTGGCGACCAGTGGACTGCGCAGCGACGGCCCGCAAATCGCGACTCCTCCAACCGCCTCCAGCGCCGCATCGAGCCGGTTGCGGTTGGCAATGTGCGCGCTCACCCAATCCGCGACGCCTTCGGTGCGCGGGCCGATTGCCTCAAGCGCCGCCGCAAAGCCGAGCACACCCGCCAGATTTTCCGTTCCCGCGCGATAGCCGCGCTCCTGCCCTCCGCTGGGAATCAGCATCGCAGGATCGCGCACCAGCAAAGCGCCGACACCCGGCGGACCGCCCAGCTTGTGCGCGGAGACGGCGATCAGATCGGCGTCCGGCGTCGGCAGCCGTCCCGCCGACTGCGCGCAATCTGAAAACAGCAATCCGCCGGCGGCATGGACGGCCTTTGCGATCTCACCGATGGGCTGGACCACACCGGTTTCCGAATTGACGTGCTGGACGGCAACCACCGGACGCTCTCCCGCCCGGCGCAACGCAGGACCGAATGCGTCGCGATCGATCCGGCCATCCGACGATACCGGGAACCGCTCCGCACCGGGAACCGCGCGCAGGACTGAATCATGTTCGACCGCAGACACGATCCGCACACCGCCCTGTGTCCGTCCCAGTGCAATGGCGATCGATTCGCTCGCCCCCGACGTCAGGATGACTTCGCCGTCCCAATCGAGCGCCGCCTTGATCCGCGCCCGCGCATCCTCCAGCGCGGCGCGTGCGGCGCGACCTTCGGCATGGGGCGACGACGGGTTCGCCCAGCGGCGCATTCCGCCCTCCACCGCTGCAATCGCCTCGGGCAGCATCGGCGTCGTCGCGGCATGGTCGAGATAGATGCGGTTGCCCAAGTCGTTAACCCGATCCTGTGATTGCGTGATAGGCGGTGTGGCCTATATAGCCATCACCCGTTTGCGCGCCACCGCGCACGCCATCATCTTTCGCAGTCAGGTGCCATGCCCGAAGTCATTTTCCCCGGTCCCGAAGGCCGTCTCGAAGGCCGTTTCTCCCCCGCACCGCGTCCGCGCGCGCCGGTGGCCATGATCCTCCACCCGCATCCCGCATCGGGCGGGACGATGAACAATCACATCGTCCAGGAACTCTACAAAACCTTCCAGCGCCGCGGGTTTGCGACCCTGCGCTTCAATTTCCGCGGAGTCGGCAAGAGCCAGGGGACGTTTGACAACGGCATCGGCGAATTGTCCGATGCGGCCAGCGCGCTCGATTGGGTGCAGAGCTTCCATCCCGAAGCATCGACCACCTGGATCGCAGGCGTCAGCTTCGGCGCATGGATCGGCATGCAACTCTTGATGCGCCGTCCCGAGATTCGCGGCTTCATCTCGGTCGCGCCGCCTGCCAACATGTACGATTTCACCTTCCTCGCGCCCTGCCCCTCGTCGGGCATCATTATCCAGGGTGAGGCCGACGAAGTCGTGACGCCGGGCGCGGTGCAAAAGCTGGTCGACAAGCTGCGCACGCAAAAGCACATCACCATCCATCACGACACCATTCCGGGCGCCAATCATTTCTTCCAGAACGAAATGAAGCAGTTGATGGGCAGCGTGGACAATTATCTCGACATGCGGCTCGACCCGAACTCACCGATCAAGTGATCCAGACCCCTGCTCCGGCGAAAGCCGGATCAGGGGTAATCGGGCTGCTTCGCGCGTGGCCGCGCTCCGGCTTTCGTCGGCGCACCGACGCGTCAAAGCGTCATGATGAATATGTTGGCCAGAATCACGACGGCCAGCACCAGCATCAACGCAGCCTTCCCGCGATTTTCGCCGCGCAGCAACATGCGGAATCCAAAAATCAGCAGCGCGAACACGGCGATCATGCCCAGGGCGGGTGCGGCGACAGCGATCAATTGAGCGAAATCTGACATGGAAGCGGTCTAACGCACGTCGTTGCGCCGTGCATCCGATTCGTAGGGACCTGATTCGTCCGCGGATTGGGCGGCTCGTCGGTACGGCGATCGGGCGTTGTCGCACCGCTCGCTCTTTCATTCGATCGATCACCCGCTATAGCCGCCGCCATGCAGACCATTGCCGACCTTGCCGACGAATACGCCTTTCTCGAACCCGACGACCGCTATCGCCTGTTGATCGATCTGGGCCGCGCGCTTGAGGACATGCCCGATCCGCTAAAGACCGACGCGACCTTGGTGCGCGGATGTTCGGCGGCGGTGTGGGTCTATCCGACCGGCACCGACGACGAACGCCTGCATTTCCTTGCCGACAGCAACGCCGCGATCACCAAAGGCATCATCGCGCTCGTCCTGCTGACGGTTCAGGACAAACCTCCGGCGGACATTCTGGCGACCGATATCGAAGCCGAACTGGCACCCTTCGACCTAAAAAACCAACTCAGCTCCAACCGCACGCAAGGCATCCCGAACATGATCGCGCTGATCCGTGCGACGGCGGAGCGCTACGCCGCCGCCTGACGATTATTTGGCGAACGCGGCGATGCCATAGGCGCAGGGTGCGGCATCACAATCGGCCATGCGCGCCACCACCTGATAGCGCCCGGCGCTCTCCGTCTCGAAATTGACGATCGGGGAATCGTCCGCCGCCTCGTCTTCGGCGACCGACCGACCGGTGGGGTCGAGTATTTCGAGGTCCAGGTCCTCGCAATCGTCGTCGCAAACGCCCAGCATGGCGTACTGCGTGCCTGCGGTCAGTTGGATGCTATGCCGTGCCTCTGCATCGTCGGCGATCGAACCCCGCTCCCGCCAGCCGGTCGGCTTGAAACCCTGCGCTCCGAACAGGTCATTCGCAGTCTCAAGCAGAGTAGACACCGTATCAGACTGGCCGATGGCGGGCGCGGCAAGTGTGCCGACCGCCAGAACGAATGACGCCGCGATCAATTTCATTTTCATCGAAACCCCCAAAGTTTCGCGACCCACCACCAATCAGCACCCCCGTTGGTTCGGAGTCAATCGGGTATCGGCGGTTGCTCGCCACCCGCGGGCGTGACGCCCAGCCCCAGTTCCCGCGCCACCGTGCCGATATCGGCACCTTGCGCCACCAGCACCCATTCGCGGGGACGTGCGCCATCGACAACCGTCACCGCACGCTTGGGGCATACGCCCAGGCATTTGACCTCGACGATCCCGACCGACGACTTGCGGCCCTTCGTTGCACCCATTTCCTTGCGCAGCGCCTTGGCGAGCGGCAACTTCCCCTTCGGCCCGAACCCGCCGTCCAATTTCTTGGAGCATTTCGCGCAGACCAACAGCGTCCGCGCCCAATTGGATCGGACCCGCGTCTTCAATCCGGCGGACGCCATTCGCGGCGTTCTTCCGCGGCCTTCAGCACGTCATAGGCCGCCTGAATCGCATGGAAGCGCTTGGCGGCCTCTGCATCGCCGGGGCGCACATCGGGGTGATTCGCCTTGGCCTGACGCCGATACGCGGTCTTGATACTCTCGAAATCGGCATCGACTTCGAGTTCGAGTACGTCGAGCGCGCGCATTTCATCGCGCGACAATGTGCCGTCGCCCGGCCCTGCCCAGCTATTGGTTTTCGATTCGGAAAATCCCCCGGCATCGCGCCGCTCGTCCGCCTCGCGCTGCGCGGCTTCCTCTGCGGTCAGGCCTTCGAAATAATTCCAGCCGCGATTATATTCGGCGGCGTGGGCTTCGCAGAAATACCAGCGGTCGGGGCTGTTGGGCGATTTCGGCGCGGGGCGATCGCCCACTTCCCTGCAACCATGCCGGTCGCACAGCCGAACCGTCGTCGCCGCGCGTTCGGACTCATACCCCCGCCAGCGGGGAAAGCCCCAGTCGTTCGATCGTGTGAAACGCGCCATGGTCAGCCAGATAGGTGGGGAAGGCCGTGGACGCTACCCTCCAAAAAAAACCGTCACCCCAGCGCAGGCTGGGGTATCAGGCCGCAGGGGCAACCGATGAGGCCTGATATACCAGCCTTCGCTGGCATGACGCCGTAAGAATTAGGCCGCATCGGCCCCGAACAAAGTGAAACTTGCGGGCAGCCGCTTCACGGCCTTCCCCTCGGTCACCTTTTCGACCGCATTGATGACCGCGATCAGGTCGCGTTGCTGATACGGTTTGGACAAACAGCCAAGCGCAAGCCCCTCGATATTTCCCGGACACGCGCCGGTCACGAAAACGACATGGATGCCCTTCCCGCTCGCAGCCCGCGCGACATCGATGCCATTGCCATCGGCCAGCCCGACATCGACCAGCAACAGGTGGATCGGCTCCTCGACTTCCTCGATGCAGCGCAGTGCATCGGCGACGCTGTCGACCGTCGCGACGATGTCGAATCCTTCGCCTTGCAGGAAATGCTCGTTGTCGAACGCCACCAAGGGTTCGTCCTCGACGATCAGGATACGCTCGATCCGCCGCTTCTTCTTGCCGAACAACATGCCCGTTTCCCGCTCACTTTCATGGACGACCAAAGCGCCCTATAGCCCTGCGTCTCTGAACCGCCGACAACCTGCTTTGTTGCACGGTCGGCGCGCACCCATTCGCATTCGGAAAACATTTAGCATCGTGTCCCTCCCCCCGTCCAAGCCCCCAGAGGGGCAACGCATCGCCAAATTGCTCGCCCGTGCCGGAATCGCGTCACGGCGAGAGATTGAACGCATGATCGCCGATGGCCGCATCGCGCTCGACGGCGTGGTGCTCGACACGCCCGCGACCATCCTGACCTCGCTCACCGGCGTCACCGTCGATGGCCAGCCCGTCGCCGCGCCTGCCCCCGCTCGCCTGTTCGCCTTCCATAAACCCCCCGGCTGCCTGACCACCGAATATGATCCCGAAGGTCGCAAGACGATCTACGATCATCTGCCCAGCGAATTGCCGCGCGTGATCCCGGTCGGTCGCCTGGACATGAATACCGAAGGGCTGTTGCTGCTGACCACCGACGGCGAGCTGAAGCGCCAGCTCGAACTCCCCGCGACCGGTGTCGAGCGCAGCTACCGCGCTCGCGCGTACGGCAACGTCACCCAGGAGCAGCTCGAAGAACTCATGCTCGGCATCGAGATCGAGGGGATGCGCTACGGCCCGATCAACGCCAATCTCGAACGCCGCACGGGTGCCAATGCGTGGATTGAAATGACGCTGACGGAAGGGAAAAACCGCGAAGTCCGCCGCGTCCTCGAACATCTCGAACTCGAAGTCAGCCGCTTGATCCGCACGCGCTACGGCCCGTTCATGCTCGACGACCTGCCCGTCGGCCAGGTGACCGAGATTCGCCAACACGATCTGGTCGCGTTCCGCAAATCGCTCGAACTGCCGGCCGACAAGCGCAATGCGTTGCGTTCCGACCCCGGCGTGCCGATCGCCAAACCGCGCCCCGCGCCCGCGGTCGAACCCGAAGGCAACCTCCGCAAGAATCCACGCGGCCCGCGCCCGGCACCGGTCCGCACCGACACTGCACCGCCCCGACCCCCGCGCGCGGGGGCCAACCCCGCTGACCCGAAAAAGCCGATCGGCTTTGGCGCCCGCCAGCGCAACCGCTTCAAACCCCGCGACGAAGCGCCCGCCCCAGCCAGCACCGAACCCTTTCAGCGCACCGCCCGCCCCGGCCCGGTTGCGCGTGCAGGCGCGCGCATCCGTCCCAAAGGCGAAGAACTCGAAACCCGCCGCTCCGCACCAGTGCGCGACGATCGCACGCCCGGCGCCCGCGCCGAGCGAACCGACCGCCGCCCGCCCCCGCGCACCATCGGTCGCCAACAAAGCGGCGAACATCCAGACTACGATCCGCGCGCCGCCCGCGGCGACAACCGATCGCCCTGGGAAGGCCCGACCGGCGACAAGCGTCCCGCACGCCCGACCGATCGCGCACGACCGGCCAAGCCTTATGGCGCAAAGCCCTATGCGCGCACTCATAACGACGATCGTCCACGTCGCCCTGATTCCACCCGCACCGACCGGCCGGACGCGCCTCGCGGCGAACGCCCCCAACGCGGCGCAGGCTGGGCCAAGCCTAAGGCCCCCGGCTCCAAACCGGGCGGCTTCAAACCCGGTGGCCCGCGCAAGGGAGGCCCCCGCAAATGAGAATAATCGCCGGCCAATGGCGCGGTCGCCCACTGGTCACGCCAAAGGGCGACGCCACCCGCCCCACCGCCGACCGCACCCGCGAAGGCCTGTTCTCGATGCTGGTCAGCCGCGTCGGCAGCTTCGAAGGACTGAACGTCGGCGATTTCTTCGCAGGCTCGGGCGCGCTGGGGCTAGAGGCGCTGTCGCGCGGCGCGGCGTCCTGCCTGTTCGTCGAACAGGTCCGCGCAGCAGTGGATGCCATAAAGGGCAATGCCGACAAATTTGGCATCCGCCCCGACATCCGCCCCACCTCGGTCATGGCCCTCGGCCCCGCCCGCGCGCCACTCGACCTAATCCTGATGGACCCGCCCTACGACACCGGCGCAGGCATCGTCGCCCTCGACAAACTAGCCCGCCTCGGCTGGACCGGCCCCGCCACCATCGTCTCGATCGAAACCGGCGCGAAGGAAGTGGTCGGGGCGAAGGGCTTCGAGATTGACGCGGAGCGGGTTTACGGCAAGGCGAAGATTACGCTGCTACGAACGATCGCAAGCGAGGTTGATGAGGGGTAGCCTCTATCCCCACACGTCATGCCAGCGAAAGCTGGCATATCCGGCGACAGGAGACCGCTACCAAACGACGGAACATGACATGAAGCTTTGCGAACCCCAGCTTTGCCTATCTCGTAAGCGGTGCAATCTTGACAATATGCATTGCTTACAGCGGCGTTGCCCATTGGGGCATTATCCCAAATTACCACATCAGCTATCTGGCAAGCCTACTCGTCGCGCTGCCAACTGCTTATTTCGCCTATGCGCGGCAACGTCGGTTGGGGACCAACTTGATCGATAGCCATATCATTATTGCGTGTTCGATGCTCTGGGTTCTCGGCTTTGCCGAATTACCCAGCATCTGGAATGCGATAGCGATCGCGGCAATCGCAATTTCACTCGCCTCATCGATCATAGCATTGATCGCGCAGCGGTTTCCGCGATCAGTCCGCTAATAACTCCCCGCTTCACTCGCGCCGCGGTACCAACCACAACCCGCCCAAACTCAACACGCCCGCAACCGCCAGATACACGCCGACATACCCGATCCCCCCGAAATCGGTCAGCGCCTGCGCAAAAATCGGGGTCAGCGCGCCGCCGATCACTCCACCGACATTGAACGCCATCGACGCCCCCGTGTACCGCACCCGCGCCGGAAACAGCCCCGGCAGCCATGCGCCCAGCGGACCATAAACGAACCCCATCGCCAGCAGCGCAATCGACAGCCACAGCCCGATGGTCAGCAAATCGCCGCCGCCCATCATCGGCAGCATCAGCGCACCCGACAGGATCACCATCGCGCACCCCCAGGCCAGCACCGTCCCCGGCGTCGTCCGATCCGCCCACCAGCCCGACGCGATGATCCCTACCGCCATGAACAGGATCGCGATAAGCTGAACCGACAGGAACGCCGACCGCGAAAAGCCCAACGTCGTCGTCCCGTATCCCAGCACGAACGCGGTCGCGATGTAATAGAGCGCAAAGCACGCCACCACCCCGAACGTCCCCGCCAGCGTCACGCGCAGGTGCGAACGGAACAGCTCCGCGATCGGCACCGCGGCGGGCGGGTCGCGCTCCATCGCTTCGCGGAATGCGGGCGTCTCGTGCAGCTTCAACCGCACCCACAGTCCCAACCCGACCAGGATCGCGGACAACAGGAACGGCACCCGCCAGCCCCACGACACGAACTGCGCATCGCTCAGCACCAGCGCCAGAATCAGGAACAATCCGTTCGCCGCGATAAACCCGATCGGCGCGCCTAGCTGCGGCACCATGCCGAACCGCCCGGCCCAGCCCTTGGGCGCATTTTCCATCGCCAAGAGCGCCGCGCCGCCCCACTCGCCGCCCAGCCCCAGCCCTTGGCTGAAACGCAGGATGCACAGCAGCAACGGCGCGATCCACCCGACCATTTGATAGGTCGGCAGAAACGCAATCAGAAACGTCGCCCCACCCATCAGCATCAATGAAGCGACCAACGTCGACTTGCGTCCCACCCGGTCGCCGAAATGCCCGAACACCAGAGCGCCCAGCGGCCGCGCCACAAATGCCAGCCCCAGCGACGCATAGGCCGCCATCAACTGCGCCGACGCGCTCTCGGCTGGAAAGAACAACGGCCCGAACACCAGCGCCGCAGCCGTCGCATAGATATAGAAATCATAGAATTCGACCGACGTTCCGACCAGACTCGCCCCCAGCACCCGCCGGTTCGCCACCATCGGATGCCGTGTGTCCGCTGCCACCGCGCTTGCCATATCGCCTCCGCTCTCTCCAACCCAGACGCACCCCTCGCGTGTCCCCTCCCGCGTTGCAAGCGGACAGTTGTGGCGAGCCGCGCCTCCCGAAACACCGCGGTTTCCATCGTTCGAACCGGACTGCACGCTCGAACGCCCCCCGCTTTGGCGTCGGGATGGCCTTGTTAATCCTGGGTTTGCGCCTTAGCTATCGACGCATGGCCAGCGCCCCCGCCCTGATCGACGGCCATGGCCGCCACATCACCTATCTCCGGATATCGGTCACCGATCGCTGCGACTTGCGCTGCCGATATTGCATGGGCGACGACATGCGCTTCATGGCGCGCGAACGGTTGCTTTCGGTCGAGGAGATCGCGGCCATCGCCGACGCGTTCATCGCGCGGGGGGTGCGGCGCATCCGCCTGACCGGCGGCGAGCCGCTGGTGCGGGGCGAGACGATGGCGATCGCGCGAATGCTGGGCGCACGGATCGGCGGCGGCCTGGACGAACTGACCATGACGACCAACGCCACGCGGCTTTCCGATCATGCGCAGGCACTGGCGGATGCGGGGATGCGGCGGATCAATGTCAGCCTCGACAGTCTGAACCCCGACACGTTCCGGCACATCACCCGCCACGGCGATCTTACGCGCGTGCTGGACGGCATCGCCGCAGCAAAGGCGGCGGGGATTGCGGTCAAGATCAACGCGGTCGCACTCGCCGATATGAACGAAGCCGAAATCCCGGATATGCTCGCCTGGTGCGTGGATCAGGGGCATGACCTCAGTCTCATCGAAACCATGCCGCTGGGCGCGATATCGGAGGATCGCGCCGACCGGTTCGTGCCACTGACCCGCGTGTTCGACGCCCTCTCGTCACGGTTCGCGCTGGTCCGCGACACGCATCGCACCGGCGGCCCGGCACGCTATTGGCGCGTCGGCGACAGCGGGACGCGACTGGGCCTGATCTCTCCGCTTACCGCCAATTTCTGCGACGGCTGCAACCGCGTGCGGCTGGATGCAGAGGGGCGATTGCACCTTTGCCTGGGCAATGAAGGCCATGTCGATCTCAAGACCGCATGGCGACAAGGCGGCGCGCAAGCGCTTGACGCGGCGCTCGACGCGGCGATGATCGCCAAGCCCGCCGCCCATGATTTTCACATCGAGCGGGGATCGCGCCCCGCCGTTCAGCGCCACATGAGCGTTACCGGGGGATAGACTTGCGCCGCGCACTTTTAGCATCACCGACTGCGCCGGCGCAGGCCGCCGAACGCGATCTGCGCGACGCCTACCCCTGGGTGCCGCTGGATGAGGCGGAACAGGTCGTGGCACTGGGCGGCGACGGCTTCATGCTGCAAACGCTGCACACCATGATCGAGGCGCGCAGCAGCGTGCCCGTGTTCGGGATGAATCTGGGCACCATCGGCTTCCTGATGAACGACTGGCACCTGGCGGGGCTGGACGAACGGCTGGCGCGTGCGAAGCCATTCCGCGTGTCGCCGCTAGAGGCCACGATCGAGACCGTGAATGGCGACCGCCGCGTGCTCGCCGCGATCAACGAAGTGTCGATGCTCCGCGAAACCCGCCAGACCGCAAAACTCGAGGTCACAGTCAACGACCGCGTCGTCCTCCCCGAACTGGTGTGCGATGGCATTCTGGTGGCAACCCCGGCGGGGTCGACGGCTTACAATCTGTCGGCACATGGCCCGATCCTCCCGCTCGGCTCCAACCTGCTCGCGCTGACCCCGATCAGCCCGTTCCGCCCCCGGCGCTGGCGCGGCGCGATCCTGCCGGAAAAGGCACGTATCGGGTTGCGCGTGCTGGAAGCGGACAAGCGCCCGGTCAGCGCCGTCGCCGACCAGCGCGAGA
This sequence comes from Sphingomonas sp. AX6, assembly GCF_902506605.1. Lineage (GTDB taxonomy): Bacteria > Pseudomonadota > Alphaproteobacteria > Sphingomonadales > Sphingomonadaceae > Sphingomonas. Next base: position 2,754,425 of record NZ_LR733979.1, read on the forward strand.
TCCGCGACGTCGCGCGCGTCGATATCGCGATCGACCGGATGCGCGCGCTGACCCTGTTGTTCGATCCCGAACACGCGTTGGATGAGCGGATCACGATGGAGCAATTCATCGCGTGAAGGGTCTTGCATCGCAAATCTGAGCGGTTATAGACCCGCGCACGGCATCATTCCCTGATAGCTCAGCGGTAGAGCTCTCGACTGTTAATCGAGCGGCCGTAGGTTCGAATCCTACTCAGGGAGCCACTCTTCGTGGCCGAAATCGCATCCGCATCGCGATTATTTCCGTATTTCCAAATCTGTATCAACCTGAACCCCCGCTTTGTTCATTGGCGGGCAATCGGATTTGTGGCACCTTCTGCCTCAAATGGATCGGCAGCACGATTACGGATGCCGGACGTTGAATTCGTCATGAACTTAATTAGCCGGCTCGCCGCATTTCCGCCGCGTCCGGCGATGGAGGTATCGACATGCGTACCCACCGCGCCAAGGTTCTTGCCGCCGTGCTGCTTGGCAGCGCGGTGCTTGCCGCCTGCGCCACCCCAACCCCGTACCGTCCGTTAACCGGTAGCGGTGCCTATGCGACCGGCTATTCGGACACGAGGATCGAATCGAACCGCTATCGCGTCAGCTTCGCGGGCAACAGCCTTACCCAGCGCGAAACGGTGGAGCGCTATCTGCTGTTCCGCGCGGCGCAACTGACGCTCGAACAGGGCGGCGATCATTTCGTGCTGGTCGATCGCGACACCGAACCGCGCACCGACGTCTATTCGACGCCATCCGCATTCGGCGGCGGACCCTGGGGCGGATGGAGCCCCTATTGGAGCTATTACCGGCCCAGCTTCGGCTGGCGTCGCTGGAGCCCGTTCTGGGGTGATCCGTTCTGGGATCGCGGAGTCGATGTTCGCAGCGTCACCCGCTACGACGCGACCGCAGAAATCGTCGTGGGCCGCGGTCCGAAACCCGCGAGCAACGTCCGCGCCTTTGATGCACGCGACGTGATCGAAAATCTGGGACCGGGGATCGTGACGCCGCAACCGCGCTGATCGATCGGACCTTCTGATACAGGAAACCCTCCGCCGGGATGCCGACGGAGGGTTTTTCTTTGTGCGTTTTCCCTCCCCGTTCGTGCTGAGCTTGACGAAGCGCCGTCCTTTCTTCGCGCCGAGAAAATCAGCATCTCGAAAGGCTCAATGCGAGCGGGTTTAGGCCGATCGACCTGCAGTCCAGACCTCGCCCCAAGCCCACCCGTCACCCCGGCCGCAGTGCCGGGGTCCACCGGGCGGCAGGCGCAACGCTCGTCGTTCGACCCCGCGCAAGCCGCTTAGTGGACCCCGGCACTGCGGCCGGGGTGCCGGAGTAATTTTGCTGCATGTCGATTTGGCCTCATAAGCCAATCGGTATTACGCCCCCTGCAACGCCCCGTGGCAGTGCTTGTACTTGCGCCCCGAACCACACGGGCACAGCGCATTGCGCTGAACCCGGCCTTCCCAGGCCGCGGGGTCGTCGCCCAGATCTTCCGCTCCCTGCGGGATCACTTGCATCGGCGGCAGACGCGTGCCGATCATGCCGCTGCCCGCATCGAAATCGTCGCTGTTATCCTCGCCCGTGAACGGGTCGATGTGCGTGGTGATGAAATCGGGCAGATCGGGCAGCGGCGGGGGTGCCGCCATGCGGAACTGCGCCAGCGCCATCACGCGCGTCACATCCTCGCGGATCGACGACAACATGCGTTCGAACAGCGCGAACGCCTCGTGCTTATATTCGTTGATCGGCGTTTTCTGGGCATAGGCGCGCAGATGGATGACCGCGCGCAACGCGTCGAGCGTCGCCAGATGCTCCTTCCACTGATGATCCAGATTCTGGAGCAGGATCGATTTTTCGGTCGCGCGACGGCTTTCGTCGGGTAGTTCCGACAGCTTGCCCTCGACGAGCGCATCGGCCTGCTCCTGCAAGCGCAGCTCGATCGTCTCTGGCTCGATCGCTTCCTCGTCTGCAATCCACTGCTCGATCGGCGCGTCGATGTTGAGCACGTCGAGCGCCTTCTGCTTCAGCCCGGCGACATCCCACTGCTCGGGATAGCTTTCGGGCGGGCAGTGATCGGCAACAATCGCGTTTACCGTCTCGCGGCGCATATCGACGACGACGTCATCGACCGTGTCGGCGTCCATGATCTCGGCGCGCTGTTCGTAGATCACCTTGCGCTGGTCGTTCATCACGTCATCATATTCGACGACCTGTTTGCGCGCTTCATAGTTGCGCGCCTCGACCTTCTTCTGCGCGGTCTCGATCGCCTTGGTCAGCCACTTGCTGCCGATCGCCTCGCCATCGGCGATGTTGTTGCGCATCATCTTGGCGAACAGCGTATCGGGTCCGAAGATCCGCAGCAGATCGTCGTCGAGGCTGAGGTAGAAGCGGCTGAGGCCGGGATCGCCCTGACGACCCGAACGCCCGCGAAGCTGGTTGTCGATACGGCGCGATTCGTGGCGTTCGGTGCCCAGCACGAACAGACCGCCCGCCGCCAGCACCTGTTCGCGCTCTGCTGCGATTTCCGCCCTGATCCGCTCGATCGCGGCATCGCGCTCTAGGCCTTCTTCCATATCGGCCAGTTCGCCATCGACCCGGAATTCGAAATTGCCGCCAAGCTGAATGTCGGTGCCGCGACCCGCCATGTTGGTCGCGATCGTCACCGCGCCCGCGCGGCCCGCCTGCGCGACGATATGTGCTTCCTGCTCATGGAATCGCGCGTTCAGAACCGCGTGCGGCACGCCTTCTTGTTGCAGATATTCGGACAGCATTTCGGACTTTTCGATCGACACCGTGCCGACCAGCACAGGCTGACCCTTTTCGGCATGAACCTTGATCGACCGCGCGATGGCGATGAACTTGTCCTGGATCGTCTTGTAGAATTCGTCGTCCTCGTCGACCCGCTTGACGGGCAGGTTGGTCGGGATGGTGACGACGTTCAGCTTGTAGATGCTGTGGAATTCCCCCGCTTCGGTCGCGGCGGTGCCGGTCATACCCGACAGCTTGGGATACATGCGGAAATAATTCTGGAAGGTGATCGACGCGAGCGTCTGGTTCTCGGGCTCGATCTTGACGCTTTCCTTGGCCTCGACCGCCTGATGCAGCCCGTCCGACCAGCGCCGCCCGTCCATCATCCGGCCGGTGAATTCGTCGATGATGACAACCTTGTCGTCCTTGATGATGTAATCGATGTCGCGGCGGAACATCTTGGTCGCGCGCAGCGCGTTGTTCACATGGTGGACGACCTGAGTGTTTTCGAAATCGTACAGGTTCGATCCCTGGAGCAACCCGGCATCCTCCAGCAGGCGTTCGACTTTTTCGGTGCCGTCTTCGGTCAGGATGATCGACTTGGACTTTTCGTCCTTTTCGTAATCTTCGTCCACCAGCTGCGCGACCAGCGCGTTGACCGACACGTAAAGCTCGCTGCGATCCTCGGTCGGGCCGGAGATGATCAGCGGGGTGCGCGCCTCGTCGATCAGGATCGAATCGATTTCATCGACGATCGCGAAGTTGAAGGGCCGCTGCGTCATCGACGCGCGATCATACTTCATATTGTCGCGCAGATAGTCGAAGCCGAATTCGTTGTTCGTGCCGTAAGTAATGTCGCTGTGATACGCTTCGCGACGCTCGTGATCCGACAGGTCGGGCACGATCACACCGACGCTCATCCCCAGGAAGCGATACACCTGCCCCATCCACTCGGCGTCGCGGCGGGCGAGATAGTCGTTGACGGTGACGACATGCACGCCCTTGCCCGGCAGCGCGTTCAGATACACGGCGAGCGTCGCCATCAGCGTCTTGCCTTCGCCCGTGCGCATCTCGGCGATTTCGCCGCGCTGGAGGACGAGGCCACCGACGAGCTGCACGTCGTAATGCCGCTGGCCCAGCACGCGCTTCGACGTTTCGCGCACCGTGGCGAAGGCTTCGGGGATCAAAGCGTCGAGCTTTTCGCCATTTTCCAGTCGCTCGCGAAAGCGCTGGGTCTGGGCGGCAAGGTCTTCGTTCGACAGGGCTGCGATCTGGTCTTCGAACCCGTTGATCTTGTCGACGATCTTGCCGAGCGAAGCGACATAACGGTCGTTGGCCGACCCGAACATGGATTTGGCAATGGCGCCGAACATGGGCGTTTTCCTGATGATATGAGAATATGGGGGTGCCGCCGCGCCGTAAGGCGGAATACGACGGCGATGCTGGGGTCGGCACGCGGTCAGCCGCGCGCGAAATGCGCTATTCGAGCGCGGAGTCGACGATCTGGCGAACCGGAAGCGCGGGCGCGGTCATCGCCAACGGCGCACCGGGTGAAACCTGCGCGAGCGAAGGCAGCGGGCTGGCAAGCACGCGGTGGCCGCTGACGACCGCCGCGGCCGCGCGCTGGACGATGGCCTCTGCCACCGCCTGGCTCTGCTGGACTTCGGCCGCCGGAATCCCGCGCGCACCCGCCATCGCACCGGGCAGGCCCGACAACATGGCTAGGAGGATGAGCAACAGGTTCAAAGGTCTGGTTCGTCCAATTTTCGGCACGGGCAACCGCGCCAGCAACGCCCGACATAGGAAGTCGTTGCCGCTGCGTCCAATCCTAATGCGCGAGGTCACCCGCCATCATTCGTGCGAAATCACAATCGGCCCCCACCCACACCGTCACCCCGGCCAAGGTGCCGGGGTCCACCGGGCGGCAAATGCTAAGACAAGAAGCGCTGACGCTGCGCGAGCGGCACAGTGGACCCCGGCACTACGGCCGGGGTGACGGGGGCGGCTCCGAGCGCTACTTCATCAGCCGAGCGATCGCCTTCTTGGTCGTCGGGCCATAGGGCGGCTTAAGCCCACCCAGCTTGGCCACATCCAGCTTCGATTGCTGGAACACGCTGCGCGCATGGCTGAACGTCCGGAACCCGTCATGCCCGTGATAACTCCCCATCCCCGACGGCCCGATACCGCCGAATGGCAGCTCCTCCTGACTGACATGGAAGACCACGTCGTCGAGCGTCACCCCGCCCGAAATGGTGCGGTCGAGCACGCGGCGTCGCTCGTCCCCGTCCGGACCAAAATAATAGAGCGCCAGCGGGCGGTCGCGGCGGTTCACTTCGCCAATCGCGTGGTCGATCCCGGCATAGGTCCGCACCGGCAGGATGGGGCCAAAGATTTCCTCCTGCATTAACGTCATGTCGTCGGTCGCGCCGCGGACGATGGTCAGCGGCATCTTGCGGCTGTTCGACCCGCCGAAATCCTCGTTCGCAGGATTGACGGTGATGACCTCCGCGCCTTTGCCCCGCGCATCGTCGATCCAGTCGGACAGGCGCTGGTGATGCCGATCGCTGATGATCGCAGTGTAATCGGGATTGGCGAGCAAGGTCGGATACATCGCCGATGCCGCAGATTTCAGCCCTTCGACTGCCGCCGCTTCCTGATCCTCACGCACCAGCATGTAATCGGGGGCGAGACATATTTGCCCGGCGTTGAGCATCTTGCCCATCGCGACGCGCTCGGTCGCCTTGGCGACGTCCGCGCCCTTGCCCAGAATGACGGGCGATTTGCCGCCCAATTCCAGCGTCACCGGCACCAGATTGTCGGCGGCGGCGTGGAGGATATGCTTGGCGATTCCGGTCGCGCCGGTGAAGATCAGGTGATCGAAGGGCAAGGACGCGAACGCCTTTCCCACCTCCGGCCCGCCGCTGACGAATGCCAGTTCGCTGTCGTCGAAGAATTGCGGCGCGACCTCTTCGAACAAGGCGGCGACCGTCGGTGTGAATTCGGACGTCTTGACCATCGCCCGGTTGCCAGCCGCGAAGATCCCCGCCAGCGGCCCCATCACCAGATTGACCGGGAAGTTCCAGGGCGAAATCACCCCGACCACCCCCTTGGGTTGATACTCGATGCGCCCTTTCGCGCCGAGCAGCCCCAGCGGGAATAGCACCGGGCGCCGTTCGTCGCGCATCCATTTGTCGACATGGCTGCGTGCATGTTTGAGCGGTGTGATCGACGCCGCAATGTCGGTGATCATCGATTGTTCGCGGCTGCGATGGCCGAAATCCTCGGACAGCGCGTCGCAGAAGCGTTCGCCATTGGCGTCGATCATCGCAATGGCGCGGCTCAGCCGGTCCTTGCGCGTCGCGGCGGTGACAGGGAGCTCGTCCATGAAGGCCGCGCGCTGCGTTGCGAGTATGTCGTTCAGATCAGCCATTCGCGCCACTCCCCTGCTCGCCGCCGCCCGGCTCGGTCTTGCGGATCAGATACCGGTATACGCCAAAGATGTTGATCCCGAACAGCACCGCATTCTGCGTGCCGAGCGCGCCGTCGCCTGCCATCACCGACGCCACAATCCACGCGATCGACGATCCGACGAAGATCACGAATCCCCATCCCGTCACCCGCCGCCCGCTGTCGAGCGACACCATGAAGGCGGCAATGATGCCGCTGATCGTTGCCGCCCATTTGATGCCCTGCACCAGCGGATCGTCTTCCATGCGCCTTTTCCTTTACCCCCGTTGGAACGCCCCCAACGCCGCCTTCGTTCGAAGGGTCCGCTTGCAAAAGCATGTCGGCTTGGTGAAAGCGGGCGAAACAGTTTTTGGGGAGCCCCGCCATGTCCGCCGATCCGATCGTCATCCTGTCCTATGCCCGCACGCCGATGGGCAGTTTTCAAGGGTGCCTGTCGGGCGCGAGCGCGACAGAATTGGGCGCCGCCGCCGTGCGCGGTGCACTGGAACGCGCCGGGGTGAGCGGAGAGACGATCGAGCGCATCTATATGGGCTGCGTGTTGCCCGCCGGATTGGGCCAGGCCCCCGCGCGTCAGGCCGCACTCGGCGCTGGCCTGCCAAGCCATGTCGAGGCCACGACGCTCAACAAGATGTGCGGCAGCGGGATGCAGGCCGCGATCATGGCGGCAGAAGCGCTCGGCGCAGGTTCGGTTGACCTGATGGTCGCAGGCGGAATGGAGAGCATGACCAACGCGCCATATCTGTCGATGCGGCACCGTGCGGGTGCGCGGATCGGGCATGACAAGCTGATGGATCACATGTTCCTCGATGGCCTGGAAGATGCCTATGAGCCGGGGCGCGCAATGGGCAGTTTTGCCGAGGAAACCGCCGCCGAGTATCAATTCACCCGCTCCGCGCAGGACGATTATGCCGTCGCCAGCCTGGAACGGGCGCAAAAGGCGCAGAAATCGGGCGGCTTTGACCGCGAGATCGTCGCGGTCGAGGTGAAGGGGCGCAAGGGTAGCGAGACGATCAGCCTCGACGAACAGCCGCTGAAGGGCGACGTCGCCAAAATCCCGACGCTCAAGCCCGCTTTTTCAAAGGACGGCACGATCACCGCCGCCAACGCCTCCTCGATTTCCGATGGCGCTGCAGCGCTGGTGATGACGCGTCAGTCGGTCGCGGACAAGCTCGGCATTCAGCCGGTGGCACGCATCGTGTCCCATGCGGCGCACGCCCATGCCCCTGCCCGCTTCACCACCGCGCCCGTCTCCGCCATGCAAAAGGCGCTCGAAAAGGCGAACTGGCAGACCGGCGACGTCGATCTGTTCGAAGTCAACGAAGCCTTTGCCTGCGTCGCGATGATCGCGATGCGTGACCTGTCGATCGGGCATGACGTCATCAACATCCATGGCGGCGCGTGTGCGCTTGGCCATCCGATTGGCGCATCGGGCGCGCGGATCATGGCGACATTGCTATCGGCACTTGAAACCAACGGACAGAAGCGCGGCCTCGCCTCGCTCTGCATCGGCGGGGGCGAGGCGACCGCCATCGCCGTCGAGATGATGCGCTAAGGACGCGAGGGGGTGCCGCTTCTGATCGATCCCGCGCTTGCCAGCACATTGGTGTTGGTCGGCGCGTTGGCGCTGTTCGTCACGGACAGGGTGCGTCACGATCTGGTGGCGTTGCTCGCGCTCATCGCCACGATCGCATTGGGGCTGGTCGCACCGCGCGAAGCATTTTTAGGATTTGCCGATACCGCCGTGATTACGGTCGCAGCGGTTCTGGTGATCGGGCGAGCGATCGAACTCTCCGGCATTGCCGCTGCCGTCGCCCAACGGATCATTCCCGAACGTGCGGGCTTCACGCTCAGCCTGACGATGCTGCTGGTCGTCGCCGCGTTTCTTTCGGCGTTCATGAACAACATCGCCGCGCTCGTCATCACCATGCCGATCGCGACGGGTATTGCGCGCCGCGCAAAGATGACACCCGCCGCGACGCTGATGCCACTGGCATTCGCCACCATTCTGGGCGGCACCACCACCTTGATCGGCACCCCGGCCAACCTCATCATTTCGTCCGCGCGACGCGAGCAGGTCGGTGAACCGTTTGGGTTCTTCACGATGACGCCCGTCGCAACCATCGTGTGCGCGGTCGGCATCCTGTACATCGTCCTGATCGGATGGCGGCTGTTGCCCGGGCGCCGAACCGAGGAAAAGGAGATCAAGCCGCCGTGGCGGGTCTTCGAATTGACCGTCCCCGGCGGGACGATCGCGCGCACGCTGGCGGATTGGAAAGACGATCTGCGTCTGGTGCCTGCACGACTTCTCGCGTTGTTCCGGTATGGCAGGCGGCAGTCGCTGAACGGCGACACCATGGTCGAGCCTGGGGATCGGATGCTGATCCTGTCCCGCACTGCCCAACGCGCCGTTGCGGAACAGACTGAACTCGAATCGCCCTATGCCACCGATAGCGATACCGAAGTCACGGCACGCGTCGCGGTGGCCCACGGATCGTTCCTGATCGGGATCAGCCACGAAGATGTCCGGTTGCGCAGCGATGGAAAGCTGCGCGTCGTCGCGGTGGGCCCGCGCGCCGCGCGGGAAAAAGTGCCGCTGGCGATGATGCGGATCCAGGCCGGGGACCAGTTGTTCGTTCGAGGCGAACCCGCCGACATCGCCGAATTCATGGCCCGCGCTCGGTTGCTGGAGATCGATCGGCTCGACCAGCGATCGCTGCTGTTCGGCAAAGCCGCGCCGATCATCGGCATCTTTGCGTTCTCGATCGGATTGGTGGTTGCAGGTGTGCTTCCTGCGGCGGTCGCCTTTGTCGGGGCGGCGGTGCTGCTCGCCTTGCTCAGGCTAATCCCGTCGGAGGAAAGCTATTCGGCGATCGACTGGCCCGTGATCGTCCTGCTCGGTGCGATGATCCCGGTCGGGCAAAGCTTCGAGACCAGCGGTGCTGCCGATATCGTTGCGACTTGGTTGAGCGAAAACATGGCAGGGCAGACGATGTTCGTCGTGCTGGCCGCGATGACGTCGCTCACCATCCTCCTGTCGATGTTCATCAACAACGTGGCGACCGCCGTTATCGTGGCACCACTCGGGATCGGCGTGTCGCGCACCTTGGGGATCGATGTCGATGCGATGCTGATTGCGATTCTGATCGGCACCTCTGCGGATTTCCTGACCCCGATCGGACATCAGAATAACGTGCTGGTGATGGGACCGGGCGGATACAAATTCACCGACTATGCCCGGATGGGCGCGCCTTTGGTGGTGATCGTCGTGATCGGGTCGGCTGCGCTGCTGAGTGCATTCTATGGGTGAGATGAACCAGACTTCGTCGTTGCGAGCGAAGCGTAGCAATCCATCGATCCGCTTGCTGCCCTGGATTGCTTTGCCGTGCTCGCAATGACGGGCAAGTAAGGATTGCTCGTCTTCCTAAAGCCGCTCGCCGGGATCGACGCCCCATAGCCGTGCCTGCTGGACATATCCGCTGCGACGCCCGACTTCATAGCGGCACCAGCCGCGATCGCAGTCGCTGATCCGTCCGACCACGCCGGGGGCCGCGCGCCAGTTGATCCGGGCACCGGGCGATGCCGATGCGCGCATTTCGATCGCCTGACCAACGACGATCGCGGTGCGCCGGTCGGCCAGCAACCCGACCTGCATCCAGCCTTGCGTGCCGCCGGGATCCTCGACCTTGCGCCAGTCCTTATAGATATCGACGACCTTGATCGGCAGGTCGGCGCGGCGATATTCCCAGCTGACCGGATAATTCTTTCCCGGTCCGGTGCGCATTCGCGCTTCGCTTGCCGAGACGGAGGCATAATAAGGCGGCTTGCGGCGTTGCGCATCGGCAGCGTCGATCGCGACCAGCGACAGGCAAGCGACCCCGCTTATGATTGCCGTCCATCCGACGCTGCGCATTCAAATCCCCTTTGTCTCGTGACTTAGCCCTAACGCCGAAACCGCGAACGGTTCAACCGTTGACTGGGGCCGATGCGCGCCGCATCGATACAGGATGGAACAGCGCCCGCCCCTCGCCCGTCCTGCCATCGTCGTCACCCGTGGCCTGCCCGACCGTGTCGAGGCCCGTATGGCGGAACTGTTCGACGCGACCCTCAATCCCGAAGATATCAAGCTGGACCGGGAAGCGTTGCTGAACGCGGTCGCCGATTGCGACGTGTTGGTCCCCACCGTCACCGACATGATCGACGCGGAACTGATCGCGGCGTCCGGCGATCGGTTGAAGCTGATCGCCAATTACGGCGCGGGCGTGAACCATATCGACCTGAGGGCTGCGCGCGCGCGCGGGATCGTCGTCACCAACACGCCAGGCGTGCTGACCGAGGATACTGCCGACATGACGATGGCGCTGATCCTGTCGGTCCCCCGCCGCCTGGCCGAGGGCGAGAAACTGGTCCGCTCGGGCGAATGGAAGGGCTGGTCGCCGGGCGGGATGTTGGGGCACCGTATCGGTGGCAAGACGCTGGGGATCATCGGCATGGGCCGGATCGGCCAGGCAGTGGCGATGCGCGCGCGCGCGTTCGGGCTGTCGGTCCACTATCACAACCGCCACCGCCTGCCTGCGGTGCTGGAGGCGCAACTGGCCGCGACATGGCAGGAAGATTTCGACGACTTGCTGCGCGCAGCCGATATCGTCACCATCCATACCCCGCTCAACAGTGATAGCCAGAACATGATCGACGCGCGTCGCATCGCGCTGATGCAACCCCATGTCTTCGTTATCAATGCGTCACGTGGCGGGATCGTCGACGAAGAGGCACTGGTCGAAGCATTGGAAGCTAAGCAGCTTGCCGGTGCAGGCCTCGACGTGTGGCAGCATGAACCAGCGATCGACCCGCGGCTGCTGGCGCTGCCCAATGTCGTGATGACCCCTCACATGGGTTCGGCCACCTATGAGGGCCGAGAGGCGACCGGCGACAAGGTCATCGCCAATATCCGCATCTGGGCCGACGGACATCGGCCGCCAGATCAGGTGCTGGAGGGCTGGTTGCCACCGCGTTAACCATGCGGGGTAACGCTCTGATTTCAATCGGCTGATACCGGTATCCCATTCGGTATATCGTCGAGCGTCGGAGCAACAGTTATCGTCAAGCAGCGCGAACCACGACGCAAGGTGCTGGTGAACGCGCGGATGCGGGTCGGCACCGATTGGCGCGACGTGTCGATTCGCAACGTGTCCTCGCGCGGTCTGATGCTCGTGTCCGACGAGCCGCCGCCGCCTGGTGCCTATATCGAAATTCGCAAGACCTTCATGACGATCGTCGCGCGCGCGGTCTGGGCACGCGACGGTTTCTTTGGCGTGCGAACGCAGGACGACATCGATTTCGACGAGTTGATGGAAAATGCCAAGGGACCACCCAAGGGATGGAAACCCGGCATGGACCGCCGAACGGGCGACCGCGTCGCCGCGCACCGCCCGGCGGAGACGGCGGAACGGGGTCGGCAATTCGCGCGTGTGTTTCAATTCGTCGCGATCACCGGCGCGGTGGTCGGGGTTGCGGCGCTGCTCGCGCTTAGCCTGTGGGAAACGCTGATGCGCTTCGTGGAACCGGTGACCACCGCGCTGGGGTAGCGCTCAAGCTGGCCGCTCGCTTTTTTCACTCGCCCACCCCGTTCGTTTCGAGCGAAGTCGAGAAACGCTTACTGGTCGTTTGTCCCACGTTTCTCGACTTCGCTCGAAACGAACGGGGATGGCGCCACGGGAGCCCGGATCAGTCTCCAGTCAGAATCCGATCGACCAGTTGCTTCACGGTCGGCACGAAGCCGTTGGAATAAAACGGATCGCGCTGAAAATTGAACGCCGAATGCCCGGCGAACATCAAATTCTGATCGGTGTCGCCGCCATGCGCGATATCCTGCAACGTCTTTTGTATGCAGAAGCTGCGCGGATCGGCCAGCCGCCCGGTCGAATTGGTCTCGCTGTCCTTCCACGACGAAAACGCGCAGTGCGACAGGCACCCCATGCAATCGGCCTGGTCCTTTCGGATTTCGGCCTTTTCGGGCGGCGTCACGAACACCAGAGTATTGTCGGGCGTCTTCAGCGCATCGGTGAAGCCCTGGCCGAACCATTCGCGCGCACGCAGCAGGTCGCCGCGCGTCACCCAGAAATTCTTGCCCTTCACCCCCACGTCGAGCTGGAACAAATGATCGCCCGCCTCCTGCGTCGAAAACGCGATCTGGCGTTCCGAACGCCCTTCCAGGCTGCGCAGGAACGGGTTGCGTACCGCGCTCGAATAGAAACCGGTCGGCGAGAACTGGTGCAACAGCACATCGCCTTCCTGGATTTCCATGAGCTTGGTCTTCCAGCCTTCGGGGATGGGGCTTTCCTGCGTCAGCAACGGCCGGGTGCCGTACTGGAATGCGATCTGACCAAGTTCGGGATTGTCGATCCAGTTTTCCCAGTCGCGCAAGTACCAGACGCCGCCTGCCATCACGATCGGCACGCTGTCGGCGATGCCACCTTCGCGCATCGTTTCGCGCAGTGCCTTAACGCGCGGATAGGGGTCTTGTGGGGCGCGCGGGTCTTCGGCGTTGGACAGGCCGTTGTGACCGCCCGCGAGCCACGGGTCTTCGTAGACAACCGCCGACAAATATTCCGCCGCCTTAGAATAAGCGCGCTTCCAAAGCGCGCGGAAAGCACGGCCCGAACTAACGATCGGCAGATAGCTGACATTGTACGACGCCGCGATCTCGCTCAACTTGTAGGGCATGCCCGCGCCGCACGTGACGCCCGCGACCATGCCGCGCGTGCGCTCCAGCACACCGTGGAGGATGGGCTGAGCGCCGCCCATTTCCCACAGCACGTTGATGTTGATCGCGCCCTTGCCGTTCGACATTTCATAGGCGCGCTTCACCTGCTCGACGGCACCGTCGATGGCATAGGTGATCAATTCTTCATGCCGCTCGCGCCGGGTCAGCGCCTTATACACCTGGGGCACGATCTTGCCCTCGGCATCGTAACTGTCGGCGTTGACTGCGCTGACCGTGCCGATGCCGCCCGCTGCTGCCCATGCGCCGGCCGATGCGTGGTTGGTGGCCGACACGCCTTTCCCGCCTTCGACGAGGGGCCATACTTCCTGGCCGTTATAGACGATGGGCTTCAGGCCTTTGAACACGCAACCTCCGACAGAACATATGTTTGGACGTGACCCTAGCGCGATTGCCGGGTCGAATCGAGTTTTATGGCGTCAACCGAGCGCGCCCGGCTTCCCGACTATATTCGAGTAAAGTGCGCCGTAAGATGCGATCATCGCCTTTTCATCGAAAACGGCACTCGCCCGCTTGCGGTTCGCCTCGCCGATCTGGGCACGCACTTCGGGGTGTTTGGCGAGCGCATCGAGGCGGTCACGCAAACGAACCGCGGTCCAATCCTTCGATACAAACGGCTGATTGTCCTCCGACACCATCGCATGAATATCACCCACCGCAGGCGATACGATCGGCAGACCCGCCGCCATCGCCTCCATCACCGCGATCGGCTGCTGTTCGGACTTGGAAGTCAACGCAAAGATATCGAAATTGCCGATGTAACGATGCGGTTCGGGCAGGAAACCCGGCATCAGCAATTCGTCCTCGAACCCCATCAGCTCCGCTGCTTCGAGAATGTTTTCGCGCTCCGGCCCTTCGCCGATGATGACGACGCGGACCTTGGCGTTCATGCCGGCGGCGGCGCGTACCAGCATCGGCAAATCCTTGACCGCGCGCAGACCTGCGACGGTGCCGACCACGATCTCTCCGGGCTTGCGCTTGAAGCCGGGGATCGCCTTGGGATCGGCGCGCTTTGCGTATAGCCCGGTCGGGATGCCGTTGGAGATGCGATGCACCTTGCCGGCAGGCTGTTTCCAGTAACGGGTCGCGATCGCCTCCAGCCGGTGCGACGGCACCACCAGCGCATCCGCCGCACCCAGCGCCATCCGGCGATACAGGTTGCGGACATGGCTCAACCGCACCGCTTCATCGGCGTTGAACCCATCCTCGTGATGGACGATCGGCGGCAGCGCGCCTGGCTTCGTTCCAAACACCCGCTTGGCCATCACCCCGTCGACCGCGCCCCAATTATAGGTCAGCACCAGATCGAAGCGCCGCATGTAGCGGGCAATCGCCTCGTATCGCTTGACCGAAGGCTTGCCGGTCAACGGCGGCGGGTCCATCTCGATTTCCCACTTGATACCCTTGGCGATCAAGCTGGAGGCACTCGTTTCTCCGGGCACACCCGACACGATGGTATGCCGCGCTTTGTTGCCGAATGCGTTCATCAGCCGGACCGCGCGTGCTTCCTTGCCGCCGCGACCAAAGCTGGAGTGGAGATGGAGAATGTTGAGCGCCATGTTGGCGGTTGCCCTTAACGGGTGATCCGGGGTTCGTCACCTGTCTAGCGGCTATCCCGATACACCTGCGAAAGGAGAAGCGTTGGCGGCAAACGCCAGCGCGGGTTGCCAAGGGCTCCCGCTGCCGCAGGAGTACGCCCGGCTTATGGCGTGCGGGCGGCGACCTTCGCCAGCAGCCGGTCGATCGCTGCCACCGCCTCGGGTTCCTCCAGCGTCGGTGCGTGGCCGATGCGCGGGATCGTCACGAGTTCGGCCTGTGGTGCGCGTTCGATCATCGCCTGCGCCCCGTTCGCGTTCAGAATGTCCGACTTCTCTCCTCGCACGACCAGCATCGGCACATCGCCCATCGCGTCGAACGCGCGCCACATGTCGGGCCCCGCCTCGCTTCCGGGTAGTCGGAACGGTTCGGCGATCTTCATGTCGTAATCGAGCACGATCCGGCCTGCCGAATTAAGACGGTGGAGCCGCTTTGCCATCACCAGCCAATCCTCGATCCCGTAATCGGGATAAATCGCGGCATTCGCTTCCTGTACCCCGCGGGCGGCGTGCATCCAGGTGGGATAGGTGGCGGGTCTGCCGACGTAGGTGCGGATGCGGGCAAGTCCTTTCGCGTCGAGATCAGGCCCGACATCGTTGAGCAGCACGCCGGCGAAACGCTTTCGTGCCGTCCCCGCGAGCAGCATCGTCAATATGCCGCCTAACGAGGTGCCGAACGCGACGATCCCCGGCAGCGCAAGTTCGCCGAGCAGCGCTTCCAGATCCTGCACATAGGTCAGCGGGACATAGGTCATCGGATCCTTGGCAAACGCGCTTTCGCCGCGTCCGCGCAGATTGACGACGATCACCCGCCAGTCGCCGGCGAGCCGCTCTGCCACACCCTCGAAATCTCGGACGTTGCGTGTCAGTCCGGGCAGGCACAGGATCGCAGGACGATCGGCCCGCCCGGCATAGTCGCGATAATGAAGCCGCAGCCCGTCATTCGACCACCAATAGCCATCGACATAGGGGACCGTGGCGGCGGGCGGGTTGCGCGTGGACAGCATTGCCACCCATATCGCCGCATGGTCATTCCCCCGCAAGCCTTGCCTTCATCCGCCTCCTATCGCCCCGATCCCGCGATCCTGACGCTGGGCGACGGGTTTTTCGATGCGGTCGAAGCCGCCGATTTCCCGCAAACGGTCTTGCGCTACCGCAATCAGCGCTGGGCCGAGGGCGTCGGGCTGGGCGCGCTGACGGACGCCGACTGGCTTACGCATTTCGGGCGGTTCGCACCCCTCCCCGACAATCTCCCGCAACCGCTGGCGCTTCGCTATCACGGGCATCAATTCCGCACCTACAACCCCGACATCGGCGATGGACGCGGGTTCCTGTTCGCCCAGATGCGGGATGACGGCGGACGCCTGCTCGATCTGGGCACCAAGGGATCGGGGCAGACACCCTATAGCCGCTTCGGCGACGGGCGACTGACGCTGAAAGGCGGCGTCCGCGAAGTGCTTGCGACCGAAATGCTCGAGGCGCTGGGGGTCAACACGTCGAAGAGCTTTTCGCTGATCGAAACCGGCGAGGCGCTGGAGCGCAATGACGAGCCCTCGCCCACCCGTTCCGCGGTGCTGGTCCGGCTCAGCCATAGCCATATCCGCATCGGCATGTACCAGCGGCTGGCCTATTTTCGCGACGAAGACGGCTTGCGGAAACTGGTCGATTACACGCTGACGCAACTTTTCGACGAAACGCCTGGCGACGACGCGCCCGTCCGGCTGCTGTCGCTGGTCGTCGAGCGTACCGCAAGACTTGCCGCATCCTATATGGCGGCGGGATTCGTCCATGGCGTGCTCAACAGCGACAACATCAACGTGACGGGCGAGAGCTTCGATTACGGCCCGTGGCGCTTCGCCAAGGCCTGGGATCCGGCCTTCACTGCCGCCTATTTCGATCATGCCGGGCTCTACGCCTTTGGACGTCAGCCAGAGGCCATTCACTGGGATACGATGCAACTCGCGGTCAGCCTGCGCCAGTTGGTTGAGGCCGAGCCGCTGATCGCGGCGCTCGATACGTTCGGCGACCATTACCAGCCGGCCATCGGCGATGCGTTGCTGTGGCGGCTTGGCGTCAAGCCGCGCGAGGTCGAAGAAAACCGGGCGCTGGTGCAGAGCGTCGAACGCGGATTGCGCATCAGCGGCGTCACGCTCGACCGTTTCTTCCACGAAAGCTTCGGCGGACAAATTCCCGACGACATGCCTGGCTTCGACGAAGCCCGCGCCGCCCTCGCCCCCTACGCACCGCGCAAGGGCCGCGGCCATCCACATTGGTCGGACACCCCATGCGATCTCCACATCGAAACCGTCGAGGGCATCTGGTCGGCGATCGACACCCGCGACGACTGGACACCCCTCCACGCCAAGATCGCGCAAATCCGCGCGCTGGGCGAGGCGCTGGCATGACGCCACATCTTTCATCGCCCCGAATTTCGTGCAATTGCGAGCAGATATGAGCGGACAGGAACTGATCTCCACCGAACCGGCGACCGGCGCGATCCTCTGGCGCGGCGTGTCGGGCAATCCCGATGCCGAAATAGCCGCGGCACGCGCAGGCTGGGTCGAATGGGCGGCCAAGCCGCTCGCCTTCCGGATCGAAACGCTGCGCCGCTTCGCCAATGTCGTCCGCGCCAAGACCGATGCCTTTGCCGACATCATCGCGCGCGAAACCGGCAAGCCGCTATGGGAAGCGCGCACCGAAGTCGAAACCGTGATCGCCAAGGTCGATATCTCGGTCACTTCCTATTCCGAGCGCACGGGCCAGCGGCGGCAGGAGGCCGCAGGCGGTCGCCTCTCGGTGCGTCACAAGCCGCACGGTGTGCTGGCGGTGCTCGGCGCGTATAATTTTCCCGCGCATCTGCCCAACGGACACATTGTCCCCGCCCTGCTGGCGGGCAATGCGGTAGTGTTCAAACCGAGCGAGAAAACGCCCGCAAGTGGCGAGTTTCTAGTCGAATGTTACCGCCAGGCGGGAGTGCCCGAAAACTGCATCCGGCTGCTGCTGGGTGGCGTCGATCAGGGCAAGGGATTAGCTGCACATCCTGATATTGACGGCCTGCTGTTCACGGGGTCGGCACGCACCGGCATCGCGCTCAACCGCCAGTTCGCGGCCCAGCCCGAAAAGATCCTCGCGCTGGAAATGGGCGGCAACAATCCGATCATCGTGTGGGACACGCCCGACCTCTACACCGCCGCGGTGCTGGTCGTGCAATCGGCCTTCACTTCCGCGGGCCAGCGTTGCACCGCTGCCAGCCGGTTGATCGTCGATCAGAAGCTAGCCGAGCCGCTGCTGGCAGAGATCGACAAGATCGTCTCGCGTATCATCATCGGCGAACCGCATGCCGACCCGCAGCCCTTTATGGGGCCAGTGATCGACAATGATACCGCCGACATGCTGACCGAAAGCTTCCTGACGCTCTCGACGCGGGGCGGGCGGCCGATCAAACATATGCGCCGCCTGATGGACGACCGCCCGTTCCTGACCCCCGGCCTGATCGACATGACCGACGCCAGCGAACGCCCCGATATCGAATTGTTCGGTCCCCTGCTCCAAGTGATCCGGACGCAGGATTTCGACGAGGCGATCAGCCACGCCAACGACACGCGCTACGGCCTGTCGGCGAGCCTGATCAGCCAGACGCCGCAACTGTACGACCGGTTCTGGGCGAACATCCGCGCCGGGATCGTAAACTGGAACAAGCCGACCAATGGTGCGTCGTCCAGCGCACCGTTCGGCGGCATCGGCTGGTCGGGCAATCACCGGCCCAGCGCCTATTATGCCGCGGATTACTGCGCCTATCCCGTGGTTTCGTCCGAGTCCGATCAGGCGCGCGCATCGATCGGCATCGGCTTGCGCGACGGCTGATCTAACTTCACAGCGGATTTACGGTGAGCGGCGGAATAGATTGAAACTGGACGATTTATTATCGGCGTTACCCAGCGTCGTTTGAACCGCTTCATCACCCGTGCCCACCGGCTCCAGCATGAAGCCCGCAATTGCCTGGCCATTGCCGTTTCCCAATCCGGCGATTTCAGCGCCGACCTGATCGACGAAGCCGTGCAGCTGAATGCGCGCGCCTGCGAACTGGCGCGGGGTAATGCGCATCACGCTGCACGCGTGCCCTCCGACGCCAGTTTATTGATACTTCGTCATTCCCGCGAAAGCGGGAATCCATATGCCTCGGCATCGGTTATGGATTCCCGCTTTCGCGGGAATGACGGCTCTGGCTAGTGTCGAAACCTAGGTTTTCATCCTCGACCCAAGTTTGGCTAGGCGTTCCCCAAGCAACCATCATTTGAGATGACTCGTGGTCGCGCCCATCTCCCTTTCATGGCTAGTCTCCTCGATCCCAACGCGCGTGGCCGCGTCATTCTGGTCGGTGCCGGTCCGGGCGATCCCGGCCTGCTGACCGTCCGCGCCGTCGAAGCGCTGAAATCCGCCGATGTCGTCGTCCATGACGGGCTGGTCGATTCTCGCGTGATCGACATCGCGCCACCGCACGCGCTGCGTATATCCGTCGCCAAGAAACGGTCGCGGCATACCGTGCCCCAGGACGGCATCAACGCGCTGATCGTCGCGCATGTGAAGCTGGGCCAGCGCGTCATCCGGTTGAAGGGCGGCGATCCCTTCATTTTCGGGCGCGGCGGCGAGGAAGTCGAAGCGGTCCGCGCGGCGGGCTTGCCGGTCGAGGTCATTCCCGGCGTCTCTGCCGCGCTCGGCTGCGCGGCGCAGGCAATGCTCCCCCTCACCCACCGCGACTGGTCGAGCGCGGTCAGCTTCGTCGCGGGGCAGTGCAAGGGATTGTCCGAACAGAATTGGTCGGGGCTAGCGGGCAAGGGCCGCACGCTCGTCATCTATATGGGCGTCGCGACCGCCGCCGATATCGCCGACAAACTGATCGCCGATGGCGTCGCCCCCGACATGCCGGTTGCAGTGCTGGAAAAGGGCACCTGCGATGGCGCACGGGCGCTGCGGACATTGCTTGCCGATCTCGGCCCGATGGTCGGTCGCGAGGACGTGCAGAGCCCGGCGATCATCGTCGTCGGCGAAGTGGCGCTGCTCGCCGACGCCGAGGATAAACTGTTGAGCTGGGCCAAGGCAGCCGAGGCGATGGCGTCATGAAAATCCTGACCGGAAACGATCTGGGCACAGGCGATGTGGTGTGGTGGAACGGTCAAGGCTGGTCGCGCCATGTCGAGGATGCGATCGACGTCGGCGAAGGCGGCGAAAGCATCGCCCGCGCCGAGGAAGGCGCGCGCCGCGTCAACGTCCCCTATGTCATCGACGCGACCGCAACGCCCGAGGGGCCGCGGCCTGCGCATATCAAGGACCGCGTCCGCGCGCTCGGCCCGACGGTGCGGCCCGATCTGACGCTGAAACCTGCCGACCCCCACGCCGGCAACTGGGTGATCTGATGTATAAATATGACCAGTACGACCAGAGCATCGTCGATGCCCGCGTCGCCGAATTCCGCGATCAGGTGGAACGCCGTTTGTCCGGCGCGTTGTCGGAGGAGCAGTTCAAACCGCTGCGGCTGATGAACGGGCTCTACCTTCAGCTCCACGCCTATATGCTGCGCGTTGCGGTGCCCTATGGCACGCTCGACAGCCGCCAGATGCGGATGCTGGGGCATATCGCGCGCAAATATGATCGCGGATACGGTCATTTCACCACGCGACAGAACATCCAGTATAACTGGATCAAGCTGGACGAGGCGCCCGATATCCTTGCCGACCTCGCCTCGGTCGAGATGCACGCGATCCAGACCAGCGGCAATTGCATCCGCAATATCTCCTCCGATCAGTTTGCCGGAGCCGCCGCCGATGAGGTGACCGATCCGCGCCCATGGGCCGAACTGATTCGCCAATGGAGCAGTTTTCACCCCGAATTCAGTTATTTGCCGCGCAAGTTTAAGATCGCGGTGATCGCCGCGACTGAGGATCGCGCGGCGATGCGGCTCCACGATATCGGCATAGAGATCGTGCGAAACGCGGACGGAGAGTATGGCGCGCGCATCTTCGTCGGTGGCGGCATGGGCCGCACGCCGATGATCGCGCCCGAAATCAAGGCCTTCGTGCCGATTGCTGACTTGCTGTCTTATCTCGAAGCGTGCCTGCGCGTCTACAATCGCCACGGCCGCCGCGACAATATCTACAAGGCACGGATCAAAATCCTGGTCGGTGACCTCGGGCCGGAAGAATATGCGCGTCAGGTCGAAGAGGAGTTTGTCGCGGTAAAGGCGCTCGGGATCGATCCGCCCCAGGCTGAATTCGACCGCATCGCCGCCTATTTCGCCGACCCCGCGTTCGAAACCGATGCCCCGACCGACATCGACCGCAGCGACCCCGATTTCGCGGTGTGGATCGATCAGAATGTCGTCGCGCACAAGGCATCCGGCTATTCGATCGTCACGATCAGCCTGAAACCGACCGCGGGCATTCCCGGCGACGCGTCTGCCGATCAGATCGACCTGATGGCCGATCTCGCGGAACGCTACAGCTTCGACGAATTGCGCGTCACACACGCCCAGAACATCGTTCTGCCGCATGTTCGCACCGCCGATCTATACGCGGTGTGGACGGCGCTGAACGAAGCCGGGTTGGCGGACGCCAATATCGACCTGATCAGTGACATCATCGCCTGCCCCGGCCTGGATTATTGCAGCCTGGCCAATGCACGTTCGATTCCCGTTGCGCAGAAGATTCAGGCGCGTTTCGCCGATCTGGGGCGTCAGCGCGAATTGGGCGAACTGAAGCTCAAGATTTCGGGCTGCATCAACGCTTGCGGCCACCATCATGCCGGGCACATCGGCATATTGGGCGTCGATCGCAAAGGCGTCGAAAACTATCAATTGCTGTTCGGCGGATCGGGTGCCGAGGATGTCAGCCTCGCCAAGATAACCGGCCCCGGTTTCTCGGAGGACGGCATCGTCGATGCGATCGAAAAGGCGACCGATGTCTATTTGCGCGAACGCGAGGGCGGCGAACGCTTCGTCGACACCTATCGCCGCGTTGGAATGCAGCCGTTCAAGGAGGCGATTTATGGGTGATTTCCTCCGTTATCGCGACGATGCCGCGCATGAAGAACCCGCCGTCACGCTCGACGCGTTCCTGACCCAGGACGATGCAAGCGCGGTGCGACTGGAAGCTGGCGAGGACGCGCGTGCGTTGATCCCGCACTTGTCGCGGCTTGAGATGGTGGAGGTGGCCTTCCCCGGCTATCGCGACGGTCGCGGCTACACCGCTGCGCGCGTGCTCCGCGAGAACGGCTATACCGGCGAGCTCCGCGCGCAGGGCGACGTACTGGTCGATCAAATTCCATTCATGCGCCGCTGCGGCTTCGACAGCTTCGCACCCGAAGCGCCTGTCGACGAAGCCGTGCTAGCGCGCGCGCTCGACCGCTATGACTATCTCTATCAATCGGCGGCGGACGGCGTCGTGCCGGTGTGGAAGCTGCGGCATGGCTGAGGCAACCGCGCGCCGCATCGACGTGATCGACACGCGTCCCCGCTTCACCGCGGCGGACGCGCACCGGCTGAACAACATGTTCCGCGGGGTCGATACGCAAGAGATGCTGCGCACGGTGCTGGGCGAAAACATGCTTGGCGATGTCGCGGTCGTATCATCGTTCGGCGTGGAATCGGCAGTGCTGCTCCACCTGATCGCCTCGGTCGATGCCAGCGTGCCCGTCTTGTTTCTGGAAACCGGCAAGCATTTCCCCGAAACCCTGGCGTATCGCGATGAACTCGTCGATCGACTGGGGCTGACGGGACTGCGCAACTTACACCCCGATCCGGACATGCTGGCGAAGAAGGACGAGAACGGCCTTCGCTGGTCCTACGACCCCGACGGCTGCTGCGAAATTCGCAAGGTATTGCCACTCGAAAAGGCCCTTGCCGGGTTCGACGCCACATTTACCGGGCGCAAGGCATTTCAGGCCGCAACCCGCGCGACTTTGCCGCGGTTTGAACTTGACACCTCGGATGCCGCCGGTCGGCTGAAGGTCAACCCCATCGTCACATGGTCGCGTGAACAGCTTGACGCCTATTTCACCGAACACGATCTGCCGCGCCATCCGCTCGAAGATAAGGGCTACCCCTCGGTCGGCTGCGCGCCCTGCACCAGCAAGGTCGCGCCGGGTGAAGATCCACGTTCAGGCCGTTGGCGCGGTTGGGAAAAAACCGAATGTGGTATTCACACGCCAATCCCGGACGGCGATCCCGATCAGCCAAGTTTCTGAGCCTCCCGCCGTGTTTGGCTACACCGCGGTTTGCCCATATTCCTGACGCGTGACCGGGTGGCTCGACGACAGTCCCCCATCGACCGCCAGCGCCTGACCATTGACATAGCTCGCGTCATCGGACGCCAGAAACAGCGCCGCACGTGCCAGTTCATCCGCCTGCGCACCGCGTTTCAACGGATTTAGGCGTCCCACCCTATCCATTTTCCCGGCATCGCGGGCATAATCGAAGGTCGGCTTGGTCATGCCCGTCTCGGTCAAACCGGGGCAGAGCGCGTTGACGCGTATATTCGAACCCGAAAGCTGCTGGGCCGCGACCGCGGCGAGATTGATCACGCCTGCCTTGGACGCCGAATAGGCCGGACTGCCCGCACCCGATCGAATGCCCGCGACACTGGCGGTCAGCACGATCGCACCGCCGCCGCGCTCGGCGATCCTGGGCGCGCCATGTTTGATGGCAAGGAACGGCCCGATCAAATTGACGCGCAGAACTTCGGTAAACAGCGAGACATCGGTGTCGAAGATGTTGGCCATGCCGCCCGAGATGCCGGCATTGGCGAAGATCACGTCGATGCCGCCATGCGCTTCCACGGCGGCGTCGATCATCCGGATCACCGCCGGTTCGTGTCCGGCATCGGCGCGGATCGCCCGCGCGGTACCGCCTTGGGCCGCGATCATCGCCACGGTTTCATCGACGCCTTCGGTGACATCGGCGGCAAGCACGTGTCCACCTTCAGCAGCGAACAGCAATGACGCGGCGCGACCGATGCCCGATCCGGCGCCGGTGACGACGATCGACTTGTTCTGGAACCGCGCCATCAGATTGTTACCCCGCCATCGATCACCATCGCCTGTCCGGTCATGAACGCCGCCGCGGGCGAGGCGAGATAGACGACTGCGCCCGCAATTTCGTGCGGCTCGCCGATGCGGCGGAGCGGGGTGGACCGGTTGGTCTGTTTCTCGCGCTCCGGGTCTTCCCACAAAGCGCGGGCGAAATCGGTGCGGATCAGCCCCGGCGCGATGCAGTTCACGCGCACATTGTCCGGCCCGTATTCGACCGCATAGTTGCGGGCGAGCTGGAAGTCGGCTGCCTTTGAGACGTTGTATGCGCCGATCACCGGCGATCCGCGAAGCCCGCCGATCGACGACACAATGATGATCGCTCCATCCTTTCGCTCGCACATTTCGGGCGCGACCTGCTGGATCAACCAGTGGTTTGAGAGAACATTGTTATCAAGGATCTTGCGAAACTGATCGTCCTCGATGCCCGCAAGCGGTCCGTAATAGGGGTTGGACGCCGCGTTGCAGACGAGGATGTCGATGCGGCCGAATGCAGCACGGGTCTCGACAACGAGTCGTTCGAGCGCGGCTTTATCCGATATGCTGGCGGCAATGGCGATCGCGGTGCCGTCGCCATGTTCGGCGTTGATCGCGGCGGCGACCTCGTCGCACGCTTCCTGCTTGCGACTGGAGATGACGACCTTTGCGCCATGCGCCGCGAGTGCCTCCGCAGACGCCTTGCCGATCCCGCGCGACGAACCGGTGACGATGGCGACCTTTCCGGTCAGGTCGAACAGGTTTTTCATGCTTCTCCCCTCCCGCTTGCGGGAGGGGCCGGGGGAGGGCCTGTCTTCCGCGAGCGGTATTTCTATAGGAGAGCGACATGCCCTCCCCTAACCCCTCCCGCGAGCGGGAGGGGAATGTCTCACGCCCCCGCCTTCACCGCAAATTCCCAGGCCGCCTGTGCCAGCCCCGGCACCCGCGCCGCTGTCGCCTCAGCCTGCGCGTTCGACGCATTGCCGTCGATCACCCGCTTCTTGATCCCCTGGACGATGCCCATCAGACGGAACAGATTGTAGCTGAAATACCAGTTAAGATCGGGGACGCCGTCGCGGCCGGTGCGTTCGCAATAGCGCGCCGTGATGTCCTCGATCGTCGGGATACCGGTTTCGCCGCCATTCACACCCTTCACCCCCGAACGTCCTTCCGGCTCGGTCACCCAGTTCATCGCGAAATAGGCAAAGTCGGCGAGCGGATCGCCGAGTGTCGAGAGCTCCCAGTCGAGCACCGCGCGAATTTGAGGTCCGTCGGGCGCAAAGATCATATTGTCGATCCGGTAATCGCCGTGGACGATGCTGGTCCGCGTCTGTTCGGGCACGGTGCGCGGCAGCCATTTGATCAGCGCCTCGGCCTCCGGCAGATCGTCGGTCTGGCTCATCCGGTATTGCTTCGTCCAGCGCGCGACCTGGCGTTCGAAATAATTGCCGGGTTTGCCGTAACTCCCCAGCCCCGCCGCCTCGTAATCGACCGCGTGCAGATCGGCGAGGGTATCGACGATCGCGTCGTAGTGCGCACGGCGGTCGGAAGGCGCCATGTCGGGCAGCGTGCCGTCCCACAGCGTGCGCCCCTCGATCATTTCCATGATGTAAAAGGCCGAACCGATGACCGCATCATCCTCGCAAAGCCCATAAGGCTTGGCGACCGGAAAGCCGGTGGGGTGAAGCCCCGCGATCAGGCGATACTCGCGGTCCACCGCATGAGCGGACGGCAGCAGCGGTCCGAAGGGCTTGCGCCGCAGAACGTAGCGGCCAGACGCGGCATCGATGCGATAAGTCGGATTGGACTGCCCCCCCTCAAATTTCTGGTAAGTCAGCGGCCCTTCGAACCCGGCAACGTTCGCTGCCATCCAGTCGGTCAGCCGGGCGGTGTCGAGATCCTGCGTCATTGGAACATGATGATCGAACGCGCGGTGTCGCCGGTACGCAATTTGGCGAGCGCATCGTTGATGTCCTCAAGCGCAATCCGCTCAGCGACCATCGTGTCGAGGTCGAGCTTGCCGTCGAGATACATCTGGACCAGCCGCGGCATATCGATGGGGAATTGCGTCGATCCGAGCAGCGATCCTTGCAGCTTCTTGCCGGTCAGAAAGGTAGGACCCGCAATCTTCACTTCGTTACCGGGTGCAATCATCCCCAGAATCGTCGCGGTGCCGCCGCGGCGCAATATGTTCCACGCAAGCTCCGCGGTGTTCGACCGCCCGACCGCCTCGATGGCATAATGGACGCCGCCATCCGACAGGGCGAGCACCGATTTCATCAGGCCGGCCACATTGGCGTCGAGCGTGTGGGTCGCGCCCATCTTTTCGGCAAGCGCGCGCTTTTCCGGCACCGGATCGATTGCGATGATCTGGCCCGCGCCCGCGATCTTGGCGGCGTTGATCGCCGACAGACCGATGCCGCCCGCACCGATCACCGCAACGCTTTCGCCCGGTTTCACCTTGCTGTCGTTGAACACCGATCCCGCACCGGTGATCACCGCGCAGCCGAGCAGTGCCGCGCGGTCGAGCGGCATGTCCTTCGAAATCGCGACACACGCATTCTCATGCACCAGCATCATTTCGGCAAAGGCCGACAGGTTGAGGAACGGCGCGAGTGCCTGACCGTTTTTCAGCTTCAGTCGCGGCGGCGCATCTTTGGCCCGCCGGGTCGAAGGATCGACGCACAGCGACGGTCGCCCGGTTATGCACATTTCGCAACTGCCGCAGAAGACGGTGAAGAAGGTGATGACGTGATCGCCGGGCTTCACGCTCGACACCCCCTCACCCACCGCCTCGACCACGCCCGCCGCTTCATGGCCGGGTACGGTGGGCATGGGATGCGGGAAACTGCCATCGACGAAATGCAGGTCGGATCGGCACACGCCGACCGCGGCGGTGCGGATCAGCACCTCGCGCGGGCCGGGCTTGTCGACCACCACCTCGGCGATCTCAAGCGGGCGTTTCGCCTCGAACAGAACGGCTGCTTTCACGCTATTCCTCATCCTCTACAAAACACGCCCGAATATCGTCATTCCAGCGAAAGCTGGAACCTCAAGCGGTTCCTGTCTCCCCCCGCCGCACGATACCCCGGCTTTCGCCGGGGTGATGCGTTTGGGGCGGGGTCAGATCACCGCGAAGCGCCCACTTCCCCACTCGACACGGCACCGCTCTTGTGATCGCCGTATTTCCCGAACTCGTTGCGCGCGATCGCCCGGTTGTGAACCTCGTCCGGTCCATCCGCGAAGCGCAGCGTCCGCATCGATGCCCAGGCGCTCGCCAATGGGAAATCGCCCGAAACGCCACCGCCACCATGTGCCTGAATCGCATCGTCGAGGATCGACAGCGCCATGTTCGGCGCCTGAACCTTGATCATCGCGATTTCCTGCTGCGCGGACTTGTTACCTGCACGGTCCATCATGTCGGCGGCCTTCAGGCACAACAAACGCGTCATTTCGATGTCGATCCGCGCGCGGGCGATCCGCTCCTCCCACACCGACTGTTCGGCGATGCGCTTGCCGAACGCCACACGGCTCAGCAGTCGCTTGGCCATATATTCGATGCCCATTTCAGCCACGCCGATCGTGCGCATGCAGTGATGGATGCGCCCCGGCCCCAAACGCCCCTGCGCAATTTCGAACCCACGTCCTTCGCCGAGCAACAGGTTGTCGACCGGCACGCGCACATCGGTCAGCACGACTTCGCCATGCCCATGCGGTGCATGATCGTACCCATATACCGATAACATCCGTTCGATCTTCACGCCGGGCGTATCGAGCGGGACCAATATCTGGCTTTGCTGGGCGTGGCGTTTGGCGTCCGGGCTGGTCTTTCCCATGACGATCGCGATCTTGCAGCGCGGATCGCCCGTCCCCGACGACCACCATTTGCGGCCATTAATGACATAATGATCGCCATCGCGAACCATCGAGGTTTCGATATTGGTCGCATCCGATGATGCCACCTGCGGCTCGGTCATCAGAAAGGCAGAACGGATTTCACCGTTCATCAACGGCCGCAGCCACTGGTCCTTCTGCTCGCGTGTACCGTAACGATGGAACACCTCCATATTACCGGTGTCGGGCGCGGAGCAGTTGAATACCTCGCTCGACCAGTAAATCCGGCCCATTTCTTCGGCGCATAATGCGTATTCAAGGTTGGTGAGCTGCGTGCCCTCAAACTCGAAACTGTCGTCGACATGGGTCTGCCCCGAATGCGGCGGCATGAAGAAATTCCACAGCCCCGCGGCCTTCGCCTTGGGCTTCAGTTCCTCGATCACCTTGGACGGTGCCCAGCGGTCGCCGTCTTTGATATCGGCGTAATAGTCAGCCTGGCGCGGCACGATATGCTGATCGATGAAAGTGCGCACCCGGTCGCGGAAGTGAGTTTCGCGTTCGCTGAGCGTGAAGTCCATGGGGCATCCTCTTCCTGATAATGGTCGCCGGAGAACCTATCCCGGCACGCGCATCAACGCCATACCCGTTTTTCAATAAAACTGATTTCGTGTTTCTCGACGCCGCACAAACGGCTCGTCTCAACCAGCCCCATGCTGCGCACAAAAAACACTGTCGCTTCGAATTTCATTTGCTAGAGTTTGGCGATGCAGGGGCAAGACACCACGGCGGAGACGTCGGCCGGAACCAAGCGATTCCAGGCCAAGCGCGACGCGATCCTCGCTGCCGCGGCAGAGGCGATCAACGAGCAATCGGCCAAGGGGATGACCTTTGCCGATGTCGCGCGGCGGGTGGGGCTGAACACCACCAGCGTCACTTACTATTTCAAGCGCAAAGAGGACCTTGCGGCTGCCTGTTTCGATCAGACGCTGACCCGGCTGACTACGATGCTGGATGCGGCGCTGGAGGAAGCGACACCACAGGCGCGGGTCGCCAAATTCCTGTCGATCAACATGGCACGTCTAGCAAGCGTTCGCGAAGGCGAAGAGACCGAATTCGCGATCCTGTCCGATCTTCGCGCCACCGAGGAGCCGGCGCGCACGAAGTTGATGGCGGGCTGGCGAGAAGTGTTTCGCAAGACTCGCGCCTTGTGGGGCGAAAGCGGCGGTCGCGAGCATACCGACCTTCGCAGCGCGCGTGCGCATACCCTTCTCGAGAACAGCTTCTGGTTGTCGGCGTGGCTGGAGCGTTACTCGGTTGATCAATACCCCCGCGTCGAAGCGCGGTTGATGGACGTGTTCGAACATGGTTTGGCCGCGCCGGGGCGCGACTGGTCACCACAACTGCTCGACCTCGATCATGGCGACACCGTGCCGCAGCGGGTGCAATTCCTGCTCGCCGCCACGCGCCTGATAAACGAACTCGGCTATCGCGGCGCCTCGGTGCAGCGGATTGCGTCCGAGCTGAACGTGACCAAGGGCAGCTTCTATCACCATCTCGACGCCAAGGACGATCTGGTGATCGAATGCTATAAACGCAGCTTCGACACGATCACCCAGGGGCAGCGCGACGGCGACGATCTGGGCGGGGATTACTGGCAGCGGTTGCAGAATGTCGTCGCGACATTGCTCGATATCCAGTTTTCGGAAGCCGGGCCGCTGCTCCGTACCACAGCGCTTTCCGGGCTTCCCCTGCGGGTGCGCCAGACGATGATCGACCGATCGAACCGCATTGCACGCCGCTTTGCGGGCACGATCAGCGACGGGATCGCCGAAGGATCCATCCGCGCGGTCGATCCGCTGGTGGCGAGCCAAGCCTTGATGGCGCTTCAGAATGCCGCGTTCGACATGCGCAAATGGGCGGGCACGATGCCGCGCGAGAAGGCGGTCGCAATCTATGCCTCGTCACTGATGTTCGGGATGTTCGACGACCGCGCAGTGGAGTGAGCGAGTCTATCCGGTTTCCGTCAGCGCCAACGCATTTCAATTATAAGCAAGCTACCTCCACCCGTTGTTTCGAGCGAAGTCGAGAAACGTGCCCTAAGCGCTTGTCTCACGCTTCTCGACTTCGCTCGAAACGAACGGTGTAGGAGGAGGCGTATTCCTTAGGCCGCCTTAGCCCGCTCCGCCTGCTGCTGCTTCAACAGCACCCCCGCGCGCCAGTAATGGAAGATCGCCCAGGGCGTGATCGCGGCAAAGATCAGCATCGCATAACGCAGCGAATCCTCGCCATAGGTAGGATACAACGCATCGCTGATCCGCCCGACCGCAACCGGCCCGATCCCCAGTCCGACCATGTTGATGACCAGCAGGGTAATCGCCGCCCACAGTGCCCGCACCTTTTGCGGTGCGAGGCTCTGGATCATCGCGAAACTCGGTCCGAGATAGC
Organism: Sphingomonas sp. AX6; assembly: GCF_902506605.1. Lineage (GTDB taxonomy): Bacteria > Pseudomonadota > Alphaproteobacteria > Sphingomonadales > Sphingomonadaceae > Sphingomonas. The sequence continues at coordinate 2,784,370 of NZ_LR733979.1, forward strand.
TGTTCTGAAATAGCAGCGCGACGACATAGGCCGATAGCGCGAGCTGCCAGCTATCGAGCCAGTAGAATGCCAACGCGAAGGGCAGCGCGATCAGTTTCAGCACCGCCACCATCCAGCTTTGCGAATGCATCCCGTGACGCTTCGCAAGCCAGTCGGCGAGCCTCCCGCCGATGATCGTCGACGCCGCGCCCACCACGCCCAGGATCGGGGCAACGATCCACGCGATTTGAAGCAAGTTCATATCGAGCGACCGCTGCATATAGCTCGGACCGAATGCGGCCAGTCCGTAGCCGATCATTGAGGTGAGCGTGACGCCGATGACGATGTGCACCGCCGCCTTGTTGCGCCACATGACGGCAAAGCCTTCGCGCAACGTCGGCATCGTGTCGCTTTCGGCAACCTTGGCGATATCGGACAGGCCGCGACGCGGCTCGACCACGAATTTCCAGACGAAGAATGCGAGCAGCACGCCGGGAATCCCGACCGCGAACAATGCGATCCGCCAGCCATAATAATGCGCGACCGTGCCGCCGATCATCGTCCCGAACGCAGTGCCCAGCACCACGCCCAGCGAATACACTGCCATCGCGCTCGCGCGTTTTTCGGGCGGATAAAGATCGGCGATGATCGAATGGCTGGGGGGCGAAGACCCAGCTTCGCCGATGCCGACGCCGATGCGGAACAACAGCAACTGAATGAAATTCTGCGCCAAGCCGCACGCGGCGGTCATCGCGCTCCAGATGGTCAGCGAAATCGTGATGATGTTCTTGCGGTTCATCCGGTCGGCGAGCCGCGCAACCGGAATGCCGAGCCCGGCGTAAAAGACAGCAAACGCAAGACCCGTCAACATGCCAAGCTGGGTATCGGATAGGTTCAGGTCTTCCTTGATCAGCTCTTGCAGGATCGCGAGAATCTGGCGGTCCATGTAGCTGAAGAAATAAGTGACCGTGAGCAGCCCCAGCGTCAGGCTCCGCCGCTTGATCGCGACATCATCGGCGATGGCGTCGGCAACTTGGGTGGGGCTGACGCTCACGGGCGGCTCCTTAGATGATACTCAAACAAAAAGGGCGGGTCGCTCCCCCAAGCGACCCGCCCCTTGGGCGCAGGCAGTTAGAACTTGCCGCGCAACGTAACGCCATAAGTCCGCGGTTCGGCCAGGAACTGCGAGAAGATCTGGCGCCCGCCGGGATATTGCGGATCTTGGAACGCAGCGGTGTTGGCCCCTTCCTGGAACGGCGAGTTGAACGCGACCTGGGCGTAATCCTTGTTGAGCACATTCTGTCCCCAGAATTCGAGTGCCCAGCGCTCGGAAGGTCCGCGAATGCCGACTCGAGCGTTCAGGATGAAGAACCCGTCCTGTTCCTTTTGCGGGAACAGATCGGACCCGGTGTTGTAGTCGCCGGCGAGACGGCCATCGACATAGAACAGCCCCGACAGGCCGGTGTTGCCGATGTCCGGCGTCCAGCCGACCGAGGTGGTCACGACCATTTCCGGCGCGTTGGACAAATTGTCGCCCGGCAGCTTGCGAAGCGCTTGATTCAACGGCGCGCCGCTTGCGTTTCCAACCAGATTGTCCCGGAATTTCGTATCGGCATAGGTGAAGCCCATTGCGATCCGCAGGTCGCGGTACGGCACGATCTGCGCCTCGAGTTCGACACCCTGCGAGATCACGCCATAGCCGAGATCGTCGGTGGCACATGCACCAGTCGCCGCCGCACCTGCGTTGAAATTGGGTGCGCCCGTGAACTTGCTCTGGTCGCGATCACCGCCAGCAAGATCGGCGGTACAACCGTTGACGTTTTGGACGATGAACACCGTCCCGTCGAAGGTGTTGAGCTGGAAGTTCTTGAACTCCTGACGGAACGCCGCGACCGACAGGCTGAACGGACCGGTGGCATATTTTGCACCCACTTCGAACGCATTCACCGTCTCGGGATCGAACTGGAGGTTCCCGACCAGCGCCTGCGCCCCGCCCTGTGATGCGAACGAGAAGATCGGCTGCTTCAGTGCCGAACGGTCGAGGTTGAAGCCCCCCGCCTTATATCCGCGAGAGAAGCTGCCATAGACGAGCAGGTCCGGCGTCACCTTGTACGAGAGGATTGCCGTGCCGGTGAATTCGCTCTCGTTACGCTCGTCATTTATGCTGACGCCGTTCAATTCCGACGTCGCGTTGCCTTGGCAGGACAGACCAAGAATGCCCGCTGCGATCGGCTGTAGCCCAGGATTTGCAAGAAACGCGGTCAATGCCGCCTGGTTCGCAACGCAGGCCGTATTGTCGTTCGTGAAATCAGCGGAGAATTTCTTGCTTTCGTCGGTGTACCGCAGGCCCAGCGTCAAATCGAGGCTGTCGGTGATGTGGACGATGTTATGCGTGAATGCTGCGAAGCTTTGCGTGTTCTGGCGATAGGTATCCTCGATCGAACCGCGATCGCTGATCCCGTCCAACCGGTCGAATGCAGCCAGGATCGTTGGCCCTGCCGCACCAAAGGGCGACGGAGCCTGCGGCACCTGTCCGCCGATCACTGCACGCCCGGTTGGAGAGAGACATGAGGTGCCGGTCGGCGAGTAAAGGCTGGCCAGTGCCGTACCCGATATGATGCGGCAGGTGGCGAAACGGCCATATTGCGTGCCGAACCGCAGATCGCTGTTCACCTTGATCTTTTCATCGAGGTAGAAGCCACCGACCAACCAGTCGAGACGACCGTCGAACGCTGTCCCCTGCAATCGCAATTCTTGCGTGAAGGTGCGGAACAACCGCGAGTTGGCGTCCCCCCCGCCATTGTAGAGAATATCGGGCGTGCCGTAATCGATGTCGCCTGCCTGGGTATTGTAATAGTTTCGATAGGCGGTGATCGACGTCAGCGTAACGTCGCCGAAGGTCCAGTCGACCTGACCCGAAATGCCATAATCTTCCGACTCGCTGGCAAAATCGCGACCCGGCGTCACCGAGACGTTCCGACTATAGCCTTGATTGAACGCAGCAGGATCCTGGCCGAGCGCGGTCAACACGTTGATGATGTTGTTGCCGCTGTTGAAGTTTGCAGGACCCGCATTCACCGACGGCACCGGATTGTTCAGATTGCCAACGAACGGGTTCACAGTCCGCCCGACATAGGTCGCCGCGCAGCAATTTTCGTCGCGCTTGCTGTAATCGCCGATCAGGCGGACGTTGATGTCGGAATTGGGCTGGAACAGCAATTGGCCGCGGACGAAGTAACGATCGCGATCGTTGATCTTCGTATCGTTGGCCGGATCGTTATAGAAACCGTCGCGTTTTACGTAGACGCCATCGACCCGCGCTGCGAGTACATCCGAGATGATCGGCCCGGTCAGGCCGACCCCGAAGCGCCAGAAATCGTAATTTCCGTACGTCGCCTCCGCACTGCCACCAAAGCTGAACTCGGGCTGCTTGCTGACGATGCTGATGAGGCCCGCCGACGAGTTGCGGCCACCCAGCGTTCCTTGCGGTCCGCGCAGGACTTCGATGCGGTCGATCTCGCCCAGTTCGTTCAGGCCGATGCCCGAACGCGAGCGATAGACGCCGTCGATGAAGGTGACGACCGAGCTTTCGAGGCCGGGGTTGTCGCCGACGGTGCCGATGCCGCGAATACGCGCGGAGCCGTTCGCTTCGGAACCGGTGGAGGAGACCAGGAGCGACGGCGCCAGCTGGTTGAGCTGGCGAATATCGTTCGCACCCGACAGCGCCAGACTTTCGGCATTCACCGCGGACACCGCGACCGGCACGTCAGCCAGAATCTGCGAGCGCCCCTGCGCGGTAACGACGATCGAACCGCCGACTTCCTCTTCGGCTTCCTGCTCGACCGCAGCGTCGGCAACTTCCTGCGCATGGGCCGGCATCGCCAGCGCCATGACCAACGCAGTCCCCGCGCACGCAACCAGATAATGTCGCTTAGCCATAACATCTCCTCCCGATTGGCTGCGCCTTTTCAGCCGGCGCATACCTCATCCTCGAATTTGAAGCGGTGTCGCTAATTCGTCAAGCGATTATCCCGCTGAATCTCTAGTGTTCGACCAAGGTGTAACACAAAAGCCATACACGGCTGATGGCATACCCCATGCCCGAATAGGTAGCGAAACGAAACTCAATAGCCATTCAAGCGCGCGAAGCGGTCGCGGTGGAACGACGCGGTTCCACCCATCGTCTCCAACACCTGCGCGCGCTTCATGTAGAAACCGGCGTCATGCTCCTCGGTCATGCCGATGCCGCCGTGGAGCTGGACCATTTCGCGACTGACCAGATGCAGGGTTTCGCTCGCCACCGCCTTGGCAAGGCTTGCCGCCTGATCGACGCCCACCCCGCGATCGAGCGCCTCGAATCCGCCCTCTACCGTCGATCGCATCAGCTGCAACTCGGTGAACATCTTGGCCATACGGTGCTGAAGCGCCTGAAAGGTCGACAGCTTCTGCCCGAACTGGGTCCGGGTCTTCAGATAATCGTTGGTCTGCTCGAAAGCGGCCTCGGCCATGCCCAGCATTTCCGCCGACACCGCGATGGCGGCGCGGTCGATGGCGGCTGCGATCAGCTCGGTGCCGCCCAGCTTGCGCGCGGGTGCGCCGTCGAAACGGATATCGGCATGGCTGCGGAAATCGACCATGGCGCGCGAGGATTTGGTCACCCCTTCGCCGTCCTTGACCAGATACAGCCCATCCTGTGCGGACACCACGAACAGGGTCGCGGCGTCGCCTTCGGCAACGAACATCTTCGCCCCCGTGAGCTTGCCACCTTCAACGCGCGTTTCGCAGCGCGACGGATCGAAACGCGGCCCTTCGTTGACTGCCAGCGTGGCGATGGCTTCTCCGCTGGCGATGCGCGGCAAGACCTCGCCTTTCAAAGCCGCATCGTCGGACAGCAGGATCGCGCCCGCCGCGGATGCGGTCGTGGCCAACGGACTTGCCGCCAGCGTCCGGCCAAGCTGTTCGAGCACCACGCCCAGCGCCAGCCATCCCATTCCGACGCCGCCCTGTTCTTCGGGGATGATGACACCCGCCCAGCCCATTTCGGCCTGCGCGCGCCATTTCTCAGGATCGAACTTCTCCGTCGCGCCCGATTTCCGAACTTTGCGGAATTCGGTCACCGGCGATTCATTGTCCGCCCATTCGCGCGCCATGTCGCGCAGCATCACTTGTTCGTCGTTCAGTACGGCCATCGTTCAGCCCCGCCTTTTCAAACTTCCCGTCATGCCAGCGAAAGCTGGCATCTCAGGCCGCGCTCCTGCCGCCCGATGCTCCAGCCTTCGCTGGGGCGACGATGTGGATTCTACTGGTGGTCGAGCATCCCCAGGATGCGCTTGGCGATCACATTGTTCTGGATCTCGGTCGATCCGCCATAGATCGACACCGCCTTGCCCCATAGCCAGGTGCGGGTCTGTTCCAGCTCCTTCGCGGTAAAGCCTTCGCCTTCCCAACCCAGCCCCTGCATCCCCATGATTTCGAGCGCGAGTTCCGCGCGGTCCTGCGTGATACGCGCGCCGACATTCTTCATGATCGACGTGGTGGCCGACGGCCCCTGATTGGACTTCGCTTCCTCACCCGCGCGTTTGAGCGTCAACAGGAACGCGCGGACGTCCATTTCATGTTTGATGATGCGGGTGCGCAGGTCGGCGTCGGCGATGCGGCCTTGTTCGTCGGTGCCGACATATTCCTTCGCCAGCACGCTGAGCGGCATGCCTGCGAACAAGCGGCTCGCGCCGCCGCTGCCGCCCGACAGGCTGGCGCGTTCGTGCTGGAGCAACCGCGTGCCGATTTCCCAGCCCTGCCCTTCGCGACCGACCAGATTGGCTTTGTCGGTCTTGGCCTCGGTGAAAAAGGTTTCGCAGAAAGGCGACGAGCCGGAGATCAGCCCGATCGGTTTCGTATCCACACCGGACTGATCCATGTCGATCAGCATGAAGCTGATCCCGCCATGCTTCGATTCCTTCGACGTGCGGACCAGCGCGAAGCACTTGTCCGCCCATTGTCCGCCGCTGGTCCAGGTTTTCTGCCCATTGATGACGTAGTGATCGCCCTTGTCTTCGGCAAAGGTCTGAATATTGGCGAGGTCGGAACCCGCATTGGGTTCGCTATACCCCTGACACCAGCGCACTTCGCCGCGCGCGATGGCCGGGATATGTTCGTTCTTCTGTTCCTCGGTGCCATATTCAAGCAGCGTCGGCCCGAACATCATCACGCCCATCCCGCCGATCGGGTTATAGGCGCCCGCACGACCAAGCTCGTCCTGCAGCACCCGCGCTTCGGCTTTGCTCAACCCGCCGCCGCCATATTGCTTGGGCCAGGTGGGGACACCCCAGCCCTTCTCCCCCATTGCTTCTCGCCACGCCTTTTCGTCGGCGCTTTCTTCGCTCGGTCCTTCGAGCGCGGACAGACTGTGGTCATGCCCTTTGAGCGATGCGGGAAAGTTCGCCGCGAGCCAGTCGCGGACTTGTTGCCGGAAATCGTCCAGCGAATTGACGGCCGGTTCGGCCTCGGCAACGCTTGCCATCCTGCTCCTCCATTTCGGCGCCCGGCGCTTATGCGCGAAAAGGTCGCCCGGTCAGAATTCGAAATTGCGGTATGTCCGACGCCACGTCAAGCGCGATGATGCGCGGTTGCGGTCTCAACAAGCCGTGCCCATCTGGCGCAGAGAGGGATTTGCAACGGAGCGCCACACTATGATCGACCTGCATTACTGGCCCACGCCGAACGGCCACAAGATCACCCTGTTTCTGGAAGAAGCCGGGCTCGATTACCGTATCGTGCCGGTCAATATCGGCGAAGGCGCGCAGTTCGAACCCGATTTCCTGCAGATCGCCCCCAACAACCGGATGCCCGCCATTGTCGATCATGCGCCCGCCGATGGCGGCGATCCGGTGAGCGTGTTCGAATCGGGCGCGATCCTAATTTATCTCGCGGAGAAGACCGGGCGCTTTCATGGCCCGGACGCCCGGACGAAGACTGAGCAGTTGCAATGGCTGATGTGGCAGATGGGCGGGCTTGGCCCGATGCTGGGGCAGAACCATCATTTCAGCCGCTATGCGCCCGAGAAGATTCCGTATGCGATCGACCGCTACGTCAAGGAAACCGCACGGCTGTACGGCGTGCTCGACCGGCGGCTTGAAGGGCGCGAGTACATCGCCGGGGATTATTCGATTGCCGACATGGCGGCCTATCCGTGGATCGTGCCGTATGAGGCACAGGGCCAGCGGCTGGAGGATTTCCCGAACGTAAAGCGCTGGTTCGAAGCGATCCGCGCGCGACCCGCGACGGTTGAGGCGTATCGCAAGGGCGATGAGGTCAACCCGCCCAACCAGGCGATGAGCGAAAAGGCGAAGTCGGTCTTGTTTGGGTTGAAGGTCTAGGCGCGGTCACGCCAGCCTCAAACTTCCTTCTCGTCACCCCGGACTTGGTCCGGGGTCCACCGGCCGGCAGGCGCAACTCACTGGAACGTGGCGCAGCGCGAGCAGCTTGGTGGACCCCGGAACAAGTCCGGGGTGACGACAGGTCGCGAACCTAACCCCGTCCCGGCCGCCTGCTCAGCCCCACATCCAGATGCGCGCCCGCGTCGAGCAGCATCGTCTCCCCCGTAATCACCCGGCTCGCTGGATCGAGCAGCATCACGATCGGCCCGGCGATATCTTCTGCGTGCGCGGCCATCGCCATCGGCACCTGGCCTGCGATGAAGCCTTCGAACTTGTCGAACTGACCCGCGTCCATCCGCTCCGAAAACCAGCCCGTCCCGACATAGCCCGGTGCGACCGCATTCACCCGGATCGCGGGTGCCAGCACGCGCGCCAGGCTCTTGGTCATGGTGATCAGCGCGCCCTTCGACGCGGCATAGGCGACCGATGATCCGTTGCCGAACACGCCTGCGACCGAGGCGAGATTCACGACCGCCGCATTCGGGCTTTCGCGCATGAGCGGTACGCACGCCCGCGTCATCTGAAACGCAGCCACCGTGTTCAGCCGATAAATGTCGATAAAGTCTTCCGCCGACAGCGCGTCGAGATCCTCGTGATCGGCGAATTTGGTCTTGCCCGCATTGTTGACGAGCAAATCGATGCGACCAAATGCCTCATGCGCGGCGTCGGCCAGCGCGCGGCACTGGGCATCGTCGGCGATATCGGCCTGGACCGCGATCGATCCGTTGCCGACCTCGGCGGCCAGCGCCTCGGCAGCGTCGCGGCTGGAGGCATAATTGATGACGCATCGCACCCCGCGCGCGGCCAGCGCCCGCACCACCGCCGCGCCGATCCCGGTGCCGCCGCCGGTCACCACCGCGACCATGCCCTCCATCGCATCCGCCATCAAAGCATCTCCTTCGACTGGTTTTCGAAAATTGCGTATGGCATTCGGCGCGTGGCTCGCATAGCTGGAAAGCATGACGACCGACGCTCTGCCGCTCACCGCCGCCGAACTGCTGGAAGGCTCATTCTGCACCCTGCCTGATCTGATCGCCGCGCACGCCCGCACCCAGCCCGACACGCCCGCGCTGGTGGGGGAGGATAGGACGCTGGATTACGCCCGGCTCGATAAGGCGATGGGCCGGATCGCCGCGACGCTCCAGTCGCAGGGCGTTGCAAAGGGCACACCGGTGGCGATGGTCGGGATCAACAGTGCGGCACTCGCCACGCTGTTCTTAGGGGCGTTGCGCGCCGGGTGCGTGCCGACCCCACTGGCGCCGTCCTCCACGCCCGACCAGATCGCGGCCATGGTTGCGGACTGTGGGTCGCCGATGCTGTTTGCCGATGAAGCTTCGCTTGAAGCGCTGACCAATATCGAGCTTCCCGCGCCGCTGCTGGCGCTGAGCGATCTCGACCGCTGGGCCAGCGCGACCACACCGCCCGCCCCCGTCGAGATCACGCCTGACGACCCGTTCAACATCATCTATTCCTCCGGCACCACGGGTACGCCAAAGGGCATCGTTCAACCGCACGCGATGCGGTGGGCGCAATTGTCGCGGTCCAAATTCACAGGCGCGGTGACGATGATCGCGACGCCGCTCTATTCGAACACCACGCTCGTCAGTTTCCTCCCCACCCTCGCCTGGGGAGGAACGGCGGTGCTGATGAAGAAATTCGATGCGCGTCGTTTCCTCGAACTGGCGGAAGCCAACCGCGCCACCCATGCGATGCTGGTGCCGGTGCAATATGCGCGGATCATGGCGCTTCCCGATTTCGACGATTTCGACCTGTCGCGCTTTCAGTTGAAGACCTGCACCAGCGCGCCCTTTTCAGCCGCGCTCAAGGCCGATGTGGTCGCACGCTGGCCGGGCCTGCTGGTCGAATATTACGGCATGACCGAAGGCGGCGGCACGACGTTGCTGGTCTGCAACCAATTCCCAGACAAGCTCGGCACCGTGGGCACCCCGATCGAAGGCCATGACATCCGCCTGATCGACGATGACGGACGCGAAGTCGCGGCGGGCGAAGTCGGCGAAGTGGTCGGCCGGTCGCCCGCGATGATGAGCGGCTATCACGGACGCAGGGAGGCAAGTAGCGCGGCCGAATGGTTCGACGCGGAAGGAAACCGCTTCATCCGCCACGGCGATATCGGGCGGTTCGACGCGGATGGGTTCCTGACCCTGCTCGATCGAAAAAAGGACCTGATCATCTCTGGCGGGTTCAACGTGTATCCCAGCGATCTCGAGGCGATCCTCGCGACCCATCCGGACGTCGCGGACTGCACTGTCGTCGGGATGCCGTCCGAAGCATGGGGAGAAACGCCGATGGGCTTTTACGTCGCGCGACCCGACGCGGAGGACGACGCAGCCGCGATCCTAGGCTGGTTCAACGACCGGGTGGGGAAGACTCAGCGCCTCTCCGACCTCAAACGCCTGGATGAATTACCACGCAGCGCGATCGGCAAGGTGCTGAAACGCGAACTCCGCGACCGTTTTCAGGGGGCCACCGCATGACCTCGATCACCGCTCTGCTTGCTTCCGCTAAGCCCGTCGAAGGCGGGTTTTCAACCGAAATTCCCGCCAACTGGCTTCAGGGGCGGACCGCCTATGGCGGGCTGTCGGCGGCGTTGGCGTTGGATGCGGCAGTGCGGTTGGCGGACGACCTGCCGCCACTGCGGTCGGCACAGATTGCCTTCATTGGACCGCTGTCCGGGGAAGTGAACGTCACCGCGAGCCTGCTGCGCCGCGGGAGAAATGCCGCGTTCATCCAGTCGGATATCGTCAGCGAGGCCGGACTGGGGTTCCGGGCAACCTTCGTGTTCATGACCAGCCGCGACAGCGCGGTTGCGCACGATGCTACCGCACCCGCCCCGATCGCTCCCCCGCCTGGGGACGCGAAGCTTTATGTCGGGCCGGACAATTTCTTCACGAGCAATTTCGAGTTCTTCGATCCCAAAGCCGATCTCGGCCCTGCGGAATGGCTACGTTGGGGACGGTTGCGCGAGCGCGAGGGGCTGCATCCGATGGTCGAACTGATGGCGATCGGCGACGGACTGCCGCCGGGCGCGTTCAAGCTTTTCGGAAAGCCCACGCCGTTGTCGTCGCTCAACTGGCAAATCAATTTTCTCGACCCTGCGCCGGTGACCCAAGACGGTTGGTGGCTGCTCGGGGCCGCCAGCGACCACGCCCAAGGCGGCTATTCCAGCCAGCGCATGACGATCTGGAACGCGGACGGCGCGCTGGTCGCGGAGGCGATGCAGGCGGTGGCGATTTTCGGCTAGTCGTACTCCTGCGAAAGCAGGCGTGCTGGCAGTCGTCCGCCATATTGCCAACGCTCCCGCTTTCGCAGGAGCACGGAAGCGTCGCCTTTCTTACCTTGCGACAAATTGCGACAATTCGCCCCGCGCATGACATAGGCCTGCGACAGCCAACGTCCATTTTCCAGACCATCGACGCGGTCGTTCGCGTCACGGAACAAGGACGCTACCGATGAACAATCGACTTTTCATGGCCGCAGCACTTGCCGCCACCGCGATGACCGGCGTTGCGATCGCCGCGCAGGACGCGCCGAGCGCCGCGATGCAGGGCGCCAAGAAGACACCCGCCGACGCCAATCGCGACGGCATGATCACCCGCGCAGAAGTCCTCGCCCAGGCCGATTCCCAATTCGCGCGGCTCGACGCCAATGGCGACGGCCAGATTTCCGCCGAGGAACGCACGGCAATGCGCGGCAAGCGCGGTGGCGGCATGAAGAAAATGGGCATGGGCCAGGGTCGCCTGGCCCAGTTCGACACCGATGGCGATGGCCAGATTTCTGCCGACGAACGCGGTGAAGCGCGCGAAGCGATGAAGGGCCAGCGTCAGGCACGGCTCGACACCGATAATGACGGCACCATCACCGACGCCGAACGCGCCACCGCCAAGGCCAGCCGTACCGCCCGTCGCGCGCAGATGACCGAGCGGATGGACGCCAACAACGACGGCTCCGTCTCTGCCGAGGAACGCGCGGCGTTCCGCGAAGCGCGGCAGGCTCGCCGTGCCGAGGGTGGCGAAGGCCCGCGCATGGGTCGCCGGGGCGGTGCAGCGATGCTCGCCCGCGTCGATACCGACGGTAACGGCACGATCAGCCGCGACGAACATCGTGCTGCGGCGGTCGCCCGCTTCACCGCGATGGATGCCAATCAAGACGGCCGTGTCGATGCCGCCGAGCGTCAGGCGCACCGCGCCGACCGCCAGGGGCGGCGCGCAGAGATGCGGGCGCAGCGTGACGCGCCCGTTGCGGCGCCGACCAACTAAGGTCGCGCCGAAACCGGACCGCCGGGCGGGGGTATCAGCCCCCTCCTCCCCCTGCCCGGCGGCAACCGGCCCTTTTCTCCGCCCAAGGACCTGCTAACCGATGGATATGGCCGAAACTCCCCATCTGCTGCTGGTCGACGACGAACGCTCGATCCGCGAACCGCTGGCACAATATCTGACCAAGCAGGGTTTTCGCGTGACCCAGGTCGGCGATGCCGAGGCTGCGCGCACGCGGCTTCAGGCCTATGCCATCGATCTCGTCATTCTCGACATCATGATGCCGGGCGAGGACGGGCTCAGCCTGTGCCGCCACATCCGCGCGACCAGCGAGACGCCGGTGATCCTGTTGACCGCCAAGTCGGAAGAAACCGACCGTATCGTCGGGCTGGAAATGGGCGCCGACGATTATGTCGTGAAGCCCTTCTCCCCGCGCGAACTCGCCGCGCGCATCCGCGTCGTGCTGCGCCGCATGGCGGCAGGCGGCGCGCGGCAACATGCGCCCGAGACGGGCAGCTATGCCTTTTCGGGCTGGGTGCTGAAGACGGGCGAGCGCAGCCTGGTCGATCGCGAAGGCGTGTCGGTGCCGCTGTCGACCGGCGAGTACAACCTGCTTCTCGCGCTCGTCACCCGCCCGCGTCAGGTGCTGACCCGCGACCAGCTGCTCGATCTGACGCAAGGCCGCGAAGCCGCCGCGTTCGACCGTGCGATCGACAATCAGGTCAGCCGGTTGCGCAAGAAGATCGAGCTGGATGCCAAGTCGCCCGAACTCATCAAGACCGTCTGGGGCGGCGGCTACACGCTCGCCAGTGAAGTCACGCGACTTTGACGATCCGGCGTTTCCTGCCCTCCAGCCTGACCGGCCAGATCGCGCTGCTGGTCGCGCTTGCGCTGTTCGTCGCACAGGCGATCAATTTCGGGCTGATCTTTCGCGAGCGTCAGGCGCTGCGCTTCAATCAGGTTACCGCACCCGCCATCACCCGCGTCGTCGACGCGATCGAGCGGCTGCGTGCCGGACGGACGCTGGTCATCCCCCGCCTCGACCGCCGTGGAGAAGGCGGACCCGAACGCCGGGGCGGCCGGATCGAACTGGTCTCCGCCAATCCCATTCCCACGGGCCTTGCCCCTGCTCGCGACGTCGAGGACGGGCTTCGTACCGCGCTGACCGACCTCGGCCTTCCGCATGGTCGAATCGTCACCGCCGTGCGCGAAGTGGATCCCAGCGACCCGCGCTTCGCCGCCTATCCACGCAAACGGCTCGAACGGCTGACACGCATCGGAGCGGAACTTCTGATTGCGGTCGAGGTGCCGGGCGAAGGCTGGCTGACCTTGTCCACCGGCTGGCAGCGCGGCGCGCAGGGCATTGTGTGGCGGTTGGCGGCGCAAACGCTGATCTTCTACATCATCGTCCTCATCCCGCTGTTATGGGTCGGACGCCGCATCACCAAACCGCTCAAATCGCTCGCCTCCGCCGCGCGGGAATTTCGCCCTGGCGAAGAGGGGCAGCCCGTCGAGGAACGCGGCCCTGACGACGTGCGCGCGGTGATCGCCGCCTATAACGGCATGGGCGCACGCGTCACCGCGATGCTTGATGAAAAGGATCGGATGCTGGGCGCGATCGGCCATGATCTGCGAACACCGCTCGCAGCCCTTCGCGTCCGCATCGAATCGGTCGACGACGACGCCGATCGCGCGCGCATGGCCGAGATCATCGACGAGATGAACCGGATGCTCGACGACATCCTGTCGCTGGCCCGGCTGGGTCGGTCGAGCGAACCCGTCACCGACGTCGATCTGGCGGCGCTGGTTGATGCCGTGGTCGAGGATTTTCGCGATATTGGCGCTACGGTCACGCTGGAGGACAGCCCCCGCATCCGCGCCCGGATGCGCCCCGCGCTGATGCGTCGTGCGGTGCGCAACCTGATCGAGAACGCCGTCAAATATGCTGGCGGTGCCGAGGTTCGGCTGAACACCCCGCCGGGATCGGTCGCGATCGAAGTCTGCGACCGCGGACCCGGCATCCCGCAGGACAAGCTCGACGCCGTCTTCGATCCCTTCACCCGACTGGAGACGTCGCGTAACCGCGACACCGGCGGGATCGGGTTGGGCCTGTCGCTGGCACGCGCGATCGTGCGCGAAGCGGGCGGGTCGATCCTGCTCGCCAATCGTGACGGCGGCGGCCTGATCGCAACCATCACCCTGCCGCGATAGTTACGCAAATTCCTCCCCCACCGGGGGGACCAGCGAAGCTGATTGAGGGGGTGCCGCAAACGTCGCGCTCGCTTGGGTCGCCCCCTCCGTCAGGCTGCGCCTGCCACCTCCCCCGATGGGGAGGAATGTTTTGGGAACCGCATGATCAAGGTCGCCAGCTACAATATGCGAAAGTCGATCGGGACCGACCGTCGTCGCCGTCCCGAACGCACGCTTCAGGTCCTGAAAGAAATCGACGCCGATGTGATCGCGCTGCAAGAGGCGGATCGCCGTTTCGGCGCGCGCGCCAGCGTGATGACTCCGCATTTGCTGGAAGAGCATAGCGACTGGAAAGCGGTGCCCATCGCGCTTCGCGACCGGTCGATGGGCTGGCACGGCAATGCACTGCTGGTGCGCAAAAGCGCCGAAATACTGGATTGCGAAGCGATCCACCTGCCCGCGCTGGAGCCCCGCGGGGCGGTGATGGCGGATCTGAAAATCAACGGCAAGAAACTGCGCGTCGTCGGCATGCATCTGGACCTGTCGGGGCTATGGCGGCGGCGTCAGGCGCACGCGATCCTCGCGCATCTCGACCATGAGCGAGCGGCGATGCCGACCGTGATGATGGGCGACCTTAATGAATGGTCGGCGCGACTGGGCTGCGTGCGCGATTTCTGTCGTCATTACGACATGGCCGATACCGGACCGAGCTTCCACGCCCGCCGCCCGGTCGCGAAGCTCGACCGCATATTGGTGTCGAAGGAACTGAAAGTCACCGAATGCGGCGTCCATGCCAGCATGGCCGCACGCACCGCTTCCGATCACTTGCCGATCTGGGCTAGGTTGTCGCGAAGCTAGGGGAGCGACCGGACAGAATGCGCGAAAAGGAATTGCGGCTGGCGCTCGTCTGCTACGGCGGGATCAGCCTGGCCGTGTATATGCACGGCATTACCAAGGAAATCTGGCGACTGTCCTCCGCCAGCCGGGCATTCGCCGATGGCGATCCGCCCGCACCGGGCAGCCAGGGCGTCTATCGCGCGCTGCTTCAGGACATTGAGGATGAGACCGGCATCCGCCTGCGCGTGCTGATCGACATCATCGCGGGCGCAAGCGCCGGCGGCATCAACGGCGTGTTTTTGGCGCAAGCCATCACCACCGGCCAGCCGCTTGAGCCGCTGACGCAGATGTGGCTCGACAATGCCGATGCCGACGCGCTGCTCGACCCCGATCAGGCGCCCAAATCGGGCATGACCAAATTCTGGGCCGCGCCGATCGCGTGGATGGCGGCGAAAAAGGGGATCACTGTCGATGGCACGGTGGACCCGGAGGAACGCGAGGAAGTGCAGGCCAAATTGCTGCGCTTCGTCCGCTCGCGCTGGTTCGAGCCGCCGTTCGGGGGCAAGCGGCTTCTGAACATGATCCTAGACGCGCTCGACGCGATGGCGAAATCGCCCAAGGCCAAGCGGCTGCTCCCGAATGGCCAGCCACTCGATCTGTTCGTCACCGTCACCGATTTCGGCGGGCATCCCGAACGACTGCAGCTGAATTCTCCGCCCGAAGTGGTCGAGACCGAGCACCGCCTGGTCCTGTCCTTCACCGATCATGGCGGTACTCCCGATACGCTCGCACATCCAGCCGAACTCGCCTTCGCGGCGCGCGCGACGTCGAGCTTTCCCGGCGCCTTTCCTGCCTTCACCGTTGCCGAACTGGACGCGGTCGCCAAGGACCGCAAGATGCGCTGGCCGGGACGCAAGGCGTTCCTCAGCCGCACCCTGCCGCGCCATTTCTCGATCGGACGGGCGGATCACGCGGCGCTCATCGACGGCTCGGTCCTCGCCAATGCTCCCTTCCGGCCTGCGATCGAGGCGCTTCGCGAACGCCCAGCGCATCGCCAGATCGACCGGCGCTTCGTCTATATCGACCCGTCGCCCGGCATGACCTTTGCGCTGCGCAGCAATGGCGACGAGGCGCCCGGATTCTTCCGTACCGTCATCGGTGCGCTGAGCGAGCTGCCGCGCCACCAGCCGATTCGCGACAATCTCGACGCACTGTCCGAACGATCCGAAAAGATCGAACGGATGCTGACCATCCTAGAGCGAATCCGAGAGGAAGTGGAAGCGCAGGTCGAATCGCTGTTCGGTTATACGCTGTTTCTCGATTACCCCACGCCCAAGCGGCTGGAGAATTGGCGCAAACGCGCGCAGAATGCGGCCGCGGCCAAGGCGGGATATGGCCACACCGCCTATGCGCTGCTCAAACTGGACGGCATCGTCGATCGCACCGCCACCACGCTGAACACCATCGCGGGCAAGCCCGATCATGACGCCTGGCACCGGATACGCGCTCGCGTCGCCGCTGCGGTCGAGGCACGCGGCGCACACGAATTTTCGGCGAAGTCGTCCAATGCCGCGGCGATCGAGTTCCTGCGCGCGCACGATCTGGGTTTCCGCATCCGGCGTTTGCGTCTGCTCGCGCGCCGCCTGGCCGAACTCGACGCAACGCATGGCGAGGCCGAGTTGAAGCCGATGCGCGATGCGATTTACGATGCGCTTGCCGCGTATCTGGAATGCGAACGATCGGACCGTTATCGCGGGCTCCGCCCCGAGATGAGGGGGATGGACGACGACGCTGCGCCCTTGCTCGACAGGCTGGAGGCGGCAATGGATCTTCGCCGCCTGGACGATGAAACCGATGCCGCACTGTCGCGCGCGCTGAGCAGCCTGGACAAGGAGCTTCGGCGGCCGATGCTGCTCGCCTATCTGGGATTTCCATTCTTCGACATCGCGACGCTGCCGATGCTGCAAGGCGAGGGGCTGGACGAATTCGACCCCATCCGCATCGACCGAATTTCGCCCGACGACTGCAACACCATCCGCGCGGGCGGGGCAGCGGCGACATTGAAAGGCATTCAGTTCAACAACTTCGGTGCGTTCTTCAGCCGTGCCTATCGCGAGAACGACTATCTCTGGGGACGGCTGCACGGGGCCGATCGGCTGATCGACATCGTGATTTCGACCTTGCCTGACAACACGCCGCTTAAGCCGGGCACCGTCGCCGCTTTCAAGCGTCGCGCGTTTCATGCCATCCTCGACGAAGAACAGCCCCGGCTGAAAACCGCCGAGCGGCTTATCGCCTCGCTCAGGCTGGAGATCGGCTGACGATCAATGCGATCGAATCGCCTTGATCAACTCATCCTTGGTCATGTCCGACCGTCCCTCGATGCCGATTTCCTGGGCTTCATCGTACAGCGCGTCCTTCGACCGGTCATCGAGTGTCTTGCCCTTATGGTCGATCGTCCCGGCCGCCTTGGCATTGGCGATCCGCGCGGCCTTCTCCTTCGATTCGCCCTGTCGGCGCAGGTCTTCGTAGAGTTTGTCGTCCTTGATCTGGGGTCCGTGGTCTTTGGCCATCGCGCGGCTCCTTGGCTGAGCTAGCAAAACGCCCAATTCCACATGAGGTTCAGCCATGTGTGACAAAGGGGGGACAAAGCGGCCAACCCTCCCTATATGGCCGGTGACTTGGATCACGTGAAGCTGGGCCGCATGCTGACCACCAACCCATATGACGACGACAAACTCCGCGAAGAATGCGGCGTGTTCGGGGTATCCGGCGCAGAAGGAGCAGCCGCGCTCGTCGCGCTCGGCCTCCACGCGCTGCAACATCGCGGTCAGGAAGCCGTCGGTATTTCCAGCTTCGACGGCCAGCAATTCCACACCCACCGCGCAATGGGTCACGTGGCGGGCAATTTCGACCGGCCAGAGATCATCGATGCGCTGGCGGGCGATGTCGCCGCGGGCCATGTCCGCTATTCGACCACCGGCGAGACGGCACTTCGCAACGTACAGCCGCTTTATGCCGAACTCGCATCGGGCGGGTTCGCGATCGCGCATAACGGCAATATCTCGAACGCGATGCGGTTGCGGCGCGACCTGATTCGGTCAGGATCGATCTTTCAGTCCACCAGCGATACCGAGACGATCATCCATCTGGTCGCGACGTCGCATTACCGGACGTTGCTCGACAAGTTCATCGATGCGCTGAAGCGGATCGAAGGCGCCTATTCGCTGATCGTGATGACGCCCGAAGGCATGATCGCCTGTCGTGATCCGCTGGGCATCCGGCCGCTGGTGATGGGCAAGCTCGGCGAAAGCGTGATTTTCGCGTCGGAAACCGTCGCGCTCGACGTGGTTGGGGCGACCTATGAACGCGATGTCGAGCCAGGCGAACTGGTGATCGTCAAGGGCACCGAAGTCCGATCGATCCGGCCCTTCGCGGCGCGTCCCGCGCGGCCCTGCATCTTCGAATGGGTGTATTTCTCGCGCCCCGATTCGATTGCGGAAGATCGTTCGGTCTATTCGGTGCGCAAGGAAATCGGCGCGCAATTGGCGGCCGAATCTCCGGTCGATGCCGATCTGGTGATCCCGGTCCCCGATTCGGGCGTACCCGCCGCAATCGGATACGCGCAGGCATCGGGCATCCCGTTCGAACTTGGCATTATCCGGTCGCATTATGTCGGGCGCACCTTCATCCAGCCGGGCGACAAGGTCCGCCATCTGGGCGTCAAGCTGAAGCACAATGCCAACCGATCGCTGATCGCAGGCAAGCGCGTGATCCTGGTCGACGATTCGATCGTGCGCGGAACTACCAGCCTGAAAATCGTGCAGATGATGCGCGATGCGGGCGCGGCGGAGGTCCACATGCGGATCGCATCGCCGCCGACGCGGCACAGCTGCTTCTACGGCGTCGATACGCCCGAGCGCGCCAAGCTGCTTGCCGCCAAGCACGATGTCGGCGGCATGACCGATTTCATCCATGCCGACAGCCTGGCGTTCGTCTCGATCGACGGGCTCTACAAGGCGCTGGGCCAGCCGGCGCGCGCCGAGCGCGAGCCTGGCTATTGTGACGCCTGCTTCACCGGCGACTACCCCACCCCGCTGACCGATCAGGATGAAACCACCCAGGTCGATCAGTTCGCAATGCTCGAAGAACGCGTGGGCTGACCCCTTCGCTTACCCACAGGAACTGAGATGACCGACAAGCCCTTTGCCGACCGGATCGCGCTCGTCACCGGCGCATCGCGCGGGATCGGCGCAGCCACCGCCCTCGCGCTCGGCGCGCGCGGTGCGCATGTCGTACTGACGGCACGCACCGCAGCCGCGCTCGAGGAAGTCGAGGAGCGCATCCATGACGCTGGCGGATCAGCGACGATCGCACCCCTCGACCTGATCGACGGCGACAGCGTCGCGCGGCTGGCGCAGGCGGTAACCGAACGCTGGGGCAAGCTCGACATGCTGGTGCTGAACGCCGCGACGCTTGGCCAGCTATCCGCAGTGCCGGCGATCGACATGAAGGAAATGGCGCGGCTGTTGACCCTCAACGTCAGCGCACAGGCGGCGTTGATCGCGTCGTTCGACGACCTGCTCAAGAAAAGCGGTCGGGGGCGCGTGGTCGGCCTGACCTCCAGCGTCGGTCGCCGCCCGCGTCCCTATTGGGGCCTATACGGCGCGTCGAAGGCAGCGTTCGACACGCTGCTGTCGAGCTATTCCGAGGAACATCGCGGTCTGGACAAGGTCCGCGTCGCGATCGTCGATCCCGGGGCGACCCGCACCAAGATGCGCGAGCGCGCCTATCCTGGCGAAGACCCCAACAGCGTGAAACTGCCGGAGGTCATCGGCGACCGCATCGCCGCGCTGCTGGCCGAGGATTTCCAGACCAGCTATTTCGAACGCGTCGAGTAAGCTCCTCCCCGGCACGGGGAGGGGGACCATCCGAAGGATGGTGGAGGGGGCGGGCCTCAGAAGCTGCGCTGCGTGGCACGCCCCCTCCGTCAGCACTTCGTGCTGCCACCTCCCCGTACCGGGGAGGAATTACTGCCCAGCCGCCGCCATCAATTCACTCACGAACTTCAACCGCGGCATCGTCAGGTCAGTCCCCGTCGCCCGCGGCCACGCGCTGACGATCGCGACGACGGTCCTCGTCTTCGGATCGACCGTGATCGACTGCCCGAAAATCCCCTGCCCGCCATACATCTCGCCGGGATAGGTCCACCACTGATAGCCATAGCCGAACCCGGCGGCGTTCAGCGTCACATGCGCCCGCGTCGCCTCCGCGATCCAGCCCTCGGGCACCAGCCCCGCGCCGCCCTCCAGCGCGAACTGACCCATCCGCGCATAATCGCGCAACGACACCGACAGACAGCAGCCCGACACTTCCTGACCGCTGGGGTCGGTCATCCAGAAGGCATCGGCCTCCATGCCATACGGCTTCCAGATCTTTTCGCTCAGATAAGTCGCGATCGACCGATCGCCGATGGCGTTCGACACCAGTACGCCGATCAAATTGGTCTCGCCGGTCTTGTACACGAACTTTTCGCCCGGCGTCGTCTCGCGCGGCAGCGTCCGCATGTAGGCGACGGTCGCGTCCATCCCTGCGGGCGCGGGCGTGGCGTACATGCGCGCGACGTCCGAATTGGGGTCGGTGTAACTCTCGTTCCATTTCACGCCCGACGTCATCGTCAGCAGTTGCGCGATGGTCACCCCGTCATAGCCGGAGCCCGCCAGTTCGGGAATGTAGCGCGTCACCGGCTCGTCCACCGACTGGATGAAGCCGTCCTTGATCGCTGCGCCGACCAGCGTCGAGGTGAAGGATTTGGCGACCGAAAAGCTGGTCCAGCGCCCCTCGCGCCCAAAGCCCAGACCGTAGCGTTCGAGCCGAACGCGACCGTCCTGAAGCACGATCAGTCCGGCGACGTTGTTGGCCTTCATATAGGCATCGATGGTCGCGCCATCGACCGGCAGCGGCACACCTGCGGGTAGCGCTTTCACCCGCGATCCTGCCTCCACGACATAACCGGGAAAGATTTTTTCCATGTTGCGAAAATTGCGTTCGCGGGTCGGCTGGTCCCAGAACAGAATTTCCGAGCCGACCTGCTGCATCCGCGCCATGTCGCCCGGCGCGACGGTCATTGCGGTGGAGACGACTGCATCCTTCGCGACCGGATAGCCCTGGGGCGAAACCGTCTGCGTCTCCGCCGCGCATCCCGCCAGCATTACGATCGCGGCGATCCCGCCGAGCAGCCCTGCGCGCATTCCCCTCACCCCTTTTTCACCAGCGTCACCTGAGCCACGTCGATCGCGCCGCCCCGGAACCCGCCTTCGCAATACATCAGATAGTAACGCCAAAGCTCGCGGAATGCGTTGTCGAATGCAACCGGTATCCGCCCCTCACGATCTGCCGCATCGAACGCTTCGCGCCACTGCCGCAGCGTCTCGGCATAGTCCGCGCCGAAATGATGCGCGTCGGTCCATTCCAGCCCGTTCGCCTCGGCAATCCGGCGAAAGCGGCTTTCCGAAATCAGCAGGCCGCCGGGAAAGACATAGGTCTGGATGAAATCGACGTTCGCGGCGTAATGCTCGAAAATCGCATCGTCGATCGCGATATACTGGATTGCCGCGTGACCACCGGGTTTTAGGACGCGTGCGATCGTTTGCAGGTAAACGGGCCAATATTCCTGGCCCACCGCCTCGACCATCTCGATGCTGGCGACCGCGTCGTAGCTGCCCACGACATCGCGGTAGTCGGTCAGTTCGACCGCGACTCCCGACAATCCCGCCGCGGCCATCCGCGCCTCGACATGACGCTTTTGCTCCTCGGCAAGCGTCAGCGCGTGGACCCGACGCCCGCCCCGCGCGGCGGTTTCTGCGAATGAGCCCCAGCCGCATCCGATCTCCAAAATCGTGTCGCCGGGTTCGGTCGCGGTACGATCGAGGATTGCGTCCAGCTTTGCCTGCTGCGCCGCTTCGAGCGATTGCTCACCGGAAAACAAGGCGCTCGAATAGGTCAGCGTCGGATCGAGCCATTCGCGGTAGAAATCATTCCCCAGATCATAATGATAGGCGATGTTGCGCCGCGATCCCGCCTTGTCGTTCCGCCGCAACCGGTGCGCCAGCCGGCGGAACACGCGGGTCGCCGGGCTCGCACGCCCCAGCAATGCCAGCGTCGTGCGGTTGAGCGTGAAAATCTCGAACAACGGCACCGGATCGGGCGAGGACCAGTCGCCCCGCGCCCAGGCCTCATACCATCCGGCAGAGCCGCCTGCGGCCAGGCTGATGAGCGCGCGCCAGCTTCGTAGGTGGACGATCGGATGCGGCCCCGGCCTTCGCCCGCCGAGCAGCCGCGTGGTGCCATCGGGCAGGCTCGCCTCGATCGCACCGTCGACGATCGCGGCGTCCATCCGGTCGAGGAAACTGAGGAATAGCGCGGCGAACGGATTGAGCAGGCGATCGATCGCCCGCGCGCGATGCCCGCGCGGCGAGACGACCCGGCGTCCGCGATTGCCACGTTCGATATTCACTGACGACCCACCCCACCCGTCATTCCCGCGAAGGCGGGAATCCATAACCTATGTCGGAACATATGGATTCCCGCCTTCGCGGGAATGACGATGAGCAGCGTTGGCATCCCGTCCCTAATGCACTGCATTCGTCTCACCGCAAGCTTTCGCTCACTTCACTTTCGCATAAGCCGCCAGCGCCCGCTCGCGCCCTTCGCGGTGGCCGATGACTTTGGCCGGATAATCCTTCGGACGACACCCATGCTCGTCGGGATCGTGGATCACTGCGTCCGATAGTTTCGCCAGCTCCGGCACCCATTCGCGAATATAATCGCCCGCGTCGAATTTCTCCGATTGCGACAGCGGCGCCATGATCCGGCTGAACATATTGGAATCGATTCCGGTCCCCGCGACCCATTGCCAGTTGACCGCGTTCGATCCGTAATCAGCATCGACCAACGTGTCCCAGAACCATTGTTCGCCATGACGCCAATCGATCAGCAAATGTTTGATCAGGAACGATGCGGCGATCATCCGCACCCGGTTGTGCATCCAGCCGGTCGTCCAGAGTTGCCGCATACCGGCGTCCACAATCGGATATCCGGTGCGCCCCTGCTTCCATGCCGCGAAATCGCCTTTCGCTTCGCGCAAGTCGCGCCACGGCAGCGGATCGAACCGGTCGCGCGCGTTTTTCGATGCGTATTCGGGAAATTGCAGGATCACGTTCTGCGCATAATCGCGCCAGCCAATCTCGCCCAGAAACACATCGACCGATCCGCCTGCCTTCATCGTCCGGTGCCAGACATAGGCGGGCGACACCTCGCCGAAATGGAGATGCGGCGACAGGCGCGAACTCCCCTCGACGGATGGCAGGTTGCGGGTCGCGTCATAGTCCGCCGCTTCACTTACGAAATCATCGACCCGCGCTCGCGCCCCGTCCTCGCCCGGAGACCATTCCTGGGCGAACCCTGTCGCCCAGTCGGGCTTGGTCGGCAGCAAATCCCAATCGGCCAGCGTGTCCGATTTGGGCCAGGAGGACGGCGCTGGGATATCGCGCGGTCGATTGGCCGGATCGGGCGGCGGCATATGCTCTTTCAGTGCCCGCCAGAACGGCGTGTAGATCTTGTACGGATCGCCGCTCCCGGTCGTCACCGAACCCGGCGGCAACAAGTAATTCCCGTCATGGCAAACCAGATCAAGCGCCTGTGCCACGGCACGCTCGGCATTGCGCCACCATGGCTCGTAATGCCGGATGCAATGGACGCGCGTCGTCCCGACGTCATCGGCCAGTTCGCCAAGCACCGTATCGGATTTCCCACGCCGCAGGATCAGCCGCGATCCCTTGTCGCGCAGCGCCGCACCGAGACTGGCGAGACTGTGATGCAGCCACCACCGAGACGCGCCGCCCATCTTGCGATGCTTGGGGGTATCGTCGTCGAGGATATAGACCGGGACCACGGGCCCTTCCGACGCGGCAGCGATCAATGCGGCTTGATCCGATAAGCGAAGGTCGCGGCGAAACCAGAGAATAGTGGGGGTGGTCATGTCCGATAGAAGCCCGTTACTTTGGACTTGTTCCAGCCGTCCGCATTAAGCCCGTCATTCCCGCGAAGGCGGGAATCCATTAGCGCCGACATGGGTTATGGATTCCCGCCTTCGCGGGAATGACGCTTGACCCCAGCAATCCGCGGATCACTCGGCGCGCGGTTCCTTTTCCACCTGCCAGGTCTGGCCCTTGCTGACGAGTTTCTGCAAATCGGGCGTCTTGCCCTCGCTGACTGCCCTGTTCTGCGCAACGACCGCGCTTTCGAAGGTCGGACGCGGATCGTCATAAATCACGCCTAGCCCGACCGGAAAGCCCTCGCCCAGTTCCACCAGCATGTGCGCGACCGAACGGTTGGTCTGGTCATGGACCAGCACGCCCGCACCCTCCCAATCATTGCCGACGACATCGACGACTTTCAACGCCAGCGCGTCGCGGTCGAGCGCGATGCCCTTTACCCCGCCCGCCTTCTCGCTACCGAACAGCATCGGCTTGCCATGGTCGAGCCACAACTGCCCCATCGCGGCATTGGGCTTGGCCGTGAACGGCGCGAACACATCGTCATTATAGACGATGCAGTTCTGATAGATTTCGAGGAACGCCGCGCCCTGATGCGCGTGCGCAGCCTTGAGCACATTGGTCAGGTTCTTGTGGACGTCGATCCCGCGCGCGACGAACCGCGCACCCGCGCCCAGTGCGAAGGCGCATGGCGATGCCGGGCGATCGACCGAGCCGAACGGCGTCGACGGACTGCGCGTACCGACGCGGCTGGTGGGCGAGTATTGCCCCTTGGTCAGGCCGTAAATCTCGTTGTTGAACAGCAGGACCTGGCAATTCAGGTTCCGCCGCAGCAGGTGCATCGTGTGATTGCCGCCGATCGACAGCGCATCGCCGTCGCCTGTGATGATCCACACATCCAGATCCGGATTGGCGAGCTTCACCCCCGTCGCGACCGCAGGCGCGCGCCCATGAATCGTGTGGAAGCCGTAGGTTTCCATATAATAGGGAAAGCGCGACGAGCAGCCGATGCCGCTGACGAACACGGTGTTCTCCGGCTTAACGCCCAGTTCGGGCATGGTCCGCTGAACCGCCTTCAGCACGGCATAATCGCCGCAGCCTGGGCACCAGCGGACTTCCTGATCGGTTTCCCAATCCTTGGGCGTCGTCTTGATGGGGGTCAGGTCGTTCATGCGAGCGCGCCTTCGATTGCGTCTTCGATTTCGGCGATGCGGAAAGGTTGTCCCGACACCTTGTTGAGCGGTCTGGCGTCGACCAGGAACTGGTCGCGGAGCACCGTCTTCAACTGCCCGGTGTTCATCTCGGGAACGAGAATACGCTCGTAACCCCTCAACAGATCACCCAGATTTTTGGGCATCGGCCAGATGTGGCGGATATGGACATGCGCCACATCCAGCCCCTTGCGCCGCGCGCGACGTACCGCCTGGTGGATCGGGCCAAAGGTCGATCCCCAGCCGACGACCACCAACTTGCCGCTCGTCTCACCCAGCTCGACGGTCTGATCGGGAATGTCGATCCCCTCGACCTTCATGCGGCGAATATCGGTCATCGCCTGATGGTTTTCGGCGCTGTATTCGATGTTGCCGGTGCCGAGCTGCTTTTCGATCCCGCCGATACGGTGAAGCAGCCCCGGTGTCCCCGGCTTGACCCAGGGTCGTGCCAGCTTGTCGTCACGGCCATAAGGCAGGAACTTCTCGCCCTCGTCCGGTAGTGCCGTGTGATGCGTGACCGGAAACGGCGCATAATCGCTCATGTCCGGCACTTTCCACGGCTCGGCGGCATTGGCGATATAGCCGTCGGTCAGGATCATCACCGGCGTCATATATTGCGTCGCGATCCGAACCGCCTCGATCGCCACGTCGAAGCAGTCGGCAGCGGAGCGCGCGGCGATGACCGGCATCGGCGCATCGCCATTGCGGCCATAAACGGCCTGATAAAGGTCGGACTGCTCGGTCTTGGTCGGCAAACCGGTCGACGGCCCGCCGCGCTGCGAATTGACGATCACCAGCGGCAATTCCGTCATGATTGCCAGCCCCATCGCTTCGCCCTTCAGCGCGATGCCCGGTCCGGACGACGACGTAACGCCCAACTGCCCAGCATAGGAAGCGCCCAACGCCGCCGCGATTGCCGCGATTTCGTCCTCCGCCTGGAAGGTGGTGACGCTGTATTCCTTGAACCGCGACAGGTGATGCAGAATCGCAGACGCCGGGGTGATCGGATAGCCGCCAAAGAACATCGGCAAGTCGGCAAGCTGCGCGCCCGCGATCAGCCCGAGCGAAATCGATTCCGCCCCCGTGACCGTGCGATACAGGCCGGGCTCGGCGGGTGCCGCGGGCAAATGCACCTGCCCCACGCCCATCGCGCCCAGTTCCGCGGTTTCGCCATACGCATGGCCCGCATTCAGCGCGGCGATGTTGGCTTCCGCCAACTCCGGCGCCTTGGCGAACTTGGTCTTTAGCCAGTCGACGATCGGCTGACGGTCGCGATCGAACATCCACAGCGCCAACCCCAGCGTCCACATATTCTTGCAGCGCAACGCTTCCTTGTTGCCCAGCCCGAACGGCTTCACGGCATCCAGCGTCAGTTGCGAGATGTTGAGTTTGAGCAGCTGCCATTTGCCGAGGCTTTCGTCCTCCAGCGGGTTGGCGGCATATTTCGCCTTGTCGAGATTGCGCTGACCGAACTCGCCTTCGTCGGCGATGATCAGACCGCCGGGCTTCAATGCCTCGACATTGGTTTTCAGCGCCGCCGGGTTCATCGCGATCAGCACGTCGGGCTGGTCGCCCGCGGTTTCGATCGCCGCCGACCCGAAATTGATCTGAAAGGCCGACACGCCGAACAATGTGCCCTGCGGTGCGCGGATTTCTGCGGGAAAGTCGGGGAATGTCGCCAGATCGTTTCCGGCGAGCGCGGTCGACAGCGTGAACTGGCCGCCGGTCAACTGCATCCCGTCGCCCGAGTCCCCGGCAAAGCGCACCACCACGGCCTCTGGCGGCGGGTTCGCCGCGGCCTCCTGCGGGGTGACCTCGTGAATTGCGGTAGCCATGTTCAATCTGGTCCTTGCGGAATTCGCGTTGTTTGCGCGCTCTCTACGCGGGCGCGCCACACCCGTCCAAGGTAGAATGTTGCGGGGCGGTTGCAATCGCTACTTTGTGCAAGCCGAAGCCCTGGGCCAGCGCGAGCACCGACGCGACATGCCGTCCGGCGACTTCGATCAGGTCCGCGCCATAGCCGCCACCCAGCGTACTGGCGAGCGGCAGGCCCAATCGAACGGCTAGCCCCGCGATATAGGCTTCGCGCGCCGCCAGCCCCGCATGGGACAGGTTCAACCGCCCCAGCCGGTCGCCGACGAACGGATCGACCCCCGCCTGATACATCAGCATCGACGGACGAAAATCGGCGATCAACGGCTCCAGCGTACCCGCAAGCGATTCGAGATATTCGTCATCGCTCACCCCGTCCGGCAATCCGACGTCCAGCGTCGAGCGTGCCTTGCGTGCCGGAAAATTCTTCTCGGCATGGATGGAATAGGTCGCGATGTCGGTGCGCCCTGCCAGCAGCGACGCAGTGCCGTCGCCCTGATGCACGTCGCAATCGACGATCAGGATGCGGGCGGTCCTGCCCTCCTCTACCAGACGATGCGCTGCGACCGCCAGATCGTTGAACACGCAATAGCCAGCGCCCGTCTGGTACAGCGCATGATGGCTGCCGCCTGCGCTGTTGACCGCAAAGCCCTTGTCGAGCGCCTCGACCCCTGCCCGCCACGTGCCGCCCGGCACCCGAGCCGATCGTCGTGCGACCTGCGCCGTCACTTCGAAGCCGATGCGACGCGTCTTTTCGGGCGGCACGCGCTGTTCGAACACTTCCGCGACATAATCGGGGTCGTGCACCGCCTCGAGCCAAATGCGCGGCATCATCTGGGGCTCGATCCAGTCGATCGCCGCGCCGCTCGTCGTCAGCAACGCGTGCACCAAACCATATTTGTTGGTCTGGTGCGGACTGCCACTGCGCGCCGGACCGATATAGTCGGGATGGTGCACCACCGGGATCATTGCCGCTTTTCTCTCCGTGCCGTTTCGCTAAGCATGACAACAACCGCGATACCATGTGTTCGAAAATACCGGGAGAGCCGCAGATGACCGAGCCCTATGTCCGTCCCGACGTTCGCCAGTTCCTCGCCTATCTGAACGCACTGCCGGGGCCGAAGATGCACGAGATGGGCGCGGGGCCAGCGCGCGAAGTGTATCGCGCGACCAAGGATGTGGCCGACCTCCCCGTCGGCGATCTGGCCGTCATCCGCGATTTGACCATCCCCGGCCCGGCGGGCGACATCCCCGCTCGGCTGTTCGACGCGCAGGAAGCGCGCGAGCCCGGCCCGGTCATGGTCTTCTTCCACGGCGGCGGCTTCGTCATCGGCGATCTGGATACCCATGCGGGTTTTTGTGCGGAGGCGGCGCGGATGCTCGACGTGCCGGTGGTGTCCGTCGACTATCGGCTCGCTCCCGAGCACAAATGGCCCGCCGCGCCGGACGATTGCGAAGCCGCCGCGCGCTGGGTCGCGACCAGCCCAGAGGCGCTGGGTCGCAAGGTGACGAGCCTGATCCTGTGCGGAGACAGCGCGGGTGGCACGCTGACCATCACCGCCGCGCTCGACCTGCGCGACCGGCCCGCTGCGGTGCCGGTTATCGCGCAACTGCCCATCTATCCTGCCGCCGATATGAGCCGCGATTATTCATCGATGGCCGCGTTCGGCGAAGGTTATCTGCTGACCCGGGACACGATGACGTGGTTCAACGACTGCTACGCCGCCGACATCACCCATATGCGCGGATCGCCGATGAATGCCGACCTGACCGGCCTTCCCCCCGCGGTGGTGATGACCGCAAGCCTGGACCCGATCCGCGACCAGGGCCGCGCCTATGCGGGCGCGCTAGCGGCGGCGGGGGTCCCCGTGATCTTTCGTGAGGCGGTCGGCAATGTTCACGGCTTCATCAATCTGCGCCAGGCGATCCCGTCGAGCCAGGGCGATGTCGCGGGCTATCTGCTGGCGGCAAAGACGGTGATTGCTGAAGCGGAGGCCAACCGGGTGATGGCGCAAGCGGCGGGAAGCTGAGCCACGTTTCTCGACTTCGCTCGAAACAAACGGCTATTGGGTCCACATACCTCTTTTCCGTTCGTTTCGAGCGAAGTCGAGAAACGCATCCCGAAAGCCAGCCTCTAGATGACCGATCCCACGACCCTCCCCTACCGCCCATGCGCAGGTGTCATGCTGCTCAACCGCGACGGCAAGGTGTTCGTCGGCCAGCGCCTCGATTCGACGCTGGAGGCGTGGCAGATGCCGCAGGGCGGGATCGATGAGGGCGAGGACGCGCTGACCGCCGCGATCCGCGAGCTCGGAGAAGAAGCGGGGATCGCGCCGCATCATGTCGAACTGATCGCCGAAGCGGGGGAGGAACTTCAGTACGATCTGCCGGACGACCTGATCGGGAAACTCTGGAAGGGCAAATGGCGCGGCCAGCGACAACGCTGGTTCCTGTTCGCATTCAACGGCGAGGATGGCGACGTGAATATCGCCACCGACCATGCCGAATTCCGCGCGTGGCGCTGGATCGAGCCGGCCGAACTGCCCAATGTCATCGTCCCCTTCAAACGCGCGTTGTACGAACGGCTGCTCGACCTGTTCGCGCCGCACCTTCCCCGAAACGAACCGCGCTGACGCGGCGGCAACCCGTCGCAAAGCGCCTTTTCTCTGCCACGTTCGCGCGTTAGGAAGCCATCCGTGCGTCGCGTCCTCCCCCTCCTCCCGCTCATATTATTTGCGCTACCCGCTCATGCCCAGGAAGCGAGCGAGGACACCGTGCAGATCATCCCCGTCGAATTGCCGCCGCCGCCGATCATCATCGTCCCGGTCGAACAATTCCTGCCGCCCGCAACGCCAGTCGCCTCCGCGCACATGCCGCCCGGCAAGATCAAACGCCCGATGCCGGACCGCGCGCGTCAGACGCTCGACGCGGCGCTCGCGACGAATAACGAGGGCGAGGTCAACACGGTCGTCAAATATCTGCGCCGCTCCTATCCCGACCATCAGGGAGAGTTCACCCGCATCGCCGGCGACTGGAAGCGCGCGCGCGAGGAAGCCGCGATCCGCCGCCTACAGGAATCTGATTTCTGGGAACTGGCCAAGGGCAAGGTCGAGGTCGGCGGCTTCCAGACCACCGGCAACACCAGCAATACCGGCGTCCACGGCGTCATCGACCTAGGCCGCGAAGGCTTTTCCTGGCGGCACAAATGGCGTCTGAACGCCGAGTATCAGGAAAGCGCGGGCAACACGACGCGCGAGCGTTACGTCGCGTCGTACGAGCCCAACTACAAGGTCGATGACCGGCTCTTTATCTTCGGCACCGCGCTTTACGAAAGCGACCGGTTCGCTGGATATTTCGCACGCTATTCGACGGCGGCGGGCGCGGGTTACACCGCGATTCGCGACGGCGGAAAAGTGCTCAACGTCTCCCTCGGCCCGGCATTCCGCCACACTGATTTCACGACGCAACCCACCGAATCCGATCTGGCGGCACGCGGCAGCATCGAATTCGACTGGCGGTTGAGCCCGACGATCACCTTCGATCAGGATGCCTCCTTCTACGTTCAGGCATCGAACAGCAGCACGGTGACATCGACGACGGCGGTCCGCGCGCGGCTGTTCGGCCCGATCCAGGGGCAATTATCCTATCTGGTCAATTACGAATCCATGCCACCGATCGGCCGCAAGAGCGTGGATACGACCAGCCGTGCTTCCGTGGTCTATGCCTTCTAACGCTCGGGTTCCGTTTCTCCACGCTCCACGCTAGAGCCGTTCCAATGATAACGCTAAGCCGAGAGGAACAGACCACCGCCGAAAAGGCGGGCGACGCGGACATTTTGCCGCTGGTTGAGCGCTGGGTCGCGGTAAACAGCGGGACGCGCAACGTCGCCGGGGTAGAGGCAATGGGCGAATTACTCGCCGACAGCTTCTCGGTCCTGCCCGGCGACATCGCGATGGTCGAACCGACAGCCGTCGATGCCGTCCGCCCCGATGGCGTGGTCGAAGCGATCGAACATGGCCGCCACATGCACCTGACCGTCCGCCCCGACGCACCCGTTCAGATGCTGTTTACCGGGCATATGGACACCGTGTTTCCGGTCGATCACCCGTTCCAGACCGCGACCTGGCGCGAGGACGGTGCGCTGAACGCACCGGGTGCCGCCGACATGAAGGGTGGCCTCGCGCTGATGCTCGCTGCGCTTGAGGCGGTGGAGGCATCGCCGCTCGCGCCGCAATTCGGCTATGAAGTCGTCATCAATTCGGACGAGGAAACCGGCTCCTTTTCCTCAGCCGCGCTGATCGAACGCGCCGCGCGGGGCAAGGTCGCCGCGCTTACCTACGAACCCGCTCTACCCGACGGCACGCTGGCGGGCGCGCGCGGGGGCACCGGCAATTTCTCGATCACGGTCCGCGGAAAGAGCGCCCATGCCGGGCGAAATCCCGATGATGGCCGCAACGCCGTGCTTGCCGCCGCCGCCATCGCGCTAAAGCTCGCAGAGGCGCGCGCACCGACGCTATCGGTCAACCCGGCGCGGATCGATGGTGGTGGCCCCAACAATGTCGTCCCCGACCTCGCTGTGCTGCGCGTCAATTTCCGCCCGCATTGCGCCGCCGAAATCGATCGCGCGCGCGCCGCAATCGAGGACGCCGTTGCTGAGATTGCCGCCGCGCACGACGTGAAAATCGACGTCCATGGCGGCTTCAACCGCCCGCCAAAGCCGATCGACCCGCAAGCCGAACGCCTGTTCCATTTGGTCCGCGATGTCGGTGCCGCGCTTGGCCAGCCGATCGCGTGGAAAGCGACCGGCGGCGTGTGCGACGGCAACAACATCGCTGCGTGCGGCGTCCCCATCATCGACACGATGGGCGCGCGCGGTGGCGCGATTCACTCATCTGACGAATTCATGATCCCCGAAAGCCTGGGCGAACGCGCCAGCCTGTCGGCGGTCACCATCCTTCGCATCATTTCCAAAGGGCTGTCATGACGTTCCGCATCCGCGCCGCGCGCGACGAAGACCTGCAACCCTTGTATGAAATGGCGAAGCTGACCGGCGGCGGCTTCACCAACCTGCCCCCCGACAAGCCCGCGCTGACCGCCAAGCTGGAGCGCAGCCACGAAGCGTTCGCGCGCGACGAAGACAGCGTGAAGGACGAATTGTTCGTCCTCGTCCTCGAAAATATCGACACCGGCGAAGTCCGCGGCACCTGTCAGATTTTCACCCAGGTCGGCCAGAAATGGCCCTTCTACAGCTATCGCATCCACACGCTGACCAAGCACAGTCAGGAACTGGACCGCACCTTCCGCGCCGAGCTGCTCAGCCTGACCAATGACCTCGAAGGATGCAGCGAAGTCGGCGGGCTGTTCCTGCACCCTGGCGAGCGCGCGGGCGGGCTGGGCATGTTGCTCGCGCGCAGCCGTTACTTGTTCATCCGCGCCCATCGTGCGCGCTTTGCCGATCGCATTCTCGCCGAGCTTCGCGGCGTCATCGACGAAGCGGGCGGATCACCCTTCTGGGATGGGGTCGCAGGACGCTTCTTCGGGATGAATTTCCAGCAAGCCGACGAGTTCAACGCCACCCATGGCAATCAGTTCATCGCCGACCTGATGCCCGAACATCCCATCTATATCTCGATGCTGTCGGAAACCGCGCGCGCCGCGATCGGCCTGCCGCACCCTTCCGGGCGCGCGGCGATGCGCATGCTGGAGAATGAGGGATTTCGGTTCGAGAATTTCGTCGACATCTTCGATGGCGGCCCGACCATGACGGCACGCGTCGACGAGGTGCGCTCGATCAAGGACGCCCGCGATGCGGAAGTGTCGGACATCGGCGAGGCCGAATCGACCGCCATCCTCTCAACCGGGCGGCTGGCCGATTTCGTTGCCGTATCGGGTGATTGCCATGTGTCGGGCGACCGCATCGCACTGACCCCCGACACTGCCCGCGCACTGGGCGTCTCGGTCGGCGACACCGTCAGCCATATCGGTCGCTGACATGCTGCAAGAGATTAATTTCGACGGGATCATCGGCCCCAGCCACAATTATGCCGGGCTCAGCCCCGGTAACCTTGCGGCGACCGGCAATCGCGGCAAGGTGTCGCAACCGCGCGCTGCCGCGCTCCAGGGCCTGGAAAAGATGCGCGCAAACCTGCGGCTGGGCCTGACCCAGGGAATCTTTGTACCCCAATCGCGCCCCGACACCGGCTGGCTCGCGGGGCTGTCGACCGATTATGCAAACGCGCCCGTCCATCTGCAAGCTCAGGCGCTCTCGGCGTCGTCGATGTGGGCCGCCAACGCCGCGACCGTGTCCCCCGAACCCGATACAGCCGATGGTCGCACGCACCTGACCGTCGCCAACCTCATGACGATGCCGCATCGTAGCCATGAATGGCGCGAGACTCTGGCGCAGCTTCGCCTCGCCTTCGCAAACGAAGCGTTTGCCGTCCACGCCCCCGTCCCCGCCCCGTTCGGCGATGAGGGCGCGGCAAACCACATGCGGATGTGCTCGGCGCATGGCGCGCCCGGCGTCGAAATCTTTGTCTATGGCGTCACCGGCGGGCCGTTTCCGGCGCGGCAGCACCGCGAGGCCAGCGAAGCCGTCGCCCGCGCCCATCGGCTCGACCCCGCCCGCACGCTGTTTGTCCAGCAGTCGGAAGCAGCGATTGCAGCGGGCGCATTCCACAACGACGTGGTTGCCGTCGCGAACGAACGCGTATTGTTCGCGCATGAACAGGCATTTGCAGACCGCGAGGGGTTTTACGCCGACCTTCGCGCCGCGATGCCCGATGCCGAAATCGTCGAGGTCCCCGCCGACCGCGTTTCGCTCGCCGACGCGATCCAGTCCTATCTGTTCAACGCGCAGCTCGTTACGCTGCCGACGGGCGAGATGGCATTGATCCTGCCCGGCGAGGCGCAGGAAAACACCAGCGTCTGGTCCTGGCTGCAAGAAATGATTGCGGGCAACGGTCCGATCCGTCGGCTGGAGGTCGTGGATGTACGCCAGTCGATGGCAAATGGCGGCGGTCCTGCCTGCCTGCGACTGCGCGTCGTCGCCGACTCCGCCACGATCGATCCGCGGTTTCTGGTCGATGAGGCCAAACTGGACCGCGTCGCCGCCGTCATCGCCGAACACTGGCCAGCCGAAATCGCGCAGGATCAGATTGCCGATCCCGCCCTGATCGACCAGATCACCGCAGCACGCATCGCCTTGTTAAACATGCTCGATCTGCCCGACTTCCTGTCGGGTTAATTGACAGGTAACCAAGTTCGTTCATCCGTAAACCGCGTAATTCGGCGGCTGGCACGATGCATGCTTAACCTTTTGGCATGTGGACGCGTATTGCCAGACTGTTCGTCATCAAAACCAAGTTCGAGGCGTTTCTGATCCTCTACGGCCTCGCGCTTGGTGCGACCGAACGCGGGGTTCACTTCGTCCAGAAATATCCCGGCTGGCTCGGCTGGTTCATGTTCGCGCTCTGCCCGATCGCTGTTTTCATGGCCGGACATCGCATCCTCGATTCGCTCGAGCGCGAGCGCGACGAGATGCGTTAATCGTTGCCGCCGCCAAGCTGGTCGACGCTGAGTTCGACGTCCATCTCTTCCTTGCCGTCCCCCAGTCGCGAACCGGCGATCGGCGCCGTTTCGTTGGAGTCCAGCCCGACTGCGACGCGGATGTGGTCGAGGTCCGGGGATTGTCCGATGGAAGGATCGAACCCGATCCAGCCGATGTCCTCGACATGGGCTTCGACCCAGTCATGCGGGCGCGGGTGCGCGCGATCGACGCACGGCACCAGACTGTATCCGCCGACGTGGCGCGCCGGTATCCCGGCATGGCGCGCGGCGGCCAGAAACACGTGCGACAGGCCGCGCGGCGACAGCGACGTGTCCGTGAAACAATCGGGCGCGGCGCACGGTGCCGTACCGGATGCGCTTGCAGTAACCTCGAACCGCTCATGCACCGCATGGTTCAGCCGCTGTAGCCACGCCGCCGGGTTCTTCGAAGGATCGCCGATCGCATCGGAAAAGGCTGCGATCGCCGCATCGGCGCGGGTCAGCGGCGTCATCCTCCGGAACACCAGCGGCGGCATCGGCTCGGGTGCGCCCCGCGCAATCCCATGCGTTTCGGATGTCAGCACTTCCCCCGACACGACGATCTCAATCTCCTCGATCGGACCATCGGCATACAGCATCGTCACTGCATTGCCGTAGCCGTCCGGCTGATACCGCAATTTCGCGTCGCAGCTGACCGAGATGTTCCAGTCCACGATGGTCTGGCCTTCGGTGCCGAGCGGCGTCATCCGCAGCATCTGCACCAGCCGCGCCTGCGGTTTGCTGAACCGGTAATGCGTCCGGTGATCGACCGCGATCCTCATGTCACGAACCGGAACTGACGGGCGATGGCGGCATGGAGCATCGCATTTTCCCGAATAAAGGCCTGAAGAAATTCGTGCATCCCGCTGATGACGATCTCCGCCGATCGCGTGCGCTGCATCCGCCCGACCCGCGCACGCGCCATGCGGTCGGCCTCGCCGTGCAGCCCGGTGCGCTTGGCGAGCATCCCGAGTACGTCCACCGTCTCTTCGGAACAGGCCGTCAGGGAGCGCGGCATCTCAGGCCTGGCGATCAACAGGTCGACGACTGACGACACGCGCAGCCCGTCATTATAGAGCCAGCGATAGGCGGTGACGGCCGACACGGTTTGCAGGATCGTCGTCCACTGATCGCGATCGACGACCCCGCCGACGCTTTCGCCTTCGGGCAGCAGTAGGTGATATTTGACGTCGAGCAATCGCGCGGTGTTGTCCGCCCGCTCGATCGCGGCACCCAGTCGGATCAGCGCGGTCGCCTCGTTCCGCATCATCCGCGAAACCGCGCCCTCGAACCCGCGCGTCTCAGCCTTGACCGCTTCGAGCAGATTGAGCGTCGCGTTGGTGCCACCAGGGCTCGCCCGGTTCTGGAACAACAGCCAGGCGCGGTTGATCGCCGTCCACGCATCGCGGGTGAGCGCGGTCCGCACCGCGCGCGCATTGTTGCGCGCGGCGTTCAGGCACGACATGATCGACCCGCCATGCGCTGCATCAAGCGTCAGGAATCGGGCAACATGTTGTTGGCTCAGCGTCTGCGCGGTCTTGGCGAAATCCTTTTCGGTATAGGTCACGC
This sequence comes from Sphingomonas sp. AX6, assembly GCF_902506605.1. GTDB lineage: Bacteria > Pseudomonadota > Alphaproteobacteria > Sphingomonadales > Sphingomonadaceae > Sphingomonas. Next base: position 2,820,381 of record NZ_LR733979.1, read on the forward strand.
GCAGTGCACTCGCCCATGCCGCCTCGCCCGCCGGGCGCGGGGATAGCGCGTCGAGCCGCACCGTCGCTTCCACCAGCCGCGCGATGAAATCGGCACGTTCGACATATCGGCCGAGCCAATAGAGCGACGCCGCCGTGCGCGCGAGCATCAGCATGGCGCGCTCACAGTCTACCGCCCTGGGTCTGGCTCTGACTTTGCGGCGCCGCCGGCCCGTCGTCCATCAGCACGAAACTGTCCTTGGTGCCGCCACCTTGGCTGGAATTGACGACCAGCGAGCCTTCGCGAAGTGCGACGCGCGTGAGGCCGCCGGGTACCACCTGAACCCCGCGGCTGCCGGTCAGCACGAACGGCCGGAAATCGACGTGGCGTGGCGCGAGACCCTTTTCGGTCATCGTCGGCACGGTCGAAAGCGCTAGAGTGGGCTGCGCGATGTAGCGATGTGGCTCGGCGATCAGCGCGGCGCGGAAATCCTCGATCTCCTGCTTGCTTGCGGTCGGCCCGACCAGCATCCCATATCCGCCCGATCCGTCGACAAGCTTGACGACGACGTCCTCCAGATTGTCGAGAACGTACTTCAGCGCTTGCGGTTCGCGGCACCGCCACGTCTCGACATTGGGTAGTTTGGCCTCTCCGCCGGAATAGAATTTCACGATATCCGGCATGTAGCTGTAGATCGCCTTGTCGTCGGCGATCCCGTTGCCCGGTGCGTTGATCAGCGTGACATTGCCCGCGCGATACGCCGCCATGATCCCGGGCACGCCCAGCATCGAATCCGGTTTGAACACCAGCGGGTCGAGGAAGTCGTCGTCGATCCGGCGATAGATCACGTCCACCCGCACGCGCCCGGCGATCGTCCGCATATAGACGATGTCGTCATCGACGATCAGGTCGGCGGGCTCGACCAGTTCGACGCCCATCGAATCGGCCAGGAAACTATGCTCGTAATAGGCCGAATTGAAATGCCCCGGGGTCAGGACGACGCATAACGGCTCGCCGCGGCAGGATGGCGGCGCGACCGATCGCATCGTCTCGTGCAACCGGTCGGGATAGCTGTCGACCGCCGCAACGCGGTAAGCGCGGAACAGTTCGGGGCACAGCCGCAACATCGCCTCGCGGTTCTCGAGCATATAGCTGACGCCCGACGGGGTACGGGCATTGTCTTCGAGTACGAAGAATTCGTCCGGCCCGGTCCGCACCAGATCGATACCGCAGATATGCGCCCAAACGTCGTGCGGGGGGCGGATCCCGGCGACCTCGGGCCGAAACTGATCGTTGCAGAAAATCAGGTCGGGCGGCACCACGCCTTCCTTAAGAATGCGCCGCTCGCCGTAAATGTCGTTCAGGAATGCGTTGATCGCCTCGACTCGCTGAATCAGTCCGTCGGACAATCGAGTCCATTCGCTGGCAGTGAAGATGCGCGGCACGATGTCGAACGGGATGATGCGCTCGCTGGCGTCACGCTCGCCATAGACGGCAAAGGTGATCCCCAATTGGCGAAATGCGGCTTCGGCGGCCTGCAGACGACGATCCATTTCGGACCCCGGCGTGTCCTGCATCCACCGCGCGAGATCGGAAAACTCCGCTCGCGGCCTCGTCGGGCCGCCGCGTCCCCAGATTTCGTCGAATGCCCCGCGCTTCCCCATCATCTCTCCGAACCACCGGAAAGTCCGGCGGTTCCATGCTGCTACGCTTTGCTGCGTCGCACAAGGGGGTCCGCCGTCAATCCGTCATCCCAGCGACCCGAAGGGCGGCGAGGCCAACGCTGGGGTCTCATGCCGGACAAGAGCCGCCTGAGATGCCAGCCTGCGCTGGCATGACGATTTGGACGTCGATCACGCGTCGGGATATTTGACGGTGCAGCCATAGGCCCGGCTGGTGGCAACCGAGACCGGTTTGCCCGCACGGACCTCCTCGACTGCCGCCAGCACATGGTTGCGCGCGGTCGCGATGTCGGCGACGTTGGCCGTCGGCTTGTCGTCGATCGCACCCTGATAGACGAGCGCGCCTGCCGGATTGATGACATACATGTGCGGCGTCGTCTTGGCGTCGTAGCCCTTGCCGACGATCCCGCGCGGATCGAGCAGATAATGGGTGGGCGTCGAATTCTGATCGGCGATCAGCTTCTTGGCTTCGGCCCCGTTCATATGCCCTTGCTTGCCGGGCGCGCCCGAATTGATCGTCAGCCACACGCCGCCCGCCGACGTCACGGCGTTCTGCGTTTTTTGCATGTTGCCGCTTTTGTAATGCTTCACCACGAACGGGCAGCCGGGATTGTGCCATTCGAGCACCACCAGCTTTCCCTTGAAATCGGACAGTGCGACATTGTTACCGTTGACATCGGTCAGCCGGAAATTGGTTGCTTGGGCACCGTTCGACACCTGTGCCGAGGATGGGATGGCAAAGGCCGCGACAGCCGCGACGCTCGCAATGATCATGCGCTTCATTCGTCTCTCTCCTTTTTTACGTCGCCACCAGATCGGTGAGCATACCCGGCGTCAGCACTTGCGGCATAACGCGCGGCCCCTGTTCCCCCGGAGCATACCATAGATAAAGGGGCACGCCTGCGCGGTTGTGCCGCTCGATAAAGCGGCCGAGTTCGGGATTGCCGTCGGTCCAGTCGCCGACCAGCACCGCGACGCCGCCATCGCCGAAGGCCTTCGCCACCCGGTCGGTTTCGATCGCGGCCTTCTCGTTGACCTTGCACGTCACGCACCAGTCGGCGGTGAAATAGGCGAAGACGGGTTTTCCCTGCGCCCGCAATTCTTCCAACCGCGCCTCGGTAAAGGGTTCCGCACCCAGGACAGCGGGCGACATGGCCTGCGCAGGTGCGCGGGTCACCGTCCCCACCGCGACTAGCGAAACTGCTGCCAGCGCGGCGGCGGGAACCCAGGCGGCATTCGCCCCCCGCCCCTGCCGTCTACCGGTCCACCAAAGGCCCAGCGCGAACAGCAACGCCGCGCCGATCCCCAGCGTCATGCCATCGACGCCAGCCTGACGTCCCAATACCCAGGCGAGCGCCAGCGCGGTCAGGAACATCGGCACCGATAGCGCCTTGCGGAATGTATCCATCCACGCCCCCGGCTTGGGCAAACGACGCCGCAGCGCGGGCACGAAGCCCAACAGCAGGAACGGCAGCGCCAACCCCAGCCCCAGCCCCGCGAACACCGCCAGCGCCGCGGGCCACGGCAGCACCAGCGCCGCGCCAAGCGCCAAGCCCATAAACGGCCCGGTGCACGGTGTCGCGATGAAGGCGGCCAGCGCACCGGTCAGGAACGATCCCCCCGCCCCGCTGGCGCTCAATTTGTTGACCGCGCCCGGCGTCGCAATCTCGAACAGTCCGGCCAGATTGAGCGCGATGGCCGTCACCAGCAGCAACAGGAACAGGATGACGCGCGGATCTTGCAACTGGAATGCCCAGCCCGCGCTTGCACCCGCCGCGCGCAAGCCCAGCAACAACGCGCCCAGCGCGACGCACACCAGCACGACGCCCGCCGTATAGGCCAGCGCATCGCGCCGCGCCGCACCTTCGGACGCACCCGATTTGGCGAGGCTGAGCGCCTTCAGACTCAATATCGGGAACACGCACGGCATGACGTTCAGGATCAGTCCGCCCAGAATCGCCCCGCCCAGCGCCAGCAACGCCGCGCCCCAGGCAAAAGCTGCGCCGCCCTCGACCGCCGCCACTGCGCCCGGCGTCGCCGCCAGCGACAATCCGCGCCCGTTGCCGATCGCCAGCACCCCTTCGATTGCGTCGGGCGCACCTTCGGCGGCGATCGTTTCGATCACCAGCATATCGCCGTCGCGCGCAGCCGATTGGGGCGCGGCCATGTCGATGATGTCGCCGGTCGCCGGATAGAAATAGGGGTCGATCGCGGTCGCGTCCGCCGGATAGGGCACCGCCAGACGGAACATGCGCTGCGCGCCTGCTGCCTGCACGATCTCGAAGGTTGCGTCCGAACCCAGCGGCTTGGGCAATTTCGCCCGCCAGCCATCGAACCGCGCGCGCGCATCCGACGCGATCGCGCCGTCGCCGACCGTCAATACGGTCGACACCGACGCGCTTTCGGGCACGCAAATCTCGTCGGTACAGACCAGATAATCGACTTTGGCTGCGACCGGGATGCGCGTGCCGGGCGCAAGTCCAGCGGGAATCGAAAGCGTCGCAAACTGCGCGAACTCACCTTCGTAGATGTAATTCATCAGCCCGCCGATGATCAGCCGCTGCGGCACGGGATATTGCAGCGGCCCGGCGCTAACCCCGTCAGGCAGGGTCCATGCGACACTGGTTTCGATCCCCGCATCGCCAGGATTCTTCCAGTATCCATGCCAGGTCGGCTTGGGCCGCGACACGAATGCCAGCGTCACTTCGCTGCCAGCGGCGGGCGCGGCGCTTTCCGCCTCCAGCGTCATCGCGATATAGGGCGGCTGATCGGTGCCGAGCTGCGCCGATGCAGGCAGCACAAGCGCCGCAACGATCGCGCACAGACAAGCCACTACAAATCGAACGCTACTCATTCGCCATCCCGTGCCGATGATCGGATCGGAAGAGACTAACAGGCTCGCACGATTTTACGAGTCATCGTCCCATCGTCCTGCGTACCAGCCACAGATGGAGCAGTTGCCCGGCGATCAACGCCACGCCGATCATCGCTTGAACTTCTCGTACCGCACTAGCGTCTCCGCTTGGATCGCCACGTTCGCCAAATGCAATTCCGAACAGGATCACGCTGCCGATCACCGGTACGACGCCAGCGCGATCCGGCGGGGTGCACTCCACATGACGTGTTTGCCCGGTGTCCATTGCATCGGCAGATCGCCACCATCCCCGATGCGCCAGTGCGCGACTGTTGCAATCCCGACCATGATCGCAACGAAGACGGTGGCGATAGCGAACAACATGGCTTTTCTCTCGAGCCAGGATAGCTTCGGCGGATCGGTCTGCAATGCCTGTGGGAAACCTATAGGCGTTGGCCTGCTACGACTCCTGCGGCACTCCATCGGCGATGTCGTAATAATCGCCCTTGTCGCAAACGAAAATGTGCATCTCCAGGTGCGTGTCCGTGGGCATATCGAACGCGCCCATCGCCACCGCGGTTCGCGGCTGATGGATGGGTTTCCAGAACAGCGCCGAGCCGCAAGTGGCGCAAAAACCGCGTCTTACTTGTGCGGAGGACTGGAACCAGCGGACCTGGTCTTCCCCAATAACCGTCAGCCGGTCGTCGGGCACGTCGGTCGATGCCCAGACATGGCCCGATACGCGCCTGCACTGGCTGCAATGACAGGCGTCGGGAGCTTTCAGGTCGCCGGTAACGACAAAGCGGACCGCCCCGCACAGGCAGGAACCGGAATATTGGGGGTCGCTCATCTGGGCCTCGCGATCACGTCGCGCGCATCATGCCTCTTTCGTCGCGATCCGATCAAGGATGGCCTGTCGCCGCGCATCGGTCGCGTCCGGCCACTCGGCAATTTCCGCCAGCGTGCGGTCGCAGCCTTTGCAGGTGCGGCTGACGGAATCGACCTTGCAGATGCCGATACATGGGCTCTGGACCGCGGCGATGGGTACGTATTCGAGGAAGTCGTCGTCCACGCGCTTCAGCGGCCGAGCGTTACATCCAGGAATGCCGGCATCGGGCCGTTCCAGCCGTCGTCCGCTTCTTGATCCGCGTCACGCTCACGACCGCGACGCGGACGGGGCACATCGCGCTCGGTCCGATCAGGACGGGGAGCGCGTTCTTCGCGCGGGGGACGCGCTTCGCGAGCCGGACGCGGCTCGCGCGCAGGCCGTTCCTCGCGTGGGGCACGCGCTTCACGCGCGGGGCGCGCTTCGGATTTTGCAACCGGCGCGGCGGCTTCCGCTGCCTCTACCAACGGCGCATCGGCCGCAGCCTTTGGCTTGCGCCCACCACGGCTGCGCGGCTTTGCCGCAGGCTTGCCTTCTGCTTCGCCGTCGCGTGCTTCCTGCGCGTCGGCAGCACTCGTAACGCCATCGTAGCGAGCAATCTTGTGACCCGTCAGCTTCTCGATATTGTCGATATTCTCTGCGTCTTCGCTCGTGACAAGCGTAAACGCGACGCCCGTCGCGCCCGCGCGTCCGGTCCGACCGATGCGGTGAACATAATCGTCCGGGTGCCAGGGCGCGTCGAAATTGAACACGTGGCTCACGCCCTTGATGTCCAGCCCGCGCGCGGCGACGTCGGATGCGACCAGCACGTTGACTTCGCCCTTCTTGAACAGGTCGAGTTCGGCCAGCCGCTGCGACTGGTCCATGTCACCATGGATCTCGCCCGATTTGAAGCCCGAACGCTTCAGCGACTTGTTCAGCTCGCGCACCGTCGTCTTGCGGTTGCAGAAAATCACCGCGCTGGTGACGTCCGCCGCACCCAACAGCCCGCGCAGCGTATCGCGCTTTTTCGGCGCGCTCGTCTCGACCACCCACTGGGTGATGCTCAGATTGGCGGACGCGGGCCGCGCCACTTCGATCTGCTTGGGATTGGAAAGGAATTTGTCGGCGAGCTTTTTAATGGGCGGCGGCATCGTCGCCGAAAATAGCAAAGTCTGGCGGTTCTTGGGCAGCTTGGTGCAGATTTCCTCGATATCGGGGATGAACCCCATGTCGAGCATCCGGTCGGCCTCGTCGATCACCAGCAGGTCGCAACCGGTCAGCAAAATCTTGCCGCGCCCGAACAGGTCCATCAACCGGCCCGGCGTCGCGATCAGGACATCGACGCCCTTTTCCAGCGCCGCCATCTGGTCGCCCATCGACACGCCGCCGATCAGCAGCGCCATCGATAGCTTGTGATACTTGCCGTATTTCTCGAAATTCTCGGCCACCTGGGCAGCGAGTTCGCGCGTCGGCTCAAGGATCAGGCTCCGCGGCATCCGCGCGCGGCTGCGGCCATGCGCCAGGATGTCGATCATCGGCAGCACGAAGCTGGCGGTCTTGCCGGTGCCCGTCTGGGCGATGCCGATCAGGTCACGCATCATCAATACGGACGGGATCGCATTCGCCTGAATCGGCGTCGGCTCAGTATAACCGGACTCGTTGACTGCGCGCAGCAGTTCGTCGGAAAGGCCGAGATCGGCAAAGTTCATGCAAGGTTCCGGAAATGGGGCATGGTTACGCACGCCGTGCTAGCGCCCGCGCCGTCGCGGATTTACCGCATTTTGTCAAGGAAAACGCCGTTGCTCCGCTGTATCAGTCGGCAGGAACCAATCGGCGGAACGTATCGATCTCGCACATGGCGCCCGACCGGGTGCGGATCGAATCGCGATCGGCACAGATTCGGCCGTCCGTGGTCTGGCGAATGTAGAAGCCCGAATAGAAATCGAGGCTGGGGCAACGCTTGTCGAGCCGGGCGCGCATCCGCTCGCCATTGTTGGTTAAAAGGTCGATGTTCCGGCGGTCGCGCACGGCGGCGGCGGCGATCCGCTCGGTCGCGATGCAACGCGGGGCGCGGCGCTCTTCCCACTTCTGCTGGCTCGGCGGCTTGGTCCCACGCGGCGGGGGCGCCATCTTTGGCACGCGGATGGTCACCCGCTGGCTGAAGGTCGCCCGGACACTGCGTTGCTGATCGAGCACGACCATAGCATTCGGCGCTGACGATGCGGTCAGTGCAGCCATGGCAGCAGCGATCAGGAAAAAGGACAGAGATTGCACGACCACGGGTGTTTAGCGCGATCGGTTGAACAGTCGATGAATTGTCGCACCCGACTGCGACATGCTAGCAACACTGCCATGAAAAATGCGGCTCAATGGCAACTGATCGATCAGGTTCGCGCACGCTTCGGACCGCGTGCCGCCGTAACCGATGCACATGACATCGCCCCCTGGCTGACCGACTGGCGCGGGCGTTTCCACGGCGCGGCGGCGGCAATCCTGGCTCCCGTCGATCGGGACGAGGTCGCAGCGATCGTCGCGATGGCCCATGCGCTGGGCGTCGCGCTGGTTCCCCAAGGGGGCAACACGTCGATGGTCGGTGGCGCGACGCCGCCTGTCGATGGCTCGGCGCTGGTCCTGTCGCTCCGACGGCTGAACCGGATACGCTCGATCGAACCAGCAGCGGGGATCGCGATTGCGGAAGCCGGAGTCATCCTGTCGGACTTGCACATAGCGGCGGACGCGCAAGCAATGCGATTTCCGCTAACGCTCGGGGCAAAGGGGTCGGCGACGATCGGCGGGCTCGTCTCGACCAACGCAGGCGGCACCCAGGTTTTGCGCTGGGGCACGATGCGCAAACTGGTCGCGGGCGTGGAGGCGGTGCTCCCCGATGGCTCGATCCATGACGGGCTGGCCGCGCTCAAGAAGGACAATCGTGGCTATGATATCGACCAGTTGCTGATCGGGGCGGAGGGCACGATCGGCATCGTTACCGCCGCCGCGTTGCGTCTGGCCCCTGCCATCCATGCGCGCGCGGTGGCGTGGGTGGGCCTCGCTTCCCCGCACCGCGCGCTGGGCCTGTTGCGCTTCTTCGAGCGGCGCACCGACGCCGTCGAGAGTTTCGAGATCATCCCCGCCTCTGGGCTCGCGCATGTACTCGCACACATCCCGGACACCCGCGCACCGATTTCGGGCGAACACCCATGGCATCTACTGATTGAAGCGGTGTCGAGCGATGGCGATGACGAGCCCCCCGCCTCCCTGGTCGAACGGCTACTGGGAGAGGCGCATGCATCGGGCCTCATCGAGGACGCGACCGTCAGCGCCAGCGAAGCACAGGCAACGGCATTCTGGCGCATCCGCGATTCGCTGTCCGAGGCGGAACGCGCGCAAGGACCGGCGGTGCAGCATGATATTTCGGTGGGTGTCGCGGCGATGCCCGATTTTCTGATCGATGCTGCCGCTGCGGTGATGGCGCGCTATCCGGGCACGCATGCGACCGGGTTCGGGCATCTGGGCGACGGTAATGTCCATTTCCATGTCCGTGCGCCGGAAGGGGTGGATCGAGACGCCTGGTACAAGAACGAAGCTCCCGGAATTACGCGCTTCGTCCATGATCTGGTGGTGGCCGCGGGCGGATCGATTTCCGCCGAACACGGCATCGGCCAGATGAAGCGCGACGAACTCGCTCGGCTCGGCCCGCCATCGCGCATCGCGGCACTCACCGCGATCAAGCGCGCGTTCGACCCTTCGAACTTGATGAATCCCGGAAAGCTCGTCACGCTTGCGCCATCGGCCTGCGATCAATAAACGCGCAGCGCAATCGAACGATACGAAATTCCTGTCCAGTTTCCACGGAGAAGACGATGGCCAGCGCGCCTCAGAACCAGTTACCGATCCTTTATAACGATCTGATGCCGCTCTCGAGCGTCGATCATGCCGATTATCGTATCCGCCCCGCCGAGAAACTTCCCTTTCTGGGCAAGGTTCACGCCGTACCCGTCACGGTCGAAGAATTTCCGCTGATTCAGCGCCGGATGCCGATCGTATTTTCCGACGGTGACGATGCCATCCCGCTGGTGTTGATGGGCCTGAACGAAGGCGTTAACACGTTTATCGACGAAGAAGGCGCGCTGGTCGAGCAGGACGTCTATGTCCCCGCTTATATCCGCCGTTATCCTTACATGCTGGCACGGCTTCGCCCCGACAGCGAGGAAATGTCGCTGTGTTTCGATCCCAGCGCGGAATCGATCGGGGCGTTCCCGGATGGCGAAGCACTGTTTGCCGACGGCCAGCCGACCGACCTGACCAAGAACATCCTGCAATTCGCCGAACAATTCGAACAGGCGGGTCAACGCACCGGCCAGTTCATGAAGGAACTGCGCGACGCGGAACTGCTGATGGCAGGCGAGGTGTCGATCACCGTACCGGGTCAGGAGCAGCCCTTCGTCTATCGCGGGTTCCAGATGGTGAACGAGGAAAAGCTGCGCGATATGCGCGGCGACCAGCTTCGCAAGATGAACCAGAACGGCATGTTGCCGCTGATCTATGCGCACCTGATGTCGCTGTCGCAGATGAGCGAAATCTTCAACCGCCAGCAGCGCCAGGGCAAAGGACCGCAAGTCGGCGCCCCCCAGGCGCAGTCGGTCGAAACCGTCCAGTAATCGGCGCTTTTCAACGAAAGTCGGGGGCGTGGCCACAATTGTGGCCGCGCCCCTTTTCATGCAATTTTTCAGGTGCTTGCTGCCCCTTGAAGCCGGTTTGCGCTTCCCCTATATTGGTCGTGCGCGGTTCCCGTGTTCCCCCCCTTTCGCGGGGTCGCGCGACACGCCTTCGGGTGTGTCTCCTCCCTGAACCTTGGCCACCTCGTGCATCATGCACGGGGTGGTTTTTTTATGTGCCTATTCGGCGGCGCGGGGGAGGGCGGTGATCTCGTCGGCGACCGCGCTGATGATCGAGCGGAGCAATCCCGCCGTCGCCGCCAGCCCCGCGCCCGGCTGGTCCAGGTTCGCATCGAGATAGAGCGTGCGGTCGATTTCGATCTGGATCGCATCGATCCCGCGTGTCGGATTGCCGTGCGTGTCGAGGATGTGTCCGCCTGCATAGGGCGAATTCAGCGCAAAGCGTACGCCGTGCGATCGAATGACCGATTCGACCAACGCCACCGTCGGCGCACTTGCCGATCGCCCGAACCGATCGCCGATGACGATACGGGCGGGATCGGGTGCTTCGATCGGCGGCATCGAATGAATGTCGAGCAGCACCGCGCGCCCGAATGCATCGCGCGCCGACCGAAGCGCGGCGGCCAACGCGGCGTGATAGGGGCGGTGATCGGCGGCGATGCGCGCAGCGACTTCCTCGCCCGAAAAACGGCGCCGCCAAAGCAAGGTCGCGCCGCTCGCCCGACGCGGCACCAACCCCAGCCCACCGCGCAGCTTCGACGATCCGCCCGGCTGGCTTTTCGCATCCGCCCCCAGATCGACTGCTGGGTCGCGTTCATGTTCGCCGCGATTGAGGTCGATCCACGCCCGCGGTCGTCGCGCAACGAACAGCGTTTCGGCGCGGCGCGCCAGCAACGCCAGCGAATCGACATGGCGATCCTCCAACGGCAGCAATTGGTCGAACGGCACGCCAAGCGCGTCGATCAGCGCGGGCGGATAATCGCGACCGGCGTGCGGCACCGACAACAGCACCGGCGAGCGGGGCGCAACCGGCCCATGCCGGTCGAAACTGATGGCAGGGGCCGCATCGTCCATTCTGCAACGCTATGCCGCACAAAGCACAGCGGCAAGCCGACGGGTCTGGAAAATGTTAAGGGATGCGCGCATAGAATGACGCTCTCCAAATCGAGCGCGGGCGTGGGCATGTTCAGAATTTTGCTGGCCGAAGACGACCAGGTAATGCGCGAATATCTGACGCGCGCGCTGGAACGTGCGGGCTATGCCGTATCGGCGGTCGATCGCGGCACCGCCGCGCTGCCATTGATCGAGACCGAACCGTTCGACCTGCTGCTCACCGACATCGTCATGCCGGAAATGGATGGCATCGAGCTCGCGCAAAAGGCCAGCGACATCGCACCCGACATGCGCGTGATGTTCATCACCGGTTTTGCGGCGGTCACGCTGAAAGCGGGTCAGGCGATGCCGCAGGCGCGGGTGCTGTCCAAGCCGTTCCACCTGCGCGATCTGGTGCTGGAGGTCGATCGCCTGTTCGAGAATGTGAAGCTGCCCAACAGCAACTAGAAAATCAGGCTCTCAACCCCGTCCTACCTCCACCGTTCGCAGTGAGCCTGTCGAAATGCTGTCCTTTTTGGAAGCGAAGAAGGACAGTGCTTCGACAAGCTCAGCACGAACGCGATGGGATCATTCTGTCTAATTGTAGCTTACCCCGATGCCTTGCCAAAAAAGCTTCGATTGCGGGTTGCCAGCCGAACGAGGCCCGGCTAATGCCCCGCCTCTCGGGCGCGTAGCTCAGTGGTAGAGCACTGTGTTGACATCGCAGGGGTCGCAAGTTCAATCCTTGCCGCGCCCACCATAAACCCAGCCAGACCAAGCGGTTTGGCTGGGTTTTTGTTTTTTTGGCGCTGCGTGATGCCCGAGCGTGAAGCGCTCAAGCACAAAGCTGGGCAAAGTCATTCGCTCCCGAAATGCTCGCCTCGACCTTTACCCGAACCGCCCATGTGTAACGTCGGCTAACGACCCCATAGAGGCCGTGAGGCGGAATAGGACGGGTTGCCGAAACCGGCCGATCGTTCAGCGCGACCTTTCCCGTCGTTGGATCGTTTTCGAGAAGGACGGTCTCAGCCATAAGGATCGTATGACAAATCACCTTCACATCATCACCGGCGGCCCTGGATCGGGCAAAACGAGCTTGATCGACGCGCTTACAGCCGAGGGTATCCGGCATATGCCAGAGGCCGGCAGGGCAATTATTCAGGACCAAGTGGAGATTGGCGGCACAGCTCTCCCGTGGAGCGATCGGGAGGCATTTGCGGCGCTAATGCTCGGTTGGGAAATGAGGTCTTATCGTGAGGCAATGGGTGTGCCTGGCCCCATTATCTTCGACCGCGGCATCCCTGACGTGATCGGCTATTTGCGCCTGTGCGGACTGCCGGTTCCGGCATCTGCCATCAAAGCAGCCGAGCAGCGCCGCTATGCAAAAGAGGTGTTCATCGCTCCGCCCTGGCCTGCCATTTTTGAGCAGGACACCGAGCGCAAGCAGACGCTCGCTGAGGCAGAGGCGACCTATCTTGCGATGGTCAATGCCTATACCAGCTTTGGCTACGAGCTTGTCGCCCTTCCGCTGGCATCAATAGTGGAACGGGCAGGTTTCGTCCGCAGCCGGATCGCGTAGCTACCCCAAAGATCGATCGTCTTAGGGAAAGCGGTACGGCACAGTGTCGGCTATGCAGGTCGGTGCTCCCGTTACCGGACCGTCCGCTCTCCACCCAAAACCAGTCGAACCGCCAATGCTGTGGCTGCCCTAGCTTACCCCTCCCCCTCCTTCGGCATCGCAGCATCATCCTTCGCGCCTGCCGACTTGTAAGCCGCCCGCTCCGACAGCCGCGCGGCATAGGCCGCGAAGGCGTCGCGTTTGGGGAGCGTACCGAACTGGGTGCCCCACATCACATGGCTGCCGACATAGACGTCCGCCGCGGTGAAGCGGTCGCCTGCGATATAGGGATGCGCCGACACCGCCTTTTCCAGCACATCGACCACCCGGTCGTAGTCGCCGTATCCGACCATCGTCTTCTGCTCGTCGGTCGGCTCGACCTTCAGCGAACGGTTGGTGATCGCCGCTTCGACCGGTCCGGCAGCGAAGAACATCCAGCGGTAATAATCTGCGCGCTCCGCCTCGGTCGGGGCGAGGCCCGCGTCGGGAAATGCCTCCGCCAGATAGGCGCAGATCGCTGCGCATTCGGTCACGATCCGGTCGCCGTGGCGGATGGCAGGCACCTTGCCCATCGGATTGATCGCCAGATAGTCGGCGTCCTTCATCGTCCCGCCATAGCCGAGCAGAACCGTTTTATAGGGCGCGCCGGTTTCCTCGATCATCCAGCGCGCGATCCGGCCGCGCGACATCGGGTTGGTGTAGAGAATCAGTTGATCGGCCACGACTCGCATCCTCCTCAATCCATTGGAACGAAGTAGGAACGAGAATGGCGGTGCGGTCAAGGGCAGCGCGGGGAACCGGACGGAAATCGAGGCGCTCAGGCACTACCGGTCAGGGAGGGGACAGGGGCCGGCAACACCGAGCGCACTCGATACGTCCGACATCGCAATCCATGAAGATTGCCAGAGGGGCCCGGTCCGCAAGGGTCAGATAGGGAAGCGGGCGCTCCCTTCAAGGGGACGCCCGCCAAACTTGTTCGAAGCTGAAACGAGCGCGCTCAGCGCTTGAACGGGTCCGCCCAACCGGCCGGAAGGCCCGGCGTGCGCGTCGTCTCGACGCTTTCGGCATCGCCGGCATGTTCGGCCTCGTGCGCGGCACGTTCGCGCTCGGCACGCAATTCGGTGATCAGCGCTTCGCGGTCGCCCTCAAGTCGGGTATCGACTGGCGCTTCGATCCCGGCAGCCTTCGCGGCCTTCGCCACCAGCGCGTCGAGTTCGCGCTGCGAACACAGGCCGAGCGTGACGGGGTCTTTCGGCGTGATGTTGGCGATGTTCCAATGGCTGCGGTCGCGGATCGCGTCGATCGTGGTGCGCGTGGTGCCGATCAGTTTGCCGATCGCGCCGTTCGACACTTCGGGGTGATTGCGGATGATCCAGGCGATGCCGTCGGGCTTGTCCTGGCGCTTCGATACCGGGGTGTAGCGCGGGCCCTTGGTACGGCGGACCTGATCCGGCCCCTTTGCCATGACCAGCCGGTAATCGGGGTTGTCCTGACCCTTTTCGATTTCTTCCATGGTCAGTTCATGCGCGCGGACGGGATCGCGGCCGGTCAGCTTGGTCGCGGCGGTATCGTCGGCGATCGCCTGAATTTCCAGAATGTGCAGGCCGCAGAATTCGGCGATCTGCTCGAACGAAAGCGCGGTGTTGTCGACCAGCCAGGAAGCGGTCGCATGGGGCATCAGCGGCTGGGCCACGATCAAATCTCCGTGAAACAATAAGGGCCGCCCCTTCACGGAGCGGCCACCTCGTATAACGTCGATTTAGTCGCTGGCGCGGCGAAGGGCAAGGATCATCGCACGCAATTACGCCGCGTGCCTCATTCCCGGCAATGGTGAGAGGGCTTCGACGAACTGCGCTGCGCTCGCTTCCCAGGTGAAGCCGCGCCCATAGTCCGCGCAAGTGCTTCGATCGCGAGTCAGCGCGGCGGCAATCGCCCGGTCGAGATCGGCGTCCATCGCCCCGGTCGCGGGCGTCAACACATCGACCGGCCCGGTTACCGGATAGGCCGCGACGGGCGTGCCGCAGGCCAGCGCCTCGATCATCACCAGCCCGAACGTGTCGGTGCGGCTGGGGAAGACGAACACGTCGGCGGCGGAATAAATGCTCGCGAGTTCGCTGCCGAAGCGCGCGCCCATGAAGATCGCTTGTGGATAACGCGCGGCAAGCTTTTCCCGCGCCGGGCCGTCGCCGACGACGATTTTCGTGCCCGGATGGCCGCTATCCAGAAACGCCTCGATATTCTTCTCGACCGCGACCCGCCCGACATAGAGCTGCAACGGGCGGGGCAAGTGCAGCAGGCTGGGATGCGGCCGGACGCGGTCGTGGAAATGGCTCAGATCGACGCCGCGTCCCCAATGCTGCACCTGATCCAGCCCGTGATCGACGAGCGTCGCGCGGATCGACGGGGTTGAAGCCAGGATCGCCTGCGCCGGCCGGTGGAACCACTGGATATAGCGCCACACCCATTCGGCGGGCACGCCCGAACGCGCCGAGACATAATCGGGGAACTGGGTGTGATAGGCGGTGGTGAAGGGCAACCCCCGCCGCAGGCACCAGCGCCGCGCCCCGACGCAGAGCGGCCCTTCGGTCGCCAGATGAATGGCGTCGGGCGCGAACATCGCCAGCATGTCGCCCACCCGCCCGCTGCCCGCCAGCGCCAGCCGGATTTCGGGATAGGTGGGGCATGGCACCGATCGGAACAGGTCGGGCGAGACGACCAGGACTTCGTGCCCCTGCCCCTCCAGCACGGCGCGGACGGCCTGCAATGTGCGCACTACGCCATTGACCTGCGGTGCCCAGGCATCGGTGACGATCGCGATTTTCATGGACATCACGTCACGTTGCCCATCTCCGTTCGTTTCGAGCGAAGTCGAGAAACCTGGGCTGGGCGCTTGAACTGCGTTTCTCGACTTCGCTCGAAACGAACGGGGAGGATGGGGTGAATAGGAAATCACGCTGCCATCGCCTCGACCATCACCGGCGCGTCGCGTTTCGCCACCTCGTCCGCCCAGTGGAGGATTTCCATCGTGCCGTCGAAATGCTCGACCAGCGCGGTGCAGCCTTCCACCCAGTCGCCGTCATTATAATATTCGACGCCTTCGATCGTGCGCATCTCGGCGGTGTGGATATGGCCTGCGACCACCCCGTCGACCCCGCGCGACCCGGCTTCCTTCGCGACGATCCCCTCAAAGTCTGAGATGAACTCGACCGCGTTCTTGACCTTGTGCTTGGCGTGTTTGGACAGCGACCAGTACGGCATGTCCAGCTTGCGCCGCCAGAAATTGACCCAGCCGCTCAGCACCATCATCGCGTGGTAGGCAGCGTCGCCCAGATAGGCGAGCCAGCGATGCGACAACATGATCGCGTCGAATTCGTCGCCGTGCAGAACCAGCAGGCGCCGTCCGTCGGCGGTGGTGTGCACCGCCTGACGTCTGATCTGCACCCCGCCGAAGTTCAGCCCGGTGAACTGCCGGAACATCTCGTCGTGATTGCCGGGAATATAGGTGATCCGGGTGCCGCGCTTGGCCCGTTTCAGGATCCGCCAGACGATGTCGTTGTGCGAGGCGGGCCAGTAAAATTTCTTCTTCAGCCGCCAGCCGTCGATGATGTCGCCGACGAGATATAGTTGCTCGCTGTCGACATGGTCGAGAAAGTCGATGAGCATCTCTGCATTGCAACCGCGCGTGCCGAGATGGACGTCCGAAATCCAGATGGTGCGAAAACGCCGCCGCTCGGTAATCACTTTTTCCGGAATCGACGGTTCGTTCGGGAATTCGACCTGCGACAGATCGAACGGTAACCGGGTGACGGTTGCCATTGTGGGTACTCCCCCAATGCCCTGATGGGCCCTTGCCTGGGGGAGCCTATGCCCGTTCTGTGTGACGATTTGACCGAAACGCGGTTACGGTTTCGCGTCACGCTCCGGCTTGGGCGGTTGCGGTCGCGGCGCAGGCCGGGCGGGGGCACGCGGCGGTGCAACTTCGCTCGGCTTCATCGCCTGGGACGCTTCCGCTGCCCCCTTGACCAGAGCGTCTAGCGATCCGCCGTCGAAGCCCAGTTCCTTCATTAATCCGTCGAGCACCGGCGCCTGCGCCCGGTAGCGCAACGCCGCCGACACGGCCGAGCTGGCAAGGTTGCCGTCGCCCTCCCCCGCGCTGACGCTGCCGCCATCGCCGCCGCGTCCGGTCAGACCGTCGACTTGCACGATCTTGATCGAATCGATCGCTTCCATCGGCTTGGCGGCTTCGCGCACCAGTTCTGGCATGACTTTGAGCAGTGCGAGTTTGGTCTGGAGCGAAATCTGGTCCGACGACAATATGTTGGCGGCTTCGTTGACTGCACGCTGACCCGCGGCCTCGACTTCGAAGCGGACGCGATCGGCCTCCGCCTTCAGCTTGGCGGCCTCCGCCTCACCCTGAGCGACGACGCGCACCGATTCCGCGCGATCGGTCGCGGCCTGCTTCTCGGCCTCGGCCTGGACCTTCACGCTGATTGCGGCGCGTTCGGCCTCGCGGGCGGCGTCGATCAATTCGATCCGCTTGGTGCGCTCGGCAATCTCGGTCTCGCGCGAGGTCGTAACTTGTTCCTCGGCGGCGACCGCCTTGGCGCGAGCCTCGTCGGCCTCGGCCTTGGCCTGGCTTTCCTCGCGGCTTTTGTTCTGGACCGCGATCTGCTGTTCCTGGCGCGCCAGTTCGAGCGCCTGTTCCTGCGCGATCCGTGCTTCCTTGACGGCACGATCGGCTTCGATTTGCTGGCTGTCGACCTGCTTCTTGGCTTCGATCCGGGCATGATCGGCTTCGCGCTGGCGCTCTGCCTGTTCGCGGGCGACCTCCGCCCCTTGCGCAGCGCGACGGACTTCCAGCTCGCGTTCCTGTTCCAGCCGCGCGAATTCGGTGTCACGCCCGATCAGAAAAGACTGGCGCGCGGCTTCCAGATTTTTGGTCTCGATTTGAACGCGGGTATCCTGCTCGATGTCGTTGCGCGCTTTCTTGCGCAGTTCGATCTGCTCGGTCAGCTTGGTCAGACCCTCGGCGTCGAACGCGTTGTTGGCATTGAAATGCTCGATCGATGTCTGGTCGAGCCCGGTCAGCGATACCGATTCCAGCTCCAGCCCGTTCATCGCCAGATCGGCGGACGACACCTGCTGCACCTTTTGCACGAATTCGGCGCGCTGTTCGTGAAGCTGGTTCATCGTCATTCCCGCCGCGACCGAACGCAGCGCGTCGACGAACTTACCCTCGACCAGCTCCTTCAACGCTTCGGGGTTCATCGTGCGCAGGCCCAGCGTCTGGGCTGCGGTTGCGATCGACTGAGAATCGGGCTTCACCCGGACGTAGAATTCGGCCTTCACATCGATCCGCAACCGGTCGAGCGTAATCAGCGCATCGGCATTCTTGCGCTCGACCGCCAGCCGCACCGTGTTCATGTTGACCGGCATCGTTTCATGGAACACCGGCAACACCAGCGCGCCGCCGTTGATGACGACCTTTTCTCCGCCAAAGCCGGTGCGGACGAAGCCGATTTCCTTCGATGCGCGCTTGTACAGGCGGGCGACGATGAACCCCAGGATCAGCAGCGTCAGCAGGCCGACGCCCGCATAGATCAAATAGGGCAACACGGATCCTCCATCGTTGGTCGTCACGAGATCGTTCATCGGTTTACAGCTCCAGTCGCGGCAAGTGGTGGTCGCCGCGCGAGATCGCCCGGAATATGTCGCCGTCGCGGCGGACGATCAGAACGCGCTCGCCCTCGACGAAAGCCTGTCCGTCATTATCGGGTTCGACCATGATGAAATGCGCCTGGCCATATTGGTCCTCGGCGCGCGCACGCGCAGGTGATCCGGGCGTCGCGCGTCCGATCTGGATCGTCGCGCTGCGCCCGATCAGGACTTCGAGGGGTACGGCGGTGGTGTGATCGCGCGGCAGGATGCGTGCCAGTCCCCGCGCGCCCAGCCCCGTCAGTGGCAATGCTGCAGCCGCAGCAGCGGGTACGGCAATCCAGGGTGTCAGCAAATCGCCGGTCAGGTCGAACATCAACTGCTGCCCGACCAGCCCAACGATGCCGAAAACGCCAAGAAACAGCACGATCAGCATCAGCAGGGGCAACCGGCCGACGCCCAGCCAACTAAGCAGACCCGCGCCGCCATCCATGTCGAGATCGGCATCCGCGTCGAAATCGCCACCCAGCCCGATCGCATGGACGATCCCGATCAGGATCATCAGGATCAGCGCGGATACGAAAGCAATGTTCGCCGATGCCCCCAAAAACGCGAACACGCCCACTCCCCCAACAGCGATTCGCCTGTCAGATTAAGGCGTTGGCCGTTCGAGTCAAAGTAGGGCGAGTCAAAGCGTGGTGGTCAACACGATCTTGCCGATATGGTCGCCTGCATCCATTCGGGCGTGCGCGTCGGCAGCGCGTTCGAGCGGGAAGCGCTGGTCCATGACCGGGCGTAATTGCCCCGACTGGACGAAGGGCCAGACCGTGCGCGACAGCTCGTCGGCGACCAGCGCCTTGAACGTGTTGTCGCGCGCACGCAGCGTCGA
This sequence comes from Sphingomonas sp. AX6, assembly GCF_902506605.1. Lineage (GTDB taxonomy): Bacteria > Pseudomonadota > Alphaproteobacteria > Sphingomonadales > Sphingomonadaceae > Sphingomonas. Next base: position 2,839,694 of record NZ_LR733979.1, read on the forward strand.
TCCGGTCAGGACCAGGCGTTTGCGCATGATGTCGAACAGCGGAACGGTCGCCATCGCCCCGCCCTGCACCGCGATCGACACATGGCGGCCTTCGTCGGCCAGGCATTTCAGGTTGCGGGGCACGTAATCGCCGCCGACCATGTCGAGCACGATGTCCACGCCACGTTTGTCGGTGATCCGCGCCACTCCCTCGACGAAATCCTGCGTCTTGTAGTTGATCGCGTGGGTTGCACCGTGGGCCTTGGCTGCCGCGGTTTTCTCGTCCGATCCGGCGGTGACGATGGTGCGGATGCCGAACAGGCGGCACAGGCTTATCGCCATGGTGCCGATGCCGGAGGTAGCCCCATGCACCAGCACCCAGTCGCCCTCGGTCGCATAGGCGCGCTCGAACAAATTGGTCCACACGGTGAACAAGGTCTCCGGCATCGCCGCGGCTTCGGCCATCGACAGCCCTTCGGGTACGGTCAGGCACGATCCTACCGGCGCGACGGCATACTCGGCGTAACCGCCGCCCGCGATCAGCGCGCAGACGGGCTGGCCCAGCATATCGCGCTCCACGCCTTCGCCCAGCGCGACGATTTCCCCTGCGACTTCCAGGCCAGGCACGATCGGGGCGCCCGGTGGCGGCGGATAGAGCCCCTTGCGCTGCATCACATCGGGACGGTTCACCCCTGCCGCTGCGACGCGGATCAGCACCTCGTCCGCACCCGGCTGCGGCACCGGTCGCTCCACGCATTGCAGCACTTCGGGGCCGCCCGGCGTCTCGGGATCGATCGCGCGCATCGTCGTCGGCAGTGTCATGATTGCGTCTGGCCCCCAAAGCGTGACTGTATCTCTTTGGCACGAACCTGCGAAACACGCCAAGGGTCCGTCAAGGGTGGGAATGAGATGAGATTAACCGACGTCTTTCACTGCGTCTCTGTCATTCCCGCGAAGGCGGGAATCCATAAGCGCTGACATAAGTTATGGATTCCCGCCTTCGCGGGAATGACGATCTGAGTGGCTTATTCGGTTCACCATGCTGCAAACTGGCTCTGGAAGCCGATTTCCGCGCAACGCCCGTTGACACACGCGCCAATGCAGCCGAACCTTTGGGTATGAACCCCGACGACGACCTTCCGACGCGAAAGGACGATCCGGTTTCGCTGCTCGCGCGCCAGGACCTCGATCCTTTGTCGGTCGCCGAACTCGAAGCGCGCATTGCGGCGCTGGACGCGGAGATCGCGCGAAGTCGGCAAAAAATACAACGCGCCGTTAACCATCGCGCAAGTGCCGACGCGTTATTCAAAGGATGAGCGTGGACGCACCGGACCGGGGCACATCGCCCGTTACGATCCGGCGCATGGCCACCATGCTTGATGCGGGGCCACCGACTTCCGACATAGTGGATGTGGGCCGCGCGTTCCTTGCGGCCCGAACGGAGACGTATTTCAATGCCTAGCTTTGCCTCCGCGCTCGAATCCACGCTGCACAAGGCGCTGGAAGCCGCATCTGCGCGCCGCCACGAATATGCGACGCTGGAACATCTGCTGCTGGCACTCGTCGATGACGAGCATGCCGCGCGGGTAATGAGCGCCTGCGGCGTCGAACTCGACGATCTGCGCACCGCGGTGGCGCATTATCTCGACACCGAACTCGATGCGCTGAAGGTGGAGGCGTCGACCGACCCCTCCCCCACCAGTGGGTTCCAGCGCGTCGTCCAGCGCGCGATCCTGCACGTTCAGTCATCGGGCCGCGACGAAGTGACCGGCGCGAACGTGCTGGTCGCGCTGTTCAGCGAACGCGACAGCTATGCCGTCTATTTCCTGCAGCAACAGGATATGAGCCGCCTGGATGCGGTCAGCTATATCTCGCACGGTGTCGGCAAGGGCGGCACGCCCACCGAGGCTCGCGAAGTGAAGGGTGCCGCCGAAGAGGACAAGCCCACGCAAAAAGGCGGCAAGGACGCCAAGGAAAGTGCGCTCAAGCAGTTCTGCGTCGACCTCAACGAGAAGGCGAAGAACGGCAAGATCGATCCCCTGATCGGTCGTGGCCCCGAGGTCGACCGTACCGTTCAAATCCTGTGCCGCCGCAGCAAGAACAACCCGCTCTATGTCGGTGATCCCGGCGTCGGCAAGACCGCGATCGCCGAAGGTCTGGCGCGCAAGATCGTCGAGGGCGACGTGCCCGAAGTGCTGTTGCCCGCGGTCATCTATTCGCTCGACATGGGCGCACTGCTCGCGGGCACGCGCTATCGCGGCGATTTCGAGGAGCGGCTGAAACAGGTCGTGACCGAGCTGGAGAAACTGCCGCACGCGGTCCTGTTCATCGACGAAATCCATACCGTCATTGGCGCGGGCGCGACCAGCGGCGGGGCGATGGATGCGTCCAATCTGCTGAAGCCGGCGCTGTCGGGCGGCACGATCCGTTGCATCGGATCGACCACCTACAAGGAATTCCGCAATCACTTCGAAAAGGACCGCGCGCTGCTGCGCCGGTTCCAGAAGATCGACGTCAACGAACCGACGGTCGATGACACGATTAAAATCCTGGCCGGGCTGCGTTCGGCGTTCGAAGAGCACCACAACGTCAAATATACGCCCGACGCGATCAAATCCGCGGTGGAACTCAGCGCGCGCTACATCAACGACCGCAAGCTGCCCGACAAGGCAATCGACGTGATCGACGAGGTTGGCGCGATGCAGATGCTGGTCGCCCCGTCGAAGCGCAAGAAGACGATCACCACCAAGGAGATCGAAGCGGTGATCGCGACGATGGCGCGCATTCCGCCGAAGACGGTGTCGTCCGATGATACCAAGGCGTTGGCCAACCTCCAGACGGATTTGAAACGCGTCGTCTTCGGTCAGGACGAGGCGATCGGTGTGCTGTCTTCGGCGATCAAGCTCAGTCGTGCGGGGCTTCGCGATCCCGACAAGCCCATCGGCAACTACCTTTTCTCCGGCCCCACCGGCGTCGGCAAGACAGAGGTTGCGCGACAACTGGCGGAAATCATGGGGATCCCGCTCCAACGGTTCGACATGTCCGAATATATGGAACGCCACAGCGTATCGCGGCTGATCGGCGCGCCTCCGGGCTATGTCGGCTACGACCAGGGCGGCCTGCTGACCGATGCGGTCGATCAGAACCCGCACAGCGTGCTGCTGCTCGACGAAATCGAAAAGGCGCATCCCGACCTGTTCAACATCCTCCTTCAGGTGATGGACAACGGCAAACTGACCGATCACCACGGCAAGACCGTCGATTTCAGGAACACCATCCTGATCATGACGACCAATGCCGGGGCATCCGACATGGCCAAGGAATCGATCGGGTTCGGCCAGATGACGCGCGAGGATGTCCAGGAGGAAGCGGTGAAGAAGCTCTTCACGCCGGAATTCCGCAACCGCCTCGATGCGATCGTGCCGTTCGGTTATCTGCCTCCGCAAGTCGTCGCACGGGTGGTGGAGAAATTCATCCTCCAGCTCGAACTGCAACTCGCCGACCGCGGCGTTCACATAAGCCTCGACGACGAGGCGAAGGCATGGCTCACCGAACGCGGTTACGATAAATTGTACGGCGCGCGTCCGATGGGCCGTCTGATGCAGGAAAAGGTCAAACAGCCGCTGGCCGAAGAATTGCTGTTCGGCAAATTGCTCCATGGCGGCGAGGTTACCGTCAAGCTGAAGGACGGTGTGCTGGCGTTCGAAATCACCCCCGCCCCGCCCAAGAAGGGCGGGAAAAAGGGCGGCAAGAAGGCAGTTGTCGCCAAAGCCTGACGTTGGTTGGGTCAAATACTAGATTGAGGCCGGGAGGGTGACTTCCCGGCCTCGATCATTCGATCACGACGCGGCTACCGGTCTGCTCTGGCAAGCGCTCAGCGACGCTCGGACTGGTCGGATGGCACGACCGTCGAACCTCAGCGCCACGTCATAGGGTTGCAGAGAACCTCCCCCTGCAACCCGAACCGCCAGATCGCGCCATCCATGTGAGGAGGTCGAAAGCACGCGGACCGGCGGGCGGGTCACGGTCATCCTTGTCACGACGCGACAGCCGTCTGCTGTCGGGGTCAGAATGAACAGCGTGCAACCGCCGCTGCCACAATAATCGCGATCCTTTGCCAAAACGATGACCTCAGGGATGTCGTCGTCGTTCAGATCAACCGATGCCGATTGATAGCGCTTCAGGTCGAGTTCGTTTCTCACGAAAGTGTCGGCGGATTGCGAAATGGATACGGACGGCGGTGCACCCGAAATTGCGATCGCCAAAATTATCCCAACCGTCACCATACTCGCCTTCCTTTCCGCTACCACGACAAACACGATGCATGTTCGCGTTGGCCATAGTTGCCATACCGAAAAACGGGTGTCACGTTTGGACGTTCACGTTGAAAGGACCGATCCGTTGTCGATCAGAGTCGCGTCAATCTTTTTCGTCATCTTCACGGTAAGTGGTTGCGGTCAATCGGCTGCCGATATTGTCACTGGGACCGAACGCTGTGGAACCACCAGGATCGGCAACGATATTGCGATGAGGTTGAGCGCCTATAACGGCCATCCGGATTCCCAAAGGCTGTGGGTGATCCAAGCCTGCCATTCGACGATCACCGCCTGCGTGCCCATCCTGACCTACGTCAACGCATTTCCCCCGCATTACGCCGTCGAAAACGATGGGACGGTTTCGATCTCGCTGCTTGGCGGACGGATCGTCGAACGCCACAACGACGAAATCAATTTCAAAGAGGTGACGTACCCAGTCCGGACAACAGAAATCGCAGGCAAAGTCAGCGATGCCGATATCGATGCTTATTTGGGCCGGATCGGGTTGTCGCAGGAGTCTCTTCGCGGTGATTTGTGCGAGAACGCAAGATTCGCGAACCCTGATTAAAGAGCCAGCCAGAGGGCAAAGACTTCCGGGACTTTCCTGCTATTACGGCTCAATGAGGGGCCGGAGTGTCGATGGGTCGGGTGAACCGATGACGACGCCGTCGGAGATTTCCAGCGCGACTATGATTGCGGGTCCATCGCCCCAATCCTGCCCGCGAAATACCAGCAGCGGGGTTTCGCCTCTGCAAGTGATTTTCCAGTCGCGTAAATTACCGATTTCCAACAATCCAGCTCTCACTTCGGTCAAATCTTGATCGATTTCGCCGATGCGTGGAAATCGGGGAGACCGAAGCGACACACCCTTTCGGGTGGCGATGAATTCGATTTCGATCGGCTGCATGGAATTGCATTTCGCGATCGCTTTGATTTCCACAGAAACCGGTGCGTGGTCATGGGATAGCGTGAATTTTCGCGGCGTATCTTGCAAAAAGGCGAACATGAAGACGGTCGACGCGATAAGAGACACTGCTCCGTACTCCCGACGAAAAGATATTGAACTTACCAGCCTCTACAGCGGATTTTTCGATGCACTATGCTGGTTTGGTTCTGACTATACATCTCTATTGCAGCAACCGCCAAACGTCATAGGATGCTTGAATGAAAATATTTCAAACCTGCATCGCGCTATTGGTTGCCTTGCCTATCCCATCAGGCTTTGCTTGGATGACGGCGAAACTGAATTCTTTCCAGCAGCGACCATTGTTGCCAACGCCCCCACCGGCCGTGATTTATGACCCGCAGCCCGGTCCCTTCATCATCAGGCTGGATGAAAGCGACAACATTGCCGATAACCAGAATGGCGTCATCGAAACTGCCGTAAAGTCTTGGTCCGGCCCCACGCTGCAAGCATTCATGATTTGCTTTCGGTCGCACCGCCAGCCGATCAATTGGTCGGCGGCGTCACGCGCTCTTAGGACGGTCGCACTGGAACTCAGGGCGCGCGAGGCGGTGGTCGTGCTAACGCCGAACGGAACGCTATGCCGTCCCTCGTCCAATCCAGAGCTTGCGCGCGTATCGCACGTCGAAATCATGGGCGTCGTTCGCATCTGATTTGCCACGCATTTACCAGTTGTTCGCAACCCGACACTAACTCAGTCGCTCATGTGGGGGCGCGTCATCAGGGGGGTGTGGCTGGCGGTGATCGCGGGGGCGATCATGCTTGGCCTTTCCGTGCCAGCGTCGGCGCAAAGTCGCTATATCGGCGACAAGATCGACGTTTGCGTCCGTCCGGCGGATGCGCCGGGGCTCGATCCCAAACGGTTGATCGCCGAGGCCGCGACCTTCGATTGCGCGTCCCCCCAACGCTCGTTTCCTTCCGGCGATTATTGGGTAGTCTCCAAACCACTGTCCGCGCGATCGAGCGAAGGCAGCCCTTTGCGCGTGCGGACCAGCAGCCTGTTCCAGGGATCGGTCACGCTCGACATCGTCTACGCCGATGGCGCGATCGTTCGTCACCGGGCCGATGGACGGCAGATGTCGTCGCGCATTCAGCTCGGCGCGATTTCCCAATTCGAGGTTCCGCCCCGCGACGCCGCAGTGACGCGGTTGGTGTGGCGGATCGACGACGCGAGCAATCTGCACGGGATCGTGCTGGGCGCGCGATTGGCGACCGCAGAGGATGCCGCGCAGGCGAATCTCAGCCTCGGCGCGCTCTATGCGGGATTTGCCGGGCTCGCCATTGCGCTCATCGTTTACAATCTCGCGCTGTGGGTTGTGCTTCGGCAGGGATTCCAACTTGCCTATTGCGCCATGGCGGCGCTGCTCCTCGCTTATTGCTTCACCTCGTCCGGGGCGCTGGCCTGGGCCTGGCCCGACCTGCCGAACAATGACCGCATCCGGTTGAACCATGCGCTGCTGGGGGCCGCTGCCGCCGCCGCACTTGTATTCGCGCGCAGTTTTTTCGAACGCGAAGTCTTTCTCGGCTGGGTGGGCCGTTTTACGCATGTTGCGACTGTGGCGGTGCTGGGGGGCGGGATCGTGTTCCTGCTCGCGCCTGACACCCATATCGGCCAGGCCGACTCTGTGTTCGCCTGGGGCTTTGTCGGGGTGCTCGCCGTCATCGGTCCGATGCTGTGGCGCGCCTGGAAAGTGAAGAGCAATTACGTCTGGTTGTTCGCCTTTGCCTGGGCCGCGCCGGTGGTCATGGCAGGAATGCGCTTTTCCCAGCATCTTGGGCTGATCCCTTGGCGCTTCTGGATCGACAATTCGACGATCTTCGCGCTCGCGTTCGAAGCATTGCTGTCCTCGGTCGCCATCGCGTACCGCATCCGGCTATTGTCGAACGAGCGCGATTTCGCGGTCGCCCAGGAAGCGGTGCAGCGCAAGCTTGCCGATACCGATCCGCTGACCGGGCTGCTCAATCGCCGCGCGTTCCTGGATCAGGCGATCGGGCGTGGCGGGATGCAGCAATTGCTGCTGATCGACATCGACCATTTCAAATCGGTCAATGAGACGTTGGGCCATGACGGCGGCGACGAAGTGCTGCGCGTCTTTGCCCGTGTCCTGCGCCAGGTCGTGCCCGAAGGCGGGCTGGTTGCGCGGTTGGGAGGGGAGGAATTCGCGGTGCTCGCGCCGCCGGGGGCGGAGATCGATCCCGATGCGCTGCTCGCACGATTGAGAGCGGCCCGAATGCCGTTCGACCTCGACGTCACCGCCTCGATCGGCCTGTGCCGGGGCGGCATGAAGCGCGAGGCGGACTGGAAATCGCTCTACCGTGCCGCCGATCGCGCATTGTTCGATGCCAAGGCAGCGGGGCGCGACCGCGTTCGGCGCAGCGAAACCCTGTTGGCGGAGGCCGCCTGATCCGCTTGCCGCATCTGCCGAAATCGGGTAAATGCGGGCATAGAGGGAGTGGCGACATGAAGCCGGTCGACAAGCGCAAAACGGGATTGATCGCGGGCGGCGTGCTGCTCGTCGCGCTGGCATGGCAAACGCCGACCGCCAGCCTGGAAATCCAGATGCACGACGTCACCGATGTCGCCCCAAAAAAGGTGGAGGCCGCGCTCGATCTGGGCATCGCCGCCGTGTCGTTGCTCGTCACCTGGACCGCGAAGCGATAACCGACGCCGCTTGACGGGAACGTAAACAGGGTTGCGTTTACCGCAACGCTGCTTACACCTATGTCAATGACTGATCCGGCCCAGATCTGGCGCGAGCATTATCTGCATCCCGGTGCATGGGATCGCCCCTTTCCGCCGATGTCGTTGATCGACCTGTTCGAAGCGAGTGCGGCGAAGCGTGGATCGGCACCGCTGATCGATTTCATGGGCCGCAAATACAGCTATGCCGAAACGCTCGACGGAGCGAACCGCGTCGCCTGCGGGCTGAAGGCGATGGGCTACGGCCCTGGCAACCGCATCGGATTGTTCCTGCCCAATGCGCCGCATTATCTCGCGGCCTATTACGGCATTCTCAAACTCGGCGCGACGGTGGTCAATTTCTCGCCGCTCTACACGGTTGCAGAGTTGTCCGAGCAAGTCGCGGATTCGAGCACGAAATTGCTGTTCACTCTGTCGGCGACTGCATTGCTGCCCACCGCGATCAAGGTGCTGGAGGCGAGCAGCCTGGAACGGCTGATCGTCGGATCGGTCGCGGGTGCGCTGCCGCCCGCCAAATCGGTGCTATACCGGCTATTCAAGCGCAAGGAAGTCTCTGCACGTCCCGACGATCCGCGCATCACCGCTTTCTCCGCACTGATCGCCAATGACGGAGGGTGCGTGACCCCGGACATCGATCCGATGACGCATCTGGCGCTGATCCAATATACCGGCGGCACCACCGGCACGCCCAAGGGCGCGATGCTGACACACCAGAATCTGTCGGCCAATGCGCGTCAGGTGGCCCAACTCGATCCCGAAGTCGCGACGCGGCACGACCGGATTTTGGGCGTTTTGCCGATGTTCCATGTGTTCGCCAACACTTGCGTCCTCAACCGTACGGTCGCGGTCGGCGGCGAAATCGTGATGCTGCCCCGGTTCGAGGCGGGGCAAGTGCTGGCCGCGATCGACGCGACCAAGCCCACCGCGCTGCCGGGCGTTCCGACCATGTATCAGGCGCTGCTCGACCATCCGAAGTTCGCAACCACCGATTTCTCGTCGCTCGAATTCTGCATTTCGGGCGGGGCGCCGCTCTCGGCCGAATTGAAGCGTAAGTTCGAGGCTGCGTCGGGCGCCAAGGTGATCGAAGGCTATGGTCTGTCCGAAAGCTCGGGTGTGGTGTCGTGCAATCCCTATGTCGCGGAAAACAAAACCGGCAGCATCGGTCAGCCGATCGCCGCGACGCGCGTCAAACTGGTCGACAAGGAAGACCCCAGCCGCCCGCCGCCCCAGGGCGAACCGGGAGAGATCGTCGTGTCCGGCCCGCAGATCATGGCCGGTTACTGGAATCGCCCCGATGCCGATGCCGAGGTGTTCCTGACCGACGCCGACGGCACCCGCTGGCTGCGCACCGGCGATGTCGGGCAGATCGACGAGACCGGCTTCATCCGCATCGTCGACCGGATCAAGGACATGATTTCGGTCGCGGGGTTCAAGGTCTTCCCGAGTCAGGTCGAAGCCGTCCTCTACCGCCACCCGGCGGTTAAGGAGACGCTGGTGATCGGCATTCCCGACACCTATCGCGGCGAAGTCCCGCGCGCTTACGTCACGCTGAACGAAGACGAAGCGGCGACCGGAGACGCGCTGAAGGCGTGGCTTAACCCTCAGCTCGGCAAGCATGAAAAGGTCGATGACGTGGTGGTACGACTGACCATGCCGAAGACGATGATCGGCAAGCTGAGCCGCAAGGATTTGGTTGCGGAAGTGATGGGCCAGTAAATTCCCCCCCATTGGGGAGGTGGCAGCACGCAGTGCTGACGGAGGGGGAGCGCCGCGCAGCGCAACGCTTGCCGCCCACCCCCTCCACCATGCTTCGCATGGTTCCCCTCCCCATGCCGGGGAGGAATTACTTCGCCAACACCGCCTTCAAATTCATGAATTCGTGCAGCCCCCATGGTCCCAACTCGCGACCGTGTCCGGACAGCTTCACCCCTCCGAACGGTGCTTCCGGCGACGACGCGAGCATCTGATTTACCGCGGTCATCCCGGCTTCGACATCGCGTTCGAAGCGTTCGCGTTCGCCTGCGTCGTTCGTCCACACACTCGATCCCAGGCCGTAGGGAATGTCGTTGGCCAGCGCGATCGCATCGTCGATGTCGGTCGCGCGGAATAGCATCGCGATGGGGCCGAACAATTCCTCGCGCGCGATGTCATGGTCGCGCGGTACGTCGGTCAGGATGCCGGGGTTCATCCATGCGCCCGGAAGGTCTACGCTTTCGCCGCCGCGTAAGCTCGCACCCGCCGCCTTGGCACGTTCGATCTGATCCAACACCGTATTGCGCTGCTCTTCACTCGACAGCGGCCCCATATCGACCTCGGTCATCGGGTCGCCAATGGTAACCGCGTCCATTGCCGCCGCGAATTTCTCGGCAAAGGCGTCATACACATCGGCATGGACGATCATCCGTTTGGCGCAAATGCACGACTGTCCCGCATTCTGGATGCGCGCCTTGACCGCGACCTTGGCCGCTTCGTCCAGATCGGCGGACGGCATGACGATGAACGGGTCCGACCCGCCGAGTTCGAGCACGACTTTCTTCAGATGCTTGCCCGCCGCTTCCGCGACTTTTGATCCCGCCCCTTCGCTACCGGTCAGCGTCGCAGCGACGATGCGTTTGTCGGCGATCAGGCCATTCACCTTGTCTGATTTGATCGCGAGATTCTGAAACAGCCCCTCGGGCGCGCCAGCCGCCCGAACCATTTCCTCGATCAACGCCGCACAGCCCTGCGTCAGCGATGCGTGCTTCAACAGCCCGACATTGCCCGCCATGATCGTCGGCGCGAGGAAGCGGACGACCTGCCAATACGGAAAATTCCACGGCATGATCGCCAGCACGATACCGGTCGGCAGCCAGATCGCCCTGGCATCCCCCGGCGCGTCGGTCACCGCGACGGGCTCCAGGCATGCCGGGCCGTTCTTGGCATAATAGCGGAATCCGGCGACGCATTTTTCGACCTCTGCAATGGCGGACTTCAGCGTCTTGCCCATCTCGCGCGTCGCGGTTTCCGCCAACCGCTGCTTGTTTGCGTCGAATGCATCGGTAATCGCCGACAACAGCTTAGTCCGCGCCTCCATCGGCGATGCGCGCCACGTTTTGAACGTATCGGCCGCCAGCGCGACGCGACGCTCGATTTCAGCATCGTCGTGGATAGCATGGCTGCCGCCCGCTTCGCCGGTCGCGGGGTTGATGCTGGTGAACATGGGGGAAGCTCCTGAAATCTGGTTTGCCCTCCCAATGCGCGGGGCCTTGTCCGGGTTGCATAACCGCCCCACCCTGCCGCATAGCGCGTGCATGACCGAAGATGCCGGAATCGCCGAATTGAGCTTCGAAGACGCGTTGCGCGAACTGGAAGGGATCGTGGCCAAGCTGGAAAGCGGCGACGCGCCGTTGCAACAGGCAATCGACCTGTACGAACGCGGTGACGCTCTGCGCAAACAATGCGCCGCTCGGCTGGATGCGGCGCAGGCCCGGATCGAGGCGATCCGCACCGACGCCAGCGGCCAGCCGGTCGGCACCACCAATTTCGCCGCGGGCTGACACCGATGGGGGGGGCATCGATCGCGCTGCAAACGGCGCTTCAGCAGATCTCCGGCGACATGGATCGCCAATTCGATCAGTTGCTGCCCGTCCCCGACGATCCCCGCGCAAAGCTGTATCAGGCGATGCGCCACGCCGCGATCGGCGGGGGCAAGCGGCTGCGTCCGTTGTTGGTCCATGCCACCGCGCAGCTGTTCAACGTCGATCGCACCGCGACCTTGCGCGTCGCGACCGCGCTCGAATGCATCCACGTCTATAGCCTGGTGCATGACGACCTGCCTGCGATGGACGATGACGACATGCGCCGCGGCAAGCCGACCGTTCACCGCGCCTTCGACGAGGCGACCGCGATTTTGGCAGGCGATTGCCTGCACGCGCTGGCGTTCGAGATATTGGGCGACGAGACGACCCACCCGGATCCGTTCGTTCGCATCGAACTGGTCGCCTGCCTTGCGCGCTCGGCGGGTCCGTCGGGGATGGGCGGCGGTCAGATGATGGACCTTGAGGCGGAGAAGGCGAGCTTCGACTTGCCGACCGTTACGCGGCTTCAGGCGATGAAGACCGGCGCGCTGATCGCCTGTGCTGTCGAATCGGGTGCAATTCTCGGCAAGGTTCCGGTCGAGGGCCGCACCGGTCTACGCGGCTATGCTCGCGACATCGGCCTCGCCTTCCAGATCGCCGACGACATATTGGACGTCGAGGGCGACGAGGAACTGGCAGGCAAAAAACTGCGCAAGGACGGCGACGCGGGCAAGGAAACCTTCCTCTCGCTGCTCGGCCTCGACCGCGCCCGCGAACAGGCGCGGATGCTGGTGGATCAGGCGATCGACCATCTGCGCGGCTATGGCAGCGAGGCCGACCTGCTGCGCGACATCGCCCGCTACACCCTAGAACGCGATCGCTAAGGGGCTCGCCACCATGACCATCCGCACCGGCGTCTATCCCGGCACGTTCGATCCGATAACGCTCGGCCATATGGATATCATCCGGCGAGGCGCAAAGCTGGTCGATCGTCTGGTGATCGGCGTAACGACCAACCCGTCGAAGAACCCGATGTTCGATATCGACGAACGCATGGCGATGGTCCGACGGGAAGTAGAGGGCATCGCAGGCGACATCCGCGTCGTCAGCTTCGATTCGTTGCTGATGGACTTTGCCGAGCGCGAAGGCGCGAACGTCATCGTCCGAGGGCTGCGCGCCGTCGCCGATTTCGAATATGAATATCAGATGGCGGGGATGAACCAGCAGATCAATCCGCGGATCGAGACGGTATTCCTGATGGCCGATGTCTCGCTGCAGCCGATCGCCAGTCGCCTGGTCAAGGAGATCGCGATGTTCGGCGGGGCGATCCACAAGTTCGTGACCCCTGCGGTCTGCGACGAAGTCGTCGCCCGCGTCGATAAGATCGGTCGCAAGGGCTCCTAAAGGTGATCTGCCCGATCCTATTCAGTTTGGCGCAAGGACCGATTTGGTCTAAGCATCCGCCCAACGCTTAAACACCGGGGTTCTGGCACATAGTCATGCGTAAAATCGGATATTTCCTCGCGGCCGCAGCAGCGTTCGCTGCAGCACCGGCCACCGCCCAGATCATGGAACCGACCGTCAAGGATCGGCCCGCGGCACCCGCTTTGACCGACACCGAAAACCACTGGGTGCTCGACCTGTCTACCGGCGGTCGCGTGACGATCGCGCTACGCCCCGATGCTGCGCCCAAGCATGTCGAGCGGATCAAGACGCTGACTCGCCAGAAATTCTACGACGGGCTGGTCTTCCACCGCGTGCTCGACACTGGGGTGCCGATGGCGCAGGGCGGCGACCCCAAGGGTGACGGCACAGGCCAATCGACGCTTCCCGATGTCGAGGCCGAATTCAACTGGATGCCCCATGTCCGCGGCGCGGTTGCCGCGGCGCGTTCGGGCTCTCCAGACGATGCGCCCCCGGAAGTCGAAAAGGCTGCGGAAAATTCCGCAAACAGCCAGTTCTTCATCATGTTCCAGCCGATGCTGTCGCTCGACAAGAAATACACGGTGTTCGGTCGGGTGATCGACGGCATGCAATATGTCGATGCGATCCCGCGCGGCGAACCGCCTGCGAACCCGGCGCGGATCGTTCGCGCCTATATCGGCTCGGACAACCCACCCGCTTATGTCGCGCCTGCGCCCAGCGCACCGGTACTGCCCGCCGGCGAAGAGGAAGTCACGCTGCCGGGGACGTAACCCTGGCGCGCAACCAGCTATGCGCGTCGACGATTTCGATTTCGAGCTTCCGGCAGAGGCCATCGCCTTGCGCCCGGCATCCCCGCGCGATTCGGCGCGGATGCTGGTGGCCGAAGGCGACCGGCTGAGCGACCGCATTGTCAGCGATCTGGCCGCAGCGCTGCGTCCCGGCGACTTGTTGGTGTTTAACGACACCCGCGTCATCCCAGCGCAACTCGAAGGGCATCGTGGCGAGGCGAAGATCGGCGCGACGCTCCATAAGCGCGAGGGGCCGCGTCGCTGGCGCGCCTTCATCCGCAATGCCAAACGCCTGCGCGATGGCGAGACGATCGATTTCGGCAATGGCGTAAGCGCAACCGCACGCGACCGCGCCGAGGATGGCAGCTTTGCCATCGACTTTCATGGAGACGAGCCGGTCGAACTGCTGCTGGAGCGTGCCGGTCGGATGCCGCTGCCGCCCTATATCGCCGCGCGCCGCCCGACCGATGCGCAGGACGCGGACGATTATCAGACGATGTTCGCGCGGGAAAAAGGCGCGGTGGCAGCGCCCACCGCCGCGTTGCACTTCACCCCCAAACTGATGGCGGCGCTCGATGCCACCGGGATCGGCCACACCACGCTGACGCTTCATGTCGGGGCGGGCACGTTCCTGCCGGTCAAGGTGGAGGATACCGACGACCACAAGATGCACGCCGAATGGGGCCGCATCGACACCGCGACCGCCGACCGGCTGAACGAAACGCGGGCCAAGGGTGGACGCGTCATCGCGGTCGGCACCACTAGCCTGCGGCTCATCGAAAGTGCGAGTGGTGCCGATGAGATTGTCCGGCCATTTGAGGGAGACACCGCGATCTTTATCACGCCCGGACACCGGTTTCGCGGGGTAGATGGGCTGGTCACCAATTTCCATTTGCCGCGCTCCACCCTGTTCATGCTGGTGAGCGCGTTGATGGGGGTGGAGACGATGCGCCGCGTCTATGCCCATGCGATTGCGGACGGGTATCGGTTCTACAGCTACGGCGATGCGTCGTTGTTACTGCCAGAGCGTAGTCTTTAAAACACCTCGTCACCCCGGCCTCCGTGCCGGGGTCCACCGAGCGGCGAGTGCTGCGCTAACGCCTCTCGTGAAATCTTAACGGCATAGTGGACCCCGGCACGGAGGCCGGGGTGACGGGTGGGACTGGGCACAGCATTTTCCCCAACCAATACCCCCTAGGCATCCTACCCCCCGCCCCGCTATCCAGCGCAAGTGAGCGCACACCATCATTCCCACGACCACGCGCATGGCGGCCATGGCCATGTCCACGCGCCGAAGGATTTCGGGCGCGCCTTTGCGATCGGGATCACGCTCAACATCGCCTTTGTGGTTGTCGAGGGCGCAGCGGGCATCCTCTACGATTCGATGGCGCTGCTCGCCGATGCCGGGCATAATCTGTCCGACGTGCTGGGCCTGCTGATCGCCTGGGCGGGCGCGACGCTCGCCAAGCGACCGCCGTCGAAGCGCTTCACCTATGGCCTGCGGTCGTCATCCATCTTGGCGGCGCTAGCCAATGCGTTGCTTTTGCTGGTCGCGGTCGGCGCGATCGCCTGGGAAGCCATCCGACGCATCGGCGATCCGCCCGCGGTCGAGGGGACGGCAGTGATGATCGTCGCCGGGATCGGGATCGTCATCAACCTCGCGACCGCTCTCCTGTTCTTCTCCGGTCGCCAGCACGACATCAACATTCGTGGCGCGTATCTCCACATGGCGGCGGACGCGGCGGTATCGGCGGGGGTCGTCGTCGCGGGCGCGCTGATCCTGTGGACCGGATCGGTATGGATCGACCCCATCGTGAGTCTGGTCATCGTTGCGGTGATCCTGATCGGCACTTGGGGGCTGCTTGCGCAGTCGGTGACGATGGCGCTGCACGCCGTTCCCGACCGGATCGATGCGGAAAAAGTGGAGGCCGCGCTGGCCACTCGCCCGGGCGTCGCGCGCGTCCATCACCTGCATATCTGGCCCACCAGCACCACCGAAGTTGCGCTGACCGCGCATCTGGTGATGAGCGGCGGTCATCCGGGCGATGCATTCCTGGGGGAAACCGCTCATATGCTCGATCACGACTTCGGTATCGGCCATGCGACGATTCAGGTCGAGATGGGCGACGGCGCGCCATGTTCGGATGGGCAATGCTGATAGACGAGAAAAAATTCCGTTCGCATTGAGCTTGTCGAAATGCTGTCCTTTTCTTCGTGCCAAGAAGGACAGTGCTTCGACAAGCTCAGCACGAACGGGGGAGAGGGTAGCGTCCATTTTACACCCCATCGACAACCCGCACCCGGAAATGCAAAGCGCCCTGCCATGACCCCCCGTTTCGAATTCACTATCCACGCCACCGACGGCAAGGCGCGCACCGGCACGATCGCGATGCAGCGCGGCGACATCCGCACGCCTGCCTTCATGCCGGTCGGCACCGCCGCGACGGTGAAGGCGATGAAGCCAGCCGATGTGCGCGCGTCGGGCGCCGACATCATCCTCGGCAATACCTATCACCTGATGCTGCGTCCCGGCGCGGAGCGGGTCGCGCGGCTGGGCGGCTTGCACGGCTTCATGGGCTGGGATCGCCCGATCCTGACCGACAGCGGCGGGTATCAGGTGATGAGCTTGGCCGACCTGACCAAAAGGTCGGAGGAAGGCGTCAGCTTCAAATCGCATCTCGACGGCACCCGGCATCTGCTCAGCCCCGAACGCTCGATCGAGATCCAGCGTCTGCTCGACAGCGACATCATCATGGCGTTCGACGAGTTGGTCCCCACCACCTCGGCCCGCGACCTCCAGGCCGCGGCAATGGAACGATCGATGCGCTGGGCAAAGCGCAGCCGTGCGGCGTTCGACGGCGGCGGCGATCATGCGGGCCGCGCAGCGATCTTCGGCATCCAGCAGGGCGCGCTCGATCAGGATTTCCGCAAATCCTCGGCGGATGCGCTGCTGGATATCGGTTTCGACGGTTACGCTGTCGGCGGCCTGGCGGTCGGCGAGGGGCAGGAGGCGATGTTCGGCGTGCTCGACTACGCGCCCGGCCAGCTCGATCCCGCCAAACCGCGCTACCTGATGGGTGTCGGCAAGCCGGACGACATTGTCGGCGCGGTCGAGCGTGGGATCGACATGTTCGACTGCGTGCTGCCGACGCGGTCGGGTCGCACCGGTCAGGCCTTCACACGGCGGGGGCCGATCAACATCCGGAACGCGAAATTCGCGGAGGATCAGGGGCCGCTCGATCCAAGCTGCGCCTGTCCGGTTTGCGGGAACTGGGGCCGCGCCTATCTCTATCATCTCGTCCGATCCGGTGAAATCCTCGGCGCGATGCTGATGACCGAGCACAATATCTGGTTCTATCAGGCGCTGATGGCCGACCTGCGCGCCGCCATCGGCGAAGGGCGGCTTACCGAATTCGCAAACGACTTCCGCACGAACTACTATAACAAATGACGCCAAGCGTCCGATGATCCACGGAGAGACTGTTGAGCAACACCGACGACCAGCCCGAAACCAACGAAATCCTTGCCGCTGCCAAGGATGCCAAGCAGGCCCGCGAGCGCGCCACCGCGCCCGAGCCCTCAGCCAAGGGTAAGCTGCCCCTCGCCAAGATCGGCGTTGCTGCAGGACTGGGTTCGGCGGCATTGGCGGCAGCGGTGCTGTTCGCCCAGCGACGCAAGAAAGACTGAGCGCCCTAGTGCTCCTGCGAAAGCAGGAGCGTGGGCCGCGAACGCGCCACGTGTTGCCAACACTCCCGCTTTCGCAGGAGTACAGCCGATAGCGTAACCCTCCCCTAACACACCCTTGCAGACGCCCCCGAAATCGCGCAGGTTCGCCGCGATCAACGCGCGGGAAACCGGCGCGCCATAATTCTTCGGGGGAATCGAACATGCGCCTTGGCCGGACAGCCCTTTTGCTGGGAGCATCGCTCCTCGCCCTCCCCGCACTCGCGCAGACCAATCCGCCCGCGCCTGCTGCTGCGCAAGTCCAGCCGATCGCGTTCACCGAACGGACTTTGCCCAACGGGCTGAAGGTTTACGCGATCCGCGACACCAATACGGCAAACGTCGCGGTGCACGTCTGGTACGATGTCGGGTCGAAGGCCGATCCCGCCGGGCGTTCGGGCTTTTCGCACATGTTCGAACATCTGATGTTCAAATCGACCCGCAATCTGGTCGACGAGCAGATGGACCGGCTGACCGAGGATGTCGGCGGGTTCAACAATGCGTCGAACGCCGACGACTACACCAATTATTTTCAGGTCGTCCCCGCCAACCATCTGGAGCGCATCCTGTTCGCCGAAGCCGACCGGATGGGATCGCTGGTCATCGATCCCAAGGTATTCGCGTCCGAACGCGAAGTGGTGAAGGAGGAACTGCGCAGCCGCGTGCTGGCAGCACCTTATGGCAAGCTGTTCTACCTGTATCTGCCGATGGTTTCCTATGCGAACCACCCCTATGCCCGCCCCGGCATCGGCAGCATCGAGGATCTGGACGCCGCGACGATCGAGGATATTCGCGCCTTCCACGCCACCTATTACCGGCCCGACAATGCGGTGCTCGTCGTCGCAGGCAATTTCGATCCCGCGCAACTCGACCGCTGGGTGAACCAGTATTTTAGCAAGATTTCGCGTCCGAACCGTCCGATCCCGCGCGTCGATGTCGCCGAACCCGCACGCAAGACCGCTGCGCGCTATACGGTGTATGAGCCCAACACGCCGCTGCCTGCTGTCCTGCTCAGCTATCAGGGTCCAGCGAGCGGCCACCGCGACGTCGCTGCGTTGAAATTGATGGAGGCGATCCTGTCGCGGGGCGACAATTCGCGGCTGTATCAGAGCCTCGTCTATCGCGACCGCACCGCGGTTCAGGCCAGTACCTTCTTCTCCGCGCCGCAGGGGCCAGGGACGCTCGCGCTCTACGCAATCCTGTCAGGCGGGCAGACGGCAGAGGCCGGAGAGGCCGGGCTGCGCCGCGAACTGGCGCGTTTGCGTGACACCCCCGTCACCGCCGCTGAACTGGCCGAGGCGAAAAACGAAATCGTCACTGCGGCGCTGAACGAGCGCGAAACCGCCACCGGCAAGGCCTTTGCCGTCGCGAATGGCGCGATCGTCGATCGCGACCCGCGTGCCGCCGATCGCGAGCTGGCGGCGCTTCAGGCAGTGACGGCCGCCGATATCCAGCGTGTCGCGCGCGAATGGCTGCGCGACGAACGCAGCGCGGTGATCCACTATCTACCGGCCGAATCGAAGCCCGCCGATGCACCTGCGGGCACGATCGCGGTCCCGGAAACCGTGATCGCCCGGAAGCTGGAAACCCCGCCCAACATCGTCATCCACGAACGCGCCAGCGTCGCCGAACGCATCCTGCCGCCCGAACCCGGCACGCCCGTCGCCGCCGTGATCCCCACGCCGGTCGAGGTAACGCTCGCCAACGGGATGCGCGTCGTCACCGTGCAGAAAAGCGACGTGCCGATCGTCAGCGCGACGCTGATCGCCGATGGCGGCGCGGCGCTCGACCCGCAAGGCAAGGCGGGATTGGCGTCGATGGCGTCCGAATTGCTGACCAAGGGCACGACGACGCGTTCTGCGACCCAGATTGCGGCGGCCATCGAATCGCTTGGCGGGTCGATCGGCAGCGGCGCGGGGCCGGACTCCTCGGCGGTATCGCTGACGATAAAATCGGATCAACTGGCGCCTGCAATGACGCTGCTCGCCGATGTCGCGCGCAATCCTGCGTTCGCGCAGGAAGAACTCGACCGCGCCCGTGCCCAGTCGATCGACGGCATCAACGTCCAGATGAAAGACCCCGCCGCGCTTGCCGGGATGGTCGCCAGCCGCGCCGCATTCGGCACCACGCCTTATGGTGGCGCGACGACCGAGGCTTCGTTGAAGGCAGTCACCCGCGACGACCTGACCGCCGCCTATCGCGCCGCCTGGCGGCCAGAAACGGCGACGTTGGTACTGGTCGGCGACATCACGCCCGATCGCGCGCGTGCCGAGGCAGAACGGCTATTTGCCGACTGGAAGGCCAGCGGCACTGCGGCACCCGCGCCTGCCGTCGCCGCGCTGCCCGCACCGCGCGTGATCGTCGTCGATCTGCCGGACGCGGGTCAGGCGGGTGTGGTGCTGGCCCGCGGCGGGCTGGAGCGGCGTTCGCCCGATTTCTATGCGGCGTCGGTCGCCAATGCGGTGTTGGGCGTCGGCTTCTCGTCGCGGCTCAACCAGGAAATTCGCATCAAGCGCGGGCTGGCCTACGGTGCTGGCAGCAGCGTCGACGGACGGCGGTTGCCCGGCCCGGTCACCGTCCGCACCCAGACCAAGAACGAATCCGCTGCCGAAGTGGTCAGCCTGATCCGCGCCGAGATCGAGCGCCTTGGCCGCGAACCCGCGACCGCTGCCGAACTCGATACGCGCAAGGCGGTGCTGATCGGCGGCTTCGGGCGATCGGTTGAGACGACCTCGGGCATTGCGGGCGTCATCGCCGATTACGCCACCGACCGCGTGCCTTTGTCCGAGTTGCAGCGCTATGTCGAGCAGGTTCAGGGGGTTTCGCCACAGGCCGCGCAAGCTGCCGCCGCACGCTATCTGGCGACCGACAAAGCCAGCATCGTCGTGGTCGGCAATGCAAAGCTGTTCATCGACGACCTGCGAAAGGCGTATCCGACGGTGGAGATCATCCCTGCGGCATCGCTCGATCTCGACACCGCTACGCTCAAATGATCCTCACCTTTCCAGGGGAGGCGCTACGTTAACCAATACTCGTGCCATGCAGGGACGGTGCGGAAAACGCGCAAGATCGGGTAAGTAAATTGCGCTAAGTCAGCGCCGATGTCTCCGCGCCGCCCTGCCCCCTTTGCGACCAAGCCCCGGCTGATCGACCGGCGTGCAAAGCGGCTGCGCGTCGTTGCGGCGACGTTGGTCGCGTCCCTGGTGGGGCTGGGTTTCACCGCCCAAGCCGCGTTCGATCGTGGTGAACCGACCGTCGTCGCCTATGCCAGCGAAACCCGTGTGGCGCCGATCGAGGCAGCCGCCGCGCCTTACGGCGCAAGCCTGCCCGGCATGACCGGCACGACGGCGCTGCCCGAAGAGCCCGCCGATTACCTGCCCACCGCTGACCCGACACTGGTCGCGGCCCCGCCCTTTGCCTTTCGTGGGTCGTCGCTCGACCGCGCGCGCGCGCTCGAGTGCCTGACCACCGCGATTTATTACGAAGCCGCCAGCGAACCCGATGATGGGCAAGCCGCGGTGGCGCAGGTGATCCTCAACCGTGTCCGCCACCCGACCTTTCCCAATACGGTCTGCGGCGTGATCTATCAGGGGTCGGACCGCAAGGGTTGCCAGTTCAGCTATGCCTGCGACGGCGCGATGGCGCGAAAGCCCGCGGCGCGCGCTTGGGATCGCGCACGCCGCGCCGCCGATCTCGCGCTATCGGGGCGCGTGTTCGCACCCGTCGGCATGGCGACGCATTATCATACCTATGCCGTCACACCGTACTGGAACAAAAGCCTTGTGATGACGGGGGTTTACGGCGCGCACTTCTTCCACCGCTGGAAGGGGTATTGGGGGACGCCGCGCGCCTTTTCGGCCGTTTACACCGGGGGCGAACCGCTTCCTGGCCCGCTGGGTCGCCGGGATGTCGGCAATGACGTCGCGGATGCGCTATCTGGTCGCACGGCACCACTCGTTGCGCCGGTCACGCTTCCCTCAACCGTGTCCGCGCCGGTCACCGACGTCGCCCAACTGCAACCCGCCTATCGCGAAGCCACGGTTGCGCCCAACACGCTTCCGCAATCGACGATCCTCGACAAATGGGCCGATAGCGGAAAGCCGCTGCGCTGATACCAGTTGGCCCCGCCGGTTTCCCGACGGGGCCATCGCTGGAAGTCATATCGCGTAGCGCTTAGCGCCCGCGATTGGTTTGGCGATCGTTCTTCTGCGTCCGGACCTGCTGCGACAGGCGATCGAAGCGACGATCAAGGTCGCGACGTTCGGCGACGGTCAATCCCGGCCGGCTGCGACGATACTGATTCTCGAGCTGCGACAGCTGACGGAACTGGGTCCGCAGACGCACCGCTTCGTTGCGGTTGAGCGCGCCGTTGCGAATGCCCTGGTTGATCCGCATCTCGATCCGCGCCTGGCGCTGGTTGATCGTCTGCCAGCCATTCTGGGCGCTGGCAGTGGCGGGGACGGCGGCTGCGGCAATGCCGAAACCGGCGATGAGCATGGCGAATTTCTTCATCGAAACTTCCTCCTTCACATGTCCGGTTTCTCTCCGGACGATGCCAATTTGGGGGTCTTGTGTCGCAGACCTGTGCCGGGAAGCCCGCTTTTGTGTCGCCGATTGTCGCATCCATGCCCTGGTCGTTCAGCTTTACTAAGGAACCCTGCCCGGCTTAGGCTGTTGGTTCATTCGCGGCGCTGTTCCCGCGTCTTCGCCTCGGGAGTCTTCGTACCATGCCGGCCCTTTCGTGACCGACAGCAGCACCTCGATTTCTTCTCCTCCACCGCTCACCACTTACTCGCGTGCGGACTTTGGCAGTCCGCGCAAGACGTTGGGCATCGCCGATGTGTTGGCGATCACCGTCGGCATCGTCATCGGTGCAGGCATCTTTCGCGCACCCGCCCTGGTCGCGGGCGCGGCGGGCGGTGATGAGGCTTTGCTGCTCGCGGCGTGGGGACTTGGCGGCCTGCTCTCGATCATCGGCGCGCTCTGCTACGCCGAACTCGCATCGGCCTATCCTAATATGGGCGGCGACTATCATTTCCTCGGCCGCGCTTATGGTCAGCGCACCGCATTCTTCTATGCCTGGGCGCGGCTGGCGGTGATCCAGACCGGCAGCCTTGCGCTGCTTGCCTATGTGTTCGCCGATTATGTCGTTGCGATCCTGCCGGGCTCCGGCCCGCCGGTTCTGTGGGCGGCGATTGCGGTCATTGGCGTCAGTGCGCTGAACTGGCTGGGCGTCAGGCAAGGTGCAACGGCGCAAAAATGGCTGACCGTCGCCGAAGTGGTCGGGCTGATCGTCGTCATCGTCGCGGGCCTGCTGCTCGCTCCCGAAGGCACTGCGCCCCGCCCCGTCTCGGGCGAAAGCGCACTCGGCATGATGATGATCTTCGTCCTGCTGACCTATGGCGGTTGGAACGAGGCGGTGTACGTCTCCGCCGAAATGAAGGACGCGCCGCGCCGGATCGCGCCGGTGATGGTCGGCGGATTGCTGATCGTGACGGTGCTTTACCTGCTCGCCAATATGGCCTTCCTGCGCGTTCTGGGCATTGCCGGAATGGCGGAGAGCGATGCGGTAGCCGCCGCGGTCATGGATGCCGCGATGGGCGATGTAGGGGCTGCGATCCTCAGCGTCATCATCGCGGTTGCCGCGCTCACCTCCGCCAATGCCACCGCGTTGACGGGCGCACGCACCACCTGCGCGCTAGGACGCCGGTTCAGCCTGCTTTCATGGCTCGGGAAATGGGATGAGAAACGCGATACGCCGGGAAACGCGATGATTGCACAAGGGGCAATCGCATTGCTGTTGGTGCTGGCGGGTGCCTTCGCACGCAACGGGTTCCAGCTCGCGGTCGATTACACCGCGCCGGTGTTCTGGCTGTTCCTGTTCCTGACCGGCCTGTCGCTGTTCGTGCTGCGCGTCCGCGAGCCCGATCGGCCGCGCCCGTTCAAAGTCCCGCTTTATCCGATTACGCCCGCGATTTTCTGCGCGACCACGGCATATCTGCTGTGGTCCAGCGTCACCTATACCGGCTGGGGTGCCTTCGCGGGCGTCGCGGTGCTGGTGGTCGGCGGCGCGATCCTGATGTTCATGACCCCCAATGATGACGACCCTGAGGAGATGGCCTTGTGAAAACGATGATGACTGCCGCGATCCTGACGCTTGCGGCCTGCACCAGCGCGCCCGCGCTTTCGAACGGCACGCCCGGCGAACAGGCCGCGACGACCGCGACACAGGAAGCCGAACCGCGCCGTCCCGACGTGATCTACGTCCCCACCCCGCCCGAAGTCGTGGACGCGATGCTCGACATGGCCGACGTCAAGGACGGCGACGTACTGTATGACTTGGGCTCGGGTGACGGGCGCATCCCCATCGCAGCGGTAAAACGCGCCAATCTGAAGAAAGCGGTCGGGATCGACATCGACCCGACCCGCATTCAGGAAGCCAATGACAATGCCCGCGCGCAGGGCGTGACCGGCAAGGTCCAGTTCCGCCAGGCCGACCTGTTTGCCAGCGATTTTTCGGATGCGAGCGTGATCACGCTGTACCTGCTCGATTCGCTTAATGAGAAGCTGCGTCCCAAACTGCTTGCCGAACTGAAGCCCGGCACTCGCATCGTCAGCCACGCTTTTCGCATGGGCGACTGGGAACCGGAAGAATCGAAGATGGTCGGCAGCTCGATGATCTATAGCTGGACGGTTCCGGAACGCGGGGCTGCCGAATAGCCTCGTCACCCCCGCGAAGGCGGGGGTCCATCACCCGAGATAGCCGCTTGCGGAAACCTCAGGAGTTGGGCTCCCGCCTGCGCGGGAGCGACGGTTATATCAGGCCGTCTCCAGCAGCCGGTCCGCCTGCGCCCTTGCTTCGTCGGTCACCGTCGCGCCCGACAGCATTCGGGCGATTTCCTCGCGCCTGGCATCGGCCCCCAGCGGCGTGACGCCGGTACGCGTAACGATCCCGTCATGGCTTTTGGCAATCAACAGGTGCCGCGCGCCGCGTGCCGCCACCTGCGGGCTATGAGTCACGACCAATACCTGAGATTTACCCGCCAGCCGCGACAGGCGTTCGCCGATCGCACTGGCCACCGCACCGCCGACGCCGCGATCGATTTCGTCGAAGATCAGCGTCGCGGCACCGCCTTCTTCCGCGAGCGCGACCTTGAGCGCCAAAATGAAGCGCGACAATTCGCCGCCCGACGCAATCTTGATGAGCGGCGCGAATGGCGCACCGGGATTGGTGGACACCATAAACTCGACGCGGTCTGCACCGTGCGAAGACCATTGATCGGCAGGCATCGCGTCGACCGACGTCCGAAACCGCGCGGCATCGAGTTTCAGCGGCGCGAGTTCGGACGCGACCGCCGCGTCCAGCCGTTCGGCAGCGGCGACCCGTATGGCCGTGATCGCTTCCGCCTCGGTTCGATATGCCGCCTCGGCAGCGCTCACCGCCGCCTCCAGCCGTGCCACCGCTGTCTCTCCGCCCTCAATCAGGGCGAGCTTAGCTTCGAGCTCGGCGGCAAGCGCGGCAAGATCGTCGGGCTGCACCCGGTGTTTGCGCGCCGCCGCCCGCAACGCGAACAGCCGGGTCTCGTCGGCTTCGAGCGCGGCGGGGTCGAACGCCAGCGCTTCGGCGGCCTCGCCCAACTTATCCTCGGCCATGCTCGCCTCGATGATGGCGCGGTCGATCGCGGCCAGCGCCTCACCAAGCGTCGGGTGATCCTCCGCCACTCGGTCGAGCACCCGTGCCGCCTGACGCAGCTTCGACAGGCCGCCGTCCGATCCGTCGAGAACATCCGAAATCGTCTGAAGGTCGCCCGCGATCTTTTCCCCGCGCTGCATCGATGCGCGTCGATCGGCCAGCGCCAATTCCTCGCCCGCCTCGGGGGCAAGCGCACGGAGTTCGGCGACGGCATGTTCCAGCCATTCGCGATCGCGCTCGGCGGTATCGCGTTGGTCCAGGGCGATCGCCAGTGCTTCCTGCGCGTCGCGCCATGCCCGGTGCAACCGCGCCAATCCGCCGGTATCGATGCCACCGAAACTGTCGAGCAACGCCCGGTGACCGCGCGGGTTCAGCAATCCGCGATCGTCATGCTGGCCGTGAATTTCGACCAGAAATCCGCTGAGTTCACGCAGCAAGGCGACCGAGGCGGGCTGATCGTTGACGAAGGCACGGCTGCCGCCATCGGCCTTGACCAGCCGCCGGATCATCAGCGGCTCGCCGGGTTCGATCGATATCCCCTGCTCGCCTAGTCGCTCGGAGAGCGCAGGCGGCATCGCGGGGAGTTCGAAACTGGCAGTCACAACTGCTTGCACCGACCCGTGCCGCACCAGCGATGCGTCGCCGCGCATCCCCAGCGTCAGCCCCAGCGCGTCGAGCAAGATCGATTTGCCCGCCCCCGTTTCCCCGGTCAGCACGCCCAGTCCATGCGCGAAATCGAGGTCAAGCGCCTCGATCAGCACCACGTCGCGGATCGAGAGCGCAGTCAGCACAGTGCAATATCGCCTGGTTCGATGGAGATCAGCTACCCGTGGTCGCCGACGCGATTTCGGTGTTCGGCGCATGACGCTGCATCAGTTCATAGGCGCGCTCATACCATTCGGTGTCTGGATAATTGCGCCCCAGCACCGCCGCCGATTTCTTGGCTTCTTCGGGCACGCCCAGCGCGAGATAGGCCTCGGTCAGGCGCATCAGCGCTTCGGGGGCGTGAGTCGTGGTCTGATACTGATCGACGACGCTGCGGAAGCGCATCGACGCCGCCAGCCACTGACCGCGCACGGCATAGAAACGCCCGACTTCCATTTCCTTGCCGGCCAGATGGTCGTTGACCAGATCGATCTTCAACCGCGCATCGGCGGCGTAACGCGTGTTGGGATAGCGACGCGTCAATTCGCCCAGCGCAGCAAGCGCTTGCTGGGTGATCTTCTGATCGCGCGTCACGTCGCTAACCTGCTCGTAATAGCTGAGCGCGATCAGATAATAGGCATAGGGCGCATCGCGATTGCCGGGATGGATCGACAAGAAGCGCTGCGACGACTGGATCGAATTGGTATATTCGCGGTCCATATAATGGCTGAACGCGCCCATCAGCATCGCGCGGCGCGCCCACACCGAATAGGGATGCTGACGTTCCACTTCGTCGAACAGCGCCGCGGCCAGTTTGTACTGGCGGCGATCGAGCCGGTCCTTCGCCGCGGAATACAGCGTGCCCACGTCGCGCGCGACATAGGGGGTGTCGGTACGGGCATTGTTGGTGCCGGCACAGGCCGAAAGCAGAACGGCGCCGGAAATCGCAAGCGCGAGCGAACGGGGGGTCGGGATACGCATAGGATCGGCTATTAGACCAGGCGCGGCATTCCTAACAATGTATTTTCGCACGTCGCAATTTCGGTGCATGGCGCAGGGAGCGCCGGTCGGTGCGAAGCGTTGGGATCGACATACTATTTGGCCTATCGGAGCGACCATGACCGTCACCCTTCTCGAGATGCACCGCGTCGAAAAGCCTTGGGGGCGACATGACCTATGGCCGGGGTTTGAAAACCCGCCCGAGGATGGCGATCCGATCGGCGAGGTCTGGTATAAATCGCCGGGCGACGACACGCCAGATCTCCTCGTCAAGTATCTGTTCACCAGCGAAAAACTGTCGGTCCAGGTTCATCCCGACGACGATCAGGCGCGCGCCCGCGGATTGCCGCGCGGCAAGGACGAATGCTGGCTGGTGCTGGCGGCTGAACCCGATTCGACGATCGCGATCGGCACGCGCGACATACTCGATGCCGAGCAACTACGCGCCGCCGCGCTCGACGGCTCGATCGAACAGCTGCTCGACTGGAAACCGGTCAAGGCTGGCGATTTCATCTACGCCGCTTCGCGCACCGTCCATGCGATCGGCGCAGGGATCACGCTGATCGAGATCCAGCAGAACAGCGAAACCACTTACCGCCTCTATGATTACGGTCGCCCGCGCGAACTTCATCTCGACGACGGAGTCGCAGTGTCCGATGCCAAGCCCTTCGTCGCACCGCCCGCACCGGGTGAGGTCGCAGAGGGGCGCGAACTGTTGGTCGAGGGGCCGAAGTTCACGGTCGAACGCTGGTCGGGCGGTGAGCGTGGGGTCAATTTGCCGGACGGCGTTACCGGGTGGCTGGTACCGGTTACGGGTTCGGGCAAATTCGGCGATGTCGTATTCGAAGCGGGCGATTGCCTCACGCTGACCGGCAGCGAGCGCCTGATTGCCATCGAGGATGCCGACCTGCTGTTCGCCTACCCACTCGATCACCGGATCTAGGACCACCCCCCCCGTTTGTTTCGAGCGAAGGCGAGAAACGCTAGCAAGCGCCTCGCTTATGTTTCTCGACTTCGCTCGAAACAAACGGGGGGTGGCCATTCAAATGCATCACAAACCTGTCGCAACTGTGAACGCGATGTAGTTTTCGGTTCACGCAACCTCGTCCGCAGTCGGGCCGTTTTGTCCTCACTGCAATCGGATGGAGAAGTTTCGATGCGTACTCATATTCTTGCCGCCATGATCGCGGCTGTTTCGATCCCCGTGATGGCCGCCCCGGCCGACGCACAAAGCAATCGCGACGTGCGCGAATATAACCGCGATGTCCGCGATGCCCAACGCGACTATAACCGCGATGTCCGCCGCGCCGACAGCCGCCGCGACGTGCGTCAGGCGCAGCGCGAATATCGTCAAGATACGCGTCAGGCCCAGCGCGAGTTGCGCCGCGACACTCGCGATTGGCGCCAATATCGCAACTACGACTATAACCGCTTCGAGCGGGGCCAGCGTGGCTATTACGCCGATAATTACTATCGCGACGGCCGCTATTACCAGACCCGCCGTCTGGGTCGGAACGACCGTGTCTATGCGGGCAGCAACGGGCGTTACTATTGTCGCCGTTCGGACGGCACGACCGGCCTGATCGTGGGTGGTATCGGTGGCGGCGTCCTCGGCAACGTCCTGTCGAATGGTCGCTCAGCGACACTGGGCACCTTGCTTGGTGCAGGCGTCGGTGCCGTACTTGGCGCATCGATCGACCGAGGTCAGGTTACCTGCCGCTGAAATTTCCCATACTTTCGAGTGTGAGAACGGGAGAAACGGGGTCCGGTATCGAAAGATACCGGGCCTTGTTTTTTAAGCGATCAGATAATCCCGCCGCCCAGCATCAGGCGCAGCGCACCGATCACCAGCAGGACCAGGTTGAAATTGCGCCCCGTATTCTTGCTCGACAAGGCACCGACCGCCGCGCCGACCACGGGCATCAGCAACAATAGCCAGAGCGACCAGCCGAGAAACGGCATGAAGCCGATGAGGAGCAAAGGCAGCGAGACGATGCCGATCAGGATCGAGATGATGTTCATGGCCACAACATGGGGGAGACGGTACGGTGTGGCAATAGACTAAGACACGATCGCGCGCTGATATGGGGCCGAGACGCTTTCTTAACGGGGCATCCGCCATAACCCCGTGCAAATGCGTGCCACCCTCACCCTTCCGATCCTCATAGCCCTCGCCGCGTGCGGCGATGCGCCGAGCGAAGACCCGCTCGCGGCGCTGGAGCGCGAGCTTGCTGCCGACGCCGGCGATCCCGCGGTTGTGGTAGCGCTCGCCGATCCGATCACGACCGATCCGATGCTTTCCGCGCGCGCCAATACCAATTCGGTCCGTCCGCCGTCCGGCCCCTTTACCGCCCCGATCCCAGCGTCCGATGTCGCCGCGCGCGGCAACACCGCAGACCTGATCGCGCGGGAAAAGCTTGAGGCGGCACCCGCCGCCACGGGCGAGGGCTGTAGCGATTGCGCAAACGCGCGCGAAGCCCTGACGCTCGCCACGCTGGCGGCCCCGATCGCGGGCCAGTGTGGCGCGCAACTCGGCTATTCGAACGGCTGGGCAACCCGCCTATCCGATGCCGTTCCACTGATCCCCAATGCCCGCGTGATCGAGGCCGCGGGCGCATCGAGCCAACGCTGCGACTTGCGCGTGGTGCGGTTCTGGAGCGACCTGCCGCCCGACACGCTGACCGACTGGTATTTCACCCGAGCGAAAGCTGCCCGCTATGCTTCCGATCGTCAGGCGGACACGGTTGGCCAGCGGCTCGCGGGTCGCCATCCCGACGGCCAACGCTACGCCCTGTTCGTCGATCCGCGCGATGGCGGCGGCTCGGACGTCGCACTCGTCGTTCGCGCGCGGTAACGCACGCCCTTCCGGCCCGCGCCGATTCGCGCTAGGCGCACGGATATGGGTACTCTAATTCTGGTCATGGCGGGCGGTGCCGTCGGCGCGGGCGCGCGACATCTGGTCGGGCGCGCCAGCCTGTCGCTGTTCGGCCCCGGCTATCCGTGGGGCACGCTGGCCGTCAACATCGTCGGCAGCCTGGCCATGGGCGTACTCGCGGGCTTGCTCGCGCGCGGTTTGGTCGCAGGTGGAGAGGCGGCGCGTCTGCTGATCGGCGTCGGCCTGCTTGGCGGATTCACCACTTTTTCTGCATTCTCGCTCGACGCGGTGTTGATGGCCGAGCGCGGGGGGTGGATCGCCGCCCTCCCCTATATCCTCGCCTCGGTGATCGGATCGATCGTCGCGCTGGTCGCCGGTATCCAGCTTGTACGCGCGGTGACGGCATGAGCGACAAGGAACAGCCCAGCGTGCGCCAGTTCGTGGTCGAGGCCGATGATGACGGCATCCGGCTCGATCGCTGGTTCAAACGTCATTTGACCGACGCCAATTTCAACACCGTATCGCGCTGGGCGCGGACCGGTCAGATCCGCATCGATGGCGCGCGCGCCAATCCCGGAGACCGGCTGGCGGTCGGCCAGACGCTGCGCATTCCCCCTGCCGAACCCGAAAAGCCGACCGCAAAACCCAAGGTACAGCGCGAAGAACTGTCCGACGAACAGGTTGAATTCGCACAAAGCCTAGTCATCCACCGCGACAAACAGGCGATTGTGCTCAACAAGCCCCCGGGCCTGGCGACGCAGGGCGGAACCAAGACCACCGAGCATGTCGACGGCCTGCTCGACGCGCTGATCTTCGATGGCGAGAGCCGCCCGAAACTGGTCCACCGGCTCGACAAGGATACCAGCGGAGCGCTGCTGATCGCCCGCACTGCGCGTGCGGCGGCAACCTTTGCCAAGAATTTCTCCAGCCGCACCGCGCGCAAGACCTATTGGGCCCTGGTCGTCGGGGTGCCCGATATCCAGGACGGTTTCATCGACCTGCCACTCGCCAAGCAACCCGGCAGCGGCGGCGAGAAGATGCATGTCGATGAAAAGGAAGGGCTGCCCGCGCGCACCCGCTACCGGGTCGTCGAACGCGCGGGCAATCGCGCCGCCTGGGTGCTGCTGATGCCGCACACGGGCCGCACGCACCAGTTGCGCGTCCACATGGCGGCGATCGGCCACCCGATCGTCGGCGACGGCAAATATGGCGGGCAGGAAGCGTTTCTGACCGGGGGCATCAGTCGCAAGATGCACCTTCACGCGCGTCGCATCCGCGTCGATCACCCCGATGGCGGCAAGATCGAAGTGACGGCCGAATTGCCGAGCCATTTCGCCGAGTCGATCCATACGTTGGGCTTCGATCCGTCGCTGGGCGACATTTTCGAACCCGACGACACGCCGCCCCCCGCCACCCGCGAGGAACTGAAAACCAAGGCCCGTCAGCACGCCAAGCAGGTCCGCAAGGAACGCCGTGGCGAACGGCGCGGTCGTGCAGGCGGCGATGCCCCCGTGCGCGCGCCGACGACCCGCGCGCCCAAACCAGGCGCCAAGAAGCCCGCCCCGGCTAAACCCGGCAGCACGCGGCCCGGATCGCCGAAGCCGGGCGGGCCGAAAGCGGGTGCCCCCAAACCGGGTGCCAGGCGCCCGCCGCCAACCAAGCGCGGCTGATGCATCCGCACCCCGCCTTTCGCTGGCAGGATAAAGACGCGATGCGCGATTTCGTGCGTCAGATGGCGTTCGGTGCGCTGTTCGCGTCGACCTCCGAAGGGCCACGCGTGGCGCATATGCCGGTAACTTGGGAAGGAGACGAACGGCTGACCTTCCATCTGTCGCTCGGCAACGACATCACCAAACATCTCGACGGCGCAACCGGACTGCTCGTTGTCCACGGCCCCGACGCCTATGTCAGTCCCGACTGGTATGACGAAGGACCGGCTCAGGTGCCGACCTGGAATTATGTCGCGGTCGAACTCGAAGGGCGCGTGTCGGCGCTGTCGCACGACGCCCTGGTGGCGCAGATCGATGCGCTTGCCGCCGAGCACGAAGCGCGGCTGTCGCCCAAGCCGATCTGGACTCGCGCCAAGATGGAGGCCGAACGCTTCGAGAAGATGACCCGCGCCATTCAGGGTTTCGCACTGGACGTGACCGACTGGCGCGGCACTCGCAAACTCGCGCAGACCAAATCGCAAGCCGCTCGCCTGTCGGCCGCAGACGCGCTCGACGGGCGCGGCGACCGGGAAATGGCGCGCTTGATGCGCGACGCATGAACCGACTCGCGCTATTCGATTGCGACGGCACTTTGGTCGACAGCCAAGCCAATATCTATCGCGCGATGGAAGAGGCCTTCGGCCAGGCCGGGCTCGACTTGCCCGATCGCAACGCCATCCGCCGTATCGTCGGGCTCAGTCTGGTCGAAGCGGTGGCGACGCTGATCCCCGACGCGGAACCCGACCTGCATGTCCATCTCGCCCAATGCTACCGCGACCGGTTCATCGAGATGCGCCGCTCGGGCGGGATGGCGGCCGAGCCGCTTTACGATGGCATCGCGGAGACGATCGAGGCGCTCGACGCGACGGGCTGGGTGCTGGGGGTCGCGACGGGCAAATCCGATCGCGGCCTGCACCTGCTGCTCGACCATCATGGGCTGAAGCACCGCTTCGTGACGCTTCAGACCGCCGACCGCCACCCGTCGAAGCCCCATCCCTCGATGGTCGAAATGGCGATGGCGGAAGCAGGCGCGACGCCGGAGACGACGGTAATGATCGGCGACACCAGCTACGACATGGCGATGGCGGTCGCCGCGCGCGCGCATCCGCTTGGCGTATCCTGGGGCTATCATGCGCCGGAGGAACTGGTTGCAGCGGGCGCGATTCATGTGCTCGACCATGCGAGCGCGATCCCCGATTATCTGGAGCGGACATGACCGAGGAAGACGAAACCGCGCGCAATCGATATTTCCTGATCGTGGTCGCGCGCATCGTGCCGACGGCCGGCGCGATCTTCGGCATCGTGCTGCTGGGCCGCGCGATCAGTCTGGAGCAGAAGATTATCGGAGTCGGCATCGTCCTGGCGGCGCTGGCGGTGATGGCCACGCTACCGCGCTCGCTCGCGCACAAATGGCGGACGCCGGACCAGCCTTGAAACGATTCTGGAAGACAGAGTCGGTCGAACGGACCGAAAGCGGCTGGGAAATCCGGCTCGACGGGCGTCCGGTGCGCACGCCGGGACGAATGCCGCTGGCGGTGCCGACGCAGGCGATGGCCGACGCGATTGCCGAGGAATGGCGCGCCGTCGCCGAGGACATCGACCCGCGCGCGATGCCGCTGACCGGCCTGGCCAACGCTGCGATCGACCGCATTGCGCCTGATCCGCGCACCTTCGCCGCCGGCCTTGCCCGTTACGGTGAGAGCGATCTGCTCTGTTATCGCAGCGACCACCCTGTCCTGCTTCGCGAACGCCAGGACCGTGTGTGGGACGGACCACTCGATTGGGCGCGGTCGCGCTACGATGTGCATTTTGAGATCGTGACCGGGATCATGCACCGCGATCAGCCCCAAGCGACGCTTGCCCGGCTGGCGGATGCCATCACGGCGCGCGATGCCTTCGAACTCGCCGCACTGAGCCAGGTGGTGACGATCACCGGTTCGCTGGTGCTCGCGCTGGCATTGGCGGAACGGGCGCTGGATGCAGACGCGGTCTGGGCGGCGGCCAATCTCGACGAAGACTGGCAGATCGAACAATGGGGCGAGGATATGTTCGCGACGCAGGCCCGCGCAGTGCGTCAAGCGGATTACGACGCCGCGGTGCGGTTTCTGGGGCTCACCGCGTCCAAACGCGACATACCGGTCGTATAAATTCTGTTCGTCATTCCCGCGCAGGCGGGAATCCATAACCTATGATGGTGCGTATGGATTCCCGCCTTCGCGGGAATGACGGATCATATTTGGTGTTGGTCGAACTGCCTCACCAAGGCTGTGTCTTTTCAATCCACCAGCTTCAGCAGCCGCCGTTCGACCGGGGCCAGCACCGGCACCAATTCGTGCCCGCGTTTCAAAATCGCGCCACTTTCGGCGACCAGCGCCCACATGCCTTGGCGATTGCGTAGCGCGGGACGCTTTTCGATCCGCACCTCGGGATTTTCCGCCGTCCGACGAAACGCTGCGAACACCGCGACCTCCCGATCGAGCAGGATCGCATAATCGCGCCAGTGTCCAGCGGCGACCATCCTGCCGTAGAGATCGAGAATGCGGGTGAGTTCGATGCGTTCGAACCCGACCTGACTGGGCTGCGTGCCGGAATGGGGGAACGGCGTGACCGTCCCCATCAGGCGCGGTCGCGCCGCTGTTCAGTGTCGCGCTCGGCGAGCAGATCATCGACCCGCTTGCGCATCGTCTCCAGCTCGCAGCGCATGATTTCCAGCTTCTGGGTCGCGGGATCGAACATCTCGCTGCACGGCGTGCCATAGGGAACGAACTGGCCAGGCGATCCGCCGCCTTCCACCATCGTCGCGCGCGCCGGGATACCGACCATCACCGCGCCCTCTGGCACGTCCTTGGTCACCACCGCATTCGCACCGACGCGCGCGCGGGGTCCGACCGTGATCGGACCCAACACCTGCGCGCCAGACCCGATGATCGCGCCGTCCGAAATCGTCGGGTGCCGCTTGCCCGCCACGCCATTGTCGGGGCTGGTCCCGCCCAACGTCACGCACTGATAGATGGTGACGTTGTCGCCGATCTCCGCCGTCTCGCCGATCACGGTAAAACCGTGGTCGATGAAGAAATTGCGCCCGATCTTCGCGCCCGGATGAATGTCGATTGCGGTCAGAAAACGTGCCCAGTGATTCACGAGGCGCGCGAGGAAGAATAGTCGCGCGCGGAACAAACGGTGCGCAATCCGGTGATGCGCTAGCGCCCAAACTCCAGGATATAGCAGGATTTCGGCGCGCGATCGGGGCGCGGGATCGCGCGCCTTGATCGAATCGAGATAGATCAGGATGCCACGCATCCGCATTCCCCTTTTGGTCAGCACCGCAATTTAGGGCGTTACCCCCGTGATTTCCAGCCATGCGAAGCCACGCTATCGCGACGCCAATACGGGATTGGATTGTGCGGCATAGGTTTGCGCCTAACGTCCCCGGCATCAACGGTCGCGAAGGAGCCGCGCTGCGTGTTCGAGGGCATTACCTTTGCCGATATCCTGCCGTTCATCGCGATCGGCTTTGCGGCGCAATTGGTAGACGGCGCACTGGGCATGGCGTTCGGCGTCATCACCAGCACGTTGCTGATCAGCGTGCTGGGCGTACCCCCCGCCGCCGCGTCGGCGAGCGTCCATCTGGTCGAATGTTTCACCACCGGCGTCTCGGGCGTCAGTCACGCGATCCACCGCAACATCAACTGGCGGCTGTTCGCGCGGATCGCCATTCCCGGCGTGATCGGCGGGGTGGCCGGTGCCTATCTGCTAAGCACGATCGATGCGGCTGTTACTCGCCCCTATGTCATGGCCTATCTGGCGGCGATCGGGGTGTATCTGCTGATCCGTGGCATCCGGTTCTCTCCCAAATTCCAGCGTGAGCCCAAAATCGTCGAGCCGCTGGCGCTGGCGGGCGGATTCCTGGACGCGGCGGGCGGCGGCGGCTGGGGACCGGTCGTCACCAGCAATCTGTTGGTACAAGGCGCGCAACCCCGCACGACGATCGGCACCGTCAACAGCGCCGAATTCGTGCTGACGCTGGCGATTTCGATCACCTTTCTGCTGTCGCTTGGGCTGGAGGCATTCACGACCGCGGTCATCGGTCTGTTGATCGGTGGCGTCGCCGCCGCACCGTTCGGCGCGATCATTGCCAAGCGCGTGCCGGCAAAAGGGTTGCTGATCATGGTCGGCGTCGTGCTGACCATCACCAGCGCCTACGCCCTGGCTCAGGCGGTGACCGGTTGATCCTGCCACGCGCGGATTTCGACGCGTGACCGGTCGGCAGCGGCCGCTGCCTGCATCACTGCCGCAATCCGCACCGCCGCCTGGATTTCGCAGGCCGAAACGCGTGCGCGTTTCAACACCTGTTCGTGCGCGTCGATGCACATGCCGCAGCCGTTGATCGCGCTGACCGCCAGCCCGAACATCTCGAAATCGGCATTGTCGATCCCCGGACACCCGATCGCGTTCATGCGAAGCTTGACCGGCATCGCGCCATATTCCTTGTTCGAAGCCAGGTGGACGAAGCGGTAATAGACGTTGTTCATCGTCATTACCGACGCCGCCGATCGCGCGGCATTGGCGGCCTCCGGCGTCAGCTTGTCGGCAGTCTCATCCTCTGTCGCCCTGATTAGCGGGCGGTGCCCGGTTACGTGCGCGCACGCGAGCATCGTGCCGTATTTGCGCTGATCGTCGAGCACCTCCTCGCCAAGCAAAAGGTCGATATTGACGCGAATGTCGCGCGCAAAATCGGGCAGCTTCGATGCAAAATCGCTGAGTGACATGGCGGTCCTCTCCTCATCGCGTGGGTTCACGCTTTCGTGCGTCAGGATGCCCTGTTTTGATGGTTTCGATCAAGTCGCGGATATGCTGCGTTGCAATAGTTTCATCGAGCGATGCATGAAACGCAACCGCCAGTCGTTACGGATGCGTGATTGCAGCGGATATCCAACGCTGGAGCGCCCTATTGAGTGAATTTTGCGATCACTGACGATCACCCTTCCCGTTTCATCCTGCCGCATCGCACACCTATATGCTGCACGGCACAACGAAATTTCATCCCCAAAAGGAGCACGACATGGCCAAGATTGGCGACACGCTGAAACCCTTCACCACCCAGGCCTACAAGCAGGGCAAGTTCGTCGAGGTCACCGACCGCGACGTCACCGGCAAATGGGCCGTATTCTTCTTCTACCCGGCCGATTTCACCTTCGTCTGCCCGACCGAACTCGAAGATCTGGCCGATGTGTACCCGACCCTGCAAAAAATGGGCGTCGAAGTGTTCTCGGTTTCGACTGACACGCATTTCAGCCACAAGGCATGGCACGACACGTCGCCCGCGATCGGCAAGATCAACTATTTCATGCTCGGTGACCAGAACCACAGCATTTCGAACAATTTCGACGTGCTGCGTGCGGGCCAGGGCCTGGCCGATCGCGCGACGTTCGTGATCGACCCCGACGGCGTGATCCAGATCATGGAAGTCACCTCGGAAGGCGTCGGCCGCAATGCGACCGAACTGCTCCGCAAGGTCAAGGCTGCACAGTATATCGCTGCGCATCCGGGCGAAGTCTGCCCCGCCAAGTGGGAAGAAGGCGAAGAGACGCTCGCGCCTTCGCTCGACCTGGTCGGCAAGATCTAAAACCGCTTGGGCTGCGCGCTGCGTCCTGAAGATGCAGCGCGCGGCCTGACAGCGATCCGGGCGTGGGCGTCCCCTCCCTCTAGCCTGCGTCCGGATCGCACCTTTTCAATCTCAAGGAGAACACGCCTTGCTCGACGCCAATCTGACGCAGCAATTGAAGGGCTATCTCGCGAACATTCGCGAGCCCATCGAACTCGTCGCCTCGCTGGGCGACGATGCGAAGTCGCGCGAGCTGGGTGAACTCCTGGGCGAAATCGCGGCGCTGTCCGACCAGATCACGGTCGCGCAAGGCGATGATGCCCGACGCCCGAGCTTCCTGATCGCGCGCACTAGCGACGCCAACGTCGCGGTGCGTTTCGCCGGTATTCCGCTCGGCCATGAATTCACGTCACTGGTGCTCGCATTGCTCCAGGTCGGCGGGCACCCGTCAAAAGCCGCACCCGAACTGATCGCCCAAATCCGCGATCTCGACGGCGATTTCGCGTTCGAAACCTATTTCTCGCTGTCGTGCCAGAACTGCCCCGACGTGGTGCAGGCGCTGAACCTGATGGCGGTGCTTAACCCGCGCGTCACCCACGTCGCGATCGACGGCGGGTTGTTCAAGGAAGAGGTCGAGGGCCGCAAGATCATGGCGGTGCCCACCGTCTTTTTGAACGGCAAAAGCTTCGGCCAGGGCCGCATGGAACTCGAACAGATCGTCGCCCGGATCGACAGCGGCGCGGAAGCCAACGCCGCAAAGGCGATCGCCGACAAGGACGCGTTCGACGTGCTGGTGGTCGGCGGCGGTCCCGCGGGCGCGTCGGCAGCGATCTATGCCGCGCGCAAGGGCATTCGCACCGGCATCGCCGCCGAACGCTTCGGCGGACAAGTGCTCGACACGATGGCGATCGAAAATTTCATCTCGGTCAACCACACCGAAGGTCCGAAGCTGGTCGCCGCGCTGGAAGGTCATGTCCGCGAGTATGACGTCGACATCATGAACCTCCAGTCGGCCGAAGCGCTGATCCCCGCGCGCGACGAAGGCGGGTTGCACGAAGTCCGGTTGAAGAACGGCGCGTCGCTCAAGGCGCGCACCGTCATCCTGTCCACCGGCGCGCGCTGGCGTCAGATGAGCGTGCCCGGCGAAGACGAGTAT
This sequence comes from Sphingomonas sp. AX6, assembly GCF_902506605.1. Taxonomy (GTDB): domain Bacteria; phylum Pseudomonadota; class Alphaproteobacteria; order Sphingomonadales; family Sphingomonadaceae; genus Sphingomonas. The sequence continues at coordinate 2,877,829 of NZ_LR733979.1, forward strand.
CGCAACAAGGGCGTCGCCTATTGCCCGCACTGCGACGGGCCGTTGTTCAAGGGCAAACGCGTGGCCGTCATCGGCGGCGGCAATTCCGGGGTCGAGGCTGCAATCGATCTGGCGGGTCTCGTCGCGCACGTCACATTGATCGAATATGCTGCCGATCTGCGGGCCGACGCGGTGCTTCAGCGTAAACTCGCCAGCCTGCCCAACGTGTCGGTCATCACCTCGGCGATGACGACCGAAGTACGCGGCAATGGCGAGCGGGTCATCGGCCTGAACTACAAGGACCGCAATTCGGGCGACGTCCATGAAGTGGCGCTCGAGGGAATCTTCGTTCAGATCGGCTTGGTGCCTAATACCGAATGGCTGAAGGGTGCGGTCGCACTGACCCAGCATGGCGAGATCGAGATCGACCATCGCGGCGAAACATCGCAGCCGGGCATTTTCGCGGCGGGAGATGCGACGACGGTGCCGTTCAAGCAGATCGTGATCGCGATGGGTGCGGGATCGACGGCGGCACTGTCGGCGTTCGATTATTTGATCCGCTTGCCTGCGGAGTCGATGAGCGAAGCGGCGTAGATCACCACCACTTTCTCCTAAAATCCACCCCCACTCCGTTGGTGTCGAGTAGGGTTCGAGCGAAGTCGAGAACCCGTATCGAGGCAAGTTGGCCGATAACTTCCCTCCCTCGATACGCCTTCTCGACAAGCTCGAAGGCTACTCGGGACGAACGGTTGGGGTAAGCGACGTGAATTTGTTGGTGCGCCGCTCTCGCCCCCTAGTCTGATCGCCGGAAGTGATTATCTCCCGCCATACAATCGACGGAGACGATCACCGGTGACCACCTATCTGCCTACGCTGAAACAACTCCAGTATCTCGTCGCGCTGCGCGACGCGGGGCATTTCGGGCGTGCGGCGGAGGCAAGCTACGTTACCCAATCCACCCTGTCGGCGGGGATTCGCGAGCTTGAGACGTTGATCGGCGTGACGCTGGTCGAACGCACTCGTCGCGTCGTCCGCTTTACGCCGTTGGGCGAATCGATCGTGGACAAAGCGCGCAAGGTGCTGCGCGAAGCCGACGAACTGGGCGACATGGCGCGCGCCGCCGGCCGTCCGCTGTCGGGCGAACTGCGGATGAGCGTCATTCCGACCATTGCCCCGTTCATGCTACCGCGCATCCTGCCGCGACTGCGCAAGGATTATCCCGAACTCAGATTGTTTCTGCGCGAGGAGCCCAGCGCTGCGGCATGCGAGGCGTTGCACCACGGCCGCGCCGATTGTGTTCTGCTTGCCCTCCCCTATGCCTGCGGCGACGTGGAGATCGAAACCCTGTTCGAGGACCGGCTGTTCGTCGCTTTCCCCGAGGATGAAGCCAAGCGCGGCTCCGGCCCCGTCGTTGCCGAGGATATCGACGAGGCCCGGCTATTGCTGCTCGAAGACGGGCATTGCCTGAAGGATCACGCGCTGTCCGCCTGCGCCCATCCCGAATTGCGGGGCCACGCGACGATGCTAGGAACCTCGCTGCACACCATCGTTCAGATGGTCGACAATGGCCTGGGCGTCACGATGTTGCCCGAAATGGCGATCGACGCTGGCATTCTCGACAACACCACCATCGATGCGCGCGCGCTCGATGCCGAAAACGCCAAGCGCCGGATCGCGCTGGTGTGGCGCAAGGCTTCTCCCAGAGAGCGCGATTTCCGGCTGCTGGCATCCGTGCTGGCCGACACGAACGTGCGAAGCATTTGATCTAATTCGTATCGCCGATGAAACCATCTGCGAATTGAGTCGTAATTAGGGCACGTGGGCTCCCAGCCACGCCAACCCAATTCGACCATAATCGTGGAGATATTCGGATGTCGCGCATTTCAAAGCTTCCCCTTGCCCTGTCGCTGATGGCGGGTGCCGCAGCCCTAGCCGCCTGTTCCGAAACCATGGCTGATGGCGATATGTCGTCCGCATCGACGACGTCGACCAGCACGCAGACGACGACGCCCGCGCCTTCGCCGACACCCACCCCGACGCCATCGACGGGCACCTCTGCCGACGCATCAGCCGAAGTCATGGTCGGCGGCGCGCCAATGGTTGCGACGCAAACGATCGTCGCCAACGCTGCCAAAGCCAACAACCTGACCACATTGGTCAAGGCGGTTCAGGCCGCCGGGCTTGCCGACACGCTGTCGGGTGCCGGTCCCTTCACCGTGTTCGCACCGACCGATCAGGCATTTGGCCTGCTTCCCGCCGGCACGGTCGATTCGCTAATGGCACCCGCTGCCAAGCAACAGTTGACGACGGTGCTGACGCATCACGTGGTATCGGGTCGCCTCGACGCCGCCGCGATCCAGAGCCAGATCGAAGCGGGCGGCGGCACGGCACAGCTATCGACCGTAAGTGGTCAGCCGCTGACGGCGACGATCGTCAACGGCAATGTCCAGTTGCGCTCGACCGGCGGCAGCGTCGGCTTCGTCGAGCAGGCCGATGTGCCCGCGTCGAACGGCGTGGTGCACATCATCAACGGCGTGCTGGTCCCCCGTTTGAACCAGGGTGCTGCAGCGCCTGCGCAATAAGCGCGGGCGAGCGACTTAATCTTCGGCCGGGTGTTCGCGCCACCGCGCGAGTGCCCGGTCGTCGTTTTGGCGGGGCTCGACCCAGTCGCCCGCTGCTCCACGCCATTCGCGCTTCCAGAATGGCGCTTGGGTTTTCAAAGTGTCGATCAAGAACGCACACGCATCGAGCGCCGCATGGCGATGCTCGGCAATCGTCACGACCAGAACCACGGTTTCGCCCGGGGTCATCTTGCCGACCCGGTGAACCACCCGAGCGCCCAACAACGACCAGCGGGCACCTGCCTCTTCCGCAAGCGATTGCATGATCGCCTGCGTCATCGCCGGATAATGTTCGAGTTCGAGCGCGTTTACCCCCTCATCCGCCCGCACGATCCCGCTAAAGGTGGCGACGGCCCCTGCACCCTCCGCCATGGTGCCGTCGATGATGCCGCCGACATCGATCGGATCGACCTGGATCCTTGCTTCGATCACCCGCCCGTAACCGGCGGAAAAATTGCGATTTCCCTGGCGCCTGCAACCGGTGCGCCGAACTCTGCAAATTGCTGGTCGATTGCCACGCGCAGCCGGTCGCGATCGGCAAATGCCGCCGCGTGCCCCGCGCTGCGATCACCCAAAAGGTCGATCAGGTCGGCAACCGTGACGACCGACGCAGGCACGTCGATCCGCTCTGCACTCGTTCCGATCCGCTCACGCACCCAGGCGAAATACAGGATGGTCGTCACCGGCGCGTCAACTGTCCATGTGCTTCAGGCCGACCCGCAGATAATCCCAGCCGGTGATCAGCGTCAGGATCGCGGCGCCCCATAGGGAAGCCAACCCGACCGCCTTGACCCACCAGATATCGGGCACCGCTCCCACAAGGATCAATGCACCCAGCGCAACGAGCTGCAATGCGGTTTTCCACTTGGCCAGTTTCGAGACCGGCAGCGACACCCGCAGCCCCGCCAGAAATTCGCGCAGACCCGACACTGCAATCTCGCGCAGCAGGATGACGAGCGCCGCGATGATATGGATGCCGGTGATGATCGCGACGTCGTGCCGCGTGCCGACCAGCATCAGGATGACCGCAGCCACCATGATCTTGTCCGCGATCGGATCGAGGAACACGCCGAGCTTCGACACCGTCCCCTGCCGCCGCGCCAGATAGCCGTCGAAATAATCGGTCAGGCCCATCAGGCAGTAGATCACAAACGCAACGCCGTACCCGAACCGCCATTCCGGCCACCACAGGAAGCCGACGAGGAGAGGAAGCGCGAGGATTCGCGACATGGACAGGATATTCGGCAAGGACCGCATGCCTGATGCTCTATCGTGGTGAAGACCCGGCTGCCAGTGTTTTGGCGACAAATCGCCTGCCAACCCCAACCACCCCGTTCGTTTCGAGCGACGTCGAAAAACTCGCGCATCGGGTTCGCGAACGTTTCTCGACTTCGCTCGAAACGAACGGCGGGGGATGGCAGCCGTCACAAAGCGGTTGGAGCCCTCCCCCCGCTCGGCTATTGCACCCGCATTCGCCACGACCGGGGCAGTCGATTTTTCATGAAGAATGCGTTCGGGCTATTGAAGCGACGCCGCTTCGCGCCCCTGTTCATCACCCAGTTTCTGGGCGCGTTCAACGACAATCTGTACAAACAGGCGGTGGTGCTGTTCGCCACCTATCAGATTTTCAACGATGCCCAGGCCGAACAGAATTTCAACGCGATCGCCACGGGTCTGGCGATGCTGCCTTTCTTCGTGTTGTCGGCCTTGTCGGGGCAATTGGCCGATACGCTGGACAAGGCGCGGATCATCCGCATCGTCAAGACGGCGGAAATCTTCATCATGCTGCTCGGCGCGGCGGGCATTTTCATCGCGCGTGCCGGATACATCAATATCGGGCTGGCGATCATGCTCGGGTCGGTGCTGCTGCTGGGGGTGCATTCGACCTTTTTCGGGCCGATCAAATACGCGATCCTGCCGCAGCATCTGGAAGACGACGAAGTGCTCGGCGGCACCGGCATGGTGGAGGCCGCGACCTATTTGTCGATCCTGACCGGCACCGTCGTCGCGGGCTGGATTTCGGTCGAAGCAGCCGCGATCCTGACGTTGATCGTCGCGGTCATCGGCTGGTTCACCGGGCGCATGGTGCCCACTGCCCCGCGAATGGGGCCGAAGCTTCAGGTCAATTACAATCCGATCACCTCGTCCTGGCGGCTGGTATCGGCGACGATGCACATTCCGCGACTGTTTTTGGCGATCTGCGCGATCAGCTTTTTCTGGACGATCGGATCGGTGCTGATCGTCATCTTCCCGCCGCTGGTGAAGAATGTACTGACCGCCGACGAACGCGTCGCCAGCCTGACGATCGCGGTGTTTTCGGTCGGGGTCGCGATCGGATCGATGATCATCAACCAGATGTTGCGCGGCAAGGTATCGGCGAAATATGCGCCCGCATCGGTGATCGCGATGGGCGCGGTCGTCGTCGCACTCGCCGCCGAGGCATGGTTCTGGGTGCCCGCGGCGCCGGACACGCTTTACGGCTTCGCCGACTTCATCGCTCAGCCCCAGGCATGGCTGTTGCTGGCCACCTTGCTGGCGATCGCCGTGACGGGCGGCATGTTCGTCGTGCCGCTCTACGCGTTTCTGACAACCACGGTCACCAAAGATCAGACCGCGCGCACGGTCGCTGCCAACAACATCGTCAATGCGGGCGCGATGACGATCGGCGCAATCACCGTGACCATCATCAGCACGATGGGGGTCGGCCCGACGCCACTGTTGCTGCTGGTCGCGGGCATGTGCCTGATCTCTGCCTGGATCGCGCAGAAACTACACTTGGCCTGCGACTGACCACCGCCTCTTCGGATCAGATCAGAAACGTATAAAAGCAGACGAAGAACGCGGTGTAGCTGAGGACGAACAGTTTGATATCGTTATCCTCATGCGCATCGCGCGCGCGCTTGCGGATGTCGGCGCGGCGTTCGCGCAGGTGCAGCGCGGTTCGCAAAGGATGTCCGGGGGACTCGGTATGGGTCGCTTTCATCATGACGCAGTAAACGCGTTGTTAACGAATTGGACCACCGCGAATGTTGGTTAATCGCGTTCGAAAGCGGGACGCCCCCCTTTGCGAAAGGGGCGCGCGGACCAAAGTCCCGCACGCGCCATTCGATCGCAGTTGCCGGTTGCGGCTTACCAGCCAACGCGGATACCCAACCGGGCGGTGAAGGCAGTGTGGTGCTGTTGCTCTTCCGCCCCTGCTTCGCCTGTGACCATGAACTGATCGACACCGCCGGAAAGACGCAGGCGACCCAGCCAGCCGCTGTTACGCGCATCGGGATACAGGACGAAGGCGTCGCCGCCTTCGAAATAGGCGATCGTCTCGCCGATTTCTCCGCCGACGATCTCGCGCCGTCCGCCTTCGAGCTCCAGGCGCAGCCAATTGCCATCGGGCTCCAGGCTGCCGAGTTCATAACCGAGCGCGAGCAACGCGTTTGCCGCAACCTCGTCGCTGGTACGTTCTTCTACCGTCAGGTCGAAGCCCTCGCCGCCGCCCGCGTCGGTCCAGCTGTCTTCGCTCAGCTGGAAGAACTCGACCCCGGCCTGAGGCCGCACGCGCAGTCGATTGCCCAGCGACAGATCATAGGACAGCCCCGCCTGCGCCGAGACGAGCGACCCGCCCCAGCTTGCCTTGGCCACGCGGTTGAAATCATCGGCATAGAGGCGACGCTGACCGTCGAAATCGACCTTGGCAATGGCACCGCGTGCATATGCTGCGAAACCGCCGAAGCGACCGCGCCAATGCGCGCCCAGTTCATATTGGCTGATCAGCGTTTCATTGTCGTTGTCGCCGTTCGAATTGCGACCCGACGCATAGGAAAGCGAGACACCCAGATGACCGAGTCCGCCCAGCGCGCGTTCCCCGCCGCCGATCGCGCCCCAGCCGCCGATGTCATAGGCCTGCGTGTCGCCAACCTCCTTCGATCCGCCCCAGGCGATCTGCTGGCCGTACAGCGTCCAGCCGTCGGCCTCTGCCTGATCGGGCGCATAGTCGTTGAGAAAGCGAGCACCGTTTCGGGCCGCGAGCGTGATCGAATCGAAGCTTCCGCCGGCATGTTCGGGCAGGAACGCGCCGAAGCGGTTGCGTAGGGTTTCCTGATCGCCGATCGTCAGGAACAGGCCGGTTAGATCCTCGTCGCGATCGAGCACGTTGAAGATCGCGTCATAGGCGGCGGTCTCCGACCCGTTCAGGCCGAGTTCGCCCGCGGCCTTGCGATCGACCGACAGCGTGACGGTCCCCGCCGCCGCGTCGCTCGCCAATTCGCTCTTGAACAGGAATGGCAATGCCACGTCCGCGGTCGCGAGCGTGTCGCCGCCGGTGAGCGACGCAGCATCGACGATCACGTAATCGCCAAGCGAGGATGCGATCCCGTTCAGCCGCACGCTGACCGTCGCACCATCGGCGAAGTTTGCGCTCCCGGCGATGTCGTAGCGGGTCGCGGTATCGGTCTCACCATCGATCGTGACGCCGATCACGCCGGTCGATGCGACGTTCAACAACGCGAGCGACACCGGTGCCGAACTGGCCATATCCAGCGTGCCCGCCACGCTGGCCGCGACGCCCGCGCTGTTGGTCAGATTGCCGACAAACGCGGTTCCGGCCGCAAGGCTCAGCACATCGGCGCCGCCGCCGAAATCGACATTGCCCTGGGCCCGCGACGTACCAGTCAGTTCCAGCCGGTCGCTGCCGACACCGAAGGCGATATTGCCCGCCTGGACCGCGTCGCCCGACAGCGCATAGCGATTGTCGCCGCCGCCGAATGCGACATTGCCCGCCACGCGTCCGTCGCGCAGGTCGAACAGGTCGTTGCCGCCGCCGAACCGGACATTGCCCTCGATCGCCGGAGCCGCCCTGCCTTCTGCGGCCACGAGCTGGCGGATCTCGGAGCCGCCATTGTTAGCCGACAAGTCGATGGCGACCGCACGGTTCGATTCGGCAGTCGCACCCGTCGCGCGGATCGTGCCCGCATTCTCGACCAGATCGACGGTGCCCGCCACGTCGTGGATCGCGATTGCAGTGCCGTCCGAATTGGTCGCCGCGCTGATCGTGCCGCTGTTGTTGATGCGATCGACCGCCGCTCCGCCATCTACGACGATTGCGCGCGCGATATGGTCCGCCGCTGCCCCGCCGGTTGCCGAAACGGTGCCCGAATTGACGACGGTCGGAGCAACCGTTCCGCTGCCGAGCATCAATGCGGTGGCATCGGCACGGCCAGCGGCGGCAACCGAACCATCGAGGGTGATCCCACCCGCCAGGTTGACGCTGCCGCCCTGACCGCCGATCGCGATGCCGACGGCGTTGACCCCGTCATACACGCCCGCACCTTGCACCCCGCCGCGCACCACCAGTCCGTGGCCGGTAATGCCGACAGCACCGATCGTCAGGTTTTCGGTCGCCGATCCGATTTGCAATGCGGGTGCGGCGCCATAGCTGATGAGGTTCGCGGTCCCCTCCTGCGCGTCCGGGATGCCGTCATCATCCTCGTCCGCATCGTCGGCGTTGGCGTCGGCGGGCGGGCGATCGAGCAGGATGCCGCCCGCGATATTGCCCGATACGCGAACCGCCGCCCCGCCCTGAAGCAGATCGTCGGCGTCGAGCTTGCTGGGGTCGGCAGGCCGCTGGACATAGCGATAACCCGTCGAACCGATCGAACCCTGAATGGTCAACGCGCCGCCGACATCGCCATCGATGGCGACGCCCACCGAATTCGCGCCGACCGCGCTGATCGTGCCGCGCAGCGCGACATTGCCGCTAACATCGCCGGTTTGCACGCCAACGCTGTTGTCGCCCACGACCGTGATCGCACCGGTGTTGATCAGCGATCCGGCGAGCGGGCCGCCCAACCGGATGCCCGCCGATTCGTTGCCCTCCACCGTGATTTCCCCGGCGTTGTCGATCGATCCGGTGAAGGGCGCGGTAGTGCGGATGCCGACGCGGTTCGATCCTTGCGCGAACGGCCCGTCCAGGTCGCCATCGGTGTCGGTGTCCTTGGCCTCATAGGTCTCATCAAGGATGATCTTGCCGTTGTTGGTGATCGTCCCCGTGCCGCCTGCGGTCACGTCGACCCCGACGACATCGTTGCGGTCGGTGATCTGGATGGTGCCGTCGTTCTTCACATCGTTGTCGCTATCGAGCGTGACGGCGACGGGACCGCTGGCGGGCTTTATCGAACCCGTTGCGGCAATGGCGATATCGGCGGGGGCGCCGTTGCTGGCGGTCGAGGTCGCAATGCTGGTCGTGCGCGCATCGCTGACGGTGACGACGGTCTGCGCGGTTGCGGGTGCAGACAGGATCAGGATCGACGACAGGCTGGTGGTACACAAAAGGCTACGCATGATGCTCCCCGAACTTGGTTTTGGGGAGGGGACGGAGCCACCGGCGCGGTCCCGTAACCGATCGTCAGAAAGAAACGTCGAAACCCAGCCGGATCGTACGTGGGCGCAGTGGCGTGACATGGTCTTCGTCACGCAACTGGAACGGACTGCCAAGTGCGAACCGATTGCCCCGGGCGTCGAACAGGTTGGTGATCGACAGCGACAGCCCGCGGCGCGCATCGCCCAGCCGCGCATCGATGCCGGTATCGACATAATCGCCCTGCGGCTTGCCCAGCATCGGGCCGATGCCCAGCGTCGACTGGCCCATGTAACGGGCATGGCCGCGAACCGTCAGCCGTTCGCCGCTGGCCAGATCGGCCCGGTATTCGACGCCGGTGCGCGCCGACAGGTCGGCAACATTGGGCAACGCATCGCTGGCGGCCTGACGCGCCCCTGCCAGCGCCAAAAGCAACGCGGGCGCAGGAGTCGTCACCTTGCTGTCGTTCCAATAGAGCGCTGCATCGAACGTCAGGTCCGGGACCGGCGACCATCGTGCGCTGGCACCCATCGAATGGACGCGGCCGTCGCCGATATTGGCGGTGGTCGGAAACCCGACACCGTCGATGATGTCGGCCTGGATATCGCGCCAGTCGGTGGCGGCCAGCGTCAGTTGCAGTGCGATGCGGTTGCCAGCGTCGCGATAGCGCAACCCGGCTTCCGCGGTCGCAACGCGATCGGGCTCGAACCGCTGGATGAAATCGCTGCGAATCGATAGACCGCCGGGGCGATACCCCTCCTGATAGCGTGCGAACACGCTGACCGTGTTGCTGACGCGGTAGCGAGCGGCGAGCGCGGGCAGCAAGCGCGTTTCCTGGCGGCTGGCACGCGCGCCCGGATCGTTGCGGAACGCAATCATCACGGGCGCATCCTCCGCACTGCCCGACAACCGCGAATGGGTGAGCCGAGCGCCTGCGGTCAGCGCGAGGCGCGGGATCGGCGAGACGGTGGCCTCGCCATAGAGCGTGCCCTCCTCGACCAGATTGCTGACCCCGGTTTCCGGCCGGGCAAGCGTACGGATACCGACCGCGCGATTGATCCGCGTGTCGTTGCGCAGCAGGTTCAGCCCGACCAGCCAGCCGCCGCCCGGTATCTGCCCCGCCAGTCGGGTTTCGCTGGTGATCAGTCGCACCCGGCTCGATTGGTCGAAATAGCGCGGCTGGGCATCGCTGGTCGTCGCATCGAACCGCTCGTCGACTTGCTGATCGACGATGCCGAAGGTGGAGACGAGGCGCGTGGCACCCAGGTCGCCGGTGACCGACACTTCGCCCAGCGCGATACGGTTGGCATAGGGTTGCGCCAGCGCGCTTTCGCGCGAAAGGCCGTCGCCCATGGGGTCGGCAAATTGCGCGTCGCGCCCGACCGTGGATTGATAGGTGCCCGACAGGTCGACGGTCCACACCGCATCGGGCGCGAACCGCAATGCGCCACGTCCACCCCAGCTTTCGACGCGGTTGACGTCACGCAACCCACGCAACCGGTCGTCGATATAGCCGCCATCGATCCCGCCATAGACCAGCCCGCGAAACGCCAGCCGGTCGCCTGCGACGGGCACGTTGATGAGCGCCCCCGCATCGCCGCCGGGGTCGCCCCGCTCGGTCAGTTGAACGCCGCCCCACCCTGCCGAACCTATCGCGCCCAGCACCGGTGCCTGCGGCACGATGCGGATGATCCCGCCCAGCGCACCTGCGCCGTAAAGCGTGCCCTGAGGCCCTTCGAGCAATTCGACCGAGGCGACGTCGTAGAGCTTCAGACCCGGATCGGGCGCCGAATAGGTAACCCGCGTGTTGCCCCAATATTGCCCGACCGTCGCCTGGGTCGGACCGGTGAAGCTCGAATCGGCAATGCCGCGGATGAACAGCTTGTTGCGTCCCGGCCCGAGATGGGTGGAGGTGAGCGCGGCGGCCCGTTCCGCGATCGCATCGGTGCCACGCGCGCCTTGCGCGAACGTGATGTCGCCACCCGCCACGATCGTGGCAGCTCCCGGATAATCGGCCAGCAGCGTGTCGCGCTTGGAAGCGGTGACGATGATCGAGGTCTCGGCAATGGGTTCGGGATCGACGATCGGAACAGCGGTTGGGGCGGGCCGGACGGCGACCGCACGCGGCACGACGGCCTCGACCCGGTATGCGCCTTCGTTGATCCGTCGCGCGTGCACCGGTTTGCCCGCAAACATCTGCGCCATTGCCTTTTCGACCGTCATCCGTCCGCGCACGCGACGCACGCCGATCCCGGCAAGTCTCGGGTCATCAATCGCGATGCTGATCCCCGCCTGACGCGCCAGCGCCTCCACCGCGCGGTCCAGCCGCCGCTCGTCGATGTCGAGATCGGCAACCTGCGCCTGCGCGGCAAGCGGTGCGACGATCAGGAAAGGGACGAGGAAAGCCCTAGGGTTGCGCACGGCTGCGAACTGCCCAGCCGCCATCGTTGGGAGCGGCGACCCCGCCAAGCAACGGCGCGACGCGCGGAAGTATCTGGGCAGGCTCGCCGCGCACCGCCAGCGTGCCGCTGAAGCGTCGTGTCATTAGGTCAGGCGCAAGGGCGATCCGCACGCCAAGGCTGCGCGACAGATCGCCGACCACCTGCGGCAACGGCGCGTTGTCGTACACCAAAGTCCCGTCGCGCCAGCCGCCGACCGCGTCGATCGACACCGATCGCACGGTCAACCGCCCCTCGACGACTTCCAGCGACTTGCCCGCGTCGAGCCGCACGGCATCGCTGTCGAGATTGTAAAGCACCACGCCTTCGGACACCGCGACGCGGGTCGCTTGGTCGGTATGCGCGACGTTGAACACCGTGCCCAGATCGACCAGCTTGGCGTCGCCGACATCGACGGTGAACGGGCGATCATCGTCGTGGCGGACGACGAACAACGCCTCGCCGCGGTCCAGCGATGCATAGCGCGGACGCTCTCGGTCCAAGGTGACACGGCTGTCGCCGTTGAGCACGATCTGCGTACCGGGTTCGAGATCGACGGTCTGCGTCACCCCCGGACGGGTGGCGATGCTGTACGGATCGCTCGGACTTCCGCCCGATCCGATATAGACGAACGCCAGCGCCAGCGATGCCGCAATCGCGCCGGTCCCCGCGATCCAGCGGATCGGACGGCGGCGCGGTGCTGCGGCAGGCGCTGGTATGACGATCGGTGCCGGGATCGCGAACAGATCGCCGATCGATTCGTCCTGATCCTGTGCGACATCGAGTGCGGCGGCATGGGTGGGGTCGGCCTCCAGCCAAAGGGTCAGCGCATCCCATTCGCCGAACGCCGGATCGCGCATGGCGATGACCCAACCGCGCGCGGCGTCCATCTGGTCAAGGGGAAAAGGGCTGGTCATCGGCATCCTGTCCCCAAGACGGAGGCGCGCGCATCATTCCGCATCGAAACGCTCCTGAATCTCGGCAAGCGCGCGATATGCCTTTTGCAGATCCTTCTCCACGGTGCTCAGACTGACGCCCAGGTCGCGCGCGATTTCTGCCTGGCCGGCCCCCTCAAGCCGAAACCGACGAAAGATCGTCGCTACCCGCGGGCTGGGGCTGAGCGCGTCGAGCGACGCATTGACGGCCGCCAATCGCTGACGCGCGATCAGAACGCGCTCGCCGCCTGGCGGTGGTTCGGGAGCGTTCCCCGATGCGGCCCAGTTGGTTTCGCGGTGCGTCCGCGCCAGGCTTGCGCGGTGGCGGTCGCGCATCGCATTTTCGGCGGCGCGAAACAGGTAGGACAAGGGCTCTTCGACTGGCCCGCCGGGCGCATTGACTATGCGCTGCCACACGTCGTGCAGCACGTCTTCGGCCTGGTCGCCCGCTCCCCTCGCCCGCAGGAAGCGGAGCAATCGTTCGCGATGTTCGAGAAAGACGTGTTCCAACCGTCGCCACTTTTCCTGGCACCAAAAGGCGCATTCCGCCGTCGCCCGAATAGAGGATCGGACTCGCTTTAGGCAACCGTCCCGCCCGAGCGCGATCGAAGGGCCGCTAGCGCGACCGCCTCCGTCGCCACCACAGCAGATAGCCCGTGACGACCAGCACGCTGGTGGCGACGCCCGACAGAAAGATCAACAGGCGACCCATTGGCCCGAAAATCTGGCCAGAATGCAGCGCATATTGCCAGGCGAAAAAGAGGTCGCCCGCGCTATCGCCCGCATCGTGCCGCTGCGCAAAGGGGCGGGCGTCGGCCATCGTCACATAGGTCCACAACCGCCCCTGATAATCGACGTCGCGCGCATCATAGGTGCGTACGGCGTAGGCGGCATGATCGGTCAGGATGCGGACGCTGTGGACATTCGCACGGTCTGGCGTGACGGCGGCGATGGCGCGTTCGATGGTAACGGGGTTCTCCGGCGGATCGACATCGGGCCACGCCTCGTCCAGCCGCCCGCCGATCGGCGACAGCAACGCCACCGCATCGCGGCTCGTCTCCGGCCAGGCGAGCGTCACCCCGGTAAGCGCCACGGCGAAGGTTACCGGCCAGCCCCAGATGCCGGGCGCTCGGTGAAGGTCGAACAGGCGGCGCAGGCTGCCTGTCCTTCCCGCGACGCCGAATGCCTGAAGCCATTTCGCGCCGCGCGGCAGCGCCAGCCACAACGCGATGGCATGGTCGATCATCCAGGCCAGCGACACCAACCCGAAGAACCACGTCATCCACGCGCCCGCGAGCAGGTCGACATGCAGGCCGTAGACGATGTCCATCGCGTGCCGCCGGTCGAACGTCAGCGCGCCGCTCACGCGCCAGCCAAGCACGCGCCCGTCGCGCGGGTCGGCGAACAGCTGGACGGGGCGCGGCGTGCCGTCGATGGGCGCGCGCCCCAACATCCAGATCGTATCGCTGGGGCCGGTCGGCAGCAGGATGTTGTTCGCGACGAACCCCGGCAGCGCGTCGCCCGCCTGCGCGACTACCGCGTCCAACGGCGCGGCGCTCGCGGCAGCCACGGGGATCGACCGCCAGTGGGGATTCAACCAGCGGTCGAGTTCGTCGTAATAGGTGATCGCCGCCCCGGTCACCGCGAGCAGCAACAGCCACAGCCCGCCCAGAATCCCGAACCAGCGATGCCACATCTTGGCGAACGGCCGCCACCGCCGCGGGCGTGGCGGCGATGCGCGCATCAGAACCGGAATGCCGCAGTCAGCCGAACATTGCGGCCGGGCTCTGGCAGGCCTTGCACGATGGCATAGTCGGGCTCGCCAAGCTGGGCATAGTCGCCGACGCTGGCGTGGGCGCGATATTGCGTGTCGAACAGGTTATACACCGCAGCCTGCAGTTCGACCGCGTCGGTGCCGAACGGCTGGAAGCGCGCGAATAGATCGACGACGGTATAGCCGGGCTTATCGATGAAGCGGGTGCCGTCGATGAAACCGAGTTCGGATTCGCGGAACAGCACTTCGATGTCGTTCAAATCCTGATAGGTGGTCACCGTCGCGCGAAACCCGAGCGCAGGCGACGGATCATACCCGGCACTGATCGCCCAATTGTCGCCGACCGAATTGCCAAGCGCGATCTGCTCATACCCCTCGATCCGGTTGCCGTTGAGGCGCGAATCATAATGGTTGTAATAGCCGTCGATCGAGAATGGCCCGGTCCGGTATCCGGCGCGCAGCTCGAACCCCTCGGCTTTGAAATCGCCGACATTTTCGTAGAAGACCGCATCCTGTTGGGGCTGAGAAAAAGTACGACCCAATTGATCGAGGATCACGTCCTTGATCGTCGTACGGTAATAGACCGCCGATGCGGTAATCCCGTCCAGTTCGTACTTCACGCCGCCTTCAACATTCTCGACGCGTTCGGGACGCAGGGTCGGCGACAGGCTTTGCCTGCCAGGCCGCTTTTCGAGGGTGAAGGCGTCGCCGATTTCCTTTCCGCGAAACGCCTCGGCATAACCGGCATTCAGCGACAGGCCGGGTGCGATGTCGAGCGTCGCGCCGCCATTGACGCTGAACCCGTCGCTGTCGGTGCCGTCGCGATAGGTGACCAGATCGACGTCATACGCGTCGTAGCGCGCGCCGAACGACAGCAGCAGCGGTTCGACGACGCGCCAGCGATCCTGGATATAGACGCCCATCAGCGATCCGGTTTCCTCGAAGCGTCCGATGGCGGGATCCCAGGCCCAGGGCTGCCACATCGCGGGGTCGCCCAGATACTGGCTGGCCACCCGGTCGTCGCGATACTCGGCACCCACCGTCACGTCATGCCCGGCGCGACGGATACGCGCGCGTGCATCGAATCCATAGCTTTCGATCTCGGCGCCATAGAGACCCCAGCGATCGGCCCGGTCCTGGGTAAATTCCGACCGGGTCCAATAGCCGGTTGCCTCGATATCGATACCCGCAGCCGTCGCAAGCCCGTAATTGGCAATGGCGGTCTGGCGCTTGCCCTCGACCGGGAACAAACGGTCGTTCGCGCGGACAGGCCAGTTGGGTCGCTGGCCGAATTCGCCTTCTTCGTCGCGATGTTCGTAGCTGAGCGTCAACCGGTGGCCACCGCCCAATTCACCGCCCAACTTGACGAAGCCAAGCTGCTGGCGTGCACCGGTGCCACGCAGCGTGTCGCCATCACCGTCGCGAAAATCGTCGCGGTCGACATGAACGACGCTGCCGAGGATGCCGACATCGCCAAACAGCCGGGCATAGGCGGTGCCCGACAGTTTGTACCCGTCATTGCTGAACCAGCCCGCCTTGGCGATCGCCCCATAATCGCGGCCTTCGCGCAACAGGTCGACCGGATCGCGCGTGCGAAAGCGGATCGCCCCCCCGATCGCACCAAAGCCAGACGTCGCCTCGCCTGCCCCCGCCTGAACCTCGACGCTTTCGAGCAATTCCGGTTCGATCGTCACGCGGCCGACATGGTGGAACAGGGTACCCCGCTGCGGTGCGCCGTCGATGGTGACATTAAGCAGCGAGTCCTCAAGTCCCCGAACATAGATTTTCTGCGCAATCCCCAGCGATCCGCCGACCGCGACCGACGGCACCTTGCGGAACAGGTCGGTCAGGTCGTTGGCCTGGGTCAGCTCGATCTCTTCACGGTCGATGGCGACATCGGTCAGCGCGCCGACGACGGTGATCGCGGCACCCTCTTCCTCGCCTCGCGGCGGCGAAACATCCTGCGCGAACGCAGGCACAGCGGCAAACAGGACAGTGCTCGCCAGCAAATGGCGAACGGCAACGCGGCTAATCATCGGTATTCCCTCGAGCAACGAAATTTCCCCGCCGATAGGTTTAGTTGATAATGATTGTCAACAGCGTTTGACCGCCGTTCGTAGGTAGGTTGCGACCTACTGCGCTTGCGCCCGCCGCCATCCGCTTTAGGACTGGCATCGTCCAAAGGGAGAAATCGATGACATTGTCCGGATTGATCGCGGCGTCCGCATTATTGCTGGCGCCGCCGGCATTGGCCCACCAGGACAAGCCATCGGCGCAAGGTGAGGCACCCGACCGCGCCATTCCGGAACCGGTCGTTTCCACGACCCGCCACAGCGGCACGTTCGGTGGCCAGCGGATCGCGTATCGTGCGGTCGCGGGCGAAACCTATCTCCGCGACAAGGACGGCAAGCCGCTCGCCGCGATCACCTCGTACAGCTATATCAAGGAAGGCCCGGTCGATCCCAATCGCCCGGTCAGCTTCATCTGGAACGGCGGACCGGGATCGGGATCGCTGTGGCTGCACATGGGCGCATTCGGGCCGAAGCGGGTGGTGGTGCCATCCGATGCGCGCGATGATGGTGCCCCGCCCTTCCCGATCGTCGACAATCCCGAATCTTTGCTCGACGTGACCGACATCGTGTTCATCGATCCCGTCGGCACGGGGTTCAGCCGCGCGCTGGGCAAGACCGACCCCAAGGACTATTGGGGTATCACCCAGGACGCCAAGTCGATGGCCGAATTCATCCGGCTGTGGCTGTCCGAGCACGGCCGCTGGAACGCGCCCAAGTACATCGGCGGCGAAAGCTATGGCACGGTGCGCGCCGCCGCCGTGATCCGCGAGCTGGAGGGCAGTTATACCGATGTGTCGATCAACGGCATCATCCTGATCTCCACCATCCTCGACATGAGCCAGGCGGCCGACGTACCGGGCAACGAGCTGGGCTATGTCACCAACCTGCCCACGATGGCGGCCACCGCATGGTATCACGACAAGGTCGCGAACAAGCCCGCGCAAGTCGCCGATTTCGTTGCCGAAGCGCGTTCGTTCGCGATTGGTCCCTACGCCGCCGCATTGCTCAAGGGCAACAGCCTGAGCACGGGCGAGCGCCAACAGGTTTTGCCGCAATTGTCGCGCTTTACCGGCATTTCCGAACGCTTCCTGTCGGACGCCGAACTGCGCCTGTCGCCCAGCCGTTTCTACAAGGAATTGCTGCGTGACCAGGGACTGACGATCGGGCGTCTCGATACGCGGTACAAGGGCCGCGATTACGACGCCGCCGGGGAACGCCCCGACAACGACCCCAGCTTCTACGGCATCGACGGCGCCTATACGGCGGGCATGAACCAATGGGCGCGCGAGGGGCTGAAATACTCGCCCGAACGCACCTATGTCTCGATCGGCGGGGTCGCCGACTGGGACTGGAACATCGGTTCGGGGCCGCGCGGCGGGTCGGGCTATCTCAACCTCGCGCCCTTCATCGGCAAGGCGATGCGCGAGAATAGCGGTCTGCGCGTGTTCGTCGGTCAGGGCTATTACGACATGGCGACGCCGCTGTTCGGGGCCGAATATTCATTGAACCGGACGGGCATCCCGGACGACGGCCGGATCACTTGGGCCTATTATGAATCGGGCCATATGATGTACGTGCGCGAGGAGGATTTGCGGAAGCTGTCCAGTGACTTGCGAGCGTTCATTCGCGCGCGTTAATCATTATCCTCACCCGTTCGTTTCGAGCGAAGTCGAGAAACGCCCACGCGCACCAAGCTCACGTTTCTCGACTTCGCTCGAAACGAACGGGATTTGTTTGGGGCAAATTTCAATCGGTAACGGGATGCTGTTCCCCCGAAAACACGCCGTTCAGGAACCCCGCCGCGTCATCCAGCACCGGTCCCTTGCCGCCGAACGGCCGTGACAGCGCCATGACGATCCCCTCATGGCTCATTCCCGGATATTCGCGCACCGTGACAGGCGCGCCCAGACCCTCAAGCGCGCGACCCAACGCCACCGAGTTACGCGGCTTGACCACCGTATCCGCACTTCCGGTCGCAAGCAGCATCGGCGGCGCGTCGGCACGGGCATAGGTTATCGGCTGGGTCGTCTGCTTGTCCGCGACATGCCCCATCGCGACATCGGCACGCGGCGAGGTGAAGGGCAGGAAATCATAAGGCCCGGCAAGACCGACCACGGCCTTCACGGTGCCCGTGGGAGCACCCGCCCCCGCCAGCCAACGCGGATCGAGTGCCAGCAATGCAGAGATATGCGCGCCAGCCGAATGCCCGGCCAGTGCGATCCGGTCGGGATCGCCGCCATACCGCGCGATGTTGGCGCGGGTCCAGGCAACCGCCTGCGCGCCATCGGTCATGAAATCCTCGAACAGCGGCTTGCGATAATCCGGGACGACGGTGATGTATCCGCGGGAGGCAAAGGCGCGGCCCGCAAAGCCATATTCCTCGCGCCGCCCCATCGCCCAGCCGCCGCCATAGACGAACACCACCACCGGGCGCAGGCCATTGCCGCGTTCGGCCGGACGCCAGATATCGAGCGCCTGACCATGATCGCCGAACGCCACTGCTTCGGCCGCACGCTCGGTCCCGCGTGCGCCGCTCGCACGGTCGAGCGAATTGAGCACGCCCTGCGGCGTACAGGCAGCGAGCAGCGGGATCAGTGCCACCGCCGCCCACCGCCGCGCGGTCACGAAACGTAGCTCGCGGTGGTCTTGGCCGCGACCTCGTCGGCAGTCACGCCGGGCGCCATCTCCACCAGCTTGAACGGGCTGTCATGGTCGGGCCGCTGAAACACCGCCAGATCGGTGACGATCATGTCGACGACGTTCTTGCCGGTTAGCGGCAGCGTGCATTCGGGGATGAACTTCGGATCGCCCGATTTGGCGTTATGCTCCATCACGACGATGATCTTTTTGACGCCCGCGACGAGATCCATCGCCCCGCCCATGCCCTTGATCATCTTGCCGGGGATCATCCAGTTGGCGATGTCGCCCTTCTCGCTGACTTCCATCGCGCCCAGCACGGTCAGGTCGATATGCCCGCCGCGGATCATCGCGAAACTGTCGGCTGACGAGAAATAGACGCTGCTCGGCAATTCGCTGATCGTTTGCTTGCCTGCATTGATCAGGTCTGGGTCTTCCTCACCCGCATAGGGGAAGGGTCCGATGCCCAGCATCCCGTTTTCCGATTGAAGCGTCACCTCGACGCCTGCCGGAATATGATTGGCGACCAAGGTCGGAATACCGATGCCAAGATTGACGTAGAACCCGTCCTTCAACTCGCGCGCGGCGCGTGCCGCCATTTCGTCGCGTGTCCACGCCATCGATTATCTCCCCTGCACCGGGCCAGGCCGGCCTTCGTCGTTGCTCGTGGTCGTGGGTGTCGGCGCAACCGCACCGCCCAGCACGCCACAGAAATTGCGCGCGTCGAGCGCTTCGAGTTCAGCGATCCGCGCCTTCTGGTCGATCGAAGCAACATCAACGGCCTTGGCGCTTTCGGCGAGTGCGGCCAGCACTTCGGCACTGGCTTCGGTCAGCACCGGTTTGCTCGATGCCTCCATCGCGCCGCCGACGGCTTCGGCATGCGGCGCGGCGATGCGCCCTGCTTCGCCCGGACCGGCCGCGACCGCCTGTTCAAGCGTTTCCGCCGGGATATGCTCGCGCCATGCCGCCACCATGTTGGCGCGCCAGGTCGGCAAATGCTTGTCATAGGTCGCCTGGAACGCAGGCACGAACGTCGCACACCCCTGCTCGGCACCCAGCGCGACGAACGCGCGCTTGAAGGTGTCGGTGCCGGAAACGGTCCGCAGCAGGAAGCCGCGGAACTGGGTGTCTGGCAATGCCGCCTCGACGATCGCTTCGTCGGTGACTTGCGCAATTGCGGGGCTTGCCACGAGTAGCGCCGCGACGGCCATTAGGGGAGTACAGATACGCATAAATGTGCCTTTCACTCGCCGGGGTCGCGCCATTGCTTGTCGGCGGGAAATACGTCGTCGAAACCGCCCCGGATGCTGGGGCCATAAACCGGATTGGCGAACATGAACCAGCCCGCGCCCCACATCGCCGCATAATCGCCGCGTCCCGCTGCTTCCCGCCTCTCGCGAACTTTCAGCGCCTTGGCATTGAAAAGGTCGGAGAAATCGCCAAGCTGATCGCCTGCCATCGCGACGACGCAATAGCGTTCGGAGATCACCGCGCGGCGCGCGTCCTTGGCCGATCCGGTGCCGACGTCGCCCGCCAGCCACATCGTCTCGCGGTGCTTGACCGGGCCGAGGCCGTTGCGATTGAGCGCATCGGCGGTCTGCGCGGCGTGGACGCTTTCGCGGTTGGTGTTGTAGATCACGGTGACGCCCGCCTGACGCAGCGCGCGCAGGGCGGTGACCGCCCCTGGGATCGGTGCGACCTGTCCGGCACCGGTGCGCTCCCAGCGCTGCCACCGCGGACTGTCGAAACTGCGGCCCGTGATCGCCTCGTCATATTCGTACCCGAGATTCTGGAGCACGGTTTCGTCGACATCGAGCACGACCGCAAAGGGCCGATTGCCACACGGCACCCAGCGCGGCGCGGCGAGCGTCGCGCCTTCTGCCAGCACCACGCTGTCACGCGGACGCGCCTTGATTGCGGTAAGCACATGATCGCGAAACGCGCGATATCCCTGGATCGACGTCGCCGCCGCCTCGCCCGACCCGTACAGCCACTGCATTCCCTTGGGCGGCTCGGCTGGTGAAGTGGGGGAAACCGGTTGTGCAACAGGGGCTTGGGTAGCGGTGGCGGCACAGCCTGCGAGCAGCATCGCACCGAACGCGACCAAACCGATGCGGGTCGGTCGCATCATGCCGTCTCGCGTTCGCGCACGGTGCGGAACTCGATCTTCTTGTCGTAGGGTGCGCCGATAATCATGCGCTTCACATAGATGCCGGGCAGATGGATGGTATCGGGATCGAGGCTGCCGACCGGAACGATTTCCTCGACCTCGGCAACGCAGATGTTGGCCGCAGTCGCCATCGGCTGGTTGAAGTTGCGCGCGGTCTTGCGGAAGATCAGGTTGCCCGCCTCGTCCGCTTTCCAGCCCTTGATGATCGACAGGTCGGCACGGATGCCGCGCTCCAGGATGAACTCCTCACCGTCGAAAACCTTCACTTCCTTGCCCTCGGCGACTTCCGTGCCGACGCCGGTCTTGGTGTAGAAGCCGGGGATTCCTGCCCCGCCCGCACGACACCGTTCGGCCAGCGTTCCCTGGGGGCAGAATTCCACCTCCAACTCGCCACTCAGATACTGCCGCTCGAACTCCTTGTTCTCGCCGACATAGCTGGAGATCATCTTCTTGACCTGGCGCGAGCGGAGCAGCTTGCCCAACCCTTCGTTATCGATGCCCGCATTGTTGCTGGCGATCGTCAGATCCCTGACCCCCGCCGCCTGGATCGCGTCGATCAGCCGCTCGGGGATGCCGCACAGCCCAAAGCCGCCAGCGCAAATCGTCATCCCGTCATGGAGCAAGCCGTCAAGCGCTGCCTCGGCGTTGGGATAGAGCTTTTTCATCGACGATTCCCTTCTTGACCTTGGCTTCAGGCGATAGTCGGGCGGGCGTCGGGCGGTCAAGCGACGCTCCCCCTCCCCAAAGCCGTTCTCGCCCGCTAGACCCTGCGACCATGACCAAAACACGCACCGGCGGCCGCATCCTAGTCGACAACCTGATCGCACAGGGGTGCGACCGCATCTTTCAGGTGCCGGGCGAAAGTTTCCTCGCCGTGCTCGACGCGTTGCACGACACACCGCAGATCGACGTTGTGACGTGTCGGCAGGAAGGCGGCGTGACCTTCATGGCGTCCGCCGACGGGAAGATGACCGGGCGGCCGGGCGTCGCCTTCGTCACGCGCGGTCCGGGCGCGACCAATGCGTCGATCGGCGTCCATGTCGCGATGCAGGATTCGCGACCGATGATCCTGTTCATCGGCGACATCGACCGGGGAACGCGGCACCGCGAGGCGTTTCAGGAGATCGATTTCGAGGCGATGTTTGCACCGATCGCCAAATGGGCCGCGCGGATCGACGATGCGGCACGGCTGCCGGAATATATCGCGCGCGCCTATGCAACGGCGATGAACGGGCGGCCGGGGCCGGTGGTGCTGGCGCTGCCAGAGGATATGCTGACCGACGTCGTGGAGGCGATCGATCGCCCGCGAATCGAGAAGCTTCCGCAAGCTGCTGACGTGCAATCGATGCAGCGGCTGGTCGAGATGCTTGGCGCGGCGAAGAACCCGATCGCCGTTATCGGCGGAGCGGGCTGGTGCGGCGGCGCGTCGAGCGCATTCGTAGAAGCGGCCGAGCGGATCGGAATGCCGGTTGCGGTCGCGTTTCGTCAGCAGGATTCAGTGCCCAACACGCTGTCGGTCTATGCGGGCAATCTGGGCTATGGCCCCTGCCCGCGCCTGCCCGAACGCATTCGCGACGCCGACCTGCTGCTCGTCATCGGCGCGCGGATGGGGGAAGCGACCACCGACGGCTATACGCTGATCGACCCCGATCATGCGGGCCAGACGATGATCCACGTCCATCCCGACCCGGAAGAATTGAACCGTGTCTATGCCGCCGACCTTGCCATCTGCGCCGATATGCGCAGCTTCGCGACCGCGCTGAACGCAGTGGCCGACTTGCCGCGGTTCGAGACCGGCGCGGCGGCGCATGCCGAATGGCTCGACTGGTCCGATCCCAAACCGCGCGACGGCGTCCAGCTCGATCTCGGCCCGTGCGTGGCCCACATGCGCGAAGTCGCCCCCGCCGACACGATGATCTGCAACGGCGCGGGCAATTTTTCCGCCTGGTGGCACCGTTACTGGCGTTATTCGGGGCCGTGCGCGCAGCTTGCGCCGACGTGCGGGGCGATGGGCTACGGCGTCCCCGCGGCCGTCGCCGCGGCGCTTCGCAACCCCGATCGGCTGGTGGTCGCGACCGCAGGCGACGGCGATTTCCTGATGAACGGGCAGGAATTGGCGACCGCTATCCAGCATGGCGCGAACCTGATCGTCATCGTCGTCGACAATGGCGGCTACGGCACGATCCGAATGCACCAGGAGCGCGAATATCCCGGTCGGGTCAGCGCCACCGGCCTGGGCAATCCCGATTTCGCCGCGCTTGCCCGTGCGTACGGCGCTACCGCGGAGACGGTCGAGCGTACCGCGGACTTCGCACCCGCCTTCGACCGCGCGATGGCGGCGAGCGGCCTTCGCCTGCTTCACCTGAAAACCGACATCGAAATTATCAATCCGGGGACGACGATCAGCGCCATCCGCGCGCGCTGATCGCCCCCGATCAGTCGCGCATCCCCGCGGTTTCGCTGCGATAGGCGGCAGCGAGACCGATATATTCCTCGTCCCAGCCCCCGGCGATGCTGGCGCGTCGAAGCGCGCCATCGGGAGCGAAAATCGCGTCGAGATCGCCTAGCGGCAGCGGTTTGCCCGCATCGGCGGCGGTCGCGGCGTGACGCAGGAAATCGATCAGCGCGGCATCATCCTGTGCGTCGGCATAATCGGCGCAGCGCATGAAAATTTCCGCCAGATGCGTCGATCCGCCAATGTCTTCCTCGTGACGAGAAACGCCGCCACCACCCTTCGTCATGTGTCAAAGCCCCCTTTGCCGAAACGGAAATGCGCGCATGACGCGGCATCGCGCAACGATCGTGCTACCCATTTTGGCGAAAAGCCCGATCCGGTCGTGCATTGGAACTGGAAAGGCGGTCCGCTTCCTGCAACGCTTGCCGTCCGTCGTGTCGAGGCCAAGACTTGTTCCAACTCATCAGATCGCCGACTGCCCCCACGCGCCTGATCGGACGACTGGCGGCAGAAATGGTGCTGCATATTCTCGTCCGCACCCGCCATCACTTCGGTGGGGCGCTCGACGGTGGATCGACCTATGACCGGGTCGCGATCGTACTGATGCTGTTGCGCTATGCGCGTCTGCCGTTTCCGGACCAGCGCGATGCCCCCCGCGCCATCAGCGTTTCGGGCATCGCGGCATCGATGGGGATGCCGTTCGAAACCACGCGCCGCCATGTCGGCAGGCTGATCGATCATGGGCTCGCCCAACGTGATTCCGGCGGGGTAGTGCTTTGCCCCGACCTGTGCGACCGACCCGATACAATGGCGCTGTTGCGCGAATTCCACGATGTGATGATCGGGCACATCGCCGATCTGGCGCGGTTCGACATTCCGTTGCCGATCACGCGCGTCGACATCGATTATCGGCCGGTGGAGACGCTGATCGTCCTGCTCGATACCACCTTGTTCCTGTTCGAACGCAACCGCAGTCTGTACGGCAGTGCGCTGACGGCAGTGGTCGGCAATGCGATCATCGCCGCCAACGTCCGACACCTTACCTATGACGCGGATCTCGCCCCTCGCTATGCGCGGCTCGACACCATTCCCCCCGACAGCCTGCGGGTGCCGGTACGGGTGAGCAGGCTAGCGGCAGTCCTGGGCGTGCCGCATTCGACCGTCCGGCGCGATGTCGGGCGTCTGGTCGATCGCGATCTCGTTAGCGTCGAGCGGGGTGGCAGGCTGGTCGTGCGCCAACAGCAATTGGCGAGCGCCATGCTGACCGACAATAACCGCCTGGCGCTGTTGCGAGCGGTTCAGATCGTCCAGCGGCTGAAACTTGGCGGATGTCGTTTCGACCGCCCTGACCATTGCTATCTCGATGGTCGCCGCGCACCGCTTTCCTTCGACTAGCCGGTGACCTCACGAAAAAGGGCCGCCCCATATGGGACGACCCTTTCGGTTCGAATGGTCGATCGACAATCAGATATCGTCGCCGAGCGCACCCTTGACTTCGCCCTTGGCTTGCTGGGCCTTGCCCTTAGCTTCCTGACGCGCGCCTTCAGCCTGCGTCTCAGGATTGTCCGACTTCTGCTTTACGTTGCCAATGGCTTCGTTGACGTTGCCTTTGACCTTGTCGACGAGTTCACCCATGATGATAGCTCCTTGTAATTCCTCGCACTTTCGGCGCGGTAGCCGCGTTTTGCGGTCTCGGGGAATGAACGGGCGAACCGGAAAAGGGTTCCGTCAAATCAGTCCGGCAAGCGGACTCGACGGATCGGCATACATGCGCCGCCCCATCCGCCCGGCACGATAGGACAGTCGCCCGCTTTCCACGGCCAGCCGCATCGCGCGTGCCATCATGATCGGGTCCTTGGCCTCGGCGATGGCGGTGTTCATCAGCACGCCGTCGCAGCCCAGTTCCATCGCGACGCCGGCGTCTGACGCGGTGCCCACCCCCGCATCGACCAGCACCGGCACTTTTGCACCCTCGACGATCAGGCGGATCGTGACGCGGTTCTGGATGCCCAGCCCCGATCCAATCGGCGCGCCCAGCGGCATGATCGCGACCGCACCCGCATCCTCCAGCCGTTTCGCGGCAATCGGATCATCGACGCAGTAAACCATCGGCTTGAAGCCTTCCTTGGCCAGCACCTCAGTCGCGCGGATCGTCTCGACCATGTCGGGGTATAGCGTGCGCGCCTCGCCCAGCACCTCCAGCTTCACCAAATCCCAACCGCCCGCCTCACGCGCCAGACGCAGCGTCCGGATCGCCGATTCGGCATCAAAACAACCGGCGGTGTTCGGGAGATAGGTGATCTTTTTCGGATCGATATAGTCAGTCAGCATCGGTGCGTTGGGGTCGCTAACGTTCACGCGGCGCACTGCGACGGTGACGATCTCAGCCCCCGCCGCCTCGACCGCGGCGGCGTTCTGCTCGAAATCCTTATACTTGCCGGTCCCGACGATCAGGCGCGAGTTGAAGGTCCGGCCAGCGACCGTCCAGCGATCGTCATGATCGCCACCCCCGACGAAATGTACGATCTCCAGCTCGTCGCCATCCTCTACCGCCACCGTCTCCAGCGTCGAGCGCGGCACGATCTCCAGATTGCGTTCCACCGCGACCTTTTCGGGCACCAGCCCGAGTTCGCGTGCCAATTGGGCAAGCGTTATCCCGCCGCGGACGCGGCGATGTTCGCCGTTGATTCGAATGCTGACGGTGCCGTCGCTGTGCAAGACTGCTCTCCGGTGGTCGGTTCGCTTATGAAACGTCTCTCGACTTCGCGCGGCCCGAACGGGTAGGGAAAGCGGCAGATATGGCGTGAGCCCCGCCCCCGCAACCGGAAGGTCCATGATGAGCGGCACGATCTTCGTCCTGAACGGCCCCAACCTCAACCTGCTGGGGATGCGCGAGCCCGAGATTTACGGCCACGACACGCTGGACGATATTGCCAACCAGCTTGACGATCGTGCCCGCGATCTGGGCCTGACCATCGACCTGCGCCAATCGAACCACGAAGGGCATCTGGTCGATTGGCTGCACGAGGCGCAATCGTTCGAGGCGAAGGCGGTGTTGCTGAACGCGGGCGGCTACACCCACACCTCGGTCGCGATCCACGACGCGATTCTGGCGATAACGACACCCGTCATCGAGGTGCATCTGTCCAACCCGCACGCGCGTAATTCCTTTCGCCATGTCAGCCTGATCGGACAGGCGGCGAAGGGAACCATCGCGGGCTTCGGCGCGCTTTCCTATACGCTGGCGCTTGAAGCAGCCGCCCGTCTCTGACAGGAGGCCCGTTTCGGATTCACTGGGGGTCGCATGACCGAGAATAACACCACTGGCGGAATGAGCGTCGACATCGAATTGGTCCGCGCGCTTGCCGCCGTTCTGGACGAAACGCAACTGACCGAAATCGAGGTCGAGGATGGCGACCGCAAGGTGCGCGTCGCGCGCAAGGCCGCACCCGCCGCGCCGATCGCCTATGCCCCGGCACCTGCCGCCGCGCCTGCGCCACTGGCTGCGGCTCCGGTCGGGGCTGCCGAGACTGGCGCATCCGCCCCCGCCGCGGCGGCCAACGCGGTCAAATCGCCGATGGTCGGCACCGTCTATCTCTCGTCCGAACCGGGCACCAAGCCGTTCGTCTCCTCCGGCCAGACCGTCAAGGCAGGCGACACGCTGCTGATCGTCGAGGCGATGAAGGTGATGAACCCGATCCTCGCGCCCAGCGCAGGCACCGTCAAACAAGTGCTCGTGGAGAACGGCCAGCCGGTCGAATTCGACCAGCCGCTCGTCGTCGTAGAATGAGGCAGAAGATCAAGAAGCTGCTCATCGCCAATCGCGGTGAGATCGCGCTGCGCATCCACCGTGCCTGCCATGAAATGGGGATCAAGACGGTCGCCGTGCATTCCACCGCCGACGCCGACGCAATGCATGTGCGGTTGGCCGACGAGGCGATCTGCATCGGCCCGCCGCCTGCGGGTGAGAGCTATCTGAACATCCCGAATATCATCTCCGCCGCCGAAATCTCCGGCGCGGATGCGATCCACCCAGGTTACGGCTTCCTCTCGGAGAACGCGAAGTTCGCCGAGATCGTCGAGTTGCACAACATCCTGTTTGTCGGCCCTAAGCCCGAACATATCCGGGTGATGGGCGACAAGGTGGAGGCGAAGCGGACCGCGGGCGCGCTCGGCCTGCCTTTGGTCCCAGGCTCGGACGGCGCCGTCAGCGACGTGGTCGAGGCCAAGCGCATCGCCGCCGAAATCGGCTATCCGGTGATCATCAAGGCGGCATCGGGCGGCGGCGGTCGCGGGATGAAGGTCTGCGAGAGCGAAGACACGATCGAAACGCTGATGAGCCAGGCCGGTTCGGAAGCGAAGTCGGCGTTTGGCGATGCGACCGTCTATATCGAGAAATATCTCGGCAATCCGCGCCACATCGAGTTTCAGGTGTTCGGCGACGGCAATGGCCAGGCCATCCATCTGGGCGAGCGCGATTGCTCGCTCCAGCGTCGCCACCAGAAAGTGCTGGAGGAAGCCCCCTCCCCCGTGCTGGGTCAGGCCGACCGCGATCGGATGGGGATGGTCTGTGCCAAGGCGATGGCCGACATGCACTATCGCGGCGCGGGAACGATCGAATTCCTGTGGGAAAACGGCGAATTCTATTTCATCGAAATGAATACCCGCCTGCAGGTCGAACATCCGGTGACCGAAATGATCACCGGCATCGACCTGGTCCGCGAACAGATCCGCATTGCCGAGGGCGAACCGCTGTCGGTCAAACAGGACGAGATCGAATTTCGCGGTCACGCGATCGAATGCCGCATCAATGCCGAGGACGCGAAGACCTTCGCCCCCTCGCCCGGCACCGTGGTCCAGTTCCACGCCCCCGGCGGCATGCACGTCCGCGTCGATAGCGGCATCTATGCGGGCTATAAAATCCCGCCATACTACGATTCGATGATCGCCAAGCTGATCGTCTATGGCCGCACCCGCGAAGGTTGCCTGATGCGCCTGCGCCGCGCGCTTGAAGAATTCGTGGTGACGGGGGTCAAGACGACGGTGCCGTTGCATCGGGCGTTGCTCGACGATCCCGAATTCCAGAAGGGCGACTATACGATCAAGTGGCTGGAGGAGTGGCTGGCGCGCGAGGCGGACGAACCGGCGTGAAGGCGCGCATCCTCCACAATCCGCGCTGTTCCAAATCGCGTGAGGCGCTGGCGATCCTGAAGGATGCCGGCGCCGATGTGGAGGTGGTCGAATATCTGAAGGACGCGCCCAGCGCGGGTGAGCTCAGGCGGCTTTACGAAAAGGCGGGGATGTCGCCGCGCGACGGTCTGCGTACGGCTGAGCCCGGTGCGAAATTGCTCCGCGACGCCGATGACGCGACGTTACTGGAGGCGATGGCGAGCGACCCGATCCTCATCGAACGCCCCTTGGTCGAAACCGAAAAGGGTGTGCGGCTGGGTCGTCCGCCGGAGCGCGTGAGAGAGATACTTTAACCTTCCGCCATCCCCCATCCCGTTCGTTTCGAGCGAAGAAGGGTTTTCGTGGCTTGGGATGACGAAGGCTATTACTCTCTCTAGACTCCGACACAATCATCGAGGGGCTGGCTCACCAAATGAAGACTCACGACCAACTCCCCCTTGAAATCGAGCGCAATTGCTGGCGGATCGAACGCGCCGAAAAGGCGACCGTGATCGTCGATGCCGAGGATTATTTCCGCATCTCGCGCCAGGCGATGAAGTCCGCCAAGCACCAGATCATGCTGGTCGGCTGGGATTTCGACGCGCGCATCCGCCTGGTGCGCGAAGGCGAGGATGAGGCCCCCGTCACCGTCGGCGAATTCATCGATTGGCTCATCGAACGCACGCCGACTTTACAAATTCATCTGTTGCGCTGGGATGTCGGCGCGATGAAGAATCTGTTCCGCGGGCGCACCATCTTCACGCTGATGCGCTGGGCGAAGCATCCGCGCATTCACCTGAAACTCGACGGCCACCACCCGACCGGCGGATCGCATCACCAGAAAGTGGTCGTGATCGACGACTGCATCGCCTTTTGCGGCGGGATCGACATGACCGCCGGGCGATGGGACACGCGCGAGCATCTCGACGACGATCCCGAACGCATCGGCCCCGATGGCGAGCCATACGGCCCGTGGCACGACGTCACCACCGCGATGTCGGGTGATGTCGCCGCAGCACTGGGTGATTTGTGCCGTACCCGTTGGGCAGAGGCGGGTGGGCACCCTCTCCCCGTTCCGCCATCGACAAAGGCGTGCTGGCCCGACGGCCTGCCGGTCCAGTTCACCGACGCCGAGATCGCGATTTCGCGTACCCATCCATGCGTTGATGGCGACGACGAAGTCCGCGAGATCGAGGCGCTTTATTGTGACCTGATCGCCCATGCCAAACACTGGGTCTACGCCGAAAGCCAGTATTTCGCATCGCGCAAGGTGGCCGAGGCGATCGCCAGGCGATTGGGCGAAGAAGACGGCCCCGAATTCGTGCTGGTCAATCCGACGACCGCCGAGGGCTGGCTCGAACCCGTCGCGATGGACACAGCCCGCGCACGGCTTGTCGAGGCGCTCCGCCACCGCGACAAATATGGTCGCCTGCGGCTCTATCATCCCGTCACCGAGGGCGGCGAGCCGATCTATGTCCATGCCAAGGTGACGATCATCGATGGCCATGTGCTGCGCGTCGGATCGTCGAATTTCAACAACCGGTCGATGGGGCTCGACACCGAATGCGATGTGACGATCGACGCAGATCGCGACGGCAACGAGGATGAAGTCGATACCATTCATGACATCGCCTACGACCTGCTCGGCGAGCATCTGGGCGTTGCGGCGGAGAAGATCGAATCGCTGCACGCAGGCGGCGGTTCGCTGATCGCCGCGATCGAGGAACTGCGCGGATCGGGCAAGACGCTGATCCCGTACGAAGTGCCCGACCTTAACGCGGTCGAGGAATGGCTGGCCGACAACGAAGTGCTCGACCCCGAGCATCCCGACGACGCGTTCGAAATTACCGAGCGCAAGGGCCTGTTTCGCCGGTTGAAGGCGCATCGCCCACATCGGCCGGAGACCAAGCGCGCGAGTTTCGCGCTGGGCGCGGCGGCCGCAGCGGTCGTTGCCGGGGGTGTCGCCGTTGCGGTGGCCAAGCGCGGAAAGGATAAGCCTGGCGATAAGAACAAATAACCCCAACCCGTTCGTGCTGAGTAGCGCCGCAGGCGCGTATCGAAGCACTGTCCTACTTAGCACGAAGAACAAGGACAGTGCTTCGACAAGCTCAGCACAAACGGTGTGGGTTATTCATTCAGCACAATCGGTGCTCCCCGGCATTCCGCACTAGCCCCCCGGCCCGCCGCTCGCTAAAGCCGCGAGCCATGACCGATACGCGCCAGATCTCGCCCGAAACCGTCGCCGAACACGGCTTCACACCGGAAGAATATGAGCGCGTACTAGGCGCCATGGGCCGCGAGCCAAACCTGACCGAACTCGGCATCTTTTCGGTCATGTGGTCGGAGCATTGTAGCTATAAATCGAGCCGCATTCACCTGAAGAAGCTCCCCACCGAAGCCCCCTGGGTCATTTGCGGTCCGGGCGAGAACGCAGGCGTGATCGACATTGGCGACAATCAGGCCGCGATCTTCAAGATGGAGTCGCACAACCACCCGTCCTACATCGAACCCTATCAGGGCGCAGCGACCGGCGTCGGCGGCATCCTGCGCGACGTGTTCACCATGGGTGCGCGGCCGATCGCCAACATGAACGCGCTGCGTTTCGGACGGCCCGACCATCCCAAGATGCGCCACCTGATCGCGGGCGTCGTCCACGGGATCGGCGGATACGGCAATTGCGTGGGCGTGCCGACGGTTGGCGGCGAGGTCAATTTCCACCCCGCCTATGACGGCAACATCCTGGTCAATGCGATGACCGTGGGCGTCGCCGATCAGGACAAGATTTTCTACAGCGCGGCCAGCGGCGTCGGCAATCCGATCGTCTATGTCGGGTCGAAGACCGGGCGCGACGGCATCCACGGCGCGACGATGGCGAGCGCCGATTTCGGCGACGACGCCGACGCCAAGCGCCCCACCGTTCAGGTCGGCGACCCGTTCACCGAAAAGCTGCTGATCGAGGCTTGCCTGGAACTCATGGCATCCGATGCGATCGTCGCGATCCAGGACATGGGTGCCGCGGGCCTCACCTCGTCGAGCGTCGAGATGGCGTCGAAGGGCGGCGTCGGCATCGAACTCATCATGGACGACGTGCCCCAGCGCGAAACCGGCATGACGCCGTATGAAATGATGCTGTCGGAATCGCAGGAACGCATGTTGATGGTGCTGAAGCCCGGCCGCGAGGCAGAGGCGCAGGCAATCTTCCACAAATGGGAACTGGATTTCGCGGTGATCGGCCATGTCACCGACACCGGGCGGATGGTGCTGAAATGGAAAGGCGATACGGTGGCCGACATCCCGCTCGCCCCGCTGGCCGACGACGCGCCGCTCTACGACCGCCCGCACGTCGCGACGCCCAAGCCCACAGAACTGACCGACGAGCCCGAATCGACCGATCTGCGCGCCGACCTGTTGACGCTGATGGCGTCGCCCGACATCGCCAGCCGCCGATGGATCTGGGAGCAATATGACCACATGGTGGGCGGCGACACCGTGCAACGCCCCGGCGGCGACGCGGCGGTCGTCCGCGTGCATGGCACCCAGAAGGGCCTGGCGATCACCACGGATTGCACGCCGCGCTATTGCTTCGCCGATCCGGTCGAAGGCGGCAAGCAAGCTGTGGCCGAAGCCTGGCGCAACCTGACAGCGGTCGGCGCGAAGCCGCTGGCGATCACCAACTGCCTCAACTTCGCCAATCCGCAGCGCCCCGAAATCATGGGCCAGATCGTTGGCTGCCTCGACGGCATGGGCGAAGCGTGCCGCGCGCTCGACTTCCCGATCGTCTCTGGCAACGTCTCGCTCTACAATGAATCGAAGGCGACCGGCGGCGGCTCCGCGATCCTGCCCACCCCCGCGATCGGCGGCGTCGGATTGCTGGCCGACTGGTCCAAATCGGTTACCATCGGCTTCAAGGGCACCGGCGACGTCATCATCGCGCTCGGCGAACGCGGCGGGCATCTCGGCCAGTCGATCTGGCTGCGCGAAGTCCATGGCCGCGAGGAAGGCCCACCGCCGCCCGTCGACCTGCGCGCCGAACGCCGCACCGGCGATTTCCTGCGCGCGCAGATCGAGCGCGGCAATATCACCGCCTGCCACGACGTGTCCGACGGCGGCATGGCGGTGACGATCGCCGAAATGGCGCTGGCATCGAACATCGGCGCGATGATCAACGAGGCCCAGCCCTTCGGCGTCGCCGGATCATTCTTCGGCGAGGATCAGGGGCTGTACGTCGTCACCGTCAAGGACGAGGCGCTCGCCGATTTCCTGACCCACGCATCGGAATTGGACGTGCCCGCCGACCCGATCGGTCGTACCATCCGCGACCGACTGGTTTTCGAACTCGACGAAGGCGATTTCTGCCTGACCATCGCAGAACTACGCGACGCGCATGAAGGCTTCTTTCCCAAACTGATGGGGGCAGATGCCGCGTTGGCGTGACGCCCACGCATCCCTTTGCCGCCTGCCTGCGTTAAGCACCGACACGGCATAGGGATGGCGCGCATGACGATTGGCAACGAAACCAACGAAACCGCCACCGCGCTGGGGCTGATGCGCGGCGTCCGGTTGTGGTTGCGCAACGCACCCGAAGCGTTGCGCAACGCGATCGACCCAGAGGCAATCGGGGCGGAACTGCTCGCATCCCCGTCGACCGGGATGGAGGTGGCGGTGATCGTCATCGACGACGAAGCCCGGCTCGACCGCGATCTCCAGGCGCTATCCGGCCTGATGCAACCTTCCGGACATGTTTGGTTGCTGTGGGAAGGCGACGCGCTATCTGCCGATATGCTGGCCGACCGGGTACAATCAGACGGCTTCATCCCAGGCGACGTACATCGCATCGCCGAACGCTGGAACGGCTTGAAACTGGACGCTGCGCCTGCGCAATAATTCAGAAATGACCGAAGCGCCGACGATTCCGTGGAAACCCTATCCCGACCTGTCCGATGACGACCGACTGGCAGCGGTAGAGGCGCTGCGTGTATCGCTTGCCACGCGTCGCACCTGCCGCGCCTTTTCGGACCGGCCCGTGCCGCGTGCGATCCTTGAAAGTGCCATCCTTGCGGCGGGATCGGCACCGAGCGGTGCGAACCACCAGCCCTGGCATTTTGCCGTCATCGCCTCACCCGACCTCAAACATGCCGTCCGAACAGGGGCAGAGGCCGAGGAACGCGAATTCTATGCGGGCAAGGCGGGTCAGGAATGGCTGGAGGCACTCGCCCCGATCGGCACCGATGCCGACAAATCCTATCTCGACATCGCCCCCTGGCTGATCGTCATTTTCGGTCAGCGTCGCGGCGGACCGAATCCGGGCGACGATCGCCAGAATTATTACGTTACCGAAAGCGTCGGCATCGCGACGGGGTTGCTTCTAGCGACGCTACACGCGGCGGGGGTTGCGACATTGACCCACACCCCCAACCCGATGAAATTCCTCAATCGCCTTTGCAATCGTCCCGATAGCGAAAAACCGATGATGATCGTCGTCGTCGGGCATGCCGCCGATGACGCCACTATCCCGGTCCACGCGATCAAGCGAAAGCCGCTCGACGCAATCGCCACTTGGCTCTAGCGCGACGGGGTGAAGTTTCCGGGAGGAACTATGGCGAACACCAGCGACCGCATCGCCGCGCTCGACATCGTTCGCGGCGTCGCGGTGATGGGCATTCTGGCGATGAATATCGCGGGGTTCGCGCTGATCTTCCCCGCCTATTTCAACCCGCTCGCGACCGGTGACGCCAGCGCGGTCGACCGCGGGGTTTATCTGTTCAACTACGTCCTGTTCGACGGCAAGATGCGGGGCTTGTTCTCACTGCTGTTCGGAGCCTCGATGCTGCTGGTGGTCGAGCGTGCCAGCGCGAAGGGCGAAAACCCGGCTAGGGTCCACTATTGCCGCATGGTCACATTGCTGGGGTTCGGGCTGATCCACCTATGGCTGGTATGGTGGGGCGATATCCTGGCGCATTATGCCATCGTGGGCATGGTCGCCTATCTCGCGGTGCATCAAAGCGCCCGCACGCTGTTCGGCCTCTCCGCCGCGCTGATCGGGGCGCACACGCTGTTCAGCATTGGCCTGCCGGTCCAGATCGCCACGCTTGAGGCCGAGCTTCCCGCCAGGGAAGCCGCCGCTGCGCTCCAGGGTTATGCCAATAGCTTCGGCGTGCCGGATGCCGCGCACGCGGCGCGCGAGACGGCGATCTATCGCGGCGACTATTCCGGCATCTTCGCCGACCGGACCGCGCGGTTCGGCTGGAGCCCTTTGCGTGACCTGCAATATATGGGGATGGAGACGCTGGGACTGATGCTGATCGGCATGGGATTGCTCAAGACCGGATTGTTCCGCGGTGAGTGGCGTGTCGCAAAGATGCGGCGCTGGGCCGCGATCGGCATCGCGACCGGGTTCGCCATCTATCTGCCGCTCGCAGCGTGGATGGCGTCGGCCGATTTCTCGCTGCTGAGCGTCGTCACCGCCACCCTGGTCGCGCCGGTGCCGCTGCGCCCGCTGGTGATCGTCGGCATCGCCTGCCTGATCCTGCTCGCTTCTCGCCCCGGTGGCCCGTTCACCGAAAGGATCGCAGCCGCCGGGCGGATGGCGTTCACCAATTATTTGATGACCAGCCTGATCTGTACCGCAATCTTCTACGGTTACGGGCTGGGTCTGTTCGGCGCGCTGTCGCGGCTCGGACTGTGGGGCGTCGTTCTGGCGATCTGGATCGGTATGCTGGCCTGGTCCAAGCCCTGGCTGGAGCGATTCGCATATGGCCCGCTAGAGTGGCTGTGGCGCAGCATGGCGCGCGGATCGGTTCAACCCATGCGGCGTCTCGTCTGACCGAACATCATGCGAACGCCTCGCATTAGGCTTGCGAATCATTCGCACTCGCCCTAATCAACGATCAGCGTAGCGAGGATGTGCATGGTCGTCTGTGTCTGCAATGCAATTCGGGAACATGATGTGCGCGAAGCGGCACGTCAGGGTGCGCGCAGCGCATGCCAAGCGTACCGGTCGATGGGTCGCCAGGCCAAATGCGGTCAATGCGTCCCGTTCGCGCGAGCCATTATCGATGCCGAAGCCCGCGATTGCATGACAGTCGCAGCTTAAAAAAACGGCGGATTTCTGCCGTTTTCCGCTGTCTAAACGTCCGATTTGAGCGTATGATCGCCGCCGACCAGATAAAGGACCGGCGCGATGAAGGGTGACGAAAAGGTCGTCGAGTATCTCAACGAGGTGCTCAAGAACGAACTGACGGCAATCAACCAATATTGGCTGCATTACCGGATGCTCGACCATTGGGGCGTCAAGAAGCTCGCCCAGTTCGAGCGTCACGAATCGATCGATGAGATGAAGCACGCCGACTGGGTGTCGGAGCGCATCCTGTTTCTCGACGGCCTACCCAATTTCCAGCTGCTGGGTCGCCTGCGCATCGGCGAGACGGTCGAGGAGGTCATCAGGGCCGACCTCGCGCTCGAAATGGAAGCGCTCACAACCTTGCGTGATGCGGTCGAACATGCCGAAAAGGTCCGCGATTACGTCAGCCGCGACCTGTTCCGCCGCATCCTCGACAGCGAGGAAGAGCATGTCGATACGCTGGAAACCCAGCTCGAGATGATTGAGCGGATGGGCATCCAGAATTATATCCAGCTCAATTCGAAGCCCGAACACGAAGGCGAGTAAGGTTTGAGATCAGAATATTAGCATCCTGTTTGTGCTGAGCTTGTCGAAGCACTGCCCTTTCTTCATGCCAAGAAGGACAGCACTTCGATACGCCGCTGTGCGGCTACTCAGTGCGAACGGATTTGGATATGGTCGGTGGTAGGTGTTACCCCGCCGCCCGCCGCCCGAACCCGCCCTGGGGCTTGCGCATCACCAGCGGATTGGCTTCGCGCTCCAGCAAGTCCAGCGTTTCCAGAAACAGCTTCCGCATCCCCACCACATGCTCCAGCGCGGCATCGGGGCGCTCGCGCGTTTCGACGCAGTGGCGTGCGATATTCTCGATGATTTCGGCACGGTCCCCCAGCGGGTCCGCCCCGAACTGTCGCGATTCGCCTTTCAGCGTGTGTGCGGGCAGCACCAGAGCGGCGGCATCGTGGCTACGCATGGCCGCTTCGATCTGGTCCACCGCCTTCATGCCGTCTTCGCGGAAATAGCCGAGAATGCGCACGAAATTGCCGCCCAGCTCGGCTCGCGCCTGCTGGTACGCCGTCCAGTTGACCAATTGGGTGCCTTCAACCGGCGCCTGCATCATTCCCACACTCCAAACGCCCCCGTAACGTCACGCGGAATTTAGCCGCCAACCGGTAAACAGGGCGTTGACGAATCGCGAAATATTGCATCCGTTCGGCGCATCATCGTCGGATACGAAATACGCCATCGCTGACGACTGCAAATCCCGCATCCGCAGCCTGCGCGACCCGCTCGATCTCTCCGGGGGCGGCTGGATCGTCGGCACGGATAAGATACTCGTAGGGTGCGCCAGCATCGCGCATCGCCTTTGCCAGCCGGATCGCCGGCCAGGGGCATTTCAATCCCCGTGCGTCGATCTCGACGGTCACACGGTCGCTCAAGACTTGCTGTGGTCGAACGGATTCTTGGGCGACCGCATCGATAGCCGCACCGGCACCGCACCGAATCCGAATTCGCGGCGCAGGCCGTTGATCAGGTATCGGCGATAGCTTTCGGGCAACTGGTCAACCCGCGTACCGAACAGGATGAAGCTGGGCGGGCGCGACTTGTTCTGGGTGATATAGCGCGGCTTGATCCGCTTACCGCCGGGTGCGGGCGGCGGATTGGTTTCGATCGCGCGTTCGAACCAGCGGTTGAGCGCGCCGGTGGAAACGCGCGAACTCCATGCCTCGCGGGTTTCGAACGCGACCTTCATCAGCGCGTCGATCCCTTTGCCGGTTGCGCCAGATACGGTCATCAGCGGCACCCCCCTGGCCTGCGCCAGCCCCTCTTCCAGCGCGCCCTTCACGCCGTTGAACAGGCTGGAGGCGTTTTCGGCGACGTCCCATTTGTTCAGCGCAATCACCAGCGCGCGCCCTTCCTGAAGCGCGCGATCGGCGATCTTGAGATCCTGAACCTCAAGTCCGCGCGTGGCGTCGATCAGCAGGATGACGACCTCTGCGAAGTCAATCGCGCGCAGCGCATCCATCACGGACAGTTTTTCGAGCTTTTCCTGGACCCGCGCTTTTTTGCGCATGCCCGCCGTGTCGATCAGCTTGACCGCGCGGCCTTCCCATTCCCAAGGGACCGCAATCGAATCGCGCGTGATCCCGGCTTCCGGGCCGGTGATGAGACGGTCCTCGCCAACCATGCGGTTGATCAACGTCGATTTGCCTGCGTTCGGGCGGCCGATGATCGCCAGTTGTAGCGGTGCCGTGGCGGGATCGAACTCCGCTTCCTCTTCGACCGGCTCATCCGCGGGGCGCTCGATATGCGGGCGCAGGGCCTCGAACAGGTCGACCACCCCTTCGCCATGTTCAGCCGAAAGCGGGATCGGATCGCCAAGGCCCAGCGCCATCGCCTCGATCACGCCGGTTTCGCCTGCGCGACCCTCGGCCTTGTTGGCGACGACGATGATCGGGGTGTCGGAGGTGCGCAACCAGCGCGCGATTTCCTCGTCCAGGGGGGTGAGGCCCGCCCGCGCATCGACCATGAACAATGCGACATCGGCAACCGCGACCGCATTCTCAGTCTGCTGACGCATCCGGCCAGGCAGGGTGGCCGCATCCTCATCCTCGTAACCCGCGGTATCGATGATGACGAATTCGAGACCGAGCAGGTTCGCCTCGCCTTCGCGCCGGTCGCGCGTCACGCCCGGTTGATCGTCGACCAGCGCCAAGCGCTTGCCGACCAGCCGGTTGAACAGCGTCGATTTGCCGACATTGGGTCGGCCGATAATGGCGACGACAGGCATCACGGTCATTGTTCGTTCCAGTTCGCCGCGTGCCTATCACATCGCCGGGAAAGCACCGCTTTCCCAGGGTCGATTACCGATAAGCGGTCAGGGTGCCTGCATCGTCGAGCAGGTAAAGCGTGTTGTTGGCGACCACCGGCGGCAGCGTGAAGGCGGTTTTGCCCTCCATCGTCTGGCCGACAGAGCCATCGGCGGGTGACAGGAAGCTGACCTGGCCTTCGCTATTGGCGACGACCAGACGATCCCCTGCAAGCACGGGTCCGACCCATGAGATCGCACCCGTGTTGCGCTTTTCATTGCGCCAGCGCGGCAACTGCGTGACCCAGCGGACCCGGCCGCTGTCACGCGCCAATGCCATGACGCGCGCATCGTCGGTCACCACGAACATCCAGTCGCCCGCGATCCACGGAGTCGAGATGCCGGACAAATTCTGTTCCCAAAGGCGACGGCCCGATAGCAGGTCGAGCGCCACCGTACGTCCACCCAGACCCACGGCATAGACGCGATCATTATCGATTACCGGCTCCGCGTCGATATCCGACAGCGCAGACACCGAGGTCGAGATCGACGAGCGCGACAGCGCATCGGCCCACAGCGCGTTGCCGTTTTCGTAGCGATAGGCATTGAGTTCGCCGGACGAGAATCCAGCAACCACGGTGCCGCGCGCCGCAGCCGGTGCCGCGACACCGAACACCCCCTGCGATTCGGGCGATGCAGCCACGGTCCATGCGACGGTGCCGTCCGCCTGGTTCAGTGCGTAAAGCTGATTGTCCTGGCTTTGCACATAGACCTGGCCATTGGCGATGGTGGGCGCCCCTCGCAGCGGACCGCCCGGCTTGGCACGCCACGCCAGTCCGCCAGTGGCGGCGTCGAGTGCCACCACGTCGCCCAGCCCGTTCGAGGCATAGACCCGGCCATTGTCGAAGCTGACCCCGCCACCGAAGCGCGAAGCTGCATTGGCATCACCCTCGGTCGTCGCGATCTGCCACACGCGCGCGCCGGTTGCAGCATCGAACGCGTGAACCGTGCCGGCCACGTCGCTGACATAGAGGCGACCGCCGCCGATCACGGGTGCCGATGCCAGCTTCTCACGCGACGATCCGCCCGGAATCTCGACCGACCACGCACGCGAAAGGGCACTGCCCAATGCCAGGTGACCCATCGATTTCGCGGCGTTACCGCCGGGCTGACTCCAATCGGCATTCGGTTGGGCCGCGGGCAGCGCGACCGGTGTCGCGGCGATCGCCGGATCGACGGCCAGTTCTGCGTCGGATGTCAGAATCGGCATCCGCTCGCCGACCACGGGCGTTCCCTTGTCGCGGCCATTGAAAATACCGCACGCGCCAAGGCTCATCAGCGCGGCGATCGCCGCGGTCGCTTTCAACGCTGTCTTCATTCGCCGTTCTTTTCCTCGCCAGCGGCCGGAGCCGCGCTGTTTGCTGGGGCCGCGTCGCCACCGCTACCCGTTGCCGTCGCACTCAATACGCTGGCCATCTGAACCGCACGTTGCCGGATCGATTCGGGTACGTCCTCGGTTGCGGCGATATCCTGAAACACGCGCAGCGCAAGATCGGGGCGGTCCATCCGAAGATGCGCCGCGGCGACCAGTTCGCCAGCACTTCCGAACCAGGCATTTTCCTTGGATGCCAGCCCCTGAAGGCGGCCGATCACCGCCTGAGGCTGCATCGTGTCGAACTCGGCCGATGTCTGGCGGACTAGCGCCAGATCGCGGTACACCTGGTCCAGGCTGTCATCGCCCGCGACTTCGCCGAATTTGGCGGCAGCGCCCTTCAGGTCGTCGCGCGCCAACAGCATGTCGGCTTCGGTAAATCGCGCCATCGCGCGCATCGCTTCCGAATCGGAATTGGCCAGTTCGGCAAGCTTTGGCTCGGCAGCGGCAGTGTTGTTGGCGGCCAGATCGTCGAACACGCTGGCGAGTTGCTCGCCCTGTTCGCCCGCCGCGACTTGCTGCCTGTTCTGCCAGAACAGATAGCCGCCGAACGCCAGAATCGCGGCGATGACGCCGACGATCACCCAGCGCCCCCAGCGCTGCCAAAAACTCAACAGCTCGTCGCGCCGCAGTTCCTCGTCGACTTCGCGAAAGAATGCGTCGTTGTTTTGCGGGGTAAGCGCCAAGGGGAACTCCGTGGATGGCGGGGGGGATCGGGCGCGGACATTAGCCGCGCGCGTGTGTAATGAAAAGCGGTTCAGCTTTTGGGGCGATAGACCTGTTCGTCGCCGGGAAAGGCACGCGACCGGACATCGGCGGCATAGGTCTCGACCGCGGCAGAAATACGGCCTGCCATGTCGTCGAATTTCTTCACGAAACGCGGCGTGCGTTCGAACAGCCCCAACATGTCCTCGGCCACCAGGACCTGGCCGTCGCAGCGGTTGGACGCGCCGATGCCAATGGTCGGACACGCGACCTTGTCGGTGATCTCGATCGCGATCGGCTCGACCACGCCTTCGATGACGATGGCGAACGCGCCAGCATCGGCCACCGCCACCGCATCCCCTACGATCTTTGCGGCCTCGGCCTCGCTGCGTCCGCGCGCGCCGTATCCGCCGAGCATGTTCACTGCCTGTGGCGTTAGCCCGACATGTCCCACCACCGGGATGCCGCGTTCGGAAAGGAAACGGACGGTGGGCGCCATTGCCGCCCCACCCTCCAGCTTGACCGCCGCCGCGCCGGTTTCCTTGAGCAGCCAGGCCGCGCTTTCGAAAGCCTGTTCGGGCGACGCTTCGTAACTGCCGAAAGGCATGTCGATCACGACCAACGAGTGATAGCTGCCGCGCACCACCGCAGCCCCGTGCGCGGCCATCATATCGAGCGTGACGGGAACCGTGGACGGCAAGCCATAGATCACCTGCCCCAGACTGTCGCCGACCAAGAGCATGTCGCAGTGCGGATCGAGCAGTTGCGCCATCCGCACGGTGTAAGCCGTCAGCATCACCAGCGGTTCGGCCTCCGCACCCTTCCGCTGCCGGATCATGGGCACCGTCACCCGCTTCATCGGCGCGGGCGTCGGGTTCGCACGGCTGGTCGCAGTGTCGATGGTAAAGGTCGTGGACATGGTCGCGCTCCTAGGCGCTCCTCGCGTCCTCGCCAAGCTGCAAGCAATGTGATGCGTTATTTGAATGACATTATGTTCGGTTTTATTTACATCGAGTCGTATCAGGCTTACATGGAGCAATCTCATGTCGTTTCGGGAAAAGACCCATTGGATCGCGTTCGTCGCCATCGTCCTGGCGTTCGGCTGGTATTTCCTCAACTATCCTTGGAGCGCTACGCCTACTGCAGCGGGGCTGTGGGCCAGCGGCGGCATGTTGATCGCAGTGTCGGTCGGCATCATCCTTGCGATGAGCGTGGCGACGGCGGTGATCGCAGTCCGCAATCGAAAGGAGGTCGATCTCCGCGAGGACGAACGCGACCGGGCCATCCACCGGTACGGCACGCATCTCGCCTATTATCCGATGATAATCGGCAGTTGGACCTGTATCGGCCTGATCTTCGCGGGCATCGACAGCGCCATATTGCTCAACGTCATTCTGGCGATGGTCGTGGGCGCCGAACTGGTGCGGATCGGGTCGCAAATCTGGCTCTATCGGCAGGGCTGACCCATGGCCAAACTGCCGATCAGCAACGACATCCGCACGCTGCGCTTTCTGGCCGGGGAAATGACGCAAGCCGAACTCGGCGAGCGCATCGGCGTCACCCGCCAGACGATCGCCGCGATCGAAGCGGGCAAATATTCCCCCAGCCTGGAGGCCGCGTTTCGAATCGCCCAGGTGTTCGAAAAGCCGTTGGACGAGATTTTCCGGTGGGAGGGCGACTGACCGCCCTCCCCGTCAATCGTCAGCGCAGCCAGCCGCGTTTGTTGGCGAGATTGGCGAACCAAATCTGGAACAGCGCGATGGCGAAGATGAAGATCGGAAAAATGATCGTCCATGCGCCCTTTTCCGTGATCAGATCGGTCACCCCGAACACCCAGCCGAACTGAACGACCACCGCGACTGCGGACAACAGGAACAGCACGATCGCCAGCCGCCGCCGCAGCAACAGCGCCACCGCCCCCAGAAACCCGCCCCAGGTTGCGAGGCCGTAAACGGTCGCAAACCAGGCCGGACGCCCCAGATACATGGCGCGGTCATACTCATCCATCGCCGCTAGCATCTCTTCGCTCATCGTCACGTCGGTATAGAAAGCGAACACCCCCATCGCACCCCACAACAGGATCAGGATCGACACGATCCAGAACCAGGTGGGCGGCTTTTCGGTCACGTCGGTCATGGCATTTCTCCCCTATAACGGGGATCAATCTACGCCTTTTCAGCGTGCTACGCCATCATTTCGGCGGCGTTACGTCACAACAATGCGCGTGCCCATTCCTCTGGCTTGAACCCCACCAGCACGCCGCCGGGATGCTCGACGACGGGGCGCTTGATGGTAGAGGGATGCGCGATCATCAGGCGCACCGCCTTTGCGGAATCGATGTCGGCCTTGTCGCCCTCGTCCAGCTTGCGGAATGTAGTACCTGCGCGATTTAGCAGCTTCTCCCAGCCCACCGCCGCGGCCCAGCGTTCGAGGTGCGCGGCGTCGATCCCGGCTTTCTTGTAATCGTGAAAGCCATATTCGATCGCATTGTCGGCCAGCCAGGTCCGAGTCTTCTTCACCGTGTCGCAATTGGGAATGCCGTACAGCGTCACGCTCATTTCACCGCTCCGTCCAGAAACCGACCCAGCGTCACCACCGGCTGCCGCTCCAGCCCCAACGCCTCATAGAAACGCAACGCGTCGGAATTGGTGTCGCGCACCATGAGCTGGATTTTCGGGCAGCCCCGCGCTTTCAGCCAGCGCTCAGCCGCCGCCATCAATGCGCGGCCAAGGCCGTAGCGGCGAAATCCTTCGGCGACTGCGAGATAATAGACCCAGCCACGGTGCCCGTCCCAACCGACCATCACCGAACCCGCCAGCGCGTCGCCCTCCCGCGCCAACAGGATCGCGGCATCGGTCGCGTCCATCGCCCGGTCGAAATCGGCGCGCGGATCGTTCCAGGGCCGCGTCAGCCCGCACGCGCCCCACAGCGCAATGACCTGTTCGCGATCAAGCAACGTCGCCGCCTCGATCGCAGGCGTCACCGCGCGATGCAGGCCATGCCAGCCCATAATGCCTCGATCCGCGCATCTTGCCCGGTGCCGGAGAACACGCCCGACAAGCCGCCTGCGTTGAATTCGGTGCCGAGCGAGGTCTGACTGATTTCGGGCACCAGACTGTCTTCCAACTCGGCGCGGGTCGAACCGATGCGAACACCGCTCATCGACGACATCGATCGACCGCCGCGTGGATTGGCCGACCATCCGGCAAACCGGTCATTCTCGAAATAAAGTGCGATCCGCTCTCCGAACTGCGCAGCGGCGAGCGGCACAACATCGCAGCGCGACGTGCCCGACGGATCGCCGAGCGCGCTTTTCACCAGCGCCAGCGTTTCGGTGCGCGGCATGTCGAACGCGATCATCCGGGTGCGTCCGCTGTCGGGATCGACCAGTTGCAGGCCGTCGCCCGACAATGCCAGCGGGATACGCTCGCCGGTATCGGCGCTGGCGGCTTCGGGCGCATTGCACCGCACGCGGGTGGATTCGCTGCCGCTGACGGTCACGTTCAGCCGCCCGCCTTCACCCATTGCCAGCCGATACTGGCGCTGTTCGGTAATGCCTTCGCCGGTCGAAACGGCATCCACGTCGATCGCACCGCCATCGCGCGGCGTAACCCGCGTGACCCGCGCGTCGCTTTCGTGGAAGCGCAATTGCTGCGCATCGACGACCAGCCGCATGTCGCTGCTGTTCCCGCCGCACGCCACCGCATCGGCATCGAAGCTGCCTCGGAACTGCACGGGAATGTCGGGTAGCGGC
This sequence comes from Sphingomonas sp. AX6, assembly GCF_902506605.1. Classification (GTDB taxonomy): domain Bacteria; phylum Pseudomonadota; class Alphaproteobacteria; order Sphingomonadales; family Sphingomonadaceae; genus Sphingomonas. Next base: position 2,922,245 of record NZ_LR733979.1, read on the forward strand.
GCAGCAGTCGCGACTTCGGGCGTCGTTTCGTTGACCGACAGCGCATCGTCCGCCTCATTCGACCCACCCGAACAGGCCGCCAAGGCGAGCGCCGACGCCGCCATCACCCAACTGTAACGCATTCGAAAACCCCTCATCAGAACACCGCTTTCGGCGCGTCTTCGCCCATCATCGCCTGGCGCACCAGCGGGATCGGCGGGCCACCATAGGACAGGAAAGCGTCGTGAAAGGCTTTCCACCCCTGACGCCCACCGCGTGACGCGGTCCAGTCCTCGCGCAGTTTGCGGATCATCAGCTTGCCCAGCGTGTAATTGAGATAGGCCGGGTCATAGGTGCCGCGCGCCGCCTGTTGCCGTGCATTGCCTTCGTCCTGATGGCATTCGTTCTGGAACAGCGCCTGGGCCTGCGCCTGGGTCATCCCACGCGCGTGCATCCCGATCGCGGCGGCATAGCGACAGTTACGCAGCAGCGCGTTGGACAGTTGGCCGATATGCGTCTCCGGCGTGCCGCGCAGCCCCGCCTCCCACATCATTTCCTCGACGTAATGCCCCCAGCCTTCGGCACTGGCGTAGCCGACCGCCAACTTGCCCAGCAGGTTCGGATTGCGGTTCGAATGCAGGAACTGGAGGAAATGGCCGGGAAAGATTTCGTGGACGGTGATGAACAACAGGTCCGCTTCGCCGGGCAGATAGGCTTGCTGCACCGCTTCCGGCCAGGACGGGTCGGGCGGCGAGATGTAGTAGATTGACGATAGGCCTTTTTCGAATGGCCCCGGAATGTCGATATAGGCAAGGTTCTGGCGGTTATAGGGCGGGCTTTCGCGCACCTCGGCCTGCTCGGTGCCGGGGATCGTCACCAGATCCTGCTCGACCAGGAATGCGCGAAGCTCGGGAATTTGCCGCGTCGCCGCCGCGACCGGGCCGCCCTCGGCTTTGCGCGAGCGGACCTCGGCCATGCAGGCAGCAACCGTCGCGCCGGGAAGCAATTCGGCACAGGCCTGCTGCAACGCCTGCTGATTGCGGCGCAGATCAGCGATGCCGATGCGTTCGAGTTCGGCCAGCGGCACGTCAACGCCTTCGGTCGCCTTCAGCATCCGCGAGAAACGCTCCGGCCCCATCGCGAAATCCTGGGTCGCGCGCGGGCGTTCGCTCTCCAGCCACTGCGCCAGCCCGCGCATCGCCTGTGACGCAGCCTGGGCGGCCGTCGCGAACTCGCGCTGCATTGCAGGGTCTTCGACCGATGCAAACGCCCTGCGGGCGTCGCCGACATAATAATCCGCCAGCCCGCCAAACCCGGCGACGCCGTAATCGATATAGCTGACGGGCATCGGGACGCGCAGATTGCCGCGGATCTGCTGTGCGGCGGCCGGCACATTCTTCAAAAACGCGGTCATCGCCGCCATCCGCGTCGTCGGATCGGCATATTCGCGGGCGACATAGACATTGGGGTCGAGCCCGCCACCCACATAGAAAGCCGGGTTACGGCGCCATTGCTCGGCATCCTCAAGCCAGAACAGCTTGCCCTCGAACGTCTTGACCAGATGTTCGCGGGCGAAATTCTCGTCGTCGTTCAGGCTGCGAAAGGCCCGTGCCTGAGAGATTGCGTCCTTATAGAATGCCGCCTGCTTGCGGATGCCCGCTTCGCTCCAGTCGGGCAGGCGTCCGTCGAACTCGTGGCGTCCCTGATAGACTGCGAATGCAGGATCGATCGCCATCCATCCGTCGATCGTACGCTGGAGAAATCCGGCCCAATCGCCCTGATTGGCGACGACGCCGACGCGGTTGCCCGCTTCCTCGTCCGACGAACAGGCCGCCAGTGTCAGCCCGATCGCCGTCAATGCTGCCAGGGGTCGAAACCGCATCCTAATCCTCTCGTCGCGCGTGCCCGGTTGTTGGCAGGGAATCCTGGCAAATGCCACCCCTGCACGCGGAACGGGTTGGTCGCTGCTTTGTTACCGAAAGCTGAACCGACAGGAGACACAACATGCCGATGGTGGATACCCGCGACGGGACCAAACTCTATGTAAAACAATGGGATGGTGGTGGCCGTCCGGTGGTGCTGATCCATGGCTGGCCGCTATCATCGGACAGCTGGGACCCGCAGGCGCTGGCGCTTGCAGAGGCTGGTTTCAACGTCATCGCCTATGACCGCCGCGGTTTCGGCCGGTCGGACCAGCCGTGGAACGGATATGATTATGACAGCCTGTCGGACGATCTTGCCTACGTCATGAAGGCAACGGGCGTCAGCGATGGCGCCGCGCTGGTCGGTTTTTCGATGGGCGGCGGCGAAGTCGCGCGATACATGTCGCGCCACGGCGGCAAGGGCGTGGCGCAGGCGGCGCTGATCTCCTCGGTCGTGCCCTATATGCTCAAAACCGACGACAATCCGAACGGCGTGCCCGCGGACGACCTGAAAGCGATCGGCGATCAGATCGAGAACGATCGCCCGAAATTCTTCAAATCCTTCTTCAAGGACTTTTTCGGCGTCGGCGTCATCAGCCATCCGGTCGACGACACGACGCTCGACTGGGCATGGCGACTGGCGATGCAGGCAGGGCTGCGTCCGACGTTGGCGTGCGCCGAAAGCTTCGGCTTCACCGATTTCCGCGGCGACCTGCCTGCCTTTACCGTCCCGACCCTGGTGGTCCACGGCACGTCGGACAAGACGGTGCCGATCGACGCCACCGGCCGCGCCGCGGCACAGGGCATCGGCGGTTCACAACTGGTCGAATATGACGGCGCGCCTCATGGCCTGTTCGCGACCGAGGGGGATCGGCTGACCGGCGATCTGCTTCAGTTTTTGGGGCGATAAACTGAACTCCTCCCCCATCGGGGGAGGTGGCAGCACCAAGTGCTGACGGAGGGGGCGTGCTACGCAGCGCAGCGCAGGTTGCCCGCCCCCTCCACCGCTCTATGAGCGGTCCCCCTCCCCGCGTGCGGGGAAGATAGAGAATCGTCATTGCCGCGTGCGCCCTCTCGCGCCTAAACCCGCGCCCACATGAGCGCGCATCCCTTCACCATCCCCAGCTTTCGCGCCTATTGGGTTGCGCGGCTCACCTCGACGATGGCGCAGATGGCGATGGTCATCGTCATCGGCTGGCAAGTGTACGACATCGCGCGCGAGACGATGGGCATCCGCGCCGCCGCATTCCAGCTCGGCCTGATCGGCGTCGCGCAATTCGTGCCATTGCTGGTCCTGTCGCTGGTTGCCGGTTGGGTCGCCGATCGGATCGACCGCCGCGTGATCGCCCGCGCCGCCGTGGGGCTGGAGGCATTTTGCGCCTTCATGCTTGCCTGGTTGTCATGGTCCGACACGATCACCCTGCCGTCGCTGTTCGCGGTTGCCGCGCTGTTGGGCGTCGCGCGCGCATTTGCGGGACCGGCGTTGCAGGCGCTCGCGCCGAACCTCGTCCCTGCAAAGGTGCTGCCGACCGCCATCGCGCTTAGCTCGATCGCATGGCAGGCAGGGGCCGTCGTCGGCCCGGCACTGGGCGGCTATCTCTATGCCGCCGCGCCTTGGCTGCCCTATGGCGTATCCGGCGGGCTGTTCACGCTGGCCTTTGTCATGCTGCTGCTGATCCATCCGGTGAAGCGCGCAGCGATTACCGGTTCCCGCAACCCGTGGCGGCAAATGGCCGAGGGGCTGAGCTATGTCCGCCGCAACCGGCTGGTGTTCGGTGCGATCAGCCTCGATCTGTTCGCGGTGCTGCTGGGCGGGGCGACGGCGATGCTGCCCATCTATGCGCGCGACGTGTTGATGATCGGGGCCGAAGGGCTTGGGCATCTGCGGGCTGCGCCTGCAGTGGGGGCAGTCGCGGTCGCGCTGATCTTTTCATGGCGGCCACTGACCAACGATGTCGGCAAGAAGATGCTGTGGTCGGTCGCCGCGTTCGGGCTGGCCACCGCGATCTTCGGCATGGCCGGGCCGGTGCTGCTCCCATTGCTCGGACCAAGCGCGGTCGGCAGCGATTTCGCGCCCGCGGTCGCGCTGTCGCTGGTCGCGCTGTTCGCGATCGGCGCAACCGACATGGTGTCGGTCTATGTCCGCCAGTCGCTGATCCAATTGCATACCCCGGACGAGATGCGCGGGCGGGTCGGCGCAGTGTCCACCCTGTTCATTTCCGGGTCGAACGAGCTGGGCGAAGCGCGTTCCGGCTTCCTCGCGGCGCTGATCGGACCGGTCACGGCGGTTGTCGCGGGCGGCTTCGGTGCCATATTGGTGACTGCATTATGGGCCAGGTTGTTCCCGGAACTCGTCCGGGCGCGGACCTTCGACCCGCCCGAAACTTTGGAACTCGCGCCCCTCAAGGAGAAACCGGCATGAAGGCGAACACCATCCTGGAGACGATCGGCAACACCCCCCATGTCCGGGTGTCGCGGCTGTTCCCGAACGCCGAAGTCTGGATCAAGTCCGAACGTTCCAACCCCGGCGGGTCGATCAAGGACCGCATCGCGCTGGCGATGATCGAGGCGGCGGAAGCATCGGGCGACCTGAAACCCGGCGGCACCATCGTCGAGCCGACCAGCGGCAATACCGGCGTCGGCCTGGCGATGGTCGCGGCGGTCAAGGGTTACAAGCTGATCCTGGTGATGCCCGAATCAATGTCGATCGAGCGGCGTCGCCTGATGCTGGCTTATGGCGCAAGTTTCGATCTGACTCCGCGCGAAAAGGGCATGAAGGGCGCGATCGAGCGCGCGACCGAAATCGTCGGTGAGACCGCGAACGCGTGGATGCCGCAGCAGTTCGAAAACCCCGCCAACATCGACGTCCATGTTCGCACCACCGCTCAGGAAATCCTGGCCGACTTTGCCGACGCGCCGCTTGATGCGATCATCACCGGGGTCGGCACCGGCGGGCACATCACTGGCGTCGCGGAAGTCCTGAAGAAGGAATGGCCTGGGCTAAAAGTCTATGCGGTCGAACCGGTACTGTCCCCCGTCATCTCCGGTGGCCAGCCGGGACCGCACCCGATCCAGGGCATCGGCGCGGGCTTCGTCCCCGCCAATTTGCACACCCAGTCGATCGACGGCGCGATCCAGGTCGATGCCGACGACGCCAAGCAGATGGCACGGCGTTCGGCGAGCGAGGAAGGCATGCTGGTCGGCATCTCGTCGGGTGCGACGCTAGCGGCGATCGCCAAGAAGCTGCACGATCTGGGGCCGAACGCGCGGGTGCTGGGATTCAACTACGACACCGGCGAGCGCTATCTGTCGGTGCCCGATTTCCTGCCCGAAGCCTGAGTTGAGCGCGCGCGGATTAGCGTCATGATCGGGCAGGAACCGTCCCCGGAGGCGATATCCGCGCGCACGTCCCTCGCCTGGCCCTTGTGGTTGGCGATGGCCGCGGTCGCGCTGCTGGCGGTCGTTCTGCCCGTGCTGGTCGCCGCTAATCCACCGCACATTCCAGCAGAGGTCGCACGACAGGTCCGCACGCCCGAGCGCGTTGTCCAGCGTACCGAATTGCCTCCCGTCGAGCCGATCGAGTTTCACGCAGTCGATACCGACGACGCACGCGCGTTCAACGCGACGATCCCGTTCGTCAGCGGGCCGAACCCCGCCGCGCGCCCGTTCCGCTTCGCCGGATCGAACGAGGATCTGGCCCGTGCCGTCGACTGCCTGGCCGCTGCCGTCCTTTACGAAGCGGGCGACGACCGGAGCGGGCAGGAAGCCGTGGCCCAGGTCATCCTCAATCGCGTGCGCCATCCCGCCTTTCCCAAAAGCGTGTGCGGCGTGGTTTTTCAGGGGTCGGAGCGCGCCACCGGTTGCCAGTTCACCTTCACCTGTGACGGCGCGCTCGCTCGGCGCTATTCGGACGGCTTGTGGGAACGCGCCAAACAGGTCGCGAGCGCAGCATTGGGCGGCAGCGTGTTCGCACCCGTCGGCCTCGCCACCCATTACCACACCGACTGGGTCGTGCCCTATTGGAGCGCCAGCCTGGACAAGCTCGCCGCGATTCACACGCATCTGTTCTTCCGCTGGACGGGCTGGTGGGGAACGCAACCGGCCTTCAATCGCGCCCATGCAGGCGGCGAACCGGTGATCGCGAAGCTCGCCGCAACCTTTGCCGCGCATCGCAGCGGGCTTGAGGAGGTGGCGGAAGCGGCGGGAGTCGAGCCCCCCGCGATCATCGCCGCCGACCTGCTTCCGCGTCCGATGGCGGGCGATCCCAACACGTTTCTGGTCGCGCTCGACCCTCGAATGCCAGCCGCCAATTTTGCCGCACTTGCATCGCAGACGTGCGCGGCGCGGCCCTATTGCAAGTTCCTCGCCTGGACCGACAAGTCGGTGACGCCCGCGTCCGTGCCTTCGGACCCAAAAATCCTGTCGGCGATGTCATTCAGCTATCTCCGCGACCAGCCGCGCGGTTTCGAAAAGGCGCTGTGGAATTGCGAGGAGTTCCCGCGCACCACCCAGGCGGAATGTATGCGCCAGCGGGTCGTGGTGCCGGTGCCGGTGCGGGGCGCAGCACCCGCCCGCTCTCAGCCGGTGGCAGTGGCAAAGCCGGAACCCGCCACGCCGCTCGCGGGCGTCCGGCGCAAGACGGGAACGCTGGCTCCGGTCGTTCCGGCCCCTGTGCCTTCCACCAAATCGGAATAATACCCTTCCCCCGTTCGTATCGAGCGAAGTCGAGAAACGTGAACTGCGCGCCAGCCAAGCGTTTCTCGACTTCGCTCGAAACAAACGGAAAAGCGCTTTCGCTGCCCTTACCGCAGCCGCCGCAGAGGCCGGATCGCATCGACCAGCGCCCAGGCTTCGCCCGGCCGGACATCCTCGACCGACGGCGTCGCGATGATCGACGCGCCCGCCGTGTCCGAATAGACGCTTGCCGTGCCCAACCGTCGTTGAAGCCAGGTCCGCCGCACGGTGATCGCCTGGATATTGCGCGCGGGCACGATCCAGCGTTTCTGGCCCAGCACCCCGCGCTGAACATGGAAGGTCCGCCCGATCAGGCCGTAGCGGTGATGCCCGCGCTGGAGCATCGCGACGATCGCAACCGGCACGAGCAACAGCAGGAACAGCCCGATCAGCACCGCGAAAAACACCGCCGCCTCCGCCAGATTGGCGCGCGCGATCACCAGTGCGGCGATCGGCACCAGCAGCCATCCGATCCGCGTGATCACCATCCGCCACACATGCATGGTCGATACCCGCGTCAGCGAGTCCGCATTTGCACGCTCGAGTTTCAGCGGCGCGAGCACCCGGTCGATATCCTCGGGTCGGCCAAAGGGCACGACATCCTGCCGTCCGCCCTCTCCCTTTTCTCCGCTGCCCAAGGTCTGGAGTTTCAATCCCGCCCAGCCGAGCAACCGCATGACGAAGCCGTTTTCGATCACCGCCAACTGGACGCGGCGCAGCGCGACGACCGCTTCGGTCCGCGTCAGCAGCCCGCGCACCCGCCGATAGCGACCGCCCTCATCGGTCAGCGTGAATCCATATTCGCGCAACACTGTCCGCAATACGCCCGCGACGACGCCCAGCAGGAACAGAACGAAAATCACCGACAGCGTGACGCCTGCGACGAAAGCCGCTTCCGCCGCAGCGCTTGCCGCCTCGGCGCGGGTGCGAAGATCGTCGACATCGACGTCGCCCCACGGCACCCAGTCATCGACATATTGAAATGCGCCGCCGATCACTGCGAGCCAGACCAGCGAAAAGCGGAACAGCCCGGAATAGAGCACCCGGCCCAGGCTCATCGAAAACAGCACCGGCGTAACGCGTTCGACCGGACGCGCATCTGCCGCATCCTCGCCGACCGCAACCGGTTCGGAATGGGCCTGAGCCGCACGGCTACGGATCACGCCGCGCAGCCGCTCCGCCTCCGCCATCGACACGCTGTCGAGCGCCCCTTCATTCTCGCCCGCGCCGCCGGTTTCCAGATTGACCTTGGCCAGCCCGAACAATCGCGCGAGCAGCTTGCGCTCGATATCGACGTCCTGCACGCGGTCGAAGGGAATGGTACGGCGATTGCGCGACAACACCCCGCTTTGCACCACCAGCGCGTCGTCGGTCAGCTCATAAGTAAAGCGCCACCACGACAGGAACTGAAAGACACCGACGACCGCCGCCAGCCCCAGCGCGATCAGCCCCGCCAGCCACAGATCGAAATCCCGCGCAAAGGTCAGAAATGCCGGGACGCCGAACACCAGACCCGGCGCACCGCGGATGACGTTGAGCGCAATCGTCCCCGGATGCAGGCGACGCGCGAATTCCGACATCACCATGGTTCGGCGCGAACATGGGTGCGGACGACGTCGCGCAATTCTTCGGCAGTGCTGCGCGAGATGCCGGGCAGCGCCACAGTCGCGTGTGCGGTGCCCGCAGTGTGCACGATCAGCGTTGCGACGCCGAACATGCGTTGCAGCGGCCCCTGCGCCACGTCGATATGCTGAACGCGGGTCAGCGGAACGATGGTGTGAACCTGAGTCCACACGCCGTAGGCGACATGCAATTCGTCATCCGCCAGCGCCCAGCCCCAGGCGCGAAACCGGCGGATCGGCGCGCCCGTCCCGCCCCACAAGGCAATCAGGCCGAGGATCACGAAGGACGGCCACCACGGCCAGCCCAGTTGATCTTCCAGCAGCTTCCCCAGCCCGAAACCGCCTGCGGCGAGCATCAGGCTGGGGATGGCGTTCAGGATGAGCATCACCCATCGCTGGCCGGGTTCCAAAGGGTTCAGCGCGACGGGTGTGCTATCCATATAATGCGCTTATGCCGCGCGAAACATCTCCGGATCAAGCGCCATGATCGCATCCGCCCCGCCTTCGATCTTGCGACGCAGCGCAGCCGTATCGGGCATCACGCGTTCGGCGAAGAAGCGCGCGGTCACCAGCTTGGCTTCCAGGAACTTGGTATCGCCGCCGCCGTTCGCCAGCGCCTTCTGCGCGGCCGTCGCCATACGCAGCCACATCAGGCCGGTCGCGACGATCCCCATCAGGTGCATGTAGCTGTGCGCGCCCGCGCCGACATGGTTGGGATTCTGCATTCCGTTGGCCATGAACCACATGGTCGATGCATGAAGGTCGCCCAGCGCCTTTTCGAGCAGTCCCGCAAAGTCGGCAAGCTTTTCGTCGCCCTTCGCGGCAGCGATTTCGTCGGTCACGACCTTGAACAACGCCTGCACCGCGCGGCCGCCATTCTGCGCCAGCTTGCGCCCGACCAAGTCCATCGCCTGCACGCCATTGGTGCCTTCGTAAATCATCGCGATCCGCGCATCGCGGACATATTGCTCCATGCCCCATTCGGCGATGTAGCCATGCCCGCCATAGACCTGCTGCGCGTTGGTGGCGATGTCATAGCCCTTGTCGGTGCCATAGCCCTTGATAACCGGGGTCAGCAGGCTGACCAGATCGTCGGCCATTTGGCGGTCCTCCTCGCTCGACGCATTGTGCGCCAGATCGACCTGAAGCGCGCCCCACAGGCACAGCGCGCGAAGCCCCTCGGTCAGCGCCTTGGCCTCCATGAGCATCCGGCGCACATCGGGATGGACGAACAACGTGTCGGCCTTTTCTTCGGGCTCGGCAGCACCGGTCAGCGCGCGCCCCTGACGGCGATCCTCGGCATATTGCACCGCATTCTGATAGGCGGTCTCAGCCACGCCCAGTCCTTGCAGGCCGACGCCCAGCCGCGCGGCATTCATCATGATGAACATCGCCGCCAGCCCCTTCATCTCGTCGCCGACCAGCCAGCCGATCGCGCCGTCGTAATTCATGACGCAGGTCGAATTGGCGTGGATGCCCATCTTGTGCTCGATCGAGCCGCACGACACGGCGTTGCGCTCACCCAGCGAACCATCGTCGCCCACCATGAACTTGGGCACGACGAACAGCGAAATACCCTTAGAGCTGTCGGGCGCACCCGGCGTCTTTGCCAGCACCAGATGGATGATGTTGCTGGTCAGGTCATGCTCGCCCGACGAAATGAAGATCTTGGTGCCGGTGATCGCATAAGAGCCGTCGCCCTGCGGCTCGGCCTTGGTCTTGATCAGGCCCAGATCGGTGCCGCAATGCGGCTCGGTCAGGTTCATCGTGCCGCCCCATTCGCCCGACACCATCTTGGGGACGTATTTTTCCTTCTGCTCCTGCGATCCCTTGGCAAGCAGCGCGGCGATCGCGCCGTGGGTCAGCCCCGGATACATGGCGAACGCCATATTGGCGGAGATCATATATTCCTGAAACGCGGTAGAGACGACGTGCGGCATCCCCTGCCCGCCGAACTCCTCAGGGGCGGAAAGCGTCGCCCAACCGCTTTCGACAAATTGCTTGTACGCAGCCTTGAACCCGTCGGGCGTGGTCACGCTGCCGTCGTCGTGGCGCGTGCAGCCCTGCTGGTCGCCCGACAGGTTGAGCGGGAACAACACTTCGGCGACGAACCGCCCGCCTTCCTCCAACACCGCATCGACCACATCGGGGGTGGCATTGGCAAAACCGGGCAGGTTGGCGTGATTTTCCAGACCCAGCACGTCGCTGAGGATGAAACGCGTGTCGCGGACGGGGGGCGTATATTGGGGCATGGGGTCTCTCCAAAATTCAGAAGCGGGAAACACCCCCTCCGTTCGTTTCGAGCGCAGTCGAGAAACGCGTCCGACGCGCTTGCTTCACGTTTCTCGACTGCGCTCGAAACGAACGGGGTGAGGGTGCGAAATAATCAATTAATGGCGTTGGTCGGTGTCGATCACCGACAGGAATTCGTTGAGTTCGTCGATCGAGGCATCGATGTCGCGCTTCTGCGCGTCGAGATGCGCGATCTTGGCGCGGCAGCGTTCGATCGTCACCTGACGCTGCGCCTGACGTCCGTCGCCGATATCGTACAGATCGATCATCTCGCGGATTTCACCGAGCGAGAAACCCACCCGCTTGCCGCGCAAGATCCAGGCAAGCCGCGCGCGGTCACGGTGCGAATAGACGCGCTGCAATCCGCGCCGTTCGGGCGCGATCAGCCCCTCGTCCTCATAAAAGCGCAGCGCGCGGGCCGTGACGTCAAATTCGGCGCAAAGATCCGAAATGCTGAACGTGGTACGGTCGGGTCGCGGCGAAATCGGCGCGAGCCCCGCGATGATGGGAACAGCTTGCGACATGCCCCAACTATGCTTTACCTTTACGTGAACGTCAAGAGGGTGCCGCTACGGTCTCCGCGCAAGGGAAGCGCCCGCGCCGGTCGCGGAATGCGGCAACCTCCCCCGCAGAATGGCTAAGCCTCACGGTCGTCATGCCCGCAAGCGAGGCATTGCCCCGGCACAAATTCGCGCATCCGTCTGGCAAAGCGCCGGGGAAACGGATCGCCTCTCCGTCATATCCAGCGTCGAACCGGCATGCCTCGCCCAGGTCGACCGATAGCGTTTCGCCCTGTCTGCTGGCCGTGCCCAGTGCCGCGCAGCCGTTACCCTCGCCATAATCGATCGAAAGTCCCATCACCGCGCGATCCTCGCCTACATCGGCGCGCAGGCACAGCCGATCGGCGTCGCGCGCGAAAAGTCCCGTGAGCGGCGCAGCATCGGGATCGGGCACCAACCCGCGCGCGATCGCCGCAGCCTCCAGCGACGGTACCGCCTCGCCCGGCACCTCCACCGGCGCTTCCGAACAGCCTGCGAGCAACAGCGCCAGGGCAACGGCACGCCTCACTCGATTCGCTCCAGCCCGTCCGGCGTGACCCGGCGAAAGAAACAGCTTCGCGCGCCGGTATGGCAGGCGGGTCCGGCAGGCTCGACGATCAGCCACACGCAATCCTGATCGCAATCGATCCGCATCTCGACCACGCGCAGCATGTTCCCCGACGTCTCCCCCTTTTTCCACAGCGCAGCGCGGCTACGCGACCAGAAATGGGCGAGCCGTGTTTCGCGCGTCAATGCAAAGGCGTGCGCGTTCATATGAGCGACCATCAGCAATTCACCCGACGCGTGATCGGTCACGACGGCGGTCAACAGCCCCGCTGCATCATATCTGGGATCGAGCGCCAGCCCGGTATCGCGTCCATCGGTCATCGCCAGGCGGTGTAACCGGTGACATGGCGCGCGTCACGCCTGCCACGCAGCACCTCTGGCAAAAGCGCGCTGCTTCCCTTAGGCTGCCCGGCCAGACGACCTGTAGCCCAAGGGACATCGATGCGTTTTCTAAAGATCCTGTTCTGGATCCTGATCGGCGGCCTGGCGGCGGCATTCGTCATCTATAACGAGGCTGAACGAGTCGAAATTGCGCTGTGGGGCAATCTGGTCGCCGATGTCAGCCTGCCGATCCTGCTGGTGCTTGTCTTCCTGCTGGGGCTGATCCCCGCGCTGATCGCCTATCACACGCTGCGCTGGCGGATGCGGATGCGAGTCAATTCGCTGGAACGAACGATCGGCGAATTGCGCAGCAATCAGGAACACGCCCCGCCGCCGCCTGCGGTCGATCCCGGCGACCTGCTGGTCGGCGTCGATCCCATTCCGGTGCGGTCATGAGCACGCGCATCTACGTCGCGCTCGACACGCCCGATCTGGCGCGGGCAAAGGCGATCGCGACCAAAGTCGGCCATCATGTCGGCGGGATCAAGCTGGGGCTGGAATTCTTCATGGCCAATGGCCGGGCAGGCGTCCACGAAATGGCCGAACTGGGCCTGCCGATCTTCCTCGACCTGAAATTCCACGACATCCCCAATACGGTGGCCAAGGCGGTGCAGGCGCTCCGTCCGCTAGAACCGTCGATCCTGACGGTGCACGCCAGCGGTGGCCGCGCGATGATGGAGGATGCTAAAGCCGCAGCGCCGACGGGCACAAAAGTCGTCGCGGTGACCATGCTGACCAGCCTGGACGGCGAAGACCTGTCTTCGATCGGGCTGAATCCCGATCCGCATGAACAGGTGGTCCGTCTGGCCGAACTGGCCCGCTCGGCAGGTGTCGACGGCATCGTCTGTTCGGGTGAGGAAGTCGCAGCCGCCAAACGCGCCTGGAAAGACGGCTTCTTCGTCGTCCCCGGCGTGCGCCCGGCCAACGGATCGGCGATGAGCGACCAGAAACGCGTGGTCACCCCGCGCGCCGCGCTCGATGCGGGCGCATCGATCCTTGTGGTCGGCCGCCCGATCACCCAGGCCGAGCACCCCGATCAAGCCGCCCGCGCGATCGAGGCCACGCTGTAATTTCGATGCCGGTCGAACAACGCGAGTCGGATGCGAGAGGCCTTGTGCGCGCGCTGGGCATTATCAGCTTGGCCGTCGCTTTCGGGCTGATCGCGCTGATGATTCACACCGGCGACCCGTCGTCATCATCTTGGTGGCTGGCCGCGATTCCGTTCGCGCTCTGGATCGTCTGCCCGGCGGTTGCGGCCTATCTGCTCGCACGGCGGCGGCGGGACCGGATTACCTCGATCGCGATGCTCGCCTTTCTCGTCATTTCAACTGCGCTATCGGGAGCCGCCTATTATCAGGCGATATTCGTCTCGGAATCCTCGACAGCCGCGCTCGTCTTCCTGTTCGTGCCGCTCTATCAATGGACGGCATTCCTGGTCGTTGCGGGCGTCATCCTTGCGGTAACGTCATTGGCGAAGCGACGCTGACCATGGATTCGATCCGCATTGCGCCTGCCTGCCCGGACGATATTATCGGCATCCATCCGTTGATCGAGCGCGCCTATCGCGGGGACGATGCGCGGGTCGGCTGGACCCACGAGGCAGATCTGGTAACCGGCGCGCGCACAGATTCCGCAACGTTGACCGCGCTGGTGACAGACCCCGCATCGCGCCTGCTGATCGCGTGGGACGGCGACACGCCGATAGGTTGCGTCAATGTCGCGGATCGTGGGGACGGCCTCGCCTATCTCGGCCTGCTCTGTATCGAGCCTGCGCGACAGGGCACCGGGCTGGGCAAGCGGTTGATGGCCGCCGCCGAGGCTTGTGCTCACGCTGACTTTGGCGCCGATCGAATCGAGATGACCGTGATCGACGCCCGCGTCGAACTCATCGCCTGGTATCGCCGCCACGGCTATGCCCCCAGCGGCGAAACGCGCCCCTTCCCCATTTCGCTCGATCCGCCGCTCCGCATGACGGTGCTGGTCAAGCCGCTCGTCTGACGGCAAAGCGGGCGCCATGCCGACCACCGCCAAAATCTGCGGTCTTTCGACGCCCGACACGCTGGACGCCGCGATTGCGGGCGGGGCGAGCCATGTCGGCTTCGTGTTCTTCCCCCCCTCCCCGCGCAATGTCGGGTTCGATCAGGTCGCGGGGCTGGCCAGTTCTGTTCCGTCGCATGTCGGCAAGGTCGGGGTGTTCGTCGATCCCGACGATGCGCTGATCGACGCGGCGCGCGCCGCAGGGCGGCTCGACGCGATCCAGTTGCACAAGACCGCGCCCGACCGGATCGCCGCGATCCGCGCGCGAACCGGGCTGGAAATCTGGGCGGCGGTCGCGGTGAAGACCCGCACCGATCTCGACCACGCCCGCGCATTTGCCGGAGCCGCCGACCGCATCCTCTATGATGCGAAAACGCCGGAAGGCGCGGCACTCCCCGGCGGCATGGGGCTGCGATTCGACTGGTCATTGCTGGAAGGATTTCGCCACCCGCTCCCCTGGGCGCTGTCGGGCGGGCTGGACGCAGGCAATATCGGCGAGGCGGTGCGGCGCACGGGCGCGACGCTAGTTGACGTGTCGTCGGGTGTCGAAAGCGCGCCTGGGGTTAAAGATGTTGGGCGAATCGTTGATTTCCTGCGCGCAGTCCACGCCACCTGACCCTCCCTTCCGTTCGTTTCGAGCGAAGTCGAGAAATGTGAACCAGGCGTGCGTGAGCGTTTCTCGACTTCGCTCGAAACGAACGGAACATTGGGAGGATCCCCTAGGCTTCCCTAAGTGCTAAGCCATGCTAAAGCGCGGGCCATCATGACCACACCCAACAGCTACCGTGCCCAGCCCGACGAACGCGGGCATTTCGGCGATTATGGCGGCCGCTATGTCGCCGAGACGCTGATGCCGCTCGTCCTCGAACTCGGCGAGGAATATAAGCGCGCCAAGGCCGACCCCGCCTTCGCCGCGCAGTTCGACGATCTGCTCAAACATTATGTCGGTCGACCCAGCCCGCTTTATTATGCCGAACGCCTGACCGACTCTCTCCGCGAAAGCGCGGACGACGGCATGGGGGCCGAGATTTGGTTCAAGCGCGACGAGCTGAACCATACCGGCGCGCACAAGATCAACAATTGCATCGGCCAGATCCTGCTGGCGATCCGCATGGGCAAGACGCGGATCATCGCGGAAACCGGCGCGGGTCAGCACGGTGTCGCGACCGCCACCGTGTGCGCGCGTTTCGGCCTGCCCTGCGTCATCTATATGGGTGCCAAGGACGTCGAGCGGCAGCAGCCCAACGTGTTCCGCATGAAGCTGCTCGGGGCCGAGGTCCGTCCGGTGACCAGTGGCGCAGCAACGCTGAAGGATGCGATGAACGAGGGGCTGCGCGACTGGGTCGCGAACGTCCATGATACCTTCTACATCATCGGCACCGCGGCAGGCCCGCACCCCTACCCCGAACTGGTCCGTGATTTTCAGAGCGTGATCGGCAAGGAAGCGCGCGCGCAGATGCTGTCGCGCATCGATCGCCTGCCCGACCTGCTGGTCGCGGCGATCGGTGGCGGGTCGAACGCGATCGGACTGTTTCACCCGTTCCTCGACGATGCCGACGTGAATATGCTGGGCGTCGAGGCGGCGGGCGAAGGGCTGGACCGCAAACACGCCGCCAGCCTCGCAGGCGGCTTCCCCGGCGTGCTCCACGGCAACAAGACCTATCTGCTTCAGGACGATGACGGGCAGATTACCGAGGCGCATTCGATCTCTGCCGGGCTCGATTATCCCGGCATCGGCCCCGAACATGCGTGGCTGAAGGATATCGGGCGGGTCGAATATACCTCGATCACCGATACTGAGGCGCTGGACGCTTTCCAGCTGCTCTGCCGCACCGAAGGCATCATCCCCGCACTGGAACCTGCCCACGCCATCGCCGCTGTCGCCAAGCGCGCACGGGAGATGCGGTCGGACCAGATCATCCTCGCGAACCTGTGCGGGCGCGGCGACAAGGACATCTTCACCGTCGCCGAAGCGCTGGGAGTGGCGATATGATCTCGAATTTATCAAGCCCCTCCCCTTCAGGGGAGGGGGCGGGGGTGGGGCCTCGCCTCACTGCCAATCGCTTGTGGACACGCCCCACCCCAACCCCTCCCCTGAAGGGGAGGGGCTAGCCCATGACTCGCCTCTCCACCGCCTTCGCTATCGCGCGAGATGAACACCGCGCCGCACTCGTCGCGTTCGTCACCGCAGGCGACCCCTCGTCGCAGGCCACCCCCGCCATCCTCGACGCGCTCGTCGCGGGCGGGGCGGACGTGATCGAACTCGGCATGCCGTTCACCGATCCGATGGCGGACGGCCCAGCGATCCAGTCTGCGAATATCCGCAGCCTGGCCGCAGGCACCACCACCGCCGATATCCTGCAAATCGCCACCGATTTCCGAGCACGACATCCGGACGTGCCACTGGTGCTGATGGGCTATGCGAACCCGATGCTCCGTCGCGGCCCAGCGTGGTTCGCCAACGCGGCACGCGCTGCAGGCGTGGACGGTGTGATCTGCGTCGATCTTCCACCCGAAGAGGATGACGCACTCGGCCCGGAACTGCGCGCGGCCGGGATCGCGCCGATCCGCCTTGCCACTCCGACCACCGATGCCGCGCGACTGCCGCAAGTGCTCGAAGGCGCCAGCGGCTTCGTCTATTACGTCTCGGTCGCGGGTATCACCGGGCTGCAACAGGCTGCGCAATCCTCGATCGAGGAAGCCGTCGCTCGCCTCAAAGCCTCGACCGACCTGCCGATCGCGGTCGGCTTCGGCGTCCGTACGCCGGAACAGGCGGCGGCCATTGCCCGCGTTGCTGATGGCGTCGTCGTCGGCTCTGCCATCGTAGAACTCGTGGCCCAGCACGGCGCGGATGCACCCGCCGCTGTCACCGCCTATATCCAGACCCTCTCCGCCGCGATCCGTGCGGCCAGAAAGGAACCCGCATGAGCTGGCTCGACAGCGTCCGCAACGCGCTCCCCTTCGTCGCCAAACGCGAAACCCCCGACAATCTCTGGCACAAGTGCAAGGGATGCGGGCAGATGGTGTTCACCAAGGAGCTGGAGGAGAACCTCCATGTCTGCCCCTTGTGCGAGCATCACGGTCGCATCGGGCCGAGCCAGCGCTTCGAATATCTGTTCGACGAGGGCGAGCATGAAGTGCTGCCCAGCCCCAAGGTCGCCGAAGACCCGCTCAAATTTCGCGACACCAAACGCTATGTCGATCGGATCAAGGCCGCCCGGACCGATACCGGCGATCCCGATGCTTTCGTAAACGCCGCCGGGCTGATCGGCGGGCGCGAGGCGATCGTCGGCGTCCAGAATTTCGGCTTCATGGGCGGATCGATGGGCCAGGCGGTCGGCGAGGCGTTCATCGCCGGGGTCGAAGCCGCGATCGCGCGCCGTGCGCCCTACATCGTGTTCACCGCCAGCGGTGGCGCGCGGATGCAGGAGGGTATTCTCAGCCTGATGCAGATGCCGCGCACCACCGTGGCGATCGAGATGCTCCATGACGCGGGCCTGCCCTATATCGTCGTGCTGACCGATCCCACGTCCGGGGGCGTGATGGCCGCGTACGCCATGCTGGGCGACATCCAGATCGCCGAACCACGCGCGACCCTGGCCTTCACCGGGCGCCGCGTCATCGAAAACACCATCCGCGAAAAGCTGCCCGACGATTTCCAGACGAGCGAATATTATCTGGAGCACGGCCTGATCGACATGGTCACACACCGCAAGGAATTGCCCGAAGTGCTGGGCCAGGTGATCGGTCATCTGTGCGGGAAGCGGAAAGCTGCGTAACGCGTTTCTCTCCGTCCGTTCGTTTTGACCGAAGTCGAGAAACGCTTCCGAGCGCCAAGATCACTTTTCTCGACTTCGCTCGAAACGAACGGAGGTTGGGAGAACGACCGGACAGGACCGCCAATAGCGCATGGACCAAGCCCGTTCCACCGACCCCGCCGTCCAGGCCCAACTCGACCGGCTATGGGCATTGTCCCCCGGCGCGGACGTGCTGGGGCTAGAGCGCATCACCGCGCTGCTCGCCGCGCTCGGCAATCCACACCACAACCTGCCGCCGGTGTTCCACGTTGCGGGCACCAACGGCAAGGGTTCGACCTGCGCCTTTCTGCGCGCAGGACTGGAGGCTGCCGGATACCGGGTCCACGCCTATACCAGCCCGCATCTGGTGCGGTTCAATGAACGCATCCGCCTCGCTGGCACGCTGATCGACGACGCTGCGCTTGCCCCGCTGCTCACGGAGGTGTTGGACGCGGCGGAGGCGGCGCAGATCAGCGCCAGCTTCTTCGAAATCACCACCGCCGCCGCGTTCCTGTCCTTCGCTCGCACGCCCGCCGACGCCTGCGTGATCGAGGTCGGACTGGGCGGCCGACTGGATGCGACCAATGTCATCGACGCGCCGTTGGTCACCGGCATCGCCCAGCTCGGTGTCGATCACGAAGCCTTTCTGGGGAGCGATCCGGTCGGCATCGCGCGCGAAAAGGCGGGCATCGCCAAACGCGGCGCGCCATTGGTGACGATGGACTATGCTTCCGCGATCAACGCAGCGTTCGAACGATCGGCCGCGCAGGCGGGCGCTACCCTGCGCCGCCTGAACCGCGACTGGCATTGGTCCGCGACCATCACCAAGCGCCGGATCGCGGTCGGTGATGGTCGCGGCGACATCTCGGTCCCCTTCCCCCGGCTGGCGGGCGAGCACCAGCATGCCAATTTGGCGCTCGCGGTAGCGATGATGCGGGCGCAGGACCGGCTGCCGGTGTCCGACACGCCGCTGGGGCGCGCCGCGGAGGCGCGCTGGCCCGCGCGGATGCAGTTGCTGGGCGATGGGCCGCTCACCGCGTTGTTGCCGCCCGGCAGCAGCGTTTGGCTCGACGGCGGGCACAATGCCGCTGCCGCCGATGCGCTTGCTGCCGCGATCGCCGATCTGGCCGAAGGGCGCCCGATCGACATCGTCGTCGGGATGCTCGCCAGCAAGGATGCCGCCGCGTTGGTCGAGCGGCTTGCGCCGCACGCGCGGAGCGTGACCGCGGTTCCGGTGCCCGACCATGCGCATCATGCGCCGCACGCGCTGGTACAGATCGCACTGGCGGCGGGGGTGCCGATCGCGATCACGGCGGACGATGTGGCGGCCGCGCTCCGCGAGATCGCGACTCGCGCACCCTTCGACAGAGAGCCCGCCCCGGTCCTCATCTGCGGATCGCTCTATCTCGCCGGTGAAGTGCTTGCCGAAAACGATGAATGGCCGGACTGATCTTTATTGATATTGACTTGCAATAACCACTTCGTCAGCTTGGAGCTCAAGCTACGGAGTCTTCCCCTCATGCACGTCACCCAACGCTTCGCGCACACCCTGCCGCACCCCGCACCGACCGATGATACCCGCCGCACGATCCTGTCCGCGATGCGCCAGATGGGGGCAAAGGGGCTGGATGATGCCGCCACCGCCCACGCCTTCATGACCCATTTCGGCAAGGATTTTCGCCGTCCACTGACTCTGATGCGCACGCTGATGCTCGAAATGTCGCGCGGTGCGGCCGGACCGATCACCATCGCACCCTGGTGCTGCCGCCGCATGACCGCGCAGGAATCGACCCTGCTCGCAGTGATCGAGCGCGCGGGCGACAATCCGTGCGCAGCGGCGTTGCTGCTCGCCGACCTGATGGGCGTGCGCGATGCCGGTGCCACGCTGACCACCGCACAGGCGCTGGCATTCGCGCTTCAGGATTGCGGGCGACCGCTGGCGAGGGTTTAAGCCACCCTCAATCCGTTCGTCTCGAGCGAAGTCCAGAAACGCAGGCCAGGCGCATTGTTCACGTTTCTCGACTTCGCTCGAAACGAACGGAATGGTGGATCAGCGATCAAGGCTCGGCAGGCGCATCCTTCCTCGCATCGCCCTGCCCCTGGGTCCCCGCACTGCCGATCGATGCATCGACCAGGCCCGATCGCATCATCAGCCAGAACAGCAGGATGCCCGGAAACGCGAGGACGGTCGTCAGCAGATAATATTCGACATAACCGATCGATTCGATCGCCGCCCCCGCAGTCGTCCCCGACAGGAACCGACCGAGGATGCTCGCCGCTGCCGACAGCATGGCGAACTGGGTGGCGGTGAAGGACAGGTTGCACAGCGCCGACAGGTACGCGACCACGCACACCCCACCGATGCCGCTTGCGAAATTCTCGAACCCCATCGCCAGCGCCATGCCGGTATTCGAATGGCCGACAGAGGCGAGCGCCGCGAACGACAGGTTGGACACCGCCATCAGCACCAGGCTGATCAGCACCGATCGCTTCATCCCCAGCCGCGCATACATGATGCCGCCGACGAAGATGCCGACCAGCAGTGCGATAAAACCGATGCCGACATCGTAGAACGCGATTTCGTCGTTGGTGTAGCCCAGATCCTCGAACAACAGCCGTAGCGTCAGATTGGCAAGCGTATCGCCCAGCTTATGCACAAGCACGAACAGCAGGATCAGCCAGCCGCCCTCGCGCTTGAAGAATTCGGCGAGTGGGCCGGTAACCGCGCGCTTGCGGCTATGTTCGGTTGCCGACTCGCCTTCGCCCGTCACGGGCGGCAACAGCGTGAACACCACCGCCGCGACTGCGCCGATACCGAGCAGTGTCATCGCAAGCGGGTCGGTCCATCCGGCCATGATCGCGCGCGCGAAACCCGCCACCGGGGCCAGCATCACCCAGGTCAGATGGCTCGATCGTCCGGCATCCCGCGCCCGCCGCGCGGTCAGGTCGAACAGCGGAAACGCGTATCCGACCAGCACCATTCGGCTGAGGATCGTCACGTCGAGCAACTGGTCGATCCAGGTGCCGAGCAGATAGACCGGCACGAACGAGGCGGCGAACACGCCATACGCCTTGCGCCCCATATAATCGGGCCATTCGCGCGCGACTTTGCGGACCGGTTCGCCAATCAGCAGCGCGACCAGCATCGCGGGCGCGACGAAAAAGGCGCAGGCGATATAGGCGGCCCCCCAGCCGTAGCGCGCGGCGATCACCAACGCGAGCGCCCCCGCTCCCGCCGACCCGATCCGCCAGCCATATTGCGACATGCCCGACCCGATGCCGAGTTCGGAGGGTTCCAGAAGTTCGATCCGGTACGCGTCGATGACGATGTCATAGGTCGCGCCCGCCAGCCCGACGCAGATCGCCGCCAATGCGACCGCGGGCAGGTCCTGCGTCGGATCGATGCTGCCCAGCACACTGACCGCGATGAACACGAGGATGCTGGTGACGATCAGCCACGACCGTCGCTGACCGATCGCGCCCAACAGCGGCAGGCGAAATTTGTCGATGACGGGCGCCCACGCCCATTTGAGGTTGTAGGCGAGAAAGGTCAGCGCAAAGGCGGTCACCGCCGATTTGGTGATCCCGTCCTGCGCCAGTCGCGAGGTCAGCGTCGCCCCGATCATCGCAAAGGGAAAGCCCGACGACATGCCCAGGCCAAGCGCGGCAAGCGGCGCGGGCCGGAAATAGGGCTTTAAACTGTCGATCACGCTGCCCCGTGGCACCGCTGCCCCCGCTTCACTCATTTACGCTTGCTCCCCGCACAGATTGCGCGCGACACTAACCGAAAATATGGCAGAGGATAGCCATGAACGCATGTCTCCCAACGCAGGGCCAACTCGCTCTGGCGAAGCTGCTGGCCGAAGGCGGCACGCGCGAGGATCGCGGCGTCACTTATGTCGATGCCGCGCATTATACCGACCCCGCGCGCCACCGCCAAGAACAGGTGCGTATCTTTGCCCGCGTGCCTCTCGTCATCGCGCCGTCCGCGCTACTGCCCGAACCCGGCATGGCGGTGCCGCATGACGGCTTTGGCAAGCCGCTTCTCATCACCCGCGACCGCGATGGCGTGGCGCATGTCTTCCTGAATGTCTGTCGCCACCGCGGGACAAGGCTGGTCGAGGGGTGCGAGCCAGTCAAAGCCGGACGGCTGGTCTGCCCTTACCATGCCTGGACCTACGCGCTGGACGGCGCGCTGGTCGGCCTGCCGCGGGCCGATGCGTTTCCGGGTCTCGACAAATCGGACTATGGCCTGCGCAAGCTGCCGACGCGCGAGGAAGGCGGGCTGATCTGGTTCGCGTTCGATGACGCCGCCGATTTCAGCGAGGCGCAAGCACTCGGCCGCGACTTCGCCGCGTTCGACCTGGCAGGGCAGCACGCCTTCCGCAGACGCACGCACAGGGTCGCGGCAAACTGGAAGCTCATCATGGATGCGTTTCTGGAAAGCTATCACATCCAGCGGCTGCACTCGGGCACGATTGCCCCCTTCTTCAAGGACGGAATCGCTGCGGCAGATACGATGGGCACGCATCAACGCTCAGCCGTTGGTCGCGCCGCCGAACGCGATGCCCTGTCATCCAGCGACTGGGCAGTGCTCCGCTCCGCGATCACCTATACCTATCAGATGTTTCCCGGTGCGGTGCTGGTCGTCAGCCCCGATTACATCAACCTGATGGTGCTGATGCCGCAAGACGAAAACTCTGTGCTGGTAGAGGATTTCATGCTGATTCCCGAAGCGCCGCAAAGCGACAAGGCGCTGGCGCATTGGGAGCGAAGCTGGGAACTGCTCGACGGCGGGGTGTTTGCAGCCGAAGATTTCCGCGCGGCGGAATTGGGCCAACAAGGCCTGCGGTCGGGTGCGATCGACCGGCTGACGCTAGGGACGTTGGAGGCAGGCATCCGCAGCTTTCACGACCAGATCGCGCAGGCGATTGAAAAACCGGCGATCGGTGAAAACTGACGCTACCAATGGTAGCGGAGGAGGGACTTGAACCCCCGACCCCAGGATTATGATTCCCGTGCTCTAACCAACTGAGCTACTCCGCCCCGAAAGGCCTCCCGCTACGGGAGAGCGGGCCGTTTAGTCAGGCCTGCGCAGTCGGTCAAGCGAACATGTGCCGCGAAATCGGCTCCCATGGGCCTCCGCGATAATAGAAACAGCCAATGCCCGCGATTGCCAAGAGGCGTGGACGAAAATCGGCCTCCAGATCGGTCTTCAACGCACGTGCGATGCCGGGTTCGACCTTGTTCTGGATCGTGACATGCGGTCGCCAGCCGCCTGCGTCCTGAGGGGTCAACAGCGGCGCGAATGCGTCGCGCAGCGATTCGCGGATCGCCTCTAGCTCGGGCGATTCAACCCGGAAGGCCACACCGCGCCCAAGGCTCATCAATCCTGCCAGTGACGCGCGTGGCGGTGTCACGCCGCGCGTGCCTTGCGCCAACCGATGCTTCAACTCGCTCTCGATCGACGGCGGCAAATGGTGAAACAGCGTCAGATGCGCGTCGAGATGATTGCGCTCGAACGGAAAATGCGCGCGGCGAAGGCCGGTCAGGAACGCGGCATCCTCCGCCCCGAACAGCGCCGACACGATGATAGGCGCTCCCGCGAGGGGGATCGGCGCCTTCTCCATCAAATCTCGACCTGGCTGCCCAGCTCGACCACGCGGTTGGTGGGCAGGCGGAAAAACTCCATCGCGCTTTCCGCATTGCGCAGCATCCACGCGAACAGCTTTTCGCGCCACAGCGCCATTTGCGGGCGTTCGGCGGCGATCAGCGTCTGACGCGACAGAAAGAAGCTGGTCTCGATCATCTTGAAGTCCGCGCCGCACTCGTGAACCTGTTTGAGCGCGGTGGGCACGTCGGCATCCTGCATGAAACCAAAGCGCAGGATCATGCGGTGGAACCCCTGCCCCAGCGGTTCGAGTTCGACCCGCTCGCCGTCGGGCACATAGGGCACGTCGCTGATCTTGACCGTCAGCAGAATAATCCGCTCGTGCAGCACCTTGTTATGCTTGAGGTTATGGAGCAGCGCGTGCGGTACGCCCTCCGGGGTCGACGTCATGAACACCGCCGTTCCCGGCACCCGCGTCGCCGATGTCGCGGCGGACTGGATGAATACCTTGATCGGCATCGCGGCCTCTCGCATCCGCTCGATCATCAGTGCCCGGCCACGCGACCAGGTGGTCAGCAGCGTGAAGATCACCAGACCGACCACCAGGGGGAACCAGCCACCATCGGGCACCTTGGTCATGTTCGCAGCGAAATAGGCAATGTCGACGATAAAGAAGACGGTCAGCAGCGGCACCGCATAATACCATTTCCAGCGCCACAGATAGAAGAGCGCGACCGTCAACAGACAGGTGTCGATCAACATCGCCCCCGTCACGGCAATCCCATAGGCCGCGGTCAGGTTGGACGAGGACTGGAAGGTCAGCACCAGCAGGATGACCATGATCATCAGCGCCCAGTTGACGAACGGAATATAGATCTGGCCTGCGGTCGATGCGCTGGTATGTTCAATGCGAAGCCGCGGCATGAAGCCCAACTGGATCGCCTGTTGGGTGACCGAAAACGCGCCGGAAATCACCGCCTGGCTGGCGATGATCGCCGCCGATGTCGCGATCACCAGCAGGATGATCTGGAACCAGTCGGGCGCGAGCAGGAAGAACGGGTTCTGAAGCGCCAGCACCCCGTCGCGCATCAACAGCGCGCCCTGCCCCATATAATTGCACATCAGCGCCGGGATCACGAACCACAGCCAGGACAGCTTGATCGGCTTGCGCCCGAAATGCCCCATATCTGCATAGAGCGCCTCAGCCCCCGTCACCGCCAGCACGACGGATCCCAGCGCCAGAAACGCAGGGAGAGGGTCGATGATGAAGAAGTTAATCGCGTACCAAGGATTGAGCGACCACAGGATCGACGGGGTCTGCAGGAAGCTGATGATGCCCAGCGTCGCGATCGTCGCGAAATAGAGCATCATGATGGGACCGAAGAACGCCCCGACCTTGCCCGTGCCGTTGCGCTGGATCGAAAACAGAAACACCATGATCGCCACCGCGATCGGCACGATCCACCCCGCAAAAGCGGGCGCCGCAACCGAAATCCCCTCAACCGCGCCCAGCACCGACACGGCAGGCGTAATCATCGAATCGCCGTAGAACAAAGCGGTCGCGAACACGCCCAGAAAGATGATCCCGCGCGTCCAGCGCTTGTTGCGGGTCTTGCCCGAAATCAGCGCGAGCAACGCCAGACTGCCGCCTTCGCCCTTATTGTCGAGCCTCATGATGATGGTCACGTATTTCAGCGTCACCACGATCATCATCGACCAGAACATCAGGCTGACGACACCCATGATATGTTCGGTGTCGAGCGCTAGCGGATGGTGCCCGGCAAAGGTTTCGCGAAACGCATAAAGCGGACTGGTGCCGATATCGCCGAACACCACGCCGATCGCACCGATCGCAAGTTTCCACATACCCTGAGCGCGGCCATGGGCGTCGAGATGCGGGGAATCGGCGTGCGTGCCCGCTGCGGGCGACGCGGCGTCCGGGGCTTGCTCGTTTGATGTCACAGGCGCGGGTTTGCAACCTGGAGGGAAATCGAGGACTTGGCCATGCGACCGACTGCCTGCCTTTTACGATAAGCGCGGGCCGTTAGCATGCACGCATATTGCCCGCAATGCATCCCCGTCGAACCGCCATATCGCTGGAAAACGCGCGACATGTTCGGCTATGGGGCAGTGAACGAATCTTGCTCGGAGAGGTAATAATGCGAGTCGGCGTCCCCAAGGAAATCAAGAACCACGAATATCGTGTGGGCCTGACCCCACCATCGGTCGAGGAACTGGTGCGGCACGGCCATGACGTGTTCGTCGAAACCAATGCCGGCATGGGCATCGATTTCACCGACAAGGACTATCAGGACGCGGGCGCGACCATCCTGAACACCGCTGCCGAAGTGTTCGCGCAGTCGGACATGATCGTGAAGGTCAAGGAACCCCAGCAAAGCGAAATCGCGATGCTGGAGCCGCGCCACACGCTGTTCACCTATCTCCACCTCGCTGCCGATCAGCCGCAGACCGACGGTCTGATGAAATCGGGCGCGACCTGCATCGCCTATGAAACCGTCACCAGCGATTCGCGTCAGTTGCCGCTGTTGAAGCCGATGAGCGAAGTCGCGGGCCGCATGTCGGTTCAGGTCGGCGCGCATTATCTGGAAAAGGAACAGGGCGGACGCGGCGTCTTGTTGGGCGGCGTCCCCGGCGTGGCCCCTGCCCGCGTCGCGATTCTCGGCGGCGGCGTCTCGGGCGTCAACGCAGCGCAGATGGCGACCGGCCTACGCGCCGACGTCACCATCTATGATATCTCGAACGAACGTCTGGCCGAACTCGACATGCATTTCGGCAGCCAGATCAAGACCGCCTATGCCAGCCGCGCGGCCATCGCCGCTGCGGTTGCAAAGGCGCATCTGGTGATCGGCGCGGTGCTGGTCCCCGGCGCCGCCGCGCCCAAACTGGTCACGCGCGAGATGCTCAAGACGATGAAGCGCGGTTCGGTGCTGGTCGATATCGCGATCGACCAGGGTGGTTGTTTCGAAACCTCACGCGCGACGACGCATGACGACCCCGTTTATGAGGAAGAAGGCGTCATCCATTATTGCGTCGCCAACATGCCCGGCGCGGTCGCGCGCACATCGGCGTTCGCGCTCAACAATGCGACTTTACCGTTCGTGCTGAAACTGGCGAACCAGGGTGCGGAAGCCGCGATGCGCGCGGACAAGCATCTGGCGAACGGGCTGAATGTTTCGGACGGCAAGATTAGGCATGAGGCAGTGGCCGAAGCGTTCGGTTATACGTTCGAAGCCTGGCAGTAAGGCCAAGCGCCGCCTATCCCCGTTCGTGCTGAGCTTGTCGAAGCACTGTCTTTTTCTTCGGGCCGCAGGGTGGAAAAGGAAGAAGGACAATGCTTCGACAGGCTCAGCACAAACGGCTTTGGTGATTACCCCGCCCGGTCCCGCAGCGCGATGATCTGGTCGAGCAACGCAAGCCGCATCGCGACAGCGTCCTTCAACCGCCCTTCGGGCGTCAGCGCATAGGCCTTGGTCCAGCGCGCGCGCGCGCCGTCCAGATCGCCGGTGCGAACATGCGCCAGTCCGTCGAAGAACCACGGCCCCGGCTGGGTCGGATCGATCAGGATCGCGCGATCGAAGGCCAGTCGCGCAGCGGGCGAGAGTGTCTTTCCGCCGTCATGCGCGACGATCGCGTCGCCGAGGCCCGTCCACGCTCCCTGACTCGCCGGATTGGTGCGCACCGCCGCCAGCATCACCGATACCGAACTGCCCGTCGCGCCGCCGCGACGCAGACCGTCGCTGGCGACGAAACTGGCCGCCTCCGGCCCGAACCGCCCGAAAAACGCCTGGCGCAATTCCACGATCTGCGGATCGACGGGTTGCCCGGCGGCGCGGCGCTCGACCGGACTGCCCGGCATCTGCGGCTCGCCCTGCCACGCATAGCCCGCCGCCCCCAACATCAGCGCCGCCGCCCCGAACATCCACAGCGGGCGCGGGAAACGCAGCAACCACATCGCCGCCGCCGCCGCCAGTCCGGCAGCCACCAGCATCGCCCAACCGATCATGGCCTGCGCCTCCGAAAGCTTTTGCGCGCGATCAGGATGCCGAGTGCGAGTAGCGCCAGCGGTGCGAGCCATAACGGCGCAGACAGTGCCGACATGGGCGGATCATAGGTGATCTGGTCGCCATAGCGGTCGATCAGCCATTGCCGCACCTGACCCGCACTCTCGCCACCCTCGATCCGTTCGCGGATCAGCGCGCGCATGTCGCCCGCCATATCCGCGTCGCTGTCCGCAACCGACTGGCCTTCGCACGTCAGGCAGCGGATTTGCGCCATCAATCCCTTAGCCTCGGCCTCGCGCACGGGATCGGAGAGCTGGGTGTCGGCATAGCGTGCGGGCGCGGTGGTCTGGGCTGAGGCGGGGGACGTAACCGCCATGATGACCGAGGCGAAGGCCAGTCCCACCAAACGCGTCACCCCGGACTTGTTCCGGGGTCCACCAGGCGGCCGACGCAACCGCGAAAGGCTCCAACCGCGCGCAAGCGGCTTAGTGGACCCCGGAATAAATCCGGGGTGACGGGGAGTGTGTGGCCCGGTCACTCCGCCGCCTCCAGCGCCGCGAGAATCTCCGGCACATCCTCGGCTCGGATATCGCCGATATGCTGCATCACGATCCGTCCATGCCCGTCGATCACGAACGTCTCGGGCACGCCTGCCGACCCCAGATTGAGTTGCACGCGCCGTTCCGCATCGTCGCCGATCGCGCGATACGGATCGCCGTGCCGCGCCAGGAACGCGGCGACCGCATCGGGCTCGTCGCGGATCGCGATCGCATCGATCGTCGCACCCGCGTCCTTCAGCGCCATCAGATGCGGCGCCTCTGCAATGCAAGGTACGCACCAGCTAGCAAAGATGTTCAGCAGTCGTGGTCGCCCGGTCGCGAATGCCGGTGTCGCCAGACCCGGCTTGCCCTCGATCATCGGGTCGAGCGCAAATTCAGGGAGCGGCTGGCCGATCAGCTTCGATTTCACCGAGCGGTCGGCAGGCGCGACCAAGGCGCTGGCGACCAGGATCGCGACACCGACGAACACCGCGAACGGCACCCACAGGATCAGCGAGCGCTTCACTTGCGATACCCAGTGACTTCGGGCTTGGGCACGCGTTTGCCCCGTACGCGCCCGATCAGCGAGATCAGGCCGCCCAGCGCGATCAACAGCGCCCCGTACCAGATCAACGTCACGAACGGTTTCCACCACAGGCGAAGCTGCCAGCGTCCTTCATCGGCGCGCTGACCGATCACCGCGTAAAGCTGACCGTCCCAATGCGTCGACAGTGCCGCCTCGCTGGTTTCGGTCGGCGGCGACGCAAAGAAACGCTGTTGCGGATTGAGCGCGACGGCACGCCCGCCGTCGCCCTTGCGCGCGACCAGCACGGCCTCGACGCCCGTCCAGTTATTGCCGACAGTCGGGCGCACGCCTGCGAACGTCATGTCGAAAGGCCCGACAGCATAGCTCTGGCCGGGACGGGCGGCGACCAGCACTTCCTTGCTGAATGCCGTTTCGCTCGCCATCCCGGCAATCGAGACCGCGACCCCGAAATGGGCGATGACCATGCCGTACAGGTGGAGCGGCGTGCGGCGCAGGTTGCGCCCAGCCAGCGGCGCCAGGCTGGCGATGCCGAGCGCAGCGGCGAGCGCCAGCCCCAGCGTCGGAAATACCCCGGCATCGGGGGCCAGCACCAGCACCGCCCCACCGCCGATAACGAACGCCGCGATCGGCCATTTCAGCCGCCCGATCAAGGCGCGCGTCTCATCCCGGCGCCAGCGCAACAACGGCCCGGCGGCGGCCACCACGAACAACGCCAGCGCGATCGGCACCGTCGTCTTGTTGAACACCGGCGGGCCGACCGAAATCTGCTGCCCCATCCACTGCGCAAAGATGGGATAAAGCGTCCCGATCAGGACGATGCCCAGGATCACGCTGAGCAGCAGGTTGTTCACCACCAGCGCGCCTTCGCGGCTGACCGGCTCGAACAACTTGCCCTGTTTCACCGCGCCGATCCGCGCAGCGAACAGCGCCAGCGCGCCGCCGATGTAGAATGCAAGCAGCAAGAGAATGAAAGTGCCCCGCGTCGGATCGACGGCAAAGGCGTGGACGCTAGTCAGGATTCCCGACCGCACCAGGAACGTGCCCAGCATCGACATCGCGAACGCCACCAGCGCCAGCACGATCGTCCAAGCGCGAAGCCCGTCGCGGGTCGCCAGTACCGTCACCGAATGGAGCAACGCGGTCGCCGCCAGCCAGGGCATCAGCGACGCATTCTCGACCGGGTCCCAGAACCACCAGCCGCCCCAGCCCAGTTCGTAATAGGCCCAGTAGCTGCCCGCCGCGATGCCGATGGTCAGGAAAATCCAGGCGAGCAGCACCCAGGGCCGCATCGCGCGCGCAAATGTCGGACCGACATCGCGGGTGACGAGCGCGCCCACCGCAAACGAGAACGCTACCGACAGCCCGACATAGCCGACGTAAAGCGGCGGCGGGTGGAACGCCAAACCCGGATCCTGCAACAGCGGATTGAGCCCCAGCCCTTCCGGCGCCGCGGGAAGCACGCGCGCGAACGGGTTCGAGGAAAACAGCAGGAACGCATAGAAGCCAATGGCGATCAGCGCCTGCGCCGCTAGCGTCGCGATCAGTGTGTCCTGCCGCAAGCGCCGTTCGAACATCGCGATTGCCGCGCCTGACAGCGCCAGGATCGTGATCCACAAGAGCATCGAGCCCTCGTGATTGCCCCACGTCCCCGTGATCTTGTAAAGCATGGGCTTGAGCGAATGGCTGTGCTGCACGACCAGTGCGACCGACATGTCCGACCGCACGAACAGTGCGATCAGCGCGCCGAACGACGCGATGGCGAGCAGGCCCTGCACGATCGCCACGGGCCGGATCGCGGCGAAGAGTTGCTGTGCCGCTTCCCCTCGACTGTCCGACCCCGACGGCGCGCGGGACAGGCTCAACCCCAGCGCCGCCATCGCAAGCTGCAACACTGCCAACGCGGCAGCCAGCCACAGCGCCGCCAGACCGAATTCGGCGATCATTGCTCCAGCGACTCGGTCTTGTGCATTGCGCCTGCAATTTCGGGCGGCATGTAGCGCTCGTCATGCTTGGCCAGGATATTGTCGGCGACGAAGCTGCCATCGGGCTGAAAGCGCCCCTCCGCGACGACGCCCGATCCCTCGCGGAACAAGTCGGGGGTGATCCCTGCAAAGCGCACCGGCACCGTCGCGCCGCCATCGGTCACGTCGAATGCGATCGACACGCCATCGGCGGCGCGATCGATCGATCCCTCGACCACCATGCCGCCCAGCCGCACGCCACGATCGAGCGGTGGCGCGCTGCGTTGGACGTCGGAGGGCGCATAGAAGAACGCGGCCTGATCCTGCAGCGCCGACAGCGCGAGCACCGCCGCGCCGATCACTGCGGCCAGCGCGGCCAGGCCCAGCCATAATCGCTGATGCTTGGCCTTCATCGGCGCAGGCCTTCCGCCGCGCGCTCTGCCCGACGCATCGCCAGATAAGCGATCAGCGACATGCCGCCCGTCGCGCCGATGACGATCGCATAGGCCGCCGCGATGAAGTTCCAGTGGTTCATGCCGCCGCCATCCGCCGCATCCGCGCTTCCACGCGGTTATCGGCGATCATCGCCCGCATCCGCATTAATACCAGCGCGCCGAACAGCGCGGAAAACCCCGCGATGCTCCACCAGAGTGGCCACAGCATCGACGCATCGATGCTCGACCCGGTCAGCCCGATGCTCTGCCCTTGGTGCAGCGTGTTCCACCACACCACCGAATAGCGCACGATCGGCAGCAGCACGGTGCCCGCAATGCCGAACAGCGCGACCACCCGCCCGTCGCCGCCGCGCTCGCTGTCGGCGCGCGCGAGCGCGATCCAGGCGAGATAGACGAAGAACAGGATCAGCATCGACGTCAGCCGCCCGTCCCATTCCCACCACGTGCCCCAGGTCGGACGTCCCCAGATCGATCCGGTGATCAGACACAAGGCCGCGAACAACGCACCCACCGGCGCGATCGCGCGCGCTGCAACGAACGCCAGCGGATGTTTCCAGACCAGATAGGCAAAGCAGGCGATCGCCAGGCTCGACCAGCCGCCCAGCCCCAGCCACGCGGCGGGAACATGGACATAAAGGATACGGAAACTGTCGCCTTGGAGGTAATCAGGCGGCACCTGTGTCAGCCCGCCCCAAAACGCGACGGCCAGCGCCATCACCCCTCCCCAGAACAGGATGGGCGTCATCGGGCGCGCGATCTTCAGGAAGCGCGTGGGATTGGCAAGGGCGTGAATCACGGTATCTGGCGCACGCTTTAGGCTGAAATCTTGCGGGTTTCCACCTCCGACTTATAGCAATGCGGTTCGGCTATTTACCCCGATAGCATCCCGTCGCTCCCCGAACGCCGGAGCCGTCTCCTGCCGAAGCAGCAGGGGCGATCCCCATCAGGCCATGTAAATTCCAACGCACCGTTCGTTTCGAGCGAAGTCGAGAAACGCATTCGAAGCGCTTGCGGTACGTTTCTCGACTTCGCTCGAAACGAATGGATGTCCGAAGGATACAGCGGTGAATGCACCCAATTTCGTTGATCTGCGTTAGGGCCTTGACGACGAAACGTGCCGTTTCACCGCCGAAATGTGGCATGTTCCACCATAACAAAGGGTTAGCGCCATTTCGCCGC
Source organism: Sphingomonas sp. AX6 (assembly GCF_902506605.1). Classification (GTDB taxonomy): domain Bacteria; phylum Pseudomonadota; class Alphaproteobacteria; order Sphingomonadales; family Sphingomonadaceae; genus Sphingomonas. The sequence goes on from NZ_LR733979.1 coordinate 2,954,429, forward strand.
AGAACGCCGTCTTGGCCGTCTTCATCGCCGTCTATATCGGCATGGCGACGGGCGGCATTCCGCGGTTGAAGGTCGATCGCGCATGGATCGCGGTCGCGGGTGCGACATTGTTGATCCTGATCGGCGCGCTGTCGGTGGAAACCGCCGCGCCGCTCGTCGAAATCGACGCGATCGTGCTGCTGTTGGGGCTGATGATTCTGTCGGCTCAATTCGACCTGGCCGGATTTTACGGGCGCTGCGCAGAGTTCGTGGTCAGGACCGGCGACAAGCCCGCCCGCTTGCTCGCGTATATCGTCGCGCTTGGCGGGTTTCTCTCGGCGATCCTGGTGAACGATATCGTCGTCTTTGCGCTGACGCCGGTGCTGTGCGCGGGCGTGCGCGCCAAGGGCCTCGATCCCCGTCCTTTCCTGCTCGCACTTGCGGGTGCGGCCAATGCGGGATCGGCCGCGACGCTAATCGGCAACCCGCAGAACATCCTGATCGGGCAAGCGGGAAGCCTCGATTTCTTCCGCTTCATCCTGGTCTGCGGTCCGCCCGCGATCATGGCATGCGGCGTCGTCTGGTTGGTCATCTGGGCAATGTGGCGCAAGCGCTGGGTGCTGGCGGGCGGCTCGGGCGGCGCGCTTCCCCCTGTCGCGTTCGACCGGGGCGCGATGACGAAGGCGCTGGTCGCCACCGCCGCGCTTCTCATCCTTTTTGCCACCCCGATCCCGCGCGAAGCAGCAGCCCTCACCATCGCGGTCGCGTTGATGGTCAGCCGCCGCTTCGCCAGCCGCGATCTGGTCGCGCGCGTCGACTGGAACCTGCTGCTGCTGTTCGCCGGCCTGTTCGTCGTTACCGGCGCGTTCAGCGAAGCGGGATGGAGCACGAGCACCGGTGCCTGGATGCAATCGCTGGGCTTCGCACCCGACCGCGCGATGCCGTTGGCGGTCGCATCGCTGGTCGGGTCGAACCTGATCGGCAACGTGCCGTTCGTGGTCGTGCTGCTCCAGGTCGCGCCCAATATGTCCGCCGACACACTCCATGCGCTGGCGTTGCTCTCCACGCTGGCGGGCAATCTGCTGATCGTCGGCAGCGTCGTGAACCTGATCGTCGCCGAAAGCGCGCGCCAGCAGGGGGTGCGGCTTGGGTTCATGGACTTTGCGCGCGTCGGCATTCCGGTGGCGCTCATTTCGATGACGCTGGCGACCGCGTGGCTGGTCGCGGGCGGATGGCTGGTGTGGTGAGGATGAGGAGAGATTGATGGCGAGCGTGGCACCGGCCGATATCGACGACCGCAACCCCAGCCCCCAGTCGAAGCGCGGGCTCGACTGGATGAACTTCTTCCTGGCGGATGTGCGCGACGGAGTCGGGCCGTTCCTCGCCATCTATCTGCTCGCCAGTCACCAATGGAGCGCATCGGCGATCGGCGTCGTCATGGGCGCGATGGGCGTCGCCACCGGCCTGGCGCAGATCCCCGCGGGCCAATGGATGGACCGCGCCGAAAACAAGCGACTGCTGCTGATCCTCGCCTGTATCGCGGTCGCCATCGCGACGCCGATGATGACCATCGTCACGACGTTTCCGGTGGTTCTTACTTGCCAGATCATCGTGGGTGCCGCCGCCGCGTTCATCATCCCCGGCATCGCCTCGATCACCCTGGGCGTGGTCGGGCCGAAGCGCTTCGCACCGCGCACCGGGCGCAACGAGGCGTTCAACCATGCGGGCAACATCGTCGCCGCGTTGATCGCAGGGGGCGTCGGCCACTATCTCGCGCGCGAATATATCTTCTGGGTCGTGGCGCTGTGGAGCATCTTCTCCGCGCTATCGATCCTGATGGTCCGCCGATCCGAGATCGACCCGCGCATCGCGCGCGGTGCGGTGACCGACACCGGCGAACTCCATGTCAGCAGCTTTACCCAAGTGCTGTCGGACCGCCGCATCCTCGTCTTTTCTTCGTCGTCCTGCTGTTCCATTTCGGCAATGCCGCGATGCTGCCACTGGTCGGGCAGGAACTGACCGCCAATGCGGGCGGATCGGGTGCCGCGTTATGGATGAGCGCGTGCATCATCCTGGCCCAGGCAGTGATGATCCCGGTATCGACCTTTGCAGGGAAATATGCCGATCTGTGGGGACGAAAACCCGTGTTCCTGATCGGCCTGATCGCGCTCCCGATCCGCGGCATTCTCTACGGCTTTTCGGATGAGCCCTGGTATCTGCTCGCGGTGCAGGCACTGGACGGCGTCGGTGCGGGCATCTTCGGCGTCATCTGGATGCTGATCGTCGCCGATCTGACCAAGGGGACAGGGCGTTACGCGGTGACGCTGGGGGTCATCAATGTCGGTCACATGATCGGGTTATTCCTCAGCCAGACACTGGCCGGCATGATCGTCGACGCGACCGACAGCTATCGCTGGGGCTTCTGGTTCCTGGCGGGCATCGCGACGCTGGCGCTGCTGCTGTTCCAGTTCGGCATGAAGGAGACGAGGCATGCGTCTCCAGGCTGATCAACGTTCGATCAGATTGTCGAAATCATCCTCGGTAATCGGCTGTTCGAATTCCACCCCCGCCTCGAATTCGTCGACGCGCATCACGCGCGCGATTCGCGGGCCGACTTCGGGCAGGGTCAGCCAGATTTCCTGCCCGCGCTTCAGCGGCGAATAGGTGATCAGCCGCGCCCCGTGCAGCGACAGGTCCGTCACGCGGCACAATGCCCGGTCCAGCCCCCCGCGCCCGACCCGCGCGTCGAACGACACCGGCGCGCGGCGCGACTTGCGATGCGTCGATGGGTAAGCAGGTTCGAACTCCGCCGAAAAGGACGGGACCGAAAACGAACGAGGCTGCGCGTAACTCATACGCACAGCCTACGATTCGATGGCTAACAGCGCGTTAACGATGTCGGGTGTGTGAAGACCTCAGTCTTCTTTTTTACGGAGCGAAATGCCGCCGCCGAACCGCTTGTTGAAGCGGGCGACCTGACCACCCGCATCGAGCAGACGCTGGTTGCCGCCGGTCCATGCCGGATGCGCCAGCGGATCGATTTCCAACGTCATCGTGTCGCCTTCCTTGCCCCAGGTGGACTTGGTTTCGTACACGGTGCCGTCGGTCATCTGGACCTTGATCATGTGATAATCGGGGTGGGTATCTGCTTTCACGTCATATGCTCCTGGCGCGGCTGGTTCCGACCAGCCTGGAAATAGGAAGGCGCGCGCCTAGCAGAGCAGGCGCGGTGGTGCAAGATTTGCCCACAAACTCGTCATGCCAGCGCAGGCTGGCATATCAGGCGGCGCTTGCGATACGGCTTGATACCCCAGCTTGCGCTGGGGTGACGATCTAGGCCGCAGGCGGATCGGCGATCATCGCGGTGAATTCGCATTCCGCCGCCAGTTCGCCGTCGATTTTCGCCTTGCCCGCGAATTTGCAGACGCGCGATCGTTTCTGGACGAATTCGACCTCCAGGCTCATCAGCACGCCGGGCTCAACCGGCTTCCTGAACTTCACGCCGTCGATCGACATGAAATAAACGAGCTTGCCCGTGCCCGCTAGACCCAGGCTCTCAACCGCGAGCACGCCCGCGGCCTGCGCCAACGCCTCGACGATCAGGACGCCGGGCATGATCGGGCGACCGGGGAAATGACCCTGAAAGAACTGCTCGTTGATCGTCACCGCCTTGATGGCGCGGATCGACCGGTCGGGGATCAGTTCCTCGACCCGGTCGACCAGCAGCATCGGGTAACGATGCGGAAGCGCCGCCATGACCCGCCCAATGTCGAGCGGGCCGATGTTCGTCGCTTCCGTGTCGCTCATTTCCGTCATCCGGGCTTAGCGGCCGGTGGGTGCCGGAGCGGCAGGTGCCGCGGCGGCGGGCGCTGCGCCCTGCTGCTGCTGATTCGGCTGCCAGCCTGCCGGCGGCGTCGTCGTGACGCTGGGGACCAGGCGGTTGAGTTCGGTCGTAATCAGCGCAGTCACATCGGTCGCCTGATTGGCATAAAGCAGCGCTTCGGGACGCATCAACAACTGAAGCTTGCGCGCAGTGATGACCGCATTGACCGCCGGGCTGACCTGACGGTTGATCTGTTCGAATGCATAGGCACGAGCGAGCTGAGCGGGCTGGGTCAGGCGTGCGATTTCGGCCTGTGCCGCCTGTTCCTTCGCCTGGATCGCGGCGGCCTGGGTCTGCAACTGCTGCTGGTTTGCATTGGGCTGCTGGCTGGCGGTCTGAAGCTGCTGGACCAGCGGGCGCAGTTCGTTCTGCACGGCGGTGGTGCGCGCCTGCGCCTGATCGAGCGCTGCCTTGTGCGTCGTTTGGATCTGCGTGATTGCGGTCTTCCACGCATTGCTGTTCTGGATCGCGGCTTCGGGATCGGCAACGGCGACTCCGGCGATCTGGGCAGTGGCCGGAACGGCAGTCGCGGCAACGATCGGGGTTGCGGCAACGGCCGCCAGCATGAGCGATTTGAGGATGGTCATCAGAATGCAGTTCCTACGTTGAAAGTGAATAGCTTGGTATCGTCGCCCTCTTCCTTGAGCAGCGCGTGCGCGACGTCGATGCGCAGCGGGCCGAAGGGCGAGTTCCAGTTGACGCCGACGCCGACCGAAAGACGGGGCTTTGCCGAATCGCCGACATAGCGCTCGAAGAAGGGTGCCGTACTGTTGGTCGCGATCGTGTTGGTCGACGTGCCCGTGCACGCGCCGCCCAGCGTCGAAGAGAAGCCGATCGGGCATGTCGTCGCCAACCCGGCATTTTCGCCACCGGTGGGCACGAAGTAAAGTTGGCGACCCTCGGCATCGGTGATGTTCGTTACCAGCGGCAGCAACGAGGGCGAACCATCGGCGTTAAACAGCGGATTGCCGCTTCCATCGACCGCCTGCGGGAATTGCTGGCCGACCACCGGACGTTTCAGACCGAACAGAGCGCCGGCCTGTAGGAAGATCGACGGACGCAGCCCCAATTCGCGCGCGCCTTCACCCAGCGGAATTTCGAGCTCGAGCTTGCCGAGATAATAGGCTTTCCCACCCAGCGCGTCGTCGATGATCTGCTCGCGGTCGGTAACCAGCAACTGGTCGCCGGTCGCGACCGTGCCGTTGAAGCCGATCCGTTGCACGCGCGGGCCGACGCCGCGAATGTCGAAGCCGCGGAACTGCGGTTCGCCGAGGAAGAAGCGATCGGTGATCCGGACCGAATCGGTATTGGGACCGCGATCTTCCTCAAGCGAGTGGATGTACCCGCCCTCGCCGGTCGCCGACAGGATGAAGCCGCTGCCGATGCTCCAATATTTGCGGGCATCGGCGCGGGCACGGATAAAGCGCGTGTCGCCACCCAGTCCGGCGAATTCCAGGCCCAGTTGCAACCGCTCGCCACGCGTCGGGCGCAGGCTGGAATTTAGCGAGTTATAGCTGAGGTTCAGGCCCACTGCCGAAGTCAGGCGGTTGCCGATCGCATCGCACAAATACCGCCCGGCCTTCAGGGGGTCGCAGACCCCGTTGGTAAAGAACTGCGCTTCGTCCAGCGAAACATCGTCCTGCGTCAGGCGGTAATTGCCCGACAGCGACCAATATTCGGTCAGCGGCACCGCTGCAACGAGCTGTGCGCCGGTCGACACATTTTCATAGGTCTGGTTGCGTTCCTGACCAATGAAGTTGAACGAGTTGAAATCGCGGCGGAACACCGTCGCGCCCAGGGCGACGTTCTGATTGAACAGATAGGGCTCGGTAAAGCCCAGCTCGACCGACTTGCTGTAGGTCGAATAATCGACCTGCGCGCGCAAGTCCTGGCCCTTGCCACGGAAGTTGCGCTGGCGGATCGCCGCCTGGACCAGGAAGCGCTCAAGGCTGGAGAAGCCTGCCGACAGCGACAATTCGCCGGTTGCGCGTTCTTCGACATTGGCGTTCAGGATGACGCGGTCGGGGGCCGATCCCTGAACCTGTTCGATCTCGAATTTTTCGCCGAAATAGCCGAGCGAATTGATGCGGTCCTGCGAACGACGCACCAGCACGGTGTTGAACGCGTCGCCCTCAGCCACGCGCATTTCGCGGCGGACGACCTTGTCCTGCGTCTGGGTGTTGCCGGTGATGTTGACGCGCTCGACATAGGTCCGCTGCGCTTCGTTGATCACGAAATTGATCGCCATGATCTTGTTTTCGCGGTCGGGGCGGAATTGGGGATTCACATCGGCAAAGGCGTAGCCGAACAATCCGGCGGTCTCGCTCAACGCCTCGATCGAATCCTCGACCTGCTTGGCGTTGTACCAGTCATTCTCCTTGAACGGCAGGTTGGCCGCGAGTTGTTCGTTGTCGAAATCGCGAATTGCCGAATCGACGGTGACGGGGCCGAATTTGTACCGCTCGCCTTCCTCGACCACATAGGTGATGATGAAATCTTCACGGTCGGGGGTCAGCTCGGCGACGGCGGACACCACCCGGAAATCGGCATAGCCCTGAGTCAGGTAGAATTGGCGCAGCAACTGCTGGTCGTATGCCAGGCGGTCCTGGTCATAGGTCGTGTTCGACGACAGGATGCGGAACCAGCGCGATTGCTTGGTCGCCATCTCGCCGCGCAGGTCGTCGTCGGAGAATTGCTCGTTACCGATGATGTTGATCTGGCGAACGCTCGATTTCGGGCCTTCGCTGATTTCGAACACCACATCGACGCGGTTCTGGTCGAGCGTGACCATCTGCGGATCGACCGAAGCGGCAAAGCGCCCTTGGCGGCGGTACAGCTCGACGATCCGCGCCACATCGGCGCGCACCGCGGTGCGGGTGAAGATCTGGCGCGGGGCGAGCTTTACCTCGGGCTGGATCTTGTCGGTCTTCAACCGGCGATTGCCCTCGAAGATCACGCGGTTGATGACCGGATTCTCGGTCACGCGGATGATGATGTCACCCGTCTCGACGCCCTCGATCTGCACATCGGCCAGGAAATCGCTGGCGAGCAGGTCGCGCAGCGCCTGATCGATGGTTTCGTTGGTGTAGGTGCCGCCAGCGCGAAGCTGGGTATAGGCGATGATCGTTTCCGCCTCGATCCGCTGGTTGCCCGCGACGCGAATCGATTTGATCGTGCGCTGGACCTGCGGGGCGGCGATCAACGGCGCAGGCGCCGCCGGATTTGCCCGCTGCGGGGCGGGTGCCTGTTGCTGCGCCGGGGCCTGCTGCGGCGCAGGCGCTGGCTGCGGTGTCGTCGTCGGCGTCTGTTGCTGCGGCGCGGGCGCGGCAGCCGGGGGCGGCGCGGTCTGCGCCTGGGCCACGCCGGACAGCACGGTGGTCGCCATCAGCGCCACGGCTGCCTTCGAGCCGATCTTGGAAAGCTTGTTCGCCGTCACATTCCACCCCAATCGAGGAAAAAATCAAATACTGGTGCCAGAAGGCCGTACGCCCCTGCCCCAACCACGTCAGCCGATCAACCCGGCCAGATTATCCCACAGCCCGAACGAGCCGAGATCGTTGACCGTGACCAGCAGCATCAGTGCGAGCAACGCGGCCAGTCCGCCGCGAAAGGCCCAGTCGAGCACCTTCGGATCGACCGGCTTCCGCCGAACCGCTTCGATCGCATAGAAGAACAAGTGGCCACCATCCAGCATCGGAACTGGCAACAGGTTGATGAACCCCAAATTAATCGAGACCAAAGCGATCAACGTGATGAACGCGGGCCAGCCCAATGTCATCGTCTCGCCAGACACCTTGGCAATCCTGAGCGGCCCGCCCAGTTCGTCGAGCGGACGCCGCCCCGTGATGATCTGACCGATGGTCGCGACCATCATCTGGACGATGTCCACGGTACGCTCGACACCGACGACCGGTGCGCGAAGCAGGCTGACCGGTTCGAATACCGCCGACGCATTGCCGATGCCAACCAGCCCGGTGCGATATTCGTTGCCGAACCGGTCGACTTCGCGCTGGATGGCGATCGTCAAATCGGCGGTCTGCGTCGCCCCTGCGCGGTCATAAGTGACGCGCACCCGTTCGTCCGGGCGAATCTGGGCATAGTTGCGGATATCGTCGAACGTTTCGATCCGGGTGCCGCCCATCGCGACGATCCGGTCGCCGGGCTGCAACCCCGCACCCGCCGCGGCACCGCCTGCAACTACGGTTTCCACCATCGGCGGCGTCCGGCTTTCGCCGTAGACAAGCGCGAAGCCACCAAGGATCAGGATGGCGAGCAGGAAATTGGTGATCGGCCCGGCTGCAACGATGATCGCGCGTTGCCATAGCTTCTTGGCCTGGAAGGTTTGCGCGCGCTCTTCGGGCGGAAGCGACAGCCATTGTGCATCTGGCTGGCTGGCGGGATTCATGTCGCCTGCGAAGCGGACATAGCCGCCCAGCGGCATCCAACCGAATTTCCACCGCGTGCCGCGCTTGTCGGTGAAGCCGGCGATTTCGCGGCCGAAGCCGATCGAAAACGCTTCCGCCTTCACGCCGAACCAGCGTCCGGCGAGATAATGTCCCATTTCGTGAATGAACACGAGCGGACCGATCACCAGCGCAAACGCCAGGATCGTCAGCAGAAACCCAGGGCTTTCGATCAATCCAAGCCGTCCTCAAACCGGGCCTTCAAACGCAGGCCTGTACACGTTCGCCCGCGATTCGTCGCGCTTCGGCATCGATCGCCAATACGGCATCGAGGCTGTCGGGCGCCAGCGGGTCGTAACGCCCAAGCGTATCGGCGACGATTGCGGCAATTTCGAGGAAGCCGACACGACCCTTCAGAAAGGCTTCGACCGCAACTTCATTGGCCGCATTCAAGATCGCCGGTCGCGCGCCGCCTGCGCGCAAAGCTTCCTTCGCCAGGCCGATTGCGGGAAACCGCACCGCGTCCGCCGCTTCGAAATCAAGCCGCGCGACTTTCGCCAGGTCCAGTCGCTCGCATGGCGTCTCCATTCGCTCTGGCCATGCCAGTGCATAGGCAATGGGCGTACGCATATCGGGCGACCCCATCTGCGCGAGCACCGATCCATCGATATATTCGACCATCGAATGTACCACCGACTGGCGGTGGACGATGATGTCGAATTGATCGGCGGCGACCGGAAAGAGATGAAAGGCTTCGATCAGTTCGAGCCCCTTGTTCATCATCGTCGCCGAATCGACGGAGATCTTGGCGCCCATCGACCAGTTGGGGTGCGCCACCGCCTGCTCCGGTGTAATCCCGCGCATCTCGTCCAGGGTTCGCTCGCGAAACGGACCACCACTCGCGGTCAGGATGATCCGCGCGACGCCTTTCGGCGCGGTGCGGTCAAGGCACTGGAACACCGCATTATGTTCGGAATCGACGGGCAACAGCGTGACCCCATGCGCTTCGACCGCGCGCGTCATCACCTCGCCCGCAGAAACCAGCGCTTCCTTGTTCGCAAGCGCCAGCGTGCCACCACTCTCGATCGCGGCCATCACGGGCTTCAACCCCGCACAGCCGACGATCGCCGCCATCGTCCAGTCCGCCCCCATCCGCGCGGCGTCGCACACCGCATCGGCACCCGCTGCGGCCTCGATGCCCGTGTCGGCAAGCGCGGCTTTCAGCGCTTCGTAACGGGTCGCATCGGCGACGACGGCGCGTTTGGCACCGACACGCTTTGCCGCAGCCGCCAGACCGTCCACGTCGCTGTTGGCGGTGAGCGCCAGCACCTCGAATCCGTCGCGATTGCGTTCGATTAGGTCGAGCGTCGAGGTGCCGATCGACCCCGTCGCACCAAGGATGGTGATCCGCTTCATGCGATGTTCGGCAATTCGATCAGGAACGCGATCACCGGGGCTACCGGCACCAGCCCGTCGAGCCGGTCGAGCACGCCGCCATGCCCCGGCAGGATCGACCCGGAGTCCTTGACCCCCGCCCGGCGTTTCAGCCCGCTTTCGTACAGGTCGCCCAGTTGTGCGAGCACCGCCAGCGCGGGCGTTGCGATGACGAAACTCATTGGAATGCCCCAGCGCATCATCACGGAGCTATAGACGGTCGCGAGCAGCACACCGCCGATCAGCCCGGCCCAGGTCTTGTTGGGGCTGAGTGCGGGGGCAAGCTTGGGTCCACCGATCGTCCGCCCGGCAAAGAACGCGCCGATATCGGTCGCCCACACCAGTCCCATTGCCCATAATGTGATGACGAACCCGTTCGGCTGGTCGCGCAACAGGATCAGCGCCAGCGCAGGAAGTCCGACATAGAGGATACCGCGCAGCAGCGACGTGCGCCGGGTGATGATGACGATGAAGAACGCCGCGCCCGCGATCAGCCCCAATGCGAAGAAGCCCGGCCCCGCCGCCAGCGGCGACAGGATCGCCAGTGGCACCGAAATCGCGAACATCGACAGGCGTTTCTGCTGGGCATCGACCTTATGCAGATCGGCCCATTCCGCCATCATGAACAACGAGATTACCGAGACGAGTACCCAGAATGCCAGCTCGCCGAACCACAGCGCGGCGGTCGCGATCGCGATCATGCCGATGCTGGCAAAGATGCGCAGCCGAACGTCGGACGCCGATTTCGGTCCGTCACGGGGGGGCAATGGCGGCGTATCGGTCATAGCCCGCCGAACCGGCGCTGGCGGCGTCCGTAATCGGCAATCGCGTCACGGATCACCGCTTCATCGACATCGGGCCATAACGTGTCGATGAACATCAGTTCGGCATAGGCCGATTGCCACAGGAGGAAATTCGACAGCCGCACTTCGCCCGAAGTGCGGATCATCAGGTCGAGCGGCGGCAGGTCGCGGGTCGTCAAATGCGCTTCGATCGCGGCCTCGTCGATCGCATCGGCAGCCAACTCCCCCCCGGCAACCTTCACCGCCAGTGCCCGCGTCGCCGCAACCAATTCCGCCTGCGCCCCATAGTTGAGCGCGATCACCAGTATCGGCCCGGTATTGGTCGCCGTCCTCTCAATCGCGTCGTCGATCATCGCGACGATGTCGGATTTGAGCACGCGGTAATCGCCGATCACCCGCAGCCGCACATTTTCGGCGATCAGGTCGTTGACCTCCGACGACAGGAAATGCCGCAGCAATCCCATCAGGTCGGTGACTTCATCCTCGGGTCGCCGCCAATTCTCCGACGAAAAGGCATAGAGCGTCAGCACCTCGATCCCCAGGTCGCGCGCGGCGCGCGTCGCCTTGCGAACCGCCTCGACGCCCTTTTTATGCCCGGCAATGCGCGGCAACCGCCGAGCTTTTGCCCAGCGTCCGTTGCCGTCCATGATGATGGCGACGTGGCGAGGGATGGTGGCGGTTTCCGTCACGGCCAAAGGTTCGCTCGCCACGCTCAACCTACTCCGTTCGCACTGAGCCTATCGACCCCAAGGGCAGCGCGCTCAGCACGAAGGGGAAAATGGGATTGCCCCGAAATCACTGACCCAGGATTTCCTTTTCCTTCGACGTCGCGGTCGCGTCGATATCGGCGATGGTCGCGTCGGTCAGCTTCTGGACTTCGGTTTCGAGTTTCTTGCGCTCGTCCTCCGAAATCTCGCCCTTCTTCTCGTCGGTCTTCAGGCTGTCCATACCGTCGCGGCGCACGTTACGCGCGGCGATGCGCGCTTTCTCGGCATATTGGCCGGCAAGCTTGGCCAGTTCCTTGCGGCGCTCCTCGGTCAGGTCGGGGATCGGCAGGCGGATATTCTGCCCGTCGACGATCGGGTTCAGACCCAATCCTGCCGAACGGATCGCCTTGTCTACCGGGCCGACATTGGATTTGTCCCACACCTGCACCGACAGCATCCGCGGCTCGGGCGCCGACACGGTCGCGACCTGATTCAGCGGCATGTTCGCACCGTAGACTTCGACCGTGACAGGATCGAGCAGGCTGACAGACGCGCGTCCGGTGCGCAGCCCGCCCAGATCGCCCTTAAGCGATTCGACCGAACCCGCCATGCGGCGTTCCAGATCGGCCTTGTTATAAGCGGCCATGATGCAATCCTCTCTTCATTCCAGAAACTTACGCGTCGTTCTTGACGATCGTCGATGTGCCTTCGCCGCGCAAAACCGCGGTCAGATTGCCTTCGTCGCGGATGTTGAACACCACGATCGGGATGTCGTTGTCGCGGCACAGCGCCACCGCGCTCGCATCCATCACCTTCAAATCGTCGGCGAGCACGCGGTTGAAGCTCAGGGCGTCATAACGCGTTGCCGTCGACACCTTTTTCGGATCGGCGTTATAAACGCCGTCGACGCTGGTGCCCTTGAATAGCGCGTCGCAATTCATTTCCGCCGCGCGCAACGCAGCGGTGGTATCGGTGGTGAAGAACGGCAGGCCGGTGCCCGCTGCGAACAGCACGACGCGGCCCTTCTGCATATGCCGCTCGGCCTTGCGCCGGATATAGGGTTCGCAGACGCTGGCCATCGGGATCGCCGACTGGACGCGGGTTTCGACGCCCGCTTTCTCCAGCGCGTTCTGCATCGCGAGCGCGTTCATCACGGTCGCGAGCATGCCCATGTAATCGGCGCTCGCCCGATCGAAGCCCTGCGCGGCGCCAGCCAGCCCGCGGAAGATATTGCCGCCGCCGACGACCATGCAGATCTCAAGCCCCGCTTCCTTCGCCGCCTTCACTTCGCGCGCCACGCGCTCACAGGTCGCCGGGTCGATGCCGAACTGGCCCGACCCCATCAGGACTTCGCCCGAGAGTTTCAGAAGGATGCGTTTGAATTTCGTAGCGGGCATGGATTCACTTGTGTTGCGGGCGGGGGATAAGGCGCGCGGACCTTAGAAGCGGTGCGCTGCGATGCCAAGCGGGGATGCGCGTAGCCATCCGCGACAAAGCCACGGCAGCACGCCCCACCCCCAAACCGTTGGTGTCGAGTAGGGGTCGAGCGAAGTCGAGAACCCGTATCGAGACAGGCTCTCCTGTGACCCTCCTCCCTCGATACGCCTTCTCGACAAGCTCGAAGGCTACTCGGGACAAACGGTTTTGGGCGAGAGCGTACATAGAAAGGGCGGCCCCTCGGAGCCGCCCTTCCCTGTTCTCACGAACCAATCCGATCCCGGATCAGTTCTTGATCCCCGCGGTCGCCGCCACTTCGGCTGCGAAATCGCTTTCTTCCTTCTCGATGCCTTCGCCGAGCTGGAAGCGGACATAGTCCTTGAGCACGATGGTCGTGCCTGCGTCCTTCGCCGCCTTGGCGACGACGTCCGCGACCGGCGTCTTGCCATCCATCACGATCGGCTGGCTGAGCAGCGCGTTTTCCTTGGCGAACTTCTTCACCGATCCCTCGACCATCTTGGCGATGATGTCGGCGGGCTTGCCGCTTTCTGCTGCCTTTTCGGTCGCGATCTGGCGCTCGCGCTCCAGCACGTCCTGGTCGAGGCCCGATTCGTCGAGTGCCAGCGGGAAAGCGGCCGCGATGTGCATCGCGATCTGCTTGCCGAGCGGTTCGAGCACATCGACACCCGCATCGGATTCGAGCGCGACGAGCACGCCGATCTTGCCGAGGCCCGGTGCCGCTGCGTTATGGACGTACGGGATCACCGCGCCCTTCGTCACTGCCAGGCGCTTCGCACGGCGCAGCGACTGGTTCTCGCCGATCGTCGCGATGTTGTTGGTCAGCGTCTCATCCACCGACTTGCCCGACGGCATCGCTGCGGTCTTGAGCGTGTCGATATCGTCGCCCGATTCCAGCGCGATCGCGGTGACGTCGCGAACGAACGCCTGGAACTGGTCGTTCTTGGCGACGAAATCGGTTTCGGAGTTCACTTCGACTGCCGCACCCTTGGTGCCTGCAACCGCGACGCCGACCAGACCTTCGGCCGCGGTGCGGCTCGACTTCTTCTGCGCAGCCGCCAGACCCTTGGTCCGCAGCCAGTCCATCGCCGCTTCCATGTCGCCGCCATTTTCGGTCAGCGCCTTTTTGCAGTCCATCATGCCGGCGCCTGAACGCTCGCGCAGTTCCTTCACCGCTGCTGCCGTGATCTCGGCCATGTTCGTTTCCTTCGTTTGTGGAGCCCGTGGGGCTCGAAAGCTTGAATATATAAAACCGCTCGCCCTGAGCCTGTCGAAGGGCTGTCCTTCCTGTTTGTGACAAGAGAAGGACAGTGCTTCGGCAAGCTCAGCACGAACGGTTGATAGGCTTGTCGAAGCCCAGAGCTATGCCGACGCCTTACGCGTCGATCTGGCGCTCGCCCTCGGCTGCCGTTTCCGGCTCGGTCGAAGCCGCAGGCGCTTCCGGCTCGGCGGCAGTGGGTGCTGCTTCCGCTGCGGCAGGCGTTGCTTCGGCGGCAGCGGGTGCTGCCTCGGCTTCAACGGCAGCAGGCGCTTCCGGCTCGCTCAGCGCTTCTTCCTTGGGCGGCTCGACCATGGCGCCGATGTCCTTGCCGGACTTCTGCATGGCTTCCTGGCCACCGCGAGTCGCGGCGATCGCCACGGCTTCGCAGTAGAGGCGGATCGCGCGCGCCGCGTCGTCATTCGCCGGAACCGGGAATGCGATGCCATCGGGCGAAACGTTCGAATCGAGGATCGCGACGACGGGGATACCCAGCGTGTTGGCTTCCTTGATCGCCAGCTCTTCCTTGTTCGCATCGATCACGAACATGATGTCGGGAATGCCGTTCAGGTCGCGGATACCGCCCAGCGACAGCTCCAGCTTGTCGCGCTCGCGGGTCAGGTTCAGCACTTCCTTCTTGGTCAGGCCTTGCGTGTCGCCCGACAGCTGCTCTTCGAGCGTCTTTAAGCGCTTGATCGAACCCGAGATCGTCTTCCAGTTGGTGAGCATCCCGCCCAGCCAACGATGGTTGACGAAATGCTGGCCCGACCGGCGCGCTGCCTCGGCGACGGGGTCCTGCGCCTGGCGCTTGGTGCCAACGAACAGGACCTTGCCACCGCCTGCGACTGACGCACTGATGAATTCGAGTGCGCGCGCGAACAGCGGAACGGTCTGCGACAGGTCCATGATGTGGACGCCGTTGCGATCGCCAAAGATGTAGGGCTTCATCTTCGGGTTCCAGCGATGCTTCTGGTGGCCGAAGTGGGCGCCAGCTTCAATGAGCTGGTGCATAGAGACGACAGGTGCCGCCATAGGATCAGTTCCTTTTCCGGTTAAACCTCTGGGAAGCGGGAACCGAGGTCGGACTTCGAAAGCCCATATCGGCACCGGGTTATGTTGCTTCCCATGCGGGATTGAGGATGCGCCATTAGCCGAGTGTCCTCGACGAATCAACCGTTGACATGGGGAACAGAGATGGAACATACCATGTTCAACAGCGGTTCGCGGAACCAGATGGTTACCCGACTGTTACCGGCCCGACTCTCCGGGGCGGGAATCGATGGAGCCGAACATGGCAATCACGGTCGCAATTCTGGTTTTCGCAGGCGCGCTGGCGTTCACACTGTGGACGATCCACGCCACCTTGGCCGATAAAAGCGACGTCATCCTCGCCCTGCTGCGCGGGCAGCCCGACCCACGTTTCGTGACCCAGCCCGCCGTTCGTATCAGCCTTCGTCCTGCTCCGGTGCGGGTGCGTTACGCGGCACAGCAGTCTGCGGATTGGCGCGCTGCCGCTTGATCCGGCCATAAGAGCGGACCGAAAACGGGATCGATAGCAAATACAGGATTGCGATCACCGATAGTGCAGGCCAGGGCGCAGAAATCACCGCCGCCGCGACCGCCGCGACGATTACGATCGCCTCGAACCGTATGTTCTGCCGCAGCTTCACAGACGATGGCGAATAAGTAGCGATGCTGGACACCAACAGGACGGCGCACAGCAACAGCCACGGGCCGACCAGATAGGGTGACTGGAACACGGGTTCGCCGGTCCAGATCCACAGATAAAGCGGCAGGAACGCCAGGATCGCGCCTGCGGGTGCCGGAACCCCGGTCAGGAATCCCGCCGATTTATGCGGCTGTTCCGCCAGATCGATCCGCGCATTGAACCGCGCCAGGCGAAGCGCTGCAAACACTGCATAGACGAGCGCGATCGCCCAGCCCCAGCGCGGCACCGTCACCAGCGACCAGAGATAGACGATCAGCGCAGGTGCAACCCCGAACGCCAGACTGTCCGAAAGCGAATCGAGTTCCGCGCCGAATTTGCTTTCCCCGCGCAATGCCCGCGCGACGCGCCCGTCGAGTCCATCGAGCAACCCTGCGATCATGATCATCACGATCGCGCGTTCCCATTCGCCCGAAATCGCAAAGCGAATGCCCGACAGGCCAAAACACATCGCCGCCGCGGTGATCGCATTGGGCGCGAGCGCGCGCAGCGGGATTCCGCGAGCTTGCCGGGGTGCACGCATTATTGGGCGACACCGGTGGCGGGCGTTGCGCCGCGACGCCCGATCACGGTCTCACCCGCAATCGCGCGCTGTCCCAGCGCGACTTGCGGCGCGACATCGTCGGGCAGCCATACATCGACGCGGCTGCCGAAACGGATCAGGCCGAACCGCTGCCCTGCGACCACCATGTCACCGGGCTTCACGAAGGTCAGGATGCGACGTGCAAGCAGCCCTGCGATCTGGGTAACACCGATGCGCTCGCCGCGAACCCCCTCGATCACCATGTGCTGGCGCTCATTTTCCTCGCTCGCCTTGTCGAGTTCGGCGTTCAGGAACTTGCCCGAAATATAGACGACATCGCGCACGGTGCCGGGGATCGGCGCGCGATTGATGTGAACGTCGAACACCGACATGAAGATCGAAACCCGCACTAGCGACTTGTCGCCCAGCGCATTGTCGCCTGCCAACTCCGGCGGCAACGGCACGCGCTCGATCATCGAAACCAGCCCGTCGGCGGGCGATACGATCAAATCATCGCCCTGAGGCGTGGTCCGCACCGGATCGCGAAAGAATGCCGCGACCCAGAGCGTAAACCCAGCCAGCGGCCAGAACAGGAACCATCCGCCGAGCCAAAGCCCGAGCAGCGTCACCGCGCCGGAAATGGCCAGATATTTGCGCCCTTCGGGATGAACGCTTGGAAATCGCCACTTCGCGGTCACGGTGCCGACCGGCGGCTTTTCGAGTGATGTCATGGTCGCGGTCTAACTACGGGGTTCACGCAATACAATGCCGCTTTGGTCGAAGCGTTCCGCCATGGCTCGCCCTGCCCCGGTTGATCCCGGCCCCGCCTGCCCCTAGGACGCCTGCCAACCCCTCCTCACAGACAAGCGAGAGATAGATGGCGAAGATCAAGGTAAAGAATCCGGTCGTCGAGATCGACGGCGACGAAATGACCCGGATCATCTGGGAATGGATCCGCGAACGGCTGATCCTCCCCTATCTCGACATCGACCTCAAATATTACGACCTCGGCGTCGAAAAGCGCGACGAAACCAACGACCAGATCACGATCGACAGCGCCAACGCGATCCGCGAACATGGCGTCGGGGTGAAGTGCGCGACGATCACCCCCGACGAACAGCGGGTCGAGGAATTCGGCCTGAAAAAGATGTGGCGCTCGCCCAACGGCACGATCCGCAACATTCTGGGCGGCGTCGTCTTCCGCGAACCGATCGTCATCAACAATGTGCCACGCCTGATCCCCGGCTGGACCAAGCCGATCGTCGTCGGCCGTCACGCGTTCGGCGACCAGTATAAGGCGACCGATTTCAAGGTTCCTGGTGCCGGCAAGCTGACCATGAAATGGGAAGGCACCGACGGCCAGACGATCGAACATGAAGTGTTCGATTTCCCCGCATCGGGCGTCGCGATGGGCATGTACAATCTCGACGAATCGATCCGCGACTTTGCCCGCGCATCGCTGAACTATGGTCTCGGCCGCAACTGGCCGGTGTACCTGTCGACCAAGAACACGATCCTCAAGGCCTATGACGGTCGCTTCAAGGATATTTTCCAGGAAGTGTTCGAAGCGGAATTTGCGCCGCAGTTCAAGGATGCGGGCATCGTCTACGAACATCGCCTGATCGACGACATGGTCGCCAGCGCGCTGAAATGGCACGGCGAATTCGTCTGGGCCTGCAAGAACTACGACGGTGACGTGCAGTCGGATCAGGTCGCACAGGGCTTCGGCTCGCTGGGCCTAATGACTTCGGTCCTGATGACTCCCGATGGGAAGACGATCGAAGCGGAAGCGGCGCACGGCACTGTCACGCGCCACTATCGCCAGCATCAGCAGGGCAAAGCCACCTCGACCAACCCGATCGCATCGATCTTCGCATGGACCGGCGGCCTAAAATATCGCGGCAAGTTCGACGAAACGCCCGACGTCGTGCGCTTCGCCGAAACGCTGGAAGCGGTCTGCATCAAGACCGTCGAAAGCGGTGCAATGACCAAGGATCTCGCGATCCTGATCGGCCCGGACCAGCCCTGGATGACGACCGAGCAGTTCTTCGAAGCAATCCGCGCCAACCTCGAAACCGAAATGGGTAGCTGGCAGTAAGCTATTCGTTCAGGTTACTAGAAAGCCGCCGGAAGCATTCGCTTTCGGCGGCTTTTTGTTTGACCCCGAATACCTGCAAGCCCGTCATTCCCGCGGAGGCGGGAATCCATAAGCCATGTCGGATATTATGGGTTCCCGCCTTCGCGGGAATGACGTTGATAAATTTGGCTACTGACGTGGCGGCGCGTTACCGCGCCGAATAAATCGGGTGACCGCGCCCCGCGCGGTCACTTCGTCCGATTTATTCCCATTCGATCGTCCCCGGCGGCTTCGACGTGTAGTCATAGGTTACGCGGTTCACGCCGCGCACCTCGTTGACGATCCGCGTCGCCACCCGCGGCAGGAAATCGCCCGGGAAACCGAATACTTCCGCGGTCATTCCGTCGGTCGACGTCACCGCCCGCAATGCCAGCACATTGTCATAGGTTCGCCCGTCGCCCATCACCCCGACACTGCGAACCGGCAGCAGCACGGCAAACGCCTGCCAGATCGCGTCGTACAGTCCGGCGTTGCGGATTTCCTCGAGATAGATTGCGTCCGCCTTTCGAAGGATATCGCAGCGTTCCTTGGTGACTTCCCCGGGAATGCGGATCGCCAGCCCCGGCCCCGGAAACGGATGCCGCCCGACGAAAATCTCCGGCAGGCCAAGTTCACGACCCAGCGCGCGAACCTCGTCCTTGAACAATTCGCGTAGCGGTTCGACGAGTTGCATGTTCATGCGCTCGGGCAGGCCGCCGACATTGTGGTGGCTCTTGATCGTCACCGACGGCCCGCCGGTGAAGCTGACGCTTTCGATCACGTCGGGGTATAGCGTGCCTTGCGCGAGGAAACCCGCACCGCCGATCTTTTTGGCTTCGTCTTCAAACACATCGATGAAGGTCTTGCCAATGAACTTCCGCTTTGCCTCCGGGTCGGTCAGCCCGGCCAGGCCATTCAGGAAAAGCGCCTCGGCGTTCACATGGACGAGCGGGATGTTGTAAGCGCCGCGGAACAGGCTGACGACCTGATCGGCTTCCCCTGCCCGCATCAATCCGTGATCGACGAACACGCAGGTCAGCTGGTCGCCGATCGCTTCATGGATCAGCACCGCCGCCACCGCTGAATCGACCCCGCCGGACAAGCCGCAGATGACCTTGCCATCGCCCACCTGCGCCCGGATTTCGGCGATCTTGGCGTCACGGAACTCGGCCATCGTCCAATCACCCGCCAAACCGCAGACATGGCGCGCGAAATTGGCGATCAGCCGCCCGCCATCGGGGGTGTGCACGACCTCGGGGTGGAACTGCATCGCATAATAGCGCTTCGCGTCGTTCGCGATCACCGCAAAGGGCGCCCCGGGACTGGACGCGACCGGGCGGAACCCGTCAGCCAGCGCCGTCACCTTGTCGCCGTGGCTCATCCACACCTGATGCGTTTCACCCTCAGCCCACATGCCGTCGAACAGCTCGCAGCGATCGGCGATCTCGATAAACGCACGCCCGAATTCACCCGAATCGCCCAGCGTCACTTCGCCGCCCAGCTGGTGCATCATCACCTGTTGCCCGTAACAGATGCCCAGCACCGGCAATCCGCTGTCGAAGATCACGTCCGGCACGCGCGGCGATTCCGCGTCCAGCACCGATGCGGGACTGCCCGACAGGATCACACCCGCCGGCTTCAAGCGCTCGAACGCCTCGGCGGCAGTCGTGAAGGGCGCAATCTCGGAATAGACCCCCGCCTCGCGCACGCGGCGCGCGATCAGCTGGGTTACCTGGCTGCCGAAATCGACGATGAGGATGTTCTGCGTGGGGCTGTCCATGCGCGACCGCTTAGCCAGAAGCGCGCGGCTGGGAAAGGGGCGATCCTGAGATCAGGGTCCGCAGGTCCACAGCCCCTGATAGCGCCGCTCAGCCCCGTCGGCGCGCTGCGCCAGCAAGGTTGCGGCATAGGCAGGCGATTCGCCACCCGACCTGCGCTCGCCGCGATCGATCGTCACGGTCATGCCGCGCCCGCCGAATGCGATGCCACGCTCCATCGCGCCGAAGCCCCCAGCAGAGCGCGCCATCAAGCGCTCGGCGTAACCGCCATTGCGGATCACCGCGACGCCGCGCGCGTCATCGCCGACATCGGCGCGCGCGATCATCAAAGATTGACGCGCGTCTGCAAGCCGGAAGCCACAGGCGAGTTCGCCAGGCAGGTCGGCTGCGTCGTCGGGCTGGAGTGGGGCGAGCGCAATCTCCGACCCGTCCCCGCCCTGGGTCTCGCCGATCGCGGGCTCTGGCGCATTGACGACCGGTTCTTCCGCTGGCGGCGGCGGCGATGGTTCCGTCGGCATCCCTTCAGGCTGACCTACATTCGTCGGCGCCGCCACGTCAACGTCGGCATCATTCGACACCGGCGCTTCCGAACAGGCGATCAGCGCCAGCGGCGCGGCGAACAGGAACATGGTTTTCATGCACCTGCCAACGACCGCGCGGCTGTGCGCGTTCCCGCTTACTCGACGTTCTTGACCGTCATTCCCGTCCACTTCGCCGCGAAAGCCCACAGGTCGGCGGTCTCCTCGATCACCTTGTCCGTCGGCTTGCCCGAACCGTGCCCAGCGCGGGTTTCGATGCGCACCAGATGCGGCTTCGGTCCGATATCCGCGGCCTGGATCGCTGCGGTGTATTTGAAGGTGTGACCCGGCACCACACGATCGTCGGTATCCGCCGTGGTCGCCAGAATCGCCGGATATTCCTTGCCCTCAGCAACATTGTGGTACGGCGAATAGGCATAGAGCGCCCTGAAATCGGTCTCCTTCGCCGGATAGCCGTAATCGTCGACCCAGTAGCGCCCGGCCGTGAACTTGTCGAAACGGGTCATGTCCATCACGCCGACCGCAGGCAGTGCCGCCGCGAACAATTCCGGGCGCTGATTGGTGACCGCACCGACCAGAAGGCCACCGTTCGACCCGCCCTGGATCGCCAACTTGTCCTCGGTCGTCACGCCTTGCGCGATCAGGTCTTCGGCCGCGCCGATAAAGTCGTCGAACACGTTTTGCTTATTGGCCAGACGCCCGCCATCGTGCCACGCCTTGCCATATTCGCCACCGCCACGAATGTTCGCGACCGCCAGCACCCCGCCCTGCTCCATCCACGCGACGCGCGACGAGGCGAAGCTCGGCAGCACGGGAATGTTGAAGCCACCATAGGCGTAGAGCAACGTCGGCGCGGGGCCTGTCATCCCCTTTTTGCGGACGATGAACATGGGGACGCGGGTGCCGTCCTTCGAATTATAGAAACGCTGGGTGACATCATATTGCGCGGGGTCGAAATCGACTTTCGGCTGCGCCCACGGCGTCATCGCACCTGATTTCACGTCGTAACGATAGATGGTGGTCGGCGTCGCAAAGCTCGTGAAGGCGAAGAACGCCTCGTCGCGCCCCTGATCGCCCGCGACCCCGCCAACCGTGCCGATGCCCGGCAGCGTGATCGCACCATCGGGCTTGCCGTCCATCGTGAAGCGCCGCACTTCGGTCTTCGCATCGACCAGATAGGCGAGCATCAAGCGGTCGCCGACGATCGATGCGCCCGACAGCACTGCATCGTCCTGCGGCACCAGATCGGTGATGACCGGCGTCGCGCCCGACACGTCCATCTTCACGACCTTGGTACGCTGTGCGTCCTTGTTGGTCGTGAAATAGAGCGTTTCGCCGCTGCTGCCGATCGCGGTCCAGTCGTTCTCCAGCCCCTGGATGACCGTGCGCGGCTTCGCGCCCGGCTTCGACAGGTCGAGCAAAGTCACTTCGTAGCGATTGTCGGTGCCTTCGCTGGTGGTAATGATCAGCCAGCGCCCGTCATCGGTGACGCTGGCAAAATGGCCCAGCTTGGGCCGGTCGGGCGTCGCATAGATCAGCGTGTCGGCGCTTTGCGGCGTGCCCAGACGGTGAAAATAAACCTTCTGATTCTCGTTCAGCGCCTGGAACTCCTGCCCCTCGGCAGGCTGTTCGAAGCGCGAATAATAGAAGCCCGATCCGTCCTTCGCCCAATCTAGGTTGGAGAACTTCACCCACTCGACCGTGTCGCTGGTTTCCTTACCCGTCGCGACGTCCAGCACCTTGACCGTGCGCCAGTCCGATCCGCCGTCCTGAATGGTATAAAGGATCTTGCTGCCATCCTCGCTGGCCACCCATTCGCCAAGCGCCGTCGCGCCATCGGCTGACCAGGTGTTGGGGTCGATCAGCACCCGCCCCTGTCCGTTCAGGCTATCACGGACATACAGCACAGCCTGATTCTGAAGCCCGGAATTATGGCTGTAGAAATAACGGTCGCCCTTGTGGACGGGAATACCGAAGCGCTCGTAATCGAACAGAGCGGTCAGCCGTTGCTTGAAGATGTCGCGGCCCGGCAACGTCGCCAGATAAGCGTCGGTCACCTGGTTCTGCGCCGCGACCCAGCTTGCGACCTCCTTGTACTCGCGGACGTCGTTTTCCAGCCAGCGATACGGGTCCGCCACTTTCACCCCGAACTGCTCGTCCACCACGTTCACACGGCGCGTATCGGGATAGTTCAGGGGTGCAGTCATGCTGGTCGTTGTCTCCGATATGGGTTGGGCAAATACGGGGGCTGCGAACAGCAGCGGCAGGGCGAGCAGCGACATACGGCGCATGAAACAATGTCTCCGAAACGAGAAAGAGGCCGCACCCTAGAAAGGGGCGACCTCTTGCTCAAGTATCGAATGATACGGACGAATTACGCCGCGTCTTCGAAATCCTCGTCGCCCATCACCGGACCCGAATCCTGGCCCTTGGCCGACACGTCGCGATCGACGAATTCGATGATCGCCATCGGCGACGCGTCCGACATGCGCGGACCCATCTTGATGACGCGGGTATAACCGCCATTACGATCCGCATAGCGTGTGGCCAGCGTGTCGAACAGCTTCTGAAGCTGCGCGTCGTCGAGCAGACGCGCATGCGCGAGACGACGGTTCGAAAGCCCGCCCTTCTTCGCCAGCGTGATCAGCTTTTCGATGTACGGGCGCAGTTCCTTTGCCTTGGCGACGGTGGTGGTGATCTGTTCGTGCTTGATCAGCGCTGCCGACATGTTGCGGAACAGGGCAATGCGGTGGGCCGAGGTCCGCTGAAGCTTACGGCCGCCTACGCGATGACGCATGGTATTTCCTTCTCGTTCGTATCGGGGCCGTTTTACGGAGATCCCCGAGCCAGGTGGGACGGTAAGCCACCCAATTAATATCCGTCACCCCAGCAAAAGCTGGGGCCTCATGCCTCAGACCGCTCGCTGGCAGCCTGATATCCCAGCCTGCGCTGGGATGACGAGGTTTGGGTTGAGCCTCAGGCTCAGCCCAAAATTTCCTGCTCCAGCTTCTTCGCCATCTCTTCGATATTCTCGGGTGGCCAGCCAGGGATTTCCATCCCCAGACGCAAGCCCATCGACGACAGCACTTCCTTGATTTCGTTCAGAGACTTGCGACCGAAATTAGGCGTACGCAGCATCTCGGCTTCGGTCTTCTGGACCAGATCGCCGATATAGATGATGTTGTCGTTCTTCAGGCAGTTCGCCGAACGCACCGACAGTTCCAGCTCGTCGACCTTCTTGAGCAGGTAACGATTGATCTGCGCGGTATCGCCTGCGGTCTCGCCACCGGTTGCCGCGGCAGGTGCGCCGCCGACCGGAGCCGAACGTGCAACTGCCGAATCGTCGAAGTGGACGAACAGCGCGAGCTGATCCTGAAGGATGCGCGCCGCATAGGCGATGGCATCTTCGGGCGCGATCGTGCCGTCGGTCTCTACCGAAAGCGTCAGCTTGTCATAGTCCAGATCCTGCCCGACGCGGGTCGGATCGACCTTGTAGCTGACCTGACGGACCGGCGAATACAGCGCGTCGACCGGGATCAGGCCGATCGGCGCATCCACCGGACGGTTCTGCACCGCAGGGACATAACCCTTGCCGGTATCGGCGGTCAGTTCCATGTTCAGCGTCGCGCCATCATCCAGATGACAGATCACGAGCTCGGGGTTCATCACCTCGATATCGCCCGACACCGCGATGTCGCCTGCCTTGACTTCGGCCGGACCGGTCACCGAAAGCTGAAGCCGCTTGGGGCCTTCGCCCTGCATGCGGATCGCGATCTGCTTTACGTTCAGGACAATGTCGGTAACGTCTTCACGCACACCGGCGAGCGACGAGAACTCATGAAGCACGTTCTCGATCTTGATCGAGGTAACGGCAGCACCCTGAAGCGACGACAGCAACACGCGACGCAGCGCATTGCCGAGCGTCAGGCCGAAACCGCGCTCCAGCGGCTCGGCGACGAACGTCGACTTGCGCTTGGGATCCCCGCCAGCCTTCTTTTCGAGACCGTTGGGCTTCTTGAGTTCCTGCCAGTTCTTAGCATTGACAGACACGGGCTTCCCCTAAGGTTGGGCGGGACAAAGGCGCTATCCCGCCGGAAATAGCCGCGCCGGCCGCGCAATACCCCGACAAATGGAGCATGCGCGCGCCGGCACAAATTCAAAAATCAGACGCGGCGACGCTTGGACGGACGAACGCCATTGTGCGGGATCGACGTCACGTCGCGGATCGAGGTGATCTGAAACCCAACCGCCTGAAGCGCGCGAAGCGCCGACTCGCGGCCCGAACCCGGGCCCTTCACTTCGACTTCCAACGTGCGGACGCCGTGCTCGGCGGCCTTCTTGCCGGCGTCTTCGGCGGCGACCTGGGCGGCATAGGGAGTCGACTTGCGCGAACCCTTGAAGCCCATCGTACCGGCCGACGACCACGAAATGGCGTTGCCCTGTGCGTCGGTGATGGTGATCATCGTGTTGTTGAAGCTGGCGTTCACATGCGCGACGCCAGAGGTGATGTTCTTGCGTTCGCGACGGCGAAGACGCTGCGGTGCTTGTGCCATTGGATCTTATCCTGACCTGAAATCTCGTGTCCGGAGAGCGGTGGGCGGTCAGCCTCAAACCTGTCCCCGACGGAGTAACTAGCGCCCTGCGCTAATTACTTCTTCTTACCAGCGATCGGCTTCGCCTTGCCCTTGCGGGTGCGCGCATTGGTGTGCGTGCGCTGGCCGCGAACCGGCAGGCCCTTGCGGTGACGCAGGCCGCGATAGCTGGCGAGATCCATCAGGCGTTTGATATTCATCGCGGTCTGGCGACGAAGGTCGCCTTCCACGGTGTGATCGGCGTCGATGGTTTCGCGGATCTGCAGGACTTCCTGATCGGTCAAATCCTGAACGCGGGCAGTGTCCGCAATCCCCAGCTTTACGATGATTTCCTTGGCTTTGGTCTGGCCGATGCCGTGGATATACTGAAGCGCGATCAATACGCGCTTGTTGGTCGGGATGTTAACACCCGCAATACGTGCCATGAGCTATATTTCTCCCAGCTCCACGGGGTCGCATGGCAGCGGACCCCATCTCTTCGCGTTGATATTCGGAAACGCACGATACCGGCGCGCGCGAAAACAGCGCCGCCGGCCAACCGGGTTTCGGAATAGGTCGCTGATACGCCCGCGTCCGGATTGAGTCAACCCGAGCGCGGCACGTTATGTCGCGCCGCGCTTGCGCTCAGCGATCAGGCGCTTCGGCGGCACGTTTCAGCCCCGCCGCCTGCTCGCCGATCACGCCATCGACCAGCGGCGCCAGCTTAGCAGCGTCCATGCCCGTATAGCCGCTGACAACATAGCGGACGACCAGCGCCGTTCCCTGCCCTTCGGCCGCCATCTCGAAGCTCAGCGTGCCGATCGCCGCCCCCTGTTGCAGCGGCCCGAGCGAACCCGACAGACGCAGCAGCTTGGTCGGCACGACATACACTACCCGCGCATGTTCGGCACCGCCGCCGCCCGGCAACGCCTCGCAGAAACAGCCACCGGGCCGCATTTGCATCGAAAAATTGGCCGCGTCCCCCGACCAGCTGTGCGCTTTCGACCACCAGCGCGCAGGCTCGCCCAGAGACCGCCATACGGCATCGGGCGCCGCGGCGACGGTCAGCTCGTGCTCGACGATGAAGGTCGAACCTTCGACCTTGACGACTTCTCCCGATATGGGCGCGGCTGCGAGCAGTGCCGGGATGATGAGTGCGAGGCGCATGGGTTCCGCCCTTTTCCGATAAGCGCGAAACCTATCACGATTTCCTCGATTTCTCATGCAATTAAAAGGACCAAACCCACCCCCGTTCGGGCTGAGCTTGTCGAAGCCCTGTCCTTATTCTTCGTGGTAAGAAGGACAGTGCTTCGACAAGCTCAGCACGAACGGTGGAGGGGTAAGGGCCGAAAATCCAGCCCCCGAAATCAAACCGGGCGCGGTTCGCGTGCCAGTATTGCTTCGATCGCGTCCGACACATGTGCGATGTCAGCCATGCCGTCGACATGCTGGACGATTCCGCGCGCTTCATAGATCGGCAGGATGGGTGCGGTCTTGGCGCGATATTCTGCCATCCGCGTGCGTACGGTTTCGGCATTGTCGTCGGGGCGGCGCTTGAATTCGCCGTGCCCGCATTTGTCGCACACGCCCTCGACCTTGGGCAGCTTATAACGATCGTGATAGCCCGCCCCGCAATTGGCGCAGGTGAAACGCCCGGTGACGCGGTCGACCAACGCTTCTTCATCGACGACCAACTCGATCACATGATGAAGCGTGCGTCCGCGCTCCGACAGCAGCCCGTCGAGCGAATGCGCCTGCGCCTCGGTCCGCGGATAGCCGTCGAAGATCACGCCCGTCTCCGGCCCCAGCGCGTCGAGCGCTTCGCCGATGATCCCGGACACGATCTCGTCGGAAACGAGCTGCCCCGCCTCCATCACTGCCTTTGCCTTTTGCCCGGTCGGCGTTCCTGCCTTCACCGCAGCGCGAAGCATGTCTCCGGTGGAGAGCTGGACCATGCCGCGCTCGCTGACCAGACGGCTGGCCTGGGTGCCCTTGCCCGCACCCGGCGGTCCCAGCAGGATGATGTTCAAAGCACAGCCCCTCTTCGCCCTGGCCGATCGACCGCCTAAATCAGCGGACGCGCCCGCCCTTCAGCTTCGCCTTCTTGATCAGGTCGCCATACTGGTGCGCCAGCAAATGCGACTGGATCTGCGTCACGGTGTCCATCGTTACGTTCACCACGATCAGAAGGCTAGTGCCGCCGAGGTAGAATGGGATCGACATCGCCGACACCAGATATTCGGGCAACAGGCAGATAATGGTCAGATAGGCCGCACCGACCACGGTGATGCGCGTCAGCACGTAATCGAGATAATTCTCGGTATTCTTGCCCGGACGGATGCCGGGGATGAACCCGCCATGCTTCTTCAGATTCTCCGCGGTTTCTTCCGGATTGAACACGACCGCGGTATAGAAGAAGCAGAAGAAGATGATGCCCGCGCCGTACAGCGCCATATACAGCGGCTGGCCGTGCGCCAGATACTGGTTCATCCCGATCAGGAAGCTGCCCCAAGCGGTATCCGCCTGGCTGGCGTCCTGTCCGGCGAACTGGCTGATCGTCAGCGGCATCAGCAGCAGAGAAGACGCGAAGATCGGCGGAATGACGCCCGCGGTGTTGATCTTCAGCGGCAAATGGCTGCGCTCGGCCTGTACGCCGCGCTGGGTCTGGCGCTTGGGATACTGGATCAGGATGCGGCGCTGGGCGCGCTCCATGAAGCAGATGAACAGGATCAGGCCGACGACCGCAACGCCGATCAGCGCCAGGCTGATCGCGCTGATGCCGCCCGAACGACCGCTTTCGAACAACTGAACCAACGTGGTGGGCAGATGCGCGACGATGCCCGCCATAATGATCAGAGAAATGCCGTTGCCGACACCGCGGCTGGTGATCTGTTCACCCAGCCACATCAGGAACATCGTACCGCCGACCAGCGAGATCACGCAGCCGATGCGGAACAGGAAGCCCGGCTCGATCACCGCCTGCGCGCCCGCGGTGGCGCCGAACGCCTCCAAGCCCACGGCGATGAAATAACCCTGGATCGCGGTCAGACCGACCGTGCCATAGCGGGTATATTGGTTGAGCTTCTTGCGCCCGGCTTCGCCTTCCTTTTTGATGGCGGCGAGCTGGGGGGAAAGACTGGTCGCGAGCTGCACGACGATCGACGCGGTGATGTAAGGCATCACGCCCAGCGCGATGACCGACATCCGCTCGAGCGCACCGCCCGAGAAGGTGTTGAAGAAATCGAGGACACCGCCCTGGGTCTGCTCGGCGAGTAGGTTCAACTGGGTCGGGTCGATACCGGGAAGCGGCACATAGCTGAGCAACCGAAAGATGACGAGCGCGCCCAGCGTAAACCAAAGGCGCTTTTTAAGCTCGGTCGCCTTGCCGAATTTCGACAGGTTGATGTTGGAGGCCATGTTGTCGGCTGCGGATGCCATATGAGAAATCGTCCCGGAAACAAAAGCGGCGGAGATGCGTTACACGCGCCCCCGCCGCCCATATAGGGGTCTTGCCCAGCTTGTCTAAGGGGGATTGTGAAATCCCCTTCCCATGCACCCCAATCCGGGGTCGCCCACCGAAATCCGTTCGTGTCGAGTAGGGTTCGAGCTTGTCGAGAACCCGTATCGAGACAGCGCCCACTTTGGACACCTCCCTCGATATGCCTTCTCGATACATGGCCGCGGCCGCTACTCGAAGGCTACTCGGGACAAACGGAATTGGTGGACGTAACGGGTTTAGCCCTTGGCGGTCTTGGCAGCCTTCTGCTTGGCTTCCTTGTCGGCGATGCGCTCAAGACGGGCCTTGCCCTTCTTGGCGGCAGCCTTTTCCGAAGCCGCAACGACGTTGATTACTTCGACCGAACCGCCAGCCTTTTCGACCGCTTCGATCGCGCCCTTCGACGCACCGGCAACGACGAACTTCAGCTTCGCGGAAATCTCGCCCTTGCCGAGCAGACGGACACCGTCCTTGCCGCCGCGTGCGACGCCAGCAGCCTTCAGCGCCGCGTGATCGATCGTCGCACCCTTATCGAGCGTACCCGCATCGACCAGCTTCTGGATCGCGCCGAGATTCACTTCGGCATAATCCTTGGCGAAGATGTTGTTGAAGCCGCGCTTTGGCAGCCGCATGTGGAGCGGCATCTGACCGCCTTCGAAGCCGTTGATGGCGACGCCGCCACGGCTCTTCTGACCCTTTTGGCCGCGCCCTGCGGTCTTGCCCAGGCCCGAGCCGATGCCGCGTCCGACGCGCACCCGGCCCTTGCGGGCGCCGTCATTGTCGCGGATTTCGTTGAGTTTCATGGTCTGCACTCGCTTTCGCTTTGTTCGCGCTGATAAAATGAGGAAGGGGGCCGCATAGCCCCCTCCCCCTTGTCTGTCACCTGGTAAGTCGAAGAGTTAGCCTTCGACCGATACCATGTGTGCAACCTTACGGATCATGCCGCGCACCTCGGGGGTGTCCTTCAGCTCGACCGTCTTATGCATCTTGTTGAGGCCCAGGCCGATCAGCGTTGCGCGCTGATCGTTGGTACGGCGGATCGGCGAACCCGTTTGGGTCACCTTTACCGTCGCGACTGCTTCTTTCTTCGCCATTATCGCTTACTCCGCGACCGCTGCTGCGTCCGCCTCGGCGGTTTGCGAACCACCGCGGCCGAGCAGGTCGGCGATCTTCTTGCCACGACGCTGTGCGACGGCCTTGGGCGAGGTCTGCTCACCCAGTGCTTCGAAGGTCGCACGGATCATGTTGTAGGGGTTGGACGTGCCGACCGACTTGGTCACCACGTCCGCCACGCCCAGCGATTCGAAGATGGCGCGCATCGGGCCACCCGCGATGATGCCGGTGCCTGCCGGTGCCGTACGGAGGGTAACGCGACCCGCACCGAAATGGCCGTTGCCATCGTGATGCAGCGTGCGGCCTTCCTTCAGCGGAATGCGAACCATCGCCTTCTTGGCAGCAGCCGTCGCCTTGGAAATGGCTTCCGGCACTTCGCGCGCCTTGCCATGTCCGAAGCCGACCCGGCCCTTGCCGTCGCCGACGACGACCAACGCTGCAAAGCCGAAGCGCTTGCCGCCCTTTACGGTCTTCGAGACGCGGTTGATGTGGACCAGCTTTTCGATCAGCTCTTCGCCGCCATCGTCGCTGCCGGGACCGCCACGGCCGCGATTGTCGCGTCCGCCACGATTGTCACGACCGCCGCGACCACGATTGTCGCCGCCGCCGGGGCCGCCACGACCACGGCCACCACGCGGGCCGCGGCCCTGCGGTGCGCCCGCATCGGGTGCGGGTGCCGAAGCTGCCGCGCCGGTGTTTTCCGCAGGCGCGGTCTGGTTGTTTTCGTCAGCCATGCCTTAAAACTCCAATCCGCCTTCGCGCGCGGCATCCGCCAGCGCCTTGACGCGTCCGTGGAACAGGAACCCGCCACGATCGAACACGACTTGCGTCACGCCCGCCTTCTTGGCGGCTTCCGCCACGCGCTTGCCGACTTCGGCGGCTGCTTCCTTGTTCGCGCCGGCCTTGCCGCGCACGTCCTTGTCCAGCGTCGATGCGGCGGCAAGCGTCTTGCCTTCCGCGTCGTCGATCACCTGGGCATAGATGTGCTGGCCCGAACGGTGGATCGAAAGCCGCGGACGGCCCGATCCACGCGCCTTGAGCGCAGTACGATTGCGGCGACGCCGCTTCTCGAAGAGTGAGAGACCCTTGGTCATTACTTCTTCTTCCCTTCCTTGCGGAAGATGAACTCGCCGTCATACTTGATGCCCTTACCCTTATAGGGTTCGGGCTTGCGCCAACGACGGATCTCCGCGGCCATCTGGCCGACCTTCTGCTTGTCCATGCCCGAGATTTCGACCGTGGTCTGATCGGGTGTCTTCACGTCGATGCCCTCGGGCACTTCCATATCGACATCATGGCTGTAGCCGAGCTGCAGCTTCAGCTTGCGACCGTTGACGCTGGCACGATAGCCGACGCCGGTGATCAACAGCTTCTTGCTGAACCCGTCGGTCACACCGGTGACCAGGTTCTGCACCATGGTGCGCTGCATCCCCCAAAACGCGCGGGCGCGTTTGGTATCATTTGCCGGCGCGACCAGAATGCCACCATCGACATTCTCGTACTTGATGTCGTCGAACACCGGCATGGTCAGCGTGCCCTTGGGGCCTTTCACGCTGACGATCCCGTTCTCGATCGTCGCCGTCACGCCCGCAGGGACGGTGATCGGCTTTTTACCGATGCGGCTCATCAGAACACCTCCGCGAGCACTTCGCCACCAACATTCTGTTCGCGCGCTTCGGCGTCGGACAGAACGCCACGCGGCGTCGATACGATGGTGATGCCCAAGCCGTTGCGGACGATCGGCAGCTCTTTCGAAGCCGAATAGACGCGACGACCAGGCTTCGAGACGCGAGCGACATGCTTGATCGCAGGCTGGCCCTCGAAATACTTAAGCTCGATGCGGATGCCAGCGGCAGGCCCCATCTGCTCTTCGGAATAACCGCGAATATAGCCTTCGCGCTGCAACACGTCGAGGACGCGGGCACGCAGCTTCGACGCAGGCGTCAGGACACTGTCCTTGCGCGCGCGCTGGCCGTTGCGGATGCGGGTGAGCATATCACCCAGGGGATCGGTCAAAGCCATCTTGTGATCCTTACCAGCTCGACTTCACGACGCCCGGGATCATGCCACGCGTGGCAAGATCGCGCAGCATCACGCGTGCGAGACGGAATTTGCGATAGTAACCGCGCGGACGCCCGGTCAGTTCGCAACGATTGCGGATGCGCGTCGGATTGCCGTTACGTGGCAGCTCCGCCATCTTGAGACGAGCGATAAGACGCTCGGTCTCATCCAGGCTTTCGTCGTTCGCGATCGCCTTGAGCTTCGCATATTTGGGCGCGTATTTCGCGACCATCTTGCGACGCTTCTCGTTCTTGTTGATCGAACTCAGTTTCGCCATGACTTAAGTTCTTCCTTCCTTACGCAGCTTGCTTCGCTTCACCGTCCACAGTTTCCTGCGGGAACGGGAAGCCGAAGAGACGCAGAAGCTCGCGAGCTTCGTCGTCGGTCTTAGCCGTGGTGGTGACGATCACGTCCATGCCGCGCACCACGTCGATGCGGTCATAGTTGATCTCGGGGAATACGAGCTGCTCCTTGATACCGCAGGCATAATTGCCACGGCCGTCGAACGATTTCGGGTTCAGGCCCCGGAAATCGCGGACGCGGGGAAGCGCGATCGTGATGAAACGGTCGAGAAATTCGTACATGCGTTCACGGCGCAGGGTGACCTTGCAACCGATTGCCATGCCTTCGCGCAGCTTGAACTGTGCGATCGACTTCTTCGCCTTGGTAACGACAGGCTTCTGGCCGGCGATCAGCTCCATTTCGGATGCTGCCTGGTCGACCTTCTTCTTGTCCTGCGTTGCTTCGCCGACGCCCATGTTCAGGACGATCTTGTCGATGCGCGGCACTTCCATGACGTTCTTGTAACCGAACTTCTCGGTCATCGCCTTGGCGATCTTGTCGTCATAGAGCGACTTCATCCGCGGCGTGTATTGATCAGCCATTGATGACCTCCCCCGACTTCACGGCCACACGGACCTTCTTGCCGTCGCGCTCTTCGAAGCGGACGCGGGTGGGCTTGCCATCCTTGGGATCCGCGAGCGCAACCTTCGAGATGTGCAACGGTGCTTCCGAACGCTCCAGGCCACCCTGCGGGTTGGTCTGGGTCGGCTTCTTGTGCCGCACGGCAACATTGACGCCGGACACGACGACCTTGCCGTCCTTTGGCATCGCTTTGGTGACTTCACCGGTGCGGCCCTTGTCCTTGCCGGACAGGACCACGACCTGGTCACCCTTCTTGATACGAGCAGACGCCATTACAGCACCTCCGGCGCAAGGCTGATGATTTTCATGTAGCCGCGCCCACGCAGTTCGCGGACCACTGGGCCAAAGATACGGGTGCCGATCGGCTCCTCGTTCTTGTTGACCAGAACGGCGGCGTTGCCGTCAAACCGGATCACCGAACCGTCTGCGCGACGAATGTCCTTGCGCGTACGGACGATGACGGCGCGGTGAACGTCGCCCTTCTTGACCTTACCACGGGGAGCAGCTTCCTTGATGCTGACGACGATGACGTCGCCCACACCGGCTACGCGACGCTTGGAGCCGCCCAGCACCTTGATGCACTGCACCCGCTTCGCGCCGCTGTTGTCAGCGACGTCGAGATTGGATTGCATCTGGATCATCGATCCAATTCCTTCTCATATGGGTCCGATTTCTGACCGGAACCCGCCTTCGACAAGCTTTCCGAGGAAAGCCCATTTTCCACCCCGTTTGTCCCGAGTAGCCTTCGAGCTTGTCGAGAAGGCGTATCGAGGGAGGATCGCCACAAAAGCGCCTGTCTCGATACGGGTTTTCGATAAACTCGAACCCTACTCGACACGAACGGTGAAGTTCGTGTCGCTGCGACGCTTACGCGTCAGCCGCGGCCGCAACCTCTTCGGGCGTCGCATGGGTGTTGACCCGCGCGATGACCTTCCAGGTCTTCAGCTTGGAGATTGGTGCGGTCTCTTCGATCCGCACGGTTTCGCCATGCTTGTACTCATTGCTCTCATCATGAGCATGATACTTCTTCGAACGACGGATGATCTTGCCATAGAGCGGGTGCTTGACCTTACGCTCTACCAGAACCACCACCGTCTTGTCGGTCTTGTCGGAGACGATCTGCCCCGTCAGCACGCGCTTCGGCATGATTGTTTCCTTACTTCGCAGCCGAGCGCACGCGCTCGGACTGAAGCGTTTTGATACGGGCGATGTCGCGGCGGACTTCCTTGACCCGGCTCGGCTTTTCCATCTGGCTCGTCGCGGCCTGAAAGCGCAGGTTGAATGCCTCGCGCTTCAGGTTGCCCAGGTCTTCCGACAGCTGGTCGTCGCTCTTCACCCGAAGATCGGTTGCTTTGGTCATCGATTAACCCTCCAGGTGCGTCGTATCGCCGAGGCGAGCGACGACCTTGACCTTGATCGGCAGCTTCATCGCTGCACGCTCGAACGCTTCCGCAGCAAGCGGACCGGCAACGCCGTCCAGCTCGAACAGGATGCGGCCGGGCTTGACGCGGGCTGCCCAATATTCAGGCGCGCCCTTGCCCTTGCCCATGCGGACTTCGGCAGGCTTCGACGACACCGGAACGTCCGGGAATACGCGGATCCACAAACGTCCCTGACGCTTGATGTGACGCGTGATCGCGCGGCGAGCCGCCTCGATCTGGCGTGCGGTGATCCGCTCCGGCTCCATCGCCTTCAGGCCATACGACCCGAAGTTCAGGCTGGTGCCACCCTTGGCGTCGCCATGGATGCGGCCCTTGAAGGCCTTGCGGAATTTTGTGCGCTTTGGTTGCAGCATTTTCTATTCCTTAGCGACGGTGGTCGTCGCGGGCCGGACGGACACCGGAGGTTTGAGCCTCCATCATCAACCGGTCCTGCGCCATCGGGTCATGGCCGAGAATCTCGCCCTTGAAGATCCACACCTTCACGCCGCACACGCCATAGGCGGTATGCGCGGTGGCTTCGGCATAATCGACGTTCGCGCGCAGCGTGTGCAGCGGAACGCGACCTTCGCGATACCATTCGGTACGCGCGATTTCGGCGCCACCCAGGCGACCGCCACAGGTGATACGAATGCCCTCTGCACCCAGGCGAAGTGCCGACTGGACCGCGCGCTTCATGGCACGACGGAACGCGATGCGACGCTCGAGCTGATCGGCCACGCCCTGGGCGACGAGCTTGGCGTCGACTTCGGGCTTGCGGATTTCGACGATGTTCAGCGACACGTCCGACGAGGTCATCGACGCCAGCTTCTTGCGAAGCTTCTCGATGTCAGCGCCCTTCTTGCCGATGATCACGCCGGGGCGTGCTGCATAGATCGAGATGCGGCACAGCTTTGCCGGACGCTCGATCACGACCTTTGAGATCGCGGCCTGCTTCAGCGTTTCGGTGATGTACTTGCGGATCTTCAGATCCTCAAGCAGCAGACGGCCATACTCGGCGCCTTCTGCATACCAGCGGCTGTCCCAGGTGCGGTTGATCTGGAGACGCAGACCGATCGGATTGCTCTTCTGACCCATGACTTACGCCTCTTCCTGCTCGCGAACGACAATCCGAAGGCGCGAGAACGGCTTCAGGATGCGGGTCGACTTGCCACGACCGCGCGTTGCGAAACGCTTCATCGTGATCGCCTTGCCGACCGACGCCTCGGCGACGACGAGGGCGTCGACGTCGAGATTGTGGTTGTTTTCCGCATTGGCGATGGCCGATGCCAGAACCTTGCGTGCGTCGACCGCCATCGCCTTCGTCGAGAACGAAAGGATGTTCATCGCATCGCCGACCTTGCGGCCGCGGATCAGGCCCGCGACAAGGTTCAGCTTCTGCGCCGAACCCCGGATCTGGGTGCCGACCGACAGCGCCTCGTTATCAGCG
Organism: Sphingomonas sp. AX6; assembly: GCF_902506605.1. GTDB lineage: Bacteria > Pseudomonadota > Alphaproteobacteria > Sphingomonadales > Sphingomonadaceae > Sphingomonas. The sequence goes on from NZ_LR733979.1 coordinate 2,990,066, forward strand.
ACGCGGCGCGGAGCTTTCTGCTTGCTCATCAGCGCTTGCCCTTCTTGTCGGCGGCGTGGCCTGGGAAGTAGCGCGTGGGCGCGAATTCACCGAGCTTCATGCCGACCATTTCCTCGTTCACCGACACCGGCACGAACTTGCGGCCGTTATAGACGTTGAACGTCAGACCAACGAACTGCGGCAGGATCGTTGAGCGACGCGACCAGGTCTTGATCGGACCCGAACGGCTGCCTGCATCCTGTGCGACTTCTGCTTTCTTGAGCAGGTGAAGGTCCACGAACGGACCCTTCCATACCGAGCGAGCCATTACTTCTTCCTCGCGTGACGGCTACGGATGATCATCTTGTCCGTCGCCTTGTTGTGGCGGGTGCGCGCACCCTTGGTCGGCTTGCCCCAGGGGGTGACCGGATGACGGCCGCCCGAGGTCCGGCCTTCACCACCGCCGTGCGGATGGTCGACCGGGTTCTTTGCGACGCCGCGGGTCAGCGGGCGAATGCCCTTCCAACGGTTGCGGCCTGCCTTGCCCTGATTCTGGTTCTGGTTGTCCGGGTTGGACACCGCACCGACCGTACCCATGCAATTTGCATGGATGTAGCGCTGCTCGCCCGAATTCAGGCGAACGATGACCATGCCGCGGTCGCGACCGACGACCTGCACATAGGTGCCTGCCGAACGTGCGATCTGACCACCCTTGCCCGGCTTCATCTCCACATTGTGGACGATGGTGCCGACAGGCACCTGACCCAGCTCCATGGCGTTGCCCGGCTTCACGTCGGTCTTCTTGCCCGCGACGACCTTGTCGCCAACGGCCAGACGCTGCGGCGCCAGGATATAGGCGATGCGATCCTTGCCCGCTTCGTCTGCACCATAGTTGACCAGCGCGATGAACGCGGTGCGGTTGGGATCATATTCGATCCGCTCGACCGTGCCGTCGACATCCCACAGGCGGCGCTTGAAATCGACGATGCGATAACGCTGCTTGTGGCCACCCGCGATACCGCGGCTGGTGACGTGACCCTTGTTGTTGCGGCCACCGGTCTTGCGCTTGCCTTCGGTCAGCGCCTTGACGGGGCCTCCCTTGTGCAGGCCCGAGCGGTCGATCAGGACGAGCGCGCGGCGTGCCGGCGACGTCGGATTAAAATGCTTGAGTGCCATTGCCTCAGATCCCCGTCGTGACGTCGATCGAATCGCCGTCCTTCAGCGTCACGATCGCTTTCTTCATGTCCGAACGCTTGTAGGGAGCACCCTTCCAGCGCTTGGTCTTGCCCTTCTGGACGATCGTATTCACGCGCGTCACGGAGACGTTGAACAGCGCTTCTACGGCTGCCTTGATCTCGGGCTTGGTTGCGTCGTTCGCGACCTTGAACACCACCGCGTTCTGCTCGCTGACGAGCGTCGACTTCTCGGTGATGTGGGGCGCGAGCACCACGTCGTAATGGCGGATATCGACCGCCTTGGTCGGCTTTTTAGCCATTGAAACGCGCCTCCAGCTTTTCGACAGCGGCGCGGGTCAGCACCAGCGTGTCATGCTTCAGGATATCATAGACGTTGGCGCCCACGGCCGGCATCACGCTGATTTCCGACAGGTTGCCGGCGGCCAGTGCGAAGCTGTTTTCGACCATGTCGCCATCGATGACGAGTGCGGTCTTGCCGAAGCCCAGCTTGGCCAGGTCGCCCTTCAGCGCCTTGGTCTTCGCGTCCTTCAGCGTCAGGCTGTCCATGACGATCAGCGAACCCGCCTTGGCATGGCTCGAAAGCGCCATCTTCAGGCCAAGTGCACGAATCTTCTTGTTCAGCGACGGATTGAAGTCACGGACGCGCGCACCGTGAGCCTTACCACCGCCGACGAAGATCGGCGCACGGCGATCGCCGTGACGTGCCGTACCGCCGCCCTTCTGGCGACCGAACTTCTTGCCGGTGCGGGCAACGTCGGAACGCTCGCGCGTACCGCGTGCGGTCGCACGACGCTTTTCGAGCTGCCAGGTCACGACGCGGTGCAGAATGTCTGCGCGCGGGTCGAGACCGAAGACGTCGTCGTTCAGCTCGATATCGGCCTTGCCGCCATCGACCTTCTTACCGTCGAGGGTTTGAACCTTGATCTTCACGCTCAGCCCTCCTTGCCGGTTTCGGTGGCGCCATCGGCTTCACCCGCATCGGGGTTCACCGTGCCTGCACCGGCATCATCGGCAGCAACGACGCCTGCTGCGACTTCTTCGTCGCTCGGCAGTGCCGGAATTTCATGAACTGCACCGTCTTCGACCGAAGCGACGACATGCTCTTCGCCATTGTGCTTGGGATCGCGGATCGCGGCGGGGAACGGCGCATCGGCGTGACGCGCGACCTTCACCGAATCCTTGACGATCAACCAGCCACCCTTCGAGCCGGGGACCGACCCCTTGACGAAGATCAGGCCGCGCTCGACGTCGGTGAAGACGACTTCTAGATTTTGTTGGGTGCGATTGCGCGCGCCCATATGGCCTGCCATCTTCTTGTTCTTGAAGACGCGACCCGGATCCTGACGCTGACCGGTCGAACCATGCGCACGGTGCGAAACCGAAACGCCGTGGGTTGCGCGCATCCCGCCGAAGTTCCAGCGCTTCATGGCGCCGGCAAAGCCCTTGCCCTGCGTGACGCCTTGAATGTCGACCATCTGACCGGCGACGTAGTGGTCAGCCGAGATTTCGGCGCCCACTTCGAGGACGGCGTCGTCGGACACGCGGAATTCAACGAGCTTCGCCTTAGGCTCCACTTCGGCCTTGCCGAAATGGCCACGCTGCGGCTTGGCGACGTTCTTCGACTTGGCGGTGCCTGCACCCACCTGAACTGCGACATAACCGTCGCGGTCTTGTTCGCGAACGGAGACAACCTGTGCGCCTTCGAGTGACAGAACGGTTACCGGCACGTGCCGACCATCGTCCTGGAACAGGCGGGTCATCCCCATTTTCTTCGCGATCACGCCAGTACGCATGATCCATATACTCCTATAACAGAGGCCCACGAGAACCCCATGTTCCCGCGGGCGTGACAACCCTGGTAGTGTGCGAGCCCCGTCCGGGCCGAAGTTCCAGCCAAGGCCGGAACAAGACGGGGGACGCGGGCCCGGGGCGAACCCCGGCGGTATCCCTAACTTGTCTGAGGTTTTACCCTCGTGGCTCACCCGGATCGGGGAGCCTGTTTCCGGCCAGACGGCGCGAAAACGAATCTCGTCTCTATCGAGAAGCGGCGTCCTTACGCCAGCTTGATCTCAACATCAACACCCGCTGCAAGATCGAGCTTCATCAGCGCATCGACCGTCTGCGGAGTCGGCTGAACGATGTCGAGCATCCGCTTGTAGGTGCGGGTCTCGAACTGCTCGCGCGACTTCTTATCGATGTGCGGGCCACGGTTGACCGTGAACTTGTCGATATGGGTGGGCAGCGGAATGGGGCCACGGATCAGTGCGCCGGTGCGACGCGCGGTGTCGGCGATGTCGCCGGCAGCCTGGTCGAGCACGCGATGGTCGAACGCCTTCAGGCGAATGCGGATATTGTTGTCCATGTCCCTACCGATGCGAAAGAGCGGGGCTGCTCATCCTGTCGTCATCCCGGCGAATACCGGGGTGACGGCCGAAGGCCGCCTCTTGCTGGTTCAAACGAAAACTGAAGGCGGGCCACTACAGCGGACGGGCGTTGCAATCAACCCCGGATTTCAGATTTTTCGCAGCGACCGGCAGAAATCCGGGCGAAACCCATCCCTGCCACTTGGGCAAGTCCCTACCAGCAACGCCCCGTGGGCTGCCCCCGCTCAGGCAGAATACGCAAACGGCGCTTTCCCCAATAGGTGATGTCGATCGAAACCCGAACCGGCGAGCCCGCCTTTGTCAGGATCCGCTGGTCGCCGCGATCCTCCTGACCGGTTCGGCATTGATCCCAGCCCTGCTCAGCCAGTTCGTTGCCGATCCGCGACATCGCCGATTGGTCGGTTTCGCTCCACAGGCTCACTTCGTGGAAGCCGCTCGCCCCCTCATTTCCAAGCGCATCGACGGCGGCGTGATAAGATCCCCCTCCCCCAAACTCGACGCCCTCCCGCCGACAGCGCAGATAACGGCCAAGCTCCATGCAGCGCGCAAATCCCGCGCTACGGGCAAAGTCCAGATCGCCGGTCACCGGAAGACCCTCGAAGGACAGATTGGCGGGCGGAGGCGCGTCTGGCGCGCGTTCGCAAGCGGTGGCCAGCGCCAGCGATAGAATAAGCGCGATCTGCCGCATCCAACCTCGTCCACCCAACATCAATGCCGTTGTTGCCGATCAAGTCCGCTCACAGGGAGATTTTCTCGGATTGGTGCCACACTAGCCGTTCGTTTCGAGCGAAGTCGAGAAAAGTGAAGCAATCGCAGAGAATGCGTTTCTCGACTTCGCTCGAAACGAACGGACGGGAGCATGTCATTCTTCTGCTAGCGGGGTCCGCCAGTTGGCACTCCTTGCTCACACATCGGAAACAAGAAAAGCCCGGCCTCCCTCTCGGGAAGCCGGGCCTTCTCATTTCCAACCCTTTGGAGGGTCGAATACTTACTTGTCGATGGCGCTCACGACACCCGCGCCGACGGTACGACCGCCTTCACGGATGGTGAAACGCTGGCCGACGTCCATGGCGATCGGTGCGATCAGCTTGATGCCAAGTGCGACGTTGTCGCCGGGCATCACCATTTCGGTGCCCTCGGGCAGCTCGACGGTGCCGGTCACGTCGGTCGTGCGGAAGTAGAACTGCGGACGATAGTTCGCAAAGAACGGCGTGTGACGACCGCCTTCTTCCTTCGACAGCACGTACACTTCCGACTTGAACTCGGTGTGCGGCTTGATCGAGCCGGGCTTGCAGAGAACCTGGCCACGCTCGACTTCGTCGCGAGCGACGCCGCGGATCAGCGCGCCGACGTTATCGCCAGCCTGGCCCTGGTCGAGCAGCTTGCGGAACATTTCGACGCCCGTGACGGTGGTCTTGCGGACTTCCGGATGGATGCCGACGATTTCGACTTCTTCGCCGACCTTGACGATGCCGGTTTCGACGCGACCAGTGACGACCGTGCCGCGACCCGAGATCGAGAACACGTCTTCGATCGGCATCATGAACGGCTTGTCGAGCGGACGCTCGGGCTGCGGGATGTACTCGTCAACGGCCTTCATCAGTTCGAGCACGGCTTCCTTGCCGAACTTGTCGTTCGAACCCGAAAGCGCGCAGGTTGCCGAACCCTTGATGACGGGAATGTCGTCGCCGGGGAATTCATACGCGCTGAGAAGCTCGCGGATTTCCATTTCGACCAGCTCGAGGATTTCCTCGTCGTCGACCAGATCGACCTTGTTCATGAACACGACCATTGCAGGCACGCCAACCTGACGGGCGAGCAGGATGTGCTCGCGGGTCTGCGGCATCGGGCCGTCGGTTGCCGACACGACCAGGATCGCGCCGTCCATCTGCGCCGCACCGGTGATCATGTTCTTCACATAATCGGCGTGGCCCGGGCAATCGACGTGCGCATAGTGGCGGTTTTCGGTTTCATATTCGACGTGTGCGGTCGAAATGGTGATGCCGCGCTCGCGCTCTTCGGGAGCCTTGTCGATGTTGGCGAAATCAACGGCGGTGCCGCCCGAGGTTTCTGCCAGCACCTTGGTGATCGCCGCGGTCAGCGACGTCTTGCCATGGTCGACGTGACCGATGGTGCCGATGTTGAGGTGCGGCTTGTTCCGCTCGAATTTTGCCTTGGCCATTGTTTCCTACCTTCTGAGTCTTAGTCCGCGCCACGCAGGGAATCGCTGGAACGCGGCCCCATAGCGGCTGTGTTTGGTTTACGCCAGTCCCGAGCGATTACGCTCAGGCCAATTTCGCCTTCAATTCCTCGGCGACGTTCGACGGCACTTCGTCATAATGCGAGAACTGCATCGAATATTGCGCGCGGCCCTGCGTGAACGAACGCAGCGAGTTTACGTAGCCGAACATGTTCGCCAGCGGAACCATCGCCTCGACAACCTGTGCGTTGCCGCGGCTGTCGGTGCCCTGGATCTGACCGCGACGGCTGTTCATGTCGCCGATGACGTCACCCAGATAATCTTCCGGGGTCACGACTTCGACCTTCATGACCGGCTCGAGCAAAGTGATGCCCGCCTTCTGTGCCGCTTCGCGCATCGCACCGCGAGCACAGATTTCGAACGCCAGCGCCGATGAATCGACGTCATGGTACGCGCCGTCATACAGCACGATCTCGAAATCGATAATCGGGAACCCGATCAACGAACCCGTGGCCGCCGTCTCACGAAAACCCTTCTCGATCGCGGGGATATATTCCTTGGGAATATTGCCGCCCTTGATCTCGTCCTTGAACAGGATGCCCGCACCGCGTTCACCCGGAGTCATCTTTACCTTGACCCGACCGAACTGGCCCGTGCCGCCCGACTGCTTCTTGTGGGTATAGTCGATATCGACCGGCTTCTTCAGATATTCGCGATACGCCACCTGCGGCGCGCCGACATTCGCCTCGACCTTGAACTCGCGCTTCATGCGATCGACCAGGATTTCGAGGTGAAGTTCGCCCATGCCCTTGATGATGGTCTGGCCGCTTTCATTGTCGGACGACACGCGGAACGACGGATCTTCGCGCGCCAGACGATTGAGCGCGACGCCCATCTTTTCCTGGTCGGCCTTGGTCTTCGGTTCCACCGACAGCTCGATCACGGGCTCGGGGAATTCCATCCGCTCAAGGATAATCGGCGCGTTCATCGCGCACAGCGTGTCACCGGTCGTCGTGTCCTTCAGACCCGCCAGCGCAACGATGTCGCCTGCATAGGCCACCTGAATGTCCTCGCGCTCGTTCGCATGCATCAACAGCATACGGCCGACCTTTTCCTTCTTGTCCTTGACCGAATTGGTGACCTGCGATGCGGTCTCCAGCTTGCCCGAATAGATGCGGGCGAAGGTCAGCGTACCCACGAACGGATCGTTCATGATCTTGAACGCCAGTGCCGAGAACGGTGCGTTGTCGTCCGACGGACGCTCGTCCGGGGTCTCGCCGTCGAGTTTCAGACCCTTGATGGCGGGAACGTCGAGCGGCGACGGCAGATAATCGACCACGGCGTCGAGCAGGGGCTGGACGCCCTTGTTCTTGAATGCCGAGCCGCAGACCACCGGCACGAATGCCATGCTCAGCGTGCCTTTACGGATCAGCTTCTTCAGGTCGGCGACCGAGGGCTCATTGCCTTCGAGATACGCTTCCATCAGGTCGTCGTCCTGCTCGACGGCCATTTCGATCAGGTCGCTGCGATACTTCGCGGCCTTTTCCTTAAGGTCGTCGGGGATTTCCTGATATTCGAACTTCGCGCCCAAACTTTCTTCAAGCCAGATGATCGCGCGGTTGTGAACCAGGTCGACCAGGCCCTTGAACCCACCTTCGATGCCGATCGGCAGATACAGGACGGCCGGACGCGCACCGAGGCGTTCGATGATCGAATCGACGCAGAAATAGAAATCGGCGCCCGTGCGGTCGAGCTTGTTGACGAAGCACATGCGCGGCACGCCGTACTTGTCGGCCTGACGCCACACGGTTTCGGACTGCGGCTCGACACCGGCAACGCCGTCGAAGCACGCAACCGCGCCGTCGAGCACGCGCAGCGAACGCTCGACTTCGATCGTGAAGTCGACGTGGCCCGGGGTATCGATGATGTTGATCAGATGCTCTTCGCCCTGACCATCTTCGGCCTTCCACTTGCAGGTGGTCGCAGCCGACGTGATCGTGATCCCGCGCTCCTGCTCCTGCTCCATCCAGTCCATCGTCGCCGTGCCTTCATGCACTTCGCCGATCTTGTACGACTTGCCGGTGTAATAAAGGATACGCTCGGTGGTCGTGGTCTTGCCGGCGTCGATATGCGCCATGATACCGATATTGCGATAGCGCTCGAGCGGATGGCTGCGGGCCATGGTCGTAACTCCTGTGCCGCATGGGCGCGGCGGTTTGAAAATTTTCCGTTCGTCCCGAGCGAAGTCGAGGGACTTGGCCGACGAAAGCCGAGGATTACAGCGCCTCACCTTCTCGCTTCGCCAGAAATGTCCCTCGACTACGCTTGGGACGAACGGTGGTGGGAGTGAGCCGTGCGGCCCACCCCCATATAGGTCTTACCAGCGGTAATGCGAGAAGGCGCGGTTCGCTTCCGCCATGCGGTGCGTGTCTTCGCGCTTCTTCACGGCGTTGCCGCGGTTGTTGGCAGCATCCATCAGTTCACCCGACAGGCGTGCCGCCATCGTGTTTTCGCTGCGCGCGCGCGCCGCACCGATCAGCCAGCGGATCGCTAGCGCCTGGGCGCGTTCGGGACGCACTTCGACCGGAACCTGGTACGTCGCACCGCCAACGCGGCGCGAACGGACTTCGATGCCCGGCGCGATGTTGTTCAGCGCTTCGTGGAAGACGCCGATCGGCTCCTTCTTCGCACGCTGTTCGACGGTTTCGAGCGCACCGTAAACGATGTTTTCGGCAACCGACTTCTTGCCGTCCAGCATGACCGAATTCATGAACTTGGACAGAACCTCATCCCCATATTTGGGATCGGGCAGGATGATACGCTTTTCTGGGCGACGACGACGTGCCATTTCAAATTCCTTCTAAACTTCAGCCGTGATGATCGAACAGGTCGATCGGCTTACTTCGGACGCTTTGCGCCGTACTTGGAACGCGACTGCTTGCGGTCCTTGACACCCTGGGTATCGAGAACGCCGCGCAGGACGTGATAACGCACGCCGGGAAGATCGCGCACACGACCGCCGCGGATCAGCACGACGCTGTGTTCCTGGAGATTGTGGCCTTCGCCCGGAATGTAGCTGATGACTTCGCGCTGGTTCGTCAGGCGAACCTTGGCGACCTTGCGAAGCGCCGAGTTCGGCTTTTTCGGGGTCGTCGTGTAAACGCGAGTGCAGACGCCGCGCTTTTGCGGGTTCTGTTCCATCGCAGGGACCTTGGACTTGGCCTTCTGCGGGTCGCGGCCCTTGCGGACCAACTGGTTGATCGTTGGCATGAAGCCCTTCACCTTTTTGTTGCCGGAAAACCCGGCGGTTACTCTGCTGGAGCCCCTGGTCGTGCAATACAAGAAGGCCTGGCAGGCAACGCCCCCCGGCCCTCGTCTCCAACAACGTTCAGCTCTTGCGCCCCAAACGCACGACCGGAAGGTCGCGGGAATCGGCATCGCCGACCGCTTGGGAACGGCGGGCCTATACGCGCGAGGGGTGAGAGCGTCAACAGCGTCGGAGGCCAATAGGGATGGCGGCAGGGACAAGCGCCACGTCCCCAACCAGCACCCGCCCTGTCAGGCGGCTCCGTTCAACCCGAACAGTGCGGCGAGCGCATCTGACACGGCGTCGGCATCGTGTTCTCCAAGCCACCCTGCACGCTTCAGAATAAGGTTCGCATCCAGCGTGAACAGCTTCATGCGGACGCGGCACTCGACTGCAAGTCCCGCGGTCGCAACGTCCGTCAACGGCACATCCAGCGGCCAGTTCGACCGCGCGGCCCGTGTAATCATTGCCAGTACGTGGCTGCCGGTATCGGCAACAAACTGCGCGTCGGAAAGGATCAATGCGGGGCGACGCAGGCTGGCATCGCGATCGGTGAACGGAAACGGCACGACGACAACGTCGAACCGGTCATAGCTCACGCCATGCATCCATATCGGCGTCGCTCAACCATTCCTCGGCGAGCGACCGGTCGATGCCTTTAAGATACAGCAGATCGAGCGCGGTCGCCTTGCGGACGCGCGCGACTCCGGCATCATCGACAACCCATTCGATGGCGTCCCCCGCCTTCAACCCCAACGCTGCCCGGATTTCCGCAGGGACCGTGGCCTGATGTTTGGACGTGATCTTGGTAATCTCCATGGGGTATTACGTAATATCCCATGGATGCCGACGCAAATCAGATATGCAACGCCCGCCCATAAGCCGCGAGGACGCTCTCATGCATCATTTCGCTCAGCGTCGGGTGCGGGAATACCGTGTTCATCAACTCGACCTCGGTCGTCTCCAGCGTCTTGCCGACGGTATAACCCTGGATCAGTTCGGTCACTTCCGCGCCGACCATGTGCGCACCCAGCAACTCGCCGGTCTTGGCGTCGAAAACCGTTTTGATGAAGCCTTCTGCTTCGCCGAGCGCGATCGCCTTGCCGTTGCCGATGAAGGGGAAGGTGCCAGCCTTGACCTCATAACCCGCTTCCTTGGCCTTGGCTTCGGTTAGACCAACCGAGGCGACCTGCGGGTGGCAATAGGTGCAGCCGGGAATGTTGAGCACGTCCATCGCGTGCGGATGCACATCCTTGTTGCCCAGCGCCTGGGCGATGGCCTCGGCGGCGATCACGCCTTCATGGCTCGCCTTGTGCGCGAGCCAGGGCGGCGCGGTGATGTCGCCGATTGCCCAGATGCCCTCGACATTGGTGCGGCACATCGGGTCGGTCTTCAGGAAACCGCGATCGTCGGTCTCGACCTTCAGCGTGTCGAGCCCGATCTTTTCGGTGTTCGGAACGATGCCGATCGCGACGATCACGTGGCTGAACGTCTCGGCGGTTTCCTTGCCCGATTTGTCCTTCAGCTTCACCGACACGCCGTCGGCACCGGGCTTAAGATCGCTCACGCCCGCCTTGGTCAGGATGCGCATACCCTGCTTGGTCAGCGACTTCTCCAGGAACGCGGAGACGTCGGCATCTTCGACCGGGACGATCCGGTCCATCATCTCGACGACGGTCACGTCCGATCCCATGTCGTTGTAGAAGCTTGCGAACTCGATGCCGATCGCGCCCGATCCGATGACCAGCAGCTTGCTCGGCATCTCGGTGGGGGTCATCGCGTGGCGATAGGTCCAGACGCGCTTGCCGTCGGCAGGCGTGCCGGGCAAGTCGCGCGCCCGGGCGCCGGTCGCGACGATGATGTGCTTGGCGGTCAGTTCGGTCGCCTTGCCGTCCTTTTCGGTGACCGACAGCTTGCCTTTCGCGACCAGCTTCCCCTCGCCCATATGCACGGCGATCTTGTTCTTCTTCATCAGGTGCCCGATGCCCTGATTGAGCTGTTTCGCCACCCCGCGCGACCGCTTCACCACCGCGTCCAGATCGGCGCTGATCTTCTCGGCGGCGAGGCCATAATCCTTGGCATGTTGCATGTAGTGGAAGATTTCCGCCGAGCGCAGCAGCGCCTTGGTCGGGATGCATCCCCAGTTGAGGCAGATCCCCCCCAGATTCTCGCGCTCGACGATCGCGGTCTTCAGCCCCAGCTGCGCCGCGCGGATCGCGGCGACATAGCCGCCAGGTCCGGAGCCGAGAACGATGAGGTCGTAGGTGTCAGCCATCACTGCTTTCTTTCATAAACTAAACTTGGCAACCGCTTCGGCATCTATTTCAGCCACCAAATGATCAAGATATTTTAGAACGCGCAGGGGTTTGCCAATTTTCACGCGCTCCCCCAATCGGTCACGTTTTGATCCCGATTTGCTCAAGTAGATTTGGTTCGCCATCCCACGATTATGAGTGATGACATTTCGCATCTGGATAAATCTCGTAAGCCTCAAGCGAGTCAATGGACGGCGTAGAACCTTTAATCCGAGGGATTTCTCAATACTTTGAGACAAATCATCAATGCTTTGATATCCCAAATCGGCGACATACTTGTCTATGGCAGCTTTTCGAGCGGTTTGAATGTCGGCGCTGTCAAATAGTATTCCGATCGATATTTGCCGCCCCCTGAGGGAGCGATGGTCTTTCGATATGATCTCCAAAACCAGGTCAGCCAAATAGCTCTGAAATAGATCGACAGCGTGGGCAAATAAGAGCGTATCCAAAACCATCCGGGCTTCCGGCCCATCCTTAGCTCGGACTTCAGAACTCTCCTCGCCAAAGTCGCCTCTGACATACGAATTGGCACCACCGATGATCATAATTCCGCAAGTGGCAAAGTTAATAGTGCCGCTATTAAAAGCCTTACGGGACTCCGACCAGCTCATCCGCGGCCATCCTCAATCACCCGCGGTTTCCTCGCCTCGTCGATCGCGACGAACACGAAGCGCGCCTTGGTCACCCGGCATTGTTCCTCGACATGGCGGTCGCGGCGCCAGGCTTCGACCTCGATCGTCATGCTGGTCCGCCCGGTCTTGACCAGTTCGGCATAGACCGACACTTCGTCGCCGATCGCAACGGGTGCCAGGAACTGCATCGCATCGACCGCGATCGTCACCGCGCGACCCTTCGAATGGCGGGACGCGACCAGCCCGGCGGCCATATCCATCTGGCTCATCAGCCAGCCGCCGAAGATGTCGCCATAGGGGTTGGCGTCGGCGGGCATCGTCGTCACGCGGATCGCGGGCGCGCCCGGTGGCGGGGTTTCTGTCCGTGCGTCAGTCATGGGTGCCATCCTGCCCTGCCCGGTCAACATCCATCGCGCGCCTGATCTGTCCGATGTTGAGGATTACGACGACGCCCATCGAAACCCAGGTCACCAGCCAGATATTGTCGCGCGCCAGCGGATAGGCCCAGACCGACACCGACCCGATCATATAGGCCGCCATCAGGCCCGCCGCACAGGCCAGCAATTCGACCGCGGTGCGTTTTCCGATCATCGTGCTCAGGCGAGCAGCCCCATCGGGCTCTCGATCAGTTCCTTCAGCAGCTTCATCAATTCCGCACCGTCCGCGCCGTCGATAGCGCGGTGGTCGAAACTGCCGGTGGCCGACATCACGGTGGCGACGCCAAGCGCGTCATCGACGATGTAAGGCCGCTTCTCACCCGCGCCGATCGCCAGGATCATTCCCTGCGGCGGGTTGATGACCGCATCGAACTGCTTGATGCCAAACATGCCCATGTTCGAGATGGAGGCGGTGCCGCCCTGATATTGCTCGGGCTTCAGCTTGTTGTCCTTGGCCAGCCCCGCCAGTTCCTTCATCTCGGTAGAAATCTTGGCCAGCCCCTTATTGGCCGCGTCGCGGATGATCGGCGTGATCAGGCCCGACGGCGTCGATACCGCGACCGACACGTCGGCGCGGTGATAGCTGACCAGCGTATCGCCCGCGAACGTAACGTTGCACTTGGGCGTCGCTTCCAGCGCCACGCCCAGCGCCTTGATCAGCATGTCGTTGACCGACAGCTTCACGCCGCGCGATTCGAGCGACTTGTTGAGGTCGCCGCGCAGCTTGAGCAGCGCATCGAGGCGAATATCGACCGTCAGATAGATGTGCGGGATCGTCTGCTTCGCCTCGGTCAGGCGGCGGGCGATCGTCTTGCGGATGTTCGACAGCTTGTCCACCGAATGCGGGATGCTGTCGTCGTACCAGACCGCTTTGGATTCGGTCGGCGCAGCGGCAGGCGCAGGCGCGGCGGCGGGAGCCGCAGACGGTGCGGGCGCAGCGGCACCGGGCTTCGCGCCCTCAAGGTCCGCCTTCACCACGCGACCATTCGGTCCCGAACCCGACAGCGATGCCAGGTCGATATTCTTTTCCGCAGCGATCCGGCGTGCCAGCGGGCTTGCCTTCACCCGGTCACCCGATGCAGGTGCGGGTGCGGGTGCCGCGGTCTTGGGCGCCTCTGCCTTCGGCTCATCCTTCGGCGCTTCGGCCTTGGCTTCTTCCTTCGGCGCCTCGGCCTTCACGTCGCCACCCGACGAAGCCGCCGCCGACGCATCCTCGCCCTCTTCGGCCAGGATCGCGATCACCGTGCCGACCCTCACATTGTCCGTACCCTCGGCGACCAGGATTTTGGCGATCACGCCTTCGTCCACCGCTTCGAATTCCATCGTCGCCTTGTCGGTCTCGATTTCCGCCATCAAGTCGCCCGACGACACGGTGTCGCCTTCCTTGACCAGCCATTTGGCGAGCGTGCCCTCTTCCATCGTCGGCGACAGCGCGGGCATCTTGATTTCGATCGACATGCGATTCCTGCAATGGTTCCCTGGGGACGCCCTCTCTCGCCGCCTGTTTCCCTAAGGTCAAGGGCGGCGCGACTTGCGAAAGCGCGGCTTTCGCGTCACCTATCGCACTCGATTGGGGGAATTGAGACCATGCGTACCTATCTCGTCGTCATCGACGAAAGCCCGGAAAGCGAGATCGCGCTGCGCTTCGCCGCGCGGCGCGCGGTGAAGACCGGCGGCAATGTCGAAATCCTGGCGCTGATCCCGAAGCAGGACTTCGTCCAATGGGGCGGCGTCCAGGCCACGATCGAGGAGGAAGCCCGCACCCGCGCGGAGGCGCTGGTCACAGGCGCGGCGGGCACCTTGCTCCAGGAATCGGGAATCAAGCCGTCGATTACCGTACAGGAAGGTGACGCCGCCAAGATCGTCCGCGAGATGATCGAGGCCAATCCAGAAATCGCAGCACTGGTGCTGGGCGCGGCGGCGACCGGCGCGCCGGGTACGTTGGTCACGCACTTTTCAGGCACCGATGCGGGCAAGCTGAGCGTGCCGGTGATGATCATCCCCGGCAGCCTGGACCGCGAAGGCATCGACCGGCTGAGTTGAAGCCGACCTGACTGCGCCCCCTCCCCCGTTGGTGCCGAGTAGCCTTCGAGCTTGTCGAGAAGGCCTATCGAGGTAGAGGAGCCGCACGGACGCCCTGTCTCGATACGGCTTCTCGACTTCGCTCGAACCCTACTCGACACAAACGGCCAGGGGTGTGTCACAACCCCTTGCCAACCGCGCGCCCGCCCGCCAGCATCCGCGCCCATGAAGCATCTCCTCGCCCTCGCCGCCCTCCCCCTCCTCTTCGCCACGCCAGCACACGCCCAGGACAAGGTTGATCCCGCCGCCCTCCGAGCCACGGTCGAAAAGCTCGTTAGTTTCGGCACACGACACACGCTGTCCGATCCCGATCACCCCACCCGCGGCATCGGTGCCGCCCGCCGTTGGACCGCGAACGAATTTGAACGGATCAGCGCGTCGTGCGGCAACTGCATCCAGGTTGCGAACTTGGCGCGCACGTTCGAGGGTCCGCGCGCGCCCGACGGCGTCAACGTCGTCAACGTGCTGGGCTTCCAGAAAGGCCGCGACCCGAACCGCGTCGTCATCGTCATGGGCCATATCGACAGCCGCGTGTCCGACGTGATGAACTTCACCGCCGACTCACCGGGCGCGAACGACGACGCATCGGGCGTCGCCTTGGTGATCGAGGCCGCACGCATCCTGTCGAAGGAGCAATTCGACGCCACCATCATCTATGCCGCGCTGTCGGGCGAGGAGCAGGGATTATGGGGCGCGACGCTGCTCGCCGAGACCGCAAAAGAACGCGGTTGGGTCGTCTCCGCCGCGCTCAACAACGACATGGTGGGCAACACGGTCGGCCAGAACGGCAAGCGCATTTCGGACCGCGTCCGCGTCTTTTCCGAAGGCATCCGCGCGGTCGAAACGCTGGAGCAGCACCGCAAACGACGCGGCGACGGCGGCGAGGATGACGGCCCCAGCCGCGCGCTGGCCAAGGCGATCGCCGAAGTCTCCGAAGACACCAAGGGCATCGACGTGTTCGTCAACCGCCGCCCCGACCGCTTCGGCCGCGGCGGCGATCACGAAGCGTTTCTCCGACTCGGCTATCCGGCAGTCCGATTCACCGTCGCGGCGGAGAATTACGACCAGCAGCACCAGGATCTGCGTACCGAAAATGGCCGCGTTTATGGCGACACCATCGACAAGATGGACTTCCCGTACATGGCGCGGATCGTCCAGTTGAACCTCAACGCCATCCGCCGCTTCGCCAGCGCGCCCGCGGTGCCGAACAATGTCCGGATGGACGGCGCGGTCTCCACTGATACGACGGTCAAATGGGAAGCCGCTCCGGGTGCTGCCGGATACCGCATCCACTGGCGCCGCAACAACGCGCAGAACTGGACCGACCACCGCGACGTGCCCGCGAACACGACCGAACTGGTGTTGAAGGATATCGTCGTCGACGATCATTTCGTCGGCGTGTCGTCACTGTCGAAGGACGGCGCGGAATCGATCGTCGCGTTCGCCGGACGGGGTCAGTAACTCAGCGCCTCGGTTTTCCTCTCAATCCGTTTGTTCGAGCGAGGTCGAGAAACGTGGCGAGGCGCTAAGGAACACGTTTCTCGACTTCGCTCGAAACGAACGGTGAGAGACTGGCTGTACAGTCAGACGGCAAGGCTCCCCCCAGAGCCTTGCCGCCCGCCCCCGTCAACCGCCTAGCAGTTGCACTTCTTCGTCTGCACGCGGCGGTACGACTTGCCACCCTTGCCGCGCGTCGTGACGACTTCCTCGGTGACATAGGTCCGGCTGGTCACCACCGGTTCGCTGTCGATGCGGATCGTGTGGGTGACCGCGGGCGGGTAATAATATCCGCCAGAGATATAGCCCCCCGCCGGATAGCCCGGCGGCGCATAGTCCGCGGCGTAACCCTCGGCATAGTCGTCATAATATCCGTCGCGGTCGTCGGCATAATAATGCCCCGCACCATCGTTCCAGTCGATGCCCTCGACCCAGTCGATCACCTGTCCGTGCCGGTCGACCAGCACCGCATCGTCATAATAACGGACCCAGCGATCGTCGCGCGACGGCGCGTCCAGGTCATAGGTCCAGTAATCGACGACCACGAATTCGGGTGCCCACCAGTAACGCGGCAGGCTCCAGCCTTGCGCGGGGCGACGATAGGCACCCCAGCCGCCGGGTGCTTGCCAGCCGCCTTCCCAACGACCCTCACGCTGCTCGCCCCAGCGATGCTTGGGCGCATGATGCGGCTTGGCGTCGGCGTGACGGTGCGGCATCGGCGGTGCATCGGCGTGTCGCTCGGCCTCGTGATGAGGACGCGGCGGGGGTGGCGCGTCGGCATGACGCTCCAGCGCAGGCCGCGGTTTTGGCGGCGGCGGCGCATCGGCGCGGCGCACCGGGGCGGGTTTTGCAGGCGGTGCATAGGATGCGCCCGGCGGTGGTGGAGGCGGAGCCTCGGCGCGCGCCACGGGTGCAGCGGCGGGGGGGGGTGGCGGTGGCAGCGCTCCGGCATCGCCCGGCGCGGGCGTGGGCGCTGGCGGGACAGCCGCGCGTGCGACCGGAGGCTTGGGCGCAGTCGGCACCGGCTGAACCACTTCGGCACGCGGAGCGAAGCGCGGCGCGGGCTGTGCCTGGGGTGCCGCGATCGGGGCATCGGGCACGGTCGCGGGTGCTGGCGCGATCGGCGCCGCTTCCTCGACTGGCGGAGGCGGAGGCGGAGGCGGCGGCGCAGGCTGCCCGCTCACCCATTTGCCGTCGCGGATCACGCTTTGCGCATCGGCGGGTGCAGCGAGCGCCAATGGCGATGCTGCCAGCGCTAGGACGATCATGGCGCGCATAGACTTTGCTCCTTATGCGAAACCGGATCGTCCATGGGGCCGATCGGCGCATTTTTGGTTCACAGCAGCTTAACGCACGCGTCAGCGATTCGCCGACACCGCTCTATGGTTAAGCCCTGTGCCAGAATGACGCAAAATCGGGAGTGGCGGGACGCGCAATGCCCCGCGCCGGGTCAGCCGATCCGGTTGGCCAGCAACGCCGCGATCGCCTCCACCCCACGCGCGTCCGCCTCGTCGAACCGCGCTGCGCTGGGGCTGTCGAGGTCGATCACCGCGGTCACCCGCCCGTCGCGCACCACCGGCACCACGAGTTCGGAGCGACTGTCGGCATCGCAAGCGATATGCCCGGGAAACGCATGGACGTCCTCGACCAACTGCGTCTCGCCACTGGCGGCCGCTGCGCCGCACACGCCGCGCCCGAACGGAATGCGGATACACGCCGCCTTGCCTTGAAACGGCCCCAGCACCAGTTCGTCCTCGCCCACCGTGCGATAGAATCCCGCCCAGTTCAGATCGGGCAGGAATTGCCACAGCAACGCCGCGACATTGGCCATGTTGGCGATGCCATCGGGCTCACCCGTGGTGATCGCATCCACGGCTTCGTACAGGTCGCGATAGAGCGTGGGCTTGTCGTCGGTGGCGATATCGAAAGCGTACATGGGGATCCTAAGGCTTATCCGAACTGCCCTTACCCGTTCGTTTCGAGCGAAGTCGAGAAACGTGATCTTGGAGCGCGGAATGCGTTTCTCGACTTCCGCCTTTTGCGGAAGTTTATCCTGAGCGCCTGCCTTGGCAGGCAGCCGAAGGGCTCGAAACAAACGGGCGGAGGGCAATTATAATCCATCAATCAAACGAAACTCTGCCCCGCCCCGCCTTCACCACCGCCCGACTTTTCTTCGCATCCACGCGTCGCGCCTTCGCCGCCTTGCTCACCTTGGTCTTCACCCGCCGCGGGTCGCGCTCATGGGCCTTCATCACCAGTTCCGCGATCCGTTCGCGGGCATCGCTGCGGTTCGCGTCCTGCGTGCGAAACCGCCGCGCGGTAATCAGCAATTCGCCCGCCGCCGTCATCCGGCTTCCTGCAAGTTCCTTCAACTTGGCATAAGCATAGGGCGCCAGCCCCAACCGATAGACGTCGACCCGCAACTGCACCGCCGTCGCCACCTTGTTGACGTTCTGCCCGCCCGGCCCCGATGCGGCGAGGAAGCGTTCCTCGACGATCGCCGCGTCCGGGATGACATACTCAGCCATCGCTGGGTTCGGGCGCCGCAGGCGCGCTGGTGTCGACAGCATCCTCTGCCGGGAAAATCTTGGCTTCTTCTTCGGTAAAGCCCGCCTCGATGAAGCGGCGCGGCAAGGGCGATATCGCCTCTACCGGCGGCTTTCCGGCACGTGGCAGCGACAGAAATGCCGAATGCAGCAGCATCGGCCGCCCGCCCCGACCATAGACCGGATCGCCGACTACCGGCACGCCCAGCCCCTCGGCGGCGTGGACGCGGATCTGATGCGTGCGTCCGGTTTCGGGATAGAAGGCGACCAGCGCCCCGCCGTCGCGCTCGGTCAGCTTTTCCCAACGCGTCACCGCCGATTTGCCTTGCGGGTCGCCGACCATCCGCCAGCCCTCCTCGCGCGTGCTGACCTTGCCCAGCGGCAGGTCGATCATGCCGCCCTCGCCCTCGGGAATCCCGTCAAGCACCGCGACATAGCGTTTGGACACTTGTCCAGCCTCGAACACCTGCTGGAATTTCTTGTGCGCCTTGGGGTTGCGGGCAAGCAGCAGGCAACCCGACGTGTCGCGGTCCAGCCGGTGGACCGGTAGCGGTTCGCGCATGAAGCCGAAGGTCAGGTCGCCCAGCATATCCTCGACACTGCGCGATCGGTCGCGCGGGCGATCAACGGGCAGGCCCGACGGCTTGTCGATGATGATGGCCTCGCCATCGATAAACAGGACCAGATCGGTGAGCATGATCGGCCTATACACCGCATGCGTTTGTGTTCCACCCATCCCCGTTCGT
Organism: Sphingomonas sp. AX6; assembly: GCF_902506605.1. Taxonomy (GTDB): domain Bacteria; phylum Pseudomonadota; class Alphaproteobacteria; order Sphingomonadales; family Sphingomonadaceae; genus Sphingomonas. The sequence goes on from NZ_LR733979.1 coordinate 3,009,387, forward strand.
GCTGAGCTTGTCGAAATGCGAACGGATTTGGTGCGGGGGAAATGATAAAAATGCGCCGCCGCCCCTTCGAGGGAGGGGCAGGGACGGCGGCGCGCCGCGTCAGCCGTGAAGCTTGGCGGCAACCTCTGCGACGCGCTTGCCCTGATAGCGCGCGCCGTCGAGTTCGGTGGCAGACGGCATCCGGCTGCCGTCCGCATCGGCGATGGTGGTCGCGCCGTAGGGCGATCCGCCCTTCACTTCATCGACCCCGTTCTGCCCGGCAAACCCATAATCCAACCCAACGATCGTCAGCCCGAAATGCAGCAGGTTGGTGATGATGGAGAACAGGGTCGTCTCCTGCCCGCCATGCTGACTGGCGGTGGAGGTGAACGCCGCGCCGACCTTGCCGTTCAGCGCGCCGCGGAACCACAGCCCGCCCGCCTGATCGAGGAAGTTTGCCATCTGGCTCGGCATCCGCCCGAACCGCGTCGGCGCGCCGATGACGATCGCGTCGTAATCGGCCAACGCGTCGACGCCAGAGATCAACGCATGAGTGTGATCCGACTTGAATCCCGCCGCCGCGGCGACCTCTGCCGGTGCGGTTTCCGGCACACGCAGGACATCGACCTCGGCACCTGCCGACCGCGCGCCTTCGGCGACAGCATCCGCCATTTGCGAGAGGTGGCCGTAAGACGAGTAATAAAGGACGAGAACTTTGGTCATGAGAAACTCCGGTCAAAAAGGGACGGTCACCCCTGCGGAAGCAGGGGTCTCAGGCGGCATTCAAATCCGCACATGAAATGCCAGCCTGCGCTGGCATGACGAAATTTGGGAGAGAGGCGGTCGGGACTTTACTCCGAATCCACCAGCACGATTTCGGCTTCGTCGATCGCGGTGATCTTCACCGTCTGACCGCCCTTCAACGCCGCACCGTCGCGAGCATCGAAACGCACGCCGTCGATGTCGAGCGCACCGGTCGCAGGGACCAGATAGACGTGACGCCCATCGCCCACTGCATAATCGACGCTTTCGCCGGCCTTCAGCGTCGCGCCCATCACCCGCGCATCGGCACGGATGGGCAGCGCATCGCCATCCTCGGCGAAACCACTGGCCAGCGTCACGAACTTGCCCGACCGCTCGCCCTTGGGGAATGGCTTGGCGCCCCAGGATGGCGAACCGCCAGTCCGCTTGGGCTCGATCCATATCTGGAACAACGTGGTCTGCTCGGACTCCAGATTATATTCGGCGTGACGAACGCCCGTCCCTGCCGACATCACCTGAACATCGCCCGCGCCGGTGCGGCCCTGATTACCCATCGAATCCTGATGGGTGATCGCTCCGGATCGGACATAGGTGATGATCTCCATGTCGCGGTGCGGATGCGGCGGGAAACCGCTGTTCGCGGCGATCTCGTCGTCGTTCCACACGCGAATCGCGCCCCAGCCCATGCGGGCCGGGTCATAGTAATTGGCAAAGCTGAAATGATGCCGCGCGTTCAGCCACCCATGATCGGCATGGCCCAACGATTTGAATTCACGTTTCTCGATCATGACGAGAACTCCTGTTTGATGTTGCCTCCAAGATAGGAAATCGTTTCGTCGCGTAAACGGAAACGTTGGAAACGGATTGTTTCGATCCAATTGCCTGATACTATCCCCGCGCTAACTAACCCGTTTGTTTCGAGCGAAGTCGAGAAACGTGAGCTAAGCGCTCTGGACGCGTTTCTCGACTTCGCTCGAAACAAACGGCTGAAGGGATGCTGGAGACTGCGCATGAACCTTCCCGATTTCGAAGCCTGGGCGCTGTTCGCCCGCGTCGTCGAGCATCGCTCGTTCAGCGAAGCCGCTACCGCGACCGGCGTGTCGAAAGCCACTGTGTCGAAAGCGATCAAGCGGCTTGAACAGCGGCTCGGCACCGACCTGTTCCACCGTACCTCGCGCCGCATCACCCTGACCGAAGCCGGGCAGACCCTGCACGAACGCGCCCAGCGTATCCTTGCCGAGGCGGAAGCCGCGGAGGAAGCCGCGCGAGACAGTGCGGGCGCGCTTTCGGGTCGTATCCGCGTTGCCGCCCCCCTCACCTTCGGCATCCGCCATGTCGGCGTCGCCGTCGCCGACTTTCTCACCGCCAATCCCGATGTCGAAATCGACCTCACCTTGTCGGACGCGAAGGTCGATATCGTTGCCGATCGCATCGACATCGCGCTGCGCATCGCCGATTTGCCCGACAGCAGCTTGCGCGCGCGCACCTTGTCGCCGATCCGCGCGCATCTGGTCGCATCGCCCGCCTATCTCGACGCACATGGCCGCCCGCGGCACCCGGCTGACCTCGGCCATCATCGCTGCTTCGCCTATACCAACCTGGCCAATCCCGACCTGTGGCGCTTTACCGGGCCGGGTGGAGAGGAAGCCGCGGTTCGGCTATCGGGTCCGCTTCGCACCGATAATGGCGACGCGATGATGCCCGCGCTGATCGCGGGACTGGGTGTCGCTTACCTTCCCGAATTCATCATTCATGACGAACTCGCCGACGGATCGTTGGAGGCGATCCTCCCCGAATGGACCTCGCGCCCCGTCTCGCTTCACCTGCTGACCCCGCCCGGCACGCTGCGCCCCGCAAGAGTGGAGGCGCTGATCGACCATTTCGCCAGGGCATTTCGCTCGATCTGTCCGGCTTCCGGCTAACCGCGCCACTCGCGACTCGTGGAGTCAGGCTGGTTAGGAAGAAATTAACCTTTTGCCTTCAGACGGGGTTAGGTTAATGAATCGTCCATGAGCAGGAAGGCCACAGGGGGTCGGGTCTGCCAAGGGGACCGGGGGACTGCCATGCGCGTGCTGCTGATCGAAGACGAACCGACGACTGCCAAGGCGATCGAGCTGATGCTCTCGACCGAGGGATTCAACGTATACACCACCGATCTGGGCGAAGAGGGATTGGACCTCGGCAAGCTCTATGACTACGACATCATCTGCCTCGATTTGAACCTGCCGGACATGCACGGTTACGATGTGCTGAAGAAGCTGCGCGTCGCGCGGGTTCAGACGCCGGTGCTGATCCTGTCGGGCATCAACGAAATGGACAGCAAGGTCCGCTCGTTCGGCTTCGGTGCCGACGACTACGTAACCAAGCCGTTCCACCGCGAAGAGCTGGTCGCGCGCATCCATGCCGTCGTCCGCCGTTCGAAGGGCCATAGCCAGTCGGTCATCAAGACCGGCAAGCTGGCGGTCAATCTCGATGCGAAGACGGTCGAAGTCGATGGCGCCCGCGTCCATCTGACCGGCAAGGAATATGCGATGCTCGAGCTGCTTTCGCTGCGCAAAGGCACCACGCTGACCAAGGAAATGTTCCTCAACCACCTATATGGCGGGATGGACGAACCCGAACTCAAGATCATCGACGTGTTCATCTGCAAGCTTCGCAAGAAGCTGTCGATGGCGACCGAGGGCGAAAACTATATCGAGACCGTCTGGGGCCGCGGCTACGTGCTGCGCGATCCCGACGAGGTGACGCTGCCAGAGGCGGCAGTCGCCTGAACCACAGCTTCTACGCGGGGGCGTAAAGCGGCCGCGGTTTCCGAAAGGGAGCCGCGGCCTTTCTTTTTGGTGTGATGTCGTCACACCTGCGAAAGCAGGGGTATCAAGCAGCATGTACATCCGGCAGGATATGCCAGCCTGCGCTGGCATGACGCATTTGGTTTGGGACTAAACGTACCCCCAACCTTCGTCACCCCGGCCGAAGTGCCGGGGTCCACCGCGCGGCAAGCGAAAACCAAGAGGCTCTTAAGGCTCCCAAACGGCTTGGTGGACCCCGGAACAAGTCCGGGGTGACGCGATGGTTTTGGCAAAGGCGGTAACCTACCGCCCCCGCTCCTGCGTCGCTTCCCTTGCCGCCGGATCCACCTGAGCCTTGCCCCGCTGGAACATCGGCCGCCCGCCGATCCACGTCTCCAGCACCTGAGTCTGCCGCAATTGTTCCGGCGTCGCCGCCAGCGGATCGCGATCGACGATGATGAAATCCGCCTGCATGCCCGGGGCCAGCGTCCCGAATTTCTTCTCCGCAAACCCGGCATAGGCTGCATCCGTCGTAAACGCCTTCCACGCCTGCTCCCGCGTCAGCGCTTCCTGCGGACGCCAGCCACCGACCGGCTGCCCGGTTGCATCGGTGCGCGTGAACGCCGCCGCCCAGCCGACGAACGGATTGGCGCTTTCGACCGGATAATCGCTGCCGAACGCCAGCCGCGTTCCCTGTCCCAACAGCGTCCGCCACGCATAGGCACCGCCCAGCCGGTTCGGCCCCAGCCGTGCTTCGGCCATCTCGCGGTCCGACGTCTGGTGGACCGGCTGCATCGACGCGATAATCCCGAAGCTACGGAAGCTCGGGAGGTCGGTCGTGTCGATGATCTGCGCATGTTCGATCCGCCAGCGCCGATCGCCGTCATAGGTTTCCGCCATTTGCGCGATCGCGTCGATCGCCTGACGGTTGGCGCGGTCGCCGATCGCATGAATCGCGAACTGGAACCCGTCCATCGCGCCCCGGCTCATCAGATTCCACAGCCGCTCATCGGGGATGAAGCCCAGCCCGGTTTCCTGCGGCGCATCGGCATAAGGCGCCTTCAGCCACGCCCCGCGCGATCCCAGCGCACCGTCGAGATACATCTTGATCCCGCCCATCCGCAGCTTGTCCCAGTAGAGCCACGGCGTCGGCCCATGCCCGCCCACGGCAAGCGCGGTGTCGACGCTGTTGGCATAGGACATGATGCGGATTTTGAGCAGATTGAGGTCCGCCATCCGGCGATAGGTGTTCCAATCCTCCAGCGTCGTGCCCATGTCGGCGGTCGCGGTGATGCCCTGTTCCAGCAGCATGTCCTGCGCGCGAAGGAACGCCGAATTGCGATCGCGCGGCGTGGGCTTCGGCACGCTACCTTCAACCAGCGCCATCGCCGCGTCGATGAACACGCCCGAAGGCTGGCCGTTCGGCAGCGTCTCGATCCGGCCACCAGAGGGCGATTTGGACGCCGCGGTTACCCCCGCCGCCTTCAACGCCGCGCTGTTCGCCCAGGCTGCGTGGCCGTCGGCGCGCTGCAGCCACACCGGCTGGTTGGGAATGATCGCGTCGAGATCGGCGGCGGTCGGAAAGCGACCCAGCCCCCATGCCTCCTGGTTCCACCCGCCACCGATGATCCAGGGCCGCCCCGGATTGGCGCGCGCATATTCGGCGATTCTAGCCTGCGCTTCCTGGAGGCTGCGCGTGTCGGAGAGATCGAGCGACAGCGTGCGAAAGCCAAGGTCCATGACATGCCCATGCCCATCGACCATGCCGGGGATCAGCACGCGGCCCTGCATATCGGCCCGCCAGGTCGGTCGCCGCGGCCGCCGGTCGCGTTCGCCCAGCAGTTCGGTGACCTTGCCCTGCTCGTCGACGAGGATGCCGGTAAAGCGCACCACCTGGCCATTGGCGTCGAGCGCCAAGCCCTTCACATTATCGACCACGCCCTGTGCGAGGGCGGAGGTCGAGACAAGCAGCGCAGCCGCCAGGGTCAGAGCACGCGCCACCGGACGCCGAAACGCAAACTTCACTCGCCATTCTCCTGATGCGCGAAGGATTTGTGCGGCTGGCATAGGCGGCGCAAGCCGCGGCGGCAACGCTTTGGGAGATTCCCCAACTGCTCGCTATTAAATCGTCACCCCGGACTTGTTCCGGGGTTCACCAGGCGGCATGCGCGATGTCCTCGGATCACAACGACTTGCAAGCGGCTTGGTGGACCCCGGCACTTCGGCCGGGGTGACGAAGGAGGAGGCTTCCCACACACAACATGGTTTCCCCCCGCCCCCCGATCCGCTAGGCGCTTGCCTCTTTACGACCAGCACGAAAGCCCGCGCATCAGGGGTTCAAGACCAGGAAGCTCGGTATCTCCGACGCCAATGCGCTCGAGCGCGGCAGTCTTGAAGAAAGCAACGAGCGGACGATCTTTCAGCTCGTCATTCCCGGCGTGTGCGACAGCGCGCAGTTGGTGATGGGCCTGACCGTGCTCAAGCCCGGAAGCGTGTGGAACACCATGCCGCCGCATATCCATGAGCGGCGCTCGGAAATTTATTTCTACTTCGAGCTCGACAATCTTGAGCAGGACCGGGTGATGCACTTCATGGGCGAAGGCGAAGCGACCCGGCACATCGTCATGGGCAACGAGGAAGCGGTGATCTCCCCCCCCTGGTCGATCCATATGGGTGCGGGCACCAAATCCTATGCCTTCATCTGGGCGATGGCGGGTGAGAACCAGGATTATACCGATATGAATGTGCTCGACATCTGCCAATTGGCTTGAGCCCGAAAAGCCCCTCCCCTTCAGGGGAGGGGTTGGGGTGGGGCCTCTCCACGAGCAATGTGCTTGCGGCACCGCCCCACCCCCGACCCCTCCCCTGAAGGGGAGGGGCTCATTAGGATGAGGATGCCATGAACCCCTTCGATCTCACAGGCCGCGTTGCGGTCGTCACCGGTGCGAACACCGGCATCGGCCAGGGCATCGCGCTGGCACTCGCACAAGCGGGCGCGGATGTCGCGCTGGTCGGCCGCACGGCGGCGACCGAGACCGCCGACAAGGTGCGCGCGCTCGGACGCCGGGCGGAGATCGTCTCGGCTGACCTGTCCACCATTGAGCCTGTGGACAGGGTTGTGGACGAGACTGTGGACAAGCTTGGCCGGATCGACATCCTGGTCAACAATGCCGGGATCATCCGCCGCGCCGATGCGGTCGAGTTTACCGAGGAAGACTGGGACGCGGTGATCGATACCAACCTCAAATCCGTGTTCTTCCTCTGCCAGGCAGCCGCGAAGAAAATGATCCCGCAAGGCTCGGGCAAGATCATCAACATCGCCTCGATGCTGACCTTCCAGGGCGGCATCCGCGTGCCCAGCTATACCGCGTCCAAATCGGGGATTGGCGGGCTGACCAAGCTGCTCGCCTGCGAATGGGCCGCAAAGGGCATCAACGTCAACGCCATCGCGCCGGGATATATCGCGACCAACAATACCGCCGCCCTCCA